>NZ_VMKN01000001.1:0-684588 GCF_007483685.1 Litoribacter populi
GGGTTATTTCCGATTGACGCTGCGCGTATCGGAGGTTTAGAGGTTTAGGTACTGAAGGCCTGCCGGTTGCTACACCCAAACGCCATCTCCAACATAACCACCCTCAGCCCTCCGCGTCGCCTCGCGCTTTCTAAACCCTTAAACCGTCCCGGAAGAGCGCAGCTCCAATCGGGACCTTAAACCCCTAGACCAAAATGGTTTAGAAGGTTATTTCCGATTGACGCTGCGCGTATCGGAGGTTTAGAGGTTTAGGTACTGAAGGCCTGCCGGTTGCTACACCCAAACGCCATCTCCAACATAACCACCCTCAGCCCTCCGCGTCGCCTCGCGCTTTCTAAACCCTTAAACCGTCCCGGAAGAGCGCAGCTCCAATCGGGACCTTAAACCCCTAGACCAAAATGGTTTAGAAGGTTATTTCCGATTGACGCTGCGCGTATCGGAGGTTTAGAGGTTTAGGTACTGAAGGCCTGCCGGTTGCTACACCCAAACGCCATCTCCAACATAACCACCCTCAGCCCTCCGCGTCGCCTCGCGCTTTCTAAACCCCTAAACATACCGCCGCGCGACAGCGCCGGGAAATAACCCCCTAAACCAAAAAATATCTTGCTCAAATTCAAAACAATCGTTAAATTAAACGATACTTTTTTATCCACTCCCCTTATCTATTTTTATGAAACCATACCGCACCTATTCATTTGAAAAGTTAGAAGCTTGGCAATTGGCACGTGAGATACGATTAGAGATATACTTGCATTCACAAAATTTCCCTAAAGAAGAAATATATGGACTAACCAGTCAGCTAAGAAGAGCCATTCATAGTGTAAGCACAAATCTAGCGGAAGGTTCCGGTAGAATTTCGAATACCGACAAAGCCCATTTTACCAATATATCCTATTCAAGTGCTCTTGAAGCTATCGAACTTTTGATAAGTGCCTTTGACTTAAGCTTTATTCAATATGAAACCTATCATCAAATCAGATTGAAATTGGATAGGCTTCTTGCAATGTTGAATAGCTTATACAGATACCAGCTCAATAGTGAGACCTCCTTGAAAACAAAGTATAAGGAATGAAGTGGGTTTAGGGGGTTATTTCCGATTGACGCTGCGCGTATCGGAAGTTTAGAGGGTTAGTTACTGAAGGCCTGCCGGTTGCTACACCCAGACGCCCTCTCCAACATAGCCACCCTCAGCCCTCCGCGTGACCACATAGCCACCTTCATCCTCCGCGTCGCCTCGCGCTTTCTAAACCCCTAAACCGTCCCGGAAGAGCGCAGCTCCAATCGGGACATTAAACCCCTAAACCAAAAAAACTGGAATACTTTTTGAAACCATCCTCCTTATTAATTTTTAACCCAAATCATGAAAAAATTTTTATTGCTCTTTTCCGCAGTAGTATTATCCGTATGTTCCACCGCCAATGCCCAGGATTATATCAGTAGGGATTATTTCTCCTTCGGAGCCGGGGGAGGAATGATGTACGGCGACAACACCGGCAACTTCGGCCAACTCCGCTTCAACGTCAGGCCCGCAGTCTCCATCGCATTCAACAAAGAACTAACCAGACATTTGGACCTTCGGGCAACCTTCGGTACCCAATGGCTCGACAGTGGTGACTTCACCGGGGAAAACAGGGAAACATGGGTTTCCTGGGGCGAACAAGGCCAGGCCTTCTTCTTTCGCGGCAACGCCTATTACGGTGACATAACCCCAGTGATCCAGTTCAACCCCAACACCGAAGGCAGAGTCGGTAAGGTTGTCAACTATTACTTAGGTGTCGGTGTGGGTTACACCTACGTGGAACGCCTGCAGCGCACCATGCGCCCCGACTACACCATCCGTGAGCGGGATGCAGATAACGGTTCAGTATATATCCCCGTAAGAGTTGGCTTCACCACCAACCTGGAAAGCAAGTGGGACATCGCCTTCGAACTCTCCGCCCTCAACTCCCTTTCCAACGACCTCGACGGCCTCAACATCGAACGCAAAGCCATCCCCATAGATGCCTTCGTCCAGTTCCAAATGATGATCATCAGATACATCGGACGAGGGTATTAACGAATCAACTCCCCCTTCGAAAGCCTGTCCCGAGTAGCTTTTCGCGGATCGGGAGGGGCAGGGGGGATGTCAGTACGCTTTATCATCTCAACCAGTATGGGCTCGTTTAGAGGTTTATTTCCCGGCGCTGACGCGCTGCGGGAGGTTTAGAGGTTTAGTTTGCTGAAGGCTGCCGGTTGCTACTCTTGACGGTTCCACCAGCATCTCAACGCTGTATCCTACGCCGCGCATCGCGACTAAACCTCTAAACCGTCTCGCTTGGGGCGAAGTTTACCTCCCGCGGGAGGCCACGAGCGGACGATAAACCTCTACACCCACGCATCCACCCTCATCCCTAACCCTCGCCGCGGTGGCCTCGGCGTGGTCCCTGAGCCGGTCCGGTCCCTGAGCGAAGTCGAAGGGAAGCCGAAGGGAAGCAAGCCACCAAGCGGCGAATCTACTTTCTACCATCTACCCACATGTAGTAGATAGTAGATGTCCCGACGAGCGCCAATGAAAAAGCAGGAGGCGCTTCGGGACGGTAGATAGTAGAGGGATGAAGGTGGTTGGCGGGGAGTTTAAAGGTTGAACGGATTAACGGTTTAAGGAGCTGCGCCACGGGTGGAACTGTCCCAGTGCTCAGTGCTCAGTGCTCAGCGCTCAGTGCTCAGCACTCCACCCTCATCTATCCCGTAAGTATTCTCCTGCTGGGCGATTAAGTAGAACCATGACAACCATGACAACAGCCCGGGAGGCGCAGTTTACCTCCCGCGGGAGGCCACGAGCGGACAATAAACCCCTAAACCAATTTTCTTAACTGTTTCATCCTGCTTTGATAGCTTTGCCAATAGCTCCTTTTGGTTGAATCATCAAGAAAAGAGGAGGCAATCAATCTTTCCACCTGTGCCCCACCATCTAAAATCGACTCAAACAGCTCAGCATAAATATTTTCTCCAATTTCTGCCAGGCCTGCAAGTACTGCAAACTGTTTACTTATTTTTCCCTGTGCGAGGTTACGAGGCAAGAGACCATTGTCTAATGCAAAATCCCTATCATCAATATGGATGCGGCTGTTAAAAAGATCATAAGCCGGGCTCAGGCGGTAATCTCCCCACTCCGTTTCCAGTAAAGAGAAGTTTTTGAAGTGAGCATCCCCATTAGAAAAACTTTATTTTTTAATACTCACTAAAAAGTGCATTAAAACACACTTTCTTTTACTAAAACACTTATCAGGTTTACGTAAATCAGATAAAGTGCACTATAACGCACTTTATACAATCTATAATAACCTTCCAGGTCTCGCGAAATTTGATAGACCTGGAAGGTTTAAACCCGTCATAGCGAATGAGGCACGACTGAAGCAATCCTTACCCGTCCAGAAATGTAACCGACCGGCCTCGGCTTCGCTCGGCCACCGGGGTTGGAGAGAGAAAAAAGAAAAGGCCCTCGGCTCCGCTCGGACCTTTTCAAATACGTAATTACTAAAGAAAAAACCTTCCCAGCGCTCAGTGCCAAGCGCTCCACCTTCATCCCTCCCCTGAGTAATCTCCTGCCGGGCGCCAAGGTAGAACCCTGACAACTCCGACAACCCAGCCGGGAGGCGCAGTTTACCTCACGTGGGAGGCCGACCCACGGGCGGACAACCATGACAACCACGAAATAGGTTGAACGGTTGAACGGATTAAGGAGCTGCGCCACGGGTGGAACTTCCCAGTGCCCAGTGCTCAGTGCTCCCGGTTGAGCGGAGTCGAAACCATTTCCCTCCTCTCCCACCACGGCCCCGGTCCCTGAGCGCAGCCGAAGGGCCACACTTACAAACCAGTACAAATAGGTTGAACGGTTGAACGGATTAACGGATTTAGGAGCTGCGCACTGTTATCCAAGCTTTCCTCCATAAACCTTAAACTTTAATCCTTAAACCACCTCCTCTGTGCCCTCTGGTCCTCAGCGGCTAATTAAAACCTTCATCCCCTTTGCGTTTCTTAAAAATCTTTGCCGTTATATTATTTGTGGTTAAGTTAATCCTTAAACCATTATTACCTTTAAACCCATTTCCTCAAATACCTCTTAACCTTCCCCTGAAACTGAAAAAAAATCCTGATAAGTCCTCTTACTTTGATCCGTTACCCCACTGACAAATTCCACTCATCATTTCTGCAATAGATATTTGACCTCTAATATGCTGGTCATAAACCTGTTGCAACCTGCCACCATCCGGTGAATCTATTATCTTCTTATCTACCTCTGGACAGTGGAAATCAGAATTATTCTTTAGCGCCAACAGCTCCCCTCTAAACAAAAAAGCCTCCGATCTATCGGAGGCTTACTTACTACTCTTCTAGGGGTGGTAAACAACTATTCGCAATTAATATTTCATTTCAAGATAATAAATAACCTAATCATTTCCCACAAAAATTGACTGGCCTTCCGTTTTGCAACTCCCATTAAAGTCATATCACTTTTCATCAGCCTTCTTTAAATTAGGTACTAATAAGCTCTTAACATCGACTTTAAAAAATTTGCAATTGCATTTTGTCCTTGGAGCGAGGGCTGAGAGGTCCGGTAAAACTAATCTAGAGATAAAAAAAATCCTGAAAGGATTAAACAACAGTAACCCGGGGGGTTAGCCCCGGGCCCTGATCATACACTTCAACCGCCGAACCTGAAAGGGTCGAATAGCGGCCGTTAATCCCTAGCAATATAGATAAGTGAGTCCCACGCTTACAATACTAGGATATTTCCGCAATTAAATTTTCCAGGAGCTAAGGGGAATTTGCTGGTGCCTTCTTGAATGTAGAACTCTATTCCTATAACATACAAGCAATGTCGCCCTTGCAACTTTGATCTGTCCAAGACTATAGTACTGTCCGAAGGGGAGTTCACAGATAGTAAATCTGAATATTCGGTTATACTCTTGAAAGAGTTTTCCTTAAATGAAATAGATGCACCTGCAACAACTAGCTTGTAATGCGTTGCACTGGGATGTTTGACATAATGGTTAAGATGAAAATCAGCTAGGGTCAGCGTAACGCTGTTGCTTTCAATAGCAAGATGCTTTGCCAATTCTGTAGCAATAGGAAATTCCCGAAATGCATTAATCTCAAAACCATCCAGTAGTTTCCATTCTCCATTGGCACCGACTCTCTCTCCACGTGGACTGACAGGGTCGGTCTTGGCCATTTTAAGAAATAGAGTAAAAAACCTACTGCTTATTTTCTTGTCTTTTATTCTGTCAATTGCCGGCTTTAATGCCCTTCTTACCAGTCCTGCATCTTGGGCTGCTGCCTTAAATTCCTGGTTGTTTTCCCTGACTCTTACAAAGCTGGGAGCTGTCTGTATTTTTGTTTTACTTACTCCCCCCCGCTTTCTGGCAAAGTACCCATTTGCGGTTTTGTAATAAGTTGTATCACCGATGCTTCCGGTGAGTTTCATTCCTTCTGCTTGACGTGCCATAGCTTTTTTATTTAGATTAAAAGTTAAAATGTTTAGTGTTTAAAGGTTCAATTGTTCAGGTGTTCAAGGTTCATGGTGTAAGAAGTCAAGGTGTTGGTATTATCCTCCACCTTGACTCTTCTACTTAGTTACCATTTGGCTTTATTGCCTACATGGTGAGGCAAGTCGGGCCAATGGTCAATCGGAAAACCCTGTCCCGGCTGATCCACTGCTACCTGACTCAGGGTAGCCAGAACCGTCCCGGCCACTACGGCATAACCTGCCACCGTGATCACCATGGCCGGTAAAGCCACCGGCGCTGCCAGCAACGATCCCCCCACTGCCCCGAGGATCATTCCTATATACTGCACCTTCTTGAAAAATGGCGGAGTAGGCGCATTCCACCTTTGTTGTAGTTCGTTCATTTTGTTTATTGTTTAAAGTTTAAAGATTAGGTTGTTGTCATGGTTGTCTGCTGTTCCGATGCTGCGCATCGAAAGGCGCTGTTGTCATGGTTGTCAGAGGGAGCATCAATACCGGCCATTCTAGCCATTTGGTGCTTACCAGGTTTTTTAGCGCTCCATGTACGTCTGTGCCCGTTGTGCGAATGTCTCCGACTTCGCACCTTTAATTATTCAGCCCCCAGCACTTTGAGACCTTCACAAGAGATCTCTCCCCACCCCGGCGGGCAGGCGCTCCGCTTCGCATAGTCCCGATTCGCTTTGCTGATCGGGACTATGCGAGTTGACGTGAGAAAAATGACGTGCCCAGCCATTTACGTAAATAGAACAATGACAACCCTGACAACTACTAATTCACTTTCTCCAACACCTGAATCCTCTTTCTCAGCATCGTTAGCTGCGTCTGCACCATGGATTTCAGTACCAATTGCTCGCCTTGTAAACTGGCCACTCCGACTTTAATTTCCACAAGTTCACTCTTCAATTCCCGCAGGTCTTGTACCACATACCTGAGCAGGAAACCGGAGATGGAAAGGAGGACTGTAATCAGTCCTCCAACTCCCATTAAATAAACTCCTCCGTACATAATGGCTCCGTAATGCTTAGATTCAAAGCTTCCTCAGGATCGCTAAGGATTTCCAGCTTCACTTCCTCGCCTTTTTCCAGAGCCTCGAAGACTAAATCTCGAAACCTGTTCGTAGCCAACACAGACTGGATTCCTCGGCCCTCTCCTGTATGGCTTAGCACCAAAGCAATACAGCCTCGTAGTTCCTTCTGCGCATCATTGGCGGAATGGAAGAGTATAAAAGACCGGTCTTTAACATTCCTTACCTTTACATGCCAGCCCCAGCGTTCGGAATAGCGTTGCGTGAGCTCATATACCCCTTCCGGAATACAGGAAAAGCTTCGCTTGTTGTTCCTCCACGGTAGCTCTATAGTCCTGACCACCTCCACCCCATTGAGGCGGATCACTCCATTGGTCCCATTGGGCCAGTAGGCCCGGTTCAGCACCAGTTTCATCAGTCCCTGTCAGTATAGAATACCAAACCTGAATTGAACTCCATGGTGTTCAATGGATACTCCTCCTCATTGATGATTTGGGTGTACTCCATCCCGACAACAAATAGCCTCCTGGAACCTACCAAAGAGGTTTTGTCGATGCTCATTGATACTTCAGGGGAATTGAGCCCTTTCGGGATCAATAAACTCGTCTCCCGCACCTTATTCTTAGTGGCATCCTCAAAATTGATGGCCGCACCAAGCAGATAAAGTCTGTAGTGGGAAGTCCCCGTGGGAAATTTTAGCACTTCTTCCTGCCGGAATTCCGGAATGGTCAATGTAATGGTGTCTCCAGCATCGGAGTAGGTAAAATCCTCTCGCATGGATTTGCCAAACTCATTGGCCGCATTGAGTTCCATGCCTCGGATCAGATCCCATTCTCCTAACATTACCTTCCGCTCGCCTCTGATGCTGGAGGTATCGGACTGAACCACCTTCATAAGTGCAGAATGGAAACGGTGGTGCACCTTGGAATCCCCACTCCTGTGGATGGCCGGGGCAATAGCCCTCCTGATGAGTTTGGCCGCTCCTGCAGCCTCTGCAAATTCCAGCAGGTTTTCGCGGGTTCGGGCATACTTAGGATCGGTCATGATCCTTTCCTTGCTGACTCCTCCTTTTTGACGGGCCTGATAGTCCCCGTTTTTGGTCTTGTAGAAGTTAACCCTTCCTACATTACCTTTTAGCGTAATAAAACTGGTTTGTTCTGCCATGTTTTTATGGTTTTAAGTTAAACATGGTGCTAATATGGAAGTCAACAACTTGGTTTTCAAATGAATGTGCGCTTTTGGACGTATTGTTCGCAAACTGGTGTTTTATGCGCAAAAGGGAGGGAGAGGAAGAGTTTAATTGTTCAATGTTCAATGTTCAGAACACTGAACGGCGAAGCCTTGAACTTTTGAACGGAGAAGCCAATAAACCTTAAACGGCGAAGCCTTGAACCCTGAACGGCGAAGCCTTTTTAAAATCCTATGGTTTCTTGGATTTACGCCAAATACTAACGAACCTATGGGACACCCTAGGGAGACCTATTGGACATCTATTACACAGCTATGGGAAACATATGGAAGATGTATGACCGGGATATGGGAGACTTTGGGAGTACCATCCTCACAGATCAAGCTGAACAGGTGCAAAAAATGGTTGGCATTTCCACCAACCATTTCCATAATAAGGTCCGGATAAGAATCAATCCATGTATTCCATAATCAGGGGTACAGGGATACGACTGAACTGGGAAAACTCATCAACCGTAACATACTCTTCCTTTGATTTTTGAAAAAAATCACGGGCTTTTCTCAGGACTAATTGGCCATAACGGACACTTTTCCCAGTAATCCGGGATACATCCTTTGCGTAAACAACGCAGCGTTTGATCATCATAATTTTAAGGGATTAAAATTGAACATGAAAAATGAATTTTTAAACCTGTCAAAAAATCCGACAGTACCTTCTTCCTGGCCTTTAGAGACAACCAGCCATTGAGCAGCTTCCAGACAAATCTGGCATCCGACCGCCTCAAAGTAAAATGAGTTCGGGATTGGCATTCAACTAAATAAACTGAAATCATGGAATAAAAATTGAAAGTGAAAAATTATTTCAATGTGTAGAAAAATAACCTGTTGGTTTGACGTGTTGGGGAACACCGACTCCTTATTTAGGATCATCCTCCTTTCCTTTATGCCCCTTGTCATTTCGGACCCGGCTAAAATGCTCAGGAGATATATTAAAACATTGTGCAACATCCTTTACCGGAGCAACTTGATAGAGACTTCCCTTTTGTTCTTCCACCCAATCTGTTATTTCTTTGGTTGGCTTTCTTAAAAACTGGATTCGAAACGATAAATTCACTACCTCGATTTTAAAAAAGGCAGTGGACAATTCGCTAAACTCAGGTACTTCCTCCCTAATTACATTCCGCATATCCCGGTTAAACTCTACTACTTTGCATGGGGTGTACGTCACTAGATAGGCAGTTGTCGGCTGTTTAAGTATATAGGATATCATGTCACTTGCTATCTGATCAGCCATAAAAATATTTCCACAGTACACTTTTTTGTCGTCTTTGTGAAATAATCCTACCTGGCCTTCTACCAAGAAGCGTATTACTTTCTCTTCTTTACCGGATGCTTTTAAAGTATGCCTGGCTGGATAGGATTTTACCTGAAAATAAGAGCTCATGTTTTGTAGCTGCTCTCTGGTAACTTGGCAGTAGGGATCAGTTACTTTTTTGATCCTGTCCAAAATTTTGTCATCAATCTGTTTCATAAGGTAGGTCGAACTATTTAAGATGTTTCACTGGATTCTGGTTGAAAATAAAAAATTAAAAAGTACAGATCCAGACTTCATCTTTAAGAATCAGACATGGTAAATTTTAACAAAAAATTAATATTTACATAATAGTTACCCCAAAACTTTATAATACACCATGGGTAATCGGAAAAATTACGTAAATTAACTAATCGTTTTTAATGATAAATATCAATAACTTTTTTTAGGTATGGTATTAAAGGCTTGAGTTTTCCCCTTGAAATGGTAAAAAATGATATCTGAAAGCGGTGTTCAATTTATAGGCCAATTTCTCTCCTAAATAGAGATAGAAAAATAAATTGCAGCTTCATAACATTTTTTTAGAGCCAATAAAAGGTAAAAAGCAATGGTTAGGACTTGATAAATATCAATTCAAATTCCTCAAACTAACTAATGAAAGTAAATTCTGTAAGCAATGAATGACAAATATTAAGTCATGTATTACAAAAAATTTAATGATAAATATCAAGCAGATTTTCTACTAAATTTTTTACGTTTTATTTTTACCTAACATTCAGTCGCTTACACTTTTACTTTTGTCGGACCATCCTTTTCCAGGTCCATGGAACTGCATCCAGGCAGGTTTTACAACTAGATTTCAAGGCTATAAAGTTGCCATCACCTCCTCTCCGTGCGGAGCCATAGGCTCCTGCACGGAGAATTAAAACCTGCAAGCATATGAAAACACATAGGATCGTATCTGACATAGCTTCTCTCCTTCTAGCCATGTTATTTGCTTACACGGCATTCACCAAGTGGGTCGACTGGCAAGGAACCAAGAGTGCCCTATACAACCAGGTGTTTCCTATCTGGATGGCAGAAGGAATTCTTTATGGCTTGCCCATTATAGAGCTGGCTGTAGCTGCTATGCTTCTGGTCAATAAGTGGAGAAGATGGGGCCTCTGGTGCAGCGCCATGTTGATGTGGTTATTCATCGGCTACGTTGCCCTCGTCATGACAGGCATCTTCGGCAGAATTCCATGCAGCTGCGGAGGCGTAATCGGGAGTTTGGGATGGGGAGAGCATTTGGCAGTTAATATTGGATTTCTAATGATAGCAATAATTGGTCTCCATTATCATAAGAAAATTGACAATGTTGAATTAGACCTGCCATCCGGGAGGTAATCCAGCAAAGAAGCCAGGAATGGGGAAGTAATAGATCGGTTCTCGCAGCGAACGCAGGAATAAAAACGCAACGGGCGTTACGTGTTCCTGTACAAAGAAGTCTGAAGGACTTCAACTATCAGTAACCCCGGGTGCAACCCGGGGAAATAACGACAGAATAACCAACAACCCTGAAAGGGTTGAACTTTATACGTAATCTTATTTAAAGCCTATGAGTCCATAACAAAAAACTCCGCCCCTAACGCTGCCGGGCAGCTACCGGGCACCCGCAGGGGGCAGAAAAAAAATCCGGCCGCCCCTCTCGAAAGATTCCTCCTCCCCTGCACGGGAGGAAGATCGAAGCGACCGGAAATTGTAAATAACTATAACAACAAATTTATGAAACTTTCAGTAAAACACCTCCTACGCGGAGGTGTATTTGCCCTAGCGGCAACATTCGCTTTTGCTTTTACGCAACCAAAAAATGAATTCAATGAATTATGGGGCTTCCAAGGAGATGACGCCTATAATGTAACTGGTGTAACAATGGGCCCTGGTCCAAACCAGTATCAGTGCAATCAAGCCTCCGGAACTTGTTTGTACGAGGATAGGGAGCAGACGATCCCTGTTTCTGGAGCTGAAGGGGTGTTTATTCCCGGTTCGGCTTTAGAACCAGAACATGATTAATTGTATAAAAGCAGTTGGCTATTAAGCCAACTGCTTTTATACAATTAAAGATTCTCATTTAACTGTTGTTCCGATTGAGGAATTTCCACTTTGAAATTATCGGGGAATATTTCAAAATTTAAAACTTCACCCCCAACCTCTCTGACCAACTGTCCTTCAAGCAAACCCTCATAACTTAGCCTTCGCAGGTCAGCCCATCTTAGATAACCTCTGAATACCAGTTCTTTTCTCCTTTCCTTCAAAATAACTGAAAGAACATCAATATTCCCGACTTCATAAGCGGAAAAGGTACCGGGAACATATCTGGTAACCAACAGATCATTCAAAGTTTGAATAGCCTCTTCCTCTTCCCCCATTCGGGCAAGAGACTCAGCTTTTATCAGGTAAAGCTCATCGGTGGCCAACCCCGAAAAAAATTGAAAAGTCCCGGTATAACTTCCCCTAAAAAGGGCTTTTGCAGGTCCTTCCTCAAAAAAGAAATAATTTTTTCTCAAATCACCTTCCTCATAGCTATTGTAGAGCGTGGAATCCACAAAGGAAAAAGTTGAGGAGGTATAAGATTGTGCCCCCATCTGGCTATGGAATACCACTTCTTCATTGAATTGGGGAATAGGATAAAGCCACTGCTCCAAAGGCAAATTATTGAATGCCGGCAAGGAGGAATAACTAAGCAAATTACCTTTTAAGGATAAAGACTGCTCAGCATAATCTAAAGCCGCCTCAAAATCTCCTAATATAAGGTAAACTCTAGCCAACAACCCATATGCAGCTGCTTTTGTTGGCTGGGTAGGGTAAGGCTGGGTAGGCGGTAACAATTCGGCTGCCGCTTTCAAATCACTCACAATTCTCTGGTAAGTATTTCCAATTGAACCTCTACCTACTTTTTCATTAACATTACTGGTTAATTTTATGGGAATACCTGGCTTTTGGAAATCAGCTGGACTATTTAAAGGCCCGGCAAAAAATTGGCTTAACTCCAAGAAAGCATTAGCCCTAAAAAATAATGCCGCCCCTTTAACCTTACCCAATTCTCCATCCATTGAAAGCGAGGAAGCGGTTAATTTAGCTTGGTTTTCTAAAATTACATTGCAATAAAATATGCAAGTATAAGGGAAACTCCAGCTCGCAAGTTGGCCACGGACGTCTGACAAATCTTTCTTCCTGAGGTAAGCATCTCTTTCCCAATCCTGATGATATCCCAGCCAACCTTCTTCAGTGGTAAACATATCGTCGCCCATAACTATTCCAAGGGATATTCCATTGTTCATGTAAGAGGAGTTTTCCAACAGTGCCTGTAAATCCTCAATGGTATTGGGGACGACAATGCTTTTAGAAGGTCTTTCATCCAGGAATTCCCCGCATCCCATCAGTACACCGGCGGACAAGATAGTTAATATAAAATATATATGTTTTTTCATGATAGTAGATATAAATCGTTAAGAGTTAACGGTTAACGGTTACCTCTTAACAGTTGAATATTTCGTTGAACTGTTAACTGTGAACCTAAATAATGCCCCGCCCGCCGGAACCGTACAACTAAACCTTATGAAGAAAGCGGCGGAACGGGACATGTTTATTAGAAATCGAATCTAGCTCCTACCGCTATGCTTCTTGGTGGGCGGACGGTTCTAAAATCCGGGTCCAAAGGGTCATTGCTAGCTTGCCAAAGTATTCCAATGTTGTTTAGGTATGAATAAACTTCAATATTTCTGAAAGGAAGGCGGGGAATACTTCGCTGGCTGATACTATAGCTAAATCTAATATCCTGTAGCCTAACATGATCCCCCTTTTCAACTAATGCCGCCGAATACCTGTAAAAATTATTTCTATCCGCATTGGAATTCAACGGCATAGACGGCACATTGGTCAATAATTCATCCCCTGGATTTTCCCATCTCAGATGGTAATCACTATGGGTAACTCTTCCATTGAGCAGATCAAAATAATTTGCGGATTCACGACGGAAATAATATCCCAACCTGTAACTGATGTTGAAAGAAAGTCCAAATCCATTCCAGTGGAAATTATTCCGTAAAGCACCGAATGAGGTGGGTCTTCCGGATCCGTGAAATACCAGATCATGGGGAGTAGCAGAATTAATAATTTGCCGGTAGTCTGAGCTAATCTCCCATTTAAATATCCTCTGGGGTCCCCTGTATCAGGATCCAATCCTGCCCAAGGATAACTGTAAACGGAAAACAAGGGGTTGCCTTGAAGAGGCACATTCAGGTTTGAGGAGACAAAATCTATAGTTGGTGCTTCTACATTGTAATCCGTTACTTTTTCGCTTATTTGGCTATGTAACAAATTGACAGTCCATCGGAGACCTCTATTCAGAACCGTGGATTGGAGATTTAAATCCAGACCTCTGGATTCGGTTGAGGCAAAATTTCCCCTAAATTGGATCACACCGGAAGAAGGGTGCATGGGTGAATCCCCTATCAAATCTGTTCCCTGTTTATGATAAACTTCAAAAGAACCGTGTAAGATTTCATCCATCATTTCAAAATCTAGCCCTAAATTAAGTATTCCAATTTTTTCCCACCGCAACTCGGGATTCGGCGGGTTCATGATTTGGGCTATTCTGATTCCTGGGATCAGGTGAAACAGGCCGGAAATAAAGTAATTTGCAGTAGTATGGGCACTAAGGGATTTATCCACATTACCATTATACCCAAAGGTAGTGCGGACTTTCAAATATGGGATAAGCCTTGAGCTGTAAAAAGGTTCCTGGTTTACAATCCAACCAAGCCCTGCAGACCATAAAGGGACCGCCCGCTGATTGGTTTCTACGCCGAAAATATTGGATGCGTCTCTTCTAATGCTACCTGACATAAGGTACCTATTATTGTAGGTATACCCGACATTGGCAAAAGAAGAATAAAACCTGTCAACCAACCCCTCATGGTTTACTCCTGTCGGGATATTGGCCAAAGCATTATTTGGCTGCACTCTATATCGGGTCAAATAATCCACTGGTTGGCTAAGCCCAAAATCATCATCATATCCGTAAAACCTCACAGCATTCATTTCCAAACTAAGGTCTTTCAACTCCATCCCCCCCAAAGCGGTTAATTGATGTTTTTCTCCCCAGGTTTTCTGATAATTAATTTGGGCACGGACACTATGGCTTTGAGATGTTGAATTCCTAAGGTCGAGAATACCGCCAACAGGAATTGCCGGTGAAAGGCTTCCATCAGGTCCCACCTGCATAAAACGGTTGATCTGGTTCCGTGTATCGTATGTGGTTATTGGCTGATGATTTCTGTCTTCAATCTTGTTCTGCCAAAATTGATACATTACGTTGAACTTAAGGTTAGGATGTAATTGATAACCCAGTGAAGTATTTATTCTATAATCTGTTTGTGAGTTTTTCCGGTCCAATGCCCCGATTTCCTCTACAGGAAAATATCTCCAATCCAGATATCCTAAGGAAGAAGTACTTTCTATATAGCGTGTGCTATAATCATTTACGACAGGTATTGGGTTGCCGACTTCATCAACTACCCGCTCATATGGATATAAAGAGGGAACTGAAGTGGAAGTGTTCTGAGTACCATTCACTAAATAAAACCCTGTTGAAAACTCGAGTTTATCTTTTAAAAATCTCCAGTTGTTTTGGCCATTCAAGGTAAATCTTGAATTATCATTGCCCACAACTTCCCCTAAATTGGTATCATACCCTGCCGAATAGCTATAATTACTGTTTAATCCGCCTCCATTTACATTTAGAGAATATTGTCGATTGACAGCCTTTCTGTAAAAATAATCCATTAGATCCTGACGTGAATCCTGCTCCGCAAAGCGTGAAAGCCTCTGATTTTTTTCAGTTTCACTGATGAGCCCCTGGGAATGGGCAACCATAGTCTCCACACCCGGCGATAGAGGAGGTCTTGCCGCTTGATTAAGTCTACTGTTATAAAAGCCCCGGTCAAATAACATCTTTTCAACTTCCAAAAAATCTCCCATTCCCATCTGTGGTCTGTAAAAAAGATCTCTTTTTTCAATGACATTCACATTCGCGTTTAGGCTTACCTGCATGGGCTTTTGAAAACTACCTGATTTAGTGGTGATGACAATAACACCATTCCCCGCCCTTGCACCCCAAATCGAGGCTGCCGCAGCATCCCTTAGCACAGTTATGCTTTCCACATCATTTGGGTTGATGTTTTCAAGAGGCCCATCATAGGGGAAATTATCAATAATTATCAAAGGGCTGGTTTCTGCAAACAGGGTGTTTCTACCCCGTATACTAATGGGATCTGAAGATGATCCTGAGCCCCTGTTGAAAATCAGCCCTGATGTGACGTCCTCTAGCCTGTCCATTATGTTGGTGCTGACCCGGCGGTTTACAAGGGCCTCGTCCACCTGGACAAAAGAACCCGTAGCCCTTTCTTTTGGCAATTTTTGATAACCTGTCGACACCACTTCCACAGCAGACAGGGACATTTCAGACTCATCCAAATAATAAATGTCCCTATCGAAAGATGGTAGCCAATCGAATGTACTAGTGGAATAGCCCAAATATGAAATTTCAAGCTCCAGTGCCTCTCCGTTTCCGGTCAATGAAAACATTCCCTGGGAATCCGTTACTGTCCTAATTTCAGTATCCTTAATTTCCACTATAGCACCGATTAAGGGAAGTTCATCCTTGGAAGACAAAACCTTTCCTTCAATTTTTTGAGGTTTTGTTTGGGCCAACAGCCAAACTGGCAATGCCCATAATAGGTAAATCAGTAATATTTTTTTCATGTCAATTGGTGGGTTTGTTAATTTGATTTGTAGAATTCCAGCATATTTATAAGTTGGTCCAGATCGGTTGGGAAATTACCCACACGGGCCACCTCTCCCCTTTTGTTGATCAGCATGTGTGTGGGGTATGCCTGAATGTTATAATATTGGATCAGGGGATGGTCAGCTCCTGGAGCATTTAGGTTTATTGCCTTGTCTGAAGTGAAATTTCCCGATGCAATGCTTTTTTTCCATAGCCGGGAATCTCTGTCCGAAGAGATGGAGACCACTGCAAACTCCTCATCACCTTCAAAATGCGCTTCAATCTGGGTAAGATAATTTTTATAGAATTTGATGCAGGCGCTGCAACCAGAAAACCAAAAGTCCACAAACAGCGTTTTACCCTGGTAATCCAACAGGCTCACTTCGTTTCCTTCCAAATCCCTCAAAGGGATATCCGTCACCTGCTCTCCGGTTTTCTGAGTTTTATACAGGGATGCAATACTTTCTGCAATCCATGGGGTTTCCACCACTTCCAGGGCTTTTTCAAATGATTTGTTGCTTTCTTTAAATTTCCGGTAATACCTTACCATATACCTTCCATAGAGCAAGTCTCTAATTAAAGGTGAATAATGGGAATACAGCTCCACGGCCGGCTTCTTTTGAATGGCTGATATCAAAGTGTTTTTTTCAAAAATATAATCCAGGTAGGCAGGCGAATGGGCAATTGTTGATTCTTTAAAATGGGATTCGCTTAAAGGGAGCACATGGGTAGTTAACAACTCTGCAAACCGGGGATCATCATGGTATAACCTGCCAAAAATGCTTACCTTTCTATATAAATATGAGCCTATCAGTTGGGCTTCCATTAGTTGGAGAAATTCTTCTGGCAGATTTCTGTAATTTTCCAAGACTGAAAATCCGGGATGGCTGAATAAATCTTCCTCAAGAAGATCTTTCATAAATTCCAGTCTTTGATCATCGGGATACAAAAGGAGCATCTTCCTTTTTACAGAAGATCCATTGTTAATTAAAGACCAATATTCTAAGCTATCCTTTTCATCCTTCAGAATTACACTTGACTTTGTGACAGGCAGGAATGTATCTTTTCTGTAATTCCAATTTTCCAATGCCTGGTTAATTTCATACTGACATTGAAATTTTAAAGCATCAGGTCCAGCAAAAAGAATTTTTCCATCCACTAAATCATACCTGAACCTGACACTGTCGCCTGGATAGACCAGAAATTTATTAAAATAAGTAGCTCCCCAAGATTTTATAGAAATCCATGCAGGAGCACTAATTTCCGGGCTGTGGTATTCAAAGGTGGCTGTTCCCGCAGAACCCGTGAAAACATTTCCTTTGGTTGTCGAAATTACTTCTTTGAAAGGGGCAGGGGTTTTGGCCAATTCGTCCAAATATTTTGGCCAAAATTCTATTTCCACCTTTTCTATAAATTCCGATTTTTTAAGTTCCCCATAAATCACCACCGGAGCCGGCTCCCCGGAAGAACCGGGGTAGGCGGCATCAGGACCGGGCGGTCCCAACTGGTGGGAATCCGGGTGGGCAACTCTCTCGCCGTATAAGTATATTCCGCTTCCAACAAGGCATAGCGATACCAGGAAGAAAAAGATTGTTCTTTTTTTCATCAAATTATTAGTTAAAGGTTAATTGCTAATTGTTCAGAGTTCAAGGTTAAGAGTTCATGCAACTGTTAACCCTGAACCCTAATCCCCCTCTCCTTATCCTTCTCTTGCCGCGAATCTTGAGTTTAGCTAGGTTAGACATAATGCAGCCTTCGGAAGACTTGGAGATTAGGGATATGGGTATTAGGAATCAGGTAGTGTTAGGAGGCTTGTCGCTCATGGGACGGATGCTCAACTCCACCTTAAGTTTATTCTTTTCACCTTCCTCTTTGAGAATGACACCGATGGCTTTGCAGAGAAGGACCGCCTCCTGCTGTTCCCGGCTCATGGGCTTGGGTTTGGGATCGGGAACGTAAGTGAAGTTTTGGTTTTCTGTCTTTCGGAATTCTTCACTGAGCTGCCTATCACCTATGAGCAGCCAGATAATTCCGTCGAGTAGTTTTTTGAATGAGGTCATTTGTTTATGGGTTATTGTTCGCTATGCGGACGGTTATGGTTTAAAGCTTATTGTTTAGGCATAGGTGTTCCATTAAGAATTGGTGCATTCTTTTTTTTGATCAAAGCCGGATTGGTTTAAAGTTTACTTTTCCCCTGCGGGGAAAGGTTAAGGATTAAGGAGTTTTAAACTTTAACCCTTAACCGGCGCAGCGAAGCGGAGCTTCAGTCCGGGGATTTGATCAGGTTTCTTTGTAATTGCTTAATGGTTTGTTGGAAATAGACAGCGCAGCAGTTGAGCAGGTTCAACAAAAACCTGTAACGCAGAGAAGGAAATATGATATGTTGCTGTCCCATGGTACTCTATATATAATAGTGTCTTGAGAGGTTGAGTACCAGGCATAAAAAGAGGCGTGGGACTCAACCTATCCGAAACCAGGTACCTAGGAAGAACCTTGAACACGAACAAGCGAGCCCACGCCAGTGGCGTGAGCATTTCCGCTTATTATCTCGTGTTCGGCGAAATTTCCTAGGTTTCGGTTTCGAGATTTAAGCGCGAATGCTATAATAGAATTCGCAAATTAGCACTTTAAACAATTCGGCCGACAATTGCTTCAATGTTTTAATGCCTATTACAAATATAAGAAAGAATTCGACACGGTCTAATTAGACCGTGAATTTTTTTTAAAATTTTCCCACTTTGACTTTTTAACCGTCGCAAATGGATCCTCAAGAAAAAGAAAAGATACTTAAGTTACTGGGCGAAAGGATTAAAGACCTGAGGAAAAAGAAGAACCAGTCACTTCTAGAAGCCGAATATGGGTCCAATTTTGATAATAGCAATCTTTCTAAGTATGAACTTGGAAAGAGAGATCTCCAAGTCTCTACTCTTTTCAAAATTGCAAAACTTCTCGAGACCCACCCAAAGAACTTATTGGATTTGGGAATAGACTATTCATCTCCAGAAGAAAAGTAAGATTTTAGTGAGTCCAAGTATCACTTTTCAAAACCATATATTTTAACGAAAAGGATGGGGCTAAATGACACCAGAACCATAGGAAGGAAAATTCATGCAGAGACAAACTTCAACTCCAGTGAACTTGCTCGATTTTCTTTGGCATTAGGGGTACCACCGAAAGACCTATTAAATTTTGATTTCGATATTAATCCCGAATTAATCCCACCTTTGCCGAAAAAGGGAGGTAATGGGGGGAGTGATTAATCTATCTAGTAATCTTTTCGGATCTTACTCTTATTGTGTGCTGAATCCTCGCACTAAAAAATTCTTTGTTTCAGCTATTTTCTAGCTTTTATGTTAACTTTAGGTTAGTTTAGTACTTTAATAATGGATTTTACGTACTTTTGATCCTCAGTTTCTCTTTTTTATGGTAAATAAGGCTAGAGATTATCTCCGGTCCACTATCCGAAGACTTGACACTTTATCCTCAAATGAGTGCGCTGCACCAAACTGTGGAAGACAGTTGGTTGCTAGAGACGGACTATCAATAATAAGTAAAATATGTCATATTGAGGCCGCAAGCCCCGATGGCCCAAGGTTTAATCCTCATATGACTGATGATGAGCGAAGGCATTATAATAACCTTATACTTTTGTGTGATGAATGTCACACCGTAATAGATAACCCTTCTAATGAAGACCTTTACCCCGTTTCCATCTTAAAGGAGTGGAAACAAATTCATGAAATAAAGGCGAAATCAAAAGTACTTAAGCAACCAAGGATTCTTAATCAAGCTATTAATTCGATAGCGGACTTGTCTTTTGGAGAGTATTATTCCGACAATTCCAGTTTTGATTCTTTGGATTTTCAAATTGATGATAAAATAGAGTATAATTTCCTCCACCGAAACAGAGAGGTAATAAAAGACCATGCAGTTTATTACCCTAGGATCAACCGCTTATATGAGGAGCTGGAATTCCAGGGATCATTTAAGAAACAAAAACTCTTAATGATCATTTATCAGATATATTTGAAGATTAAAGGGAGATACCCAGAAAATGGAAGGAGGGAAAAAGGAGATGACATTTTTGAAGCGATTGAAAATGAAATAATTACCAAAATAGAAGAGTCTGAATCTCATCCAGATGATGTAGATTTAGCAATTCCAATCATTTTGGTGGATGCTTTTATGCGATGTAAAATTTTAGAAAAACCTCAGTATGATCTTAAGTAAAGAAGTTAAACCGGATAGGAAACTGTATTTTACAGGAGCATTGGTTTTGGAAACCCTTAGAGAGGAAGTTGAGAATACGGTAGAATACTTAGATCTTTACCTTAAAGTGAAAGCAAGAAAAAATATGAGCCTTCAAAGCTTCATTCTCACTTTGGATTGGCTTTACATATTGGGTGCGGTGAAAAATGAAAATGGAAAATTGAAAAAATGTTTATAAAGAGCCTAGTTATACATAAAGCAGGTTCCATTTTGAGGGAAATCAATTTCCACAAAGGAATTAATTTAATCGTAGATGAAACTCAAACCCAGACCTCAAAAGAGTCTGGAAATAATGTGGGGAAAACCACTGTCCTACGCCTTATCGATTTTTGTTTAGGCGGTAAGGGTGAAAATATTTTTAAAGACCCTGAATTTAAGGGTAACAACCAGGTAATTAAGGAATTCTTAACTTCTGTTGCTAATGGCATTGTCGTGGAATTGATCCTTAAACCAGACCTAAATAGTGATAACAGTGAGGAAATTGTTATTCGGAGGAATTTTTTGAAATCAACAGAAAAGTTACTGGAAATCAACAAGGAACAATTCAAGGATATAAATTTATTTTCCAAGAGGTTAAAATATTTAATTTTCAAAGATTCTTCTGACAGGCCTACCTTTCGCCAAATAATTGCAAAAAACATTAGAGATGAAAAAAATAAGCTTCAAAATACTATTCGAGTTTTACACCCAATTACTCGTCGGGCTGAATATGAAGCATTGTATTTCTTTTGGCTCGGAATAAGCTCAGATGAATTTTTAAGAAAGCAAAAATTGTTAACTCAAATAAAGTTAGAAGAATCCCTGCAAGCGCGGTTAAAAGGCGAAACAGACCCTCATCAGATAGAGCAAGCCCTGATTGTTTTGGAGAATGAGATCAAAAAATTTGAAAGAAAGAAATCTTCCTTTTCAGTAAATCCACGTTTTGAAGATGACCTTAAGGAATTAAACATAGTAAAGCGATCAATTAATAAAATATCTGGTGAAATAGGCCAACTTGAAATGAGAAGGGACCTGATATTGGAAAGTAAATCTTCCCTTGAAAAGGAAACTTCAAATATCGATACAGAACAAGTAAGAGCACTTTACGAAGAAGCAAAACTATTATTACCTTCCTTACAAAAATCTTTTGAGGAGACGCTTCTTTTCCATAATCAAATGGTAAAGGAAAAAATTAAATTTATTGGACAAGAGTTGCCTGAGGTGGAGGTAAGGTTGAATTTCCTACTAGAGGAATTGGATATAGTCCTCAAAAGAGAAATGGAATTGAGCAGAACACTTCAAAAAGGAAGGGCTTTAGATGAACTTCAAGGAGTGATTGACTCTTTGAACGATACTTATGAAAAGAAAGGAAGATTAGAAGAGCAAAAACGCTTATGGGATAAGACAGAAAGCGTTTTGACTAATCATAATGAAGCATTGCAGCGGATTAACGAATTAATAAAGTCAAAAGAAGAAATAATTAAAACGAGGCTGAAAGTATTTAACAAATATTTTTCTGATATATCTAACCGATTATATGGTGAATTTTTCATTTTGAGCCACTCTAAAAGTGACGGCATTTATGAACTCAATATTTCAAGTATAGGTGGAAACCTTGGTACCGGAAAAAAGAAAGGTCAAATCGCCGCATTTGATTTAGCCTATATTCAGTTTGCCGATGAATTAGGAATAAAGTGTCTCCATTTTATCCTTCATGATCAACTTGAAAATGTTCACCATAACCAAATTACAAGCTTGTTAAATGAAATAGTCACTGGAATAAATTGCCAGTACATTTTGCCAATTTTGCGGGACAAATTACCCCCTGGCATAAAAGTTTCAGATTTTGAGGTTTTATCCCTCTCACAATCCAATAAACTCCTTAAGGTTGATTAGGGGTTTAACCCACTATCCAAAATATCAACAAGAGTCTCAATGGCACACAGCCATCGGGGATAACAACATTGCCGATGCGGATATTGATCGATTGGTTTACTCCTCACACAGATTGAAGTAGAAGGGGAATCCATGCCGAGGAAAAAGAAGTTGGACAATTAAATTTAATACCATAATTACATGTGGAGGGTGTGCCAAAGATTCCCGTAACCAGTGGCCCAGCTTGCTCCAGAATAGACACTAGAGAGGTTTAAGTCTTATTATAAAAATAACTCTGATATATAGATTTATCTTTTTTAATGGCATATAGAGACCAGAAATTTATTGATCAAGTGGGAAGAAAGATTGCAGAATTAAGGAAATCCAAATCAATTTCCCAAGAAGATCTTGTTGACTTAACTGGTTTTACTTTAAGTCAGATAGGAAGAATTGAAAGAGGTGAAATCAATACCAGCCTTAGTCATCTCTCAAAAATTGCCTATGCCTTAAAAGTTCATCCAAAAGAGTTGTTGGACTTTGATTTTTGAGGTACATACTGCTTTCACTTGAATCCAGCCGAACCATCTTTTTAAAACTATTATGGGTGTAACCCGAAAAAGTATTTAAAAATCCAGAATTTTTGGGGTAATACCCCAAAGAAATCTCTTCATTACCATTTCTAAACCTCTAAACCTCCCGCAGCGCGTCAGCTCCGGGAATTAAACCTCTAAACCAACTAGGTAATGAGAAGTCCTTCCCGTTCCCTACCCTCATCCCTAACCCTCTCTACCGTCCCGATGCGACCCCGTGACTTTTGCTCGGCGCCAATCGGTACATCTACTTTCTACCCATTAATCCGTTCATCCATTAAACTACCCTCTACATGCATCCCTCCGCCACGCATCGCGACTAAACCCCTAAACCTCCCGCAGCGCGTCAGCGCCGGGAAATAAATCTCTACACCAAAATAGTTGGGTTGGAATTTAGGTAAATTACCGTGATAGGGGTATTGTAGGAATTGAATTGACTGATTATTTTAGAGTTAAATAACTTTTATATAAATACACCAATTTTATCCAATGGGAAAAATCACAAAAGCGGAATATTACGCCGCTCTTAAAGTGGTAGGAGCATACCACAGTCAACTTGCCACCGAAATCCAAAAAACACTGATTTCAGAACCCGTTACAGTCAAAGAATTTTTAGACTTTTTTCCACAATATCCAAATGGAACCAGCCCTCTGGACGTCTTATGAATTTTTTGAAAAATCAAGACCCTTCCAAATCGATTTATGATATAGTGGAGCAAGACTTCAAAATAACCAATGGTGTGAGCAAAAAAACATCCTTAGAGTTTACTGAACTTTTATCCTGGTACAAAAAAGAAAAGCAAAAAAAATATAACCCATACCCTAAATAATACCCAATCACCCTGCTCAGTTAGCCACCCTACCATTAATGGTTTACGATGCACGGCTGAGGGATGAGGGTGGGTTGCCCTAACTTCTCTACCGTCCCGATTAGCCCCCATGACTTTTGCTCGGCGCCAATCGGGACATCTACTTTCTACTCCTTTATCCATTAATCCATTCAACCCTTAAACTCCATCTGGTTTAAAAGTTGAACGGATGAAGGGATTAACGACTAACCATCCTCAGCCCGCCTCCCTAAACCTCTACACCCTCCAGGTCAAGAGGATCAGAAGTTTAGAAGTGAGAAAAACCTTGAAACCGCCATCAAGCAATGAATCCCAAACCACGATTCTTTCCGTATCCTGCCGTCATCTCTAACCCCCTCTACCGTCCCGATGCGCCCCCGTGACTTTTTTGCTCGGCGCCAATCGGGACATCTACTTTCTACTTCGAAATCATCGGGTAGAGTAGATGGTAGAAAGTAGATTCGCCGCGTGGTGGCTGGCTTCGCCGTAGCCACCGCGGCGAGGGTTAGGGATGAAGGCAGATCCGTGTCTACCTGCCAAAGAAGTAATTCACTCCCAAGTTCACTTGCCCAAAACTGATTCGAAAATTTTCTGTTTCTAAATAATAGTCAGTCCAGTTAGATTGGTAAAAGACTTCTCCGATGCTAGAATCGAAACCCCAATTGGGACCAATCTTCTTCTTAATTTTCAGATAACAGAAAATCTATAATTGGAGTAGGAATCAAGTTCCTACTCCATCAAAACTAACTAAAAGGAAAATAAATAATTGTTTTTCCTTTTCTTCCACGTCCACCTACCTTCACATAGATACCAGTTTTGCCAATCCAAATTCTTTCTTTCATAGTTTACTATATTTAATTTGCCTTTAAGGGATTCATGCAATAAAAAGGTCCTCCATATTAGAAACCCAGCCATTTGACCTAATTACCGTGCCCCTACATCTCACCTCGATCAGATGATTCTGATCACGCTTTTTTCCGAACCCATAAGGATATAGGAATTTAATACTTAGGTGGGAAGAAAACATTTAATTATTTCCTAAACGCTCTTATTTACAAATTTTTTAGTAAATAGAATTTGAAGTCAATTGAAGTACTCTCCTTACTTATTGAAATACATGTCTAACCATAAAATATACGTCCCTAATACAAACTGGGACCTCATAAAAATAGGTCCTCAATTACTACACCTGCAGAAATCTATAAAAGCATGGTCCCCGGATATTGAGAAAATTAATTTTAAAGGCCTTAAATTTTCCCCGCCACTATTGGCTGTCTACTATGCGTCACTTATCCAAGAGTCTACAATAAAAATCAATTTTGAGGGATTATCGGGTTACTTAGAAACTTTAAAATTTCCATACGGATTATTACCAGATGATACCAACAATTGGAAGAATACTCTAAACGCTTTTTCTTCCAAGACATATCTTCCAATAATTAAATTCAGCAACAAGACCACCAAGGAAGAAACTATTTTAAGGGAAATGCTTTTATCACATGCATTAAAAATAATTGGCTCCATAACTCAAATCCCGTCCAACTATTATTCCGCAATAAATTATTTGCTTTCGGAACTGACAGACAACATTGTTGAGCATTCGAGGCACGATTTTGGCTATTTTTCATTTCAGTATTATAGGGAAAATGGGCTAATGGATATCTGTATTGCCGATAAAGGGATCGGGCTTCTTGGCTCCTATCAAAAATATGAAGGAGAAAGGGATTTTTCTCAAATTTCAAACCATCTTTTGGCGGTAGACTCCGCTATCAAAGGAAATTCAACCAAACCAATTCCTGAAAAAAGAGGTTATGGAATTGCAACTTCTAGACGAATGTTAATAGAAGGCCTAGGCGGGCATTTTGTTTATTTAACTGGCAACGCCTTGTTAATCAATGAAGAAATGTCCAACTTTGGAGAATATTTCCAAGGCACAATAGCATTAATTAGAATTCCTGTAAAATCTTTTAGTAAAGATTTTAATTGGTATAAATTTGTGGAATAAACCCAAAATGTAAATCGTATGAATAATGTAGCAACTATTTCCTTTCAGTGGCTTGACTCGCTCAAAGGCAGAAATACGATTAAATCCGCCTTTAACCAACCCTTCTCTTCCGAAGATAGGTTATTAGTGGACTTTGCTGGTGTGAAATTTATTTCTCGCGCAGCTGCTCATGAATTGTTGTCACAAGTGGATAAACTCGCAAAGAAAGGTGTAGAATCTTCATTCATAAATTTAAATGAAGAGCTGGATAAAATGTTCGACCTAGTAGAAAATTCCATTGGGAAAGAAAAACAAGCCAGCTTCCGATTCGTTAAATGGCTTGAGTTCGAAAACGAGTCTAAATACCAAAAATATTTATTACAGTTTTGAAAAAAGCTGAAACACTATTCAATTTAAAACCTGCTCTATGCAGGTTTTATTTTTTTATTTCATACTCCTTTCTGTCCTGTTTCCTTACGAAAATAGAACCATGACAACAATCGCCTACGAGGAGCCACAAACCGCCCGCAGGGCGTTTGTCTCCTCACGGCGGACAACTATGACAACCATCACAACCACCAAAACAAAAAGCCCGAAGCCATCACTGACCCCGAGCCCTAAACTTTAAACCATTAATCCCTTATTCAATATACCCATACACTACAGGTCTATGTAAATACTCCTCCACCTTCCGATATATACAGTTCCATATCATCGGCTCCACCAACTGTGGTGATTCAGGAAATAACCTATTGATAAACATATGCAAATGGTTTTCAATCAGAGTATGTACCTTATCCTCCTGCTCCCAATATTCGTGATAGGAAAGTTCCTCACAATAGGCCTCCAATATTTGATCAAATCGCGGATCCATTTCCTTACCATCAATATAAGCTAAATGAAACTTGCTGAAGGCCCTCCGCTCAGCACGATTATAACTTGTGACGATATCCTTTTTATACCGGTTCTTCCATGAAGTTGCTTTTTTACTTCCGATGATCAATTTTTCACCCAATGCCACTAGCATCAAATACAACTGTTCGTGGTCTACATTCAACAATGGTCCCTCCATATCTACAGCCAATTCGGATTCCATTTGGAAAATCCTCTCCGAGATGGAGATGCTTTTGAATCCGTATTTTGCCGTTTCAGGATAATAGTCATTGCATATTACGGATTGAATTATAGGGTTCTTTGCCAAAAGAAAAAACAATGTTTTCTGTACATCTTCTTTTTGACTTTCTCTTATTTTCAATCTTAACTTCAAATGAAAGTCTCCATCATCATAGGCCAAATAGTACCACCTCACCTGATTCTTTTTTACTAGCTCATTATCTAATACAGATTTGACTTGTGTTTGTAGAAACCCCACTGCATCAGCTGGGGAAAGGTAGATTTTAAAGGAAAGCCAGAGGGGATCCGGCTTTACCTTGGGGTTAAAAAACAACTTTTTGTCGCTAAATCTATATTCTTTTTGGGGTAGGCTTACGGAAAACTGCGGATACAGAGTTTTGCCCTCCTCAGTTTTGAAAGATTCATTTTGTATCCATAGGCATTCCTTCAAAACCAGCTTTTTATTCTTAGTAAGTTCACTCATGAAAATTTCCACAGATAGTCGGCATTCCAAATCGATCAATAGCTCCTGATCCAGATTACCTATCAAAACGTGTCTAGGTACTTTCATTTTTTCAACCCAAGCACGCAGCTCTCCTATACTCAATGCTTCATTCTCCTGAATCAACCACGCAGCAGGTTTCACTACCAATTCCCCCCAATTAAGCTGGGGAACATGTGGCACCAGTTCAGATGGATTATAGTGATCAGTGACCGATTTGGCTCTGTTTTGATGAGCTACCTCCCAAAGTAATCTGGCCAAAGGATGGGTGATATGTTTTGGGTCTACAGAATGTTGAAAAACGGGAATGACACGTTTTTGATGAACCTTGCTGTATATGATCACTTCCCCATCATGAATACCTATCCATAATGAGCCAAAATCCATCGTTTTTGGATTGTCTTTCCTGCCAAATAGAGTGATCGAATAGGACAGTAAATTCCGGTGTTGGCTCAACTGATTTACAAGGGGAGTTTCATCTAAATCAACATCGGCATAGATGACCGAAGGACTTTCATAATACGAGTTAGCCAGACTCTTAAAATAGTTTTCAATTTTAGCACTTAATGTAAATCTTCCGCTTAAGGCAAAAGTCCTTCTACAACTTATAGTGTCTAAAACAATCTTCCCATCATGACCTAGCCTATATAATATGGTTGTTTCTGGAGAGTTGTCCAATGGCATAGACTTCAAAGCCCCTTTTAGGTCAATAATTCCATTCCCAGACCGGATATAACTTGAAAGGTGGGCAAACCCTCTTGGCTTTAAAGATTGGTCATAGGACCATTTCTTGGATTTGAAGTGTGTATTAAGATTCGTATAGGGATGGATAATCTTGGACATGAGAACATATCTATCATCATGATCCTTTAAAAACGCCGTCTTAAAATTTTCAAGATACAATGATTTAGGCTGGTAGAATAAAGAACCCATTTCTTCATTGATATTCTCAAGCTGCCTTTTAATTTCGTAGGGTTGTGTGATATAATCAGAAAAGTACAAGTCCACCATTTCCTTGTATTCCAACAATTTCGTTGGACGGACATTAGCCATTTTTTTATTTATATCAATTCTGGTCACACTCGAATTCCACCGCTTAGCTAGGACAAGCCCACTAAATATAAGTGCCATCCATACGCTCCGCACCGAATTTAATGGCACATTTGTAAACCATCTTCTAAACTCAGTATAATTCAAGGTAGGATAGTGGTGAAGGTGATCTATCGCCTTTTCAAAAACTGGGTTATAATCCAGCATTTGTTCTTTCCACTTATAAGTTTTTTTATCCTTGTCCCAAAAATATACTTTGTCACCAATCAGAGAGGCTCCAGAGTTGATTACATAATCAGAATAATAAATTTTTTCCCTGATTTCCTTCTTATTGGTGTACCGAATAACTATGTTTTTGTCATGTGCAATCAGGTAAGGTTGAGCGCATTCCTGATAGGAGAACTTTTCCCCAAAATTCCCAAGTCCCACTCCCGCCCAAAGCCCGAAAGGAGTAGGCCGGTACCTACCTCTAAGCAAGTATTTGAAAAGCGTAACTTTCTCTTTGGCTGACAAATCCTGGTAAGGCGTGTCCTTTATACTTGTAAAAAAGTCCGATGAAGACAACTGCACCATTTTGAGGATCTGTGCATAATTGTCCTCGATTTCCTGACCGCTGGAGGGGTCAAGGGTAAGCGAAGGTAATCTGTAAATAAACTCCATAAGATTTTGGTTATTAGTAAAACATGACCAATTCTACCCCATAATCTCACTTCCTACAACACCCCATCCCAATTCCCCCCTTAACCGACCTAATTTCTCCCTTGACCGTATTTTTTCACCCCGTGGCGTCCTACTCTACCTTCATCCCATTGGCAGCCATCAGCTGCCAATCCACGTGCGCAGCTCCTTAATCTGTTAATCCATTCAACTTTTACACTACCCCTAACCATCTCTACCGTCCCGATGCGCCCCCGTGACTTTTTTGCTCGGCGCCAATCGGGACATCTACTTTCTACTTCGAAATCATCGGGTAGAGTAGATGGTAGAAAGTAGATTCGCCGCGTGTTGGCTGGCTTCGCCGTAGCCACCGCGGCGAGGGTTAGGGATGAAGGCAGATCCGTGTCTACCTGCCAAAGAAGTAATTCACTCCTAAATTCACATGTCCGAAACTGATCCGAAAATTTGTGGTTTCTAAATAATAGTCAGTCCAGTTAGATTGGTAAAAGATTTCTCCAATGCTAGCGTCAAAACCCCATTTTGGATTAGGCATGAAAGTAAAGGCAGGGCGAAGGGAGAGGTATACCCTTGTACTGCTTTCATTATATATATCCCTATTCACACCTCTGTTAATGTTTCCGGCCAAACCCTTTCCTTCTAAGCTGAAAAGGAAGTTGTCCGAGATAGTGAAGAACTTTCTTGCAAAAAGACCACCGGCAATACCAGTGACCCTTATATCTTCAAACAGGTTTGTCACCGGATTGATATTAGGGCGGTTATTTGTAATGTAATTCACCATAGGACCTACAGCCCAGGAGTCACTCAGAAAATATCCCACCTGCCCATTCAATGAAAACATCGTGCTCGTTGGTTCGCTGGAATAGCCATAGTTTACGGTGTGTGCCGAATACACCATGTCTCCCCCAACAAATTTTGTCCCTTTTGATAATTGTCCATAGGAAACCAGCGGTAAAAAGAATACCAGAAATAGAAGTTTTTTCATCTTTAGAAATTATAAAATTTTCGAAAGATAGTATTTAGTTTCAAATTTCAAACAACTTGTTATTGGTGTACGTGGTTGTCATGGTTGTCCGCCTCGATGAGCAAATCTCGACCTGCGGTCGGATTGTGGCTCCTCGGGTTGGTCGACGAGCCAAACAGCTATTGTTGTGTAAAATCAATAACTGTTTAATCTGACTCATAAGTTATGGTTTTCCGGCAATAGTGTTCTTGTCTCGGTGTAAAAATCACCGCTAAGAAACCAAAACCATCTAATAGTGGGTCGACACCCGCCGGATGGCAGTCGTTTAAAGCCTGACATCGGATCAATTGATCCGGTTGTTTGGGGAAAGGTCAGTATGAAACGGATTATCAACCCAATTTAAAAATTGGCTCAATTTAACCCCATACGGGTGGTATAATAAACGATAATATCCGTAAAAAAAAAGAGCCCATGGTGGTGGGCTCTTAAGATACTCTATGAAAGATATATGTTAGAATTGCAATTTTGTCTTAGTGTATGTATTAGCTATTCTACTCACTATATCCATAACTTAACTCCTCTTCATAAATAAATGGAGATTCGAAATTTTCAAAACTGGGCAACAACCTATCTTTATCTGACACAATTATAGCAGTCTCCTCGATCATCCAATCAATATTTAGAGCCCTATCATTATAATAAAGCCCTCCGTCTGATGGCTGATGGTATAGGTTATCGCATTTATATAAAAATTCTGCAGTTTCTGAAAGCACCACGAATCCATGAGCAACTCCTCTGGGTACAAAAAACTGCTTTTTATTTTCGTCACTTAAATAGACAGCATGGTGCTCCCCATATGTAGGAGATCCTCTTCGAATATCCACTGCCACATCCAAGACTTTTCCACTTACCACTCTAACTAGCTTAGCCTGTGCATAGGGAGGCGACTGAAAGTGCAATCCTCTCAACACCCCTTTCTTAGATTTGGATTGGTTATCCTGAACAAAGTTTCTATTAAAACCCGTAAGTTTATTAAAGGTACTTTCATTGAAAGACTCGTAAAAGTATCCCCTATCATCTTCAAAGATTCTTGGTTCAATTTCGAAGCAACCTTCTAAATTAGTCTCTATAATATTCATCGCTTTATTTAATTCAGAAGTTTTGAAATAATTTCAGGACTTCTCTGATTACAAAATATTATTCAAAGAGAGTCTATCAAATTCAATTCCCTCTTTATATTTATTTAGGTACCAATTTATTGTCAGCTTAATGCCCGATTCAAAGTTTTCTTCTGCAAGCCAACCCAGTTTGGTTTCAATTTTGGAGGCATCAATGGCATACCTTCTATCATGTCCCGCACGGTCCTCTACATATTTAATTTGTGCATTATAGCTTCCGCTTTTCAAAGGAACGATTTCGTCAAGTAGAGTGCATATAGTATGGGCAATGTAGTTATTAGTCCTCTCATTTCTTCCACCAATATTGTAGGCCTCCCCACTAATACCATTATGAAATGCCAAATCTATTCCTTTGCAGTGGTCCAAAACAAATAACCAATCACGTACATTTTTTCCATCTCCGTAAATAGGGATCGTTTCTCCACTCAGAGCTTTTCTGATTATTGTAGGGATCAGTTTCTCATCATGTTGTTTTGGCCCGTAATTGTTAGAACAATTTGTAATCACTGTATTCATTCCGTAGGTATGGTGATAACTTCTTACCACCATATCTGAACCGGCCTTACTAGCACTATACGGGGAATTGGGCGCATATCGAGTCTCCTCGGTGAAAAGGCCTTCAGCCCCTAGTGTGCCATATACTTCATCAGTAGAAATGTGCAGAAATTTACATTCCTCATACCCAGCTTTGAACTGAAATGGTTGATTCATCCAGTATTTATAAGCCACATCTATCAAATTAAATGTGCCGTTAACATTGGTTTCAATAAAAACGGAGGGATTTTTGATTGAATTGTCTACATGAGATTCAGCCGCAAAATGAATTACACCACGAATATCATATTCCGAGAATAGATCCGCCACTAATTCCCTATTGCGTATATCCCCTTCAATAAATACATGTCTATTTTCAGAAGCTACCTCAGTTAAATTTTCCGGGTTACCTGCATAAGTAAGTAGATCAAGGTTGATTATACGGTAGTCCTGATATTTCTGTAAGAAATATGGAACAAAGTTAGAGCCTATAAACCCGGCACACCCAGTAACAAGAATAGATTTCATATTTAGATAGAAATTAGAAATTTTCTATTGAATAAAACTAGATTAAAATGGTTTAGTATTAATATTATCCACGAAAGATAATCTACAATAGTTATATCCTCTATTAACTATTTTAAGATCCATTCTTTTTACCAAATCACTAACAATTAAATCTTCATCCTCTCTATGAGTATCATCGATATACATAATAGAATTTGGGTTCAGTCGATCCGATATAAAATTAACAATTCCATAACGTGCAAATTTACTTTCATGACCTTTAGGGCCATCAACCAAAATTAAATCAAATTTCATTGATAAAAGTTCAGAGTTGGATGGAATGTCAAACCAAGTTCCAGTCCCATCAAAAGAAAAAGAATTAGAATTAATAAGATCAAAATGTTTAAATAGAACTAAATCACAGGTTTTACTTAAGGTTTTTTGCCAACCTAAATCTTGATCAACACTAAAAAATTTAACATCATAATTTAATTCTTTCAATAAATTATTAATAATTATAGTTGATAGCCCAGAACCAATTTCCAAAATAGTTTTTGGACGATAAACGACGATATCATTAGCAAGGTGCTGTAAGGTTTGAAAGGAAATTGAGTAACTAGTCTCAAATAAATAACTATCTGGAAAATAAGGCTTTAAAACTTCCATGGCTTTTATTTCCTTAATTCGGAAAGAAATTTCCTTGTCATTTTCCAAAGACTTATGAAGCAGAGTTTGATTTTTACTAACACCTAAGATTAGATCTCGCAATTTAATAACAACATTTAATAGTGACATATATAATAGTTTATACCTTAACAAAATATAATCAATATAATACTTCTAATCAAAAAATCAAAAAAATTGAATATTAATTCCTTAACAATCTATTATAAAGTTTTACAAGAAGAAATTTAGGAACTAATCTTAATTGAGCCCTCATAACGAAATAAAAATAATTTCCCAGGCCTATTAATCTCTCTCTATAGGCAATTGAAAAAAATTTCAGCTCTCTCTTATAATAAGTAAAACCATGTCTTCTCCCAATCATGTCATCCGAGCCTCTGACAAAGACCAAAACATCTTCAAGGTTATGAGTAATACAGCCAGATTTTAAAGCCCTAAACCATAAATAATAATCTTCAAAAGAAATCATAGATAAAAAGGACCCACATTTTAAAATAGAAGATTTCTTGAAACCAACCGTAACATGATTAAATGGGGATCGCCATTTCAAAAAATTATTGATTTCTTTATGAGATTTAGGAACCTTTCTAAAAACAGATAAATCACCAATATTATCTTTAAATTCTTCAATAGTTCCGCCCAAAATATCAACACTTGGGTTTCTTTTGAAAAATTCAATTTGTTTTAAAAACCTATTAGAAATAGATATATCATCGGCATCCATCCGGAAAACATATTCATAAGAACACTCTTTGAGTCCATAATGTAGAGCTGTTCCTAATCCGCTATTTATTTTTAGTTTGACTATTTTTACAGGAGCTCTAGATTTAAATTCTAAAATTATATCTAAATTATCCTTATTAATATCCCCATCAATGACGATTACTATTTCATTTGGCTTCAATATTTGTTGGTCATAAACAGATTCCAATGCCATTTTTAAAAACAAAGGATTATCATTTATATATACGGATATTAAAACTGAAAATTGCATGTTAATTTATAACTCTAAATATTCTACGACAACCATCTATAAAACCCATACTCATATAGGAAAATCGCTCACGCCCATTTTTAAATGCAAACGGATAAACCCCAATTTTAAAAACAATTTTTATTGCATTTGAAAGTTTCCAGTAAAAAGGGGCCTTTTCGTATAAAATTAAATAAACGGAGTTTCGGAATGCATAATAATGTCTAAAAGGAGCTGTATTACCTACATGTAGAAAACCAAGAATTTTAACCCTACCATCACCAAGTTTATGAAAAAGTTTAGCTTTAAAATCGCGAATAATTAAATATCCTGATCTTTTAATCCTCCAACAGTATTCAAAATCTACAACATCTATAAACAAGTCTTCATTCAAACCTCCAACTTCATTATATATATGAGAAGGAATAAGGCTCCCTGAACTTAATGTCTCAGAGACAGAAATAAGATCTTTTTCAATCATCTTTCCTTTGTTAAACTTAGGGATTGATGGTTTAAGCGAGTCAATATCATAATCCACAGGCCCAATTAAACCAATTAAATAACCTTTATTTTGAAGGAAAAAATACGATGATAACAATCGATTGATCATATTAGGGTCAATTAAACTATCTTGATCCATATGAAGAAAAAAATCAGCTCCTTCACTATACGCCATTTCCATTCCTATATTTTGAGCCTTTCCTATTCCCAAATTTTGCATTAGGTTTATAACCGTAATACTATCTTTCTTTAAATTAAGTGGATAGCTTGAATTATTTACAATAATGACTTTATAACACCCTGCAGAAATCAATCTCATAACACTATTATCCAACTTACTCAAATCGGGATTATATGTTACTATTATTGAATAAATTTTAACCTTACTTATTAATTGCATTTTGACTAATACCTTTATTAATTTTCAAATATCGATTAAGGGAAATTAAAACAACAACCACAATTATATGAGAGGTGTCTAAAAAATAAGGATTGAAAGAGGAATAAAATAAATATGATATATAAGTGGCTTTAACCAATGGATTAGAGAAAAATATAATAATTAACAAGATATTGAAAGAAACAAAAATTAAAAAAGGCAGGACCCCTAATTGATTTAGAAAATAAAGTGATTGAAGTTCAAAATACACATTATCTTGATAATTTCTCCACTTTGTTTTTCTATCTACAGTATTTCCTAATCCTTTTCCAAAAAGAAAGGTGAAATTAGATTCCTTCAAATCATCTAATAAAACCTGTGCTTGATCAATCCTAACGGGGTTAGACTCTTCTGATTTTTTATCAAGTGTAGTCTCTATATAGTTCAATACAGGATTAAACATAGCTAGACTAATACAGAACAAAAAAGCAAAGGACAAAATCCAATTAATAAATTCAACTTTAACTTTTATAAAAATAAATAAAACAAAAAAGATAAATACTCCTAAAAAAAAAGCAAAATTACCAGCAACCAGGACGCCTAATAAAGAAATAGAAGCCATTAAAAACCTTTTAAAACCCTTAAAAATAACAAGGCAGATAAAGAATGAAACTGGGAGTAAAGCATTTCCTAATAACTGAATATTATATAAATAACCATTATAAGTATATACATCACCAAATCCATGCTCCTTAAACCAAAAGCGAACTATATTGTATGTGTCAATTGTAAAAAAATAATTTAAAATTAAATGAAATCCTATTAAAAATAAAGCTTGAAATATATTAAAAAAAAGAAACACAGATAAATACTTTTCATTAGGTTTAATAAAAAATCCTAGCATTAAAAATAATAAAATAAAGGAAAATCTAAAAACTAAACCTAAATTATTCCCCATAAAAATAGAGTAGGGTATTAAAAATGCAATCGCTAATAAATAGAGTAAAAGTAATACTACATTATATTTATTGTTATTTTCAATAACCCATTTGAATTGAATTACAAAAAATGCAAATGTGCCCAAATTCATTATAAAAGAATACTCTTTAAAAGGAAATTGCCTAGTTAAAAAAAAGCAAATAATTACAAATAAACACAAAGAGACATTATCAATAGCCTTAGTTAAGGAAATATTCATTTCAGCTATTAAAAAATCTCCCAACTATATTAACAACTGGGCGAAGCAATATTCTACCTATTTTTGAATCAATTCTATTATAAAGCTCTTTAATTCCTTGCAGTTCATGAATCAACAATAGAGGGTTTCCCAAATTTTCAATAATAAAATCTTTATGTTTTTCATAAATATAATCGAAAACTTCTTTTTTATATTTAATATTTGTTGTTCGAGCCATTGAATCCTCTCTCACTCTATAAAAAAAATGATAGCTATTTAATTGAAATACATTAGGATTATAATTCAATAGCTTCATCCAGAACTCCCAATCCTCAAAACCTTTACGCATGTTCTCATCATACCCTCCAACTCGTTCCCAATCTTCTTTTTTGAAAAATGCAGAACAAAAAATAATATTACCACTTAAAAATCTTTTTAATGAAAACTGAGGCAAATTCCATTTTTTATTTTGATATCCAAACAATTTTGCTTTACTATAAACAATACATGAATTTGGAATATTTTGAAAAACCTCTACAGCCTCCTTAATATAGTCTTTCGAAATCTTATCGTCGGAATCTAAAGGCAGGATCAACTCTCCGATTGAATTCATTATCCCAAAATTTCGAGCGGATGAAAGACCTCCATTTTCCTTGTGTAAAACGGTAAACCCTTCCGTTTCTAACTTAGCAAACTCTTTTAAAGTAAATAAATCATCAGAGCCATCGTTTACAATCACTATTTCAAAATTGGAATAATTACTATTAATAACAGAGGAGATGGTTTCTTTTATATAATTTCCCTGGTTATAACATGGTATTATTACACTAACCTTCATAGAATTTACAAATAAAATAACATATGGAGTAACGAAATAAATTAAAAAAATCATTTTTAAGTTTCGCTAAAATTGCGAGACTTTTAAATTTCATTATTTTTTCACCTCTTCTATTGTAAGCATTAATTTTTACTTTAAGATGCCAAATATATGCCTTTTTCTCATTTTGACCAGTTGATATGCCTTGTTCGTGAATTCTATAGTAGTATAACGGAATATTAATAAATTTCACTGGGGCCACCTCTTCTAATTTATAATACAAATCTTGATCAACTGCTCGTATAAGGCTAGGATCAATCCCCTCAGTCATATTATAGTACTTCTTTTTAAAAGTTGCAAAATGAGATATACAGCCTTCTTTAAAAGTTAGCAAAGTCTGACCGACTGGAATCTCCTGTACATATGGAGATAAATATTTTGGTTGAAGCTGTGAATTACAATAGAATAATGTAGAATAAATAAGGGAATAATTAGGATATTCAATATGCGCTTCAAACATTTTTTGTAATGCATATTCACTTATCGTATCATCAGGATCCACAAAGGCTAGTATTTCACCATTAGCTAATTCGCACAATCTTCTTTTTGTAAATCCACAACCTGAATTTATTTTATTTTGATAAAGTCTTATATTAGGATAAAGATCTTTTAATTGAAGAATAATTTTTATTGAGTCATCCGTTGAACAATCATCAACAATAACAATTTCAAAATTTTGAAACTTTTGAATAATAATGCTATTAACACATTCTTCTAAATACTTACCATTATTAAAATTTGCTATTAGTAAAGAGAACATCATATTAATTTCGTATATAATCCACTATTAAACTGATTCCAATAACTAAGAAACCAATAAAAGAGCCAGCTATAAATGATAAAATTAATATCCTGAAGATGTTTGGATCAGAAGGAGAAGAAGGAATCAAAACAGGCTCAAATGCAGTAAAAACCGGTGTATCTTTCTTTAATTGAATTCGGGCTTGTTCTGCTTCCTGTTTCAAAGTATTGTAGACATTAAAAGCAATATTGAATTCAGCTTGCAATTGCTCTTCTTTAGTTCTTGCTCGTTGAGAAACAATTCCTTGATTTGCATCCCGAAAAGCAGCTAAAGTATTTTGGGCATTTTGAAAATTCAATTCAGCTTCATTAGCTCTTTCTTCAATAAACTCAACATTTCTCCGCTGTTTATTTATTTGGTACTCTGTAACATATTGTATGATTCGTTCTTCGACTACAGTATTTAATTCTGCAGCAACCCGAGGATCAGAATTTTTAACCTTAAGAGTAATTTTCCTTTTATCAATATCAATATCAATCCGATCTTTTAAAAGACCTATCGCATATCCCTCTTCAGGCAAAAGAACGGAAATTGTATTGTTAGACTCAGATATAATTGGGGTCTCTAAAGAAGTTTTTACTTCAGATTTAGACAAAGATTTTTTAATTACATTTGGAATTTTTCGGAAAAAATTAATGAATTTTTTAATGGCATGATCAGGCCTATCCTCCAAGTAAAATTGTTGAATAGACATGGTTTTATCTTTTGTGCTAAAATAGAATTCCTCTTTGATCAATCCTAAAAGAAATGGTCTACTCTGAATTATTTCAGGATAAAATTCTGGAGTGAGTGATACTTGAGTTCCAGAACCTTGAAGATTCAAACCTGCTATTCCTGCTAAATTTCCTAATTGACCTATACCACCTAATTGATTATTTGGACTGTACTCAGATAATATAACAGTAGTAGCTTCGTACTCGGTAGTAGATGTAAGCGAAATAATTAGTCCTCCAATAATGAAAACACAAACAGATATTACGAGAATGATCCACTTTTTAAATACCAAAAGTATAAGATCAACTAATTTAATTTTATCACCCGAAAACACTTGCCTTACTGACGTACCCATATTAAATTTTATTGAAACCTAATAATTATATTGGATTTTTAACTGAATAGTAACCTTTTTTAATTTTTCTAATAGTTAAAAAGGTTTTAAAATAATAAACTGGAAATAATGGAAGATTCCTTAAATTTAAAGAATACAAATTCTTAGAAAACTCAATTGTAAAATTTTTCAGCATCTCAAATTTATTCACTTTCCCATACCTGAAAAATTCTAGCAAAGCAATTCGATACTGTGCTAGATAAGGTTTAAAATATTTATTATCAGCCCTATGTTGAGGCCTATCATGTATAATAAATAGATTTGGGTCAATACATATCGAATAGCCTGCTTTTTTTAATCTAGATACATATTCATCATCTTCTCCATAATGAGGAAAAACAGGGTGAAAATAGCCAATTTTTTTAATAATTTCAGCTTTTATTAACCAAGCAGCTGCATTAACAAAATTAGTTGGGTAGTAATCCTCCAAATTTCCCGTAAAATAACTTCCTAACAAATCTGGCGTAAATTCGGGTCTAACATATTCATAAAAGGCAAAGTCAAAATCTTTTTTATTACCGGCTAAATGAATGGGAGATAATATACCGATTTTATTTCCTTTATTTAAAATTTTTATTGAATTATCTAAAGACCCTCTATATAAATACGCATCTTGATTTAATAAAAAAATAAATTCTGCATTATTATCTAAAGCTATCTTAATTCCAATATTATTAGCTTTTCCAAAACCTAGATTTTTTTCGGACTTAATTAATAGAACCTCTTTAAATGAACGATCAAGTAACTCAATAGTTCCATCTTCAGAACCATTATCTATGACAATAACTTTATAATTAAAATCAGACTTTTTTAAACTATTCAGACATTCAGAAATCCAATTATATCCATTAAACGTTACAATAATTACATAAAGCATATTAAAGTTATTATTCTTATGTTAAGTACCTTTCGTGAAATATAAATTTTTGTATAAAAAATTTATAACTCTAAATTTAAAAAAAATAACTTTCCAGAAAAAACCGTCTATTTGCCTATGGAAAACGTAATCTTTTAAATCATAAAATAGAGGTTGCTTTTTTCGATGACTAATCTTTTTAAAGTATTTATTATCTATTGAAGCTGCAAATGGAAAACGCTTAATCGACAAGCCCGACAACCAAATTAAGTATGGCAGACTTATCTGGTCCCTTTTACTATATTTTTCTAAATGCTCCCACCACAATTGCATTAAATTTTGAATCTGGATATTACCATGGCAACGAATCAAAATGTTATTTTCAGTCAAAGGAAAGTTTAATGGCATACCAGTCAAAATATAATCCTTATATTGATTCTCAATACACAACAAATCTTTTTCCGAGAATTTATTTAACTTTTTGCAGGCTACTATTTCCTCATGAATATTTTTTCTCTCGGGATGTAATGGACAGCCCATCAAATAATTATTTTTTTGTAAGGAACTGACTAGCTCCCTTAAGTCATTAAGAATCCTAATATTTCCATCTACATATATTGACCATTTATATTGGTCCATAAACTTATGGGGAAAAATCTTTAGGTATCTATTTATAAGATTGCCTGGCAAATTGGAAATAGATTTAGGTATAGGACGTACTTCCCAATTATTATGAAAACCTTTATAGGAATCAGAAAAACAAATATAATCCACATTATCAGACAAGACTAAAGGGGGTAAAAGCCAATCGTAATTATCAGTAATGCAAGTATAAACAACAAATTTATCCAAACCAGATTTATTAATTTAAAACTTTGAGATCAAATTATTAAACATATACTTAACCCAGCAGCTAAATTTTTCGGAAGAAAACCAAAAATTCTGATTAAACCTACCCAGTCCCCATCTTTCATCAATAATTCGATCAACTTCTTTTTCACTTAATTTTTCCAGTTTCCTCCATTCTTCTTTTAAAAAATTGTCATTTCTTGAAGTATATTTTATCACTTTACTAGAAAAGGCAAGTTCAGCCCCATATAAGGCTTCTTTCCTTCTTCTATCTCCACATAAATTAGATTGTAAATAGACTTGGTATAAAAGATCATAGTGAAATAAAGATCGAGATATGTTAATTACTTTTCGATCTTTTTGAAGAAATTTTAAAGCTCTATGAAAACCAAATTGAAATGCTTGTTCTGATGAAGGATTGGGTGAGTGTTTTGCTATCGGGCTAGGGTTATCCCAAACCAATTTCTTATTTCCTGGGAAGTTTGGTAATGGATCTGTAAATAAGGGATCATTTGTATTTGTCCAAGTGCACTTATTACTGTAGACATGTAAACCCATAATAGCCTTTTGAGAATACCAATCAAATACCGAAAATGTAGCATGATCCACATCTGTATGTTCTAGAAAAAAAGTTTGTATTTGCTTTAAACTATGATGGGAAAATAGAATCATATCTGCATCTATTTTAACAAAAAGATCATAGTTCAGACTTTCAGATTGGATTTTTTCGTATAGTTGGTCGTGTGCTTCTTTTTTTGCTAAATCTTTAATGTGGAATATTTTATAATTTACATCCCTTTGAGAATTTACAACCCGCATGCACTCTTCTAACTCATTTTCACCAGAAGAAACAATTATTACCAAAAATTTAAGCATACAATCAATAATTTAATTAAACTTCCTGAAAATTAACCATTTGCTTAAATTTCAAAGAAGATTGAAGCAAGTAGTCAAAACTTCCAATTGCATCAATAGATCCTTTATTTAAAACAACCACTTTGTCTGCACTTCTTATAGTTGATAACCTATGAGCCACAATAAGAATAGTAAATTTCCCGGTTAAAGCTTCAATATTATCTTGAATAGACCTTTCAGTTTCAGTATCTAAGGCAGATGTGGCTTCATCCATTATTAAGACATCTATATCTTTAAATAGTTCTCTAGCGATAGAAATTCTTTGCTTTTGCCCTCCACTAACCATTATACCATTGTTTCCTAGGAGTTCATTTTCCTGCATAGGTAAAGATTTAATAAAATCAGCCAAAGCAGCTTTTTCTAAAGCATACCAAAATTTCTCAATATTTCTTTTGGATTTTTCCGCCCAATGCGTCACATTATTATATATCGTATCAGAATATACTACAGGTTCTTGAGTTATATAACCAATCCTTTTCTGAAAACTTTCAATATTCAAATTTTTATAAGAATTTTCACCTAAATACACTTCACCAATATCTGCAGGAAGCAATCCCGCAATTAAATTTACTATAGTACTTTTTCCACTACCACTTTCTCCAACAAATGCATAAGTCTTATTTACAATAATATCTAAATTAATATTATTTAAAACTTTTTCTGTATTATAAGAGAATGAAACATTTCGTAGAGATATATTTTCTTTAATTTGATTTACACTGATGGAGCCTGTTACTTCTTCATTATTCTTTAAATTTTTCATGAATTTATTCATATTATCAAGAGCTCCTGACATATTTAAAAAATAATTCCAATGATTTTGAACCTCCACCAATGCATTTAATGCTCGGTAAAAAAACAAAAGGCTAAGTATTAGTACACTCAGATTTTCACCAAAATAACTGACTTGAATTAAAATCACTACTACAACTACAAACATTACTAATGGCTCTCTTGTAGATAAAAGAATTGAATTATACAAGCCAATTTTTCTATTTGCCTCTTCTATATAATCAATAGAGTGCTTTAATTTTAATCCAAAATTTTTGATAAATCCTGTAGCTTTAAGATATTTAAAGAAAGAAACCTTTTGAATGAGTAGTCCTTGAAATCCATGTCCACCTTTGGAAATCTTTTTTGACGTTTCTTTAGTTTTCTCAAATATTTTTTTATAAACAAAATTAGAACATCCTCCCCCTACTGCTACCAGGAGAGCAAATTGAGGATTGGTAACAAATGCTAATACAAAATATACTAAAACTAAAATCCCAGCCTGAATAGATAAAAAATATCCTCTGTAAGCATTTGATACTCTTCCTACTTCTCCACCCAAAGTGTTTTGAATCTCTCCTGCATCTGATTTTACAAAACTTTTAAAGCTAAAATTTGAAAGTAAATCAACATTTTCATATCTAATTTTCTTTATAAAGTACTGTTGAGTATGAACGTTGTAATATGATTCAAGAAATTTAAACACCCCTTTCAATGTAAAAAAAACAAGAATAATGCTTAGTACCGAGACAAGAGATAAAGGTATACCTAAGGCTTCAACACCTGTTAAAATAAAGCCCATACCTCCCAAACCTGAGTCTGCATCACTGACGTTCCCATCAACAATATGTAATAATGGAAGAAACATAGCTAATCCAAACCCATCTAAAACACCAACTAAAAGGCTTAAACCTAAAGTTATAAAAATCCTATATCTCAAATGATTATAGAAAAAAGTAAAATGAATTAAATTTTTTTTCACGAAGGAATTTATCATTTTCATAATCATTCTGAAATATTGTTTAAAACCTGCGTAATTACTAATGCCATAGTGGCAAGGCCAGACCCAATTGTAACCCATGCTTGAGGTGGAATAGGAGCTCGATCAGGTTTTTCTGGAACAATGATCTCCGCCCCAGGCTCAATGCTTGGATAAAATTTTAATCCTAGGAAAGACCGTGTTCTTTGAACATCCCCATTTGCGTATACCACATAGGCCCGGGATCTCCTAGAGCTTTCTGTATACCCTCCAGCTCTTGAAATGTAATTCCTAAAGCTTCTGTTACTATCATACCGGGCAGTCGTTGGGTATAGCACTTCCCCTCTCATCCTGACGGTTTGAAGTTCCTTAGGTATACTTAATACGTCTCCTTCTTGTAAAATCAAATCATACTTTGACCCAGGATTTTGGAGAATTTTCTCCAGCTCTATACCCACCAATTCAGTTTCTCTTATGGTAAGTTTGACAGAACTTGTGTCTGCACCATCTAGACCAGCATACCTATCTTCTATGAAGCCAAGATTTGCATCTGTATCCTCTTCCCTACGTTTATCTCTTTCTTCTCGGAGAACTTCTACCCTCCTCTCAAGTCTCTTTAGTAATTCCATTTCAGTTTCGGAATTGTCCACATTGTCTCCTCTATCAATATGATCCAATAAGGATTGAAGGTTTTTCAGTTTGCGTTCCTCTTCTTCCAACGTTTTATAAAATTCTGTCCTACGGATCAAAGTAGCTCCCTTTGGATAAGCAAACTGGTTCATTCCGCCTGCTCTCTTCAAAACATCAGATATTCGCTCATCAATTTTCCCCAAAGCAAAATCACCGGGAAATAAAACTTCTCCCTCCACTTTAACCACTTTATCCCTTTGGAATCCAGGACTCTTTCTAATAAAGACATGATCAAAAGGCTGTAAAATAATACCAGCATCTTCTGGTCTCACATTCAAATCTCTATCGATTTCTATGGTGATGATTTCAGCAATCTTTCCAGTACGGTCATTTTTCACCCTCCTAGCAATTTCAATGAAGGAATTGGATGCTGATTCTTTAAATCCTCTTGATTTCACCACCAAGTCACCCACCGTCATATTATCCGCATACTGATAAACACCGGTTCTATTCACCTCTCCAGAAACCTGCACGTAGTATTCTTCCTTGATGTCGTAGATGGAAGCAATGTTCAATATATCCTCTCTTCTCAATGTAACATCACCAATCGAACCATCCATCACATGTTCCAAATCAATGGAGAGAATTTCCTGTTTGAAGTTTTCTTTGGTTCTATAAAGTGTGGCCCTGTTGGTAAATGCATCGCCTCTTAATCCTCCAGCTTTTTCTATTAAGTCTTTTAGGGTAAGACCTTCAGTCAATGCAAATTCCCCCGGACGGAACACTGCCCCAGAAACCTGAACCCTATTCTCAAACCTTTCCAAAATCTCACCCACTCTATATACATCTCCGTCACGGGGGGTGAAGGTGGCATAAAAATCCGATCCTATATCGTCCACTTGCATTTCAGATCCGGTAGATCTTCTTACAGTCACTCTATTTTGAAACGCCCTATCTGAAAATCCTCCAGCAAATTCAATCAGGTCTTCTAGCGATTCATCAGGTTTAATTTCAAACAATCCAGGTCTGCGCACAGGTCCGTCAATTTCCACTCGTCTACGTACAGGTTGAACAATCACCACATCATTATCGCGCAGCATGATATTGGAATCCTGTCCCCCTCTTACCAAAAAGTCGTAGATATCCACTTCTCCGATCATCTTGCTGTCTCTATATACTTGCACATGTCTGAATGAACCATTCTCATTAGGTCCACCAGCCGCAAAAAGGCCATTAAACACGGATCCAAAAGAAGGCAAGTTATAAGTGCCAGGCTTTCTAAGTTCACCTACCATGGAAACTTTAATGGTACGGATGTTCCCCAACCTGATCTGCAGGAAAGTATTTGGATTTGAACCTCTAAGACCGCTATAGATATTGGATAAAGAACTAGTCAGTCGAGATGTAGCCGCCTCCACAGAAAGTCCCCCAACTTGGACTGGCCCCACATTGGGAATAAAAACCCTGCCCTCAGGATTAACTGTCAGGTCATATTCCTGTTGGGATGCCCCGTACACATCTATTAAAAGTTGATCTCCCGCACCAATAGTATAGTTTTGAGGTGTGGGGATGTTCATGCTGGGATTAAAGGTTAATTCCCTGTTGTGGAACAGCGTGTAACCGAAAATCTTTTTCTGCTTTGGGGTAAGATCATAATAAGGGTCTGAGCGGCGAAGCGAATCAAATATGGCCTCCAACTCATCTACTTCCCCTTCAACCGTTCTGCTGTCTCTGCCTTGTATTCTCCTATCACCACGCTGTTGCTGACCTTGATCCCCTCTCCTACCCGATCTCAATTCCTGAATTCTTTGGCGGAGTTTCCCCACTTCCTGGGGAGGCATTCCCCTCTCTTGCGCCATCTGGGGAATTTGCTGTTCGGTTATACCCTGTTGCTCCGCCCGTTTGATCAACTGCTCAATCTGCGCATCCGAAAGGTTATCGACTTTTACGTTTTGAATGTCCTGTAGGGACTGGGCATGCGCTATTACACTTACTAAAAAGAATAAGAGAAATAATGATAATTGTTTCATTTACTATTTATAGAGAAAACAGAAATGGATTTCTGTAGTTATTTACTTGTTACTTAAAGCCTAACACGTCAAGTTTGACGATTAAGTTACCTGCATTCACCAATAGGAAAACTAACCGCAAAGAAAAGAAAGAAATCCCAAAGTATGTTAAGCCTTTAGTTTTATTAACTTAATACGAATAGCCATCTCGGCTGTACTGCTCAGTTACTTCCAATTTTAACCGCGGAACTTGTCCTGCGATGCTTGCGGATCGGGAAGACGCAGACCCGCGAAGGCCTTTGTGCCCTTATTTTTTCTTTGTGGCCCTTGGTGCCTCTTTTATTGCCGCGATGAAGCCTTTGTGTAACTTCTTTTTAAACTTAGTGTCCTAGTGACCAATTTGTTTCCGTCCTGACATCCCCCCTACCCCCTTCGAAGGGGGAATTACTTAGAGTAGTGCCCTTAGTGCCCCATTTATCGCCGCGTCGGGGGAACTCTGCGAAACTCCATTTTGAACTCTGTGATACTCCGTGTCCCTTTTCACCAACATCGCACAGCTTCGCCCCGTCGGTCACAGCTTCAGCTGTCCTAGCAAGGTTAACGATTCAAGCAAAAATGTAGTATGGAGAATAGTTGCGCAGTAAAATTCCTGCAAATTTAACCATAGTTATCCTAAATTGCAGGTTTGAAGCCGTTTATTTATATCCATGAGAAACTGACTCACAGCTAATTGCTTATCAGCTTTGCATTTAGCCTCTTCATATACTGAAAAAAGCCGTTTGAAAGAAACCCACCCCAAATCACTTAAACTTTAAACCATAAGCCTTTAACCATTTTACTCGCACGTAATACCTAATTATTCCTATATTTGTCGGTGTTATTTATCTAAGTACCTGAATCAAAATGAAATCACTTAGTATTTTGGCCTTCGGCCTGGCTATAATGGCATTTTTCTCCTGCCAGCAAGAGTTATTAGAAGAACAGACCATTTACGTAAATGACTTTACCACCGGCAATCTTGAAGATTTTATTACCCAACGTGGTATAGACTTTTACAATGGGGATTCGGTACTTGGGTTTTTCAACAACGAGGGTTTCAGCATGAAATTGAGAAATCTGCCCTCCCATAATATGGTAAGAGTTTCGATTGATTTATATTTACACGATTCCTGGGATGGCAATTTCCAGGATCCGGGAGGACCGGATGTCTGGAAGATGTTTTTGGATGAGCAGGAGGTGTTGAACACCACCTTTTCCAATTCACCTTGCGAAAGCGCTTATTGCCTTTATCAATCCTATCCTGAGAATTATGTGAGACAGTTTGTCCCCAAAACCGGGGTGGTAAGAGGCAATCTTCCGGGCAGGTGCCAATATGCGGGCATTCCCAACTGGACCAGCCATTACCGCATCAGCAAACTCATCTCCCACAACAACAGCACCCTCACCATCTCCTGCCTGGACGAACTGGTCCAGTGGAATGCCGAGGACCAAAGATGTGATGAGAGCTGGTCAGTGAATAAAATTGAAGTGAGTGTGTTGAACGTAAGATAACGATAACAATTCCCCCTTAGAAGGGGGGCAGGGGGGATGTCAAACGAAGATAATTGGTCACAAAGTCACACTAAGTTCGACACAAAGGAGTCGCACAAAGTAAAAGTAAATAGACCCGACAGTCACCAAGTAATCCCCCCGATGTTTAACTAGCCTCTTGGGAGGACACAAAAACGGAAAATTATAAACGAGGAATTAGGAATGTGATGAGAATGAATTTTGAAAATTTAAACTTCGTGCGACTTCTTTAAAACTTCTTCGACTTAGTGACCTATTGAAAAATTTCGCTGCGGTCATTGCGTATTCTTTGCGCTCGCTGCGAGAAAACTTATAATATGAAACATTTACTAACAGGTTTCTTTATTTTTATCTGCATGGGCGCTTCGGCTCAAACCCTCCCCGTAGGCTTCCCCGTCCTGGAAGAGAGTCTACGCAGAGCGCAGCTATTAGGTGAACTGGATTCCACAGTTTCCTTTACCCTAAGACCCCTCAACCCACTGCAACTTACCTCCTACACTGATACCTACCAGGTCGGAAACTTAACCAGCAACGACTCCCTGTCTCAAAGCAAGCTCCAATACCGTTTTTGGAAAGAGCGCGGTCGCGTACAGCTTTTACCTTTTCAACTCCACACAGAATTCAATACCCACCACCCTTATCCTCAGGTGAATGGGCCAATGGTAGTAAACCGGGGAATTCAAACTTATACAAGCATTGGAGCTTATGCAGAAGTTGGACCATTAAGCATACAATTCCAGCCCGAACATATCTGGGCTCAAAACAGGCCATATGAAATAGGAAGATCAAAAAGCATTTACACAGAATATTTGGAAAGATGGGGGGATAGCTCATATTCCACTGTTCTTTTGGGCCAGAGTAGCATACGCCTAAATGCAGGAGTCTTTTCCATAGGCGCTTCCAATGAAAACATCTGGTGGGGACCTGGCCAATTTAACAGCCTCATGTTTACCAACAACGCTTTCGGCTTCCAACATTTAACCTTAAACACAAGAAAGCCAGCCAAAACCTTCTTGGGGTCTTTTGAAGGACAATTATTAATTGGGCGGTTGGAAGGATCAGGAATTCCTCAAGCTAATATGCATAGGTTATTGGATGATTGGCGATACCTGAATGCCATCATGATTTCCTATCAACCCAAATGGATTCCGGGATTTACCATTGGTGGTACAAGAGTTTTTCAACAATATGATTCTTTTAGAGGTGATTCATTTGCAGACTATTTTCCAGTAATAAACCCATTTCAAAAAGTAGAAGCAGGTTTTGATATGGATGCTGAGGGAAGGGACCAGAAAGCTTCAGTTTTCTTGCGATATGCCATTCCTAAAGCTAAAACAGAAGTCTATTTTGAATATGGCCGTAGGGACCATGCTTATGACTGGAGGGAATTTGTCTCAAACCCAGAGCATGCAAGAGCCTATTTGATGGGTTTCACCAAGTTATTTAATCTTGAATCAGGAAACTTAATCCAAGTACGGGGTGAAATGCTTCAGCAGCAAGAATCTATTAATATTTTGGCTAGGTATCCAAATACAATTGGGGGTGGAAGTAATTGGGGAGGACACTGGCCAGTTTTTCATGGTATGACTAACCAAGGTCAATTAATCGGGCCAGGCATTGGTCCTAGCAGTAACATTCAAACTTTTGAAACCGCCTGGATTAGCGGAAATAAGAAGTTGGGTGTAAGATTGGATAGGCTAAACAGGCATCAGGATATATATGTAAAGAACTTCAATGACGCCACCCAAAACGGTCGCTGGGTGGATTTGAACTTGGGGCTGTTGGCTGATTGGCAGTTTGGGAGGTTGTTTGTGAGTTCTCAATGGTTCTTCATCAACTCGCTGAATTACCAGTGGCGCCTGGATCCAAGCAGCACCCCCGAATTCCCGAAAGGAATGGATGTGTTCAACTTCCAAAGCACGATCCGGGCGGCTTACGTTTTCTAAAGAGGTCACTAAGTCGCACTAAGTTAAAAAGAAGTCGCAAAAAGAAAAGGACACTAAGGACACGAAGAAAAAATAAGGGCACGAAGGAAAACCTCGACACGGACCCAACGTCGTCACCTCGACTGGAGCTTGTGCGGAATGCTTGCCCGCCGGGGCGGGAAGAGGTCTAGAAGCTTCGCACACTTGTCCCGAGGAGCTTTTCGCGGATCGGGAAAGAAAAAGGGCACAATGGCCACGAAGAAAAAGAAGGACACAAAGAAAGGCACGGCCTCGATGCAGAAGTAAAGGGACACAGAGTAAATAAACTCACACAAATACCCACAGGTGGAATCTGTGTAAATCTGTGCAATCCGTGGTGAGTTATAAAGACAAATGCGGGCACGAAGGGCACAATGGAAAAAGGTGTTGCAATGTCGCACTCTTCTCCTGAGTAGCGCAGCGGATCGGGAAAGTCCTAGACACGGCGAGATTATCTTTTTGGCAGGAAGGCTAAAAGAGACGATAAAATGAGAAATGGGCGCTCAGTGCTCAGCGCTCCGTGCTCCGTGCTCAGTGCTCCGTGCTCAGTGCTCAGTGCTCCGTGCTCAGCGCCCAGTGCTTCGTGAGACCACCGGCTGGCAACCTTCAGTTTTAAACCTTAACCCCTAAACAATGCCGCAGGCATGATAACCAAATACGCATGAAAAGATTACTACATATACTTTTAATTTCATTCGCACTGCTCCCCTTAACGGGATGGGGGCAGACGGTTCCGATGGGGACGCCGCTGATGGAGGAGTATCTGCGGAGACAGCAGCTGCTGGGCAAGCTGGATCCTAGCGTTTCCTTCAATATCCGCCCCCTCTCCCCTCGCGAAGCATTTGGGTTTGAAAGTGCGGTGGACCTGGACTCCACCTTTACGGCTGGGGAAGAATCGGAATACCACAAACCCCTTGGCACCAAAGGCAGGATGGTCATGATGCCGGCCGTGGTAAGAAGCCAGTTCAACTCCAATTATGCCTTTGGTAACAACGACGGCCCCATGATCCCCAACCGTGGACTTCAAACACATATTAGTCTGGGTGTCTATGCCGAGTATGGAAGATTCAGCCTTCAGGTACAGCCCGACCTGATCCATGCCCAAAACCGAGATTATCAGGGCTTCCCGGAAGAACACTGGGGCAGCACCTGGCAGGAATACTACGATTTTCTCAACATGATCGACCAGCCCGAACGGTTTGGTAACGGTCCCTATACCATGTTCTTCCTGGGCCAATCCAGCTTAAGGTTCAACATGGAGCACCTATCTTTTGGTATCAGTTCCGAGAGTCTGTGGTGGGGCCCAAGCAAAAGGCACTCCCTGATGATGAGCAACAATGCCCCGGGATTTTTGCATTTGACTCTGAATACCAGGAAGCCCTTCCAAACTGCCATAGGTTCTTTCGAAGGACAGGTGATTGCAGGCCGATTGGAGTCTTCGAACTTCTTGCCCCCAAACCATCAATTATCCGAGAGATACCAAATGCTTTACCATCCCAAGCGGGATGATGAGTGGCGTTACCTGGCCGGCATAATCGTGAGCTACCAACCCAAATGGGTTCCTGGTCTTTCTCTTGGTTACAGCTCTGTCTCCCAAATGTACTGGAACGACATGGACCGCTTCAGCGATTTCCTCCCAATATTCAACGGAGACAAGCGGGCCAGATCTGTAAACAGTCCAGCCGTAGACCGCCGCCATCAGATGAGCAATGGCTTTTTCAGATGGATGATGCCTGAGGGACATTTTGAATTCTACGGCGAGTACGGTAGCACCGGAAACAGTAAGCGTCTAAGGGAGTTTATTGTCAATCCGGACGAGGGAAGGGCGTTTACATTGGGCTTTGTCAACCTCCACCCACTGAGTAAAAAAGACCAGTTTCTACAGGTGCATATGGAAATGACCCTCACGGGGCAGACCGTCCGTCGTGGTATCAGGGAGATGAACAGTTGGTACACCCACCCCCATGTGAGGCATGGCTATACCCACCACGGCCAAGTACTGGGCGCCGGAAATGGTACAGGCTCAAACACCTTCTTCGGGGAACTTAGCTGGATCAAGAACTTCAACCGTATAGGTTTCCAACTCGAGCATATCACCTATAACAATGATTTCTATTACAAGCGTTTCGAAATCATCAAGGATTTCAGAAGAAAATACGTGGACATTGTTCCCTCCTTGGTTGCCGACTGGAGATTTGGAAATGTATTGCTATCCTCCCGCTTCCAATACGTAAACACCCTCAACTACAAATGGTACCTAGAAAACGACCCCGACTTCTACATGACCCCGGGACTGGACAGAAAGAACTTTGTAGCGAATGTGGGAGTGGCGTATATATTTAAATAACCACGGAACCAAATCCCCCTTGGAAGGGGGCAGGGGGGATGTAGTCACGTACTAAAATAGTCACTAAGAAAAGGTCTATCCCTCATCTCCAAACGTAAGTAAGCCCCTGCTGGGCGACAAGGTAGAACCCTGACAACTATCGTCAAGAGGAGATACAAACCGACCGCAGGGAGTGTTTGTCTCCTCTTGACGAACAACAATGACAACACTGACAACCACGTAACCGACGTGGCAACAACGTTATGCCAAGTCTCTGACTTGCGCATCCTGAGTCGAGAGTCTCTGACTCGGGCAGATGAGAAAGTCATTTTTAAGCGCTATAACAGAACCCTGACAACTATCGTCAAGAGGAGATACAAACCGACCGCAGGGAGTGTTTGCCTCCTCTTGACGAACAACAATGACAACACTGACAACCACGTAACCGACGTGGCAAACAATTGGGTACAAGGGGGAGGTAAAAGGAACATGAAGAGCCCGAAGGGTGGCACCTGGCAACCTTCATTTTTAAACCTTAAACCTTAAACAATGCCGCAGGCATGATAACCATGGCGAAGCTCCTTAATCCGTTAATCCCATCAACCATTAAACCATGATCAAATTCCTCGACCTCCAAAAACTCAACCAGCCCTACGCCAAGCAAATGGCAGATGTGGCTGCTCGAATAATTGAGTCAGGGAATTATTTGAATGGGGAATTTACCCAGAAATTCGAAAGTGAACTTTCTACCTATATCGGTGTCCCCTCTACCATTAATGTTGGAAACGGGCTGGATGCGCTGAGGCTGATCTTGAAGGGATATATGGAACTTGGGCAGCTCCATGAAGGTGACGAGGTGATAGTACCAGCCAACACCTACATGGCTACTATCCTGGCTATCACGTCCAATAAATTAAATCCAGTTTTGGTGGAACCTGATCCGGTGACCTATAACTTAAACCTGAAAAAGGTAGAAGAGCACATCACTTCCCGTACAAAAGCCATAATGGTGGTCCACCTTTACGGACAGGCCTGTTGGGGGGCGGAACTGGAGCGGCTAAAAGTTAAATATGGTTTAAAAATCATAGAGGACAACGCCCAGGCCTTAGGTGCTGAATGGGAAGGCAGGAAAACAGGGGCACTGGGAGACGCTGCGGCATTCAGTTTTTACCCCACCAAGAACTTAGGTGCCCTCGGGGATGCGGGGGCCGTATGTACCCATGATGAAAAGCTGGGCTCCACCATCAGGGCTTTAGCAAATTATGGGAGTTCTGAGAAAAACATTCATGATTATAAAGGCTACAACAGTCGAATGGATGAGCTTCAGGCAGCCTTCCTCTCCATCAAGCATCCCCATCTAGACCGCCAAAATCAGAAAAGAAGGGAGCTGGCAAATCTCTATTTTGAAGGCTTATCAGGAAGTGGTCTTACGCTTCCCACAGTTTTTAACAATCCTGAATCGCATATTTGGCATCTATTTGTAATTCTCCATCCGGAAAGGGACCGGATAAAAAAGGAGCTAATAGCCAAGGGCATCGAAACCGCCATCCACTACCCCACCCCACCGCATTGGCAGCCTGCATTAAGCGAATTTAAACACCTCAATCTCCCCATCACCGAGAAGATCCACCGGGAAGCCTTGAGTTTACCGCTGAATACGGGATTGACGGATGATGATGTTGAAAGGGTGATAATTGGAATAAGGGATAGCTTGTAAGACTCACCGCAAAGACACCAAGAAGCGCAAAGCAAGTTTGTTTTCTTTGCGATTCTTCAAAAACTTTGCGGTGAACCTTTTTTTCAATCTGTACCTTTGTGTCCAATTTTTATTAAAGGGGGAATTAGCTTCGTTAGTGACCCATTTCTTCCTCGTCGAGGCTCTGTGTAATCCGAGTAATCTGTGTTTTTCCCTAAAAAAATCTAACCGCAAAGACGCCAAGGGACGCAAAGCAAATTTTTTCTTCGCGCTTCTTCAAAAACTTTGCGGTTGAAAATTGGTAATCACTCTGTGCCTCTGGTGCTCTGTGGTTATTTTTTCTTTGCGCTCCTTCAAAAAACTTTGCGGTGAACTTTTTATTCTCTCTGTGCCTCTGAGTCTCTGCGGTTATTTTTTCTACATCAACCGCCTTTGGCTCAAATTTGGTGGTTTTCAATCCCAAAAACCAACTATATCATGAAAAAGCTATTACTTTCTCTTAGCCTACTTATCATCTTTAGCCTGCAGGCCAATGCCCAGTATTCAAGAAACTCGGTTACTCTTGGCGTCGGCCCGGCCTTCGTCTACGGCGACAACGCAGGGGATTTCAGCTCCCTGAATTTCCCCATCCGCCCCGCCTTTACGCTCGGTTATACCCAAGAATATAACGAGCGGTTTGACTGGAGGGTGAGTTTGGGAACCCAGTCGGTATCCGGCAGACTGGTGGATTACCCAGCCGATGACATTGCCCACTGGATAGAGGCCAGAAATGCGCTTGACTTCAGCGGCCAGGCTTATTACGCGGATTTTATGCCGGTTTACCACTTCACCCCTTATGAGGGGCAGTTCAACTTCTACGGCGGACTTGGACTTGGGCTGATGTTCGTCAACCGGACTGACCAGGTGCTTCCATTTGGCCTCACCACTGATATGTTGCGTGCCAATGACTACACACTGGAGTCTCAAAACCGCAACACTACTTCCCTATATTTTCCCATCAGACTTGGAGTGACCATGAATCTGGAAAACAACTGGGCTATAGGTCTGGAATTAGGTTCCCTCATCGCCACCAGCCCCCGAATAGACGGCAATGACCAGCAGTGGAACTCCATCCCGATCGACATGCTCCCGCAGGCGCAGCTTATCCTGAGAAAATACCTCCCTTGGACCCCCAGACAGCCGGTGATAGAGTAACGTGGTTTTCAGGGTTGTCCGTCCCGTGGTCCTGCTGTGCAGGACCACGGGACTGTTGTCAGGGTTGTCACAGATCCATACTCCACCTGCATCCCTCTGCCGCGCATCGCGACTAACCTCTAAACCTCCCGCCGCGCGTCAGCGCCGGGAAATAAACCTCTAAACCTTCCCTAAACTCCTCTACCGTCCCGATGCGCCCCCGTGACTTTTGCTCGGCGCCAATCGGGACATCTACTTTCTACTTCGGAATCATCGGGTAGAGTAGATGGTAGAAAGTAGATTCGCCGCGTGGTGGCTGGCTTCCCTTCGACTAGGTCAGGAACCATGCCTTTACCACCGCGGCGAAGGTTAGAGATGAAGGCAGGTCCGTGAACGTAATTTTTAAACTTTAAACCTTAAACTTTAAACCAAAAGGCGCGTCAGCGCCGGGAATTAAACCTCTAAACTATTTCAATATTTATTTCGCTTTTTAAAACCATTAATCTATATTTAACCTTCAATTTTTTCAGTTTAATATGCTAATCACAAAACAAACATGCATTTTTTTAGCCGGACACAAGGGGATGGTCGGTTCAGCGGTTCATCGGGCTTTGAGGGCAGGTGGCTATGAAAATATTGTGGCTATCTCCAGCAGCGAACTCGACCTTCGCAACCAATCTCAAGTACAAAGCTTTTTCAATGAATATAGTCCTGAGGTAGTTATTGATGCCGCAGCAAGAGTAGGTGGCATTTTGGCGAACAGGGATTATCCGTACCAGTTTCTCATGGACAACATGATGATCCAAAACAACCTGATCGATGCCTCTCTGAAGTCAGGTGTTGAGAAATTCATCTTTCTCGGTTCATCCTGCATCTACCCCAAACACGCTCCCCAGCCCCTGAAGGAAGAATACCTCCTTTCCGGTTCACTGGAGGAAACTAATGAGTGGTATGCTCTGGCAAAGATCGCCGGGGTAAAAGCCTGTGAGGCTATAAGAAAGCAATATGGTAAGGAATACGTCAGCCTTATGCCGACAAACCTTTACGGTCCCCACGACAATTTCGATCTCCAAACCTCCCACGTCCTCCCCGCCATGATCCGAAAGTTTCATGAAGCCAAGGTGAAAGGTGAGTTTGGCGAAATTAAGGTTAGTGAGCCTGTCGAACTATGGGGATCAGGAAACCCCCTACGGGAGTTTTTGCATGTGGATGACCTGGCGAGTGCAGTTGTCTTTGCCCTGGAAAACACCCTGCCCGAATCCCTATATAACGTAGGAACCGGCAAGGACCTATCCATAAAAGATTTAGCCCTAATGGTCCAGCGCCTCACCGCCCACCAAGGCCCCATCCACTTTGACCCCACAAAGCCAGATGGTACGCCGAGGAAACTTCTTGATGTAAGCAGGTTGAGTAATGCTGGCTGGAAGGCGGAGATTGAACTGGAGGAGGGAATTAGGAGGACATATGAGTGGTATGTGGAGAATATAGGAAGGGTAAAAGAAGTGAAGTTGTAGGTTTAAGGCCGCGTACAATTCCCCCTTTGAAAGCCTGTCCCGAGGAGCTTTTCGCGGATCGGGAGGGGCAGGGGGATGTCAGGTAGAGATTAAAGGAAGTAATCAAACAACTTTTTATAAACCATGCGAAAAAACTTTTTACCATATGACCCAAAATTGAAAGCCTTGGCTCGGGAACTTCGAAATAACAGCACTTTATCCGAAGTTTTACTCTGGATGCAAATCAAGAATAAAGCCTTTGGCGTCGAGTTTCATCGACAGGTGCCCATTAATAACTTTATAGTCGATTTTTATTGTCATGAGTTAATGTTGGCTATAGAAATCGATGGCAATAGCCATGAATATGAAGATGTCGCTGTAAATGATATTCGCAGACAACGTATCCTCGAAAATTTAGGAGTCCGTTTTCTTAGATTAAGTGACATAGCTGTGAAAAGAAACATGAATGATTGTCTGGATATAATTTGGGATAAGATTGAGGAGCTCAGACTCAACTCCCCCTTTGAAAGCCTGTCCCGAGTAGCGAGGCGGATCGGGAGGGACGGGGTCACCAGACTCAACTCCCCCTTTGAAGGGGGCGGGGGGGATGTAGCAACGTAATTAACCCCTACTCAACATCCCCCTACCTTCAAAGGGGGAATAGTTTACGTGAACGTCCGCGCAGCGGACAAATAAACCTTAAACTTTTTCAAACATGAAAACCGCATTAATAACAGGAATCACCGGCCAAGACGGCGCTTATCTTGCCGAGCTACTTTTAGAAAAGGGCTATATGGTCCATGGGATAAAACGTAGGGCATCGCTGATCAATACCGACAGGATTGATCACCTTTACCAGGACCCTCACGAACAGGATCCCAGACTCATACTCCACTATGGGGATATGACGGACTCGATGAACCTTACCAGGATCATTCAGGAAACCAAACCCGACGAAATCTACAACCTTGCCGCAATGAGCCATGTGAAGGTGAGCTTTGATATCCCGGAATACACAGCCAATGCTGACGGGATAGGGACCCTGCGGATATTGGAGGCTGTCAGACTCCTGGGTATGGAGAAGAAAACAAAAGTTTATCAGGCCTCTACCTCGGAACTCTATGGCCTGGTCCAAGCCGTTCCCCAAAGCGAAACCACGCCTTTCTACCCGCGTTCACCATACGCGGTTGCAAAACTTTACGCATACTGGATCACCGTAAACTATCGTGAGGCCTATGGGATGTTTGCCTGCAACGGGATATTGTTCAACCATGAGTCTCCGCTGAGAGGCGAGACTTTTGTGACCAGAAAAATCACCCGGGCAGTCGCGCAGATTGCCTTAGGCCAACAGGAGACTTTATATATCGGAAACCTCGACGCCCAGCGTGATTGGGGGCATGCCAAGGACTATGTAGAGGCAATGTGGAGAATTCTGCAGCAGGACGAACCCGAGGATTTTGTCATCGCTACCGGAATCACCACCAAGGTCCGAGACTTTATCAACATGGCTTTCGCCCATGTTGGCTTTACCCTGAGATGGGAAGGTGAAGGCGTAGAAGAGGTTGGAATTCTTGCAGCCATTGATGAAAAGAAGTTCGAAGAAGTCAGCGGCCTCCCCTTCGACCCCCTAAACCTTAAACTCTTAAACCTCAAACTCGTCCAAGTGGACCCCCGCTACTTCCGCCCCACCGAAGTCGACCTCCTCATCGGTGATCCCACCAAATCCCGCGACCGTCTCGGCTGGCAACCCAAATATGACCTCCCTACCCTGGTAGAAGAAATGGTCATTTCCGATTTGATCTGGTACCGGGATAATATGCACATGGTGAATCAAAAGCCGCATTTTGAGGATTAATGGATTAAGGGGCTTCAGGAAGGTTCCAATTTTAGAGGAGGGAGTAAGGTTTTGAAAACAATAGTGATTAAATCTTTAGAATGGAATTATCGACCAGGGTATCAATTATCCATAATAAGGGAGTTTTTGAAAAATAATTTGGAGGAGCAAGTAAAGCTTGATTTTTCAGAGTTTAATTTCTGCCCCCCATTATTGTCTATTTTCTTTTCTGCAATAGTCAATAATAGTCAAAGTCTAAAAGTTGAATTAGCACCTTCATCGAGCTATCCACGCACTATTCGTTTTTTAGAAGGGTTTAATCCTATATTTACCGAAAACTGGCAGAATTATCTTGAGGCCTTTTCCGGAAAGAGTTATTTGCCAATAATTAAATTTAACAATGGTAAAACAGAAGTAGATACAACGGTGAGAAATAACATTCTCACTGGCATTTTTAAGAATACCGGTTTTGAACTTCAATAAGACTTTTAACATTTATAGTTATACAGAATAAGTTTAATAGATTTAACTTTGCATTGTTATGAAGAATTTATCAACAACCATCATGCTTTCCGAATATTATGCTGAAGCTGTCAGTAATAGAGAATCTGTGAGGCTGATTTTTGATAAATTGCCTAATGTAGACTTTATTACTATCGACTTTTCTGACATAGTATTTATCTCTAGAGCTGCTGCGCATGAACTCACCCTTTATTTAGAGAAATTTCAGAATAGGGGTAAATCCATTTCACTAGCCAATGTTTCTCAAAACGTAAATCAAATGATTGAAACAGTGGCCCAATCCAAAAAGGTGGATTATAAGAAGTCAACATTTGTAGAAAGAATAATTTTTAAGACCGACGAAGAGTTGGAGTCTTATCTATTTTCAGTTTAATCACAGCTGTTAAGATGGAGCAAACATTTCCCTAGAAATCCATATTTTCATGGGAATAGGAAGCGAATATTTTTTCAATAAACTCGTCCAGACATCCCCAACCAGAATTACGAAATCCTCCGGACTCCTTCATCTTTAACTTAAATCCTGAAACCACCTTCTTTGCTTCATCTCCTTTGCGAACCTTATATTCTTTGCGGTTTTATTTTTTTTTGAAACCGTTACCACATTCCCCTACCCCCCCCCGATCCGTTTCACTTCTCGGGACTGACGCTTCAAAGGGGGAATTGCTCCCGTCAAGCACCTATCAAAAATCAGGAGGCGCTTCGGGGTGGTAGAGCAACGGATCTGCCTTCATCTATAAACCCCTAAACCGTCTCGCTTGGGGCGCAGCCACGAGCGGACATAAACCTCTACACCTACCACTTGCTTTATACCCAAATATTATCTTACTTAATACCGCTATTTTATCAATTTGCAGTATGAATAAGTTAATTTGTATTTTATTATTTGCAATTGTTTCGATCACCGAAACTAATGCCCAATTCTATCGGGACTATCTATCAATTTCTGTCGGCCCATCTATGATCTATGCGGATAATGGAGGCAACTACGAAACCGGGGAATTCAAGATTCGCCCCAGTATGGCCCTCACTTACAGCAAGCATGTCGCCGACTATTGGGATTTCCGCGCCACCGTGGGCATGCAGTGGATAAGTGCCAACCACCCGGATAACGAGGAAGTATTTAGCCAGCTCCGTGGACAGGCAGGCAACTTCCGAGGCCTGGTATATTACGCCGATGCCAGCCAGATCTATTACATCAACCCCAACATTCCCGGAAGAAGACAGTATTGGGTGAATTATTATGTAGGCCTAGGCTTGGGCCTCATGCATGCTGTCCGGGAAGAAGAAAGACCCCAACAAGAAACCATCCCCGGCCACCAAGACCCCACCGTTGTTGAGCGCCGCATTAGCACCAATGCCTATATCCCAATTAGGCTGGGCATGACCACCAACACGCAAGATCTCTGGGATTTCGGCTTTGAGCTCACCGCTCTCCCTGTCACCGGTTCGAATATCGATGGGAATATCACGAGAAATAAAAAGATTGGGATTGATGTGTTGCTGCAAGCGAATTTTGTAGTGAAAAGGTATATACGAAGGTAGTAGATAGTAGATGTCCCGAGGAGCGCCTGTGAAATATTAGGAGCCGATTCGGGACGGTAGAGAAGGTTAGAGATGAGGCCAGTCCACGGGATCTGCCTTCATCCCTAAACCTCTAAACCGTCTCGCTTGGGGCGCAGCCACGAGCGGACATAAACCACTACACCAATCAAATCTATTTCATAAATACACTACTTTGGTCTTTTTTTTGTACTACTCCAATTTGCAATCCCTGCATTTATACAAATTTTTAGACTTATACTTATGAAATACCTAATAGCCATACTTTTTATGTTTGCTCTAAACGTCACGCCTGCATCGGCGCAACTCGATCTGCGGGATTATGTGGCATTGGGCATCGGCCCCTCCATGATCTATGGAGACAACACCGGTTCGCTTAGCAGCATGAACTACCGCTTCCGCCCTTCTGCTTCTCTGATGGTCAATTATCAGCTAAGGAGAAGATGGGATGTGAGAGTTACCTCGGGGGTGCAGGTACTTGATGCGGGAGGACGAGTGGATGATATGGATGCCATTCTTCAATGGAGCTTAGATGATCAGGCTTATGATTTCAAGGGACAGGCATATTTTGCGGATATTATGCCCATGTATCAATTTAATCCGAACCGAGGTATGAAAGACATGTACAATTACAAAGTCAATGTCTATGGAGGCATAGGTATAGGGGTCATGCATGTTAGAAGAGAAGACCGGTTGCTTTTAAATACCGTGATTATACCGGAAACCGGTGAAACTTTTATTGGCGCGGATGCCACAATCAATAGAAACACCACCACTGCCTATATTCCCCTTCGGATCGGTGCCTCAACAAACTTCCGCCGCAACTGGGATATCGGCGCTGAGATCACCCTGATGACAGCAATGAGTTCCGATGTGGATGGCAACAACATCCGTATTAAGGAACTGCATAATGATATGCTGTTTCAGTTTCAGATTATGGTTAGGAGATATATTGGACGGCATAATCCGTTTTATTGGGATTAACGCCTCGGGTTGGTTTAAAGGTTTATCATGCCTGCGGCACCGGTTAAAGGTTTAAGGCTGATGGTTGCCATTCGCCACCCTTCAGTCCTTTCACGATACACTCTGCCGCTCGGAACAAGTCGTGCCCTTCTTTCTCTTTGAGCCCTTGGTGCCCCAATTTCTCCGCGAAGAGGCCTTTGTGTCCTTCTTTTAAACTTAGTGCGACTTGGTGTCCTTTTTTTCCTTGGTGCCCCATTTTACTTTCCCGATTCGCTCCGCTGCTCGGGACAAGTTGTGCGACTTGGTGACCCTATTGAATTAGGAATTAATAATTAGGAATTAATAATGAACTGCCGTGCTTCAAATTCCTAATTTTTAATTATTAATTATTAATTCTCACCCCTTCGTGCGACTTCTTTTTAACTTAGCGCGACTTGGTGACCCCATTGAATTAGGAATTAATAACGACACAGGGATGCGCAAGTCAGAGACTTGGCATAACAGGTTCCAGTATGTAAACACGCTAAACTACAAATGGTACCTAGAAAACGACCCCGACTTCTACATGACCCCTGGATCGGACAGAAAGAATTTTGTGGAGAATGTGGGGGTGGCGTATATATTTAAATAGGTGTAGAGGTGTATTTCCCGATTGGCGCTGCGCAAATCGGGAGGTTTAGGGGTTTATAGATGAGGGCAGAGAACGTATCTGCCTTCATTACTAAACCCCTAAACCTCCCGCCGTGCGTCAGCACCGGGAAATAAACCTCTAGACCAATCTAATAAGTTAATAATCAAACGAAAACATCTTCCTCACTTTAAACTGTACGTTCATAGGGTAATCATCAAAGCGGTTGTACCCTGTGTGCCCATCAATGTCATCCCTTAAAGTAATTAGGACAGTTCCTTCCAGGGCAAAGTCCAGCTGTGGACGGAAGCGGTAGGAGATTCCGGCACGGGCGGGGAAGGTGGCTATCACCATGTCGTTGTTGATGTTTTGGGACTCGCCATTCACCATGATGTCATAATCCCCCATGATTCCCAATACCCCGACTCCAACGCCTCCATAGATATTTACCTGGCTACGATTGACGTGGCGTGGTCCTCCTACAAAGTTGAACACGGGCATAAAGTCGAAATAAAAGATTTCACCTCCAAAGTGATAGGCATTGCCTTGCTCTCCCATACGGATCTTACGGTCCAGGTCTGCATTAAAATTTCCCTCCATCTGCTGGAAACCAAAGGTACCCCGCAAAGATATGACAGGCGAAATATTTCGGGCCAAGGAGACTGAAGCTGCAGGATGTAGAGAAAAACTTGCCCGCCGGAAGGCACTGGAATTGTCGGCATACGTCCAACCGACTCCAATACCAGCCTCTACAGCCCAAGGCCGGTCTAGGCTTTGAAAATTAAAATTCTGGCCCATCACGACCTGAAATCCTCCCATAAAAAGTATGAGGAATAGAGGTAAAAATTTTGTTTTCATATGGTGATTGTCTAAAAGTAATCAAGATTGAGATTACAAAAAAAGAGCCAAATGGGAAGTGAGAAGGACGAAATACGAGGTACGAAGGGAAAAATTCCTGCTCTCAGGAGCACCCCGACTTGGTGACCATTTATTTTCGTCTCTCTCATCCCTTTCCCGATCCGCTGCGCTACTCGGGACAAGTGTGCTCCTTCTTTCCCTTCGTGCCCTTTGCGCCCCCTTTTCGTCACGTCGAGCCCACCTTCATTAAACTTTGTGCGACTTCTTTTCAAACTTCGAGCGACTTGGTGGCTATTTTAATCCGCGAAGGAGTTTATCTTCAACATCCCCCTGCCCCCCTTCTAAGGGGGAATCGTATGGTACAACAAAAAACTGGTCAAACCTTTGCTAATAAATAGAAAAGCTTATTTCATGAAAAAGCACTTTTTATCTACAATATTCTTTTTTGCTATCTGCTTCCAGGCGTTCTCGCAGAGTTTTGGACCGGGCATGAAACTGCCTAAACATACCATTATGCTGGGATTTGGCCCCGGATTTATGTATGCAGATAATGGGGGAAGACTGACTCAATTTGATTTCAAAACCAGGCCAGTATTTGACTTGGGATATGTTTATCACCTCAACCCAAAGGTTGGCATCAGAGCCACTCTAGGAACACAATGGCTGGAGAGCAACACGCAGGTGCCGGATCGCACAATTGAAAAATGGGGGGAACAAAATCAGGCCTTCGCCTTTTCTGGAACAGCCTACTATTTCGATATCATGCCGGAAATAACTTTCGGGGATCCTTATAAAAGGTCCCCAAATAGGTTTTACGGAGGTATAGGACTAGGCATATTGCAAGTGTACAGAACACAGCAAACGCTTATTGCCGAACGGGTGGTCACCAAGGATGCATTCACCCAAACCGCCTATTTTCCTTTTAGATTTGGCTATTCCAGACAATTGAACATAAACTGGTCGGCTGCCGCAGAAACCTCTTTCTTCTTCACCCTATCGGATGACCTTGATGGCAATGTAGGTTACAACACTTTTGGAAATGATTACCTTTTCCAGTTCAAAGTGGCCATTCGCAGAAGTCTTTATAATTGAGACCGAAGACCGAAGTCGGGAGAAAATTAATAATCAAATGAGAACAGCTTTCTTAATTTGAACTTGAAACTCAAAATATGGTCGTCAATCCCATTGTTGTTGGTACGTCCATCAATGTTGTTGGAAAAAGTGAATAACAGGCCGGCTTCTAGGGAGGCTTCATAGAGAGGCAAAAATCTATAGGATACGCCCGTGCGAAAGGGAATTATAGGGGTTAAGAAATTATTTTTTCGTTTTTCATTTCCCGAACCTGTCTGGATTTGATTATCCGTCAACACCATCAATGCTCCTACCCCAAGGCTTGAATACATATTAATGTGTGAGCGGCTATTGATAAAAGTCTTGTTTAGGTATTTGATCTCAGGAGAGAAATCCGCAAAGATGGTATATCCATAAAATTGATAAGCATGCCCATCCATACCCATCGAAAGTCTCTCCTCCCGAGGTACAAGTGCCTCCCCCATTACTTTCTGATAACCCACTGTTCCCTTCAAACCAAAGTTATTTCTCACATTGCGGGTAAGGCCAAGTGATCCGCCAAAGGTAGGCCGAAAAGTTAATTGATCATCAAACGGAAAGGAATTGTCCGCTAGCACGAAAGAAGTCCCGCCCCCAATTTCGGCCGACCAAGGCCTGTCAGGGCTTTTATAGTTGAAGCTTTGAGCCTTTAAATTGGCAGAAAGCAAGCATACTAATAGTGTGAGAATTAAAAAACGATTCATGGCAAAAATTAGCTGGGTAGAAAAACTAACGCCGAAAAAACAATTCGAGGCGCTACCTCAACTATTGCAAAAAACCTTCCAACAATTGTTTTTTACCTTGGAACTTGCACAAAAAGTTAGGCTAGATCTGTTTGAAACACATATTCCTTTCGAGGCAAGGTTTTGAATACCTTATAGGTAAGATCCTTATCCTCAGAGAAAATAGAATAAAGAGTTAAAAACAGAATTTTACAGTCCGTCTGAAAGGAAACATTTTGCTGATACCACATCTCCAGCTCACCTTTATAGGGATAAATCTGGTGAATGTAAAAGTCCCATACATCTTCTCCCCTCTCCTTCACTTCGCTTATCAGTTGTTCCTCATTGCTGAAAATGATAGAACCTATCCCCGTCAAGCCAGGAGGCAATTGATAAATGGTTTTCTGAACCTCTGGAGGATATTTCTCAAAACTCTGCATCATCACTGGTCTGGGGCCTACTAGGCTCATTTCACCATTTAAAATGTTGATAAGTTGAGGCAGTTCGTTGATTTTGGTCTTTCTCAAAAACGGACCCATTGGGGTCATTCTAGGATCCCTTTTAGTGGTGATTATACCTCCAGGCAAGTTGGGACTGTCCTTGAGCATGGTGGCGAATTTGTAAATAAAAAATGTGCGGTTATTTTGCCCTATCCTTTCCTGTTTATAAAAAACATAGCCCTCGCCGGTGAGGCGAAGGGCAATGATGACTGGAACCAACAGTGGCAAAAACAAAATAAGCGCCACCAGTGAAACGGTAATATCAAAAGTTCTTTTCATAAACAGATCAAAGGATCATACACTTCTACATTTGCTGATCTAAGGATTTTCCGGTTTCCACATGGTTGAAATCTCCCATGTGAAGGGCCAGAAGGTTTACCAAGTCCGCTTTCTCCGCATTGGTGCAGTCCAAAAGCTCACGGATTTGGTTGAGAACATTGACGATTTTACCCATCTCAATTTGGCTTCCGTTGCTGATGATACCAAGACTTTTAAAGGCCGAATCGTTAATAATGTCCAATGGTGAATAAAACTCCTCCACCAATTTTTCTCCCGTCGTATGAGAGGTAAAGAAGTAAACGGGGTATTCCGAGCCTGAAGGTACATATTGTTTTGCTTCTTCTTCAGTTTTGCATGTTTTTATATTCAAGTCCAACTGTTTTATCAAAGCTTCCGTGATGGATTTAAAGGAAACAAGGCTTTCTTTCTTCAGCTTCGGAAAAAAAACATCACCACTTTCACCGAAAATAGCTGCCAAAAGACAGAGTTGCCCACTTTCTTCTTGGGAGAGAAAATATCTTTGGATGTCTTCCGGGCAGGAAAGCGGCTGGTTGTTTTTTATCCTATAAATATACCCGTCCAAAAGACTTCCGTTGCTGAAGGCCACATTGGCAAAGCGGGCGGTTGTAATCTTAAATTCATTTTGATAGGCTAGCAGGATGTTTTCCATCAGCTTCTTGCTTGCCCCCATAATGTTAACCGGGTTGGCGGCCTTGTCAGTGGACACGCAGAAGAAATGCTTAGGCGGCCTCAAACTCAATAGTTCAAGAAGCTTTTTAGGCTTGAAGACATTATTATCCAACATGGCCTCAATGGCAAAAATATCCTTCTCGCTTCTTACATGCTTGTGCGCGGCAAAATTGGCGATGATGTCAAAGTTGCTTTCCCGCAGGTAAAGCTTCTGGAAGGCCAAAGAACCAAAATCCATTGGATAGGTCTTGTAGGTTTCCGGCACCTTTAGATTAGGAGTGCTGCGAAGATCGCGGGTTAGCTCGGTCAGGCCATTTTCGTTGATATCCACCACAAACAATCGGCTTGGCGAAAACTCCAACGCTGCTTTGATAAATGCCGATCCGATGGTACCTGCCCCGCCAATAACGAGGATGGATTTACCTTCTATTTCTTTCTTGAGAGAAGGCTTCTTGCTTTCAAAATCCTCCGCAAAAAAACTGCGCTCCCTTTTTGTAATATGTTTGTCTATAAACTCCTCTACACGTAAAAATCCTACCATAACTGTCCCGTTATATTAATTAATTTATTTATGAGATAAAGAAGAATAAAAATTTAGATATTCAAAAGTAAAAGCGATTATTTTATTGGGAACTAGAATAAAATTTCTATTCAGACGTATTATACACCAATAAATTCTTTTATTTTACCAATAATATGAATTAATTGACTCTCTTCTAAGCCCACCGAGCAGGGAAGGCTTAATCCATTTTCATAAAGCTGATAGCTCTGATTATCAGATTGTATGTAGTGCAAATGCTTATGAATGGAAAGTTGGTCCATGGGCACCCAAAGTCTCCTGGTCTGAATGTTATGGTTTTTCAACCAATTGTGTAAACCAAGCGGATCCTCCACCAGAACAGTAAACATCCACTGATTGGCTTCAACCTTTGGCAATGTTTTTTGAAAAGTTATACCTTTCAATCCTTCCAGCTGGCTCTTATAGGTTTTCGCTATATCTCTTTTTTTGGCAAGATGGGATCCAAACTGTTCTGCTTGGGCCAATCCAATGGCTGCTAAGACATTCACCATGCGGAAATTATAGCCAATTTCATCATGGGTATATTCCTCGGGATGGGCCTTCGCCTGGTTGATCAGGTGCTTGAGTTTGTCCGCCTCTCCTTTTTCCCTACACACGATCATCCCACCGCCCCCGGTACTTATGATTTTGTTCCCGTTAAAGCTAAAAACGCCAAAATCCCCAATGGTCCCAGCATGTTTTCCCTTGAAAGTGCTTCCCAAGGCCTCGGTGCTATCCTCCACAATCTTGAGATGATACTTGTTGGCAATTGAAGTCAACCTATCCATATCACCCATATTTCCCAAAACATGTACTGGCATGATGAAAGCTATCCTCTTTCCTGTCTTGTTGAAAAAGGTGGAGATTTTTCCGTTTTCCTCTTTTTGAAAAGTCTGATTGCCCAGAAAATCTTCCAGTAAATCCAGATCAAGTTGCCAACATTCTTTATCCACATCCATCAAAATGGGATCACCCCCAGCATGATGCACGGCATTGGACGTTGCTACGAAAGTCAGGTTAGGAATAATTACGTGCTCACCTGATAACAGCCCTCCAGCTTGCAGGGCCAGCTGAAGTCCTACAGTACCGTTTACACACGCCACTGTATGTGGGCAACCGATAAGCTCGGCAATAGCAGACTCAAACTTTGGCACAAAATCACCCGAGGAGGAGATCCAGCCAGAGTCGAGACATTCTTTTACATATAACCATTCATTACCGGCAAGGTGTGGAGTAGAAAGTGGTATCATAATATATAAGTAAAAGCGTCCGTCTTTTTTGATTGTCAAGTTTCCCGCGGCGGCCGCTGCGAATTCGCTATGAACGCTACGTGAAATTCAGGAAACCTCTCGCGCCTTCTCAATTTTTTCTTTGCGCCCCTTAGCGTCCTTTGCGGTGAATTTTATTTTCTCTGCGGTTAATCCTCAAATCACTTCATTCAAACCAAAATAAAAAGCGCTCTGATCCCCATAAGCCAGGTCAAGACGGATGTTGAGGCCTTCAGAGTTGAGACGGTAGCGGAAACCTACCCCTGCACCATAACGCATACGACTTAGATTATAGCTGGAAAAGCGGTCTCCCACCTGTCCGGCACTACCAAAAGCTACCATTCCCAGGTTACGGTATACTTTGAATCTATATTCAGCCTGATGCACCATGGCTAGGTTGTCTCTATATCTTCCCTCAAAATATCCCCTCATACGGTCACTTCCGCCGATAAGACTTACGTGTTGAAAGGGAGGATTGCCAGTGGTAAAACTCCACCAGCTTTGCAAAGCCAGTACATTTTGGTTTTTGAAGCCTATATATTTCCTAAAGTCGGCATCAAATTGATCAAAGGCAAAATTGCTGCCTAGGAAAGGCTGAAAGGTCATGTAGGAGAACTGATGGAAGGTCCCCCTGCTTGGCTGAAAGATGTTGTCCCGGGAGTCCCAGTTGACCTTCATACCGAGTCCGGAAAGTCTTTGTCCATTCGCCCCGGCAACAAGTTGGCGGTCAAGGATGCCTTCTGGTTCCTTTTCGTAGATCTCATCGGTGCGGAATTCGTATCGTGGCCCGACATACAGTCTAGGAAGAATTTCTCTTTCGTAATTGAGGTGCATGTAAATGTATCGGGTAGCGTAATACTCCTCCTGTGCGGCGGGGAGGTCATTTCCGATTCCATAAAACTTAAAAGGATAATCCGTCAATTCAATTCGGGCATTTAGAAAATCCCGGTTTTCGTTGAGCCAGTAATTGAGTTCCCCGGTGAGGATTGCCTGTCTGTTGAGTGTATAAAGAAATGTTATCGGTAAGGTACTTGGACGTACGTTTCCGGTGGTGTCATTTTGGTGTCGGAATATACGGATAGCACGGATACCAAGGCCCAGGCTGGTCTCCGGAGAATATGTCACCGCCGGAATAAAGCTCCACTTCTCCCCGCTAATAAAGTCCACTACCCCATCAGCGGCGTCAAAAAGCTTCTCAAACACCTTCCCCCTACTCGCCCCCCCCTCATCAGCCTCACTTTGAGCAAATGAAAATAAAGGCAGGAAAAATATGGCTAGTAACAACTTTTTCATGTGCAAACAATTGGGCACAAAGGTACACTAAGTTCGAAAAAATAGGCACAAAGGGCTCAAAGAAAAATAAGGGCACAATGTAAGAGTTGGATATTCTGGCTAGATTACTACTCGTTTTATTCCGTACTTGAGATATTTTACATTAAAATTAAGCAAAAGACCTAATTTACATTTGGTTAGCCTTAAATAGGTAAGGGTTTGAGCGATATGCACGTCTTTAATAGTCTCTACTGCCTTTACCTCAATGACGACCTTGTTTTCCACCAAAAGGTCAAGCCTATACCCTGCCTTGAGGTCAAGATCGCAATATCTAAGAGGAAGAATTTTTTGTTTTTCGACCAAAAGACCGTTTTTTTCTAATTCATAGGACAGGCATTCTTCATATGCACTTTCAAGTAACCCCTGTCCCAGGTCAGTATGAATTTTAAAGGCAGCATTTAAGATTGCTTTAGCCAACAATTCCTCAGTTTCCATAAAAAAGTATGATAGAGATTAAAAAAATGAAAATACAAAATTATCCAATAATTCTCTCCTTTTTTGCTTACCAATAGGTTGATTAATACAATTTCCTTATTTCCAATTATTAATAAACCTCTTTGTGCCCTTTCCTTGGTGCCCGTTGTGCCCTATTCCTCCCCCCTTCGTGCCCTTCTTTACCTTTGTGCCCATCGTGTCCTCTTCTCTCCCTCCTACGTGCCCTTCTTTACCTTTGTGCCCATTGTGCCCTATTCCTCCCCCCTTCGTGCCCTTCTTTTCCTTTGTGCCCATTGTGCCCTATTCCTCCCCCCTTCGTGCCCTTCTTTTCCTTTGTGCCCAACGTGTCCAATTCCTCCCCCCTTCGTGCCCTTCTTTACCTTTGTGCCCATCGTGTCCAATTCCTCCCTCCTTCGTGCCCTTCTTTACCTTTGTGCCCATTGTGCCCTATTCCTCCCCCCTTCGTGCCCTTCTTTACCTTTGTGCCCATTGTGCCCTTTTCTCTCCCCCCTTTGTACCCATCTTCCACTTCTCGTAGTGACCTATTTAGCCTTCAGCAATGCCTCTATCTCCTCCGATTGCAGATGGCAGTTGAACCAGCCGCCTTCCATATAGGTGCTGTATTTTTCGTAGAAGTTGATCGCCGGGGCATTCCAGTCTAGGACCTGCCACATCATGCCGGTGCAGTTTTCCTCCAGAGATTTTTGGAGCACTCTATCAAAAAGCAGTTTTCCTGCACCTTGACCTCTCTCCTGCTCGGTGACGATATAATCTTCCAGGTAAAGCCGTTTCCCCTTCCAGGTGCTGTATCTATAATAATAAATTGCCGTCCCGATAATTTCATTGGTTTCATCTTTGATGAGAACAAAGAACCCAAAAACCGGGTTGTCACCAAAGCCGTCCTTTTCCATCATTTCGACCGTGTTGGTCACCTGCTCTGGTGCCTTTTCGTATAGGGCAAGTTCTTGGATAAGTTCAAAAACCCTTGGCAAATCCTCTTTTTTTCCTTCTCTGATCGTGTACATGGCGCTGAAGTTAATAAAAATGCAGAAAGATGCATGGGGTTTTATATATTTAAGTACGAAGTGGGAAGCACGAGGAAGTAAAAACTGTTTGGTTGTCCGCTTTGCCGTTGTCCGCCCGTGGGTCGGCTTCGCCTCCCCGGGCAGTTGTCGAGTTGTCATTGTTCTATTGTGTCGCCCAGAACCTTATTTTCGGCAGGGATTAAACAATTGGACCACATAACAATATGGTTTATTTCTGGAAGCTGAACCTACTTCCTGACTGAGTCAAATTAACTTAGGTGAATAAAGGCGGGATCTATTCGCTAAAAGCGAACCATGGGTAAAAATGAAGGAATGCCTAAATTGGCTTAAGATAACGGTAAAATCAGGAATATTTGGTACTTGGTACCTTGTACTTGGTACTTTAAAAATGATGAATAATGAAGTTTAATACGTACATATGTTCTTAGCAATCGACATAGGAAACTCAAACATAGTCTTCGGTTTATATGACCTAGCAAAGGGGGAATGGAAGGCTGAGCTTAGGATAGAGACCAGGCCTGACCTGCTGGTGTCTTCACTTCAGGATAAAATGCATCTCTACTTTTTGGAAAAAGATTACCATGTTAGCGATATTGATGGAATAGGTGTGAGTTCGGTGGTGCCGGAACTGAATGCTACTATCACTGAGTTCTGCAAATCTTTTTTTGCCCGGGAACCCCATATCATCACGGGCAAAAGTTATGATACCTTAAAGGTAAAAGTCGCCAGACCCGACGAGATCGGCACCGACCTAATGTCCAACGTGACCGCAGCCTATGAGCGATACCAACAGGCTACAATAATTGTGGATTTTGGCACGGCCCTAACCTTCACCATCATAGGAAAAACTGGGGAAGTGTTGGGTGTAAACATCGTCCCTGGAATCAAAACAGCTATCAAAAGCCTCTCCACCAATACCGCCAAACTTCCCGAAGTCAGCCTTGAATGGCCCGACTCAGTGGTAGGAAAAGGCACAGTCCATTCCATACAGGCCGGAATTCTTTATGGCTATACCGGCTTAGTTAAGGGAATGCTCGCCGATATCAAGAAGGAACTGAAAGAAATGAATTTTAAAATCATTGCCACAGGCGGCCTATCTTCGATCTTGGTCAAACTTGAAGGTGAATTTGATGAGGTGGACAGGAATTTGACTTTGGAAGGAATAAGGCTGATAGCGATGGAGAATATGAAAAAAGGTAACCCCGAATCACTCTAAGCTGAAAAGTGATTTCGGGGAGGGCTCTTCGCGGAAAAAGTAAGTGAATACTTTAATAATGAATAGCGAATGATGAATAATGAATGATAAAGTGGAGAAAAAAGGGCAAGTACGAATACGAAAGGCCAAAAATTTAATCAAGGCCTAAAAGGTATAAAACAACCGTAAATTTCCGGATTACTTAGTACCTAGTACATCGTACTTAGTACACTTTTAAACTGATTCCAAAAGCGACCTAAAAACCACATACTTCCCTTCAAACCTCTTCTTAACTTCCTGCTGAAGCTCAGTGGCAAATTCCTTTTGGTATTGCTCGATTCGGTCGATGTGATCTGCAAAGTATTGCACGGAGTAATTGACCCCTCCGTCCTCAGTTTCATGCAATAGTCTGTAAAACTTGTATTCACAAAACATCCCAGTAGCCATCACATCAGGGATATGCTCCGTTTTCATCCAATCCAACCATTGCTGCTCCACTGAATTGTCAATATTGACTGTCACGCTATATAATATCATCTATTTCTTATTTTATGTAGATTGCCAACTTTATAACAAATATAAGGCTATTGAGTTAAGCAATGAACCATAATAGCAGGTTTAAATTTATGCCAAGTACCGCAGTTGAGTCTAAAGACAGTTCAATCTTCAAGAATTTAAGGCTTTGGAAGATAGTAACCGTTCTTCTATATGCCGTGGGAGTGATAGGGATGTCAGCCCCCACACTTCGTCCCCTTTTCCAGTTCCTTACACCTTTTCATCTAGCTATCAGTGCTTTTTCCTTACTCTTATTCCATTCGGATTGGAATCCCAAATTTATTGTTTTTGCGATGGGGACTTTTCTAGTCGGTTATTTAGCTGAGGTACTTGGAGTGCAGACGGGGTTGATTTTTGGAAATTATGTTTACGGCGAAGTTTTGGGATTAAAAATTTGGGATGTCCCTCTGATGATCGGGGTTAATTGGTTTTTGCTAGTCTACCTGACCGGACATGCAGTACATGGTTTTGTGAGCAATGATTATGCTGCGGCTTTTCTTTCGGCAGTGCTTATGGTGGGCATGGATTTTTTAATTGAACCTGTAGCAGTGGCTCTGGATTTTTGGCAATGGGAAGGCGGAGTGATACCAATAAGTAATTACATGGGATGGTTAGGTGTGGCATTATTGTTACAATTGTTTTACAAAAAGACTCATTTCGCTAAACAAAACCCCCTCTCTTTTACTTTACTATTAGCTATGACTGCATTCTTTGCACTTCTAGCAATCATCCTGTAAGGATGAAAATTCACAATATTTAATGGTTTTATTAAAATTAACAACATATTTCAATTATTTATGCTCTAAAAACAGATAAATGTCAGGTAGACAATTAAAAAATTAACTACCTATTAATGGTAATAAAAGAGTATTCTTCCAAGTATTGGCTTTTAAAAGAAGATAGGCTCCTAAAATCTCATTTTTTTTTATAAAATTTATCTCTTCCTAGCAAAGTGCAGTTGGTGGTGGGAGGATCATTAAAGGAAAGGATCAATAATTTAATCAACATCATAGTGAGTACATATTCAATAAAAGACCTAGAACAGCTGTCGGGGATCAAAGCCCATACCCTGAGGATTTGGGAGCAGCGCTATAGTCTGCTTAGTCCTAAGAGGACAGATACAAATATTCGATTTTATGATGATGACGATCTTAAGTTGATCCTTAACGTGGCCCTGCTTAATGAAAATGGCTACAAAATCAGCAAGATCGCCAAGATGGGTATGGAAGAGATGCGTGAGGAAGTCTATAGCCTTACCAAACGTACCATCACCCATGAAGACCAGATCTATGCACTTACCATCAGCATGGTGGAAATGGACGAGGAACGTTTTGACAAAATTCTTTCAACTAACATCCTTAAGATCGGTTTTGAGCAAACCATGATCTATATTATCTATCCATTTTTGGCCAAAATCGGCATCCTATGGCAAACAGGCGCCATCAACCCTTCACATGAGCATTTTATAAGCAATTTGGTCAGGCAGAAACTAATCGTGGCGATAGATGGACAGATGTATAGGGATAGCGGAAAAAAATGGCTATTGTTTTTACCCGAGGGAGAATTGCACGAAATTGGACTGTTATTTGCGGCGTATATAATTAAGTCTAAGGGACACAAGGTCATTTACTTAGGCCAAAGTACACCAAATGATGATTTGTTGTCGGTTTATAAAATTCATAAACCTGATTTTTTACTGACCATTGTCACTACCTCACCTAGCAGTGAGTATGTCCAAGATTACGTAGAGGCATTATGTGACAGGTTCCAAAAATCGCAAATCCTGCTTACCGGTTACCAGGTTTTGAACCAAGACTTGGAAGTTCCGGAAAATGCCAAAGTGTTTAAGCACATCCGGCAAATTAAAGAGCTTTTAGAGGATCTTGAGGCCGTCGGAGAAAATAAGTAACCGCTTTTTCACACCTAACATTTGCAAGCAGGGATATTTCTTATTCCTGCTTTTTTGTTTTTAGCCCTCCCGGCTTCAATAGGGCATTTTTGATAGGAAACAACAGATTATCAAAAATTTTTCTGCAAATTTTCCTACTCATTATTGGATATTTGTTTAAACTTCATTAACTTTACTTAAACAAAACCATTAAACACCACTAAAACTACTACACGATGACAACTTTAGAATTCAGCTACTCACTCCACAAGATGTCCAAATCCCTAAAGCCTTTCGCCCTAAAGCTTACCAGAGATATGGATGATGCCAATGATCTGATGCAGGACACTATAGTCAAAGCATTTACTAATAAAGATAAGTTTACTGACGGTACCAACTTGAAGGCTTGGTTATATACCATAATGAAAAATACCTTCATTACTAATTACCAGCGAATGATAAGAAGAGGAACCTTTGTGGATACCACGGACAACCTTCACTACATCAATTCGGGTGACAGCCTTATCGAAAATGGCGCATACGGTGATTTTGCTATGGAAGACATTCAGAATGCGATTGCCAAATTGGATGATGTATATAAAACCCCCTTTATGATGCACTTCAGAGGTTTTAAATACCATGAAATCGCGGGTAAGCTGGCTATTCCAATAGGAACAGTAAAAAATAGGATACACATTGCTAGAAAAATCCTCAAAGAAGAACTAAACGTATATAAGAATAAGAATTAGTATGTCAAAAAATCAAGTAGTAGTGATTGGTGCCGGCTTTGCCGGATTGTCCGCCGCTACTCATTTAGCACATCAGGGTTACCAAGTGACCTTGTTGGAAAAAAATGGAACCCCCGGTGGAAGAGCTCGCAAGTTCGAAGCCGAGGGTTTTATTTTTGATATGGGTCCAAGTTGGTATTGGATGCCGGATGTGTTTGATAAATATTTTGCCTTTTTTGGTAAAAAAACTTCGGATTATTACGAGCTGATAAGGCTCGACCCCTCCTATTCGGTATATTTTGGTGAGAACGACCGATTGGACGTTCCTGCGTCTCTGGAGGAACTGAAAGAAATTTTTGAGGAAATCGAACCAGGAAGCAAAAAGCAACTGGAGCTTTTCCTTGAGCAGGCAGCCTATAAATATCAGGTGGGCATACAGGATTTTGTCTACAGACCCAGCAAGTCCATGTTGGAGTTTACGCAGGTTTCCCTTGTCAAAGATTTGATCAAGTTGGATCTGTTCCAATCCATGTCAAGGCACCTAAGAAAGTATTTTAAATCCCCAAGGATACTGCAATTGCTGGAATTCCCGGTTTTGTTTTTAGGCCAGACGGCCGAAAAGATACCCGCACTTTATAGCTTGATGAATTATGCTGATATAAAGCTGGGCACTTGGTACCCCTTGGGCGGTATGCATGAGATCATAGCGGCAATGGTGGCCCTAGCTGAAGAAAAGGGCGTAAAGATCATCTACGATGCCGAAGTTGATTATATCCAAACCAAACAGAGCGAGGCCACTGCTGTGGTTCTAAAAGACAATACCCGCCATGAATTAGACATCCTAATCGGAGGTGCCGATTATCATCATATCGATAGACATTTGCTTCCTCCTAATGTGAGCAATTATCCAGAAAAATATTGGAATAAACGAGTGATGGCGCCTTCCAGTCTGATTTTTTACTTAGGTGTGGACAAAAAATTAAAAAGCCTCCATCATCATAACCTGTTCTTCGATGAATCACTGGCAGAGCATGCAGATGCTATATATACCAATCCACGCTGGCCAGAAAAGCCTTTATTTTATGTTTGTGCACCTTCTGTGACGGACCCAAGTGTAGCTCCAGAAGGCAAGGAGAATCTATTTGTATTAGTCCCCCTTGCTCCAGACCTCAAAGATGACGAGGAGACTAGGGAAAAGTATTACCACATGGTAATGGAAAGGCTGGAGAAATACATAAATGAACCGGTCCGAAAACATATTATCTATAAGCGCAGTTATGCACATGCGGACTTTAGCAAGGATTACCATGCCTTCAAAGGCAATGCGTATGGACTTGCTAATACCTTAACCCAGACCGCATTTCTTAAGCCTACTTTAAAGAACAAGAATTTAAACAACCTTTATTACACTGGCCAGCTGACCGTACCTGGCCCGGGAGTACCCCCTTCCCTAATCTCAGGTGAAGTGGTGGCCAAGGAAGTAATGAAGGATTTTAAACTATCAACAGTAACGATTTAGGCATGGATGCGATTAAACTCTTTGATACTACTTCTTTAGAATGCAGCAAATTGATTACCCAGAGGTACAGTACATCTTTTTCTTTAGGGATAAAATCACTTGACAAAACTTACCATGAGCCCATTTATGGTATTTATGGTTTTGTTCGATTTGCTGATGAGATTGTAGATACTTTTCACGATAAAGACAGAAGAAAATTACTGGAGGCTTTCAAAGCGGAAACCTATAAAGCCATAGATGAACAAATAAGTTTTAATCCAGTATTGCACGCCTTTCAAATCGTGGTACACAAGTATAATATAGGTTTGGATCTTATTGAGGCCTTTTTGAAGAGTATGGCTATGGACCTTGAAGATTTGGTGTATGATAAGGCTACCTACGAAGAATATATTTACGGATCCGCAGAAGTGGTAGGGCTAATGTGCCTGAAAGTGTTTTGCAAAGACAACCCCAAGCAATATGAAGAGCTAAAAGCACAGGCATGTAAACTTGGAGCAGCCTTTCAAAAGGTAAACTTCCTGCGAGACATGAAAAGTGATTACGAAGAAAGGGGCAGAGTTTATTTCCCTGGACTTGACTACAGTAAATTTAACGAAATGGCCAAAAGCCAGATAGAAGAGGATATTGAAAAGGATTTCCAAGAGGCTTTGATAGGCATCAAAAAGCTCCCTGAAGGAGCGAGAACTGGAGTTTACCTGGCATATAAATATTACCGTTCCCTTTTCAACAAGATTAGGGACTGCAGTCCAGAGACGATTTCCTCTACACGGGTAAGAATTCCTAATTCCCGAAAATTATCATTATTGGTCGGTACATATTTCGGTACCAAATTAGGACTTGAATAATGGAAAAATACCTATATCTAATCATCAATCTGCTGACAATTTCTGTTCCGCTGATCCGCTCCTTCGAGCCGAGGATCAATTATGCCAAGAAGTGGAAAGCATTATTTCCAGCGATGGGGCTCACAGCAGCCGTCTTCATTATATGGGACCACTTCTTTACCGAAATAGGCGTTTGGGGATTTAACTCTACCTATTTACTGGACGTGTTCATATTTTCCCTCCCCCTAGAGGAATGGATGTTCTTCTTCACTGTTCCATTTGCTTGCATCTTTATCTATGAGGTACTCAATTATTTTGTACCAAAAGACTATTTTAAAAATTTCAGTCAGCCATTAACCCTTACTCTGATAGCTGTATTCATCTTGGTTGGTTTTTGGAACCTGGATAAATGGTACACTGGATTGAATTTCCTGTTTGCTGCAGCTGTGTTGACAGCCCATCTTGGTGTCTTTGGAACCAAGCATTTAGGAAGATTTTACCTGGCCTATTTGGTTCATCTGGTTCCATTCCTAATTGTCAATGGAATATTGACAGGCTCTTGGATTGAAGAACCTATAGTGTGGTATAACAATGCCGAAAATCTGGGTATTAGATTGGGAACCATCCCTCTGGAAGACACCGTTTATTCTATGAGTCTCTTGTTAATGAACATATCAATTTATGAGATGCTTCTTAAAAAAGTTAATCACCCTGTAATTAATGAAAATTTGTATGTTAAATCTTAAAGTAGATATAGACAAGCATTCAGGATTTTGCTTCGGGGTGGTTTACGCCATCGAAATGGCAGAAGCAATCTTAGAGGAAGAGGATTACCTTTTCTGTCTTGGAGACATTGTACACAACGATGAGGAGGTGAACAGGCTCGAAAAAAAGGGACTTAAAATCATTACCCATGAGAAGTTGAAAGACTTACAAAATGAAAAGGTGTTGATTAGGGCACATGGGGAGCCCCCATCCACCTATAAACTTGCCTTGAACAACAACTTGACTTTGATTGACGCCAGCTGTCCGGTAGTTCTCAAGTTACAAAACCGGGTAAAAAACTCATTTGACAAAGCCGAAAAGATTTACATTTACGGAAAACCGGGCCATGCAGAAATCGAAGGGCTTTTAGGTCAAACTTCCAATGAGGCGGTAGTTTTCCAGGATGTGGATGAACTCGATATTTCGACTCTACCAAAAAGCATTACCCTGTATAGCCAGACCACCAAGAGCACGGACAAGTTTTACGAAATCCAAAAAATGCTTCAGGAGAGTGGCATTCAAGTCAACTTCAATGACACCATCTGCCGGCAGGTATCAAATAGAGATAAGGAACTTCGAGAGTATTCCAAAAAATTTGATCAAATCGTCTTTGTAAGCGGTACCAAATCCTCAAACGGGAAGGTACTGTATCAGGTATGCAAAAACACCAATCCAAACACCCACTTTATATCGAATATTAATCAGTTGGATTCCAATTGGTTTGCGGAGAATCAATCTGTAGGCATCTGTGGAGCAACCTCTACTCCTATGTGGCTGATGGAGAATGTAAGGGAAAAACTTCTTACCTTTTAGTCATGAAAACCCATGAGCGCAAAAAAGTAGATCCCACCGGCACCCTTATCGCACTATCCATAATAGGGTTGTGGGCACTTTCTCTTGCGTTCTTGCTGAATATTGAAATAAACTATACGAACCCATTAGTGTATTTGGCAATATTAGTTCAAATGCATCTTTATACTGGCTTATTCATCACCGCCCATGATGCAATGCATGGCGTAGTGAGCAGTAAAAAAAAGCTTAACCACGGTATCGGATTCATTTCAGCCCTTCTTTTCAGCTTCAACTTTTATTACAGATTATACCCCAAGCATCATGATCATCACAAGCATGTAGCCACAGATCATGATCCGGATTTTCACTCCTCAGGAAATTTCTGGCGCTGGTATCTTTCATTTATCACCACCTATGTGAATGTCTGGCAGATATTGCTAATGGCCATCAGCTTCAATATACTCAAGTTATTTTTCCCGGTAGAAAACCTGGTTCTATTCTGGATGCTCCCCGCTATTCTATCAACCTTCCAGCTGTTTTACTTTGGCACCTATGTTCCCCATAAGGGTGAGCACGACAATAAGCATAGATCTGGAACGATGGAAGGCAATCATGTTTGGGGATTTCTGAGCTGCTATTTTTTTGGCTACCATTACGAGCACCACGACAGTCCAGGCACACCTTGGTGGAGGCTTTGGAGGCTGAAGGGTTTAAAACAACAATAGAGAACTATATCAATTCAAGGTTTCCATCCATGGAGTCTAAAATTTTCAAATTTCCGCCCCACTAGATTCCTTTCCTTACTATTTTATTCAGGTTGAAATGGGTGTATTGACTAACTGGAACAGTGGAATCTCCTGGAAGGACAGGGTTTTAAAGATTTACATTTTTGCAATATATGCCAAATCTTTAGAATACGTTCTAAATATAAGGCGTATTTTTTAGAGTGCAATTGAAATTTTAGGCCTAATAATTGGATTACATTATAAATATTAGGCCTATCAACGCTTGCTTCAAAAACAAGGTGATAATTTTAATAGGAGCAAGGCAAGTAGGAAAAACTACGCTGCTCAGGGAGGTGGTGAAGCAATTAGGTATGCCATACACATGGTTAAATGCAGATGAGGCGGATGTTTTAGAAGCATTTTCTACTGCAGATACCAGTTCGCAACTGATACAACTTATAGGCCCCAAAAACCAATTGGTCATAATAGATGAGGCCCAGCAGATTCCCGAAATAGGTAAAAAGCTCAAGCTGATTTTTGACACCAAACCAGAGGTCCAAATCATTGCTACCGGATCTTCTGCTTTTGAGCTTCAGAATAATACAGCTGAGCCTTTAACGGGAAGAAAGAGAACCTTTCATTTGTTCCCCATTAGTTATCAGGAAACGGTGGATGATACATCTTTATTGGAAGCAAAAAGGCTCCTTGATACTCGTCTAGTATATGGGCTTTACCCAGAAGTGGTCAATAATCCTGGAAATGAAAAGGAAATACTGGTAGAGATAGCACAGAGTTATCTTTACAAGGATGTATTGCAAATGGAAAGCATAAGAAAGCCCAGCCTTCTCGAAAAACTGTTGCGGGCATTGGCTTTTCAGGTAGGAAGCGAGGTCAGTCATTATGAATTGTCCCAAACCATTGGAAACATTGATACGGCCACGGTGGAAAAGTACCTTGATCTGCTTGAGAAGGCCTTTGTCATCTACAAACTACCTGCATTCAACCGTAACTTGAGAAATGAAATCAAGAAAGGCAAAAAATATTATTTTTACGATAACGGTATCAGGAATGTCCTAATCAGCAATTTCTCCATTCCCGAGATGCGGCAGGACAAGGGTGCGCTATGGGAGAATTTTTTGATTTCGGAAAGGTTAAAAAACAATGCATATAACGGAAGGCATGTAAACACCTACTTTTGGCGAACTCATGACAGAGCCGAAATTGACTACATTGAAGAGTCAGATGGTGTCTTACATGCGTTTGAATTCAAATGGAAGGAAAAAAAAGCAAGATTTCCGGCTTCTTTTCTTCAAGCCTATCCAGAGCATACCACTGCCTTAATAAACCGAGCGGGGTTTGAGGATTTTATTGGGACATGAAATTTCAAACGATGGATGCAGAAAAAATGCCCACGATAAGAGCTAGGTTTTTATAAACCTCGCGCCTTAGCGCCTTAGTGGCCCACCCCTCATTAACAAAAAAAGCGAGACCTATTCGATCTCGCTTTTTACTTGAAGTTCTATTGCATCTCCTGCTTCATCCAGGAATTTGTACTCCGTCACTGGTAGTGAGGAATCTCTGATCAATTTCACCCATTTGAAATATTTAAAAAACCACTTGACCCTCTTAGACGCGATACCATTTGTAAAGTAAGCGTACAAATAGGGGTGCAAGCCTATTTTGATATCTGGATGGTTTTGGTTTGAAATCATGTAATCAAGATCTTTCTCCAGTTTGTCCGCCACCAATATGGAGGCTTGGATCTTACCGGTGCCATTACAGGATGGACATGTTTCCTTAGTCACAATGTTCATTTCAGGTCTCACCCGTTGTCTAGTAATCTGTAAAAGACCAAACTTAGTAAGGGGTAGGACGGTGTTTTTTGACCTGTCAGACTTCATTTCTTCCTTCATGGCTTCATAGATTGCCTTTTTATGGTCGGCCTTTTTCATATCTATAAAGTCAATGACGATGATCCCTCCCATATCTCGGAGGCGAAGTTGTCTGGCAATTTCTTTGGCAGCTACCAGGTTGGTTTTAAATGCTGTAGTTTCCTGGTCGCTTTCTTGATTGGACTTGTTACCACTATTCACGTCAATGACGTGCAGGGCTTCTGTATGTTCTATGATAACATAGCCCCCTTGGGGTAAACTTACAGATTGTCCGAAAAGACTTTTGATTTGCTTTTCAATTCCAAAACTTTCAAAGAGCTTAGCTTTTCCGTTGTAAAGCTTAACAATTTTTTCCTTTTCAGGGGCGATAGATCTGATATAAGACCTTATCTGATCATAAATTACCTCATCCTCCACCGTGATTGCGTCGAATGATTCGTTGAGCAGGTCCCTTATGATAGAGGATGCCATACTCATTTCTCCTATTACCTTGTCTCTGGGCTTGGCTTTGGCCAGTTTGGCCATGCCTTCCTCCCAACTGGTGAGCAGGTTTCTCAGATCCTTGTCCAGTTCGGTTACCGACTGGCCTTCTGCCACCGTGCGGATAATTACTCCGAAGTTGGCAGGTTTGATGGACGTGATCAATCTGGCAAGTCTTCTTCTCTCTTCAGCACTTCGGATCTTTTTGGAAACGTTGACTGAATTGGAAAAAGGCACCAATACGAGATAGCGACCGGCTAAGGAGAGCTCACAGGATAGTCGTGGACCTTTCGTTGAGATCGGTTCCTTCACAACCTGAACTAAAATTTGATTGTTTTTAGAAAGGACTTGGGAAATTTTTCCCAGCTTTTCTATTTCAGGTTCTGGATCAAACCCTTTTAAATTATAGCTAGTGTAGTTATTATTCCGCACCATTTTGATGTACTTGCTCAGGCTCTTGACCTGAGGGCCAAGATCCTGGTAATGCAAGAAGGCATCTTTTTCGTATCCTACGTCAATAAAAGCTGCATTCAGCCCACTGACAATTTTACGCACAGTGCCCAGATAAATATCACCAACCTTAAACTTGGAGTCGTCTTCCTCTGTGTGAAGCTCCACCAAGCTCTTGTTCTTTAAAAGGGCTATTCGACTACCGTTTTGAGCAGAATCGATTAATAATTCCGTACTCAAATCGTGTCTCCTTTCTTATGTTAATGAACGTTTGGTTTAAAAACTCAAAAAGAAGAAGTAGTTACTACTTCTTCTTGTGTCTGTTTTTTCTAAGTCTTTTCTTACGCTTGTGCGTAGCGATCTTATGTCTCTTTCTTTTTTTACCGCAAGGCATAGTCTTGTTGATTTTAAGTGTAACAATTATATTCTATCCAAGTAGTTTTCCACACTATTAAGGATCATAGGATCCTGGGTCATGTTTTTCACTAACTCAAATTGTTTTTTCGCTCTGTTTTTCTGCTTTGATTCAAAGTAGCTTACCCCTAGGTAAAACTGCCCCTGAATATGCTCAGGATGATAACTGACCAAATCCTCAAATCGTTCAGCTGCTCTTTTGTATTGGCCGGACTGCATAGACAGCACACCCATGTTGAAAAGAGCCGACTCGTTTTGGGGATCCTGTTCCAAAATATCCCTAAGCATGCCTATCGCCTGCATGGGATTTTCCGATGTCACATAAGTCATCGCAACTTTGGTTTTCAGATCCAACCTTTCTGGATGCTGCTCAAGGACCTTATTAAGGTATTCCTGAGTTTTTCCAGCTAGGGAGTTGATCTTTTCCTGGTTCATGGCAAAACCGTATGCCTCATAATAGGCGTTTCCGGCTTTTTCCCACCTTGCCGATGCAGGAACATTGTCGGCAGCTTGCGCATAATAATATGCCGCACTGTCGTATTTTCCCGAATTTGCATAAAGTGAGCCAATAGAATCTGCAAAGATAGCAAAATTTTCTTTATTTTCCTCAGCATCCATTTTTGCCCTTAATTCCGCCACCTGATCGTAGTCGACAGCTTTGGCATTTGGGTCATGCATATCCTCGGCAACAGGCGCTTCGGCGGCTGCGGTGTTCTCCACAGGCTGGCCTTCATCGGCGCTGTCCACTACCACTCTGGGCAAGGTGTACAGACCGGCCACTAATGCAACTCCAGCTGTTAATACGATGATTTGCGATTTTTTCATGAATGTGGGGAGAATAAAGAAAATGTGGCCATGGGTGAGATGGCCACAAAATCACTTTCGGCGTCCTATTCCTGAGGAGCCAATTCTTTTACTTGTTTGCTGTTCTTGATTTTGTCAATAAACACCTTGGATGGCTTAAAAGCCGGCACATAATGCTCGTCGATTACAATAGCCGTGTTCTTGGAGATGTTACGTGCGATTTTCTTAGCTCTTTTCTTATTGATAAAGCTTCCAAAACCTCTGACATAAATGTTCTCTCCTTCTGACATGGAGTCTTTTACTACTTTGAAAAATGCCTCAATCGTTTGAGTCACATCGTCCTTCTGGATTCCGGTCTTATCCGAAATCTTTGTGATTACCTCTGCTTTAGTCACCTTCTGTTTAATTTAAATTAAGTATTATCTAATAAGCTAATAACCTATTAACCAACTCATTTTGGGAATGCAAATTTATACCAATGATTACAATATAAAAACAAATTGAGGAAAATTAGCGTCATTTGTTTAACGTAAAGTCATTCTCTAAATTTTCAAAAGTTTTGAATTTCAAGCATTTCACTAGGGAGCTTCTGCAATGGTACCCCCTAAACAAGCGGGATCTACCTTGGAGGAACACCCAAAATCCATACATCATTTGGCTTTCAGAAATAATACTTCAGCAAACCCGTGTGGCTCAGGGTCTCCCTTATTTTGAGAATTTTCTCCAAAAATATCCCGCCGTACAAGATTTAGCCGCTGCTCCATTAGATGATGTGCTCCGGCTTTGGCAGGGATTGGGCTACTATAGCCGCGCGAGAAACCTGCACCATTGCGCCAAGCAAGTCAGCGAAGAATTCGGCAGAACTTTTCCAACATCATATAAGGAGTTACTTAAACTGAAAGGAGTCGGCAGTTATACTGCTGCAGCAATTGCTTCCTTTGCCTATAAAGAAAAAGTGGCTGTGGTGGATGGTAATGTCTTTCGCGTCCTTGCCCGATATTTTGGTATAAGTGAGGATATTTCTTCTCCGAAGGGGAAAAAAGAATTCGAAAAACTGGCCAATGAGCTCATCCCAGCAGACCAGCCAGATGAATTTAACCAAGCCATCATGGAGTTTGGAGCGCTGCAATGTACTCCGAAAAGTCCCGATTGTGAAAGCTGTCCTCTTCAAGAAAGCTGTGTGGCCTATCAAAACAACCTCATTGGTGAGCTACCTGTCAAGAAAGGAAAAGTGAAGGTGAGGACCAGAAATTTCGTGTATTTCGCTATTTCCTGTGGCGACAACCTCATGATGAAAAAAAGAGGCGGACAAGATATCTGGGAAGGTCTCCATGATTTTCCCCTTGAGGAAATCGAGGAGCTGGATAAATTTGAACTTACTAACTCAAAATATTACCCTGCCCTAGAGGAAATAAGTGCTTCGGTTCATTATGAGCCCCAAATCAAATACCGGCATATTCTTTCCCATCAAAGAATTTTTTCAACCTTTGTAGAGGTAAAAGTCCACAGTAAATTCCTTTCTCAATTGAAGAATTTGGGACAAAAACATGGTTGGAAGCTTCTTACCGCTAATCAGGTGGAAGAATTAGGCAAGCCCAAACTGATCGTAAACTATTTGAACGATCAGAATATTTGATTAAATTGAAGAAAAACTTTTTGTTCATCATATAAACACTAAAACTAATGGCAGGAGTAAACAAAGTCATCTTGGTAGGTAACTTGGGTGCAGACCCTGAAGTAAAGCACTTAGAAGGTGACAAAGTGGTAGCCAACCTCAGATTGGCAACAACAGAATCCTATAAGGATAAAATGGGCAATCGCGTGGATAACACCGAATGGCACGATCTTGAGCTTTGGGACGGGCAAGCCAAAATTGCCGAGCAATACCTCAGAAAAGGCAGCCAGCTTTACGTAGAGGGCAAAATTAAAAGTGACACCTGGCAGGATGATCAGGGACAAAATCGCAAAAGAACCAAAATAAGGGTATTAAGTTTCACCATGTTAGGCAGCAGAAATGACGGCCAAGGCGGTGGAGCACCAAGCCAAAACCCGAACACCATGAATCAGCAACCCGCTCAAACGGCCTCCATGCCGAGCAGTTCCAGCAGCATGGACGACAATGACAATGATGATCTACCGTTCTAAAATGGGTTATTCATTTTTTAATCCTTAATTTTGTAAAAAGATTAGAAAAATTTAATGGACGACGACCCCTATCCGAGTATTTTATTGCTGGCTGAGGCCTTTCAGGCTTCAGCCGGTTATATTGTGGTAAACACCATTATTTTTATCCTCCTGCTGGTTTTTTCCGCTCTGATTTCTGGCTCAGAGGTGGCCTATTTCTCCTTATCCCATGATGACTTGAGCCAGCTCAACGATGAAAATGATGAGCGGTCCAACAAGGTTATCAAACTGGTAGAAACGCCCCAGAAACTTCTCAGCACCATTCTAATCCTTAACAACCTCATTAATATTGGCATCGTCATGTTGACTACCTTCATTACGTGGTCGATTATGGGTACCTCAGTTACTTCTGCAATAGTGATTTTTTTCCAGACTGTAGGAGTGACTTTCGCCATCGTTTTCTTTGGAGAGATTGTACCAAAGGTTTACGCCAACAAAGCCCGAATCCCTTTTGCCAAAGTGATGGCCTCCACGATTGGCTTTTTCTCCACATTGCTTAATCCGCTTTCGGTTACGCTGATGGCCTTGAGTAATGTGATAGAAAATAGAATTGAGAAAAAAGGCTACACATTATCGGTTGATGAATTACACAAGGCCCTCGAAATCACCAGTCATGACACAACTTCTGAAGAGAAAGATTTCCTCAAAGGTATTGTCAATTTCAGTACCCTGTCGGTAAGACAGGTCATGCAGTCCCGAATGGATATCACCGCCGTGGATGTGGAAATGAACTTCCATGAACTTATGGATAAGATCAACAAAAGCGGATATTCTAGGATTCCCGTTTATGAAGATACAATTGATAGCATTCAGGGCATACTTTATATAAAGGATCTGCTCAATTATATTGATAAAGATGAGCACTTCAAGTGGCAAGACCTTATCCGAAAGGGGATGTTTATACCGGAAAACAAAAAAGTGGACACCCTGCTCAAAGACTTTCAGAGAAAAAGAGTCCACATGGCAATCGTTGTAGATGAATACGGGGGGACATCTGGACTTGTGACCTTGGAAGACCTAATTGAGGAAATCATTGGTGAGATAAACGATGAATTTGACGATACAGATGACATCTTTTTCAAACAGCTCGATGACCGTACTTTCATCTTTGAGGGAAAGATATCATTGCATGACTTCTGCAAAAAGCTTGATCTCGATCCACAAGTTTTTGATGAGGTGAAAGGGGACAGCGAATCCCTTGGAGGACTTCTGCTGGAAATCAACTCCAAACTCCCTAAAGGTGGAGCCAAAATTAAATATGACCGCTTCTTGTTTACCATCATGGCAGTGGATACCCGAAAAATCAAGAAAGTCAAAGTGCATATTTTACCCCAAAAAGAGGAAATCGATAATTACAATTCCAACGAAGATTGATAAACAGCCGGTGATAAAAGTCACCGGTTATTTTTTGACATTACTTTATAGAAAGTAACCCAAATTAATTTTCAAATATTCAAAGAAAACATTCTTTTCATTACTATTCGCCACCTAACCATCCATTATATCATCATAGATTTCAGATTATAGAATATTTTTTGTAATTTTTATAATTCGATTCAAACCTATTTAGCTATTTTGATAATGAACCAAGGAATGTATGTGCCATCCATGGAGCACGATGCCTGTGGTATTGGCGCCGTGGCAAGTATCCAGAATAAGAAAAGCCATGAAACCATCAGCGATGCCTTGCTCATGCTGTCCAACATGGAGCATCGGGGAGGCAGAGGTAGTGACCCCAAGACCGGTGATGGGGCGGGAATTTTGATCCAGATCCCGGATGACTTTTTAAGGACCGTATTACCAATCAGCCAAATCAGCCTGCCCGAGGCTGGTTATTATGGCTTGGGCATGGTTTTTTTCCCAAGTAACCCCCAGATACATAAAAAGTCCAAAAGACTGCTCAATAAGATTATCGAAGAGTTGGGTTTTGAGCTTTTGGGCTATAGGGAGGTACCAGTAGACATCACCGTCCCCGGTTCGGGCGCTTTAGAGGTAATGCCTACAATCGAACAGGTTTTTGTTCAACATAAGGATAAGCTCCACGGTATTGAATTGGAAAGAAAACTCTATGTGCTGAGAAATTATGCCAGCCACCAAATCAATAAACTTGTTCCAGGAGTCAATAAAGGATTTTATTTCTCCAGTTTCAGTTGCCGGACTGTTATCTACAAAGGCCAGTTGAGGACCGACCAAGTGCTTCCCTTTTACAAAGACCTGCAGAACAAAAAAATCAGCTCGGCCTTAGCCATCGTTCATTCCAGGTTTTCGACCAATACTTTTCCCAATTGGCGCCTGGCCCAACCCTTCCGCTGCATTTCCCACAATGGAGAAATCAACACCATCCGGGGTAACCTCAATAAAATGAGGTCCAAAGAATACCTGATGAAGTCTGCCAATTTCACCGAGAAGGAAATAAATATGCTGATGCCGGTTACCAGCAATGCCTATTCGGATTCCGCCAATCTTGACGCCATGGTAGAGTTGCTTACCCTAAGTGGTCGACAGCTTCCCCATGTGATGATGATGCTGGTACCAGAAGCTTGGCAGGACAACAAGACGATGGATAAAAACCGAAAGGATTTTTACAAATTCCACGCTTCACTGATGGAGCCTTGGGATGGTCCGGCGGCATTGATTTTTTCCGATGGCAAGTCCATGGGTGCTACTTTGGACAGAAACGGACTCCGCCCCCTTCGCTATTTTGTCACCACTGACGAGCGGATAATCTTTTCATCAGAGGCTGGTGCACTTCCAATCCGGCCGGCTACCATCAAAGAAACAGGCCGGGTAAGTCCTGGAAGGATGATCTGGGTGGATTTAGAAGAAAATAAAGTCAGATTTGATCAGGAAATAAAACAACGGGTGAGTTCCCAGCAGCCTTATGGCAAATGGATAAGTAAGGAAAGGGTCAAATTGAGGTTGCGACCTAACCCGGAGAGGTTAACGTATCCATACAGCTTGAAAAACTTGAAGACCCGTCAAAAGCTGTTTGGCTATACAGAAGAGGATATCAAGATTCTTCTTACTCCCATGGCCCAAAACGGACAAGAACCTTTGGGTTCAATGGGTGCCGACACCCCCTTGGCGGTGCTTTCCACCCAGAGTCAGCATATCAGCAATTATTTCAAGCAGCTATTTGCCCAGGTAAGCAATCCCCCTATCGATCCTATTAGAGAGCGATTGGTTATGTCGCTTTTCACCCGATTGGGAGAAAGCTACAACATACTCGAGGAAAGCGCTGAACACACCAAGCAAATCCATATCAGCCAGCCGGTACTACTTAATGAGGACCTTGAAAAGATCAAAAACCTGGATGGTTACAAAGCAGCAACCTTACCCATAATATTTCCAGCAGACCATCAGCCGGACCGTTTATTAAAAGCACTGGATGAAATCTGCAAGATGGCTGAAAAAGCGATTTTAGAGGATGGCTGCAATATCCTGATCCTATCAGACCGGGATGCAAATCCGACTCAGGCACCAATTCCCTCACTGATTGCTACCGGTGCGGTGCATCATTACCTCGTCGGCAAAAAAATCAGAACCAAGGCAGGCATCTTGGTGGAGGCAGCGGATATTTTGGAAACCCATCACTTTGCTACCGTGATAGGATATGGAGCAAGTGCGATCAACCCCTATTTGGCTTTGGAATCCATACTTGAATTGAAAAACTCCGGGATGATTGATAATGGACTATCTCAGGAAAAGCTATTCGATAATTATCAATATGCCATTGGAAAGGGATTATTGAAAATCCTTTCCAAAATGGGCATCAGTACTTTGCAATCCTATCAAGGAGCCCAGATTTTCGAGGCTTTGGGGCTCGGGCCTGAAGTAATTGAAAAATGCTTTAAGGGAACCCTCAGCCGTATCAGTGGTATTTCTTTTGACCAATTGGCGCAGGAGGTGCTGATTAAGCATTCTGCAGCTTACCTTACCGATATGCCTTTGTTAGAAGCAGGCGGAGTTTACCAATGGAAAAGAAAGGGTGAAAAACATCTTTTCAACCCTGAAACCATCCATTTGCTCCAAAAATCAACCCGCAACAATGATTACCAACTTTATAAGAAGTTTGCGGAAAAAATAAACGACCAAAGCAAGGCGGCTCTTACGCTCAGGGGACTATTTGAGTTTAAGAAATGCCCCTCCCTACCACTTGACGAGGTGGAGCCGGCTGAAAATATCTTTAAGCGATTTGCCACAGGAGCTATGTCCTTCGGGTCGATAAGTCATGAGGCTCACTCCACGCTTTCCATTGCCATGAACCGCATAGGCGGAAAAAGCAACAGCGGTGAAGGGGGAGAAGATGAAATCAGGTTTGAAAGAAATGAAAATGGTGACTGGGAGCGGTCTGCCATCAAACAGGTGGCTTCGGGAAGGTTTGGAGTCACCAGCAATTACCTCACCAATGCCGAGGAGCTTCAAATCAAAATGGCCCAAGGCGCCAAACCGGGAGAAGGCGGGCAACTACCTGGACATAAGGTGGATGAGTGGATTGGGCGAGTTCGGCATTCCACTCCGGGTGTGGGATTGATTTCACCTCCACCCCATCACGATATTTATTCGATTGAGGATTTGGCGCAGCTCATTTATGATCTGAAAAATGCCAATCGAAAAGCCAGAATCAATGTAAAGCTTGTTGCACAAGCTGGTGTGGGAACGGTCGCAGCCGGCGTTTCCAAGGCCAATGCCGATGTGATTCTCATTTCTGGAGCCGATGGAGGCACGGGCGCTTCCCCGCTGAGCTCTATCCGACATGCCGGCCTCCCTTGGGAATTAGGTTTATCGGAAGCCCATCAGACCTTGGTAAAAAACAACTTACGGAACAGAGTGGTCCTCCAAACGGACGGACAAATCAGGACTGGAAGGGATCTGGCTATTGCCACACTTTTAGGTGCAGAGGAATGGGGCATCTCTACTGTCGCACTTGTAGTGGAAGGTTGCATCATGATGAGAAAATGCCACCTGAACACCTGTCCTGTGGGCATAGCCACCCAAAACCCAGAATTAAGAAAGCTCTTCACTGGCAACGCTGACCATGTGGTCAACTATTTTAGATTCCTGGCAGAGGACCTTAGGGAAATCATGGCTGATCTGGGTTTCAGATCCGTGGAAGAAATGGTCGGCCAAAGTAATATCCTCAAGGCAGCCCCCATCCATGGACATTGGAAATGGGACACGGTGGACCTCAGTCCGATTTTCCACAAAGTAGTAGTGCCGGAACATGTGGGTATATTTAAGCAAATAGACCAAGATTTTAAACTGAAAAAGGTGCTTGACAGAAGGCTCATCGAAGCCGCCAAGCTTGCTTTGGAGCAAGGAGGTAAAGTCCAAGGTGAATTTTCCATTAACAACGTGGACCGGACCGTTGGGGCTATGCTAAGCAATGAGATTTCGAAGATTTATGGCAGCAAAGGACTTGAGGAAGATACTATTGAGTTTGACTTCAGGGGTTCCGCCGGACAAACATTCGGAGGCTTTTTGACCAAAGGGGCAACTTTCAAACTGGAGGGTGAGGCTAATGATTACTTTGGAAAAGGTCTTTCAGGAGGAAAACTGATCGTCTATCCCGACAGAAATGCAACTTTTTCACCTGAAGACAATATCATCATCGGCAATGTGGCCTTTTATGGTGCCACCTCAGGCTCAGCCTACATCAACGGAAAAGCTGGAGAGCGATTTTGCGTGAGAAACTCAGGGGTGAAGGCAGTAGTGGAAGGAATCGGTGACCATGGTTGTGAGTATATGACTGGGGGACAGGTGCTGATTTTGGGAGAAATAGGAAGGAATTTCGCAGCAGGAATGAGCGGAGGGGTAGCCTATATCTACCAAGATTTCAAAAAACTGGTCAACCCTGAAATGGTGGATTTGGATCCCTTGTATGAGGAAGACCATCAGGAAATTTATTATCAAATCCAGAAACACGCTGAACTTACAGGAAGCACCGTCGCTTCCAAACTGCTGGAAGATTGGGATATAGTAAAAAACCAATTCATAAAAGTGTTTCCAAGAGATTATAAGCGAGTGCTTCAAGAGCGAAGTGAGATCAATCAAACCGTAGCTTAAAATGGGAGAGAAAGAAGGATTTATCAAATATAAAAGAGAACTGCCGCAAACCAGGCCGGTATCAGAAAGAGTAAACGATTATCAGGAAATTTACCAACCCTTGGATGAGCAAAAGCTCAATCAGCAAGCCGCGCGATGCATGGACTGTGGGATCCCATTTTGTCACCAAGGCTGTCCGCTGGGTAATGTAATTCCCGATTTCAATGAGGCAGTTTACCAGCAGAGATGGGCGGAAGCTTTTGACATTCTGAAAAGTACAAACAATTTTCCGGAATTTACCGGCAGAATTTGCCCTGCACCCTGTGAGTCGAGTTGCGTGCTGGGGATAAATAAAGACCCGGTGACCATAGAACTGATAGAGAAAAGTATTGCTGAGAAAGCCTATGAACTCGGGTTGGCCAAGCCTAACCCTCCGGTCAATAGAACCAAAAAGCATGTGGCCGTAATTGGGTCCGGACCCGCAGGCCTAGCAGCCGCCGACCAGCTTAACAAAGCGGGGCATGAGGTGACGGTTTTCGAGAAAAACGCAAAAGTCGGAGGGCTTTTGCGTTATGGCATTCCTGATTTTAAGATGGAAAAGTGGGTCATCGACCGACGGATAAAAATTATGAGTGAGGAAGGTGTCACTTTCACCACCAATGTGGAAGTGGGTTTTAATATCAAAGCGGAGAATATTTTACAGAATTTCCAAGCGGTAGTTTTGGCCACTGGCGCAGAGGAACCAAGAGCTTTGAATATACCCGGCCATGACCTCCAAGGCGTCCACTTTGCCATGGAGTTTCTGGGCCAGCAAAACCGAGTGATAAATGGAGAGGTGAATTCGCATCACATCTCTGCAAAAGACAAACATGTTCTCGTGATTGGAGGCGGGGATACCGGCAGTGATTGCATAGGCACTTCCAGACGACACGGGGCGGCATCGGTCACCCAGCTAGAACTCTTACCGAGGCCTCCACAGCAACGTACCCAAAGCAACCCATGGCCTGAATGGCCTATGACACTACGCACCTCCAGTTCGCACGAGGAAGGCGCCGAGCGGGTGTGGTCGGTGCTGACAAAGCGGTTTTTGGAAGGTGAGATGGGAAAAGTCAATGGACTAGAAGTAGTGGAAATTGAGTGGAAAGAAAAAGATGACGGTTCTTTTGGCTTTGAAGAGGTAAAAGGCACAGAAAAAGTTATTCCTTGTGATTTGGCTTTTCTTGCTATCGGTTATTCAGGTCCGAAAAAGGACGGGTTGTTGGAGTCCTTTGGAGTGGATTTTTTGGAAAACGGCCTGCCAAATTCCCAGAATTATCAAAGCAGTCATGAAAAAGTATTTCTGGCCGGAGATATGAGAAAAGGCCAATCCCTGGTGGTCTGGGCTATTTCCGAAGGCCGGGAAGCTGCCTATCACGTGGACAGGTTTCTCCAAGGACAAAGTTCTTTGCCTCAGAAGGACCATTCTTATTATGAATTTGAAAGACCGGAGACCGGAGACGGAAGACCTGAAAATGGATGAAACCAAAAAAAGGGAGGGCTACACAGCCTTCCCTTTTAAGTTTAACATAAACCTAATTCCACCAACACTAACACTTATTATTTTCTATCAACGCCACCGCCTCTTTTGCCTCTGTGCTTTTTGAACCTTTCGGTATCATCATTGCCTCTGGCATCACGGTACTTGCGCATTTTTTCACGTTCTTCGTTTCTGATTTCCTCCCATTTTTCTCTTTGCTCAGGAGTCAAAACTTTTTCGATTTCAGCCTGCTGGGCCTTTCTCTCTTCCTGCATGGCCGCTCTTCTTTCCTCTTGTTGAGCTTTTCTAGCCTCACGAACTTCCTTTTGTTCCTCGGCTCTTTCCATGTGGATTTGGTGAACCTGCTCCTTCTGCTCTTCAGTCAGCTCAAGTTGCTCGGCCATTTTGTTGACCCTCATCTCAACCCTTTTCTCAGGGTCCATTCTTTCCTGTCCTTTACGCTCACCTCTCTTTTGGGCATCAGCAGTAAATGATACAACAGTAAATATCGCGGCAAATAACATTAGCTTTTTCATATCCTTCTTTGTTTTGGTTTATACTTCTTAGACCTAAGCCATTCCTCAAGGTTTAAGCAGGTTTACCCATTACTTTGTTAAGAAATCTTAATGAGAATTTGGGAGAGCGGGTTGAATGGGGTAAATTGTTAGGATGAAAAACATGCTATACTTCGCTTACGCAAGCAACCTAAAAAAAGAACTTTTTGAGGAAAGGCTAGGCCATTTGGCTCAATTTAAAGGAGTGGGGATCCTTTCACAATATGGGTTTAGATTCAATCACCCCATGGAGGACGGTACTGCAAGGGCAAACATCGTCGCCAGCCCCAATGAGCATGTGTATGGTGTGCTTTATGAAATCAGCGAAGATGATCTACGGCATTTCTTAAAAAGCGAACCCGGCTATGAATACAAGGAAATAGAAATCCACACCAACCAAGGTAAAGTAAAGGCAGGGACTTTTCTCAGCCCGGAAAACATGAACAACATCTTTCCTTCCGAAAGTTACCTCGCCTATATCGTAGATGGTGGAAAGGCATTTAAACTTCCCAATGACTACTTAGAGAATATTGTCAACCGAAGCGGAGCAAAAATATTTTAATCTTTGTCCTCCACCAATTCTTTACTTTCATGTTCCTTAACCATCCTTGGCCTGATTAGCAGGCGAAGAGAAACGTCGAAAGAGAAATAATTCCAAGCCCAGTTGAGCAAAATGAAGAGTTTGTTCTTCACGCCTAATATTGCCATCAAGTGCACAAATAACCAGGTCACCCAAGCAAAAAAGCCTTGAAATCGAATAAAAGGTAAATCCACCACCGCAAGCTTTTTTCCCACCGTAGCCATTGAGCCAAGGTCTTTGTAACTAAAAGGACGCAAGGGTTGGTTTTTATGTAGAGAAACAAAATTCTTAGCCAAATTAGTAGCCTGTTGAATGGCAACCTGGGCTACTTGAGGATGACCTCTTGGGTAGTCTTCCGATGTCATCACACATTGGTCACCTAAAGCATAAATGTTTTGCGTTCCAGAAAGTTGGTTAAATTCATTGACCAACAGCCTGCCATTACCGGCCACTTGCTCGGCATGGATACCCTTGACAGCATTGGGCTTCACCCCAGCGGCCCATACAAGTGTTCTACTGTTAAAATCGGAATAATCTTTCACCTTAACGGTCAAACCGTCGTAGTCTGTAACGGCAGCCTTAAAAATCACCTCCACACCAAGGTTGCGAAGGTATTTAAGGGCGTGTTCGCTGGCCTGGGGAGTCATTCCCGCAAGCAAATTTTCCCCCGCCTCTGCCAAGATCACCTGCATCTGATGGAAATCAAGTTCAGGGTAATCCTTAGGCAGGATTCTGTTTCTCAATTCCGCCATTGCCCCCGCAAGTTCAACCCCGGTAGGCCCCCCGCCTACTATCACAATGTTCATCAGGGCCCTTTTCTCATTTTCGTCATGGGTGTTGATGGCTTTTTCGTAATTGGCAATAATGCGGTTTCGGATATAAAGAGCCTCCGAAACGGATTTCATGGGAGTGCTTTTTTGCTTGATATTCTCAAGTCCAAAATAATTGGTGTCCGCCCCCATAGCCAAAACCAGGTAATCATAGTTTACAAAGCCCATTTTGGTGAAGACCCTGTTTTGCTCTGGTGATATGGATTCCACCTCAGTCATCCGGAAAGTCACATTTTTGCTATCGTGGAAAATTTTCCTCAAAGGGAAGGATATAGCGCTTGGTTCAAGTGCAGAAGTAGCTACCTGATAGAATAAGGGCTGAAACTGATGGTAATTGTTTTTGTCTAAGAGAAGCACCTGATAAGGTTTTCCTGACAATTTTTTGGCCAACTGAAGACCAGCAAATCCTCCCCCGAGGATGACAACACGTTTGAATTGGCTTTGGGGAAGATTGGGAAGCGGATAAGCGGAAGAAAAATCCATATGGTAGCGGTTAATTCCTTATTTTTACGTCAACAAGAGTTTTTCGTTCAGAATTCAATGCATAATGTTTTCTGAAAATCAGGTCTTTAAAACTTCCTCTGGATGGAATGAAAAGATTTGTTATTTTTACATTAATTTAATTATCAGAAACGCATACACAACCTAGATATACCCGAGAAATAAATCTATATGGGAAGAGCATTTGAGTTCAGGAAAGAGAGAAAATTCAAACGTTGGAACAAGATGTCCAAGGTCTTTACCCGCTTGGGTAAAGAAATTGTGATGGCCGTGAAAGTGGGCGGACCGGACCCGGACAACAATGCCAAGCTGCGAACCGTAATCCAAAACGCCAAGGGTGCATCCATGCCTAAGGACAGGATTGAAGCAGCCATTGCTCGTGCCAGCAACAAAGACGAGAAAGATTACGAAGAAGTGGTATATGAAGGCTACGGCCCTCACGGTGTCGCAGTAATCATCGAAACCTCCACGGACAACATCAACAGAACGGTAGCCAATGTGCGCCATTTCTTTTCAAAGGCGGGAGGCTCTCTCGGCACTTCAGGGTCGGTGAGTTTCATGTTTGATCACAAAGCCGTATTTCGTTTCCCCAAAGGAGATTGGGATTTGGAGGAGTTAGAGCTTGAGCTTATAGATTTTGGGCTTTCTGATATAGATGAGAATGAGGGGGAAATCTTCATTTACACTGAATTTGAGGACTTTGGCAACATGCAGAAAGCCCTTGAAGACAAAGGCATCGAAGTCACCAATGCTGATTTTCAGAGATTCCCAATGTCTACCAAAGAGTTAACTGAAGAGCAGGAGGAAGACATCCACAAGATGATTGAGCGAATGGAGGAAGATGATGACGTGAACAACGTATATCATAACATGGCATAACTTTTAGCCTTCGGTTATAATACCGAAGGCTGTTTATTTTTATCCCGTTAGGGTACATTTCAAACTGGACTGGTGAACCATCGGAGTCCAATCCTTTTAAATATAATATGAGCTTTCCAAAGAGAGAAAATCTTCAAAAATCAAAAAGGCAATTATTGATTATCGTCGGTAGTCGAAACCCTGTAAAAATCAGTAGCACAGATGCTGCCTTTCACCAGTGTTTTAAAGACAGTTTTATCGTTCAGGGAATCAATGTTACTTCAGAGGTAGCCGACCAACCCATTGGGGATGAGGAAACTTTGCAAGGAGCTTTGAACCGGGCGAAAAATGCAAAAAATGCCTTTCCGGAAGCGGATTATTGGCTCGGAATAGAAGGCGGCGTTGAAGAGGACACCCATGGAATGAATGCCTTTGCCTGGGTGGTGGTGGTCGACAAAGAAAATAAAATAGGCAAGGCCAAAACTTCTACGTTTTATCTTCCTGAGGTAATTTCCAAACTGGTAAAGGACGGAATGGAACTCGGAAAGGCTGATGATAGTTTTTTTAATCGAGAGAATTCAAAGGAAACAGATGGGGCCGTGGGTATCTTGACCAATGGGGCTGTAAACAGAAAGCGCTATTATGAGCAGGCCATTATTTTGGCTTTAGTGCCTTTTATGAACACAAAAATCTACTGATTGAGCTGCTCTAACCCATATAGAAATAATCAATTGGACTTTTGTTTCAATAGACATTACCTTTGCAATACAAATTTAGACTTACAATCATAATAAGATATGTTACAAGAATTAGAAAACGACAACCTACAGGACATTATCACAGAAAAGAATAAAGTAGTGGTTCAATACGGTGCCAGCTGGTGCGGTAGCTGCAGAATCATGAAGCCAAAAATGAAAAGATTGGCTAAGGATTATGATGCTGTTACATTTTTGTATGTGGATGCAGAAAAACTTCCAGAATCCAGAAAATTAGCTGCGGTGACCAATCTTCCTACTTTTGCAACATTTAAAGATGGCGTTTTAGTCAACCAAACTCAGACAAACAAGGAGGAAAACTTAAAAGCACTTATAGATGAGATTGCCAATAATTAAGCATGTTTTGGGCTTCATCGATGAAAACGATGAGGACTGGGTAAATGAAACAATTGAACTTTTAGAATCTATGACAGAGATTCCTTCACTCAAAGATGAGGAAATCGAAGTCATGGGGGAACTGCTTTCCAACTTGTATGGCACCCTTGAGGTCCATAAAATGATAAAGGATGGCATGGATAAAAAAGAAGCTATGAACGCTTTTATGAAAAGAGTGACTGGCTCAATCGACAAATAAATAGTAAGCTAGAAGTTGTATTAACCACCCGATTAATAGCTTAAGGTGTACCTTCCTGGTACACCTTTCTTATTTTTCAGGGTTGAGGTTTTGTAAAAAGTTGGAAAGTGCCACTTGCCAATCAGCATCCGCATCCCACGTTGGTCCAATATAAAGTTCGTCCCTTACCAGAAAATGGATGTAATATTTCACCACCACCTTGTCCGGATTGGCGCTTCGGCCTCCTACTCCCATACTTCTCATCAAGTCACCTTCACGCCCTTCTACCCTGCGTAACACAAATTGCACCCTATCCCGTATGAGTTCCTGAGAGGTTTTGGCCTCAGTAAGAAAAGCAACCTGATGAGGATAGCGCGTTTCCAATATAGCTTGAAGCTGGTCCTTTTCACGCTCTTGAGACCTTGATCTTTCGGCCTCGCTCCTTCCCAAAAGGTCATAACGATACGAAGTAAGGTGACTGCCTTCGCCACCCGCACCGCTTAAAGGGATGCCTAAGCGAAAGATGTTTAAGTTTAATGGATTTCGACTAATGTAGTTACTTGCACCATTTTCGCTTCCTTGTAGAAATTCAGGAACTTCAAGCACCAATAAGTTTTTCGTTTTCGTCACCTCACCGATTTTTTTCAAGGATTCATTGAGCTCTTTAATATCAGACCCTCTCATGCTCCAGGAAGCCCCGGGATTTACAATGTTCTTATTTTGGGAAAATGGAGCAACATTCATTTCAAAAGCCCCATTAGGCAATCTGGTCAAAATCACGATGCCGTTTACTAACCTTTTGGAAAATAGACTAGCATATCCGGCTTGGATTTCTTCGTTCAGCACAATGTCTTCAAGTTCGAAATACCCTACAGGATCCCCTCCAGCCTCCACCAAGCCCTTATGAACTGAATGGGCAATTTCCTCAAAACTTAAAACCGGACGGGCCGATGGTGCGTTAGAAATCAAAACCACGGATTTGCCATCTAGAAAAAAATCAGGCACACCCGATTGCGCATGCAGGTTGGAGATACAAAAAAAGAATAAAACGAGGAATTTTGACTTCATAATACGTTATAATTGCCCCATATTAGACTAGGGAAATTTTTGCCCTTACTGTGAGAACTTAAAAACGGGTCTTCTTATTGTGAAGAACCAATTTACAGATCTCTTTTTATGCAAATATCCAAAAGGAAAACTATTATCAACACAATTTAAATATTTGAAGTGAAATACCTACTAAAATCTGCATACCTCCTATTGTCATTAGGGGTTTTAGTCCACTTTGGAGCCACCGCCCAAAATATAGACAAGGAAAAGCTAATCGCCGATATTCAATATCTCTCCTCCGATGAACTGGAGGGAAGAAAGCCACTTACGGACGGTAACCTAAAAGCCCAAAAATTCATCAAGGAAAGGTTTGATAGACTTAACCTGACCAGCCAATACAGTGATTTTACCCAATACTTCTCCTTCATGAACCCCCGGGACAGCGTGCAGTATGAACGCGCGGCAAATATAGTGGGCTTTATCCCGGGCAGTGAATCCGAGTACCTGATAGTCATTACCGCCCATTACGATCATCTGGGTGTAATCAATGGCCAGATTTTCAACGGGGCAGATGACAATGCCAGCGGTACGGCTGCTCTTTTGGCCATGGCGGAGTATTTTTCCGTCAACCGGCCAAAGCACTCAATCATGTTTGCAGCTGTGGACGCAGAGGAAATGGGCCATCAGGGGGCCAAAGCATTAGTGGCTGATTTCCCTTTTCCTTTAAAACAAGTGAAGTTGAACATCAACATGGATATGATTTCCCGTAATGAAAACAACGAACTTTATGCCTCCGGCACCTTCCACAACCCTCATCTGAAACCTGTGTTAGAAGCAGTCGAGCCCTTTGGTGGAGTAATCCTCAAATTTGGACATGACGATCCTGAAATGGGCAAGGATGATTGGACTTTCAGTTCTGACCATGCACAATTTCACAGAAAAGATATCCCACATATCTATTTTGGGGTGGAAGACCATCCCGATTATCACAAGCCCACAGACACCTTCGAAAACATCGACCCAGACTTCTACTACCAAGCCGCTGAAACGGTTTTAAGAGCAGTGAAGGCCTTTGACGAAAGTTTGTAAACTCAAGAAAACTTCTTCGCGGAAAGAAAAGGGACACGAAGTTTCTCAGAGTTTTAAAAAAAAGAGTTTCACGGAGTTTTGATCAACGACGTCACGTTCTTATTTTCCATCTCTCCCTCCATTTTGTTGTAAAGACGTTGAAATTGTCGACGCCTACCTCGGCCAACAGGCTCTGTGAAACTCCATTAAAACTCTGCGCAACTCTGTGCCCCTTTGAAACTACTTCGCAAAAATCTGCTCCCTATCTTGGAATGCCTTAAACTCCAGGGCATTTCCACTTGGGTCTAAGAAAAACATGGTGGCCTGCTCCCCTACTTCTCCCTCAAAACGGATATAAGGCTCGATGATGAAGTCGATTCCATACGCTTTCAGTTTATCGGCAAGCTCCTGCCATGCTTCCCATTCCAGGATGGCCCCAAAATGTCTCACCGGCACATTTTTACCATCCACTTCATTAGATTTTGCCTGTTGTAATTCCTCAGGTTTGACATGGGCTGAAAGCTGATGACCGAAGAAATTGAAATCAATCCATTTGTCGGTGCTCCTTCCAATCTCACAGCCTAGGAGATTTTGATAAAATTCCCGCGTTTCTTCTATATCCCTGATCGGGAAAGCCAAGTGGAATGGGTTATACTGTGTCATTTTATTGTAAATTTAAATTTCGATTTCAATCCGAAAGCGCTCGCGAGAATCAGTAAGAAAATCTTTGCGGGACCTTTGCGTTCTTTGCGGTTAATTTAGAACGAATTTAATCAAATACTATGGATCAAAAAACCGTTTCTTTAGTCCTATCCAGTGGTGGCGCCAGAGGCTTGGCCCATATTGGTGTCATTGAGGTGTTGGAGGAGAATGGTTTTGAGATAAGTTCTATCGCCGGATGTTCGATGGGGGCCTTGATCGCAGGTGTTTATGCCAAGGGCAACCTACCGGAATTCAAAGAATGGATATGCAATCTGGACAGGATTGATGTTTTTTCGCTAATGGATTTCACCCTTTCCACAAGCGGTTTTATCAAAGGCGAAAAAGTATTTCAGGTCATCCAAACCCTCTTGGGAGACTGTCTGATTGAGGATTTGCCCATTCCGTTTTCCTGCAATGCAGTGGATATTCTCAATGGCAGCGAAATGGTTTTTAAAAGCGGCAGTCTTTTTTCCGCCATTCGGGCCTCAGCGGCCATCCCCACCGTGATGCAGCCGGCCATTATCGACAATATTTCCTATGTGGATGGGGGCATCTTAAACCCCATGCCTGTTGAACTCATCAAACATTTTCCGACTGACATCTGTATTGCATCGGATGTCAACGGCCCCCTTCAATGCCTTATTTCCCATAAATTTGCGGAAAAGGAAGGGTCCAATTTGGTGACTATGCCAGCCTGGGTTAAGGAATACAAAGCCAAAGTTTCGAGATATCTTCCTGAAAAGAAGATCCAAAAGACCAAAAGCATCAGCTTTCTCGACCTGATGAACCTGACTATCGACACTATGCAGGACAGGATTTCCGATTACATTCTGGAAAACCATCCTGTGGATGTCCACATCAAAATCAGCCGAAAGCAATGTGGTACGTTTGAATTTTATAGGGCAAAGGAAATCACTGAAATCGGTCGGGAAATAGCATTGGACAGCCTTAGAGAGAAAAACCTCATATGAATGTAAACGAACTTAACCAATTACTGGGAAACATAGACATCTACCTGCTGGACCAAATCCTGAAGGGCAGGTTTTCCAAAGAGATGAAAATTCTGGATGCCGGCTGTGGGGAAGGAAGAAACACCCATTATTTCATCCGGAAGGGTTTTCAGATTTTTGGGGTGGATTACAACCCCATTGCCATACAGATGGCCAGGATATATGCGCAGACCATCAATGCTGATTTTGATGTCCATAGGTTTCAGACAGCACAAGTAGAGGACATGCCTTTCCATAAGGAGGCATTTGATGCGGTAATATCATCGGCGGTGATGCATTTTGCGAAAAACGAGGAGCATTTTATCAAACTTTGGGATGAAATGATGCGATTACTCAAGCCAGGCGGCATCTTTTTCCTGCGCTGCTGCACGGAAATGGGGGGAATAGAAGTGGAAAGTGTAATGACCGAGGAAGGTTTACATCAGCTTCCTGATGGCAGCACAAGGTTTTTGTTGGGCGAAGAGTTATTACAAAAGCTGATGGAAAAACATTGTTTGCAATTTCTGGAAGAACCCAAAACCGTCCTAGTACATCATAAGAGGACGATGGGGACATTTTTGATGACAAAAAATCACATTTATTAAATGGACATCCAATACCCCCTTGAATTAATAGGAACTTTTATGTTTGCCATTTCCGGGTCATTGGCCGTGCAGGACAGGGAACACGATTTGTTTGGCGCCGGCTTCACCGGGTTTATTACTGCGATCGGCGGGGGTAGCCTTCGGGACATTATCTTGGGATCTTATCCTTTGGTCTGGGTAAATGACGTGTGGTTTCTATATTCAATATTTGCCGGAATCCTGGTAGCTTTTCTTTTCCACCGGAGTCTGGGAAAGTTGAGGAGAACGCTATTTCTCTTTGATACGCTGGGAATAGCTTTCTTTACAATCCTAGGGGTGGAAAAAGCTTTGAGCCTTGGCGTGCAGGTAGAAATTGCCGCTATCATGGGAATGTTTTCCGCGGTGATGGGCGGGGTGATCCGAGATACCCTGACTAACGAAGTTCCCATCCTTTTTAGAAGGGAGGTTTATGCCAGTGCATGCCTAGCCGGTGCAATCATTTACTTGGTGCTCAATCATTTTGGTCTTGATAGGGACCCCAACATGCTCATTTCCATCGGCATCGTTATCATCATCCGACTAGTGGCGGTAAAGTACAAGTTAAGTTTGCCGAGATTGGAGTGAGAGTTATAATTACGAAATTCGAAGTACGAGATACAAAAAGGAGCGCAGAGTTTCCCGTTTTTCAACCTCCAGTTTTGAACTAAAAAAATATTGATCCCCTACCGAAAAGGTACATCCAAAATGGCTCCACTTCAGGTCTCCGTCGGGTCCTCTAAGGGTCCTGTATGGTAAATTGCATATAAGAGCCATACCAGAATGAAGCAAATTGCATAGCGCATCCTCACAAGATGACTATGAATAATTTATCAAACCTCATTTATAGAAAGAACAATGAAGCCTAGTTCGTCATTGATGTTTTCATAGAGGTAGAGTTGGCCGTTGCGGAAGAACATCTTGGAAGAAGACTTTTTAAGTGGTGTAATACCTTCGTAAACCTGCTGGAATTCTCGGTCGAAAACTGTCAACACCACCTGAAACTCCATTTTATCATCACGCTCCATAACAAATTGAGTTGTTAACCTAAAAAACCTTTTTGATTCGGGGTCAAATAACCATTTGCCAAACTTGATTTCCTTATCATATTCCTTGAAGACGGTAAGCAATTCCTCTGCAGAATCCAATTCCCTTTGTACAACATGCTTAGCTTCATTAGGAGTTAATTCACTTTTATATGAAAATTGGACCATACTGTCCCTTTCAGGATGGTAAACTATGAGGTTGTTTTCAACAGAGTTGCTAATCAATACTTTTTCATCCTGCAAGGATAAGTAGTTCGCAATCACACTTGCTACCAAACCTTTATTTCCTGAAGTTTTAAACGTAAACCTTTCATGAGTTTCAAACTGACTAATAGGGATTTTTGTATGAGAATTGGCTCCAAAATCTACTCTTGCTATTCCCTTTCTCAAAATTTCCTCACCATAGAAAGTGTAAAAAACTTGGCTATTTTGATCCAGCACGCCATCCTTATAATAAATTTTATCCTTGGTCAAACCTTTATCAGTAAGTTCAGTAGATTTATAATGCTGGTGCCTTTGGGCGTTTTCAGAAAAAATACCCACAGCTGCAAATTCTTTCAATAGAAAATTTCCGTCATCCAATTTTTGGAGTCCCAATACCCTTCCTGTTCCATTAGGTCCCTCCTGCTCAAAAGGTATTTTATGTGAAAGCTCAAGCTTTTCCATATCCATCACTTCTAAAAGATTTTCCCGCCCATTAAAATTATAAAGCAATTTGGCGTCCCTGCTCAAGTCTGAATAATTCAAGGCACTTTGGAGATAAATAATATCCTCCCCGGCATCAACCATGACGGTGTCGAGCTCGAAGGTTAAGGACAGGTTTTGGGCAGCATTATTTTCATCGATATGCTGCGAGCAGCCAAATGCAAGGGCCAATAAGGAAGGTAATAAAAATCTTTTCATATAGTTAAAAATTTATGATTCATGCATGGATAGGATTACAAAACCCAATTCATCTTCAATATTTTCAAAGGTGTAAAGCTTCCCCTCTCTGACAAACGCTGTCAATTGCTTACTCTTCAATGGAGTTAAGCCTTCATAAAGTTGGTTGTACTCACTATCCAAAACCGTCAACACCACTTTATACTCTGTTCGGTTTTCCACTTCCTTTTCAAAAAATGAGGTCAATCTATAATACCTTTCTTTTAGGGGATCATACAGCCAATTGCCAAAGAAAACATCCTTATCAAGGACTTTAAAGATTTCAGGAATTTCCTCGAAATCATCGACATCCCTTGTTGGTAATTCCATAATTTGATTAGGTGTCAAGTGGGCCAAAAAGTCGAATTGGAATAAGTTTTCCCCTTCAGCACAAAACACTAATAATTGGTTTTCTGCTGAGTTGCTGATAAGCAATTTTCCGTTTTGCCACGAAATGTACCTAGCTACCATGTTAATCTCCATTTTGTATTCATCATGGCTCCTTATCGTGAATCTGTCCAATGCTTTAAGCTGGTCTACAGGTGTTCTTCTCATTTCTCCAGTTTCCAGGTCAAGTTTTACAATGCCATTGCTACCTGCCCATCCTTTAGCGTAAAAGGTATAAAAGCTTTTCCCATCCTCTGAAATAATTCCTTCTGGAACTACCGTTTCATTTTCCTCGAAAATCCCTTCAGGCACTTTGGAAAAATCAAAGGAATACTCTTTTTGACCCTTCTCAGAAAATATACCCATGGAGGTATAATTGGTCAGAAGGTAATTTCCCCCCTTTAAATTTTGAAAACCGCTAACCCCTCCAGTTCCGTTTGGCCCTTCCCGCTCAAAAGGTATTTTATGTGACAGCCTAAGGTTATCCATATCAATTACCTCCAGCAGGTTTTCTTGGTTATTGAAATTAAAAAGGGCCTTACCGTCATCGCTCATACTGGCGTGAAAAAGAGAATTCATTACATAAATCATATCGTCCCCCGCATCCACCATAACTGTGTCGAGCTCAAAACTGAGTGAAAGGATTTCTGTTGCATGGCCATCTGAATCCTTATCGGTACATCCAATGGTAAGCAATAAAATTGCTGGAAATAAAAGTCGTTTCATATGAATTTACAATATGACTAAAAAGATAGATAAATACATGGAAATTAACTGTTTTTACAATTGCCGCACAGCCTTTTCCAGGATTTGTCTTAATTTGGGGTGTTTTTCGTTAATTAGAAAACCTGCCAGGTTTTTTTAAACCTCGCAGGTATGTAACTCCCAACCCGTGCCCGGCTACTTCGATACCAAAATAGAGTTTCTCAAAGGCGTAGGCCCCCAAAAAGCTGAACTTCTTAACAAGGAGCTCAGCATTTTCACTTTTGGGGAGCTGTTGCAGCACTACCCCTTTCGGTATGAGGACCGCACCAAGTTTTATAAAATCCGCCACCTGACCCCGGAACTCGACCAGGTACAGGTTTTGGGAAGGCTGGTCAGATTAGAGACCATCGGTGAAGGCCGTCGAAAAAGGCTGGTAGGCTATTTTAGGGATGAAACCGGGGAAATGGAACTCACCTGGTTTAAAGGGGTACAATGGGTTGTCAAAAAGCTGACCGTTGGGGCAGTATATATAGCATTTGGCAAACCCAACCAATATGGGCACAAATTCAGCATAGCCCATCCGGAACTTGAAATTTATACCGCGGCCACAGAAAAGAGAAATGCTTTTCAACCCGTCTATTCTACCACGGAAAAGCTAAGAGCAAAATTTTTGGACAGTAAGGGCATCTCCAAAATCATGGAAGGCCTCTTGCACAATGCCCTTCCTCAAATTCACGAAACCCTTCCCGAAAATATTTTGGAGCGGTTTAACCTCCTTCCTAAAAAACCTTCCATCAAGGAAATTCATTTTCCATCAAATCCTGAGGTCTTACGAAAAGCCATCTACAGGCTTAAATTTGAGGAGTTTTTTTATGTACAGCTCAGGTTACTGAAACTTAAATTAACCCGCACGGAAAAATCCCAGGGGCAGATTCTCTCAGATACCATCCTGCTGACCGAGTTTTATAAGAACCATATTCCATTTGAACTAACCGGAGCGCAGAAAAGGGTTATCAAAGAGGCCTACAGCGATATGCGGTCCGGAAAGCAGATGAACCGTCTAATACAGGGTGATGTCGGCAGCGGTAAAACGATGGTGGCTTTCATCTGCTGTCTGGTGGCAATTGGCTCATCAGCCCAAGCCTGTCTGATGGCCCCGACGGAAATTTTGGCCAATCAGCATCATGAGGGCTTAATGGAGTTTGCAGACATGATGGGGCTGAACATCGCCTTGCTGACAGGTTCCACCAAAAAATCTGAAAGGAAGAAAATCCATGCGGCTCTCTTGAGTGGCGAGCTTCATATTCTGATCGGAACTCATGCCTTGCTCGAGGATGTGGTCCAGTTCCAGAATCTTGGGCTAGCCATTGTGGATGAACAGCACCGGTTTGGTGTGGCGCAAAGAGCGAAACTTTGGGCCAAAAACAAGCAATATATACCGCATGTCCTGGTCATGACCGCTACGCCTATTCCCAGGACTTTGGCGATGACCCTTTATGGCGACCTGGATATTTCCATCATCGATGAGTTACCGGCAGGCCGAAAACCTATTCAGACAGTACACCGATTTGATAAGGACAGGCTCAAGGTTTTTGGGTTTATCAAGAAAGAGGTTGAGCTGGGCAGGCAGGTTTACATTGTTTACCCGCTAATTGAAGAATCTGAAAAAATGGACCTGAAGAGTCTGATGGATGGATACGAAAGTATTGCCAGAGCCTTTCCCCAATATCCATTGAGCATTGTGCACGGCTCCATGAAGCCAGCCGACAAAGACTACGAGATGCAGCGGTTCGTCAAAGACGAAACCAAGATCATGGTGGCCACCACGGTGATCGAGGTAGGGGTCAATGTTCCCAATGCCTCCGTGATGATTATCGAAAATGCTGAACGCTTTGGCCTCTCACAGCTTCACCAGCTCAGGGGGCGTGTTGGCCGGGGCGCCGAGCAGTCCTACTGTGTGCTGATGAGCAAATACGAACTTTCTAAAGACAGCCGAATCAGGTTGGACACCATGGTCCGCACAAACAATGGTTTTGAGATCGCTGATGTTGACCTCAAACTTCGCGGTCCCGGAGATCTAATGGGCACTCAGCAGAGTGGTATTATGGACCTATTGATCGGGGATTTGAGCAAAGATGCTCCAATCTTGGCCATCGCCCGGGATGCTGCCCAGAATATCCTCGCCGAGGACCCTGAACTTACCCACCCTAGCAATGCGCTTATCCTTCGTCAGATTAAAAATCAAAAGAAGCACGAGATTAACTGGAGTAGGATAAGTTGAGGCGAAAAACAAAAAGGACACAGACCTGCCGGCAAAGGCAGGGTTTAAGTGAGTTAAAAAAAGGAGTTTCACAGAGTTTTATTTTTGCAGAAGCCTGACAAACACCTCGCATTGCTAATAATATCCAATTTTCTAAAAATCTCAGCAGGGAAATCCGTAAATTTAATCTCCACTAATTTTCTTCGCCATGAACATCAAAAAAAGATTTTTAATCGCTGTACTTTTCTTTTCCTTCAGCAGTATTGGCTTTTCCCAAACCCGAACTCTCAATCTGGATGCTGCCCAACAAATTTCCGATGCGGCAGAGGAAAGGGCAAGGCAGGACAATTGGAATGTCGTTATTGCTATCCTTGATGAAGGGGGGCATTTGTTGGCTTTGAGACGCATGGACGGGACCCAGGTTGGTAGCGTGGATGTTGCCATTGCCAAAGCCAAGACCTCCGTCTATTTTAAACGCCCAACCAAAGTTTTTGAGGACGGTGCCAAAAGTGGAAATAGCCACCTGATGAGCCTTCCCAATGTAGTGGCCGTGGAAGGGGGCCTACCAATCAAGGATGGTGACCGGGTGATTGGCGCCATCGGGATCAGCGGGGTGACCTCCGAGCAGGATGGTATCATAGCGGAAGCGGCGCTAAAAGCATGGCCATAAATTGGCTTCCGAGCCAAGATTCGTTAACTTAGTTGCTATAATCTAACTTTAGGGGTGCCGTATGGCTGAGATTATACCCTTTGAACCTGATGCAGTTCATACTGACGAAGGAAAAAGTTGAAAGCAAACTTTTCAAAGGGACTCCTAACAAACCCACAAAACTACCATGGAGTCTATCATCAAACATTTTAATTTAGTCAGGGAGAAAAATCCTCTGGTTCACAACATCACTAATTATGTGGTGATGAACAATACTGCCAATGCCCTTCTGGCCGTGGGGGCCTCCCCTATCATGGCACATGCCCACCCTGAAGTCGAGGACCTTATCGATATAGTCGGCGCCTCTGTCATCAATATCGGCACCCTGGATGAATATTGGGTAGACAGCATGATGTTGGCAGCCAAAAAAGCTAATTCGCTCGGGAAACCTTGGATCCTAGATCCGGTCGGTGCCGGAGCCTCCAAATATCGCAACGACACTCTCGCCGAACTCCTCCACCACAACCCAACCATCATCAGGGGCAATGCTTCTGAAATCATGTCCTTGGCCAAAATCGATATTGCCTCCAAAGGGGTGGACAGTAGCAATAGCTCCGATGAGGCAGTTGATGCAGGAAAAAGCCTCTCCAAATCTACCGGTGCAGTAGTATGCATTTCAGGGGAAAAGGATTATGTGATCAAAGATGATAAGGTTTCGATGATAGAAAATGGCCATCCCTTGATGGGCATAATTACCGGAATGGGCTGCACAGCTACTGCCTTGATTGGAGCTTTTGCCGCTGTGGTTGAAGATCCTTTCGAAGCCACAGTTTCCGCCATGGCCGTTTTAGGAATTGCCGGGCAGATGGCTTCCGAGATGGCCGCGGGACCTGGTTCCATGCAGCTTTATATCTATGACAGCCTTTATCAGATGGGCGATACCGACATCACCAATCTTGCTAAAATCAGCATGCTTTAAATGGACATTGAAGATTTTCCCTATCACTTATACTTAGTCACAGATGAAAGAGCCTGTCTGGGAAGGGATTTCTTTTGGGTGGTGGAAGAAGCTCTTAAAGGCGGGGTGGATATCATTCAGCTGCGTGAAAAGGAACTTTCAACACCTGAATTCATTGAAAAAGCTCTCAGATTGAATGAAATTTGTTCCAAATATGAGGTCCCGCTCATCGTCAACGATAACGTAGAAGTAGCAAAAGCTGCCAAGGCCACGGGGCTTCACATTGGTCAAAAAGATGAGGAAATGCAGCAGGTAAAGAAAATTTTGGGAAGTGATTTTCCTGTGGGTTTATCACTTGAAAATGAATCCGAATTGACAAAAGCGGGAAGCCAATTTGCCTGGTATTTTGGGGTCAGCCCCATTTTCACCACTCCTACCAAAGAAGATACCTATACCGAATGGGGCCTGGAAGGCCTGAGCAGACTTCACCAATTGACCAGTAAACCTTTAGTGGCCATTGGAAACATTAAAATCAGCAATGCCGAAATGGTCATGCGGGCAGGTGCGGACTGTTTGGCTGTGGTTTCAGGGATTTGCAGCGCAAAAAGTCCAGGAAAGGCTGCTGAGGAGTTTAAAAAAGAAATAGAAAAGAGTAAGAGTTAAATGAAAAATTACTTGAGAAACAGATACATTCCCGTGCTGACGATTGCTGGCTCGGACAGTGGCGGGGGGGCTGGAATCCAGGCGGATCTTAAGACTTTTGCCGCCTTGGGATGTTTTGGGACATCGGCCATTACCGCCATTACGGTTCAAAATACACTCGGAGTTTCCGCAATCCACTCTATTCCCCCCGAGATCATCAAAGGTCAAATCCTGGCCGTCATTGAAGATATTAAACCCAAAGCCATCAAAATCGGGATGTTGGACCGTCCGGAGGTGGTGGATGTCATCGTGGAAATTTTGAAGGCTTATCCTAAGATTCCCGTGGTGTTTGATCCAGTGATGGTAGCTACCAGTGGGGATAAACTCATCCAAGACGAAACGGTAGAGGCTCTTTCCAAAAACCTCATCCCTTTATGCAAGATCATTACACCTAATCTAGATGAGGCGGAAATTCTGACCGGAATGAAAATAAAGGATAAAGAGGAGATGGAAATCGCCGGGCTGAAATTAATTTCCCTTGGTGCAAAGGCAGTTTTGCTCAAAGGTGGGCATTTGGCTGGGGAAACTGTTTACGATGTATTGGTCAAGGATGGCAATGCCCATTTGACCTTTGATAAACCAAAAATTCACACCAAAAATGTCCATGGCACAGGTTGCACGCTTTCATCAGCCATAGCAGCTGAATTGGCCAAAGGGCAGACCTTGGAAGAGGCCGTGGAAAACGCCCGGGATTACATTTGGCAAGCCATTGACCAAGGCAAGGATGTAGTTACGGGAGCGGGAAGCGGACCATTAAACCATTTTTATAATCCAAAAAAACAGATTAAGAATGAAATTTAGCCAACGAGCTTGGGAGCGTATCACGCCCCTTTATGAGAAAATTTTAGCCATGCCCTTTAATCAGGAATTGATGAAGGGTACATTAGAGATTGAAAAGTTCAAATTTTACATGGCCCAGGATGCTTACTATTTGGGTGAGTTTGGAAAAACCCTCAGTACATTGAGCGGACGCCTGGATGATTTGAACCATGTTCTCGCTTTTTCAGAATTTGCCAGCGGTGCAATAGTGGTCGAAAGGGCTTTGCACGAAAGCTATTTCAAGGAATTTGGTATCCCTGACCTAGTCAATCCCTCCCCGACTTGCCTGCTCTACACCAATTATATTCTCAATCAAGCCGCTTATTCCAATGTGGAAGTCGGTGTGGCAGGCGTCCTTCCATGTTTCTGGATATATAAAAAGGTTGGCGACTACATCTACGAAAACCACCACCATGAAGGCCACCGCTATCAAAAATGGATAGAGACCTATGCCGGTGAGGAATTTGCCCAATCGGTAAAGTTGGCTATCGATATCACAGATGCCCTAGCCGAGAAAGCAAGCCCCGAAGCTCAGGAGAAGATGCTAGAAGCCTTCGAAATGGCCAGTAAGCTGGAGTGGATGTTTTGGGATAGCGCGTATAGGTTGGAGAAGTGGGAAGTATAACTAGACAAAATAACCGCGGAGGCTCGGAGGGCGCAGAGGTTAGTATTAAGTAAAAAGTGAGAGGTAAGAAGTAAAAACGTGTCCACCTTTTACCTCTTACCTCTCACTCTCACTAAATGTTCCTCTTCGATTTTTCACTCATCTTTCACATAAGTCCTATTTTCAAGCCAATCTTTGACTTGGAGGAATTGTTGCCATTTCACCGTTTGCGTAATGTCGACTACGGATTGGATTTCGTCAAAGAGCTCTTGGGCTGCCTTATAATTTCCTACTTTAAAAGCCGAAAAAGCATATCTGCAGGCCACAAATGCCCTGGCATATTCCAGCTCTTGCTCGATGTAAACGGAATCTGACTTTTGCTGGCTGAAGCTGATGCTATCCGGACTGACTTTCACACTGTTTTCCCAAATCTTCCCTTTCAATACCAATCCTTCCAAATTGGTACAACGGCTCAGTGCCACATAAACCTGCCCCGCTTCAAAGCTTCTTCCTATATCCAGAATCGCCTTATCGAATGTCAACCCCTGACTTTTATGCACCGTAATCGCCCAAGCCAACTTCAGCGGGAATTGCGATAGCGTACCGATGGTTTCTGAGTCCAAGTGATCCTTCTCCTCATTGTATTTATATTCGATATTTTCCCAAGCCTCCCACTTGACTTCAAATATCCGCCCACGGTCATTTTGAACCTTAATGACATCTTGTTTCAATTCTAGCACTTTCCCAATCATGCCGTTGTAAAAGCCCAGCTCAGGATTGTTTTTCATAAAAATCACCTGCGCACCTTCCTTTAACACCAGGTCCACAGGATCAAAGGGCTTAAGATTGGCGGGGAAATTTCCGCTGGTATTGGCAGTGTATTTCCATTCCTTGCCCTTAAGCTCCTTGAGCTTCATTTCGTTTATGCCGTTGATAGTGTGATTGTGGGTCCCAAGAAGGATATACCCTTCATCCAGAAGCTTAAAATCATACTTTGCGGTGGTTTGATTGAGGAGCTGGATATCCTGATAGGTATGCTGATTTTCTCTCACCCTATTGAGCAGGTTTTTGAAGTCCTCATCTTTCTGCCGGTAAATTTTCTGCAACTCAATATGGATGGGCGCCAACTCCTGAAAAGCCCGTGAACCGAAAAAGAACCGTGTATTATAATAAGGCTCAAGATGCGCCCTTTCTTCATTTCTAACCACAGGGGGTAGTTGAAAAGGATCGCCTATCAATATCAATTGCACACCTCCAAAAGGCAGATGCTGCTTTCGCCTATACACTCGCAAGATCTTATCTATCACATCAAGCATTTCCACCCTGACCATAGAAACCTCATCGATGACAAGCAGATCAAGTTTTTTAAAAATATTGACCTTCTCCCTGGTGTACTGAAATGTACTAAAGATGGAGACTTTTTTGTCTAGGGTCTTGGCACTCAACCTTGGATCGTCAGGCAAAAACAGTTGCCGAGGATCAATCCGGAAAAAGGAGTGGATGGTCTTTCCTTTGGCATTGATGGCGGCTACACCAGTGGGTGCCACCACGGCCATCCGTTTGTCGATCCCCAGATGCTTGAGGGTATGCAGAAAAGTTGTCTTTCCCGTACCCGCCTTTCCTGTCAAAAAAAGTGACCTGTCGGAAAAAAGGGCAATCTCCATGGCTTGGATAAATTGATGGTTTTCAATATCCAGCCCCTTTGAGACAAATTCCTTGTGAAAAAAATCTTTGATACTAAACGTCATAGGCTTTAAAGGTACCCAAAATTCACCTTAAGAGGAAAATATTAAACGCTTAAACCAAATTGGAATGCCTGTACCGGAAAATTCTAAGTTTCCAATATCCCATCTTAAAATAAACAAAAGCCACGATCGCAGCAACAAGATTTGATGCTGGAAATGCCCACCAGATACCTTCATATCCCAGTGGAGTTTTGTAAGCCAAGACATACGCCAAAGGAAAACGGATAATCCAGAGGCTCATGATGGAAATCAACATGGAAGCCTTAGTAAAACCTGCACCATTGAAGACCCCGTTCAAGATCTGCTGCACACCCAAAAGGCCAAAGCTGGGTGCCATGATTTTGATAAACAAGGCGCCGTCACGGATTACAGTGGGCTCATTGGGCACAAAGAAAGCAGTCAGTTGCTCCGCAAAAATGAATAAGAGAATCCCAAAGAAAGTTAGACCAAAAAAGGCAATGTTTGCACTGAGATTTCCAACTTTTTCAGCCCGCTTGATCTTTCGGGCACCAATATTTTGACCTACCAAAGAAGTGGTCGCTATCGCAAACCCTAAAGCAGGAATGATCACAAAACTCAAAATTCTTGCTCCAATACCATAAGCAGCTACTACCTCACTCCCAAAACTGGTTACCAGCACTATCATCATCACCATAGCCAATGCCCTAGTGGACTGCTCCACACTTGAAGGAATGCCCAGGTAAACCATTTTTTTCACCCAAGGATAATCGAAACGCATCATTGAAAATTTAATCTTGATCCCGATTTTACCTCTGAATAGAAGATATAATCCAGTGGCCGCTGAAAGCCCCTGGGTAATGATACTTGCAACAGCGGCCCCAGCCACACCATAGCCAGGGATAGGCCCCCAGCCAAAGATAAAGAGAGGATCGAGCACTAAATTCAAGAACACCGTCACTAATATCACATAAACTGGCAACATCACATTCCCAATTCCACGCATCAGTGATTGAAATACGAAGAACATGAAGAGGAATACGAATCCTATAGAGGACACTTTAAAATAAGCAACCGAGTCCTCTAGGATTTCCGGATCTGCCCCTACCAATGTCATCATTGGCCTGGCAGCAAAATAACCTACAACTGACAAGGCCAGCGAAACCCAAAAGATTACGATAACCGTTTGGCTCGAACTATAATTGACCTGCTCCTGATCTTCTGCTCCGTGATGCTGTGCCACCATCACCGTACCGGCCAGGGTAAGCCCACCCCCGATAGCAAGAATTAGGAATAAAATGGGAAAGCTCAAACTCACCGCTGCCACCGCATCTGCACCCAGTCTTCCCAGCCAAAAGGTATCAATTAGCTGATATGCAGTCTGTAGAATATTAGCCAAAATGATGGGGCCAGCTAGACTGACCAATGAACTCAGGATTCTCCCTTCTGTAAATTTTTTTCTTTTTCCTGATGTCATAAAAATTGGTTGAATCTTTAAATAACCACCTGCCTACCCTGATAAGTTTCTTCAATCGCAAAACTTATCCAATTTTGTACCTTAACCAGTCCTAACGTTCGAAAAGAAAGAAATGCTTTTCCCACCAAGTAAAAAGTAGCTCTTAAAAACTTCAAGAAACCATTTAACACATTTAAACTATTATTCTATACATTTTAAAATCAATTCTGATTGTTTTATGATGATTTTTAGGCTACAACACTATCTTTTATTCTTGAGTGTATAAAAATCATATTTTGTATTATAAACAACAATTTTAATTTTATTCTATTCCGTGTAATTTAAAATCAGGATATCAATAGAAAATTTTTAGCCATAAATGACTTAGTCAAATAATCTAATTACAATACAGTTCAATACCATTAATCAACAGTAAATGATTTAATTTAATCAACTTGATGGAATTATCTCCGATATAAGAGAATTACCTGACCAAAAGGTTAATCGCTCAAAAATGATTACCTTCGTGGTTCGGAAATTATTTAAAACAGATATATATGGAAATCAGCGGAAAAATTATTCAGGTACTTCCTGAGCAAGGTGGAACCGGCAGAAATGGTGCTTGGAGAAAGCAGGATTACATCCTAGAAACTACCGGACAATATCCTAAGAAGGTTTGCATCACCGTGTGGGGTGACAAAATCGACCAGTTCGGCATGCAAGAAAACATGGATGTGACAGCCGGAATCGAAGTAGAAAGCAGAGAATACAACGGCAAATGGTACACCGATGTAAAAGCTTGGAAAGTGGACAAGCAAGGTGGACAAAGTGCAGGTGCAGCATCTCCTAACAAGATGCCGGAAGTAACTACTTTCAACGAAGATAGCGGAGACGACGTACTTCCATTCTAAAAATCTAAAAGCGGCCCTCGAGCCGCTTTTTTTATCTCCCGTCTCCGGTCTTCCGCCTTTTCCTACCTAAACTGATTCTCCCCAAACGCAAAGCCCAAATACACCCCTCCAATCATCATCACCAAGGCAATCCCACCTAAAAGCAAAAGTACCCCCAAAGGCATTTCCCAGTCCTGATCTCCAATCCTGAATTTTATAATCCTATTCAAATCCATATTTTAAGCTTTAAGGCAAAATTAAGGTAAATAAAATCTAATGCCCATTTTTTGGTATATTAGGGAAAGCTAAATAATTGAAGATGGACGAATCTATTTTTGACAATTACTGGATAATCCTGCTAATTCTATTGGCAGTGGTATGGGAGTTTTTCTGGAAAGCTTTGGCACTTTGGCAATCTGCTCGCCGCGACCAAAAAGAATGGTTTGTAGCGATTTTACTTGTTAATTCCCTCGGCATCCTTCCGATCATTTACATCCTCATGCATCAGAAAAAAAACTGGTAAACCCAGCTTTTATTTCACCCAGAAAACTTTATCCTCAATTGGCTTTCTTTTGGCTGCCGGCCAATGGTCGGAAGCGGGCTTGGCTACATAGAAAAAACCCATGAGCCTGTCTTCATCCTTCAGGCCTAAATGTTCCTTAGCTTCCGGATAGAAGGTCACCCCACCTGTCCCCCAATAAGCCGCCAATCCATGAGCCGATGCTGTCAGATACATGTTCTGCACCGCCATGGCCACAGCAGCGATTTCTTCCATCTCTGGAAGGTTGGCCTTTAGATCGCGTTTCATCCCGATAGCAATGATGTGGGAGGCTTTCAGTGGATTTTCCTGAAGCTTCTTATATGCAACATCCGAAAATGTCCCATTTTTTTCCGCCCTTTCCATATAAAGCTGAGATTGAAAATCAGCAAATTTCTGTAAACCCTCTCCCGTAAAAACTGTAAACCTCCACGGTTCCGTCAATTTGTGGGTTGGTGCATAGTTGGCGTTTTCAAGCATTTCCTGGATGATGCTTTCATCAACAGGATCATTTTCCTTAAACTGAGCCACAAACATGCTTCTTCTGTTACGAATAATTTTATTTACCTCTTCAATATTAAAATCAGGTCTTTCCATAAAATGTTATTTTTCTCGTTTAATATTTTGCTTAATTATTACGCCAACCGGAATCGCTAACTTTTAGAAGCATGATCAACGTCTAGATTTATGCTACTACGGTCTTCGGTCTCCCGTCTTCCGTCTTTTTAATATCTAAAACCAACCTTCACCCCACCAAAATAATTCCTTCCAGGGGCTGGTTGATAATATCTTGCAGCAAAGGCATTAAGGTCATTTCCCAGGCTATACGACTCATCGAGCAGGTTTTCGGCACCGCCATAAACCTCCAGATCCCAACGGTTGGCTAAGGTTTTCCTCCACCCTATCCTGGCACTAAGTAAGTTATACTCTTCTTGAAAAACCGTATTGGCGTCATTTAAAGGAATTTTATCCACATACTGATGGGTGAAATTTACATAGAATCCCCAAGCTGTGCTTAGATCCAGCTGATTCACCAAGCTGTTAGGTGCAACGCCTGTGAGTTGGTTGCCTGAAAAATCATTGCCACCACTTTCATAATTCCGGAATTCGAAATAATGGCCGGTAAAGGCATGAGTTATTTTTAGGTTTGTAATTGCCCCAGTAGGGTTTTGAATTAGGGAATAATCAAGTTGTGCCTCCACGCCCCGTTGATCGGTAGCTCCAGCATTCCTAAATAAAACCACTCCTTGCTCATTCGTGAAGGTTGTAATGGTTTCATTCAGCCTGAAATAGAAAACACTCGCATCGAAATTTACCCTTCCCTGCCACCATCCGGCACGGTACCCGGCTTCATAATTAATACCCCTTTCGGCATCCAAGTCCAAATTAATAGATCCCTCATTAGTCCTCACTTCGGCGATAGTGGGCGGAGAAAAACCTGAACTGACGCTGGCATGTACTGCCGAGAAGTCATTGAGTTTTTTGGAGAGCGCCACCCTTGGGATAACCACAGGATCAAATCTTCTTCCTGCCGCAGATGGGGTCCCGAGCTGAGCATCTATACTTCTGTTGATGTCATACCGTGAAAAGTTTTCGCTCAACGCTAAAGTCAAAATGATATCGGAAGGCAACTCCAATTCGGCCTGCTGAAAAAAGAACCCTTGAGTGGTGATCAAATCATCGGCAAACCTCACCGTATCGGCCACCCCATCACGATTTCCGAAATTCTGCGCAGCCGTCTTACCGTATTGATACTCCCCACCGACAATTAACCTCAGTCCTACGTTTCCTATCCTGTCATTATAAGTAAATTTGGTCCTCCCACCATAGCTGTGCTGAAGTTCCCTTTTATAATCCAAAATAAAAGGGTTTTCAAACTCACTTGTCTGGGCATATGCCGAGGTTACATTTTCCAAATTTTCCATAATTTGGTAAGTGTGGGTTAGCCCTGCGTAAAGTGATTTCTGAGCTATGGAGGAGTTTTGCTCAATTGACCCCGGCCTTGCCATTCGGGGATTTTCAAGCACCTGCTCTTCGGTCAATGCTCCGGGGATCTGATAATTTAGATCGCTGTAGAGGATATTGGTCGAAATGCTTTGTTTAGCAGAGGGAGAAAAATGACCACCCAATTGGAAAACCTTTCTATCTACAGCACTATGCTCTCTGTATCCATCAGATTGCTGATGTACGTATGAGGCACTTATCCCTCCGTTCTCCAATCGCTGATCCACAGCAAAGCGATACCGTCGCATCCCAAAATCTCCAATGGCCAATTCAGAACTGATTTTATTCTGGTTCGACTGCTGAAGACTCTGAAGGTTTATTACCCCTCCATTACCTGCGCCATAAATGCTACCAGCAGGGCCCTTAATAATTTCTGAATTCTGGATATTTGAAAGGTCCAACAAATTTAAAGGTGTCGTACCGTCCGGAAACGTGAATGGCATGTCATTCCAATATACCTTAACATTTCTCACCCCAAAAGGAGAGCGTAGAGCGCTGCCCCGAATGGAAATCCTATAACTGGCCGGTGCCCTCTCCTCAACTCTTATTCCCGGTTTGGTATTAAATGCCTGGACAATTGACGTTTCATTGAACCTATAAAGTTCCGCTTCAGTAACTCTGCTAATGGCGGCGGCCTGTTCCAATAAGGGTCTATCCGCTTCAAAAGCCGAAACCACCACTTCACCAAGGGAAGTGGTCTTTTTATCCAGTCTTACTTCTCTGCTCATTCCTGGCCTCAGTTGAAAACTTTGGTTTTCATAAGCAATATGACTGACCATAACAAAGTAGTTTTGAGAAAGGCTAAAGCTAATTATTCCATTTTCATCGGAGACCTGGGTTTCCATACCCTCTGCCTGGATTGTGGCCCCAGGTATAGTTTCCTGAGTTTCTTTATCTAAAATTATTAACTGAACCTCCTGGGCTTGCAAGGTGATTGGTATTGCCAGGAGTAAAAGGAAAAAATAACGCATAATAAATTTCATATATAACTCAATTCATTCTGGACAAAAAGGTTTTGTCCCTTAAGCAAAAAAGACGGCTTCTTACCGTCTTTATTTGTTTTAATGTTGGTGACCTCCTGGCCCATGTACGTGGCCATGTTCAAGTTCCTCCGGTTCGGCCTCCCGAATAGATACAACCTCGCCTTTAAAATAAAGATCATATCCGGCTAGCGGAGAGTTGAAATCCATATGTACCCCTTTATAATCTACCTTTAGAATCTCTCCTCGCAGACGATTTCCTTTATCGTCCTTCATTGGGATCACGTTTCCAATCTTCAGGATATCTTTGTTTTTCTTACTTTGTTCTTTAAAGTTTGATTTCGGAATGATCACTTTTCTGGCTTCATCGTAATCACCATAGCCGTTTTCAAAATCTATAAAAACCTCGAAAGGATCTCCCACTGATTTACCTGCAATCGCTTCCTCAAGCTTGGGCAGAATATTATTGGCGCCAAAAAGGAATGGAAAAGGTTCGTCTTTGGTTACTTTTTCCCGGAATTCCTTGCCGTTTTCGCCATCATCCACATGTAGCTCATAAGCCACACTTACTACTTTGTTGTTTTCAGCTATCATAAGGGCAAATTTAAGCAGTCGGGCTTCAAAAACTGAAGCCCGACATTACTTATTTTTTATATGCATCCTTGTAAGGGGACCATATTTCATAAATCGGATCACCTTTGGAACTCATCCCACTGTGGTGCCACTCACTGTCTTTTACCTCATAATCAAATTCTAAGCTGGCTCCCACCCTGCTGTCATCTCTGGAGAAAAATTCAATATTCTCTGTGTATTTTCCATTTTCGGCTGAGTAGGTGCCACCCCCAGTACCCATAAATTGCTTCGTCTCAGAATTAAAGGCAATCCACTGGAATCGTCCTCCACCGAGAATTTTAACCGTTCTTCGGGCTCCAGGAGTGGAGCGGCTCATTTCTCCGTCACTTTGACGGCCGGTAAACACCCAGTTGCCACTAAGATCATCAGTATTATCACTGATTTTTTCCCAGATTTCAATTCTCTCCCTGCCATCATCTTGCCCTGTAATGACCAACTTACCTTCTACCCAGTCCACTTGATGGGAATTAGAAGATCCAATTAGATCCTCATTGTCGGTGTGGAAATCAAATGTTTCAGAATAAGTGCTGCCATCCAGTTGAAATTCGCCACCACCGGCACTGTGGAATTTATCCCCTTCTTTTTCCTTTGCCCCAAAGGCAAAATACCCATCTTGGTAAATCTTCACAAACTCATGTTGGGGCATATCCTGACCGTTGACATGAGTAAGCTTCCATGCGCCTTCCAGATCTTGCCCATAAGCGAGTCCGGTAAACATAAATAATGCTATAAATAGTAATCTTGTCATGTTATAAAGGGTTATTTGGTTAAAAATAATTGTTTCTTTGCAGCGTCAAATAATTCTTGATTGCCTACCTGCTTATGGTGCGGAACTTGCACTTAGGCAAAATAGATTAAATGCCTAATAGGCAACCTTATGCTAATTTACATTGTTTCCCCTAGGATCAAAAACAGGATTTATTTTTAAAATGTTAATGGAACAACAGAAACGGGTTCATTCTCAAAAAGAGAAGAGAGCTTATTTAATTAAAAACATTGTTAAAGGACTAGCCATGTTTGCCTTGTTGATAGGCACCTTTATCATCGCGGGTAAAACTCTCGATCCTGAACGCTTTGCCTGGATTCAGCCAATTTTCGGAAGGGTCACCTTAATCATTTCAATCTTTATAGCTTCTGAGGGTTTGTCAGGCCTATTGCCCCCGGAAATCTTCATCATTTGGGCGATGCAGGATGGCACCTTCCTTCATTTCATGTTCAAGGTTCTATTTCTTTCCTTAATTTCCTATGGAGCTGGATTCCTTTTATATACAGTTGGGAGAAATCTTCGCAACAACCAAAAATTCAGAGCTATTAAGCTGAAATTTTTCTCCAAATACGATAAATTATTCCGTGAATATGGCGGCTTTTTAATAATTGTAGCCGCCTTGAGTCCCCTACCTTTCGGGATTATCTGTCTCATGGGGGGAGCCTCAGCCTACAATCGCAAAAAATACCTAAGATATAGTCTATGGCGCGTTGTTAGATTTGTTATTTATGGTATTATTTTATGGCAAATAGATGGATTGCGATATGTCTAAAAAATTTACGTTAGGCTCTGACAGGTCGTCTGCCCTAAGCCTGCTTCCCGAAAAAGCGATCCGTAAAGTTCAGCTAGGAGATGATTTGATCTGTTTGACAAGGATTGGAGAAAAGATTTTTGCCTTCCAGCACCTCTGTCCCCATCAGTCCGCCTCATTGGTGGATGGCAAAATCAACAGCTTCGATGAAATAATCTGCCCCCTCCATCATTATCGCTTTGACCTTCACACCGGAGACCTCCGCTCAGGTGACAATTGTCCTGACCTGAAAGTCTACCAATCGGAGCTATCGGATGAAGGAATCACAATTTTTATATAAGGAGCCTTCCTTTTCCGTTCCAAGGTCTCCTGTCTTCCCTCTTCAGGCCTGATCTGTTGGCCTTACAATAATCTCATTCACGTTGGCACGCTTACTAGCACATATGGCATAGAGTACCGTGCCTGCCACATCCTCGGGAAGCAGCATCCTCATTTTGTCCATACCACTTTTTTCACGGTTTTCTATCACTTTTGGATCCTCGATAGTGGAGGAAATTTCGGAAATGGTCGCCCCCGGCATCACACAGGTAACCCGAATCCCTTTACTTGCCGACAATTCAGCTCTCAAGCCTTCTGTGAATACATTTACCGCAGCTTTTGTTGCTGTATAGACTGCCCCTCCAGGAAAGGTTTTTAAGGCAGCGTCTGAGGAAATGTTAATTATATGACCATCTCCCTGATCTAGGAATGCTGGCAACACGGCCCCACATCCATAAATTACCCCCTTTAAATTGGTGTCCACCATGTTGTCCCAGCCATCATGATCCAAGCTTTCAAAATAAGACAAAGGCATTACTCCTGCATTATTAATCATCACATCGATCCTTCCAAATTTATCAAGGGTGAACTTAACTATACGGTCCAAATCGCCTCTAAAAGTCACATCAGTGGGAACGAAGCAGGAGTTTCCTCCTCTTTGGTTTATTTTTTCACAATTCTGCTCCAAAATATCTTCCCTTCGCGCACCCATTACGACGGTGGCGCCTTCTTCGGCCAATTTAAAACAAATTGCCTCACCAATACCACTAGAAGCACCCGTCACTATCACTACTTTCTTGTCCAATTTCATCCTAAAGAGGTTTTTGAAAAATTTAAGGTTAGGCTTATTTACATATCAAAAAAGAATCCAAAAATATTTTTTATTAAATATGGCATTTTGGATTGATTTTAAAGGATAATAAAATGTAAATTGAACGAGATTACCAATTGACGTATGAACAAGAATTTTATCAGTGGGCTGATTTTGGCGGTCATGGTGGGCTGTCAGGCCCCGCAAACCAGCAGTGAGGCCCCAATACCCTCCAATGAGCCTATGGATACGGTAACGAATGGAGGCGAGGAACGTAAGGTTTCTGAAATTAAACCAAAATTGGAACAAATGCTATCGGCGGCACATTCGGCTCTCGATGCAAAAGAACAGGAAAAGCAGGATTCCTTGGGCCAAAAAGAAGTTTTGGTCTTGAGGTCTGACGGTGAGAATTGGCCGGTAGTCATGGAAGTGGACAGGCCTGAGGGCAAATTTGTGTACTATTTCCAAAATCAGCAATTACTAGCCGTAGATAATCCAAGAGGACATTTTATAATTGAGGACAACAAAATGAAAGTATGGGCAGACCAAAATTGGAAGCCTCTGACCCATAAAAGCACCGAGGAGTGGATCGATCAGGAAAACCAAATTTTGCTGGAAGCCAAAAACTACTTAGCGACTTTTGATATTAATTATGAATATTGAACGTTGGGAACTATAATTGCGTGAAAAGTAAAATCACTGGGCTACAGTGGTTAAAAATTTAGCTAAGCAGGTTTCTTATGAAATGGTTTTGGGTCATGTTGGGCATTATTTTTTTCCAAGGCACTTCAGCCTGGTCGCAAAGCTACGGTACCTCGGCAGGACTAAGACTTGGCAGCAACAAATCTCATCGCACAATTGGCCTAAGTTTACAACAAAGGGTTTTTGACAACATTACCCTAGAAGGGATTGCCCAAACGGATTTCAACAATAACACCACCTTCCATGCCCTGATACAGAAGCATTCCAGGATTATCTCTCGTAGGTTTAACTATTACTATGGCACCGGAGTAAGTTTTGGTTGGGAGGAAAGCACCCATCGCATTCCGGAAACCCGAGAAATTATAACCACTTATGGCAACAATACCTTGAATGCCGAATTTATTGTGGGTATAGAAATGACCCTGCTCAAAACAAATATAAGTCTGGATTACAAGCCAAACGTAAACATCGTTGGGTCCCGCACCCCCTGGTACAGCGGTCAAGTGGGCATATCAGCACGACATGTGATTGTCAAAAGTAAGGAGCAGAAAAAGAAGCAACGCCAACGACAGCGATTGAAAAAACGCAACCAACGAGGCAATGTTTGGGAAAACCTCCGAGAAAAAGTAAGGGGATACTGATCAGCATCCCCCTTTCATTTGTATATGGTTTTTACTTTATCTTGCTAAGATTAAGGGTCAATATTGGGTTATCCAGATGGTTGATGAGGCTTTCCGTAAGACTTGGGGAAAATAACTGCTTAATATTCGATTTTCCTTCAGTTGCAATAGCCAACACATCCATACCCATTTAGTCATAAAATTACTGATGCCCCGTTCCTCGTTAAAGGCATTGTAAATGTGTTTTTGGAAATTGTAATTTGGAAATCCTTCCGCAAAGCTGTTTAGCATATATTCCATATCTTCAGATTCCTTAAAATAATAAGGTGTATTGATATACAGCAAATGTATCGGAGCAGTGAGGTTTTCGCCTAGTTCAATGATTTTTTGGAAAGTAGGAACATGTCCATCCTGGTAAGTAGAAGCAAAGACGATATTTCTGAAAGTATATTCATCCGGCTGGTTTTTTACCACGAGCACTGGTATTGCGCTATTGCGAATGACTTTTTGAGCATTGGAACCGATCATGTACTCGCGTATTCCCCTCGCTCCGTGTGAACCCATGACAACCAAGTCAAATTCACCCTTATTGATATGCTCTTCAATAGCTTCCCGGCTCTTGTTAAATTGAAGACTGGTTTCCACAGGTACTCCCTTGCTGTGAGCATAATTTTCTAATTCTTTAAGCGCCCGTTTGGAATTGCCTATTTCAGCTTTGGTTTCGGGATAAAGATTCTCTTTCTCTAAAGGTAAATTGACCCAATCCAGTGGCGTAACAACAATATGTAGAAAAACTATAGAGGTGCTACACATTTCAGCAATGGCCATGGCATATTCTGTGGCTATTTTTGAACCTTCAGAGAAATCGGTGGGAACAAGAATTTTTTTCATATCGCTCAGGAAAAATTGATAATAAAACTAAACACCAAAAAGTGCGCTTCGAAAAATGGCACTTACCTGAATGCTAAAAAGGCTTGAATAAATATACTCAAAAAATGGCATGAAGGAAATTATATTATGGTAAAATTAATCTTTCTCCAATCAATTATCTTGCTGTGTGATAACCATTTGATTTAGCTGAAAATAGACCTGTGAGAAAATTGAAAATTATCACCTTACCAGTTCATTCAGCATTCTCCTAAAAATCACTCCATGAAAAGGTAAAACCGAGAACCAATATGCTCTACCGGCCACTCCCAATGGTCGGAAAGTAGCGGTTTGAACGAGTTTATTTTCTTTGATTTCAAATTCCAGCCATGCCTCACCAGGAAGCTTCATCTCAGCATAAAGTAAAAGCCTTTTTTCTTCCTTATTGGCATAAAGTACTCTCCAAAAATCAAGCGAATCCCCAGCAAAGATCGCCGACTTGTGCTTACGACCTCTCCGAAGTCCCACACCCCCAAAAATTTTATCCAAAAATCCTCTAAACCTCCACAGCCAATCAGAAGTATACCAGCCCGTTTCACCACCGATTGTCCAGATTTTATGTAATGTATCATTTACATCACGTACTTCCTTTTCTCTTTTATCAATGAAACACCCATAAGTGGGCACCTGAGATAACTGCGATATCCCCCCCGCCAAGACATTTCGTGCCTGAGCGTCGATCCAGCTGGACACCACTTCCTCATTTTGAATTTTGTCAAATGCCAATCGAATGGCCTCTTCATACGTCAATAGCTCAATTTCCAGCCAATCCGCCAAATCATTTTCCTCCACTATCACCTCCACACTCATGCTGCTTACCAAATTTACTGCAAGGGAATAAGACACTGAGGTGACAAAATACAGCCAATATGAGCTCAATTTAGGTGTCATAACCGGAACAGTGATAATCTTGCGCTTGAGGTTTCTCACTTTCGCAAAGCGCTCAAGCATTTCCTTATATGTTAAAATCTCGGGGCCACCAATATCAAAATGGCGATTGTAAGTTTTCTCCATTCCCACTACACCTTTCAAAAACTGAATCACGTTACGGATGGCGATGGGCTGCGATTTGGTATTGAGCCATTTGGGGGCCACCATCACTGGAAGCTTTTCCACTAAATCCCGAATAATCTCAAAAGATGCGCTCCCCGAACCAAGGATTATCCCAGCCCTCAAAGTTGTCAAAGCAAATTTTCCCTTCCCGAGCGTATCCTCCACCAGTTTTCTGGATCTGAGGTGCTTTGACAACTGTTTGTCGTTGACAATACCCCCAAGATATATAACTTGCTTTGCATTAGTTCTTTCCATGGCGGAAACAAAATTCTTGGCTGATTTCTCCTCCAATGATTCAAAATCACCCTTTTTACTTGACATGCTGTGAATAAGGTAAAAAGCAACATCTATATCCTCAGGGACAGCATCCAACGTGGATACTTTTAGAAAATCAACCTCAACTATCGATAGATTTTTCTGCTCGTATTTACTAGCATCAAACCGCTGTTTATCTCGTGTACAACAGGCTACTTCATGCCCATCAGCAAGTAAAGCTGGCAACAAACGCTGCCCTATATATCCAGTGGTTCCGGTGAGTAAAATCTTCATCTAGAATAGAATTTTGTATGTAGAGACAACAATCACCTTTTTGATTTGTTGAATTAGAGACCAAATCAATTTTTTGCAAATGGATATCAGGACGCATCAGATTTAATATTTACCAAACTGGAAGACTGGGCAACCACAATAATCGCCATGCTCCCGAATTTTGTATTGGCAGTGTTGGTGGTCTTTCTTGGGGTAATAATCGCCAAAATTGCTAAAAACCTGATTTATAAGGCTCTTCGGCGAGTAACTAAGCATGAGTCATTGTTATCTCTCATCACTACTACCATTCATGTGGCAATCATTTTGGTGGCTTGCTTCATAGCCCTGGGAGTACTAGACCTTACCAAAACGGTTACTACCTTGTTAGCTGGTGCTGGTATTATTGGATTGGCCTTGGGCTTTGCTTTTCAGGATATCATGGCCAATTTTATGTCAGGAGTCATAATGGCTATCAGGCGACCATTTGAAGAAGGGGATCTGATTGAATCAGAAGGCTCCAAAGGTATCATTCAAAGGTTGAATCTTCGCTCCACAGTAATTCGCTCCTTACAGGGACAGATTCACATTATTCCCAATAAAGAAGTCTTCGAAAACACAATCATAAACTATAACACATTTGGCAAACGACGGATAGATTTAGAATGTGGTGTATCTTATGGTGATGACCTGCAAAAAGTAAAGGAGGTCACTTTAAAAGCCGTAAAGTCTGTAACCAATGTTCTTTCCGAGGAAGATATCTCCCTTTATTTCACCGAATTTGGGGACAGCTCAATAAATTATGTGGTCAGGTTTTGGGTAAAATTTAAGAAGCAACCAGATTTTTTGCAAGCTAGAAGCGAAGCAATAATGGCTATTAAGCAACAGTATGATGAAAATGACATTATGATTCCATTCCCTATCAGAACCTTGGATTTTGGAATCAAAGGAGGGGAAAAACTCCATGAAGTATGGCCAAAGGACAACCATAAAGATTCCGATAATTAATCAAAAACCATATGGACCAGAGGGTATCCCAATCCCCAATGGTCCTGTTCTACTTTTTTGACGATTCTAAATCCTTGGTGTTTATAAAATTCTAAAGCTGAAATGTTCTGCTCATTCACCTCCACGGCATCAATTTTTTCAAAATCTCTGGCATGTTGAAGCAATGCCTTTCCATATCCCTTTCCTATAAAATCAGGAAGAACATACAGCATTTCGAGTTTGCTAGAGCGGGTACCATAGAACCCAATAAGTCGGTCGGTATACAGCCCCACAAGATTGAGAGATTGTAAAAAGGTATTTATGAGTAAGGGTTTCATCAAAGATATGTCCTCTTCTTTCAGAAAGTCGTGAGAAAAGCGGACCGAGTCTTCCCAAAGTTGGATTACCTCAGGAAAATTTTTATCAGTAAGTCTTTCAAATTCCATTAACATCCAGGTTAAATGAGGGATCTACCCATAGTTACGAATTCTTGGCGCAGGCTTTGCACATTTTATTATTAATACTAATTATATGAATTATTCTGTTCTAGTTTCAAATTTATGATTTTGGATCGATAATCCTATAAAAAATCACAACAGAATAAATATTTAACCACTGACCACTATTATATGAACCTAAAAATTGAGGTTCAGGGTTTTAAAGGAATCATAAATTTGGAGATAGTTACTGAAAAAAGAAGGATGTAAGAAAGCTGTTATGTTCGGATTATTAATAAAATGTATTACTTAACCTTGTAAGCGAATAGAAACAATAAATCCCCCGATCGCTCGAGTTACTCACTGGAGGGTGCAAATAAATTTAAATTATTCATGTGCATGAAAAAAGAATATCCATTCTCATTATTTGTTTTCCTCAAAATCTGATGAATCTTTGGGTTGAACCTCCTGTCCTCTACCTAATTGGACTTAGGTAGTAGGTTTAATCTAGAATCTAATTTTTTCTCTAGGACACAGATTTTTGAATGATTGATTTCACACTAACTCTGGCTTGGGGAATGTCTTCATTAGTGGCCTCCACCATTTTGGTCGTAACCAGTGTCGATAAGTGGGTTAGGAAGGGAAATCAGGTTTGTGTTGGTCACAGGTAAGTATAATTTTTAAGGACTGTTATGTCATTAGTTTCAGATGCGCATAGGTACCGTCAGATCAATTTTTTGAGCTATGGATGGGGTAATTAAAAAAAGCCTCCACAGCAGGTGGAAACCCTTTACTAACCATTTTGTACTTATGAGAATTAAATATACTAAAAATAGTTAACACTTGTTACAGTTTATTATGCCCGCGCAGGCTGGTCCGTGGTGATATGGTGTGTTTTTACCACAGAAAGCACAGATTTCCACGGATTTTTAATTGTAATTTCTCATACCCCATACTTCTCTGCGCTACTTTGATTATTCGGCCTGCGGCCTGATTTAGGGGTTTAGAAATTGCAAAGCGGCGGCATGACTACATTGCGGCAGTTTCACGCCAAGGGCGCTAAGAAATTCGCCAAGGGCGCAAGGATCTAAGTTTGGCGTGTACTTTAAACTTCAAAACCTTCCCGGTCCGCGAAGCGGATATCGGAAGATAACCTTCTAAACAGCGTACCAAGAATCGTCACGGGATTCGGCCTGTTCCCTAACCAATTTTTCGCGATAATATTATATAGGAAAAAAGCTATGGCTTAAGGTATAATGGGATTTTTTTCACTTTTTATGGCAGGCAGCCCGTCGTTCACGGGATTTTGCCTGAAGGCTATCCAATTAATAGCGGATTATGTTACATAGGAATAAGGTATAGATTTGTGGGATTTGAGGTTGATTCTATTTTTACAGCTGGCAGCTTGTCGTTCACCTGTTAAAACCCGTCGTTCACGGAATTCGGCCTATTCCTTATCCAATTTATTGCAGATTATATTACATAGGAATAAGGCTATGGATTTCTGGGATTTGAGATTGATTATATTTTTACAGCTGGCAGCTTGTCGTTCACCTGTTAAAACCCGTCGTTCACGGGATTTGGCCTTAAGTATATCTAATTTATCGCTGACTATAAGGCTATTGACTGATTTCATATTTTTGGACTTTCATTTGTCGAATCATTGATGAATATCTGGGTTACATAAAGGTTTTTACCGCTATTAGTATTGATAAAGCTTTTGTTTGTCCTTTCTTTTTTCTTTTTGAAAAGAGAGGTTAAAAATCACATGACAGAGATAAATCCAGGAAAGCATCTTAGGAAATTTAACATATGGACTAAATTTTTTTGATTTAAAAATTCGATGTTATGCAAAGTTATAAGATAATTTATAAGTTAAAAATTCTGCAAATTGTACAATTAAAGAAATATTTATTTACAAGAAGTTTAGTGAAAGTTTTTTATTCTGAGATTTTAATAATTTATTGAATTTATAAACATATATGGTGTCTAAATTTACCTATTTATTTGTTTTTATTTAAAATATAAAACTTTGTATTGATTTGGTTATGTTTGAAAAGTTTTGATTTTTTTTTAGAAATAGAAATTTAGAGGGGCTAGTCTTCCAGAACAAATGGGCATCAATATGAATTATTTTAATTATGGCTAAATCAAGCATTGAATGGACCGAATTGACTTGGAATCCCACAACCGGGTGCTCCAAGAATTCCGCTGGATGTAAGTTCTGCTATGCAGAAGTCATGTCCAAGCGGCTGCAGGCCATGAGGGTGGATAAATATAAAGATGGTTTTAAAAAAGTCCGCACCCACGACGATGCTTTGGCTACCCCTTATTCTTGGAAGAAGTCCAAAGTGGTATTCGTCAACTCCATGAGTGACCTTTTCCATGTGGATGTGCCTTTGGAATTCATCAAAAAGGTTTTCAAAGTCATGAACGAAAATCCTCAGCATGTCTTTCAGGTGCTGACTAAGCGTGCGGATGTACTGCTGCAATATCACCAAGAACTGAAGTGGACCCATAATATCTGGATGGGGGTATCGGTGGAAGATGAGCAGGTGACAGACAGAATAGACCTGCTCAGGCAGACAGGTGCAAGGGTCAAGTTTCTTTCTTGTGAGCCCTTGATAGGACCATTGCCCAACCTTAATCTTGATGGTATCGATTGGGTCATAGTAGGAGGGGAGAGTGGCCACAAACCTAGGCCGATGGATGCTGATTGGGTATTGGATATCCAAGAGCAATGCGATCGAGCAGGAGTGGCATTCTTCTTCAAGCAATGGGGAGGAAAGAATAAGAAGAAAGCTGGTAGAGAACTCAATGGCAGGACCTATGACGAGATGCCCGAGATGGAGCTGCAGAGGAGTGTGTAATAATAGAGATTCTAGTCCCTAAATCAATAAAGCCCCCGATCTCTCGAGGGCTTCTAATTACTCATTTGAGGGTGGTCAACAACTAAATCGCAATTCATTATTAAAACTATATTAATACCTAGAAACCACGCTTTACCAAATATACCATGCTAATTGATTCTATAGGTGTGAGCTTCCATAATAAATTGAAAAAAGGGGCATGTCCGCCTAAATAATATGGATTCAACTGTGAATAACCGAATATAGCGGCATTACTCACTTTTTACTATCAAAATCGAAATCATAGTCAATCAGATCTTTTGGATGAATTCCAAGTCCTTTAGCTAATTCAAACAAGGTAGTCAGAGTAAGATTTGAGTCCAATTTTGTCTCTAGAACGCTTATTTTAGAATGGTGTATGTCACATCTCAGAGATAATTCCCTTTGTCCGAGGCCTTTTTCCTCTCTAAACTGAATTAGTAGCTCCCTAAACTTCCTCATTCTATCCACGTCTCTCGGTTTCATTTTAGCTGCCATAACTCTAAGCTCATGGATAATCAAAAAAAATCTGTTATTAGTTCTTGTAACATTGAAATATTTGATCTAAATTAGCAGGAGTTAAATTGATGAGGAATTTGAAAAATTATAATTCCTTTAATAGTTTAGCGAATTCTACTTAAAAAGCTTTTGTAGCATTCGCACTTTACGTCTCGAAACTGAAAACGACCAATTTTCCAATACGAACGAGATTGAAAGTGAGAAATGCTCACGCCATTGGCGTGGGCTACTCGCTTGCTTGTTCGCCGGTGCTTGGTCGTACCTCAGTTTCAGGCAGGAAAGAGAGTCCACACCAATGGCTTTATTTTTTGCAGAGGCGTTCCTATATAATAATTATGGAACAGCAACAATACAAACCTTCATATCTGCGCTACGGCTCTCCTGCATGGGCCGCCTGCTGCTGTGCTGTTTCCCCATGCTCCCAAAAATTCTATCAAACCTTGAAGCAACTTCAAAGAAATTTGATTAAAAGCCCGGACTGAGGCTTCGCTGTTTATTTGGCTTCGCCGGTTCTGGCTTCGCCGTTTACTTGCTGCGCGCTTATGGTTTAAGGTTTAAGGGTTTTGGTTTTTAAAGCATAGACTTGACCATTAGGATCCCAGCGGGAAGCTAAAATGGTACACTGAGAGGTGTTAAGGGAAGGTTTTACATCCCCCTTAATCCCTCCCGAAACGCTTCGCTTATCGGGACAGGCTCTTCAAAGGGGGAATTGGTCACGGTGAACCCATAAACCATAAACTTTCCCCGCAGGGGAAAAAGTAAGCCATAAACCAAGAAGGTATTGAAAAAAAAAAGAATGCATCAATTCTTCGGGGGAGAGGTATGTCCAGGCTGCGCGTTTATTGGCTTCGCCGGTTAAAGGATGAATGCGCGGTGACATCCCCCTAGCCCCTTCAAAGGGGGAATTGTTCGCGGTGAACTGTGAACCGTGAACCATAAACCTTAACCTTTCCCCGCAGGGGAAAAAGTAAACTTTAAACCACAACAATTATGAAACAGATTAAGAAACTATTTGATGGCATCCTGTGGCTGCTGGTGGGGGATAGGCCATTGACGAATCTTAAAGTAGATTCGGATAGCAGGTATACTTATGTCCCGGACCCCAAGCCGAAGCCCATGAGCCGGGAACAGCAGGAGGCGATATTGCTGTGCAAGGCGATAGGGGTGATACTGAGGGAGGAGGGGGAGAAGAATAAGCTAAAGGTAGAAGTGAGGATTAGTCCCATGGCAGAGGAGCCGGAGCCACAGTAGGTGATGGTTTAAGGTTTATGGCTTAAGGTTTATGGTTAACGGTTAAGGTTGCTGGATTTGCTGTGAACATTTGAACTCTTAACCGTGAACCTCTGAAGTTCACGAGTACAATTTTCAATTTTCTAAATAAATCAACGATGAAAAAAAGAATGATCTTTTTCTTCCTGGGACTGGTATGTCTTTTTGGGAGAGTGGAAATAGTAGTAGGGCAGGAAGTTGCCGTTCACCCTCAAAGCTCCGCCGAAAAGGTCGGCGGGGCGCCGGTGGTGGTGTATGGTGAGATAGTGTCTTTCGGGCCTATTGAAGAGCTAAGTGTGAAAGCCTATCTGGACTATTATTATGATGCTTTTGTTGGCACTGGGATAGTTAACGAGCTCCTGGCACTTGAAAAAGGGAATATCTATCTGGGCCAGGTTCCAGCCAACACACGGAATTTTACCTGGGTGTCCCCTCCCGTGGCGGATCCAATTTTTGTCAGTTTCTTCCAACCGGGCAGGACGCTGATGGACAACTATCTTATGTCTCCCGGAGACACTGCCTATGTCAAGATTAATATGCCTTCCCTGACATTGAATTTTGGAGGGCCGGCAGGTAAAAAGCTTTTTGCCCAATCCTATCTGAAGGCCTATAAGGGAAACCAGATTCTGGACCATCCCTTATCCCTGATTACCGATAGGGAGCAGGTGTATGCCGATGAAGCCCAGCTTAAAAATTTTGAAAATGCGAATGCCGTTCCCCACCGTGAGTCCAGAATATTTAGCCCGGGTACCGAACCGATCGGGGAAGTGGTAAAAATCGAGGAGTCAAAACTCAGGGGGCTGCTCGAGGAATTATCCAGATTTGGGGAGGTCTTTTCAGCCTCCGAATTTAAGGCAATGGAAGTGGCTGCCAAAGCGGAGCGGGATCTTAGGATTTTGGCCAAGATTGAGCTAGCGCTACAGTTTAATACCGAAACGGATCCCTCGGGCATCAGGGGTCATGCACTTTCATATTTCAATAGCCGGTATGGGACCCTGCCGGATTACGGTGTGGAGGAAAGCATACTCGGGGTAGTTCCCGCATACATAGATCTGATAGTACAATGGGCCAGGACCAGCGCCAAAGCCGAAAGCGGAGAAGCAATAAAATCCTTATACAGCCTCCCTCCCTCCATGGCGCGGGACAAGGCAATAGGGGGCCGCCTGATCCGGTTTTTTAATTCCATAGTATCCGCCGAGGAGGAAATCCAAATGGCCAAAATGCATGTGGAAAGTGAGAGGGTATTGAGAGACCTGGATGCGTTTGTGGCCAACCGCAAAGCAGGAGGTGCAGTGATGGATTTTGAGTTTGTGGATGAGAAAGGTTCCCTTGTCACGTGGAAGGATTTTGAGGGGAAAGTGGTGGTGTTGGATTTTTGGATAAGTGGCTGCAACTCCTGTCTGGGGTTCTACAAGAATACCCTTTCCCATATACAAGAGGAATTTGCTGACAATCCAGATGTGGAGGTGGTGACCGTGTCGGTGGACAAAAACAGGGATACCTGGCTCAAGAGTCTTTCTACCGGAAAATATACCAGTAGTGATGCCGTAAACCTACATACGGATGGATATGGGGGGAGACACCCCTTTCTTATCAAAAATGCCATCTCGGGATATCCCTTCATCCTGATACTTGATGCCCAAGGCCGTGTCTTCCGGTCCGGAAAAATATCCTACGACCCTGAGGATATGAAAAAGCTCATCATGGAAGCAGTCAACAATAAATCTTTAACCTTAAAATAACTGATATGAAAAGAGTATTACTGATTAAAATTTTGGTTTGCCTCTGTTGTCTGACAGCAATGGGGCAGACCCGAAGCGACCGGACCTTCAGAGGTACGGTAGTGGATGCCGTAAATGGGCAGGGGTTGCCCGGGGCGGTCATAAGGATCCAAAACCGGGATTTGGGGGCAGTGAGTGATGAGGAGGGAAGTTTCATTTTGAATCTGGAGGCCGGGTCGTATACGCTCACGGTGGATTACGTGGGATTTGAACAGTTGGTAAGAAGGGTTGATTTTCCCCGCGAAAATGAATTGGTATTTGCGCTTCAGGAAAGTGAGAATGCGCTCCAGATGGTGGAAGTGGTTTCCACAGGATACCTTGAGTTGCCAAAGGAAAGAATGACGGGTTCGTTTTCCTATCTGGACAACGAGCTTGTGGATAGAAGGGTGGGCAACAATATATTGGACCGGCTGGAGGATGTCACCCCGGGATTGGTTTTCAACAGGACCGGTTCCCCTCAGGACCTACTTAGTATAAGAGGACGAAATACCATATTTGCCAATTCACAGCCACTGATCATTATCGATAATTTTCCTTATGACGGTCCCCTGGAAAATATCAATCCCAATGATGTGGAATCGGTGACGGTACTGAAGGATGCCGCTGCAGCGTCGATTTGGGGGGCCAGGGCCGGGAACGGTGTAATAGTGATCACGACGAAAAAGGGAGGACTGGAGCGGCCCCTTCGCGTGAGTATCAATACAAATTTTACCACTACCCAGCAGGATGACCTGTGGTACAATCCAATAATGTCCACCCCGGAATTTCTAGAGGTGGAGGAGCTGTTGTTTGGCAGGGGGTTTTACAATGCCAGGGAGAGCTCCATTGACAACCGTGCGCTAACTCCTTATGTAGAAAGCATGATAAGGCACAGGGATGGCCTGATATCCGACTCAGAGTTGGGAGCCATCAGAAGTGAGCTGGGAAGCAGGGATGTCAGGCATGATTTGTCCCGGTATTATTTGAGACCGCGCAATCTCTATCAAATTGCGGCCAATATACAGGGAGGGACCAAATCCAGTACCTATGCCTACTCGGCAGGGTATGATAACAATACCACCGGCTTTACCCACAACAATGAAGACAGGATTACGCTTTCGGCCCAAAACACCTGGACGGGCATGAAAGGCAGGCTAAAAGTGGGAACGGGCCTTTATCTGGTCAGAGACCTCAGAACATCGGGTAATGAGGGGCCTTCCCAGGTAACCTTTGAGTCCATTGATCCAGCTTATCCTTATGCAAGGTTAGTCGATGATCAGGGTAGGCCGCAATCCATAATCCGGGATTATAGGCAGGGATTTGTAAATGGGGCCAGAGACCAGGGGCTGTTGGATTGGCAATATATTCCGCTTGAAGATCTGGGGAGGCAGCGTGAGCATATGGAAAGCACGGATATCCGGGTAAATCTGCAAACCTCTTATAATATCCTGGCGGGATTGGATGCGGAGGTTCAGTATCAGTATTGGCAAAATGATAGGGATGCGGGTACGGTTTGGGACGCGGATAGTTATTTTACAAGAAACCTGATTAATAGATATACTGAAACCGTGGGGACGGAACTGGTGCGGCACATTCCGCTGGGGGCCATATCAAACCGGAACAACAGGTTTTCCCAAAGCCATAATCTTCGGGGGCAGCTGCGATACAGAAAAATAATTGGTCAGGTACATGATATCAATTTACTGGGGGGATGGGAAGTCAAGGATCTGGAAACCCGTGGCAATTCCAATCGATTTTACGGCTATAACCCCAATTTGGCCATGAGTCTCCCAGTGGATTATGTAAGTCGGTTTCCGATGTACAACAATCCCGGCCAGCTTAACACGATACCCCATGGTCTAGCCCATACTGATCTTACGGACAGGTTTGTCTCCTATTATTTCAATGGGTCATATCTGTACAACGAAAGATACGGTCTTTCGGCAAGCATGAGAAAAGATCAATCCAATCTATTTGGGGTTGAGGCCAATATGAGGGGAGTGCCGTTGTGGTCTGTGGGAGGCAGCTGGGTGCTATCGAACGAGGACTTTCTGCAAAATCAAAAATTCAATTTTTTGAAGCTCAGAAGTACTTTCGGCTATAACGGCAATGTGGATAAAAGACTGACAGCGGAGGTGACTTCTTCCAGTATTGTGGGGGGGTCAGGTACAATCAATCCGGGCCTGCCCTATAGTTTGATCCAAAATCCGGCCAATCCCATGTTAAGATGGGAGAAGACGCGGGTTACCAATTTGGGACTTGATTTTGAATATGGAAATGGCCGGTTTTGGGGCAGTATTGATCTTTTTGACAAATATGGAGAGGACTTGATCGGTGATACCGAAATGGCACCATCCAGTGGGGTAATCAGGTTTAGGGGAAACACATCCACTTCCAGAAGCCAGGGAATTGATATGGTGTTCAATACCCTCATATTGGATAAAGGCTTGAAATGGACAGGGACCCTGATCGGCAATCTGGTAAGGGAAAAAATCACCGGGTATTTCTTTGAGGCCACGGTCAATAATTATTTAATGCATGGCAGCGGTGCCATGGGATCAATAAATGCCTATCCCCTGGTAGGTAGACCACTTTACTCAGTTTATAGCCTTCCTTGGGCAGGTCTGGATCCTGCTACGGGAGACCCCAGGGGATATCTGGACGGTGAACCCAGCAACAATTATTTCGGGGTTATCAACAATACCGAGGTTGGGGATATGATATACCATGGCCCTGCCAGGCCGCCAGTATTCGGTGCGTTGAGAAATGATTTTGCAGTTGGGGATTTTTCACTATCGGTCAACATCAGTTACAGGCTGGGGTATTTCTACAGACGGAATTCCGTATTGTACAATGAAGTATTGGCAGGCAGGATTTCCCATTCGGATTTCTCTGACCGGTGGCAGCAACCCGGGGATGAACTTATAACGGATGTGCCTTCTATCCCTTCCGCCGTGAATATCAGCAGGGATAACATATACCGTTTTTCAGAAATCCTGGTAGAACGCGGAGACCATATCAGGCTTCAGGATGTTCGGTTCTCTTATATGTTGCGTAAAAGCAAACTTCCTAGGCTGCCATTTGAACGTGCGGAAGTTTATACCTATGCCAACAATCTTGGCATCCTTTGGAAAGCCAGTGATGATCCTTTGGACCCGGACTTTCCAATAAGCCGACCCCTGAGAAGCATTGCCTTTGGGATACGGGTTGATCTCTGAATCAAGTCATAAATATCCCCGTTCCGCCGTACTTTCTTCATAAGGTTTAGTTATACGGTTCCGGCGGGCGGGGTATTTATATGTTTATAGTTCACGGTTAACGGTTGGTTTTTTACCATGAACTTTTAACACTGACTCCTTAACATTTAACATCTAATATCATGAAAAAACATATATACTTTATCATCATCTTCTTTCGGGAATGCTAGTCGGTTGTGAGGGTTTCTTGGACGAGAGACCGGATAAGTCCATAGTGGTTCCCGGTTCCATAGATGACCTTAACCTGATGCTGGACAATTCTGAAGTGCTGAATTTTGTACCTTCCTTGGGGGTATTCAGTTCAGATGACATTTACTTTCCAATAGAAGCCTATAACAGTCTTACCAACGCAGTTGAAAGGAATGCCTATACTTGGCAACCTGAAATATATGAGGGGGAGTTTCCTGGAGACTGGAGGTCGTGTTACCAGATTGTGTACTTTGCCAATGTGGTTTTGGAAAAAGCATTGGAGTTTTTGGAAAACGAACCCGACAATGCTGAAATTAAGGAAATAGTAGCTAGTGCAAAATTTTTTAGGGGGCTCGGGCACTATAATGCTGTGTCCATATTTGCAGGGCAGTATGATCCCGCGGATGTAGAGGAGCTGGGCATTCCCTTGAAGTTGAGCCAAAATGTACTGGAAAGGCCTGTTAGAAGTACGCTTGGGGAAAGTTATGAACAAATTTTAATGGATCTGGAAGATGCGGTTTCAGACCTTCCCGACTTTTCGGCAATCAAAACCAGACCCTCCAAATATGCCGTGTACGGGTTGCTGTCCAGGATCTATCATAGTATGGGCAATTATGAGATGAGCAGGTTTTATGCAGATTCAGTATTGACGGGGCCTTACTCATTAATGGATTATAATATGTTCAATAGTTCTATCCTTTACCCATTTGAAAGGTATAACAGTGAGGTGGTATTTCATGCCAGTTTGGTTCATTCTGCCACATTTTCGAGGGTTACTACATTGGTTGATTCCGCCATGCTAAATAAATACGAAGACGGTGATCTGAGAAAGAGCTTGTATTTTATCGATAGACCAACAGGTAAAAGTTTCAGGGGGCAGTATTCGGGAATGTTTAGATGGTTTGGGGGAATTGCCCTGGATGAGATGTATCTAAATTATGCAGAGGCTTCTATTCGGTTGGGGCAGGTGGAAGAGGGGATCGAGGCATTAAATGAGTTGCTCGATCATCGATATATGGCGGGGACGTTTGAATCCTATACCACTGAATCCATAGATGACCCCATGTCTTTGGTGGTTGCCGAGCGAAGGAAGTCACTGATCCACCGGGGGGTAAATTGGTTGGATTTGAAGCGGTTGAACAGGGAGGGCATTTATGGCAGGGTATTGAGAAGGATTGTTGATGGGGTAGAATATGAATTATTGCCGGATGACCCCCGATATGTATTTCCCTTACCTATGGAGGAGGTGATTTTAAATAATATGGAGCAGAATCCCAGGTAAGTAATAAAGGTGATGGAATTTTTCCATCACCTTATTTCCCTTACTACTCACGCAATGGTATGAAAGCTCCTTGCTCCACTGTCATTCCGTTTTCGTCATAGGTGCATTGGTCTCCAGAATCACATTCATAATCCTCTCCAAGTGTCCAGTTTGTAACATTTATTGGACCTAAGGTAGGATGGTCGGCGAATTTGACCTGATTCGTTTTTGATGGCATGTTAAACGCAAATGCCATAGTTGCTGCCAGCGCCAATCCCAGGGCTGGGAGCGATTTAAATAGTGGTTTCATCGTTTTAAAATGTTGTAACAGTAGTTGTGCTACCGTTGTGTTGACTTATTGATTTAATGCATGCATGCGCTTGGTCCGTAAGAGCTTTGGCTGCGCGTGGCCTGGTCTCTTTTAAGGAATCGGACCGATCCCTATATTCCACCTGATTTGGTGAGCTTCCAATCCTCACCCTGGAAGAGGCAGAATGTTTATTGTAATTGTTTTACGTTAATCCATTCACCTTCCGCAATGCGGAAATTAAACCTATCAACTTGTCCCCACTTCCTGATTTACTACAGCAGGCATTGTGGTGGAGAGGTAGATTCCTACAGCACTGATTGCTACAAAGACCAGGTTTACTACCAAATGCGCTCCCCAGCTCATGGAGTCAAAGATGCCTGCGCAGCCGCAGGGCACACGGGGGAAGGCGCCGATATAGATCAGGGCTACATAGGTGGTGAAGGCTGTCATGAGGATCAGGGATCCTACCATGCCTGCAAGCCTGGTGGATGGCCACAGCAGCAGGGCCACCAGGGCCAGTTCGCCCACAGGCACCGCCAGGGCAAAGACTTCCGCCCACTCGGTGGGAAAGGGCTGGTTGAGCATGCTGCTCCGGAAACCGCCGAAGTCCACCAATTTGGCCACTCCCGTATAGGTATACAGGATGACCAGCACCAGTAGCAAAATTTCCAACCCTATGTTTTGCCAATGTTTCATAATCAGTTCTGTTAGAGATTGATGATCATAAAGTTAATAAGGTGAATTGTGTTGGTCAAGACCCAAAAATTTGGCATTCGGTTTTGGGGGAGTTAGCAATCCGATGTCAAGAAATTAGGCAAAAAAAATAACTGAAAACGTGAAATTTGGCTCCTTTTGCCCTGAATTTCACTTTAGGGCTAAATTTTTTTGGGCTTATCGTTTTTAAAAATCTATGAACAGTAAATTTGATTCAAAAACCCCGTACATGAAGCGCTATAAGAAAAAGGTGCAGCTCCAGCATTACCTCAACCGCTTGGGGATGGTGCACCCTGAACTGGCTCCAAGCCTCCTGGCCGAAAGCGAGGAGCTGATGCTTACCCCTGCTGAGGGGAGCCTGGATCCTTCGGGGCGCTTACTATTCTTGCATTCCGGCCAGCTCCTGGGGTCACATGATCCTATACTTGACATTACCCGCGTGATATTCCCCGGGGAAATGGTGCATGCCGATGGGCTGGTGCAATCGACGGTGTGCAATTGGGAGGCAGCTGACGTTTCCATTATTTCCAGCTTTGATTATCAACAGGTACTCACCCGGCTGCAATTGTACGGGCTAGATGCCGAAATCCTAATTAATAGCCTAAGAGACCAGGAAGCCGAGATGGAGGTGATGCTGGATGATCTGATGTCCCTGTCCCTGACTGATAAACTCACCTACCTGGAAAACTATTATCCGCAACTCATCACCCACATGAAAGGGAAGGACCTCTCGAGATTTCTGGACATCAGACCTGAAACCCTGAGCAGGGAGGTGAAAAAAAGAATTGGTTAGCCGCTGATGTTTAGAGGGTTTGAGGCTATCCATGTCAATTTTTCAGCCGATTTATTGCAAAGGGATATGAAAATTGAATGGTTTTGTCCTAATCTGTAGTTTTTTAACGAATTTCCTATTATTAGTTTGAGATAATGTGGGATAATAATTTATTTTTATCCCAATCATTTTTATATCAAACTTTTAAAGCATGGAAAATCAAATTAAAGCTACGGAATTGAAACAGGTGTTTGACGAAATCGTCGTAACGCCTATTGAGGCATATCAGATGCTTCTGGAATTTTTGGAAGTGGAGACCTATCCTCCAAACAGGATCCTCCAGCAAGCGGGGGAGGTGGAGGAGAGTTCACGCTTTATCCTCTCGGGAATAATAGGCCTGTACAAAGAGGGGTGCCTGGAAAGACTGTTTTTTGCCAACCAGGTCGCGGTAGATTTCTTTGCCTATCAGGAAGGCAGGGAATCACTCTATACTTTTGTAACCCTTTCGGAAGTGAAGATCATCCGGCTTACCAGGGAAAACGAGTCCAAGGTGCTGGAGGGCATTCCAGAAGTAAAGGACCTGTCGGGCAAGCTGAAGGCCCTGGTCATGCATGATACCAAGAAATGGGTGGCCTTGTCCCAGATGCACTATAAAAAGACTTACCTCTCCCTGGCTCCCAAGTTGCAGTCGCTCCAAGTAGACTTGACAGAAACGCAGTGGAGTTCCCTTTTGGGTATAGACGTGAGGACCTTCCGCAGGTACAAAAGGGAGCTGTACGATGCCCGGAACACATTTGAATATAAGTTCAACACCAAAGAACTGCTCAATTATCCTTTTGAAAGCAAGCTGCACGATGATGCCGAGGAAATAGAATCCCTTACCAGAGAATGGGCAAACAAAAATAAAATCCTTCCCACGGCAAGGAAGCGCCAAAAGCTGAGCAGCCAAAAGCTCTCCTATCTGTCCGCATTTCTATATCCGGAGGCAACAATCCAGGTGTCCAAGTGGATTTCCTGTTTTTACCTCCTGCTGTTTATCATGGACGATTATACCGATTCATTGGTAAAAGGGAAAAAGGCGGAATTTTGGAGAGAGATGGTGCGGCAGTTTGACCTGATCCGCGGCGAATCCCCCATCCAGATCCACAGGAAAAACAAGATGGCTGGTATCCTGGCCGAAAGGCTCAGCAAACTGAAAACCCTGGCCTCACCGATATACTACAGGCATTTTCTTATCGTGTTGGAGCAGTTCATCAAAAGCAATGAATGGGAGGCTGCCAACAAAGACAGGGGTGTGGTGCCCAGTATGGACCAATACCTGCAGAACAGGCCCTTCTTTTCGGGAGGCAACCTGGCCCTGCAGCTGATTCCCTTCACCATGGAGCACGAGCATCCGGATATCAACCAGGATTGGTCCCGTATGTCTGGCCTAGTGGGTTATGCGTCAAAACTGATATTTCTGTCCAACGACCTGATTTCCTATGAAAAGGAAAGGGGCATTGGGGATTTTCACAACTGGATAGAGCTGCTGATTATCCATAGGAACATGGATGTGGAAAAGGCCAAGGATGCACTGGTTGAGGATCATAAGGCCACGCTGGCCAAGTTCCTACAGGAAGAGCAGGTATTGCTCTCCAGCCTGATGCCAGTGGACAGGAGCCTGTGGGCCTCCCTAAAAGCCATCAAATACCAGATCAGCGGTACCGTGGAGTGGTCGGTCAATATATCGAAGAGATATAGTTAAGTTTTGATTTATCCCAGCAATAATAATAAACAATATTTTATTCACTAACAATCAAAAAATGAAAGCAATCCCAAACAAAAAATTCTTCAACTTCCTAAGCATGATTACCGGAATCCATATCACCGGAGGTTTGCGGATATACCGCAAGTGGCTATGGCTCAAAGGTCTACTACTGGGCTTATTGGAAAGTGTGAACCTGTTGCATTCCGACGATTATTTTTTCGCCAAAAGGGAGGTGATATGTTGAAGCGACGAATCATCAACTCCCGTGATATACAGCTGCTCACAGGCATGAGCATCCGTTACTGCAACAACCTGATCTGCAAGATGAAAAAGTACTACAACAAGAAGAAGCACCAGTTTATTACGGTTACCGAATTCTGTGATTTCTCCGGCATTCCTGAGGAGGAGGTGCTGAAAGTGGTTTAAGGTTTATGGTTTAAGGTTTAAAAATTCCCTTTAACCTTAAACTTTAAGCTATAAACCATAGGCCCAACCGACCTTCCCCCGTATCACTTACGGATCACTTACGGATCACCTACGGATCACTTACGGATCAGTTACGGAATTTTCCGAAAATTGACTAGGAAATAGGCCGTAGGAGATCGGAAACAAAGAAAACGTGGGTTTGGCGAAGGGGCTTTCCGTAACTTTTCACGGAATAATCATATTTTATTAACTACTAATGTTTTAAAAATGGCTAGATTAGATTCATCTGGGGAGGGATTCCGCGGAAAAAAAGGCGGCAAAGTCTATTACAAGGTCAACGGTAAGACCTACGCCAAGGAGTATACTGAAACGGTCAAGGGGGAGCCAAGCCTCCTTCAGCAGTTTTATTTCGAAAAGTTCAGACTCGTGATGGCTTTTCTCAAACCCCTGAAAATCCCCCTGGAATACGGCTTCCAAAAATTCAAAGTGGGGATGCGCACGGGGTTGAACGTGGCCACAAGCTATGTGCTCAACCATGGGATGAACTATGTAGGGGACACCTGTGAGGTGGACCCTTCAAAAGTACTGGTGAGTTCGGGGATGCTCACTGGCATAGACCGGGGTAGGATGCAATGGCTCACTCCCGATCAGGTAAGCATAGAATGGGATGACAATTCCTACATCGGCAATGCCCGCAAAAGTGACCGGGCGATGGCCCTGCTCTACAATCCCGAAACCCTGAATTCCTACTACGTGCTTTCAGGTAACTTTAGGTTTACGGGGCAGCAGAGCGTGCAGGTGTATGATGGGGAAAAGGAAGTGGGCAAGCTGCACGGCTACCTGTCCTTTTTTAAAGTCAGCAAAAAAGGCGTGTATGAATTCTCAAACAGCGTTTACCTGGGGATAATTTAAAGTACGAAATACGAAGTACGAAGGACGAAGTCAACGGGGCATAACCTTCCAAGTCTCGTGAGAAGGAATGATCTGATGTAGAAGTTTAGGAGGTTATCATCCCGGGTGGTGCTGGCGCACATCGGGATGGTTTAGAGGTTTAGGGAAAGCATGTCCCCACCACCGGCGCAGCTCCTTAATCCTTTAATCCCTTAATCCTCACCATAACCTATAAACCATAATCCATAAGCTTTAAACTACGAACCATAAACAAAAATGGACTATTTCAGCATTTACGAACTCGAACCCGGGAGGATCTCCACATTTATTATCGATGCCCTCGGCGGTCCTATGCCCTATACCATGTATACTCAGGGTGATCCGGAACGGGAGGAAGACGATATCGGGCAATTCATTATGCCCCAAAAAGGGGATTTTGCCTATGAGCTGCTTTACTTCACCTGGATGATTTATTTCGGACAGGTCGATTGCAGATACCGGAAGCGGAAGAAGCGGTTTGAACTGATTTCCAAATACGGACTGGAACTGCCAGATGCCGCTGTACTGCTCGGGCCAACGGCATTTCCGGATCTTTACACGCTGGCCATGCAGATGCGCCTGGCAGATGCGGCGGATTATCTTTTTGATGATCCCAATGAGGGAGAGAAAATTTGGATTAAATACCCTTTTAAATTGGACCGGACTACCAAGGCCAAATATTACTATTACCACAATGAGGAGGTCAATTATAGTTATTACCGGTCATCCAAAAAGCATTCCGTCTGTGTACCCAAAATCACCTGCGTGGGCCCCTATAACCTAAGCTACCACAAGGCCCCTGAACTTAACCTCCGCGACAAAAGGGTGGCAGATGGCTACAAAAGAAGAAAATCACTCAGGATTGAGGAACTGCAGGAAGTACCCATCATAGCCAAGCTGCTGAAGGGGTATGTGGAGAATTAGGGGTTTAAGGGTTATTCGCCCTGCGGGCTGGGTTATGGGTTAAGTACGAAATACGAAGTACGAGGGACGAAGTGTTTAAAGGTTGAACGTCTTTTTAGAAGTTCAACCTTTCAACTTATTCAAATACCATAAAATTTATGAAAACAGCAATACAGTTTATATTGAAGCTTTTGGGATTAAAATCGGAAAAGAACACACATCAAGGTGGGGTTCAAAATTTGAATTATATGTCTAGAGCGAAGACAAACCCTCGCCCAGTGGAGGAAAAAGAACGTGAGGAGGCTGTGTTGCTAATCAAAGCCTTAGGCGTCATACTAAAGGAGGAAGGTAAAAGAGTCGGATTGGATGTTGAAATTAAGATCGGACGTATGAAAAATGATGAGGAATAAAATTGGGGTTTAGGAGGTTATTCGGCATGCGGCCTGGTTTAGGAGTTAATGGGCCTGCTACCTGATTAGGGATTTAGAAATCGCAAAGGGACGACATCTTCAGGTTTGTTAAAGCGCTAAGGCAAGCTTCTTGTAACATATATTAATTTCTATTTTCGACCTTTTTAAAACCACTAACATGAGAAACCCATTGATTACTTTGATAGGCGGGAATTTTAAAACCAGAAAGAAATCTGCAAAATGGAGCCCCAAAGCCCAGCAACTTATCGCCGACGCCTCTGATGGTTTAGAAACTTTCTATGATTATCATATGCATTTACTTGGACTTGGGACTAAGGAAAGGGATATATGGGTTAACCCCACCGTATTATCATTAATCCACCCATTTGACTTTTTGAAGGCAAAAGTATTTATGAATGCCTCTGGTATTAGGAATAAAAAGAAAGCTGATGAACAGTATTTAAATCAGCTGTTTCAGTTAATAGAAAAAATTCCTATAGCCGGCAAGTATTGTCTTTTTGCATGGGAAAAATGCTATGATCTTAATGGTGAGGTAAATTTAAAGGATACCAAAATCCATATTTCTAACGATTATGTTTTCCGAATTTGTCAACGGTTGCCGGACAAATTGGTGCCAGTGGTATCCATTCATCCTTATAGAACAGATGCTGTAATTGAACTGGAAAAATGGGCTAAAAAAGGTGTGAAAATGGTGAAATGGATGCCAGCCACTATGGGTATGGATCCTTCCGAACCCCGATGTGTCCCATTTTACCAGAAAATGAAGGATCTGGACATGGTATTGATTTCCCATGCCGGGGAGGAGGAGACTGTGCCGGTAGAGAAATTTCAGCCCCTTAACAATCCGCTGCTATTCAGGCTTCCTCTTGAAATTGGTACAAAAGTGATATTGGCGCACTGTGCGGGTAAAGGCGACGGGAAGGACCTTGAGAACAAAGGAAAAAAAGTGCCTAACCATGAGTTGTTTTTCAGAATGATGGATGAGCCTAGATATGAAGGAAAACTTTTCGGTGATATTTCTGCTTTGGCCCAAGCTAACCGGTGTGGGGCGCCGCTTCGAACCGTTTTTGAACAAAAGGAGCATCACCATAAGTTGCTATATGGCAGTGATTATCCACTACCTGCCATCAATTCGGCTATTTCCTTAAAACTTTTGATAAAGTTGGGTTACCTGAATAAGGAAGATAAATCACCCCTAACGGAAATTTACAAAAACAATCCTCTTCTTTTTTCCTTCGTGTTGTTTAGAAGCATGCATGATCCCAATGATGAAAATTACAGACTACCAATTTCTGTGTTTTCCTATCACAAAAGCTTAGGTATTTAAAAATGGATCCGGACTTGGTTTTCTAGGCAAGTTCTACGGTTAAGATTGTAACGTTCACCCGAGTCGGAGACTCTCAATTCAGGGGTACAAAATCTGAAGCCATTCGCACAGGGTATTCAGTCTTGATTAGGGGTTTAAACGAGTCAAATGTAGAGAATCTGATACAATTTGCTGAATTTAAGTATCATTAGTAGAAGATTTAAATACTCATTTATTACAAAAAAAATGCTTAATTATTAAAATTAAAATATAAAATATAGTTATATTCTGTATCAGGCATGCTTTTGGAGTTAAGTATATTGATAAAAGCATTATCGTTTTTCACTATTAAATTGGCTGCCTATGTTTTATCATGATGGAAAATTACAATACAAAGTTAAGGTGGATAAACCTAATCCCCACTTTGCGAAATTGCTTCAACAGGCCATAGGAGGCATTGAAGGAGAAATCAGAGTTTGTTTACAATATTTGTTTCAGGCGTGGGGAGCTAGAGGCCCGGCCAAATATAGAGATATGTTATTAGAAACAGGAACTGAAGAAATGGCCCACATTGAAATGCTGGCCACTGCTGTTGCATTAAATCTGGAAACAGCCAACAATGATCTAAAAGATAAAATGGCTGGAAAAGATCCCCTATTGGAAGCTATAATGGGGGGAGCTAATCCTAGACATATTCTTTCATCTGGAATGGCTGCGATGGCTACAGACAGTAATGGGGTGCCATTTAACGGATCTTGGGTAGTTGGTACCGGTAATTTAGCGTCCGATATGTATGCTAATGTAATGGCAGAATCATCTGGAAGACTTTTGGCGACAAGGCTGTGGGAATCGACCGATGATAAAGGCATGAAGGATATGTTGTCATTTTTGATTGCTAGAGATACGATGCACCAAAATCAATGGCTGGCTGTATTAGAAGAATTAGGAGGTTTAGAAAATATCCACCCAATTCCAAACTCATTCCCTCAAGCCGAAGAGAATAACAACTTCAATTATAACTTCCTTTCTACCCACATAGACCAAGAAAAAAGGACAGAAGGAAGGTGGAGCAAGGGTAAATCGCTAGATGGCAAAGGGGAATTAACTATTGAAAAGGCAAAACCTTTAGGAGGCGAGCCTGCATTAGCTGGTCCTAATCCGTTGGGACATGCCCAGAAGGAGCAAATGATTGAAGATAAAGGACAAGGTATAACAGAAAAAATTAAAGATGTGTTTGATTAGAATATAAGAATAAATTAATAGACTAAAACTAAACAATTATAATCATGGCAAACAATCAGAATATTGAAGATTTCAAAGGATCAAAATTTTTCAAATTATTTCAAGACCAGTTAAAAGATATCTATTGGGCTGAAAAACACCTAGTCGATGCCCTTGGAAAAATGCAAAAAGCAGCAACCTCCGAGAAGTTATCTTCTTCCATAGAGAATCACAAGGCGGAAACTGAAGGTCAAGTCGAAAGGCTGGAAAAAATATTCGGTATCTTGGATGTGGCTGCACGAGGTAAAAAATGTGAGGCTATGGAAGGACTTATCGAAGAAGGGAAGGAAATTATTGAGGATACCAAAGCTGATACTATGGTACGAGATGCTGGATTAATTATAGCCGCACAAAAGGTAGAACATTATGAAATAGCTTCGTACGGTAGCCTTGTCTCTCTAGCAAAAATTATAGGGAATGACGAAATAGCCAACTTACTATCAGAAACATTAGAAGAAGAGAAAAAAACTGATGAACTTCTTACCAAACTTGCAAAAAGCGAAATTAATAATAAGGCCGTTACGGAATAAATAGAGATTACAACTTCTCACAAAAGGTATGATCTATTTGATTATACCTTTTGTATACCCGATCAATTTAAAGGTATAAAATTCAATTATTTAAATCACTAAACCTCCCTACCTATGAAAATTATTAGCACAAGATTACATGGATACATAGACTACTTAATGGGTATTTTATTGATTGCTTCTCCTTGGCTTTTTGGTTTTTATAATGGGAACACAGAATCTTGGATACCCATAACTATAGGTGTGGTAACAATTGTAATGAGTTTGATGACTGCCTACGAAGTAGGAGTAGCAAAAATTATTCCGTTTAAAGTACACTTGTCAGCTGATTTTACTGCAGGATTACTACTGGCGAGCTCGCCTTGGCTGTTTGGGTTTGCAGAGGAAGTCTATTTACCACACTTGCTATTTGGTGTATTTGAAATTCTGACTGTATTGATGACGAAAACACCATCCTCAAAAAAAGGAAATCCTCAAGTTGCTTATTAATGTTTAGGATAAACCGCAATGATTCCAGCTCGGCTTCGGCAGGCAATACGTTAGTATAAATTAATATTAAAAAGCCTTTCAGTTTGAAAGGCTTTTTATATTTTCAGATACTAATCTTTACCTCCATCGATTTTTTTAAAGTTTTTCATACAAGATATTCCAACACTAGATTAATATTTCATTTGTCTTCAATGGTTGTTGAAAATTTAAGGTGATATGAATGTCTTCAAGTCCTTACGGATTTCCAAACTTTCTTCCGCATATCAGGCATTTTTGGCTTTGTTGGTCTGAGGGGCGCAATCGTTTTATTTTCAGGTTTTTAGCTTTGATATTTGGTCATGTTTAACATTTAAAACCATAAAAAAATGGCAAAACAATCAAGTTTCCTGAATTTTACCGGCAACATCGGTAAACTCACATTTTACAAAAACAAGGACGGATACCAAGTCCGTGAAAAAGGCGGGGTGTCCAAGGAGCGGATCATGACTGATCCCAAGTATGCCCGCACCAGAGAAAACATGGCGGAGTTTGCAGAAGCTGCCAAAACAGTCAAGCTGCTCAAGGACTCGATCCGTCCAGCGCTAATCAGTGCGGCCGATTCCAAATTGTTTGCAAGGCTGCAAAGAGCGATGGTGAGAGTGGTCAAGTCTGATGATGTCAATTCCCGTGGCCAGCGCAAAGTGGTGGAGGGCAATTGGAATCTACTCAGGGGCATTCAGCTCAACAAGTCGGCTTCTCTGAGGTCTACACTAAGAGCTAACATCAACTTGGATAATGGCTCGGATGCCTTCTCAGTCACCATTCCTGCTTTCAATCCGGCAGATCTGCTGGTTTCACCTGCAGGCAGTACAGATTTCAGGATGTTCCTGGTAGGAGGTGCGATTGCTGTCGGTACAGACCTGCATACATCCGTTAGGGTGGATACGGGGCTTTTACCCCAATATGGAACCACTGACCCGATCACACTTTCAATTGAGAAGGCTGACCTGCCCTACATGCACCGGTTATTTGTCCTAGGAATCGAGTTTGTCCAAATGGTCAACGGTGATGAGGCTACCCTGCACAGTAGCAGTTACAATGCCGCTGCCATAGTGGAAACGGAAAAGGTTTAAGTATGAAGTTACTCCTAAACCGTGAATATTGGCCGCGGGGAACCAATGGACAGATCAGCCATGAGGGCTCTCTGCTTTTCAAAACGATAGAGTTGCCCTGGAAAAAGAACCAGCAAAATGTTTCCTGTATTCCGGAAGGTGTATATCGCCTAGGTAAAAGGTATTCGGAAAAATTCGGTTGGCATATTTTGGTGAAGGGGGTGAAGGACAGGTCTGGAATCCTGTTTCATTCGGCTAATGATGCCTTGCGGGAACTCAGGGGCTGTATTGCCCCGGTAACTTTGCATACCGGAGAAGGGCAAGGGACATTTTCCCAAAATGCGACTTACCGCTTTAGGGATTTTGTATTTGAGGCTATGGAAAGAGGTGAGGAGGTGATGCTTGAAATTTTCAGCGATGCCGCTCATGGACTTAATCTGGCCGCAACCGATGAGCGATGGACGAAGGAGTTTATTTAATTGGAGTTGGGGGACTGTTATCAGTCCTCCTTTCCATCTCCGGTTTCCTGCTCAGGTACCTTGTCCAGGATCTGCGTGAGCTGAAGGGTGAACTGGTGGAGGTTAAAGTCGGGGTGGCCAGTTTACAAGGCGAGCAATTGGTACTGAAGTCCATGGTTCAGACGCAGCTTACGATGCTGAGGAATAGGATTCAGGTGTTGGAGAAAAGGAGTTAGGAGTTGTCAGGGTTGTCCACCCGTGGGTCGGCTCCGCCTCCCCGGGTTGTTGTCGGGTTGTCATTGTTCTATTTGCGGGCCGCTTTCCACTATTCGTTGAAAAAACTGAAAGTGCAAAAATGGCCACAATGGGCCGCCAAGATGCTCCATCTGACAACCATGACAACAGCGAATTCCGATGCGAAGCAACGGAAAAGCGGACAACCAAGACAACCACGTGAACTTCAAGTACGAAATACGAAGGACGAAGTACGAGTTGCATCAGATTCGGTCTTCTGTCTATTTTAAACATTAAACCATGAACAAATGAATGAAATCCAAAACAGATGGCAGGCGCCGACGCCGCCCTTTTTCAAGAAGGTGCAATTTATAGGGATGATCCTCGGAGCGGTGGGGGGATCCCTGCTTGCTGCGCCGGTGGCCCTTCCCGCCGTGCTAATTACGGCAGCCGGCTACTTGCTGGTCGGTGGCTCAGTACTTGCAGCCGTGAGTCAGGTGGCAAAGGTGGATAAATAATATGAAAAGCCCGGGAGAGATCTCGGGTTTTTATGTTAGGGTTGGTTTCACGAGTAGGGCGCGAGAATGATTCACCTTACTTCTTTCTGATTATTATCCACCCGGTAATGATCAGAATAAATGAAAATATTAAAAATCCCAGGTTCCAAAGTTCGGGGTTGCGGTCTATTTCCTTTACGTTGTGGAAGGCGAATAGGTAATGGTTAAAAATGCTGTCCATTGCATTGAAAGTGCCCCATCCAGCAAGAAGACCTCCAATCAATAAGTTGTTGGAAAATTGAAGGTTAGGGTTGATTCTGGAATGCCAAAGCAAGATAATGCCCACCATGGTGATAATCCAGGTTACTGCTTCGAAAATACCATCCCAAAACATATTGATACTATTTCCCTCAAAATTAGTAAATGAGATCTGGTTGGATAGCATTTGGTGCCACTTGTCTAAAACGGAGGTCACTGGGCCATAGTTTACGCTGATACTGGGCCAGCCATTCCGGGAATCAACGGGCCAAAAATCAGGCGTTGTTTCCGGAGGTCATTGGGCCATTTAATTACGGCAACCCATTCGAATTCCGGAGGTCATTGGGCCACTTTCCATGATAATTATTAGCCTTGTAGTTTTTAAAAACAATCTACATGGCAGGACAAAGAATAAACATCATGGAATTAAGAAGTTTGATAGCATTTAAGCAAAAAGGCTTGAGCAACCGAAAGGTGGCCGCCCTTTTGGGTGTCAACCGGAAAACCGTAGACGAGTACATCAAGCGGTTCAAGGAACTCGGCTTGGGGTACGGGGAGCTCCTGACTCTTGAGGGAAAGGATCTTGAGGAACTTTTCACCCAAAACAGCCAGACGGAAAAGGAACGGTACGAACAGCTTTCCGGACAGTTCCCACACTTCCAGAAAGAGATGAAAAAGCCCGGGTGCACCCTGCAGGCACTTTGGAAGGCATATATTGCAAAACATCCGGAAGGCTATAAATACAGCCAGTTTACCTGGCATTACCGGCAATGGAGCAAACGCCACCATGTTAGCGGAAAGCTGACCCACAGGGCCGGAGAAAAGCTTTTTGTGGACTTTTGCGGCAAGAAACTCTTTTATGTGGACAGGCATACCGGCGAACAGATCGATGTTGAGGTTTTTTTGGGGATCATGCCCTGTAGCCAATATACCTACGTCAAGGCCGTGGCCAGCCAGAACCGTGAAGATTTTATCAGCTGCCTAGTCCATTGCCTCGGATGGATAGGAGGCGTCCCCTATGCGGTGGTGCCGGACAACCTTAAGTCTGCCGTAAGCAAAAGTTCAAAATATGCCCCCATACTCAACAAGACTTTTGCCGATTTTGGACAACATTATGGCTGTGCACTTGACCCCACACGCCCTTACAGCCCACAGGACAAGGCCCTTGTCGAGCGGACGGTAACCATTGTCTATCAACGGATATACTACCCCCTGAGCAACCACACCTTTTTCAGCCTGGCCGAGCTCAACGATGCCATTGCCGACAAATTGGTGGAGTTCAACGATTATCTGTTGAGCCACGGACAGGGCAGCAGGAGGAGCCAGTTCATCGATATTGAAAAAGAGTTCCTTCAGCCCCTGCCAAGTGGTATTTATAGTATCAGGAACTATAAAAAAGCCACAGTCCAGAAAACCTCCCACGTCTTCATGGGAGAGGACAAGAACTATTACAGCTGTCCCCACCGCTATATCGGGCTGGCCGTGGAAGTACAGTACAATCAGGACATAGTGGAGATCTTCCACAGGCAGGAAAGGATAGCCTTCCACAAAAGGAGCTTCAAAGCAGGTCACTACATCACAGTGGGCGACCATATGCCCAGCAGCCACCAATACTTCAATGAATGGAGCCCCGAATTTTTTCACCGGAGAGCCCAAAAGGTCGGTCCCCACACCCAAGAGTACATCGGCAGGCTGATCGGGCAGTATGACTATCCCGAAATTGGCTACAAGCAGGCCCAGGGGATCCTTGCCTTTTTGAAAAGCTACGAACCGGAGCGCCTGGAAAGGGCCTGTAAAAGGGCTCTGGGATTCGAAAAAGCCTCTTACCATACCCTTGAAAGGGTGTTGCAGAACAAAATGGATATGGAGGAGATCCCCTTTCCGGAGGACCGAGTGACACCTGAACACAAAAACATCAGGGGGCTTTTCAGTTGAGCGGCTTCAACCCATCTACATTAAAAACCAATCCATATAAACTATGAACGAATACAACACAATCGAAAAATTGAAACAGATGCGCATGGGGGCCATGGCCGAACTTTACCACAAACGGCTCACCGAAAACCTTTACAAAGAATTTTCTGCCGATGAGCTGTTGACCTTGTTGGTCGACAGCGAATGGGAACAAAGGCAAAACAGGACGATTGACAACCTAATCCGCCAGGCCGGTTTCAAGCAGGCTTCCGCCGCCACTGACATCGATTACCATGCCTCACGTAATCTCGACAGGTCGGTGTTTGAAAGGCTGCTAGGGCTTGGCTTCATCCGCAACAGGGAAAACATCATACTTACCGGTGCCACAGGTTGCGGAAAAAGTCACCTAGCCCAGTGCCTCGGCGTAAAGGCATGCCAGTTCAGGTACAAAACACTTTATTACAATACCTCGAGATTTTTTGACACGGTCCGGCTTGCAAAGCTGGAGGGCACCTACCATAACCTACTTAAAAAGCTGGAAAAAACCGCGGTATTGATCCTGGATGATTTTGGACTGGCACCCATGGACACCCAAGCCAGGCATGCCCTGATGGACGTTATGGAGGACAGGTATGGGAAAAGCTCTACCATCATAGCCTCACAGATCCCGGTGGCCCAGTGGCATGCTACCATCGGAGATGACAGCATTGCAGATGCCGTTCTTGACAGGCTGGTATACTCCTCCCACAGGATAGAACTGGAAGGGGAATCTATGAGAAGTAGAAAGAAGTTGGACAATTAAAATATAATCCCATAATTGCACATGGAAAGTGGCCCAGTTATTCCCGTAATCACTGGCCCGGCATGCTCCGTAATCACTGGCCCATCATCGCCGTAATAGACACCACTGTAGGATTTGGTGTAAAGTAATTGCATCTACAAAACCCCCCATTCCGATACCTAAAGTCAAGGTAGATATGACTACAGGGGTTCTTTGTATTGTATTTTTATCTCCTAGCTTTATCGTATTGAAATATATTAATAGAAGCGGCACTAAAATTATCAGTGGTAAGATTACTTTTATTAATGTTGGGATGAAATCCTCAGTAAATATTCCCACCTGAACCTCTTGATTGCAGGCAATGCAAAGAAATACGGAATTGGCCATAGTTTAAAGTGGTTTGGGGGTAGCTTATTTTCTATGCAAAGAGTAGACCTTGTGGAAGTCTCAAAACGGAAAAAACTTGGGAAATAATGGGCAAAACATTTTAAATTTGGTTCTTCTAACAAAATATGATCCCTTTATTTATAGGGTAAATCGAATATGGAACTTCGAGCTTTGTTAATGTCTGGATATTTTTTTTGGGAATCCTTCAGGAATCCTTTTTTTATGTTGTTCAGAATGGTTTTTATTCCGGTAAGGAAGGCAACCGTGTATTTAACAGGACAGATATTTACTCAAAATGTCTCTATCTGTTTCTTTTTTAGTCAATTTTTTTTATTTCTGATAACAAATGATGGCTGCTGGTATCGGGAGATGGATTGCATGGGTATTGTAAGAAGATAATGAAAACTGAAAATCTATGTTAGCTCCCAAATTAAAACCTGGGGATGAAATTCGAGTTATAGCCCCTTCCCACAGCATACCACCCGCATTTACAGACAGACAAAGACAACAGGCATTAGACTGTTTGAAAAGCCTCGGAGTATCCGTGTCTTTTGGCAAGTATGTTAATGAGGTAAATGAGTTTGAGACTACCACTGTGTTGAATAGACTTATTGATTTGCATGAGGCCTTTGCGGACCCTAATGTAAAAGGAGTTTTGACTGCTACAGGTGGGTCTAGTGTAAGCCAGTTGTTGAATGAAATAGATTATGCCTTGGTCAAGGAAAATCCGAAAATAGTATGCGGTCTTTCTGACATCACGGCTTTATCATATGCATTATATCAGAAAACAGGCATTGTAAATTATTATGGTCCCCACTTTACCATGCTTGGAGAAAGTACCTTGGTCGATTATTCCATAGAGTATATGCAGCGAGTGTTAATGGAAGAAGGGCCTGTTGAAATTAAACCATCAAATTATTATAACGATATGCCGGATGACATAGAGAAGGTGCTGAATACAGGTTTTTGGACATTAAATGAGGGGACTGCTGAGGGTAAATGTATTGGAGGCAATTTTTTAACGACCAATTTTATCATAGGAAGTGAGTATATGCCGGATTTATCGGATTGTATTTTATATTTTGAGGAAAATTATATAATGGACTATAAGGATATACAAAATGAATTGCAATCGCTCTTCAACCATGAAAATATGGTTACTATCAAAGGGCTTCTATTGGGTCGTTTTCAGAAAGGCAGTAATGTAGATAGGGAAAAACTCATGCATATGGTAAAAAATATTAGAGGACTTGAGTCTATACCGGTAATTGGGAATGTGGATTTTGGCCATACCGCTCCGAAACTAACCTTACCAATAGGGGGAAGATTGAGTTTAAATGCAGAAAAAAATGATAAGGTTTCCATTTTAATAATTGAACACTAAATAAAATTATAAAGAGCTCATTAGAATGGTATTGTGGGTTATCAGCAATTGCATTAAATCTCATTCTGAGATCAGGATCTATTAATTGCTAACCGAATTTGGATATACCTTTTCCAATGCGAAGAAGTTAAGCCCTCGAGTAGTTGAATTTTTTTGTAGACCTGCGGAATTATTTTGCGTGGTTCAGCTACTCGAGGCACCAATACTATTTTAACAATAAACGATTCAAACAAACAGTATTTATGCGTTTTAGATCGTCAATTACTAAAATACCGAATATCAAGTTGGTTTTATTTAAAAAAAAAAGCTATTTCTTATAGATATAGCTTTTTTTGTGATAATTAATTTAACTAACTTTTATGATCAGAGGCACACCTTTTCGAGCTGGCGATCCATTTGGTGGCTACGAAGGATAACGGTGAATTTAAAGTGGTCAGGAATGAGGATTATTAGGCTTGGGAAAATTCCTCGCTGACTTCGATAAATGTAGTAAAGGCTTTCTCCGCACCTATCACCATTTGCTTTTCCTCCTCAGAGGTCAAGGGCAATGCATTTAGATCCTGTGTAAAGTGTTTCCACTTTTCCATCACTACATCATGTTCGAATCCGTAAAATTCAAGGGAAGTTTTGTCCCAGTTGTGAGAGATTTTCTTGAGATGGCTGTAAATGAATTTTCCTCCTAAAGTCGAACCTTTCAGCACATAAAGTGCCCCAAGTGCCTGGAAGATATTTTCCAAACCAAACTCTACTTGAGAATCCGTAGGAATATCACTAGAAAGGTTGTGCAAATCATTTTCAAGCAAATCTAACCTCATTCTATAATGCTTGTCGATCAGATTTGTGAAAATAGGGCTGTTTTCTTCCATCAACTTACTTTCTATAAGCTGATGGGCGCTGTAAAGTTGCTTTAGTATCTGGATATAAGCTTCTAAATCGAATGATTTTTGGAAAATCTGTTTGGAATTTAGTGCTTTTTCGGTGAGGGAATGAAGTTTTTTGGTTGACTCTTTAAGGGTTTCAGTTACCATTATAATTTTCAAGAATGATGTTAGGATCCAACGGCTTGTTAAAGTAGCCATCGAAACCTGCCTCAATACACTTCTTTTCCCATTCGTCACCGGCATAAGAAGTCAAGGCAAATAGTTTTGAGGAGCTGCATTTTTTGCAATATCCATTTTCTCTTAGGGTCTTCAAGACATCAAATCCATCCATTTTGGGATCGTTGAGATTGAGATCTATGACAATCATTTCATAGCAATCCTTGGCAGCCATTTCTAGTCCGGCCGGACCATTTTCTGCACAAGCGATGTCGGCCTTGGGAGACAAAAGCGTCTCGAAAATCATCCTGTTAATATTATTATCCTCGATATACAGAATTTTCATATACTCTTGATTAAAACCTATTGTTATGCTTTGATGACCGGTATCTGAAGGAGAAACATGGTTCCCACTCCTTTTTCACTTTCTACGCGGATCGTTCCGTTGAGATATTCCGTGTATTTCTTTACCAAGAACAATCCTAAACCAGAACTGTTATCCGAATGCTTGGTAATTTCTCCCTCTTTAAAGAATGGTTCGAAGATTTTTTCTAAATTTTCTTCCCAAATTCCTATACCGTTGTCTTCGACTGCAATTTCTAAAATTTCTTTCAAATTTTTACTAACCAATTTGATATTTAATTGTATCACCCCATTTTCAGGAGTGAATTTAATCGCATTGGTTATCAAATTAGAAATAATTTGCTCAAGCAAGATCCTGTCGGAAATCAATTGCTTACTTTCCTCATGGTTGATCAGAAGCAGCTTTTGCTTTTTCTTGGCAGCTGTTTCTTTGAAAGGCTTGGTTACCTCATTTAGGAAAATATTTAAATCAAAGGCATCTAGCACTGGTTTAGTTCCCTCACTCTGAATTTTTGCCAGTTCCAAGACCCTATTCAAGGTTTTAGTCATCCTTTTGGTAGTCTCAATCTGCATACTGGCAAATTCCTTCAGCTCTGGAGAAATAGATTTCTCCTGAATCATCAGTGAAAGTCCCATAATCCCATTTAATGGTGTACGCATCTCATGGCTTAGGGTTGAAGGAAACTCTGTGTGAATCTTATTCATTTGCTCTGCGGCTTCTTTGGCAATCCGCAGGTTATTTTGAGACTTGGTCTTTTCTTCCAGTTCCTTTTTCAGCAAAGTATTCAGCTTATTCAATTCCTTGTTTCTATCGAAAAGCAGGTTTCTATAATGTTCAGTTGCCTCCTCCACCTCTGGGGCCCTGGAGTACACTTGCTTAAGATGCTCTATTTCAAATGTAATAAAGGCGTCTCTTAAAATATTGGTGTATTCTATATCCTCCACAGACCAATCCTCCGATTGGCCTTCCACCAATTGTTCCCATTTTGCAAATGATTTTCTTGGGGTAAGAACTTCTGAGCCATTTTCCTCTATCAAAACCGGTTTGTTGGGATTGCCCGCCCAGTTGATTCTCTTCTTCTTTTCTTTTCGGAAAAAATATACATACTCTTGATTTTCCTCCGAGATAGTAAGTCGAAGAAAGCCAGAATAGGGGAAGGCACCCTCCTCATTATTCATTCCCTCGTTTGAAAGGGAATTACTGGTATACACTTGATTTTGGTTATATTCCATAGCCAAACCTAATACCTCTATCTGTTTTTCACTTATAAAATCCCCGGCTTGATAGTTACCCAAAGGTGACTTTAAAAAATAACCATCACAATTGATCAGATTAGCAATATCATCCCAATGAGTCTGGATCGCAATACCCAGATCGTCATGTGTAGTAAATTTCAGGGAGTTGACAATATTGTTGAGCTTTTCAAATTCCAGATTTTTCCTGTTGGAATTGAGCAATGCGATTTTATTAGAAATAATATCTCCAAAAAACTGGGTTGTCAAACGCTGCTCAATAGAAAGAAATTTTGTTTGGGAATGGTCATGACAGAGCAACATTCCCCATAATTTCTTATTGATGATCAAAGATATGCCATGAGTTGATTTGACTCCCATATTTCTCAAATATTGCAGGTGAATAGGACTTACACTGCGAAATACAGAATAACTTAGATCCAGCCTTTCTAATGCATAGGAACCATCCAAACTGAAAATTTCCTTTCCTTCATCATCAACATCATAGATGGCTCGTACCTTATTTTTTAAATATAGCAACCTGGCCTGTTTGGGTATATCACTAGCTGGATATTGAAGCCCTAAAAAAGGCTCAAGACCAAATTTTTTGTCTTCCGCAATTACCTTTCCGTCACCTGCATCATTAAATTTGTAGACCATCACCCGGTCAAATCCTGTATAACCTCTCAGCAATGAAGCTGCGTTATTAGCCATTTTGATTTCATCATTGACAGAATCAAATACTTGACTTGCTTCATCTATAAAGCTGAGTCCCTCATTAGCCAAGGCATTGTACTTTTGAAGATTAGTAATGTCTTCAAGTTCGATTAATAGATATCCGTTGGATTTGGATAGAATTGCTTTAAAGAAAGAATTGCCTCTATTTATCAGCTCTTTTACAATTTGGTAATTTTTTGTAGTGGTCGAGTATTGCTTCACATCTTCGAGAAACCTTGGACCAAACGTGTTACCAATATCCAATTTAAAAATTTCCTCTACAGACATGTCGAGGGATTCATCAATGCCCTCACTCACAAATGCGACCTTAAGAGTATCCACCTCAACGGCAATTAAATGACCGTTTCTCTGCAGCTTTCCGAGAAGGTGAATTGGCTCTTTATCACAATTATTTAGATTTATCATGTATAGGGTAATAATTTTTGAACCTTAAAGGTAAATAATAAGATTGGATAAAATGAAATAAACTGCAGTTAATTGTAAATGTATAGTAAGTATTACCTAGAAGGGTGACTTTCCTGATAATTATATGGTTATAATTGGGGTAAAAAAATTAAAGCCCTCCATTGGAGGGCTTTAATTTCTGTTTTAAGAGAAGGGATATTTACCTTTTTCTACCATATAATCAGCAATTTCCCTTCGCAAGGTTTTAGTATCCTCCAGGTCCATTTTGGTAAACCGCTTCAATCCCATAAGCATCACCTTTTGCTCATCTCCTGATGTGAAGGAACCTATTGCCTCCTTGGCAGCAGCATTAATCTTATCAGCAGCCTGAGACATGTATACCTTTGTCATAGCGATCTGATGCTTGCAATTTTCTTCACCTTTAAGACTTACCAGCTTTTCGGTTCTCAAAAGGGTTGATTCCACAGCGTAAAGTTCAATCATCACATCAGCAAGGTTCATCATGATCTCTTGCTCGGTTTCGATCTTATCCTGAAGCGTCATGGCAGCCTTTCCTCCAACCATTAAAAATACTTTCTTCAACTTTTTCAACACTTCTTTTTCTGCCGCAAAAAGTTCAGATGTATCTACTGAATCAAATGACGGCACAGAAGTCAATTCCTTGCTCACTGCCATCGCTGGCTCATAAATGTTAACCTCGCCTTTCATGGCTCTCTTTAGCACCATGCCCACCATCAACATTCGGTTGATCTCATTGGTCCCTTCATAGATTCTGGAGATTCTAGCATCTCTGTAGGCTCTTTCCATAGGGGCATCAGCAGAATAACCCATACCACCATACACCTGCACACCCTCATCCACCACATAATCCAAGACCTCTGATCCATGCACTTTCGAAATCGCACACTCAATAGCAAATTGCTCCACCCCTTTCAGCTTGGCTTCGCTATCTTCCATTCCTTCAGATGCCAAGGCTGCAATTCTATCCTCGATGTCCTGTCCTACTCGGTAAGACAACGACTCACTAGCATAAGTTCTTACTGCCATTTCAGCCAATTTATGCTTAATAGCCCCAAAAGTATTTATAGAAGTGCCAAATTGCTTACGTTCGGTGGAGTAATTGATGGCTTGAGAAATAACTGTTCGACAACCTCCCAAAACTCCAGCACCCAATTTTACCCGACCTATATTAAGGATGTTCACAGCAATCTTGAAACCGTTTCCTCTTTCGGAAAGCATATTTTCAACAGGTACCTTGCAGTCGTTGAAAAACACCTGACGAGTAGAAGATCCTTTAATACCCATTTTTTTCTCCTCCTCATTCATGGTGATTCCACCAAAATCTTTTTCCACAATGAAGGCAGTAAGATTTTTATCATCCTCGATTTTGGCAAACACGATGAAAATATCCGCAAATCCCGCGTTGGAAATCCACATCTTCTGGCCATTCAGCAAATAATGTTTACCGTCATCGGAAAGATCCGCTTTAGTTTTGCCGCTGTTGGCATCAGATCCCGCATCAGGTTCTGTTAAGCAATAGCAGGCCGCCCATTCTCCAGTAGCAAGTTTTGGTAAATACTTTTGCTTTTGCTCCTCCGTGCCATAATATAAAATCGGCAGGGTTCCAATCCCAGTATGCGCACCATAGGTGGTGGAAAAGGACCCCGCAGCACCTATGATATCTGCAATCAACATGGAAGTATTGAAACTCATACCCATCCCTCCAAACTCCTCTGGAACAGAGATTCCCAGAAGTCCAAGCTCTCCGGCTTTCTTAAAAATGCTAGGTACCAATTGAGGATCTTTCATGCTGTCGATTTCCTCAGCCTTCGGCACTATCTCCGTGTCGATAAAGTCCTGACAGGCTTGCGCCATCATACGTTGTTCCTCGGTAAATTCCTCAGGAATAAATATGTCCTGAGCAGGTGTATCTTTCACCAAGAACTCACCCCCATTGATTGATTTTTTTATGGTTTCCATAATATATTAATTTTCTATTTCAATAATTCAATTACCCCGGCTACACCTTGTCCACCACCCACACAAGCGGTCACAAGTCCATATTTACCATTTTGGCGACGTAGCTCATTTATGATCTGAACCGAAAGTTTAGCTCCAGTACATCCCAGCGGGTGACCCAATGCCACCGCTCCTCCATTCACATTCACTATGTCTGGATTCATATCAAGTGATTTGATTACAGCTAAGGCTTGCGCAGCAAAGGCCTCATTCAGCTCTACCAAGTTGATGTCATTCATAGTGATGCCAGCTTGCTTCAGAGCCTTCGGAACAGCTACTTTTGGTCCAATACCCATGATGCGCGGCTCCACTCCGGCAACACTGTAGGAAACCAATCTTGCAACTGGCTCCAAATTCAGCTCTTTTACCATTCGCTCAGACATAACTACTACAAAAGCAGCCCCATCAGAAGTCTGAGAACTGTTTCCAGCTGTCACCTGACCCCCCTGTCTAAATGCTGGCTTTAAATTGCTCAACACCTCCATGTTGGTTCCTTTTCTTGGCCCCTCATCGGTATCGACGGTAAACTTCCTGGTTTTACGTTTTCCAGATTCATCCACATAGTTTTCTTCTACCTCAACAGGCACAATCTCATCTTTAAACTTGCCACTTTCTATTGCGGCTAGTGCTTTTTCATGAGATTTAACTGCAAATTGATCTGAATCTTCACGCGTGATGTCATAGTCTTTAGCAAGTTCCTCTGCTGTCAAACCCATACTCAAGTAATAATCGGGATTCTCAGAGGCTATTTTCCAGTTCAATGCCGTCTTGTATCCCATCATCGGTAGAAGAGACATTGATTCTGTACCTCCGGCAATGATGCAATCCGCCATTCCGTTTTTGATTTTGGCTGTAGCTAAGGCTATGGCCTCTAAACCTGAACCGCAATATCGGTTGATAATAAATCCAGGTACCTCTTGTGGCAAGGCCAATAAAGATATCATTCTTCCCATCTGCATACCCTGTTCTGCCTCCGGAATGGCATTTCCTACGATCAAATCATCAACTCTCTTGGAATCCAATCCAGGAATTTCACTCACTAGATGCGTAATCACATCAGCGGCAAGGTCATCTGGTCGGTAAAACCTGAAACCACCTTTTTTGGCTTTTCCTACAGCCGATCTATATCCATTTACTATATATGCTTCCATTATTTCTGATTATAAGTGATTGTTTTTGAAATAATTAGTATCAAAATTTAAACATCGATACCTATCCAATTAATTTCTAAGCGGCTTACCCTTGAACAAAATGCTATGTATTCTCTCCAAGGTTTTCTTTTCACCGGTAAGGCTTAAGAAGGCCTCCCTTTCCAAGTCCAACAAATAGCGCTCGCTGACTTCGGTGGGTTGGGAAAGGTCCCCGCCACTCATCACATAGGCCAGCTTTCTGGCAATCTTAGCATCATGTTCAGAGATATACTTTCCGTATCTCATTCCGGTAATACCCGCTTCAAATAATGCCAGAGAGGTTTTGCCTAACACTCGAATGTTAGTTTTCTGAACGGGTTGAGTGTATCCTGCCTGGTGCAAAGCCAATACTTTCTGCTTGGCATCTGCCAATACACGCTTTCTGTTCAGTGTAATACTATCTTTTGCTTGCAAAAAGCCAAGGCCCCTTGCCTCTTCAGCTGAAGTTGACACTTTTGCCATAGCAATATTCATGAAGGTGTCCTGAAGTCTGTTCAGCTCTACATCACCATCCTTGATGCTTTCAGAAAATCTTAACGTCATTTCTTTGGTACCGCCACCGGCAGGAATCACCCCTACCCCAACTTCAACCAAGCCCATATATAGCTCTGCATGCGCCTGCACAGCATCTGCGTGTAGAGAAAGTTCACAACCACCGCCCAGGGCCATGTTATGAGGAGCTACCACTACAGGAATGGAAGAATACCTTGCCCGCATCATGGTGTTTTGGAATTGCGCAATCATCAGGTTGATCTCGTCAAATTCCTGATCTCCGGCAAACATAAATAGCATAGCCAGGTTGGCACCTGCCGAAAAATTCCCCCCTTCATTTCCAATCACTAGACCCTTGTATTGCTTTTCAGCCATCGAAATTGCCGTGTTGATGCCTTCTATCACTTCAGCACCCATGGAATTCATTTTGGTGTGGAATTCAAGTCCAATCACATCGTCGCCCATGTCGTAAATGGTCGAACCTGCATTGCCCCATATTTTCTTATCAGCAGATTTTAGAGTATCCAAGAGGATATACTCATCCATGCCCGGTACGGCTTTGTAAGTTTTGCTAGGGATGTCGTAATATTTCTTGACGCCATTTTCCACCTTGTAGAATGACTCATGGCCTGCCTCAAGCATGTCATCCACCCACTGCGCAGGAGCCTCACCTGCCTCTTTCATTTTAGCAACGGTATCCTTGACACCCAAAATATCCCAATTCTCAAATGGTCCATATTCCCAACCGAATCCGGCTGTCACTGCCTGATCGATTCTGTATAGCTCATCTGAAATCTCCGGGATTCTGTTGCTGCAATAACGGAAAAGATCATAGAAAGAAGCTCTGTAAAACTCACCCGCCTTATCATCAAAGTTTACCAGAAATTTGATCCTCTTCTTCAGATCATCAATTTCCTTGGATCCTTCGAGGGCTTTGAATTTCGGCTTTTCTACATCTTTGTATTCAAAAGTATCAAAATCAATCTCTTTAAGTTCTTTTGTTCCATCCTTATGACGGATCATGTTGAAGTACCCTTTGCCAGTCTTATCTCCCCACCATTTTTTCTCGTAGAGCACTTCCATGATCTTGGGAAGCTTAAACTTGTCCCTAGACTCGTCGTGCTCTAGTGTTTTGTAAAGATTGTTTGCCACATTTACCGTGGTATCCAAACCCACAACATCCATGGTTCTGAAAGTCGCCGATTTGGCCCGACCGATGATAGTACCAGTCAATTTATCAACCTCAGACACGCCTAAGCCCATTTTTTCTATGGTATGCATACCACTGATGATGGCATAAACGCCAATTCTATTAGCAATAAATGCAGGCGTATCCTTACAAAGCACCGTTTCTTTGCCCAGGTACCTGTCTCCATAATCCATCAAGAAATCGATTATAGCAGGATCTGTTTCCGGGGCAGGAATGATTTCCAATAATCGAAGGTACCTTGGAGGGTTAAAAAAGTGCGTTCCTGCAAAATTCTTCTTGAAATCTTCACTTCTACCCTCGCACATCATGTGCATTGGAATCCCTGAAGTGTTAGAAGTAATCAAGGTTCCCGCTTTACGGTGAAGTTCCACCTTCTCAAAAAGTGACTGCTTTATATCCAGTCTTTCGACTACAACTTCCATCACCCAATCATAATCTTTGATCTTTGGGAGATCATCGTCAAAATTACCGGTAGAGATTCGACTTGCAAAATCCTTGTTATAAATTGGTGATGGCTTTGATTTCAATGCCGTCTGGAGGGCATCATTTACAATTCGATTGCGGACCTGCTTGTCATCCAAGCTAAGTCCTTTTTTCTGTTCATCTTCATTAAGCTCCCTTGGTACGATATCCAAAAGCAACACTTCCACGCCAATATTGGCAAAATGGCTGGCTATCCTGGATCCCATGACGCCGGAACCTAAAATGGCGATTTTCTTAATTGTTCGTTTCATATTGTTTTAGTGATTTCTGAAAAAAGGTCTAATTACTTAATCCCTAATTTCAACCGTTGTTTGAGGGTTTATAGTTGACGACTGTATTTTTTCTACTACGAGGTTGATCTTGTCAAAAACTTTGAAAAACCTGGCCAGTTCTTCCTTTCCCACGGCCTGTTGGACCTCCTCGTTAAATTCCTTGATTGTCTTGACGCTGATCTCTTTTTTCTTTTTCCCTTCTGGGGTCAAATATATCCGGACCGATCGCTTGTCTTGTAAATCAGGTTTACGTACAATCAAGCCCTTTTCTTCCATGGTTTTGAGCATTCTAGTCAGGCTTCTGGCCTCCAATCCCATTAATGGAGCAATCTTGGTGGCCGGTGTCCCTTCCTTTGAGTTGATGTTTATTAAGACAAACCCTATGGATGTGGTAAATTCATCCTGCACAGCCCGTTGGTTATACATCCGGTTGATGGCATGCCAGGCAGATTTAATATGATAATCCACTGTTTCCTCTCTCTTCATTTTCTCAAGCTAGTTTAAGAATACCTAAGTTAAGAAAAATAAAGTATGCATGCATACCATTAACATAGAATTTTATTTACCCATTTAAAATAATTATCAGATATGAAGCGAGGAGTTATAATTAAATTTTGTAATGAACAGGTATTGAGCTATTAAATAAACAAAAATTCTTAAAAAACTGAAAATACCGAATTAAGTTTCTTATAAAAATATTTACTTTTTATCATTGACTAATGATATTTATTCTAGCTTTGAAATATATGCTTGTTAAATCAAAATTTGGATAATCTGAGAGGGTAGGCTGCGCCCCAAAATGATGCAAAAGCAAGTTGCTGCCTATTTCAAGTGAAAAAAAATCAAACATTCCTTTTGTAGGCTCAGGGTGAAAATGGTTGGGACTGATAAGAACATTCACATTCAGACCAACACTGCTCTGGCTAAGTCTTAGCTCATTGAAATTTCGATTGCTTAGAAAATCATCAAAACTCCCGACTTCATCAGTTGATTTCAATACGTAACGTCCATTGGCAAACAAAAAGCCCAATCCGGGTTCAAACCTAAATTGATTACTTTCTGACAACACGTTGTAGCCCGCCCCTATCCGAGCATTTGAATAAAATATGCTTTCGCGAATGCCTTGAATGTCACCTATGTCGCTACTGTTTGCAAAGCTGAAATCCACTTGTAACATGGTCCATTTTTCATTTTGAATATTGAAACCAAGGCCATTTACAAAATTCCTATTAGGAAATGAACTCAAACCAGCAGCTTCTAACCTTTCGGTAAAAGGCTGGATCGAAAGTAAGTTTTCTAAACCCATGGAAAAATAAAAATTCATCAATGATGGACTGGTTTCCGATCTTTCCAGGTGAAGCTTTTCCAAAAAATCTGGCGGAACGTCCTCCTGAGCTAATAGTAGGAATGGAGAAATAAAAAAGATAAGGCTAAAAAGAAATTTACGCATAATTAATAATCCGCTTCTTTTTCAGTTTTGGTAGTTTTTTTGAATTTTCCTAATCCGATATTGGCTTTGATATAAAAAGCACTAGGATCAAAGGTTGGTGAGTTTCGAATAGCAAAATCATCCCTAATATCCGGATTAAAATTCCTTCTAAGTTTGGTGCGGCTATTCAAGATATTCCAAATATAGCCAGCTTGCAGAGAAAATCGGCTATATATCCCGACTTGTGTTGTCGGCTTAAGAAATGCTCCGATGATTTTATCGGCATTAATGCTAATATTCAGTCCATAATTTCTTTGGTAAAGAAAGCTGCTATTCATGGCTCCGGTGATATTATCATCAAAATCCCTATTCAAATTATTGGCTAATAAATCAAGGGAAGTGGTGCCGTAAAACACGCCAATCCTGGGAAAATAATTCCATTGAGAAAAACTCCGGTCTTGGAAAAGTTTGTATTGAACCCCGGCAGTTAGGTGTAGCGGTAGATACCTATAATTAACCTCCTCATTGGACGATCTCTTTTTGTGAAGGGTCAGTTCGCTTTCAGTATAAAAGCCCCACCTTGAGCTGTTAAAATGATTGATACCTATACCCACGATGCCCGCGTGCTCTCCGAAATCCTGATAGCCCGCATTTTGCAATCTTTGATTCAATGCTTTGTAAGGTTGGTTCCGATATCCACCTGAAACATAAATATCTGTGAAATGCAGATATTCTTGGGCAGCTAAATCAGTGCCTATGCTGAAAAGAAAAACGAGCCATAAAATTTTTTCCATTTTCTGAGCATTTAAAAGAGCTTCAATTTTGTAAAACTTCCTAAGCTGGTTTCATGTCAAAATCACTTATCCACCCCTCTATATATATACTATTTTATTTAATTAAATAAAAACTATTAAAGTTATTAAGGTGTGGATTTGTGGACAAATACTTTCGATAAAGTTTCCCACAAGCGTATGATCATTTATCCCCCTGCTATACACGCTTCATTCACATTTTATCCACTTGTAACTGGTTAGTGGTCAATAATCAATAGACTTATGCCCATTTAGGTGTACAATATACGCTAAAGTTAAATGTGTATGATTAGCTGTGGGGGAAAATGTGGATTACGGTGTAGAATATTGTGGTTATCCATAGAGTCCAAAAAAATCCCCCAATGAAAAATATCACTGGGGGATAACTCTAGTATTATCCATAAGTTGTCGACACTTATTCACACTTTCCGGGTGAGTTATCGACATCCCTTGTTAAAGTTCATCCGGGATGATAAATTCCGGTATTTCTATCTCAAAATCCATGCCTTCCTCCTCGGTATCAGGTTTTTGGTCTAAACCTGTTTCTGGTATTGCTGGAATGTTGAGATCTACATTTGACCAATTAGGCCTGATGGTGAATTCCCGAGTTCCATTGGCCGGATTGATATAATAATACACTGGTTCTGGTTGGCTCATATCATTATAGTTTCCTGGATCCCATCTTCGGTTGCCGTTCCTGTCGATTATAGCCCTCAATTTGTAGTCTCCTGCTTCTATATTGGTTATCCTAAATGAATTTCTTTCTGTCAAATAGGTGGTATACACTATTTCGTTTCGCTTGTTGAGTAGCTGTAAGATAATAGGTAACTCATCTGATTCTACTACTCCTGATATTTCATCCGATAGATTGTCGGATTTAATCTTTCTGTAGTTGGCTTCTACTTTGTTTTCATTCCAAAGTCCTTCTACATCCTGAAAGGTAGAATCGGCACCATATAAAGTATAGGTACCTGCTGGGAGTGTATCAGGTAGAGCTACCCTAACAATGTATTTGGTGTAGTTGCTACTGTCCAGCAAGCTCAGATTTTCGCGTTGAATAGGGATATAACTTGCTGTGTCATAACGAACCATCAGGGAGTCATAATTTATGTTCACTACAGGTTTGTTAAAGTCCAACTGAGCCACCAGATTTCTTATGAACCCCTTCCCACTATCCACTGTTATATCCAATTTTTCTTTATTTCTGGTACTCTCCTCAAAAGTTGCATACAAAGTTGTATCGATGCTGAACCCTACGGTATCTTTTAAAGTCAATCTCACCTCTGTACTGTCTTCTCTTATCTCTGTGTGATATAGACGAATGGTCCTCTCAGAAAGGCGGTAAAATAGCTTATCATTGAAATCAGGATGCTCCAAACGGATTTCAGCCGGAGCCTTACTTACCACCACGTCATAGTTGGTTCCCGTTGGGCTTGATCTGTTTATAGAAAAGGCTGAAAGATCTGCTCTGAACAGGTTGAAATTGGCCCCTTCTACATTCCTGTCAATGACAACTGAATCCGAGAAATAGGCGTATGGCTCTACCTTAGACTCCACTTTGAGGGTGTTGTTTTCATCCTGCCAAGCCACAGCCCTATAAGTGCCCGCTTTGATATTAGTGATTTCAAATCTTCCACTAGTATCTGCTTGTGCTATATAATATGGAGGATCATTGAATAGGTCAGTGGTATCAGTAATGTCATATAAGCCTACCAAGACATCCTTGATCTGCTTATCTTTTTGAGGAAAGATATGCCTAACCCTACCTGAAAATTTAAGACTGTCAATCTCATCTCCTGTTGAAAATACCAATTTTAGATTAGCCGCGGGATTGTTTTCGGTGATGTCTTTTATGCTTTGCTGGAAATTGAATACATAGGTAGTGCTGTCCTCAAGTTCCTGGTTGAGTTTGATTCTCACCCTGTTTTTCAATGCCACCACTTCCATTTCTTGGGTGTTGATCCTAGGCGTGATAATGATTTGTTTATTGGGGTTTTCAACCTTAATAAACTCGCTAAACTCAAGATTAATTTCCTCTGGCTTTGTATTGAGAGATTCGTGCTCTGGGTTTGATCTTAGGAGTTGTGGTGGCTCCTCATCTTTTGGACCTCCCATGGGTGCACTTTCCCTGGCACAAGCCCATAGTACAGTAATTGCTATAAACAGTAACAGCAGATTTTTTAACTTCATTTCTTCTTCAAAATATATAGCAAGCTTGAATAATTCTTGTTGTTCTTTTTAGCATAATTATTAGACTTATAGCCATTCAATATTGCATTCATAATACTTTTCTTTTTATTTTTATGACTCTCAGATAAAAGTGAGACATAAAAACTATCGAATTTCATGGGTATTGCCTCTTTAATTTTCAAATCAAAGGTTTCGGCCAAAGAAGCCATGGTTTCTTGTGTAAAATGGTACAAATGTCTTGGCACATCCAGAGCAGCCCAATCCTCCCCATATTCCTTTGAATCCCAAGAGGTATAATTTGGGACAGCCAACATCAAAACTCCCCTCTTCTTCAATTTGCCCAACAGCTTATCCAATGTCCCATGCAAATCATGGACATGTTCCAACACGTGAAATAACGTAATAAAATCAAATTTCTTTTCTGCATCTAAATCCTCTGGGTCTGAATAGACATTCAAACCATTCTTGCTTTTAGCAATTTTAGCTGCTGAAGAGTTAGGCTCCAGTCCCACAGTTTCCCAGCCGTTATCTTTTGCCTGGGCTAAAAAATATCCTGTTCCGCAACCAAAATCCAGAAGCCTTCCTTTTTTGCTGGCGTATTGGTTTATCCACGACACCTTTTGTTTCAAGGTATAAGTGCGGACAAGTTTATATAATAGGTTGGTAATATTGGTGGCCGAATCCTTATGGGAAATGTAATCCTCCGATTCGTAATATTTCTGGATGTTTTGAATATCAGGCCTTGGATTGGTAAACAGCAACTCACACTTTTTGCATTTGCAAATAGTAAAAGATTCTTGGGATACGCTGTGGTCCTTTACCACCAAGGCATTATTAAAATGCCCACTTTTACAAAGCGGGCATTTGGTCAATCTTTCATACATATGATTATCTTCCTAGATATACTGTCAAAATGGACAAGTCAGCCGGAGATACCCCGCTAATTCTCGAAGCTTGTCCCAAAGTTTCAGGACGAATTTTATTTAGTTTTTGTTTTCCCTCCGCTGAAAGTGCTGGGATGGACAAATAGTCAAAACTCAATGGAATCCTAAAATTTTCCATGCTGTTCAATTTCTCTACCATTGCCTGCTCCTTATCCAGGTAGCTGTCATACTTTATCTGGATTTCAGCCTGCTCCATCACTTCTATGTCGAAAGCCTCTAGAAACCTATCAAACTCTTCATCCATGCCACGCAATTCGCTCAAACCCAATTGAGGTCTTTTAATTAGCTTCTCAATGGTTATTTTTTCCTTGATTGCTGCTGTCTGTTGTTTTTCCAGCCCAGCATTGATTGCTTCTGGTGCGAGTTTCATTTCCTTGAGAGCTTTGATAAGTTCTTTTGTGGCATTCTTCTTATCAAGCATGTTTTCCAAACGCTCATCAGATGCCAATCCAATTTTGTGACCCAACTCAGTGAGACGCAAATCCGCATTATCCTGTCTTAGCAACAATCTGAACTCAGCCCTAGAGGTGAACATTCTATATGGTTCCTCTGTGCCTTTGTTAATCAGGTCATCAATTAATACGGCTATATAGGCGTCAGATCGTTTTAATAACAAGGGTTCTTCCTCTCTTACCTTATGGTGTGCATTGATTCCAGCCATCAGACCTTGACAGGCCGCTTCCTCATATCCGGTAGTCCCGTTGATCTGCCCGGCAAAATAAAGGTTTTCTATGAGCTGGGTTTCTAAAGTAAGCTTCAGTTGTGTAGGTGGGAAATAGTCATATTCTATAGCATAACCCGGCCTGAACATTTTCGCGTTTTCAAACCCAGCGATTTTTCTAAGGGCATTGTACTGTACATCTTCTGGCAGTGAGGTTGAAAATCCATTGACATAAATCTCCACGGTATTCCATCCCTCTGGTTCCACGAAGATCTGATGTCTTTCTCTTTCTGCAAATCTGTTAATTTTATCCTCAATGGATGGACAATACCTAGGTCCTAAGCCTTGAATTCTTCCATTGAACATTGGAGATCTGTCAAAGCCTGTCTCCAAGGTTTCATGGACTTCTTTATTTGTATAGGTTATCCAGCAGGTATGCTGTTTCTCCAAAGGTTTGGTTTCTTTCGAAAAGGAGAATTTCTCCGGATTTTCATCTCCGTGCTGAACTTCCATTTTGGTATAATCTAGGCTTCTCCCATCCACTCTTGGTGGAGTACCTGTCTTCATTCTACCTGCTTCGAAACCCAGTTCTACAAGTTGCTCGGTGATTCCTTTTGCCGCTGCTTCACCTGTTCTTCCGCCTCCGAACTTCTTTTCTCCGATATGGATAATACCGTTTAGAAAGGTTCCATTAGTCAATACAACCGATTTGGCTTCAATATCCAGACCCATTCCGGTACTTACACCCACCACCCTATTATCTTTCACTACCAGTCCGGTGATCATTTCCTGCCAAAAATCAAGATTTGGAGTGGCTTCTAAGGCTAATCTCCATTCTTCAGCAAACCTCATCCGGTCATTTTGGGATCGAGGAGACCACATAGCAGGACCTTTAGATCGATTAAGCATGCGAAACTGGATCATGGATTTATCAGAAATTATTCCTGACATTCCACCGAGGGCGTCAATCTCTCTTACTATTTGACCTTTTGCCACCCCACCCATTGCTGGGTTGCATGACATTTGAGCGATAGTATTCATATTCATGGTGCAAAGCAAAACCTTTGAACCCATCTTCGCTGCAGCATGTGCGGCTTCACAGCCTGCATGCCCCGCCCCTACTACTATCACATCATATACTGGAAACATACTTTATTTTTTAAGGTGTTCCACGTGGAACGTTTTGATTTTTTATTCAGTCTGAAGTTTGGTGTTCCACGTGGAACACTTTGCTTCTCTTCATTTAACTGTTCCACGTGGAACAGTTAAAAATTTGGCTATCGCTTCGTTTTCTTTTTTCCGCATCAGTATTTCGTCTTCCTCGGATTTGTCTTTATATCCCATGAGGTGTAAAAGTCCATGACTAATTACCCGTCTAAGTTCTTCATCCTTATCTGTACTTTGAGTGGTGGAATTTTCATCAACCCTTTCTATACTGATGAATATGTCACCTTCGATAATATCTTCCTCTTCGGAATTATCAAATGTGATTATGTCCGTGTATGTGTCGTGATTAAGATATTCCATGTTAATGGAATACAAATATTCATCTGAACAGAATATATAATTCAAATCACCTATATTGAAACCCTCCTCACCTGCTACTTTTCTCAGCCATTTTTTGTAGCTGTTCTTGGGTTTTAAATTGAAACTTACGTCCTCACTGAAGAAATTAATTGCCATCTCTGATATTAACTCATGTAAAAGGTTAAGACGGTTTTTCGTCCATCCTCTTCAAATGAAACCTCATCGCTAAGATGTTTCATGATGAAAACCCCCCTTCCACCATATTTTTCAATATTCTCCGGTGAAGTCGGGTCGACGAGTGCGCCTTGGTCAAAACCATTGCCTTCGTCTTCCACGATAAACTTCAACTGGTTATCTAGGAATTTAAGTTCCAAATTAACCGTCTTCTTGGGGTTGTTCCCATTGCCGTGGATGATTGCATTGCTCACACATTCGGTAACCGAAATCATAATATTTCCATAGATATCATCGTTGATATGGAACTTTTCCTTCGCATTGTCTATGAAACTTTCGACAATCTTGATGTTGTCAATCAGAGAAGGGATTGAAATTTTGATAGATTTCATTAAGTTTCTGTTCAGATTCAAATTTTATTTAATCTTTAATCTATTTCCAATAGTATGGGGCAATGGTCACTATGCTTCGCCTCACTTAAAATATCTACACTCTTTATCCTATCCTTAATAGGACTAGTAGTCATGTGGTAATCAATACGCCAACCTAAATTCTTTTGCCTGGCATTGGCTCGGTAACTCCACCAGGTATAGTTGTGCGGGTCAGGATTGAGCATTCTAAAACTGTCATCAAAACCTGCTTGTGTAAACTTATCCATCCAAGCCCTTTCTTCAGGTAGAAATCCCGAGGAGTTTTTGTTGCTCACAGGATTATGGATATCAATAGCCTTGTGGCAAATGTTATAGTCTCCACTAAAGACCAAATTAGGAATTTTCTTAATCAGGTCTTGACTATAACCATAGATATCATCGAGAAATTGATATTTGAAATCCTGTCTAATATCACCTGTAGTCCCAGAAGGAAAATATGCACTGATAAAGGAAATATCATCAAAGTCTGCTCTGATCATCCTTCCCTCATCATCATAAGTATTTACCCCCATTCCATATTCTACAAAGTTCGGCTTGATCTTACTGAGTATGGCCACTCCACTGTATCCTTTTTTTACAGCAGGGTACCAATATACATGGTAACCAAGATCCTCAAAAATACTTAAATCAACTTGCTCCGGCATGGCTTTTACCTCCTGCAGACCGATCAAATCGGCATCTGTCTCCTTTAACCATTCCGCAAAACCTTTATTCAGTGCTGCTCTAATGCCATTGACATTATAGGATACGAATTTCATTCTTTTTCGGTGTATTTATTTTCGGTGTGTATCCAATGAAGTCTTCTTAACTAACGAAAGATTGGCTAAAATCTAGGTTTAAGCCCTCTCCGGTCTTCGGTCTTCTGCCTCCACTGGGATTATTTAATCTCTATATCAAATTCGTTTTCAAAATATTCAATCACGTGGATTTTCAACAGTTTTTCCTGATCCAACATATCGAAATGAGGAAGTTTCTTTATTAGTTTCCAATGTGGCCAACCATCCTGATCTATATAATCCAGTTCATAAAAGCCACCCAAACTAAGCACCTTGCAGATGGCAATGTGCATAAGATCCTGTTTCTGCTCTTTTGAAAAGGTTTTCAGACCCTGTCCCAATTCCTGTACTCCTATCAAAAATAGTACACCATTTAGGTCAGTCGGTTTTTTGCCGACCAGATCTTTCAATCCATTTAGCAGCTTTCCCCATCTTATTTCTAGATCGTAATCCTTTTTAACCATTGGTCTGGTTTTCTAACTCTTCCCAGAATTCAACTGCCCTTCTCAAATGTGGAATTACAATGGATCCTCCCACGATCATAGAAACCGAAAACACCTCGAAAACCTGTGCTTTGGTTACTCCTGCATCGAAACATTTCTCCAGATGGTACTTGATGCAATCATCACATCTTAGGACCATTGAACTGGAAAGCCCGAGCATTTCCTTTGTTTTTACATCCAAAGCACCTTCTGCGTAGGCATTGGTGTCGAGGTTGAAAAAGCGTTTGATAACTTTGTTGTCTTCAGCCAAGATCTTTTCATTCATCTTGGTCCTATAATCGTTGAATTCTTCTCTTAAATTCATTAATTTCCTTAACTTTTAGATTAACCGGTAAATATAACAGGTATTTTCCTGTCATTCAGAACAAACAAGCCTTTTTCATGATGCGTTTCAATTTTTTGGAGGATTTTTTGGCCTTGGTATTTCCTCAGACCTGTTGCGGTTGCAAAACAAGTCTTTATGCTTTCGAAAATCAGCTCTGTAGAAAGTGCGAAGCGGCACTACCTGTGGCTTCCTATCACCTCCGCCCTACCGATAATGACCTTACGGTAAAACTGCTCGGACTCACCGAGGTTGAAAAGGTGTTTGCCCATCTAAGATTTTCCAAATCAGGCCTCAGTCAAAAATTGCTCCATCAGCTCAAATACAAAAACAAACCCCAATTAGGAGAAGTGCTTGGTAAGTTATACGGTCAAAGGCTGATCTTAGATAACTTTGATCATCATTGGGATTTCGTGGTCCCCGTTCCCCTACACCCTCTAAAACTGAGAAGCCGGGGGTATAATCAAAGCGCCAAGTTTGCAATGGGACTTTCTCATTCTTTAGACATTCCCCTTCATGAGGGATTGCAAAGGATAAAATTCACACAAACGCAAACCAGAAAGAGCCGTATGGAACGATGGGAAAATGTTAAGGACGTCTTTCATTTTGAAGGAAAGGACATGGTTGGGAAAAACATATTATTGGTCGATGATGTCATGACTACCGGGGCTACATTGGCAGCTTGCGCCAATGCCTTACTTTCTGCTGGGTCAAAAAAAGTAGATTTGGCGGTAATAGCGGCTGGAAGGGTTTAAAACTTTATACCATCGGCATGGCTTTATAACTCAAGCCTTTTTAAATTGCTTTCTTAACCGGAATTCATTCAAGTATGCATATAAACCTATCAGGACAAAGAATATTAGTCACCGGAGCCTCTCGTGGTATCGGTAAGGCCATTGCCCAGCAATTATCCGAGTCAGGCGCCGAAGTGCTTTTACATTATAATTCAAGTGAAAAGGAAACACAGGAATTGCAGAAATCCTTGCCTAACCCCTCCCACCCCGTTGCCTGTGATCTTTCGAACCTCCAGGCTGTAATGGGTTGGTTGCCTTCTCTGGTTGAGAAATTCGGCCCAATCGACGCTATTGTTAATAATGCCGGTATTGCCATTTCTACTCCTGACAACGCACCCACCTCAGATTGGACAGCAGATTGGCTCAAGACCATGGATGTAAATATCAACGCTATGGCCATCATCTGTAAGGAATTTGTGGAGCATGCTAAAGGAAATTCAAACGGGAGAATCATCAATATTTCATCTCGGGCAGCCTTCAGAGGAGATACTCCCGATTATTTAGCCTATGCTTCTTCAAAGGCAGCCATTGTGAGCTATACGCGTTCTTTAGCCCGATATTATGGGAAAGAAGGCATCAAGGCTTTTATCATAGCGCCTGGTTTCACCAAAACAGATATGGCCCAAGATTTCATGGACCAATATGGAGAAGATTTTGCCTTAAATGACATTGCCCTCAATCAACTAACTGAACCTAAGGATATTGCACCAATGGTAACCCTATTATGTTCAGGTTTGGCAGACCATTCGACTGGCTGTACTATTGATATCAATGCGGGTTCTTACGTACACTGATGATGGACAAAGAGGAGTTTAGAAAACATGCCCACCTGCTGGTGGATTGGATGGCTGACTATATGGAAGGGAAGGAAGAATATCCTGTCACCCCAAATGTCCAGCCTGGTGATATATTAAATCAATTGCCCACATCAGCACCTGAAGAAGGGGAAGACTTTGATCGCATATTTGGGGACTTTAAGGATGTCATTCTTCCGGGGATGACCCACTGGCAACATCCGGGATTCTTTGGCTACTTTCCCGCCAACAATTCAGAGCCGTCCATCCTGGCTGAAATGCTTATGTCCACCTTAGGTGCGCAGTGTATGTCCTGGTTGACCTCTCCCGCTGCCACCGAGCTTGAGGAGCGAGTTTTGGAATGGCTCAGAGATGCAAAAGGAATATGTTCCACGTGGAAAGGTGTGATTCATGACACTGCTAGCACCGCTACTTTGAGTGCCATTCTCGCTGCCAGAGAGCGCATTACAAATTATAGAATCAATCAATTAGGCTTTAAGGGAGATGAAAATTTTAGAGTTTATAGCTCTGAACATGTTCATTCCTCCATCGACAAGGCATTGCGGATTGCTGGCATAGGTCAGGATAATTTGGTGAAAATTAGGGTGGATGACAAGTATGCCTTAATTCCTGAGTTTCTCGATAAAGCCATACAGGAAGATATAGCTAATGGCTTCACCCCCCTTTGTGTGGTTTCCGCTTTGGGCACAACAAGCTCCACAGCTATTGATCCAATAAATAAAATTGGTGATATATGCCAAAAATATAATATTTGGCACCATATAGATGCTGCTTTTGCTGGTGCTGCCTTGCTTTTACCGGAATTTCGTTGGATGAACGAGGGGCATGAAAAGGCAGATAGCTATGTGTTCAATCCTCATAAATGGATGTTTACCAATTTTGACTGCTCCGTTCTTTTCCTCAAAGACCCCAAATATCTCATCAACACCTTTAGCCTTACACCGGAATACCTGCGAACACAGCTGGACGAACAAGTGAATAATTACCGCGACTGGGGTATCCAACTGGGAAGAAGGTTCAGAGCTTTAAAGTTATGGTTTGTCATCAGGCACTATGGATTAAATGGGTTGAGAAAGAAACTACGTCATCATCTTGAGCTTACCAATAAAGTGTTGGAATGGATAAAGGCCCATCCGAGCCTAGAGATTTTGGCGCCTGTTCCATTGAACACCATTTGTTTTCGTTTCGTGAATCCGAATGTTTCAGACGAAAAACTCAACCTGCTCAATGAAAAGTGGCTGGCAGAAGTGAACCAAACGGGGCTTGCATTTTTTACACATACGAAGCTTGACGGAAAATTTGTAATCCGCTGGGTGATTGGCCAGACAGATGTGGAAGAATCCCATATCAAAAACGCCTGGAGTTTGTTGTTAGAAAAGATACCGCAGCTGGAAGATGTCCCAAAATAAAACTTTTGATCCAGAACTGATGAAACTGTTCAAAATCTTTGGATTGGGGACTTTGGTCTGGGTTTTTGCCCTTTCTTTTTTCAACACTAAACACATCGAACTAGAAGAGGGGGAGATCCGCACATCCATTACTGCGGCCAGCCGGCTTTATTTTATGAATGTTCGGCAGCCTTTTTACGACAGGGAAAACCGTGCAGATGCCAAAATGAATGTATTTAGACTTTCCAAAAGGGTTGTGGATGAAGATCGGCCGGTAATCAACTTGTCCATCATCCTCAACCGGGTGAAAGAAGACGCGTATATTTATATAGAGCCATCGGAAGCTATTCCCAATGGAAAGCTTTCTCTGAAATACCATTTGGTGGAAAATGATAGCTCTGGCATGGTAGTTTTCGAAGGAGGGGATAGGTTTGACCATTTTAGGTTTGTGGCTGAAGTCTACCCTTTGTTGCTCCAGGACGCCCAATTTGAAATTGAGACTTCTGAAGGTTGGAAACCCATTTTGGCAGAAAGAAAGGAAAGGGATGCATTCAAAATCACTGTATTTGATTATTTTAGACTATTGGAACAAGAGGAGAGAAACAAATGATGGAACTGAAGCGGATAGAGAATCTTTGGAATTTTTGTAAAGTCAAGACCAATTTGCCTTTTCAAAAGGCGGTGGACTCCAAAGTATCCTACCGTTTTATCAAATCCGGAATCACTTTGATTCATTCTTTCAATCCCAAATTTCTCCAAGAATCCCAGCTGGAAATACAGGAGCGAGGATTCAATGAAAAAATCGTGGGACAGGTCTATGGCAGGGTCAAAAAGCGATTCGGAATGAAAAATTCTCCGGTTAAAATGCCCCAGCAGATCTTTTTCCCCGAGGAGATACTTCGCTTAAAAGATAAATACAGCCTCATTATACAGCAGGACAAAAACAGACATTATCGGGTTCTTATCTCCCCTTTTGTTCCTAAAAACATTTATGAAATCTTCGACACGGTCAATTTGATCAGCCTTTATTTATGGAAGACAATTTATTTCTCAGAGATTACAAAAAACTAATCGGCACCACCATTGACAAATCCCCTTCCAAAGCCGGCAATTGGCTTGCAGGTGTGCTACGTGAAGTAGAATATGGACGGATGGTCATGGAATACACTGTAAGAGAGGAAATGTGCAATCCTGGCAACATTCTGCATGGTGGAGTAGCCTCCCTCATGCTCGACGATGTTATCGGCGGGGCAAACTTTGTCACAGGCAACGAATACCTGATGACTAGCATAAACCTGAACATCGATTTTCTGGCAGCTGCCCATCTGGGTGAAAAGCTTACCGTGGAAGCCAAACTTCTTCGCAACGGAAGAAATGTAAACCACTGGATGGCGGAAATCACTAATGCCAAGGGCAAAATCATCGCTAAGGCTAGCAGCAACCTGATTGTGACCCAGGTGCCCATTTCCTCGCTTGGTGGCGATTCTTCCCGAGAAAATTAGTAATATTGCAGGGTGAAAAATTCGTATTTGACCCAAGATAATCTACAGAAATTCATCAAATCGGCCCTGCTGGAAGACGTGGGGACCGGTGATCATTCCACTTTGGCAGCCCTGCCGGCAAATGCCCAAGGGGCTGCTCACCTTTTGATCAAAGAGGATGGTATCATTGCCGGGCTGGAATTGGCAAAGATGATTTTTGAGCATTTTGACCATCAGCTTGAGGTGGAGCTTTTGTTGAAGGATGGTGATAAGGTTAAAGCTGGGGATATAGGTTTGAAGGTTATTGGAAGCGCGGCATCCATTCTTACCACCGAAAGGTTGGTGCTTAACTGTATGCAGCGGATGAGCGCCATTGCCACCAAAACCCACAAGCTTAACAAGCTCATCAAGCACACTTCTACCAAACTTCTGGATACCCGAAAGACTACACCCAATTTCAGAATGCTGGAAAAATGGGCAGTGGCTATCGGAGGAGGGCAAAACCACCGTTTTGCGCTGTATGACATGATTATGCTCAAGGATAATCACATCGACTTTGCCGGAGGAATCCCCGCAGCCATCAAGGCCACCCAAGATTATCTGAAAACCAACAAGCTCAAGCTCAAAATTGAGGTGGAAACCAGAAACCTTGATGAGGTTAGGCAGGTGATGGAAACGGGCGGTATCGATGTTATTATGCTTGACAATATGGATTGTCCAACTATGAAAGAGGCGGTGAAAATCATCGGTGGCAAATATAAAACCGAGGCTTCAGGCGGAATTACCGAAGAAACCCTCAAAGATGTTGCTGAGTGCGGTGTAGACTTTATTTCGGTCGGGGCGCTTACACATCATGTAAAAAGTCTTGATATTAGTCTCAAAGCTGTTTAGCTTCGAACTTATAAATATCAAAGAGTACCAAAATGGGAGTAGAAAGTCAGTTCATCAATTGCATTATCGTCCATCGTAGCGAGGAAGGCTACAAATGGAGCCACAAATTCCAAACTATCAATCCGTTTTTGAAAACCGTCGAGGTGCTCTCTTCTTGGGAGGAGGCCTACAACTATGTGGAAAAAGGCAATAGGGTGGATCTGATTGTGGGAAGTTATGATTTGACTGACATGCATCCCTACATATTTGAAAAGCTGGATATGCGAATTCCGGTAATCTTTACTTCTCCCAAACCCTTTATTACCGAAAAAGCATTAAGCCTCAATTGTCTGGATTTCATCAATGAAAATGCCGACCAGGACAGGATTAGAAAGAGCTTTGAAAAATTCCAGGTACTTTATTCCATTCAGGTAGGTACTTCCCCGACAGGACCTTCCTCAGGGGAAACTCAGCTCAACGGAAACCAAAAATCCCGCTTCATGGTCAAGTCAGGATCTTCCTATTTAGCCAAAATGCCATCAGAGGTAGCATTTTTCCTCGCTGATACTGGGCAGACGCATCTATATGAAATGGGTACAGGGGAAAAATTCACCATCAATCAAAAGTTGATGGACTTGGAAGCCGATGTGCTGGATCCCAAAGAATTTTTCAGAATCAATCGCAGCACCCTTATTAACATCAATGCAATCGGCCCCATCCACAAACACATTAACAGTAGGCTGAAAATAACGCCAAAAATTGACTTTCCCGAAGACCTTATCGTGAGCCGGGAAAAGGTTACCGCTTTTAAGAAGTGGGTGAATCAATAAACTTTCCTTTTATAATTTAGTCGGGCTGCTTACATTTGGTTTTCCCAAAAAATAACCGATGATTCCCACTAAAGAAAAAAAGCAGAAATCTTTTCTAGACAGGTTTCTAGATGTAATCGAATACGCAGGCAATAAACTCCCCGATCCTGCCATCCTCTTTCTAATCTTGATGCTGGCCACTTGGGTCATGTCGGCAATTTTGGCCCCCATCGATTTTGGGGAAATTGACCCCAGAACCGGCGAGGACCTACAAATCCTTAACTTACTTACCGGCACGCAATTGGCCGCATTCCTTTCCAACATGGTAAATGTGTTCATTACCTTCCCTCCTATGGGCGTGGTTTTGGTCGCCATGCTAGGTGTTGGGGTGGCTGAACACTCTGGTTATATAAATGCTGGATTAAAGTATTTGCTCAATTTTACCCCTCAGATGCTTCTGACACCTATTTTAGTCCTAGTAGCGATTGTCAGTCATACTGCCGCCGATGCTGGTTATGTTTTGGTGATTCCCTTGGGCGGGGTGATATTTTATGCAGCCGGTCGACATCCATTGGCGGGGATTGCAGCAGCTTTTGCCGGGGTTTCCGGTGGATTTAGCGCCAATTTTATCCCATCTGGTATTGACCCTTTGATACAAAGTTTCACCCAGTCCGCCGCGCGGATCATTGACCCAACCATCAGCCTCAACCCATTGAATAACTGGTTTTTTACGGGTTCTTCAAGTATTGTAGTGGTTTTAGTTGCTTGGTATTTGACCGATAGGGTGATTGAGCCTAGATTGAACAAAACTGCTAAAGTGGACGAAGATATGACCGATGCCCCTAAAATGGAGGATATCGGACCAAGGGAGAAAAAAGCATTTTGGTTGGCTTCTTTGGTGATGGTTTTAGGAATGGTAGGCTTGGTTTTCTGGGCCTATCCCCTTGATTCTGCATTGAGGGATGCTGATGGGGAAATTACCTCCCTGGCCGCTCCATTGATGAAATCCATCGTGCCGCTGATATTTTTCCTTTTCTGGCTACCAGGATTGGTTTATGGATTTGCTTCTGGCACCTATAAAGAAATGAAGGATGCCATCGCTTCCATGAGTAAAGCCATGGGAAGTATGGCCCATTATATTGTGATGGCCTTCTTCTGTGCCCTGTTCATCGATGCTTTTGGCAAATCAAACATTGGAGCCATGACCGCTCTAAAAGGTGCAAACTTTTTGGAAAGCATGAATTTGCCAGGGCAGGTGACCATTGTGGGAATTGTGTTCCTGACTGCATTTGTGAACCTTTTGGTAGGTTCGGCTTCGGCTAAATGGGCCTTGATTAGCCCGATCTTCGTGCCTATGCTTATGCAATTGGGTATTTCACCTGACCTCACCCAAGCGGCCTATAGGGTCGGTGATTCCGTTTCAAACATCATCACGCCTCTTCTACCCTATTTCCCATTGGTAGTAGTTTTCTGCCAGCGATACGTCAAGTCCACAGGCATTGGAACCTTGGTCTCCATCATGATTCCTTATTCCGTAGTGCTGTTGATTGTGTGGACAATCTTCCTACTCGGCTATTGGGCTGTGGGATATCCCCTGGGACTGCAGTCGTCGTATGAGTATATAATGGTGAAGTAAGAATTAAAACCTGCCAGGTTGAATGTATTTTTCTAAAAAACCTGGCAGGTATTTTTGTACTAGGTACAAAGAGTACCATGTACCAAGTATTCCAGCAACGTACCTCTATTCCTACCATTTTAACCTTAGTCCCAGCATCTATCATCTGACATCCGACATCGGTCAGCCTTCATTTCCTCAAAATCTCCATCGCAAATACACTCATCGCCCTTACCCCCGTTTTCAAGGTAGGCTCCACTTCTGGGGCAAACATGGGGCTGTGCAAGCCGGGGACATCTTTTCCGTTTTCCTTGGCTTCTTCAAACAGTTTATTGGGAGTGGCACCTAGGAAGAACATTGAAATTGGGACTTCACGTTCTTGGATGCCATAGCGGCTGAAATCCTCACCTATCATTTCAGCCTCGATTTCGACGATTTTTTCTTCTTCAAAGTTAGCTTTAAATACCCCCACCATCAATTGGGTCAGTTCCTCATCATTGATCAATGGCGGGGTATAAGGTTCCCTGATCCAGTAAGTTGGCAATTTGTCTTCCGGCATTCCGGCAGAGCGTGCCACATGCTCACTGATTTTCTTGATATTTTCTATCAAAACCTCCCTAATTTCAGGATTGTAATACCTTAATGTCAGCTGCATTTCCACTTCGTCGGGGATAATGTTGTGCACATGGCCCCCACGTATGGAGCCTACCGACACCACAGCTGGCTCTGTAGGAGCAATCCGTCTGCTTACGATGGATTGATAAGCCTGAATCATCTGGGCACTCATTACCACAGGATCAATGGTCATATGGGGCGCGGCACCATGTCCACCCTCACCATGCACGGTCACGTTCATCATATCAACACCTGCCATCAGCGGTCCAGCTTTGTATCCTATGCTTCCCGCAGGCAAATGCGGCGTATCATGCAGGGCAATGGCGTAATCAGGGTAAGGAAAACGCTCAAACAAACCATCAATAAGCATATTGTAGGCACCAAGCCCATTTTCCTCAGCTGGTTGACCGATCATCATTAGCGTTCCCTGCCACTCATCTTTGAAATTCATCAGCATCCTGGCGGTGCCCAAAATAACACTCATGTGAACATCATGCCCACAGGCCTGCATGATGTAGGTTTCCTTCCCGTCACCCGTCACCCCTTTTTCCTTGCTAGCATAGGGTAACCCCGTTTTTTCCTCCAAAGGAAGGGCATCCATATCCGTCCTGACTAGTAAAGTAGGGCCATCCCCATTTTCAAAAATACCAACCACTCCATATCCGCCAATTCCCTCTGTTACCTCAAAACCTAAATTCTTAAGCTCATCGGCAATCTTTGCAGCAGTTTTTTCTTCTTGTAGGGACAGTTCTGGATATTGGTGGAAATGTTTATAAAGCTCTTCTATTTCGGGATAAATTTCCTCCAGATAAGACTCCTGCGTTTGAGCTTGGGCTTGAAAACCGACCATAGTCAAACAACCTATCAGCATGACAAGATATTTCATGTGTGAATAATGTTTGGTAAAATATAGTAATAAAGATAGCCTATTTACTATTGTAAGTAGAATCTATTACCCAAAAGTTAGAATTGGAAAACTTTTGTAAGGGTACCAATAGGCTTATAAGCACTATTTACTGAGCCTTAAGTTCGGCTTTAAAATGCAAAAACCCATAGTGGACCCGAAGAGGACCTGACGGGGAGGCGGATTGGACCTGAATTAGGTGTACAGTAAAGGTAAGGGATCCTCTGCTTTTGAGATTTTATTAGCTATGAATACTACTCCGCAAATTGCAACCTTACCAAGTTGGCATAAAAACCTTCGTCCTTTTGCGCAAGGGAGTCGTGAGTACCTTCTTCCACGATTTGGCCTTCCTTAAGTACGTAGATTCTGTCCACTTTGCGGATGGTGGATAACCTGTGGGCGATGATGATGGTGGTTCTACCTTTCATCAATTCGTCCATGGCTTCCTGAACCAGGGATTCAGATTCGGCATCCAAGGAGCTGGTTGCTTCATCTAGGATCAAAATGCTTGGGTCTTTGAGAATGGCTCGGGCGATGGCCACACGCTGTCTTTGTCCACCGGAAAGTTTGACGCCTCGCTCCCCTACCATGGTGTTGAGGCCTTCGGGGAAGCTTTTGATAAACTGCCAAGCGTTTGCTTGCTTGGCGGCTTGGATGATTTCTTCTTCAGTAGCGTCCGGTTTGGCGTAGGCGATGTTTTCACCGATGCTTCCACCAAAGAGCAACACTTCTTGGGGCACAATTCCCACATTGGAACGCAGCTGCTTGAGGTTCCACTTATCCACATTCTGACCGTCGATTTTGATGGCCCCTGCTCCTACTTGGTAGAATTTGAGCAATAACTGAATGATGGTGGATTTTCCTGCGCCGCTATGCCCGGCAAGGGCTATTTTCTGACCCGGTTCAATGTGGAAAGAAATGTTTTGAAGTACTTGCACATCCGGTCGGGTTGGATAGTTGAAAGCTACATTTTGGAAAGCTACTTCTCCTTTTAGCCTAGTATGCTCATAGCCTGCTAAGGATTCTTCTGGCTTTTCGTCTAGAATTTCCAGAACTCTTTCCGACGAACCGATAGCTTTCTGCACCTGGCCATAAATGTCACCCAAACCTGCGATGGAACCCCCGATAAAAGTTGTATAAAGCACAAAGGAAACCAAATCCCCAATGCTCATATCTCCGGAAGCCACTAATGTCGCCCCGTACCACATCACGGCCACGATACCGCCAAAGAGGGCAAATATGATAAAAGAAATGAACGCTCCTCGGAAGCTAGCGGCTTTTAAAGCCACTTTTACAACCCTGTTAAGGCCAGTTCCATATCTTTTGGTTTCGTAATCTTCTCCGGCAAAAGATTTCACCGTCATGATGGACTGTAAGGTCTCTTCTACAATTACATTGGCGGAGGCAAGTTCGTCTTGAGTTGCTTTGCTGAGCTTACGGATATATTTTCCGAACACCATTGCAATCAACACCAACACCGGGAAGGTTGCCAACATGAAAAGCGTAAGCTTTGGAGTGGTGTAAAAAAGAAATAATGTACCGGCAAGAAGGGTAATTAATTGTCTTATCAACTCAGCCAAAGTAACCGAGAAAGTGTCTTGCAAAAGGGAAATATCGGCGGTAATTCTACTGATTAGCTCTCCAGTTCGGCGCTTGTCGAAAAATGACATGGGCAGATGGACCAAACGGTCGTAAAGAGCCACCCTGATATCACGCATGGATTTTTCACTCACCTGGGCAAAAAGCCACACCCTGAAGAATGAAAATACACTTTGTACGAAAAGAATTCCTACCAGGATAAGTGCAATGCTGTTGATGTCATTGACGATCCAGGCTTCTCCTGAGGCGGTGTCAATGAGCTTTCCAGCTATAAAAGGGAAGGCCAGAAGGGTCAAACTTGAGAAAACCAAAAAGAGCAGACCAAGGATGAAAGTTGCCTTATAGGGCATCATGAAGCCGAAAATCCCACCTAATTTGCGAAAATTATCTTTGTTCAGCTTCCTTTTCTCATGTTCTTCCAGCGCGGTTCCTCTTTTCTTAGCCATAGAATCTACTAACCCATTTTAAATCGGGGACAAAGGTAAGGCTTTTTTTAAATTATCAATTCAACGAACTTGTGAAGACTGGGGTTGGGATTGTTTTTAAACCACACAGCCGTAATCTCCGCCCGCTGCGGAATCTCCTTAAGCTCAACGAATTTGACATTCACATTAGTGACCTGTTTGAATGAGGTAGGCAGAAATGTAATGCCTAACCCATGGTCCACAAGACTTAACACCGTATGCCCGTGAACCGTTTCATGGGCAATGTCCGGCAAAAATCCAGCATCCTCGCAGATGCTCAATTGTACCTTATAGTATAGATCCCCGTCCGTTTTGGGGGGAAGGATGAATTTTTCGGCTTTGAGATCTTTAAGTTGGGCTGGGTCATCCAATGGATGGTTTTGCGGCATCACCAATGAAAAGGTCTCGCTGAAAACCAATTTTTGACCCATATCGGGGCTGGGTATGGGGTTTCGTACAAAGGCCACATCCAAATCCCCATTTTCTAAGGCTGCCAATTGGGCTGAGGAGGTCATTTCATTAAGGTAAGTCTGAATTTGGGGAAAGTCAGCATTTAAGGAAGTCAATAAGTCCGGCAAAAAAGTATGTATGCAAGACCCCACATAACCAATTCTGATTTCGCCCTTTTCCCCAGACTGTACCAAGTGGGTCTGGTTTTTCAACTTGTCAATGCGGTGAAGAATTTCCTTTGCCTCATGGAAAAAATACTCTCCAGCCTCAGTGAGCTCCACCTTCCGCTTCGTCCGGTTCATCAATTTCACCCCCAGTTCCTGCTCGAGTTGCTGAAGCTGCTTGGAAAGTGCAGGCTGCACAATATGTAGCTTTGCCGCAGCCTTGTTGAAGTGAAGTTCCTCCGCCAAAACCGCAAAATATTGAAGCTGTCGTATTTCCATTGATCACTATAAGTTATTAATAAGGCAAGTTAATGTTATTTTTTATTATTAATGGAATTGGGGAAATTTGAGTGAGATTTAAAAGGGACACACAGTGCCACAGAGTTAAAATAAAAGGAGTTTCGCAGAGCTTCCTTTCGGCGAGATTTAATTGACGAGAACTATTCCCCCTTTGAAGGGGGCAAGGGGGATGTGGTGATTAATAAATAAGTGCCAAAAGTAAAGAAAACAAGGTTTGGTGCTAGAAATACTTAGTACATAGTACCTAGTACTTTGTACAAAAAAAAAACAACATGGATAAAAACAAAAAAACCCACCAAATCAGCTCATCATGGCTGTCCTTGGAGGAAATTGAGAAGATCGTTGATCAAAAAATGGCCTTGGAGCTTTCTCAGGAAGCAGTGGATAGAATCACAGGTTGCCGGGATTACCTGGACCGAAAGCTTGCCGAGGATGACGATGCCTTGTTTTATGGTATCAACACGGGTTTTGGTTATCTGCAAAACGTGAGAATCGAAAAGGATCAAATCAGCGAACTCCAATATAATTTGCTGAAATCTCATGCCTGTGGAGTTGGGGAAAGAGTGCCTAAATCTATTGTCAAGCTCATGCTGCTTACAAAAATCCAGTCGCTTTCCTATGGAAACAGTGGGGTGCAATTGATAACTGTGCAACGGTTGGTGGATTTTTATAATCATGACATCCTTCCGGTAGTTTATCGTCAGGGCTCCTTGGGTGCTTCTGGCGATTTGGCGCCACTATCTCATCTAAGTCTTCCTTTGATAGGATTGGGAGAAGTTTATTTTGAGGGAAAAACAGTTGATTCCGCTGATGTTTTGAAGAAATTCAACTGGTCTCCTATTGCTTTAAAGTCCAAGGAAGGCCTTTCTCTAATCAACGGGACGCAGTTTATGCTTGCCTATGGCATTTATTGCCTGATGAGTTCCAAGAGGCTTTTGGAATGGGCAGATATCATTGCGGCTATTTGCATCGATGGATTTAACTGCACCATGCAGCCTTTCAACCCAAATATCCATGCAATCAGGCCTCACCAAGGTCAGGTGGATACGGCAGCAAACATTAGAAAATTCCTGAAAGGCAGTGAAATTGCCGAGTCTAAAAGCAAGGCAGTTCAGGATCCTTACTCTTTCCGTTGCATTCCACAAGTGCACGGTGCCTCAAGAGATACTTTCAACTATGTATTGAGCGTATTTGAGAGGGAGATCAATGCCGTGACCGATAATCCGAACATTTTTCCTGAGGAAGACCAAATCGTATCCGGAGGTAATTTCCACGGTCAACCATTAGCTCTTTGCTTTGACTTTTTGGCAATCGCCATGGCTGAAATCGGTAGTATCGCCGAAAGAAGAACTTATCAGCTACTCTCCGGACAGCGCGGTTTGCCGCTTTTTCTGATAAAAAATCCAGGTTTGCATTCGGGAATGATGATTCCGCAATACACCGCCGCCAGTGTGGTTAGTGAAAACAAACAACTTTGCACCCCTTCATCGGTTGACTCTATCACTTCATCCAATGGTCAGGAAGACCACGTGAGCATGGGGGCCAATGGAGCCACCAAATGCTTCCGAGTAGTGGAAAATGTGGAAAAGGTACTGGCTATCGAGCTTTTCTCAGCAACTCAGGCACTTGAATTCCGCCGACCAGCCAAAAGTTCGGCCTACATCGAAGAAATCATGGGCAATTACCGCAAAGATGTTCCTTTCAATGATGTGGACAGAGTGTTATCCACAGACATTGCCAAGTCAATTGCCTTTATCAAAAACAAACCGGCTGCCTTGCAGTCATCATAATAACCATTAACATCAATTCTATGGAAACGATCAATAAGAAATATACCAAGGAAAAATACGCCACGCCTACTGGCACCAAGCTTAACTGCAAAGGTTGGGTGCAAGAGGCGGCGCTCAGAATGCTGCTCAACAATCTCGACCCTGAAGTAGCCGAATTGCCTGAGGAGCTTATCGTATACGGTGGCCGTGGAAAGGCTGCCCGAAATTTTGAGGCTTTGGACAAAATCATCCTGGGCTTGAAAATCCTCGAAGATGACGAAACCCTGTTGGTGCAGTCCGGCAAACCCGTCGGAATCGTTCCTTCGCACAAGGATGCCCCAAAAGTATTGATCTCCAATTCTCAATTGGTACCCAATTGGGCCAACTGGGAGCATTTTGACAAATTGGAAAAAGCCGGTTTGATGATGTATGGGCAGATGACAGCCGGTTCTTGGATCTACATCGGTTCCCAAGGAATCGTGCAAGGTACTTATGAGACCTTTGGGGAGTTGGCTAGACAGCATTTTGGCGGTTCTTTGAAAGGTACCTTGAACGTAACCGCTGGTCTAGGCGGCATGGGCGGCGCTCAGCCATTGGCCATCACGATGAATGATGGGGTATGCCTGGTAGCTGAGGTGGAGAACTGGAGAATTGAAAAAAGACTTCAAACTCGCTATTTAGACGAAAAGATCGATGATCTTGATGAGGCGATTGATAGAGCACTAGAGGCCAAAAAGAATAGTGAGAGAGTTTCAATCGGTGTTCCATGCAATGCCGTGCACCTTTTGGAAAGACTGAAAGCAAGAAACGTAATCCCTGATACCTTGACGGACCAAACCTCCGCCCATGATCCGCTGACTGGTTATATTCCACATATGATTTCCCTTGAGGAGTCGCTTGAACTTAGAAAAAGCAATCCAGAGAAATACGTGGAGCTTGCTTATGTATCGATGGTGGAGCATGTCAAATTGATGCTTGAACTTCAAGCTAAGGGAGCGATTACCTTTGATTATGGAAATAACCTGAGAGCAAGAGCACATGAAAAGGGTGTTGAAAACGCCTTTGACTTCCCTGGATTTGTGCCGGCTTATATCCGTCCGCTTTTCTGCGAAGGAAAGGGACCTTTCCGTTGGGCGGCACTTTCAGGTGACCCGGCTGATATCAAGGCTACCGATGATTTGATTCTGGAGCTTTTCCCTGAAAATGAGGGATTGAAAAAATGGATAACCATGGCTCAGGACAGGATTGCCTTCCAAGGACTTCCAGCTAGAATTTGCTGGTTGGGTCAGGGCGAAAGAGAAAAGGCAGGTTTAGCCTTTAACGAGCTAGTGAAAAGTGGAAAAGTGAAAGCCCCTATCGTAATCGGGCGTGACCATTTGGACACAGGTTCGGTGGCCTCACCAAACCGTGAAACTGAAGGCATGATGGACGGTTCCGATGCCGTAGCCGATTGGCCAATTCTTAATGCTCTTATGAACACCGCTGGGGGTGCCAGCTGGGTTTCCCTTCACCATGGCGGTGGAGTTGGGATGGGTTATTCAATCCATGCCGGGATGGTAATTGTTGCCGACGGCACTGAAGATGCCAAGGCGAGATTGAAGCGCGTATTGCGCAATGATCCAGGATTGGGTGTGATTCGCCATGCGGATGCTGGTTATGAAATTGCTCAAAATACCGCCAAGGAGCACGGATTAGATTTGGATTCTAAACTCGGATAATATGCTTATAAAAAATATAAAAGAGTTATTCGGTGTCAGGGAGGAAACGGTTTTCCTAAAAGGGAAAGAGATGGCTTCCCTGCCATCGATAAAAAATGCTTTTTTGAGGATTGAGGGTGATTCCATTGTCGATTATGGCAAAATGGAGGATCTCTCTGCCCAGAATGGTGAAGAGGAAATTGATGCTGAAGGACAGTTTATATTGCCGGCTTGGTGTGATTCTCATACTCATCTGGTTTTTGATGGAAGTCGGGAAGAGGAGTTTGTGGATAAAATCAAAGGCGTAAGCTATGAGGAAATCGCCAAAAAGGGCGGTGGAATCCTCAATTCCGCCAAAAGATTGCAAAGTGCCTCAGAGGATTCACTTTACGAACAAGCTTGGAAGAGATTGCAGGAGGTGAAAAGTTTGGGTACAGGAGCTATAGAAATTAAAAGTGGCTATGGTTTGACCGTGGAGGCAGAGCTTAAAATGCTCCGTGTCATCAGACGCTTGCGGGAAAATTCCGATGTGGCTATTAAGGCTACTTTCCTTGGTGCGCATGCTTATCCGATGGAATATAAAGAGAATCATCAAGGTTATTTGGATCTGGTTTGCAATGAAATGATGCCGAAAGTAGCCGAGGAAGGATTAGCGGAATATGTAGATATGTTTTGCGAAGCTGGATTTTTTGGTCTTGAGGAATCGCAGCAGGTTATCGATGCGGCCAAGAAACACGGATTGAAAGTAAAACTGCACGCCAACCAGTTACAGAATTCAGGTGGAGTGCAATTAGGTGTGAAAAATGGAGCTGTCTCGGTTGACCATTTGGAATGTATGGGTGAGGAAGAAATTAATGCGCTGAAAAATAGCGACACGATTCCCACTCTTTTGCCATTTGCGGCTTTCTTTCTGAGATTTCCTTTTCAGCCGGCCAGAAGAATGATTGACGCAGGACTCGGAGTTGCCTTGGCCACGGATTACAATCCAGGCTCCTCTCCAAGCGGTAATATTCCACTAATGATTGCAATGAGCTGCATACAAATGAAAATGACGCCGGAGGAAGCCATTAATGCAGCCACAATCAACGGCGCTTTTGCTATGGGCGTGGAAAATGAAATGGGAAGCATCACGAAAGGCAAAAAAGCCAACCTGATCTTCACCAAACCCATCCCCTCCCTAGCCTATCTTCCCTATGCGTTCGGCAGTAATTTAATCGATAAGGTCATGATAAAAGGAAGGTTTTAAAAAGCCTTCCCTTTCCTCAAAACATCCAACACCCGACATCCGACATCCAACCTCCCTCCCCATGAACCACTTCCATCCTTTCACTTCAGAAAATCTAAAAGAAATCGTAAACCCCCGAGAAAATGAAACCAAACTTGGCGAGAAAATCAGGACTGGTTTTGAGGGCGAAAAATATGTGTTGCTCGGCATCCCCGAATCCATTGGCGTGAAAGGAAATCTTGGCGTTGGCGGAACGGAAACTTTATGGCCGGAATTTTTGAAAGCTTTTCTCAATATTCAAAGCACCGCTAAATTCCGTGGTGATGAAATTTCTGTGGTCGGGCATTTTGATTTCAAGGGCTTGCTTGAAGGACAGAAACTGCCTGTGGATAACTATCGAAAAGCAGTCGAAATTATCGATGCCGAGGTGAGTTCTTTAATTAAGGAAATAGTATTAAAAGGGAAAATTCCCATTATCATTGGGGGTGGACATAACAATTGTTACCCGATTTTGAAAGGTGTGAATGAAGGGCTTACTTCCATCGGTGTTTTATCAACAGTAGGTATGAATGCGATAAACCTTGATGCCCATTCCGATTTTAGACAGAAGGAAGGAAGGCACAGTGGTAATGGTTTTCGGTATGCTTATGAGGCCGGTTATCTGAAAAATTACGCCATCGTGGGTTTGCATGAAAATTATAACAGTCAAGAAATATTGGAAGAGCTTGCTGATAATGAAAATATGCATTTCAGCTTGTTTGAGGATGTTTTTATAAGAGAGGAGAAGAGTTATCCACAGTGCTTGGATGAGGCAATCAGTTTTACTCAGGACCAAATCACAGGCATCGAGTTGGACCTGGATTGTATAGAGGGGGTGCTTTCTAGTGCGGCCACTCCATCAGGAATCAGCAGTGTGCAGGCAAGGCAATACCTCTATCATACGGCCAAAAGGTGTCGAGTTGGCTATGTGCACATTTGTGAGGGAGCTGTACAGATGGAAAATGGACAAAAAAAACCAGGTACCGCCAAACTGGTCAGTTACCTGGTAAGTGATTTTATTAAGGCTAATCTTACTGCTTAAATTCCAGTGTGTTCATCAGATGCATCATATCTACTTTGATGTATTCAATTACAGGAGCCAGAGAATCATTTTTATGAGCAACATTGAAATATAGGGCGCCTCGGAGAAAATGCTGGGTGGAATCGGTCACAAAGAATTGAAACTGTGTAGGGACCTCACCTGAAAGTTCAGCTACCACGCCAGTGTAACCTTTAGGTGTCCTCAATACCGATTCATCGATTCCGTAGGCTTTGACTTGATGCTTTGAGGTAAGATTAATGGCATCAGACAGGTAACTTTTTAATCTTTCCTCTTGCCCATCAATAGGCTTGTAGGTAAGGTGTACTTTTGCCTCCATGTCCTGATAATTGAGGTTAATCCAAGCTTCCTGGTCGGGGTTGAACTCATCGGATTCGACAAGACTGTGTGCGGAATGCTCAAAACTATAAGGAAAATTTTCCGCCAATTTTTCAAATTCCCGCTCAGGCAAGTCGATGCGGTTAAATCCTTTGGGTTTGGGAAGGTAATCCGAACCGCAGGCCATACACAAGGATATACAGGTAAGAAGGAATAGTTTTTTCATAGGGCTTCAAAGATAGGGAAACCATTGCGAATGCCGGAAAATTCCGTTTGATAACATAAATCTTTCCACCTCTGTTTCATAAATTTTAACAGTTTGCGAGTTTGGCAGTTAATTGGAGAGTATGGTTAAAGATTTTTAAACCGTTTGGCAACCTAAACCTACCACACGAACCTATGAAGTATAGCTTAAGTAAAGCATTTTTATGGTTGGGCCTTTATACCCTCCTTGCCCTTTTACCTCTTGGAATAGCTTTATTGGGCGACAGGCCCGGTTATCGCTCATTTTGGATAGAATTTGGAGTGGCCATGGGGTTTATAGGTTTATCCACGATGGGTTTGCAGGCAGTATTTAGTGGCAGGTACAAATTTATTGCTCCTACATTTGGGATGGACAATATTCTGCAGTTTCACCGTGAGATCGGAATCATTTCTTTTTTCTTTGTGCTCGCTCATCCCGTTATATTGCTTATCGCAGATCCGGAATTCATCAAATACTTCGATCCCACGGTTAATTTTCCCCGGGCATTGGCTTTGAGCTTTGCAAGTGTTGGTATTATCGCCATCACCGTTACCAGCTTGTGGCGCGAGTCCTTTAAGCTGAATTACGAATGGTGGAGGCTTATCCACAGTGGGGTGGGTGCTTTACTTGTTTTTGTTGGGATTACCCACTCCATCCAAGTAGCCCATTATCTGGATGAACTTTGGAAGCAGATTGCTATTGTTGTATTGATGGGGATTTGCGTTTATGCGGTAATTCATACCCGCTTGGTCAGACTCTATCTGAATGGAAAAAAGCCCTACAGGGTGGTAGATATTAAGGCCGAGCGTGGGGAAAGTTATACCATGACCATTGAGGCCGATGGGTTTAAAAGAGCCGATTTTATTTCAGGACAGTTTTTTTGGATGACTGTTGGAGACAAAGTATTCACCCTCCAGCAACATCCTTTTTCCATTGTGTCTAGCGATGAGGATGATAAAATTTGCTTTACTGCAAAGGTATTGGGGGATTTTACTGCCACTTGGGAGAATATGAAACCCGGAACAAAGGTGGTTTTGGAAGGGCCTTTTGGTTCTTTTACTCCAAAAGGCACTGATCCCTTGTTTATGATCATGGGGGGAATAGGTGTTACTCCGGGATTAAGCATGTTGAGAAGTATGGTAGACCGAAAGGATAATAGGGAAATCATACTTATCTATGCCAATGAAAATTGGGAAGAAACTACCTTCCGTGAAGAATTAGAAGAATTGGACAAACTTCCCAATATTCAAATTATTAATGTTGTGGATAATCCACCTCATGGATATGTTGGTGAAACAGGTTTCGTAGATGAGGAGATGATTAAAAAGCATTTGCCTAAAGACAGGAATGATTTTGTGTATTACATCTGTGGTCCTGAGCCATTAATGGATGTAAGTGAAAAATCACTTAAAAAATTGGGGGTGGATTGGAGACGTATTTATTCTGAAAGATTTGAAATAGTGTAATATGTATAATATACTTTATAAAAATATACGGGCTATTGCCTATGTGATAGGAGCTATTTTGGTGGGATTTAGTGTGTGGTTTGCGATGGGGTGAGTAGAGAAAAGAAAAAAAGTAAAACCTGCCAGGTTTATAATATTTTTGATGAAAACCTAGCAGGTTTTATTGTTCAATCAATCCTCCATCCTATCTCTCCAACCTTTCATTTCCACTTCTCGGGCACTTTCTTCTACTTTTTCCTTGAGTTCTTTTTTGAACTTATCGAGATTTTCAGCTATTCGAGCATCAAATGCCCCTATCATGGATGCAGCAAGAATGCCCGCGTTTTTGGCGCCATCCAGGGCTACAGTTGCTACAGGTATTCCGCCTGGCATCTGGAGGATGGAAAGGATACTGTCCCATCCATCAATAGAGTTGGAGGATTTTACCGGTACGCCAATTACAGGAAGTGACGTTAGTGAAGCCACCATTCCTGGAAGATGGGCTGCTCCCCCTGCTCCGGCAATGATAACCTTAATTCCTCTTTTACGTGCGTTTTCTGCATAATTGACCATCCTCATGGGGGTGCGGTGGGCCGACACAATTGTCAACTCATAGCTTACTCCCAACTCATCCAATGCCTTTGCGGCTTCCGACATTATGGGCAAATCGGATTTGCTTCCCATGATGATGCCTACTTGTTTGCTCATGCTTCTGCTTTTATTTTTATTAAATTCTTAATTCTCAAAGCCTTTATTTTCAGCTCATCTATGTTTTCTTCCAAAATGGTCACATGTCCCATCTTGCGAAATGGTTTTGTGGTTTTCTTACCATACAGGTGTACATATACCCCTTTTTGGTTAAGGACCTCATCCAAACCTTCGATTATGGCATCACCTTCATGACCGTCCTCTCCCAAAAGGTTGACCATGGCAGCGGGCATGCGCAGGGTAGTATCCCCCAGCGGCATGTTCAGTACTGACCGAAGATGTTGCTCAAACTGTGAGGTAAAATTGGCCTCTATGGTATGGTGACCGCTATTGTGCGGGCGTGGGGCTATTTCGTTTACCAGGACTTCACCGGTTTTGGTCACGAACATTTCTACCGCCAAAAGGCCGTACATGTCTAATTTTTCAATAACGTTTTGCGCTATGGCAATAGCTCTCTCACTTATCGCTACTGGAATATTAGCCGGGGCAAAAAGAAACTCTACCAGATTAGCAGTTGGATGGAAAGCACAAGCTACCGGAGGGAAGGCAAACAGTTCTCCCCTTTCATTTCTGGAGACAATCACTGCAATTTCCGTTTCAAAATCTATCAGCTTTTCCAACAAACCCTGTGAATCAAAGGCCTTATCCAAGTCGGATTCATCTCTCAGAATCTGCACCCCCCGGCCATCATAGCCATCTCTGCCCAGCTTGTTAACGGCGGGAAGAAAATCCTTAAAGGACATGACATCTTCTTTATCCTCGACCAAAACGAATTCGGCAGTCGGGATGTCGTGCTCTTGGTAGAACTGTTTTTGGGTCCTTTTGTCCTGAATTAGTTTAATTATGTGGGGCTGAGGAAACACTTTTTTTCCTTCCTCTTGAAGTTTTTCCAACGCATCCGTGTTGACACTCTCAATTTCGATGGTGATTACATCGCAATCTTTGCCGAAATTATAAACTGTGTCGTAGTCGGTGAGCTTGCCTTGGGTAAACTTTTGGCAAATGGTTTTGCAGGGCGCATTGGCGTCCGGATCCAGGATATGAATGTCAATGTTGTAGTTGATAGCTGACTGAATGAGCATTCTACCCAGTTGGCCACCACCCAATACACCGAGGGTCTGCTTTTGATAGTTGGTCTGCACGATGGTTGTTGTTTGTTGGAGAATAAAATTAAGACAAATATCAGCAAAGGGGAAATTTCGGTATGTAAAAAGGTGATAATCCTCTGCCAGGCTGAGACGAAAATAAAAAAAGGAAGCCAAAAGCTTCCTTAAATTATGCATTCGTACCGGAAAGGCTAAACCCTTCCACCACTTATTACTCGGAACAAAACAGCAATTACTGCCAATACCAGTAATATATGAATCAATCCACCGACGCTATATACAAAAGCGCCGAAGATCCATCCTATTACTAGAATAACGGCGATGATATAAAGTATAGATCCCATAACAAAAGTATTTAGGTGAATGAATAATTTACTTTATATCTTCAAATTTTACGCCAAATAAGAAAATAGTATATTTTATTTAATTGATTTTCAATATTTTGTGGGAATATTACGGAAAATAGCATAAAAAAAGCACCACCAAAAATTGGCCGTGCTTTTTGTGGAGTCAATCGGATGGCTAAACCCTGCGGCCTCCTATGATATTAAACAGAACTGCAATCACTGCTAAGACTAATAGAATATGTATCAGCCCTCCGGCACTGTAAACAAATGCCCCGAAAATCCATCCTATGACAAGGATTACTGCGATAATATAAAGAATAGATCCCATAAGTTTAATGGTTTTAGTGGTTAAAATAAGTTATTGATATTGAACAAAATTTGCGCCAAATGCATAAATAGGTCAAAATTTAATTAAAATATTTATAAAACTGGTAATAAAAAAACCGCTCGAGGCGGTTTTCCATTTTATTTCATTTATAAATTAGACCCTGCTTCCGCCTATAATCCGAAACAGGACTGCAATCACTGCTAAGACTAAAAGAATGTGGATCAGCCCGCCTACACTATAGACCAGAGCGCCAAAAATCCAACCGATTACTAGAATCAATGCTATTATATAAAGTAATGAACTCATCTTTTTTATTTTTTTGTGGTTAAATGATGTTTTACCGATAAAAAGACAAGTTCAATGCCAAAGTGCTTAATTAAATTTTATTCCCATCAATTCCATAAGTTTATGTGCGTTAAAACTTGGGCAAGGGCCTTTTTTTATTTTGTAATCAAAGAGTATTTCATTCTCCCGAATGGTAGAATGGAAGCTATAATTCATTACTCCTTCAATTTTCAGGTCGGCCAGTTCAATATCATGGGTTGATATTATTCCCTTGCTATGGGTACTCCGAAGCTGATTAATTAATGCCTCACTACCCATTACGCGGTCTGTGGTATTAGTTCCTTTCAATATTTCGTCCAATAGGAAGAAAACCGGAAGGTCACTTTCCGCCTGGTCTAACAGTTTTTTGATCCTAGCCAATTCCGCATAAAAGGAACTCACGCTTTCTCCAAGGCTATCAGTGTTGCGCATACTGGTAAACAACTGGAAAGTTCCTGTGGAAAAGCTTTTTGCAAAAGGGCTCAAGCCCATACCTGCCAGCACGAGATTTACGCCAATTGTACGCATGAAGGTGGTTTTTCCAGACATGTTGCTACCGGTGAGCAGAACAATTTTTTCTCCCTCACAAAGGGCAAAATTATTCGGAATACACTTGTCAGGAAGCAAAAGGGGATGTTTTACACTTTCAGCTTTCAGGTTGAGCCCAGTTGTCCATTCCACTGGGGTATGGGTGCCCTCCTGATCTGTAAAGGCGGCAAGTGATACCAATACCTGCCATTCATTAAAGCAGGTTTGCCAAAAGTGGACATGGCTCTGATTTTTGGCTTTCCATCTTTCCAGTCTCCAAAGCACGATGTAATCAGTCCAAAAGAGGAAATTGAATACCAAGTACACCATGTTGGCGCGGTTTTGTACCATGAAGCTTTGTTGTTCTAGACTTTTAAGAGAATTTGAAGCCTTAAATTCTTTATCATATATCGGTTTTTGGAGCGTATTAAGTGTGTTGTCTTTAAAACTGACCCCTTCCAAAAGCCTCGCCCAAGCCGTAAAAGTTTTTAAATCTCCCTCATCAGGCATGACCTTGCCGGCAGCCATCAGCGGGCGCAATACCCAACTCAATGCAAATGCACCGATCAGTAACCAAAGTGAAAACCAGCCTGGTGTGATATATCCCAACACTGTAGCTCCCAAGACGCCTAATCCTACAATTGGCCCAATGACCAGAGGGATGTAAAAGAATTTTTTCCATTGATTGGCCGTATTGATCCATTCGTAAAATCCAGTTTTAGCCTTTTCTTCTCTAAGAAAAGCTTTGCCAAAGGCTTCAAAATGAAGCAAGAAGTCTTTTTTTGTGGATAACTCCTGAATAGCAGCATATCTTTCCTTAGATTTTGCTACAGGATGATACGCTTTCATTTCCTGGGCTAGTAAATATCTACCTTCTCCACTTACTGTGTGATTAAGTAGTTGAAAAAGAGAATGCTCTCCGAAAAGGTCGAGATCATTCGAAAAAGGGTGTTTTTTGTCCATAAACTCCTGCCCTTGGTCAAAGCGAGAAAGCTCACGTTTTTTTCGGGAAAGGTTTTCATCATTTACCGCCAGGATGGCTTTCAAAAAGGCCTGTCTGTCTTTAAGCTTATTAAATCTTTTGATGGAGAGGACAAAGAGGATGCTGACGGGGAAAAAGAGGAAAAGCACCCATTGTACCTCACTTAGGCCAATAATGATGATAGCCAACATGGAGAAAAATAGAACGAGTCTGGAAATGGAAAGGCCCGCTATTCTTTTGCTGGTTTTTTTGAGCGTTGTTTCGGGCTCTCTGTAGTTAAAATCTAGGATCATAGGCCAAATATAACTAATCTGTCAAATTATATGTTGGAAAAGGTGGGAGACCGGAGTCCGGAGACGGGAGACCGGAGAGGAATGAAAAAGCCCACTGGATAAGTGGGCTTTTTATGCTTAGTTGTTATTTTTCTCAGCAGAAAGGGTCAATTCTGGTTTACCTTCAGGAAAATAGTGATTGACATCTCTTTGAGGGAATGGCACCTCGATATCATTGGCTTCAAAAGCTTCTTTGATTGCCTCCATATTGTCCCAAAATACCGGCCAAAGGTCGGCTGCATTGGCCCAGCATCTTACACTGAGATCCAAGGAGCTGTCGCCGAAATTGGTGAAATAGACAACTGGAGCAGGATCTTCCAACACCCTTTCATCCTTTTTTAAAACATCAAGAACGATTTGACGCGTCTTTTTTAAATCCGTACCATAGGCAACCCCCAAGCTAAGTTCCACTCTTCGAGTAGGCTTCATAGAAAGATTGGTGATACTGGAATTGGCCAGTCCGCCATTCGGAATAATAACTACCTTGTTGTCAAAGTTTCTAACAGTGGTATAAAGAATATCAATTCTTTCCACACTTCCCAGGGTTCCTTGCGCTTCGATGGTATGCCCCACTTTAAATGGCTTGAAGATCAAAATCAACACCCCGCCTGCAAAATTGGAAAGTGATCCCTGCAAAGCAAGACCAATGGCCAAACCGGCAGCACCCAAAATAGCGATAAAGGATGTGATTGGGAAGCCCAGTGTGGAGGCAACTGCTAAAATTAGAACCACATAGAGAACCACGCGGATAAAACTGCTTAAGAATATGGCAAGGGAGGCTTCGATTTCATATTTGGTAAAGATATTATTGATGGTTTTGATCAAAAACCGAATAATATACATACCGATGAAATAATATATCAAAGCCAAAAGAATGTTTGGGACGACGATCCAGGCTGCGTCTATAGCCCTTCTGGTGAAATGTTCAATTGTGGCAATATCTAAATCTAAATCCATAATTTATCTAATGATGAAGGAAAGCCCAAAATTAAAAAGTTTGGGCAGATAAATAAAGGATTCGTCATGTTTTGCTTACTGCAGCCCAAGCACTTGCCAGCGAAACGCCCAGTTCCACTTAATGCTGTGCTTATCCCAGTCGGATAATCTCAAAATTTCCTCGAGCTCATCTTGGCGGAAACTTCTTAATACAGAAATGGGTCCGTCATTTTTGACCATAGGGGATTTTGAAAACATTTGGGTGAGCATTTTTATACTATAATATGCCAAGGGATGCCGGTGGAGGTCATTGATCACAAAGCCAAGCTTTGAATTAGCCTTAAAGTTTTTCAGCATAGTGATCAGCTCAGTGTTTGTAAAGTGGTGTGTAAACAGCGTACAGGTGATGATATCCAAAGGCTGATCGAGCAGCTCTGAATCAAATACATCTGCCACATGAAACTCCACATTTGGATATTCCACGAGATTTTTTTTTGCTAGTTCAATTATGTTTGGATTGGCATCCAAAGCATGAAATGTGGCGTGGATTCGGTTTCTTTCTGCCCATCGAGCCATCACCTTGATCATGTCCCCTTGCCCGCAACCGATGTCTGCGATTTGATAATGTGCTTGTGGATAACTTTTGATGATCTGCTCTAAACCGTTTGTAGAGACCTTATTGCCACCTAATAATCGGTTTATGATTTTAAGCTCTTTAAGAGTTTGGACCAGTTCATCACCACCACAGTTAAGGTCATCCATGAGCTCTCTTTCAAAACTTCTTTGCTTGAATTTACTCATCTTTTATCCAATAAAAGTGTTTCTAATGTCAAGCCCGGACCGAATCCCATGGCCAGGATTTCTCCAGGGTTGCCGGTTTGTTTCAGTATTTTTTCAAGCACAAATAGAATGGTGGCCGATGACATGTTGCCAAAATCCCTTAGCACCTGATGAGCAAAGCAGTTTTGCTCTGAGGCAATACCAAAGCTTTCTTCCACCTTTTTCAAAATCATCTTACCTCCAGGATGTATGGCGAAATTTTTAATTGTGGATAATTTGAATTTTTCCTCCAGTTTTTTGCCTAAGTCCTCAATTCCTTTTTCCAGCAATCCCGGGATATATTTACTCAGTTTCATTTCAAAGCCGAAGTCTCCGATATGCCAGGCCATGTCGCCTTCTCCTTCCCTCACCAGATTGCTCTGGTAATCTTTGATGGCTATACCTTCTTTGGAATTGGCCACTAGCGCTGACGCGGCACCGTCACCGAAGAGCGCATTGGCCAAAAGATTGTCTTCATTGTATTCTTTCTGAAAGTGAATGGTACAAAGTTCCACACAAGCGAGCACTACTTTGGCATCGGGGTCACTGTCACAGATTCTGTCGGCCATTTTTATTGCTGTGAAGGCTGCATAGCAACCCATAAAGTGAATACAATACCGCTCCACGGTATCGTTAAACCCCATTTTCTCCATGATTTCCAATTCCAAGCCGGGGGCGTACATCCCTGTGCAACTCACTAAAATCAGGTGAGTAACTTCCTCAGGTTTCACTTGCGAAGTAGAAAGGCAATTGCTGATAGCTTCCACGGCAAGCTTTGGTGCCTCTTTTCGGAAGACCTGCATTCTGTCCTTGGTGGAGGGAAATGGTTCTAAGTCGGCCGAGTTTGGGAAAAAGTTGAAATCCTTAAAATCACTTTTTTCAAAATCATTCAATACGCTGAAGCGGGTTTCAATTCCGGATTGGTTATAGACAAATTGTAATTTTCTGGCATCTACAGGTCCCAGCGAATGGGCCATTTTCATGAATTCGCCGATGGATCTTTGGCGAATGGCCTTCCCGGGGTTAGCCGTACCGATGGAAATTATGGAGTTATTCATTAAATTGATTTAAATGCCTATATTGATTATTGAAAACTTGCTAACAGCCCCAACTTAACTTTTCCTTTTGCCTATATGTTTAAACTCTCCAATTGGAAGCTCCTTAGAATATCCTTTTCCTTTTACCTCTTGCCGGTTTTTCTTTTTTCCCTGGCTCATGCGCCAAATTTAGATGGGTTCAGATTATTAGTAACCTTTTTGGCCTTGCACCTTTTCCTCTACCCTTCGAGCAATGCCTACAATAGCTTTTATGATAAAGATGAAAAGAGCATAGCTGGCATCAAAAATCCTCCTAAAGTAACACCGGGTTTGTTATACTTATCCTTTATCTTTTTGTTAATGGCGCTTGTTTTGGGAATGTGGATTAATATGGCTTTTGCAGGTATGATGTTGTTATATGCACTTATTTCAATGGCCTATAGCCATCCCGCCATTCGCCTTAAAAAATACCCGATTTTGGGTTGGTTAACGGCTGGGTTTTTTCAAGGGCTATTTACGTTTGCGATGGCTTATGCTGGGCTCAATGGTTTTGGGTGGAATGTTTTCGAGAAAAGCCATATTTTTATCCCCGGCCTACTTACCAGCCTCATGATCTTGGGCAACTATCCCCTCACGCAGGTTTACCAGCATGAGGAAGATGGTGAGAGGGGGGATGAGACCATGAGTATATTTTTAGGTTATTCAGGTACTTTCGTGTTTTCTTCCGTGTGGTTTTTGGTTGCAGGTGCCGGATTTATTTTCTATTTCTTGGGTCAATCGCATGCCTGGGCTGTTTGGGGCTTTTTGGCTGGGGTGGCTCCGGCTATCTTGTTCTTCTATACCTGGTTTTACTTTGTGAAAAAAAATCCGGTCAAATACGCCACCTATCCCTGGGCCATGTGGATGATCCGTCTTTCAGCATTTGGCCTGAATGTGTTTTTCATTTATTATTTCCTTGAGCGAACCCAAGTGCTTCAGGTAATCTAATCCTCAAAGCCAAAAGCCAATCCATGCGTTCTTTTCATAATGGATCTACCAGCCGGAGGAAATGTCCTAAGCAACCCAACAGCAAGATTGGCTGATAATTCCGAGCCGAACAGCTTTTGAACCTTTCTGCCTATCCACAGTCTGCATTGAAACTGTTGGGACCAATTGGTTGCGTACCATTTTTCTATGTCTGTTCTTTCTGAATTGTGGATAATTGCCTCGGCTGCGAGTTTTCCCGAATGAATGGCGATGGCCATGCCGTTGCCACAAAGTGGAGTTATCAACCCAGCTGCGTCTCCAGCCATAAGGATATGATCCACTACCGGTGCTTTTTTTGAGAAATCTACCTCATTGATTACTACAGGTTTGTCGAGAATCATTTCGCTGTTGTGGAAAAGTTCTTTTATAAAGGGGTTTTCGAAAAGGTAGGTTTTTTCCATACTCTCAATCGATCCAGCCTTTCGCAGTTGCTCCTTGTCGCCCAAATAACACACATTGTAGGTCCCATTTTCGATTTTGTTGATGCCTAGGTATCCTCCATTGTAATTGTGAAGGGCGACGGTGTCATCGGGAAAGTCGGTTTTGACGTGGTATTTGATGCCAATGAATGGGCTGCGGTTTTCCATAAATGGCCGATGTAAGGCTTTGTCCATGCGTGATCTTTTGCCGAAGGCTCCTATGACGTGATCTGTATAGAAGGATTCACCGTTTTTAAGGGAAAGTGAAAAAGTGTTCTCTTTTTCCAAAAAGCCGGTTTCCAAAACTTCTGTCTTGAGGAGGAATGTTACACCGGCCTCTTTACATTTTTCAAATAAAAATTGGTCAAATGCATACCTGCTCAGCCCGAAACCTCCCATATCCAATGGCATTTCTACTTTTTTCCCACTTGGGGAAGTAAGAAGAAACCGTGATATTTCATTGGGGCCTAAATGGCTGGGGTAAAGTCCCATGCTTTGCAAAAAAGGCTTAACCTCATTGGAGATATACTCGCCGCAAACTCGATGAAAGGGGTAGGTTTGCTTTTCCACAAGCGTGACTTGATGACTTTTTTTAGCCAGTAAATAGGCGGCTGTAAGGCCAGCAAGCCCTCCACCGATAATCACAACCTTCTGTTTTTGAGTCATGCAGACCTTTTAAGAGTTTCATATACCGTTTATCAAAAATGACAAACTATATAGATAGGGTTTTTAATATAAGTCATATTTTGTGCCTTGCAACGAAATTATCAACCCAATAAATAATAAGATGTTTTCATCCCGGAATTTAAAACATGTAGTCATTGGCTCTTTACTTGTCGGTGCTGTCTTCGCTTCAGAGGACGTGCAAGCACAACGCAAGAAAAAGAAAAAAGAGGCCGAAACTGCAGCGGCTCAAGCAAAACCAGCGGCCAGCAAGAATGGAATTAAGCCTTATGGCGAAGTAATTACCTCCAAGGCTAAAACCAAAGAAGGCCTTTTTACCGTTCATGATATGGACGGAAAGTATTTCTATGAAATTGCAGATTCTTTGATCGGAAGAGAAATGCTGATTGTAACCACGATTGCCAAAACTGCCGAAGGCATAGGTTATGGTGGAGAGCGTACCAATACTCAAATGGTGAGATGGGACCGTGGAAATGGTAACCGCATCAACTTGAAGTTGGTCAGCTATAAAAACACTGCTTCTGATTCATTACCGATTTACCAAGCGGTGAAAAATTCCAACTTGGAGCCAATCATCCATTCTTTCGACATCAAGGCCAAATCCAAGGATGGAGAAGGCGTGGTGATCGAGGCTACTGATCTTTACAGCAAAGATGTTCAGGCTTTGGGTCTTCCAAAAAACAGGAGAGAAAGCTATAAAGTGACTCGTCTTGACGGGGACCGTTCTTATATCGAACATATCCACACTTACCCGATCAACATCGAGAGTAGGTACATCATGACTTATTTGGCTAACAACCCACCTTCCAATTCTAGCACCGGTTCTATTACTGTGGAAATGAACAGCTCCATGTTGTTGCTTCCAAAGGAGCCTATGAAACAGCGTTTGGCTGACAGAAGAGTGGGTTGGTTCAATACCTCGGTAACCGATTATGGCTTGGACGAGCAAAGAGCTACTAAAAGAACCTACTTGGACAGATGGAGACTTGAAGTAAAAGACGAGGACATCGAGAAATTCAATGCTGGTGAATTGGTAGAGCCTAAGAAGCCGATTGTCTATTACATTGATCCTGCTACTCCTGATAAGTGGAGACCTTTCCTTAAGCAAGGTGTAGAGGACTGGAACCGTGCTTTTGAAGCCGCAGGTTTCAAGAATGCTATCCAGGCTAAAGATGCCCCTACTCCTGAAGAAGATCCGGGATGGAGCCCAGAGGATGCCAGATATTCTGTGATCCGTTATTTCGCCTCTGATATCCAAAATGCATACGGACCTCACGTGTCTGATCCAAGATCCGGTGAAATTCTGGAATCTGATATCGGATGGTATCACAATGTGATGAACCTGTTGAGAAACTGGTATTTCATTCAGACTGCAGCAGTAAACCCAGATGCTAGAAGTGTGAAATTCAAAGATGATGTAATGGGACGACTGATCAGGTTTGTGTCTGCTCACGAAGTGGGACACACCTTAGGTTTGCCGCATAATTTTGCTTCTTCCAATGCTATCCCTGTGGATTCTTTGCGTTCGGCAGAATTTACTCAGAAATATGGTACGGCGCCATCAATCATGGATTACGCCAGATTTAATTATGTTGCCCAACCGGAAGATAAAGGAGTAAGCCTTTTCCCTGACGTAGGGGTATATGATAAATATGCTATTTCTTGGGGTTATAGACCAATATTGGATGCTGAGACTCCAGAAGACGAGCAAACTATCCTGAACGAGTGGATAACGTCCAAAAATGGTGATCCGCTTTACCGTTATGGTCGTCAGGGCAACTCTTATGATCCAAGTGCACAAAGCGAAGACTTAGGAGATAACGCCATGTTGGCCTCTGACTACGGAATCAAGAACTTGAAGCGCATCATGCCTAACTTGGTTGAGTGGACTTATGAAGAAGACAAGCCGTTCAAAGATTACACAGACTTGAATGAAATGTACGGCCAGGTAATCGGACAATACAACCGTTACATGGGGCACGTGAAGACCAACGTTGGTGGTGTTTACGAACGTTATAAATCTACTGGTGATGGTGAGGGAGTGTATACTCATACTGACAAAGCCACTCAGAAAGAAGCGGTGAAATTCCTTAACCAAGAGCTGTTTGCTACTCCTAGCTGGTTGATCGACAATGAGATTACTGCTAGAACTGCCGATTTCGGTGCATTGGAGAAAATCAGAGGTATCCAGGTAGGAACGCTTAACAGTATCCTTGACCATGGAAGACTCGGCCGTTTGATTGAAAATGAAGCTATCAATGGCAGCAATGCTTATAATATGGTTGAGCTTTTTGATGACCTTCGTTCTGGAATCTGGACTGAGCTTAATGCTGGTAAGCAGATAGACGTGTACAGAAGAGCTCTTCAGAGAGCCCACTTGGAAAGATTGGAAGCTTTGATGACTAAAGACGAGCCAAATGTTCCGGCTAGTTACAGAAGGTTTGTGGGTCCTCAGATCAACGCTTCCCAGTCGGATATCCGTCCGGTTGTGAGAGGTGAACTGAAAACCCTTCAAAAGCAAGTAAAAGCTGCAATCCCAAGAACATCCGACAGAGTGTCCAAACTACACCTAGAGGATGCTTTGGAAAGGATAAATGTTATTTTAAATCCGAAAGCCTAATCAATTGGGGAGTCCTTGACTCCCCTTTTTTTTTATAGTGCATATCCATAATTTTCCCTGTAAACGCCAAAACCAAAAAGATCCATGGCCGGTATCTACAATGGCCGCTATTTCCGTCTTCCGTCTTCGGTCTTCCGTCTTTTAAGTCATATTTCTTACATACCTTTTTTAAAGTCAGACATTAGAATTATTTTTACGTCTATACCGTTGAACAGTTAGTAAACCAAATTCCAGGACATGACTTTAAAAACTTCAGATATCCTTCGGGAAAATAAACTTAGGGTTACCAGCTGTAGAAGAGATGTGTTAACGACTTTTCTAAAACGTCAGGAAGCTCTTTCCCATGCCGACCTTGAAGAAGAGTTAAAGGAGAATTTCGACAGGGTTACAATTTATAGGACTTTGAAGACTTTTTTGGAAAATGATATGGTGCACAAGGTTCTTGATGATAGTGGGGCAACAAAATATGCTCTTTGCATGCACGAACATCAGGATAGCAGTGTCCATCATCACCACAATCATGATCATGTCCATTTCAAATGTGAAAAATGCGGCAAAACCAACTGTATTGAAGAACTCACCCTTCCTTCTATTACTTTACCCAAGGGTTACGTAGGCAAAGAAATGAACCTGTTGGTTCAAGGGGTGTGTGACAAATGTAGTTGAGACGGGAGACGGGTGACCGAAGACCGAAGAGCGAAGACCGAATACTCCTTCAAAGCATTGGTGTAGGCGTTTTACGTTTAGGCACATCACTTGGCCATATTACTCCTGGTGGCAAATCAATTTTTGGCGGGGTCATATCCTCCACACCTCCATCTCCATCATCTGCGTCGTTGTTACGGTTATTGAAGCGAGCTTTTGTCATGGTTGCTACAAAATAGATCAACACCACATAGGCAAGCGCACACAAAACCAGATCGATAAATAAGCTGCTCATGGTTAAAAGTTATTTTATATTTCTACGCGAATATGTTTTAATCCTCAAAAACCTAACCATAAGCAGTTTGGCTTTGTTGGGAATTGGCTAAAATATCCTAGCATTTGGGAGATAATTTGGTTTATAGCCGATATCATCAGATATTTGCGTCAAATTTTATCGCCATGATTATCAAAACCAAAAAATATAAATTAGAAACGGGTACTTATATCAAGCTAGGACTTAGAAATGTCTTCAAGGAACAGTGGTGGGTGATTTTGATCGCTTTGGCCATTGCTGCTGGATATTTCTGGATTGCGTCTTGGTGGTGGATAAGTATGGCGATATTGGCCTACGTACTTTATTTGTTGTTTTGGGTTATCCAGTTTGCAGGAGTTACGCAAATGGAGCAAAATAAAGTCATGTTTGAAAAACTCGCCTATGAGATCGACAGCCGCCAGGTGCTGATGAAAGTCAACCCCAAACAAGGCATGCCGATTAATTGGGACATGATCAAACAGGCCTATGTGGATAAAGATGCCTATGTACTGATTATGTCTAAAGCCCAGTTTATCCACCTTCCCTATCGGATTTTCAATACCGATAATGAGAAGAAGTTCATGGAGACTATTTTGAGGAGAAAAGGGCTAATCAAAGCATCAGAGAAGTGATTTTGTCGGATGTCAGATGTCGGATGACCGATGAAACATCCGACATCGGTCATCCGTCATCTTACAATATTTCTAGTGTGGCGACTTTGCCGTCTGCTCCGGAGGCCCAGATTGAGCCGTTGGATTTGGATCTTTTGACGGTATGGAAGCTCTCAGTACCCAGACTTTCCCAGTGTTCTCCACCATTAGTGCTGTAATCGGTTCCACTCGGGCCCACGGCAACTACCCAATGTAATCTGGGATAATAAGCCACTCCAGATCTGTAGCCCGATGGGGTATTACCCTTGTTTGGTTCCCAAGTTAGACCGTTATCATGTGATAAGGTGACATTAGCCGTATGGTTATTCGGATCCTCAAAGTCGCCACCTACCGCGATAATGTTGCTATTGTCGATAATGGTCAGGCTAAAAATGCCTTGTGATGCTTCCCCTTGGGTCATTGGCGTATGGGTGACGGCCCATTGGTCCCCTCTATTGTGCGAATAGTAAATGTTGCTTTCTTTTCCGCCGCTGGCCAAATAAAGATTGTCCTGATCTACTACCATGATAGATCCGCTAGCGGCAAATCCAGCTTCTCCCTCGATTGCTTTTGGGGAGGATTCTGATCTTATCCAGGTATCGCCACCATCTTCTGTTTTTATGATCGTCCATTTTCCATTGATGGGGTCCCCATAGGCATAGCCAATTTTATCATTTCTGAAGGCCATTCCGTTTAAGAAGTCGTCTGCCTTGCCTTGATATACATTTTTCCAGTTTTCCCCACCATCGGTGGTTTTATAGATCACAGCCGGCTGTCCAGCAGATATGGCAATGGCCGTGCTAGCATCAAAACCTTCAATGTCCCTAAAATCCACCGTGTCCAGACCATCGATAACTCCATGTTTCCAACTCTTACCACCATCCATGGTTAATAGCCAGGTGCCGTCTGCGCCGCTGGCCCACACAATATGCTCAGTAACAGGTGACAAACCTCTCAAGGATACATCTACTGGCGTATCCATCATCAACCAGTTACCTGGTTCGGGATTTTCTACGGCTACTTTTGCCCCGCAGGAAAGAATATGGAGAGTCCCCCAAATCAAGGACATGGCAAATAATAGTTTTTTCATATTGGGGTAAAAAAGTAATTGCTAATGATTCAAAGATGATTCTCTCAGGTATTTACCAGTATAGTTGTCTTGCTCTTCCAAAAGTTCCTCGGGAGTACCCTCAAAAGTCAAAAAGCCGCCTTTATCGCCACCTTCCGGCCCAAGATCTATTACCCAGTCAGCCGATTTGATTACTTCGGTATTATGTTCAATGATAATAACCGAATGGCCCTGGTCGATCAAGGCATTAATGGAATGCAGCAGTTTCTTGATGTCATGAAAGTGCAGCCCTGTGGTGGGCTCATCAAATATGAACAAGATATGCTCATCCATCTTAGAGGTATTCTTCCCCAAATAAGAAGCCAACTTTACACGTTGTGCCTCACCACCACTCAAGGTATTGGAGGATTGTCCTAGGCCTATATAGCCTAAGCCAACTTCCCAAAGTGGTTCCAATTTGTTGATAATTGCTGGCTTGTCTTTAAAGAAATCCATAGCTTCCTCAATAGTAAGGTCCAATACCTCAGAAATGTCCTTATCATTGAATTTAACATCGAGGATCTCATTTTTAAACCTTTTTCCCTTGCAGGATTCACAAGTCAGATAGATATCGGCCATAAACTGCATTTCAATCTTCTGGGTGCCTTCACCTTGACAGGCTTCACAACGTCCCCCATCCACATTGAAACTAAAGAAAGCAGGCTTGTAGCCCCTTTGCTTTGCTGTTGGCTGATCGGAGTAAAGGTTCCGGATGGCATCATAGGCCTTCACGTAGGTTACCGGATTGGACCTTGAGGACTTGCCGATCGGGTTTTGATCCACAAATTCTATTTGGGTGATCTTTTTGTAATCACCTTCCAGTTTATCAAACTTGCCCGTTTCTTCGCTGACTGTGCCCAGAATTTTGCCTATGGATGGATAAAGCACCTTTTTGATCAGCGTAGACTTACCCGAACCGCTGACTCCAGTGACCACGGTGAGTACTCCTAAAGGGAAGCTAACCGTAAGATTTTTGAGGTTGTTTTCCCTTGCACCTTTGATGGTAAATTTGTTTTTCCACCCTCGGGTAGATTTGTTGAAAGCGATTTTTTCCTCACCTTTTAGGTACTTGGCCGTGTAGGTATTTCCTTCAGTAAGGAGGGATTCTAGGTTTCCTTGAAAAACAAGCTCTCCGCCATGGGTTCCTGCTTCCGGTCCGATATCGATGATCTCATCTGCGGCTTTCATGATTTTTTCTTCATGCTCCACCACTATTACGGTATTGCCCATATCCCGCAAGCTTTCCAGCACGGTGATCAAGCGATCGGTGTCCCTTGGATGCAAGCCGATGCTAGGCTCATCCAGGATATACATTGAGCCAACCAGGGCACTGCCAAGGGAAGTGGCCAACTTTATCCGCTGATATTCTCCGCCAGAAAGTGTGGAGGTCAGGCGGTTCAAAGTCAAGTAAACCAATCCCACCTTATTGATATATTCCAGCCTATTGATGATTTCCTTAAGTAGGCGATTGGCTACTTTTTCCTCCTGTGGGGTAAGTTTTATGCTTTGAAAATGCTCGTATGCTTTTTCCGTCGGCATCAATACCACGTCAATTATGCTATGATTGTCAATCTTGACATATGAGGCATCCTTTCTCAATCGCGTGCCCTTACAGTCTGGACAGGTAGTTCTTCCACGGTAGCGAGAAAGCATTACCCTATACTGGATTTTATGCGTTTTGCTCTGGAGGTGGGCAAAAAAGTCATTTAAGCCCTGAAAATACTTATTGCCGGTCCAGATGAGTTGTTTATGTTCTTCGTCCAGGTCTTCATAAGCGCGATGTATGGGGAAGTCAAAGTTGATCCCATTTTTAATCAGAGGCTCCACCCACTTCTTGGAGCTTTCCCCTCTCCATGGGGCAATGGCGCCCTCATAAACTGAAAGGCTTTTGTCAGGAATGACCAGATCATCGTTGATTCCCAGTACTGAACCGAAACCCTCACAGGTTTTGCAGGCCCCATAGGGGTTATTAAAGCTAAAAAAGTTAACCGATGGATGCTCAAAGGTCATCCCGTCAAGTTCAAATCTATCGTTGAAGGTTTTTTCACCTTTTCCAGGAAGCATGATATGGCATTCTCCATGGCCCTCGTAAAAAGCAGTTTGCACACTGTCTGAGATCCTAAACTGGTTATCTTCATCCTCCTTCTGCACCGTCACGCGGTCGATGAGGATTTCATAATCCCCTTTGGGGAAATCGTCGCTTTCCAAGAGGTCTTCTACATAATAGGCTTCTCCGTCAATTAAAATCCTGCTGAACCCTTTTTGAAGTAGTATTTCAAGCTCTTTCTTAACGGTTCGATCTGCCGCAATCTGTAGAGGGCAGCTGATCATCACTTTCGAGTCTTCCTCGAAACTGTGGATATAATCAACGACGTCCGTAACCGTATTGTGTTTCACTTCTTCTCCAGAAATGGGTGATATGGTGCGCCCGATACGGCTGTAAAGAAGTTTTAGGTAATCGTATATCTCTGTTGAGGTGCCTACAGTGGACCTGGGATTCCGGGTGTTGACCTTCTGTTGTATGGCAATGGCTGGGGAGACTCCTTTAATGTATTCCACTTCGGGCTTTTCCATACGGCCAAGAAACTGGCGGGCATAGGAACTTAGACTTTCCACGTACATCCTTTGGCCTTCGGCAAAGAGGGTGTCAAATGCCAGGGAGGATTTGCCAGATCCTGATAGTCCGGTCACCACCACCAGTTTGTTTCTGGGGATGGCCACGCTCAAACTCTTCAGGTTGTTGACTTTGGCGTTTTTGATAATGATGTAGGATCGGGGGTCAAGCTCTTCCAAAGCTCCGTGGTGGTGTTGCATGCTTTTGTCCATAAATACAAATATACCTACCAAACACGGCAAATGGTAATTTTGTTGAAAAGCCTATTCTTGAAGAAAGGCAATTTTTCTTAGTATATTCATAATGTTAAAATATGTTAAAAGCAAAATATAATTTTATACGCCGTTGAGTTGCTTTCTTTTGGTTTTCAACTAGTTAATTGGTAAATTTATCTATCAACTAATATAAAGCACTTTTGAATTGCATTTTTCTGAGTTTGGTGGCATTTGCTTTGCGCCTTGAAAAGGTTTTGTCAAACTTTCATCAATTTAGATAATTCTGCAGGTATTGTATAAACCGATGATAATTTTGTGATAAATTATTTTATCATTTATTTGGATAGAAAAAATTTAGATAATTGATTGCGTTGTATTTTTCTAATATATACATTTGGATTCTTAGATATTTGTTTCACCATCAAAATCACAATATGGGATAAACCTCTACGTTATTTTAAAAGTTAGAATTTATGAGTAAAAGGTTAGGGCCTAAGGACAGCGAACTTATCGCACAATATAGAAATGGTAGCGAAGTTGCATTTGAGTTATTGGTAGATAAGTATAAATCCAGGGTATTTACGACAATTTACATGATCGTAAAGGATCAGGGTGTGGCAGAGGATTTACTACAGGACGTATTTGTCAAGGTAGTACAGACATTAAATTCCGATCGTTATAACGAAGAAGGAAAATTCCAGCCATGGTTGATGAGAATAGCTCACAACTTGGCCATTGATTATTTTAGAAAGATGAAAAGGTACCCATCCATAGTCATGGAGGACGGTTCCAATTTGTTTAATACGCTGAAGTTTGCCGATGAGTCTGTGGAAGACCTCCAAGTGAAGGACGAAACCCATAAACTGGTTAGGCAGCTTGTTGACGAACTGCCGGAGACGCAGAAACAGGTGCTGATTATGAGGCATTATATGGATCTGAGCTTCCAGGAGATAGCTGAGCAGACCGGGGTAAGTATCAATACTGCTCTAGGCCGCATGCGCTATGCTTTAATCAACATGCGGAAGAAGATGAAACAGATAAATTTTGCCTATGACAAAATCTTTTACCCCAAATGATCTGGTAAGCTACATTTACCAAGAGTTGAGTGAAACCGAGAGTGATCAACTTACCCAGGCTCTTCATGCCGATGAAGCTCTTATGGAGCAATACATTGAACTTCGAAGCGCCATAGATCAACTCGATCAAGTTTTTATGGAGCCCTCTGAAAAAGTAGTGGATGCCATCAAATTAAAATGTCTGACCAAAGAGAACGTCTGATTTTAAAATAAGAAATTAATTATATCACCACCCAAGTTCATTCTTGGGTGGTTTTTTTGTGGCTGGAGGAGAGAATAATTGTTAATTTGCAAAAAGGGACGGGGAGTTACTCAGAGTTAAAAAATTGAGTTTCGCAGTACTTGTCCCGAGAAGCTTTTTGCGGATCGGGAGGCATCTCCGCGGAAGAAGATATTTGAAAGCACCCTACCTTGTACTTAGTACAAAAAACTCGAAAGTACGAAATACGAGGTACGAAGTGCGAAGGGATTAAATAAGAAATGAGGCCAAAACGGCCTAAAACCACAGAAAAATCTGAAACACTTGGTACCTGGTACCTTGTACTTTGTACCCTAAAAAACACGTAGTAAAAATGCTTAAAAAACAACGCTACCAAGCCTTTATAGATCACTTTTCACATCATATGCCGGAGGCAGAGACGGAACTTCATTTCGAAAACCCGTTTCAGTTGCTGATAGCAGTGGTGCTGAGTGCCCAGTGTACCGATAAGAGAATCAATATCGTGACGCCACCGCTTTTTAGGGATTTTCCTACTCCGGAGCATTTAGCCTCTTCCAATTTTGATGAGCTTTTTCCCTATATCAAAACCGTTTCCTACCCTAACAATAAAACAAAGCACCTTCTTGGCCTCGGAAAAATGCTGGTGGAGGTTTTTAACAGTGAGATTCCTTCAACTGTAAATGAATTGATCAAACTACCGGGTGTAGGAAGAAAAACAGCCAATGTGATCACCAGTGTGGTATGGAACCAGCCCAATATGGCCGTGGATACGCATGTTTTCAGGGTTTCCAAAAGGTTGGGACTTGTGCCACAAAATGCCAAAACACCTTTGGAGGTAGAAAAACATTTGATCAAACATATTCCCAAAGAACATATCCATGTGGCCCACCACTGGCTAATTCTCCATGGTAGATACATTTGTCTGGCCCGGAAGCCAAAATGTGAAGATTGCACAATCACTCATTTCTGCCGGTATTTTGAGAAAAACCAGAAAACCTTGCAACTGGAAGCTGACCTCATCCCCAAATCAAAGAAGTAAATGTGTGGCATCAACCTTTTGGTCAATCCGGGCATTGAGGGGCACCTGAAGATTCAAGCCATGATGGAGGCAACCCTTCACCGTGGTCCTGATCACTCCGACTGGATCGATGTGGATAACCAGATCTTTGTCGCAGGTAACAGGCTGAAGATCCTTGACTTGGGTGAACTTGCCAATCAGCCCGTTTTAACTGCCGATGGCAATGGAATCTTGGTCTGGAATGGTGCTCTGTACAATTATCAGGATCTGAGAAATGAATTGCTGGATCAAGGTGTCAGCTTTACCACCCAGTCGGATTCGGAGGTTTTGATCCATTGGCTGAAAATCTTTGGGGCTAAAGGCGTAATGAAGCTAGAAGGGATGTTTTCTTTCATATTTGTGAATAAGTCCGAAAAGTCCGTCCTGATCGCACGGGATTCCACCGGCAAAAAACCACTATACTTTTATCACCAAGGCAATCAATGGGCCTTTTCCTCTGAAAGCCGCGGGATAGTAGCATCTGGTCTTTTGAAAAGTCAACTGGATTCCGCACAACTTGTCCCCTACTTTTACTCGAGACACTCTTTTCCTCAAAGCTCATTTTATCGGGAGATCAAACAGTTGCTTCCTGGCAGCTTACTGGAAATCAATTTTGAGGGAGAAATTGTGAAGGAGTTGGATCTGAAACAGGATGTGGAGATTGCAAAAGAGCTTCCTACATTGGATCAGTTCGAGGACCTGCTCCTTGATGCGGTTTTAAAGCATTTTCACGCGGAAGTTCCTGTTGGAGTGATCCTGAGTGGAGGGGCGGATAGCAGTTTGCTGTTGAAAACCTGGCATAATGAGACTGGAACCCCTCTACACACTTTCACCGCTGTATTTGACAAAAAATACCAGAAAAATTATCCGGATGCCGGCTTCGCAAAAGAGGTCGCTACCAAAATGCACTGTGCTCATCATGAAGTTCTGATCACTCCAGAGGTCTTTTTGGAAAATTGGGAGGATTATATTGGAAGCTTGGACCAACCCATTGGGGACAGTGCGGGATTTCTGACTTGGATGATAGGCAAGGAAGCCAAAAGACATGTAAAAGTGCTCGTTAGCGGTGCCGGAGCCGATGAGCTTTTTAGCGGATACAACAGACACCAGGCTTATAGGAAGTACCTTACCCAACCGGGATTATATAAGGGATTAGCCTCAATAGTCAGCAATTTGGGCATAGGAACGCGATATTTGAAAAAGTTTGCCCAAGCTATTTCTTCAGATCCCCAACTTACCTATCTGAATTTTTCATCCCTTCAAAATATTCCTAAAGAGTATCAGTCGTTATTCTTGGCCTATTATCCGAAAAATGATGAGGATTATAAGGCAGCCTTGGAATGGGACAGGACTTTTTATCTGATAAACGATGTGCTCAAAGTGCATGATAATGCCACAATGGCCCATGGTATTGAGGGTCGGGCTCCGTATCTTGACAAAAGTATCGTGGATCTCAGCAGGTCTTTGAGCGGCGAGATGCACCTGGGCTTGGAACCGAAATTGTGGATAAAACAATTGTTGGGTAAATATGGTCTTCAGAAGGTAGCCGAGCGCAAAAAGCTGGGTTTTGGATTGCCGCTGAAGGAATGGTTTTCGGAAGAAGACCAGTTTAGGGAAACGGTTTTCAGGGTCCTAAAGGAATTCCATAACTCCCATCAGGGGCTTTTGCCTGAGGAAATGAGGAAAATGGCCAAAAGTCCAGACCGGTATATCAAGTCCGGTTTTCTACAGTTGTATAATATATATATTTTGGCTTGCTGGGTCAAAAAACAGGGAATATGAGAGTCATTTACATCCATCAATATTTTGTAACCCCGCAGGAAGGCGGTGCGGTGCGATCCTATTACCTTGCCAAGGGTATGGTGGAGGATGGCATCGAGGTGGATCTTATCACGGCCCACAACAAGGATTACTATGACCTAAAAATCATCGATGGGATAAGGGTTCATTACCTTCCTGTCTTCTATTACAACCATTATGGGTTTGGAAGAAGGATTCGTGCCTTTATCCGCTTTGTGCGTAAAGCCAAAACCCTAATTCAAAAGCTTCCCCGTCCCGACCTGATGTATATCACTTCTACTCCCCTAACCACTGGGTTAATTGGTATTTGGGCCAAGATGAAATATGCACTTCCCTATGTTTTCGAGGTGAGGGATCTTTGGCCGGAGGCGCCAATTCAAATGGGAGTGGTGAGGAATCCTTTGATGATCAAGTTTCTTTACAAACTTGAAAAAAGCATTTATAGGCATGCCCTGAAGGTGGTGGCCCTATCTCCTGGCATCAAACATTACATAGAGAAGAGCTCGCATGAAACCAAGGTTTACCTTATTCCTAATTTTGCTGATATCGATTTTTTTGAGCCTTATCAAAACAGTAATGTCAAGTCTATGAGGCCTCTGACCATCAGTTATGCCGGAGCAATAGGAAGGGTAAATGCCCTGCATGAGTTCGTAAACATGGCTGCTCAGGCTCAATACCATCAGAAGAATTGGCATTTTAACATTATGGGAAGTGGCGCTGACGTGCCCAGATTACAAAGGTTGGCAGAGGAAAAAGGGTTGAGAAATTTAAGCTTTTTGCCTTTTGGGAACAAAGAGGCTGTGCGTGATTTGATGGAAAGAAGTGATGTGATGTATATTAGTTTTGCCCATCATCCAGTGTTGAGAACCAATAGTCCCAATAAGTTCTTTGATGCCTTAGCCATGGGCAAGCCTTTGATTATCAATCATGAGGGATGGGTGGAGGAACTTATCCACAACCACAAGTTGGGTGTGCTTTTTGATGCACAGGAACCTGAGAAGTCATGGAGTCTTTTGGAAACTTTTATGGAGGATAAAGAAGCCAGAGAACTGGCTAGAAAGAATGCGCGTGCTTTGGCGGAAAACAGTTTTTCCTCAGATTTTGCTGTCAAAAGGGTTCTCAATGTCATCAATCCTACCAAGCATCCCCTTAAAGTCAACGACGGGGTTTATATCCGGACTGCCTGAAAATTTGATCAGACCTGCTTTCCTCCATTAGCTGAGGGAGGCTGACGTCAGTTTTGTCCACATAATCATCTACGATATTCCAACCTACCCAGCGGCCGATTCTTCCAGGTGCATCGGGACTGATTTCATCCGTGGATGGAGCTTCACCTGTGTATTTTCTGATTTCAAATGGGTTTGTCTCGAAAAGCAGTTCGTTCTCAATAAAATGGCTCCAAATCATACCTTCATTGGCATAACTGGCCACAATTTGATCCTGTGAATAACCAAGGATAAGAGAATCAGGCGTGCATGGCATCACAGCTTTTGTGAAATGGTAGCTTTTTCCATAGAAAATCATCTCCGCAAGCAAGGTATTATCCTGGTAATCTGTCTTGTTAAATTGAGCTGAAATAGCCGTCATCAAGGTAGGAACCAAATACTCTTTCTGATAGCGGTTGCTGATGTATTGGGGAAGTTCATCAGGCTGATATTGGTGATCAGCCGGAAGGAAATAATCCAAACCGATGACAATGATATCTTCTCCTATATAAAAATCAGAACTGAAGCCACTGACGAAAGTGTAGATTTTGGGAGCCTGAAAGTTTGGGTAATAATATTTCAAGTATTTGAAGGCATTCTCCAGCTCTTGCTCTAATTGGTCAAAGTCTGCGAAATGAGCTAAAACCTCCTCATTAAGGTCTTGCATGAGGGAATCTTCAATAATGGCTAATAGCTCTACTTCCAATTCCTCCCTACTTGCATATGCCTTTTCCTGCAGGTATTCTTGGGTAAACTCTGGGTGATCTTCTAAGAAATAGGATAATTCTTCTCTGCTGCTGATTTGATAAAACTTTTCTTCCAGCCTTTCCACCTTTAGATCCAGTGGAACATTTAAAATCTGTTCTGACAAAGTACAATCATCCGCTTTCCGGCCACAGGAGGCCATGATAGAAATCAAAAGAATTGGTATAATTAAGCGGATGTATGTCATGATTAAATGCGTTTGCGTGCAAAAATAGGGTTTTCTGACAAACAACCTTTTGCTCGGGCGTTAAAAAGTCCAAACACTTGGCTGGAAGTGGGGGTTTAATTAAGGCTTCTTCGCGGAGGGAAATGGGTCGCTAAGTCGCACAAACCTGCCTGGCGGCAGACAGGGTTAAAAGAAGTAGCACTAAGGCTACTTCGCGGAGATAAATGGGCACAAAGGACCCCTAATATTTCCCTACCTTTCATAATACATATTAAATGAACCAATTTAACCGACCATGAAACCAATTGTTTTATTAATGTGCCTTGCAATCATAGGTATGATGTCCTGTCATCAGGATATTGATGAGGTGCTGGAAGACCGGACTATTATACAAATCCTTCAAGAAAATGATAATTTCAGCCTTCTGGAAGAAGCGTTGGTGGCTGCAGAATTGGCTGATGACCTGATGTCAGATGGCCCTTTCACTCTTTTTGCCCCAACTAATGATGCTTTCAACAATTACCTCAACGCACATGGCGAGGACTTGGAAATGTTTCTTGCCCGGCCAGGAACCCGTGACCTGCTGCTGTATCATATTATGAGTGGGGAGTTATTATCCTCCCAAGTACCCAATGCCGCTATGGAGACCCTTCTCCCAGACAAATCGCTAACATTCCAGGCCAACGGTACCAATATCACCATCAACGAATCCGCCACCATCCTCACCCCAAATGTGGAAGCAAGCAATGGGGTTATTCATGGGATAGATCAGATTTTGATACCGCCGGTGGAGGAAGAGTGAAGTACGAAGAGAACAAAGGGAGCCGGACCTGCCTGGCCGGCAAAGGCAGGGTTTCGCAGAGTTTAAAAATGAGTTTCGCGGAGGAATGGACAAGTATGGACCAGATTTGGAATCCTGAAGGGATTCAACCATTAGTAGCCCCGGGTGCAACCCGGGGATTGTAAGTTCCGTCTCAAGTTTTGGTACCCTGAAAGGGTTGAACAGTAATGGCATATGGAAGTAGGAATTATATTGATTCTTGTTCTTAAATGATGAATGATGAACGCTGAATAAATAATAGTGAAGTAAGCAGAAGTACAATAGTGCTGAAAAACCTGAAAAAAACGGTGAAATGTGCCATGAACTTAGTACTTGGTACATAGTACTTTGTACATTTACTCCATGAACCTACACCTAGCCCGTGCATTTTTAAATTACCTCACCTGGAGTAAGGTCTACAATTACCTGTTGCTTGCTATTTCGTTCCAATTATCCAGGAGAATGGGTAAACCCAAAATCCTGGGATTACCTACAAGTCTTTCAATCGAACCGACCACTTCCTGCAATCTCCGCTGCCCAGAGTGCCCTAGTGGATTACGAAGCTTTTCGAGGCCTAAGGGAATGCTGGAGGAAAAGCTTTTCAAAACGGCAATCGACCAAATGAAAGGACACCTCTCCTACCTGCATCTATATTTTCAAGGGGAACCCTACCTCCATCCTGAGTTTCTCGAACTTGTAAAATATGCCGACAGTAGGAAAATCTTCACCGCTACCTCAACGAATGCGCATTATTTAACACCAGAAAATATTCAGAAGACTGTAGAGTCAGGTTTGAAACAATTGATTGTGTCCATGGACGGCACCACCCAGGAAATTTATCAGAATTACAGGATTGGTGGCAAGCTTACCAAAGTCACCGAGGGCATCCAAAACCTCATCGCTTACCGAAATGAAACTGGAAATAAATTTCCTCAGGTCATCCTGCAATTTTTGGTAACCGGGGTGAATGAACATCAGATTCCAGAGATCAAGAAATTGGCGGAAGAGCTAAAGGTGGACGAACTACAACTCAAAACCACCCAGATCTACGATTATCAAAATGGCTCCCCGCTCATTCCGGTAAATAACCTTAAATATTCACGTTATTTACCCAACCCCGATGGGACCTGGAAACTTAAGAAGAGCCTTCAGAACAAATGCTGGCGAATGTGGCAGGGGGCAGTGATGACTTGGGATGGCAGGATTGTTCCATGTTGTTTTGATAAGGATGCCAAGTACGTGATGGGCAGCCTGAAAACGGAAAAAATGGTCGCTATTTGGAATAAACCCCTATACAATACGTTTAGAAAGCAGCTTTTGCAGGACAGAAGCCAGATCAACATATGTCAAAACTGCACGGAATAGCCTGCAAATGTGGAATAAATCCCAAAGAACCTCTCCCAATAGAATGGAATAATTATCTTTACGGTGATTTTTGGCATGCCCTGTCCAAAGCAGGGATTTCGCGGCTCAATGCCTTGTTGGGATTGAGGTGGCGAAGCTGTACCAAATGCCGAGCAAGCTTTAAATTTTACTTCGTCAAACATCTGTTCAAATCATAAAGTGAAAATACGTCTTATCTTTTTACTGGCAGTAATGGCCAGCTTGATTATCCAAATCCCGCAGTCTATGGGGCAGGCTATGCCTGATATTGCCACCATCCGGGTGGATGACCTATCTGACAATGAGGTGAAGGAACTTGTGGCTAAAGGAAAGGCCGCCGGACTCTCTGATCAGGAACTTCTTCAGATGGCCGAATCCCGAGGGCTTCCAAAACCAGAGGTGGAAAAACTCCGCCTGCGAATGGAGCAACTTGACCTGCTTGGAGATGGCCCTGCCCGTACCACTACTAGAACTGCCAAAAGGGAGCCTCGCAAGCAGGTGGACCTGGAAAAAATTTCCCAGGGGTTCTTAAATCAAGAGGGAGAAGTGGTGAAAAGCCAAGCCGATCTACCCATTTTTGGAATGGACCTTTTTTACAATCCTGAAAGGAATTTGACATTTGAGCCAAACCTGAATTTGGCAACGCCAAAGAACTATATTTTGGGTCCTGGTGACAAGTTGTTCATTGATATCTATGGCGAGTCAGAGCAAAATTACGAAGCCAATGTGACTCCTGAAGGAAATCTGATGTTGGATAACGTGGGTCCTGTTAGTGTCTCAGGGCTTTCAATTGAGGAAGCAACCAGAAGGATCAAAGGGAGACTGCAAACATACTATCCAAGTATGGGAGGAAGCAATCCAGCCACTTTCGTGCAAGTATCTCTCGGAGATGTGCGAACCATTAAAGTCCACATGGTCGGGGAACTGCGATTGCCAGGTACCTTTACTCTGAGTGCTTTCAGTTCCGTTTTTAATGCCATGTATGCGGCTGGAGGCCCCAATGATAGGGGCTCCATGAGAAATGTGAAGCTGATCAGAAACAACCGACAAATTGCCAAAATAGATATTTATAAGTTTTTGATGGAAGGAACTGCCGACCTTAATGTGCAGCTCCAGGATCAAGACGTAATCATGGTCGAACCCTTCGAAGCCCGGGTTCAAGTGGCAGGTGAAGTAAAGAGACCTGGGATTTTTGAAATCAAAGAAGGTGAAGATCTTAAATCTGTCATGCGTTATGCAGGTGGATTTACCGATGATGCATTCACAGACAGAGTTAGTGTGGTGCGGAATACCCCTAAGGAGAAAACAGTATCAGATATCTACAGAGATCAATTTGAAATGTTTACCGTTAAGGGTGGTGACAGATATTATGCAGGACAACTGTTGGACAGATTTACCAACAGGGTGCAGATCAAAGGGGCGGTATTCCGGGAAGGAAACTATGCGATCACGGATGGGATGAACCTTTCCGATTTGATCAAAAGAGCAGAAGGATTACGCGGAGAGGCATTTTTGGAAAGGGCAACGGTGATGAGAACACATGAGGACTTATCCACAGAGGTGATTCAGGTGAACCTTTCAGAGGTGATGGCCGGTCAAAATGACCTGGCCCTACAGCGTGAGGACATTGTGAGAGTGGCGTCCATTTATGACCTGACCGAGGAATTTTATGTTAAGATTACCGGGGAGGTTAGAAATCCAGGGATTTTTCCTTTCTCGAAGAATATGACAGTGGAGGATTTGCTTGTCTTTGCAGGGGGAGTAAAAGAGGCAGCATCCTTGTCGGATGTAGAAATTGCCCGTCGTGCCGCTCAGGATAATGCACGTGATATTTCGGACATCATCGCTACCAGCGTTAATCGTGATCTAAGTCCTTCGGGCACACCCGTAGTGCTGCAGCCGTTTGACCATGTGATCATCAGGAGAAAGCCTAACTTTGTGTTGGAGAAGGTAATCAAAATTGAAGGTCAGGTAGCCGCTCCGGGGGAGTTTGCGGTGAAGAATGCCGAGGAAAAGATTTCGGATGTTATCCGCAGGGCGGGGGGTTTGACTGAATTTGCCTACCCAAAAGGAGCAACCTTAATCAGAAGGACTGAATTTTATGAAACCGAGTCTGAAAGAATTAGAAAGCAGAAGAATTACGAGAACCTATTAGCTAGAGTTTCTCAGGAAAGCGATGATCTTACCGAGTCCCAAAAAAGATTATTGGCCCGCATCGGTGAGGATATCAAAAATTATCAGGAATTTACTACGGAGCTGGAAGAAGATCTGGTAGTAAAGTCTAAAGTAGATGTATTGAGTGGTATCACAGAGCGAAAAGCAGAGATCGCCCCACTGAAAATACGGGAGACGGAAGCTATTGCGATAGATCTTGGAAAAATATTGGACAACCCTGGTTCCAGGCATGACTTGATTTTGGAAGAAGGAGATATCATCAGCATTCCTAAGCGTCTTCAGACCGTGAGGTTGAGGGGTGATGTGATCTACCCTACTACGGTCAAATATGAGGACAACCGCTCGATGAGTTACTTCATCAACAGGGCGGGCGGATTTGACAACAGGGCAAAAAGAAGAAGGACTTACGTTGTATATGCTAATGGCGAGGTAGCCAGAACCAAGAGCTTTCTGGGTTTGAGGTTCTACCCTAGTGTGGAGCCGGGAGCGGAGGTAATTGTGCCGACTAAGGGGCCAAGAATTCCTTTCCGACCAGGTGAGATTATCAGTGTTACAACAGGTTTGGCGACATTGGCTTTGTTGCTAAGCCAAATCAATTATGGAGGAGGAGAATAACCGATGGCAGAGTACCAACATATAAAAGACGACAAAATCACCTTTCGCGAATTGGTGCTAAGAATGCGCGGCTGGGGAAAGACCTTCCGATCTAAATGGAAGTTGCTGGCCATTTTTCTGCTAGTGGGCATGCTGCTGGGAGCAGCTGCATCATTTTTGAAAAAACCGGTATATACCGCTGAAACTTCCTTTGTATTGGAAGAGTCGGATATGTCGGGGATGGGCGGGGGTATGTCGGGGATAGCTTCCCTAGTAGGCATTAACCTGGGTTCTCTGGGTGGAGGAAACGGGCTGTTTTCAGGAGATAACATCATGGAGCTTTACCGTTCTGACAACATGCTCAGCAAAACCCTGCTTAGCCCTATGGCGGGAGACAGTACTACTAGACTGATTGATAGATATATTACGTTCAATAAATTAGAGAAAAAGTGGAGGAGAAAAGTGGACTTATCCACAATGAACTTCAGCCTTCCTAGAGATCAATTTACGGTGAAACAGGACAGTGTTGTAAAGGAAATCATGAAGGATATTCGTAGAGATAACCTATCGGTGCAAAAGCCGGACAGGAAGCTCAGTATTATCAACGTGACAATCAATTCCAAGGATCAGGTATTTGCCAAGTACTTCAATGAGCAGCTGGTAGATAATGTGAATAACTTCTACCATGAGACCAAAACCAAGAAAACTGCAGAAAACCTAGCAATATTGCAATCCCAAGCGGATTCGGTAAGGAATATTCTTGATAGGAGTATCAGCGATTTTGCCTCGGCTACTGATAATGTTCCCAACCCTAACCCACTTGTGCAGCGGGCCATGGTGGAATCTAAAAAGCGGCAGGTGGATGTGCAGGCTTCTACAACGGTGTATGGTGAGATTGTCAAAAACCTCGAGATCGCAAAAGTCAATCATCGTAACAACTCCCCACTGATACAGATAATAGATTCTCCACGTTTTCCACTGGAGGAAGACAAGATCAAACTTTCGAAAGGGATTGTCTTTGGCGGGATGATCATGTTGCTTATCGGGATTTTCTATATATACCTATCTACGCTTTATAGGACTAATATAAGGCAGGCAGCTTAAGGGCCAAATGATAGAAAAACTAAGTTCCCTGCCTTTTGTTCACTGGATAAGGCACAAATCCTTTCAGAACTTCATTTTTTTGGCTGTCATCCAGTCCTCCAATGTTCTGATTTCCCTCATTTCCATGCCGCTGTTGATCACTTCTATTGGAGTGGACCAGTTTGGCTTGGTCAACCTTGCCCTTTCGGTTATCATACTTGCCAATATCTGGGTGGGATTCGGATACAACCTCAGCGGACCCCGGGAAGTGGCCATCAACCAAAAGAACAAGCTGGCACTCTCCCACTCTGTCAGCAACATCATCTTCAGCAAAGTCTTCTTAGCCATTCTTGCGGCAACCGTGTTGTTGATCAGCATATTTGGGTTTGGGCTCTTCAGTGAATACCAGGTAATCTTGGCTTTTTCGATCATGTTGCTTTTTTCGGAGGCTACCCTACCCTTGTGGTTTTTTCAGGGAATGGAAAAGATGAAACTGATTTCCATCTCCAATGTCTTCAGCAAACTCCTTTACCTGATGGGCATTGTGCTGTTTATCCACAATCCCGATCAGGCCAAATGGGTCAACTTCCTTTTAGGCTTTTCCGCATTCTCCATCAATCTTCTTTTGCTGCTTTATATCCATTATGAAATGAAAATCAGGTTTTTCAAACCCGATTTTCGTCAGATATATCAATCCCTCAGCAACAATATTCTACTTTTCCTTTCTAGTTTCATCTCCCACATTGCCGTGAATGGAGGACTAATTATTTTGTCTTTCTATGCGACGGCGGAAATATTAGGAAATTTCAGTTTGGCCGAAAGAGTGACGATGGTGTTGAGGATTTTTCCTGCTCTCGTCATACAGGCCATTTATCCCAATGCTTCCAGGCTCATGCAACAAGGGGCGGAAGAAGTGGTAGTTTTTGTCAGAAAAATATATGGATTAGCTATCCTTGGCGGTTTAATATTGGCGTTCGGATTTTCAATTGCATCCCCTTACATCATTACTTTGCTTTCTAAAAGCAATTTACCAGAAGCTGTTTCTTATTTGCAATTATTGGCATTTGTACCCTTGCTGGCATGTTTCAACATTGTCAATGTTTTATTCATGTTGATAACTGATCAAAAGAAACTGTTTTTTAAAGGAAGCTGGATTGTCTGTGTTTACATGTTAGTTGTCTCGGTGGTCTTGACTCAGCAATTTGGCCCAATCGGGTTATGTATTGCATTGTTGAGTACAGAGCTAGTGAGTTTTGTAGTTAACCTTGTTTTATTGAACATCACCAGTCGGCCGTTAGTGAGAAGATTTTATTATTCCTTAATCCCATTCTAAGGACTAGAAATGAACAAAGGAAAAGTCGCCATAATTATTGTCAATTGGAACACCTACACGTATAGCAAGCAGTGTATTGACCAATTGATTAAGCAAAGTTATTCCAATGTGGAGATCCTGTTGGTGGACAATGGGTCGCATGATGGTTCGGGTGAAAAGCTGCGAAATGAATATCCTGAGCTAGTTTTTTTTCAAAATGTGGATAACTTAGGATTTACGGGGGGCAACAATGTAGGCCTAAATTATGCCCTTGAAAAGGATTATGAGTACGTTTTGCTTCTCAACAATGACGTTTATTTAGAGGCCGATTTTTTGGCAAAACTTGTGGAAGCTATGGAGGTCAACCCAAATTTAGGAGCCGTGCAGCCATTGATATACAACCATCCCGAGCGGGAAAAAATATGGAAGGCAGGCGGGGATTTTCTGACCACGTTTGCATCCACTATCTCCTCTTCCACATTAGAAAATCACTCTGGAATATTTACCACTAAATGGCTCACCGGTTGTGCATTGATGATCCGCAAGGAAGTTTTGCACAAGGTTGGTCCACTTACTCCCTCCTATTTTGCATACTTTGAAGATGTGGATTATTCCTTTCGCATCAAAAAGGCTGGATACGAGCTAGCCGTGGTATTGGACAGTAAAATTTACCACATTGCCAGTGGGTCCACAAAATCCAAGATCAAACAAAAAGAAGGCTTCCTCTCCCCATCAGCCCATTATCTAAATGTTCGCAACCAGTTTTTTCTCATGCGTCAACATAAGGATCTGTTTAGTCGCTTTTCGGCCTTTCCCTTTCAGACTGCCAAAATGCTGGGCTACATGGGGTATTTCTTACTGAGAAACCGCAAGAAGAAACTTAAAGCCGTATGGAGAGGTCTTTTGGACGGTTATAGATTGGACCCAACCAGCCCCACTCCCCTCAAGCCTTGATTGCGTTATTAATCATATTGATTGCTTGGGCTGTGTTGATGCAGTTTACACTGAAGCAGATGATCTTCAAAGGAAGATACGAGTATTCGATTTTCTTTTTGATGCTTTTTCTGCCTTTCTACACCACCATCCTCACCTTGACCTATCAGGTGACGGGATCACCCATTGCTGTCAATTTTTTCCAATACCAAAAAGAATTTATCGTCCTGCTGGGTTTGATGGGGTTTGTGGCCTATCAGAATAACCTGAATGATTATCCTTGGCGGCTTCATGTTGTGGATAAGTTGTTTTTGGCCTTTATTGCCCTTGCCTTCTTATTCCTCCTTCTCCCCATCGGTGAGGCCACATTTTTGAATCGTGCACTTTACTACAAAAACCTGCTTATTCCGGCGATGGTGTATTTCATCGGCCGTAACAGCAATTTTTCTCAAGTAGATTATCAAAAGTTTTTTACCATCATCTTCTCCATTGCAATCGCTGCTTTTTTGGTGAATGTATTTGAATCGCTAATTGACACCCATTTACAGTCCTTGACGGGGTATGCTAGATACAATTTAGATTTACAGGATATTGAAGCTTCTGGGCATTTTGGACTTACATGGACATTTGAAACCTCTGCGGTTACCAAACGGCTGGCCTCCTTTTTCTCTGATCCACTGGAATTGGCCAGCTCGATTTTACTAGGCTTTTCGGCTGGTTTGATATTTTTCCTCACTTCTGACAGAAGAGATTGGATGTTGCCCACAGTGGTGATGGCCACTTCCTTTGCGAGTTTGTTGTTTGCTGCTTCAAGAGCAGCCTTCTTGGCCTTTTTCGTCATGATTTTCTTTATAGCTCTGGTTTTTAGGCTATATAAATTAATCCTTACCGGAGCAGCGGGGTTGATGTTATTTGTCGTCTACGTGCTTTTCTTCGCCTCAGAAGATTTCTATTATTTTGTGGTGGACACCCTGACTTTCCAAAGTACCTCCAGCGTAGGTCACGTCATCGAATGGGTCCTAGCGCTGGATTCCATGGTGTCAAATCCACTGGGAATCGGATTGGGGATGAGTGGAAATGTGGGTGCTGTGGACGAGGAGTTTCGTATTGGCGGTGAGAATCAATTCCTGATCTACGGTGTGCAATTGGGTTGGCTGGGCATGATCCTTTACATTTTAATGCTTTACTATGCAGTAAAAGTTTCCCTGCGGGTCTTCAGGCAAAGTGAAAATGTGATGGTGGCCCGGGTAGGTTTCGTGGCCGCAGCCGTCAAAGTCGGAATGCTGCTTCCCTTATTTACCGCCAATGCAGAAGTGTACGCCTATGTTGCGTGGACCAGTTGGTGGATGGTCGGCCATAGTGTGATGGCCTATCAGAAAATCGCTTATCCAAAACTTGCACTTTCATGAAAAAGCGGGTTTACGTTGATTTGTTCTACCTTAATACGGCCTTAACAGGGATAAAAACCTATATGTTGGAGTTTTGTGAGGCCGTAAAAGAGCATTCTCAAAATGATGTTAAATATATTTTTTCACACGATCCCAATCAACAGGCCAACAAGCACTTTTTTCGGGGAGATGTTCCCTATTGGAGGAAGTTACTCTATCACCTTTATTACTTTTGGTACAAACAAGTGGTTTTACCCTTGAGACTGACTACCCATAAAGCAGATCAATTGATCTGCTTTGATTTTGTGGCGCCAGCTATAAATAACAAGCCTAGCGTTGTGGTAATCCATGATGCCTTTTTTTGGCAAATGCCCCAAAATTATAATTCCCATTGGCGGAAATACTTTCTGAAAGCAATTTCATGGGGACTAAAGGACAATACAACCGTGGTCACCACAAGTGAATATTCCAGGAGGTCCATTTTGGAGGCTACAGATATTGGGCATTCAATTGAAGTAGTGTACCAATGCCCGAGACTTTTGCCGGAAATGGCTGATGATTCCGTAATCAATTCGCTAGAGCTATCACCGAAAGGTTATTTTATCCATATCGGCAGTTTTGACAAAAGAAAGCATTTACCGGTTTTGATAAAGGCTTTTGCCAAGTTTGATCAAAACCATCCTGGAGCAAAGAAATTAGTACTTGTAGGGGAAAGAGGATTGAGTTCTGCGCTGGATGATTATCCACAGGTGGTAAGGACAATAGAGGAATTGGGCTTACAGGGAAAGGTAATCATGCCAGGATTTTTGCCAGATGAACAAGTGAAGGCGCTTTACCAAAATGCTTTTGCCTATGTATTCCCCTCTTCCAATGAAGGCTTTGGTATTCCGGTAATTGAGGCTATGCACAATGGGGTGCCGGTAATCATCTCTGAGCAGGAAGCTTTGACGGAAATTGCAGGTGGCGCGGCGCTGGTATCCCCTATAGGGGATGTGGATAACTTTTCGCTTCAAATGGAAAAACTGCTTCTGGAGCCTGATTTGCGTGAAAAATTAATTAAATGTGGTCTGAAAAGAAGAGAGGATTTTTCACGGAAGAATTTCTATAGTTCCTTTCATAAATTGCTGACAAATGAATAGGGATTCGCTAAACGGCAAGTATGCTCTATTTCTGCACGGGTCTGCTGATCTCTATGGCTCTTCGCTTATTTTGTTGTTTGTTGTGGAGTCTGCTTTAAGACTAGGACTTATACCTATAGTGGTACTTCCCTATCGTGGCCAACTTTCAATGGAATTGCAAAAGCGAGGGGTAAGAGTTGAAATCCAGAACTTGGGAGTGTTGAGAAGGAAATACTTCAACCCCTTAGGACTACTCAACAGAATTCAAAAGCTTTCTTCAGCTTACCGCTTTCTAGCTAAATTGCATAAAGAAAATAGATTGGATTTGGTTTATTCGAATACTTTGGCCGTTTTGATAGGTGCGTTTTTTAGTCGGAGGAAAGGAATATCCCACATCTGGCATGTCCACGAGATCATCCCCTCACCTACTTTCCTGGTCAAGTTCCTCGCAGCCCAGATGCAGCGCTCGGATAATATATTGGCTGTGTCTCATTCAGTAGCCCAACATTGGGAAAAATATGGGGTGGAAAAAAATGTGAAAGTTATCCACAATGGGATTCCTTATAGGGATGTGCAGGTATCTAAACCTGCTTTTAGAGAAACCTTGGGAATTATGCCCAACCACAAAGTAGTAACGATGGTCGGTAGAGTCAATCCCGGGAAAGGGCAGATGTTTTTCTTAGAAATGGCCAAGGAGATTTTGATGAAGAGAACCGATGTGGTCTTTCTTATGGCTGGGGACCCTTACCCAGGCTATGAATATATTTTAGAGGAAATCCAGGTCTTTATAAAGAAAAACAAAGTAGGAAACAATGTTATAGATTTAGGTTTCCGATCTGATATAGCTGAAATTCTGGCCATAAGCGATATCTTTGTGCTGCCTTCCATACTGCCTGACTCCTTTCCGACAGTTATACTGGAGGCCATGGGTGCTGGGTTGCCTGTTGTAGCCACACGTTCCGGAGGATCGGTGGAAATGGTTTTGGAAGGTGAAACGGGGCATCTTATTCCCGTTTCTGACGTGCAGAGCGGGGTTAATTCTATTGTGAATTTACTAGAGGACGAAGAGTTAAGAAAAGGCATGGGAGTAAAATCACAGGCAAGAGCAAAACAAGCTTTTGGTTTGCTAAGGTTTAATGAAGAAATAGAAAATTATTTTTACCAAGTTCTTCAAGAGAAGAAAAGTTGAATGGGTAAATCCCAATAGTGATATGAATAAAAAGACGGTAGATGAGGTAATTCTTGAATTGGAAGGATTGGTTCAGGAAAATGCTGTTTCCAAAGATTTGGAATATTTTTATTTCCATAAAGACCGTTTTAGGCGGATGGCTAATTATGTGGTAAAACATTACGACCCGGCTAAAACTGTAATTTTGGATATTGGAAGCCATTATTTACATACTTCCATCATCTTGAGAAAATTGGGGTACCATGTGGATGGCATGGATGTCAAAGAGTTTTGGTCACTAGACTTTGTGGAAAACCGCAGGGAGACTTTTGGTATCAATAAAATTGTGGAAAATGATCTGCCTTCTTTGAATTCCCTATCCGGCACCGAGGATAAATACGATTTGATCCTTTTTACCGAAATCCTTGAGCATATTACTTTTAATCCTGTATCCTTTTGGAAAAAACTGCACAAGGTGGTCAAATCAGGAGGTGATATATACATTTCAACCCCCAACTCATTAAGCTTACCCAGCCTTATCAGAAGCCTGAAGAATATGATTTCATTCAAGGGAATCGGTACAAATGTGGATGATATACTAAATCAGGTTACCTACGGGCATCATTGGAAAGAATATTCTGCCAAGGAACTGAAGCATTATTTTCCTAGTCTTTCCGATGACTTTGAGGTGACGATTAATCAGTATAATTATAAAAATTACAAACAGGTAATCAAGGGCTATCCATTATATAGCTTTCTGGCAAAAATCGGTAATTCAACTAACATTTTTGCTGAAGAGCTAGAGGCAATCGTGCACGTGAAAAAAGGTCATTCTTGGAAAAAAGAGCTTCCCTCCTACTAAATTCAAATAAACCTATGTCTTCAACAACCTGCCAGGTTTGTCAAAACTCCGAGGGTAACCGCGAATTTTACGTGAAGGAACATATGTTTGGGACTCATGAAACCTTCCCCTTTTCTAGTTGCAGTAACTGTGGTACCATCCAACAATTAAACCCTCCCCAGGATCTTACCCCCTATTACCCACCGAAATATTATTTAGGGTTAAATTATTCCAATGCCTTTAGAAGGTTTGTCAAGAAAGTTCGTTTAAAAGGTTATCAAAAACTTCCCTTTAAGTGGCTGGAACCTATATACGGACCTTGGTTTAGAAAGTTAAACCTCAAATACAGTGATAAAATAGCAGATATAGGCTGTGGATCTGGACAGTTGCTTTATGAGCTTTATAGCAGCGGGTATAAGGATTTGACCGGGTTTGATCCTTTTATGAAAAATGAAGGTGTCATTAGTTCCTCGTTGAAATTAGAAAGAAAGTCTGTATTCGAAATTGAGGAAAAGTTTGATTGTGTCATGATGCATCATGCCTTTGAGCATATGGACAAACCCTTGGAGGTTGTGAGGCAAGCCTATAAGATCCTTAATCCCAAAGGACAGTTACTTATCAGAATCCCGGTATCCAATGGAGAAGCTTGGGATAAATATGGTGCTGATTGGGTGCAATTAGATGCTCCTAGGCATATTTTTATCCATAGTGAAAAGGGAATGGAGATATTGGGTCAATCGGCCGGTTTTACTTTGGAAAAGGTGGAATATGACAGTACGGCTTTTCAGTTTTGGGCTAGTGAATTATGTAAAAAGAACATCTCCCACTTTGGCGCAAACCCTTTGGATTATTTTGATCAAGAGACTATAGTTAAATGGGAAAAAGAAGCGATTCGATTAAATAAAGCTAGAAAAGGAGACCAAGCAGCGTTCTTCTTTCGAAAGAATTAAGGGTTGAGCAGGTGGTTGACCGATTGGAACGCATTTCGTTGGATTTGGGTTTTTGAAGGTCGAGTTAGGTAATTTCATCGGTGAGTTGCTTGAGATTGAAGAATTTAGCAATAAATTGGGATAAATATTCCGCGTTAGTGCAATTGGGGCCTTTGGTTTGCAAAGGTTTTATGAAATGTTTATATCAGCTTTATTGCCAGTATGCACCGTCAACTAATGTACGAATGGCTGAAATCAGGATTTAAGGCTTCTTCGGTCTTCGGTCTTCGGTCATCCTACCTCAAAATCAAAGGAAAGCTGCCTATTGGCATCTTCGCGGATAATCATAGTGAAGAAAATAGTATATATGTCAAATACTTCAGGAGGAGAAAAGTTGAAAGTAGCCATATTGGGAGCCAAAGGGTATCCCTATGTGTATGGTGGGTATGATACCATGGTGAAGGAGCTGGGGGAAAGGCTGCAGGAACGGGGCGTAGAAGTGACCGTATATTGCCATAGTGCCTTATTTGAGCAGCAACCCGAGGAGGTAAACGGCATCAAGCTCAAATACCTTCCAGCCATAGAGACCAAGAGCCTAACCCAGTTGACGCATTCTTTTCTTTCCATGGTCCACGCCTGCTTTACCGACGTGGACGTGATTTTTGTAGTGAATAGTGGCAATGGTCCTTTTGGGATGATCTCCCGTATTTTTAGAAAGAGAACCGCCATCAATGTGGACGGACTGGAATGGCTGCGGCCAAAGTGGAAGGGAATAGGTTCCCGCTACTTTAAATTTGCCAGCCGCCTTGCCACCAAATTGTACGACCAGGTGATCAATGACTCCGACGAAATGCAGCGGGTGTACAAGGAAATGTTCAACGCCGAATCAGAAGTGATCGCCTATGGAGCAAACCCTACCCTCAGCGCCGATCCGGCGAGAATAGATAAGTGGAATCTTTATCCGGAAGGCTATTTCCTAATAGTGGGTCGCCTTGTGCCGGACAACAATGCCGACCTGATCATTGAAGGGTTTGTGAAGTCCAAATCAAAGCGTAAACTGGTTATAGTGGGCGGCGTACCATTTCAGGATGATTATGTGGATAAGTTGAAAAGCATTGACGACAAGCGCCTTCTTTTTACAGGCTATGTCACTGATCCTGAAGACCTGGCCGCTTTATACCAAAACAGTTATGCCTACTTCCACGGACATGAGTACGGAGGTACCAATCCAGCCATGTTAAAAGCCCTGGGCTTCGGTTGTGCTATCCTGGCGCTCAATACACCTTTTAACAGGGAGATGCTGCAGGATGGGGAACATGGATGGTTTTTCGAGAAAAATGCCAATGCCGTAGTCGACATCGTATCCAGATCCGAATCCGCCCCTGCCGCCATGGATGAACTTAGAAAAACCTCCCGAGATGGGCTGACCGAGAAGTATGATTGGGAAATCGTGACGGATAAGTATTTGGAGGTCTTCCAGCGACTTTCCGGTAAGAAAGTAGCTTTAAGTAAGCGTATCGAAAAAGTGGATCAAGTGGAAAAGTGATGTAGTGAAAGCTATTTAAGCGTAATACCTTGGGGTTTATTATTTAGATTTTAAAATAGATGGCTCTCAGTAATACTGAGGGCCATTTTTGTTTATAAGCTTAACAAAATTAGAAGATGCTTAGAACATGGTAAAAAGGTGGTCAAAAGTTGATAAGAAGATTATATGGCTTTAGATTCTGTTTGATGCCTTTAAATAAATGATTTAAGATCTAGTTTTTGCATTAATTCGTCAGGTTGATTTTTAAAGGTTGGCGTGTTGATGAGGGTAATTTGAGCGGTATAAATTTGATAAAATCACCTATTTCTTTGGGAGAAGCAATTTAAATCCTTAATTTGTACATACTCAATTTAGTTTTTATATATACCACTCTATGAAAGCAATTTTTCTTGTACTTGTTCCATTTAGCCTAATTCAATCAGAATTATTAGGAAAATGGCAATTAGTCTCTTTTGAGGCCTTTTCAAATATAATTTCTTCCCCTAGACATTTTGAAGCCAGTGATGAAGAAAGAATTCGGGTTGAAAATACATTTCAAATGGTATTGGATAATACGTACTATCATTTTGACATGGATACGGTGTTTTTTTCAGATTACAAGGAAAATCAAATGATTGAGAAAATGGGGCGGTGGCATGTAACATCAGATACGCTGTACATAAATGACCTTTCGAAGATCAAGACTTATAAATTTTTTATTAAAGAAGTGAACTCTGATAGTTTGGTGATGAATCTAATTCATGGGAATGGGGATGTGGGTAAGAATGATATGGTATTTGTAAGAAATAAAAAGACCGAAGACCGAAACGGACTTGTGGTAGAAATGCAGAAAAACAAATTACAATAAAATGATAAAATTAAAAGCCCCCCTAATTGTATTCCTAATACTTTTATTCTCCTGCTCACCTGAAGATCAAAACCCCACACTGCAGGCAGATTTTGAACTTGCTCAACCTGACTTCATAGTCGGAGAACCTCTAATTATTGAAGAAGTAACTTTAAGAGGAGTCCGTTACGATTGGGATTTTGGGAATGGGTTAACATCCAATGAACAACGCCCCAATAATATTGTATATGAGGAAGCAGGGGTCTTTACCATTACCTTGACTGTAATGAGTACTGGGGGAAGTCAGACCACTAGCCAAAAAGATGTCATTATTGGACAATACCATGCAAATAGTCTAGAGCTAAATAATATTTTCCCTGAATACCGGAATCGTGATATGGACATATATTTTACGGTGAATCAAATTACCTCACCACATGGCAGTGGGGAAATATTAGAAAGTGAAATATATAGAAGTGAGGTGTTTTCAAGCTTTAATAGTCAGGATTTGCCTATTTCATGGGAAGTTGAAAATATCCCGTTGGGAGGAAATGGTTATTCAATTAATCAAAATCCGCGTATCAGATTTTTTGATGCAAATACAGATGAAGTAATAGCTCATTTTGGTTCAGTATTTACCTTATATACTTCATACGGGTATGATCCGGATAGGTTAACTGGAAGTTTTAATGCGGTTTCAAATGGTGATGGAAGTTTGGGTATTAGGTATAATGCAGTTTATCCATGAAGATGCTAGCCATCTACGAGGTTTCAAGGCAGGGTCTGGAAGCGCGCCATTGGCACTCTAAACGTTTTGAATTTAGCCATAAAACCATCATATTTAGTTGATGTATAGATTCGGTAAGGTTTGTGTTTTTTTCATTTTTTTGCTTCAGGTTTCCTGCATTGACGAAATCCGTATTAATGTGCCAGAGCAGGAAAGGAAATTAGCGGTGGATGGCTGGGTGTCCAATGATCCCAATATGACGTATGTGAAGGTCTACTACCCTGCCGCCTTTCAGTCCGGCTCTTTCAACCGCTATACTGATAGGCCTGAGATCAGAAGGATGTATGTGGAGACGGAAACTGCCAGAAAAAATATTGAATTTGAATTCTCCCTGGCTCTGGATTCCCTTGTAGGGGCTTATCTGCCAGTAGGTGATTTTGAGCTTGATGAGAATGAAAGGTACAGATTGAATTTTCTCCTTCAGGACAGGACCCATTATCAGTCAACTTGGCAGGAAGTGGCGCCTGCGCCTAAAATCAATGAATATAACTATGAAGCTGAGGAAAAATTAGTATTCATAAGCCCTGTGTTTGGGGAGCCCTTTGGGCAAACGCAGGTGTTTCTGAATGTTAATGTAGAGTTGGAAAGGCAATCGCAGAAGGCTTATGGGTATTACTTCAAAACCAAAGGGATTGAGGAAGTTCATACCCGATTCGACCCTGAGGAACCTCGGGGGGAATGTCAATGTACCTGTTATATATACTACAATATATTAACCCCTAAAATTAATATTAACCCTTATCATTCCAATGTTGGCTTGGGGAGTGAAGGAAGATTTAATGTTGTGGCTTTACCTATGAACCGATTGGGAAGGTTTTACGTGGAGATTGATATGTATGGATTAAATGACTTTCAAACATCCTATTTTGGCCTTATTCAAGAACAACAGGAGAACACTGGAAATATTTTTGATGCTATGCCATCCAATTTAAAAGGAAATATTTCAAATCTTGCAGATAACAAGGAGGTAGTTTTGGGTACTTTTTCTACTTCAAATCACAAGTTTGATTCAAGAATGGTGAGAAGGGTCAATTTCTATGCTTCCCATCAGGATTTCCGGTATAGAGTTGAGGGTATACCAATCTTAAGAGAGGGTATGAATATATGCGTGGACTATTACACAGAAGGAACGATGGAGGTACCTGAGCCTTTTAGGCAGATTATTTATGATCATTAGCGGTACGAATACAATGTACGATGTAGGCTTAAATGAGTGCATAAAAGGAGGCCCCAGAATTTTTATACCTAGAAGCTTAAGAATTGAAAAAAAATTATACTTATCTTCGTTCAAAAGAAAAAAATATGAAAAGAGTATTACCATTGATTTTTGCCGTACTTCTACTGGCATCCTGTCAGGAAAATGGAGAACCAGTAATCCAGGAGGAAGAGGAAACGGAACTGGTTTGGGAGTTTACCTATACCATTGGGGGAGTGGAATATACCGGCAATTCCGTAAATGGTAATGGAACGGGGGTTCTGCAGGCTTATTACGTTTCCCAAAAGCCCACCTTCGAGGAGTATGATTCATTGTTCTTCAAAGTTTCCACATCTATGAGAGATCACTCAGGTGATGGCAGTTTGAAAGTTATACTAGGTAAAAAGTATCTGAAAGAGGAGTTAAAAATCAGAACTGGCAATCTTTACACCCTATATGAAGAAGATAGAAAGGATTTTATCCAAGAAGGTATGTATCCCTATTCCTTCGACTATGACAGGCACAATTCCCAAGATGGGGTAGCCCTGGAGTTGGCTATGCTAGGCGAAAATGAGCATCGCCATTATCTTACTACACATTCTACCGCTCCCTATGGCTTTGAAACCCTAGTAAAGGATGATGCACAAGCTGATTCCAGTTTTGAGATTCTCAAAGTGGGCACTACTCCAAATGGGAACACCTATATAGAGGCAACATTTGAGGCTAAAGTATTTGGTTATGAAGGCAATGGTGTTAAAACCAGTATTCAGCGAGAAGTTACCAATGGCTTTGTCAGAATGCCCGTAAGCTATATGGATTTTTAAATGACACCTCGTACTTAAAACCTAAACATCGTCACCGACTTATTCATACCCAGGAATTTTTCCAGGTAAACCTCCCCGTCCGGGAATAGGGCTTTCATTTCCTGGATGCTTAGGAGGCGGATTTCGTCGAGATATTGCTGGGCAATGGTGGGGTCCCAGCGATTGAAGCGGCTGAGTTTGGTTTTGGTGAGGATGCTATAGGCCAGGCCTTTTGGTACAAACTGAAAAAGTGGAAGAGCGTAATGGGGCTCGATGATAAAGTTGCGGTTGGGGGTCTGCACAAAGTAGTTCTTCCCAACCCTTCTGATTTCATTGGCCATTTTCTGTTGGTTTTCCCGGCTGTAAAGGTGCTCGATTACCGAGTTGGAAAAGACCAGGTCAAAACTATTGTCCTCAAATTCAGGCATATTAGTAGCATCCCCTGCCACAGTTTTAAAATTGGGCAGGCTTACCGGAAACTCGATCAGGTTTAGCACGGTGATTTCAAGGTTTCTCTTTTTGAGTATGTTCTTACCTTCCCAATAGGCCTGAGTTCCCCCTACATCAAGTACGCTGATTTTTTGGTTTGGCGGAAAGGTTTTTTCAACTAGCTGCTCAAAAAACCTAAACCTTTCTTCCCTGAATTTTTTACCCAGAGATCCTTCCGTTTCCGAAGAGGCTAAAAGAGATTTAAAAGTCCACATTTTTTTGTTGTTAATTGTCGGATGACGGATGTCCGATGACGGATGACGGATGACGGATGTCGGATGTCGGATGTAGCCTACCTTCATCGGTCATCGGACATCGGACAACTAGCATCTTGCATCTGAATTTCCAAATATCGCAATAATTGGCGGTCAAATTGCATGAATGTGTTGACAAATCTGTGCGGATTAATCAAAGGATATGGTAGTGAGTCATTAATATTTGATTATTTTTGCATTGAAATCTCGCTAGGTTCTCATAAAACCTTGAAAGAACAATATTGAATTACCCTGCTTGTGGGGGAACAAGTCGGTACAGGATTTTTATGGCTAAACGCTTTTATAAAAATTTCCCATGGCTTTTCAGCCTGGGGGATGCTTTGATTATTGTATTGTCACTTTTGCTTTCGAAAGTGATCCTCGCCTCTATTTTCAATACTGAGCTCACTTCTGATGTCTTTTACCTAGGCTTTCTGATGGTGTGGCTTGGCGTTACCCTCTTCAGAAAGGACTATAAACTTGGCCGTACGACCGACTATAGCCAGACGCTTAAACAGCTGTTTGGGTCCGTTCTCTGGTTTGTGGCCATCATTTCAGTGATGTGGGTGCTATTCCAGACTTATCATCTCAGCCGCCTCTATTTGCTGATTAATGTGCACATGATGCTTATTTTGCTGAGTGTGTACCGCGTGGCTGTGCATATTGCGCTGAAGCAATACCGTATCAAAGGGGGCAATTATAGAAATGCTGTGATCATCGGCAAAGGTGGGGCAAGCAACCGTCTGGCGCAGATGTTTTCCTACCGCAGGGATTTTGGGATCAATTTCCTAGGCTATTATGATGATGCGTTTTCATGCTTGGAAACCAAAGGGAAAGTGACTGATTTTTTTGAGCAGGCTGAACAGATGGAACTTGATCTGATCTATATCAATGAAAATCTTGAAGCTGACAAAATCAAAAGTATCATCAACTATGCCGATGATAAGTGCATCAAGGTCAAAATCATCCCAGACAAAAGCCTTCAGTTGGAGAAAAACCTATCCTTTTCGAAGTATGGGGATTTTTTGGTTATCAATGTAAATGACATCCCTTTGGATAATGTGGTTAACAGGTTTGCAAAAAGGGCTTTTGACATAGTATTTTCATCTTTGGTGATTGTTTTTATTCTGAGTTGGCTAATCCCGCTGGTGGGCTTGCTTATCAAATTGGAATCCAAGGGACCGATATTTTTTGTACAGGAGCGGAATGGGGAAAACAACCGGGTTTTTCGATGCCTGAAGTTTCGTTCCATGACGCCGAATGACTACGCCGATACGCAGCAAGCCACCAAAAGTGACCCTAGGGTGACGACAATTGGTGCTTTCCTGAGGAGTACCTCATTGGATGAAATGCCGCAGTTTATCAACGTGCTGTTCGGAGAAATGTCTATCGTGGGTCCAAGACCGCATACGGTACCTATGAACCAGACTTTTAAGCAGAGCATAGAAAAGTATAACACCCGGCACAAGATCAAACCGGGGATTACCGGCTTGGCGCAGGTGAAGGGCTATCGTGGGGAAATTGAGATGCCTTACCAAATTCGCTCTAGGGTCAGGTTGGACTATTTCTATATTCAAAATTGGTCTATCTGGTTGGATCTGTCAATAGTGGTGAAGACCGTGCATGAGTTGATATTTAATAGGGAAAACGCTTATTAGAAGTACGAGGTACGAAGTTGGAAGTACGAAGGGAAAGGGACACAGACCTGCCTGCTGCAGGCAGGGTTTCGCAGAGGTTTAAAAGGAGTTTCACAGAGCTCCTTCGCGGAAAGTTAAATAGAGAAAAGTACTGAGAATTTTAGGACCTGACAAAACAAAAAGGATCCCCAGAAAGTAAAAACGGTCAATGAAAGAACAACCTTTGCATTGCTTCGAACGTGATTTGTCCTAGAAATACTTTGTACTTGGTACCTGGTACTTTGTACCTTTTAAGAATGGTAAACACGTTAAAAATTTAATTTTTGCGCTAATCCTACTCCCTATGAAGCAATTTCAAAAAGTATTAGTAGGCCTGGATCTCACGGAGATGGACCAGATCCTGATGGAAAAGACGGGTAAACTTGTTGATCTCTTAGGGATTGAGAAGATCTATTTTGTCCATGTGGAAAAGGACCTGGCTTTGCCTGCCGAAGTAACCAGCACCTACCCTGATCTGATGGCCCCTGTAGATGAATCTATTAAAAAGAGCATCCAAGACAAAGCTTCTGAGTTTATTCCCACTTCCGTGGAGGTGGATATCAGCGTGAAGGAGGGTGACCCTATGGCGACTTTGCTGCGTTGGTCAAAGATCAAAAACATAGACTTGTTGATTATGGGGCGCAAGATTGTGCTCGAAGGCAGCGGTACCTTGTCGAAAAACTTGGCCCAAAAGGCACCTTGTTCGGTTTTGTTTCTCACAGAAAACCTTAAAGTTAAAGAGATTAACAATTTCCTGGTGCCGGTTGATTTTTCCGAGTATTCCCATCTTACTTTAAGCCTAATTGAGAATCTGGCGCAGAAATTCCAAGCAACCATTACCTGCCTGCACATATATGAGGTGCCTAAAGGGTATTATAAGACAGGTAAGTCCTATGAGGAGTTTGCACATATCATGCTGAAGAATGCCCAAAAGGAATATGGAGAGTTTATCAGGAAAAATAAGTTGCCGGAATACGAGTGCAAGTTTATGCTCAAAGAAGACAAGCACGCCTCAAAATACATAATGGAAATGGCAAAGGCATTGGAGACGGACATGATCCTGATGGGAAGCCGTGGAAGGACGGATTCTGCCGCTTTGCTGATAGGGAGCGTGGCTGAGCGCCTTGTGCATCTCAATTATGAGATTCCCATGCTGATCTATAAAACCAAAGGAGAAAATATGGGGTTCTTAGAGGCCTTGTTTAAGGTGTAGAAATGCCCAATTATGCTAAATACTACATAGCGATTGTTCCTGAGGGGGAAATTCAGGAGAAGGCCACGGGCTTGAAGTTGGCCGTCAAGGATAAATTCAACTTCAAATACGCCCTAAAATCTCCGGCCCATGTGACGCTCAAGATGCCGTTTAGGTATAATGAGGCAAAGGAGCAGAAACTGATTGATCACTTATCCACATTTTTAGGCCAGCAGCCTGCTTTTGACCTTGAACTGAAAGGCATTGGCCGATTTGGACGGCGGGTACTCTACATCAGAGTCAGCCAGCCCCCCGAATTGATGACTTTGCAGCAGGAGCTAGGTGAGTTTTGCAAACGGGAATTGAAGTTAATAGAAGAGCTGGCCGACAAAGCATATAATCCCCATATGACTATAGCTTCCAAGGATGTGAAAGACAGCCGTTTTGATGAGTGCCTCGCTTTTTTGAAGGAAGAAGGTTTTTTTGAGCGCTTATATGTGGATAAAGTGGCGCTGTTGAAAAAGGGAGAAAGGAATTGGGAGGTAGTGATTCAAATTGTACTAGGTACCAAGTACCAAGTACCAAGTACCAAGTATTTCTAGCGATTGACGTGGTATTCAATCCTCTGAGGTTTCTTATGTATTTATAAAACCTGCCAAACTTATCTTCTGACTTCGTACTTTTGGAGAGGCCTGGCAGGTTTTTTTGTCCTTCGTACCTCGTATTTCTGACTTCGTACTTTCTAAGTTACTTCCTAGTGTATACCAAAAAGTCCCCATGAGAACGATGGCCACCGTTTGAAAGGGTGTGGTCATTCCGCAGGGATAATACTTCAAAATTGTCAACACCGTAAATATACAAATCTACATATGCCCGATTCGAACCTTCCTCACGATCCAATATAGATTCGTATTGATCACTATTAAAGGTTAGAATAAGCTGTCTGACCATCATTGGGTCAAAGCTGTCATCAGGATCAACTGGAACTGTTTCATAAGTTCCTGAAAGCTCCATTTCTGCCCTAGTGCTGAATTTTGAAAAAGTCCCATTTTCCCTGAAATGGTAGGTTTCGGTAAAATCAAGGTCGGCCGCTGAGATCACTTCTGTTGAACGCACAGGAGTCAACTGCTCTAGTTTCCACTCCCCTATCTCAGTCAATACGGTTGGGTTATCATCGTTTTGACAACCTGTCAAGATCAATACGGCAAAGGCCAATAATAGTAGGTTTTTCATTTATAGTAAAGTTTAGTCTAAGTATTAGGTTAGCCACTAAGGCGCGAGGGCACAAAGTTTTTTTTTCTCTTCTTACTTTTAACCTTTCTCTTTTTATAAGTTCTAGAAATACAAATACCTGCGAAAAGGTTAGCCACAAAGGCGGGAAGTCGCAAAGGAAAGGTATCCTTTCAGTTTATTTTCTAGTGTAGAGCATAGCTTTGCCATGAAAGCGCTGGCCGATGTTCATGAGGGTATGGTCTACTCTTAAGGCAATTACTTCCATATTGTCACTTCCAAAGATGTATTTGTCGACATCAGTGGTGCTCATGCTGTCCTCCATCACTAAAATTGCTTCATATTGATCTATGTCAAAGGTGAGTGTTAACCATTTAACTGTTAAGGGCTCAAATCTATCATCGGGCTCTGCGTCTTCTGCCTCATATGTCCCGGATAGGTTCACGCCTGTTTCTGTGCTGAATTTAGAGAATGTCCCATCGGTTTTGAAGGTATAGGTTTGGCTAAAATTTAGGTCTGCAGCTGAAATTACTTCTCCTGAGCCTGGTTGGGTTACCTGCTCAAGCTTCCAATCCCCTATTTCAGTCAGCGGCATGTTGAGATTGTCATCGTTTTGGCAAGCGGCCAAGATCAATACGGCAAAGGCCAATAATAGTAGGTTTTTCATTTATAGTAAAGTTTAGTCTAAGTATTAGGTTAGCCACTAAGTCGCTAAGTCGCAAAGAAAGGATGGTTATCTTTTATAGATATAAATAGGTCCATCTCTCCAGGCGAATCCAGCGTTTGAAAGGGTGCCATCTGGGTGGAGGGTAAGCTCTTCAGTTTCGTTGTGGCCATAAAACACATGAAATTGATGTTCTTGATTCCAGCCACCGGCGTCCTCCGCATTAAGCACATTCTCTAATTCATCAGGGTTGAAGGTAAGTCTTAATTGTTTGACATGGTTGACATTTGCTTCAGTGCCTGGCGTGATTTCCTCAAAGGTTCCCGATAATTCCGATCCCAATACGGAATTAAACTTAGTGAAAGTACCATCAGCTCTGAAGGTGTAGCTATCTGAATAATTCAATTCATCCACAGAAATCATATCATCAATCCAGTTGCTTCTCAATCCTTGAAGTTCCCACTGGCCTTCAACGGATGTTTCAGTCGTGATGCTGTTATCTTCCTGGCATGCGCTAAAAAAGATTAAAGCCATCAAGCATGCTAATAAGGAGTATTTTATCATAATAAAATTTAGTTGTAAAGACCATACGGTTTATTGTCCCAGTCCGCTACAATAAAAGTAGGGATAATTTCTATTATTACCTAAGTCTTCCGTATTTGGGAGGTTAGGATTTAGATCTCTCTATATGGCCGATATGAGCACGTCTTAATATGGCTCGTCCCTCTGGGACTTTGTGGGGAGTGGTGTTGGTTTGGGTCCCCAGGTTGGCACCTGGGGTTAGTATATCGACCGTCCCACTGGGACTTTGGGATTGGGTTTGGATTCGTAGGTTTCCACTACCGGACCGGGCTTGTCAGTCTCTTAAAGCCTACTATTTTGGGGGGCTCAAGGGGTTGTGGATTCAACTCCTACCCCTCCCCTAAACCGTACCCCGGAAGTGCATGCAGCGCAGCTATGCACTTCGGGGACAATAAACTTCTAACCTCCTCAACTTCAGTAATGTACAATTTTATTAAAAATTATTTCCTCTAGGTACAAAAAATAATCTTATTGGTATTTTAACATTATAAAATGGTATAAATCAAGTTGTTAAGATATGTTAATGTGGTTAATTTAGATGTTCCAAATTATTTGTTCCACCTTAAATAAAACTGCATGAAAAAAAGTTTACTAGGCTTTGTGCTCGCCGTGTTCACAGTATTCTCTGTGGCGGCGCAAAGCAGGACGGTCTCCGGAACGGTGACCTCCGCAGAAGAACCAGAAGGGGTGCCCGGCGTCAACGTGCGGGTAGCAGGCACCACTGTGGGTACGATCACCGATATTGACGGTTCGTACTCCCTTGAAGTGCCAGAAGACGGTAATACCTTGGTATTTAGCTTTGTGGGTTTCCTGACCCAAGAGATTGCAATCGGTAACCAATCCACTATCGATGTACTGCTTGAGCCCGATGTGAAAACCCTGGGTGAAGTGGTAGTCGTGGGTTATGGTACTCAGGAACGTAGGGAACTTACAGGGTCGGTATCATCTATTGATAACCGGGCAATTGAAAACCTGGTGACCCCATCTTTTGACCAGCAGCTTGCAGGTCGGGCACCAGGTGTAAATGTGACCACCCCTGGTGGGGTGCTGGGTCAGGCTCCTGTAATCCGGATTAGGGGTATCAACTCCATTACTTCGGACGCTAGCCCGCTGATCGTAATCGATGGTGTGCCGGTGGTGAATGCTGACCGAGCTGCAAACTTTCCCAGCAATCCGCTTGCTCAGATCAACCCTGCCGATATAGAATCCTTTGAGGTACTGAAGGACGGTTCCGCCACGGCTATTTTTGGTTCGCGGGCTGCCAACGGGGTGATCTTGATCACTACCAAAAAGGGTATAGAAGGCAAGGCCCAGGTGGATTATAATGTGAGCGTGGGTTGGAATGAAGAAGTTAGCCGTTTTGATCTGCTCAACGGGGACCAGTTTGTTACCATTGCCAATGAGAAAAGGACCAATGCTGGTTTAGGAGATCTTGCCCAGCCAGGAGTTAATACCGATTGGCAGGATTATATTTTCAGAAGGGGTCTGGTAACCCAACATAACCTATCGATTAGAGGTGGATCGGCGGATACCAAATACTTCTTCTCCTTGGGTTATACTGACCAGGAAGGATATATCCGGGCCAATGAGCTTACCAGGTATTCGCTTAGAGCGAATGTGGATCATAATATTTCCCAAAGGGTAAGGATAGGGACAAATATGAGCTTTTCCTTTACTGAAATTGAATCCCTTAATAATGGGGAAAACTCCCTTTCCGGTGCTACTTATAATGTGACAAGGGCATTTCCGAATATCAACATATTCGATCCCGAGAATACATTCTATGACGGATTCAATACCACACCTGATGGAGCAGCGCTTGGTAGGGGACCTAACTTGGGTAATATTGACAACAATATTCCCAATATAGCTTTTGTGTTGGCAAATAATGTTTATCGTGGCCGAACTGCCAGGTTCTTAGGAAATATTTTCGGAGAATGGGATATTGTACCTGATTTGACGTTAAGGACTCAGTTTGGTGCTGATATGACATTCGCCGATGAGTTTCTTACCTGGGATGCCAGGCACGGGGATGGTCGAGGTAATGCCGGTTTGATGCTACAGGCCTATAGACCTGTATACCGTTGGAATCAGCAGAACACTTTGAATTATCAGGCTATTCTTGGTGAAAGTCACAGCCTGAATGTGACTGTTGGTGCTGAATTCCAATATACCAACCAGCATTTTTATTCCGCTACGGGTACACAGATTGCAGATGTTTTCTTCCAGCAGTCTAACATTGTAACCGGATCCGCGGGAGTGCAGCAGATTGGTGGTGGTATGGACGAACAGGGTTTTGACTCTTATTTTGCAAGGGTCAATTATAGCTTTGATGGTCGTTACCTTTTATCAGCCTCTGTAAGAAACGATGGTATTTCCGCTCTGCCAGTAGATAATAGGCGAGGTACATTTATGGGTGGATCCATAGGCTGGAGGATATCCGATGAAGGGTTTTTTAACAGTGCCTTGATTTCTGATTTTAAAGTGAGGGCTTCCTTTGCTGAGGTAGGTAACACAGAAATTGGATTCTTTCCTTATGTAGGTGGTTATTCTGCAGCTTTGTCTGGCCTTGGTCCAGGGATTGGTTTTGACCAGATCGCCAACCCTAATCTGCAATGGGAGACTTCTCGAAAATTGAATGCGGGACTTGACTTCACCGTTGGAAATGTAACAGTAGCTGCCGACTATTTCAGAAATGATATCCGCGACCTGGTATTAGAGAGGATTACCGCCTCTTCATATGGTGTACCACAAAACCGAATCTTTGAAAACGTGGGTGCTATGGTCAATCAGGGGGTTGAGTTAAGGATTATGGCTGGAATTATTGAAAGGGATAACTTCAGTTGGAATACAGACTTCAATTTTACATGGTTACAAAATGAGGTCACCACTTTGATCAGCCCGATTACCTCAACATTCAATAGAACAGAAGTAGGGGGTCCAATTGCCCAATTATATGGTTATGAATGGTTTGGGGTCAACTCGGCCAATGGTAACCCTATTTATGTGAAAGGTGATGGTTCACTGGTCCAATATAATCTGGAGCAGGATAATACTGGCTGGAGAGCATATAACCAAAACAACCCGGGTGACATTTCAGAAACTGCTACAGGCCTTGGGGGAAGTGATCTGCAACTGTTGGGCAATACGCTTCCCAGATGGCAAGGAGGCTGGACCAACCAGTTTGTAATCGGAAATTTCGACGCTGAGATTTTCTTCAGGTACTCCGGCGGCAACTATATTATGAATGAAACCCGCAGAGGGCAACTGGGCATGGGATTCTCCAATAATAATGCTGAAATCCTCAACCGTTGGACTGAGAGTGGTCAGACTACAGATGTCCCCTTACTATATACCGGTCAGGATGCCAATATTTGGGCAGCAGGAGCGGCCAACAGTAGGTTTGTGGAGAAAGGAGATTTCTTGCGGGTTCAAAATATAGTGCTGGGTTACAGAATTCCTTCCGAGTGGCTAGACAATGCCTTCAACGGTGGAATCCGTTCTGTGCGTATTTTCGGACAGGTACAGAACCCGTTCATCTTTACCAATTATACCGGTGTGGATCCTGAGCTAAATACCTTCCCTGGAAGCCAGCTTCAATTTGGTATTGACTGGAACTCAGCTCCTATCATCAGAACTTGGTCATTTGGGCTTAATGTAGGATTCTAAGTGGTGGATTTTAAATAAAAACAATATGAAACGTATAAAATCAAAAAATATATTTGTTGCCGCTATTTCAGGACTCCTGGTTTTTGGAGCCTGTGACGTGACGGATCAAAGTCCAGTCACCTTGGTGCCTGAAGAGGAAGCATTTGCTGACGCCGGAAAAGTGGAAGGCAACATCCTAGGCGTATATGATGCCGCCCAGAGAGGCTTTTACCTTGGCATTATTCAAAGGGGGTATCCATTTGGCGCGGCTTCCATCCAGCAGGGTGATATGCGCAGCGGGGATATGTACAATGACCAGCTTTTCTATGAAGTCACTTATATAGGGGGGTGGACGCCATCTACAGCCAATCAAGAGGGGATGTGGATAGGTACATATAGGCTTATCAATCGTGCCAATGTGGTCTTGGAGGGGCTTCAGACTGCCTTGGCTAATGGAATTATCGATCAAGAAGAACATGACAGTTACAGAGCTGAAATGCTTTTTATGAGAGCATTTTCTCACTGGCAATTGGTGACCGACTTTAGTAGGCCTTATGCTGATAATCCTTCTGGAAATTTGGGCATTCCTTATAGGAATACAGCTATCAGTGATACTGAGCGGTTGGAAGAAGCAGCCACAGTTGGAAGAGGAACTGTGGAGGAAGTTTATACTTTGATCCTTCAGGACTTAGATGAAGCCGAACAGTTAGGGACCAATACAGGGGTACCATTCAGGGCTTCACAAGCTGCGGCAATTGCGTTCAAGACACGGGTGAAACTTCATCAACTGGATTGGGCTGGAGTATTGGAAGAGGCAGCCAAATTGACTAATTTCCAACTTGCAGCTTCTCCAGCTGACCCATTTGATAGCCCAGATGGCAACCCGGAAAGTATATTTTCTTTGAATAACACAGCTGAATCAAATCCTGGAGTCAATGGTGCTTTGGCTGCTATGTATGGCAACCCCGCTGAAGGTGGTCGGGGCTTGGTGAAGATCAGTCCATTGATTTGGAACGAACCTTTCTGGGTGGAGGATGATCTGCGTAGGACTGAGCTTACTACCAGCAGTCCAGATGGGTATTATACCGCAAAATATACTGGGTACATCAACCGTGATGATCCTACTCCATTGATTAGGTATGCCGAAGTGGTACTAAATGCTGCCGAGGCTCATGCCCGATTGGGTGATGAGGCTACTGCGCTTACTTTACTCAACTCTGTACGTGATCGGGCCACCCCAGAAGGCACGCCATCGTATGATGCCGGGGCCCTGCCTGATGGGGTGATTCAGGGGATATGGAACGAGAAAAGGATTGAATTTTTGGCTGAAGGCCTTTGGTGGTATGATATCCATAGGCTGTCCGGCATGGGAGAGCTTCCTGGAATTCCGCCCAAAGCGGCTTCCCGTTCTATAGGCTCGATAGAGCAATATGAGCCTGATGCTGATATCACCTTGGATCATAGTGTTCCCTATAGCAGTAATTTGTTTGTATGGGCGATTCCTTTGCAGGAGATTGTGAATAATCCGTTGTTGGCTGGGCAGCAAAATCCGGGTTATTGATATTGTACTAGGTACTAAGTACGATGTACTATGTAATGCTCACGTTAGACCTGGCAGGTTTTTTTAATCTGCCAGGTTTTTTTTGTGCCATATTTTCATTGTACTAAATACATTGTACCAAGTACAAAGTAACTCAGCAACAATCGTTTCTATATGCCATTTTGAGTCTATTTCATATCTAGACCCTCCCTACCACGGCAAGTGATCCGCAAAGCTTCGGGGTTAATGTTTGAAATGGTTGTGATGGTTGTCCGTCCCGAAAATTCTACGCTGTTCGGGACTGTTGTCTCGGTCCTGCGGTCCTCAGTTGTCAGTGGTGTCATTGTTCTATTCAATGTGTAGCCCACGGGCGGGATGAAGGTACAGCAGCGACTGCTGGGCGCGGAAGTAGAACAATGACAACAATGACAACAATCCCGGGGAGGCGAAGCCGACCCACGTGACGGACAACAGCGAAGCGGATAACTCCTTATCTCATATCTAGACTTCTCCCCACCACGGCAGGCAAGCATTCCGCAAGCTCTTGTTCCCGATCCGTGAAAAGCGGATGGGCTACTTAACCCTCTGTTTTTCAGTAGTAACTGATATTTTAAATACTGATAATTAAAATTTTATGTGATTAATGGGTGCTGGATTTGGAAGGTTTTTGGTATTGGGGAAGGTCAGTTGGGGTAGAGGAAATTAGGTGTAGTTTCCTTTTGATAAATCAGGGGATTTGGATGAAAATGACTTTAATGAGGGAAGTATTTGATAAAAGGGTTTAATTCAGATGAAAGTCTCTTTTTTATACATATTAACGGTAGAGGGGCTAAATTTTCAAAATGGTTGAATTAATATAAAGTTTTTTCAATACCTGCCTTCTCGGTATTTTTTCCCATTTTTAAGAAGACCTTAAACCGAGTTTTGAAGAATAATCTCCTGATATTGAGCCTATAGTTTCTTAATAATAAAATAATATAAGCTTTGTGCCTTACTTTTCGTAATAATAATTCACTCATTAGAATTCAGGGCTATAATGAAAAGATTATATTTAAAATTTTTCATCATCAATAAGGTTAAAAAAAAATTATAATAATACCAATTAAGGATTTTTTGGCTTAAAATAGCATTTAAATTTCTCTTAATATCTGTTAAAAACCTGTTAAAGGGCTTTTTAGCGGAATTAAATAAGGCGGCTAAATCGCTGTTATTATATCTTGTTTTGGATAATTGTTTTAATGCGTTTATCATTGTACCAAATGAATTGTTAATAAACCTTAATCAAAGACACATGAAGAAAATTTTACTCAGCTTTGTGCTCGCCTTTATTACAGTGGTATCTGTAATGGCACAAAGCAGGACGGTGACCGGTACGGTTACCTCCGCTGAAGAACCGGAGGGTGTTCCGGGCGTAAACGTCCGGGTGAAGGGTACTACAGTCGGTGCTATCACTGACTTGGATGGATCTTATTCCATCGAAGTGCCTGCCGACGCAAACACTCTAGTTTTTAGTTTTGTTGGTTTCCTTACTCAGGAACTTCCAATTGGTAACCAGTCTCGCGTAGACGTACTTCTTGAGCCGGATGTGAAAACATTGGGTGAAGTCGTAGTAGTTGGTTACGGTACGCAGGAAAGAAGAGAACTTACCGGTTCTGTTGCTTCTATTAAGAATGAAGCAATCGAAAACTTGGTAACGCCTTCCTTTGATCAGCAGCTTGCTGGTAGAGCTCCAGGTGTATCCGTTACTACTCCTTCTGGTGTATTGGGTGCGAGACCAATCATCCGTATTAGAGGTGTAAACTCCCTTTCGGGTGGTGCTGATCCTTTGATCGTTATTGATGGTGTGCCTGTAGTGGATTCTGACAGATCTGCAATTGTAGCTTCAAATCCATTGGCTAACATCAACCCTGCTGATATCGAGTCTTACGAAGTATTAAAGGATGGTTCTGCTACTGCTATTTATGGTTCCAGAGCGGCTAACGGTGTAATCTTGATCACGACCAAAAGAGGTCAGACTGGTAAAGCTCAAGTTAACTATAGTATGAGTACTGGTTTCAATGAAACGGTTGACAGGTTTGACTTATTGAATGGTGATCAGTTTGTAACAATTGCTAATGAGAAAGTAAGAAACACTAACCCTAATGCTGAGGGTAATGCGAGACCAAGCGGTATCAATACTGACTGGCAAGACCATATCTTCAGAAGAGGTACTACTCAGCAGCATAACCTTTCTATTAGTGGTGGATCTGATGCTACTAAGTACTTTTTCTCTCTGGGTTTCACAGATCAGGAATCTGCTATCAGACCAAACGACTTGAAAAGATATTCTTTTAGAGGTAATGTAGACCACTCTATTTCTAATAGTGTAAGAGTAGGTACTAGTTTATCCTACGCTTATACTGAAATTACAGGTTTGAATCAAGGCGCTAACTCACTATCTGGTGCGGTTTATAACGCTACAAGAGCACTTCCAAACGTTCCGATCTTTGATCCTGAGAACACTCAATGGAATGGATTCAACATTACACCTAATGGTGCTACTACTGGTTTTGGTGCTAATCTTGCTGGTCCTGACAATAATATTCCAAATATTGCCTATGTAATTGAAAACAATTACTATAGAAACAAAACTCATAGGATTTTGGGTAATGCTTATGGTGAAGTGGATATCGTAACTGGTTTAACGGCAAGATCTCAGATCGGTGTGGATTTAACAATGTCTGAAGATTTCCAGACTTTGGATCCTAGACACGGTGACGGAAGAAGCTCGAATGGTAGTGTTTATATGTCATATAGGCCAGCTTCCCAATGGAACTGGCAGAACACTTTGAATTATCAAACTGTTTTAGCGGATGATCACTCCTTAAACTTTACTGTGGGAGCTGAATATCAATATGCAGTTTATTCTAACTTTACTGCGCAAGGAACTGATTTTTCTGATGATTTCTTCAGACAAAGAAACTTGATTTCTGGATCATACAATAACCAGTTCTCTGGTGGTGGATTTTCTGAGATTGGATTTGATTCATACTTTGCCAGATTCAACTATAGCTTCAGAGGTAAATACCTATTGTCATTTGCTGTAAGGAATGACGGAATTTCCCAACTTGCTGCTGATAACAGAAGAGGTACCTTCCCGGGTGGATCTATCGGGTGGAGAGTATCTGATGAAGATTTCTTCAACTCTGGTTTGATTTCAGATTTGAAATTAAGAGCATCTTATGCTGAGGTAGGTAATACTAACCTTCCAGGTGGATCCTTCCCTTATGCTGGTGGATTTGGTCCAGTACTGGCGGCTGCCGGTGCCGGTATCGGATATGGTAACGTAGCTAACGTAGGTCTTCAGTGGGAGACTTCTCAGAAGTTGAACGTTGGTTTGGATATGACCATTGGTAATGTAACCATTGCTGCTGATTATTTCAGAAACGACATTGATGGAATGGTACTTCAGGCGCCAACTGCTCCATCTTTAGGGGTTCCTGGTAACACAATTAGCCAGAACGTAGGTGCGATGACTAACCAAGGTGTGGAATTCAGATTGTTAACCAAAGTGCTTGAAAGAGGAAACTTTGTTTGGAACACTGATTTTAACTTTACTTGGCTTCATAATGAAGTTACAAACTTGATCCAACCTTTGACAGGTTCTTTCAACAGAACTGTAGAGGGTGGCCCAGTTGCTCAGCTTTACGGATTTGAGTGGGCAGGTGTAAACTCTGCTAATGGTAACCCAATGTATTACAGAGGTGATGACGAGATTGTTCAGTTGAACCTCCAACCAGGTGCGATCTCTTGGAGAGCATATGATCCAAACAACCCTGCTGATGTGTCTCAAGCCGCAGCTGGTGGACCTACTCAGAGATTCTTGGGTAACACACTTCCAAGATACACTGGGGGTTGGTCTAACAACTTCAACATGGGTAACTGGGATGCTGAAATCTTCATCAGATACGGTGGTGGAAACTACATCATGAACGAATCTTTAAGAGGATTGCTAGGACAAGGTTTCTCTAACAACCATGCTTCTATCATGAACAGATGGACTGAGAGCGGTCAGGTAACTGACGTGCCTAAGCTTTATTCTGGTCAAGATGCTAACATGTGGCAGTCTTCTGCTTCCAATTCCAGATTTGTGGAAAGAGGCGATTTTGTAAGAATCCAAAACATCGTGCTTGGTTACAGACTTCCAGCTGAATTCTTGAATACTACCTTTAACGGTAATATTAGATCTGCGAGATTGTTTGCTCAAGTACAGAACCCAATCATCTTTACTGGATACTCCGGTATAGACCCAGAGTCTAACCAATATGCTAGCGGTACTGCACCTCAGCTTCAGTTCGGTGTTGACTGGAACGTAGCACCAATCATCAGAACTTGGTCTGTAGGTCTTAATGTTGGATTCTAATTAAAACCTTATAAAAAGCATAAAAATGACAAATAAATTTTCATATAAAATAAAGACTGCTTTTATAGCTTTGGCTATGGTGGGTATGTCCTCTTGTGAGGTCACCGATTTGCAGCCGGCTACAATAATCCCAGATGAGGAAGCATTTACTGATGCCAGCAGAATCAACGCAGCAGTATTGGGTATCTACGAAGCTGCCCAGAGAGGTTTCTATCTCGGATCAGTACAAAGAGGTTATCCTTTTGGTGCTGCATCTACCCAGCAAGGTGACATGAGAGGTGAGGATATGTACAACGATCAGTTGTTCTATGAAATTACCTATATCAATGGTCACACACCTCAATCAGCTAACAATAATGGTCAATGGATCTCTCTATACAGAATGATCAACAGAGCCAATATTGTGATTGAGAATCTGGATCAGGCGCTTGCTGATGGAGTATTGACTGAAGCTGAAAGAAATACCTTCCGTGGAGAAGCTCTTTACTTAAGAGCTTTAGCTCACCATGAATTAGTAGTGTTCTTTGCCAGACCTTATTCTGACAACCCTTCTTCTATGGGTATCCCTTACAGAACTTTTGCCATCAATGATGTATCAAAAGTTCAGGATGGTGAAGCTGTAGGCAGAGGTACTGTTGAAAGTGTTTACCAACAATTATTAGCTGATTTGGATGAGGCTGAAGAGCTTCTACCAACTTCAGGTAACGCTTTCCGTGCCAGAAGCCAAGCAGCTATTGGTCTTAAATCAAGAGTTAAGCTTCACATGCAAGATTGGCAGGGTGTAATTGATGAGTATACCAAACTTGCTGGTGAACTTGCAGTAACTGAGGATCCATTGACTCCATTCCGAGGAGGGACGTCATCTGATAATATTTTCTCTTTTGAGAATACAGATGCCTCAAATGCCGGTGTAAATGGTGCTCTTCCAAATATGTACGGCAGCCCTGATTTGGGTGCCAGAGGTTTGGTTAAGATCAGCCCAGTTATTTGGACTCAGGACTTCTGGTTAGAGAATGATTCACGAAGAAGTGTATTGGGAGAAGAAGATGGAATGGTTACAGTTGGTGACCTAGGGATCTTTACCAACAAATATGTTGACAATACTACTTTCTCTGATCCAACTGTGATTCAGCGTTTTGCTGAGGTTGTACTTTCAGCTGCTGAAGCTCATGCAAGACTAGGTAACACTGGTGAAGCTGTTTCTTTATTGAATCAAGTAAGAGATAGAGCTGTACCTGCTGGTGCTTCTTACACTGCCGCAGGTTTAGGTGGAGTTGAAGAGGTAATCGACGCTATTATTCAGGAAAGAAGAATTGAGTTCTTGGCTGAAGGTAGAAGATTCCCAGATATCCACAGGTTAGCTGGTGAGGGTAGAATCCCAGGTATCCCTCAAAAAGCTGCCTCTAGATCTGTAAATAGTATTGATTTCTATACTGGAGATGAGGAGATTACCTTGGATCACGCTTTGGAATACTCAAGCAACCTATTTGTGTGGCCAGTTCCTCAAGAAGAGATCTTGAACAATGCTTCTGCTCCAATTGAGCAAAACCCTGGTTACTAATCAGAGTAAGCATATAATAAAAAAGGCGGTCAATTGGCCGCCTTTTTTTATGTTGAAAAATGGGACACCCGCCACGGCGGCCAGGCAGAGTTGCTCAGAGTTCAAAACTGAGTTTCTCAGAGTCCTCTTCGCGGAGGTAAATGGCCACGAAGGACACGAAGAAAAATAAGGTGCACAGCTTGTCGCGAGTAGCGAAGCGGATCGGGAAAGGCTTCTACGCGGTTAAAAAGGGGTCACCCGCCGCGGCGTGCAGGAAAAGGACAATAAGGAAAACAAGGGCACGAAAGCGTCTTTGTGAAGTAAAATATTTTAAAAGGAAAATTTAAATTAGTTTATGAAAAAAATGTTTCTTGCCATTATGATGATGGCTACAGTGCAGGTGTTTGCACAGGATACTAATCAAGAACCAAGAACTCCGGGATCTGAGACTTTCTGGGAGAACTTGAAGGCTCATTGTGGTAAAGCTTATGAAGGTGAATTAGCGTCGGAGGCTACCAATGATACGTTTGCCGGTAAAAAGTTAGTGATGCATGTAAGAGAATGCGGGGATAATGTGATTAAGGTTCCTTTCTTCGTAGGAGATGATAGGTCCAGAACCTGGGTTTTCACCAAAATGGAAGATGGGACGATCGAATTGAAGCATGATCACCGTCACGAAGACGGAAGTCCTGACAGAGTAACCATGTACGGCGGTACCAGCACCAGCACCGGAAACGGTAAGATGCAGTTCTTCCCTGCTGATCAGGAAACCACAGATTTAATTCCTTATGCTTCTTCAAATGTATGGTGGGTAACCCTAGACGAAGAAAACTTCAGCTACAACCTCAGAAGAGTAGAAAGAGACAGCCATTTCTCGGTTAAATTTGATCTGACTACTGAGGTGGATACGCCAGATGCTCCTTGGGGACATGAGTAGGAAGTACGAGATACTAAGTATGCCTAACTATATCATGGGTTAAACACGCGATAAACACGGGATAAACACGGGATGTAGTACGAAGTGGAGATAACCGTGTAGGGATAGATTAGGTTTTTTCCTCTGCGCCCTCTGGTCCTCTGCGGTTATTTTGATTTCTAACTCCCAAACGCCGATAACACCAGCTTCCTATTTCCTCCTCGATTTCGGAATTCGCAGAGGTAGATTCCTTGCCAGGTGCCGAGGTTGAGTTGGCCGTTGGTGATGGGGATGGAAAGTGAGTTTCCGAAGAAGGCGGTTTTGATATGGGCGGGCATATCGTCGGGGCCCTCGACTGTGTGGATAAAGTGTGGGTAAGTCTCGGGAATCAGGTCATTTATAAAGGTTTCGAAATCTTTTCTAACATCTGAGGCGGCATTTTCATTTATGGTAAGGCCCGCAGAGGTATGTTTAAGGAAGATTTGGAGCATTCCCGCTTCAATATTTCGAATTTCCTTGAAGTTATGAACAACTTGGTCTGTAATAAGATGAAACCCTCTTGAAAAAGAGGGTAGGGTTAAAGTTTCTTGGTAAAATTTCATCAGCAGGTTACTTGTTCTTCAGGGTCAGATAATTCAGTATTTCCTGTGTGGTAAACCATTCTCCTTTCTTACATAATCTTTCCACTTCCTCGGCAACCCTTTTAATTTCTTTTGGACTATACGGGTCCAACGGACTGAGTAGGTTATTGAGCAAATCTTCTAAATTGTGGATAATTTCTTCATCATCGATCTCGAGTAGTCTCTGAACTATGGTTAATTTTCTTGCAGCTATATCCATGGTTTAATTGTTACTTTGGGTTAATAAATGGATAAGATAATAACCTGTTATTCAGAAGGAATGTTTTTTAACTTTTGCACAAAATACCAAGTATCAATTACTAAGTATAACGCCGTAAATGATCTCTTCGCGGATGATTTCAAGCCACGGCGGAATTTGGCTTAAGGTTTAAAGATTAAAGCTTATAAAACCATAAGCCTTAAACCATAAACCTTAAGCCATAAACCATCAACCATAACCAATCCCGCAGGGATGATAACCCCTTAAACTATTTCCTGGTACATTTCTTCCAACTTGCTTACCGAGATGACTTGGATGTCAAATTTGGCGAGGTCGAGGCCTTTGATGGCATATTTGGAAACTATTATTTTTTTAAAACCGAGTTTGGCTGCTTCGGCGATACGGCTTTCGATTCGATTTACGGCTCTAATCTCACCTCCGAGGCCTACTTCCCCAGCAAAACAGATTTGATGGCTAACAGGGCTGTCCTCATAGCTTGAGATAAGTGATGCACATACGGCCAAGTCCAAGGCCGGATCGTCAACCTTTAAGCCCCCAGCCACATTTAAAAACACATCCTGCTGTCCCAATCTCATTCCTCCTCGTTTCTCCAAAACAGCTAAAAGCATATTCAAACGCTTTGAATCATGACCTGTGCTGCTTCTTTGGGGGGTGCCGTATGTGGCCGGGCTTACCAATGACTGTATTTCTATCAACAATGGCCTATTGCCTTCCAGCATAGCACCTATGGCCACGCCATTGAGTTGCTCCTCACGTTGGGAAATCAAGATTTCTGAAGGATTGGATATCTCTCTTAAACCTTCGGCGCGCATTTCATAAATGCCGAGTTCGTGTGTGGAACCAAACCTGTTTTTGGAAGTGCGCAGGATACGGTAAGACATGTGGCGGTCTCCTTCGAACTGAAGGACCGTGTCTACCATATGTTCGAGTACTTTAGGGCCTGCTATGCTACCATCCTTTGTAATGTGGCCCACCAAAAATACCGGAGTCCCTGTCTCCTTGGCAAACTTCATCAGTTCACTGGTGCATTCCCGCACTTGGCTGACGGAACCGGCTGCTGATTCCACGTGGCTGCTGTACAGGGTCTGTATGGAATCAATGACCAACATGTCAGGTTTTAGGTTCTCTACCTGTTGGAAGATCTGCTGGGTATTGGTTTCAGAGAGCACGAAGCAATTTTCAGATTTGAAAGGCATACGGTCAGCCCTCATTTTAATCTGGGATTCGCTTTCTTCACCCGAGACATATAATATCTTGTGATTTACAAGGGTAAGGGCGATCTGTAGCATAAGGGTGGACTTGCCGATCCCGGGCTCACCACCTATAAGGACAAGGCTGCCCGGTACAATTCCCCCACCTAAGACACGGTTAAGTTCGGCATCCTGGGTGACAACCCGAGGCTGGGCCTCAAAATTAACTTCATGTAGTTTTTTGGGAACAGTAGCTCTCTTTAGTTTGGAGGCATCCTGTTTCCAGTTGCCCCGACCGTTTTCCTCTTTGTGGATAACTTCTTCCACGTAAGTATTCCACTCCCCGCATGCCGGGCATTTGCCTACCCATTTAGGGGATTGCGATCCGCAGTTTTGGCAGAAAAAGGTTGTTTTGGTTTTAGGCATAAGCTTTAAATAGGGTCACCAAGGGCACAAAGTTTGGCACGAAGTAGCACAAAGTTTTTGTCGAAAGTTAATTTAACACAGATATCACAGATTCACACCGGGATCAACTCCCCCTTCGAAGGGGGCGGGGGGGATGTGAAATTAAAATGGTCACGAAGTAGCACAAAGTTTTTAAGTTAAATAGAATAGCCAGTTAGATTGGGTCACTGAGTTTCACAGAGCTTCGACACTCTTTTTCGTCTCCTCGACTGTAGCTTTTGCGGAGGGAGAGGTCTCGTTTCAGCGATTTCGCTGGGTGAACCTTTCAAGTGGCATATAAAAGCGGTGATCCTCCGATGTACTTTGTACCTAGTACTTTGTACCTAGTACTTTGTACTTAGTACCCAAAACTAATGCGCTTCCAACCAATCCTTTCCTATCCCGGTCTCTACTTCCAGCGGGACTTCGATGGTGACGGCGTTGGACATGAGTTCAGGGATGTGCTTCTTTAGTAGTTCAACTTCATCCTTGTGGGCATCGAATACAAGTTCATCGTGTACTTGGAGTAGCATTTTGGATTTGAGGTTGTTTTCTTGCATCCAGTTATGCACATGTACCATGGCGACCTTGATCATATCGGCTGCACTACCTTGAATTGGGGCATTGATGGCGTTCCTTTCAGCGAAATTCCTCATGGTAGCGTTTCTACTGTTGATGTCCCGTAGGTAGCGCCTTCTTCCCAAAATGGTCTCTACATACTCATGTTTTCTGGCCTTCTCTATACTTGCATCCATATATTTCTTCACCGCTGGAAATTCCTCGAAGTAGGCTTTGATGATATCGCTGGCTTCACCTCTTGGGATGTTCAGTCGCTGGCTGAGTCCAAAGGCTGAAATACCGTAAATGATCCCAAAGTTTGCTGTTTTGGCCTTTCGCCGCATATCGGAGGTAACGTCTTCCAATGGCACCTTGAAGATCTTGGCCCCGGTGGTGGCGTGAATATCCCTGCCGAGTCTAAACGCCTCAATCATGGATTCATCTTTGGCAAAAGATGCCATGATCCTGAGTTCGATCTGAGAGTAATCAGCCGCTAAAATCACATAATTTTCATCTCTTGGAACAAAAGCCTTACGGATTTCACGCCCCCTTTCCGTTCGGATAGGGATGTTTTGCAGGTTTGGGTTGGTAGAAGAAAGTCTACCTGTAGCAGTTACTGTCTGGTTGTATGAAGTATGTATCCTGCCAGTTTTTTCGTTAATTAGAGCAGGTAGGGCATCCACATAGGTGGACTTAAGTTTTACCAGCTGGCGGTAATCCAAAATAGCCTGTGCTATTTCGTGTTCATTGGCCAGTTTGCTAAGTACTTCCTCACCGGTAGCATACTGGCCGGTTTTGGTTTTCTTAGCCTTGGGATCAAGGTTCATTTTGTTGAAAAGTATGTCCCCCAGCTGTTTTGGAGAAGCAAGGTTGAATTCCTCCCCTGCAATTTCGTATACCTTTTTCTCAATCGTCTTGCTTTCCTGTTCCAGCTCCTTGGAAAGTTCGGCCAGGCTCTCCGTATCTATGCGGATTCCTTCAAATTCCATAGCAGCCAAAACGCCGATTAAGGGCACTTCAACGTCATAAAGAAGGTTTTCCAGCTTGTTTTCCTTGATTTTGGGATCCAAGACATGCTTTAACTGCAAGGTTATATCTGCATCTTCAGCCGCATAATCTGCTATCAGTTTTGGCTCCACATCCCGCATGTTGCCTTGATTTTTTCCCTTTTTCCCGATCAGGGTAGTGATAGAGACGGGTTTATAATTAAGGTAAAGCTCTGCCAGCCAGTCCATGGAATGTCTACCCTCCGGATCAATGAGGTAGTGGGCTAGCATGGTGTCGTAAATTGGCCCCTTTAGTTCCAAACCATAATTTTTCAACACCAAAAGGTCATATTTGACATTCTGCCCTATCTTGGTGATCTTCTCATTTTCAAAAATTGGTATTAGAAGCTCCAATATAGACTTGGCTTTCTCCTGATCTGAAGGTATAGCAATGTAAAAAGCCTCCTGGCTCACATAGGCAAAAGAAAGCCCTACCAGTTCCGCAGCATTTGGATTCAGTGAGGTGGTTTCTGTATCAAAGCAAAGTTCTTCTTGGGCCTCCAGGTAGGGAAGCAGCTCCCTTATCTCCTCTTCGGTTTGGATGAGGTGGTAGCTGTGAACGGATGTTTCCAGCGTTTGTATCAATTTTGGCTGTACAGGTGCGCTTTCTTTCTCCTCTTCTTTTGGTTCTTCCTGACCAGTGAACAGGCCTAGCTGTTCATTTACATTGATTTGGGGTTTTTTGAGGCCTTCACCAAACACTCTTTTGCTGAGCGTCCTGAATTCTAGTTCGGCGAATAAAGCTTTCAGCTTTTCTTCATTTGGGCCATCATAGGTATATTCCTCAGGATTGAATTCAATAGGGACTTCCTGATTAATGGTAGCCAGTTCCTTGGAAAGCAGGCCCTGCTGGCCAAAGTTGATTACATTTTCCTTTTGCTTGCCTTTCAGTTGGTCGGTATTATTTAGGAGCTCTTCTACAGTTCCGTAAAGCTTCAGTAATTTGGTGGCGGTTTTGGCTCCGATTCCGGGAATTCCTGGGATGTTATCCACGCTATCGCCCATCAGGCCAAGGATGTCTCTCACTTGGTCTGGGTTTTCAATGTCCCATTTAGCGCAGACCTCTTTAGGACCGAGGATTTCTACAGAGTTGCCCATGAATGAGGGCTTATATAAGAAGATGTGATCCTCGACAAGCTGTCCGTAATCCTTGTCGGGGGTCATCATGTATACCTCAAAGCTTTTGTATTCCGCTTTTTTGGCAATGGTACCGATAATGTCATCCGCCTCATATCCGTCTAGTTCCAGCACAGGTATATTGAATCCCTGTACGATTTCCTTTACCCAGGGAATCCCTACCTCGATGTCCTCAGGTTGCTCAAGTCTGTTTGCCTTATAGGCTTCAAACTGTTCATGGCGAAAAGTAGGTGCTTTGGTATCGAAAGCTACAGCCATATGGGAGGGCTTTTCCTTTTCCAACACCTCCAGCAGGGTATTGGTAAAACCCAGCATGATGCCTGTATTGAGCCCTTTGGAGTTGATTCGGGGGTTTTTGCTAAACGCGAAATGGGCTCGGTATATTAAAGCCATAGCATCCAGTAGAAATAGTTTCTTTCCGTCTTTTTGAGACATATTTATGTTTTTCGGATTGGTGATGGAATGTTCGGTGGGCTAATTTACGAAATTGAATGGGGAAATATAGTGCTCGCCTTGGGGATTATTGAACAGAGAAATCTGAAGTGAAATTTTGAGGTTGCTCTTATTGTTTGTATGTGAGTGGTTTGTGAAAATATTTTAAGAAAAGTTAAAAAAAATAAGAACGAAATCTGGAAGTGGTCTGATTATTGAAACTTACCCTAAATATTAATAAACAATGTATTTTCTGCATTTTATATTTATAAAAAACCTAATCACCATGAAAAAGATAGCATATTTTTTATCAGTTTTGTTTTTAATGACGGCATTTGTGCCAGCTGCTGTAGGGGCTCCTACTAAAGATAAAGAAAAGAAGGAAATGACTGCTGCAGAGAAAGAAAGACTTGTTGAAATAGAGGACAGGGTGGAAGAAATCAAAGCGATGGATTTCTCGGACATGTCCAAAGAGGAACGTAAAGATGTGAGGAAAGAGTTGAAGGAGATGAACAAGGAAGCCAAGCAGCTTTCCGGGGGTGTTTATATTTCCGTAGGTGCCATTATCATTATCTTGTTATTATTGATTCTACTAACCTAATAACCACTTTTAATCCATATACTTATGAAAAAGATCGCATATTTATTATCACTGATGATGTTATTTACGGCCTTTGCTCCGGCTTTTGCGGCTGACAATAAAGAGAAGGAAAAGCTCGAGTTGACCGCAGAGGAGAAAGAAAGGTTAAGCGAAATTGAAAACCGTGTGGATGAAATCAAAGCTATGGACTTTGGAGATATGTCCAAAGCTGAGAAAAAAGGGATCAAGAAGGAATTGAAGGAGCTTAACAAAGAGGCTAAGCAACTTTCCGGTGGAGTTTATATTTCCGTCGGTGCAATTATCCTTATTTTAATTTTGATCCTGATATTTGCCTAAGAGTTTCCAAATGTTTTAGATATGAATAACCGGCCAAGAGATTGGTCGGTTTTTTTGTGTTCTAGAATAAATGGGCCACCCGCCTCGGCGGGCAGGCAAAGGGCACCAAGTTTAAAGAAGTTGCACACTTGTCCCGAGGAGCTTTTCGCGGATCGGGAAAGGCCACTTCGCGGATTCAAATGAATTACTATTTACAAAAATTCATCCAAATCAAAAAAATCTAATATTTTATCTAAATCATTCTAAATATTCCCCAATTTGTGGAAGTAATAACCCTTTTATGCTATTAATTTGGGAATTATGGATTTTTTTGAGGGTTTAAGAATTCAGTGGTTTAAGTGTTAATAGCTGGTGTAAAGTATTTTTTAAAGAATATTATTTGTTTAAAACTGTTAATGAAATATGATTAGTCTTAAAAGGTGTTAAATGCATCCAATAGCGGCATCTCTGGCCTAATATTCTCGTTAGTAAGGGTAGACAACCAACTAAAAAGGAGGAAGCCATGAAAAAGTTAATGTATATATTATTCGCAGTATTTGGAGCCGCTTTGATGTCATCTTGTACAGGTTCAGCTCGGATCGCAGGAGGTGGCGGATATGGTTATGGGTATTATGATAATGTTTATTACCATGGACATCCAGGAATGTATGGGAACACAGTAATCGTTCAGGACAGAAGACCTGTAATCATAAATAAAGGTGGTAACCAACAGGTAGCACCCAAAAATAATGCTAGGAGGGAAGCCCGACGGGTTCAAGCTACCCAAAACAGACAGCAGAACAATGCTAGGAATGCTAGGGTAAACACCAGAACCAACAACAATGTAAGACAGGCGGCTCCTAGAACTCAAACCAGGACTGCCGCTCCTGCCAGAAGTACCAGAAGTACCGGTGGTGGAGCAGTGAGATCCGGTAGAGGAGGAAGATAATAATTTGCGTTGCTAGGGAATATGAATTCCCTGGGCCAGTAGGCCTGGGGAATTTTTTTGTAAAAATTGAATGGGTCACAAAGTTGCGGTGAAAGTGAGTCACTATGGCGCACAAAGTTTTTAAAAAAAGTCCAAGTTTAACTTCGTGGAGAAAAAGGGCACGAAGGGCACAAAGGCAAAGAAGGGCACAAAGAGGTAAAAAATTACGTGATTATCCGCAATGATGCCAGTAGCCAATTCCCCTTTGCTTTTGGGCCGAAGACGGAAGACCGATGACTGAAGTAAGGGGCCATTTAGTATCAGACCAAGAATTCGGCAGGTTTTATCGACTTACTGGTGCAATTGCGGATATACATAAAAAATTAAATTCTTTGTTGTACCTAGTACTTAGTATTCAAATACTTCTCCACCTTCCTCGCTTTAAGAAATGAAATGGTCAAAGGAATGAGCCAAAGGAGTTCGTTGAAGAATAGGTGGAAGCCTGTACGCTTGTTCCAGCCAAGGACTTCGATGAAGGTCACAGCAAACCAGATGGCCATTATGGCTTTTCCCACAATGCCGATGACTGTAAGCCATTTCCAGTTGATCGGATAGAAGCCGGAGAGAAATATCAACGTACCTACAATCAAGCCTAGGCTTCCATAAAAATTGGTGCTGATGCCTAGGTCTTGCCCAGGACTCATGGCCAGCCAGCCGGTGAGTGCTACCCCAAACCATTTGAAAAAGGCTCCCCAGGCCACCGTATACATACCCGTAATCAATACAATGCCTCGCATAGTCATGCTATATTGAGGAAATGATGCTTTCTCCATAAGGTTTTTCAACTTTTCACCCGTATAAAACCGAGTTCGTTATTTGGTAATTAATACTATATTTATCCAGCGCAGACAGTAAGCTGCAAATTACAAACTATCTGCAGAAATTTTATAGGGGACTGGCTGATTACTATTAACCATAATTTTAAAAAAATGAAAAACAGGGTTTTATCGATCATTTGTATAGGAGGCTTGGGCTTTCTGGGATTGGGTTTTATGTTGGGAAAAAATTATGAGAAGATTTCAAGTGAAACTGTTTCTCATGCCGAAAGTATAATTGGAATTGCATTCAGTCCGGCAGAAAAAGACAGCATGATCGGCAATCTTGAACGCCAGCGAAGCAGCTATGAATCACTTCGCAAATACTCTCTACCAAATGATATAGCTCCTGTTTTAACGTTTGATCCCTTACCGAGCAGTTTCCACCCATCAACTGACCAACTACCAATCCAATGGGGTTTTGTAGAAAAAAGTATACTGGATATCAATGATATAGACATTGCTTACGCGCCGGTGAGCACTTTATCCACATGGATCAAAAATGGTATAATCACTTCGGAAAAATTGACTTTGCTATATTTGGAAAGAATTAAAACTCATGGAGATACTCTGCAATTGTTGATAAGTCTTCTTGAAGAGGAGGCTTTGGAGCGGGCAAGAGCGATGGACAAAGAAATCCAAGCTGGAAATTACAGAGGCCCCTTGCATGGGATTCCGTATGGGGTAAAGGATCTTTTTGCTGTGAAGGACACAAAGACAACTTGGGGAGCCATGCCATTTAAAGATCAGGAGATAGAAGAAACCGCTACAATTGTGGATAAGCTTAATGAATCAGGCGGAGTTCTCTTGGCCAAATTCACTTTGGGAGCCTTAGCCATGGGAGATGTGTGGTACGGCGGGGTTACCAAAAACCCTTGGAATCTAGAGCAAGGAGCCAGTGGATCATCGGCAGGCTCAGCTTCGGCGGTTAGTGCAGGTTTGATTCCATTCGCTATTGGCACAGAGACGTTAGGTTCTATTGTGTCGCCATCTACTAGAAATGGAGTCACAGGTCTGAGGCCTACATTTGGCAGGGTAAGCCGGCACGGGGCCATGGCCCTTTCTTGGACAATGGATAAAGTAGGTCCCATAAGCAGAACAGCGGAAGATAATGCGATCGTTTTGGCTGCTATTAATGGTCGTGATGAAAAGGATAGGAGTACCATACAGGCGGCCTTTAATTACGATTCAGAAAAATCGTTTAAAGATCTTCGAGTTGGGTATTTTGATAAGTATTTCGAAAATGCGCATGAAAATGATTGACAGGTTTTGGAGGATTTGAAAGGTCTTGGAGTGGAACTGCATCCTGTGGAGCTGAAGACGAGCGTGGATCCCTCCGGGATGAGTATTATGTTGATGGCAGAGGGTGCTGCGGCTTTTGATGAACTTACAAGGGAAAATCAAGATGACCTTTTGGTGGCCCAGCATAAGAACGCTTGGCCAAACTTGTTCAGGGCGGCTAGATTCATTCCGGCCGTGGAATATATTCAAGCAAGCAGGCAAAGGGCAGTATTAATAGAGGAAATGCACAAACTCTTCAGTGATTATGATGTAATCGTAACCCCAACCTACGGCGGCAATCAATTGTTGATAACTAATTTAACTGGCCATCCGGCGTTATGTCTGCCGAATGGGTTTGGGGAAAATGGCAGTCCTACCTCGATTACCTTTTTAGCTAACCTGTTTGATGAAGAAAAGCTGATTATGCTGGGTAAAGCATATCAGGAAATTACAGAGTGGAATAAAAAAAGGCCTCCGCTATTTGGAGAGAAGTAAGACTAAAAAATACCTGCCATGTTTAAAATCCGGCAGGTGTTGGGTTTTTATTATTAATTTTTTAGGTTTAAGGATTAAATCTCTAAAGCCATGCGTATTACTTTTCTTTTAACATTTGCTGTCTTTTTGCTTTCCTCTTGCAAGTATGCTACAAATGATGATGGCAGTCGGGAAATGGAGTTTGTTCTAGTGGATTCTTTGGTTTTTGATGAACTGGAAACTTTAATAATTTTGGACTATGATCATGACAAGGAACTCTACCTGACGGTTAAAAAATTAAGTATGGAGGGTAAATATAGCCTAATTAATTCGGGGGGGGAAAAAGTTGCTGAAAACTTCCTGAGTGAAGGCCCTGATGCGTTTGGGCTAGTATTGCACCGTGCTGGCTTTGTAGGAGATGAAATCATGTTTGTCAGCGACCAGACGATATTCATGTATGACTTGGATCTCAAACAGCTGAGGAAGTTTCCCTTCACACAAGAGTCCAGGGTCAAACTGATCCATTTTACACTGGATTTTCTGAGCACCTACTCGATGGATGGGCAGGTAATGGCAGTTGCGAACTTGAGCGATAGTTATTTGCAACCTTATCCAGAAGATTACTATGATACGTTGAACCTTGCCCACCTCGTTAATCCTTTAACAGGAGAGGTCACCAAAGGAGGCAAATTGGACCAGAGCAGCAAGCTTACTCATGGCAGGTTCTTTCCCTTTATGGATAAACCCGTTTATTTTTCGGACAAAAATTCCAACTATATCAGTGCGATTTTCTCTGGGGATTCTGTATTATATCAACTTGACCCTAGAAAGGGCTTTGAAGCTGCTAACAAGATCAGTTTTAATCGACTGAGCCCTGATAATATCTTAGATGTGCCCATGAGTCAAGCTTCCTATACCACTGTGAAGCAGCATCGTTCTGAAAATGCTAGCCTTGGGGGGGCATTCAAAAACATACTAGGAAAGGGTGACAAGTTTATTGTGGAGTATCAGACCGGTGCTGACCCGGAAGTTTACTGGGAAAAACCTACACCTGAAAATTTGGATGCCATAAAAAATTCCCGAAAGCTATATTATTATCCCATTGAGGATGGGAAGACCGTCGCTCCACCTATCGCTTGGGAGCGACCAGGGAAACTGATTTTAAATGTCGGTGAAAACAGATTTTTACAATATGCAGATCAAGCAGAAATTCATGACTTTGAGAAGGATTATCAATGCTATTATATTTACGAATTAAAGGAGAGGGAAGGGTAAATCTATAAAGGATACGGCCACTGGCAGACATCAAGTGCTACAGGCTGCCCCAGGAAGTTTTCACCTTGGAATTGTTCTGGTACATAAATGGTCGCTTCATCCTGGAAGTACTCGAGGCAATGAATGCCTACCTCAGGAAGTGCTTCTTGTGTATAATCAAAACCTCTGTTGGTTTCATAAAGCCGAAGACGGTCTACTATCATACTCCCTTCAGTGAATGAAGCTGTAGAAAATGTTCCTAAGACCTCCTCATTATCATCATCTAGATTACGGATATTTCCTTGGATCCTGAAGGGCATTGGGTCGAAAATTGTGCCTGTATTACTTTGTTGGGTGTATATCTGCTGCATTAATTTTGTTTGTTCCTCATTAAGCCCATATGCACCCACTTCCAAAAAGAATTTTCCTAGTCGGGTCATGGGAAGGGTTGTGATGGTTCCGGTGGCTTCGCTTAGGTTTTCAGGGTGCTCAACTATATTGATTTGTGTATTCAAAATATCATAATGGATATAGCATGTGCAAACACAATATTCACAATTAGACCGGGTGTAGACTTCCTCAATTCCTGATGTCTTAAAATAATATCCCGCAGGGCCATTTTCCTGTTGTTCAAAGACCGCATTGATGTCAACTGAAACTACATTTTGAGGAAAAGGGGCACCGAAAACTGGCTGGCGGAACTCCAGTTTGGTACCTACCTCCTCCTTGACTTCCGAAATATTTGGGGGCTGAACCACATTCTGCCAAGGGGATTGGTAATGGGAGTTGTCTTCAAGGAAAAAATTAAGTCTATATTTTTCCTCATACCGGAACTCAAATGTGTCTTTCGGAAGAAACCTACCGCTTCCGCTTGCCAGTTGCTCCACAAACTCAAATTCGATTTCTTCACCACCTGTTTCTGATTCTACGTAAATCTTGGAAATGCTTGGGGTAGTTATGTTTCTGTTGAATTGACCCGATTGGAATGGTTGGGCGTAATATACTTTTATGTAGGTTAAATTTGGATCATTTGAAAGCCATCCGTCCACCACAAGTTTTTTCTCCCATTGGTCCATCTGGATAGGGACTTCGTCAATACATGCACTGAAGGAAAAAGCAACAAGAAAATAAATAATCTTTGCGGAAATATGTTTCATGGTCAGACGGTTAAAAATTTAAATTAAAAAATTAATTGATAGAATACGAAGCCTTATGAAGTTTCTGTCTAAGGAGCCTTCTGTGGATTATACCTAAAGCAGCTCACCAAATGGTCATTGACCAATCCGGTGGCCTGCAGGTGGGCATAAAGTGTGGTGGAACCCAAAAACTTGAATCCTCGCTTTTTCATGTCTTTAGCCAGAGAGTCCGATGCAGAGCTGGTGGCAGGTACTTCACTGAGATTTTTCCAAGAATTGTGGATAACTTGGTTGTTCACAAATCCCCAAATATAGTTTGAAAAGCTCCCAAACTCCTCTTGGACCTTCATAAATCGTTGAGCATTGTTGATAGCTGCCTCTATTTTTAGTCGGTTTCGAACAATGCCAGGGTTTTGGAGAAGCTCTTCTACGTTTGACTTAGTGTACTTGGCTACTTCTTTATAATCGAATCCTGCAAAGGCCTGTCTGTATCCCTCCCTTTTTTTGAGGATAGTGGACCAGCTCAAGCCTGCCTGTGCAGATTCCAGCACCAGAAATTCAAAATGGACCTGGTCATCATACACTGGAACGCCCCACTCCTCGTCATGGTAGCGGATATACTGCTCAAAGCCTAGGCACCATGGGCATCTGTTTACTGTCATAACTTGAACCTGTTTATGAAACTAACCAAACTCATCACTTGAATGTCTTTATCCAAGGGGAAGTCATCCGGGCTTCTGGAAATGACAATACCGGCCTCAGCCTTGAGGTCTTCCATACTAATCCGGAATCCTTTCGTGATTTTGGGTGCCAATGTATTTTTTATCTCGACCGCAGCCACGACTTTATTACCTTTTACCAACATCAGATCACATTCACTGCCTTGGTGAGTTCGATAATAATAATAATGATAAGCTTCCCCCAAGGTATTTATGATCTGCTCAATGACAAAACCTTCCCATGAGGCACCGGTCAGCAAGTGCATAGACAGCTCATCTTGACTTTTGATACTGGCCAAGGCATGAAGAATTCCACTATCCCGAATGTATATTTTGGGGCTTTTTACCAGCCTTTTCTTAATATTATTATGATATGGTTGGAGTACTCGTATCATAAAGGATCCTTCGAGAAACTCTAAATAACGGCTAACAGTAGGCCGGGTCACTCCCAAAGATTTGGCAATGTTGTCCCCATTCCATGTACTGCCCTGATTATGGGCTATTATGGTCCAAAACTTTTCCACTAATCTCGGATCGGTATTAAGTCCCAAAAGTCCTAAGTCCCTTTCAATATAGGTTTTAATAAAGTTTTCCCTCCATATAAAACTGTTGCGGTCATTGTTTGCAAACGTTGAAAGAGGAAACCCTCCCCTTAGCCAAAGGATTTCCACATCATCAGTTTCCATAACCGTAAAAGGAGAAAGCTCCAAGTACCCAATCCTGCCGGCAAGTGAATCCGCGCTGGTTCTGATTAGATCAGGAGATGCTGAACCTAGCAAAATAAACCGTGCAGGAACTTTTTCTTCATCTATAAGGCTCCGTAGTTCTGCAAATAATTCAGGCATAAACTGGATTTCATCCAAGATGACGGTTTTATCCAAATGTTGTTTTAAAAACAATTCGGGATCAGCAAGCTTTGCCCGGTCACTGGCCTTTTCAATATCCAAATAGATGACCGGTTTTGGCAATTCCAAATTCTTAACAAGGGTGGTTTTACCAACTTGTCTTGGTCCCAGAATACCTACAGCAGGAAAAATGGACAGGTATTCTGTCAAGGAAGTCAATATGGAGCGTACCTTTACCATGAAAAATGTTATTAGGTTTTCATATAAAGGTAATTATTATCCATGAAAAACGAAACTGGGAGTTACGATTTTCATGGTAAAAATATGAAATTATCCATGAAAAACGAAAGTGAGAGTTACGATTTTCATGATAAAAGAAAGTGGGTCCTAACGGAATCGAACCGATGACCTCTGCTCTGTCAAAGCAGCGCTCTAAACCAACTGAGCTAAGGGCCCTGGAAGAGGGAAGACGGTGTTCAAATGGGTCACCCGCCTCGGCGGGCAGGCAAAGGACACAAACCTGCCCGACGGCAGTCAGGGTTTAAAAGAAGTTCCATAAAGGCTGCTTCGCGGATAAAAATTGAATAGCTTGCAAAACGTATCAAGTAAAATTAGGTGGTAACACGGGAGACCGAATTTGGAAGGTATTTATTGAATTGGTGAAAATATAGCGTTGGCCAAGATCAATTTTCCATTCTGCCAGAAGTTACGGAAACTTGGATTATCCACAAAGTATATTATTTGACCTTTGCCGATTTTTTCGGTCCCGATCACAAGGGATTCAGCAATTTTTTCCTTGGCTTTATACCCTACAAATCCCGTACGGTGGCTTTCCGTGCCAGTAATCACTCCAACATTTTGCCCTTTCTGAAGATAGGCGTATCTATTGTTATTGTTTTTCAAGGTATAATAGGTGTCACCTAGACCGTAAGAAAGGGGATGAGTTTTGTCCATCTTCACTTCATAGACAGCTCCGGTAATGTTGTCGGAAATGGCTCTGCGTTCTGCCTCTTGGAATGGAAAGGTCTGGGCTTCTTTTTCCCACTGTTTAGTTTTCTCCTCCCATTTTTTCTTCTCTTCCTCAGTGGCATAACTTTTCAACCCAAAACCCTCTTGATCAGCAAAAAGCTTTAAGGCGCTTTCCATGGCTATCAGCTTGCCGCCATTCTTTATCCATTCCTGAAGTTTTTTGGTCAGCTTTTCTTCCTTAGGGTTGTAGCTTCCTGCTGGAAGTAAGAGCACGGTATAGGAAGAAAGGTCTGCGTCTTCCAGCTGTTCCTTTTCCAAAGTGACTAACGGATAATCAAGTTCCTGTTCGAAGAAGTGCCATATTTCTCCATAATTGAGTGAAGAGGTGCCTTTTCCACCTACTAAGGCAACTTTTGGAGGTTTGATATAGTGGACGTGGGGAGAGCCGAAGTCCTTGCCTTTATCCACAAAACCGGTTTGGGTGGTGGAGAGTTTGACCTCGTGTTTGTTGGCCAATTCGATTACCTTTTCATCAAAATCCCTCTTGGTTTCATTACCTCTTCTCGTTATCAACAATGAGCCAGCAGGATATTTGTTTTCTCCGATTTCGAATTCATAACCGGTATTGCGTACCCTTATTTTTTCATTTAATAGAGCAGAAAGGAATGCCGCATGGGTAGTGTTATTCCAGGGTGCAATATAGGCTAATGGTTCACCAGATTGCTCATTTTTCACAAATGCTGATTTTTCAAAGGTGCCGGCAACATTTATATTGGTCTCCAGTGCATAAGCATCCAGTCCGTAGGCGTATGGCATCGCCCAACTGGTAATATCATATGTTATACTGTCAGCCAATGTTGGATTGGGCTCAAAGAGAATTTGAGTCAAGATGGACTTGGGTTGGTCTGAACTGATAAGAATGTCATTTTCACCGAGGGTAAAAGACTGCTCTTCGCCACTTCTATAATGATAGCCTTTCAGGCTTCCCCGACTGCTTCCCCTGCCATACTGTATGCCGTTTTTATCCAGCAATTCAAGAAGTTTGGCTCCATTTGATTGGTTATCCACATTCTTTATGACAAAGCTTTTGTATTTACCTGCAGGGGCAGATTTACTGTCGGAAAAGTAATTCTGAAAGGATGAAAGCACTTTATCCACATTTTCAGAAGTCACCTCCAAAATAGCCAAACCGGTGGTATGATGGTGGGAAATTCTATCTTTCAACGTAAGCGTGTCCCCTTCAGCGGTCAATACGCCGATTCCAGCTCTACCAGATCCACCCTGTTCAATGGTCATGCCTATTGCGCCATTGTACATTGGATAGCTATCCCCATAGCTGGGGTAAAGGATGTCAAACCGCTCTTTAGTGAAGTAAAACCAGCTTTCCTGGTCAAAATATTTGGCAATGTTTCTCCCCACCATGTTTTGAAATTCATGCTGAAAGGGAGAAAGCTGCTTGTGCAAAGGCTCTGCCGCTGGGGGGAAATAATAGGGAGAGTCGATGCTTTGCTCGTGGAAGTCAGTATGTACATGTGGCATCCATTGGTTGTATAGAGCGATGCGCGCCTGTGATTCTGTTTGTGTTTGCCATGCCCAGTCTCTGTTCAGGTCAAAAAGGTAATGGTTGGGTCTTCCACCTGGCCAGGGTTCGTTATGCTCTATGGATTGAGGGTCGGGCTGCATGCGCTTGTTCATCTTTTGATTATACCACTGCGCATAGCGGTCTCTCCCGTCCGGGTTGATGCAGGGATCCATGATCACCATAGTGTTTTCTAACCAAGCTTTTGTCTTTTCGTTTTCAGGGTTAACCAGTTCAAAAAGTGTTTTCATGGTAGCCTCTGAGGAGACAGCCTCGTTCCCATGGACGTTGTAACTTAACCAGTTTATGGCAACTTTTGAAGAAGGACTTCCTTCTAGCATACCTGTCCGACGAAGATTGTCTTCGCGGATTTGTTCTTTGTTTTGGATATTTTCAGCTGATGAGATAAAAGCTACAATTAAGGGTCTTAACTCATAAGTTTCCCCATAAAGGTGGACTTCCATGTTTTCATTTTGCTCCGCCACATGCTCAAAATAGGCGACAATTTTATGGTGGGGGGTAAACCTTTCGCCTAATTCATAACCTAAAAATTCAGAGGGGGATTTTGTCTGAGCAAAAACGCCGACTTGTAGAATAAGGAGTGAAAGTATCAGTAAAGCTTTTTTCATAGGAATGGAAATAAATGCTGGTCATCTGCCAGAAAATCAGCACAAGATAACTGCTTTCCATAAGGCAATCAAACCAGTAATCATAAAATCAGGCAATAAAATGGGAGAAAATAAACATGAATGGGTGGAAAGGGTTAAGAAGATTACCAAAACCTATCCAATCATGAAAAACATATGCATCATCGGCGGGGGTGCCTGTGGCGTTGCGGCGTTTATTGAGTTATTTGTACAGATAAGCACTCAGGGCCTGCAGGATCAGCTCAGCATTACCATTGTGGAAAAATCCAAGAAAGTGGGGTATGGACTGGCCTTTGGCACTACCGAGAAGAGCCATTTGCTCAACACGCAAGCCGAGTTGATGGGGATTTTTGCTGATGAGGTGGAGCATTTTAGTGAATGGCTGAATGATAATGCTTATCGTACTCGGGGTAGAGTTGAAGAAGAAAATGGAGATATTGACCATGCCTATACCTCTCGAATTCTGTATGGGGATTATCTTCACGAGCAGTTTGTTTCTCATCTCAAAAAAGCTAAATCTACAGGCATGACAGTGAATCTGGTATGCGATCAAGCTTACGATATAGATGCGGAGGAGGGTAGATTCCTGGTAAAGCTTAAGGAGGGTGATCCTGTTGAAAGTGATTATGTGATTCTTGCCTTAGGCAATCCTGAAGCCACTAATTTCAGGGAATTCCAACCTTATTCTCATTTTATCAATTCGCCTTGGCCCGCTCATAAGATGTTGGAGAAAATCGACAAGAAGGCCCATGTAGGAATTTTGGGAACTAGCTTAAGTTCTATTGATGCGGTGGTGGCCTTGATGGACCATGGACATGAAGGAAAAATCACCTTATTCAGTCCGGAAGGTATGTTGCCTAGGGTTCAGCCGATAGAAAATATTGATGTAGAGCGTTCCTATCTAACTTTGAAAAATGTCCATATGATCAAAAGAAAGCATTTCCGGGCACCAAAGGTTAAGGAGCTGTTTAGGCTTTTTATGCGGGATGTAGAAAATGTGGAGAAAGGTCCGATCGATTGGCAAAACCAAGATAGAGTTGGGAAGAAAGCTGGCTATTATCTTGATCGCGATATTGAGTTGGCGGAAAATGGAGGGGATTCTATTTTAAATATAGCCTATTCTCTAAGGTATGACGCGTCTAAACTTTGGAGTTGGCTGTCTGAAGAGGAAAAGAGTAAGTTTAAAAAATGGTTAGGGCCACATTGGGGTGTAAATCGACATGGCATGCCATTGAGTAATGCCAAGAGATTGAAGGAGCTGATGGATAAAGGGGTGTTGGAAATCCATGCTGAAATTGGAAAGGTAACACCTAATGAGGATAATTTTGTCGTGGAATATGGCGAAAATGGGCAAAAGACTGTGGATAACCTTATAAATGCCACAGGAAGCCCATCTAAAGTTAAGGATATGGATTGTGAGCTAACTGAGAATATTTTGAAAAAGGAACTCATCCATCCTTATTCCTCTGGGGGTATTTTGGTTAACGAGCTAACTTTGGAGGCTATCAATAGGTCTAAGGTCTCCGGGATCTATGCTACCGGACACTTGCTCAATGGGATGATGTTGGATGTGAATGCGGTATGGTATAATGTGAAATCCATAGCTTCCCTTTGCCAGGATATTTTATTTAAAGCCCGATATGGAGAAAATTGCTGAGTTTTTGGGCGGTATTGCCCCGTACTTGTTATTTCTTCCTGTTGGATATTGGCTGAGTAAAAAAGAATGGGTTCCAAAAAAATACATCACCACTCCCCTCATTTACCTTTTGATGCCTGTATTGGTAATCAACCACGTGCTCGAAGCTGAGGAAAATACCATTATGGTGTTGCCGATAATGTCTTTTTCATTAGCCTTGCTTATGAATCTTCCTGCCATGTTGGCGAATAAGACCTTTGCCACGGAAGAGAATCCCTATTTAGTCAAAAGTTCTTTTTCCTTTTTCAACGTAGCTTTTTTTGGTATCCCGACTGTATTGGCTCTCTTTGGAGAACAGGGGGTTACTACCTTAATCACCATTTATGTGGGTACGGCGCTTTATGGAGACTTAATAGGTTATTATCAAGTTTCAAAATCTAAAAATGGTACAAAGGAGTCAATTCTCAAAACGTTAAAGGTACCTTTCCTTTATGCTTTTATAATTGCTGTGATTCTAAAAATCTTTGCTGTAGAGCCCCCTGATGAAGTGGAGCCGATAACAGATGTGTTTAGTTATATCGTTTCCGCAGCTGGAATGATGATTATAGGTATGAATGTCAGTAACTTAAAAATTAAAGGGATTGACTGGAAATACCTAAATAAGTTCATGGTGTTGCGCACTGTGGCGGGGGTTGCTATTATGGCGGGTATACTAGTCTTGGAATATACCCTTTTCGACATCTTGGATGAGGAAGATAGACAACTACTGGCCTTGATTCCCTTGTTCCCCATAGCAGCTAACATTACTGTGTTTGCCTCATTTTTGGGGAGCAAGGAGAAGGAATCGGGGCTATTGGTACTTTACTCGATGGCTGTGAGCTTGATTTTGATCAGCATAGCCATCCAGTTTTTTTAATGCTGTCTCCAAGGAAACTCCTCTTCTGGCATTACTATCCAAAGGATTACATAAACCAGAATTCCCGGGAAAGCGGCACTAATTATAGAGATCAGAATATAAGCAATACGGACTGTGGTGGGGTCCCAGCCTATATATTGGGCGATTCCGCCACATACACCGGCTATCATTCTTTCATTTATTGATCTGGTTAGTCTTTGTCTCATGATTGATATAGTTAAAGGTTTCTAATGACTTCTTTTTTGGGTAGGCGTATGCTCCACATTCCTCGGAGATCCCCTTCAGCGTGTCCAGTGGCCTTGTCGTCCGGGTAAAGTTGGTTTATTTTAGCCATTACTTCCGGAGCTATATCTTTTCCGGGCTCTCCATGGCAATTTAGGCAAAGCTGGCCAGGAATGGTGATAGCTTTTGTGTATAAAAGCACTTGGTCATTGTCGATTTTCTGAATATTGGGTTCGCTTTTGATGTCATTCTCCATATTATATTCATAAGCTGAGAGAATCATATCTTCATCCGAATCTGGCTGATCATTAGGATTTCGATATCGATTGGAGACCCTTCGTATGGTTGCGTTATATTTTTGCCCCACATTTTCCAAAAGAGGGAGCGCCTCAAGATTGCAGAATTCTACAGCGCCTTCCACGCCTTTTTCCTCGATTGCCTTAGTAAGGGTTGCCATGAGTTCCTGCTGGGCAGCGGTGCTGATTTCATCACCCATTTCATAGGCTTTTCTAGTTACGTCGGCTTCGTTTATTTTTTTGACCTCCCTGTCCTTTCTGCCGCTTTCATACTCCTGTCTATCTATGCGTCGATTGTCATCACAGGCTGTGGCAACGACAAATGCGAATAGCAAAAGGTATATTTCTTTTTTCATGATATGAGTCAAATCTTAAATGTTATAATCGACAATGATGCCAGTAGACAATTTTCCTTTGATTAGATCAGGTAGTCCGAAGAATGAAGACCGAAGACCGAAACACGGGCCAATGTAGGTACTGACCAAGAATCTGTCAGGTTTTGTCGTTAACTAGTAAATTGTGCTGCATTTCTTTAATTAAAGATAAGGGATAATCTCCAAAGCTCAGAATTGCGCATCTAGATTCTTTTTGATGCCTTCGCTATACGACTTATTTTCTTAATTTTGCAAGTTCAAACTACAGAAAACATGCTTGATAAATTAGCAGCGATAAAAGAGCGATTTGAAGAAGTGGGTCAATTGATCATTCAACCGGATGCCATGTCTGATATGAGCAAATATACCAAGTTGAGCAAGGAGTACAAGGATCTGGAAAAGGTGGTAGAGGTCTATGACGAGTATAAACTTGTGTTGGATAACATCAAAAGTTCCAAGGAGATGCTGGATAAAGAAAAGGACCCTGATTTCAGGGAAATGGCCAAAGCCGAGCTTGACGATTTGAAAAACCGCGAGGTGGAGTTAGAAAAAGAGCTTAAGCAGATGCTAATTCCAAAGGACCCTAATGATTCCAAGGACTGTATTCTTGAAATTCGTGGTGGTACTGGAGGAGATGAGGCAGCTATTTTTGCAGGGGATCTTTTTCGGATGTATGAAAGGTTTTGCGAGAAGCAAGGTTGGAATCTAACGGTTCTTGATCTAACATTTGGCTCTTCTGGAGGTTATAAGGAAATAATCAGCACCGTGACGGGTGCCGATGTGTACGGTATGTTGAAATATGAATCTGGAGTGCACCGGGTGCAGCGGGTTCCAGCGACCGAAACTCAGGGACGAGTACATACTTCGGCGGCCTCAGTAGCTGTGTTGCCGGAGATGGAAGAGGTGGATGTCACCATTGATCTTAATGATGTAAGGAAAGATACATTCTGCTCCTCAGGTCCAGGTGGACAGTCGGTAAATACCACCTATTCGGCGGTAAGACTTACCCACATTCCGTCGGGATTAGTAGTAACCTGTCAGGATCAGAAATCCCAGATCAAAAACTTTGAGAAGGCCTTGAAGGTGCTTCGTTCTAGGATATATGAGATAGAGCTGGCAAAGCATAATGAGACTGTAGGTGCTCAAAGGAGGTCAATGGTAGGAAGTGGGGACCGCTCGGATAAGATCCGAACTTATAATTATAGCCAGAGTAGAGTGACCGATCATAGGATCAATAAAACTGTGTATAACCTTCCGGACATAATGGACGGAAATATTGAAGAATTCATATCCGCCCTTCGTTTTGCGGAAAATGCTGAAAAGATGAAAGGCGGAGGAATGGAAGACTGATAAACTTGGCGGAATTGATAAGGATTGAAGCCCCTTTCCGTTATTTCAATAGAACTTTGTAAACCAACCTTACACTTACTATATGAGACTTACCGGAGAAAATGGGGTCAGTTTGACAACTTGGAAAGACACGCATTTTCATAAACTTTATCCATTAGCCAATAATCCAAAGATTGCCAAAAATCTAAGGGACAGTTACCCCCAACCTTATACCATTCATGATGCGCGGCATTGGATAGAATATAATCAAAAATTCAACCCTCCTCAGAATTTTGCCATTGAGCTTGATGGCCAACTGGTTGGCTCGATAGGGTCTGAAAGGGGCAAGGATGAGCTGAGGCCCAACATGGAAATTGGTTTTTGGATAGGGGAACCCTTCTGGGGAAAAGGTATAGCCACCGAGGCGGTAAAGATTTTTACCAATCACCTATTCAATAAATTTGACGTTCAAAGAGTTTTCTCACAGACCTACGATTTCAACGTAGCATCCATGAGGGTGCTGGAAAAAGCAGGGTATCAAGCCGAGGCGATATTGAAAAATGCTTTCATTAAAAACGGTACAATGGGGGATCTTTTTCAATACGTGCGATTGCGCGAAACTGAATAGATTTCTTTAATAAAATAAAAAGGGCTTGCTAAATGCAAGCCCTTTTTATTTTATTAAGATGATAATATGTTCTTTCTTTTAAACCTGCTCTAAGGCCTGCTCAACATCCCAAATGATATCACTATAATGTTCCACACCAATAGACAGTCTTACCAGCTTGTCGGAGATATGCAATAGGGCTCTATCATCATCAGAAACGTCAGAATGGGTCATAGATGCCGGATGTTCTGCCAATGACTCTGTACTTCCTAGGGATACCGCTAGTTTCATCAGCTTAAGTGAGTTCAAAAATTTGAAAGCTTCTTTTTCTCCACCAATGACATCAAATGAAACCATCGCCCCGGCGCAAGAAAGCTGGTTTTTGTAAGTTTTATAGGAGGGGTCGGTTTCCCTCAGGTGGCCTAAATAATAAACCTTTTCCACTTTTGGATGATTCAGTAAGTAGTCAGCAACGTGCTTGGCATTTTCTGCCTGCTGTGTCATTCTCAGTTTCAGCGTCTCCAAGCTTCTCATTAGTAGCCAGCCAGTCCAAGGACCTGCCATATTGCCTAGGAAAGTTCTCAATCGACGTACCCTCTGCATATGAGCGCTTTTCCCAAGGACCGCTCCGGCGATGAGGTCACTGTGTCCTCCAATGTATTTTGTAGCAGAATAAACCACTAAATCAGCTCCATGTTTTAAAGGCTGTTGCCACAAAGGACCCATGTAGGTGTTGTCTACGACTATGACAATTTCTTGCTCAGGTGTGGATAACTCATTAGAGATCTCTTTGCACATCTCTATATCAAACAGGGCGTTTGTTGGATTAGCAGGAGTTTCGATGTAGATAACTTTTATCTTGGATTGCAAGTCTCGAGATTTAATCATCTCCAAAACTTCCTCTTTGGACTGTTCGCTTGTAAACCCTAGGCCATTGATGCCATATTCAGGAAGTACCTTGTTAACAAAATGATCGGTGCCACCATAAACGGGTTTGGAATAAAGGATCACATCCCCTGGCCTCAAAAATTCCAACATTACGGTGGAAATGGCAGACATGCCGCTTTCAAATACACAACATTCATCGGCCTTGTCCCATAGAGAAAGTCTTTCCTCCAAAATCTGCAAATCAGGGTTATTCAAGCGGCTATAGATCAGCCCTAGTTCCTCATGTGGATCCTTTTCACGCTTTCCGTATGCCACTTCAAAAAAGGCCTTGCCTTCTTCGGCATTCTTGAAAACAAAGGTAGAGGTTTGAAAAATTGGACATTTGATGGCGCCTTCTGAAAGTTCTGGCTTGTAGCCATGGGTCATCATCAAACTTTCCGGATGAAAATCTCTGTTATGCATCGTTATTTGGGTTTAATTTGATGCAAAGGACAGTAATTTCCTATGATTTTCCAACCAAGGTTATAAAATAATGTGTTGTTAAAAGAGGTTGAGGTTTGTTAAAATTTTATTAAAATAGAATAAAAAGTATATTGTTTTAATAATGCCAAATTTTATTTGGTAGCCCCATCTTTTCTAGAATCCTAAACGCATTTAATATTGGAATCGGATGGTAGCTTAATTAACCACCAGCTTTTTGTTAAATTCTTGCGTTCTGCCGATTAAGCGGACGCTGAACAATCCCTTGGGTAAATTTTGAAGCTGCAAATGCTGCTGAGGGCTGGAAAGATAGATTTCTCGCACCTTTTGGCCAGTAGAATTGATAACCTCAATTTTTCTGACGTCTGAAATTCCATTAAAATCAATCTGAACGTTTCCAGTTGAAGGGTTGGGAAATAGTTTCCAATCCTGGTCTGTCGCTCGCTCGACGGAGGTGATGAAATCCACCCTGATGGCCTTTTGTCTAGCTTCGCCTGTTCCACATGAGTTAGTTGGGATCACGCTAATGGTGAAATCTCCTTCTTCGAGCCATTTGACCTTTATCTTGGAAGTACCTTGACCAGACTGGATCTGTCCGGGACCTTCTACTTGCCACTGATAGCTCATATCGGCAATTGCATCCACTTCATATTCTTCCTCCATCCCCAGGCCTGTCATTGCTGCTCCCCTGATTTCGTCAGGCATATCTGGCTCGCGGTTAATTTTAATGGATTTAGACACTGAAGAACCTGCCCCGCATGGGTTGATGGGTGATACTTTTAAGCTATATTCATTCAGGTTGGTCCATTCCACTGAAATTCTACCTGTGCCTTGTCCTTCTCTGATTATTCCACCATTTGTTTCCCAAAAATACTCGGTTCCAACTAAGGAGTCCAATTCATAGGTTTCAAATGTGTTGATACAAACTGATCCGCTTCCGATTATCTCGTTCACTTGACCTGGTTCGCTAGAAACTGCTACTTCCATTGCTCTTGTCGCACTGTTTCCACAATTATTTTGACCCCTAACCATTACTGCATGGCGGCCGGGGTTATCCCACCTAACCACAATTCGAGTGCCTCCCTGTCCTTCCAAGATAGTACCTCCATCCACACGCCACTCGTAAGTGACTCCAGGTTCAGTAGTGCCTTGAATAGAATAAGCTTGTTGACTGACGCAGATGTTGCTCTCTCCAAAGATAACAACAGGGCTTTCGGGCACCAGACAGCTGTATTTATAAAATGTGCCTGCTTCTCCGACGGCAAAACCAGTGCTGAGATCCCCAAAACTAATTCCCGTAAAATTTTGATAAGTACCTGTATGTATTTTCTCCCAGCTTTTGCCTCCATCTGCGGTCTTAATGATATGACCATTGTCACCCGCTATAAAACCCACTTGTTCATCCAAAAAGTGGGCATCATTGAAGTGTACTGTGTAAGGTGTGGGAATGATTGTCCAGGAATCTCCCTGATCGGAAGTTTTCCACAATCCACCGTTTCTGCCGGTAATAATTGCGGTGTTTTCGTCTAATATTTCAATAGAAGTGAGGTATTCATTCGCTGGGAAATTTATTTCTTCCCAATTGTCATTATCCACAGTTTTGGATAAAAAGCCATTTTCACCAATGATAAGGCCTACTTCATTATTGAAAAATTTGATATCATTGTACTTTAAGTTTTTATTGCCTGGGTCTACGGTGACCCAGTTTACCCCACCATTTTCTGTTTTGGTGATAAAGCCCCTACTTCCTACAGCATATCCCAAATTATTATTGAAGAAATATAGCCCGAAAATATCGCGGTTGGTGCCCGCATTCAGGGCTGTCCAGCCTCCTCCAGAATTGGTGGTTTTCAAAATGATTCCGTTCTGCCCACCCACATAGCCTAGGGTATTGGTGGTGAAATAAAGGCTTAAAATAGAAATAGAAATAGGCCTTGAGCGATTTGCAAGGTTGTTTCCTCCATTATTTGTTGATAAGATCAGCCCGTTTTCCCCCACGATATAACCATGGTTTTCGGATTTAAAATGAGTGGCATTGTAATCATTTCTGTTTCCCGAAAGCCTGATAGCCCAACCGCCCCCACTATTGGTGGAGGAGGTTAGAGTTCCGCTATTGGAAACAGCAAAGACAGCGTTAGTATTGAATCTGAATTTAAGGTCGTTAATCGTCTGTGGCGTGCGGCTATTTACTGCGGCTAGGGTCAAACCGGCGTTGGTGGTCCTCATGAGGTATCCGTCATTTCCGGCAAATAGGCCGATATTGGGGTTGACTCTGCTGAAGGCTATTTTGGTGTAATCCGTATCGACACCGCTGTTTATAAAAGTCCAATTTAGACCACCATCGATACTTTTTAGAATGGTCCCGGCAGTACCGGCAGTGTATCCCAAAGTGTCGTTTACAAAGTAGATGTCTTTTAAATTAGAATCGAAACCGGTAGGGATAACTTGCCAGGTTTGACCTCCATTGGTGGTTTTGAGGACTTCAGATGTGGATGTGGATGAAAATCCGATAGAGTTATCCACAAAATGTAGGGAGTTCAAATCTGCGCCTGTGGGAATGGACACAGGATTCCAGGAATCTCCCCCGCTAGTTGAACGATACATTTTACCCTTCTCACCGGAAACCAGGATTTCGTTTTCGTCAAAATAATGGATGTTAGTAAATGTTTCCTGTGATGGAAGTTGGCTTGTGGTCCAATTTTCTCCCCCATCAGATGTACGGAAAACTTGGCCTTCGTCCCCGACCATCATGCCAATGTTAAGGTTGAAAAATGTGACTCCACGCATGGAAGTTCTTAATGGTGGTTCCTGCTCCACCCAACTCAAACCACCATCAATACTTTTTAGGATAATATTCTTTCCAGCAATAAAACCCACCTCCTCATTTACCCAATGAATGGCATTATAGTCATTGCCCCAATTGGAGACTCTTCTCCAGGTTTGGGAAAAGGCCATATTGATGCAAAAGCAAAAGATGAGGAGCAGGTATATTTTTTTCATGCAGAAAAACAACAGGAAAAATGAATTAAAAATTAAAATTAGAAATATTGATGTATAAATTGACTTCCTGGCCAAAAATTATTTGCATAAAAAAAGGGACCTTTGAGGTCCCTTTTTTTATGCAAATAATCTTAATTCTTGTTTTTCACCCACTTTTCCAACCACTCATGTTGCTCATGAAGTGTGTGGAGGATAGACTCCATAGAGGCATACCCATGACTTTCATGTGGAAGAAACACTAAACGTGTGGTTGCGCCATGGCCTTTTAAGGCATTGTAATAACGGTCACTTTGGATAGGGAATGTTCCAGAGTTGTTATCGGCTTCTCCATGTATCAATAGAATTGGAGTTTTTACCTTGTGTGCATTCATGAATGGAGACATAGTATTATATATCTCTGGTGCTTCCCAATACGTTCTTTGCTCATACTGGAATCCAAATGGTGTCAAAGTTCTATTGTAAGCACCACTTCTTGCAATACCCGCGGCAAACAAATCAGTATGCGACAATAAATTAGCCGTCATAAATGCGCCATAGGAGTGGCCTCCAACTGCTACTCTATCACGATCACCAATGCCCCTTTCAGCAATATAATCGATTGCGGCTTCTGCGTTGGCCACTAACTGATCCACAAAATAGTCATTTGGCTCCTCGTCACCTTCGCCAACAATCGGCATCTCGGTACGGTCCATCACTGCATAACCCTGAGTTACCCAATAAAGGGGGGAGCCCCAGCTTAATCTCGTAAACTCATATTTTGAGCCTCTTACTTGTGCTGCTGTTGCTGCAGACTTGTATTCACGAGGATATGCCCACATCAATACCGGCAATGGGCCGTCATTTTCTGAGTCATAACCTTCAGGGGTATAAATTGTAGCAGAAAGGTTCAAGCCGTCATTTCTCTCATAAGTAACCAACTCTCTATTGATGCCCTTCAAAGATTCGTAAGGATGCTCAAAATCTGTGATCTGTATTGGAGCAATTCTTTTTCTAGTATTTCTGATCCAATAGTTTGGCTGCTCTTCAGTGCTTTCCCGGACGGTGATAAATTCACTGCCATCGGTGCTAATGACCTTAGCCACTCTTTCGTAATAAGGTGCCTCACTTCTCCAAAGGATCTCCTCTTTGCCATCTTTTACATTTAATGTGGATAAGTAGGGCATACTGCCCTCAGGAGAGCCACCTTCGCTGGACATGAAAATTTTATCTCCTTTTCTGTGGATAACTGATCTACCATATTGGTTGTCAATAAATAATGGGCTTCCCGGATCATTGTAAATGTCGTCATAGGAACGCTCAACGATGACTTTTTCCTTTTCTCCAGGTTTGGAAGGGTTGATAAGGGAGCGCTTCTCTTGTCTGGAAGCAAACCATCTTTCATTCAAAATGGCAAATTTGTCATCTGACCAATTAATCCCTGCAAATCTAAGTGAAGTTGTAGCAAGTTTAGTTTTCTCTCCATTAAATGGGGCTTCCTGCATATAGACCACATCTCTTTCTTCAATGTCTTCTCTTGGGTCTCCTCCATCTTGAGCTTCCGCCCAGTAGAGCGTAGCAGGCTTGTCTGCTCTCCAATTGATAGATCTAGGACCCGTGACTGTCGCATCGAAACCTGTTGGTCTCACTTCATCCAATGGTATTTCTGCTAAAGTTTTCACTTTGTTACCTTCTCTATCTAAGATTTCCACATTATAAGGGAATCTTGATGCTGGCACGAGATAGGAGAATGGTTTTTGGATGGTTTCTACCATAAAATATTCGCCATCTGGTGAAGGGCTCACAGATTTGATCATACCCGACTCGCCAATTTCCTGTTTTCCGCCATCTAGATCAAACACCATCAACTTACTGTCCATGTAATAGGCCAAGAGATCCTCATCATGCGGATTTTGAAGCAAATCTTGGTAAGTTCTAGATGGAGCAGCATCGCCAGTGGACTGTTGAATAGTCGGCCCTTTTGGGGCTAGGGGTGCCTTAGGTTCTTCACCTCTTTCGGGGTTGACTGCCTTTACTAATATTCTGTTGTCTGGAAGCCATTGAATGGAGCGTCCGTAAACCTGGTTTACCAGATTGCTGGCCAGCTCTTTTGCCTCAAGGGTAGACAAATCTGCCACCCAAAGGCTTATGCCTTCACCTGTAGTGTGGGTAAATGCCAGATATTTCTCATCTGGGGAAACACTGATGTTGCCTATTTTAGGATTTTCGGGAAGTCCCGAAATACTTTGAGCTTCATTGTCCTTGATTTTTTTGAATTTTATGTTGTTGAACGAGGAGGTTCTGCTCTGCCCATTGGTGGCAGGGTTGATCCGTATGCCCCCGATTCTAAGTTCTGGCTGGGCCAAGTCTTCGATAGAGCCATATCCGGCTCTTTCAAGAAGCAACATGAAGTCGCCACTTTTGCTAAAAGTAACTGCTGGGGTCACTGGAGCTTTTACCAATTCCTCGATTTCACTTGGAGGAGTTTGATAGCTGGATTCCTGTGCCTGGACATATTGGGATGAAATTCCCAAAGCCACACACAAGACCAAGCTTACTTTTCTAAGTAAAGTAGTTTTTATAATCATATATATTAAGTTTTATGAATATCCGCAATGATGCCAGTAACCATTAATTTCTTGTTTAAGGAGCCGGAAGACCGAAGACCGAAGATAATCCTGGCAATAAAGCGGATATACAAATTAAGTTTAATTCCAGTTTTTAAGATAATAAAAATCCGGCAAGAGGGGAGAGAAAATTTCCCCGATGGTGGGTTTAGGGGCTGAACGGTCAAAAAAAAGCCGGACCCTTGTGGAAAGGCCCGGCTTCTAAAGTTTTTGTTTTTTTCTTATTTGTTTTCAGCACCTACTCTGATCATGGCGCAACGGAACCCGATATGGTTGGTTGCTGAATCCTGGTGCATGAATCTTCTGGTACCTGGAGATAGCCAGTAAGCTACATCTTTCCATGAACCTCCTTTGTAAACTCTAAAATTATCATCTATTAAAGAAGTACCATACGTAGACTCCTCATCATAGATTCCATCTCTTCTCAACGGGTTAAGGTCATCAAAATCCTGGAAGGATAGCGGACGGTAAACATCTTGAACCCACTCGTTCATGTTTCCAGCCATGTTGTAAAGACCAAAGTCATTTGGAGGGAAATCATATACGTTGGTTGGGATGATTTCACCATCGTTGGTCATGCCACCGGCGATACCTGCGTAATCACCACGACCTCGTTTGAAGTTGGCCAAGAAATCACCTTGTCTTCTTTTTCTCTTGACATTATACGGATTCCTCATACCTCTACCGTCCCAAGGATAAATTCTGCCATTTTCCTGATTTTCATCCAAATATTGGGTGCCAATCATTGCTTTGGCTGCATATTCCCACTCAGCTTCGTTTGGAAGTCTGTATTGAGGAAGTACCACGCCTCTTTCGATTAGCTGATTTCTAGTTAGGGTAGTATCAAGTTTTTCTCTTTCTCTCATCAACTCATTTACCCGGATGGTTCTCCATTCAGAGTAAGCGTTTGCCTGAACCCAGCTTACACCGGCTACAGGGTAGTAGTTGAAACCTGGGTGACGGAAATAGTAGGTGGAGTAAACGTCGTTGTAGGACATTGCTCCGGCCCAAACTCCCTCGTTTGGCTCTAAACGAAGTACGGAATCTTGGCTGACTCTCTTGCCCATGTCAAAGAGAAATTCTTTGTAGTCAAGGTTAGTTACTTCGGTTTCATCCATATAGAAGGAGGCGATTGTAACGGTTCTTTCGGTATTGTCTCTGAACGCCATCACATCCTGCTCCTGTGAGCCTATCACTGCACGTCCGCCTTGGATGAGTTTCAGTCTTGGCCCGACCACCTCTTTGTTGACTCGCACTACCCTGAACTGGGTGGTGTCATTGTCATTAAAGCTGAAATCCGCACCTGTAGAGGCACTTTGTTTTCCAGGCTTTCCGGCTGTTCTTCTGCCATCCCTACTGCATGAAGACAAAGCTGTAACTGCCACTAAGGTCAGTACAGTTAAGATTAATCCTAAGTTTCTGTTTCCAAATATCATTTGACAATCAATTTTTGCTGCCTATTAAAGTGCTAATATATAATCTATAAAACCGTATTACAACTAAAAGAATTTTTTGCTAAACGCCAAAAAACCTGAATATTTCCTATTCTTTGGAAATTTTGCATAAATATATGCTGAAATGACAAAATTTTACTTGTGAAAAAATTTCAAAAATTTCAGCTTTTCATATCGTGTAACCACTGCTTGGCTTTGCCCACTGAAGTTACTCCGCTGATAGTAAGTAACAAACGATTTTTGTGTTCTTTTATTTTACAAAATTTAGGCTGTGTCTGTATGTAACCCAAAACTTTGCCAAAAATGTCTGATTTGAAATAAGATTCTCTCGTCGAGGGTACAAAATAGCATTTCATGACCCCGTTTTTCAAAACCAACTTCTCAAAACCGAGTTTTTCTGCCATCCACCTAAGCCTAACAGTTTCTAACAAAGACTTTACCACCTCAGGAATCTGTCCAAATCTATCCTGAAGGCTGTTGTTAAATTTCTCCAGCTCCTCTTCAGTTTTAATATTATCCAATTTTGAATACAAACTCAACCTTTCTGAAATATTTGATACGTAAGACTCCGGAATTAACAATTCCATGTCCGTTTCGATTACGCAATCCTGCACCAAAATCTCTACTTTTTCCTTCAGGTCATCTTCAAACAAGGATGCAAATTCGTTTTCCTTCAATTCCTGAACGGCCTCATCAAGAATTTTGTGGTACATCTCAAAGCCCAAATCGGTGATAAACCCACTTTGCTCAGCTCCTAAAAGATTGCCGGCTCCGCGGATGTCGAGGTCACGCATAGCTACCTTGAAGCCATCTCCCAAGTCGGAAAATTCCTCCAAGGTCTGCAATCTCTTTCTAGCTTCGGAAGTTAAGCCTGAAGTTGGAGGAGTGAGAAGATAGCAGAAAGCCTTTTTATTGCTTCGGCCTACTCTTCCGCGCATTTGGTGGAGGTCACTCAGGCCAAACATGTGGGCCCGGTTTATAATAATAGTATTAGCATTTGGGATATCCAAGCCGGATTCGATGATGTTGGTGGAAACTAAGACGTCATATTCACCTTCGATAAAGTCTACCATTACTTTTTCCAATTTCTTGCCATCCATTTGCCCATGCGCCCCAATTACTTTTGCATCTGGTACCAACCTCATGATAAGATTAGCGATACTGTCAATCTCTCCCACACGGTTGTGGACAAAGAAAACTTGCCCACCCCTTCTTATTTCAAAGGCTACCGCATCGCGGATTACCTCTTCCTGAAACGTGTGGATTTCAGTGGTCACCGGCTGCCTGTTTGGTGGCGGGGTGGCAATTACCGAAAGGTCTCTAGCTCCCATTAAGGAAAAATGCAGTGTTCTGGGGATTGGCGTTGCCGTCAGTGTGAGCACATCCACATTTACTCTTAATTCTTTGAGCTGGTCTTTGACTTTCACGCCAAATTTTTGCTCTTCATCTATAACCAACAATCCTAAATCGCGGAATTTAATATCCTTGTTGACAATACGGTGTGTGCCCACCAGGATGTCAATTTCTCCAGAGGTCACCTGTTTGGTGATTTCCTTAATTTCTTTTGTAGTGCGGAAACGGTTGATGTAATCCACCTTGACCGGAAAATCCTGAAGCCTTTCTTTGAATGTCTGGTAATGTTGCATGGCCAAAATGGTAGTAGGCACCAAAATAGCAACCTGCTTGCGATCGTTCACCGCTTTAAAGGCAGCGCGGATGGCAATCTCAGTTTTTCCAAAACCCACATCCCCACAGACCAATCTGTCCATGGGATACTGCTTTTCCATATCGGTTTTGACATCGCTTGTAGCTACGGCTTGATCGGGAGTGTCGTCATAGAGGAAGGAACTTTCCAATTCCACCTGCAATACGCTGTCGGGTTTATATTGATGACCCGATGCATTTCGCCTCTTGGCATACAGTGAAATAAGGTCTTTGGCAATGTCCTTGACCTTTTTCTTGACTTTGCTTTTCTTGTTTTCCCACTCCGGACTTCCGAGTTTGGACATAGTAGGCGCGGTGCCTTCCTGTCCTGAGTATTTGGAAATCTTATGAAGGGAGTGGATGTTGACATAAAGCAAATCATCGTCGCGGAATATCAACCGGACTGCTTCCTGGAAATTGCCGTTAACATCGACCTTTTCCAATCCGGCAAACCTTCCGACTCCATAATCCACGTGAACTACGAAATCCCCTGGATTTAGTGATTTGAGTTCTTTTAAGGTGAGTGCTTTAGTTTTGCTAGCTTTTGCTTTTGTCTTATATCTATGATATCGATCGAAGATCTGGTGGTCAGTGTAACAGGCGATTTTTTGAGACTTATCCACAAATCCTTGACGGAGATTGATGGATAGTGTCTGCACTTTCAAGGTTGGGTCTAACTCTTCAAAGATATTAAGCAACCTTTCCATTTGCTTTTCACTTTCCGAGCAAATGATGTTTATAAAGCGTTTTTCGGCATTTTCTCCTAAGTTATCCACAAGCAAGTCAAAGTTTTTGTTGAACGATGGCTGCGGGGAAACGTCAAATTCATAGGTTTTTTTGGCCGTGAGATAAAACTTGTTGCCAAACTCAATTTTGCAGAAAGGTTCTAATTGTATCTTGAAGGATTCTGCATTCTCAAATAGGTCTGCTGGTGGCGTGAGAAGCTTTTTCGGCTGTCCATCCTGGGTGAGACTTTCGTATTTATCCACAGTTTTCTGAAAAGCCGTATCCAGCATGTCCAAATTGAGCTGAAAGTCCTTGAACCAAAGGATGGTGTCTTTTGGCAGAAATTCGATAAAGGACTGCCTTACTTCCTGAAGCAACTTTGTCTGCACATTTGGGATGATGTTGATTTTGTCTATTTCAGCTATTGACAGCTGAGTTTCTGGGTCGAAAGTTCTTATGCTTTCTATTTCCCTCCCGAAAAGGTCGAGTCTGTAGGGCTCATCATGGGCAAAGGAAAAAATATCAATAATACCACCCCGTATGGCAAATTGGCCTGGCTCATATACAAAATCTGTTTTCTCAAAATCGTAAGTGGATAACAGTTCGGAAATGAATTCTAAATCAACTTTTTCGCCTATCTGAGCGGTAAAGGTGTTTTCCTTTAGTGATTTTTTGTTGATAACTTTTTCGAAAAGTGCCTCTGGATAGGTTACGATAAGTAATTTCCCTATATTCTTATCAGAAATGAGGTTGAGAATTTCTGCTCTCATGAGTACGTTTGCATTTTCTACTTCATCATGCTGATAGGGTTTTTTATAGGAGGTTGGGAAAATGTAGATCTCATCATCAATCAATGAGGACAAATCACTCGCCAGATAAGCCGCCTCTTCCTTGTCATGTGCCACGATAAGCTGATGAGCTGCTAACTGATTAAAAAGCGTTGAAGCCAGTATCATGTCCAAGCTTCCATAAACCCCTTTTAAATGCAAGGTGTCTCCCGTTGCTTTTTTAAGATCAGCAGCAATGGTTTTGAAAATCGGGTCGTGTTGATAGAGGGAAAGAAAAGCCTGTTTTTCCAAAGTATGTGGTTTTTGAGATTTAAAATCTTGTGGTGCAAAGTTAGGAAATCATTTTTTACAATAGTTTATCTCTCTGCTTCAGAACCTAAGTTGTTTTTAAATGTTTTATAAAGCGAAAGGAATGAATTAGAGCGTGGCTACTTGGTTTAAGAAAGTTGAAGATTTGCATCCCTACCAAACATTGGTTTATCTGGGGATGTTCGGCAGTGGGTTGATATTTTTTTACCTCAGCATTGCCTTTATTTTTTCTTTTCAGCAGCAATTTGTTCTGCAGTCGTTTAAATTTCCAATTTCTTTTTTGGCAAGTCTCGGAGTAATGGTGGGAAGCGGTGTGGCGGCTTCAAAATTGTTAGACCTTTACATCCGAGATGAATTTTTCAAATTGAAGGAAATGGTCCTTAGTATGCTTCTACTGGGATTGATATTTACATTACTTCAGCTTTTAGGCTGGCTGGAGCTTCAGAGTATGGGAGTAAGGTTTAGGGGAGTGGCTTCGGAAAGCTATTTGTTTGTACTCACCGGCATTCACGCTATTCATTTATTGGGAGCTCTGGTTTTTGCGTTTCTACTTTTTGGACAATTGAAGTTGGCTTCTAAAGATCCCTTCAAAAGTATGCTTTTCATGGTGAATCCTTATGAGAAAATGAAAATCCGCCTTTTTGTACTTTATTGGTATTTTATGGATTTAATATGGGTTATACTTTTCCTTTTAATATTTGCCTCGTTTAATTAACTTTTACCTGCATTTAGCAATTAATCATTACCTTCACCGAAAACAATAATTCGAAAATGTCAGATAGAGAGTATGAGATAAACATCAATCCGGATTGGATTAAGATGTATCTCGGCAAAATTGTAGTGGGCTTATTATTATTAGTGGGGATTTTCACCGCTGTCAAAACAGTCGGCCCGGAAGAAGAAGGCGTGGTAGTAAGGCTCGGTGAGTTTGACCGAGTAGTTATGCCTGGCCTTAATTTCATTTTTCCATACGGAATAGAAAGAATGCACAAGATTCCCGTTCAGCGGCAGTTGAAGCAAGAATTTGGTTTCAGGACCGAAACTTCAAGCCCACGTTCTGAGTATTCGAAAACTGCTTATGGCGACGAATCGATGATGCTGACCGGCGACCTTAATCTAACTGATGTGGAATGGGTGGTGCAATACAGGATCATTGACTCCTACAAGTTTTTGTTCCGCGTGAGAAATGCAGAAAAAACGCTTCGTGATATGTCTGAGGCAGCTATGAGAAAAATTGTGGGAGACCACACGGTAAATGAGGTTCTTACAGTGGGAAGACAACAAATTGCCACGAGTGTGGAAGTGTTGCTTCAGGAGTTGTGCGATGAATATGAAAATGGCATCCGCATCGACCAGGTAGTACTTCAGGATGTGAACCCTCCGGATCCAGTAAAACCTTCCTTCAATGCAGTTAACCAAGCCCAACAGGAAAGGGAAACCCTAATCAATCAAGCCGAGGCTGAATACAACCGAGTGATTCCAAGGGCTCGAGGGGAGGCCGATGAGACGATTCAACTTGCCGAAGCTTTTGCCTTAAACCGGGTAAACCGAGCACGAGGTGAGTCCGATAGATTCAATTCACTTTTTGAGGCCTATCAGAAGGCGCCAGAAGTGACCAAGCAGCGGATTTATTTGGAGACAATGGAAAAAATTCTTCCGAATATCGGTAACAAGGTCATCACTGACGAGAAAGGCAACAATGTCTTGCCACTTTTAAACCTGGATAAAAAGAATTGATATGAGAAGGAATAAAATAGGTTGGATCGTATTAACTGTAGCAGGACTGATAGTACTGACCAGCAGTATTTATATATTGGATGAAACCCAACAGGCCATTGTGACGCAATTTGGAAAGCCAGTGGGGCAGCCAAGGACGAGCCCAGGACTGCATTTTAAGACTCCGTTTGTCCACAAGGTTCAGTTTTTCGACAAACGATTCTTGGAATGGGATGGAGACAGAAACCAGGTGCCGACTAAAGACAAGAAATTCATCTTTGTGGATACTTATGCCCGTTGGGAAATAACGGATCCATTACAGTTTTTCATCAGGCTCCGTGATGAGCGGTCGGCTCAGTCTAGGCTTGATGATATTTTAGATGGAGAGACAAGAAATGCCATTGCAAGTCATGAGCTTTTGGACTTGGTGAGATCTACAAACCGGGAGCCCGAAGTAACGGAAGATTTTATGGAAGAGATTGAAATTTTGGAAGACATTGGGGTAGGTAGAGGCCAGATTGAGACCATAATTCTGGAAAAAGCCAATCAACGGACCACAGATCTTGGAGTGAGAATTTTGGATTTCAGGTTTAAGCGGATGAACTATGTGGACGAGGTAAGAGACCGGGTTTATGATAGGATGATAAGTGAGCGAAACCGGATTGCTGACCAATTTAGATCAGAAGGTCAAGGTGAGGCAAGGAAGATCGAAGGAAACAAAGAGCGGGATTTGGCCAAAATCCAATCAGAAGCTTTTAGAGAGGCTGAGGAGATTAAAGGTAGGGCTGATGCTGAAGCCACTAATATCTATGCTTCTGCTTATAATAAGAACAGGCAATCTGTAGAGCTTTACAAGTTTTTGAGAACCATGGAAAGTTTCGAGAAATCCATGGATGACAAGACTAGTTTAATAATTTCAACAGACAGTGAGTTCTTCAAATATTTGAACAAGTTGCCTTAATAATATCTGGGCCAAAATTATAAAAAGTCTCACAATGTGCTATCTCAGTACTTTGTGAGACTTTTTTTTTAAACCATCCTTTAACTCGGTGTTTCATTTTTAGAACATTATCTCTCATTTTCTGCTTTATCATTCATGAGAATCAGCATCAAAACTTTGGTCAATCAGGACATAGGTAAGGTTAAGTCCCAGTTTAACAGCGAGCTTTTGCAAAAATTGAGTCCTCCATTCCCCAAGGTGACCATCAAGCGGTTTGATGGTATTGATCTAGACAACCAGTTTGAAATGGAATTGAATTTTGGATTCTTCACGCAACGATGGCTGGGTAAAGTAACCAGGTCCTATGAGGGCAAAGAGTCCTTTTTCTTTATCGATGAGGGAGATAAGCTTCCATTCTTTTTAAAGTCTTGGAAGCATCAACATCTTTTAATCAGCAAAAATGGTAAGACTGAAATTGTGGATAACATAACGTTTGAGGGCAGAGCTTTACCGCTTACTCTCCTGCTCTATCCTGCGATGTGGTTGCAGTTTCTGTACCGTAAACCTATTTATAAGCGGCTTTTTCGTTAGCCGAGCTTGAGATTTTCGCAACCTGGGATTTGGCAATCTCCATATAACACCAGCGAGTGGCTTGATATGGCTGATTGGAATTCAATGCCCATAGCTTCTTTGATAAGATTGATCCTTTCATCAGAAAATTCCCGGATCTTTCGGCATTGATTGCACACATGGTGGTCATGGTGCTTGTAAGTAAGCGCCTGCTCGTAAAGAGCGACTTTATCCTTGAATTGATGCTTCACGGCCAGTCCGCATTCCACTAAGAGGTCAAGGGTATTATAGATGGTGGCTCTACTAATTGAATAGCCTTTGTTTCTCATCAAAAGAAACAGTCCCTCTACATCAATGTGCTCATCTTGGGGGAGCGCATATAGTTCATCAATAACCGAAAACCTTTCTGGGGTTTTTCGGCTTCCCTGTCTGCTGAGGAAATTTTCAAAAATCTTCTTTGCCTTTTCTAAAACCGACTTTTCTGCCATAAGAAATTGTAATAATCAATAAAGATGCAGGATTTTTAAATTTTTTCAAACCACACCCTTTTAATATACTGTTATTTGCTATCATTCTAAATAAACCGCATATTCTTACCCAGGAAATTGGTTTAGGGAATGGGAAGCCAAAAAATATTTATATATTAATGGGTAGGATTAAACCCATTATGATCAAACCCAGTCTTTTGACCCTCTTATTTCTCATTTTTTTTGCCTTTGGAAGCCATAGCCAAGTGCCGGGGTTTTTTATGGAGGAAGAGCAAAATAAAATTGAATTGCAATTCCTTTCGAATAACAACCTTATCATTTTGCCTGCCTCCATTAATGGGTCACCAAAGCTTAATTTTCTTATCGACACTGGGGTGAAGTCCAACCTACTTTTCAGTAAAACCATCGGGGATGAACTTGATCTATTCTACTCCAGAAAAATCAACCTCATGGGTGCTGATGGTAAAACTGTGCTATCAGCATCAATAAGTCCCAATAATGAGATTCAAATGGACGGTTTGGTGGGGAGTGTGCAAGCGCTTTTGGTACTGGATAAAGACTTTGTGGAGCTGGAAAGAGTAGTGGGGATTCCTATTCACGGGGTGATAGGGCATGAGTTTTTTAAATTCAATCCAGTAAAAGTGGATTATGACAACAACATCATCACCTTTTATCGAGAAAATAGGTTCCGAAGAAAGCCTTTTGGTTATAAGAAAATGAACATGACGCTTGACAATGGAAAACCGTATGTCACCTCCGTCATTCGACAAGCATCAGGGCCAACCCTTCAGGCCAAACTCCTAATTGACACCGGAGCTAACCATGGACTTTTGCTCAACCAAGAAACTTCAGAAGATATAGTGCTACCTGAAAAAACCCTGGAAAGTGACCTGGGTACGAGTTTGGGCGGCGACCTTACCGGTGAGGTGGGCCGTGTCAAAAAGTTGACGGTTGGGCGGTTGCGGTTTAAGGATATCATTACCTCTTATCCTGATGAAACGCAGTTTTCGGATATAATTATCGAAACCGGAAGGCTGGGGAGTCTAGGTTCGGATGTTTTGAGCAGGGCGCTGATCATATATGATTATCCCCGAGAAAGACTTTATTATAAAAGGGCCAGCTCTTTCAGGCAACCTTTTGAATTTGATATGAGTGGGCTGACCATTCGTATGCCCATGATTGCAGAAAAGCGGTTCTTTGTGCAGCAAATTCGCAGTGATTCACCAGCTGAAAAAGTAGGCTTTAAGGTAGGTGATGAGATTGTGGCAGTCAACGGCATTCCGGTTGAATTTTGGAATTTGCCTGATGTGACCGAGCTATTTAGAAGTCGTGATGGTAGAAAGATTAGGGTAGAAATACATCGGATAATCAAAGATGCAAAGGTCAACCTGGTGAAAGACCTGAAACTCGAGCGGCAAATCTGATAGGATCAAGACTAAGAGTTTTGTAATCGATAATATATTACCTATAAATTATTGAAGTAAAGAGAAATAGGCTATTTTTGGGAAACTACATGTGTAATTGATTAGATATAATGGTGGTAGGAGCCGACTTAAATATTGAGAATATATTATTAACTCTCAGAAAACACCCAAATCAACGTTTTGAGTTACTTTATCTTTCCACAGCCATTAAGAAATTTCTGAATGTGGGAGAAAAGGTGATGCAGGAATCTTTTTTTGAAAGGTTAATGCCCGCTCTCGACCGGCCCTTCTTTGCCAAAATGTTCTCAATTCTTGGTAGCGGTGAGCAAGTCTGCACCCCTTTTATTCTCAATCAACATCAGTTTACTTTTGCCCAGCTAGAAGGCTGCGTAATTGCTCAGGAGGACAAATCCTACCTATGTAATATATTGGTTTTCCAGCAACCTGTCCCCAAAGAAATACACCTCAGTTGGTTAATAAATGCTTCTGGTGAGGTGTATTGTTATGAAAAGAATCAGCAGAACAATAAGCCAAACTCGCTTCGTGATATCCTGTATTTGCTTTTGGAGCGGTTCAATTTCTTGAACAGTTCAGAGCTTGAAAACTTTTTGAAGACAAATACAAACTCCAAATTCGAAATCTTCAGCAAACAGTTGTTTATTAAATCCGAAATGCTCAAAAATGGACTTCGATTGATTTCCATCTGCTATGGATCTTCTGATGCTGAAATGGATATTATGGATGAAGAGGTGTATGAGCAAGTGATCAAGCAGCAGTCGGGCGCCATTTATTATGAACACGAAATCGGCAACAAAGTAGTGAAATGGTCTGGGGCGATTGAAAAAGTCCTCGGTTATACATTTGAGGAATTCAATCAAATTTCAGTTTTAGATTGGAGAGAGCTCATACATCCTGACGATAGAGATCCTTTGATCACCGGTTTTGATGACAAGTTGGATTTGGAGCAGACTTTTGATGTAGTATATAGGATGAAAAACAAGGCGGGTGATTATATATTTGTTCACGACCTGGCAAAACCGTTTTTTCAATCTGCGACGGGAAAAATGTTTGTACTAGGAGCTATCCGGGATATTTCCGAGTTGAAGCAGGCCGAAATGGACCTCCTGGACAACAAGTCAAAACTTAAGGAACTTACCGGTGTGGTGCCTGGCATGGTGTATATGCTCAAGCGAGGCACGGGAGGTTTCAGGCAATTTATGTTCGTCAGCGAAGGTTCTAAGCAGCTCTTGGAACTTGACTCTACAGTGTTGATGGACTCTGTACAAAGCTTGATTGAACTAATCCATCCCGAGGATGTAGATGAAGTGTTGCGCATAGATGAGGAGGCATATTTGGCTGGGACTAAATTTGAATCACATTTCCGGATCATCACCCCAAGTGGACAGACCAAGTGGGTCTATGGCGCCTCCAACAAACTTGAGCAATACAAAGATGAATATATTTGGGCTGGGTTTTTCATCGACATTACCTATACCAAAGAAAAAGAGACTGAAGCACAATTTAATTATCTCAAATACAGATCCCTATATGAGGAAAGCCCACTTGCAATCATACAGTTTGATTCAAAGGGGACCATCCAGGGGCTAAATAGGAGACTTCTACAAAAGCTTCAATTGAAAAGTGAGGATATTTTGGTTGGCAAAGACCTAGCAGAGATTCTATATGATAAGCCTGCATATCAAGCTTTTCAAGACGCTATTCGTACGGGGGAAGGGTTTTACGAGGGACCTTACTTAACCTATTATCATAAAATCAGCTATTATGTAAGAATCACGGTCAGATCAATTGAAAGCAGTGATACATTTTTGGCAACCATAGAGGACCTTACTGAACAGGAATTTATTCAAAACATCCTCAATAAAGTCGCCGACATATCCGCCCAGCTGAAAGGTACTGAGTTTTTCAATAAACTCTGCGAACTTTTGACAGTTAGATTAGGCATACGGTATTGCATGATTGGGGAATATATTGCCAGCACTAATGATATAAAAACGTTGGCCATTGCCAAGGCCGGCCAGCTACTTCCCAATTTTAATTATCCTCTGGAAAACACTCCTTGCTCCCATGCCATTTATCAACCTGGTCATCAACCATTGGTGATTAGAAATGGGGTTGCTGATCAATTTTATAAGGATAAGTTGTTAACCGATTTAAATATTGAATCCTATGCTGCATTATCGATCTTGGACGCTGAGGATAACAAGATCGGAATTCTAGCCTTTATGGATGAAAAGCAAATGGATAATGAGGAAAATATTTCCAAGATCCTGAGAATTATCGGTGACCGGGTAGGCGTTGAAATGCAGCGGGTCAAATATGAACAGGAACTCATTACCACCAATCATCTGCAGCAGGCCATACTTAATGGAGCAGATTATGCCATTTTCTCTGTGGACAACCTTTTCCACATCAATCTTATCAACGAAAAAACCCTTGAGATTTTCAACATTGAAAATAAAGATCAACTGTTGGATATCAGACTTATAGATAAAAACAAAATGATCAGACTGAAAAGTCTGATTGCAAAAGCTTCCAGAACCAAGAATTATTCCTCCTATTTCCACCTTCCGGTTCCTGATGGGGAGCACAGGGAGTTGAAAATATCGGTGGTGACCCTGGGTGATGATCGTAATAGCAACTATGTGATCTTTGCCGATGATATCACCGAAAGGACTTCTGCTGAGAAAAAACTAATCGAGTCTGAGCAGCTTTATCGAAGTATAGCCGAAAATTTCCCCAAAGGAACTGTGGATGTACTCGATAAAGATCTTCGCTATATCTATACAGAAGGCAAGGAATATCAGCATTTAGGCATGAACCCCAAAGAGCTGATCGGATCTTTCCACTTACTTAAGTATGAGGCAGAGGTGGCAGTGGAAGCAAAAACTCATCTGGATGCAGTTCTCCGAGGGGAAACGGTTATGTATGAGATCAGCTATGGCGGTCAGCATTATCTCAAAAGTGGAGTACCTCTCACCAATGCTGATGGGGAGATTGATAGGATTCTTTTGGTGACCCAAAACATTACCGAATCTAAAAAATCTGAGAGGGAAAGGGAAAAGCTTATCAAAGATCTCAAATCGCACAATGAGGAGTTACAGCGCTTTGCATATATCGTATCCCATAATCTCAGGGCTCCAATAGTTAACATATCTGCCTTGCTCAACCTTTATGATGAGGAAGATCCAGCAGATCCAGAAAACAAGGAGGTGATCGATAACCTTAAGATATCCACAGAACTGCTTAGTGCTACGCTGATGGACCTTATTGAGGTAGTATCCATTAAGAAACAAAAGGTGCCCAAAGTTGAACACTTGAATTTCCAGCATGTGATCAACAATGTAGAAAGAAGTCTTTATCAACAGATCATCGAGTCTGGAGTAAAAATTTCAACAGACTTTAACCAGGCTCCCGATATCAATTATGTCTATTCGCATCTGGAAAACTTCTTCTTAAACTTCCTGACGAATGCAATCAAATATAAGCATCCCGAAAGACCACCTGCGCTCCATGTAGAATCTTACAAAATGGGAGATTACCATATTATTGCATTTACCGATAACGGTATCGGGCTTGACTTGGACCGCTATGGAGATAGGCTTTTCGGACTCTATCAGCGATTTCACTCTCATGTAGACGGCAAAGGACTTGGACTTTATTTGGTCAGAGAACAGATCAGGGCTTTTGATGGTGACCTTACTGTAGAAAGCGAACTTGGAAAAGGAACTACTTTCAAAGTCTTTCTAAAAAGCATGGCTCTTAAAAAACCGATAACCGAACCTACCATTAATTCATAAAAAGGCAACTCTATCGGCTTTCTTTCGTGTTATTTGCTAAATTTGAGTGAAATTTAGCAATCATATGAAAAAAGCTTTAATCCCAATAATTGTCATCGTCCTTGTTGGGCTGTTTATGTACACCAAAGCGGTTGGTGTTTACAACCAATTTGTGCAAAAAGAGGAAACCATAGATGGCCAATGGGCTGAAGTGGAAACGCAGTACCAACGTCGGGCTGATTTGATTCCAAATTTGGTCAATACTGTCCGTGGTTATGCCGATTTTGAGCGGGAAACCTTGGAGGGGGTAGTCAACGCTCGTGCCAGAGCCACTTCCATCAATGTAAATGCCGACAACCTTACTCCAGAACAGATTGCCGAATTCCAAGGTGCTCAAGACCAGTTAAGCGGTGCCTTGAGCAGACTTTTGGTGACCGTGGAGAGATATCCCGATCTGAAGGCCAATGAAAATTTCCGGGACCTTCAAGCCCAGCTAGAAGGAACAGAAAACCGGATTGCCGTTGCCAGGCGAAACTTCAACCAATCCGTTCAAAGCTATAATGCCGAACTGCGAACTTTCCCAAATAATATGTTTGCAGGGTGGTATGGATTTGAGCGCAAAGGCTATTTCGAAGCTACAGCTGGAGCGGAGCAAGCGCCAACTGTTCAGTTTTAAAACACTACACCATGCCTGAAAAACTCTTTTCCCAACAGGATAGAAAAACAATAATCGATGCCATCAAGCAAGCTGAACGAGAAACCTCCGGTGAGATCCAGGTTCATTTAGAGAATCACTGTACTGGTGATGTGATGGACCGTGCCGCTGAGGTTTTTGAATTGCTGAAGATGCACAAGACACAGTATAGAAATGCAGTGTTATTCTATCTTGCGGTTGAGGACCATAAGTTTGCCATTCTGGGCGATGCGGGTATCAACAGGGCGGTTCCACCCCACTTTTGGGAGGATATTAAGGAAGCCATGGTGGTTCAATTCAAGAAGAGGGAATTTACAGAAGGGCTGCGAAAAGGTATAGAAATGACCGGTCAGCAGCTTCAATCACATTTTCCTTATGACCAAAAAGGGGATGACAATGAGCTCCCCGATGAAATCTCTTTCGGATAAAACATGCCATTATTCTCAAAATACTTACTTTCCCTTCTTATATTCCTAACCTTTGGACAAGCCATCGCCCAATCGGACGGTGATTTTCCGGCAGTACCATCTCCTCCCCGTCTGGTTAATGATTTTGCAAATGTGCTATCCAGTACCGAAGAAAATCAGCTTGAACAAAAATTGGTCGCTTATGCAGACAGCACCAGTAATCAGTTGAGTATTGTTTTGATTAAGTCAGTTGGGCCATATGACATCAGTGATTATGCTTTTCAGCTGGGAGATCGCTGGGGCATAGGTACGAAGGAAAGAGAAAACGGCGTGTTGATACTAGCCGCTATGGAAGACCGGAAGGTATTTATTGCCACGGGTTATGGACTTGAAGGGGCAATCCCTGATGTAATGGCCCGAAGGATCGTAGATCAGGTCATTGTGCCTAACTTTAGGATGGAGAGCTACTTTCAAGGTTTGGATAAGGCTACCGATATGGTCATCAAATTGGCCGCAGGTGAGTATCAAGCTGACCGAGCCCAACGTCAGGGTAATTCGGGAGGGGCAGTGGTGTTCTTCCTTTTCTTTATTTTTCTTTTCGTAATCATTCCCTTAATCCGAAATAAAAGCGACAACAACAACCATATGGGTGGCCGTGGTGGTGGAGTGGATGTATTTACCACTTTGATGCTAATGAATATGCTTGGTGGAGGGAAAAGCCGTGGCAAATACGGGGATTTCTCATCGGGTCGTGGTTCCTTTGGGGGCGGAGGTTCCTTTGGTGGAGGTGGAGGCTTTGGCGGTTTCGGTGGCGGTAGCTTCGGAGGCGGTGGTGCCGGAGGAAGTTGGTAATTTTCCATTCGTCAATTAATTGAGAATATAAGCAGGTAAACTTTTGAGGTTTGGCGCTTAAATGATAATATAGCCGATTAATTTAACCTGCTGTTATGCTTATTAGTAATATCGATTGGGCTATCATAGCCGCATTTTTTGTAGTATCCATGCTCATTGGTGTGATTACTTCCCGGCAGGCGGGCAAGAATGCCAAAGAGTTTTTTCTTTCCGGCAGAAATATGCCTTGGTGGCTTTTGGGTGTTTCCATGGTGGCTACTACCTTCTCTGCCGATACTCCAAACCTGGTCACTGATATTGTCAGGAAAAATGGGGTTTCAGGTAACTGGGTCTGGTGGGCCTTTTTGCTTACCGGTATGCTTACTGTATTCGTATACGCCAAATTATGGAGGCGCTCCAAAATCACCACTGACCTTGAATTTTATGAAATCCGCTATGGTGGGAAGCCGGCTGCATTCTTAAGAGCTTTTAGAGCTTTATACTTAGGTGTATTTTTTAACATTGTAATTATGGCTACCGTATCATTGGCGGCTATTAAAATTGGAGGTGTGATGCTGGGGCTGACACCTGTGCAAACGATGCTAATCGCCTCTATTGTCACCGTATTTTACAGCTCACTGGGTGGACTTAGAGGAGTGTTATTAACAGATTTCTTCCAGTTCTTTATTTCCATTGCCGGTTCTTTCGGTGCCGCGTGGTATATTCTTCAGCAACCCGAGATAGGATCTCTAGATGCACTTTTTGCAAATCCACAAGTTGCAGATAAACTCAACCTTTTACCAGATTTTTCCGATAGCACTACATTAATACCCCTTTTGATTGTGCCGATAGCTGTACAGTGGTGGGCCACTTGGTATCCAGGAGCAGAGCCCGGCGGGGGTGGTTACATTGCCCAAAGAATGCTTTCTGCCAAAGATGAAAAGAATGCTATTGGGGCCACCTTGTTTTTCAATATTGCCCATTATGCGCTCAGACCTTGGCCGTGGATTATCATTGCCTTATGCTCGATAGTTGTATTCCCCGAGATCAGTGATCTTAAAGTTGCGTTTCCACATCTGCCGGACGACAAGTTAAATGACGATTTAGCCTATCCTGCCATGCTCACCTTTTTGCCGGTTGGCTTGCTGGGGATAGTACTAGCCTCCTTGATCGCTGCTTTTATGTCCACCATTTCTACTCACCTCAACTGGGGAAGTTCTTATGTGGTCAATGATTTTTACGTCAGGTTTATCAAGCCAGAGGCCAGTGATAAGGAACAAGTGATGGTGGGCCGCTTGAGTACGGTTTTGCTTATGGTTTTTGCTGCATTCCTGGCTTTAGAACTTCAAAATGCGCTTCAAGCCTTTGAAATCTTACTTCAAATTGGTGCGGGTACAGGTCTTATATTCATCCTTAGATGGTTTTGGTGGAGGATCAATGCCTACACAGAAATTACCGGGATGGTAGTGTCCTTTGTTCTAGCCATATATTTCGAGCTATACCATGAAAAACTTGGTTTTGAGCCTTTGCTAAGCCATGAAAAGCTGCTGTGGGGTGTTACCATTACAAGCATTGCCTGGATATCTGTGACATTGTTGACAAAGCCTGAAAATAATCAGGTGCTCAGAGGTTTTTACAAACTTGTGCACCCTGCTGCTAAGGGTTGGAAAACTTTCCTTCAGAGAAATCCTGATATCCGTCCGGAAAAAGGACAGCTTCCCTTTGAGATCAGTTTGATGCTCGCAGGATGTATTACTGTGTATTGCGCTTTATTCGCTACCGGATTTTGGATTTATGGTAATGTGGCAGCGGGAATGGTGGCAACAGCTGTTGCGGTTGCGGGGGGATTGTTTATGTTCCTGGGCTGGAATAAAATGAAGGTGGATTAACTATCCACCTTTTTGTTTTTAGATCGGCTGAAGAGCTTGACCAGCTTTTTCTCCTTTTCCCAGAAGAAGGAAAACTGTCCAAATAAAAAGCCATAAAACAGCAATACGATCTGATAAAGCGGGAGTACAAACAGGAAGTACAGGGTACTTTTCCAAAAACCGCCTGTACTCATATCAATTCCCATCAATTCTAGTAAAGGGGTTTTGAGGATCATGATGGTAGTCCCCGTTGCAGCAAACACCATGAGAACTAAAAAGACTTGCCACATGCTAGAAAGCCCCCATTTGGTTTGAAGCTTGTGCAGATAAGAGGGTGATTTCGTCGTTTGTTTATTCATTTTCTCAATTTTCGATTCTATAAATCGGGTAGCGATTGTGGGCTTTTTCCTTCCATGGACTGTTTTCAAAAACCCACCTCAATTGGGCCGGTCCATTTTCTGCAAAATCCCCATTTGCTGCCTTTAGTTCTTCTAATTCTTCCCTAAGACTAGGATTACTTTCCAAGTATTCAGCTGCCAAATCTTCAAAAACATATGCTGAATAGCCTTCCTTGGACTGTAAAATCATATCGAAATAGTTCCACGAAAAGAAGCTGTCTTCAGCCTGTGGCTCAAGAATCTCCATAACAAAGCGATTGCTTTCTTGATTCATTTCGAGCCAAAAATCTCCCTTTTTTATCAATAATTTCTCTTCTTCCTTCCCTACCTTTACTTTACTGTGGTTGAAGTGGCCCTCGTAAGCCCTGTTTGAAGTTTCAAAATCCTCAATATGATAAACCTGCACGGTTAACGTAGTGTCTTCCTTAATTTGGCTCAACTGCACTCCGTTCCTTCTGAGATGGTTGACCACGTTGTGCCAACCTTGGGGGATGATGTAGGCCTTGGGTTTACTCAACCTTAAGCTAGGTTCATAAGTGTTATAATATTTTACCTCGGCCTCAAAAGGCTTACTTTGATCGTAGTAAAGCCTGTCCTGTCCAGAAATCAAGCTTTCCTTGGTTCCAGATTCATAACCCAAAAACTTGATGAGCTCATATTCCTCCCTATTTGGAATGTGGTTGAAACCGAATTCAGTGGCCTCCTTGGTTTTTTCTTTGGCTTCACGCTGTAAGGTCAGCATCTTATCTCCATCCATTTCAACCTGTTGGAGGAATACCTCCAGCAGGGAGTACATGCTTTCCACTCGATTCCTATAACTCTTTAGCATGTGTGCTTCAGGCATGAAACTAAGCGTATGAAACAAGGCTGCATAACCGCTGCTATATCTGGGGCCATCCTTAAATTGCACCCAACCGTTTTCGGGTGGTCCTCCCCATGCATTTACGTACGGTACCAGTGGATATTGTCGTTCCTCCATTTTTTCAAACAGGAAAGGAATCATTTCGCTCTTTAAGTAGCTTCCCAATGGCTCGGCCAACCTGTCGTGCTGGGTTGGGATCAATGTCATGATATGCTGATAGTCGGCCCCATTACTGGTATGGGTGTCTATGAATACTAAAGGATTGAGGAGGTGAAAGATTTCGTGAAATGAAGCCGCATTCCGCGTATCCGCTTTGATGAAATCTCTGTTTAGATCATAATTCCTTGCGTTTCCCCTGAATCCATATTCCTCCGGCCCGTTTTGGTTGACCCTAGTGGTGGAGTTACGGTTGAGATGCCCACCTATGTTGTAGACAGGAATAATGGCCAAAATAATGTCCTCCTGGAGGGTGATTTTTTTTTCGGCCAAATCCCGCAGCAACATCATAGAGGCATCTATACCAGCTGGCTCCCCAGGGTGGATACCGTTGTTTATGAGGACTACCTTCTTACCTTCCTCTTTCCAGGCGGCTGCGTCAAATGCTCCCGAATGGTCATAAATTGCCAGATGCAAAGGTAAGCCACTGTCGGTTAATCCTTTTTCCCAGAGTTTTACGTGCTCATAGGTATCTGCTAGAGCTTCGTAAAAGCTTATAATTTCGGGATACGGAGCCGTTTGACTACCTGAACTTGCCTCGTATAAAGTGGTCTGTGCTATCGCTGAATGAGCTATCATCAAGCAAATGGCAAAATATAAAAAACGCATATTGTTCAAATTTTGGATGAAGATACTAAATAACTGACATTCTCTCCCTATTGCAAAACCTCACATTATAACGTAACTTACGTGACGTTAAGTGCGTGACGTTAAGTGCGTGACGCAAAGTGCGTGACGTAAGTTGCATGACGTAAAGTGCGTGAAGTCAGATTGATTAATTTAAAAACAGGCTTGGAATGAGCAAAAAACCGTTTAATCCTTTTCCTCTTCTCTCTTACAGGGGCAAAAAATACTTCTGTGACCGAGAGAACGAGCTTTCTACAATGCTTGATCATCTTCAAAATGACCGTAATATTGTGCTTTACTCATGGAGGAGAATGGGTAAATCCGCATTGATTTATCGACTTTTTGATGAGTTAGAGTCGGGTAATTTTGAATGTTTATATGTAGATTTCTTAGCTACAAGGAGTGTAGAGGATGCCATAAATACCCTCACACAAGCCCTCTATGAAAAATACGGAAAGACCAAAACCGGAATTTCAGCTACCATTCAAAGGCTATTTTCTGTTTTGGGTGTAACTGTGGGATTTAACGCACTTACAGGAGTTCCTGAAATCAACTTCAAGGTGAATCCCACTACTATACCAGAACATTCCTTATCGGCATTAGGACAGTTTTTAAGTGAAAGGAAAAAAAGGGTAGTTGTGGCCATTGATGAGTTCCAGCAAGTGTCAAACTATGAGAACGGGCATGCCGAGGCGGTTTTTAGGACATGGGTGCAGCAGTTTCCAGAGGTAAGGTTCATATTTAGCGGAAGCCATAGAAAAATGATGGTTAGCATGTTTGCTGAAAAGAACCGGCCATTTTACCATAGCGCCCAATTGTTGGCATTGGATCCCATACCGTTGGAAAAATATGCGCCTTTTATCCAGGGGCATTTTCAGGCAAGGTCGAAAGAAATATCCCTTGAACAAATCGATACAATTTACCAATGGGCTAGAGGGCAGACTTACACCATTCAGCTCATCTGCAATTATTTGTTTTCACACTGTGTGAAAGTCAGCGATGCAGATATAACATTTGTGTTGGATGAGATTTTGAACCAGCATCAGGGGATGTTTGGTAGCATGGCTAAAATGCTCACCAAGACACAATGGAGGCTTTTTAAAGCTATAGCCAAGGAAGAGCCTCTTCAATCCCCCCAAGGAAAGGATTTCCTGCTGAAATATGGGTTAGGAGCTGCAAGTACCGTAGCTACTGCCTTAAAAGCACTGGAAAGACTTGAGCTGGTAGTTGAGGAAGATGAGGGTGGATATATCGTCCACGAGGTACTATTATCCAGATGGATGGCTAGGTTAGTCTAGCCAAATTTAAAAAGCCAACCCGAAGGCTGGCTTTTTCATCAATTGAATGTAAAAAGATTACTGTTTAGCGATTTGAGCGCATCATTTTTTATTGAGGTGTTCACCAGTAAAGATACATTGTGACGGCTACCCCCATAAGATACCATGCGGATAGGGAAATCGATCATGGCATCCATGATATCCTTCAAGGTGCCCTTACTTTCGGCTACCATGTTGCCCACTATACAAATGATACTTTGATTTTGATCCACTTCCACTATCCCAAAGTGCTCCAGTTCTGAGATGATCTCTACAAGATGCGTTTCATCATCGATAGTTACAGATAGAGCCACTTCAGAAGTGGTAATCATATCAATCGGCGTCTTATATGCTTCAAAGATTTCAAAGACCTTTCTCAGGAAGCCGTAGGCGAGCAGCATGCGGCTTGATTTGATTTTGATGGCAGTGATACCGTCTTTGGCAGCTATAGCCTTTACGCCTTGTCCTTGTTCTTCAGCGGTGATGGTAGTACCCAATGCATCAGGCTGCATGGTGTTGAGTAGCTTGACGGGGACGTTGTACATCTGAGCTGGCCAAATAGAAGCAGGATGGAGTATCTTGGCTCCAAAATAGGCCAATTCAGCTGCTTCATCAAATGACAGCTGGGCAATCGGCTTGGTCTGGTCTACGATCCTCGGATCATTGTTATGCATCCCGTCAATATCGGTCCAGATTTCAATTACCTCCGCGTTCAGCGCTGCCCCTATAAGTGAGGCTGTATAGTCACTGCCCCCTCTTTTGAGGTTGTCGATCTCCTTGCGGTGATTTTTGCAGACAAAACCCTGAGTGATGAATAGCTTTTGGTGTGGGTAGTCCGAAAGGATGGACTTCAACCTCTCCTCAATTTTAAGCAGTTCTGGCTCCTGATTCTCATCGATGCTCATAAAGTCGATGGCAGGTAGAAATACAGCGTCTATCAGCAATTCATCCAATAAAGTGCAGAACAGCTTGGTGGACAAAAGTTCGCCCTGAGCCAAAATGTCCCGGTTTATGGCCTCGTTGAAATTGATCTTCAGAATGATGTTCAAAAATTCGAAATGCTCCTGGATGATGCTGAGGGCTTTTGCTCTTCCTGCTTCGGTACTCAAAAGCTCCATATAGAAACTTTCATAATGAACTTGCAGCTCATCTATAATTTGCTTGGCCTCCTTCTTATTGGCTTGGCTCAATGCCTCCCCGATTTGGATTAGGGCATTGGTAGTGCCGGCAAGGGCGGAAAGGACAACTATTTTGGGAGAGTCGTCTTGAATTATAAGGTCTTTGACCTGGTGCATTCTCTCGGGCCTGCCGACAGACGTGCCGCCAAATTTCATGATTTTCATAACTGAAAGCATCCGTATTCCAAATACGGAAGTAATAGGTTTAAATAAATAGTTGGTTAAAAGCCCAGCATTTTGATGGCAGTGATGGCAGCTTCGTCGCCTTTGTTGCCATGCTTGCCTCCTGACCTGTCCAATGCCTGTTGCTGAGTGTTAGGTGTTAATACCCCAAAGATCACCGGTTTGTTATACTTTAGACTGACATTTGTAATTCCATGGGCCACGGCATCACAAATAAAATCAAAATGCCTGGTTTCCCCCTGTATAACACAGCCTAAGCAAATAACTGCATCGATCTCCTCAATTTCAGCTGTCCACTGGGCACCAAGGGAAAGTTCAAAGGAGCCAGGTACGTTTTTTCTAAAGATGTTTTCCTTTTTAGCCCCATGTTTGAGCAAGGTGCTGATAGCCCCTTCGTAAAGGGCCTCTGTCACATCTTCATTCCATTCTGACACCACTACGGCAAATTTCTTATCGCTGATATCGGGGATGTTGCCTGCTGAATATTCACTGAGGTTTTTAAGTTGGGTAGCCATGAGTTGGTGGGTTTTGATTAGTTATAAAAACAAAAAAAGAGTAAAGCCGGTGGGCCTTACTCTCTCTAAAATGCTCTGCACAGCAGCATTACCTAGAGGCAAGGCCTTCTAAGCGCGCTTTATGCTTTCGTGCTGCAGTAAATTCATAAGATTCGAAGTATTTCTCCTCGATCTCCTCGTAAGTCTTGATTGCATTGTTGATGTCGCCATTTTCCTCATAGGCAATTGCCAACTTGTTCAAGTAGCGAGGAGTGAAGAATTTGTTCTCCTTGTAGTCAGCAGCTTTTTTATAGGAGTTGATAGCATCACCTGTTTGACCAAGCTCCATCTGAGCATCGCCGATCAAGGCATAAGCTCTAGCCTGAACAAAGAAATCACTTGAAGAGAAATTTTTAAGGTGGTCAACCGCTTTCTGGTGCTCTCCTTCTGCAAGGTAAAGAGATCCAGCATAGAAATGTGCTAGATTAGATGCATCCGTTCCGCTGTATTTGTCAATGATTGTCAAAAAGCCAGCATGTTCTCCGTCACCGTTAAGGGCAAGGTCTGCTTCATCCTGCTCCCAGTAATATACTGCTTGGTACATTTCTGCTTGGGCGATCTTGTTTTGGTTGGCTTTGTGGATTTGAAAACCAATTACTCCGGCGATTACCAAAACGATAGCAATGATTATCCCTCCTACTAATTTCGTGTTCTCCTTCAAGAACGCCTCGCCTCTACCTAACCTGTCAGCAATTACGTCCGGATTTTCCAGAAGTTCATTTGCCTGCTCTTGTTGTGCTTTTACGTTTTTAATGTCTGTCTTCGCCATTTTTACTAATTTTCAGTCGCAAATATAGAGGATGTTTTATTTAATAGCAATATCTTATTTCCCCTGTCATTTGCCAGAAACTAAAGGAGCTCGGCAAATGAAGCCTTAATATTAGGACATTCTTTTGTTTTATAAAAAAATAACCCCCAAAATGATTTCATTTTGGGGGTTAAAATATCTTATATGGTTAATTTATTCCATCACAAAAGGATAATCTTCCTGAACGTACACGTCCTTGAAGGCATCCTGCCCGTCAGGCCATGGTGACTCTTCAGCAAACTTCACCGCTTCGTCCACTTGCTTCTTCACCTTTTTATTGATCGCGTCGATCTCATCTTCGGTCAAGATATTATTGTCCAAAATGGTTTTCTTCACCTGCTCGATAGGGTCACGTTGCTTGTACTCTTCCACTTCTTCCCTAGTTCTGTACTTCTGGGGATCTGACATGGAGTGACCTTTATAACGATAAGTTCTGAATTCGAGCAAAGTAGGACCATCTCCTTTTCTTGCTCTTTCGGCAGCTTCCGCCACTGCTTCGTGGATGGCTTCTACATTCATACCGTCCACTGGGAAGGAAGGCATGTCGTATGATTCACCTATAGTGGAAAGATCATCTACATTTGAAGATCTTTTTACCGCAGTACCCATTGCGTAACCGTTGTTTTCAATCACGAAAATAACAGGAGCCTTATAAAGCATCGCCAAGTTGAACGCCTCGTGAACTGCACCTTGCCTTACCGCACCGTCACCCATGTGACAGATGCAAAGATTTTTGGTCCCTCGGTATTTTTCGGCAAAGCCGATTCCAAGACCCATTGGTACTTGTGCACCTACGATTCCGTGGCCACCCATGAAGTTTACCTCTTTGTCAAAGATGTGCATAGAACCGCCTTTACCTTTGGTAGTGCCAGTAGCCTTACCAAAAAGCTCGGCCATTACAGCACCCGGATCAGTGCCTAGTCCCAGTGGGTGGGCATGGTCACGGTAAGCGGTGATCCACTTGTCATCTTTTTCAAGTGCGGTGATGGCACCGGAAGCACAGGCCTCCTGCCCAATATATAAGTGACAGAAACCTCTGATCTTCTGCTGTCCATAAAGTTGGCCTGCCTTTTCCTCAAACCTCCTCATGAGCAACATGCTCTCATACCAATAGGTATAGGTCTCCTTTGAATATTTTGCTTTCGCCTTGGTTTTATTCGAACTCTTCTTCGCCATATCGAATTTTGTATAAATAGCCTAAGTTTGCGGGTCAAATATAGGCCATGTTTCGCTGATTAGCAAAACCTTTCCATGTTTTGGGAGCTGCTTCAGGCGCTTTTTAAAGGACATTGGTGTTTTCTATATTGACGCATAAAACGTACTTTTACCACCCCAAACCAAACCTTATGCACCTAAAAAACATCAAGCTCAACCAGTTCAAGAATTATAAACAGGAAAGAGCTGTGTTTTCGAAGGAAATCAATTGTTTTTTGGGAATGAATGGTAGCGGCAAAACCAATATTTTAGATGCCATTCATTATTTGTGTTTCACTCGCAGCGCTTTCAATACCATCGATTCTCAAAATATTCTTCACGAGGAAAGTTTTTTTACCATTGGAGGAGAATTTGAAAGGGAAGGGAAAGACCTTGAACTTAGATGCGTATTTGAGGCTGGAAAGAAAAAGCAGCTTATATTAAGCGGAAAACCATACGACAAGATGAGTGACCATATAGGGCTTTTTCCTGTTGTAATGATTGCTCCCGATGATATACAGCTTATAAAAGGGGGGAGTGAGGATAGGCGGAAGTTTGTCGATAGCATGCTTTCCCAGTTGGATAGAAATTATCTCCAGGCCCTTGTCCGCTACCAACATTTTCTCAAGCAGCGAAATGCTTTGTTGAAGCAATTTGCCGAAAGTGGCAAGTTTGATAAGGAGTTGCTTGAACCTTACAATCGGGAGTTGATTTCGCTGAGTCATGTCATCTATGCCAAAAGAATAGAGTTTATTGAAAACTTCAGCCCGAAATTGGAGCATCATTATAGGGTTATTTCTGATAGCAAGGAGGCCGTGACCGTCAGGTATGAAAGCCATTGTGACCCTGAAGGGTTTGAAAAGATGTTCAGGGAATCGCTACAGCGGGACTTGGCTTTAAAAAGGACTAACAAAGGGATTCACCGGGATGATTTTGCTTTTGAGATAGATGGCTTTCCTTTGAAAAAATATGGATCTCAAGGTCAGCAGAAAAGCTACTTAATTGCTTTAAAATTATCCCAATTTCAGGTTCTGGAGGAAGGAATGGGTGTAAAGCCCATATTACTCTTAGATGACATTTTTGACAAACTTGATGATGCCAGAATAGAAAAGATGGTCAGCCTGGTGGCCGACCATCAGTTTGGGCAACTTTTTATAACTGATGCAAGGCCAGAGAGGTCCAAGCAGATTTTGTCTTCCATAGATGCGGAAAAGACTTTTTTCCGGATTGAAAAAGGAACAATTAGGCCGGAGCCTGAAGGTTAATACCTTTTTTTCTTCATCATCTGCCCATCCATAGAATATATTCCGGCTCCTCTGAGGAAAAGGAATATCCATGAAAGCAGAAACAGTAAAGGTAATTCCTTGTCAGAAAACCCTTCACCCGCATGCACCACAAAGGCGATTACGAGCATGTTAATGATGAGGGGGATTAAAGCCAAGCGGGTGGCAAAGCCCAATGCCACCAAAATGGCGCAGAAAAATTCCGCGAAAATCACCAGTTGTAAGGAGAATGCCGAGCCTATGCCCAATGGGTCTGGGAATGATCCTAGCCGCTCACTGAAGTTGAGAATCTTGCCCCAGCCGTGTGTCATCATCATTAGTGAAACCCCAACACGGAAAATGAGTAATCCTACGTCGGTGAAGAATGGGCGGGTGGAAAATATCATTTGTTTCATGATCGTATTATTTAGAAAAACTACTCCACAATAAATATTCCGTTTAAAGATTACCAATTTTAAGATAAAAAGTTTAAACTCCTTTACCGTTGATCAAACAATCCCATCTTGGTCTAGTTGGCCTAATGTAGGAATCGGTTGAATTATGGTAAAAATTGAAGCTTTAATGCCTATACATACTTTTGATGCACTGATGGAGGATATCCAGGGGCTAAAAGTACTGATGATAAATTTTTCGCAAGTTAGCAGCGTTGCTGTGCTGGGAAGCAAAGGAACACAATATCGAGGAGTGCCCTCCCCTTCAATTTTTGAGGAAAAAGTAAAGCTGGAACTTGTGGTTGGCCCTAACCAATTGGAGCAAATCTATCAGAGTTTGGATACCTACAATAACGCAGGTTTAGCCTATGTGGTCACGGAAGTAAAGGAGTTCAAGTCTTTTTCTCAAAATCCAGACCTATAATGGAGGGAAACCTGATGATTAACAACCTCTGGATGATTATGGCCACCATCTTGGTCTTTATCATGCATATTGGGTTTGCTACGTTGGAATCAGGACTTACCCGTCAAAAAAACACCATCAACATTCTCTATAAAAACTCCATCATTCCATCCATTGGAATACTTACTTATGCCCTGATTGGATATAACATCATGCATGCGGAGGATGTGAAAGGCTTGTTTAAGTTGGGAGTCTATTTTCCCGAAGGGGATGGATTTGAAACTGTGGACGGACAATACACCTACTACACCCATTTTATTTTTCAGGCCATGTTTGCGGCCACTTCGGCCACTATTGTGTCTGGGGGCGTAGCGGAGCGTATTAAATTAAAACCATTTTTATTGTTTTCCACCTTATATATAGGGCTTTGTTTTCCCATTATAGCCAGATGGAAATGGGGTGGTGGATTTATGGATAATTGGGATACGCCATTTTATGATTTTGCCGGTAGTACGCTACTGCATAGTGCTGGGGGCTGGGCAGCATTAGTCGGGGCCATATTGGTTGGTCCACGGTTAGGAAGATTTTATCAGGGAAAAGTCCGGGCATTCCCGGGCCATAATATTCCTTTGGCCACTTTAGGGGTTTTCTTGTTATGGTTCGGCTGGTTTGGATTTAATGGCGGATCATTAGGGTCTGCCGAACCAGGGCAACTGTCCCGGATATTTGTAACCACCGCTGTAGGGGCTGCTTCCGCATCTATCGGTGCACACTTCACCTCCTATGTGACTTTCCGGACTTTTGATATCACTATGGTGCTAAATGGCATCCTCGCGGGCTTGGTTTCTATCACGGCTGGGGCCGATGTTATGAATGTTTGGCAGGCTGCACTCGTCGGGTTGGTGGCCGGCGTAATGGTGGTTTTCGGGGTAATCTTAATGGATAAAATCAAAGTAGACGACCCTGTAGGGGTGGTTCCTGTTCACTTGATGAGTGGAATTTGGGGGACGCTTGCAGTGGGGATCATCGGGGAAAAAGCGGGCTGGAATCAATTAGTATCCCAGATTCTAGGGGTTCTGATCGTAGGGGGCTTTTGCTTAGTTTTCAGTTGGGTCGCATTTTATACTATTAAAAAGACCTTCGGACTTAGAGTGCCTGAGGATGTAGAAAAACAAGGTTTGGATATCCACGAACACAGCATGCATGCCTATCCCTATTTCGGGAAACGGGAATGAAAAAAGCCATGCAATTTCTCGCATGGCTTTAATTTTTAGCTCCAAAGGTTTTCAGGATACTCACCTTCTTCGTGTAATTTTTTTAGCGAGCTGATTACCTCTGGTTTGTCATCGGTATAGGTGACGCCAAACCATGTCTTGCCTCCCGAGAGAATCTCAACAGCTGCTTTGTCCTCTTGGATAAGGTGATTGGCTACTGTTGGGATGTAAAATTCGGATTTAGGATTGGTGTAGTTGTTTTTTAAAAACTCGGACCATTGCTCATTGATAGCTTCAATAAATGAAGGATGGAATCCCCAGCAGTTCATGGAAGCCTTTGCAGTCGGGGCCAATTCGATAGTCTCACCGTTCATTTTGGTTACAATCCTATCGCCCTCTCTTCCGATATCAGTTGTCTCCACCATTCCCAAAAGCTGGTTCTTTTCATTTGTTTCGCAAATACCTCTGGAAACGGTTCCGTTGTCAGACAATACGTTTTGTAATTCATACCCCACCATACTATGGAGGTTAGGCTGAACACCATTGCTCAAGAAATCAGATAACACACTAAAGGCTTCCTTACCATAAAAATCATCAGCATTGATCACTGCAAACGGTTCCTTGATGACATCCTGCGTGCATAGAACTGCGTGAGCGGTTCCATAAGGCTTGGATCTTTCGGGGTTATTATATTCTTCAGGTACAAAACTGTCAAGAGACTGTAGTACAAACTCCACCTCGATTTTGCCTTCTAGTTTAGGAAGAAATTTCTCCTTTACTTCCTCAAGGATTTCCTTTCTAACCACAAAGACTACCTTGCCAAAGCCTGTTCTGATGGCATCAAAAATGGAATACTCGATGATGGTTTCCCCGTTTGGACCGAATCCGTCGATTTGCTTATTGCCACCATATCTGCTGCCCATTCCGGCAGCTAGTACTAAAAGTGTTGGTTTGCTCATTTTATATATCAGTTTTCGTTTCTAATTCAAAGTCCCAAAACTAAAGAATTTATTCCAAGCTGGGAATTCTTAATCTACTTTTTAACTGGGCTGCACTCCTCACAAACTGCGCCAAAGGTAATTTTTAAGTGTCCTGGATTTCGATCCATAAAAGGCCCTCTGAAAGAGCGAATAAAGCCAAGCCTAGTCAATCATCAAGTGCCGTTATCGATATTATAATATTGGCTTGAATAGGGTACAAACTTATAACCAATTCCTAGGCTCTCCCGATCCAATACGGATTCTCTACCGTTTGTCACTAGAAAATATAAAAGAGTGTAGGTGAAAAGATCAGGTAGGAAAAGTATTGAATGTCAAGGAGCATGGTGGTAAGTACCTAGTGAACTGCCCTTTGACAAAAATTATTACTAAAGTAAACCTGCCTTAAAGTAAAAAAGGCGGACCCCTAAAGGTCCGCCTACCTGGATTAGTTGGTTTATGTAATCAAGGTAATTATCTTCTTCTGGCCCGCTTCATGGGATTGTCTCCCGTGGAGGCGCCTCTTGCTCCTGAGTTTTGCTTGAAAAGCTCAAATCTGGATGGCAGCTGCTGTCTTGGCCAGTAATTATTTGCTTCGTCAATGTCGGCTGTTTCCCGGTAAGGGTCCAAGACAATGCTTTTGACCTCTTTGGTTTTAGGGAACACTTTGGTCACTTCCGATTCATTCAGTCTCCAGATTTCGGCTGGAATCGTTTCGATTTCGGAGGTGCCGTCCTGATAGTTAAACTGAATAATCAATGGCATAACCAATCCGCCAATGTTTTCAAATGTTACTTCATAAAAATTCATGCCAGAGTTAAGTAATTCTCTTTCTTTTTCGCTCAAACTGGCCATAAATTCTTTATACTCTTTCTCATCCTCCGGAGTGACACGGAATCGGTCGTAGCTGTTGTAGAAATCGCGGGTTTCTGGATCAGACTCTACTATCGTGCTTGCGATGTCATTTCTATTATGGGCCTTGGAGATGTAGTCCTCTTCCCTTTCAAAGGCTTCTTTTTGACGCGCCTTGACCTCCTTGGGATCTTTGCTGTCCATCTTGAACCAGTTCACTTCGCTGATGGACATATCCACAGGCTCGGTGCCGAAGAACCAACCCCTCCAGTACCAATCTAAATCAACTGCCGAAGCATCTTCCATGGTCCTGAAGAAATCTTCCGGAGTCGGATGCTTGAACTTCCATCGCTGGGCATATTCCTTAAATGCATAATCAAACAACTCTCTGCCCATCACCGTTTCCCTTAGGATGTTCAGAGCAGTAGCAGGCTTGGCATAGGCATTTGGCCCAAACTGGATGATGTTTTCAGAATTGGTCATGATGGGTTCGAGCAGGTGCTTTTCCGAACGCATGTAAGGTACGATCTTATGTGCTGGACCTCTTCGAGATGGGTAATCTCTGTCCCACTCTTGCTCGGCCATAAACTGCATAAAAGTATTCAACCCTTCGTCCATCCAGGACCACTGTCTTTCGTCAGAGTTGACAATCATTGGGAAGAAGTTGTGGCCTACCTCATGGATGATCACTGATATCATGCCGTATTTAACTGCTTCAGAATAGGTTCCATCTTCATCTGGACGGCCGTAGTTGAAGCAGATCATGGGGTACTCCATGCCATTGCTACCTTCTACAGAAATGGCAACTGGATATGGATAATCAAAGGTCTTTTCAGAATAGGATTTCAAAGTGTGTGCTACTACTCTGGTAGAATATTGCTCCCAAAGCGGGTTACCTTCCTTGCCGTAGTAGGACATGGCCATTACGTTTTTGCCGCCAAGTTCAACAGCCATGGCGTCCCAGATGAATTTTCTGGAACTGGTCCAGGCGAAGTCCCTAACATTTTCGGCATGGAAAATCCACGTTTTCCTGTCTTTGGCGCGGCCTTTTTCCAAACGCTCAGCCTCAGCTTGAGTACGGATTACGACCGGTTTGTCAAAAGTCTCCTTGGCTTGGTTCCATCTGTCAAGTTCGGCCGGGCTCATTACCTCCTCAGGGTTTTGGAGCACTCCGGTGGAACCCACCATATGGTCAGCCGGTACCGTGATGCTTACTTTGTAATCGCCAAAGGTCAGGGCAAATTCCCCTCTGCCGTAAAACTGCTTGTTTTGCCAGCCCTCGAAATCAGAATAAACGGCCATGCGAGGAAACCACTCAGCCATGGTGTAGAGGTAGTTGCCGTCTTTTTCGAAATACTCATAACCTGGTCTACCTCCAATAAAACTCATCCGGTCATGGATATTGAAGGACCAGTCGACGCGGAATTCGAAAGTCTCACCCGCTTTTAAAGGCTCGGGGAGGTCCACGCGCATCATGGTTTTGTTGATGGTAACCGGGATGTCATTGCCTTGGAGGTCTTGTACCGATTTGATTTGGTACCCAAGGTCAAGGTCATGCCAAAGAATGGTTTCCAGCTGTCGCAGGGACATGAGAGAATCAATCTTACTCGGCGCAATTTTATGTGTGTCCGAATCCTTTGCCCGCTCGTTTTGGTCGAGTTGGATCCAAAGGTATGTCAGTTGATCCGGAGAATTGTTGAAGTAGGTGACCTTTTGGGTGCCGGTAATGGATTGGTTATCATCATCGAGTTCCACTTCTATCTCATGATCGGCTTTTTGCTGCCAATACATATGTCCAGGCGCACCAGAGGCGGTTCTGTAAACATTCGGTGATCGGAGCATAGGTCCGAGCTGTTCAAACCTTTCAGCATGGTTTTGTTCACTGTGCTGTCCTTGGGCCAATGGGGAAAGCATAAAGCCTATTAGGACAAATAGAAACGTTTTTTTCATAAGTTGATGTTTGTGATTTTCCCCTCAGCCTTCCCGCAATTAACTAACTATTTTAATCTCCGGTCTCCCGTCTCCGGTCTTCCGTCTTTTTTACCAATATCTATTTTCCAAAACCATCATCACTGCCATACCCAACACCACTGCTGAAGTGACTAAGGTCCATTCCTTGCGGTTACCGAATATTCCGACAAACAAGGATCCTACTATTAAGAATATGGCTACGATAGCCAGCTGTCCAACTTCAAGGCCTAGGTTGAATGCCAACAGAGGCTGGAAGATTGAAGCTTCCTTGCCAAGTAGTGAGCGCAAGTAGTTTGAAAAGCCCAGTCCGTGGATCAGTCCAAAGAAAAGGGCGAAGAAATAGTTGAGCTGTACGCCGCGGCCATTGGTGGGTCGGGGCTTGAAAATGTTGAAAATGGCGGTAATGGCAATGGTCACCGGGATGAGAAACTCCACCATAGCTCCGTTGACCTTAATGATATTAAGGGTGGCCAATGCCAAAGTGATAGAGTGACCAATTGTAAAAGCGGTAACCAGAATAATAATCTTTCTCCAATCTCTACCTAGGTAAATGGCGCATAGTGCAATAACAAACAGAATGTGATCAAACCCCTCTAAATCTAATATGTGGGCAATACCTAATTTGAAATAAACTTCAAATTGACTCATAATTGTGACTTGTATTATAATATTTTAAGATGGCCCTTTTCGGGATTGTAATATTAATGTATAATTTGCACAAAAGTAGCAAAAGAAATAAGTAAATGCCTGTCCATTTTATTATCACCACCATTTTGGGATGGATGGTTTTTTTTCACCCCTTTTACATAAGTCTTACCGAAGCAAGGTACAATACTGATAGCCAAAGGTTGGAGGTAGCACAACGGATTTTCTGGGATGACTTGGAGGAAGCCTTGTCTGCGGAATATGGGGAATCGGTGAATTTCCTGAAACCTGATGACCAAACAGTACTTGATCATATGATTGAAAAATACCTTTTGGCCCATAATAAGGTTGAAGTCAATGGTAAGCTAATTCAAATGTCGTATCTGGGATTTGAAGTGGAGGAGGATGCCGCCTGGTTTTATCTGGAAAGTGAAAAGGTAAGAAAGCCTAGAGAGGTTAAATACAAGAACACCCTTTTGCTCGAGCGGTTTGCAGGGCAGCAGAATATCGTTCATATATATTGGGGCAAGAAGCCCAAATCATTGATGCTGGATAAGCGGAAAAAAGAAGGGGTTGTGAAGATCGGAAATTAGTCCTTTTTGAAGTCCATGCTGTAGATTCTCATCTGGTCGTTAAATTCACGACCTTTGATAAGAACTCTAAAGGTGCATTCATCACTGGAATAGTAGCCGATTAGATATTTGATGTTTTGGTGGGATTCCCCTTTGTGGACCACTTGGAAGTCCTCAGCCGGATAACGTTTGAAAAAGTCCCTAAAAACCAATTCCGCTTGGCTTCTAGAAAAATCACCCTGGCTGCCGTTAACATTTAATTCCACGGTGTTCTCAAAATATTTAGCCAAATCCCTGCTTGACCCCATTTTGAAAGATGAGATAATTTCTTCCACGGCTAAACCATTGGCCACGATGGGTATCATGATCAACATGGAGAAAATTAAAACAAAAAGGGCATTGGATTTTTTCATTACTGTGGCTTGTTCAAATACTTTGCCAATTTCACTTAACTTGGAAAAATAGGATTATTTATGTTTGTGGTGCAAAGCAACCTAAAATATTTCAATTCTAAAAATTCAATGACTTTAAATTTGAATCTGCTAAAGGTATCCCGATGATTGGGTAGGCCTTGAAGCAAAATTGCTATATTTGCCCTATGAATAAGAAAGTTTTACTGATGATTCTGGACGGTTGGGGTATTGCAACCAATCCGGAGGTTTCTGCCATTGCCAAGGCCAAGACACCTTTTATCGATTCTCTTTTTGAAAGATATCCACATTCTAAACTGGAAGCTTCTGGGCTTGCTGTAGGTTTGCCTGAAGGCCAGATGGGCAATTCCGAGGTAGGACATATGAATATCGGCGCCGGACGGATTGTTTATCAAGATCTGGTCAAAATCAACAATGCGGTCAAGAATGGTGACCTTTCAAATAATCCAATTTTAGCCCAAGCCTTTTCCAATGCTAAGGCAAGGGGAGGGAAAGTACATTTTATCGGGCTTGTGTCTGACGGAGGGGTACATTCCCATCTCGACCACCTCAAGGGACTCTGCGATGCCGCAAAGGCTAATGGGGTACAACAGGCTTTCATTCATGCCTTTACTGATGGCCGTGATACCGATCCTAAAGGAGGGGTCGCTTATCTAAGGGACCTGGAAGCCCATTTGGAGCATTCTACCGGCAAAATTGCCTCCGTAATTGGCCGCTATTATGCCATGGACCGAGACCACCGCTGGGAAAGGGTGAAACTGGCCTATGATGCCATGGTGAAGGGAGAAGGTGAAAGATCAAAAAATATTCTTGAGGCCATCCAAAAATCTTATGACAACGGCGTGACGGATGAATTTATCCGCCCAATAATCAGAATGAACGACGAAGGTAAGCCTCTTGGTCTGATAGAGGATAAAGATTTGGTTATCTGTTTCAATTTCAGAACTGATAGGGGACGTGAGATAACCCAGGTGCTTTCCCAAAGGGATTTTGATGAATACCAGATGAGAAAGCTTGACCTGGATTACATCACTTTTACCAATTATGATGAGACCTTCAACAATGTGAAGGTGATATTTGATAAGGATAATCTGCAGCAGACTCTTGGCGAAGTGCTATCTGAGGCAGGTAAAACCCAAATAAGAATTGCTGAAACCGAAAAATATCCACATGTGACTTTCTTCTTCTCGGGAGGAAGAGAAACGGTTTTTCAAGGCGAAAGCCGTATTCTTTGCAGTTCGCCCAAAGTGGCAACCTATGATCTTAAGCCGGAAATGAGCGCATTTGAGATCACTTCCAAAATCAACACTGAGCTGGAACGTGAGGATGTGGACTTTGTGTGCCTCAATTACGCTAATCCTGATATGGTAGGACATACTGGGGTTTTTGAAGCTGCGGTCAAAGCATGTGAAGCTGTGGATAAGTGTGCCGAGTCAGTCATTGGAACTGCATTGGCGCATGGATATACTACCATTGTAATTGCCGATCATGGAAACAGTGATATGATGATCAATGAGGATGGTACACCAAATACCGCCCACACGACTAATCTTGTCCCTTGTATTATGGTAGATCCTGTGGATAACTTAGAAGTAAAAGACGGAAAGCTGGGTGATCTTGCTCCTACTATATTGAAATTAATGGGAGTGGATATTCCAGCTGAGATGACTGGAGATGTGTTGTTGAAATAATATGTTCAAAAAGCTATTAGTATTCTGGATCTTGGTAGTTGGTTGTTTTTCCTGTCAAAACAGTCCCCAAGGGCCTGTGGAAAACCCCACCCAGATCCAGAAATATTTTTCCATTGCTGATTTTATCCAAGATCAAATTGAAAGACTGGAGGGTTTGGCTATTGAGAAGGACCTCTATGTCAACGGTGACCATGAACAGGTAATCCAACGTTTATCTTCAGAGGAATGGAGAAATGAATTGGATTGGTTCATTCAGGCTGATATTAATAAGGCATCCTTAGCAACAGCTTATGATATTCAGGAGAATAACGGGAAGACTTTGTATAAGTTGAAGGATGGAGAAAAGTCCGAAATTCAGGAAATGACAGTTTTTTACAATGGGGAGAGAGTAGATGAAGTCTGGATAAAGTCACATGACAGGAATACGTTCTACCAATCTGAAACCTTAGCGAAGTTATCCACAGACGCACTTACTGGTAAGTTATCCACATACGAGCTTGAAACCACCCAGAAAGTGGTTGTATTGAGCCCTAGGACGCTGAAAGTGAAGAGTAAGGTGGTTGATTAAGTGGAAGTACGAAAAACGAAGTACGAGGTAGGACACGGTTGCTCTCTGCGTCTTCCGCTCCTCGGCGGTTTATTTTTTTATTTTAGACGAACGCGAAGAAGATCAACCAAGTGATTATTAGGATTGGCAGTAATAGCGGAATGGAGAATCTCAGGATGTAGCCGAAGAAAGATGGCATTTTGATGCCGTTTTGTTCTGCTATGGATTTTACCATAAAGTTGGGACCGTTGCCGATATAGGTCATGGCACCGAAGAATACCGCCGCAATGGAAATGGCCATCAGTTCAAATGCCGAATTTTCATATTTGTTAAGGGCGAAATCCTGTACCATGGAAACACTATTTATATCTGCCCCTTGAGAAGCCATGGCCGCTGCAAGGAAATTCAGGTAAGTGAGAGCGTTGTCGAGGAATCCGGAAAGGAGACCCGTTCCCCAAAATAGCGTATTATGAGTGATAAGTGCTGACCCTTCAGGAGATTTGGCAAAGTTACCCACAAGTTCCAAGGCCGGCATCATTGTTCCGAAGATGCCAATAAATATGAAGGCTACCTCTCGGATAGGTTCAAAGTTAAATTCATTACCTTTAATTGCCTCTTTATTGGCAAACCTGTAGGAAAGAAATGCGACACTGAGCATGATGATTTCCCTCATGAAGGAAAACTTTTGGCCATCGTAATGAATGGCAGGGACCCAGTCCAGAACATTCGGGTCAAGGAAAACTGATAAGATCACCACCAAAAGCCAAAGGAAGTTTTTGGCGCCTACCATTTTAAACTTATTGGAGTAAGTCACCTCGTGCTCCAAAGCCAGTTCATCCTTAGTTTTTCCAAATCTACGGTCAATGAAGAAAAAGGCTGTTGAAAGTAAAGCTAAAGCAAGAACCCATGCGGGCCAGTTTGCCTCTAGAGTCCAAAAGAAAGGCACCCCTTTTAGGAAGCCAAGGAAGAGCGGAGGATCGCCAATAGGTGTCAAGGAGCCACCAACATTGCTAACCATAAAAATGAAAAAGATGATATGGTAAGCCTTGATGTTATTTTTGTTGAGTCGGATAAAAGGACGGATGAGCAACATGGAAGCCCCAGTGGTGCCTATCAAGTTGGAAACCAATGCGCCGATTACCAGTAGGGCAACATTGGCCAAGGGCGTAGATTTCTTGTCAATTTCGATCAATATACCCCCAGAAGCTATATACAATGAAGCCAAAAGTGCGATAAACTGTATGTACTCGGCCATAGCATGAACCGGGTGATGTACATTGTGCAGTACAAATAGGTAATAACAGACCACTATGAAAGCCAATCCTACCGCTACTTTTGGATAATGATGGTGCCAAAAATGCTCATAAAAAAGAGGTCCTGTCGCTATCATCAACAGCAGCAGTACAAATGGGATAACAAGCCACCCAGGGGCATGGCCATGCTCTTCTAAATGTTCTGGTTCCAAGATGGATTCAGGCACCTGGTCGGTGTCTAAATCTTGGATGTTCTCTTGATATTCTGGGTTGGTTTCTTGCGTGGGTGTGGTTTGCTGAGCCTGTAGGGGTGAAAGAGAAAGGCCCATCAGCAGCATTAAAACAGCAACAAAGTTTTTCATTAAGGTTTGATCTATCTGGATCCTCAAATTTAGATATTAGATAGATCTCTTTTTACATTTAGAAAAAAAAATGTATGAATGGTAAGGGGAGCCTGAAATCAAAAAAGGGACACTGAGTTACGCGGAGTTTTAAAAGGAGTTTCGCAGAGTTCCTTCACAGCGAATTCAATGATTTAAAATTGGGAAATAGGAAGTGAAATAGCATAAAAAAACCAGGCCGAAAGATATAGCCTGGTTTTCAATATTAATTAAACGCCCATAAATTAAACCAATTGCTTCAACGCTATCTCGAAGGATGACTGGGCGATCCTGGTTTTTTCTGGGTTCTTTTCATGGGTTTTTTTCATGGCCTTGGCAATGGTTCTGCTGACGTCCTTGAAGATTCCATCATCAGTTAACAATACCTTTTCTGACATAAGGTAGGCAAAAACCCTTGCCATTCCGCAGTTGGCAATGAAATCAGGGATTACGGCTACTCGCTCGTCTGCAAAAACACCCGTGGGGCCGAAGAAAATCTCGCTATCTGCAAACGGTACGTTTGCACCACAAGAGATAACTTCAAGTCCTGCGTTGGCCATTCTTTCCACCTGATCCTTGGTAACAAGTCTGGAAGCCGCAGCAGGAATGAATATTTCACTCTGAATATCCCAAACTCTCTGATTCATTTCCTCAAATGAAATCATGTTTTCCGCCACCAATTTGTTGCCATCTCGGTTTACAAATAACTCACGGACTTCATCAAGGCTAAAACCGTTTTCGTTGATTAAACCGCCTTCACGGTCGATGATGCCGACGATTTTTACGCCTTCCACTGCGAGGAAACATGCAGCAGCGGCACCCACGTTGCCCCATCCTTGGATGACAGCTCTTTTACCTTTGAGGTTGCCACCCCAAGTTTTGTAATAATGTCTAACCGCCTCCGCTACTCCGTATCCGGTGATCATATCGGCTACGGTGTACTTCTTCTGCCCGTTAGGTGTATAGTGGGGATCTTCCAGAACTTTGGAAACTCCTTGGCGCAACTGGCCTATTTTTCTGATTTTTTGTGGTTCGGTGGCGTGGAAATGACCGTTTACCACACCTTCTTGTGGATGCCAAAGCCCATATGATTCGGTGATCGGAATCACTTCATGGATTTCATCCACATTGAGGTCCCCACCGGTGCCATAGTAGTTTTTCAACAAAGGCATAACAGCCTTATACCATCTTTTCAAAACCTCGTCTTTTCTAGGGTCGGCAGGATCAAAGTTGATTCCTGACTTGGCTCCGCCTATAGCAGGACCTGATACGGTGAACTTTACCTCCATGGTTTTAGCAAGGGATTCTACTTCTCTTTTGTCTAGACCTTTTCTCATTCGAGTTCCTCCGCCGGCAGCACCGCCACGGAGTGAATTGATGACCACCCAGCCTTCCGCTTCGGTTTCGCTATCGCTCCATTCAAAAACAATTTCAGGTTGTTTGTTTTCAAACTTGGCTAATAATTCTTTCATTACATTTGGGTTTATAGTGTTAGGCAAAAATATTAAAATTGTTCACATAAATAAGGGCCAGGTTAGCAAAGCGCTGGATTTTTTGTCAGGGAAGATCATTAATCAATTCCAGACCATAACATATGCCACCTATATTATCCTTGCTCGCCCCAGTCACACTGGCCAGACAGTTGGGTTCATTTCTAAGGAAGAGTGCACCCATAAATGCAAAGATCAACGCTTCTTTATATTCCACTACTTCTGCTTCAGGCACTACTACCTCAATTTTAGGTGAAAGCCGCTGCTGCAGACTTTCTATAAAATAGATGTTGTATGCTCCGCCTCCAGTCACCAGCATACGGCCTGATTTCTTCTTAGGGATGGCGTTTGCCAGCTGCTCTACATAATGTGCGTTAAGAGTAGCCAAAATATCTTCTGGCAAAGTGGGAATTTCAGAAAACATGGGAAAAAATACTTCTTCGATATCTTCCCGGCCAAGAGACTTAGCCTTTTTAGACGCATAAAAAGGAATAGAGTTTAGCTTTTGGAGTAGATCTGAATTTACATTTCCTTTTCTGGCCAATTCTCCTCCATTATCATAGGGTTTCCCAAGTTTTTTCGCGAAATGATTCAATAAAAGATTGAACGGGGAGACATCAAAAGCTTGTCTTCTTCCCTCGTTCTCAAATGAGATATTTGCAATACCGCCAAGATTCAGGCAATAGTCAAATTCATTGAATAAAAGCATATCACCAATTGGAACCAAAGGAGCGCCTTGTCCTCCTAGCTGCACATCACGCATCCGGAAATCGTTGATTACCGGCAATCCGCAACTTTCGTGTAGGCTCCAGCCATTGCCGATTTGGTAAGTGTTGCCTAGGTCGGGACGGTGGAAAACCGTATGTCCATGTGAGGCTACTGCCAAGGGTTGGAGGTTTGTAGCCTCGCAAAATGTTTTGACCTGTTTACCCATCCATTTTCCAAAATTGATGTCCAGTAACCTGAGTTTTTCTGCGTCAAGCAAATGGCTTTGAGAAAGTTGGTTGCCCAGATCGTCAGGAAAGGTAGCCGTTTTAGCCTCTTTGATAGCATATCTCCAACCTTGGGTTTTTACAAATTCGCAGTAGGCTATATCCAAGCCATCGCCCGATGTACCGGACATAAGGCCTATTATTCCATAGGTTTTGCTAGTAGACATGCTGGGTTAAAGTTTGTTAAATACAAGGGGGTAAAGTTAAATTTATTCTATCGAAAACCCGACCTTTTTTATTATTCCTTAAATTTAGAGCGAACTTTCGGCTGTAGCCAAAATCAACCCTTATCGGCAATTTGAGAAACTTAATTATAGACATAGGCAACTGCCGCATCAAAACCGGGCTTTTCTGGAGCAACAAGCTTCAGGAGGAACGCTGGTTTGGATTGCTTTCCGAGGTTACCCAATATGCCGAATCTGTGGAGATGGATCAAACGCTGGTAAGTTCCGTGCGTGAAGACCAGGATACGCTGAGGAACGAATGGTCGTTTGACTTTCTGTATTTCGATCACACCTTGCCCATACCTATATTTAATAGGTATTCAACTCCCCAAACACTGGGACTTGACCGACTTGCTGCCGTGATCGGTGCATTAGATTGGGCACAAGGCCCACTTTTAAGCATTGATATGGGTACCTGCATCACTTATGATTTGCTGGATGAAAGTAGAAACTATTTGGGCGGGGCCATTTCACCTGGGCTGCAGATGAGGGCCAGGGCAATGCATGAGTTTACCGCCAAGCTTCCAATGGTTTCTTTTGATCAATCGGTCAAGGCCGTCGGGGATAGCACGGAGACCTGCTTGCAGAGCGGAATTTTTCATGGGGTAAAGGGCGAGATTTTGGGCTTTGTCGACCAATATGCTCAAAATCATACAGATTTGAAGGTGTTTATTTGTGGTGGTGACGCTAATTACTTTGAAAGTCTGACAAAAGACCACATATTTGTAATCCCCAATTTGGTCCTTCATGGATTGAATAGAATTTTAACTTACAATGTCGAGAAAAACTAGACTGAATATCCTGGGTGTGATGAGCACCTTTTTAATACAATTTACCGTGTTTGCCCAGTCCGGGACGACTACTTATAGCTCTTTGGGTATAGGTCATCTCAATACTTCTGGATTTACACAAAACCAAGCAATGGGAGGCTTGGGCATTAGCTACGGCAACAGCTTAGGGGTCAACCACGTCAATCCGGCTCTGTCTGTTCAAAACTATGCCTTCAACTTTCAGGCTGCGTTTAATTATAACAGACTGACGGCAACTACTGGAGACAGGTCTGCTCAACTTGATGGTGGGGGATTAGGCTACGCGGCCATGTCCCTTCCTGTAAAACCCTCGAAGATGTCGATCGGTGTGGGACTAAACCAGATCAGTTCGGTAAACTATGATCTTTCCCAGCGTAGTCCGGTCCAAAATTCTGATTTATATAGTTTCAATGTGATCGAAGGGAACGGCGGGCTAAGTGAAACCTATGTCAATACAGGATTCAAAGTAGCCAAAAACTTCCATTTGGGCTTGCAAGCTTCATACGTTTTCGGTTCGACAGTAAGAACGAATATTCTTTCTTTGGAGAATGAAAATGGAGAAAGGCGAGGGGTAGAGTCTGAATATTATGAAAGATTAACATTGAACGATATCGCTTTTAAGGGGGGTGCGCACTATATGGCTCCCTTGGGAAAACAGCGTTATCTTCATTTAGGAGCCATTTATCAGGTCTACGGAGACATTAGTGGAAAAGAATTTGCTAAAGTGGCCGATTTTGGTCAAGCTAGCAACCCGAATGCCCCAGGTAGCGTTCTAAGTGATAATGTGGAAGGATCCATCTATTTACCTAACAGAGTAGGTTATGGTGTCAGTTATGAAAAACTTAACAAGTTCATGATTGGACTTGAGGCCCAGCATCAGGACTTCTCTAAGTATAGATCATTTGATGGTGCTACCGGAGTGATGAACAACTCCTTTAAAGTGGCCTTGGGAGGTCAATATATCCCGGATTTATTCTCTATAGAAAGTGTGTTTGCCCGCTCTATGTACCGATTTGGGGTAGAATTTGAACAAACGCCATATTTAGTTAATAACACGGCAATCAATGACCTTGGCATTAATTTTGGAGCGTCGATTCCTATGAATCAGCTCTCCCTGATGAACGTCGCAATGAAACTAGGAACAAGAGGAACTACCGATAATGGTTTGGTTCAAGAGAACTATTTCAAGGTATCCTTAGGTTTTTCGATAAATGACAATAGTTGGTTCTATAAAAAAGTATTTGAATAAAATATGAAAATGATGAAAGCAAAATCAGCCTTATTAGGTGTACTGTCCTTCATGGTAGTGGGGATGGTCCAAGCTCAGGGAACTTGGAACTGGCCGGAAGATCCTGAAAAAGAATCGAAAGCCAGAGAGTATAACGCTGCCTACAACGATTACATGAAATCCGGTGAGTTTATTGCCGCCACGAAACCTTTAAACTGGTTGCTTACTAATGCACCAGATTTGAACGAGGCCCTTTATATCAACGGGGTGAAAGTTTATGACGGAGCTCAGAAGGCAGTGGAAGACGCAGATCAGAAAAAAGTATATCAGGATTCTGTCATGGTTATATATGACAAGAGAAATGAGCTTTATGATAATGAAGACAGGTGGATTGAAAACAAGGCTTACTACGGCTATCAGTATTTCAAAGATGATAAAGAAAGAGTAGGAGGCGCTGTGGAAGATTTCGACAAAGCAATTGAAATCCACGGTTCAATTTCTCATACTTTGACTCCAGCTTACTTTGACTTGGTAAGAAGACATTATCTGATGAACAAGACTTTGTCTACAGATGATTTGCTTGACAGGTTGGCAACGGTAACTGAAATCATTGACAATGCTGAGGCTGAAGGTACAAACGTGGCCACTCAGAGAGGTCAGGTGGAGCAATTGGTAGTAGCGATGGATTTGATCGACTGTGACTTTATCGAAAACAAGTTAGGTCCAAGGTTGCAAGCCGAGCCTGAGAATATCAAGCTGGCTCAGCAAATCTTCCAATACTCTGTTAAATACAAGTGTACAAACACAGAAGCTTTTACAGCATCTCTTGAAATCATCGATAATGATGACCCTACATTCTCGACTTCTCAAGTGAGAGGTATGAGATATATGCAGAATAAAGAGTATGATAGAGCTATTGAGTTGTTCGAAAAAGCCTTGACATTGGCTTCTACGGACGAGCAAAGAGGTGATGTACATTATGACATCGCTAAGGCGCAGTCTCAAACAGGTAAAAAATCTCAAGCTAGATCTTCTGCAAGAAAAGCAGCGGAGTTGAATTCTAACAAAACTGCAGATTCTTACTCATTGATTGGAAACTTATATATGTCTTCTTCTCAGGAGTGTCGTGGTGGTCAGAGTAGAGTGAAAGATTACTCTATCTTCATTGCTGCATACGATGCATTCCGCAGAGCTGGTGACAATTCTGGAATGTCTAATGCGAAAGCAAGATTCCCTTCCAAAGAGGAGTTGTTTACAGAAGGGTATGAAGTAGGGCAGACTATTAATACTGGTTGCTGGATAGGTGAAGACGTAGCCTTGGCAACAAGAGATTAATTGATAAAAAATCATAAATTTAAAGAGCGGTAGGAATGCCGCTCTTTTTTTTGTGGTTTAAGCACAAAGCTTAGTTTCCTGAATTATTTTCTAAATTTGCAACATGAGAAGTTTCTTTGTGCTTATGCTTATTTGCATAAGTTTGTTTTCTTGTAGGGAAGATGTAGATCCTAGCCAGCTGGAGGATTACATGGGCCCGACAAGTGTAAGTTATAATATAGTCCTTTACCATAGTGATTCCACGATAGTGAGGACCAAATTGATGGGTGACAAGCAGATGGAGTTTGCCAATGGAGATTATGAATTTCCTGAAGGCATAGAAATCCACTTTTTCGAAAAGGATGGGGAAATGTCGTCTACCATCCAAGCTGACAAAGGGTTTTTTGACCGGAAAACGAACCTTTACAGGGGAGAAGGCGATGTAAGAGTGAATAACCTGCAAAAAAACCAGAAGCTAAACTCTGAAGAGTTATTTTGGGATCCGGACAAGAAGATAATTTATACAGAGAAATTTGTTACGGTGCAGGAAGAGGGGCGTATTATTAACGGTACGGGTCTGGAGGCTGACGAAGGCTTTAACGAATATCAATTCAAAAAAGTAACGGGTATGCTTCCCATACCTGGAGAAGACGAATAATGAAAGTACAAGACATAGTATTGCTGGCGCTGTCAGCAGCATTGATTATAATTGGTATACATCTATCCATCACTCAGGGAATAGGACTGTCCTACCCTGTGTTTATGTTTGCGGTGGCGTTGCTGTTTTGGTTTAAGCTCAGGCGTAACAAACAGGAAGAGATGAACCCAGATCACAAACCCGAAGAAAGGCTTCAAAGGAAAAAGAAACGCTAGATGGATTATTCTTACTTTGGAATAGTATTAGTTTCATTGCTGTTTTCCGCCTTTTTCTCAGGGATGGAGATAGCCTTCGTGTCAGCCAACAAGCTTCATATTGAACTTCAAGGGAAGCAGGGAGATTTTACTGGCCGGGTCCTTTCTAATTTCAACAAGCGGCCGGGGCAATTTTTGGGCACTACCCTGTTAGGCAATACAGTATCCCTGGTGTTGTATGGTATTTTCATGGCTAACCTGCTTGAGCCTGCCCTGTTGGGGTGGTTGCCTGCCATTTTTGAAAATCAGGCTTTTCTATTAATCATTCAAACTGTGATTGCTACCCTGGTAGTGCTCGTGACTGCTGAATTTATACCTAAGAGTATATTCATGCTCAATCCCAACAGTTTACTTGCCGTTTTTGCTGTCCCATTTCTCATCATCTATTATTTCATGTATCCGATAGTATGGGTGGTGGTATGGCTATCTAAGGTATTCATCACCAAAGTACTTAATCTGGAGTACAGTGAGGATAAGCCGGTTTTTAAGATCACTGATTTAAATTCATTTATTCAGAACAATCTTGAGGTAGTCGGGGATGAGAAAAAGATGGATTTGGATACCAAGATTTTTGATAAAGCAGTGGAGTTCAAAACCATCAAAGTTCGAGAGTGTATGGTGCCCAGAACCGATGTGGTCGCTGTGGATATCGAGGAAGACATTGAGGAGATTAAAAATGTGTTTGTGGAAAGTGGGCATTCCAAAGTGATTGTGTACAGAGACAGCATTGATGATGTGATTGGGTATTGCCATTTGTTGGAGCTTTTCAAAAAGCCGAAGAGCATATCTGATATTTTAACTCCAATTATCATCGTGCCGGAGTCTGCTTTAGCTAATGATTTACTGGTTCAGTTTATATCAGAGCGAAAGAGTATGGCTTTGGTGGTAGATGAATTTGGAGGCACGAGTGGTATTGTAAGTATGGAGGATATCATCGAAGAAATTTTCGGAGAAATAGAGGATGAGTATGATAATGACGATTTGATAGAACAAGAGATTGGTGAAAATGAATATTTGCTCAGTGCTCGGCATGAAATAGATTATTTAAATGAAAAATATTCTTGGAATCTACCCTCCGGAGATTTTGAAACTTTATCGGGATTTATTTTGTCAATTACAGAAGATATTCCCAAAAAAGGAGCTTCAGCGACGTTTGGACCCTATCATTTCACAGTCGTGTCCAAGCAGGAGCACCGAATTGATACCGTAAAATTGAAAATCCTCCCCGTATCTTAACTCAATTAATAATTATTGAAGGCATATAATTTTGAATTTACGGCCAGATGTAATTATTTTGCGACACTTCAAAAACTAGAAGAATGGCATTAATTAAAAAAATCAGACAGAGAACAGGTCTTGCAATAGGTGTTATTGCGGTAGGTTTAATATTTTTCCTTGTAGGAGGAGATATATTGAGCCCGAATTCAACGCTTTTGGGCGGTAGCTCAAACACCGTAGGTGAAATAGCGGGTGAGAAAATTTCCTATGAGGAATATGTGCAGAAGATAGAGGAAGCTAAGTTCTCCTTTCAGCAAAACACTGGAAGAACCCCTTCTGAAAATGAGATGTACAGTCTTCGTGAGCAAGCTTGGCAGGCGCTTATCGTTGAGCGTATGTTTGCTGAGCAGTACGATGAACTAGGTATGATGGTATCCGACGCAGAGTTGGTAGACATGGTACAAGGTAGAAACATTGTGGCCGAGTTGCGTCAGCAGTTGACTAATCCGGAAACAGGTGAATTTGACAGAGAGCAATTAATCGCTTTCCTTCAGTCGCTTGATGACGCGGATCCCCAGCAGAGAGCATTCTGGGCCCAGCAGGAAAGGTTGTTTGCTGATGCCAGATTGAGAATTAAGTATGACAATTTGCTTTCCACTGCTGTATACGCTTCTAAAGCCGAAGGTAAATTGGAGCACAAAATGGAAAATACTGTTGCTGATGTAGACCATTTGTTTATTCCATTCTATGCCGTTTCTGACAGCGAGGTTCAGGTAACTGATAGCGAGTTAAAAGACTATATCAAGAATAACAAGGATAAGTTTCAGGTAAGTAACTCAAGAGATATTGAATATGTGGCTTTCGCTCTTACCCCAAGTGCTGAAGATTCGGCTCAGGTAAGAAGAGAAATCGAAAGATTGACTGAGGAGTTGAGAGCTACGGAATCTGATTCTGTGTTTGCAATTAGAAACTCTGAGACCAACAATGCCTTTAGAACTTATTTGGCAGGTGATAATCTTCCAAACACTTTGACTTCGAATGTTGAAAACTTAGAAAAAGGCGGTGTATACGGACCATTCTTAACACAGAGATCAACTTTCGTAACTTACAAGGTTTCTGACAAATTTGAGGGAACCGAAAGAATGAGAGCAAGCCACATTCTTTTTGGTACAGAAGGACTGGACGAAAACCAAAAAGCAGAACTAAAAAATCAAGCGGAAGCTGTACTTAAGCAGGCTCGTGATGGTGAAGACTTCGCTACATTGGCTATGCAGCATGGTCAAGACGGTACTTCCCAAAGAGGTGGTGATCTTGGATGGTTTGGTCAGGATGACTTTATCGAAGAATTCTCAAGTGTAACTTACGCTGCTAAATCTACTGGAGTAGTTCCAAGATTGGTTGAAACAGAATATGGTTTCCATATCATTAAAGTAACTGAAATGCCTCAAACGCAGGCTTACAAAGTTGCTACCGTGGAGCTTGAGCTTATCGCCAGCGATATGACAAGAAACGAGGCATACAGAAATGCGGACTATTTTGCAGCAAGTAGCTCCAGTCAAAGTGATTTCAGAGCAAATGCTCAGCAAGAAGGCTACAGAGTGTTGCAGGCTAACGGCCTTGATCAAGGAGCCAGAAACCTGAACAACATCCAGAATGCTAGAGAGGTGATCAGATGGGCATTCAATGATGCTTCAGTAAATAAGGTATCCGAAGTGTTTGAACTTGATAATGCTTATGTGGTTGCTGTCTTGACTGACAAAACTGAAGAAGGAACTGCTTCTTTGGAGCAAGTAAGAGATGAGGTAACTACTTTGTTGAAAAATGAGAAGAAAGCTAAGATCATCGCTGAAAAGTTGAAAGGAAAGAGTTCCTTGGAAGATATGAAAGCAGTATTTGAAGGCGACGCTTCTCTAGGAAATACACCTGATTTGAGACTGGGCTCTACAGTGATCCCAGGCGTTGGGTTTGCTCCAAGAGCCATCGGTACTATTTTTGGAATTGAAAATAATCAAGTTTCTCAGCCGATTAAGGAAGACGTTGGGGTGATTTTGGTGAAAGTGAACAATGTAACCAAAGCTGGAGAGCTTTCTGATTACTCCAGGTACCAGAGCCAATTGACTACGAATTCCTCGCAGAGAACTGCCTATATGCTAATGATGGCAATGGAAGAATTGGCAGAAGTGATAGATTACAGATACAGATTCTTCTAGGAGAGTCCTACATATACTAAATCCCATCCTCCTTGCAGAGGGTGGGATTTTTTTGTTGTAGGGATTTAATTTGTATACACGGGCGTTATGAAGTTTATATAATCGAGAAAATATGCAGAAGAAATTTGATAAGGAGAGTTTTAAGGAAAAGCTAGAAGCTCAGACCAACTTTCCGTCTGTTTATATGTTTAAATTTATCATCCCTAACGGTCGGCAGGATGAAATTGCCGCGCTGCTTCCGAATTGTGATATGACGGTGAAGGAATCCACTAAGGGGACCTATGTCAGTGCTACCATCAAGGCCATGATGCCAAGTAGTGATGCTGTAATGGATGTATATGAGCGTGCCTCTACCATAGAGGGCGTAATTTCACTTTAACACTTTAAATACTTAAACCTATGTGGGCTGAAGAGAACAACAGATTAAGGAAGACTTTTGAATTTAAGGATTTTCAGGAGGCATTTGCTTTTATGACCAGAGTGGCTTTTTTGGCCGAGCAGCATCAGCATCATCCTAACTGGAGCAATGTATACAACAAGGTGGATATTGAGCTCACCACGCATGATGCCGGCAATACAGTGACTGATAAGGACCGCAAACTGGCAAATGCCATCGACAAGCTATAAATATGAGTGAAGCTATCAAGCCTGATCTCTATTTGGTCCCCACCCCTATCGGCAATCTTCAAGACATTACCCTGCGTGCACTTGATGTGCTCAAGTCAGTTGATCTTATTTTAGCCGAGGATACCCGTACGACAGGGAAATTACTAAAGCATTTTGAAATTCAGCGACCCTTTCAAAGCTATCATATTTTCAACGAGCACAAAACGGTGGAAAAGCTGGTTGAAAGGATGGAGCAAGGCCAGCAACTTGCCCTAGTAAGTGATGCCGGCACTCCTGCCATCTCCGATCCCGGGTTTCTATTGGTTCGTGCAGCAAGAGAAGCGGGGCTGGTGGTCAATTGTCTGCCAGGTGCTACAGCATTTGTGCCTGCCCTGGTCAATTCGGGGCTGCCTAACGACCGATTTGTGTTTGAAGGGTTCCTTCCCCATAAGAAAGGTAGAAAGACCCGTATAGAAGCTTTATTGGATGAACAGCGAACGATGATTTTCTATGAATCGCCTCATAGGCTAATGAAGACGTTGGAGCAGTTAAAAGAAGCTTTCGGTGCAGAGCGCCAAGCTTGCGTATCTAGGGAGCTGACCAAAATGTTTGAAGAAAACATTGCTGGAACATTAGAAGAAGTGATTGAATACTATACTGAGCATCCCATCAAGGGAGAAATAGTGCTAACCGTAGCTGGAAAAAACCCCAAAGCTTAATGATTGATATAACTGCCATTCTAGAAAAAACGAAGGAAGTCGCTGTGTTAGCAGGGAATTTTATCCGTACCGAAAGTGAAAACTTTAATGTGGATAATGTTGAACATAAAGGTTTTAACGATTTGGTGTCCTATGTGGATAAGCAGGCAGAAAAGATTATTGTGGATAACTTAAGTCAACTTTTGCCTGAAGCGGGTTTTATCACCGAAGAAGGAACCGCTGAAAACAACGGCGAGGCTTACAGCTGGATCATTGATCCCTTGGATGGGACGACCAACTTTGTACATGGAATACCTGTGTATGCGGTTAGTATTGCTCTTATTCACAAAAATGAACTGCAACTCGGGGTGGTGTATGAAGTGAACCGTGACGAATGCTTCTATGCCCAGAAAGATCGAGGAGCTTTTTGCAATGGTAAACCTATCAAGGTTTCCCAAGCGCCCAGTTTGGGAGACAGTCTTATTGCTACGGGATTTCCGTATTATGATTTTGGTTTGATGCAGAAGTATTTAGCCATATTGGAGAGTATGATGAAGAAAACCCATGGATTGCGGAGATTGGGAAGTGCTGCGGTGGATTTATGTTATGTGGCTTGTGGAAGAGTCGAGGGGTATTTCGAATACAACCTAAACTCTTATGATGTGGCTGCTGGAGCTTTGATCGTAACAGAAGCCGGAGGGAAAGTGACAGATTTTGATGGGGGTTCGAATTATGTGTTTGGCCGAGAAATAATCGCAAGTAATGGCAAAATTCAAGAAGAAATGCTTGGAGAGATCCAAATCTTCAAAAAATCCTAAGGTATTTCGCAGTCATAATTAAGGATTTCTTGTTTCATTAATTGTATTATGCTTTAATTTAACCAATTTATCGGTAAAAAATTTGGTATTACTGGTGTATTTCGCTACATTTCAGAAGATTAACGGAGAAGTCCCGAGGCAGGGTCGAAAAAATCTTTGAGGTTTTTCTTCACCTAATAACACAATACTGAATAGACAGCGTTAATCAATAGAGCTTAGTTAATATTTACTAAACTAGATTAAAATGAAATTAGCAATAATAGGAGGAACGAAATTAGCCGTCACATTGGGGAACAAGTACATGTCCCGTGGTGTGGATGTTATTTTCGGCGTGCGGGACGAGTTTGAGCCCAAGCAGATAGAATGGAAAATTCTAGAAATGCAAAAGGACAAGCTCTATGGATATTGTACTGCAATTGAAAGTGCTGATGTGGTAATGTTATGCTGCGAGAATGAGTATTTACCTAAAATAGTAGCCTGCCTAAACAACTCAAACAATTCCGAAAAGATAATAATAGATTGCACCAACGGGCAATTCTGCCCTGACCTAGGCTGCAATACTACTTACATTCAGCAAACAGCTGGTCACAAAAAGATTTACAAAGCCTTTAATAACCTGGGATTGGACTATCCAAAATCCGATCCTTTAGAGTTATTAAAAGAAACCTATTTCTGTGGAGACTGTGAGAATGAAAAGGCAAAAGTAAAAAAACTGATAGAGCTAATTGGGTTTAAGGCTATAGATGCTGGTAAATTGCAGAATGCGTTTTTGCTTGAGGCTTTTTATCATTTAAGAAAAGAAATCACTCATGTAAAAAACAGTTCTTCTGATTATCACTTCAAGTTGATGTCCGTTTAAGTACGCGAGACTGAAATCATTGAAGCCTTCCAAATCATTTGGAGGGCTTTTTACGTTATAGATGATGGCCTGAATAAGGCCTTATCCCTTTAAAATTCGCATCTTCTCATGAAAAAAGCACTTATTATTACAGGAAGTATCTTTTTTTTCATTATCCTAGTATTGATTGCCATTCCATTTTTTTTCAAAGATAAAATCCTTGCTCGCATAGATCAGGAAATTGCTGCCTCTGTTAACGCCCAGGTCTATTACGATTATGACAAGGTTAGCTTGAGTTTACTGCGTCGTTTCCCAAACATGTCGGCGACTATTCGGGATTTTGGCATCAGAGGAAATGCCCCATTTGAGAATGACACCTTGATGCATGTCAATTCACTGCAGGTGGATATCAACTTGCGATCTGTTTTGTTCGATGATTATCCGGAACTGAGTGGAATCCATTTGTTGGGAGGCTCGATGTACGTCAAAGTTCTGGAAGATGGCACAGCTAACTATGATATAGCTGTGGATAGCGGAGAAGCGGCTTCTGAGGAGCCTTCTGAATTCAGAATGGGTATCAATCTTATCGAAGTAAAAGGATTGAACTTGGTGTATGATGATAGGGAATTAGATTTTTTTATGGCTCTGGCCAATGTGGATATGGAGGGTGAGGGTGACTTTACCTTGGATGTTTATGACCTTTATGCCGATGCTCGAGCTGACATTATTCGAGTGGATTATGAAGGGGTGAATTATCTTCAAAACAAGAGATTCAAAGCAGATAGCAAAATCAATGTGGATATGGACCAGATGAGATTTGCTTTCTCAGAAGGTGATTTTACACTCAATGAGTTCAATTTTGATTTGACCGGATGGTTAGCTATGCCGACTGAAGCAATAGAAATGGATTTTGTGTTTGGAGGCAAAGATAATAGTTTTAGAAGTGTACTATCCTTGGTTCCGGGTATTTACAATGAGAACTTCCAGGGGCTTCAGACCTCAGGGACAATGGATTTTGCAGGTTATGTGAGAGGAGTTTTTGATGAGCAAAGCATGCCTTCGTTTGAAATGGCACTGAACGTTGCGGATGGGATGTTTCAATATCCAGACCTTCCACGTCCAGTTAGTGATGTGAATATGGAAATGTTGGTGAGAAACACTACCTCAGACATGGGAAATACACAGGTCCAGATTCCGGTTTTTAGGATGAAATTTGGGGATAACCCGGTAAGTGGAAGACTGGCTGTGGATAATTTGAGGACTTATGACATGGAGGGGCAGCTGCAAGGATCACTAAATTTGGAGGAAATGACAAGTATTTTCCCAATTGAAGGGACAGAATTGAGAGGAATGCTCTCTGTAGATGCCACTGCCAAAGGGCGATATGACAGCGTTGCCAATCGAATTCCAGCCGTCAACGCAACCATGAATTTGAGGAACGGCTATGTAAGAAATGCAGAATATCCTGCACCTATTGAAAACCTACAAGTTCATACGAGAATTATCAACACCACAGGCAACATGGATGATATGCAGGTGGATATCAGTCAATTTGGATTTAGCCTGGAAGGAGAGACCATCAGTGGAAATATGAAGGTAAGTGATCTGAAGCAGTTAAATTGGGATGGGAGCCTGCATGGAACAGTGGACTTAGGTAAAATGCTCGCTATTTTCCCCATGGAAAATGTAATAATGGAGGGGAGAATCCGTGCTGATATTGATACCAAAGGGAGGTATGCCGATGTGGAAGCTGGCCGTTATGATAGGGTGGATACCAAAGGGGATGTGGAGATCATGAATCTTTATTATACTGATCTAGACCTTCCCCAGGGAGTACGGATTAAAAATGCAAAAGCTGATTTTTCTCCAAATAGCATCAATTTAAGGAATTTTGATGCCAGGCTAGGGCAAAGCCCAGTGACCGCAACAGGTAGTCTCAGCAACTATATCGCCTATGCTATGAGCGAGGATCAGGTGTTGACTGGGCAATTGGACATCAAATCCACAAAATTTGATGTGAATGAATGGATGACTGGAGGAGACGAAACTCAGGATACCACCTCCCTTTCGGTAATCGAATTGCCGAGAAATATTGATTTCACTATGGGAATTGGGGTGGATGAAGTTTTGTATGACAACTTAGTGTTAAAAAATGCACGTGGAAGCATGGCTTTGAAGGATGGTGTACTTTCCTTGAAAGACGTGGCTACACAAACACTAGGTGGGCAGGTGACTTTCAATGGTGTCTATGACTCAAGGGACATCAAGTCGCCTTCATTTGATATGAATTTTAATGTTAATGCGGTAAGCATTCAGGAGGCGTTTACTTCTCTCAATACCGTACAGGCGTTTGCCCCCATTGCCCAAAATGTTAAAGGGAATTTTAATACTAATTTCGCTTTAAGTGGTGACTTGGGACCGAATATGATGCCAGTACTCTCAAGCTTGGATGGTAGCGGGTTGATCAAGATTGTTCAGGCTGCTGTTGAGGACAGTAGGTTGATCCAGGGAATTACCTCATTGACCCAGCTTAAGGATGCGAAAACGATTACTTTCAGGGATTTAGTTTTAAGTACTAGGATTGAGGATGGTCGTCTTATGGTAAGTCCATTTAATGTTAGGCTTTGGGATTATGAGACTAGCATCGAAGGAAGTACTGGATTTGATGGGACTATTAATTACTTGCTCAACATGAAAGTACCTGCGGGTAGTTTTGGCGGACAGGTTAATAATTTGTTGTCCACCATATCAGGTGCCGGTGCTGGAGCTACTTCCACAATCATTCCGGTATCAATCAATATTGGAGGGTCCTATCAAAATCCACGACTTAATTTGGCGGGAGGAAATAGTATTGAAAACCTATTGACCCAAGCAGTACGCGCACGCGTAGATGCTGAAAGGGGTAAAGTTGAAGATCAGCTTCAGCAAGTACAGGCTGAGGTCGTAGAACAGTATAGAGCAAAGGAGGATAGTTTAAAGAATGAATTGAAGCAAAAAGCAGATTCGGCAAGGGATAGCGTACGGCGTGAGGCCGACCGTCAGGTAGAAGAAGCTAAAAACAAAGCTGCCAATGAAGCCAAAAATGCCTTGCGTAGAGGGCTGGGTGGATTTATTCCTGCTAAAAAGGATACGAGTGATAGGGCAAATTAGGAAAATCAAAAGTTACTCTGAGTAATATATACGCCTGACTCTACTGCTTATGTTAGTGAGAAGTTCGTATGGAATGGTACCTATGTTGGTAGCGAGTTCCTTAAGGGAAATGCCTTCCCCATAGATGAGGGCTTGGTCGCCTTCTCTGACGTCTAACCCTGTGATGTCTACCATGGTCATGTCCATGCAGACATTGCCTATGACGGACGCCTTTTGGCCATTAATAAGTACGTATCCTTTTCCGTTACTAAACCTTCTATCATACCCGTCTGCATACCCTATGGCTAGGGTTGCAATTTTTCCACCACTGGTCATTTGCCCTTTGCGGCTATACCCGATGGTGCTTCTTGCAGGCAAAGTTTTGATTTGAGATACGGTGGTTCTAAGTGTGCTGATAGCTTGTAAATGGGACTCATGCTTACCGGTAACCTCAACTCCATAAAGCCCAATGCCCAATCTGACCATATCAAATTGATATTCCGGAAAATTTATAATCCCCGCCGAATTCAAAGCGTGCAATAAGGGTTGCTCAGTTAGACCGCTACACAACTCCTCAGCCATTTTAGAAAAAGTTTCAAGCTGTAGTCTAGAAAACTCTAAAAACTGATCGTCATCAGCTCCGGCCAAATGGGTGTAAATACTAGCAACTCTTAGAAACGGGGATTTATGCAGGATTTTCTTCAATTCCGGCACTTCGTCTTCCATAAAGCCCAATCGGTGCATTCCTGTATCACAGTCTAGGTGGATATTAATAATACTTTCCATAGTTTTCATAAAAATGGTCAGCTGCTTGAGCATCTCAAAACTATAGATAACAGGCTCCAGCTGGTGGCTAAAAATCAAGGGGAAAGACTCTGGCGAAGGGTTCAGCACCATTATCGGCAGTGTGATGCCATTATTTCGAAGGTATATACCCTCATCTGTATATGCCACTGCAAGATAATCTGCTTTGACTTGTTGGAGCATATTTGCAATTTCTGCCGACCCACCTCCATAAGCGAAGGCTTTTACCATCACCATCACTTTAGTTTTGGGATGGAGTTTTCTTTTATAATAATGGAAATTATGGGCTAGTGCATTAAGATTAATTTCCAGTGAGGTGCCGTGCACTTTTTGCTCCAAGTGCTGAATGATTCTTTCTAGCTGGAATTTGCGTGCCCCTGTGACCAATATTAGATCCTGATGAAAATCATCGACGGAAAAATTTTCAAGAAAACCTGAGGTGTTTTGAAAAAAGCTGCAATTCAAACTTTTGAAGCTCTTTAAATGAGTTATTTGCTCTCCAATAGCATAGATCCTGTCAATTTTATGCTGCTGCATCAAGCCGGCCGCAACCTCATAGGTTTCTTTCTGATTTGTCTGAAGGAAATCAGATATGATTAGCACTTTGCGACGTTTTGGACGCTGGAGTTGCATATACTCCAATGACACTTTCAAACCCTCAAGATCGTTGCTGTAGGTGTCGTCAATCAGTATACAGTCATTTACGCCTTGTTTGATGGACATTCTCATATCCAAAGGCCGTAGGTTGCTCAGACCTTTTTGTATCTCAGAAGGAGACATGCCAAGAGTCAAAGCAGTGGTGATCACATGGCGAAGGTTCTCCAAGCTTGCTTGGTCGCTGAAATTGCATGTGAAGGTAAACATCTGCAGATTGGGCTGCAGTAAAATAATCTTGGTTTGCTCCTCTGTTATCTTTACACTTAAGCAATAGTCCACTCCCACATTGTCGGACCAAGAAACTAAGTTGCCATCCGGAAAATTTCCCTCAAGATATTGGGCAACTTCAGCTTGTTCTTTCCTATAGATAATAAAGTCAGCATTGGCAGCCAGTTTTGCTTTTTCCTTTAACTTTTGAAACCTGCTTTCGAATCCCTCTGCATGGGCGGATCCTAGGTTTGTGAATATTACTAAATTGGGTTTAATAATGGACTCCAAGTTATCCATCTCATCCGGTCTGGAGATGCCTGCCTCTAAAATGGCCAGTTTATGGCCGGCTTGTAGACCCATCATGGAAAGCGGAACTCCTACCTGACTGTTGAAACTTTTTGGACTTTTGTAATGGTAATACTTTTCACCTAAAATTTGGCTAAGCCATTCCTTGACGATTGTCTTGCCATTGGACCCAGTAAGTGATATGACCTGACCTTTAAAATGCCTTCTTTGGTAGGAGGCAATGTGTTGGAGAGCACGCAGGCTTGATTTCACCTTTATGATTGTTGCGTTTTTTAAAATTGAGAAATCTGGCAGTTCCTCCTGAACCAAAAACATCCGTACTCCTTTCTTGTATGCTTCCTCTAAATAATACACACCATTGTGGTGGGGGCCAGAAAGGGCTATGAAAAGTGAATTTGTGGCGGTAGTGATTTTCCTGGTATCGGTGATAATGTTTTCGATATCGAACGTGTCACCTTGTAGAATCACTCTACCTTCCACAGTTGAAAGCAATACAGGCAGCGTCAGTGGCTTAATCATATTTAATGTAGTTTGGATCCATTAGGCACCCTCTGATCAGCAGATGCCAGGACAATTGCTCCGTTTTCGTCACTGAATCCAGTAACCAAAACTTCTGACATAAAGTTAGCAATTTGCCTTGGTTTGAAATTGCAAACACAGATTACTTGTCGACCTTTTAGTTGCTCTAGGGAATATCGGGTGGTGATCTGAGCGGATGAATGTTTGATGCCGATAGGGCCAAGATCAATTTTGAGTTTGTAGGCTGGTTTTTTCGCTTCAGGAAATTCGGAAACCTCGATTATGGTCCCAATTCGAAGCTCAACCTTTTGGAAATCAATAAAGTCAATCGTTTGCATCATATCTTATATTTTGTATATTTGGAAACTTTCATTGCTATGTTGGCGTTGGAAATATATAGAATTCAGAACAAAAATGGTTGTACAGAATAATATTTCGAATATTTGGCAAAAGGTTTTTACAATGAGTGCATTGCTATGTACTGCCCTAGCTGTAACATCAATGGCTCAGAGTCATGAAGGAGAACGTAATATGCCAGAGCCACGCGTAGAAGAAAATTTTGGAATGGAGAGTCCGGAAGCATTCGAATATACTGCTCCACGTGCTACAGAAAAACCTGCCACAGTTAAAGAAAAGCCAGCAACTACCTCAAGCAAGCAAGGTAATATCTATCGACAAGGTGGAGAAAAAGATATGAGAAAGGATAATGTTTCTACGCTTTCTTTTAACTTATTCCTCTACATAGTAGATAAATTCAAAGAAGATAATTAGTAAAGCACTATATTAAGCATAAAAAAAGGAGATTTAAAATCTCCTTTTTTTATTTCTCTACTTTTTCTGCCATAAACTTGTCAATATCAGCCAAACTGATTTTCTCTTCATAGAAGGCTCTCCCAAACACCACACCTTTAAGGTTCATATCTCTAAGTTTTCTAAAATCATCTACATTTCTAACTCCCCCACTAGCAATTAGGCTCAAGTCAGGGAACTTAGTTTGAATCTCAGAATAAAGCTGCAAGTTTGGTCCTTCCATTACACCATCTCTTGTGATGTCAGAGCACTTCAAGTACTTCAGTCCTCGGTCATAGAAATATTGGATATGGTCAAAAAGATCAATTTCAGTTTTTTTCAGCCAACCGCGTATTTTGATCTTGTGATCTACTGGATTGGTATCAGCTGCAAGGTTAATTTTCTCACGTCCATAAGAAACCATCCATTGGGTAAATTTATCAGGATCTTTTACTGCAATTGAAGCGGCAGTAAGGGTAAGGGCACCATGTTCAAACACCTTTATCACATCTCCATCCGTAGAGATACCCCCCGTAAAGTCAATCTTTAGGTTAGTATACCCTGCAATTGTTTCAAGGATATGGTAGTTCTTAGGTTCCCCTCGTCTTGCGCCATCAAGGTCAACTAAGTGCAGTCGCTCGATACCATGATCTTCGAATGCCTGCGCTATTTCCAATGGATTATTGGAAATTACTTCCTGCGTGGCAAAATCCCCTCTCTTCAAGCGGACACACTTGCCGTTTATGAGCCATATAGATGGAATTATTTCAAACATAATTAAGAATTTACAAGGTGATAAAATGGGGTATAATAGGTTGATCGAAAACAATACTGTTCGACTCGAAAGGGCACTATTTTCCTATTACAGTATTCTAAATATAATACAAAAGAAACAAATTCAATAATTTTAACAACAAAAGTTTAGGGATTTTTCGGATTCGGCAATGAAATGAGAGTAAAACATGCTCAATGTCATGTTTTTATAGTTTAAAATAGAAAGAATGGAAATCGGAAATTTACATCAATGGCAATTTTTTCAAAAAAATAGGTAGGGAAGCCAAATTAGTGGTTTTAAAAGGCAGGCTCTACCTCAAAATAGTCTAAACTGAAGCCAACTTGGGCTAAATCGCTCAGGTCCAGATGAGGTTGGGTTTTGATGCTTACTCGTTTGCCGTCTTCGTCAGCCAACTTGACTATTTGATGATCACCATAATAGGACACCTTGAAAAGAAATCCGCTCAGTACTCGGTCCACTTCTCGATATAAGGTGGCATGTTCAGGCCGGAAAAGTATTCTTACCCTTTCAGTGTATTGCTTGGAACGTTCGTCAGAAATGAATCCAAAAGGTGTGTAAAAACCATCTACTGTGGGTGTCGCCAAGATCTCATTTCTTTTGCCAAAGAAGTTAGCGACATAAGGATTCACTGGCTTTTCGTAGAGATTTCGGGGTGTGTCGATTTGTTGCAATCGTCCTTTGTGTAGGATGACTATTCTGTCGGCAGTGGAGAGGGCATCTCGTGTGTCGTGTGTTACAAATATGGCCGTAACTCCGGTTTTTTTGATTATTTGGCGTATTTCCTCCCTTACCTGATCTTTTAGCATTGCATCTAAATTACTGAATGGTTCATCCATCAGTAATATAGAAGGTTGTGGGGCTATAGCTCTGGCCAATGCTACCCGTTGTTGTTGACCTCCAGAAAGTTGATGAGGGTATTTACTGAAATTCTCCGAAAGACCAACCAGTTTTAGGGTGTCTTCGGCTATCTTGTCAGGATGAGGCCCAGATTTGGGAAGACCGAACTTGACGTTCTCAATTATTGTGAGGTGGGGGAAAAGGGCGTAGTCTTGAAAAACCATACCTACTTTCCGCTGGTTTGATGGCACAGACTTTCTACCCTCGACGATTTTATTGCCTGAAAGATAAATAATCCCATTATCAGGATGCTCCAGGCCGGCTACTAATCTTAAAAGGGTAGTTTTACCGGAACCGCTCTCCCCGACAAGGGCGAGGATTTCGCCAGAGGTTACCTGGAAGGATACATCTTTGACCGCAAAATTGTCGGCCTGGCTATATTTTTTATCTACAGATTGTAGTTCTAATATCGTCATTTTTTATCCTAAGCTTCTTTTCTTCTGATCATCCGGTTCAGAAATATAATCGGGATAATACCGGTTAAAATAATAATCAGGGCAGCATTTGCCGATTCTGCTATCATTTCGTTGGTGGCCATGTCAAAAGCCTTAGTGGCCAATGTGTGATAGTTGAATGGGCGAAGGATCAAAGTTAAGGGTAATTCTTTTAAAACATCCACAAAGACAAGCAATATCCCACTGAAGAGGCTGGGCTTGATTAGGGGCAAGTCAATTTTCCATAGGGTCTTGGTGGAACCTTTGCCCAAAAGCCGGCTGGCTTCGTTGATGTGTATTCCTATCTTTTGGAAACCAGAGTCTATGGGATTATAGCCTACCGCCATGAAACGGACTATATAAGCGAAGACCAATCCAAAAAGGGTTCTGGAAAGGAGTAGTCTAATGTTTCCAGGAGAAATAATCCCAGTTACCCATTTGTCAAAACCCAAAAGTGGCACCATAATGCCCACAGCGATCACTGCTCCCGGGATGGCATAGCCCAAAGTGGCTATTTTGGTCACATTTTTCATCCACTTGAAAGGGCTAAGTCGCAAGGCGTATAACAAGACGATAGACAGTATTACTACGCCTACACCGGTGCCTGCAGCTAGACTGAAGCTTCTAAAAATCAAAAGGAAAAAATCATAATTAATGACTTTTTCATAAGTTAAAATCACCCAATAGATGATCTGGATCAATGGAATAAGAAAACTTATAAGGAAAAGCACTGTGCAAAAAGTGGTAAATACGGCTTTTTTCTGCCAGTTGATGTGCACCCTTTCCAAAGGTTTGGTCAGGGAGTTTGCATTTCCAAATTGGCGGTTGCCGCGTTGTAGGCTTTCCAAATATAGGATGGTGAAGACAAACAGCATTAAAATGGCTGAAAGGTATATGGCTGTGGTGGCATCTCCCATCGAAAACCATGCTCTGAAAATGCCCGTGGTAAAAGTGTTGACCCCAAAATATTTGACAGTACCATAATCATTGAGCACCTCCATGGAGGCCAAGGCTATGCCTCCCACTATTGCAGGTCTAGCTAATGGTAAGGCTACTTTCTGAAAGGTTCTCCACCTACTACTTCCCAAAAGGGCTGAGGCTTCCTGCAAAGTTTTGGACTGTTGGAGAAAGGAGGACCTGCTAATTACAAATACATATGGAAAGAGTGTGATTGACAATATGAAAATTGCCCCAGGCAGATTCATTATATCCAACAGGCTGCCGGTTACCTGGATATCTAGGGTATTTCTCAGAAACGACTGAATTGGCCCGGCATAATCCAACATGCCTGTATAGGTATAAGCCATAATATAGCCAGGGAAGCCTAATGGCAAAATTAGAAGCCATTCGAAATATCTTCGGCCTGGAAAATCATAATTGGAAACGAGCCAGGCAGTGGTTACTCCTATCAGAAAAGTGAAAAAAGCCACCCCAAATAAAAGGAGGATGGTGTCTAGGAAGTAGCCTGCTAGTAAGTTCTCGGACAGATGCTTCCAGCTGTTTCCGGGGGGCTCAAAAATTTTGAAGAAAATCGTAAACACAGGCACTGCGATCACAATCAATATGATGACCGCAGCCCCTGACCATTTATTCCACCAATAATAGTTTTGTTTGGTTATATCCAAGACTACTATAAACTTTCAGATTGATAATTATTTCCACCCCACACGGTCAAAGATCATGACCGCATCCTTATTTTTAGCCCCCAATCGAGCTAGATTAATTTCGTCAGCTTTGAAATCCCCCCAAGACTTGAGCAAGTCGGAATGTTCCACATTGAGGTTCACCGGATATTCAAAGTTGATGTTGGCCAAAATACTTTGAGCTTCTGCTTCAGATAGGAATTCTAATAGTTTAATGGCATTTTCTCTATGTGGAGCATGCTTTGTCACTCCAGCTCCTGAAATGTTTACATGAGTGCCACGATCCTCTTGATTGGGGAAAAAGATGCCCACTTGCTCAGCGGCTTTTCTTTCCTCCGCGTTGGAGTCATTGAGCATGATGCCGATATAGTAGGTATTGACTATTGCCACGTCACCTTCGCCGGCAGCTACTGCCTTTACCTGGTCTCTATCATTACCTTTTGGAGATCTAGGCATATTGCCAAGCACCGCTTTGGCCCATTCAGTGGCATTTTCCTCGCCATTAGCCAATAGAAGGGAGGCTAAAAGAGATTGGTTGTAAATATTTTCGGATGATCTGGTCAAAACCCTGCCATTCCATTTTGGATCGGCTAAATCCTCATAAGTAGTCAACTCACCTGGGTTTACTCGCTCTTTGCTATAAGCTAAAATTCTAGCTCTATATGTTAGTCCAAACCATTTTCCCGAAGGGCTTCTATATTTCTCTGGAATATTCTTTTCCAAAACGTCAGAGGAGATTTGCTGCAATAGATCTTTGTCTTCAGCTCGGAAAAGCCTTCCTGCATCTACGGTAATTAATACATCAGCTGGTGAGCCAGCCCCTTCAAGTTCTAGTTTCTGAATAAGTTCATCGGCACTTGCGCTTACAACATTTACTTTTATCCCGGTTTGTTCGGAGAATTTATCAAAAAGTTGCTGGTCTGCTTCATAATGTCGGTGGGTATATACGTTTACAATATTTTCGTCATTCGATTGGCAAGAGAAAAGAAACATCCCTAATCCTGCGCCAAGCACAATTTTTTTGAGAGTTTTAAGCATAGTCTTATTTAATTTGAGGCGAAATTAATCATTATTTAAATCAAATCTAAATAAAAGGAAAAAACATTTTTATATTTACGCCTCGTAAAAAATTGACCCTTAAAATGACTATACAGCAGCTAGAATACATACTTGCCGTAGATAAGCATCGCCATTTTGGTCATGCTGCCGAGGCCTGTTTTGTTACCCAGCCTACATTAAGTGCCCAGATCAGCAAATTGGAGAAAGAATTAGAAATCATAATTTTTGACCGTTCCAAGATGCCCGTGATACCTACAGAGGTAGGTGCCCAGATACTTGCCCAAGCAAAAAAAGTAGTGTCTGAAAGTAAAGGGATCTATGAAATGGTGGCCTCTCTGAAGGGCGACATTAGCGGGGTGATTAAACTTGGGATAATTCCTACACTTGCTCCATACCTTTTGCCCCTATTTGTGCGGAGGTTTCTTGAAAAATATCCCAACGTTCAACTTGATGTTGAAGAAATGGTTACGGAAGAGGTGGTCAAGAGATTACGCAATGACGAGCTGGACTTGGGGATTGTGGTAACACCACTCAGCGAGCAAGGTATTTTGGAAAAGCCCATGTTTTATGAAAACTTCTATGCCTTCCTTTCCCAGGGACACGCATTATTGGGTAAAAAACAAGTAGAAATTGAGGAGTTACTTGATGAGGAGCTTTGGGTTCTACAACAGGGACACTGCTTTAGGGACCAGGTTTTGAATATTTGCGACCAAGCGAAATTCCACAGGATGAATTTTCATTATGAAAGTGGTTCCTTGGAAGGCCTGAAGAATATGGTCAATAGGTATCAAGGTGTGACGCTTTTGCCAGAATTGGCAACTCACGACCTCAATGAGGAAGAAAAATCTAGGTTACGGACTTTTTATGGGGCGGAACAGCCGGTACGTGAAGTAAGTATTGTGTTGACTCGTTCCTTTCTTAAGAAAAAGTTAGTTGAGTTGCTTTTTCAAGAAATTACAAATGCTATTCCTGAGACAATGACGAGCAAGTTACACGGCAAGGTTGTAAGATTTAAGTAATGGAATTTCCTGATTCCTCAAAAAATAACTTTTTGAATGCTTATGCTGTTTAAGAAGAGTTGTAAATTAGCACGCTAATTCTCTTTGATGAAAATTCGATTTACATTTTTCGTAGTACTACTTACCCTCTTTGCTCAAGTTCCCAACAGTTTTGGCCAAAGCCTGTTCAAGCGTTACATTAACAGTATCCTCATGGATACTAGCGATATCACACGGCCCCAGTTTTTGGTCTATCCTACAATTGCTTATGCTCCTGAGACGAGTTGGGAGATTGGGTTTAGCTCGCTTTACGTCTATTATGCCAATCGTGACACTACTAACCGGCTAAGTGAGGTCAATGGGTTCACTTTTGTGACCTTGGAAAACCAATACGGAATTTGGTTTGACCATGCATTGTATACCGACCAGAATAAATGGCTTTTCCTCGGCAGAATTAGGGTACAGAGTTTCCCGCTTTTTTATCACGGTGTGGGGATGGATACACCTGAGGATTATACCGCACGGGTGGATGCTAATCAGATAATCATCAAGGAAAGAGCATTACGAAAGGTTGGCAAAAACCTTTTCATTGGACCTGAACTGGATTTTCAGCGGACTTCTTCCGTCAACTTTGTTCCTAGATCAGGTGATTCATTTGACGAATTGCCACTCGGCTATGAGGGAAGTAACAACTTAGGGTTGGGTTTGGGATTGGTATATGACTCAAGGCACAATGTGTTGAATGTGCGGGATGCCTTCTTTTCAGAACTTGCCTTACTGCGTTTTGATGGGGCTTGGGGGAGTACTTTCGATTTCACTAGTCTTATTTCTGACACCAGGATTTACCGTCCAATGGGAAAAAACAATGTTTTGGCGGCGCAACTGCTGGGACAGTTTAATTTTGGACAGGTTCCTTTCAATCAATTGGCCTTGCTAGGGGGAGAAAGTATCATGCGTGGATACTATTATGGTCGATTCCGCGACAATAACCAATTGGCCACTCAGGTGGAATATAGGTTTTTGCCTTTGCCTCTAGGTTTCACGGACAGAATTGGGGCAGCGGTATTTGCTGGGGCTGGTACAGTTTTTCCAGAATTTGACATTAGTTCCCTCAAAAAAGTGGTTTTCTCCGCTGGTGGGGGCTTGAGGTTTCTTCTTTTTCCAAAGAAAGATATATACACCCGGTTGGATGTAGCCTTCACGCAGGAAGGAACCGGGTTTTATATTTTTATCGGCGAGGCGTTTTAAATCATTCTTCTAGGATTTCCTTGACTCTTCCCACAGTTCCGTCTTCTAGCCGGACTTTGATGCCATGGGGATGGAAGGGGGATTTGGTCAAGATAGCATTGACCACCCCTTCCGTAAGTTCTCCGGATCTTTGATCCTCTTTTTGAACCACATTGACCAATTGGCCAATGGCGATGTCCTTTCGATTTTGTCCGCTCATTTTATACCTCTCCGACTACGAGCTTGAACCCTTCCCCATGCAGTGTAATAATCTGAACTTTCGGATCCTCCTTCAATAATTTTCGGATTTTACTTAGGTACACATCCATGCTACGGGCATTGAAATAACTATCGTCACCCCAGATCTGCTTTAAGGCATGGCTTCTGCTCACGTTGTTGTTGACTTCAGCAGCAAGTAAGCGCAGAAGTTCGTTTTCTTTACTAGTGAGTTTATTTTTGCCTTTTGGGCTTTCGAGAATTTGCTGATCATAGTGCAGCGTGAAATCTCCGAACTTGTAGCTTTTCAGACTACCGGCATTTCCGCTACCTCTCATGGTCCTTTTTAAGATGGCTGAAATTCTCAAAAGAAGTTCTTCCATGCTGAAAGGCTTAGTAATGTAATCGTCAGCGCCTACTTTCAAGCCTTCGATTACATCATCCTTTAGGTTTTTGGCAGTTAGGTATATAATTGGGATGTTTTCCTCTACTTTTTTGATTTCTTTTCCCAAAGTGAAGCCGTCCTTTTTGGGCATCATTACATCAAGTATACAGAGGCTGAATTTGTCTTTTTTAAACTTATTCCAGCCTTCTTCACCGTCTTTGCAGAGGGTAGTGCCATACCCTTTCATGGTGAGATATTCCTGCAAAATGTCCCCTAGGTTGGGATCGTCTTCTACAACTAAAAGTTTTGCTTTGCTCATTTCTTTTTGGGTAAATATATGGTGAAAATACTTCCTTTATCCGGTTCGCTTTCTACGTAAACCTCTCCTCTATGCGCCTCAACCATAGTTTTGACATATGCCAGACCAAGACCGAAGCCTTTTACATCATGGACATTGCCGGTGGGCACGCGGTAGAATTTTTCGAAAATCTTCCTTTGCGCCTCTTTGTTCATACCTATGCCTTTATCTTCAATCCTGACCACTACTTTTTGGTTTTCCTCATAAGCCAAAAGGGTAATGTCGGGGCTCTCTTTTGAGTATTTGTTTGCATTGTCCAAAAGATTATTGATAATATTGGCCAAATGAAAAGGGTCCCCCTGCACATATGGATCTTTCAAGTCAATTTGGGACCTTATCACTCCATCCCTATTTTCAACCTGTAAGCCGATATGTTGTTTGGCTTTCTCCAAAATTTCCGCAAGATTGACTTTTTCAAACTTGAGTTTGAAATCCTTTTTGTCCAAAGCTGCCGCTTGCAATACCTTTTCTACGTGTACCCCTAATCTTTTGTTTTCCTCCCGAATAATCCCCAGGTAGCGCTTGCGGAAATTTTCGGCATTCAACAATTCCGGATCCTGCAATGCCTCTACGGCCAGGCTCACTGTGGCAATGGGGGTTTTGAACTCATGGGTCATGTTGTTAATGAAGTCATTTTTGGTCTCTGAAAGCTTCTTTTGACGGATAATCACACGGATAGCATAAACGAAACAGCCGATAATTATCACCAAAAAAGCCAAAGAACTCATCAATGGCATCCACACCTGCTTGAGTAAAAACTTTTGCTTTTCGGGGAAATGGATCAATAAATAATTGTCTCTCCCGACAATATCGCTTGGGAAAAGGCGAGCCTTGATTCCTCCATACAGCATTTCCTCTTTAAGATTGGGATCACTTAACCCGATGATTGAGTCGGAATCGTCCAGCACCGCAAGTTTAAAGGTTTGATTGATTCCGCGCTGGGCAAGTTGGGAAGAAATAGTGTGCTTGACCTCCTGAGGGTCAATACGGTCCATAATTCTTTTCTGGCCTTCCATCATTTCGTTCCAGACTTTTTCCATGACCTCAATTTTGAGGTTGGCCTGAACGATTCGATCTGCGGCATCTTTTGGAAGCCTAAATTCCTCTATGATCTCATTTTGAGTGATTTCTGGTCTGGTGGCCCTTCTCCGACGGTTGTTTCTTGATTGGTCCTGCAGGTACTGGTACTCCCTTTCTTTCTCATTGAGCAAAATTTCCAGTTCATCAGGAGTGAGGTGTTGTTTGGCAATAGATGGTGGCATGTAGGTAAAAAAGCTCTCCACATCCACAATGAGTTCAAGATCCCCGCCATAAGTTTGAATCAACTTTTCAAAGGATGAGGATATTTCGGGCATGGTGGTGGTAAAAATGCTATCGACCATCGAAGGACGCTTTCGGCTGACCTGCCGCCTTCTTACCGTAAATTCAATTGGCTCAATCCGTTGGAAAAATGATTCCTGCATAGCTGTGTCCTGGATAAGATTGCTGAGAAACATGTCTTTAGCCTCGTTTTTCTCCAGTTTGTCCACTGTGGAGGCAAGGGATTGATAGACATTTTGCTCAAACCTTTCCTGGTTAATCTTCAGTGCGTCGTTGACCCAGTAGTACTGGAATGCCACCAGGCCAATAGTGGCCATGGACATAAGGACGATCACTATGTTCATTTTGGTTTTGGACATATTACAAATTTATGGTATAAATCCTCTGGGGGCTATTTGCTTAACAATATTTAACCAAGGTTTTGGGTTGAAGACGGAAGACCGGAGACTGAGCAGGCCGCAGAAATCACAAACGATATTTTTTATTCCTGTGGGGCAATCTATATCTTTGTCGGCAAATAAGGAAATATGGAAATCAACAATCAGCAATTTGAAATTCAGGGGATATCCCTTTTGGACCTGACCGAGGAATTTGGTACGCCTTTATATGTCTATGATGGTCAGAAGATCATAGACCAGGTTAACCTGCTCAAACAGGCCTTTTCGACCGTCAACTTGAAGATCAAATATGCCACTAAGGCCCTTTCCAACATCAATGTGCTTAAATTGATGAAGAAGTCAGGGACAGGTGTGGATGCGGTTTCTATTGAAGAAGTAAAATTATGCCTACACGTAGGTTTTGAGCCTAACGAAATCATGTACACCCCAAATTGTGTGTCTTTTGAAGAAATTCAAGAGGCTGTTGATCTTGGCGTGATGATTAATATAGATAACATTCCGATGTTGGAGCATTTTGGGACCGAATATGGTAGTAAGGTACCTATCTGTATCCGTCTCAATCCCCATATTCTGGCGGGTGGTAATGCCAAAATCTCGGTAGGACATATTGATAGCAAATTTGGTATCAGTATCCTGCAATTGAAGCATATTCTCAAGATTGTGGAGGCGCATAAGTTGAATGTAACAGGCCTGCATGTGCACACGGGTTCGGATATTCTGGATGCCGAAGTGTTTTTGAAAGGTGCAGAAATCCTATTTGATGCTGCCCGTGAATTTAAAAACCTGACTTTTCTGGATTTTGGTGGAGGTTTCAAAGTTGCCTATAAGGAAGGAGATATTGCTACGGATATTTTGGAAGTGGGGGAAAAAGTATCTGCCGCGTTTAAAGATTTCTGTAAGGAATATGGCCGAGAACTGGAAATATGGTTTGAGCCTGGAAAATTCTTGGTCAGCGAATGTGGTGTTTTGTTGGTGAAAGCTAACGTAATCAAGGCAACTCCAGCTTCTACCTTTATTGGCGTGGACTCTGGATTAAACCATCTGATTCGACCGATGATGTATGATGCATATCATGGGGTTGAGAATATTTCCCGATTAGAAGGGCCTGAACGTGTGTATACTATAGTAGGTTATATATGTGAAACAGACACCATCGCGGCAGACCGGAAACTTAAGGAAGTGAAAGAAGGAGATGTATTGGCCATCAAAAATGCGGGAGCCTATGGATTCAGCATGGCTTCCAATTATAACAGCCGCCTAAGGCCTGCCGAGATCATGATTTTGAACGGTAAGGCACATTTGATACGAAAAAGGGAAACATTTGAGGATATATTAAGGCATCAGGTATCAATAGAGCTTTAAAATGAATTATTCATATTTATAGATTTTATAGAAATTTTAACAAGAATTTGCTTTGAGGATATAAAGCAAATTTATACTTTTACAATACAAGTTGACCACTGCAAATAGCCCTGGTAGTTGTAACTATTTCATGAAGCCCCGGAGCCAACTCTCCGGGGTTTTTATTTTTGTTTCTTGTATCTAATTTTTTGCTTTTAACACCCTCTGTATTTAAAAGCTGTATCTCACGCTAAAAAATATATTCGCAACATTATTTGGAAGTTATGTAACTTATTTACTTTATTTCTAAGTTAAATTAGTTAAATCCAAATATCATATTACAGTTTGTGTAATGCAAATAATGATATTTGAAAACACGAAATCCAAATTAAATTAAGTAAAACACCAATTTTCATATCTAAAAACCAGTGTATTTTGCTGAAAAATGGGGTTTTGTGAATGAATTTCTGTATGGAGAACTTTTACAGTAGTATTTTTTACAAGTTTTTAGTTGCCACTCTGCTTTTAGTGGGATCGGGGACAATGGTGTACAGCCATTTCAGCTCAACTTCATTTGATGATATTCCTTTGCAGGTGGACCACATGTCATTTACACAGTGTGCGAGAACTGCTGAACTCCGGGTGAGGGGCGGACTGCCGCCTTATCAGTATGTTTGGCAGAAAGATGGTGTGGAAGTGCAAGTTGACATCATTGCGGATGGTTCCATGTCCATTTTATCCATGGCCCAATCCGGGACCTACACAGTAACGGTATTTGACAATAGCAGCCCTATCCAGCAGCTGACACAGACCTTTAATTTCGTCGATAGCCGAAATTTCCAATACGATTTGGATTTTGAAAAGGACCACTACTGTGAGGGGCAGTCTTATGGCAAAATTGTGGGAAATATTGTCGGGGGTGCCGCCCCCTTTGCCTTTAATCTTTATGGGGAGCATTCCTCCAGCCCAGTATTTTCAGAAAGCGGAGTGGGCAGGGATGTTAACCTTAATGAAATTCCTTCCGGTGCCTACACTCTGGAAATCATCGACAATTCAGGATGTAGGGAGATTTTGGAGGTGGTTTTTGAGGAGATAGAAACATTCGAGCTGGCTTTGGATAACATACATCCAGAGGATTGTGATGCTAATGGAGCGTTCAGCTACTTTGTCGAAAATGGAGGGGACAATATTCAATACAGACTTTTTAGGATTACGAGTAGAATAGATGGAGCAGATCATCCAGCTTCTTCTTGGGTGAATGTAGAAGGGAACCATGTGCAGGTCGGCAGTTTGGTGTCTGGGCTTTACGAGCTCCATGTGATTGATGAATACCGAAGAGAAGACTGCCCAGAGAAGATAAGTATTGAAATTCCTGACTGGAGAAGGATAGAAGTTGGAGTGCGAACGAGTCCAGTAACATGTTTTGGTGGAAATGATGGGAATATTATTTTAGATTTTCACAGGATAAATAGACACATGGATGGCCAACTTGGCCCTCCTCAAAATCTTCGAATATACCGGACACCTCCAGGTGGAACAGAAATACATGATCCAAATCGTTCTCTTGGATTGGGTAACAATCCTTACTGGGAATATGAAAATATGCCATCTGGAATACATAAGTTCAGAATTGTGCAGGGAGGAAATCAGGTTACAGATTGCTGGCTTCATTTCGAAGTAGAAGTAATGGCCCCTGAGGCACCTATTTCAGTTGGGGAAATTTCAAGTACCCCAGTGTCATGTTTTGATGGTACTGATGGTACGGCTACGGTAATTGCTGAAGGCGGCTGGGGAGGCTTTACCTACAAGTGGAACGATCCTGCCCAACAGGAAACTCCAACGGCAAAAAATCTTCGTGCTGGAACTTACGAAGTAACGGTGAGAGACAAAGAAGGTTGTGAAGAGGTGTTTTCTGTGGAAGTGGTTGGCCCTCCGGGTCTGATACAGGCGACTTTTAATACGGACCCAGCTACATGCGTCGGTACTGCTGACGGAAATGCGACTGTAACCGCTTCAGGGGGGTGGGGCGGTCCCTATACTTATTTGTGGAGTAATGGTCAGGAAGGTCAGACCGCTACAAACCTCCCCCCTGGGGAGAATTTTGTTTTAATCACTGATGATAAAGGTTGTACTCAGGAGTTCCCCTTCAATGTTCCGATTGCTGAAGTTCCAGGTGTGGAAGTTAATCCCATCGCCCCCATCTGTTATGCGCAGGACAATGGAGAAATCCATGTTAGAATTGATAATGATGAGCACAATTATCTGACGACTGTTAACGGCGAAACCAAGGCGGGTAATAATATCGCCTTCAATAATCTGTCCCCTGGTACGTATGAAGTAATAATCAGTTATGGGAATGGTTGTGAGATTATCGAATGGGCCACAGTTCCTGATATCTTGGAGCTTCGAATAGATAACAGTGAGCTTAGAAGGGAACATGTGCTTTGTTATGGAGAAGAGACGGGTTCCATCACGGGGGTTAGAGCTGTGGGAGGAAACGGTGGTTATCAATACGAGTGGAGAAAAAATATAGGAGGCAACTTCGTCAAAATTGAGGGTGAGGAGCAACCGGATATTTTTGGTATCGGTGCAGGATCTTATAGACTTTATGTAACTGATGCTAAAGGCTGTTCCCTTTATGAAGTTTATACCATCAATCAACCAGGCGAATTCAAGTTGGTGGATAAGACATTTACCGATGCAAGCTGTTTTGGGTCCAGAGACGGAAGTGCGGCTATCGTGATTTCTGGGGGGGTAGCCCCTTATACCTATAGCTTCAATGGCGGTACTGAAGTGACCACCCCCAATGTTTTGCTTTCCATTCCCAATCTTCCGGCAGGGGAGGGAAACGTGATCCAGATCCGTGATGCCAACAATTGCCAGTTGACACCCATCATTTTCGAAATCGAGCAACCTGATGAAATCATCATCGAAAAGCTGGAACTTCAGCCTGAAAGCTGTTTCAACGGCCGGGATGGTTTTATCCATTTGGACATAAGCGGAGGCTCAGGTGATCTCGATATCCGCTGGACAAGAAGGGGGAGCAATAGCACCATCGGGACCGAACAGGAAATCGACGGTCTGGGCCCCGGTGAGTATGTGGTAAGGGTGAGGGACCTGAATAACCCTAATTGCGAGGTTACAAGGGAATATACCATAGAGGGAACCCCGGAGCTTTTAGCTGTGCCTACTATTGAACATATTTTATGCTTTGGTGAGCAGGATGGAGCCATTAACCTGGATATCTCCGGGGGTACCTTGACGCCCGGTGAGGACTATTTTATCACATGGGAGGGGCCAGACGGCTTTAGCAGTGTGGAGCCTAATATTTCCGGGCTAAAGCCGGGAACTTACTCGGTAACCATCCTTGATTCCAAGTCTTGCCAATTCTCCATGAGCAACCTGGTGGTGAGAGAACCGGCCGGCCCAGTAGAAATCAACCTGATCAATGCCGTAAATCCAAGTTGCCACAACGGCACTAATGGTCGAATAGAGGTAAACCTAAACGGCGGTACAGGGGTAAAAACAATTTCTTGGTATAAATTCAACGGCAGCACATATGAGCAAGTACCGGGGACGACCTCAACGCTAGCCGGATTAGCGCCTGGAAAATATATGGCGGAAGTAGTTGATCAGAATGGCTGTGTAGACGATTTGGAAATCGAATTGATCAACCCTGATCCTTTGACCATCACAGTGGTGGAGGAAACCAACCCGACCTGTTTTGGGGTAAATGATGGAAGCATCAAAATTGATGTGCAGGGGGGAAGCGGCGGCCCTTACAATTACTCCTGGAGCCATGGTTCCAGCCGTCAGGATCCTGTAAACCTTGGCGGTGGTACCTATACCGTCACGGTAAGGGATGGGTATGGTTGTGAAGTCACTTCAGAGGAGATCACCTTGGTGGAACCAGCTCAGCTGGGCATCACGGTGGCTGCAATCCTGGATCCGCAATGTTTCGGCTCACCCTCCCATATTGAAGTCAACCTACTTGGAGGTATCGAAGGGCAGAGAAATACCAAATGGACTAACTTAACCACCGAAGCAGTGGTAGCTGAAGGTGAGGGGATCAATAAAATTGAAAACCTTACCCCCGGATTTTATGAACTGAGATATTCAAACAACGGCTTCTGCGAATTGGTAAGAATCTTCCAGGTTAGAGGACCATCGGAGGCACTGGAATTGGTGATCGATATGGAGGCCAATTCCTGCGGGCCGGAAAGCATTGCGCTTTTTGCAAAAGGAGGTATACCAACATATAGGTTTGAATATTTCAACGGAACAGATTGGGTAAGAGCCACTAATGCCGTGATTTCATCCTTGAACGCTGGGGATCATGAATTCCGTGTAGTGGACTCCAAAGGCTGTAAAGACGAGAAAACTATCACCTTGACTGACAATGCCCCCGCATTTGTCCATGCCGAAAAGGTTCAGGACATCAGCTGCTGGGGAAGAAATGACGGGGAAATCCTGTATGAAATCCGTGGCGCTACTCAATACAGCTGGCTGAAATCTGCCGGAGGATCCAATTGGGAAGTTGTGCCGGGGTATGATTTCATTGACACTAATGAAGGTGAGCAGAGATTGCCCAACCTCACAGAGGGTTTCTATAAATTAAGAGTTTTTTATAATGAGGATGATGATTGCTTTGAGGATAGTGAGGATATTGTCATTATAGAGCCTATAGATTTTGAGTTAGTCAAAGCCGAGGAAACTCAGCCGGTTTGTTGGGATGAAAATGGGACTTTCGTCATCTCCGTAGATGGAGGCAATGAGGATAAAAGAATCATCCTGACCTATCCGGATAATACTTTCCAGACTATTGAAGATGTCAATAACAGGACGGATTATATTTTCACCGATTTGCCAAGCGGGGATTATTCCTTTGTAGTGGAGGACGTAAATTGTGATCCTCTCACCGGTTCTTTCCACATTGAAAGTATACAGCGTCCGACAGTGGATGAAGTTTTGGTAGATGATGTCACTTGTCTCGGCGCAGCGGATGGAAGGTTTATCTTTGTGAATCTACTTGTTGAACATGGAAGAAGTTATCAGGTTTTCGTGAATGGTTCTTCCGAAACTCCTATGGTAGAAGGAAACAAGCTGATCTTCGGCCCTAAAACACCCGGACGCTATATTGTCAACATTGTGGATGCCTTGGGCTGTTCCTCTGAAGATTTTGTCATCGACATTGAAGAGCCAGAAAGGGAGCTTGAGATCACCTCGTTTGTCAAAACCGACATCACCTGTTATGAGGCTGGTGACGGTAAGGCAACTTTTGAAATCTTTGGGGGCAGGGAAACTTACCATGCTGTCTTGACCAAAGTCGGTGACAATACTTTCAGCGAGGAAATTGAAGGCATCAACGAAGGAAACCCTGTTGTTTTTGATGGGCTTGAGGTTGGGGATTACCATATTGAGGTGACTGACCAGCAGGAAAACTGCCTTGACACCCAGACTTTCACCATCAACACGCCTGATCCATTTATCGCTCAGGAGAATTTTGGTTTAATCCTATGTTTGGGCGGCACCACCTTCATCGAGGTCAATCTAAGTGGGGGTATTGCGCCATTTGATGTGAAATATTTCTCCCTCAATGAAAATGGGGATAAGTTTGGGGAATTCTCCCACCTGATCAATGGCAACCGAAGCGTATATAATAATGTAGGTGCTGGCACGTATGTCTATGAAATCACGGACAGAAACGGTTGTCTGGTAGCATCAGAATCCCCAATTGTTATTGCTGAGGGCCAGGAGCTTGAATTCACATTTACCGCTGAGGAAGAAACCTGCTACAACGGCTTCAACGGGCAAATTGAAATCAATGCTGAAGGCAGTAATGACGGAGAATACATTTATTATGTAAATAACCGAGCCTACACCAATTCGGTCATCAACGGGCTGGGCAAAGGTGAGTACCAAGTGTATGTCATGAATGCAGACGGTTGTATCAGCCCGGTGCAAACGGTGGTAATTGATGGACCGGAGCAGGCCTTTTCTTATAGCCATTATAGTCAGACAAATTTAAGCTGCTTTGAATCTGGAAATGGAACCATTAGCCTGCAGCTAACTGGTGGGACAGCACCTTACACAGTTTCTTTGGAAGGACAGGATTATACCCTGACCGAAAACGAGATGAAGGTTTTTGAAGGCTTGGAGGCTGAAAAACAATATAACTTTGACGTTGTGGATGCTAACGGGTGTGCATTGGTACTTTTCCCACGCACGCTTACCCAGCCTGACGAGCTTAAGGTCACGCACAGATTTCAGGACATCCTTTGCTATGGAGGGACTACTGAAATCCAGCTTTCTGTGCAGGGCGGTACACTTCCTTTTTCAGTTGCTTGGGAATATTCCCAGGACAATGTCACATTCACCCAACTTTCAGAAACTGGGCGTACCCTTTCCAACGCCTATGCGGGATATTATAAATATGTACTTACAGACGATAAAGGCTGTGAGTTTGAAGATGAAATCCATGTTCCGCAACCGGATTTACTTGATTTTGACTTTGATGTCACCGATGTAACCTGTTTCCGTGGGGAAGATGGTAGCATCCGCTTTACACCGGAGGGTGGACTTGCAGGGGATTACCGTCTGTTTGTCAACAATAGAGAAGTTGCAGCCGTGGGTGGAGTTTTTGAAATCAGGGATCTTAAATTCGGTGACTACACGTCCTATTTTACCAGAGGTAACTGTATCAGTGAAACAAAAACTATCAGGGTAAACCAGCCCTTGGCGGGAATTTCTGTCAACCTGCAATATCAGGAAGATGTAAGATGCTTTGAGGGAACCACCAATGTGGTGTTTAACATCCAAGGTGGAAACGGCATCTACACGGCATATTTAAATGATAGAGAAATTACCCTAGAGGGTAATCAAATCATATTTGATGAGGTGCCTGCCGGAAATTACCAACTTCGGGTGGTGGATCAAAAGGGTTGTGATTGGAATGATGAGATCACCATCACCCAGCCTGAGCCTATACAGATTTCCCAAGCAAATGTCACCCAAACGACCTGCTTTGAAGGAGGAGACGGACAAATTGATATAACTGTTACCGGTGGGACAGGTGTGATCCGATACCAATGGACTAACCTGGAGTCTGGCGACATGATCGGCAATACCAATAGGGTAGGCAATCTTGCCGAAGGCGAGTATGAAGTAAGAATCTATGATGATAGAGGCTGTGAGATTTTTGAAAAATATGAAATCACGGCACCTGAGGAAATCACTTTTGAGGTAGATGTGGAGGATGTACTTTGCTTCGGAGGAAATACTGGAAGCATCACCATCAAAAATCCTCAAGGAGGAAGGGGAAATTACCGACTGGTTATTGACGGAATTTCCAGAACAGGCCTTTCTACCAATAACTTAAGGGCAAAGCAGACTTATCAAGTTTGGCTAATGGACGGTACCGGAGTGTGTAGTTCTGATATTATCGAAGTTGAGATTAAGGAGCCGCCTTTGCTGACTGTAAGCGCTACAGGAACTCCTGAAACCTGTTACAATGCCAATGACGGAACGGCCGCTTTGACCATTGCTGGTGGTGCAGGCGGAGCTGTGGCAAGATGGTCTGATGGAGGGGTGGGTCCTCTAAGGACTAACCTATACCCTGGTATGTATCAGTATGAAGTCACGGATATCAATGGATGTAGAGTAGTAGGTTCAGTAAGAATTGAAAGGGCTGAACCGATCCAGGTGGATTCCCAGATTTCAAACATCTTGTGTTTTGGAGAAAGTACCGGAAAAATCGAATTGGACATCACCGGCGGGACGGGGACGTATTCTTATGAATGGAAAAATTTAGCTACAGGCCAAGCGATTTCTTCGGAAAAGAGTTTGACCAATGTGTCTGCTGGGGATTATAGGGTTACGATCACGGATGAAAATGAATGTACAATTGGCAGGACTTTTACCCTCACCCAACCTTCCCAAGCCTTATCAGTGGATGCCCTTGTGTCTGATGTCCAGTGCCATGGGGATACAAATGGCGAAATCAGATTGCTCTTGGAAGGTGGTACGGGATTCCGTCACGTAAGATGGCATGATCTACCCACCACGGATGAGTCTCATGTTAGAAACAGGGAGGAACTGCCAGCTGGAGATTATACAGTTACTGTGACGGACGCGAATAATTGCCAGGTGACCGAAACCTTTACAGTAGAGGAACCCGCCAAACTTATCGTCACAACTGTGGCGCAAGAGGATGTTTCCTGTAAAGGTGGGGAAGATGGCTCTGTGAAAATCTCCGTTGAGGGAGGTGCAGGGGCGCCGATCATCACTTGGCTTCATAACGGGAGCAGAAGTTTAGAACAAACGGGACTAAAAGCTGGGACCTATATCGTCAATGTGACCGACAGCAGAAATTATTGCTTGGTGCAGCATGCGGTAGAAATTAAGGAACCTGCAGCGCATTTGGCTGCTGAAGTAAACTTGGAGCTTGAAACCTGTGGTGACCAAAATACCATGATTGCAGAGGTTATTCCTTCCGGCGGCAATGGTGACTATAGATATGAGTGGAGATTTGCCGGTACCGAAACGGTGATTGACAGAAACCAAAGAGCCCTTGGATTGGCTCCTGGAGATTATGAGGTTACCGTAATCGATGCCAAAGATTGTGATATTGTCAAAACCGTTACCGTATTTGATGCCAATCTGGAATTTACGGCTACTCCTGCTCCAGCACTCTGCTTTGGAGATGCCACAGGCGCCATCACCATTTCCGACATCAGAGGCGGCACAGGTGATTATACCTGGGAAGTCAATGGGGTAGAAGTGACTACCGGCTTCACCCGATCAGGATTGTCTGCCGGCGTTTATACCGTTACGGTGAGAGACTCTATGAATTGTTTTGTGGTGGAAAATGAAGTGGAAGTGGGACAGCCTGATCAGCTTGGTTTTGCTTTTGAAAACCTCCAGCACGAAACCTGTTATCTGGCCAAGAATGGTTCGGTAACAATTGTTCCGCAAGGTGGCACCGGAGATCTTAATATCCGTTGGGATAATAATTCCACCTCTTTCACAAGAAATAACCTGGCTCCGGGTAGGCACACATTTGTTATTACTGACCAAAATTGCCGATTGGACGGTGAAGTGTTTATTGAGGAGGCTACCCAAATTTCTCTCACGCAGGAAATCGTATCGCCTGTTTTGTGCTTTGGCGACCCTACCGGAGAAGTGGAAATTTCCGTTGAGGGCGGAGCAGGTGGTTATACTTTTAAGTGGTATAGAACCTCCGACATGGAGACCGTCATCAGCGAGGAGCAAAACCTCACCGGCGTAGTGGCCGGCAATTACAGGTTGCATGTTTCTGATGCAAACGGCTGTACCATAATCTCCAGGGTGTATCAAATCACCCAGCCTACTATAGCACTTTCTGCGCGAGCAGATGTTACACACATCAGCTGTTTCAGAGCAGATGATGGACAAATCAGGGTTATTGCCAACGGCGGTACGGGTGACAAAACCGTCACTTGGGAGGATACCGATTTCGAAGGGGAAACCAGAAGTGGCCTTTCTCCCGGTACTTATAAGTATACCGTCAGAGACAAAAACAACTGTGAAATCCACGGCGAAGAAACCATACTTGAGCCTGAATTGCTCGTGGTTGATCCTGAAATTACAGCTGTATCCTGTAAAGGTGGCAGCAACGGAGAAATTGAACTCATCGTCACAGGCGGCAGCGGCAGCTACTCGGTAATCTGGGAAAACAGCGGCAACAGCTCATTAAATAGAGCTGGCCTCAGAGCAGGTAGCTATACCTATACCGTTTCTGATGGCAAATGTGAAGTTTCTAACACGGTAGAAATTGCGGAACCCGAGTTTGAGCTTTCTGCGGAAGTTGTGGTGAGGCTGGAAACATGCGGAGAGCAATCATCCATGGTGGTGGAAGTCACTGCCCAAGGTGGAAACGGCAATTATACCTACACTTGGTCTGAGCCATCCTGGACGGGTAGCCGACAGGAAGGCGTACAGCCGGGCAGTTATTCTGTTACTGTTGAAGATGTAAAAGGCTGCGAAATCACCAAGACTTTTGATGTTTATGATGCCAACATCACCTTTACCGCCACCCCAACAGTTGTTCTTTGCCACGGAGGCAACACCGGATCCATTACTTTAAGTGACATCAAGGGTGGAGTGTCGCCTTACAAGTTTTTTGTAGCAGGAGTACAATTGGATGAAGGTTCATTTAGAAGATCAGGCCTGGTAGCCGGTACCTACAAAGTGGTAGTAGAAGATGCTAATGAATGCAGGGAAGAAATTGAAGTGGTAATTGACCAGCCGGAGCAGATCGGTTTTGAATTCGAAACCTTGCAGCATGAAACCTGCTTTAGCGCTGGTGATGGTGTGGTGGAGATTAGAGCTTTTGGAGGCGTTGGTGAATTGAGTATTGTCTGGGATAATGGAAATAGAGATTTCCTCCGGGAAAGCCTGAGCCCAAGAACCCACACTTTCAGAATCACCGATGAAAACCAGTGTTTCTACGACGGAGAGGTGACCATTCAGGCGGCAACCCAGATGAGGTTTACCCAAGAGGAGCTGGTTCCGGTTTTGTGCCATGGTGATGAAACGGGTGGTGTAAACATCAGCGTATCCGGTGGCAGAGGTGATTACAGCTATAACTGGTATTTGGCTTCCGACACCCAAAGAGAAAATGTAATCAGCACGGATAGAAATCTTGCCAATGTAGAGGCAGGCAGCTATCTGGTTGTGGTTACGGATTTAAGTGGATGTTCTATTGATAGGACTTTCCAGGTCACCCAGCCTGCAGCGAAATTGGCGGCCAGCCATACATTTGAAAATATCTCATGCTTTATGGCGGGAGATGGATGGATCACGGTGTCTCCATCTGGCGGAACAGGGATCAGAGAAGTTAGCTGGGAAGATACCGATGTGAAAGGGGCCACCCGAACCGGCTTAGAGCCGGGTACATATAAGTATACGGTGACGGATGCAAATCTTTGTACCACGATGGGACAGGTGACCATAACTGAACCTACTGAGCTAACAGTTACCCCCGAAATTAAGGATGTGACCTGTAAAGGAATGACCAATGGGGAAATTGAGCTCAAGGTTGAAGGTGGAAGCGGCGATTACTCAGTGATTTGGGAAAACAGCGGCAACAAGTCCTTGAGGAGAACTGGCCTAGCCGCCGGAACCTATACCTATACCGTTTCTGACGGCAAATGTGAATTTTCCGAAACGATTACAATTGAAGAACCGGAATTGGACCTAACCGCCCAAGTGGTGGCAAACCTTGAGGCTTGCGGTGAGCAATCCAGTATGGTGGCGGAGGTGACTCCTATCGGTGGCAATGGTGGATACCTATATGAGTGGAGGCTAAAGGGAAGCTTGGAGGTACTATTTACGGATGCCAGAGTTGAAGGGATTCCTGCTGGGGAGTATGAAATCAAAATCTTGGATGCCAAAGAATGTTTTATAATTGAGGAACTGACCGTATTTGATGCCAACCTCAGATTTGAAGCATCTGCTACCGATGTCAGCTGTCATGATGGGTCAAACGGTACGATCTCCATCAGCAACCGGGCTGGAGGTATAGGGTCTTATAAATGGTTTGTGGTAATTGACAATCAGGAAGTTGAAGTAGGCAGTGGTTTGACAAGGGGGGGCTTAAAGGCCGGCACCTACAAGGTGATTTTGGAAGATGCCATGTTGTGCCGTGTAGAACAACAAGTGGAAATTAAAGAGCCTGAGGCCTTGGGCTTCACCTCCTCGGTTCGAGACCAAAGCTGTTTCAATGTTCAGGATGGCAGGATTGAAATCATTCCTAGTGGTGGGGTGGGCAACTATTCCATCGTGTGGGATGATCCTGCTGGCAATGACTTTATACGTAAGGGGCTTGTTCCAAACCGCTATACCTTTACGCTCTATGATACAAATAATGAATCTCAATGTAATATTAAAGGAGAAATTTTTGTCCAAGGAGCCACCCAGATTACCATCGAAAGCGACCAGATACAACATGTGTTATGCCATGGCGATCAAACAGGTGGTGTCAATTTGGTGGACATCCAAGGGGGTACTGGGGGTTATGACTTTAAGTGGGTAAGGGTAAATCCGGACCTCTCTGAGACGGAGGTGGCTACCTCTCGTAACCTTGCCGAACAAAAAGCAGGTCGCTACAAAGTGTATGTTAACGATGGGAATGGCTGTACGATCAACAAGACATTTACGATCACCCAGCCCGATACCGAGTTAAGTGTTGAACCGATTGTATTTGATGCGAGCTGTTATGGAAAAACTGACGGGTCGATCAGGCTGATTGCTTCCGGCGGTTTTGGTACCAAGACTGTCAAGTGGGCCGACCTTTCCGATAATGATGAAGATCAGGGCAAGTTTGAGAGAAAAGAACTTTCCCCTGGCACTTACGAGGCCACGGTGACGGATCAAAACAATTGCTCAATTACAGAAAAGTATACGATAGAAAACCCTGAGGAGATTGTCATCAAGGTAATCGAAAAAAGGGATGTGCTTTGTCATGGTGAAAAAACTGGCATGATAGAGATCGAGGTGACCGGAGGAAGTGGGAATTTTGTTCCTAACTGGGGTCCATTTGGACAAGGGTACAAATTGGAAAATCTTGCCGCTGGGGATTATATGGTGACCATTTTTGATGGAAACTGTCAGAAGTTTGAAATCATCACAATTGAGCAGCCAGCAAGACGCTTAGAGGCAGAAATCACCGTGAAGGTAGATATCTGCGGCGATTCCAAGGAGATCTATGCCGAGGTGGAGCCTGATGGTGGGGTGGGGCCATATACTTTCCAATGGAATGATGCGGCCCAAAGCACCACAGCCAAAGTAGTAGATCTTGCGCCGGGTACCTATAAAGTGGTGATCACTGATAACAATGGATGTTGGATAGAAAAGGAAGTGGTGATGCCTGAGCCAAAGGAACCGATGACGCTTACTTTGGAAGGCAAAATGTCTGTATGCTTCAATGGAGACCAGGCAGAGATCGAAGCTCAGGTGGAGGGCGGCAGTGGAGACTTTGAATTCAAGTGGAGCCATAGTTCGACCTTGATTGGCAACAAGGCTACCAACTTGAATCCTGGAACTTACATTGTAAGAGCCATTGACAAGGAGACAGGCTGCTGGGTTGAGGAAAACTATTACATCGTCCCTATGGATCAAAAGATAGTCCGCCAAGCTGCCTTGCAGAATGTTAGTTGTGAAGGTGTAAATGACGGTACAGTCACATATGAAATGACCGGTTATCAGGCTCCTTTCACTGTAGATTTGATTGTCAATGACAATGTCATCAGAAAAATGAGGTTTACAGAGGATGTTTTTACCATCGACCAACTTTCTCCAAGGGGGTATGCAGTAAAAATTGAGGACGCCCTAGAATGCTCTGTAAACAGGACCTTTACTATTGAGGCGCCACAGCCGCTGAAGATTTCTGAAAATAGAGTTACTCAGCACATCTCCTGTCATTTCGCCAATGATGGCAGAATATTCCTTCCGGTGACCGGAGGAATTGGAAGCTATGTGTATGAGTGGCAGAAAGAAGGCGAGGAGGAAATCTTTACCACTACCCTGCCCGAAAGGAAAAACCTGGGTCCTGGCATTTATTCCGTGACAGTTTCCAGTGGGGCTTGCTCCATTACGGAGGTGATCGAAATCATTGAACCTCCATTGTTGGAAATGACGGAGCAATATTCTGAGATGCTGGAATGTAATGGCAGCCTAGAAGGATTTATCCATATAGACGCTAAAGGTGGCTGGGGAACCAGGGAAATCTTCTGGTCGGATGATGAAGATGAAAAAAGCTACTCTAGGTCTGGTCTTCCTGCTGGTGTCTATGAGGTGAGGGTAGAAGATGAAAATGGCTGCTATGTTGAAAAAACAATTACCATCGAAGAACCTGAAGAAATTGATGCCTACCTCACTACCTCTCTTGAGGTAGACTGTGAGGAAAGAACAGTGGTTGGGAAAGCCTATCTTACTGTTACAGGCGGTACTGGAGAATACCAAATCAACTGGAGCAATGGAGAGCAAAATGTGGATGAAATTTCATTCACCCAGGACGGCAAATTCTCGGTAACCATACTTGATGAAAACGGCTGTATGGAATATGTGGAAACGGTAATTGAATTCCCTCCATCTTTTGCCACTGCAGACTTCAGTTATACGGTTATAGAAACGCAGACAACCAACGGCGAGGTGTTGCTGGGCGACCATATACAGTTCAATGACCTGTCCTTAGGAGATATCGTTTCGTGGGAATGGGAATTTGGAGATGGCATCACCAGCAATGAACAGGAACCGAAGCACAGTTATGCCCAAACTGGTTTCTACACCGTGAAGTTATCTGTGGTAGATCAATTTGGATGTACTTCTATTCACGAAATGGAAATCCAGGTGTTGGCATCCTACAGGGTGCTGGTGCCGAATGCCTTCACGCCAAATGGTGACGGGCTGAATGATACCTTTAAGCCAATGTATCGTGGCGTCGAGGATATCGAATTCCATATCTTCAATAAGTGGGGAGACTTGATTTATTCTGCTTACAGTATGGAAGATCCAGGATGGGACGGTACGGTAAGAGACCGCATGAGCCCTAACGGTAACTATGTGTACAAAATCTATTTCACCACCAAAGAGGGTGACCGCAAATCCCAATCAGGTGTATTCCTGCTGATCAATTGATAATTTTCACAACCACCAACCATGTAAAAAGAGCCTATTTAGGCTCTTTTTCGTTTTAAGTCAAATTTATTTCTAGCAGAGCAAATGTGGTTGGTCCCTAGGGAAATGCAGATAGAGATAGGATGTAGTAATTGGAGCATATAACTGGTAAACCGATAATTGCAGTTTTTTAATATTATTTGTTGCGTTTAAAAACTTTATTCTTTTAATTTATTAAAAATCAGGCTATTGAAGAATATCATTTTATGTAATACAAATTGCATAAAATAAAATAGGTAATCACAAAAAGCTTTATTTTTTCTTTAAAATTCAAATATTCATATAGGAACTGTGCTAAAATAGTTGGCTTTTACCAGAGTCTGTGACCATGAAGCTACATATTAATCGAAACTGGATCTTAATCTGGATGGCTGTGATTTTTTTCAGCCTGATACAGAATTCGTATGGGCAAGTTTCAATTATTAGAACATCCATTGATGACTGTTTGCAGGAGACCACACTGGTAGCTACTGGTGAAGGGCCGATTACTTTTAGGTATCTGCGTGATGGGGTTTTGGAGGCTGAGGATGTAGTGGCAAGCCCTGATGCTAACAATTATTATATTTCCTCCAAAGTGGTTCCAGACGGGAGTTATATAGTTGAAGCTATTGATAGGCATGGCAATAAAGCCACTCGAAGCTTAAATGTAAATATTGTCAATCCGGTAGGGGTGGAAATAGTGACCGTTATCGATGCTAACTGTAACGGGGTAGCTAATGGTCAGGCTATTTTGAATATCAGCAGTAACCTGAATTTTACTGTAAAATTATTTGATAAATCTAATCCGACTGAACTGATCCGGGAGTATGAAAATACGGGTCAGCTAAATAATATTCCTGCAGGCGAATATATAGTGGAAGTCAGGGACATCGCAGGATGTGTGGCCTTTGCCGAAATCATCATCGAAGAACCCGAGCCGCTAGAGCAGGCCGACGGAAATGGCCCTGAGGTGACGCATCCTGTATGTGAAAATGACCTTGGTTCCGCCACTACGCGAATCCTTGGTGGAAACGGTCCTGAATTTGGCTACCAATTGTGGAAAGATGGGGCGCTCTATCGCGATAACCGCCAAACTCAAAACAACGGGCAGATCACCGAAACTGACCTTGAGCCAGGGACTTACTTCTTCAGGGTTTTCACTGATCAGGCTACCGATGATACCTGCTTTGAAGACTATGCTTTCCAGATCGTCTATGCCCCCAAATTTACCATCCAGCCAACTCCCACAGCTATCACTTGCTATGGAGAAGATGATGGTTCTGCCAGGTTGACCCTATCGGGCACACTCAATGCCCCTTTCTCCTACACCATAAACGGCGGAGCAGCCACTCAGCACAATAGCGTTGATCCTTTGAATTTAACCGGTCTGGAGCCAGGAAACTATACAGTTGCCATCACCGACGATGACGGTTGCCAGATGAGCACCACTTTTTCCATTAGCGAACCCGCCGAACTTGGCGTAAATGTGGAATTGGTAAATGACGTCTGCTTTGACAGCGTGGATGGCGCTATCCGGGTAAGGGCACAGGGAGGCACAGCTCCATATATGTTCAGCCTGGAAAATAATTTTGCCGGACTTCTTCCTTCATCCTCTTCTGCCGAGACTTTTGAGGATCTTGCTCCCGGTAGCTATACCGTATATGTCATGGATGCCAATGGCTGTCTGACCAATACTGACATAATACAAGTGAGGGAGCCGGAAATGGATATCAGCTACACCCTAATCGGCCTCACTGACCCCAATTGCCCGGAAGCGGCAAGCGGGTCTATCGAGATAGAGGCTGTCGGCGGCTGGGGAGCCCCTTGGACCTACGAGTGGGTGAGGACTGGTTCGACCAATGTGTTAAGCCAATCCCAAAAACTGGAAAATGTACCTGCCGGGGACTATATACTTACTTTAATAGATGCCAACGGCTGCCACGAAACATTCGAATTTACCCTTACCGATCCCGAGAGCCCTATTATCGAGGATTTGAGTTCAGAACCAACTAGTTGCCATGGCGATAGAGACGGGTCTATTTTTGTTCGTTTGCAAGGCTCAGAACCCTACTTGATTGGGCTGAATGGAGAGGAATATATGGGAACTGAGGCTGAATTTACCGGTCTGGAGGCCGGCGAATATACCGTTACTATTCAGATTGCAGAAGGCTGTATGCTCTACAGGGATATCACCGTGGGGCAGCCTGACCCTTTGGTCATTATTTATGACAATAACATAAGCCCTTTACTTTGTTATAATGACCAAGATGGAGGTGTTGCCGGACTCCGCGTGGAGGGCGGCAACCCTTCTTATGACTATCAATGGGAAAAGCAGCTTCCAAGTGGGCAGTGGGAATCTCTGGCCGGTGAAGCTTCAATTGACATTTCCGGATTGGGTGAAGGGACTTACCGTTTGGTGGTGACCGATAGAAATGACTGTGAAATAATCTCTAACCCATTCACCTTTGAGGCGCCAAGCCGACTTGATTACTTGGAGCATGCCACTACTGACCCGCTTTGTTTTGGAGAAACGGGCTCCGTTGAAATTTCCCTTGAAGGAGGCACAGCTCCCTATTACTATTCATTTGAAGGAAATAATTACCAAAGGTTAGGGCAAAACGGTCGGATTGACGGTTTCGCCGCTGGAACTTACGAGCTGCACATCCGAGATGAAAACGGCTGCACCCTTCCCCAGACCATCAGTTTTTCCATCAACCAGCCAGAGGAAATTGAGCTCGAAGAATTAAATCCCATCTTGCCAACCTGTGAAGGCGGCAATGATGGTGGATTTGAGGCGACAGTCACAGGCGGCTCATCCCAGATTTTGACATATGAGTGGTTTTTGCAGGGCTATCCAAATCAGGTTTTAGGTACTTCTTTAACTATTGAAGGGCTGCAGGACGGGAATTATTTTTTGAGAGTCATTGATCCAGGAAATGTCAATTGTTATAAAATCTTCGGTCCCTTTGCTATTGAATCTCCTCCGGCCATACAGGCTAATGTGAGGATCACCGATGTGGTTTGCCAAGGTGATGAGAGCGGGGTTTTGGATATCCAAAGCATTACCGGTGGAAATTTGGCTGATGGAGGAGATTACCAAGTGACATGGACCGGGCCGAATGGGACATCCTCCGAAAGGACCCTTACTGCCCTGCCTGCAGGAACATACGAACTTACCATCACCGATGGCAATACTTGCTTGTTTGAGCAAACCTATACGGTCAACGAACCTGAAAACCGGCTTACGATAAATACACCGGAAGTAACTCAGCCAGGTTGTTCTGGCAGTGAAAACGGCAGGATTGAAATTACGGCAAGCAATGGAGTAGGAAATTACGATTACTCTTGGCAGTATTTCAACAAGGACACTCAGGAATTTGAAATAATTCCCGGTCAAACCTCCCGAATCTTGAGCCAAAACGTAAAAGCGGGGACCTATTTGGTGACTGTTGCTGATGGATTCTGTGAGGCGCAAGAGACCATAGTGGTTAACCAGCCCGAAGAACTTCAGGTGGTACTTTCCCAAAAAGAGGGCATCAGTTGTTTTGACCGAAACGATGGCTTTATAGAAGTGGACACTCGTGGTGGCAGCGGCGATTACCAATTCAGATGGTCCAATGGCCAGACCAATCAGAATATTTACGACTTAAGACCAGGTAACTACACCCTGGAGGTATTTGATGCCAATGGCTGTAAGGCCACTTCCGAAACCTTTAACATTGCCCCGCTTCCCCGTCCTTCCATTCAGTTGTTGGATAAGAGCGATGTAGTTTGTGAGGAAAACAGTGGAAAGCTTCAGATAGGCTTGGGCAATGGGCTTGATGCCGCTGATTTCAATATTCATTGGTTAAACCTGCAGACCAATGAGCAGTTTGGCCAGAACCAGACTACAGTTGAGGGCCTAAATGTGGGATTCTATCAGGTTTTTGTGTCGGCTGGGGAAGACTGTGTGGTTGACCGGGTGCTCAGAATTGAAGGACCGGAATCTCCACTTACCATTTTGACTTCTCAGGTGGATCCAACCTGCCCTGAACAAGAGGGAGCTATTTACCTGAATGCTTCCGGAGGGTTTGCCCCGTATGACTATTTTTATAAAATAAATGAAAGCGATAACTGGTCACCATTGAGTGGGTCAGTACTTACTTCGCTAGATGCGGGAGATTATCTTGTTATGGTGAGAGATGCAAAAGGTTGCGAAGATGACAGTACCCTGACCATCACCCAGCCAAATGCCCCATCATTTTCTGCCAATAAGGTTCAGGATGTCTCCTGCTACGGGGGGAATGATGGAGTAATTGATTTCTCGGTGACCGGTGCTTCGCATCAATGGTATAAAAGGCTACCTGGCCAAAATCCACAGCCGATTGCCGATAGTCAATTGGATGAGTTGGAGGCAGGCACCTACTTTATGGAGGTGACTTTTGCTGAAAACTGTACCGAAAGGACCAATGATATCACCATTCAGCAGCCAAACGTCATTCAGGCATCCTTGTTGGCAACCCAGTTGGTCTGCTACGATGATCTGGGCAGTGTCACCTTTACGGTTTCCGGAGGGAAATCCGGTAAATCCTTACAGCTTATTTCGGGCTCAGAGGTAATCGATATCAAGGAAAATCTTTTTGAAGGTAACTTCACCTTTAGGGATTTGGCACCAGGTGATTATGAGCTGTTATTGACGGATGAAGGTTGTGGCGAAACGGCCCATGTATTTACCATCCACGAGGTTTTGGAGCCTACTTTTGCCGATGTGGAATTTGATGACATTACCTGCCCTGGTGCCCACGATGGCGTTATCCGCATGCTTGACCCTCAAGTTGAAAGTGGCCGAAACTTCACGGTTCGGATTAACGGGCAGGCAATGCCAGCGGGTCAAACGGTATTCACTGGGCTTGCACCGGGGCAGTACAATGTAGCGTTGGTTGATTCGGAAGGTTGTGGGCAGCAGTCGAAAAGCTTCACCATCAGCCAGCCGGACGAATTGGAAATTGAACGTTTTGATTTTGAGGACCCAACCTGTTTTGAGGGTGACGAGGGCTGGTTGAAGTTTAGGGTCTCTGGTGGAAATGGAAATTATGAAGCCACACTTCTGCACAAAGATTCCGGTGAGAAACTAACGCTTTCCGGCTTATCTGCCAGTGCCACGCATGAATTTGAAAACCTTAGGCAAGGGGAATACATGTTTACCCTCCTGGATGAAAAACGATGCCCTATCGAGCGGGAGTTTGAACTTGGCCAGCCTGATGGCTTTACCGTTGCGGTGAATCCCGGTACCATCATCTGTATCGATGGAGAAACTAACGCCCAGGTGAATTTTGAAGGCGGCACTGCCCCCTTCACCATGGAATTGACCAGAAACGGGGAAGCTTTTGAAACCTATACATTCAACCAAAGAATCAACACCATTTCCAACCTTCCTTTTGGTCAATATGCCTTTGAGGTGACCGATGGGGAAAACTGCCTGGTGCTGACGGACACCTTTGAGCTTGAGGATGGAGAGAAGATTGAAGTGGAGGCTGATATAATTCCTGTTTCTTGTGGAAACAATATGGATGGAAAACTAATCATAAAAGCCAGTGGAAGCAAGCGAGATGGTCAACTCAATTATTCTTATTTTGTCAATGGTCAGCAGATTTTCGGAAATGAACTGAATGTGCGGGCGGGTACATATACCATTAAAGCAGGTATTGGAAACTCAACCGTGGGATATTGTGAGTCAGAGTCTATTGAGGTAGTGGTAGCGGTGACCGATCCTATGGTGGTTGAGGAAGAAATCATCGACGTTTCATGTCACGGTGGAGCTGACGGGTCAATTTTTGTGGAGGTAACGGGCGGTACCCCATTTGAGGGAGACTCTCCATACCGATACCATTGGGAACATACAGATGAGGATACACCGTTTTTGGAAGGCTTGACAGCAGGATTTTACAGAGTAGAGGTAGAGGATTCCAGGAAGTGCTTCAGAGTTTCCCAAAGATTTTATGTAAGCCAGCCCGAAGAGGAACTTTCGGTGGTAGCCACTCCTAATTATATTCTTTGTGCTGAAAATGGTGAACTCTCAATTACTTTGGAAGTGAGGGGCGGCACACCGGATTACACTTATGAGTGGTCAAATGGCGCCACCACCAAGGATATTTTTGGTATCGAGCCGGGCATGTATGAGGTGACCGTTACAGATAAAAAAGGCTGTACGGAAACCATCACCGTAGAATTGCCAAAACCTGCCCCATCTCTTGAAATTGAATCTGACGGCAAGCTTATTCTCTGCAGTCCCCAAGAAAGGGGGAATGTTCAGCTTACGGTAAATGGTGGCACAGGCAATTATACCTACAAATGGTCAAATGGCTCTCAGGCCTCTAGTCTGATCAATCTTCCTGCTGGAGATTATACCGTAACAGTGAAAGATACTGAGACCGGATGCGAAGCCGAACATACCGTAGAGATTGTCATTGCCGATCCTATAATCGTCGAAACTGTGGATTTGGAACCGATTTCCTGTAACGGTATGTGGGACGGTATGATATCTGTAAACGTATCTGGCGGAATGGGCGATCTTCAGCTTTCTTGGAAATTCAGCGATCCGCAAACGGGTGTCCAATCACCTTTATATGAATTCGAAGGAGCAACTGAATTATTCAACCTCCAGCCCGGCAATTATATCTTGGATATAGAGGGTGAGGGCGGATGTAGAACTTCACGTGTGTACACTGTTGGTGACCGTGCTCCGTTGAAAATCGTACCACAACATCAAAATCCCACTTGTAACGATAGCGACAATGGCTCCATTAACCTTGAGTTAACCGGTGGCAGCGGGGCGTATTCTTACCGCTGGGAAAACCTTGACAATCCGGACCACTGGATTAAAGACCGAACCACTTCCGGTATTTCAGGTCTTGAGATTGGCCGATATAGAGTAAGGGTTGAAGATGGCAGTTGTTCAATCAGTGAGATCATACAGATCCAGGCCCCTGACCAATTACAGATTGAGTCCAAACACACAGAAATGTTGGCTTGTCATGGTGCTGAAAACGGGGTCATTGAAAATGTAATCAGCGGAGGTGTGCAGGACTATATCATAGAATGGTCCGATTCCAATAGTATAAAAAGCTGGAGCCGTACAGGCTTAGGCGCAGGAGAATACTCGGTCAAAGTCACAGACAAAAACGGGTGTACCCTAAGCAAAACCTATGTAATAGACGAACCGGATCCATTGGTGGCTGATTTATTCACAAGGATCGATATCAACTGTGAAACCAGAGAAGTGGTTGGTACAGCTTGGCTGACTGTGGAAGGTGGCACTGGAGAGTATGAAATCCAGTGGAGCAGTGGAGAAAAGAATGTCAGGGAAGTCAACTTCAATCAAGCTGGTGAAATCACGGTTTTTGTAAGGGACAAGCGTGGCTGCAACATTGATCTGTCGAGGATGATTGATTTTCCACCTGTGTTTGCCGATGCTGATTTCACCTATTCTGTGATCAGTTTGGATGGCGAGGGCGAAATTTTGGTCAACGACCCTATACAGTTCATTGACGAGAGTGAGGGACATGTGATCGCCTGGGACTGGGATTTTGGGGATGGCACTAAGAGCAATGAGCAAAACCCAAAACACACCTATTCAGGCCCTGGTACTTATGAAATCGCACTGCGGGTGTATGACGAATATGGTTGCAGCACCATGAGCCGAATTGAAGTGGAAGTGACCGATTCTTATAGAATACTTATACCAAATGCCTTTACACCAAATGGGGACGGCCTGAATGATACCTTCATGCCGAAATTTAGAGGCTTGTCTGATTTCGAAATGCACATTTTCAATACTTGGGGTGAATTACTGTACACCACCACCTCTATGGAAGATCCAGGATGGACAGGTTTCCACCAAGGCAAACTCAGTCCCAACGGTAATTATGTTTACAAGATCTACTACACCACCCGAGAGGGCAAGCGATCCAGCCGATCAGGTGTATTCCTTCTAATCAATTGATTTTTTTTCGGAGAGTGGAAAAATTTTTCACTCTCCGGATTTTCTCTTTACAAGTGTAAAAAAGCCTCTTATAATATAAATTATGTTTATTGTATAATTTTTAGAAAAATTATGTTTTTCGATGATTAATGGAGGGTTAAAATAATTTTATAATTATTTTGCATATACCAATTTTCTTTCATTATTTACTATGAATCAGCTGATTATAGAAATTTCATTTAGGGGTATTTAAAAAACATAAAATATTATTCCTAAAAATGAAAAGCAATTAATCAAGTGTATAGTACAAAATTTAAACCTTGAATAAACCAGAGTTAATAGAGTAAAAGTAACCGGCAAAGAGTGTTGGTAAGGAGTATTTTTTAAATGATTTCCAGTTAGTTCACCGCGACTGGAGTATTACTTAACCACAGTGAAGATGAAAAGAATTTTACTACTCGTTTTATTTTTAGGCTCTGCCATAGCGGCGGCGGCCCAAGATGTGCAATATTCGCAGTTCTATGCCAATCCTATGTATCTGAATCCTGCTTTTGCAGGTTCTTCAGAAGTGAGTCGGGTGGGAGTAAACTACCGAAACCAATGGCCTGGTTTGGACCACTCCTTTAATTCCTATTCAGCCTACATTGACCACTATATGTTTGACATCAACAGTGGGATTGGCTTAATCTTTAACGGCAACAGGGAAAGCATGGCCCATCTTAGTACTATGGAGGTTGGAGCAATCTATTCTTACAGAGTAAGATTGAATATGAATACTTTCCTAAGATTTGGTGGCCAGGTGAGTTATGTAGCGAGGGATGTTAATTTCAACAATTTGGTGTTCGGGTCTCAATTAGATATTCACAGAGGTACAGTGGATGATTTTAGCGGTGAACTCTTAGGTACCGATAGCCGTCATAGGTTTGCCGATTTCAATTTTGGCATGTTGCTGAATGGCGAGTCCTACTGGGTGGGTATATCTGGTCATCACGTGACCCAGCCCAATCAGAGCTTTCTGGATGATAACATTAGCAGACTTCCAGTAAAACTTTCTGCACATGGCGGAATCCGTTTTGACCTTGGAGCAGGTAGTGTTAATAATTTCTTCAGTAATTCCAGACAGGAAAGGGAAATTTCCTTTGCCTTCAACTTGAAACATCAAGACCCATTTAACCAACTTGACATTGGAACCCAGATTTATTTACAACCTATGGTGATGGGGCTTTGGTATAGAGGGTTGCCGTCCAAGTATTCACTGCCAAACAATGAGTCCATTGTGGCCCTATTTGGTTTTTCGCTCGATAGTGGTGTCGATATCGGCTACAGCTTTGACTTTACCACCTCCAAGCTAGGCCTTATCAATGCAGGGGGTGCGCATGAGATTTCTATCCGATATAGCTTCCTTTATGGGGACCCGAATCAGCGGGACAGGAGAAGCAGGATTATCCCATGTTTCAGATATTAAAAACAGTGTGTGGTTAACTTTTTTAACTAGGTGAACAAATTGTCCTGAGCTAATCCTCGGACAATTGGATGCCCGGGCCGAAAGGTCCGGGTTTTTCTATTTATTTAAAATCCCCATTTTCGACACCAAATCCCAAATCACAATCCCCATGGTAACCGAAATGTTTAGAGAATGCTTGGTTCCCAACTGGGGGATTTCGATGACCTTGTCGGCAGCTTGTATGACTTCCTGCTCCACGCCAAAAACCTCGTTTCCAAAAACCATAGCATATTTTTGATCCTCTTCTGGCTGGAATTCATGCAACATTTCGCTCTTGTCCACCTGTTCAATCGCCAAAATTTGAAATCCTTCTGCCTTGAGTTTCTCAATTGCCTCCAATGTGGTTGGCAGGTGTTCCCAGTCTACAGACTCTGTGGCGCCCAGCGCTGTTTTTTGGATTTCTCGATGGGGCGGAGTGCCGGTAATGCCGCAAAGCATGATTTTCTCCAGCCTAAAAGCATCGGCAGTCCTGAAGGATGAGCCGACATTGTTAAGGCTGCGGACGTTGTCAAGTACCAGAACTAGGGGAGTTTTGGCTTTTTGCTTGTATTCTTCGACAGACAGACGGTTTAATTCGTCCATACTTAATTTTTTCATCTGCTTTTTGATTAAAAACCTTTAATTTCAAGGTTTGAATTGCACTTCAAAATTAGCACAAAGATTTAAATCCCCCTTAAAATGGCCAAAACCAAACCCAAAGAAACCCCTTTGATGAAGCAATATAATGCTATAAAAGCCAAGCACCCTGGCGCATTGTTATTGTTCAGGGTCGGTGACTTTTATGAAACCTTTGGAGAGGATGCCATTAAGGCGAGCAAGATTCTGGATATAGTGCTCACCAAGCGTGCCAACGGTTCAGCTTCCCATATTGAATTGGCCGGATTCCCGCACCATTCCCTGGATTCCTACCTGCCAAAGCTAGTTCGGGCAGGTAATAGGGTCGCCATTTGCGATCAACTTGAGGACCCGAAAGAGGTGAAAGGGATCGTAAAAAGAGGGGTGACAGAACTGGTAACTCCCGGTCTTTCTTTCAACGATAATGTACTGGACAAGCGCCGAAACAATTATTTGGCGTCAATAAAATTCGGTAAAACCGAACATGGATTGGCATTTTTAGATCTATCTACCGGAGAGTTTATGACCAGCCAGGGAAGTACCTCTTATATTGAGAAGTTGCTCCAAAGTTTTGCTCCTTCGGAAGTAATTTATTCCAAATCCCATCGCAACAATGCTTCCGAGCTTTTGAAGGATCAATACAACACCTTCCACTGTGAGGATTGGGTTTTTCAATATGACTACACCTACGAAAAGCTCACCGAGCATTTCCAGACGGCCAATTTAAAAGGCTTTGGTATAGAAAGTCTTGAGGAAGGAATTATCGCTGCTGGTGCGATTTTATACTATTTGGAAGAAACTGAGCATAAGGAGGTAAAGCATATTGCCTCCATTTCCAGGATTGCGGAGGAAAAATTCGTTTGGCTGGATAAGTTTACCATCCGGAATCTGGAACTGGTTTATTCTCAACAGGAGGGTGGTGTTCCGTTGATTCAGATTTTGGACCAGTCGGTGACCCCGATGGGTTCGAGATTGATGAAAAAATGGATGGTATTGCCTCTGAAGGAAAAGGACCAGATTGAAGAGCGATTGAATGTGGTGGAGTACTTTTCCAGGCAAGCCGAAATGAGCGAGGAGGTTCTCGGCCATTTGAAACACATTGGAGATTTGGAAAGGCTCATTTCCAAAGTTGCCGTGGGCAGGATTAACCCACGTGAGATGAACCAGCTGAAAAGGGCCCTTAAAAGCACTCTACCCATTAAGGAGTTGCTTAAAAAACAGAAAAACCCTTCACTCAAGAAAATTGCGGACCAGATCAATTCCTGTGAATTTTTGCTGGAGAAGATTGAGAATGAGTTAATGGAGGACGCGCCCATGCTCACCCACCAGGGTGGTGTGATAAAAAATGGGGTTGACGCGGATTTGGATGAATATAGAAGGTTGGCCAATTCGGGTAAAGACTACCTTTTGCAGATGCAGCAGCGGGAAATCCAGAAAACTGGAATTTCATCTCTCAAGGTAGCCTATAACAAAGTTTTTGGCTATTACTTGGAAGTCTCCAACACACATAAGGCTAAAGTGCCTGCTGAGTGGATTAGAAAGCAGACCTTGGTGAATGCAGAGCGCTATATCACCGAGGAACTGAAAGTTTATGAAGAAAAAATCCTGAATGCCGAAGAAAGGCTGATTGCGCTAGAGCAAAAATATTTTATGTTATTGGTCCAGGATGCTGCCGAGTACGTGGGCAGTATCCAGCAAAATGCAAAGATGTTGGCAATGGTGGATTGTCTGCTTTCCTTTGCTCAAGTGGCCCAAGCCAATAATTACTGCAGGCCAAAGTGCAGCGAAACCGATGCGATCGAAATCAAAGATGGAAGGCATCCGGTAATCGAAAGACAATTAGGTATAGGAGAGGAATATGTGCCAAATGATATTTATTTGGACCACTCCAGCCAGCAGATTATCATTATCACCGGCCCTAACATGGCTGGTAAATCTGCACTTTTGAGACAGACGGCCTTGATTGTGTTGATGGCCCAGATGGGGAGTTTCGTTCCCGCCAGTTATGCCAGAATTGGCCTTATTGATAAAGTTTTTACGCGTGTGGGAGCATCTGATAACCTCAGTAAGGGTGAATCGACCTTTATGGTGGAAATGACAGAAACGGCGAGTATTCTCAACAACCTGTCCGACAGGTCTTTGGTACTCATGGATGAAATCGGTCGGGGAACCTCCACCTACGATGGTATTTCCATTGCTTGGTCCATTGTGGAATTTCTCCACAACCATCCCAAGTTCAAAGCAAAGACACTTTTTGCCACCCACTACCATGAACTTAACCAATTGGCCGATGACTTCGGAAGGGTCAAAAACTTCAATGTATCCGTCAAAGAAGTGGGGAATAAAGTGGTCTTCATGCGTAAGCTTAAGGAAGGAGGCAGTGAGCACAGCTTCGGTATCCATGTAGCGCAAATGGCTGGGATGCCCAATCCTGTAGTGTTAAGGGCTTCGGAAATCATGTCACACCTCGAGAAGGATAAAAGCCTACATCAGCAGCAAGAAAAGCTTAAAGATGTTCCCAAAAACAATTACCAATTGAGTCTATTTGAAATTGATCCTAAGTTTAAGGAAATTAAGGAAACCATCGAAAAACTGGATATAAATACTATCTCACCTGTGGAAGCCCTAATTAAACTAAATGAAATCAAAAAAAAGCTAGAGTAATCGCACAATTTTGAACGATTTTGGTTATAATAGCGCTATCAGAGGAACGAAAAGATTATGGGTGTAGAGTTATTGGAAGCGCTAAAGACTCAGGACAAGTATAGGAAGTTATTTCATGCTTGGTCCGATAGAGAATTTGGCCGACAGAAAAAGGAAGAGAAATTCATAAAGGAACTCCAGGAATTAAGTGAGAAAGTAGGAATCAAGGATAACCTTATCGTGGGTAGCTTTGATTATAGAGATTTTAGTCTAGCTTTCTTTACGGATAATATATTTGACGTGTCAGGACTTCCTGCCGAATATTTTAAAAGGTATGGGCTTGAGGCAACCATGTCCATGTTTCATGAGGAAGATAGAGAGGAAGTGCTCAAGTTTCAGAAGATGAACATTGATACTTATGACTCCTTAAGTATTGCTGAAAAAAGGACATTTGGAGCAAGTTATACTTATAGATGGATTCATAGGTTGACAGGTGAGGAAATCTGGCAGCAGACATCTATTGTACCTTATATGACAGATGAAAAGGGGAATATCATCCTAGATCTACAAATCTGTATGAGGTTGAATGCCCCGCCTAACCCTGCCAAATTTCATTGGGAATTTCACTACACAGCTAACAACGGTGCCTTGATTAAGGTAGAAAAGCAGTTTGAGGATGTGGCTAAAAATACCCTTTCCAAGCGGGAATATGAAGTGGCCCAATTGATCGTGAATGGCATGCCGCCAGCAGAATTGGCTAAGGAGCTTGGCATCAGTCCTAATACCTTGGTTACTCACAAAAAGAACATCATGAAAAAACTCAAAATCAACTCCACCTTGGAATTGGTCAGAATCATGATGCATAAAAGTTGATAATAAATAAGCTTCTGAAAATCAATAAATAGGGCTTTAAGGTCGAAATTTATTGATTTTTTTTCAAGGCAGAGTTTGCAAATAAAGAAAAGTGCTATACCTTTGTATCCACAATCGCACGAGGTTGTAAGCACTAAAAACAAATAAGCGAAAGTAGCTCAGCTGGTAGAGCACGACCTTGCCAAGGTCGGGGTCGCGAGTTCGAATCTCGTCTTTCGCTCAAAAGCCCTTGAAAAAGGGCTTTGTTGTTTTAGCCTTTCTGTAAAAAGAAATGCTGCCGGGATGGTGGAATAGGTAGACACGCAAGACTTAAAATCTTGTGGCCGTAAGGCCGTGCGGGTTCGATTCCCGCTCCTGGTACAAAGAGCCGCTCAGATCTGAGTGGCTCTTTTTTTTTGCCCTCATCCGACATCGGTCATCCGTCATCCCACATCCATCCTCAAATCATAAGTTTATCCCAATTATAATTATTTACCTATCTTATAAAAAACTTAGAATTTGCATTATTTCAATAATAAATATTTTTTCCTTCTGGCTATCAGGGTGTTGTTTGAGATGGGTCAAAAAAGTTGCCAGCAGCCCAGTTTTTGGAATCGTAATTGCATAAATGCTCCATAAATAAGCGAAAGTAGCTCAGGTGGAAGAGCACAGCCTTTCCAAGGTTGGGGTCGCGAGTTCGAATCTTGCCTTTCGCTCCAAGTTTGCCTCACAAGGATGCAAGCTTCTTTTTAAATTACTTTTTGAGCCATAGAGGATGGCATAGCTAAAGTTTTTTTAAATGAGTTTTTTATGTACAAAAGCGAAAGTAGCTCAGTGGCAGAGCACAGTCTTTCCAAGACTGGGGTCGTAAGTTCAATTCTTGCCTTTCGCTCCAAGCAGATTCATACGGAACCTGCGATTTTTTAAATCTTATTTTTTAATGCCTTTTGGCAAATCTGGGATTTTTATATATACTTTTTTACGTACAAAAGCGAAAGTAGCTCAGTGGCAGAGCACAGCCTTTCCAAGGCTGGGGTCGTAAGTTCAAATCTTGCCTTTCGCTCAATTAAAATTCAAAGGGCTGGTATGATTACCAGCCTTTTTTTTTGGTAAAATCCTATCCTGCTGAAATACAAAAAGGCCGACTTTCGCCGGCCTTTAGGGGTGATTTAGATCAAAAAATGTTATTTTACAAACTCCACAGAAGAGTCCAGGTTGGCTCTGATGGCGGTATGGAGATCACCATTCCCATCTACGTCATTCGGGCCAATATCTATAAAGCCATCACCATCAGCATCCGCGGCAGCAGAGAAATCCACACCGTCAAACATGCTCGCCATGTCAAAATATAACCAAAGGTCAGCATCTCCGTCGATCGAATACCCTTCTCCATTTCTGGCTGTAGCTCTCAAAGCTTCCTCAGAATCAAACCAAATACGGGTAGGGGTATTGTTAACCTCTCCTATAATGTAAAGGGACTTGCCATGTGCAAAATGATCCTGCTCCACATTGGTGTTTTGATAAAGATCAAAAGTGATCTCAGTGTAAGTGCCGTCCGGAGTTCTTCCCTCTCCGATCACGGCCGTTTGATGTTCTCCGTTTTGGATCAGTACATTCGACTTCGGCTGTGTTGCCGAAGTACCTAATTCAGCATTAAGGTTTGTCGAAAGGCTGATGTTGCCAATGTTAACGCCAGCTCCCAGCTCGCTTTTGGCTGCATAGCGCATTTCTACATCTTGGGTACCTACTTGAAACTCGGTTACAGAAATGGCTCCCACATCCACTCTACTGTTTTCTGCTCCTGCAGTTGGATTGGCAGTTGCTCTAAGGGCAACACGGCTTTCTGATTCTACAGGAGTTCCATCCTCAGTTGTGGTACATGCAATCATGCCAAAGGCTACGCCGAATGGCATCATTACTCTTGCGATGTTCAAAAATGATTTTTTCATATTTGTATTTGTTGGTTTGTTTCTCCCGAACTTTGCAAACCATATGCCAATGAGCTTATTCCTTAAATTGAAGAAAGTTACATTTATATAATAAGGTAAAGAAAATCAACGTGTTAGGATGTTATTTCGGATGACTCTGGGGGAGTTTTTAAAGTCAAAAATTAAGGCCCGGAAGTTCAGTTTTTTTGTAAAAACTGTCCCGGGCCAAAAAATAGATTCTTGAATATAAATTAAAATTAGGCTTTTAGTCTATCATAGCGTTCCCCAATTTTGTTCCAATCCACCACATTCCACCAATTGGAGATGTACTCTCCCCTTTCATTTTGGTATTTGAGGTAATAGGCATGTTCCCATACATCAATGCCCATCAGTGGAATCCCTTGAAAATCCACATCGTTCATCAGTGGGTTATCTTGGTTTGGCGTGGAGCCTACTGCCAGATTTTTGTCGCGATCCAAGACCAGCCAAGCCCAACCGGAACCAAATCTATCCTTAGCTTCTTGCTCAAAATTATTTACAAACTCCTCATAGCTTCCAAATGAATCATTGATAGCCTCGGCTAAGTTTCCCTGCGGCTGGCCACCACCATCTGGAGACATTATTTTCCAGAAGAGCTCATGGTTGTAATGGCCTCCCCCGTTGTTTCTCATTTTTTCAGAGTAGTGAGAAATATTCATCATTACTTCCTCAAGGGGTTTTTCCATATCAACATCCTCCTCTCCGGCAGCTTCCTGCAGATTGTCGGCGTAGCTCTTGGCATGCTTGGTGTAATGGATCTCCATCGTTTTGGCATCGATATGCGGCTCCAGCGCGGAAAACCCGTACGGTAAGTCTGTCTGGGTAAAGCCCGTTCTTAAGTTTTCCAGCACCTCATCCTGTTGGGTAGTGGTACTGCAGGCCATCAGTGCCGAACCCATTGCACTGGACCCTATGCCTATGGCAAGAGTGGCTTTGGTAGTGCGGGAAAGAAAACTCCTTCTCGAAAAATTGCTCATATTATAATTTATTTATGTTCATTTAATTGTATAAAATTGTGGTCCAAAACAACCTGGCGCTCACACTAAGTTAGCCATAAATGCCCGTTACAAAAAAGAGGTCGGCCAATAAGTCCGAATTCCTGACAAGTTTCGCCGTATTTATTAACTCATCCGGCTTGGTTTGGTTTTTGAAATATTAATCATCCCGTATAAATCTTAATAATTGAATGAATCTGGAGTTTTATAAATATCAGGGTACTGGTAATGATTTTGTCATGGTCGATGACCGGCAAAACGCTTTTGATGCCCAAAATTTGCCCCTGATCAACAGTATTTGCGACCGCAAATTTGGAGTCGGCGCAGATGGTTTGATTCTGATCAGAAATCATGCGGACTATGATTTTGAAATGGTGTACTTCAATGCTGACGGTACCCAAAGCATGTGTGGCAACGGTGCAAGATGCGCGGTTGCCTTTTCTCATTTTTTAGGGATTATTAAAGAGGAGACCTACTTCCTTGCTATTGACGGGCCCCACAAAGCCTTCTTCAATGAAGGAACCGTACACCTGGAGATGGGTGATGTGCCCGGAATAGCCAAGGATGGCGAGGAATTTTTTCTCAACACCGGCTCCCCTCATCATGTTAAATTTGTGGCTGATGCAGCTCATTATCCCGTAGTGGAAGAAGGAGCTAAAATTAGATACAGTGCCAAATATTCTCCTCGAGGGACCAATGTAAACTTTGTCGAGATTCTCGATGATCAAGAACTTAATGTGAGGACCTATGAGCGTGGTGTTGAGGATGAGACGCTTTCTTGTGGCACGGGTGTGACGGCATGTGCCCTGGTGCACGGCAGCCTTTCTGGACAAAATAACATCAGAATCAAAACTTTAGGGGGTACCTTACAGGTTAAATTTAAGAAGGTCGATGGTGAAAGGTTTACCGATGTGGTACTTTCTGGTCCGGCCCGCCAAGTTTTCAAAGGCAGTATTGCAATCGATTAAGAATCCAAGATAAAACTATCAAAAGAGGACAATAATTTACTATTCTGCCAAAAAGAAAGTAATTTTAAAGCCGTTTTAATTTGATCAAAATATATGTTAGATATAATAGCAAAAGGACTGGCAAAGGTTTTCGGAACCAAGTCAGATAGAGATATAAAGGAGGTTTTGCCCGTCGTTGACCAGATCAATCAGGAATTTGGCAAGCTTCACCAGCTTACGGATGATGAGTTGAGGGCCCAGACTATTGAGCTTAAAAGCATCATCAATACAGACTTGGCGTCGTTTGACCAGCAGATCAAATCCATCAAGGAAAAGATCAATGGCATGGCGGCTGACAAAGTCCATGAAAAAGATGCCCTTTTCAACGATATCGAAAAAGTCGAAAAAGACAGGGATCAAGAGTTGGAAAAGTCTTTGGAAAAAATTCTTCCAAGGGCTTTTGCCGTAGTTAAGGAAACTGCCAGGAGGTTTAAAGAAAACAGTAAACTTGTTGTGACCGCCACACCTGAAGATCAAGTGATGGCTGCCAATAAGCCAAACGTTGAAATCGATGGTGAGAAAGCTATCTGGCATAACAAATGGAATGCTGCCGGAACCGAGATCACCTGGGACATGCTTCATTATGATGTGCAGCTCATTGGTGGTATCACCTTGCACAAAGGAAAAATCGCCGAAATGGCAACTGGTGAAGGTAAAACTCTAGTTTCGACCCTTCCAGCCTACCTTAATGCACTTTCAGGTAGAGGCGTCCATGTGGTGACAGTCAACGATTACCTTGCCAAACGTGACTCCGAATGGAATGCGCCACTTTTTGAATTCCACGGTCTTAAAGTAGATTGTATCGATAAATTTCCGCCTAATTCAGCCGGAAGAAGAAAAGCTTACAATTCCGACATTGTGTACGGAACCAACAATGAATTCGGTTTTGATTACCTAAGGGATAACATGGCCAGGGATTCCAATGACCTTGTCCAGGGCAAGCACCATTTTGCCATGATTGATGAGGTCGATTCTGTATTGATTGATGATGCGAGGACGCCATTGATCATTTCCGGCCCGGTTCCTAGAGGGGATGAGCACGAATTTTATGAGCTAAAGCCAAGAGTATCCACTCTTGTGGAAGAACAAAGAAAACTTATTCAAGGCTACCTGACTGAGGCTAAGCGATTGATCAAGGATGGAAACCAAAAAGAAGGTGGACTATCCCTTTTTAGAGCATTCAGAGGAATGCCTAAGTATAAGCCTTTGATTAAATACCTTTCCGAACCAGGTATCAGAGTAATCCTTCAGAAAACAGAGAATTTCTATCTTCAAGATAACAAAAGAATGATGCCGGAAGCGGATGAACCTCTTTTGTTTACCATTGATGAAAAATCCAATACTGTAGACCTTACCGATAATGGTATCGAGGTGTTGACTACTAAAAACGAAACGGCTGACTTTTTCATCCTACCCGATATCGGTATGGAAATCGCCGAAATGGAAAAGAGTGCCAAAATAGATGAAAAAGAAAAGCTGGTCCGCAAAGAAGAAATCATAAAGGACTATGGCGTAAAAGCTCAGCGTATCCATACAGTAAATCAGCTTTTGAAAGCATATTGTATGTTCGAAAAAGACACCGAGTATATTCTTGTTGACGGTAAGGTGAAAATTGTCGATGAGCAGACAGGCCGTGTGATGGAAGGTCGTCGTTATTCTGACGGACTTCACCAGGCTATCGAGGCAAAAGAAAACGTGAAGGTGGAAGATGCCACTCAAACATACGCCACGGTTACTTTGCAAAACTACTTCAGAATGTACCATAAGCTTTCGGGTATGACCGGTACGGCCGAAACCGAAGCAGGTGAATTCTGGGAAATCTATAAATTGGATGTGGTTGTAATTCCTACCAACCGTCCTATTTCCAGGGATGATAGACAGGATAAAGTTTACAAAACCGTAAGGGAAAAATTCAACGCTGTTGTTGACGAGATTAATGAGTTGACTAAGGCTGGAAGGCCAGTTCTAGTGGGTACAACTTCGGTGGAAATTTCCGAAGTACTCAGCCGAATGTTGACCTTGAGAAAGATCAGACACCAGGTCCTTAACGCCAAGCAGCACGCCAAAGAGGCAGAAGTGGTAGCTGAAGCGGGTAAGCCAGGCACAGTAACTATCGCAACCAACATGGCCGGTAGGGGTACGGATATCAAACTGACTCCGGAATCCAAGCAGGCTGGCGGTTTGGCCATCATCGGTACAGAAAGACACGAATCTAGAAGGGTCGATAGACAGCTTAGAGGACGTGCCGGTCGTCAGGGTGACGTGGGTTCTTCCCAGTTCTTTGTGTCACTGGAGGACAATCTAATGAGGCTCTTTGGTTCCGAAAGGATTGCCAAACTCATGGATAGAATGGGCCTTGAAGAAGGAGAGGTAATTCAACATTCTATGATTACCAAATCCATCGAAAGAGCCCAGAAAAAGGTAGAGGAAAACAACTTTGGCGTTCGGAAGAGATTGCTAGAGTATGATGACGTGATGAACTCCCAGAGGGAAGTTGTCTATAAGAGAAGGAAAAATGCTCTGATGGGCGAAAGGCTTGAACTTGACATCCTGAACATCATGTATGATGTGTGCTCCGACATCATTGATATGGCCAAAGCTTCCGATGATATGGAAAATCTGAGGATGAACATTTACAGTTCTTTGGGTATTGATCACAAATTCACTGAGGATCAGGTAAAATCTAAGGATTCACAAACCCTTACCCAAGAGCTATTCGATGCGGCATATAAGAATTACAGAACTAAAAACGATAGGATTCTTTCCAGAGCCCTGCCAATAATTAAAGATGTGCATGAGCAGCGAGGCGGAACTGTCCGCGACATCATGGTGCCTATCTCTGATGGCATCAAGCAAATTGGTGTGGTGGTTAACCTTGAGTCTACTATCGCAAACGAAGGTAGAGATTTGATCAGGGCCATTGAGAAAAATGTGACCCTGGCAATTATCGATCAAAACTGGAAGGAACACCTCAGGGATATGGATGACTTGAAGCAGTCCGTTCAGAATGCAGTTTACGAACAGAAGGATCCATTGCTTATCTATAAGTTTGAGGCCTTTGAGATGTTCAAGCGCTTTGTTGGAAAGCTTAATGAGGACGTGATTTCTTTCATTTCCAAAGCGGAACTTCCAAAGCAAAATCCTGATCAGGTCAACCCGGCCCAGGCAGCTCCAAGAGCTCCAGAACCAAAAGTTCAGGCTTCCAAGGAAGAAGTTGGCAGTTCAATTGCAGGTAACCGTACACCGGCAGCCACTGCCCCGTCAAGCAGACAGCAAGTGGTGGAGCCAAGGAAATCAGATAAAGCTTATGGAAGAAACGACAAAGTTTCCGTTCAATATTCCAACGGTAGCGTGAAAAAGAATGTGAAATTCAAAAGCGTGGAAGATGACCTTCAAAGCGGTCGGTGCGTAATCATCGAAAATTAATTCTGCGATATGAAAAATGCATTAATTGTAATATTGGTTTCCATGTTTGCCCTTAGCTGTGCTGCCATCAAAAGGGGGCCGGCCGATGCTTATAAGGATTACTCGGAAGACCTTTCGGAAACCCGGGTGACTTTTCCGGAATTACCCGACCCTGATGAAATGGAAAGTGAAAGTTCAGTTGCTAAAGGGGCAGGTTCACCAGTTGATGAGGACTTGGAGGAAGCCATAGGTTATTTTAAACGTGACAACGAGGATAAGCAATATTACAATGGCTTTACCATTTTGGTTTACAGTGGCGTGGATAGGGACAAGGCTTTTGAAACCCGTAACGATCTGTACACCACCCACCCAGATGTGAAAGCCGATATGCAATACCAGCAGCCCCGGTATTTGGTGAAAGTTGGTCAATATGTAAATAGAATTGAAGCCCAATCTCTTTATTATAAAATTAAGGAGGATTTTCCTTCAGCAAGGATTATCCAAGATAGATTTGAAAGAGACGGTTTCGAAGAGAATGATATAGAAGACGATTTTGATGCTGAAAGATAAAATCAAAGCCCTTGCCGAAAAGTATAAAAGCGAGGTAATAGATAACAGAAGGCACCTACATGCCAACCCGGAATTATCCTTCAAGGAATACAATACGAGCGCATTTGTGGAAACACAGTTGCGCTCGTATGGCATTACGGAGATCGAGAAAAAGTCAGATACTGGCTGGGTGGCCTTGATAAAAGGGAAGAATCCCGATAAAAAAATAGTGGCCCTCCGCGGTGACATGGATGCCCTTCCCATAGAAGAGCAAAATGACGTTTCCTATAAATCCCAAAATCCGGGTGTGATGCATGCTTGTGGGCATGATGTTCATACAGCATCTCTATTGGGCGCTGCAAAAATCCTCCAGGAGCTTAGAGAGGAATTTGAAGGAACAATCAAATTAGTTTTTCAACCTGGTGAGGAATTGCTTCCAGGCGGTGCTTCATTGATGATAAAAGATGGTGCCTTAGAGAAACCTCGTCCTAGTGGCATTGTAGGGCAGCATGTGATGCCCTTGATTGATGTAGGGAAAGTTGGCTTCAGAAAAGGCATGTATATGGCCAGTACCGATGAACTTTACCTTACAGTAAAAGGTAAAGGCGGTCATGGTGCTATGCCGGAAAACTTTATTGACCCGGTACTTATAGCCAGTCACATCATCGTAGCCCTTCAGCAAATTGTCAGCAGAAAAGCCAGTCCTAAAACCCCTACAGTCCTATCATTTGGTAGAGTCCAGGCAAACGGAGCCACCAATATCATACCTGAAAAGGTTGAAATTGAAGGCACCTTCCGGACTCTTAACGAAAAATGGAGGACTGAAGCCCATGCTGCCATGGTCAAAATGGCCGAAGGAATTGCCGAAGGCATGGGCGGGTCGGTAGATTTTGAAGTCAGAAAGGGTTACCCATTTTTGGTCAACGAACCTCAATTAACTTCCCGTGCCGAGGAAGCTGCCAAGCAGTATCTTGGCGAGGAAAATGTGGAAGAATTAGATATCTGGATGGCAGCTGAGGATTTTTCCTACTATACCCAAGAAATGCCTGGCTGTTTCTACCGTCTAGGTATCCGTAACGAAGAAAAAGGAATCACTTCTGGAGTGCATTCGCCTACATTCGATATCGATGAAGATGCCCTTGAAGTCGGTTCCGGCCTAATGGCTTTCATCGCAGTGAATGAATTAGCAACAGAGTAGGGGTTTAGAGCCTCTAATCCTATCTCAACTTATAAACGCCTTCCTTTTGCGGGCGGTAAAGGTCTTTCAGCGCTGGAATTTGAAGGAGCAATTCCTCAAATACGCCATCCTCATCAATGATGTACTCAGGCTTCTCATTGTTGAAATACTTAAAGGTGGTGGCCATGTCATGGAGATCCTCAAAATCGGTCAAAACCCTCTTGGAAAGGTTGTAATTCAAAAAGGGCGTGGAGGGATAGGCATGTTGATAATAGCCCATATCCGTACCTAGCACGACCACTCTTCTGTCTCGAGTGAAGTTGTACTTTGTATCTTTTTCAACCCCATAAGCCGTAATCCTTCCAGATTCTATTTTCTGAAAGGTCCAAGCGTAGCCCACTAATGGCACCAAAATCAAAAAGCTATAAAAGAAGCCTCTCAATACAGCTCTCCGTTCCACATTCATGAAAATCTGGTTGATAAAGTAGGTCAGAGCTGGTAACAAGGCAAGCATTTGATAAGGTGTTCTCCTATTAGAAAGCAATAGAGTAAGTAGCGCAAAAAGCATGTAAAGCATCATCAGCTGCATTTGCTTCTGCTGGTTGATGGTTTGGCTCCGCATCAGGGAACTGAAAAGGAAACCACTTGCCGCAAACCCAAAAGGAACTATAAACAAGATCAACATATCCAAATAGGTCACATGGATATAGGTTTCAATGATTCTGGTAGCAAACACAAATTCCATCAGAAATTCTGGCAATCCATCCTGCCAAAAATAATACAAACTGCAAAGCAGAATTGGCTGGAAATATCCGACCATGGATAGAATGAAGTGGTTGAAACTAAATCCCGATACGGCAATGCCCGCTACAATCAAATAAGGTAGGAAGAAAATCAAGGGAAAGTGGAAGCAAGCAGCAATTCCGCCAAACACCCCGACCATCAAGACAGACTCAGTACTATCCTCGCTCAACAAAGTCAAACTGAAAATTTTCCCCAAAGCCAAAACTAGAAATGTGCTGCCAAGCAAGGCGGGTGAAAGAGTCAGAAAGTCAAAGGAAAGGTGGAACAGGACCCCCATCACCAATGCAGGTAGGTATGTTGTGTCGGCGAAAGCCCGATACCGAATAAACAAGTGGTTTATATAGACAATCTGAAAGATAATGATCAATCCTGCAATAATCTGGTAGGCCATTAATGATCTTCCAAAAGCCATATCCACTAGCCAATAAATCCCAGCCGAAAATGGACCGTTGTCATCGATTATATCAAGATACATATTGTACCCTTGTGACATCCGCTCACCTGTCAGCATCCACATAAGCTCTGGGGTGAGTAGCGGAATATCCATCAGCAGATAAGGCACCCGAAGGATAAGCAGGATTACCAAAATGCCGGCAATCCGAAACGGGTCATTGACTTTAAAAAAACTTAACAAGGGCGATTAGGGTTGAATGTTTAGCAATCTGCAAACACGAAATTAAACCTTACGCATTTAATTCACTACATTTGTAACGATAATTATCAGTTATGGAAAGCAAAAGACAGCAAAAATATTCAAAGTTAATCCAGAAAGAGGTTGGGGAAATCTTCCAACGCGAGGGACGTCATCTGGTCGGCAGCGCCATGGTGACCGTAACCCGTGTGTTGATGAGCCCTGATTTGGGAGTGGCTAAGATTTACCTTAGCTTTTTGTTGACTAACAATAAGGAGACTTTTGAGAAAATAGAAGACAGTAAGAAAGAAATCCGCAAGCACCTTGGCCGTAGAATCGGTAAAAGTGTTAGGGTAATTCCCGAACTTGCATTCTTTCCTGATGATTCAGCGGCCTATGCGCAGTATATGGATAAGGTAATATCTGACCTTGACATTCCAAAGACTGATGAGGACGAAGATGATGAGGATGACAAATAATTAACCGCTTTACCAATCTTGAACCTATCTTTTTTCATAGCTTCCCGATATTTCCGAAGCAAAAAGAAGCGAAATTTCATCACCATTCTTTCCCGGATTTCTATGATCGGGGTAGCGGTAGGCACTATGGCTCTGATCATAGTGCTTTCGGTGTTTAATGGCTTGGAAGATCTTATCCGGGGCCTTTATGCCTCCTTTGATGCGGAATTGAAGGTAGAGGCAGCAGTAGGGAAGTCTTTCCGTGTGGAAAAAGATTGGCTCAATGATATTCAAGCTGTGGAAGGAGTCGAAGTGGTCACCGAGGTGATCGAGGACAATGCCCTTTTCGGTTACAAAGGCGTGCAAAAGGTGGCTAAGCTAAAAGGCGTGTCGGACAACTTTTTGGATCAGGGCAGGTTTGAGCAGGGCTATTTTCGTGGAAAGCTTTCCCTGGGTACAGAAAAACAACCCGAAGCCATTCTTGGTATGGGTGTGGCCAGTACGCTTCGAGTGGATATTAATAATGATCTGGAATTTCTGACCGTTTATTATCCCAAAGCAAGCCGATCAGGAACAATCGATCCCCGCCAAATGTATAACCGGGAAATCATCCGGCCTATAGGCTATTTCAGCATTGAAAAGCAGTTTGACGATGAATATATCATTGCCCCGATTGGCTTTGTGGAGGAATTACTCGAGTATGGCAATCGTAGAACCGCTTTGGAAATAAAAGTTCAGGATGGATATCGTATCTCACAAGTGAAGCGAAATCTTCGTGAACATTTAGGTCAAGATTTCCTCGTAAGGGACACCGATGAGCAGCATGCCTCATTATTGCGAGCTATCAAGATCGAAAAATTGTTTGTTTACCTCACACTTACCTTTATTCTTGCCGTCGCATCGTTCAACATTTTTTTCTCTCTAAGTATGTTGGCAATAGAGAAAAAGAAAGACATAGCCGTGCTCAAGGCACTGGGTGCCAAAGACAGCCTAATTCAGGCAATTTACCTGAAACAAGGAGCTATAATCGCATTTTCCGGTGCTATTATCGGATTGGTTTTGGGCTTTTTGATCGTGTGGCTGCAGGATACTTTCGGGCTTGTGAGTTTGGGTGTGGCCAGTTCCATCATTGACAATTATCCTGTCAAAATGGTGTGGACCGACTTTTTATATACCTGCATCAGTGTGATTGCCATAACCCTAATGGCTTCCTACCGTCCAGCTATAATTGCCTCTAAAGTTAAAACAATTGAACAACTTTGATTGGTCAATTTTCGGATCTTTTATAGGGCTTTTTTCCTAAATTTTGATTATTTTGCGAGCTATTGTATTATGGATTTTGTGCCTTCATCGCCATTTTCCCTCCGTTGCTTGTAACCTGATTGATTATGAAAGTTTCTTCAGAGAAGCCCTTTGAAATTGTTTATGCCCTCTTTATCCACGAATACTTTGGGATTCTGTTTGAGTCCTTTGTGGTACAACTGGATGAGCGGGGAAGGCTTTCATATGCCAATCAAAACATCTCCTTCAAGAATGCAAAAGATTTTGCATCTGGCCTTGATGATAGGGATTATGAACTCATCAAGCTCATGGACAATATGCAGCATGATGCTATTTCCAAAAAGTTCAACACCAAAAATCTAAAGCCAAAAGAGTTTATCCGGAAGGTCTACGATGATAAAACCGGTAACAAAACTATACAGGAACAAATTGAAGTAAAGCTGGAGAGCTTGAGGGCAGAGGTATTGGAGAAACTTCAAGGCAAGCGACTTTTCGAGATGGGCAACGATGGCAATCCCATCTGGAAGGAAATCCAAGTGATGCCCAACAAGGCTTCCGTACTTTTCCATTTCAGAAGAAATGATGAAAATACCCATTATTTTCCCACCATCAAATATGACGGTGAAAGGCTGGAATGGCAATACAAAAACGGCTACCTCATCTGCAAAGAACCGGCGTGGCTCGTGGTGGATCAAAAGCTTTATAGTTTTGAGAAAAATGTTGACGGCAAGAAACTGACGCCATTCCTGAACAAGAAATTTATCGTCATCCCTAAGAAAGTAGAGCAGTCATACTACGAAAAATTTGTGACCCAACTGGTCAGTTCTTTTGACGTATATGCCAAAGGCTTTGATATCAAAGTAGAAAGAAAGCAGCCGGAGCCATTCCTAAGCCTAAGCGACCTACCTGGAAATGGGGCTTCACAGGACCTGTTCGGCAATGCTACCTCCGGTGAGGGAGAATCTGAGGACAAAATCATTTTTGACCTTAAATTTCAATACGGTAACTATTCCTTCCGATCCGATGAAAAACGTCCCAATGATGTGAAATTGGAACAACAAGGAGATAATTATATTTTCTACAAGGTCATGAGGGACCTTGAAAAGGAGAAAAGCTACGGCGACTACCTCAAAGAAATGGGGCTGCCTGTGAAATCTTCCCGTTTTTCCCTCGAAAAGACTAAAGCCTTCGATTGGATAAACCATAATCGCGAGCAGTTGGAGTCCATGGGGGTGAAAATCCTTCAGAACAACAATCTCGAGGGGAAAAGGTACTTCATTGGGCAAGCGTCTATTTCGGTGGAAATTAAAGAAAACATCGACTGGTTTGATGTCAACGCCATCATCAAGTTTGGTGAGTTTGAAATTCCTTTTCACAAAATCCGGAAAATGCTTATCCAAGGCAAGAATGAATTTGAGCTGCCAAATGGAGAGATTGCTGTAATACCTGACAGCTGGTTTGTCAATTATGCGGAGATTTTTGCCTTTCTAGAAGATACGGATGCTACCCACGAGCATCATAAACTTAAAAAGCATCATATAGCCCTCGCCCAGGAGTTGGAGAAAGGGCAATTAATCAACCTTACCTTGAGCCGCAAGCTTGAAAAGCTTAAAGACTTTTCAAATATTGAGGATTACGACTTACCCAAAACATTCAGGGGGGAGCTCAGGCCATACCAGAAAGCTGGTTACAATTGGCTTAGGTTTTTGAATGACTACAGTTTCGGTGGTTGTCTCGCTGATGATATGGGTCTGGGTAAGACAGTACAGACCCTTGCTTTGCTGGCCCATGAAAAGGAGATAAACCCCGACAGTACTTCATTATTAGTGATGCCAACTTCCCTAATTTATAACTGGGAGTTGGAGGCGAGAAAATTTACCCCTAAACTCAAGATTTTAACCTATACCGGTTCTTTCCGTGTCAAAGATACCTCCAAGTTCGCCAACTATGATTTGGTACTAACTTCATACGGTATCACAAGGCTAGATATAGAGGTGTTGAAGCAATTTTACTTCAACTACGTGATTCTGGATGAATCTCAGGCGATCAAAAATCCAGGCAGCAATATTTCCAAAGCGGTCAATCATTTTGCCTGTAAAAACAAACTTATCCTAACGGGCACTCCGGTGGAAAATGGAACCATGGACTTATGGTCTCAGATGAACTTCATCAATCCAGGTCTGCTTGGCAACCAGAGCCTTTTCAAAAAACAGTTTCTTTTTCCTATCGAGAAAAAGAACGACATGGATAAAGCTCAAAAGCTCCATGCTACGATAAAGCCATTCATCCTCCGTAGACTCAAAACACAGGTAGCTACCGATCTTCCCGAAAAGCTGATTAACGTGAAGTATTCTTCCATGACCAGTGACCAGGAGAAAGCTTACGAAGAAGTGAAGAGCTATTACAGGGAGCAAATTGTCAACGAGTTGACAATGCCAGGAATGGCAAGAAAGCAGTTCACCCTTTTAAGAGGTTTAACACAGCTTAGACAAATTGCCAACCACCCGAAAATGACGGATAAATCTTATAAGGGTGATTCCGGCAAGCTGGAGGATGTGACACACATGCTCCACTCCGCTGCCAGTGAGGGTCACAAGGTTTTGGTATTTAGCCAATTTGTAAGACACTTAGCGATTGTAAAAGAGTTTTTGGATGAGGAGAATATCCGATATGCCTATTTGGATGGTACAACCAAGGACCGACAAGGGCAGGTGAAGGAATTCCAAGAAAACGATGATGTCAAGATTTTCCTTATATCCTTAAAAGCCGGTGGTGTTGGACTCAATCTTACCAAGGCAGAATATGTATTCTTACTTGACCCATGGTGGAATCCAGCTGTGGAAGCGCAGGCGATTGACCGTGCCCATAGAATCGGGCAGGAAAATAAGGTCATGATTTATAAATTCATCACTCGTAATACGGTGGAGGAAAAAATTATGGCCCTGCAGGAAAAGAAAATGGCCTTGGCCGGAGAGCTGATCAGCACCGAGGAAAGCTTCATGAAGAGCCTCAGCAAGGAGGATATCGAAGCGCTTCTGGATTAAGTTGTAATCGTACGCTCAATGTTTTGGGGAAGTCTGGTGAGCAGTTCATAATTGACCTGTTGGGAGGTTTCACCAAAAGAGGCCACGGTGAGTTCCTGTGAGCGTTGCTTTCCGATAATCACCACTTCCTCTCCAGCTTTTACATTTCTGAGCTCTGTGATGTCCACGGCGATGCTGTTCATAGTCACCGTTCCGACTACAGATACGATTTTGCCATGTATGAGCACCTTGCCCAGATTGCTCAGCGTCCGACTAAATCCGTGCGCATAACCCACAGGCACTAATGCAATCCTCATGTTTCGTGGAGCCATGTAACTGGTGCCGTAACCGACAAAATCCCCCATTTTTACTTCTTTGAGACTCATGATTTCACTTTTCCAGCTTAGAAGCCTTCTAAGTGGGTTTTTGGTCGTTTGGGTGAGCAAGTGTTTGTATTTGGCCATGTAGGTTTCTTGGCTTGGCCAAAAGCCATAGAGCAAAATACCAATGCGCACCATATCCATTACCGTTTCTGGGTATGTAAGTGCTGCGGCAGAACAGGCCGTGTGATAAAGTGAAAATGCCAGCCCTTTTTCTGTAAAGTACTCCTTAAAGCGATGAAAGACATCTATCTGCTCCTTCACACGTACATAATTGCTGATACTTTCCGCCCCAGCATAATGGGTACAAAGGCCACATAACACCAAATGATCGAGGTTTTCTACCAGAATCTTACTCAGCTTTTCTCTCTCTGTCCATTCAAATCCGGTGCGGTGGAAACCTGTTTCTACCTCAATATGGATTTTGGCCTTTTTTCCTTTGTGCTTGGCAATCGTCAGAATTTTTTCCAGCCGATCCATACCGAAGACAAATATGCTCAAGCCATTTTCCACTATCCATTCTAATTGAGATTCTGTTGACATTCCCATGATCATGATGTGACTTCCTTTCTTACTGGCATGGAAAACTCGGTAAGCTTCATCTACGCTAAACGTACTGAAATGACGGACACCTGAACTTTCAGCGATTTTGACCATGTTTTCGATTCCGTGTCCATAGGCATTGCCTTTTACCACTGCGGAAATTATAGGGTGCTCCCCGATTTCCTGTCTGATATAGCTGAGGTTTTTTTTGTACGCGGATTTGCTGATTTGGATATAGCTGGTTCCCTGCATGGTCAATAATGAAATTCCTTTAAAGTTTCTATAAAAATACCAACCCCAGTGCCGATGATTTCGTCCGGGAAGTCATAGGTGGGTTCGTGAAGTTGAGGCTGCTTTTTGCCCGCCCCAAGGCCAAATAAAGCTGTTTTGGTCTCTTTAGAAAAATGACCAAAATCCTCCGACCATCTAAATGGTAGCCGGATGTTTTTGGTCTTTAATTTCAGCCGCTTCGCCGCTTCCTTGACCAATTTATAAGCTTCCTCACTGTTTTCAGTCGCAGCAAATGACTCCGTGTAACTGATTTCTGCTTTTAACTTGTTTTCCTCCGCCACCTTATGGACCAACGCTTCCGAATAACTTCTCAAGTCGGCTAGAGTTTCATTGTCGTGGCTGCGCAAAGTTGCCATGATGGTAGCATCTCCCGGGGCGGTGCCAAAGGCCCTTTTGCCCAATTGGGCATGCACCACTGTAGTAAGTGCAAAGTTCTTCATGCTCTCAGGAAGTAACGGTAAACCCACCATAAGGGTGCTCATCGCTAAAGAAGGACTTATTCCATCTTCTGGATGCGCTGCATGGGATGTTTTTCCAGTTAGTTTTATGATCATGCCGGTAGAGGCTGCGGCAAATGAACCCTTTTTAATGACTACCTGATTTTCGGGATAGCCGGGTAGATTATGGAGGGCAAAAGCATAATCGGGTTTAAAATCCTGATAGGTCTTGTCGTTGATTACCTTTTCCGCTCCCTCTCCAGTTTCCTCAGCCGGTTGGAAAAGCAAAACAACTTTTCCTTTTTCGGGGGGATGCTGGAAAAGATGAACTCCGACCCCTGCCACTATCGCCATATGGCCATCGTGCCCGCAAGTATGCGACTTTCCATCGTTTTTGGAAGCATGTTTACTTTCGCTCAAATCCTCAATCGGCAAACCGTCCAATTCGCATCTTATCATCGTGGTGGGACCAGCTTCCTTTCCGTCAAACTGAAAGGCTATTCCATGTCCGCCTAAGTTTTCAAATTTCTTTGCAGGGTCTAAAGCTTGGAAAAAGTCCTTCACCATCTTGGCAGTCCCCTTTTCCTCATGGGAAAGCTCGGGGTATTGATGAAGTTTACGTCTAAAATCAGTGAGGCTTTTGAGTTCTTTTTGGGTCATGCTAAATTTTTTTGTTATCTATTCAACCTCTAATAGAGCTTTCTGTTTGGCTATCCCTTTCAAACCTGAGGAGCAAGTTGGGATCTAGACAGATTTTACAATAATAGTCGGCTTCATGGGCAGCACTCACACCCGGGAAATCCCCGTCATTTTCCAGCATGTCATTCATTAATTGAAAATGTAGATGTGGGGGCCAATTACCATTTTCCTCTTCCTCGCCCAAATGGCAAAACAGTTGTCCCTGCTTTATTTCCTGACCTTTATCCAGCCCTTCCAAGTCTTGGCGCATCAGGTGGCCATAAAGTGTAAAGAACGTTATTCCTTCTACCTCATGTTCAAGAATGATTGTCGGGCCGTAGTTTCCGTAACCGGCATTGTCCCGGAAACTGTGGATTTTCCCATCGAATGGCGCATAAACGGGTGCTTTTGCCTCAGTCCAAATATCTACGCCCAGGTGAATATTCCGGAAAGCCTCATCGTGTGCAAATACCTCCGATCGTCTATAAATATCCCTATTTTCCATATATCCGCCGATACCATACTTTTTGCCATTCATCTGTTGTTTGATAAAACGGTTGAAATCAGCGATGTCCAGTAGGTTTACTTCCGATAAATGGGGATTGCTGACTGTGAGGTTCAGCACTTTGGTGTTTTTGGCGGTCAATTGCTCTCCCATGATTGGGTAGGCGTCCTTTTGTCGAAAAAGCTTATTATAATCCATTCAATATCAATTTACCCTTTCAATATAAGCATTGTGCTCAGGAAAATGTTAATTTGCCAGCAAAAGGAATCAACCGCTCCATACTATGTCGACTTTCGAACTGCCAAGCCTTGAAAATATCCGTGATGCCCACAAGGCCATTCAGCCCTTTATCCATCGCACTCCAGTGATGTCCTCTTCGGCAATCAACAAGATTGCCGGCTGCCACCTTTATTTCAAATGCGAAAACCTTCAGAAAGTGGGAGCCTTCAAAGCCAGGGGAGCAGCAAATGCCGTGCGAAAGCTCACTGATGAGCAAAAGTCCAAAGGCGTTGCGACCCATAGTAGCGGCAACCATGCGGCGGCCTTAGCCAGAGCGGCCCAAGTGGCGGGGATACCAGCTTACATCGTGATGCCCAAAACTGCTCCAAGTATTAAAAAAGCAGCAGTGGCTTCTTATGGAGGTGAAATCATCGAGTGCGAACCTACCCAGCAAGCCCGGGAGGAAATGTTGGAAAAGGTGGTGGAAAAAACCGGAGCGACCTTTATCCATCCTTATGACTTTATGGACGTCATCGAGGGGCAAGCCACAGCTGCCTTGGAATTGATTGAAGATGTGGAGGAGCTGGATGTGATCATTACCCCCGTAGGTGGTGGAGGTCTATTGGCGGGGACTCTTCTTACGGCCGGGTTTATGAACCCCAGCCTAGAAGTGTATGCCGGCGAACCCCAAGGGGCCGATGATGCTTATCGCTCCCTTCAAACAGGTACTCGCCAACCCAGCTTGAATCCCAATACCATAGCAGACGGTTTGCTTACCTCATTGGGGGAAATAAATTTTGCCATTATCCAAGGAAGGGTCAAAGAGATAATCACCGTTTCCGATGAAGAAATCAAAGCAGCCATGAAACTGATTTTGGAAAGAATGAAAATAGTGATTGAACCTTCGAGTGCAGTTCCTCTAGCTGCAATCCTGAAGCACCCCAGAAAATTCCAAGGTAAAAAGGTTGGACTTATCCTGACGGGGGGAAATGTATCGTTGAAGCTTTGATTAAAGCAGTCAGGTGCAATAGTAGAAAACAGGTTCAGAGAGACCATTAAAAAAAACACACAGATTTATGCGTTGCTCCCTTTGCGACTCACTTTGTGGCCTTTGCGAGAAACCTTTTAGAAACCTTTTAGGGACCTTACAGGGAATTTATAGGGACCTTATAGGGATATTGAGGTAGGGGTGAGCTAGGTCTCCTCCCATGTACGGTTAGGTCAAATATAGAGCTTGTCCATACCTCATCCATACCTAATCCGTACACTGCTAACTGGGCATATGGATAGAGGAAGAGTATGACCCGCCCCGAGTTAGGTATGCTTCGGTCTTTCATCCCATTATGGGAACGAAATGAAACTACCTTCCCATCTTTTCTTTCAGCTTGATGGCTTCATTGATTGGCAATGCCTTCACTTCATGACCATCTCGCCCTTTCATATCCTCTGCCGCAAAAAGGGAATTGATTATCGCCTCCTCAGTGGCCTCAATGGTGGCTAAGAATAGGGCGCTCATGTCGTCGTTTCGTAAAGTGGAGGTTTGAGATAGGGTGAGGGGTTTTTCACTGTGCGAAATGCGTAGTTCCTTGGCAGTGGAGAAAGCGATCACATAATCCCCCGAACCGTTAGAGGCTATACCGCCGGATTTGGCTAAACCGAGCATGCCGCGCTTGGCAATTCTTTCCAGATTTCTTTCTCCCACTGGGGCGTCGGTTGCAATGATGATCATTATGGAGCCATCTGCAGATTCCAACTGATTTTTGAAGGAATATTGCTCCAAATGCTTCCCTACAGGAAGGCCGTCAACAGTCAGGACCCCGCCAAAGTTGGACTGGACTAGAACTCCTACGGTATAGCCACCGAGGTTTGCTGGAAGCTTTCGGGAAGCTGTGCCGATCCCCCCTTTAAAACCAAAAGCCACAGTGCCTGTCCCGGCACCCACGTTTCCTTCCTCTACCTTGCCTCCTTTTGCATCCTCGATAGCCTGAAGCACATGGCTGGGGTTGATGGCTCTTTTCCTAATGGCATTTAGGTACCCATCATTGGTTTCCCCTACTACCGCATTTACGGAGTAGACGTTGCTGTTTTCCACCCAGGAAAAAGTATAATCAATAACCCCCTCTATCCCAGCCGCCACACTCAATGTATTGGTCAGGATTATGGGGCTTTCTAGGTTTCCCAGTTCCTTGACTTGGCTGTAGCCAGCCAATTTCCCAAAGCCGTTACCAAGGTAAATGGCTGCGGGGACCTTGTTCTGGAAAATGTTTTCATCATGAGGAAGAATAGCAGTCACTCCCGTTCGGATGTTATCTCCTTCATGCAGAGTAATATGGCCAACCTTTACCCCGTCCACATCCGTGATGGAATTGAGCGGTCCGGGAGACATTACACCGAATTCAAACCCGTAATCCCTAGCCCTCTGCTGAGCGGAACTGTTTTCCATCACCAACATCACGGACAAGGCCAAAAGTACCTTTTTCATTAGCCGAAAATCTTCAAGAACAGTTTGGAAATTCTCTTTTCGGCGAAGCCATATGGGGGATAAAACATTTTGGCTGGCGTCATTCCCACTCTTTGTTTCAGAACTGCCTTTTCATTGCTGAAAGCCTTAAATCCAAAGTGTCCATGGGCTTTTCCTATACCGCTCTCATTCACCCCGCCAAAGGGAAGTTCAGGCTGCAAATAATGTATAATGCAGTCATTGATACAGACCCCGCCAGAAGAAGTATTGCTTAAAACAAAATCGATCACAAATTGCTCGTCAGAGAAAATATAAAGCGCCAAAGGTTTTGGCTTGCTGTTAATGGTGTGGACGATGTCCTCGATATCTGTGTAGGTAACAACTGGTAATATTGGCCCAAAAATTTCCTCCTGCATGATGTCCATGGCATCAGTTACCTGAGTCAGGATGGTAGGCTCCAAGTAATTTTCTTCCTCATCCATATCGCCACCGAAGAAAATCGATGCACCTTTGAGACGTGCATCACTAAGTAATCTGGTTAATTTCTTGTGGTGTCTGGAGTTGATGATGCGAGCGAAATCTTTACTTTTTGCGATAGCCTTTCCTTTGGTACCATACATCTTCTGAATCTGGTTTTTAACTTCAGCCAAAACCGGATCCAATATGCTGGAGTGGACCATCAAATAGTCAGGAGCAACGCAGGTTTGGCCCGCATTCATGAATTTTGCCCAAACAACTTTTTGTGCAGCATCTTCCAGATTTACATTTTTATCAATGATCACAGGGTTTTTCCCACCCAGTTCCAAAGTCACTGAACTGAGGTTTTCTGCGGCTGCCTTCATTACAATCCGTCCCACCTTGGGGCTTCCGGTGAAGAAAATATGGTCAAAAGGTTTTTCCAAAAGCATTGTGGAAACCTCTACCTCACCTTCAAACAAGGCCACATCATCACGGGAAAAGACCTCCATCACCATTCTTCTGAGCAGGGCGCTGGTGTGGGGTGAACTTTCCGATGGCTTGATTATGGCAGTGCAACCAGCTGCCAATGCTGAAACAAGCGGTGTGATTGCCAATTGAAATGGAAAATTCCAAGAAGAAATGATCAGTGATGTTCCCTTTGGCTCAAATTGTATATAGGATGAACTACCGGTTAAGGTAATGGGGCTTTTAACTTTTTTTGGCTGCATCCATTTACTCAGGTTTTTTAGAGCTAGGTTGATTTCGGAAAGCACTAAGTAGGTTTCCGTCAAATCCACTTCGGTGGCAGGCTTTTTAAAATCAGCGTAAAGGGCCTTGCGAATTTCTGCTTTGTTTCTCTTAATCCATTCTCTCAGTTTGGAGAGCTTGCGCGCCCGTTCCTCTTTGGTGCTAAGGCGGAGCTTGAGGGCTTGCTGCCTATGAAGTTCAAAAGTTTCGTTGATTTCTTCCTGTAACTTGGATAAGTTTCTGTTTTCCATGAATCAGTGGTTTGTTTTCAAGTTAGTCAAAATAGGCCAATAACAAAAATTAGGATACCAATGGGTTTTAATTGGTTAAAACCCTGTAAAGGGGTATTTCGTTTTATATTTATGACAGAAAATTAATTTATAAGGTTATGGTTTGGAGTTTAGATAAGTTAAATCTTCAATCAAAGCTGCTGGAGACTTACAAACGCGAGGTTTTGGAAAAGTATGTGAGGCGGTTGGTTAAAGATAAAAAGACAAAAATCAAGTAAAAAACAATTGAAAAGCAGGTTAACTCACCTGCTTTTTTTATGCATATAAAAGCACTTTATCACATTATCTTGAGGAATTATTTACTTTGTAAAAAAATATCCCCTAGATAAATAACATTTTTTGCATTTTAATTTATATATTGTTGACAGGGATTATGGAAGTAATTCAAGCAATAATTTCCAATAACCTGCGATGATACATTGTTTTAAGGGATTCTTACTATCTAACTTTTACTGTATGAATAGAATCTATACTTTATTTCGGTACTGTTGGCTCAGGCATTTTTCGGCCCCCATCAGGTTGTATTTTGGATAAGAATATAGGTTTTCAACCTGCTTTTTCATCCGATGATTCAGAAACCTTCCTTTTCAGCGAAAATTAATCCTTCACTTTAAGGGAAACCGGTCTTTTATAGGTCGACTTTTTATTGGCATTACCTTTTTGATTATGAATTCTTTCTGTAGTACCTCAAGGGCGCTGTGGATTTGCGTGTTGTTCATCTTCATGATGGCCGGCATGTCCCCCGTCAAGGCACAGGTTCAGGTGCCCTTTTCTCCCCGTACAGCTACGGCGACCCCGGAGAAAACTATTTACAGCATCAAAGGTGATTTCACCATGATCGGTAACACCAACCTCCAGACCAAGGACCCCGATGCGACAAACAACAACTCTTCAATGGTCTATGTGGACATAGACGATGATCCCAACACCTTCAATTCTTCCTCCGCCACCTTGACTTTTTCTGAGGAAAACGGAGCAGATCCAAGCTGTTCGGAAATTGTCTTTGCAGGACTCTATTGGACCGGGAGGGCTACTGCGGGACCTGAAAGTCCTATGACTTTTGAGGTGACCAAGGATGGGGTCACCAAAACTCTCAACAAAAGAGAGGTGAAGTTCAAACACGCCCAAGGCGATTATCAAACCATTACAGCCACGCCTGACAAAATCTATTTTCCTGAAAGCTCGGAAAGTCTGATGTATTCGGCCTATGCCGAGGTGACAGATTTGGTCAAAGAACATGGGCTGGGAGAATACTTCCTGGCTGATATGGCATTGGCTGAAGGTACCGATGAGCAAGTGGGATTCTACGGAGGTTGGGGCATGGTGATCGTCTATCAGAATTCCAAGATGAACTGGAGGGATGTGACCGTTTTTGACGGGCATGCCTATGTGACCGGGAGCCAGGTCTTGGAATATCAGATTCCGATTGAAGGTTTCCAAACCGCCCAAAACGGTGATGTCCACATCAAGCTGGGAGTGATGGCCGGTGAGGGCGATATGGACCTAGATGGAAATTACCTGGAAATCGAAAAAGGACTTAACTCCGGAGAATTTATCCGGCTCAGCCATGAGGGAAACAATCCAGATAACTTTTTCAATTCCTCCATCCATACAGGGGAAAATCCTCGCAATCCTTTCCTGAAGCACAATGCTGGGATGGATATTTCCATGTTCGAGATACCCAATGCAAACAATGAGGTAATTGGTAATAAGCAGACGTCTACCCTTTTCCAATATGGAACAGACCGGGATCGCTATATCATTTTCAACCTGACATTTTCTGTAGATGCCTACGTCCCTGAAGTGGTGGGCCTAAATAAAGTGAGCAGGATTAATGGAAAGGATTTAACCGAAGTGAATGCAGAGGTGGAACCTGGAGAAGAAATTGAATTTACCATAGAATTATATAATAAGGGTACTGAGCCGATAGAGGAAGCAGAGATAGTAATTCCACTGCCTTTTACGGCTTCCCATGCGGCTGTAGAAGAGCAACTGTTTTTCTCCAACCACTCTTCTTCGGGAGCCAGTTTTGGCCCGAATATGGGGCCGAATGGCTCTATTATCTGGAAGGTGGGCGACTTGCCTATGCCATCCAGCCTAGGAGAAGCAACTGATTTTGTACTGGCCACGCTTACCTACACCGTAAGAGCCACTGAGGATTGTTTTATCCTGACCAACGAAGATTGCAACCCATCCATTTCTATAGAAGGTTCGATTTCAGGGAATGGGGCTGTATCTGGAACTCCATTCACTGAAATTTCACTGATAAGAGGCTATCAGGATGGAGGCGATTGCAAAGGTGAAATCATTACCGGCCCAGTGGTGGTCTGGGTGAATACCGAAAATTTTGATGCTGCCCAGTGCAGAGATTACTCACAAAACCGAGTGTTTGAATTTTGCTTGGCAGAGGGTGAGGAAGTGCCTTTTGATGAAGTCAGCGAGACTTTCCCTGCTGGAATCAAGTTCTATAACGAAATCCCGGGGCCAAATGTGGACTTGAAGGAATTTGATGCTTCGAATCCTTTTCCTACTGTTTCAGGAACCTACTATGCAGTTCCTCCGGGGATGGAAAGTGAAGTTTGTGCATTTGCCTTTGAAATAAAGGTCAATGAAGTGGAGCCGCCCAAGGTGAAAAACAAGGTGGTCGACATCGATTACGGCACTACCAACTATATCGTGGAGGCTTCCCAGAATCATACGTTGGTGTGGTACGACTTCCGGGGTAATAAACTGGATGAAGAGCCGGTGGTACAACTCTGGTTCCCGGGCGTGCATACCGTGTATGTAAGCCAGGTAAATGAGGCGGGATGTGAAAGTGAGAAGGTGCCAGTGGTGGTGAAGGTCTTGGCTGACTTTGCCCTTTCCTTGACCAAGGTTGCTGATCGCGCAATTTTCAGCGAGGTGGGTGAGGAGATTAATTATGTGATTGAGATTGAAAATGAGGGGGACTTTGCGGCCAATAATGTCAAGGTGGAAGATCCGCTTACAGGCCTAGAAACTATCGTTGACGAAGTTGCTCCTTTTAGCAAATATCATCTATTCACTTCTTATACCGTTACTGCTGCTGATATTGAAGCCGGAAAAATCAGAAACAGGGCTTATGCCGTCACAGTGGATGCCGGTGGGGTGGAGTTTGCCTTGGAAGCACATGCTTTGGTCGTCTATCGGGCAGGAGAAGGAACTCCACCAGGCGACAATCCGACTATCATTGCCAATGATGATGAGTTCGGTGAGTTTGATGCCAAGGTTGGCGGGGTACTGGGCAACATACTCGGAAATGACCTTCTAAATGGCCAAAAGGTAAGACCTGAACAGGTTGACTTCATCTTTACAGATTTGGATGGCATTCTAGGATTGATAATCGAAGAAGACGGTACATTGAGATTGATGCCTGGAGTTGCAGAGGCAAGGGAATATACATTGGAGTATGAGCTTTGGGAACTTGGTAACCCGCAGAACCGCGATAAGGCAGTTGTTACCTTCACCTTGCTGTCTGGCGATCCTAAAGTTGAGTTTGTCAAAAATGTGGACCAAACCGAGGTGATGGTTGGGGACATGATTACCTACACGATTACTCTGACCAATAAGGGCAGAGAAACTTTGGAAAATATCAGGATCGAGGATTTCCTTCCAGAGGAATTGATGTTCATTTCTTCCAATCTGGAAAGAGAGGATGGGGAGAAGTTAGTCTTTGTAATTGAAAAACTGGGTGCTGGAGAATCGGTGGAACTTGTCATCGAAACCATGGCTATTGCCGAAGGCGAAGTTGTCAATCGTGCACATCTTACAATTGATGATTTTGAAGCTGACGCTGAAGCGGAGAAAGTCGATATCCGTAATGCTTTGGTAGACCTGTCCATCACGAAAACCTCCTTCAACAAAGAAATACTGGAAGGCGATGCCTTTGAGTATGAAATCGAGGTGACCAACATCGGTTCTGAAACTGCCCACATGGTCATCGTGACAGATGTACTTCCTTCCAAAGTTTCCTACTTGGGCTTCAGCCATACCGCCGACTTTGATGCTCAAATCACCGTGCAGGTCAATGGGCAGGAAGTGCAGTGGCAGGTTGACAGGATTCCTGCAGGGGGAACACTTACTTTTACGCTGGAAGTGAAGGCAAACAATAAAGGGATTATCATCAATGAAGTGGAGGTAACCTCCCGGGAGGAAGATGTGGACCCTACAAACAACAAGGCTAGGGATGAAAATGAAATTGCGGAGATCTTCTTTCCGAATGTAATCACTCCTGGGGGAGATGGGAAAAACGATTTCTTCACGATCAAGGGGCTGGATAAGTTTATCCAAAACGACCTAACCATTTTCAACCGATACGGGGATCATATTTATGAGGCCACCAACTATCAAAACAACTGGAACGCGCCGGGACTGAATTCAGGGACCTATTACTATGTGATCAAATCCACCGATAGTAATGGTCAGCAGACAATTTTTAAGGGTTGGATACAAGTAATCAAAGACGGAAATGGAAAAATTTTTTAGAGTAATACTAGTTTGTGGACTGCTCGGGTGGATTATGCCCCAGCAAGTAGAGGGGCAGCAATTGCCGCAGTTTAGCCAGTACATTTTTAATGGCCTTCACATCAATCCTGGATATGCCGGATACAAGGGAGAGCCATATGTCCAAAGTACTTATAGAAGCCAGTGGATGGATTTTCCTGGTGCTCCACGCACCTTTACGGTCACAGCGGATCTTAGTGCCAATGAAGGCAGAATGGGTTTTGGGGCTTCCATCTTGTCAGATAGGCTGGGACCTTCCCAAACTTCTGGGGCCTTGTTGACATATGCATACAGGCTGCAGACCGGGTATGATTCCTTTTTGGGCTTTGGGGTAAGTGCCGGTGTGACGGAGTATGTAATTGACGGCTCGATTTTTAATCCCAATGACCATGGCGATATCCACATTCCGGAAGGACGGAATAATATGTTTGCTCCTAATATGAATGTCGGGGTCTTTTGGCACAACTCCAAGTATTATGCTGGTTTAAGCGCATTTAATTTGGTGGGTAGGCAGGCGCTGGAAAGAGAAGATTTGGCACTTGCTTATCACAATTTTCACTTTTACTTCACTGCAGGAGCACTTTTTCCAGTGTCTGACCAGGTGGAGTTCAAACCTTCCTTCCTGATTAAGGAAGAAACTGGCGGTGCACCAACCAGCTATGATCTTAATGGCATGTTCCTTTTCATGGAAAGGCTTTGGTTGGGAGCAAGTTACCGCTCTAATGTGGATCTTGGCTCGGAACAGTTGCAAGCAAACCTCAACAGGCGTAATGCGGTAGCTTTCATCGTGGAGATCTTTGCCCTTAGCAATCTCCGACTAGGCTACGCCTATGACCACAATACCAATGTGCTGAATAACTACCGGAACAACTCCCACGAGTTGTCTGTGGGTTATTATGTCACTCCGCGCAATGTTCGAATGAAGAATCCTAGATGGTTTTGATTATGAAGAAGATATTGTTGATTATCGTTTTATTGACCATGGGGATCCAGGTTTTTGCCCAAAACTCCATGCTCAGGTACGCCGACAGGCAGTTTGAAGAATTGAATTATCAAGAAGCCGCAAAGGTCTATTCTGAAGCTTACGGGAAAAAAGCCACTTACCACTCCGCGCAACGTGCTGCCCAATCATATGAGCAGATGCGGGATTATGAACTAGCTTATAAGTGGAGGCAAATTGTCACTGGCCATCAAGAGGCCACTACTGAGGACTGGAAAGCCTATGCAATTGCCGCTCAGCGTGCAGGAGAGATGGATAAGTTTTACCAGCTTAAAAAAGTGCTGGAGACCAAAAACGTAAGCCTTGTGGCTTGGGAAAATCAAAACCCAAACCGTCTGGTGGAAGCGAAGCCTTTGGATTCGCTGAATACAGGTTTTGCGGATTTTGGCTGGGCGGAAGATTACCGGGGAAATATTTATATCACCTCTGACAGGGGTGAAATCGGGAAGGGCAAGAAGCCAATTAGGATAGATGGGCGAAACAGGTTTAGTCGGGATGCATATGGCTGGACTGGAAGGGACTTTCTAACGGTGTATAAGGTTGACCAGAATTTTCAGGTTACGGAGGTGCAGTCCCCGGTGCCTGATACCTACCATTTTGCCGATCCTTTTTTCTTAAAACAGCAGCCGATAGTATTTTACACGGTGACCAGGGAGGTGAAAGGGGTGAAGAAAAGGGTATACGATATCAATCCCGAGCTTTACTTTAGTCGGATTGACAGTACGGGTGAACTGGTAGGGTATAAGGCTTTTCCCCACAATTCATTTCTCGACCATGCCATCATCACCCCATTTGTGGATGAAGAAAATCAAAGGCTCTATTTTGCCTCCGACATGAAAGGCGGGCATGGGGGACTTGACCTTTACTATGTGGATTTTGATGAGAACCTGAAATTCGGCTCCCCAGTAAACTTGGGGCCTGTGGTAAATACAGCCGAAAATGAAAGAAACCCTTTCCTAAAAGACGGGCATTTATACTTCAGCTCTGAAGGTCATGAAGGCCTAGGGGGCTTGGATATATTCAAGACTTCTGTTGAGGAAGATGGCTTTGGTGAAATCGAAAACCTTGGTCTTCCCTATAATTCCCCTCAGGATGATTATGCATATTTTTACAAGGAAAAAGGGAAAGCGTATTTCTCCTCTGACCGACTGGGCGGAAAAGGCTTGGATGATATTTATCAGGTGGAGGAAATGTACAAGCGTTTTCTGGCCAACTTGCTGGATTGCAATGGGAATGAGGTGGAGGAAGAGTTCTTTTTTGCTCTTCAGGATAAAAACCTGAATTCTGACGTGCAGACTGAACAAGACAGATACGCTATCTATACCGCTGAGCTGAATAACGAGTCGGACTATCTGGTCAAAATTCAGAGGGAGGGCTATTTTGCCAAAGTTGACAGTACGGTTTCTACTAGAGGAATTGAGGATGAAATTTTAGAAAGGTTTTATACCATGGTACGCATACCTTATCGGATGCCGGTATTTGTGGACCTCATTTATTATGATTTAGATAAATCTGAAATTAGAATCGAAGCCAAGCCTGCCCTGGATAAGCTGGCAGAAATGATGAAGGAGAATGACTTTTTGGATCTGCAGGTTAATTCACATACCGATGTGAGGGCTTCAGAAACTTATAATTTGGCACTAAGCCAAAAGAGAGCAGAGTCTGTGGTGGAATATCTGGTTAAAAAAGGCGTTTCGAAAAGCCGGATCACACCTGAATGGCACGGTAAGACTAAACCGGTCAGGGATTGTGGGAATGGTCAGCCTTGTTCGGAAACTGATCACCAGCTGAACAGAAGAAGTGAGTTGGTATTGCGAGCCTTCCCGGAAAGTGGAAAAGATTATGACTTCCCGATTGACCTAGCAGCTGCCGATTGTGATGAAAACACGCTGTTGGCTGCCATTCAGGATAGGTTGCAGGAAAATGGGTTGCTTGCCCTTCCTCGGGTTTACTTTGACTTTGATAAACATACTTTGAGGCTTCCACATAAAATGGAGCTGGAGAAACTTGCCTTATGGATGCAGCAACGCAGGGACTTCCATCTGGACTTGCAGGGGCATACCGATATCCGTGGATCGGAAGATTATAATAAGAGGCTTTCGGAAAGAAGGGCTCAGGTGGTATTTGATTACCTCAAAGGGCGTGGAGTGGATGAAAACAGGATGGCCTTCCAGTGGTTTGGCAAAACCCGCCCGGTGGTGGATTGCAGCCAGTGCACCGAAGAGCAGCATCAGGCTAATCGAAGAACAGAAGTGAGATTTTCCGCAAATCCAGAACTAGCTCAAGAGGAAGAACTAGCAAAAGAAAAAGTGACAGCTTCATCCAATTATGAAGATTGATTATTGCCCCCTATTCGGTCTTCTGTCTACGGTCTCCCGTCTTTTTTTGCAACAAAAGTGCGAAGGCGCAAAGTTTAAATTCTGTGCGCCTTCGGGCCTTCGTGGCTATTCATTTTTTTACTCCACGCTCGTAAGCAATGGCTGCTCTTCGCCTACATATGGGATACTGGCCAGTTGGTCCAATTTTTCCATTAGAAGCCTTTCGTAAGCCATGCGGTTGTCTTTGGCGATAGGTGCGGACGGTGGAATTTTTTCCCTCAACCAATCTTCCTGCTTGCCGTTTTTCCAAAATCTAAAGCAAAGATGAGGACCTGTTGCCAAGCCTGTGCTGCCTACATAGCCGATCACTTGCCCCTGCTTCACGCGGGTTCCAGCTGCAACGGCACGCTTTGACATGTGGAGATATTGGGTGGTGTAAGTACCATTATGTTTTACTTTGACATAATTGCCATTGGCGCTGGTAAACTTTGACTCAACCACTGTGCCGTCACCAACCGACCGAATTTCGGTGCCCGTAGGAGCTGCATAGTCTGTTCCCAGGTGCGGCTTGTATCTTTTTTGTACAGGGTGGAATCTCTTCAGGTTATATCTGGAGCTGATCCGAGTATATTTCAAAGGGTCTCTCAGGAATGCCTTTTTCAAGCTGTTTCCTTCTTGGTCAAAATAGGCAATCTCGCCGTTTTGCTCAAAAGGAATCGCATGATAAGGAGTGCCCAAGTGCTCAAAATAAGCTACTTCGATGTCTTCTACGCCTACTACATGGTCATCGACCACTTTCTCGTTGTACACCACTTTGAACTTATCTCCCTTGTGTACTCGCTGGAAATCAACCGTCCAACCGTACAAATCCGCAAACTGGTCAATCAGATCAGGAGTGACTCCCTGCTCTACCATGTTGACATATAAGGATCTTGTGATGGTACCGGCAACTTCCCTTCTGCGAAGTTCCATGGGTTTGGCCTCCTTGTAGATGTCAACGGTATCTAACCTGAAAACTACAAATTCAGCAGGGTTAGGCTCGTAAATGAAGAATTGTGCCTGGGAAGAATCCTTTGGAGTAAGGATTGTGTATTTTTTGTTGAAAGCTAACTTTCTGACGTCAAAAATGTCTTTGGATTTTTTGGCGACCTCATCTATGATTTGATAAGGTACATTAAAAGGTGAAAGGATGGTGGAGAGGGTTTGGTTTTTCCCGATCAAGCCTTCGGTGATCTCGAGGTCATTGATGGTGATTCCATAGAGGATTTCCTCTATTTCTTCGATTACTTCATCTTCTAAATCCACCTCGTTTTCAAGGTGTTGATTGGCTAGGAGCTCTTTTTCCTGCTTATTGTATTTCAAATAGCTATACCCCGCCGCTACCAGTAGGACAAGTCCCACAGTCATCCAAATTTTCTTCATGGCTACTTAATTAGAGCGTATCGTTTTGTACAAAATAAGTTCATAAAATGCTGAAAAACTAAGTGATGGTCTTTATTTTTTTATATTTTTCTTCCTAAAGCTCAACTTAAATTGATAACGTAGAGAGCCGAAAACAGGTATTTTTTCATTGAAAAGTCAAAAAGGTTATTTTAAATATACTAAAAAGGACTTGGTTTAAATTTGTTTCATCTCAAAAAATATTCCAACCAGTAAATAATCATCTCCCAAAAAACTGCAATCTGCTGGCAGAACCTTTATCTTTGCACCTTTGTGACTAAAATTATTGATAGTTATGCTAAGAACTCATACCTGTGGAGAACTCCGCGCGGAAGATATAAATACAGAAGTGACGTTGGCCGGATGGGTGCAGCGTGTCAGAAACAAAGGCGGCCTGATCTGGGTAGACCTTCGTGACCGATATGGGGTGACGCAATTGATACTGGAAGAAGGCAGTTCCGATGAGGCATTGCTTAAAAAAGCCGCTTCACTTGGACGTGAATTTGTGATTCAGGTCCAAGGCAAGGTGATCGAAAGGACTTCCAAAAACGATAAGATACCCACTGGAGATATTGAGATAAAGGCGGCTTCCTTAGAGGTGCTGAACAAGGCCAAGGTACCCCCTTTCATCATTGAAGATGAAACCGATGGGGGAGAGGAATTGCGGATGAAGTACAGATATCTGGATCTTCGCCGAAATGTGGTTCGCAATAAGCTTCAGCTTCGTCACCGCATGATGCAGGAAACCCGTAAATTCATGGACGGACAGGATTTTATCGAGGTGGAAACCCCGGTGTTGATAAAGTCTACACCAGAGGGCGCAAGGGACTTTGTGGTGCCTAGCAGGGTGAATCCAGGTGAGTTTTATGCTCTTCCGCAATCTCCGCAGACTTTTAAGCAGCTTTTGATGGTCAGCGGATTTGACCGTTATTTCCAGATTGTAAAATGCTTTAGGGATGAAGACCTTCGCGCTGACAGGCAGCCGGAATTTACACAAATAGACTGTGAGATGTCATTTGTGGAGCAGGAGGATGTTCTTCATACTTTTGAAGGGTTGGTGCGTCATCTTTTTACCCATGTGAAAGGTGTTGAACTTGGTGAAGTAGAACGCATGACTTTTGCCGATGCCATGAAATATTATGGAAATGACAAGCCTGACCTTAGGTTTGACATGAAATTCGTCGAGTTGAACGATGTGGCTCAAAATAAAGGCTTTGGAGTATTTGACTCTGCAGAGCTAGTTTTGGGAATCTGTGCAAAAGGAGCTGCTGAATACACCAGAAAGCAGTTGGACGAATTGACCAACTGGGTGAAGCGCCCGCAGATTGGAGCCAAGGGGCTGATTTATGTGAAATGCAATACTGACGGAAGCTACAAGTCTTCTGTTGATAAGTTTTTCAACCAGGAGGATTTGAAGGCTTGGGCAGATAAGTGTGGTGCCGAAGTCGGGGACTTGATTTTGGTTTTGTCAGGCGATAAAAATACCGCAAGAAAGCAAATGTCTGAGCTTAGGCTTAAAATGGGCGAGGATTTAGGTCTTCGCGACAGGGAGGTGTTCAGACCGCTATGGGTGATGGATTTTCCATTGCTGGAGTGGGATGAAGAAACCTCGAGATTCCACGCCATGCACCATCCATTTACCTCACCCAAGCAGGAGGATATTCCATTGCTTGAAACTGACCCAGGAGCCGTTCGCGCCAATGCCTATGATTTGGTGATTAACGGAGTGGAGATAGGTGGAGGTTCGATCAGGATCCACGACCGCGCTACCCAGCAATTGATGTTCAAACATCTTGGATTCACAGATGAGGAAGCACAGAAGCAGTTTGGTTTTCTTATGGAAGCCTTCGAATACGGTGCTCCCCCACATGGTGGCATTGCTTTCGGTTTTGACAGGTTGTGCGCCATCTTCGGAGGATCCGATTCCATCAGGGATTACATTGCCTTCCCTAAAAACAACTCAGGTAGAGATGTGATGATTGACAGCCCGAGCACCATCGCTGAGGATCAGCTGAAGGAGCTGCACATCAAGTTGGATAGTAAGGAAGTATAAATATAACCGCAGACCTAGATAAAAAACCCATGTAACAATTTAAGTTGCGTGGGTTTTTAATTAATTAGTCTTTTCGCCCGACCGAAGGGAAGGGAGAAATCTTGAAAGGAATTAAGATTTTTGATTCTGCCTTTATATGTCCTATTAAATCTTCAGATTATTTCATCGAAGTAATTCAAAATGACACATTTCAGGCGTTATTTTTAATACCGCTCCATGTACAAGTAACTTCTATGCTCATATTTTTTGCTGATTGACCCGGCCCAGTTTTACGATTTACTAACTTACTTACAGTTCTTTTTTTAATAATTGGTAATGTTGTTTTCATGATTTAAATTTTAAAGATTTAATTGAATTAACTTAATTTACCCAAATTACGAAATTAATTTAGAGGGAGTATCATTTTTTTAGACATATCATCTCAGCCACTCATTGATCTCGGATTTGATAGCCTCCTTGTAGGTCCCTCCAATGATTATTTCTTCACCCACCGTAGTTTCTAGAATATTACCATTAATTGACTTAATGGCCGATTTTCTAATTATACAGGAACGGCTTACCCTCATGAATTCCTCAGCTGGTAATATTTCCTTCATGCGTTTCATAGTCTGATAGGTGATAATTTTTCTTTTTTTAAGGTATAGTTGTATGTAATCTTTCATGCTCTTGGCCATCAATACATCCTCCATGGGGACATGGACCAGTTTACCGTTTTCCTTTACCCAAAAATATTGAGATGCCTTAGGTTCATAGGGCGTTAACTGCTTCTTTATCTTATTAACTGCTTTTAAAAACCGGTCAAAACGAATGGGTTTCAGCAGATAATCAGAAATTTCAAGCTCGTAACCCTCCAAGGCATGTTCTGAATAGGCCGTAGTAATGATTATTGCAGGTTTATGCCCTTGCAATATTTTTATCAGCTCAATTCCTGTCATTTCAGGCATTTGGATATCCATGAAGACCAGGTCAGGCTTTAGCTCCTCAATATCTTTCAGGCCATCTATGGCATCATTAGATTTTTTAAGTAGGTGGAGAAAGGGAACTTTTTTGATGTATTCCTCAATGACCTCCTGTGCATATGGCTCATCGTCTATGATCAGGCTTTTAATTAAGTTCATATTAAGTCAATTTTTAAGTGCACGGAATATACTTCTTCCTTATTTTCTATGTTCAAATAGTGCTTTTCTGGATACAGAAGTTCCAAACGGCGGGTTATATTTACTAAGCCTTTGCCACCGATACTGCTAGGCTCGGCTTTACTAAGATTAGGCTTGCTGTTTAAAATCTTAAATTCCAAAAATTTAGGTTCCTGAACAAGTTTTATTGTAACCCAGGAGCTTCCGCGGGTTTTGTTGACCCCATGTTTAAAGGCATTCTCAATGAAATTGATAAAAAGTAATGGCGCAATTTTAACCTTATCATTTTCGAAGGAGCTGAAGTCATATTCAATTTTCACATTATCATGGTGCCTGATTTTCTCAAGCTCGATAAAATCTTGAAGAAAGGAGAGTTCAGCTTTTAATGGGATTTTTGCCTCCATACTTTCATAAAGGGTGAATTTTAATAAATCCGATAATTTAAATATCACATCATTGGCTTTACCATTGTCCTCCGTTAGGAGGTGCAAACTGTTCAGGGTATTTAAAAGGAATTTTGGGTGGAGCTGTGATTTTAGTAGATTCAATTTCTGCTCGGCATTAGTCAATTCTAAATCGGTAACTTTCTTTATGGACTCGATATACTTAAAAACCATTGATGCTGCGAGAAATAAAAACAAGAATAAATATAATTGGCTCATTAGCAGAGCCGGGCCTCGTGGGGATAACAAGTCATTATAGGAAGTGATGTAAAGGCCTTCGTAAAAAAATTTTAACTTTTCATGATGAGGGTATCTAAGATGCATATATTTAAGGGGAAATGTAAGAGTGTAAAGGGATAAAAAATAAAGCAATACCAAACTTAAAATCAGCACTATCCATTTAAAGGGATTGCTAATTCTAAAGATAATTTTTGAAATAATGAAGTAGTTAATCCAAACTGTAAAAAATGATACAACAGTATACAAAAAAGTAACATCATCAAAAAATGGTCTTTCTAGCCAATATGAATCAAACGACCACATCAATATGAAAAGACAAATTAAGAGTATTAAAAGCAAATAATTTCTGTTTTTATGAATGAAACTTACCATATCAGTTTGTAATTTATTCAATCCAGTTGAAGTGTTAAGTTGACTTGGGAATAACACTTGAAATCCTTTATTTCCAGTGTATATTTATCCGGATATAGGATATCTAGTCTTTTTTGAATATTAGTCCAGCTATTTTTTTGAAACGAAAAGGTGTTTGGATTAAAGTTGGTGTAGATGGTGATACTACAGAATATGGTTTGGTTAGTCTGGCTTGAATTAATCTCTATACAAGATTTTTTTTTTGATGTAATAGGTTCATGATTAAGTACATTTTCCATTATGCTAAGTAAGATCATAGGTGCGATGTATTTTTCTTTGGTTTCAATTTCCTTAAAATTATAAGAGATATCCAAATTACTGCCCAAATTGATTTTTTCCAGTTCAATATACTTCTGTAATAACTTAATTTCCTTTTTAAGCGGGATCAAATCCTTATTGGTTTCATATAAAGTAAACCTAATTAGCTCTGAAAGCTTTAATACGACTTCTCCGGCTTTCTCGTTGTCCATCACCAGTCGGTATAGATTATTAAGGGTATTAAATAAAAAATGAGGATGTATTTGAGATTTAAGGAGTTCAAGTTCTTGGTTAGCATTAATTATTCGTAATTCCGAGATCTTGTTCAGGTATTGGACATACTCAATTGCCATAAACGTCAAGAAAAATAAGATCAAATGAATATATAATCGATTCATCAAAAAACCCAATGGGAAAGAACGAAAAAGGTGGTTAAATGAATGAATATAGTAAGTGTCATAATAATACAATATTAATCCATTATCTGGATAAATAAGGATCATAAGTTTGAATGGAAGACTTAATAAATAGGCAGATAAAAAAGAAAGCAAAACAAATGCAATAATGCCAACCACCCATTTGATAGGGTTTTGTGTTGATGTAATAATTTTAGATAAAATATAGTAAACGACAAAAACAACAAGAAAATTGTATAAGGAATAAGTGAAAAAGGTAAGATTGTAAAATCCATATCTAAATAAGACTAAATTCATTACCCACACTATCATAAAAATGCCAGCATACAGGAAATTCCGTAAGGTTTTCTCATTCAAATAAGAACTTTCTTTTATCATTTTCTATTGTTCATTGTTTCCGATTTATAATATTTCCAAATCAGTTCATATATCAGATATTCTTGAATACGTTGTTCAGAAGCAAAGAATCTATTTTGGCTCATATGAATGAGATCAGGTAGCAAATCACGTAAACCTAACCTGCTGACCTCTTTTTCCATCATAAGTTGATTTATTGCGTATGTTCGATTAGAAAATTCGGTCACAATAGTAGGCTCTAAGATTTTATGTATTTCTTCTTCCAAACTTCTATAAAGGGTATTAATGTTTTTTCTATCTATTGACTCATTAAATTCAAATAAAAATTTTTTTTTTATTTGTTCTGTAAATAATAATTTTTCGGTGAGATCTAAGTTAATTAAATTAAACCAAGAATCAACGTTAGCAAAAGCATATAATAAACGATCTTTCTCATTATCCGTAAACTGGATTTCAGATTCCAGGTTTAAATAACAAATACTATCAAGGTAAAAAATTTGCTCAACTAAAATAATCATTTTAGAGCCATACCGGTTTAACTCTCTATTGTAAGTACTTAAATCTATTTTCCAAATTTGGCCCGCTTCCTTTAGCAAATCAGCATTTTCTATAACCTGAGAGAATACTTTATCAAAACCATTCTGAACTTTAGTATTTACAAAATACCTGATTCGAAGGTGGTAATGGGGGTCGAGGTATCTAACAAAGAAAAAATTGTCCACTAATCCTTCTTTAATCAGTTTATTGCCTAATTGATTTAATAACACATCCAGGACTTTGTCAGAGGAAAATGCGCCACAGTAAATTTTAAATGAAATAACTTCAGAGCCTGGGAGGAAGGTTCTTTTAGGGGTATTTACCTCAAAACAAGTGGAATAATTACAGAGATCTGGCTGAATATTTTTATTTACGAATGAAATTATAATTTGGTTTGTATATTGAGGATATTCCTCTAATGTATCTTTAAAATGAAGCCATTCTATTAGTTTAATCTCTTGTTTTTTTCTAAAATATTCCCAAAGAATGTTTTTACTGTTCGGATTTTTTAAATCAATTGGTAACTCATTGTCTCCGTCTTTTATGGCTACCCACCGTGGAAGCTTCCATTTTGATGAAAAAACAATTAAATTAAATTTATCAAAACCATTTTCAACAACTTTTGCATAGACATTTATAGGAAATGTCCAAGAAGCTGGTCTTAATATAATTTTTTTGTAAAAAATTCTAGGACTGTAGTTACCTTTGTTATTTAGTAAAATAGAGTCAAGGTTGAATCCGTTTAATTTTTGATGCTGAATACTGCCTAAAAATTGATAAAGAGGTAAATTTACTCGCGAGAAATTATGTGCAGATGAAATTCGGGGAATAATCCTTTTACCCAGTTTTTTAGACAGCAAAATAATTTCCCCCTTATTGACCGTAACATACATATCGCTTGGTTCTATGGCAATCTTATTTTTTACGGGGATTTCACTATTAATTGGGATGTAATAATCCGTATAGACTTTGCGTTTGACCACGTTTCCATCTTTTCCTAGTGGATTAATAAGTACCTCTGCCAATACACAACCTTTATATGTGTTTTTTTCCTTTTTAAAAATGGTTTCACAGAAAGCATCAATATCCTCATTCTCAATACCAAATCTCCCTAAAAGGTTGACCGCAGAGGTTCCTCCCACATTATAAAGTAAAATATGTCCATCAGGTAACTTTGAACACATTCCAGAGTATGTGGGCGCCATGTTATGAATGGTACTTCTTTTCCCTGATACGTCCAATTGGCCGAGGTTAATACCGCTTGATTTATCGATTGTTAAATAAAGATCATCTAAATCGAAAATATCTTCCTGGATTTTGATTTTTTGATAAGGTTTATTTGGTTTTTTTACCTCTATTTCTGAAAGTAGAAAACTTTCAGCATTAGCTCCAAAATTTTTAATAACTGGAAATCCTATCCCAGTGTCGGGATCCAGTACATTCAATAATGGAACTGTATCATTATCATATCTTTCAAAAAACGCGGTTTTAAAGTTTGAAAGATCCCTGTTTTCTAATTTTTCAGGTATTATTAATTTGCTCAAGAAGTCTATTACCTCTTTAATTTGACTTACATCCTTTACATTGAGTCCTGGATTATTAACTTTCCTATTTAAATCAACCTGGAATAGTTCCCTAATATCATTTATACCCATTTCAAGTTCGAAGTCCTCTTTGAGGTGCTTGATATCTAAATAGGGGACCTCTCCTAATGGGTTATTAATTAATTTTTCAATAATTTCCCTGTATCTAATCAAAAGGACGATTAACTGCTTTTCCTCAGTATCTACTGATTTGAGTAGGGAAATGGACTTGTCCAAAATTTCCTTGGATAGTATATTGTATTGCAGTTCATTTATTAAGAGGTTTTCATCTGTTAAATTGTTTAGAAAGGATGTCTTTTCTTCCATAGAAGGCTCAGCCCCCAGGAGGGAGACCAACTCCCCCCAAGTGGATCCGGATATAGAAGCTGAGAGGATTTTATCAAGAATTAAGTAGGATTGTACGGAAGACAGCCTGAAGGAATCAATCTTGTCTTTTCCATAAACTTCATAAAACCTAAAGTCATCACCAACCTTGAAGAGTGTAGGGTTTTTATAATAGATCATTTTAGACTTTAACTCACTTATATTTGAAATTATTGAAATGAGTCGACTTATAAAAGCCATGTCAGGTGTAACTATTCTCTTTTCCCGTAAGTCTAATTTTGTGTTTAAATCCCCAATATCTTCTAAATTAAATCCAGCGTTTATACCAAAGGGCGTCCCTCTAGATGATACTCTAATGAAATATTTATAAATTGAAGCTATTACTTTGCTTCGATCTTTAGGTTTTAATGTGTTTGATTTTAACTTTTGAAAGGCTGAATGTAGTGAAGGTGAAGACCAAAAAATGGCCTCTTCAAACATGGGATCGTTCAATACTATTGATTGCCAATCGGCTTTGAGAAGATGGGTATATGGGTATAATGGTTGCCTAACCAGAACTTTTGTAAAAGAATCAATACTGCTCAAGGGATCAACTGCTCATTTTCAACAATTATAACTAATTGATTTGTACAAATCAAGTTTTTAATTAAGCACTTTTGCAAGTTTGGCTTTATCCTTGACCAAATTTATTGAAGCGACAATTTGGTCCTTATTCCCTTCACAAACAGCAGTTGGGCTTAGAAATAGGCCCCCTATCACTAAGGTTCTCCATCCGCTATGTCCATTTCCTGTACTATCCCGAAGCCTCTCCCGGTTTGCTCAATTCTCGGGAAATTCTGAGGTTATATATTTCATTTGCCTAAGTAAAGTCATTTAATAACGTTTATAGATTGATTCCGCCGGAGGGTGTTAATTTTTAGGACCGGCCTTGCAATGACGAAAACCCGTCACTGCGAGGGAATGAAGCAGCCTGCAACGTAAATTAATCCCGTTACAGATTGCTTCACCCGACTAAAACATTGTTTCAAATATGGTGGTCGGGTTCGCAATGACGTCCCACAACTACTTTCTATTCAACCCTGAACTCTTATACTCTCCCCGCGCCAGCGGACTTAAACCTTTAAACCTCACTCTGTAGGATGCGATACGATATGGCTTCGTATTCCCATTACAATGAGCAGCTGGGCCAAGATATAAGTCCCCATCACCAAGGTATCCCCATCCGCCATCGGATAACCAAACATGTTCAACGCCAAAATCCCATCCGAGACCATGAACAGTATGGCTCCCACAAACACCTGCCAAAAACTTGATGCATTTGTTCTTTTGAATCTTTCCCTTGCCAGTGTGGCCATCATCAGGATTACAATTAGGTAGGTTACTACCGGTATTTTAAGCTCATTGAGGTTAGGCTGGATTAGGAAATATACAATTGCCCCCGGGATGTAAATGGGGAGGTTGTAGAAAAAAAGCTTGACGAAGTTGACGGTATAGAAACTGAACTGATAATGCTGGGTCAGTTTGAAGGCTACTATATAACAGAGGTGTGCCATCAGAAATGCCCCTAACCCATATAGGAACAGGTTGGGGAATAGAAGCAAGCTGTCACCTGCCAGAGAAAACAGCAATGCTGCCCCCATGCTTTTGCGAAGCAAACTCCCTTTTATCAGCGTGGTATTGGTGATGAAATAGATATAAAGTGACAGCAATAGCAAAGGCTTACTTATGAATCTGTATGTACTTTCGTTATTGGCTACAAATGCCAGATCAGCTATTCCCGCTATCAGATACACATACAGCCATACAATTCCTTTCCTTGCCATTCACTTTTTTGTTTTGAGCCAATAAAGATAGGAAATTCTTTTAAACGCCCTTGTGCCGCTTTATATGGACGGTTTTGTTTTAATTCCCTGTAAATCAAAAACTTTTATAAAGGATTGATGTTAGTAAAATGTTTCTAAAACGTGAAAAATTGTTAAAAAATTAACTTTAATATTGCCTTTTAGAATATTAACTACATTAAATTTGTGGGGATGTCGGATGTGGGATGTCGGATGTGGGATGTCGGATGTGGGATGTCGGATGTGGGATGTCGGATGTGGGATGACGGATGTCGGATGTGGGATGACGGATTAGGGATGTTGGAGGTCGGGAGGAGTTTACGGTTTAAAAAAAATAAGTTCTATATATAAATGAATTCATTTGGCGCAAAATTCTACTATTATGAAGCAATTTCTACAGTGTGTTGTTGTATCTACTCTGGTCCTGTTGGGCTGTGGGCAGGTAATGGGACAGGGGGTCACCACATCGGGACTCTCAGGTCGGGTAGCTGAAGCTTCTGGGGAAACCCTGCCAGGGGCAAATGTGGTGGCTGTTCACGAGCCATCAGGAACTAGATACGGTACCACCACCAATATGGAGGGGCGGTTTTCAATTCCAAACATGCGGGTAGGTGGACCCTACACCGTCACCATTTCCTACATCGGTTTCGAATCATCCATCTACGAAAATGTCAACCTTTCTTTAGGTCAGACCCAAAACCTAAATATCACCCTGCAGGATGATGCCGCAGAACTAGATGAAGTGGTCATCTCAGCCAGACGGGACCAGGTCTTTGACGGTAACCGAACTGGGGCATCTACTAATATCGGCTCAGAAAGAATTAACAGCCTTCCCTCCATCGAGCGGGGGATCCAAGACTTTGCAAGGCTGACCCCTCAAGCCAATACCCGAGGAAACGGTATCTCTTTCGCAGGGACCAACAACCGGTATAACCAGTTTGCCATTGATGGTACAGTTAATAATGACGTGTTTGGATTGGCTGCCGACGGCACAAACGGCGGACAAACCGGTACCCAACCTATTTCTCTGGACGCTATTGAGGAAATAAATGTGGAGCTTGCTCCCTTTGACGTGCGAATGGGCGGTTTTACTGGCGGGGGTATCAATGCGGTAACCCGAAGCGGAACAAACACTTTCCGTGGATCTGCCTACTATTTTGTAAACAACCAAAACCTCACTGGTACCGGTGTGCTCCCAGCTACTGAAGGGGTCAGGGTGCCAGATTATACTGAAAGGCAATATGGCTTTAGAGTTGGAGGTCCAATTGTGAAAGACAAACTGTTTTTCTTCCTGAATGGGGAAATGACCGAAAGGACCCAGCCCCAATTATTTGGTATCGGTGAAGGCTCCAATATCACCCAGGATGAAATCAATCAGGTAACTAGCGTTATCAACCGAATAGCTCCTAACGCCGATATCGGGGATGCGGGGCCCTTCAACCAAACCACTGACACGGAAAAGATATTTGTAAGGCTGGACTGGAACATTAATAATAACAATACCTTTTCTATCCGACATAACTATGTGAATGCCGAAGCGTTGAGTGTCTTTAGGAATGCCAACACCTTTGTATTGTCCGGTGGAGCCCAATTTTTCCCCAGTACCACTAATACTACTGTTGCGGAACTGAACTCCCGTTTTGGGAATAGCGCTTCTAACGAATTGAGGATAGGGTATACCACGGTTCGCGACGATAGAGGTTTTGTAGGTACTCCTTTTCCCTATGTGCAGGTTGATCTAGGCGGTGGTAGAAATGTGCAACTGGGATCCGAGCAGTTTGGTACTGCCAATACCCTGAATCAGGATGTTTTTACCTTGACTAACAACTTCAGCATTTTCAAAGGAAAGCATACTTTCACTCTGGGAACCCACAATGAGTTCTATAATATCTATAACCTGTTTATCAGGCAAGCATTTGGGTCTTACCGATATGCCAGCTTGGATGACTGGTTGACGGTGGGTACTCCTGGGGAAGTCGCACCTCTGACCTATGATCTCTCATTCTCCAATGTAGAGGGTCAGCCAAATTGGGGTGCGGAATTCAGGGCAATCCAATTGGGTTTTTATGCCCAGGATGAATATCAGGCTACCGATGATTTGAAATTGACGTTTGGGGTGAGGGTGGATGTTCCGATTTTCCCTGATGATCCATCGGCAAACCCCGAATTCAACAACTCCCCTATTGCAAGCCGCTTTGATGTGGCGACTAACAGAATGCCAGCATCAAACCTGCTATGGTCGCCCAGATTTGGGTTTAACTGGGATGTAAGAGGGGATGCCACCTTCCAATTAAGAGGTGGGGTTGGTATATTTTCGGGCCGGTTACCTTTTGTATGGCTTTCCAACCAGTTTTCCAACACCGGTATAGAGATAGCCAGGTTGCAGGCTCAAAGTCAGCGGGGGGATTTTCCGGAGGGATTCACTTTCAATCCGGACCCTAATAATCAGCCCAATGCAGCAGATTTAGGACTTCCGACCTTTACTTCAGAAATCAACGTGACGGATAGGAGGTTTAGATATCCACAGGTATTGAGGTTGAATTTGGGTGCTGATTATATGATTGGAGACGGTTATGTATTTACCTTTGATGGAATTTATACCCAAAACTTCAACAATATTCTCTACCAAAACCTCAACATTACCGGTTTGGAGGACAATCAATTCACCTTTTTCGAAGGAGCGGATAATAGGAGACGGTTTGATGGCTCTTTTATCAATCCCAATTTTACTGATGTAGTATACCTTACTAATACCGATGAGGGGTATACATATAACTTGACAGCTCAGTTAAGCAAACAGTTTGAAAACGGGTTGATGGCTAACATCGGTTATACCTATGGGGTTGCCAAGGATATCAACCCCGGCAATTCCTCCCAGGCCATCTCCAACTGGAGAAACGTGCCTACCATTGGTAACCCCAACAATCCTGAACTTTCTTTCAGCCAGTTTATGGTGCCACACAGAATCGTGGCGGCTATTAACTATAGAAAAGAGTATGCAGGATTTCTGGCCACCTCTTTTGGAATATTCTATAATGGACAATCTGGTGTGCCCATATCCTTTACCTATCAGGGGGACATGAACAGAGATGGAGTATTTGGGAATGATCTTATATATGTACCTAGTAATAGAAATGAGATTGTATTATATGACCGCTATACGGTTCAGGATGGAGAGTGGATACTTACTGAAACAGCCGATCAGCAATATAATGCTGTCAATAATTTCATAAGCAACAATTCTTATCTGAATGAAAGAAGGGGATCCTACGCTGAGCGAAATGGTGCCAGAACGCCATTTGAGCATCGATTTGATGTGAGGATTGCCCAGGAAATCATCGTAAGAAATGCCGGCAGGATTGAGGTGACCTTTGATGTGCTCAATGCAGGTAATTTGCTTAATAATGAGTGGGGGCGTTCTTATGCCATCCAAAACGCACAATTTATGACAGTGGCTCAATTCGGAAGCAACCCGGTGGCCGGAGCAGAGCCGCAAACGATCAATGGAGTTCCTGCACCTGTAGACCCAAATGTTCCAGCATTCAAAGCTGACGTTCGTGGTGATGAAGCCTGGCTTGCCAATGATTTTTTCTCGAGGTGGAGAGCGCAATTGGGATTGAGATATACTTTTTAAGTACGAAATACGAGGTACGAAGGACGGAGTGGAGCAGTAGTAAACCTGCCAGGTTTTCAGAACCTGGCAGGTTTTTTTTCTTAGTACATAGTACATCGTACTTAATACAACCGAAATTAACATTCATTAAACCTTCCCTTCACCCTGGCTAAATACACTGGGATTTTATAATAAATGGAAGTAAATCCACGAATAAAATCACTAAACATTGGAATAGTTAAATAAGAGATTTTTAGGGATTTCAATGTTAAGTTAATGTTAAGTAAACCTGTTAAAAAACCTTAATTGTTAATATTTTGTAAACATTGGCATGTCAATCACTTAGCAAATCAAATCTATCTTTGCTGCCGGAAAAGAAAATTATATAACCTAACTAAAATCCATTTTCCGCAAAAACAAAATATTATGAGGAATTCCTTACTTAAATGTGTGATTGCGCTTGCAATGTTTATCTCCGCTTCAGGAGCATTGTTTGCACAAGGGGTTACTACTGCAAGTATGCAGGGTATAGTGACCGATGAGACAGGAGAGTCGCTTCCTGGCGCGAACGTAGTCGCCATTCACGAGCCATCCGGAACCCGCTACGGTGCTGTGACCAACGTGGAAGGTAGATTTGTATTGGCTAACGTAAGAGTGGGCGGTCCTTACCGTGTAGCTATCACTTACATTGGCTTTGAGGACAGAATCTTTGAAGGCATCCAACTTGCCCTTGGTCAAAACTATACTATCAACGCTAGAATGAGCGACGGTATGGATCTTGACGTAATTGAGGTAAGTGCTTCTAAGGATAAAGTGATGAACTCTGATAGAACAGGTGCTTCTTTAAACCTTTCTAACGAGACGATCAACTCTCTACCTACTATTTCTAGAAGTATCAACGACTTTACCAGATTGACTCCACAGTCAAACGGTAACTCTTTCGCTGGTACCAGCTCTAGATTCAACAACTTTACCATTGACGGTAACATCTACAACAACAACTTCGGTCTTGGTTCTGGTCAGTTTGCCGGTGGCAACCCAGTATCTTTGGACGCTATCGAGGAAGTTCAGGTTAACCTTGCTCCTTATGACGTTCGTCAGGGTGGATTCACCGGTGCCGGTGTAAACGCTGTAACAAGATCAGGAACAAATCAATTTACAGGTTCTGCTTACTACTTCTTGAGAAACGATCAAATGATCGGTAATAGAATCGGTGACAACTTTGTAAACCCTAGCGATGCTAGAAACGAAATCATGGGTTTTAGATTGGGCGGACCTATCATTAAGGACAAATTATTCTTCTTCGTAAACTACGAAAAAGAATCAGAAACCACTCCTCCTCCATTCTTGAGAAGAGCAGCTAGACCAGGTGAAACTCCTGATGGACAGTTTATTTCAAGAGTACCACTTGATCAGGCGTTATTTGTTCAGGATCAAATGAGAAGTGTTTACGGTTATGAAACTGGTGCTCCTGATTCTTATCCCTTTGCCTCTGAGCAGGAAAGATTCAACTTGAGATTGGATTATAACATCAACAACAACAACAAGTTGACGTTGAGATATAACAACTACACGGCCTTTACCGACATCCCGACAAATGGTAACTCCATCCGTTATATCCAGACTAGATATTTCAACACCAACAGAACGGGTGTAGAAGGTATTAACTTCAGAAACGCCAACTATACCAACGACAGAAGAGTACAGTCAATGGTTGCTGAATTGACTTCCAGAATCAGCAATAACATGTCTAACCAGTTGAATATTGGTTATACTTCAATCACCGACCCTAAGAGAGGTGTTCCAGGTGGACAGGATTTCCCTTTCATCGAAGTAATGCAGCCAGATGCTTCTGGAAACCCACTTTACTACATGTCAATGGGTAACGAGTTGTTTACTGTAGGTAACTTGTTGGAAAACAATGTACTTAACATCACTAACAACTTCTCTATCTACAAAGGAAGACATACTTATACCATCGGTGGTAACTTTGAATACATGACTTTTGACAACGCGTTCAACCCTGTATTCAACGGCTTCTACAGATACGGTTCTTACGATGATTTCGTAGAAGGTGTGATCAACAGAAACCCTAACGTTTATCCAACTGCATTTGCAAAAGGTTTTGCCTTGGACGGTTCTACGACGCCTCCAACCGACGAAACTAGATTTGGTCAGCTAGGTGTTTACATTCAGGATGAATTCCAAGTTACTCCTCAGTTGAAAATTACAGGTGGTTTGAGAGTCGATATGCCTTTCTACCCAATCAATATTCCAAGCAACCCCTTGTTGGATGAGTTGAATAAGGAGTTTGTTGGTCCTGATGGAAACACATTTGTTCCAGATGTTGCCCAATTCCCAAAGGTTAATCCTTTATTTTCTCCAAGAGTAGGTTTCAATTGGGACGTGACTGGTGACAGAACTACTCAAGTTAGAGGTGGTACAGGTGTCTTCTCCGGACGTATTCCTTTCGTATGGTTGTCAAACCAGGTGAATGGTTCAGGTGTGATCAGAGGTGGTTACGGTCTTGAAGGACAGGAAGTAATTGACGCTGGCATCGTATTCAACCCAGATGTAACGGCTTATACTCCTGAAAATCCAGCAACTACACTTTCCAATGAGCTTAACCTTACTGACAGGAACTTTAGACTTCCTCAGGTATGGAGAACCAACCTTGGTGTGGACCAGGTACTTCCTTTCGGTATCATCGGTACATTTGACTTCATCTATTCTCAGGATGTGACTACACCTATTGCTTACAACGCAATTGTAAGAACACCTGACGGAACATTAGCTGGTCCTGACAATAGACCTTTCTGGAGCGGTACCAACTATTCAAATGATCCTAATTTCAGAAACGTATTCTATTTGACTAACGCTTCTCAGAAAGCTGATTATTATTCCTTGACAGCACAGTTGTCTAAGCAATTTGACGGTGGATTCTTCACTAGCATTGCTTATACAAGATCTAGATCAAGAGATTTGGATGCTTCAGGTGGTAGCCAGGCGATCTCTCTATGGCCAAACACGGTTCAGGTTGACAGAAATGCTCCTGAACTCGGATATGCAGGTTTTGATCAACCTCACAGATTGATTGCTAGCCTATCTTACCAGACTAACAATACTACAGTGGGTGTGTTCTATGAAGGTGGAAATGCAGGTAGATATAGCTACACTTACTCGGGCAACTTCGGTGATGGATCCAACAGATTGATGTACGTTCCTAACTCTGCCAATGAGTTAAACTTCCAAGAGTATGAATTGGGTGGTAGAATAGTAACAGTAGATGAGCAGAGACAAGTTTTGGATGCTTACATTGACCAAAGTGACTACTTGAGCGGTAGAAGAGGCCAATTGGCTGAAAGAAATGGAGCTATCTCTCCTTTCGTGCACAGATTTGACTTGAGAATCCTGCAGGATATCCATGTAGCTAGAGACGGTCAGCATAAGCTTCAGCTTTCTATGGACTTTACTAATATTGGTAACATGTTCAACCCTGACTGGGGTATCCCTCAGTTCCAGTGGCAAAACAACCTCTTGAACTACAGAGGTGTTAACGATGCAGGACAGCCGGTTTACAGAATGAACCCTAATCCTTCTACTACTGACTTCCCAACTGAATCCTTCCGTCAGTCAACTTCATTCGCAAACGTATGGAGAATGCAGGTAGGTGTTAGATACTTGTTTAATTAATAAGTAGCTGGATATTAGTAGATAATTGAAAATAAGAAAAAGCGTCCCCGAAAGGTGGGCGCTTTTTTTATGATAGGAGACGGAAGACGGAAGACGGAAGACCGATGACCGATGTGGGATGACCGGTGTCCGATGGGGAGCTGAAGACTGGTTAATTTTGGTCTAAATCTTTATTATTTCTGAGTAATATTTAATTAGTTTTAATGAATTTCTATAAATTTGAGAAACCAATCCCTCTATATGTATAAAATGATTTTTGCCATTATGGCTCTAGTGACTTTGAGTTTTCCTGCTCTTTCCCAAAACCTTAACCTCAATGCCTATAAAAGATGGCCGGATATTGAAGTTGCTAACTTCGAGTCCCAATTGGATGGCATGAAGGCCCTTCCTCAGATTTATAGCAAGGCTCGTGGCGTGACAATCTTTGCGGCTATCAACAACGTGAATAACCGTGCGCTACGTAAACTTAAGCTAGAAGCAGCCATGCTTGGTGCTGATGCTATTTATGTTTCCAACAATTATCAGAAAGGTGTGCAATTTTATTCCCCTGTTCAGGTAGCCTATACGGCCACACCTTATGTGAAGGAGCCTATCACAGTGGAAAGGGTAAAATCTTTGCTCCAAGACCGGAATTACCATCCCCGAACCCTGACCCGTTACAACCGCAACAGGTTTGGTCCAAGCACAGACTCCATGCTCCATACAAAACAGCCTATGGAACTAGAAGAGCCTTATGAGGAAAATGGGTATGTGTTCTTGGACTTGGCTTTAACCGACGTAAAGCGTCCCTACAGAGTCGTAAGGATCACCGAGCAGCAGATCATCCTAGCCCGAATCATAAAGGCCGACAAGATCATCGAAAACTACGAATTGGTAGCCGTAGATGGCAAGAGAATCGAGGAGCTACCCGAAAAATCCAATAAAAGCGTGATGAAGCAGGTATTTCCTTTTGCAGGGGAATGATTTAAAGAGTTTCACGCGGCGTACGGAACGAATTTCGAAACGAGCGCTACGTTATACGATCCTAAGTAAGTGATCATAACTTTTTTAACCACGCATTGCTTACCCATATTTGGGGGAGTGATGCGTGGTTTTTTTAGGATTAGGTGGGGTATTCGTGGGAGTAATTGGGTTTATCAAGTTGTATCCCCATGGTTTCCTGCCAAGCTAATTATCAGAGAGATCGTTTGTAGGCTATGCCTTATTGTTTAAAATCCAATAGTCATAATTTACGAAATCAGGCAGGCGGGGTTAAGAGTGCATTAGTCTAACGATATCCCGTATTCGTCTAACTTAATTTATTTTAACTTAATTTTTACCCTTATTGTATCCTCACTGGAGGAATGTCTAAATCAACATAGAGAGTAGATTTACCTGAGTCTAACCCAAGTGTTACGCTAGATTGATGTATAAATAAAAGACACCTCAACTAAGAAAGGCTCCTTTCGGGTAGGGTCGCAGATTAAGACATGTTAAGATTATTTTTGATTAGTTGTTTCATTCTTTCCGCTTCTATAAGTTATAGTCAAAATATAACCATAAGCGGGACAGTTAAAAGTTCCGAAAACGGGGAAGTGTTGATAGGGGCTACGGTTCAGGATAATATTTCTCGGCGGGGAACAGTCACCAATCAGTTTGGCTACTATAGTTTTTCAAAGGATACCTCCATTACTTCACTATCTTTCAGTTATGTTGGGTTTCAGCCTGAGAAGGTGGAGTTTAATATTCTCAAAGATACGGTATTGCATATCCAGCTTGAGCCATTAAATGAGCTGGATGAGGTAATTGTGGAAAGCTCAAGGAGTGAACCCATCCACGAAAGCGCTCAAATGGGAAACATCAATGTGCCTATTAGACAGATAAAATCAATGCCTGCACTTATGGGGGAGGTTGATGTGCTTAAAGTTCTTCAGTTATTGCCTGGGGTGCAGTCGGGGGTGGAAGGTGCCAGCGGACTTTATGTGCGGGGAGGAAGTCCCGACCAAAATCTGATCCTTCTTGATGGGGTACCGGTTTACAATGTCTCTCATTTATTCGGATTCTTCTCCCTATTCAATGCTGATGCCTTAAACAATGTGGAATTAGTAAAGGGAGGATTTCCAGCCCGCTATGGTGGACGGTTGTCTTCTGTTATTGATATCAATATGAAGGAGGGCAACATGAAAGAGTTCCATGGTGAAGGTGGAATTGGCTTGGTGGCATCGAGGCTTACCCTTGAAGGGCCTATCATAAAGGATAGAACATCCTTTCTCATTTCAGGAAGAAGGACGTATATAGACTATCTAGCCAAACCTTTAATTAGTAATTATTCTGATGGAGATAATTTAGGCTATTATTTTTATGATGTCAATGCTAAGCTCAATCATATTGTAAATGATAAAAACCGCATATTTTTTAGCCTCTATGCAGGAGATGATGTTGGGTATTCAAAATCCGATAGGTCCCATGTCATTAACGGAGAAACTTTTACAGACAAAAGCGAATTCGGATTAAGCTGGGGAAATTTGATTTCGGCCCTAAGATGGAATCATGTATTCTCCAACAAGCTATTTGGTAACTTTACGGCTTCCTATACCAAGTATAATTTTAGGCTTTTCAATGAAAATGACCATTCTCGAGTTGGTGGGGAGGAAGATTTTGAAGATTATTATTTAGCTGATTACAGGTCTGGAATCCGGGATTATGCTCTCAAGGCTGATTTTGACTATATACCTAATTCCAATAATTATATCAGGTTTGGGCTCAGCAATATATTTCATCAGTTTTCTCCTGGAGTCTTTGCGGGAATTTCCAAAACAGACACTTTACAAAACTTGGGTGCCAACCAAATGGACAGTCAGGAATATGCGGCCTATATAGAAAACGATATTGCGGTTACCAATACCCTGAAATTCAATGTAGGGTTGCACTATTCTGGATTTTTGGTAGACAATCAGCATTACAACTACCTTCAGCCTAGGTTGTCAGGCCGCTACATGCTTGATGAAAAGAGCTCAATTAAATTTTCTTTTGTGACAATGGCCCAATACGTCCATTTATTGACTAATGCAGGGTTGGGCCTTCCCACTGATCTGTGGGTTCCTGTTACTTCAAATATTGGTCCCCAGCGTTCCTGGCAAGGCAGTCTTGGTTATTTTAAAAGCCTGACCCATGGGCTTGAGTGGAGTGTGGAAGGGTACTATAAGGATATGAACGGATTGATTGAGTATCAGGATGGAGCATCTTTTCTACACATTAATAAAAACTGGGAAGACTTGGTTGAAGTGGGGAGGGGGAGAAGTTATGGGTTGGAAATGTTTGTCCAAAAGAAACTTGGCAAAACGACTGGATGGCTTGGATATACCCTTTCAAAAACTGAGCGTAAGTTTGAAAATATCAATTTTAACCGCTGGTTTCCCTTCCGTTATGACAGGACACATGATGTGAGCTTAACGGTGTCGCATAAACTTTCCAGCAAAATACATTTATCTGGGACTTGGGTATATGGTACGGGGAATGCCATCTCTTTTCCTTCTACTATTTACCAAAGCACCAATAATCCGGAGGTAGGCATAGCTCCAGGTCATGTGGAGCATTATGAATCCAGAAATAACTTTAGGGTCAGGGATTATCATCGACTTGATTTGGGGGTAAGCTTTGTAAAGGATACGAGGTGGGGTGTACGTACCTGGAACGTGTCAGTGTATAATGCCTATAACCGCATGAACCCGTTTTTTGTCGACATTGGCTTTAATCAGCAAGCCGGCACCAAAATGATGGAACAATACTCCCTATTCCCAATATTACCATCTGTTATGTATGGGTTTAAGTTTTAAATGACTATGAAGAAGATTATAACTTTTGCGATTATTCTACTTTGTCTTTTTTCATGTCAAAGGTTTTTTGAAATGGAATTGCCCGACAAAGAGCCCCGCTTGGTGGTGAATGCTGATCTGAGGGCGGGAGAACCTGTAGAGGTTTTTGTAAGCCAAAGTAAGCATGTAATGGAAGTGGCAGATTTCCAAGCAGTGGACGATGCAAAGGTAGAGCTAATAGAAGACGGCGTCAGGTCTTATGAGTTAAGTTTAATTAGAGGAGAGGAAAATAATGATCCTATAAGTTACGGATCGGATAATATTGAAATTAAACCGGGAAGCGAATACCAGCTTATAGTGTCAAAGCCAGGGTTACCTACTGCCTCTGCCACTGTAAGGGTTCCATTTCCGGTTGAAATTGATAATGTTAATTTGACCACCCGAATAATTGATCCATCCACCAGAGCCACTATTACAGATTTTATCCTTGAGTTTGAAGATCCATTGGAAGAGAATTTTTATGAAATCAGTGTTTATTACCGAGGAGAAATGGATGTCAGTTGGCGGGATGATCCAATGGTTTTTGAAGAATTGGTAGAGTTGGAGGCTAAAAATCCAGTGTACCAAAAGGAATACCTTATTGGTAGTACCAATCTGATTATTGATGACGTATTATTCAATGGTAGAAAAGCCCAAATAGATTTTTCTGGAGTATTGATGCCTGAACTTGAACTTGAGGTGACTATAACCCTGAGGTCAATTTCTAAAGAGTATTATGATTACGTACACACCTTGGCCTTGCAGCGATTTAACAGTCAAGACCCATTTTCACAGCCAGTTCAGGTGTATGATAATATTGTGGATGGGTACGGGATACTCGGGGCTAGTGCTTCCAAAAAATATGTTTTAACACATTTTGGAGAGACTTGAATTAATTTTTTAATGATTTGGTCTAAGTAATTTGTAAGTTAGTCTAAAAAAGTTTTTAATATAAGGTAATAGTATCAAATTGATAGGAAATAAATGTTTAATATTTACTATCTATTATGAAAAAGAAATTACTTATATTTAAATTACTTGTTGTCCTACTCTTTGGGGGGTTGGCTTCTTGTCAGGATAATGGGCAAGATGACATAGGCTTAGATCAACTTGAAGTTCAAGATCCTTTTTATGAGGAAAAACTAAAGGAGTTGTCCTTGTTTTTTGGGGAAGTGTTTAGAAACTCAGAGGCTAGAGAGGAACTTTTTAGTTTTGCAGATTTAGAAGAAAATTCTGGAGAAATAAACGTTAACTTAAGACAGCTTTTTGATGATGAGGTGACTGATCCATCAGGTAAAAGGTATTCTGCAATTGTAAATAGTTTTTATAATACTGGTAGAGAAAATCATCGCACAGAAGGTAGTGAAGAGTTTGATAGCTTCATAGAATTTATTCGGGAAAATAATATCTCTATAACGGCTCCATATCTTGCCGAAAACTTCAATTTAGATGACTTGTCTAATATTACCATTTCTTGGTGGACTAATGAGATGGAACTAGAGCATATTGATGATTTAGAATGGAAGGGCGAATCTCCAGGATTTGTAGTTTCTATGAAAAATGCAGATAACCTTATAAATTTCAGACAAAAACAAACCGGAATTAATTATATAGAAAATAATTTTGTTGTAACTAATGATGAGTATGCTATCGAAAATCCAACAATTGTTCTAGGAAATTTTGAAACAGAACAAAGTGATTTTGATGAGCCTATTCTTCTTCCTCCTCCTGGTGATGGAGGTGGTTATTTGCCTCCTCCAACTACTGGAGGTGTTCGTTGCCCAGATTTAACTCCAAGTTCTTACCTAACACTACAAATGCCGCACTTTAGGCTGACAAGTAATTTAAGAAGTTGGCCTAATGGTAATTATATGTACTTATGGAATATAACTGGAGAATATGAGAACAATAATGGAGTCCCTATGCCTGGGTTCAATGTACATCATACTTTAGGTCACGTTAAAGTTTCTAGATCTGAGGCTAACAATGGGGTATGGAAGCCGGGGCCTACATATATTATTCATAATGTGCAATATGAATCGGCAAATTGGTATATGGTATGGGGAGTAGAAAGGCCTAATACAACTAGAACAATTGAAGGAGGGGCAAAAGTAAGTTCTGATGGAAAACCAGAAGGTTCTGTAAATGTAAAATGGGAAATAACAAGAGGTATGTTATTGCCTGCATATACAGCTATTGATAAGTGCTTAGCTTTAGAGCATAATTTTCATAGAACGGATTTGGGACGTGGATTTTTTCCTGGAACTAACTATCCTATTCATGAGGCAAGCCATATTCAATGGTATTATAAAACAATTCATCAATGAATAAATTAAAAGATCGAGTTTCTTGGGTTTCAAATTTCGGGTATATGACTAATATTTCAAGAAGTGAAATGGTTGTGATAAATACGGGATTAGCAATTGATCTTTAGTATGATTTAGATTGTGGGCCGCAATTTATATTGCGGCCCTTTTAAAAAAAATGATATGGGAAAAAAAATATTGTACATATTAGGGGTGGTGTTTATAGCAGGACTCACTTCATGCGAAGAACAGGTTCCAATGGATCCAATTTTATTGACTGATTCTAAAGTTGGTGATTATGAAGAGAAGTTAAAGGAACTCGCCTTGTTTATGGGAGAAGTATTACAGGAACGGCAGGTTGTAGAGGAGCTTTTCGATTATGGCGAATTGCCTAGCAATTCTGGTGAAATAAACATTAACCTAAAACATCTTTTTGAAGGCAATGAAATTATAGAAAAAGGCTCTCCCTCAAGGATCGTACAACAATTTTATATAAATAGAGAAGTAAATCATAAAGAAATAACTGAGAATGATTTTAATGATTTAATTGCTTTTGTTATTGATAATAATATTTCTATTACGGCTCCTTACTTAGCGGAGAATTTTGATTTTAATGATATAAATGAATTAACCGTTTCATGGTGGACCGAAGAAATGGATGAAAAACATTTGGATGATCCTGATTGGGTTGGAGAAACCCCTGGTTTCAAAGTGCCAATTAGCAAAAAATCTTTGCTGAATTTCAGGCAAAAAAATGTAGGGATAAATTATATAGAAAATAACTATGTGATTACAAATGATGAATATGCAATTGACAACCCCACAATAGTGTTGGGGAGTTTTAAAGATTATTCAATAGAATCACAGGGGGATGATTACATCACCTTGCCACCTCCTGATGATGGAGATTATTATCCCCCTGTAATTAGTCCTCCGAGGTGCATCGACTTATCTCAAGATACTCGATTAAGTCTAAATATTCCTCACTTTAGACTTCGTCATAACATTAGATCGTGGCCAAATGCCAATGTTATGAGAATGTATGTAATTACTGGAGAAGCTTTAAGTGAAAATACAGTTCAAGCTATTATCAGAAGGCCAATATATAATGTTCATGTATCAAGGTCCGATGCTAACAGCATGAGATGGGTAAATGGACCAGCTCATGTTTTACTCGATTTTAAACAAGAGTCTAATAATTTAATAGTGGTCTGGGGTGTAGATAGACCTAATACAATTAGAAATATGGAAGGAGTATTGTCTATGAATAGGGAGGGGATAGATATTAACATCCCTTGGTGGCTAAGTAGCAATTCATTATTGGTTTCCATGGCACCAAAAGACAAATGTACACTTTTGGATATCATACATGATAAAACAAATATGGGATGGGGTTATTTTCCTAACAGCGGAAGACCAATTTTCAGAATGGGGGATATTGAGTTTACAATGACTTCATGGATTTGAAAAGTTGTATAATCAAGTGTGGAATTTTCCACACTTGATTATAATAATTCTTTTATTTGTAATTATTTAAGTTTTAGATTTATATGAGATATCCACTGGGAGTGTTGTTGGGACAATTGCATGTCCCTTTTTTTAAGTTAAATATTTTTAATTTTTTCCGGTAAATTGATCAGAGGTTTGTCCTGTACGTATTTATTTATTCAAAGTAAGAAAAGGTGGCTATAATCTGACCGCAAGGATCTGAAAATTATTTTAATTGATTGCTATTTGGAATACTTGATAGATTGGGTTCGTCTAATGATTTATTACATTAATCTAAAAAATTTCGGTTTTTATTTATATGTTACTATTATTGTTATATAAATAAAATTTTCGCATGTCTAGAATATCCGCGCCTAAGTATTACTTATTAAATTTAAACCTAAATTCAGATTTCCGATTAGGAAAAGACGTCCTTTCCTCGTTTTTTTCAATTGCAAAGGAGGAGCGAAAAAAGTTAAAGGTACGTGGGAGTGATGCTTTGTATATAAGACTATTCTTTCAAAAAAATATTGAAGGTGAACAAGTATTTTATGGACGCTTTTCAAAGTTTATTGATTTAGGTGGGAAAAGCAGTAAGGATATTGAAACTGCAGAAGATTTAAATATTCATATTCCTGAAAATGCAGCTTTTGATTTAAAGGAAGTTAACTTTACTTTTTATCCTAAATATCACCGCCTGGCAGTTGAAAAATCATCAAGTCTTAGTATAAATTATATTGTTCAATTCCTAGAAAAAATTTTTAATCAATTTTTAAAAGATAATGAACATTTAACTATTACCTTACAACAAAGCGAAGATCAATTCGAAGAGATAATATCAGCAAAAATTGTTAAGTCCTTAGTGATACAGGTATCGTATACTAATGATGATACAGGTGAAGAAGCTGCTGAATGGTTTGATGAACAAATGAAGATTAGCAACTCGAGGTCAATGAAAATGCAAGTTAATCCAGATAATTCGGGAAGCATAAATACCAATGCCAAATTATTAAAAGGGGCTATAGCTTTATCTAAGGAAAATGGATACACAATTGCAAGAATTGTTGACAATAATAATAGGAAAAAAACTATTAATACTCAAAGGCATCCTGAGAAGAACACCATTTTAATTAAAGATTATAATCATGATCCTATTAAATTCTCCCATAAAGTAAAAACAGATCTTGATAAAAGATATGGGGAAAAAGATAGATAAGGAAATGGAAGAAGGTGGGATTCAGTATGATTTAAAACAAATTCATAGTAATAAATTTAACATTCTTTTCCATTTGTATGGGGGTTTTAGAAGGGTTTTTAAAAGTAAAATTTTTAAACTATCTATATTTATTTCTGTATTATTAATTGGATTATGTAGTTTTATTACTATTTTATCTGGGCCGTTTCTTTTTTACCCACTCCTAAACCTAGTTATTGATTTGGGAATTAGTATTTTTCCCTCTATTTTAGGTTTGACGTTTGCAGGTTATGCAATTATAATTTCGGCTGGTGATAAGGATATGGTTTCTTCAATGGTAAATAACAAAGTAAAGGATGGTAAATTAAAAGGATCTACCTATCAAAAAATAATATCTGTTTTTGCATGGGTAATATTGGTCCAATCGTTTACTTTATGTTGTTTGGTTAGTTTAAAGATATTGATAATTTGTTTAACTGGATTTTATTTTTTTTATCATGCTTTTTTCAGTGAATTAATTAATTTAGTTTTTCTCTTCTTTGGCTGTTTGCTAGTGTTTTATTCTTTGTTTCTTATTCCACAAGTAGTATTGAATGTGTATCAATATGGGCAAATGATAAATTTTTTTATTTATAATAGGGCAAAAGAGAAAAGTAAAGATAAGAATATGTAGTATTTTTGGGTGAGATCTTAATTCTGTAAACTTTTTTTCTTAATTTATAAAAGTCTATCAAAGTTTTTTCTTTATTTATTCCACCCACTAATCAATGTCTCATGCTAGTAATTTACCGTACTAAGTTTATTTTATATAGTATGTTTCTCTTGTCTGTCCATAAAAAAAGACTAAATCAGATCTTAATTAGGGTCCTGTCATAAGATATCATTTTGAATATCTTTGAAATTTGAAAGATTTAGTGGAATTCCTGGTATTCTATTTCTTTCTTTCCTTTGGTTAATTCCGGATTAATCCAAGTCGCCTTCTATCTATTCATCGAGTAAAAGGGGGGGTATGTCTAAAAATACAAAAGGTTAGTCTAATAAAATTTTCAATTTAAATACAAAAGTATAAATTGGTTGTATAACATGAAAGTCTAGAATATTTTCCATATCAATTGGATTAGTTTGTTTTGGATTTTGTTTATTATTTTAAATACCTGTTTAGGTATGTATTATTGATTTTTAATAAGAAACACAACTAAGTCTCTATATAATAAATCTTTTAAATTAAATATGTATATCATGGAAAATAATAATGAAATTAAAGCGCTAAGATTAAATGTTAAGACTGTTGCTATTTTGGATAGTGACGCTATGAAGGAAATAAAGGGGGGGAGAAGTTTTGATGCGGATAACCCAAGTTGTACCTCAGGGTCCTGTAAAAACAGTTGTAGAAATGTTTCGCGAGATACTTGTGAGACTATTGAATAGTATATAAATTAAATTATAAATAAACCGGAGACTTGGTTGTGTTTTATATTATGAAGTGTTTATTAATTTTTCTCTTATTATTTGTTTCTACAACTGCTTCTTCGCAAGTAAAGATCCGAGGCTCAGTATTGGAGGAAGGATCGAAGAAACCGATTGAAGGAGTAGCCGTTTACCTAAAACATGAAAAACATGATTCAGGGGTTATTACAGATTCAACAGGAACATTTATCCTAGATGCTCAGGTCGGATTTACATATGAGCTAAATTTTCAATCCTTTAATACTAAGGCCCTTAAATTACAATTGGTTGCTAAAAAGGATACAACCTTTCAAGTCTTCTTAGAAGAATCTGATCAACTACTGGAAACCTTTACAGTGCAAGGAAGGCAACAATTGATGGAGAGTAGAATTGATCGTTTGGTTTACCATATAGAGTCAGATCCATTGGCTGCGACACTCAGTACTGAAGAGTTGCTCCGCCGTGTTCCGTTGCTCCGAATACGTGATGATATGCTTAGTATCGTTGGAAAAGGAAAAATTACTGTTACTGTAAACGGTAAAATTCAGCAATTGGGTAGCAATGAGCTTCTATCATTTCTAAATAGTTTTGACCCTTCTAATTTAAAAAGTATTGAAGTAATCACGAGCCCACCTGCGAATTTCAGTGCTGAAGGAAATGCTGGAGTTCTCAATATAGTTACCCGATCAAGTGATCCAAATAGGAATGATTGGAATGCTTCTATCCGAAGCGGGATCATTCAACGTTCACTACTAGGATTTGACAATGCAGTGGCCCTCAATTATCATAAAAATCGGTTTACAGTAAGCTCCAATTTTTTTTATAACCTTACCCGGCTTGAGGCTGATTTATTTGCTGAAGGAAATGAGGTTTCAGAGCAGACTAACCGTCGAGATAAGGGGCGTAGGTTGGGTGCTTATGTAAATTTGGGCTATCAGATTACACCTTCGCATGAGATGACTGCATCATTTCAGTATTTAGATGCAATGCAAGGTAACGTTTATTCTAACCTTAGAAAAGATCTTAATACTCTGGAAACTCAAGGAGAAAGAAGGAATGATCAGGATAAATGGGCCATCGATTTTCAATACATATACCGACTCGATAGTACAGGAAAACGAATAACTTCCTTTTTAAGTTTTAATGATTATCAACCTCGGGAGAGGTTTGATGCCATAACCCATTATAGCGATACTGGGTTGGAGGACCACCTTCAAAATAAAAGTCGGTTGAATAACCAAGCTTTCTCTACCCAATTAGATGCATATTTTCCATACTCTATAGGAACACTTGAATATGGTCTTCAATATTTTTATTTGACGAATAACTCTCGAATTGATTATAATATTAATGACAGTATTAATACTGATTTATTTAATTACAAAGAACACAATTATGCTACTTATATCAGTTTTTTGACGCGAAAAATACATCGTCTTCAATTCAAAGGAGGCTTACGATATGAGTATAATCAGGCTGAATTACATACTGAGGAGGAGCAAAGCCAGGTAGTGAACCGCCGGCTGGGTAATTTTTTTCCCACGTTTTATGTGCGATATGAAATTAACGATGAATCCAATTTCTCTGTTAATTACTCTCGGAGAATCAATAGGCCAAGATTTAGCTCCATTACTCCTTTTCGATGGTATAATAATACTATTTCATACGTAACCGGTAATCCATTTTTATTGCCGTTTATTAGTGATATGGTACAGGGTAATTACTCTTTAGGTAATGTAAACCTTTCTCTATACAGTCAATGGGTTAATAATGGATATAGTACGGTTGATTTTTTTGATGATCCAGAGTGGCGATTTACCTATGAGAATTATTTTAATGAAGCTCGATATGGTTTTTCAGGATCCTATTTGTTTGACAGACTAGATTGGTGGGAATTGGATTTTTTTGCCAATCTTTACCACAACCGCATGCAGTCGACTGTTGATTATGTTGGGGATATTCAGGGTAATGCCTTTACATATGAGCTCAATAATCGCTTTTTTCTTGATTCTAAGCAGCAATATACGTTATCAATTAATTACTGGCAGGACCTTCCATTTTATGAAAACAACACTTTTTATCGATCCTTTGCCAGTCTAGATATAGGATTTAATGCCTCGTATTTTGACAAAAAGCTTAATATTAGTGTGCTTGCTACTGACTTAGGGCGCCAATCCATTACACGTTCCTATTCTGAATATAACCAATTTACAGTATTTCGTCGAGAGTATTTCGATGCCCGAATGTATCGGCTGACTTTACGTTATAGAATAGGTTCTTCAACTACAAAATCTGTAAGCACACCAAATAAATTCAGGGAAAGAGAACGAATGAATTAAATATATTATATATGAAAAATATAGGATTATTAGACTTTGGATATTTTGATCCTGATGAGAATACCTCTGTCGATTTAATTAACTACACGGTAAAATTGGTAAAAAATTTAGAAGATTTTGGATTTTCTAGATATTGGATGGCAGAACATTATAATGATTTTTGTTCTTGGACTAATCCCGAAGTATTGTTAACTATTTTGGCTGGAACAACAGATAAAATTAAATTAGGAGCAGCTGGTATTTTAATATATTATCATTCTCCTTTCCGAGTTGCTTCTACTTTTAAAATGTTATCATCATTATTTCCAGGAAGGATAGATTTGGGGTTGGCTAGAGGTGGGGTTGATCCTCATATGTTAAACCATTTATTAGGAAAGGAGGGGATGTCGTATGATTCAAGAGTTGAAAATGAAAAATTGATTTATGATTATTTGTATAACCATAATATTTATGATGCTAATGGAAATATGGTGCCAATCCCTCCATATGGTGGTGCCTTACCCTCTACGTGGTCTTTAGGTACCTCATTATCAAGTGCTTTTAATTCTATTAAATTAAACACAAATTTTAGTCTTTCCCTATTTCATGAAAAGAAAAATATTTCCGAATACCAAAATATTTGGGAATCTTTTTTGGAGGAGAGAGATAAAAGTTTTAATAAAAAGAATCTTGAGTGCAATATTGCTATTCAATATTCATCAATTTCGGATCCTAAAGTTTTAAAACAAATGGCTTTTAAAAATAATATTTCTATTAATGACTCTAATTCCGTTAAGATTATAGGCGAACCTAGTTTTTGTAAGGACAGAATTCAACAGTTTTTTGAGTTATTTAACACCAATGAAATCATTATACATGACTTATCGAGATCAATAGAGCAAAGGAATCAAACCATTGAAAGTCTTAGTGAATTGATTAATGTTGAGATATGAAAAATAATAAATACTCAATTTTTGAAACTGTAATTTTGAGATCATCGATTAAACCTTTGTCATGTTTATCGAACTCCTCTTTAGATATGAATAATTTAATTAAAGAATCGATGGAGGATACTGTTTTTAAAAATGCGCTGTTATTAGCTTCTTATGATTTCTATAATGAAATAAAAAAATTAATAAATAATCCTCATGAATATAGTTTAAAGAAAACAAAAAAATTACATAATTCTTTTTTTAAATATTATAATCGAGCATGCTCCAGGAGTACGCCTTATGGCTTGTTTTCTTCAATATCTGTTATTAATGAAGGTTATTCTAATTCTATTGATAATAATTGGGTTAAACTGAATGTTGTTTTCAACGCTTCATTATTGAATAAAATTGTAAATTATTTATCAGAAAACTATAAGATTTTTTGCAGATTTAAAGTTAATTCTTCTTTGATTAAGGAAAATTTTAATTACATATTTACTAGATATGATGATGTAAACAATCGAAATGTTTACAAGAACCTTTCAATTGAATCCAATGATATTGTTGATTTTTTATTTTCTAATAAATATAAAATATTCCTGTACCAGGATTTGATAAATGAAATATGTGGTGCCTTTCCTCATTATTCCATACTTGATATTAAAAAATTTATTGATCAATGTATAGAAATGAAAATTATAATTAATGCAATAGAAATGTCAGGTGTTAGTGATGATTCCAATCATATAATTGTTGAAGAAGAAATAAAAAAAATAAACCTAAATAAAAGTTTTCAAAATTTGTCTAATTTGTATTCGATATTTCGTATGTTAGATAATATTGATCCTTATTCGAATTTTGAAAGTATAATCAAAAAAATTTCTAGTATACTTTCTGACTTAAACATAAAATGTTCTCCAAGTAGAATTCTTTTTGTTAATACCTATGAAAATAAACCTTCCGAGATTGATTATAAATTGGTTAAGGATAAGGCTTTAGAAGCCATACATGTTTTGAATCGATTTACTAGCTTGGAAAGCACTGACTCCTGGTTTAATAAATTCAAAACTATATTTTCCAGAATGTACGGGGATCAAATGGTTCCATTTAATTTGGTTTTTGATCCTGTATCTGGTCTAAACTATCCTTTAAATAATAAAAAAATCACTGAAAGGGATGTTATACTTCCAATGCTGTCAAAACCACATGGCACAAATTCTGAAATTAAGATATCAGTTAAGAATAAATTTTGGTTTAATAAATATCTTGATTGTTTGTATACTGGGAATGATGAGATATTAATTACTGATCAAGATATAGAGGGATTAAAAGAAGTAATACCTCCTTCGTCATATACCTTTTCAACAATGCTTTCTGTTGTCAAAAATATTAATGATGATCGTGAAAATCCATATTATGTTCTAAAAAATTGTTTGGCTGGAAGTGCGTCTGCTTATTTAGGTCGTTTTACCAATTCTAATAAAGATATATATGAATTATGTAATAAAATATCTTTATTTGAAAAAAATTCCAATCCTAATTTAATTTTTGCAGATATATCCCATATTCCAGATTCTAAAATTGGTGATATTCTGCATCATAAAAGAGTTTATGATTATGAAATTCCTTATCTAATCAATTCGCATGCTAATAATCAATTTATAATTGAAATATCTGATCTAAATTTAGGGGTAGTGGACGATGAATTTGTTATTTATTCTAATAAACATAAAAAATATATTCATCCTGTTTTAGTAAATGCCTATAATTTTTCGTTAAATGAGCATCCTGCTTTTCTGTTTCTCTGTGATTTTCAACATAGAAAATCTCTTTACACTCCTAATTTTTATGTTGGAAATTGGGCTAATCAAGTTCCATTTTTTCCTCGTGTACGGTATAAGGATATAATATTTTGTCCCAAAATTTGGTCTATTAACTTGGATCAGGCCTTTAAAAAGGATGATTTAGATTTTTTTATAGATAATATTAAAATAAATCATCCTAATATTTCCAATCACATTAAAATTGGTGATAGTGATCAATTATTATACATTGATATTAATGATAAAAGATGTATTCGAACGTTTTATAATTTTTGTAAATCTAAACATATTAAAGGTAAAAAATATATTGAAGTGAAAGAATATTTTGATTCATTTACTCCATTTTCAAATGAAATTCTTTTAAGTTGTAAATATGAAAAATGAAATTATAAATAGGTTTGATATTTCATTTGATTCAAATGAAGTAGATGTTAATTGTGTTAAATTTTTACCAGGGGATAAATGGTTATATTATAATATTTATTTAAATCAAAATAGTTTTGATGAATGTATATTAAATATATCTGATTTACTTAATAATCTGGGGGATCATAATTTTTTCTTTACTAGGTATGTTGATGAGTATAAATTAGATCATTTAAGAATTAGAATTAAATGTAATGAAGAGGGTTTAGAGGAAGTAATGTCTAACTTAAATTTATTATTTTATAGTAAACCTTATATTAGAAGTGTTTCCATTGAAACATATCTTCGAGAAATTAATCGTTACGGCTGGCCTACAATTGTGGATGTTGAAAATATTTTTATTTTAGATTCTAAAATTTTATGTAATGTTTTAAATGAGGGGTTTTTAAATAATGATATTGATAAATTGAATTTTTGTCTTTTTGGAATGAATTACTATCTAGATTGTTTTTTTAATTTAGAAGATAAGTATAGATTTGTTAAACTTTCCAAAGAAGGGTATTTTGATGAATTTAATTTTGATAAAGAATCAAAAAAGTCATTAAATAAAATTTTTGACCTTTATTTTAGGGGCTGGTCCGATATTCAAATTAATCTTTCAGAAAATATTTTGAGTTTATTTTCTAATAAGAAACATTTAATTTTAAAGTTAAATGAAAAATTTGGTGAGCAGGAACTTCCCAAAAGTATTGTATGGAGTTTAATTCATATGTTTGTTAATAAAATTTTTTCACAACAATATAGGCTTTATGAATTAGTATGTTATGATTTTTTATATAAGCTATTAACTAAAGATAAATATTATAAATAAAATTTTATTAACATGAGATTTAAATTTTTTCAGCAACTAGATAGGATGGATTGTGGACCTTGTTGTCTTCAAATGATACTCTATCACTTTACAAAATATAAATTTAAAATTTCTTATCTTAGAGAGGTCTGTGATGTTGGAAAGGATGGGTGTTCGCTTTATTCGATTAATAAAGGCGCCAAATTATTTGGCTTAACTGGTGATGGATACCAAACCAATATTGATAGCTTATATGTTAACCAGCTTTTTCCGTCTATTTTATACTGGGAAAATAATCACTTTGTTATTTTAATTAAAATTACTTGTAAAGATAATGGTAAAAAAAGTTTTCATATTGCAGACCCTTATAAAGGTAAGTATAATTTAAATGAATCAGAGTTCTTAAGGCTTTGGTGCTCCAATGGTGATAGTGGTTATGTTTTACATTTTAATCATTTTAAATTTTCAGAAAAATCAATTAAATATCTGGATAATGATAAAGATTATTTTTTTATTTCCAGTTTAAAAAAATATTATATATCTTATATAGTTATTTTATTTGGACTGTTTCTTTCACTTTTATTACAAGCTATTTTTCCTTTTTTATCTAAAGCCTTATTTGATTTTGGTATTGATGATGGTAGTTATAATTTTGTATTGTTTATTATTTTATCTCAAATAATATTTCATGTTATTCGGCTTTGTGTACAATATTTTAGGGATTTTATTGCACTAAAAACCGGTACAAAAATTAGTATAGATTTAGTAACAAAGTATTTAACTAAATTAGTTTATTTTAAATATAAATATTTTGATACAAAAAATTCAGGTGATATTATTCAAAGTATTTCTGATAATTCCAGAATTGAAAATTTTCTTACTAATGAGTTGGTTTCCTTTCTTCTTTCTTTAACAAATCTAATCGTATTTCAATTTATATTATTTTATTTTGATTGGAGACTTTTTTTGGTTTTAAATTTCTTTATATGTATTTATGTTTTAGCAAGCAAAAGTATTTTGTTTAAATTTAAACGTATAGATTATCTTAGGTTTGAAACTATGTCCAAAAATCAAAGTTTTATTTATCAAATGATAAATGGAATATTGGATATTAAACTTAACAATGGTATTTCAAAAAAAATTGAAGAATGGACCGGTTTAAGGAGTGATCTCTATGAAATTACAAAAGAAAGTATAAAATTACACCAATATCGTAGATTTTTAAATCTATGCATAATGAATTTTACTTCCTTAATTATTGTAGGTTACACCGCATTTCAAGTTATAGATGGTGTAATGACTGTTGGCGAGTTTATTGCCATACAATATATTATTGCTCAGCTTTCTCTTCCGATTGATGGAATAATTGAATTTAAACTAGCCTATGATTTAGCTAAAGTTAGTTCTTCTAGATTTAAAGAAACTTCAGATTTCCCTACCGAAAACGATATTAACTCAAAAAAATGTCTTGAAATTAATACTGATATTGTTTTTCAAAATGTTAGTTTTTCCTATTCTGGTAATAAAGATAATTTTATTTTGAAGGATATTAATGCAACTATTAAAAATGGTAAGATTAATGCCATAGTTGGTCCTAGTGGTAGTGGTAAATCAACTTTTATCAAGCTTTTATTAAAACTATATTCTCCCACTGTTGGATCTATTTTCGTGAACGGAGATAATCTTGATAGTATTTCCTATGACTCTTGGAGAGAAAGATCGGGGAGTGTTTTACAAGAAGGATTTATTTTTTCTGAATCAATATTAAATAATATTGTTATCGGAGGAGGGGAAATTGATAATGATAAATTGGAAAATGCCATAAGAATTTCCAATTTAAAAGATGTAATTGGTAAGCTTCCTCGGGCAATAAATAGTACTGTTGGTTTAGATGGGGTTGGTCTTAGTGGTGGGCAAAAACAAAGGATTTTAATAGCAAGAGCTATTTTTAAACATCCTGATATTTTGATTTTTGATGAAGCCACCAATTCCCTCGATTCAATCAATGAGGATTTGATTTATGATAATTTAGAAGAGTTTTATAAAGATAGAACAGTGATTATCATTGCTCACCGTTTGAGTACCATTAAAAATGCAGATCATATCTTAGTTTTTGATGAAGGGAGTGTGGTTGAAACTGGAACACATAGTGAACTTTTATCTAACAATGGTCTATATTTTAATTTGTCCAAAAAACAAGAAATAGTATGATTAAATTTAATAATTTATCAATTTCGTTACTGTTTTTATTATTTTTAATTTTCTTTGGTTATTGGTTTTTCTTTTATTCTGTTGAAGTGAATATTTCCGGAAGGTTTGAGGGTGATAAGTTTATTGTTAATAATACTAAAGGATTACCTGAACGATTTTACAAAGAGGTTGAATATATTATTTTATGTGACGAAAAAAGTCATTGTAATTTTATTAATGTTACTTTAATTGAATCCTCTACTTATGATTACATTTTTGTTTTAGATAAATACCCCCTTGATAATTATAAATATATTAGTGCCAAAACAAGAGTTTTTAATTTATTTTAAAAGAAATTTATGAAAAATAATATTGATTTTAATAGCTTGTTAAAACAATGTGTTAATGCAGTTTGTTTGATTGATCTTGATGATAATTGCCAGATATTAAGTGGAGTCTTATCAGACGGATTGTTTTTACTTTGTTATGGGTCTAAGTCAAATGATTTTGATAGTATAAATAGAGGCAACTTTATTGTTGATTATCATCTAGATACTGCAGAAAAATATTTATTGAATTTTAAATGGGGTCATGGTGTCACTGGATTAGCCTGGATGTTAAGTTTATCTGTTAATATGAATTTGATTGATAAGAAAGTCTTAAATAATATTAAAACTATTGATCATTTTATTGGGAAAAGTCTTATTAGTGATTTTAATTATAATTCATATGATTTAACTGTTGGCGCTTTTGGTAAAGCTCATTATTTTTTAGAAAGAAATATTTCTGGAGTTTCCATTTATTTAGAAAAAATAGTTGATTTTTTAGATAATACAGCTCAATACTATTCCGAAAATGAAATATTTTGGTTTGATTACTATACTGAAGGTGAACATGGTAAGTTGAAAATTAACATGGGTCTTCTACATGGCCATGGATCCATTATATATTTTCTGTCTAAATTTCTTAAATCTGGGATTCTGAAGTCTCGTACCCATAAACTTTTAAATGGTGCTTTAAATTTTTTAAAACTTATTTATAATTTGTATAATGGATTAATTCCTAATTCCTTGTACTATGATAAAAAGGCTAAATCGTTCTTTACTGATAAACATGAAATTTCAGTACAAGGGTGGTGCCATGGGGTTATTTCCAATAGTTTTGGGTTTTATTTTGGTGGTTGTGTTTTAGAAGATGAAATGTGGATTAAATTATTCAAAAAAAATATTACCCTATTAACTAGTTTTCGGTGCGAAAATATTGACTGTAATCGGTAAATAAAACTGCACCACTTTCGGTAAATAAGAATGCACCAAATTTGGCAACAATAGTGCACCACTAAAAATCCTCTTGGGGCATGCCCCAAGAGGATTTTAGAGTATTTTGCTGGTCTACCAAAACTAGCATTTTATGAATGTGTACTTAGACAAATTTATGACTTATTTCGAAATCCACCGCCTCCAAAGGGAGGGATTTTCCCTCCGGCAGATCAGCGAGCACCTTGTCCTCAACAGGCGAACCGTAAGCAGGTACCTATCCATGAGCGAGCAGGACTATGAGCTGATGCTGATACAGCAGTCACAGCGCCCCAAGGTCCTTGCTCCCTATGAGGAGTTTGTCAGGCAACGCCTGGAAAACTTCAGGGACACACCTGCAGCCCAGATGCATGACTGGCTGAAGGAACATTTTCCGGACCTGCCAAAGGTCTCCCCAAAGACCGTCTTCAACTTCGTTTCCTGGGTCAGGGACAAACACAACCTTCCCTTTGTCAAACTCCCCCGAGAGTACGAAATGACGGAAGAGCTTCCGTACGGCAAACAGGGCCAGGTCGACTTTGGCGAATACAACATGCGAAGCGGCACGGGAAAGAGGGTAAAGGTGTTTTTCTTCACACTTGTCCTTTCCCGCTCGCGGTTCAAGTACGTATGGTTCACCGACAGGCACTTCACTTCCCTGCTGGCCATAGAGGCCCATGAAAATGCCTTTGCATACATCGGAGGCATCCCCCTGGAAATGGTCTATGACCAGGACAAGGTGTTCATGGTAAGCGAAAACGGAGGGGACCTCATCCTTACGGACGCCTTCAGGGCCTATACCCGGGAGCAGTCCTTCAGCCTTTACTTCTGCAGGAAAGCCGATCCCGAAACCAAAGGGAAGGTCGAAAACGTGGTCAGGTACGTAAAGAGAAGCTTTCTTTACAACCGCACCTTCCACAATATCGAAACCCTCAACGACGAGGCCATGGGATGGCTTGGCCGTACCGCAAACGCACTTCCCCATGCGGTGACCAAAAAAGAGCCGCAGTCAGAGCTTTACATCGAGCTGCCCTTTCTCACCCCGTACCGGCCCTGTGCCCCAAAACCCGCCGTACCGGCCCTCTTTGCCGTCCGGAAGGACAACACCGTCTCTTACAGGGGCAACTTCTACTCTCTTCCCCTGGGCACCTATAAAGGAAAAGGAAGCGAAGTGGCTGTACAGGCACAGGGGGATGGCCTTTTTATCTATGAACCCGGGGGCACCACGGAAATCTGCCGCCACGACATACCTGTGGGAACAGGCCAAAAAGTCCTCAAAACCGACCACAGGAGGGACAAAAGCGGCTCCCTTGAGGAGAAAGCCGCCCTGGTTGCCGGAATGTTCAGGGACAGCGAGGAGGCCCGGCGGTGGATAGGAATGATCCGCGCCGAGAAGCCCCGGTATGTCAGGGACCAGCTCAGCATGATCGAAAAAGCCCTTATAGGCGCCGATCCGGAAAAGACCGGGCTCACCCTGAGGTACTGCCTTGAGCAATCAATCTGCAGTGCGTCGGATTTTATATCCATCCTGGAGCTACAGGACACCTCAAGGAAGGAGGAAACCAACATCAGGGTACTCAACCCGCTGAGCGGAAAAATGCCCGACAGCGCCCTGGTACAGCCCGAAAAGAGCAATATCGGGGAGTATGAGGATATCGTGAAGAGCAAGAAAAAAAGCAACAGTTAACCAAAACAGGCCGTGGGAGCAATCTTTTGGATGCCTTCCACGGCCCCAAAACCAGACAGAAAATGGAGAAAAAAGAACAGATCAACGCCTTTTGCAGGCAGTTTAAGATCACCGGAATGGCCAACAGCCTGCCCGAGGTCATCGCCAAAGCGGAAAAACAGCGCTCCGGGTTCACGGACTTCTTCCTTGAACTGCTCCGGGAGGAATCGAACCTTAGGCTCAAAAACGAGGTGGCAAGGCGGAGAAAGGCCGCACGACTGCCGCTCAAAAACGACCTAGGCCAGTACGATCCGGGAGCCGAAAACGGCCTGAACCTGACAAGGATAAACCAGCTGCGGGAGCTCAACTGGCTCGACCAGGGGTTCAACCTCATGCTCATGGGCCCTTCCGGTACGGGAAAGACATTCCTGGCCTCGGGGCTTGGTGCCGATGCGGTGGACAGGGGCTACAAGGCCTACTTCAAGACAATGGAAGACCTTACAAACATCCTGAAGCTGAAGGACATGACCAGGTCGTCAATGGCCGAATACAAAAGGCTCCAGAAGGCGGATCTCATCATAATAGATGATATCATGCTCTTTCCGGTGGAAAAAAGCGTTGCCGTCTCCCTTTTCAACTTTATAAACCAAATCTATGAGCGGACCTGCTTCATCATCACCACCAACAAAATGCCTGCAGAATGGGCCAAAATGCTTGATGACGAAGTCCTGGCAACGGCATTGTTGGACCGCCTGCTGTTCCGTTGCGATATTATAAATTTATCGGGGAAAAGTTATAGAATGAAAAACAGGAAAACTTTCTTTGAACAGGAAGAATAGGCAGCGTATATTTACAAAATGGTGCACGCCTGTTGCCATTTTTGGTGCACTCCCATTTACCATTTTTGGTGCATTGTTGGTTACCGCTTACAATTGACTTTAGAAATGATGGTGAACCTATAATTATTCTGAGTGATAATCTTGGTAGGATGAACCTTTCATTTTGTCACGGTATTGTTGGTCATATATTTATGTTAGATAAAATACAACGAATATTTCCAAGTTTAGAAATTAAAAATTCTATTTTTTATTGGGAAGGGGTACTTAATAAATTATTAAAATCTGACGATGGATATAATTTTGACCACTTTTATCCAAAAGGGATTGTGACTGGAAAATCTGGTTTAGGGATATTGGCTATGCAAAGATTAAACTATGAAATTATAGGAATTGATAAAGTTTTTTTGCTAGATCTTGAATATTTTCAAAATTAAATGTTAATATGATACTTGTGTGTAAGTTTTAGGTTTCGGTTAAAAGTTTCAAAAAAAATATACTACCTTCTTTTGATATTATTTTTGAAGTTCTAAAATCTGTTTATATAGAAGCGTTTCATTTATAATTATTATTAATTCAGTCGACTAATCATTAAAACCTGTCGTTGTAATGGAACAGCATGCATTTAATACTAGAGATCAGTGTATGAATGTATAAAGGATTTTAGATTCACTTTTATCTCCCTTTCTAAATGGAATACAAATTTTATCACCAAATAGGTAAACGGGTCAAATCGTGTCATTTAGCAGCTGGCCTGGGCGATTAAAATCGATTTGTTTTAATTACTGTAAGTATTGCTATTATTTTGTATTTTGGTTACCTGTTCCAGCCTATTGGTCAGAGATTAGGTTAATGCTGCATGAACCAGTTCCTTCTTTTCCACAACTTTAAAAAAAGCCCCCGATCTCTCGAGGGCCTATTATTTGATCAATTATTAGGGTAACAAACAACTTGATCACAGCAAATTAATTATTCTACTCTTTTAGCTTCGGGAAGCTACCTTCATGGACACCTACTTTATTTGCACTGTATCAATGCGAAATACAGCCAATTTAAGCGTATTGTTTTATTTTATCCTAGTTTGATGGTTGTTTAGCGTAGCAATTTTCTGTTTCATTGGTTTTTCTTGTTGTTGTGTAAAGTAAATCCACATTTCCTCTGAGATCCAGAATGAAGCAGTGAACATTTAGTTTGTAGTCCTCTTTGGTTCCATCCGGTTTAGTCCTTGTAAATGTTTTTTCTTGGATGTCTTTGGCCAATTGAGAGGCAAAATGTTTATGGCATTTATGTTCTTTTTCTCTTTCCGTGAAAATGCCATCTTTCAAAAAACCCTTATATGCTCCGCAATCTTCGTGTTCCATAATATAAACGTCCTCTACTTGATGAAGATTTACAGCCAGGTCCAAATGTTGGCAAAAAAGCATTTTCCATTCCGAGAAGCTGTTATATTTCTCCATTACCTTATCATTGAATAGACTTTCTAATACTCCGGCACCCTGAGTACCTAACGATGTTCCTGCAAGGATGAAATGGTCATACCTATTGGTTAACTTATCATGATCTAGGAATTTTGACAATGAATCTGAAAACCTTAGGTCTATGCAGCTAAGGACGAAAACATTTTTCTTGGGCAGATCATATGACCCAAGAATCGGATATTGGGGGCTAGTCATGGCTTTAAATTTATGTTGTCAGTAGGCAATAGTTTATGGTCCTCTAATGAATCCTCTATAAAATCAATAGTTAATTTTGTAAGCTTTTTTCTCAGAAATACCTGCTTACCAGCCCAAAGTAGAAGATTGTCTTTGAAATTTAGGTCGGCAACATTCATAATGAGCTTGTCCACCCTTTTTCGAATTGGTTTTTTATATTTAAAAATCTCCTCTGATTGTCTGAAGGGCCATTTAGTGCCATTATTGAATTTTGGCATATAAAAATCATTGTTGACCTCTTCGTCAAAGATTGGGATTATCTGTACTGCCTGCTTATGATCCTGATTAGTCTTAATAAAATAATTCTTTCTCGCTTCTGTCAAATGATGATATCCATAATTAATTATTTTATGATTTTTATCAAGGGGGACAGTAAAGTGTTTTCTTAGAAACCTCTTACAGTTAGCTCTCCCCAGGAAAAAATCATGTACTCTGAATTCTTTATGAATAAATCCGCTAAAGCCTCCCAGTGCACCTCCAGCAATAGCATATTTGCCATATAATGGTTCTTTTTGTTTTACTCCATCTTTTACATATTCCAAACTTCTTTTTGGGGAGATTAAAAAGTGGCTACCGTTGTTAATATTAAAGGCCTTTTCAACCAGGTGGGGCTTAACTTGCAGCTGGCCGGTCATAGCTGAAAAAGTTCTAAAAAATAGATCACTTAAATCAGGTTCATCAACATGATCCTCATACCTCGTTTCCGCACTTGGAAATGGATCAATCATTAACAAAGCAGATTTGAAGTTTTCTATGGATTCATCGTTTTTATTTCCATTTAAAATATCGAGTACACGCTCAAAGGGTTCATTATTTATTAGGCCGCCATCAACAAAGTAACTGCTATAGGGGTCGTTTTTTGGGGTATAGATAATATTTAATAAATGATTCCATGCGTTATCTGAAATAAAACTACTGCTTCTACTTACTTGCCTGGGTCTTAGACCTAGGGGAAATGCACCTGTTGCCATAGCCGCAGCTTTTGCAATCTCCGCATTTAAAGGTTGAGCAAAATCTAAAGGTATCCAGCCTTTGTTTTTTCTTCCTTCAAATTATGAGGTGCACCGTTCTTATTTAGCAAAAAGCAGGCATAGTCAGCATGCTTTCGAAGCAAATACTTTTGCCTTTCAGTTTCCCTTTCACGGAAATTCATGTCATAAGAAAATCCTTGGAGGTTACTTAAAGTAACAAATAGCTTCAAATCATCAGCAATGTAATTTCTACTTATTGTAGGGTGATCTGCGTCCAACTGGATTGCCCTGTCTGCTATCTGCTGAATAAAATTTGAATTGAGTAAAGAATAGATCTTTCTGTGTTTTATATCAGAGGTATCCAACATCATTGAAAACATATCGTCCTCCAACATGTCGACCCAGGAATGATAAAGTTTGTTATGAGGCTGAGGATCTAGGATTGATCCGTTTTCAAGGCCTTGCACAGGGTTAAAAGATTTTTCAAGGATTGAACCGGTGATAATCCCAGTCATCCCACCTGCAGATGCCCCTCCTATTACTGGAATATTTACGCTATGTTTAGGGGTGTTTTCGGGATCTGAGATTTTCCTTTCCTCCCATTTATCGAGAGCCTCTAGCAAATAATCCATTACACCGGCAGTGTAAGCCCCTGCAGAAACAGCCCCTGCCATACATATCCCTAAAGAGATGGTGTTTTCCTTATTAGTGTGTGCCATAGAAAAATAGGTAAAATGAAAAAATCAATAAGATTAACTGTGGATTAAATTTAGCTCATTCTATTCTATTAAAAAATACCCCGATCGGGGTATTTTTTAATAGAATTTCAGGATTTACGGAGTTTGATTATTTGAAATAGAGGTTTTTTGCCAAATGCGAGGTGGGTTTATTTTGGGTGTTTTACAGGTACCGGCATGTCGTTCACCCGGTAAAACCCGTCGTTCACCGAAAAGCTGAACAACCTACGAACCCCATCCACCCTGCGGAGTACAATCAAAATGATGGATCTTGCGACTGTAGCTATTTTACATTTAGTTACTTCGTTAATTTAAAGGATGAACCCCATGTAGAACACCCATTATAACCCATCGTTCACAGAAAATTTGACCAAATGACCAACACCATCAAACTAGCGACGTACCATAATAGCATAGGAGTTTTCGACTGAATCTATCTGGACTTGAAGTTACTTTGTGAAATGATATACAGTTCCGACATGTGGTTCACCCGTTAAAACCCTACGTTCACCAAAAAGCTGATCCAACCACTATCATTCAATTCGCGGCAATCCGTCATAGATACGGCGTTTACGACTTAATCTATATATGCTTTAGGTTACTTTGTTTATTTGACAGGTTCAGGAATGTCGTTCACCCGACAAAACCCGTCGTTCACAGGAAAGCTGAGCAAACTCCCACCACCTTTAGACCCTTGGAATATTCGTATAGCTATCTGGATTTGGGCTTCCTACATTTATTTGCCTGGCTCTGACATGTCATCCACCTATCCAAACTGTAGTAAACCGGAAAGTTGCACAACCATTTACTACCATTTGCCCTGCGGTGAGCCCTCAAAGAGACGGCGTTTACGACTTAATTTAACGATTCGGTTAAAACTGATTAGCATCCAATGCTCTAAAATCAGGGGGAGGTTGGGATATTGGTTAGTTTTTCTTCCAATTCGGCTAAAAATTTTTTTCTTCCTACTATCTCTATTTTTCCGTCTTGCAAATTGACATTAATATTATCTGTGCCGAATATCGATCCGTGCATGGTTAGTGGGGCTGCTCGAAAGGTGCAGTTTTCACTTTCATTGCTGATAGGGATCAGTACTTTTGAGCCATTATCTAAAATATGTACTATTTCTTTAAAAGACTCAGCTGGATTGGGAGAATCACTAATTGTAATTTGATAAAATCGTAATCTATAGCTGATTAGTAAAGCAATCAGAAAAGGGATAAGAAAATATTTTGGCCACCAGCCGAGGTTGGAAAAGAGAAACCCAATATCTGGATCACCTGATATATACAGTCCGTTAGTCAGCCAATCCCTGAATCCATGGGTGAACTGATGATAGATATAGGAGCCTATAAAAGTCAAAACGAGAATTATGTTGAGATGTGGCTTATGATGTTTTGTGGATATTTTCATAGTTATAAAAATATGGTTTCCAGGTATTAAGCACAATACCCTAATCACGGTATTTTTCATCCGTCAGGCTTATCTCAGCCGTCCCGCATTTTATTATTTAAGCCTATTTAATTTAACGAACGTCAGTTAGCCTTGTCGTCATCACTGAATTGACACTCATTAAATCTAGTATCGATCATCCGACACCCTTGGATCTCATATTCCAACATCTTCCTTGCAAAATACCCCAATCACGGTTTTTTTTAGTTGTAATTAATTCCTTAATCTTGGAGGAGGTAATGTGAACGGCCTTTAGGTAAATGGCTTGGTTTACTTCTCAGCGGATAATCCCTTCCTGTAAAACGTGGAGATTCTGGTTCCAAATTTCATTGACTGGTTTGGGTCCTGCAGGTATTGCTGCCGCATACCTAATGGACTGTACTGCTATTTTTATAGAACTCACACCGGAATCCGGCAAAAACATCAAATTTAATGCTATTTATAGGCAAAAATACCCTGATCGGGGTATTGATTTTAGATTATTTAAGTCTCAACTTGGAGGTGATTTAATTTAGGGAATAAATATAGGATAAGGAATTGCGACAGTCTCTGTCGTTAGTTGGCGCCTTGTTTTGGGATTGGCTATTTTAGAAGAAATATTTTGATATATGCGGTTTAGGATTCATTTAAGAAAAGAGGGGGAGAAGGCTTTTTTGCCCATCAATTATCAATATGAGCTTTCATCGGCCATTTATAAGACCATTGACCGGGCAGACAGCGCCTTTAGCAGGTTTTTGCATGAGCAGGGATATTTGGCCTTTGGTCGGAATTTCAGACTGTTCACCTTTTCAAGGCTTTCGTTTGATGGCTTTAAGATAATTCGGGAGGCAGGAAGGATACAGCACCATGGCGAAGGAGCTTGTTTTGAGATCAGTTTTATGGTGGACAGAGCGGCCGAGGAGTTTGTCAAAGGATTATTTATGGACCAGGTTTTTGTGCTGGGAGATAAAATCAGTCAAGTATTTTATGCTGTTGAAAATATTGTGGCTATGGAGCCGCCTGTTTTTGAAGAATCTATGCGGTACAGATGTCTCTCCCCAATTTTTATAAGAAGAAAAAGAAATAGCGGGGGGGAGGACTATCTGCATCCCTCAGACAGGGACTATGGCATTTTACTGATCCAAAACCTGATGGTCAAAGGGCGGGCCTTTAAATCCAGTGTGGGGGAAGGGTTGGAGGACGAGTCTGCGGCTGTTCCGGATTTTTCATTTGCTCCCAAAGGCAAGGTCTATAAAAATGGTATTCGGATAAAGCAGCTGACTCGACAGGAAACCCATCTGATCGGCTACAATTACGAGTTTGAATTTCGGGCTCCTGTTGAATTACAGGAGATTGGATATTATGCTGGGTTTGGGCATTTGGGGAGTCAGGGGTTTGGGTGTGTGGAGATTAAAAAGGAGAAATTATGATAAAGGAATTGGTGCAATTGGTAAAAGATATGCCCGCATCGGTAAAACAGCGGGCGGTGGAACCCAAGGCAGGGCTACATATACTCATTGGATTTGACGAAGAAGGGAAGGGAAAGGTTATTGAGAGTGAACGCTATTTAGGTAAAAAGCACGGGGAACCTTCAAATTTTTTATTAGAAAGTGCTTCAAAGCAGGAAGCCGCTTGGATGATTGATACAAATAAATGTTTTGATCTTCCTATTAAAGGGCTGCATTCAGCTAGCCCCTATTGTCTAGCTTTCAAGCGTGAGTCGTGGATAGGAGGAGACAAATATCCTACCGATGGCAAAAAACCAAATCTGTTAAATCGACTTGACATCTATTTCGGAAAGACTTTTGAAGAAAAATACGAACTAAGTGAAACTGAAAAGCAGGGTGCCATTCAATTTAAGGTTTTTATGAAAGCCGAAATGAATAATATACTTGCTAAAATTCCTGAATATACAGATTTAGATGGGAGTGATTATGTAATTTTTTACAGGAATGAGCCAGTAGAAAAGTACCGAGTGTTTCAGGGGATTTATCTTTCAGGAGGATTATTCAATACGTCAGAATATAATATTGAAGTTGAAGAAGATGTTTTCGGTACAAGTAATTTTTACAACGGGTTTAATAGTAAAAAGCCTTTCCTTATGCATCAAACGGCTTCCTTTGATATCACATCAAGAATTAGTGCCAAGGAAGCTAAAGCCCTTTCGGAGTTTCAGATTTTTGCAGGCAAAAGGTTGTATCCTAACCCCACTCCGATATTTATAGATGAACCCGAACTAACTCATGAGGCCATTAACCTTTATCACAGATCAGAAGGCCAAAAACCTTCACATCGGGAACTTATCACTGAGTTATGGAAGCGGCAAAAGGATCTTGGGAATTATTATTTACTTTACTTTTCAGGAGGGGGAATACAGGATTTTGATTACGTAAGTAAATTCAGGTATCTCTTAGGGGAAGGAAAAATGGGCGAGCCCAATGAATGGATAATTAATAATCTCACCGAGATCAGAGATAAGGAAAAAGCTCTAAAACCTCCTATTAGATTAAAGACCGTTTTTGATTTTGAGCGAATAGTAATCAGGGAACTTTTCAATAATGCATTGGTCAAAATAGATGATAAAAAAGGAACCTTTACTATGCGTTATTTTGATGACGTAGATCCGAAATATTACCGTGCTGCACAATATACCCTACTTTTGAAATACAGGAAGCCCATCTATGATTTTATCTACAAATCTATGCGTACAAATTTGGGTAGGCATCAATTTGAAGACATTTGCATGACCGGAATCATGGATGATATTAGGAACAAAGAAAGTAATAAAGAATACGCAATTAAGACTAAGCTGAATATTTTCTTCAGTCTCTCTCCTTATTTTGACAGAACTAATAATCATATACACATGCCAAGTAAAATAGAAGAACACAAAGCCGAAATAGCCCGCGTGGTGGAGGAGGCGGATGCCCATTTTGCCACAGATGATTCCTATGCCTTTGGTGCAGGGCAATTGATTTACTTTTTGCTCTCAAAAAGTGAAGCGGGAGAACGTACACATGCTGTGCTGGAGCCATTTCTACAAAAAACCAATCATGCTCACTTTAACGAAGCAATATCAGGGATCCTACTGAAATATAAACATGCTATAGGGTTTGATTTCCGGCGTTTCAACAAACTAGCGGGTGAAGTTTTGGCCTACGAACCTATTACAGGGTTGCAACAGTTACGTCCATTCCTTTTGGCAGGTTATTTCTGTCCAAATGTCCTTTTTACAAAAAAATCAGATTCAAATTATAAACTTCAAAGCAATGAGCAAATTTAATAGAAGAGCCTATGGTGCAGCTGTAATTAAAAGCATCAACTCAAACTACAATGCAGACTTTACCCATCAGCCTCGTACTTTACCTGATGGTAGGGTTTATGCTACGGATAAGGCATTGAAATATTTAATAAGAAACTATCTCAAACACGAGACTGAGGATAAAATTTTTTATTTTAAGACTCTAAAAGAGGATACGCTAAATCCCCGGTCTTTGGACGAGACTTATGTAAAGTATTTTGGTGAAATTCCTAAAGGGGAAGGGAAAGGAGTAGAGAAAGAAGCTTCAAAAAAAAGGGAAATGCTAGGAAATCTTCTAAAAAGCTTAGACGTCAGGCTTTTTGGAGGTACATATGCCGGATCCACCAATCTTTCCCTTCACGGCCCTGTACAGATAACTCATGGCATCAACCAATTTGAAAGGGGAGAAATCTATTCAGAGCAAATTATGTCTCCATTTAGGAATTCAGCGGAAGGCAAAGAAGATTCAGCCATGACTACCCTTGGATCACAATCCAAACTGCGGGAAGGACATTATGTGCATGGTATTTCTGTAAATCCCAAAAACCTTTCAACCCTAACTGAGCTGTCAGGGACAGATAATTACCTTTCTGAGGATGATATTGAGAAGTTGAAAATAGGCTTAAGAAGAGGAGCTACCTATTACGACTCGTCCTCCAAAGCTGGAACGGATAATGAACTGTTGCTTTGGATAGAATTGAAGGAAGATGCCAAAGTAGTACTCCCCTCTTTCACCGAACTGATAAAAGTAAGTGAAAATGGGAAGCGGGAGATCGACTTAGGGGATATTACAACATTGTTGGCTCAAAACCATGTGAAATCAGAAGTGAAAAAAGTGGAAATATATTACAATAAAGCGATATCTAGTGTAATCAATCTTCCGGAGGGTTCAATAGAATTAGATCTTTGATACATGGAAAAATTAATATCCATAGACTTAGAAGCAGACTTTGGTTTTTTGCGGAAGCCTGATACCAATGATGGCATCGCTATGAGCTACAATATGCTGCACAAGCCTGCTTTACTTGGTATTTTCGGTGCTGTATTAGGACTGGAAGGTTACCAAAAGCGAGGAGTGCTTCCTGAGTACTATATGCAACTCCAGGGCCTTAAAGTTGGGATTTCCCCTTTGGGTGCTGAGCGCGGAAATTTTCCTAAAACTATGATCGTATATACTAACACTGTGGGCTATGCCAACAAGGATGGAAATCTAATCGCGTACGAAAATACCCTAATAAGGCCATCCTATCGGGTGTTTGTGGCACTAGCCAATGATCATCCGTTGTATCTTTCATTAAAAGATGCAAAGGCGGAATTTATCCCTTATCTGGGGAAAAATGAATTTCCGGTATGGTGGAAACCTGAAAGTTTTCGGGAGTATGATTTAAAGCCGTTCGATTTTGGTCAAGATTATCAGGTAAAATCGCTTTTTCGTAAAAATGAAGGTGAAACCAGTAGAAATAATGAAGTCAATGGCAACGACCTTGGGTTTGCCGCCATGTTTACGCAGTATTCAGAATCCTTTTTTTATTTCGAGCGTTTGCCTGTGGGATTTCAGGAATTTGAAATGAAAAAGCGTGGAAAGGAATACCAGTACTTGATGGCTCCTTTTGTGTATTCCAACGCAAAATTTTCTGCGGATTATCAGTTAGAAAACCTGTACAGGCTTAATGATAACCAGGTTATCCAATTAAACTAATCATGAGGTCATTTAAGGGAGTGATCAGCCAGGAACAGGTAGAGACTTTGCTGAAAGAGTCGAAAAAATACCTAGCGCATACTCCTGCTGAAACCTTGAGTGAACACATGGATTTAGTAACCCATTATTTTCAGGTTTTGGTTAGGATACATGGGTTAGAGCCAATAATAGACAGGTTGTTGCTAAAAATTTGCAAGGATGAAGAAAGCCTGGCTGAATTTTGTAAAAGGCTTTTTTGGCAAGCGATTCTTTATCATGATTTCGGAAAGGTAAACGAGAATTTTCAGCGAAAACTGGAAAATGTAAAGCATTTTCCGAATAATGTCAAAAACGGTATTGAGTCACAACATTCTGTTTTAAGTTCCTTTATTTTCTTGGTTCATCAGGTTTCAGATGGGTTTAGGGTGCTAGGAGACAAGAGTCCAGAGAGTCAGCAAAAGGTTATATTATTCATCTTTGCAATGGCTCACAATATAGGGAGGCATCACAGTCCCAACTTGGAAGATTTATCTGCAGGAAATACATTTGAAAAACTCAGTACGGATTTGTGCAAGGGATTAGAAAGTTATCTTTACTGCTATAACAAACCCTTCCCCCCGCAATTGGTGGAAGGGTTACTTACTTTGCGAAAAAGAAATGTGAATTTTGAAAATTTAGGGTTTGAATGGTTCGCGCTGATCCGGCTAAATTTCTCATTGCTTACAGCAGCAGATTATTATGCTACTTCTCATTATTGTTATGGGTGGACCTCACATTATGAATCCTTTGGTGTTTTAACCGATTGTCAACGGAGTAACCATTTTTTAGCACTTCAGCGAACGCATTCCCATAATAATGCACTTTATCAATCATTAGAAAATTTGCTTGCCGAGGGCTTAGAAAAATACCTAGAGAAGTCTCCTGAAAACCTAAATGGTTTGCGTTCAAAAATGGCAGCCGAGGTAATTCATCGAATACGCCAAAATTCGGGAAAAAGGCTTTTCTACATAGAAGCTCCCACAGGTGGAGGCAAGACAAATATGGCATTCATTTCTACAATGGAGCTTCTGCAAGCCAATAAGGAATTGAATAAAGTTTTTTATGTTTTCCCCTTTACAACTTTGGTTACTCAAACCCTTTTATCAGCGGAGGAAACACTCGGCTTGGAGCAGGATGAATGGATAGAATTGCACGGGAGGGCACCTTGGAAACAAAAGGGAGATCAGGAAGTAGAAAAAGATGGACTGTATGGTGTTGAGCGGCTAGATGACATCCATAACCAGTTTGTAAATTATCCTTATACCTTTCTGAGCCATGTCCGCTTCTTTGATATTATCAAATCCAATGAGAAGTCCAGTATTTACCTTTTGCATAGGTTGGCCAATAGTATTGTAGTCATTGATGAGGTGCAGGCTTATAATCCGGCATTATGGGATAAAATGGCCTACTTGCTAAAAGAATATGCTGAAGCTTTTAACATAAGGTTTATAGTGATGTCGGCTACATTACCCAAAATCGGAACCTTGGTGGAGGCAGATTTCTGTTACCTGCTTCCGGGTGCCATCGACCGTTTTTTCCTAAATGCCAATTTTGCCGATCGGGTAATCTTCAGTGATGAACTTTTAATCAGAAAACAGCCATGCAAGGAAGACCGGCAAGCTTACCTGGAATGGCTGTCAGCTGAGATCTTTGAGAAATCGGAAGATTATAAGGCTCATCACGGTAAGGTAAGAACTATTGTTGAGTTCATCTTCAAAAAATCAGCTACCGAATTTGCAGCGTTAGCTGAAGAGATGTTTTATGGGTATCACATCTATGTACTGAGTGGAACCATTCTGGAACCTAGGAGAAAGGAAATTATTAGGCAATTAAAAGCTGAAAGAAATCAGGAAGAAAATGTTTTATTGATCACCACTCAGGTAGTGGAAGCAGGGGTTGACATTGACATGGATCTAGGTTTTAAAAATCGCTCTATCATAGATTCTGAAGAACAACTTGCTGGTCGTGTCAATCGAAATGTAAAGAAGGAGGGGTGTACAGTTTATCTCTTTGATTTGGATAATGCCAGTTTGATTTACGGTAAGGACCAGAGGTTTAAGGAGACTCGCAACAGCCTGGAGAAAGATTATTTCAAGATCCTACGGACAAAAAGGTTTGATGTGCTTTATGATAAGGTAAAAGGGTGGTTGGATGATTCAAATCAAGAAATGGGACTGGCTGGTACATACAAAGAGTATCGGGAGGAATTAATTGGAAAACTAAATTTCCCAAAAATAGATACTGAATTCACCCTAATTAATCAATCCAATATCAGTGTGTTTGTGCCATTGAAAATGGCTGTTACACATGGATCAGAAAAAGTGTTTACGCCGCATCAACTGGGGTTTCTGGAGAGTTTAGGGTTAAATCCGTGTGAAGACAAATTGGCGGGGAAAGATGTATTTGACTTGTACAAAAAGTTGATCACCGACAGCAATGATACATTTGTGGGTAGAAAAAGAAATTTAAAAATGCTGCAATCCATCATGGGAATGTACACTTTTTCACTTTTTTCAGAATCTAAAGTGGTAAAGGAATTGAGAAATGCAGGGAATAAAGAAGAATATGGCTATCTATATTTAGTTAGCCATGAAGAAGTTTACAGCTATGAAAATGGCTTACAGGATCTGAAATTTTCTGAACTTATTTTTATTTAACTATGAGAATTAATGCCACATTAATCAACCTTTTCCATGTATGTAAACGGCAAATGTGGTTACATGCACAGGGAATTCGAATGGAGCATACTTCCCAAGTGGTAGCTGAGGGTAAACTTATAGGGGATACAAGTTATCAAAGTAGGGCGCAGAAATACACCGAACTGCAAATTGGCAATATCAAAATTGATTATTATGACGCCAAGAACAAAGTCGTCCATGAAATCAAAAAATCTGACAGAGTTGAATATGCCCATTTAGCACAAGTCAAATATTATATATATGTGTTGAAAGAACATGGCATTGAAGGGGTGACTGCTATTTTGGAATATCCCAAGATGCGGCAAAGTCAAGTGGTAGAATTTGAAGAGGGTGATGACGAGTTGGTGTTAAAATGGGTAGATGAAGTAAAGGGCTTAATATCTCAAGAAAAGTGCCCTCCATTAATAAAGAAGAGTTTATGCCGAACCTGCAGTTATTTCGAATTCTGCTATTCCGGGGAACTTCCGGAGGAACTGATTTAAATTTTTGACTTAATTATTGAGATTTTGAGAAAGACCTACTACCTTTTTAACCCCGGCAGGATCAGCCGGAAAGACAATACCCTGAAGTTTACCCCCGTAGATGAATCCGGGAAGGAAGGGACACCCAAATATCTTCCCGTGGAGGGAATTTCGGATTTGTACTGTTTCGGAGCGTTGGATGCAAACAGTGCCATGTATAACTTCTTGGGAAAAGCCGGTATCAGTGTCCACTTTTTTGATTATTACGAGCATTACACGGGAAGCTTTATGCCCAAGGAATACCTTTTGGCCGGTAAGATGCAGATCCAGCAAACGAAGCATTATCTTTCCCCGACCAGAAGGCTAGCCATTGCAGGAAAATTCGTGGAAGGGGCTGCCTTCAACATTTGTAAAAACCTTCGATATTACCAGAACCGGGGCAAGGACCTGGAGGGTAGCCTGGAAAAAATCGGCAACCTAGCTGAACAGATTGGTGGGGCCAATAATGTACAGGCATTAATGGGAGTGGAGGGTAATATCAGGCATGTTTATTATCAGGCTTTTGATGGGATACTGAAAGATCATGCAATGGAAGGGAGGAGCAAACAGCCGCCCATGAATGAGATTAATGCCCTTATTTCATTTGGCAACATGATGTGCTATACCTTTTGCCTGGGCCAGATCTACCATACCCAGTTGAATCCCACCATTAGTTTTTTGCACGAGCCGGGCTATAGGAGGTATTCACTGGCTCTGGATATAGCCGAAATATTCAAGCCCCTGCTGGTGGACCGGACCATATTCAGGGTATTGAACAAAAGAGAAATTCAGTCCAAGGATTTTGATTTTCACGTCAACAAGGTTGTGCTGAAGGAATCCGGTAAAAAAGTATTTATCAAGGCTTTTGAGGAAAGACTGAACAAAACCCTCAAACATAGGGTGTTGAAGAAGCAGGTGAGTTACAAGAGTTTGGTTAAACTGGAATGCTATAAACTAAGTAAGCACCTATTGGATATGGAAACCTATCGACCATTCAAGGTCTGGTGGTAAAAGAGAGAAGCTATGTATGTAATATTGGTATATGACATTGGTCAAAAGCGAGTTGGCAAGATGCTCAAGCTTTGTCGCCGTTACCTCAACTGGATACAGAACTCTGTCTTTGAGGGGGAGATCACGCCTGTAAAGCTGAAGGAACTAAAAGCAGAGGCAAACCAATTGATGAAGAAAGGGGAGGATAGTATGATTATCTTTAAGAGCAGGGAAAAAAAATGGCTTGAAAAGGAGGTAATTGGTGAAGAGAAGAATAATCTAGATACTTTTTTGTAGTTGTCGGAGGAGTCCTTAGCAGTGAAAGCATAGGTAAGATTTTCTCTGATTTTTGTGGAAAAGTTCAAATAGGACAGGCATTGCAGGTTGTCGAACACTAGGGGAAAATCGGGTACTGCCGATCGACGAAAATCTTATCATTTTTATTAACTTTGAAAGGGTCCTTGAAGATAGTAGACGGTCTTTTTGCCCTCTCAAACCAACGGCTTCTAATCGCACCATATAGGAATTGAAATCGATGTCCCGACAGTCGGGTTTTTGATCTTTCATCCTTCTAATCGCACCATATAGGAATTGAAATACGCAGGTGGAACTGCCTATGCAGCACTCCCCGAGGCTTCTAATCGCACCATATAGGAATTGAAATTAGTCGAAGCCAACCATTCCGTGGAAATCATGAACCCTTCTAATCGCACCATATAGGAATTGAAATATTGTTACTGCTTTAATTTTTGCCATGATAATGGGTCTTCTAATCGCACCATATAGGAATTGAAATTTGCAAGGTTCGGGCATCCTTTTAACCAATACTGAACTTCTAATCGCACCATATAGGAATTGAAATATAAGCACCGACTCAAACCCAAGGCTATTATAAAACCTTCTAATCGCACCATATAGGAATTGAAATTGGCTTTTCCAGTGATTCACGATGTCTCGACAGTCCTTCTAATCGCACCATATAGGAATTGAAATCAGACAGTTCTTTGGACTTCGATTTGGAAGGCACAACTTCTAATCGCACCATATAGGAATTGAAATTCAGAGTATCAGAAGGACATAAATACATACGCTGACTTCTAATCGCACCATATAGGAATTGAAATTTAAAGACGACCGTTTTTTAGGGGTTCAGATTTTCCCTTCTAATCGCACCATATAGGAATTGAAATAAAATGGGTTATACAATTTATGTCTCAGCACATGGCTTCTAATCGCACCATATAGGAATTGAAATAACAGAGCCAAAGGAAGAGCGAACGGTGAATTACCTTCTAATCGCACCATATAGGAATTGAAATAGCTGTATGGGTGGTTTCAACTGTGTGCATTCAACTTCTAATCGCACCATATAGGAATTGAAATAGGGTAGAATATACCTCGATAAAACCTTTGCCCTCTCTTCTAATCGCACCATATAGGAATTGAAATTTGCCGAGTGGGGTGCCCGTTTCACCAATGAGGGTCTTCTAATCGCACCATATAGGAATTGAAATATTGTTATCGACCACTCCCTCTTGAAAAGTCATATCTTCTAATCGCACCATATAGGAATTGAAATTTGATCACCTCGACCTCGGCAGGCTCTTTGGCAAACTTCTAATCGCACCATATAGGAATTGAAATCGGGAGAGAGCAAACAGGACGGCAGCTATCTGCACCTTCTAATCGCACCATATAGGAATTGAAATCGCGTTACCGTAATGTATAAAGACGCGATTAACCGACTTCTAATCGCACCATATAGGAATTGAAATAATTAGGGATAACGCCAAATATTAAGGGAGATATTCTTCTAATCGCACCATATAGGAATTGAAATGTGGATAACAGTTATGGGACAAACAGTATTATTTATGCTTCTAATCGCACCATATAGGAATTGAAATACGGAATTAGAGAATACAACGGCGAAGGATCCGTTCTTCTAATCGCACCATATAGGAATTGAAATAATTTCAGAATTTGCACAGGAACAGAAGGACCTAACTTCTAATCGCACCATATAGGAATTGAAATAAGAAAAGGCAGAAGGGTATGCGGATTGGCTCCACCCTTCTAATCGCACCATATAGGAATTGAAATTTTTTCTTCCGTAGAAATCAACTGAAAAATCCCCAGCTTCTAATCGCACCATATAGGAATTGAAATATGCTGAGCTTGATGCCAGATCTGCCAAGGTAACTGCTTCTAATCGCACCATATAGGAATTGAAATTTTATGTGTGGCATGGTGGTCTGCATTCCCATACACTTCTAATCGCACCATATAGGAATTGAAATTTGTTTCGTTCATGGCTATTTGTGTTTTGCTTGTATCTTCTAATCGCACCATATAGGAATTGAAATGCCACAATTTCCCCTATCCGTGAGTTATGTGCCATTCTTCTAATCGCACCATATAGGAATTGAAATAAATGCTAGGCTGGCAGGATGAGGGTTTTTACGCCTCTTCTAATCGCACCATATAGGAATTGAAATCAGCTCTGTCCAGCATATAAGACAGCCCCAGATAACCTTCTAATCGCACCATATAGGAATTGAAATCAGTATCCAGGCATTACACCCTACAATACAAGGAAACTTCTAATCGCACCATATAGGAATTGAAATTGAACCAGGTCTTCAAACCGCACTACAAAATACAGGCTTCTAATCGCACCATATAGGAATTGAAATAGGTTAATCGCTTGTTTTACGATTGCTGAAGTGAATCTTCTAATCGCACCATATAGGAATTGAAATAGGTCCAAAAAGATAAAAACGACAACTGACAATCCACTTCTAATCGCACCATATAGGAATTGAAATATAACTAAAACTCCACAATACTCTTCATTTATCATCCTTCTAATCGCACCATATAGGAATTGAAATCAACTATTTCACCTCTACCCAAGACGGAATCGACAACTTCTAATCGCACCATATAGGAATTGAAATAACCTATGAAGCGGCCAGACCAGCTTAAGGTCGAGGCTTCTAATCGCACCATATAGGAATTGAAATTCTATCACATCATTGTCCGTCTGCTCGGCATAGGAGCTTCTAATCGCACCATATAGGAATTGAAATAGGTATTCCTCCTTAGTAGGAGGTTCTAACCCGTCTCTTCTAATCGCACCATATAGGAATTGAAATAGTGAAGGTTCGGTGGAAAGACTTTGGAACTCTTGCTTCTAATCGCACCATATAGGAATTGAAATTCTATTGCACGGGTGGGTCTGACGCCATGAACATTGCTTCTAATCGCACCATATAGGAATTGAAATTTTTATTTTTTCCTGCCATTCCCCTCGGGAATCCTCTTCTAATCGCACCATATAGGAATTGAAATAAATCCGTAAACACGTAGCGGTAGCGGTCTTCCTTCTTCTAATCGCACCATATAGGAATTGAAATTAGGTTACTTTAAAATTACCGCCTTCGTTCTGATTCTTCTAATCGCACCATATAGGAATTGAAATATAAAAAATGCTTATCATAAGCCTTTAACCAAAACTCTTCTAATCGCACCATATAGGAATTGAAATTGGCATCTTTTGTGGCCTGAGCTGCTTCGAAATCTTCTTCTAATCGCACCATATAGGAATTGAAATCCAGATCAATACTGTACTTAAAATCCCTGAGGTACTCTTCTAATCGCACCATATAGGAATTGAAATTAAAATGAGGCCCAATCCGTTTCCTTGAATTTTTCACTTCTAATCGCACCATATAGGAATTGAAATAACTGCACCTCGAAGGTGGTTCCCCTTCGGTCTCCCTTCTAATCGCACCATATAGGAATTGAAATTCAAAACCCAGCAATTGCGTTAAAAATTGCTACAAACTTCTAATCGCACCATATAGGAATTGAAATTTCTGTAACAGAATCGAAAAGAGTCCCAGAACTTGCTTCTAATCGCACCATATAGGAATTGAAATTTTAGCTCTCCTAAATTACTCATTTTTCGGCAGTACTTCTAATCGCACCATATAGGAATTGAAATTTGAAGTTGGTCTGGTTGATCGGCCCCCCTTCAAACTTCTAATCGCACCATATAGGAATTGAAATTAGGTATTGGTGACCGTTTTGCGCTCCAAACGCTCCTTCTAATCGCACCATATAGGAATTGAAATATGATAGCGCAGGGGAGAGAGGTTATGGAGCACTTGCTTCTAATCGCACCATATAGGAATTGAAATATGGAGTTTACTATTTCATCTTTCAGATCTTCTTCCTTCTAATCGCACCATATAGGAATTGAAATTTTTGGATATAAGGCAGGTGGGATTATGCCATACTCTTCTAATCGCACCATATAGGAATTGAAATGCTGATTCCGGAAGGCCTCCTCGACAAGGAGATTGCTTCTAATCGCACCATATAGGAATTGAAATTCCACAGATGAGTACCCCATATTCATGTGGGACGAACTTCTAATCGCACCATATAGGAATTGAAATTCGGTCTTGGCCACCCAGCCCTTGCTGAGTATCCACTTCTAATCGCACCATATAGGAATTGAAATATGAAGGTGCAATCCAGAACTGCTCCGACTCCTCTCTTCTAATCGCACCATATAGGAATTGAAATATTTTATTGTCAGTGCAAACACAGCATGAAATTCCTCTTCTAATCGCACCATATAGGAATTGAAATTATAAAGCTCAGGAGGCAACTTGTCAGCTTCTGGCTCTTCTAATCGCACCATATAGGAATTGAAATATTTATCACAGGCCCATAAAGACCGCTATTTCTTGGCTTCTAATCGCACCATATAGGAATTGAAATCGGTTAATAAGGCTTCTTCCGCTAGTGATAAAGGGTCTTCTAATCGCACCATATAGGAATTGAAATATAACTGTGGGATTCTCTGTCCTATGTACCATGCCCCTTCTAATCGCACCATATAGGAATTGAAATTTGATTGAAATAATTATAAACGTTTTCAACAAAGGACTTCTAATCGCACCATATAGGAATTGAAATTTGGTTCCGGCTAGCTTTTCAATTGCTGATGCCATACTTCTAATCGCACCATATAGGAATTGAAATATGAAAAGGTTTAGAATAGGTGAAATTTTGAAGAAACTTCTAATCGCACCATATAGGAATTGAAATGCATAGAATAATGAGGGTATCAAAGATCGCTTCAGCTTCTAATCGCACCATATAGGAATTGAAATCCAAAAAAGAAAACAATCAAAGGGTGTCATTCGATGCTTCTAATCGCACCATATAGGAATTGAAATTTAGAAAATACTATTTCCGTGCATAAGCTGACCATTCTTCTAATCGCACCATATAGGAATTGAAATCCTACTCTGCCTACGAATCTTATTTTGAATCCTTACTTCTAATCGCACCATATAGGAATTGAAATCAATTTCCTTTAATGAGGATGTTTAAATCCTCCTCACTTCTAATCGCACCATATAGGAATTGAAATTAGGCTTTGTCTGATAATTGCAGGATGCCACAAAACTTCTAATCGCACCATATAGGAATTGAAATTGGTTAAGGAAAGACAAATGTCCCACAGGAACGGCTTCTAATCGCACCATATAGGAATTGAAATAAAGCTCCGGTATCGACAAACTGACCGGACGGTGCTTCTAATCGCACCATATAGGAATTGAAATCCGCTTACCCATTTGTCTTCCAGTATAGAGAGCAAGCTTCTAATCGCACCATATAGGAATTGAAATTTGATTTGACTTTGTTTACTATATCATCAATTTTTCTTCTAATCGCACCATATAGGAATTGAAATTTACGACAGAGGGTTTTTTAAACCGTGTATATGTTCTTCTAATCGTACCATATAGGAATTGAAATGGAAAAACATAAGTGTCATCAAAATGGCAACCCTACTTCTAATCGCACCATATAGGAATTGAAATCAAACTGAATAGCCGTATGAAACGCGCAGAAGAGGACTTCTAATCGCACCATATAGGAATTGAAATTCGCCACTACCTATAAAGTACTTGCCGAGAAACTCCCTTCTAATCGCACCATATAGGAATTGAAATCCACCTTTCTTTCTGCTCTCATCATAAGTGACAAACTTCTAATCGCACCATATAGGAATTGAAATATGATTAAGATTCCTGCCTGTATCTTAGAGGCAAGCTTCTAATCGCACCATATAGGAATTGAAATAATAGAAATTATAAATGGGATAATTCCCGTCAAAACTTCTAATCGCACCATATAGGAATTGAAATACATAATATGGCTGATTTTGCTCTGATTGTAGTTTCTTCTAATCGCACCATATAGGAATTGAAATTGAAATTTTACAAGGGCTATGAGTTGGGTTTTAGCCTTCTAATCGCACCATATAGGAATTGAAATCCGAAAACCCGCACATCTACGATCGGGTCAGTGAGCTTCTAATCGCACCATATAGGAATTGAAATGGGCTTCGATGTAGATCGACTCCTCTGCTGACAGTCTTCTAATCGCACCATATAGGAATTGAAATCCTCTTTGGTGCAGCAGTTCTCTCCAAAGTGGACACCCTTCTAATCGCACCATATAGGAATTGAAATATTTCTTCGAGATCACTCAATCTCACTATTCGCATTCTTCTAATCGCACCATATAGGAATTGAAATGTAGAATCTCCATCAGAATTGTCGTGTCTCGCAATTCTTCTAATCGCACCATATAGGAATTGAAATTAGGGGAAATAAAATACAGGCCTTTTCTGCATGCCGACTTCTAATCGCACCATATAGGAATTGAAATATGTGAGGTTCTGGGGAATAAAGTGAGCAAAAGCGACTTCTAATCGCACCATATAGGAATTGAAATGCGTAAATAAGACGTCCGGAGGTGGTATTTACCAAGCTTCTAATCGCACCATATAGGAATTGAAATAAGACCACCCCACGACCTATCCCAACCCCACAGAGCCTTCTAATCGCACCATATAGGAATTGAAATTCACTATGGTAATTCAAGGGGTGCATACTTGGTAGGCTTCTAATCGCACCATATAGGAATTGAAATACGTTTTTTCTGTCTTTAATTTCAAATTCGGAAACCTTCTAATCGCACCATATAGGAATTGAAATATGTAATTCTTTGTTTCAGTTGGCATCTGTTTTTTCTTCTAATCGCACCATATAGGAATTGAAATTTTTTAGGTATAATGGTATTTGTTTGGGCTGATGAACTTCTAATCGCACCATATAGGAATTGAAATCACTAAGCAATCAAGCAAAAGATTGGTACCAATCGCCTTCTAATCGCACCATATAGGAATTGAAATTGAATAACATACCCCTCATTAGCAAAGCCACGAACTTCTAATCGCACCATATAGGAATTGAAATTCGTAAAAGAACACATCTACATAATTGGATTTACTGCTTCTAATCGCACCATATAGGAATTGAAATGATCGAAAGAAAGTCCATCCAGTTTGGAAAGAAGATCTTCTAATCGCACCATATAGGAATTGAAATAAGCTCACCCAGCTCTTGCAGCATACCAACAAGCACTTCTAATCGCACCATATAGGAATTGAAATGAGGTTTGTAAGTTTCGCCAAGCTGAACGAACTAGGCTTCTAATCGCACCATATAGGAATTGAAATAGTTATACCAGGCAACCTAGGATATGAAAAAGGTACCTTCTAATCGCACCATATAGGAATTGAAATTTGGCTGCGATGTAGGTGCCTACCGTGATGGTCTTGCTTCTAATCGCACCATATAGGAATTGAAATTGATGGGTCTTGCGGACTTTTGGTTCCTCGCTCTGCTTCTAATCGCACCATATAGGAATTGAAATCAGGCTTAACATGATTAGACTAAAGCACATGGAAACTTCTAATCGCACCATATAGGAATTGAAATCCTTTAAAACATCAGAGGTCTTTATCCTGGACTCGCTTCTAATCGCACCATATAGGAATTGAAATTCGTTAACCGCAAGATTGTTTATGGTTCCGTCAAAACTTCTAATCGCACCATATAGGAATTGAAATACAATTCCATCAACCTCAAGTACCACATCGAATACCCTTCTAATCGCACCATATAGGAATTGAAATCGTAGGTCCAGTCGCTTAGCCTCCATCCAAGGATCCTTCTAATCGCACCATATAGGAATTAAAATGCGCCTCCTGGTACTTGGGGTGAGCAGTTGCCAACCCTTCTAATCGCACCATATAGGAATTGAAATTGATAAACGCACTCATTTCCAATACCCTCCAAAATACTTCTAATCGCACCATATAGGAATTGAAATTTGCAAAGTCACACTGGCTCGTTTTACGCTGCGGTACTTCTAATCGCACCATATAGGAATTGAAATTTACGGAAGGTTTCGATTTTCCAGACCTTGAATTCGCTTCTAATCGCACCATATAGGAATTGAAATATGAGTTTAAGCCCTTCGACCTCTTTCGCGTTGAATCTTCTAATCGCACCATATAGGAATTGAAATAGATAATGATTACGATGTAGAGTATGGACGCGAAGCTTATAATCGTACCATATAGGAATTGAAATAATTTAATTCGCTTGTCAGGGACTTACCAAAAGATACTTCTAATCGCACCATATAGGAATTGAAATAAGAAAAATGGAATACGTATATCAATTGTCTGGGACTTTTAATCGCACCATATAGGAATTGAAATCTAGGAATGCTCCCGGTGTCTCAGGGTCTTGGATGCTTTTAATCGCACCATATAGGAATTGAAATGGGAAAATACCCCGATGGAGCCAAGCACGTTCTTTCTTTTAATCGCACCATATAGGAATTGAAATGCTTTTCCAGGCTGTTGATAAAGTCCGTCCTGCTTCCTTCTAATCGCACCATATAGGAATTGAAATTTTCCTTAATTTTTTCCTCATAGGTCTGAGTGCCCACTTCTAATCGCACCATATAGGAATTGAAATTTGTAATCCAGCAGGGTAATGGTTCGGGTAGGGTGGCTTCTAATCGCACCATATAGGAATTGAAATATTTTAATCGTTTCCCAATCCATATGGGGATTTTCGCTTCTAATCGCACCATATAGGAATTGAAATATGCTAGGCTTACCAGCTTTTCACGCATATCAGCAGTCTTCTAATCGCACCATATAGGAATTGAAATGCGGAAAGCTTTACGATTGCGTTGTTGACCTCATTGCTTCTAATCGCACCATATAGGAATTGAAATTCGGTAAGGAAGGCGGGATTGAAGACGGGGCGGGAGCTTCTAATCGCACCATATAGGAATTGAAATACTATTTCGGTATCAATTTCATCCACCCCTTCTAGCTTCTAATCGCACCATATAGGAATTGAAATATCAGGAATTGCAGAAAGCTACCGGTGCACTTTCACTTCTAATCGCACCATATAGGAATTGAAATATATCAAACAAGCGCCTAGCAGATGGATCGCATGTCTTCTAATCGCACCATATAGGAATTGAAATGGTGAAGCTGCCTGCTCATCTCCGCAGTGATGGTAACTTCTAATCGCACCATATAGGAATTGAAATACGACTATGAAAAATCTAAAAGGAAACCGTGACCTGCTTCTAATCGCACCATATAGGAATTGAAATTCATCTAGCATGTATGGGGTGATTTCGGGCTGAAGCTTCTAATCGCACCATATAGGAATTGAAATTTGCAAGGTCACACTGGCTCGTTTTACGCTGCGGTACTTCTAATCGCACCATATAGGAATTGAAATTCCTCATCCACGGGGCCAACTACGTGCACCAGCTTCCTTTTAATCGCACCATATAGGAATTGAAATTTGTCTAAATTCATTTTTGTGTTTGTTAAAATTGAACTTTTAATCGCACCATATAGGAATTGAAATCTAACTACTGCACTACCCTGGAGGTGGTGCACTAAACTTTTAATCGCACCATATAGGAATTGAAATCTGAAATCTCTCCGTGTGCCTGAGCTACCACACACCTTTTAATCGCACCATATAGGAATTGAAATAGAAGAAAGACCTGGCTACCTACGAGCTGATCAAGTCTTTTAATCGCACATATAGGAATTGAAATGGGTTTAAGGTCATTTCCATGGGTTGAACATTGGCACTTTTAATCGCACCATATAGGAATTGAAATAGGTGAATAGCCTGGATAAATATTTCATCAACACTTTTAATCGCACCATGTAGGAATTGAAATAGGCAAAACCCTGGACAATCAAGAGGTGAACTTTAACCTTTAATCGCACCATGTAGGAATTGAAATAAGGCTCCAAGGTAGCAATAGCCAAAGACCCCAAGCTTTTAATCGCACCATGTAGGAATTGAAATAACGGCTTTTCCCATAACTTTGCATAAGTTACTATACTTTTAATCGCACCATGTAGGAATTGAAATACCGCAAGGCCTCCGAGACATCGTGGCTTTTTTGGGTTTTTGAAGACCAAGTGCTAATATACTAAACACTCCACTGCAGCTCCATCTCCGGAATCTCATCATACGTCCTGCCATTGAGCTCCCTTCCTGCCTTCTTTTTGTTTTTACCGCCCCACTGCTTGAAGAAGAATGCTACCCCGGACTGCTCCCTGTTCCGGTTTAAACTGTGCCGGCATTGGTCGAAGAACCGGTTAATCCGCTTTATTTTCCAAAGCCCGGATCATAAATTTTTCCATCGACTATCTGTCATCCCCTATTTCTCAACAAAAAAATCCAAGTAAAGCATAACTATTCAATTTAAAAATTGGCTTTTTTACTAATCTTCTTGCAAAATACCCCAATCACGGTATTGTGGGGGGAGGGGGAATGAGGTAGTTTTAGGCCAATAATGAAAAAAATAAGATTAACCAAGGATGCTGAATAAAAATGGATTTGTGTACTGGGTTGGTTATTTACGAGTTGTGATGCATTCAAAATAGGTCCCACGCGCTTCCAACAAATCTGGTTTTGCGCTTCATGAGCCAATGCTAAAAACACAAGTGCTGTTTTTAAACACGCTCCAAATGAACTGAATATAGAAGAAGTTAAAAATATGAACTTATCGAACCTTAAAATATGGAATTTTCGAAAATTTGGTGACAATGCCAGTTTTGATTTAGAAAAACCACATTTAGATTTAAACTTCACTGAAGGCATAAATGTTTTAATCGGTGAAAATGACTCGGGAAAGAGTGCAATTATCGATTCAATAAAACTTGCTTTAAAAACTCATAGTTATGAATGGTTCAGGTTGGATTGGGATGATTTTTATGTTGGTTCAAATCGATTAAGAATTGAATTAAGATTTGAAAAGTTTTTAGATGATGAAGCAAAGAATTTTACTGAATGGCTTGGGTGGAATGGTGAGGGTGATAATGCAGAACCATATTTAAGATTAATCTATGATACTAAAAGAAATCTCGAAGATCAGTATATCTATCCAACTGAAATTAAGGCCGGGGTTGATGAAATAGGATATCAGTTAACGGCAGAAGCAAGAGAGTATTTAAAAACTACCTACTTAAAACCTCTACGAGACGCGAAATCGGAATTAATACCGCGCAAGAATTCTAGATTAACCCAAATACTTCAAGGGCATGAAGCCTTTAAAGGAAAAGATCAAGACCACCTATTAGTAGAGCTATTTCAAGATTTCAATGAGCACGTTGCAAAATATTTTGAAGGAACAGACAAGGATGGTGCAGCCCTTACTGGTGAAAATTTAAAAGGGAAAGAACTGAAGGAAGAGATAGATAAGTTTATTCAAGCATTTTACTCTAGGGATAAGGAATCGAATTTTGGCGTCCTTGGGAATAATCTCAAAAACATTCTAGAGAAGCTTGAGCTATCCATTAAGGATGAACTTAATCCGGGTTTAGGAACTTTAAACAGATTGTTTATGGCTTCAGAATTACTCCATCTTCAAAAGAAAATTTGGAATGGTTTAAGATTAGGATTAATAGAAGAACTTGAAGCACATCTCCACCCTCAAGCACAAATGCAAATCATCGAAGCGCTTCAAAACGAAAAAAACATTCAATTAATCTTAACTACTCACAGCCCTAATCTAGCCTCAAAATTAAAGCTCGAAAACTTAGTTATCTGTAATGATAATAATGCTTTCCCGATGGGAGCAGCATACACAAAATTAGATTCTGATAATTATAAGTTTCTTGAAAAATTTCTTGATACAACGAAAGCAAACCTGTTTTTCGCTAAAGGAGTTATTCTGGTAGAAGGCTGGGCAGAAGAAATATTAATTCCCAGCATAGCAAAGGCTATAGGGATAAATCTAACTGAAAAGGGTGTGTCCATAGTAAATATAGGAAATACAGGATTCGATCATTACTCCAAGATTTACATTAGGAAAGAAGAGCCTTACATGAATATTCCAATAGCGGTAATTACAGATTCTGACATTCGAGAATATGAAAAAGATGGGGATGATTTTGTAAAAAGAAATGAAGATACAATCCAACTAGAAACCCAAGCAGCTATTGATTTTAACGAAACGAGATCCGAACAATCGATAAAATATTATACTGCACCAAACTGGACCTTAGAGTATTCTTTGTTTAAATCAACTAGCCTAACATCTACTCTTCAAAGCGTGTGTAAGTCAATTCATTCGGGAACTGATTGGGACACCGATTTTGAAAAGACGATGGCTATTAAATTGATTGACAAGAACAGAAAACTAAACAAAACGGAAATTGCCTATAGATTAGCAACCGCTATAGATGAAGACTTACAAAAGACTCCAGATGAGCGAACCATAAATATTGATAAAGATAATGATGACAGTATCAAATACTTAATTCAAGCCATACGATATGCGGCAGGAAATTAACATAACTGATACTGATATTGGATACGCTGAGAAAATCTTATTATCCGAAGGAAAAGAGTTTGATCCTGAAAGACGAACTTTCATTCGTGACCTTACAACACTTGATTTGCAAGCTGTACCTGGAAGTGGCAAAACAACAGCGCTTCTAGCGAAACTTCTTATCTTGGAAAAATATATGCCACTAAACAGTGGGCGTGGAGTATTGGTTATTTCTCATACCAATGCAGCTGTAGACGAGATAAAAGAACGAATTGGGAAATATTGCCCTAAACTATTTGCATATCCAAATTTTATAGGAACAATTCAAAGTTTTGTTGACACATTTCTAGCGATTCCATTCTTTACTAATCAATTTAAACAAAAACCGTTTCGTATCGACAATGAAATCTATGACGAACAAGTTGAAAGGTTCTACTTAAACACAAATAATGTAGGTCTCAAGAATTATCTCAATAGACAAATCGATGGTTTAGCATTTCTGAAGTCCCTTCGAATAACAACACAGGGTAAGTTGATTTCATACTTAAATGGCACTCCTGAGACATTTAAACTAAAGAACCCTGAAACTGCCACCTACAAGTCTTTACTTCAATTTAAACTAAACCTTTTAAAAAAAGGATACCTTCATTTTGATGACGCATATTCTTTGGCTGATTTCCAATTGAAATCAATAAGTAATTACTCATCAATTCTGCAAAAGAGGTTTCTATATGTGTTTGTTGATGAAATGCAAGACATGGATATTCATCAACATAATTTGATTGAAGAGGTCTTTCATCCAGATGAATCTACTCAGTCCATACTTCAAAGAATCGGTGATAAAAATCAAGCTATATATAATGCAGGGTCTGTACAATTAGAAAATATCTGGTCAGTCAGGAATAGTGTGCTTTACATTAATGGAAGTCACAGATTAAGTCCAAGAATTGCTTCTTTGGTACAAAACCTTGCCCTTACTCCAAATCCTGTTGAGGGTAGAAATGTTAATTCTGATGGCTCATCCATTGACATAAAACCAATAATCTTTGTTTATCTAGATGATACAAAAGGAATGGTGATTCCAGCATTTGCAGATAAAATAAAAGAACTTCAAGCCTCTGGTTCAATTCCAATTAACCCATCCCATAAATTTATGGCAGTTGCTTGGAGAAAAGAACATGAGGATGCGGACAAAATGGCTCTAAGCGATTATTGGCCCCCTTTTGCAAAAGCAAATTCAGGTCCACAAATTGACTTCAAAGTACTTGAGGACTATATCCTCTATTTTGACAAAGAGAAAAAAACTCTAGAATCTGTTCGTAAGAACATTTTAAATGCACTTTTAAAGATTCTTCGATTAGAAAATGTTGAAGATGAAAACGAAAGAGTTTACACCAAAAGAAAATTATTTAACTTTTTTAAAACTCTTGAAAACAATGAATATGAGGTTCTGATATTGAACCTTTATAAATGGTCCATTTCAAGCATAAGAGGAAAGGGGCAAGAAACGATTGTTTCAATTAGGGAGTATATCCCCACTTTCCTTTCTGTTTTCCAAAAAACCATCGCTTCATCCGCAAACTTCATAAATAGTGAGTCTGAAATTAAAGAAGTTGAAATTGAGGATGAGCCTAAATTAAACAGATTTGAATCCGATGGAGTAAACATTGAGATTGGGACAATACACTCTGCAAAAGGTCAAACCCATACAGCTACTCTTTACCTTGAAACATATTTTCATAAAGATGGCAACGGAGCCAATGCAAAATCATATGAATCCCAAAGATTAGCAGGACAATTAATGGGAAAACAAATATCATCAACTGTTGGGACAAGAGTAAAGCAATCCGCTAGAATGGCCTATGTCGGATTTTCTAGACCAACACATTTATTATCTATTGCAATTCATAAGGATCGATATGATTCGGTTTTGTCGGATATAAATCATGATGATTGGGAGATAATTGAAATTGAAACAGTGGATTAACATACACGTTGCCAAGTCGCACAATACCTAGTTTATGTTTTCCGAAATAGACAATAGAAGAAATTTGTAAAGTTTAAAAAAATGGCAGAAAATTCAGTACGCTCCGGTCGCGATGGAGAAAAAATTGCTAATGAAATTCTCAAACTTATTGGTTGGGGAAGTGCCTCGTGGAATATTGACATTGATTGTGCTTTCCCGACAAGGCATAAACCAACTGTGAAAAGTAACCCACATCACGGTATAGATATTTTATACTCCTATGACAACCCTTTATATCATGACAGACGTGATATAATTATCGGGTCTGTAAAGCATTCCGAAAATGGATATCCAAGTTCGAAAGGTTCTGAATTAACAAAGAATATAAACGAATTAGCTGTTAACCTAGATTGTACTAAACAAAGTGACAATATAATTCAATTAGTGGGGAATTCAAAGCTACAAACACATTTTAAGGGTTTGCTTTTCTGTCTTAGTAGTTTAGATTCTGAAAAAGAGTATGACTTAGCTCAACATACTAATAATAATATTGATTTTGGGACGAATAAATTTGAGGAAATTTTTTTGGTTGATAATAAAAGAGCTACTTTTTTGATAAGCTCTATAAAAACAGCGGAGAACTACCTGCCTTTAAGCGAAGTAAAATTTCTTTACCAGAACACTGGGAAGAATATGGAAAAGTCCCAACTCCTTTTATCAGGTGAAAGACTACCTATTCAATTTATTAATTCCGAAATAATTCCAATTGTAAAAGAAGAAAAAGATACAGGAAGAATTTCCTGCTTAATTTTTTGTAATAATCCATATAGCAAAGAAAATGCTTCAAGATTAATATGGTTATCTCACAAATTGTGTGGCCTAACCAATGAAATCAGAATATATTTCCCCAATTATGATAACAATAAAGAATATGAAGTGAATGCAGTAAAGCAATTGTATAAAGATGAGACTTTCACTACAAAAATCACTTTTCACAGATTCAATAAATTCGATTTAATTTCCCTTAAAGAAACCCAAAGTAAAACACCTTTTACTAAATCGATTCAAGATAAACAAGTCGAGCTTACTCACTCTACCAAAATTTCTGATGATATTGATAAAATATTACCATATGGTGATATCTTAATTCCTAAATTAAGGACAAGTATTTTGTCTGAAGTAAATCTCCATGTTTTTTTAAATAGGAAAGGTATCATTACTGCAAAAAAAAATAAAAATGATATTCTTCCTTTATTCTCATGCTTACTATTGAGTCCAGATGAACTGGATAGTCTAAAAGCAACTTACAGAGAAAAAGAGGATAAACCAAAAGAAATTGAACGTATAGCAACGGTTAACTTGGGAAGTAAATCTTTATGGGAAACATTCAATGAATTCTTCCCTATTTTAAAATCGGTAAATAACTCGGGACTACCAAAAAGTTGCAATCTGGTAGGGAATCCGATTTTAGCAAGAGTTAACTCTGACTATAATCACTTAATACTAAAATATAAAATTGAAAAAGAAAATACAAACAAGGATTTTCTTACTGGAAAGACCTTTCACGATGCTCTAATGGAAATAAAGTACGAAAACAACCAAATTATTTTTATAGACCAACATACTTCATCCGAAACATACAAGCTGAATAAGAATTATTTTGATGGTTTCAAAAAAGCTTTAAAGAAAGAGAACTTATTAATTGAAGAGTTTAAGTCAATACAATTTCTTGATTTCACCAATAACGAAAGGGTTCAATTTCTACTAAGTTTTCTAACTTTGCAAAGTTCAAAAGAAATTAATATTAAAAACATAACTCTGGATAGTATGAAGTTTAGAGCGGATGATACTATATCAGGTTTGCCGAAAGATTTAGAATCTTTAAAAGGTAGGGTTTCGAATTTAAACCTTAATGGTAAAGAGCTTCACGATACAATTTATTTATCTGATGGAGGATACAGGTCAGCCATTTTATGTGAGAAAGTTAGGTTTAATATTAGCTACAAATATTTCAACAGAAATGGAATTTGTTCTATTGAGGTAGCTTTTAGCGGAGCATTAGGAGCGAAAGGTTATAAAGACACAGAATTACGTATTTCAATAACCCCTGCTCCATCTTCGTTTGATACTAATTTCAAAAGTACCAAAGCATTGATTAAAAAAGAAATCAATATAATAAGGGATAAAAACTACGCAAAATACAAACAAAAGCCTGGTGTAAATGATACAATTTGATAGTCTAATTATTAAAAAACTAGCAGTCCATCAGGTTGGTAATAAAATACTTGATGAAGGTATTCAATTTTCTATTAAATTAGCAGATTTAGAAGATGAGGATTTACTAAATGTTATTAAACGGTATTTTCTTTCATCTTTTTCGGGAAATGAAATGTATAATTTTTATAACTCGGTGGGATTAGAACAAAATGAAATATACACAATTGCTAACAAAATTTTTGCAGAAAATGATGTATTTTTCGATCAAACAAAATTAATATCAAAACATCTGTATGAAAATAGTAATCATCCAAAAATAAAGAATGGGGAATTGTTTATTGGTTATTTTGTAGATGTAGTTTATGAAGATAAATTAATAAATGCTATTGGAATATTCAAATCAGAAACAAAGGAAAATTACATTAAATCCAACGTCAAAAGTAAAACTGATATTATCTCTTATGATGAAGGATCTAATGTGAATAAATTGAATAAAGGTTGTATTATTTTAAATTTGGATAAAGAATTAGGTTATAAGGTATGCATTATTGACAATTTAGGAAGGAGCCATGAAACTGTTTATTGGAAAGAGAACTTTTTATCTGTCAAGCCATTAAACAATGATTATCATCAAACCAACCATTTTTTAGGAATAGCAAAACAGTTTGTTACAAAGCAATTGGATGATTTTTTGGAAGTGAGTAAAACGGATAAAATTGATTTTCTAAACCGTTCTGTTGATTATTTTAAAAAGAACGACGCTTTTGACAAACAAGAATTTGAAAAACAGGTTTTTGGAGATGGTAACGTAATGGAATCATTCCGAAAGTTTGACCAAACTTATAGACAGGAAAATGAATTTCAACTTTCTGATAATTTTGGTATATCGGAACAAGCAGTAAAAAAACAAGCTAGAATATTTAAAAGCGTTCTTAAACTCGACAAAAACTTTCATATCTATATTCACGGAAATAAAGAACTAATAGAACGAGGAATAGACGAAAAAGGGCGAAAATATTATAAAATTTATTACGAAAATGAATCTTAACACAACCTTTCACAGCCAGATACAATGCCAATTCTCCTCAATTAACAATAAATCTTGAGCTTGGCAAAGATTGCTTTGCCCAACTGAAGGACCAAAACAAACAACAAATAAGCGGATGATATAGGAAACCTAACATATCAACTCTATGAATTGCAAGCAGGGGATTCGTGTATCGTAGGATGTGAAAGTGGTAAATTTAAAGTTCAGTTCTTCGTAGTAGGGTCAAAGGGGGCGCTGAATAATTTACCTTAAGAGCGGGTGTGTATCAAATCACCTTATATTTTGTAAGAACCTTTGATGTACTGGTCGGCTAAGGCTTGGGGAAGCTTGTTGATATTCCTTTGCATAACACGATTGTAGGTAAATTCAAAAGACACACTATTCAAAATGAAATTTTACTTAAGAGACACTGAAGGATTCAATCAAGCAGAAAAATTAGACATCATTATTTTAGTTCCATCAGCATGGGATGATTGGTTTAGATATTCTACTTTGTATAATCTATATTATTACGATAATAATGGAGATGTTATGCATTTAGGTTCGGTTAAAATTGGACAAAAGGATATGGCAAATGACCAAAGAAGACCAAATCTTCCTGATTTTTTTGAAACATTAAACGACATATTTTTTTCATTAGGACAGGACGTAAGTTATTATGAAAAACTCAGTACAATTGGGGTTGACTTTAGGGATACTGTTTTAAATGCCTTAAATGATATAGCTTTAAAAGAAGAGACCTACAAAGAGGCATTAAAAGAAAATGTCACTAAGATTTCTTTACTTCGTTCGGTTAGCCAAGTCTCAGTTGAGGGACAATTTAAACGTTTAGCAGTTGGCGACTCACAACTCACTCCTTATAATTTTACTTTTCATCTTCCCAAACATTATAAAAGTCAAGGAGGCGATATAAAACTTGATTTTAATGTTCAACCTAAATCTAATCCCCCCACCAATATTAATGTTATAATCGGTCGAAATGGTGTAGGTAAAACCCATTTATTTAATAGTATGATTTCATCACTTTTAAATGGTAATCAGAAAGGAATCAAAAACGGGTTTTTCACGAATTCACAAGAAGAAACAAAAAATCCATTTGCTAACTTAATTTCAGTATCCTTTAGTGCATTTGATGAAACTAATCCAATGGAAGAGAAAAGGGACAAAACAAAATATATGAACTTTTCATATATTGGACTTAAACGAATAGAGAAGAATAAAGCAAGATTACCACCGAAAAGTCCAATTGTTTTGAAAAATGAATTCGTAAAAAGTGTGGAGGTATGTAAACATCAAGGAAAAAGAAGTAAATGGGTTAAAGCCTTAGAAATGTTAGAGTCAGACCCTATATTTAAGGAAGCTGAGGTTTCTCAAATTGCTAAAATAAACATAGAAGATGAGTTCAAACAAATAGCCTCTTCGATTTTTAACAATCTCAGTTCAGGGCATAAAATTGTATTGTTAACTATAACAAGATTAGTAGAAACAATTGAAGAAAAAAGTCTAGTACTGTTAGACGAGCCCGAAGCATACTTGCATCCACCTTTACTTTCTGCATTTGTTCGTGCTTTATCTGAAATATTAATTAAAAGAAATGCAGTTGCAATTATTGGAACTCATTCTCCCGTTGTTTTACAAGAAGTTCCAGCAAGCTGTGTTTGGAAGTTAAGAAGACACGGTGCAACAGCAATTGCAGAGCGACTTGAAATTGAGTCATTTGGAGAAAATATTGGACAGCTAACTCAAGAAGTATTTGGGTTAGAAGTAACGGATTCGGGTTTTCATAATATTTTAAAACAAATAGCCCACGATTCCGACAGCTACGAATCAGGTATAAAAAAGCTTGATAAGCAACTTGGTCAAGAAGGAAAAGCCATTTTAAGAACACTAATTAAATATAATGAGAAAAATAGCTAAGCCCTCAATAAAAGTAAGTGCCGTTATTGATGATTGCATTGATAATATGACTGATATTGTATTAAAATCTGAAATTCAAAAATCAATTGGAGTTTTTACTACAGCAGAATTTGAATTGGAAAATAAAATTTTAATAAATGAGTTGTATAAAATACAAATGAAAGAAGAAATTAGTACTTCTTTAAATATTGATGAATTAAAAAAACTATACACAAATAGACTAGTCAATAAACAAAATAAGGGCAGGAAATACTATGACAGTATTTTTGTTTCTGCCCCAAATGGTAAATGTCCTTTATGCTCTCAGAGAATTGTTAGAGCGCTTGATCATTATCTTCCCAAGTCAAAGTATCCTATTTATTCGATTACTCCTATTAACCTTGTACCAGCTTGCACAGATTGTAATAAAGATAAACTTGTGGAAGTTCCAACTAAAGGAGAAGAAGAAACCTTGCATCCTTATTTTGATGATGTAGAAGGGGGCAGTTGGTTAAAAATGGAAATATTACATTGTAAGCCATTTGTAATCGAGTATTTTGTTTCACCACCCAATGATTGGGATGAGTTATTAAAAAAGCGGATTAAATTTCATTTTAAAGTTTACAACTTAAATGAATTATATTCCATACACGCTCAAGAAGAATTTGAAAACATAAGGAATCAATTGACGGAATTACACACCAGTTTAGGAAATGTAGTTCTTAAAAATCATTTATTAGACAGCTACTACACAAGAGAGAAGGTAAATAAAAATTCTTGGCAGACAGCATTTTATTATGCTTTAACAAATGACTTAAACTTTACAAATGGGGGCTTCAAATAAAAAACTGCCTACAACAGCCGGTGGCGGTCCTTGCCCTTACAAGTTGCTAGAAATTAATTTTGAATTCCGATAAAGAAAAAATGAAAGTTTATTAAAGCAGGACTTAATTGAATTTTCGTTCCGTTGGATCATGAAGGTTGGGGGCGGCCTACTTGTGCATTTTTTCACCTACTCTTCCGTCCCAATCATTTAACTATCATTTTCCCTTCTATTCCAGACTCCCTATAGGCAAATTTTCAAACTGGAGTGATAATACGACGAATTGATGCATTTTCATGTGCTCCCCAAATGAGCTGATAATGTTCAACTAAACTACTTTTGGAAGTTTTTTCTTTTTTTAGCCTTGCCTAAACTGATACTGCACCCTCATCCCCAAGCTGCCATCGTCCAAATATATCGTATGATGTCTTTCTCCTTTAAACCAGATGTGCTCAAATGAATATTCCTCTCTGATATACCGCTGTTCTAAAAAATCAATGACTTTTTCTCTGGAAGTAAAATTGGATCTTAAAAACACTACAGCAGTTACTAATGACCCTTTGTCAAACGTGTAAAGAATAGAGCGGACATGATCATTTTCTCCCCTATACACCAATTGATTCTCACCTTCTGATGATAGGGTGCGGGTTTCATTCCGTTTAATTACATCTTTTGTGCTGTTAAATTTAACTGATGGCTCCTGAAAGAGAAAATTGGTCGGATGAACAGTTACCAGGCATTCAGGAATATTAGTATAATCCATTGAACTTGCACTCACTACAGTGGTCCCCGCCCTGATGCCTATTAGTAATCCTGAATTATTTACTTCCACTATGCTTTCGTCTTTTGATTTCCAAAGAACTTGTGATGGAAGTGATAAACTTTCAAAAGGAGGAAATAGTCTTTCCTCTAAACACCCAGAAAATAAGAAGATTGAAAGTCCGGGTAAGACGCTGAACCGATTCATAGTGAGCTGTTTAAAAAAGTCATTTAATTTAATCACTTTGAAAATAAAAACAAATATCAATTCTTTATTTTTTCTACCTTCGGATTGACTTCCTCATTTATTCAGGAGTAAAACAATCAGTCATTGATAAAACCGAATAGTCCCCAACTCTTAAGGAAGCGGTGTGCGGTGGTGAAAAGGTCTCTTTACGGTTATTTGGTCAATTTTCTTTATTATTGTACCTATAAATAGAAGGATATGAATGTAAAACATCTCCCAGGTTCCAAGCAGGATGAAATTGCCCAAATACTTCAAATCATTCAAGAAGAAGCCGACCCAGTCAAAGTTATTTTGTTTGGAAGCCATGCTACGGGAAAATGGGTTGATTCTTCACTCGAAGAAGATGGGGTTACCTTAAGTTATTTAAGCGATTATGACTTTTTGGTTGTGACTAGGGATAATTCCACTAAAGAGCATCAAATTATTAGTCATATTGAAAATAGGTGTAACCAAGAGTTCGAAGGGATTGTTAGTATCATTGTTCATAGCATAGATTACATCAATACCGGTCTATCCTATGGCCAGTTTTTCTTTACCAGAATAATCCATGAAGGGATAACTTTATTTGATTCTGAAGAATATGAATTTATCAAACCTAAGGCCTTAACAAAAGAGCAGTTGAAGGAAAGGGCTCAAGATTATTTTGATATATGGTTCCCTATGGGGGAAGAGTTTTTAATTGATGCAAATAATGCCTTTGAAAGGAGAAGCTTTAGAAAAGCTGTATTTGAATTACATCAAGCGGCTGAAAATTTCTATGGGACTGTTTTACTTGTTTTTTCTGGATATAAACCAACTGTTCACAACCTTCAAAAATTGAGAAACTATTCCAAACATCTCAATGAGGAGCTTTATAAACTCTTTTTAACACCCTCTGAAGATGATTATGAAGCCAATCTTTTTAATCTTTTAAGAAGGGGGTACATTGAGGCGAGGTATAAAAAGAATTTTGAGATTACCGAAAGAGAATGTTCAGATCTTGTGGAAAAGGTGAAGGAAATGAAAAGGATTGTACATGCAATTTGTTTGAGAAAAATTGAATCAATCATTTAATGGATAGATTTCTTCAATTTTTATCTCTAGAGCTTTGCTTAGGATATATGCATAATAAGCAGATGGGTTGACATGACCATTTTCCAACCTACTGATGTCTTGATAATCCTTATTTACTAAAGCGCCTAATTGAGCTTGGGTAAGCTTTTTATTTAAGCGTATTCTTTTCAAATTCGAGCCAAATCTCTTTCTAAAGTCTTCTATTTCCATATCCATTAATGGAAATTGCAGAAATCATGAAAATTTTTACTAAACATATTTGTTTAGTGGTGAGCTCTTATTATATTTGCTTTATAACATCCTCAATGTTAGGTCTGAGAAGCCAAAACAGTAAAGGATGAAATGGATATTTAAGATATTATGTAGTGGAAGCACGGCCTCTTCAATTTTTGGCTCTGGTGACTTCTCAGACCTCAGCAATGAGTTCAAGAGGTCTGTGCTTTTCACTGCATATCCTTTCTTACTTACAAATGCTTTAGATACTTCATTATTTTCAATTTTCTATCTGCGCTACGGACTATGGGGATACTCCGTATGCTGCTGCCTCCTATCTCCCTCTGACCTCGTTCAGAGACCAATTCCAATAAAAGTTAATATTACAATTAAGCAATTACAGAGAAATCTGATTAAGTCGCCGGATTGAGCGAAGCGGAGCTTCGCGTTGCTTCGCTGTTTAAGGGTTAAATGGCTTCGCCGTTTATAGGATCCGTATGGACATCCCCCTAGCCCCCTTTAAAGGGGGAATTGGTCGCGGTGAATTCTTAACATTTGATCTTATGAAAAAAAGGATGTGTCAATTCTACGGGGAAGAGGTATGTCCGATGGCTTCGCAAACTTCGCCGGTTATTGGCTTCGCCGATTATGGATTACATGGCTTCGCCGTTTAGGGGATGGATTATAATGGAATTCTCGTTACACATCCCCCCAGCCCCCTTCAAAGGGGGAGTTGGATATGATTAAACTTTAACCGTCCGCGCTAGCGGACAATAAACTTTAAACCATGAAAAGTATAAAACAATTTCTTGACGGTGTGTTGTGGCTCCTGGTGGGGGATAGGGGGCTGGAGGTGGGGATGCTCAGCAAGTCGAAACCTAATTGCACATATGTACCTGACCCTAAGCCTAATCCGTTGAGCCGGGAGCAGCAGGAGGCGATATTGATGTGCAAGGCAATCGGAGTCATACTAAGAGAGGAGGGGGAGAAGAATAGGCTGAAGGTGGAAGTGAGGATTAGTCCCATGGCGGAGGAGCCACCTGACGGAAACAAATCCCTCTTAGAATAAAGGTGAAACTACGGGATACATCCCCCCAGCCCCCTTCAAAGGGGGAGTTGCCTTGGAGTCACATCCCCCTTTATCCCCTCAAGATTCGCTACGCTCTCGGGACAAGCTCTTCAAAGGGGGAATAGCTCGCGACATTTGAACTTCCTTTTCTCTGCCTGGGTGGATTATGTCTAACCTAGCTAAACTCGATATGCGATCCCGGGCGGGGGAGAGGGTAGTTTGTCACATGGGTGCTGGCCTGCTGGTCGGAATGCAGTAGGGGAATACCAATTTAAAATTTATTAAAAAAAACAACAATGAAAAAAAGAACCATCTTTTTCTTCCTGGCATCGCTATGTCTTATGGTAGCGGGGGGATATGGGCTTAAAGTTGCTTTTACACCTGATGGGGAGCCTTCCTCCCCGGGTTCCGAACACCCTCCCCAAATATCAGGGGAGGGGGAACCTCAAAAAGGCAACATATTCATTTACGGTGAGGTCAGTTCCAACCAGCCTGTAGATACTTTATTTATTAAACTTTGGGAAAATTATCTGGGAAAATTTATCAGTGACCCTGGCCCAGAGATCAAATCTATGCCTCTCAACGAGGGAAGTCTTATGGAAGGGGCTCTTGATAAAAGAGTGTTTAGTTATTCTTCAGGAGAAATTACTGACATAGGCTATCTAACTATTGGAGACAACAAGGCCTCCTTGCTAAATCTATTCATGGTGCGTCCCGGTGACAGTGTGTATATCCACATTGATCTCAAAAAAGGTATGACCACTTTTTCTGGAAGATCTGCTGACAGGTTTAGGATCCAGCATGAAGTTGAGCTTGCTAGGCAAACCTATAAAATGGGTCAGGATCCAGTAATGGTGACTGGTAGCAAGGATAGATTTCTTAAAAGTGGAAACTACAGGGATCAGTATGAAACAGCTCAAAAGTCTCCCTATAGGAAAATGAAATTTGTGGAGACTGAAAATGAAAAGGTGGCCATAATGGAGCAAGAGCTGGTTAAAATTAAAAATGGCAACTACCCTGGTATTGATATCCTAAATGCCAATAAACATTTGATGGATCGCGTCGATCGGGAAGTATTGAAATCCAGGATTATAGGTGAGACACTTTATAAAACGTTTAACAGCTTCAATATTTCCTATAGAAAAGATTCAGACGAATTTAACAGACTCTATAATGAATATATCTTGGAAACACCACTTGTGGATTTTGATGCGGATATAGTCATTAATTCCCCCCTTTATATGGATTACCTCATGGAAAGGATTGTAGTAGAGTCCAAGGTACATGGGGAACCATTTTACAAAATCGTAGAAAGAAATTTTGATTCTCCATTACGTGACCGTTTATGGGGGAAATTTTTAATGTCTTATTTCAGCATTTATCCACATAGCGGCGAAATGCTACGGGAGATATTGCCTAAAGTGTCGGATTCAGTAGTACTGACTCCTTTAACCAACCTCTCTAGACAGGCAATAGGCACGCCTATGAAGGAGCTATCTCTTCCTGATTCCAATGGAGATACAGTAAGGCTGAGTGACTTTCAAGGGAAGGTGGTCCTTATAGACTTCTGGTTTACAGGCTGCCTTCCCTGTGTTGAATTGTTTAGAACCACTGTGCATCCGGTTGAGCTTAAATATGGGCAAAGGGAGGATTTTGTGGTGGTTTCCATTGCTGCTGACCGAAATAAAGATGTCTGGAAAAAGAGCCTATCGGAAGGCAGATACAGTTCAGCTGAGGCAATTAATCTTTTCATGGAGGACAGGTTTAAACACCCATTTTTAAAGTACTACGATATACAGGCATTTCCTAGACTCATCCTTTTGGATAAGAAGGGGAGGATATTTAGAACTTCTGGACTTATGGATAAATATGATCTGGAAAATGCTATTGAATCGGCACTCGCAGAAAAGTAATCAATATACATGTTTCACTAACCCAATAAAAATGAAAAACGCTTTACTTACAGTAATGTTATGGCTTGCTCTGATCCCGGTAGGGGTCGGCATGCAGTCACAAACCCATCCCGTGAGCGGGAAGGTGTATTCGGCCGAAGACCGCCAGCCCCTGCCTGGAGCTTTGGTGATGGTGCAGGGGACGAACAATGGAGTAGTCACTGATGAAGAGGGTGATTTTAGATTGATGATAGAGGCTGGGAGCCATGTACTCTTAATTAGCTTCTTGGGTTATGAGCCCCAGGTTTTAGAAATCAATGTTCCACTGGATGAACCCATAAACTTTTCACTTCAGGAAGAAGGAATGGCCATGGATGCAGTGGAAATAGTATCTACTGGATATCAGCAACTTTCTAAGGAAAGAGCTACAGGTTCATTTGTGCATGCCGACCGCGAACTGGTGGACCGGCGTGTAAGTCCCAACATTCTAGAACGCCTTGAAGATGTAACTCCTGGATTAGTTTTTAATCGGGACAGGGAAGGGGCAGGGACTGAAATAAGTATCCGGGGCACCAGTACCCTGTATGCAAATGCACAGCCACTTATAATTGTAGATAATTTTCCTTATGATGGACAGATAGAAAACATAAATCCCAATGATGTCGAGAGTATTACGGTATTGCGTGATGCCGCGGCGGCTTCCATATGGGGTGCCAGGGCTGGGAACGGCGTAATAGTCATAACGACTAAACGCGGGATTGAAGGAGACCGCCCCAGAGTCACTTTTAATTCAAATATAACCTTGAGGGAGCAGCCTGATATGTTTTATTTCCCTCAGATGGATGTTGGAGATTTCATAGGAGTGGAGAGGGAGCTTTTTGGTCTGGGATACTACAATTCTCAGGAAAACTCTGTTCAACGTCCGCTTATATCCCCAGTAGTTGAAACTTTGATAGCGGAGCGGGATGGCATCATCAGTAATATGGAGGCTGAAAGGGCAATAAGTGAGTTTTCTCAGCGCGATGTCAGAAGGGAGTTGGAGAAATACTATTATAGGCCTGCTGTAAATCAACAATATGCTTTAAATATTTCAGGTGGGAGTCAGAGTTACCGGTATGTATATTCAGTAGGTCTAGATCGCAATGCAGGGGATGTAGTGGATAATAGTGATAGTAGAATAACACTTAATGGGCAAAACCATTGGAAGTTTTTGAAAAACAAGCTTAATGTACAGGCAGGTGTATATTACGCGCAAAGTAGGTCTTTAAGCGGAACCGCATTGCCTCAAGGGTACAACTCACCCTATATTCATTTTGGTGATGAAATGGGTAATCCCCTTGGTATCAATAGAGGAATAAGGGGGACTTTTACAGACGGTGCTATGGGTGCTGGTTTATTGGATTGGAAATATTACCCCTTGGCCGAACGGGGTATGATGAGGGATAATTCAGAAACCAATGATTTGCGAATAAATACCACTGTCAGCTATGAAATATTCCCTGGGTTAAAAGCTGAGGTGCTCTACCAGTACTGGAATGCCCAGACCAATGGCGAGGTCCACCATCCTTTTGAAAGTTTTTTTGCCCGGGATATGATTAATACGTTCACTCAGGTCCAGCCTGATGGTACCTTATTACGTGCTGTTCCAGAAGGGGGGATATTGAATTTAAGTGGGGTGTCCGAGGAAAGTCATAGTCTGAGAGGTCAGCTTCATTATAATAAGGTCTGGAACAAGGACCATGAATTTGTAGGATTAGGCGGGTATGAGCTCAAAGATTATGGGAGAAGTGACCACAGTGTCAGATACTATGGTTACGATGATAATATAGGGGTGAATCAACCGGTGGATTACTTAACCCAATATCGGAGATACCAAAATAATTCATTGGGAAGAATCCCTTATGGAAACAGTATAGGGGGATTAACTGATAGGTTTGTATCTTATTATTTAAATGGGTCTTATACGTATAAAAATATGTATATCCTTTCGGCAAGTGCTCGTAAAGACGCCTCTAATTTATTTGGGGTAGAGGCGAACCAGAGGGGGGTTCCATTATGGTCAGTTGGATCAAGTTGGGTAGTCAGCAGTGAGAAGTTTTATAATGCCTCTTGGCTTCCATTTTTAAAGCTGCGGGCTACCTACGGATTTAATGGCAATATTGATAAAAATGTAAGTGCCTACACCACTGCTATGTATATGCCAGGGTCGGCAAATGCACTTTCTGGATTACGATATCTTCAGATTGTGAATCCTCCTAATCCAAATCTGAGATGGGAAAGGATACATATTACAAATCTTGCATTGGATTTTGAAAGTAAAAACCGGCTTATAAGTGGAAGTTTGGAATACTATTATAAGCAAGGGTTAGACTTGATCGGTGATAGTCCGTTTCCCACTTCAACAGGAATTGACAGGTTTAGAGGGAATTTTGGAGCTACTGAAAGCCATGGATTGGATGTGCAACTCGTCACCAATATTCTTAAAGGGAGATTTGGGTGGCAGACGTATTTTTTCCATAGCATGATAAGGGAAAAGGTCATCTCTTATGATTTGGAGGCTGTCAGCAGGGATTATGTGGCTTATGGCTCAGGAGCCCTAGGAGGATCTCCATTGCCGAGAGAGGGATTTCCTAGGTATTCGGTGTTTAGCTATGCTTGGGCGGGGCTTGATCCCAATACTGGAGCTCCACGGGGATATATCAACAATGAACCGAGTACGAACTATGCTGGGATATTTTCAAACACGCAGCCGGAGGATTTGATTTATCATGGCCCCGGGCGGCCTACGAACTTTGGTTCGGTTAGGAATGATTTTTCATTCGGCAATTTTTCACTTTCTGTCAATGTCAGTTATAGGTTGGGATATTATTTTAGGAGGCCTACAGTGGATTACATGGCTTTATTACAGGGAAGAATCACTCATGAGGATTTTGCAAGGAGGTGGACTGAGCCCGGGGATGAGCTAATTACGAATGTACCCTCTATGCCTACTACCTTGAATAATAATCGACAGGCATTTTATAATGTATCAGAGGTAAGGATTGAAAAGGGGGACCATGTAAGGCTGCAGGATGTGAGGCTATCTTATACTATTGGCAAAGAAAAATTGAAAACTCTGCCCTTTAGAAGATTGGAGGTGTATGGGTATGCTAATAATCTGGGAATCTTATGGAAAGAGACCGATGCGGTAGCAGACCCAGATTTTCGTACTTCTAGAGCCCTGAGAAGCTTTTCAATGGGTGCAAGAATAGAATTTTAGAAAAATGCCCCGTTCCGCCGTACTTTCTTCATAAGGTTTAGTTACACGGTTCCGGTGGGCGGGGCATCTATTCATGATGAAAAAATACCATAAACAATTAAGAAAATGAAAAATCACAAATATATTTTATACAATATTCTATTTGCAATAGTTTTGATGGGTTGTGAGGAATTTTTGGATGAAAAACCCAGAATGGATCTGGTTGTACCGGAATCAATTGAAGATTTACAAGGGTTATTGGACGCAAGTACTATGGGGATGAATGATGGACCTGGTTTAACCCAAATAGGTTCTGATGATTTATGGACTACAGATGCAGGATGGGTGGGGTTTATTTTTACGGCTGAACAAAATGCTTATCTGTGGAAGGAGAACATTTACGATGATCCATTTTCAGCTGAATGGACGATGAGTTACAGGCAGATATTTTATTCTAATGTAGTGTTAAAAGAAGTTCAAAAGTTTTTGGATGTTCCTGAGAACAAGAAGTCGGATTTGGATAATGTGATCGGTAGTGCTCATTTCTATAGAGCCAATGCTTTTCATGATCTGTTGACTGTTTTCTCCAATGCTTATGATCCCAATACTTCTGCAACCGATTTGGGTGTTCCGCTTCGTCTTTCTCCAAATGTAGAAGAAAGGTTGGAAAGAGCTTCACTGGAAGCGAGTTATGCTCAAGTAATTCAGGATTTGAAGACAGCGATTTCCTATTTGCCTGACAGACCGCTTTTTCCAAGCAGGCCTTCAAGGGCGAGTTGTTATGCCTTATTAGCCCGAGTATACCTGAATATGGGAAATTACGAAGAGGCAGGAGATGCTGCAAAATCGGCTTTGGCCATTAAGCAGGACTTAATGGACTACAATAACCTTGATCCAAATATATTTTATCCATTTGCACAATTTAATCCCGAGGTAATCTTTCATTCCAAAATGATTACTTATATGTATCAGTTTAGTAATCAGGTGTACGTGAATAATGAGTTAATTGCTTCTTACGATCAAGATGATCTTAGGACTCACTTATACTTTACCCCGCGAGGTGATGGAAGATATAATTTCAGAGGCCACTATACAGGTAATTTTTCACTTTTTTGTGGTTTGGCTACTGATGAGCTGTATTATATTATCTCAGAAACTGCCGTGAGGTTAGGCAACCTTGAAGAAGCAGCCACCTACATGAATCATCTTTTGAGTACAAGGTATGTTAGCGGAACCTTGGAGCCAATCACCTTTAGCAATCAAGAAGAAGCTCTTCAAAAAGTTTTGTTGGAGAGAAGGAAAGGTCTTTTGTTCAGAGGTATTAGATGGCAGGATATGAAAAGGTTAAATTTGGATCTTCAGCAGGCAATAAATATGGAAAGAGAGATAGGTGGGGAGGTGTATACCTTATCAGCCAATAGTCCCAGGTATGTATTCCCACTTCCGGATGAGGAAATAAATCTGGGTGGATTAAAGCAAAATCCTAGATAAAGATATGCCCCGGGAAACCGGGGCATAATTTGATTTTACCTAATTGGATCTAAGGATCCTGTCAAAACAAATTGTCCCGAATCAACTTGCGGAGCTTCCATATCGGGGGCACTTCTTAAACATACTCCTGATGCAACACATTGATAGGATTCTGGCCCTGGGTCAATGTTAGTGACATCATACCAAGTGTCGCCATCGTCAGGGGTTCCAAATTTTGGCTGATTTTCAGGCATATTGAATGCAAATGCCATGGTTGCTGCCAGCGCTAATCCTAGGGCTGGGAGCGTTTTAAATAGTTTTTTCATTGTTTTAAAATGTTGTAACAATAGTTGTGCTACTGTTGGGTTAACTTATTGATTAAAATGCATGCATGCGCTTGGTCCGTAAGAGCTTAGGCTGCGCGTGGCTTGGTCTCTTTTAAGGAATCGGACCGACCCCTATATTCCACCTGATTTGGTGAGCTTCCTATCCTCACCTTGGAAGAGGCAGAATGTTTATTGTCATTGTTTTACCTTAATCCATTCACCTTCCGCAATGCGGAAATTAAACCTATCAACCTGTCCCCACTTCCTGAAATACTACAGCAGGTATTTTGGTGTAGAAGTAGATTCCTACAGTACTTATGGCTACAAAGGCCAAGTTTACTATCAGGTGTGCTCCCCAGCTCATGGAGTCGAAGATGCCTGCGCATCCGCAGGGTACATAAGGGAAGCTACCAATCCATATTAAGGTAACATAAGTGGAGAATGAAGTCATTAAAATGAGTGAACCGACCATTCCCCATAATCGAGTTGGTTGCCAAAATAGTAAGGCTACTAAAAGCAACTCACCTATAGGAACGCCAACAGCAAAAACCTCCGCCCACTCAGTAGGGAAAGGCTGGTTAAGCATGCTCCTCCGGAATTCCGGAAAGTCAATTAATTTGGCCAGGCCAGTATATGCAAATAATACTATAAGTGGAATAGCTATTATTGATGTATTTATTGACGATCTGGAGGCCATAGTGAACTGATTTTTTCCAAATTGGCGGAGTTTAATTTAACTCCGCTCTTGGGGTGGCAACTTTTAAATGCTTACTATTTTATACTCTGAATTTAATATTTGAAAAGGGAGAATTGGAGCCGATGGGCTGAATGGGGGAATTTACTATCCGAACAGGCTGAATCCGCATCCCAAAATAATTTGATGTATATCCCAAGGTCTACTTATCCCCAGCTTTAACCCCAAATATGGGTAGGCTTTGAGGCAGGCAAGTGGAAATGAAATAAATTGGGGGGACACTATATAATAATAGCTGCTGGCATTCCTGTATTTACCGCATTTTCCGCTATAGTCCGTATTTTCCGCGTTTGTTTTGATGGTCAGGTTGTTAGGGTCAAATTTGGGCATGTTTAATTCTAAAACCATAAAAAATGGCTAGACAAAGTAGTTTTATTAAGCTGGAAGGTACCATGGGAGATGTTACCTTTTTTAAAGGACCAAATGGCTATCATGCCCGCCAAAAAGGGGGGATATCCAAGTCCAGGATTATGAATGATCCAAATTTTGAACGGACACGTGAAAATCTGGCGGAGTTTGCCAGGGCAGCTGCCGCAGGCAAAATGCTTAAGGATGCCTTTAGGGAAATTACGTTACGTGCCCGTGATATCAAAACCCACAACAGGCTGTACAGTACATCGCTCAAAGTGCTGAAGTCTGATTTGGTGTCGGACAGAGGGGAACGCAAGGTTGAAAATGGGGATATGTCCCAGTTCGTTGGGTTTCAATTCAGCAACAACTGTATGTATGAAGCCACCATTTATGTGGATCATGGGATACAGCAGGAAATGGACGAGGTAATTGTAGCCTTTGATGAGTTTGTTCCCAAAAAGCACATTGCCATGCCGGCCGGAGCAACGGATTTCAGGCTTTTTCTTGTGGGTACGGGTGTTGATTTTGAAAGCAGAACACACTCAACCAGGGTGGTATCCAGTGGGGTGTATAAACTTGGGAACGAAGAGGTGAGTGATCTGATGCTAACTGTGTCTCGCATAGAAGATAAGCCTTTTCAGTTCTACGGAATCGGTATTGAGTTTCTCCAGGAAATCAATGGGAAGCAGTATGTGCTCAACAATGGGGCGCATAATGCTGCAAAGTTGATATTAGCTTCAGGTTCTTAATGAAGATTCATCTAGAGAGGGAGTACTGGCCCGGTGGGACCAACGGTACCCTGACAGTGGAGGACTTCAAAATCGGCCAGACGATAGAACGGCCGTGGAAGCGGAACCAGCAAAATGTGTCCTGTATACCTGAGGGAATTTACCCCTTGGTGAAGCGGTACAGTGAGAAGTGGGACTGGCACATAGAAGTGCAAAATGTGCCCAATAGGTCCCTGATCCTGATACATCCAGCCAATGATGCCCTTAAGCAGCTGGAGGGATGCATAGCACCGGTAAGCAGGTTTACGGGAGAAGGTAAGGGTAGCCAATCCAAGTTAGCCTTTGAGAAGCTTAAGGAGTTGGTCTTTCAGGTAATTGACAGTGGGGAGGAGGTATTGCTGGAGATAAGGAGCTATCCAGATGCCGCGCTCAATTTGGTTCAGTTTGAGCAATCATGGATGGATTAAGTATGTCAATAATTGTAGGGGGGATCATATCCCTCCTACTTTCCCTATCTGCCTACCTGCTTCACCTGATGGTGCTGGATATCAGGGAAATGCGGGTAGATCAGCGGGAGCTGAGGGAATTGTGTATCTACCTAAAAGCGGAGCAGAAAATAATCAGGGATTATATCTCATGCGAACATGCCCTGCTTCTGAGCAGGAAGGAGAATATGGGAGCGGGTCCGTAGGCCGACCTCAGAAACTGCTTATGGGTTAAGGTTTAATGTTTAAAAAATCGATAATATGTATAGTACGAATGAATTACAGGAGAGGTGGAACTCACCTACCCCAAAGTTTTTCAAAAGGCTTCAGAAAGCAGGTTTGGCTATGGTAGGGGTGGGCACTGCATTGCTGGCTGCCCCGGTAGCACTCCCTTCGCTAATAGTGGCTATAGGGGGATATATGGTGACCTGTGGGTCTGTGATTTCGGTAATTGCCCAAATGGCCAAGGAGGATGCTGGAGTACTTGCGGATAAAAATCCGGAATAAACCGAAAAAAATAAAGCTTCAACTATTTGATAAATTCAGGAGGATAAATTATTTTGAGTGCGTTAAACCAATAATTAATTTATGAAGAAAGGTAGTTGTAAAATTAATGGCCTGATTATGTTAGGGCTACAAGGTGTTTCTACTAAATCAATTGTATATGGTATAAATGAAGGATACAGGTCGTAGAATTGTGACCGTACAGGATATCATGAAAATTACTGGCAAAGAGAAAACTTATGCTTATGATTTGATAGGAAAAATGAAAGTGTACTATCAGAAAGAAAGTTTCCAATTCATAACCTTTGATGATTTCGCAGATTTTTTGGGAATGCCGGTAGACCGTTTGTTGGAGTATATATTTAGTATTGATTAAAAAAGTGCAGTTCCATATATGGGTATATCAGATATGGACTGCACTTTTATTTAATGGGTTGCTTAACCCAACCGGATACTAATCCGGTATTTAGAATATCATTGACTATTCTAGAGAATCGATCAATGGAATCATGCTAACAGGAGAAGGTAATAGTCGGAGCTTTTACCAGATAATTGTAGGCTTGCATTCTGTAAAAATGCTGTAGGCCAACTTCTTCTTTTGCTCCTTCCTGTTAGTGAGGCCATTTACTACAAAATTGCTTTGCTTAGTGTCTTTAAGCATGGAGTACTTTAATTCAATTAGTAAATTCATAATTTATGTGTTTTAAATTTTGCCTGAAGATACTTGGGGCTTTTAACCTAACTGGATGAATATGCTCAATATGGATAAAAACAGGCTGAACGCAGTCTTGGATAGGCTGTACAGAAAATCTTGGTACATACATGTGACGTTGTGGATTCTATATCTGTATATCAGTTATAAAACCTGGCCAATGTTTGCCGAAGAATTGCCCCCGCTGTTATATTTGATTTTCAATGTTGTATTTGTAATACTGTTTTTCTATCTGGTCTCCCTGTATATTGTTGTTTTCTTTAGCAATCCGGAGCATGGGGCCAGGAAAGTATTTTTGGGCATGATGTTGTTTTTATTGGCAAGCTTAGTGAAAGCCAAGGTTTCTTTTGTTTCTATCGATTTGGGATATACCTTTTCTGAACATTTTATATATGAAATGTTCAGGGTTTATAATTTTGGTTCCTATGCCCTGTCAACCACGTTACCAGTTTTGATCATCATTTTGGACAAAGAGGTGAGGCAGCTCGCAGAAAATGTAAAAAGTCTGAAAATAGGAAAAGTTCTAAATCGGCTGAGCCCACATTTTTTAAATAACTCGCTTACCTCGTTGCTTTTCAATACTTATAAGGAATCACCTGCCCTATATGACCAGGTATATAATTTCTCTGAAGTAGTAACTTATGGTATAGGACAGGATGAACTTGAAGTCGTATTGAATGATGAAATCCAGCAAGTAACCCGGTTGGTGGAGGCCCATAAGTATAATAAAGGGGGTGTAATGCATGTGAATCTGCAGGTGGATGTAGAAAAAGAGTATGGCCAAAGATTGAAAATACCCAGGCTGGTGCTGCCCACCCTAGTGGAAAATATTTTTATTCATGGTGTAGTAGATGATGTTGAATTTCCCGCTTCCATTACCATACGACTATTAAAAACTGTAGAGGTTCAGGAAAGGCTATACTTTCAGGTTATCATTAAAAACAAAGTTAATAACAACAATCGGGTGAGAGGCCACGGCATGGGATTGGAGAGTTGTAGGGATCTGCTTGAAAATACTTTTAAAAATTCATATACTTTGATATCAACGACATATGAAAATACTTTCTGTCAGATTTTAAATATAGATTATGGATCAAAATTATAAAGTAGGCATTATTGATGATGAACTGCCCGCTCTTGAATATTTGGATATGCTAATCAGTAGAATAGCGGGATTTGAAACTTGCTTTATCGATACCAATCCCCTGAATTGCCTGCCACTGGTTGAAAAACATTCTCCGGAAATTCTCTTGTTGGATATTAATATGGCTGCTATGGATGGGGTTGCGCTTGCCGCAATGCTGATGGAAACAAATATCCCTATTGTATTTATAACTGGAGAAAATCTGGAGGCATCAGAAGCCTTCGAGGTTGACGCAGCTGGATTTGTCAGAAAACCAGTCGGAATAGCCAAGTTGACCAAAGTATTGCAACATGTAGTAGCAAGAAGGCTTGAGTCTAAAGTAAAACCCAGTGGAAGTGTCTTATTGGATTTCAATCAACAATTTGTAAGGCCCTATACCGATAAAGACCAGGGGTTGGTCAATATTTCATTGGATGAAATAGTGTATATAAAATCCTATAAAAATACTCCGGAGATCCATTTTAGGGATAAGTATTATTTTAGTGATTTTCCTTTGAACAAGCTAGAGGAGAAGTTGAAGCCTATGGGCTTTATTCGGATTCACAGGCAATATATCGTGAATTTGAAACAGGTATACAGCATGAATTCGGAAGAAGTATATCTGGATGGAAGTGGGAAGCACTATCTGCCGATAGGAGATACCTACCGGGAGGCTGTAGTGCCCTTGTTGAGAGGCATATTTACTTGACAGGAAGTTTCCGGATGTGAAACCAATAAGTCAGCTTTATTTTAAAATGGATTCACGTGCAATGGGCGTGGCGTTATAGGCATACAGTTGATCTTCCATCTCGGATAGGATATTACTTAAAAAGGCATAGTTATTCAAATCTGTTGATGAAGCTTCCACTTCTTTGCCCAGGTGGCTAAAATAACAGTATCCAAATTTCTTGACAAAAATGGCTTCGATCTCTGGAGCCATTGAGTTTTGAAGCATGGGGACAATTTCCAAAAAGTAATTTTCAAAGGATTTTACTACCTTGATTCGGAAGTGATAGTGTTTGAATTTCCCCATTAACATGCCATTGATATGCTTGAGGATGTTTCCCGAATCGTTTATAATATTTAAAAAATTCAGGGACCTAAAGGCCGGTTTGTCAAACGTTTTGGACAGTGTGAAATGTTGAAGGGTTTTGAATAATACAGAGCCTGAGACTATAAAAAGGGCAAAAATCAGGCATGTAACAAGGGAGATCAGTTTATTGTCCTTCAGCAGGTTTGAAAAACCTATGAGGGAGAAGATCCAAAGTATTCCCAGCCCAACTATATAGAATTGCACGAGGCCTCTAATCATACTTTTTTTTTGAGCCCTTATCAGGGTTTTATAATATTTCAACATACTATTACATAATTATAAATCCTGTAATAACTCACCGTTTGATTGCCTGCTCATCTTGCGGTAAGATAGAGTGGAATCCTGGAGGTTTGAATTTAATAAATTAGTTTGATGAAGTTGATTTGGTTAAGAAAAATAATTTGGGATTAATTGGGCCGGATGCTTCCAATCAATCGCTCAATTACTTTAAATTCCCTGAGGCTGTCGATATCTAAGTGATCACTTTCATCCCATGCATTCTCAATCTCTTTTGGCAGAGTTAGGGGGATTGCGCTCCTGTAGTAAGTAATAAAATTGTCGGAAATAAGTGAGGCTTTGATTTTATTGTGGGAGTGATGATATGTCCTGACCAGCATATATTCGGTATCCTGTTCAATCCAGTATATTCTGTCCACATTTACTGTATTTAAAGATTTAAATATAGGTAGTTCTTCAAAATTATGGGGTTCTTGTTCATAAGGCGAAAATAAAAGGATTCCGTGCTTATAAAGTTTCATTTCATGAATAAGGTCCAAGAGGCTTGGATACGATGTAATATCCGGTAGAAGATCTGCATTGGGTTCTTTGGCATCAGGATGTAAGTAAAGCATTTTTTCCATTCCTTTCGATCTCATCCAGCTTGCCGGTATAAATGAGCCAGGTGTCATGTCATCATTCCCCATACTTGGGAGAATGATGGTGTCGATGACTTTGAGGTAAAATAAGGACAGCATATAGGGGTCAATATTTTCGGGTTCGAAGCGCATAAAAATATCCATGTAATAAGATTTAAGAGTTTGTATGTTTTTTTTTGAGAAGACCGGAGTATACCAAATACCAAATGAAAGATTCAAATTCTGGTTGCTGATTGAGAAAAACCCGATTTATAAGCATGTGAAGGTGGTTTTCAATCAGGATTTCCCACTTTGATTTATTGGGTCTAAACGGATGGGAAAGAAAAAAATCGGAATACTTTTGAATAATTAATTCATGAGGTTCTGTTAGTTTCTCCTTTTTTATTTCTGATTTTAAATTGATGAATTTTCTTTTTTGCGGGTGGTCTAACTGGGATATTATGTTGGTTTTTAGCTTAATAATCCATACCTCCATCTGCTCGTCAATGATCGAGGAACAAGCCAAATGGGATATGAACTTGCATAATAATAAAGGGGGATCCAATAAGGGGATAGTATCATATTGAATCTTGTCAAACTCACCTGTACAAAGGAAATGAGCTTCTTTATGAAATAGGGCTTCGCTAAGATGGATGCAGCAACTTCCGTATTTTTCATATTCAGGATAATAGCTTTTTCTATGTATGCTATAAATTACTGACGACCTTAGCATCTGGTTTTCAAATAGGGTCGGCGAATTAGCATCGGGGTCTGAGAATTTTATCCTTACCCTAATGAAAAACTTGTCTGACTGGTAAGCCAAGAAATACCATGAGGCTATTCTGTATTTATGCTCGGTAAAAAATGGATATAGTGTCTCCGCAACAAAATATCGGGAATCGTCGGGGCAAAGGTTGATATCAAAGGTATACCACTCCCGGTCTTTCTTAATTTTTGGGTTGAAAAGAAACGTGTTTTGGGAGTTGATGTATTGTGTATTGATAAGGTTGATGCCAATCTGAGGGTTCGTGGCTTCAGGATCAGGCAAATATTCAGCTAGGATAAATCCGGATTTATATTTCACTTTGCTTAATAAGTATTGAAGTGAGGGGTCGTGGTCGAGATTGATTACAACCTGTGTATCCCCATTACCAAACAGACAATACTTGGGCAGCGGATATTTTCCAATTATCTTTTTGAAATCGACTATGTCGGTTGGCTTGGTATGGTTGGTAATAAACCATTTTTGGGGCATCAAAACAGCGTCCCTCCAATAGACTCTAGGTAGTGTAGGGAAAATTGGATTAGGATTAAAATTGCTGAAGGGCGTGTTGAAAGAAAATTGGCCAGCGACTTCGACCAATAACCTGGAGATTGGGTGGGTAATCAATTCTGGATTAAGGCAATGTTGGATTAGCGGGATTACTCTTTTATTTAAGTAAGGATCGAAAATAATAAACTCCTTATGTGAAATACCTATATAAAGACGCTCCAAGGGAATGTCAGCGTGAGTTAAGGATTGTGAAAAGATTTTAATGCAGTAGGGGGCAATATTTTTATGGGCCGTGAGGTAGTTAAATGGTTTTTCCCAAACCTCAATGTCTGCATATATTCCCTCTTCGTTTTTATCTATAGTTTTGAATGTTTGCCAAGCCTGTTTGAAATGGGTTTTAAATATGGTATTTCTGCCATTTAATGAAAAAGGCTTGCCTGTATGGATATGGTCAATTAGAACTGTAGATCCGTTAAATATAGGTGTGAATAGGAGCGTTGTGAATTTATTTTGGGTAATTGGAGCATGTTTGGTTAGTTTACTTAAGTCTATTGCATTTTTATCTTTATGAGCCCTTATTTGCTGTAACTGCGGGTTTTCTGCTTCATGGGAGCTTGAAGGGGTAATGGGGTTCAATAAGAATTCCTTTAATAATGAGGGGTGAATAAATAGATCTGTGATTTTGACGTATCGGTCCTCATGCTCATTTATGAAATGCTTTTTGAAATGATCAAGGTAATTGGTTTGTGAGAGCTCTAGGAGATTGCCCATTTCGGAAGTGATGGTGGATATTTTGGATCTCAGTTTTTCATCGAGGATCAAGTCGCTATTTATATTTACGTTGATCTTTTGTTGAGGAAGTTTTGGGTTATAGCACTGTAATTTGCTTTTCGGATGCTTCTGAATATTAATCTTCAAAGGAGAGTATTCACTTTCCGATATGAGGAACTTAACCTCAAGCATTTTTTCAAAAAGGTCTAATGCCTCTTCCTGGGGTGAATTATCAAACCAACTGATGAAGGTCGGTATTTTCAAAAACGAGTTTCTCTGAAAGTGATCTATGATTAATTGTAAAACCAGATTGGGCTTCAGTCTCCTTTGAATCCATTTATTTTCAGGTTCAGAGAATGAATAAAAGTAGATATGATTATGATGATGAACTGTCTGAGGAGCGAGGCGAAATTTGACTGAGGCTGAAAATGGAATGGGATTTTCTATGAAGGTGGCTATTTCCGCCTCAGGTGATTCGAAATTGGCTCCCCATTTCCCTACACCTGATGCAGCCCAGATTCCAAACGGTACAGCTCTATACCTACCTCTGAGAATATAGGCTAGCAGGGAGGTTTTTTCATTGGGGAATAATTCCTTGTAGGATTTGGGTTTTATTTTATCATGCAGGCTTTTAGAGGATAGTTTGACTGCATTCAGAATTTGTGAGTAATGATTTATCACCTCCTCTTCATCATAGGGATTTAGATCCCATAAGGGCGTTCTGTAGAAATAATCCATAGTTTTTTTGGATCAATTCTAGGGGAGAAAGATATGATGTAGGCTGAGAATAGTCTGAACTGGGGGGGAATTTGTTTTAAATGGGTTATATGAAGTTTATAAAGTTTGTGATTCGATGCCTACTTGGTACTTTCCAGTAGTAGGTGTTTTCTGAGTGATTGGTTTTATGGACCTGTCAACAACTGAAAAGTCGTTGAATAAAAGCCAGTCTGGGTTCCGGGCTGGCTTTTTTGTGAGAAAGTAGAAGATTGTAAAAGAATGAAACAACTCATCCTTGAGGAAGTAAGAAACAATTTTCAGCTGGATTGGATTAAAAAAATTCTTACATAAAATCTCCTTTTAAATCCGTTTTAAGTAGATTTTGACTTTTTTTAAGTAAAAATGTGATTAAAAGTTTGCGTTAAAAATTTGACAACGTAATTTAATTCTACTTATTGTTTGAAATTTAATCTTTATTCATGTCCTATTTGGGTATTGTTGTTTTTTGAAGCACATTAATCTTATTATTCAGATTGTTACTGAGTTAGATCCCAAAAAGCCTATTGGTATTGCTTTTCGAGCTATTTGTTAATTTTTGTTGAAATATACCTTTTTAAGCCATGAGCAAATTTTACCTGCTGATTGCTATTTTGTTTTTTACCCAGAAAGTATGGGCGCAACGTGTGGATATAAAAATGGATGAGTCCCAAAAGGATTCCCTTAAGCATGTATCTCAATTTCTGATAATATTCACCTTAACCAGGATAGTACTTGGGCGGAAGTGAGTAGTCTGACGGATTATTATCCGTTTGGTCTTGCGATGGGAGGGAGGATTTACCAGGATACGACTGAGTATAGGTATGGGTTTGGAGGGCAAGAGTCCGTGATAAATAATAGGAATATAGATTATGGTGCGAGGTTATATAATCCGAAAATCGGCAAATGGTTTAGTACAGATCCTTTAAAATCCAAATACCCATTTTTGTCTCCTTATAGTTTTGTTGCAAATAATCCCATTTTAAATAAAGAATTGGACGGCAGAGATTGGTCTATCAGTACTATAACTGATAAAAAATGGCAATACCATTATCAAAATTACTTTAGAAGCTGCTGTAGTTAATACTAGTAAAAATCAGTTTTTAGAAATGCAGGATCTTGCAAATGCTATAAAAAAGCAGGTTCAAACTTCATATAGTATGACTTATAAAAATAAAGATGGAACTACCACTAAAGTGGAAACCACTGCCAATGTTAGAGTGATAAATAATATTTCTGAGGCTTCTGAATCTGATCATCTATTTCAAGTGGTAAATAAGGGTGACTTTAGTTTTAGTGGATATGGAAGAGCTCCGCTCAATGGGAATCAAGTTTATCTCAATGAACAATACGTAATAAATATGATTCTTGGGAACGATAATAACACTATTCCACATGAGCTTGGACATACGGGAGGTCTAAAACACTCCGATAGGATTACTCATATGGAATTTTCGGATGTTTTTGATGGTCAACATTTTATTCCATGCACTCCATGTGTAGAAGATAATGTCAATAATGCCATGTATTCTGGATTTAACCCGGTAATTGGTGGTACATATTTGAATGATAAAACTTCCACAGAAATTAATCCGGCTCAAATTAAAGTAATTCAGAAAAACTATGAAGAAGATAAGTTAAATAAAAATACAAGAGGGAAATGAAAGGAATAAGGGTTATATTCAGCGTGATTTTTTTTGTTTTATTGTTAAGTTGTACTTCAGCATTGCTAAAGGAGAATTTAGGTGGGAAAGATGGCGTTATTGAGTTTTGGGATCGATTTATGGATTACGCTTGTGAAGGTGATGGTGAGAATGTTAAAAGCTTGTCTACTGTGGAAGGGTTTCAGAAAATTGTTCTTCAAGTTTCTGAAGAGAATGAAGGGAGAATTCTAAAAGAGTTTTGCCGATCATATAAAGGACAGCCGCTGGAGATAGTGAAAATTTCAAAAAATGAGGCTGTCTTCTCTATAGGTTATGAGAATATTGACATAGGAAACTACCCTTCAGGGTTTAAGCTTCTAAAAATTGATAACGCATGGAAGTTGGATAATTATTATCCACCAAAATAATGAATATAATAGTTTCCGTGTGGGTGTCATAGATAAACTTACGATGCAGACAACCGTATTGAATACGTACATACCAGTACGGATGCTTACCTATGGAATCGCGAAGCCACTTATCATTACTATCCTCACGAACCACTCGCGAGGGTTGAGCTTGGTGAATACAATGTGCAGGGCTTGGATTATTATTATACTTTGCAAGGCTGGTTGAAGGGAGTCAATATGCCGGGAGAAGGTGATATGGGAGAGGATGGAATCAATGGATTAAAAACCGGGAAAGATGCTTTTGCGTTTACGCTGGGTTACCATTCCGATGACTTCAAGCCGATTAACCCGAATGTGGTGACAAGTGACGGAAGGGATGGGCTGTGGAATCGGTATGATGAGCAAAGGGGGACAGCAGGCTTGTACAACGGCAATATAGCGTGGATGAATACCGACCTCCCGGGATTGGAGCAGGATCCTATGCAGGCGATGGTTTACCATTATTATTAGTTGCATAGGATTCCCGATTCGCTACGCTGCTCGGGACAGGTGTGGAGGCGAGGGGTTTGAGGTAGTATGGTGGAAAACAGGTTGAGGGATTGCAAATCCCAAGGAGCGGTAGTTTGACGGGATATGGTCCAAGTGTGTATGCGTCTAGAACTACTAACCCGAGTGCTTATGATGTTAATTATTGGTATGATGCCAATGAGGGCCGATCGTTAAGGATTGGTGCAGTGGCCCCGATGCTTTTGGGGTTAGTGAGTGTCTGATCCGAGAAGAATTTGCGGATCGGTAGATCAGGTCATGAGGCACAGCCTCCATTTTCAGGGTCCCGAGGCTTCGCCTCGGGACAACCTAGTTCAACCTATTCTCCAAATCTATATTCACTTACTATCTTGTTTTATTGGATGATCCTGTTCAAGGGTACAAGCATTCATACTTGGCAATAACTGGTTAGTCTAGTGGTTTAGATATTTGGTCTAAAAGATTTTAAATTGAGATTTGTGTTTGGTTTATTTGGGGATTGTTAAATATCGTTTAATAAAGGTTAACATTCACTAGATAGGATCGAATGGTGGGTGTTTTAATAATTATAGTGCAGATAATAAATAAATCAAAAATAAAGAAATTATGAAAGTGCATTTTGATGAATTATTTTCCGTACATAACGGAGCTGTACAGCCTAAGACACCAGTACATATTAACGGTGTAACAATGACTCCTGGCGTTAGCTTTGGTGGTGGTGTTTCATTTGGTGGGGTTGACCTGACAAAGTACATTGGTAAATATTTAGAAGTTGAAAAATTGCCTAACGGTGTGTACGATGTAAAAGGATTTTACAATTAGAATATTTTAACTTTCTTTTGTTAACAGAAACATTTACCTAATTGAAAGACTATTAAAACTGACTGGATACCTTCAAGTTTCCTGTAGGAGATGCTTCAACCGGGAAAGAAGCCTCATAAGCCATCTGAAATGGTTGGATAACTCGGATTTTCCAGATTTTAATGCTACAGGTTATACAGCAGATAATGTTCAATCTCTCTCAAGGTTTTGGCAATTTAGTTTTTTCAGTAATCGTGGGTTGCACCCACGGTTACTGATGGTTCAACCCTTTCAGGGTTGTTGTGAGATGGGGGCATTATTGACCTTGGATTGTGGCCACGACTACTACCTTCATATCATTCTGTGCTCTCTGCTCTTCCTCGGTTATTTTATATATTCCTTATTCCTAATTTTTAATCTCCCTTTCACGATCCGCTACTCGGGAAGCTGTGTGACTTCTTTTGAACTTTTTCGACTTGGTGACTTTTTCCATTCTGCTCTCATCGCTTTTCCATTTCGCTACCTGGGACTAGTAGTGCCCATCTTTACCTTTGAGCCCTCAGAAATCTTTAACTGCGTGAATTCATCGAACAAATCACTGGGTTAGTCTAAAAAATAGTTGTTTTAGTTAATTTTTTACTTGTTTTGAAACCTAAGATTGATTGGCCAATCATGTCGATAAATAAATTCTTTGATTTAATGAAAAGAAATAATGAATAATAGATTTACTTTAAAAATTGCAGCATTGGCATTGGCCTCTGCTTTTTATAGCTGTTCAGAGTCTGGATATGATGAGGAAAATGTAATAATTCCTGAGGAAAGTATTAACTATCTTGATTTTGATCAAGCCTCCATTGAAACTCAGTTTAACAAAGTGGTAACTGTCTCTGATGTATCGGGTAATTACTCAGTTAGGGTGAATTTTGGATCTGATGAGGACGGAGTAGTTGAAGATATGTTAAGTTATACTAATTTTACATTGGCAATGACCTACCCTGATGATTTGATGGAAGCCTCAAATGAAAATTCTGACGAAACCTCTCGAGAAGCTCCAGATAGAGAATTTGGAGAAATAACAATGACTGTTATGGACTTAAATCTGGATGAAGATGCAAATGGGTTTTTCTTGGAAGTGAGCTATGATCAAGAAAAAAGTATTGGTCAAAATTTGATGACCTTTGCTAATGATATTAACTATGATAGTCCTGATAGGTGGATGTATTATGGTAGAGTTGAGTATGAAACTACGGTTAACCAAAATCCTGATATTAGGGTTGAATGGTATTATAGAGGTTGCTCCACATGTTCAATGAATTATTTGTTTGGCGCTACGTTAAGTGAGCAAAATCCAGTATCAGAGTTGGTTCGATATGATTCAAGAAGAATTAGAGCAAAAGTTCGTAGTAATTGGTGGAATTATAAAGTGTTTTTCAAAAAGTGGGGGAATGACCCTTGGAGACAAGTTTATTGAAAATTTAAAACTAAGGGTTTCGGAAGTTTCGGAACCCTTGTTATATAAAAATTTTAAAATTGAAAAAGTACTGTTATTTCTTATTATTAATAATCTTTATTTCATGTTCCACAGAGTATCACCCTTCCGGTCTTGACATAAATAAATCTGAATATGTAGTCAATGGAATCCTTGAGCATGGGCAATTACCTGCTATTTACATTTCCAAAAGCCATCTATACAAATCTTCCGTATCTGAGGTTGATGACATATTGGATGTAACCCTCAGCTGGGAGGATGAAAATGGCAATTTAATTTCTGAGCAATTGGTGAAGGCTGATTCCTTTTATATGGGTAATGCCGAAGTGTTTGAAGGGAATAAATATCATTTACATGTGGATACACCTGAGGGGACTCTATCCGCAACCACCGTTGTGCCCCAAGCAGTACCAATCCTATCTAGCAGGTTGATATTTCCAGCAGGTTTTATGGATACAGAAACTAGGAGTGGCCCTTATTTTCGAATTTCCTTTGACCTTGAAGCTTACTCAAATGAAGATCAATTTTTTGAAGCTTTTATTTATACTGACTATTGGAATGTGGAAGATGATGAAGACCCCATATACAACCTACTTAAAACCTATAATAACGATGAGTTGATTTTGAGGGAAAACCTTCCATCGAATTATCTACATGCATTTGTATTTCAAAAAGAGGCAGGTGATCCGGACCAAATCAGTCTTGCTTTTGACAGTACGATTGGCAATCCTTTTTTTGATGATTTTTTTCCTGTATTATTAACAGTTTCAGAGGAGTATTATAACTATAAAAAATCTTTGGTTAATCATGTGGACGCGATTGGGAGCCCAAACTCTTTTACACTTTCTGATGCTTACTTACCCAATATTTTTAAGCAGATCCAGCCAGTTTACTCCAATATAGAGGGAGGCATTGGAATTTTTGCGGGTGTCAGTAGGAGTGAATTACTTACAACATGTAATCTGAATGGAAATGTCTGTGAATAAATATTACCTTTTGATATTAGTTTTTCTTGGCATCCACTTTAATTCCCAAAGTCAACAAGTAAGGATAAATGGCATTATCACCGATGCTGCTTCTGGGGAAAGCCTTATCGGTGCATCAGTATTTCTGCCGCAATCAAGTAGTGGGGCATCTGCCAATGAATATGGGTTTTATTCACTTAAAGAAAGGAGGGGCCATGAGGTCACTTTAAGAGTAAGTTACGTAGGATATAAGAGTCAAACCCTGACCCTTTTGGCGGAAAGCGATACCACCATTAATTTTAGATTGACACCACAGCTTATGGAAGAAGTGGTAGTGATAGGTGATAAAAAGATCGAAAAAAAATCCATTAGCAAGGTAAACTTCAATGCGCCAGCTCTGTTGGAATATCCTTCATTTAAACCTGATGTGGATATATTAAATGTATTGCAACAACAATCGGGAGTACAGCCGGGGCTTGAAGGGTCAATTGGGTTTTCTGTCCGAGGGGGCAATAATGACCAAAACCTGATCCTTATGGATAATATCCCACTTTATAATACAGGTCATTTGGCAGGGTTTGTATCCATATTTGATCCTTTTGCTATTAATTCCATGACCTTCTACAAGGGAGGTTTTCCCGCGCAGTACGGCGGGAGGATTTCTTCGGTAACGGATATCTATTTGAAGGAAGGGGATCTGCAGTCGTATCATGGGGAGGCAAACATCGGGTTGTTTTCTGGCAAGATTGCATTGGAGGGTCCGATTGTAAAGGATAAAAGTTCATTCTTGGTCTCCTTCCGTAGATCTACTATTGATTTGTTTCTACAGGGAATGTATGCTTTGCAACAAAACACTGAAAATAAGTTCAACTACAATTATCATGACTTGAATGTAAAACTCAATCATATTGTGGATGAAAAGAACCGGCTGTTTTTTAGCTTTTATTCAGGAGGAGATAAAATCAGCACAGTGGGCTCACGCACCTTCCTGGCAAGAGAAAATGTGTTGAGGACCTACAACAGTTCTTATAGGAACGACTGGGGTAACAGATTTGCCAGTTTAAGGTGGAACAGGTTATTGGGGGGCAATGTGTTTTATAATCTTACACTTGCATACTCTGATTTTGGCTATAATCTTTCCAATGAAGATGAGGTGTTGGATAATGGAGAGATTAATTTATATAACAGCTATCATTACCGTGTAGCGGTCCGGGATTTGGTGTTGAAAAATGATTTTGATTTTGCCTTATCCAATCAGGTTAAATTTAAGGCCGGTCTGCACCTTACGGCCCACCATTTTCAGCCTCTTGACTGGGAGCAAAGTAGAGTTGAACTGGAGGGGCTTGGCAGCTATGAAAATCGAAACTTTGTAGAGTTAAATGCTTTTGATGGGTTTGTTTATCTTCAAAGCGACCTTTCTTTATTGGATACCAGGCTACGGCTTCAGCCAGGCATTCGGGCAGGCAAATATTTTCTACCGGAATCTAATGGGTTTTTGCTGTTGGAACCAAGATTCAATGCAGCCTACGATCTAGCTCCGGATAAAACTATTCAGGCGGATTATGCCCGGATGGGACAGACTGTACATTCTTTGAATTCTTCGGGGACCTCTTTGACTCCAGATATATGGATTCCCGTGACGGATAGGCTGAGACCTGCTATCAGTGACCAGGTGTCGTTTTCTTATTCACAAGAATGGGAACCTCAACGCGCCAGTGTTCAAATGGGGGTGTTTTATAAAGAAATGCAGAACCTGATCGAGTTCAACCAAAGTTCGGGATTTGGGACTATTAGAGAAAATTGGGACGAGCAGTTTGCCCATAATGGTTTTGGTCAGGCATATGGTTTTGAGATTTCTGGGGATAAGCAGTATGAAAAATTCAGGTTTGAGGGAAATTATACTTTCTCAAGATCACTCAGGCGCTTTGATGAGCTGAACGGCGGGGAGGTATTTGCCCATAATTTTGACAGACCCCATAATATTACCCTGACCTCTCTGGTGAGGTTGAACCAGAAGACTACGCTTTCCCTGCTCTGGACGTATCAAACTGGCCAGCCGATGACATTGGGTACCCAGACTTATAATGCCATCAACAACCACCGTATCTCTTTGGCGAACTATGCCGATCAGCCGGCAAATTTTGATCTTCCGAACCCGAATCCTACTTTTTTTGAGGATGTTCTTTTGGTACGGGATATGAATAATTACCGCATGCCTGATTATCATCGTCTGGATTTGGCTTTGAGCCATCGTAAAAGGTGGAGGAACAACTGGGTAAGGACATTCTCGGTAAACGTTTACAATGCTTATAACCGTCAGAATGCCTATTTTATCTATACCGAGAAAACCGGGGAGTCAATTAGTTTTAGGCAATTTTCACTGTTTCCAATTCTGCCGACGGTGTCCTATGGAGTGAAGTTTTAGGGGATAAAGGGTATACGCGAGGTTGCAAGTCTAAATAGGTCACCACAGATTACACAAATTTGCACAGATTGATTTATAGTGGGAGATGCTCAACCCCTGTTGGGGTTGTGGTGACTTGTTGGTGTGGGCTGCACCCACGGTTACTGAAAAGTTCAACCCTTGTAGGGTTGCTGGGTTGAATGAATCCGCTATACTTCTGAAGTTGAGGGAAAATTGGCCCCCTTATAAAGGGTCGGTGCAAAAACAGAGTATTTGTCTAGAGAAAAAGCCAGTTTGTCTAAATTAATTTCATGTGATAACTCTTATTGCTATTATTGTTTATAGAATACTTCTATTTCCTGCATTATGGACACCTGTGCATTTACAGTTGCAGCAGCAATAATTCATTGCGCTATTAGCCATTAAATAAATGTTTATGATATCAACTGAAAAATTATATCTTATAGGGTTAGTATTTGTATTTATATTATTTATTTTAGCTGTAATTGATATAAATAAAAATGTTTATAAAGGAAATAAAAGAAGTGTATATTGGATCTGGCTTCTGGTGTTTTTTCCAATTGTGGGTCCAATTATATATTTTTTAATGCGAAATAAGTTGACATAATGCTAAAAAAGGGAGCAAATTGCTCCCTTTTTCTGAAATGCTCAAGCCCTTCAGGGTTTCTGGTAAACTGCCTCCCCCTTTGCGTTTCTTCTTATCTTTGCGGTTTTTGGAGGAAGTTACCAAGCACATTTACAATCCATCATGATTTCCTTATCTTTGCAGCATGAAAATCATTAAGACCAACTTAGAGGGCTGCTTTGAGATAGATCCGGATATAATAGGGGATGAGCGAGGGTATTTTTATGAATCCTTCAATGTGCAGACTTTCGAGAAAGTGACTGGCATAAAGCCTGATTTTGTGCAGGACAACCAGTCCAAATCCAAAAAAGGGGTGTTCAGAGGACTTCACTTTCAAGCACCGCCTTACGCTCAGGCCAAATTGGTGCGCGTAATAAGCGGTGAGGTTTTGGATGTGGCGGTGGATATCCGGAAGGGTTCCCCGACGTTTGGGCAGCATCATGCAGTGTTGCTGAGTGCGGAAAACAAAAAGCAGTTTTATCTGCCTAGGGGATTTGCCCATGGGTTTTTGGTGCTTTCTGAGACGGCTGAGTTTTTCTACAAATGCGACAATTATTATAACCAGCCTTCCGATGGCGGTATACACTATAATGATCCCAGCCTGAAGATAGATTGGCAGATGGATGAGTCAGAGATTATCCTGTCCGAAAAAGATAGGAACCTGCCTAGGCTGATGGATTTTGATTCACCGTTTGAGTATTAATAAGAATTGGCCACGAAGGAGCAAAGGCTCAAAGGGGAAAAACTTAGTGTCTTAGTTTCTTTGTGGGAAAAAAACACAGATTCCTCGGATTTCACAGTGTATAGTGTGGAAGAATTTGGCCACGAAGGCGCGATGGCGCAAAGCAGAAAAACTTAGTGTCTTCGAGCCTTTGTGGCAAAAAAAAAAACACAGATATCTCGTATTTCACAGAGTATAGCCACGAAGGCGCGAAGGCGCAAAGAAAAAAACTTAGCGTCTTGGAGCCTTTGTGGCCCTTTAAAACTTTAACGATATGAAAATTTTAGTAACCGGTGGTAAGGGGCAATTGGGCCAGGAGTTGGAGGGGCTTGTGAGGGAGTCTGGACATGAGGGGGAATGGATATTTGCTTCTAGTAAGGAGGTGGATATTACCGATAGGGAAAAGCTCAAGAAATTTTTAGAAGATATAAACCCTGACGTAATTGTAAACTGTGCAGCTTATACAGCTGTAGACAAAGCCGAGGAGGATGATGAAAGGGCAAAGGCTATCAATGTGGATGGGGTAAGGCATTTGGCAGAACTCGGCCAGGATAAACTCATCATCCATATTTCCACTGATTTCGTATTTGATGGGACTTCCCATATTGCCTACAAGGAGGATGCTGTCACCAACCCACTGGGAGTGTATGGGCAGACTAAATTTGATGGTGAGAAAGCCTTGCTTGCAGTGGCAAAGAATGCCGTGGTAGTGCGGACTTCTTGGCTTTATGGTAGTTATGCCAACAACTTCATGAAAACTATGCTGCGTTTGGCTGAAACCCGATCGGAGCTAAATGTGGTGGCTGACCAGATTGGAACCCCAACCTATACCGGTGATCTCGCAAAAGCTATCATCAAGATCGTTGACCTTGGAGGGATCTCTCCGGGGATTTATCATTTCAGTAATGAGGGTGTCACCACCTGGTATGGGTTTGCCCATAGTATTTTTGACTACGGTGGCTTATCTATAAAAGTCAAACCCATCCCCTCAGCTCAATACCCCACTCCTGCCCAGCGACCTCATTTCAGTGTATTGGACAAGTCGAAGATCAAGGAAGCACTGGATATAGAAATCCCGCATTGGAGGGATAGCTTGAAGGTGGCGTTGGGTTGTACTAAGCACTAGGTATTTTGTACTAAGTTAGGAATCGCAAGGAAAAAGTAATTTGTGAATAAGACTTTGCGTTTCTTGCGAATCTTTGCGGTTGGTTTCGGAATGTGAGGCAAAGCCTGCCTACCGGCAAAGGCAGGCCTCAATTTTCGGAGTCCCGAGGCACAGCCTCGGGACAACGTGAGACAACGTGACAGCGGCAACCTTAAGAACAACATCAAAATTGCCTAAAAAAGCGGTCTGTCCTGCGGTGTACTTGGTACCTTGTACTTAGTACCAAGTATTGTCTGTACCAGGAATTAATTCATATTCAACTTCTCCCTATCCAATACCTCTTTTGAAAGAGCGGGCTTCTTGTAGGCCTTTTTGGTAATCCTAGTGGAAAGTACCGTAGGCTTGGTTTTGTTGATTTTGATGATCTGGATGAGGGTGTATCGGTCCAATACCAATCCCAACGTAACAGCACTTAAAACCACAATTGGCAACATGACATGGTCATTGTAGGATTGGCCTAGGAAAATCAAGCCGATAAACAGCAGCTTAACTGTTCCCAACACATAAGCCACCTGATCATGGCCAAGACCCATTCTCAATAGGAAGTGGTGTACATGGCTTTTATCCGGTGCCAATGGTGATTTGCCATTCAGTACTCTTTTAGTGAAAATTCTTGCTGTGTCGTAAATTGGTACAATAAGTAAGGCCACACCTGAAGCGATCGGAGCGCTGTATTTGAAACCTTCTGCGCCGAGCATTGTGCCGTTTTTATCGATAAAGAGTATCACCAACACTGAAAGTACAAAACCGATACTCAAAGAACCGGTGTCTCCCATGAAGATTTTGGCTGGATGCCAGTTGTAAAGCAGGAAGCTCAATATTGCACCCACCATGGTGAAGGCAATGATGCCGTAAGGAAGCATGCCGGCGGTGATAAACCACCAACCTAAAAAGGTGAGGGTAATAGTACTTATGGTGCCAGCGAGTCCATCGAGACCATCAATGAGGTTGAAGGCGTTGGTCAATACGATGATGGTGAAGAATGTCAGGAAGTAGCTGACAGCCAATGGGATTTCATAAACTCCTAGGAAGCCATAAAAGCTGGTAACCCGGATATCGGCCATGCCAATGACCAAAAAGGCGGCGATACACTGTCCGATAAGTTTTTGCAAAGCAGTAAGTTCCACCAAATCATCTCTCAGTCCCAGTGTAAACATGATGCCCATGGCTATGAGGAAATAGCGGGTAGTGGCCATCTGGTCAAAGGAAAGCCAGGTAGCAAGTCCGATGAAGGTGGCCAGCATGATGGAGATTCCCCCCATGGATGGGGTCATCCCTTTATGTATTTTCCTTCCCCCGGGAGCGTCCAATACATTGTTTTTCCTGAAGAAAAATATAATGATCGGAGTAACTAAGAACCCGAAGAAAAAGGCTGTTAATGTAGCTAAGAATAAAATCATACAAAAATATTTCCTGCAAATTTACCTATATTTTATTAATGGATGAAAGAATATTATATAAAAAGGTTAGCGTTGTATTTTGTCAGGATAATTCTGCATGTTAAAGAATAAAAAAGCGAGAAAGTGCCGAAATGTAACTGTTTTAAGCATATTGCAAAGTCGTTTGAATCAGAATATTTTATACCCCTACGGATGAATACTAAAGAATGTCCTGGCTGTGCTATGCCAGTTGAGCAAAAAGACACAATCTGCCCCATCTGCAAATTCGAATTCCCCCAAAGGAGTAAGGCTTACACTTGGGTGGCGGTGGCTTTGGCGGTATTGATGTTGTTGTTGATTTTTTTGTAAAAGCATAAAGAAATGGTCACAACGTTCGCAATGAATGGCCACAAAGGAATGGTCACTAAGGGCACAAAGAAAAAGGTCACAAAGGAGCACTAAGTAAAAAATAAGTCGCACAATGTTTGAAATGGGGATGAAGGGAAGGCATAGCCTTCATTTTCGAAGTACCAAGACGAAGCCTTGGCACAACACTGCACAGAACCGATAAATTACTTTTAAAGGCCAAAAAGGCTAGAATGAACAACAGTCCTAGAACTACTTAGTACATAGTACCTGGTACTTGGTACCCAATCCCTAGAAATACTTAGTACATAGTGCCTAGTACTTAGTACCCAATCCCAAGAACCACTTTGTACATAGTACCTGGTACCTGGTACCCAATTTTTTTTGTAATTTAGCAGGCCGAATAGAATCGATAACCTAAATATAGAATTTTTATGAAATACAGAATAGAGAAGGATACCATGGGGCCTGTAGAGGTGCCTGCCGATAAATTTTGGGGTGCGCAGACACAGCGTTCCATCAATAACTTCAAAATCGGCGGGGAAAAGAACAGGATGCCTATCGAGATTATCCGTGCTTTCGCCATTTTGAAAAAATCTGCTGCATTTACCAATGCTGAATTGGGGGTGTTGGCTCAGGATAAGGCTGATGCCATCGGAAAAGTATGTGATGAGATCCTGGACGGACAGCTGGATGACCAGTTTCCGCTTGTGGTATGGCAGACGGGCTCAGGTACTCAGTCCAACATGAACTCCAACGAGGTGATTGCCTATAAGGCTCATGTTAACTTGGGCGGTAGCCTGGAGGATGAAAAGAAGAAAATCCACCCTAACGATGATGTGAACAAATCACAGTCATCCAACGATACTTTCCCTACCGCCATGCACATTGCTGCTTACAAAATGGTAGTGGAAACCACCATTCCGGGGATAGAGAAGTTGAGAGATACCTTGAAGGAAAAGTCTGACAAGTTTATGGATGTGGTGAAAATCGGAAGAACCCACTTCATGGATGCCACCCCGCTTACTTTGGGGCAAGAGTTTTCTGGCTATGTAGCCCAGTTAAACTATGGTTTGAAGGCTTTGAAAAACACTTTGGAGCACCTTTCTGAACTTGCACTTGGTGGTACAGCTGTAGGAACCGGTTTGAATACACCAAAAGGATATTCTGAGCTGGTGGCTAAGAAGATTGCTGAATTCTCCGGCCATCCATTTGTCACAGCTCCTAACAAGTTTGAGTCTCTTGCGGCTCATGATGCTATTGTTGAAACACATGGAGCGCTTAAGCAAGTGGCGGTTAGCTTGATGAAGATTGCCAATGATATCAGAATGCTTTCTTCTGGTCCAAGATCCGGAATCGGTGAGATTTTGATCCCTGAAAACGAGCCTGGGTCTTCAATTATGCCTGGAAAAGTGAATCCAACTCAGGTAGAGGCCATGACTATGGTGTGTGCCCAGGTGATGGGTAATGACGTGGCAGTATCGATTGGGGGTTCCAACGGTCACTTTGAACTCAACGTGTTCAAGCCTATGATGGTCAACAACCTGCTTCAGTCTGCCCGCTTGATTGGTGATGCCTGTGTGTCTTTCAATGACAACTGTGCTGTAGGTATTGAGCCAAACACACCATTTATCCAACGTCATTTGGAAAACTCCTTGATGTTGGTAACTGCACTTAATCCGCATATCGGTTATGAAAATGCCGCCTCCATCGCTAAAAAGGCCCATAAAGAAGGTACAAGCTTAAGAGAAGCCGCTTTGGACCTAGAGCTGTTGACAAACGAGCAGTTTGACGAGTGGGTAAAGCCTGAGGAGATGACTGGAAGCTTAAAATAATTTGTGGGCAATTGTCCTGACTTCATTAAGAAAAAACTCCTGTAGAAATTTTTGCAGGAGTTTTTTTGGTTTTAATTTTTTGATTAAATTTACTGTAAATCAACCATTTAGGATATGAAAACCTTCAAGAGTCTTATTTTTTTAGGCCTATTTTTCGGTTCCCTCATTATGTGCAGCCCCGTGCATGCACAATTGAACATGGAAGAGTTTTTGACTAAGTGGGAAAACAGTAAGGAATACACTTTGGAAATCGTGGACAAAATGCCTGAAGACAAGCTTGATTTTCGGTTTGACCCGGAGTCCAGGACTTTCAAAGAACAAATTGTCCACCTAGCTGGTGCTATAGCAGGGCTAGGTCAGGGTTTCCTTGAGGGAGAAGACCCTGGTTTTGAAACAGATATTGACAGGACTAATAAGGATGAACTGAAGGAGTTTGTGGCCAACTGCTTTGACTACGGGAAAACCACCTTTGAAAATCTTAGTGAAGAGCAGATGGATGAGCGTATTGATACTTTTGCTGGAAACATTACCAGAAGACAGATGGTAGGCCTTATCAGTGATCACGTCACGCACCATAGAGGTGCCGCCATTGCCTATCTCCGAGCAAATGGCATTGCCCCTCCGCAATATAGAGCGCTTTAATGTACTAAGAGTATCAAGTAGCAGGTACCAAGTACAGATTCTGGATCCGTCATCTTTGCATCCTCCATTGGACATCGGACATCCATGCATCCCGCATCGGACTTCCTATATCCGTCATTTTTTCCATTGATCGCTGACTTTTGCCATCTGTGTTTATTTTATTTTTTCTCCGAACTATATCAGGTAAATTGCCCTTTACTTATCAGTTAAAGTTTCCCCAAAGTGACTGAAAATGCCTGATAATAAACAGCTATTGTATTACAAATCCTATAAACATCCGACCAGCCAGGAATGGATGGTGCTGATCCATGGTGCCGGTGGCTCCTCTGCCATTTGGTATAAGCAGATCAAGGAGTTTAAGGCTTCTTATAATTTGCTGTTGATTGATTTGAGAGGCCATGGCCGGTCAGCCAACAAGCTGAGTAGCCTTTGGAAAGAGGAATATACCTTTCCAGCCGTGACAAGGGACATTATTCAAGTCTTGGACCACCTGCATATAAAGCAAGCTCATTTTATGGCAGTTTCTTTAGGGACTATATTGGTAAGGCAGCTTGCGGAAATGGCACCTGAGAGGGTTAAGAGCATGGTGCTTGCAGGTGCGGTGACCAGGCTGAACGTGAAAAGCAGAATACTGGTGAGTCTAGGAAATACTTTTAAAAGTATTATCCCCTATATGTGGCTTTATCGTTTATTTGCTTGGGTGATCATGCCAAGAAAAAGGCATTCCGAATCCAGAAACCTCTTTGTGAGGGAGGCCAAGAGGCTTTGCCAAAAAGAGTTTATCCGCTGGTTTAAGCTTACCGGGGAGGTCAATCCGCTGCTTAGGTATTTCAAGGAACAAGATTTGGGCATCCCCACACTATATATTATGGGTGAAGAGGACTTCATGTTCTTGAAGCCTGTCAAAAAGATAGTAAAAGAACATACCAATGCCTTCTTGCAGGTTGTCCGGCAATGTGGGCATGTGGTGAATGTGGAGCAACCTCAGGCATTTAATCGGCTTACGCTAGAATTTCTAAATGGCGGCCATCAAGGCAGCTAATCATATAAAGTCCAATAATGAACAAGAGAACGAAAATCACTTTAATTGTAGTCATTGTTTTAGTGATAGCGGGTTTGTTTTTTTACCCGAGAATAGAAATGTTTCAGGAAAACACCGACTCGGGGGCTCAAGCCTCAGCCGGTGGTAGTGCCAATCTTCTTCCTGTAAATGTCATTGAGGTGAGACCTGAAAGGTTGGAAAATAACCTCAGTCTGACAGGAACTGTCATTCCAAACGAAATGGTGACCCTGCGACCTGAAATCTCTGGATTGGTGGAAAGAATCAGTTTCAGGGAAGGAGAATTTGTGAAAAGAGGTACTCCTCTTCTATATCTTAATGATGATGAACTTAAGGCTCAAGCTTCTAGGTTAGATTATCAGAAAAAACTTTTTGAGGGACAAGAAGAAAGGCAAAGACAATTGCTGGAAAGAGAAGCCATTTCCCAAGAGGAATATGACATTGCACTCAACCAGTTTAACACTAATTTGGCTGATATCCAGCTTATCGACGCACAGCTTCGAAAGACAGTTGTTAGGGCCCCGTTTGATGGAGTTTTGGGTTTAAGACAGGTTTCGGAAGGAAGCTTTATTAGTTCCACGGATGAGATTGTAAGTGTAGTAAACCTTGACCCTATTAAATTAGAATTTTCCGTTCCTGAGCGTTATGCCAACAGGGTGAAAACAGGCTCTAAAGTGCATTTTTCCACTACCGCGACAGATGGTGAGACAGTGGGGACTGTATATGCCATAGAGCCTAATGTGGATGCTGCGACCAGGACATTGAAATTGAGGGCAGAAAGTCCAAATAAGGATAGAAAGTTTTTGCCGGGCATGTTTGTGCGGGTGAGGTTAAATCTTGATGTGCAGGATAGTGCTTTGATGGTGCCATCTGAAGCTATTATTCCTGAGCTGGATGGCTATAAGGTGTTTGTGGCAAGAGATGGAATAGTGGAAGAGGCGAAGATCTCTATCGGAACGAGAACCGAAAGACAGGTTCAGGTGTTGGATGGCCTTCAAAAGGGTGACCTGGTATTGACCACGGGGGTGCTGCAAGTAAGAACGGGAATGTCCGTAGAGACCACAAAAATTAACTAAGCATGGCGAGTTTATCAACGATTAGCATACAGAGACCGGTTCTGGCAATCGTTCTGTCCCTGACAATAGCATTGTTTGGGATTATAGGGATTTCATATTTGGGCGTTAGGGAATACCCTAGCGTGGATCCGCCTATCATCAACGTCCGCACGACTTACGTGGGGGCCAATGCTGATGTGATTGAAGCCCAAATTACAGAGCCTTTAGAAGAAGCCATCAACGGTATTTCAGGGATTAAATCCCTGACTTCCACCAGTAATGACGGTACCAGTAACATCACAGTTGAATTTGATGTGGGAGGTGACTTGGAGGCCGCTGCTAATGATGTGCGGGATAAAGTTTCTGGTGCCCAACGAAATTTACCTCCTGATGCGGACCCACCTGTAGTGTCCAAGGCCGATGCGGATAGCCAGCCCATTGTTTTTCTAAACGTCCAAAGTGATCGAAGGAACCTCTTGGAGCTTTCTGACCTGGCCAATAACATTTTCAAAGAAAGACTTCAAACCATCCCAGGGGTAAGTACTGTCCAGATTTGGGGTGAAAAGCAGTATGCTATGAGGCTTAGGATGGATCCATTGCGGATGGCTTCCTATGGAGTCACACCATTGGATATCCTCAACACGGTGCAAAGTGAAAATGTGGAACTGCCCTCAGGAAGAATAGAGGGGTCTTCAATTGAACTTTCCGTACGAACCAAGGGACGCTTGAACACTCCGGATGAATTTAACCGAATGATCGTGCGGGATGATGGCAACAACATCGTACAGTTTCAGGATGTGGGCCGGGCTGAACTGGCACCGCTGAATGAAAGGACTGTGCTGAAAAGAGACGGTATTCCAATGGTCGGGGTGGTACTGATTCCTTTGCCGGGTTCCAACAATATTGAGATTACCGATGAGTTCTATAAACGATTGGAGTTTATAGAGAAAGACCTTCCTTCGGATGTAAAACTGGGAATAGGCTTTGACTCTACCCAATATATACGTTCCTCCATCAGCGAGGTGCAACAGACGATTTTCACCGCATTTATCCTGGTGGTATTGATCATCTTCCTGTTTTTAAGGGATTGGAGGACCACCTTTATCCCGGTAATTACGATTCCAATTTCCTTGATAGGGGTGTTCTTTATTATGTACTTGATGGACTTTTCCATCAACGTGTTGACCTTACTTGGGATAGTTCTCTCCATCGGTCTGGTGGTGGATGATGCCATTGTGGTGTTGGAGAATATCTATACTAGGATAGAGAAGGGTGAAAAACCTATGTCTGCCGCTATAAAGGGTGCCGAGGAGATTTTCTTTGCCGTTATTGCCACCACTGTTGCTTTGGCAGCAGTATTTTTACCTGTAATATTCCTGACTGGTACCACAGGCCGTCTGTTTAGGGAGTTTGGTATTGTAGTAGCAGGGGCTGTTATCATTTCTTCTTTTGTAGCCTTGACCATGACACCGATGTTGAGCAGTAGGCTGTTAAAGAAGAGAGAGAAACCCAATTGGATTTATATTAAGACGGAACCCATATTCCTCTGGTTGAATAAAAAATATGAAAACGCCCTTGCCGGATTTATGAAAGTAAGGTGGATGGCTTTTGTGATTATTGTAGGAATGAGTGGAATCATCTATTACCTTTTCAATACCATCCCAACTGAATTGGCCCCAACAGAAGATAGGGGTGAAATGCGGATCAATATGAGTGGTCCTGAAGGAGCTACTTTTGGATTTATGGACCGTGTGATAGATGAGTTGACCATTGAGTTTGATGAAAAAATTCCTGAGAGAAGCGGGTTTATTTCTGTTACCTCTCCAGGTTTTGGTACTTCAAGTACCAATTCCGGTTTTCTCCGGATTATGTTGACCGATGCTACTGAAAGGGAGAGAAGCCAGCAGGAAATTTTCGATCAGGTATCGGGGATACTTCAGAGAAAAACTGCTGTTCGTGCATTTGCCACTCAACCTCAATCCATAGGGGACAGAAGAGGTGGGTTGCCGGTGCAGTTTGTAATTCAGGCCCAGACGCTGGAGAAACTTAAAGATGTGATCCCTGAATTTATGACTAAAGTAAACCAAAGTGAGGTTTTTAGTTTTTCTGATATCAATCTTAAGTTTACCAAGCCTGAACTAGAGGTGGAGATTGACCGGGAAAAAGCCCGAAACATTGGGGTTTCCGTTCAAGAAATCGCCAGAACCTTGCAGCTTTCCTACTCTGGACAGCGTTTCGATTATTTTATCATGAACGGCAAGCAATATCAGGTGGTAGGTGAAATGCAGCTTGAGGACAGGAACGAACCTATCAACCTAAGAAGTCTCTACGTGCGTTCAGGAAATGGAGAACTTATACAGCTAGATAATCTAGTGACCATTACTGAGCGAAGTACCCCTCCTCAGCTTTACCGTTTCAACAGGTTTGTCAGTGCTACCGTTTCCGCTGGTTTGGCCCCTGGTTATACCATTGGAGGTGGTCTTGATGAGATGGACAGGATAGCGGGTGAGGTTTTGGATGAAAGTTACAGTACTGACGTGGAAGGACTATCGAAAGAGTTCCGAGAAAGTTCTAACAGCTTGATCTTTGCCTTCGTGTTTGCCTTGGTGTTGATCTACTTGGTGCTTTCTGCACAGTTTGAAAGCTTCTTGGATCCCTTGACCATCATGTTTACAGTTCCTTTGGCACTTTGTGGCGCCTTGATATCTTTATGGGCATTCGATTTTACCCTGAATATCTTCAGCCAGATCGGGATAATTATGCTCATAGGACTGGTGACGAAAAATGGTATCTTGATCGTGGAATTTGCCAATCAGCGGAAGGCCCAGGGATTATCTGTTTATGATTCCATAGTTGGTGCGGCTGGGGCTAGGTTTAGACCTATCTTGATGACCAGCCTTTCCACCATATTAGGTATTCTTCCTATTGCCTTGGCATTAGGAGCTGGAGCCGAAAGCAGGGTGCCGATGGGAGTAGTGGTAATTGGCGGAATGGCCTTTTCCACCATATTGACCCTGTTTGTGATTCCTGCAGTATATACATATTTGACATCTAAAGAAGGCAGATTAGCTAGAGTTTAATGAATAAATCTTTTTTATTAACACTTGCGTTATTGGTTTCCACTTTGCCTTTATTGGCCCAGGAAAGGCAAAAACTGGATTTTGAAAGGGCGGTTGAATTGGGCTTGGACAATAACTTCCAGGTGAAGATAGCCGTCAACGAAACTGAAATAGCAGAATACGACCGCTTGCTTGGTCAGAGTCTTCTACTTCCAACCTTGGATGCCACCTATACAGGGACATACAGGAGAGAGGATGTGGAACAACGGTTTGTAAGTGATCCTGAGCCTCGTATTATTCCTGGCGCCCAAACCTACAACAGGAACTTTACCATGGCGACAATTTATGGCTTTAGGCCAGAGGCTGTGGTTGCGCTGAAGCGGTTAGGGCAGTTGGCTGAAGTTACGGATATGGAGGCCAAGGTTGTGATTGAAAACACGGTTGCTACCATTTCCACTTCCTATTATCGCTTGGTTCTTGAATTGCAGCGCTATGAGGTATTGAGTAAGGCCTTGGAATTATCTGAAGAGCGTCTGGATATTGCTCGTGCTCAATATGAGTTTGGACAAGCATCCAAAAGGGACTTTCTAGCTGCTCAGGTAGATTACAATGCTGATTTGGCAGCTTTGGTTAACCAAGAACAAATTATTGAAACAACCCGGATCAATCTTAATGAGATCTTGGCGATAGACCCGGATGTACAATTTGAGGTCAATGATACTATCACGGTTCGGGATGATATTCGATTGGGGGATTTGGTTGAAAATGCCTATACGGACAATAAACAGCTTTTGGCAACCCAGCGTATGGAGAATGTGGCCTATCTACAACTAAGAGAAGCTAGGGCTGCTAGGTTGCCATATCTGACTATCAATGGTGCCTATAACAATTCCATTCTAAATTCAGACGCAGGTTTCTTGTTAGAAAACAGGGTGGATGGATTCACTGCAGGAGCCACGGTAGGAATCAACTTGTTTAGTGGTTTTGCTTTAAACAGGCGGATCCAACAGGCAAAGGTGCAGCAGAGGAATCAGCAGTTTGCTATTCAGCAATTTGAGATCCAGATGAAGTCAGACCTTCACCGTTCTTATAATGTGTACACTAACACCAAGCGCCTTTTGGAGATCGAAAGGGAAAATTACGAAGTGGCTGTTGAAAACTCGGACATTGCCTTGGAAAGGTTCAGGCTGGGGATCGCCAGTTATCTCGAATTCCGGGATGCGCAGGTGAACAGGTTGCAAGCTGAGAGCAGATTGATTGAGGCGATATATAATATAAAAGAGTCGGAAATTGAGCTGATGAGGCTCTCGGGGAAAATATATTTTCAGAACCCCCAAGAAACAATTTACTAGTATGAAAAACCCGCTGGATAATAAAATCAGCGGGTTTTTTAATATTATTGGGTCATGTCAGAATACGCAAAATAAAATTAGAACAATATTTGATTTTTGGCAGATTGCTTTGTTTGTGCTATACTTGCACCGGACCAAAGCCTGAAATTCAGGATGCGTATGAGATTACTCTTAAGGGTTTTTATATTTTTGATGTCCACCGTCACACTGCTTAGCTGTAAAAAACAGCACGTAGAAAAGCAGGTTGATTTTTGGGAAAATACGGTGGAACTGGATTTGGATGAGATAAAGAAACGTGGTTTCATCCGAGCCGTAGTCGACAACACTTCTACTAGCTATTACATTTACCGGGGCAGAAGGATGGGGTACGAGTATGAAATGCTGCGTAACCTCTCCAAGGATCTGGGTGTAAACCTGAAAATAGTAGTAGCTTCCGATATAGAGGAGGCTTTCAGAAAACTCAATGAGGGTAAGGTTGATATTATTGCGATCAATCTGGAGAAAACCGATGACCGTACCAATCAAGCGGCTTTTACCAAATATACCAATGAGATCAAGACTGTGTTGGTACAGCGGAGATCTAAAGAAGGTGTAATTGGGGATCTTAAAGAACTTGAGGGTAAAACCGTTCATGTTAGAGAAGGAGCGGTTTTTAAGCAACAACTTCAGCATTGGAAGGACAGTCTGCAGATCAACTTTCATATCCAGGAGATGCCTTATGATTCCGAAGGGCTTGTTAATTTGGTTGTTCAAAAAGAAATTGATTTCACCGTAGTGGATGAAGATGTGGCCAGTGTAAACTCCAATTATTATCCGAGCTTAGATGTTTCCTTGGAAGTCAATCCATCCAGTAAAGTTGGCTGGGCGGTAAGGTCCAATTCCCCGAAGCTTTTGGCTGGGGTGAATAAATGGTTGGGGACTTTTAACAATTCCACCCTACAAGCCATTCTTTACGACAAGTATTTTGTCAACAAAACCAATAGTTACTTCCGAAGCAACAGCCCATTCTCTTCCATAAGCGGAAATAGAATTTCGGCCTATGATGAAATGATAAAAAAGGCCGCTGAAAACTTGGGTTGGGATTGGAGGCTATTGGCCGCTCTTATTTTTAAAGAATCGCGCTTTGATACCGAGGCTATTTCCTATGCCGGCGCTTCAGGCCTTTTGCAGTTGATGCCAGTGACCTTGGAGCGTTTTGGGGTATCTGATCCTAATGATCCTTTTGAAAGCCTTATGGGTGGAGTAAACTATCTCAAATACCTTGATAAGTATTGGCAAAGGCGAGTGCCTGAGGTAAATGAGCGGATAAGGTTTATCCTTGCCTCCTACAATGTGGGACACGGCCATGTGGACGATGCTTGGAGACTGGCTCTAAAGGACGGTCATAATCCAAGTGAATGGGCCAATGTTGCCATTTTCTTGAAGCAAAAATCCAATCCAGAAATTTACCGGGATCCTGTAGTAAAAAGTGGCTATGCCAAGGGCCATGTAGCCGTCAATTATGTAGAGGATGTTTACGGCCTTTTCGAGTCATATAAGGTTTTGGTAGAGCCTTAAAACCCTATCATTTTACTCATTATTTTGGCTGAAAGCAGACAGAGGGGAATTCCTCCGCCTGGGTGCACAGATCCGCCACAGAAATACAGGTTCTTGATGTCACTGGAGAAGTTGGCGTGACGAAGAAATGCCGCATATTTATTGTTGGAACTGTTACCATACAAAGCTCCCTGGGCAGATGAGGTTTTACTCTCTATGGTTCTTGGGTCCAAAATTTCCTCAACTTCGATCAACGACTCAATATCCGTATTTAAAGTGCGATTAATCTTCTTGATGATATTTTTCCTTGCTTCCAAAATAAGGCTGTCCCAGTCTTGTCCCTGATTGTTGGGCACATTGATCATGGTAAACCAATTCATGCTATCTTTTGGAGCATCGTCCTGTTTATACACAGATGTGATGTTGATGTATACCGTCGGATCCTCAGAAATAGTCTTTCGGTTGAATATATGGTTAAACTCCTCTTTGTAGTCTTGGCTGAAAAGTATGTTGTGTAGGTTCAATTCTGGAAAATGTTGCTTGATGCCCCAGTAGAAGATAAGCGCTGAACTGGACTTTGGCTGGTTAAGCAATTTCTTAGGCTGCTTTTGATCCTTTAGGATGGTTTTATAGGCATTGACCATATCCATATTGTTCACCACGATATCGGCAAAATATGCATCACCGCCCACTTTGACGCCCACCGCTTTTCCCTCTTTTACCAAAACCTCTTCCACCTTACTGTTGAACTTGAACTCTACTCCTATCTCACTGGCTAATTTAAAGAGACTTGCTGTAATGTCGTACATCCCTTTTTTAGGGAAATAGGCACCGCGGTTAAATTCCAAATGAGGAATAATGTTTAAAGTTGCCGGTGTCTGATAAGGATTGGAGCCATTGTAAGTAGCGTAGCGGTTAAAGAGCTGTATGAGTTTGGGATTTTTGAACTGCTTGGCGTTGGCGCCGTGCATCGTATCAAAGAGTCCCAGTTTATTTAACTGAAGATAGGATTTCAGTGCATCGGTATTTGCCCAGGTGCTTGCTTTGTGTAGAGATCTATGCATAAAAAGCGGAGCCAATCTATCATATAGGTAGGCCGAGTGCTTAAGTTTTTCTTTTACCAAGCTGGCCGGTTCTCCCAATTTGGTTTCCACTTCTTCGGCAAATTGGCTTGTATTGGAATGGGCATGAAGTTTTTGGCCATCTTCCCAAAAGTAATGGCAGTTGACGGGAAGTCTAACATATTCAAAATGGTCCTTGGGATCCCTTCCCGTGATTCTGAAAAGTTCGTCTACTTCTTCGGGCAAAGTGAAGAGTGAGGGTCCAAAATCAAAGCGGTATCCCCCGAGGTGGAATTCGGAAAGTTTGCCACCCGGATGTGAGTTGGCTTCAAATACAGTTACTTGGTATCCCTTAGTTTGTAATCTTATTGCAGCAGCGAGGCCGGCTATACCCGAACCTATGACGATGGTTTTTTTACTCATGATGAGATAACCCGAAAAATTTTCTTCTGTTCGAAATCTTTTGGTTTTAGAACAGAAGATCAGATAAAGAAAGAAAATGTCATCCAAAAAGAAAAAAGCCCGGGAATCATTTCCTGGGCTTTCTTATTTTAGACTTATTACATATTCTCAAATACCCTCCTAAAGCTACAAGCCTCCCCAAGTCTTCCATGCAGCTCGCTGATGGGGACTCTTTCCTGCTCGGTAGTGTCACGGTGACGGATGGTGACCGTATTGTCCTCCAAGGTCTGGTGATCGACGGCGATACAGAATGGGGTGCCGATCAGGTCCTGACGGGTATAGCGCTTTCCTATGGATGCTGCCTCTTCATAGATGATGTTGAAGTCATATTTCAAAGCATTCACAATCTCTTTGGCCTTGTCCGGCAAACCGTCCTTCTTGGTCAAAGGTAAGATGGCCGCCTTCACTGGGGCGATGGCAGGGTGGAATTTAAGGTAAGTCCTAGACTTCCCGTCTTTTTCTTCTTCCGTAAATGCATTGCAGAAAGTCATCAAGAATAATCTGTCCGCCCCAATGGAAGTTTCAATCACATAAGGGATATAATTCTGGTTGACCTCTGGATCAAAGTACTGTTGCTTTTTCTTGCTGAACTCCTGGTGTTGCTTCAGGTCAAAGTCGGTACGGGAGTGAATACCTTCCACCTCTTTGAAACCAAATGGAAATTCATATTCAATATCCATAGCGGCATTGGCGTAGTGTGCCAGCTTTTCATGGTCGTGCGTCCTGATTTTGGCCTCAGGGATACCCAGAGCCTTGTGCCATTTCACCCTTGCTTCTGACCATTGCTGGTACCATTCCATTTCACTGCCTGGGCGTACGAAGTACTGCATCTCCATCTGCTCAAATTCACGCATACGGAAGATAAACTGACGGGCAACAATCTCATTTCTGAAGGCCTTGCCTATCTGGGCAATTCCAAAAGGCACCTTCATTCTGGCCGTTTTCTGTACATTCAGGAAGTTTACAAAGATCCCCTGTGCAGTCTCCGGTCTCAGGTATATGGTAGAGCTGTCCTCGGCCACCGAACCCACTTGGGTGGAAAACATCAGGTTAAACTGTCTTACTTCAGTCCAGTTAGTCGTGCCTGAGATAGGACAGCTGATGCCCTCATTGATGATCAGGTCTCTCACACCTGCCAAATCTTCAGCCTCAAGCAATCGGCCCATAGCGGCCAAAAGCTGCTTGGATTCTTCCAACTTGCCATCGTTTTCAAGTTTGGCGGCTTTTTCCTCGATAAGAACATCGGCACGGTAACGCTTTTTGCTGTCCTTGTTGTCGATCATGGGATCGTTGAAGCTGTCCACGTGACCGGAAGCCTTCCAGGTGGTTGGGTGCATGAAGATAGACGAGTCAATGCCTACCACGTTATCGTTGAGGCGGGTCATGGTCTCCCACCAAAGTCTCTTCAGGTTATTTTTCAGCTCAACCCCATAGGCACCGTAATCATAAACTGCCTGAAGGCCGTCATAAATCTCGGAAGAGGGGTATACAAACCCATACTCTTTAGCATGGGCAATGATATCTTTCAATTGAGCGATTTCTTGTGTTTGTTCTTGTTTTGCCATAGGTACAAAAATAGGTAAAAACGTATAGTTATCAATTCTATTACAAAGAAGAGATCAGGTTTAGGTTGATAAATCACTGGGATAATAAACAATCAGGGAGATAAAGGGATTTTATAGGTAAAAGTATTTCAAACCTAACCACTAAAACCATGAAAAGCTTTATTCAGAATATCCTGTTGATTATGTTGGCATTGGTCACCTTGACCAGTTGTGATGCCATTGGGGCCATTTTTGATGTTGGTTTAGGTGTAGGAATCATCGGAACCTTGATCGTTGTCGGTATTATAGTACTTATTGTTCGGGCATTGAAGAAATAGATCTATGCTGGATGAGAGCCAATTAGGTTCTCAGTTTTCTAAAATACAGGATACCCAAAGTTATTGTAGATAAGAAGAAGATAAGGGTAGTCCACTCATAGGTTCGTTTGACTTCTCTTTTTTCCTGCACATTGTTTTCCATTTCGGCCAAAGCTCTTTTTAGCCTTCCGATGTCCTGTTCCTGTTTTTGGGCGATATATTTGTAATCGTCCTTTTCGTGGATCACTTCTACGCGCTGGATTTCTCCGAGCATTTTGAGCTCACTCATGATCTGATTATCCTTTTGAATGATTCTTTCCATCCATTCGTTGGTCTGAATCATGTCTTTTTTGGTGCGGTTGCCAAAAATGCCGGATTTCTGACCTTCAGACTGTCTCCATTGCTGGTGTAGGGATTCTCTTTCCTGGACCAGGCGGTTGAGTTTTTCCTGAGCCATGCTCCAAAAAGGGAGGGTAATCAAAAGTAGGGTAATTATTTTTTTCATAAATAAATAAAGGGCATCCTTTCCCATGCCCTTGCTCAAAAATTATGCCCTTAAAAATTCTATTTGAATTTGAGGCGCTTTTTGGCACGGGGCTGAGAACGTCTTATGCGCTTGTTGGAAATATAGAAGTTATAAACAAAATTTATAGCAAGTACCGTGATGGTTATGGTAGGGAAAAAAGCCGGTAGCATACTCTTGATGCCCAAGAGAATCATCAAACTAGCCAATACCCCGAGCTTGTAGGAGGTGTGGGTCTCAGAATGAATTTTCCTGCCAGCCCATAGGCTAAAAGCCTCTAGAAAGGCTACCACCAAAATAAGATAGGTCAATAAATCTTTAGTTTGCAAAGTGCCCATCACCGTAGCCCAGATGGCAATTGAAATGACAAGCACAAAACTTAGGGTGTGGATGTAAGTGTGGAATTTTGTGTTCATAGTATAAGTGGTTATAAGGTTAGAGGTTTAAATTAATAAATTATCATTTGATATTCAATATTTTGCAAATGAAATATTGCGAAGCGTTGAGACGAGTTAGATAAAAATTTGGTCTTAAACAAAAAAAGAACCCCAACAAGAGGTTCTTTTTAATGCTACTATTTTTTCGAATTATAGCTTTCTTTTGATGAAGTCAGTCATCATGTTGTAAAGATGCCAAGTGGTGTTTCCTCCATAGATACCATGGTTACGATTGGGATAATAGAAAGTCTCAAACTGCTTGTCGGCAGCTATCAGAGCGTCGACCAAATCTACGGCATTTTGGAAATGCACATTGTCATCACCCGTACCATGGATCAAAAGGTAGTTTCCTTCCAACTTTTCCACATGGTTGATCGGGCTATATTCGTCGTAGCCTTCTGGGTTTTCCTGTGGAGTTTGAAGGTAACGCTCGGTGTAAATGGTGTCATAATATCTCCAAGTGGTCACTGGCGCCACAGCGATGGCAGCTTTGAACACCTCATTACCTTGCATGAGTGCCAAACTGGACATATAACCTCCATAGGACCATCCCCAAATGCCAACTCTAGCAGAATCCACATATGGAAGGGTAGCCAAGTATTTTGCACCTGCGATTTGATCTTCAGTCTCATGTTTGCCAAGCTGAGCATAAGTAATATGCTTGAAATCACGGCCTCTGGCCCCTGTGCCGCGATTATCCACACAGGCAACAATGTAACCTTCGGTAGTGAGGTACGCATGCCAGAAGTCTCTCACACCTCCCCAGCTGTTGGTGACGTTTTGTGATCCCGGACCACCATACACATACATCAATACGGGGTATTCCTTGCTTTCGTCAAAGTCTACTGGCTTGATGATGTAGCCATTCAGTGTAGTACCGTCTACAGTTTCGAAGTCAAAAAACTCCTTCTTAGGCATGGCTGTGTTTTCCAATTTGTCTCTCAAATCCTGATTGTCCTCCAAAACTTTCAGCTCCCTTCCATTTGATTGGTTCAAAGTTACTGTCAAAGGAGAGTCAATTGTAGAATGATACTTTACAAAGTATTTAAAATCCCTACTCATGTTGACTCTATGCGTGCCTTCTTCTGGGGTAAGAACTTTTTTGCCTTTACCGTTAAGGTTGATTATATAAAGGTGTCGCTCCATTGGGGACTTTTCGGTGGAGATATAATAAATTTTACCGTCTTTTTCATCCACGCCTACCATTTGGGTGACTTCCCAGTCACCTGAGGTGATCTGGCGCAGTTCCTTGCCTTTGCTGTCATGGTGGTAGATATGCTTGAAGCCATCTTTTTCACTTGTTCTGATAAAGCCTTTGTTATCTTTCAGGAAAAGCAAGTTGTCATTGTAATCCATGTCCACGTAAGTGTCTGCGGTTTCGGAAAGAATTACCTCGCTATCACCGGTTTTGGCGTCAGCGTAGAATAGGTCCAATTGGTTTTGAAGACGGTTGAGTCTCAAAAATGCCAGGGTGTTGTTCTGTCCGGTCCAATAGATTCTGGGCAAGTAGATGTCGGTTTCTTCACCGGCATCCATTTTGGCGGTTTTCTCCTCGTCCAGGTCATACACATGTATGCTTACCTCAGAGTTTTTCTCGCCAGCTTTTGGGTATTTGAAAACATGGTCCTGTGGGTAAAGTTCGCCCCACACCTGCATGTTGAATTCAGGTACTTCCCTTTCATCAAATCTAATGAAGGCTAATTTTTTACCGTCAGGAGACCAGTCAAAAGCCTTGGCCATGGAAAATTCCTCCTCATATACCCAATCAGCGGCCCCATTGATAATTTCGTTGTCCTTGCCATCATGGGTGATTTGGGAGGTTTTATTGGTCGAAAGGTCAGTCCAATACAGATTGTTGTCCTTTACGAATGCGACTTTGGTATTGTCAGGGGAAAGGGTTGCGTAACCGATTTTTTCCCCGTCCATGAGCACTTGCTTTTCACCGGAAGCCAAGTCCACTACATGGAACACAGCCTTTGAGGATCTTCGGTAAATCCTTTCGATATCAGACTCGATCAAGGCCTTGGTTTCCTCATTGTTAAGATTGAAATTGGAAAAATTCACCTCAAGCTTTCCGCCATCCAAAAGTGTGGCCTCTTCTTCGCCGGTGGTGATGTTCATTTTCACCACTCTAGGAAATCCTCCCTTGCGGGTAAGAGATGTGTAGTATTGGCCGTCTTTCATCCAGTTGATACCAGTCACGGACTGTTGGCTGAATTTCGAATCTTTAAAAACATCCTCCAAAGTGATCTGCTGTTTGTCCTGGGCCTTGGCTTGGAAGCCTGCACACAGGAGCAATATTCCCATCAGGAGAGGATATGCGGTTCTTTTATAGTACATAGGGTTTGTTAAATGAAATTTGGCTACAATATAATAAATATGGGGGAAGTGGAAGGTGTTTTTTACACAGATGACCTTGTGCTTTCCGAAATCCCCTTTAATTTTAACTTTTAAATAAAAGGTCTATGAAGAAGAAGATTGCCTTGGTCACGGGAGGCTATACCGGTGAATCGGTCATTTCCGTTAAAAGTGCCGCTGTGGTGGAAAAACACATCGACAGGGAAAAATATGACGTGTTTAAGATTTTGATCTATCCGGGCAACTGGTATCATGAAAGTGAATCCGGAGAGAAGTCACCGGTTGATCTGAATGATTTTTCAATCAAAGTGGATGGCCAAAAAATCACCTTTGACGGGGTTTTCAATATCTTACACGGCTCTCCTGGTGAAGACGGGAAGCTGGCCGGGTATTTTGATATGATAGGCCTTCCATACACAACCTGTGATGCAATGACTTCTGCAATCACCATGAACAAAGGCTACACCAAGGCCATTGTGGATGATATACCAGAGTTACATGTGGCCAAGTCACTTCAGCTTTTCGCAAACACCCCCGCTAATACCGAAAGGGTAAAGAAGGAACTGGGATTCCCTCTTTTCATCAAACCTAACAATGGCGGAAGCAGCATAGGCATGAGTAAGGTGAAATCCGAGGAAGAACTTCAGGAAGCTTTGGATAAGGCTTTTGCTGAGGACAAGCAGGTCTTGGTAGAGGAGTTTGTGTCCGGAAGGGAGTTTTCTATTGGAATATATACCGCAAAAGGCGTGACTACCGTATTGCCAGCCACCGAAATAGTGAGCAGCAAGGAGTATTTTGATTTTGAGGCAAAATATACGGCTGGGGTTACTGAGGAAATCACTCCCGGTCGTATGAATGAGGAAGAAGCAGAGCGCGTGAGAAGGATTGTTGCCAAAGCGTATGAGAAGCTAAATTGCAAAGGTGCAGTTAGAATTGATTACTTTTTGGAACATGAGACGGGCAAGTTTTATTTCATAGAAATCAACACGGTACCGGGCCAGACTGAGACCAGTCTGATCTCCCAACAGGTTAGGGCTATAGGTAAGGAGGTCAAGGATTTTTATACCGAGTTGATTGAAGAGATGTTTTAGGGAGACGGAAGACCGAAGACCGAAGACCGATGAATGGACATAACGAAAAAAGAGCGGCTTAAGGGCCGCTCTTTTTAATTATAGGTTGAATTCCTTTTTGATTCTGTCTACATAGTCAAGTTTTTCCCATGTGAACAACTCTACATCAAGACTGATCGAGGATCCATCAGGAGAATAGAAGGTTTTGGAAACGACTTCGCTTTCTCTTCCCATGTGACCGTAGGCAGCGGTTTCCTCATAAATTGGGTTGCGCAGCTTCAATCTTTGCTCTATAGAGTATGGTCTCATGTCAAATATGGCCTCAATCTTTTTGGCAATCTGTCCATCGTTCATACCGACTTTGGCAGTTCCGTAGGTGTTGACATAGATGGCCATAGGTTGTGCCACGCCGATAGCGTAAGAAACCTGCACCAATACTTCGTCAGCCAATCCTGCAGCTACCATGTTTTTGGCAATGTGCCTGGTAGCGTAAGCTGCAGAGCGGTCCACTTTTGAAGGATCTTTTCCAGAGAACGCTCCTCCGCCATGGGCACCTTTGCCTCCATAAGTGTCAACGATGATCTTTCTTCCGGTCAACCCGGTATCGCCATGCGGTCCGCCTATGACAAACTTGCCTGTCGGGTTGATGTGATATTTGATGTCATCGGTGAACAACTTCTGAAGCTCTGGAGTCAATTGCTTCTTCACTCTTGGGACAAGGATGTTGATGATGTCCTGCTTGATTTTTTCAAGCATTTCTTTTTCTTCCGCAAAATCATCATGCTGAGTGGATACCACTATCGCATCAATTCTTTGAGGTACATTGTCATCACTATATTCAATGGTTACCTGAGCCTTTGAATCCGGTCTTAGGTAAGCAATTTCCTTATTTTCTCTTCTTAAGGTCGCCAATTCCTTGAGCAGCCTGTGAGAAATATCCAATGCCAAAGGCATGTAGTTTTCGGTTTCCTTGGTGGCATATCCGAACATCATGCCTTGGTCACCTGCGCCCTGCTCTTCTGGAGTGGCACGGTCCACACCTTGGTTGATGTCTGATGACTGCTCGTGAATGGCGGAAAAAACACCGCAACTATTGCCGTCAAACATATATTCGCCTTTGGTATAACCGATGCGGTTAATGACATCCCGGGCGATTTTCTGCACGTCAAGATAGGTTTCTGACTTTACCTCTCCGGCCAGTACTACCTGTCCGGTGGTTACCAAAGTCTCACATGCCACCTTGGACCTGGGGTCAAATGCTAAGAAGTTGTCAATTAAAGCGTCGGAAATTTGATCCGATATTTTATCCGGATGTCCTTCTGAAACAGACTCCGAGGTGAATAAATAAGGCATATATCTATTTTTAAACTTCGAATTTAAAGGTTATAAATTAAATATTCGGTGGGAAATAAAAAGACCAAGATAATCGGCTATTAGCTCAATTCCAATAGCTGTTATTTGAAATACTTCAAATTGATAACTTCTTTTTCTGTCAGGAATCTGTAGTTACCTCTTGGAATGTCTTTTTTGGTTAACCCTGCATACATTACACGGTCAAGTGCTGTGACTTCATAGCCTAAGTGTGCAAAGATTCTTCTCACAATCCGGTTTTTTCCGACATGGATTTCAAGTCCCAGGATGGTTCTGTCTTTGGAAAGTACCTGAAGATCATCCACTTTTACAAGTCCATCTTCTAGCGTAAGCCCTTCCATTATATCGTCGGCATCTTTGCTTGTCAAGGGCTTATCCAAAGTCACTTGATAGATTTTCTTGATCTCACCTGATGGGTGGGAAAGCTTTGCAGCCAAATCACCATCATTGGTGAAAAGCAACAAACCAGTCGTGTTACGGTCAAGTCTCCCCACAGGGAAAATTCTTTCCTCGCAAGCATTATGTACCAGGTTCATCACGGTTCTTCTTTCCAACGGGTCATCAGTAGTGGTGATAAAATCCTTCGGTTTGTTCAAGAGTACATAGACAGGCTTTTCCGGATTGATAGGCTTGCCATTCAAGGTGATACGGTCTTGACGCTGCACTTTGTAGCCCATTTCTGTAATTACCTCTCCATTGACTCTTATCTGACCCTTTTCGATGATAGAGTCAGCTTCACGCCTTGAACAAATGCCGGAATTGGCGATATATTTATTTAGACGGATTTCGTCCGTTGCATCATGCTTCCTGTGGTTTTTCTCAAACTTGGAAAAGTTGTAAGTAGGCTTCTGCTCAGTAGGCTCGCCTCTTTTACCTTTTTCCTTGAAAAATGGTTTTTTGATGCTTTTGCGCTTACTCTCCTCGTACTCATCTTTTCGTACAGTCTCAAATTGAGGCTTCTCATTTTTGCCTCTGCCTTTATAGACTGTTTTATATTCGCTGGGGTCATCAGACTTTCTGAAATCGTCCCGACCTGGCTTGTCGTAATTTCTTTTCTCGGAACTTCTTTCGCTTATGCCGTAAGACTTGTCCGAGTTTCCGAAATCACGCTTTGGTTTGTCGTAATCTCTTTTGGGTCTGTCAGAGTCTCGCTCCTCTCTGCCGTAAGGTTTGTCTGACTTTCCAAAATCACGTTTTGGCTTGTCATAGTCCCTTTTAGGTCGGTCAGAATCTCGTTCCTCTCTGCCATAAGGTTTGTCTGATTTGTCAAAATCACGCCTTGGCTTATCGTAGTCTCTTTTGGGTCTGTCAGAATCCCTTTCCCCTCTACCATAAGGTTTGTCTGATTTGTCAAAATCACGCTTCGGTTTGTCATAGTCCCTTTTAGGCCTGTCAGAGTCTCTCTCTCCTCTGCCGTATGGCTTGTCTGATTTTTCAAAATCACGCTTTGGCTTATCGTAGTCTCTTTTGGGTCTTTCGGAATCCCTTTCCCCTCTGCTATAAGGCTTGTCTGATTTGGTAAATCCGCCTTCAGAACGGTTTTTTCTCAAAGGATTATCCTTCTTAAATGGATTTTCCCCAAACTCTTGCGGCTTATTGCTTCCGAACTTGGGTTTCCCGAATTTTGGTCTTGGAGCTGGTTTGTATTTACCGCCGTAAGACGGTCTTTCTGATCTGGAAGTACCTTCCTGATCACTTCTTTGGTTGCCTTTGTATTGGTCTTTTGATGATTCTGAGCGGCCGTACTTCTTGTCACCCTGTCCCCCTCTGTTGTTCCTTTTCATTATTATTACGGTTAGATTATCCTACAAAAGGATATTGCTGTCACCAACCTTAAACCCGGCCCGTGGAGGTTCCGGGAATTGTTGCAACATCACTGCTGTAAATTGATTTAAATTATTGAAGCCATAACAGCTCTCATGACTGAAAGTTCATCTGTATGAGTTCAATCTGCAAAGATACTGAGGAAAAGGGGGATTTTGCAGGGTAAGGCCTTAATCTTTTTGATCGCCGATCTGATTGTCATCCTGGCTGAAATCTTTCGGCTGAGGAAGGTCCTTGATGTTGTTGATACCAAAATACTCCATAAACTTTTCGCTGGTGCCATAGAGCAAAGGTTTGCCGACAGTTTCGGCTTTTCCCCTAATGGTGATCAGCTCTTTTTCCAGGAGTTTCTGCACGGAATAATCGCAGTTGACGCCACGTATCTGTTCCATTTCGCCCTTGGTGACGGGCTGCTTATAGGCAATAATAGAGAGGGTTTCCATCTGAGCAGTAGACAATCTTTTGGTGGATTGCTGCTTGAGAAGAATGGAAATACTGGACTCGTAGGCCGGTTTGGTCAAAAATTGAAAACCTCCGCCTAGGTTGACCAGCCCGAAGGAGTAATCGTCATGCTCGTATTTTTGTTGAAGTACTTTGACGGCCTCTTCAATATGTTCTTTAGGTACATCAGATTCGAACATTTCCGTTAGGCATTTCCCGATTTCGGCAATGCCTAACGGATTGGGAGAGCAGAATATCAGTGCTTCGATATGCTTGTGTAAAAACTCCAATGTTACTTTTTGGCTAATTTGGCTTCTATGGAATGCATGGTATGGGGCACAGCTTTCAATCTCTCCTTGGAGATGAGTTTGCCTGTGTCTACACAAACGCCATAAGTCCCGTTTTTGATCCTTACCAGGGCATTTTCCAGGTTAATGATAAATTTCTGCTGACGGGCAGCAAGCTGGCTAAGGCTTTCCCTTTCCAAGGTGTCAGCTCCGTCTTCAAGCAGTTTGGAGGTAGAGGCAGTATTGTCCGTGCCCGTGTCATTCCTTTTGCTAAGGCTTTCTTTGAGCATGTTTAGCTCTTCTTTGGCGACCTTAAGCTTTTGGTTGATCAGTTCCTCGAATTCCTTCAGCTCTTCCTTTGAGTAGGATGTTTTTTCTTGATTCATAATCGTAATGTTAAAATGAATTTAATTCTTTTAAATCAGCTAAAGACCGTTTAAAAAGTTCCCTAAAATACGTTTCACTTTTTAAAATCAAAAATATTGGATATTTGATTATCTTGAAGCCTTCAAAGCTAAAAATAGCGATACGTCGTATTAATGATAATTAACGCAAAATTGATACCCAAAGGTTTAATAAAATTCTAGAATTATGATCAAAAAATGTAGTTTGTTCTTCAATTTATTTTTGCTTTTATTTTTTGTCATGGGACCGGTACAGGCTCAAATGACAGGGAATGAACAGAAAAGCAAAGTGGCTTTGGCTATTCACGGCGGGGCCGGAACAATCAAGCGGGAGAATATGTCCCCAGAGCGGGAAAAAGAATACCGCGCCAAGCTCGATGAGTCTCTGGAGGCTGGATATGCTGTTTTGGAAAATGGTGGTACGGCTATCGAAGCAGTCATTGCAGCAGTTAAAGTCATGGAGGATAGTCCTCTATTCAATGCAGGCAAAGGGGCAGTGTTTACCAATGAGGGTAAAAATGAGCTTGATGCAGCCATCATGGACGGTAAGGATAGAAATGCCGGAGCAGTGGCAGGAATCACCACGGTAAAAAATCCCATCACAGCAGCACTTTCTGTGATGAAAGATTCTCCCCATGTATTTATGGTAGGTCAAGGTGCTGAGAAATTTGCCCAGGAGCAGGGTTTGGAAATAGTTGACCCAGAATACTTCAGAGACGAAACCCGCTACAAGCAACTTCAGCGAATCAAGGATACTGAAAAGCAACAACTCGATCACTCTGCTATCCTTCAACTTGAATTGGAAGACCCCTATTTTAAAGATAGAAAGTTTGGAACTGTAGGAGCAGTAGCCGTAGATCAGGATGGGAACATTGCTGCAGCCACCACTACTGGAGGGATGACTAACAAACGATACGGTCGTGTGGGTGATGTGCCGATTATCGGTGCTGGAACCTATGCTGACAATGAGACATGCGCCGTTTCAGCAACAGGTCACGGTGAATTTTTCATAAGAACCGTAGTGGCTCATGAAATAGCTGCCCAAATGCGCTATGCGGGTAAATCCCTAAAAGATGCTGCCGACGATGTGGTCAATAGACAATTGGTGGACATGAAAGGCGAAGGCGGAATCATTGCTATCGACCGTGAGGGTAATATCACCATGCCGTTCAACTCGGCCGGTATGTACCGAGGCTTTATCAAAGCTAAAGGTGAAGGCAAAACTTTTATCTACAATGACGAGGATGAGGGCTTGTAATGCCCAATCTGAAAATAAAAAAAGCCTACAAGACACATCTTGTAGGCTTTTTTATTATCAATTTTAACCAGAATATTCACTAATGGACCCGAAGGTCTTGTAACCTCTTGCGGAGGATATTTTCCTCAATGTGCATACGGTACTTCACACTAAGATATCTTTGAATGACTTTTAAACTCTTTCCTTTCTGGATGAAATAAGTTTTCAGGGTTTTGGTGATAATATCTTGACTCATAACAGTATAGGGGCTTGCAGTGAACAAATAAAGGTACAAATAAAACCCATTTTTTACAAGTTTGGTTCTATCGAAGTTTACTACCTATTGCCACTGTTTTACGTATTTGTTCCACTCTTCCTTTTGGGTGGGTGAGTTGGATCCAAATAATGTAATATCCTGGTCTTTGCTTGGCTCCCTTTTCATCCGTACCATTCCAAATGTAAAATCCGTTTTGACCCAATATTTGGTTTTGTGTAATTTCCTTCAATAAGCGTCCATTAATCCCTAATATCTGGATGGTTGCCAAATATCCCGGTTCGTCCATTTGATAATGTATGCTGGTATAAGGCTGCACGCCCACTGCGTCTGGGGCAAATATCTCAGGACTTACCGTAAACATGGAGGCTGAGTTCGGACTTTCCATATTTTGGGAGTTTTTGAATCCAGGAGTTGCCCAGCCGATGTTTCCTGATGCGGAATGCCAATTTTTCGGATTGTTTCCATTGCCCACCGCTTGCAACCTTTCCAGGGACACGCCTTTCACCTCTTTCAACAAAGGGTTATGAAGCTTTTCGTGGTAATCAAATCTTTCCACAAAGTTTTCTTCTGGATCAAGTAAGATCACCGTGCCCTCCCGAATAGGGTAACTGGGGAGACTTGCCAACTCATGTAGGTTTTCTGACTTGGGATAAATTTGAAGTAATTGGTTTGCATCAGTAGTGATAGCCAAGTACCCATTGGGAGGCAATATCAGGTCTTGGGAGCTGATGATCCTACGGTTTGAAATCTCCTCGTTAGCAAAATTAGCAAGCTTCCAGTTTTTCAGACTTAAGTATTGGGTTGAGGTATTGAGAATCTCAACAAATTTTGGACTTCCAGTAAGCGGATTGAACAGTACCTCATTGATAATAATGTCTCCAGAGCTTGCCTCTCCCGGGAGCAACAGAAGTTGGTTTTCATCCTCCTCACTCAAAAGGTTTCCCAAACAATCCCTGAAATCATTGATGTGGAGCTGAAACTGGGTATTTTTCTCCAGTGGTTTAGAAAAAACCAAAAGTACCTCTGTCCTACTCAGATCATGATAGGTGAGGGCATGAATATCATTTTTTTCCAAATTGAAATATTGCTCAGAAAGTCTTTCCTGCATAGGTTTAGAGAAAGTAATCAACACGGAAACAGAATCCAGAATGGTCAATTTCTGGATGCCCGGCTGTGTCCGGTCAGGAGTGGGGTCAAAAACTGCGTTTGGTTTTCCGGGAGTGCCCCGTTCGGAAGTGCTTGATGGCCGCAAGTTGCCGAAAGTATTGCAAGTCTGGAAAGGGTTGACCACCTCCAGGCTGTATCCGCCCTGGGCAAATTCGGTTCCCCCATAACTTGCTGTGATATATTCCAGACTGTCCAAAACCTGTCCTGATCGGTCCAGTAGCTTCACTTCATCCCCGCCATTGAGCAATGCCGGCCAGTTAGAGAGACCGAGTGATGGGCCAAATGGCTGGAAGTTGCTAGCTTGGCTTTGGGCAGAAAGTATAAGGTAGCTTTCCGGCTGCAAGACAAATCTAGGCAGCACCGTCGAACTCCTAGAATTCGCCAATCGATAACCGCCTATTTGTATGGCTTGTGAACCGGTATTGTATAACTCCACATATTCAGCGTTAGGCAAGGTTTGTCCTTCCCTTGGGGCGGCCATGACTTCATTAATCACAATTTCCTTAAATGACGGCGCATAGGGTTTTTCGAACGTAAAAGAAAAATAATCTCCTTCCACACTGTTTCCATTCAGGTCTTCAATTCTGTGGACAAATAAGTTGTAGGTACTTTTATCTTCTAGGGGAGCCCCAAAGTGGAGGATAACCTGATTAGAATTTTCAGCGGATATGACCATTTGTGGGTGGACTCCATCGAGTTGATAATGGTTGGCCACCATCGCCATTATCGGGTCAAGGTCCTCGTCAAAAGTGACCATTATCTCATTTTCAAGATGGGCCTCAACAGACCCTATCTTGGGCGCAGTGCGGTCAAAAACTATGATTCTACGAGAACCTGGGAGGAAATTCCGTGAATCCACTTTCCTTCTGGGAAGCAGTAGGGTATAAGTCTGGCTTTCCTCCAAAGGTTTGGAAAGGATTAAATGTGTAAGTTCCGGTGCAGTCTGGTTGGTAAACGCCTGTATCGAAATGTCGGATTCTTCAAACTGGAAAGCCATTTCTTCCAACAGAACAACCGGTACAGCATGATGTATCATCAAGCTGTTTGCGGTTTGGATATCGATATGCTCCACGCCATCCTCATAGATTAACTGGTCTCGGAGATCAGTGAAGCGGGCTTCAGCCATGTTTTTTAAAACAGATATTTCTGCAAAGACAGAATCCATCAGTATGAGGTTTTGCTCCAGATGTAGCGATACCTGATATCCATTTTCTTCTATTTCTACAGAAGAGGGGTGGCTTCCTTGGATAAAATATCGGTCTGAGAAAATGGACGTTTTGGGATCTAGAAAATCTGAGAAAGTGAGTAAAACATGATTTGGGGAAATGATTTCCATCCTACCTATCTCTAGGTTTTTCCCGCCCAAATCTAGGGTTATATAATCGGCAATATTTTCCAATAAGTCGGCAATCTCCCAAAGTTCCAATTGAGAATAATCAATAGCAGGGGTTTCAAATTGTAGAATATAATGGGCCTGATTCTGTTGATAAATTTCCAAAGGTGTTTTTCCTCCAAGCTTCACTTGCTGAGTAGTAATAGGCTGAACAGGTTTGTTGAATTGAATGGCAAGCTCAAAAGGCGAAAGGAAACGGTGGCTTGCAATTTTAGGTGGAGAAAGGTCGTAGATAAAGTTGGTGTTGACCGTCCTGGACATAACCACTCCGTAGACATCCTCCAAACCGATGGTGGAGAGCCGATATTCTTTTCCCTCAGTAAACTTATTTTTGAAAATCAGCTCTACCTCATTTTGGCTTTTCTGACTTGCTCTAAATGGATGGAGGACTTCGCTGTCCACAGTATAATTTCCAGGGATTTCAGCCTTGTTTTGAAGAAGGGGTTTATTGAATGTAAGCAACAAAACTGAATCATTTGGAGCAAGTATCTGAGTAACTCCTATAGTTCTCATATCACGAACAAAGGACCTCGAAAGAGTATAAATATATTCACCCGCCTCATCCTTAAGGTTCTCTATCTGCAGCCAAGTGAGGTTGTTTTGAGGGAGGCTTTTGTCAAAGACTAGATGCACAGTTCTCGGATCTTCATGATCTGCAAAGGCCGCAACGGGATTACCTGTATTTCGGTCTACCCAAAAGTTTGCCGGAAGAATGGAGGAAGCCTCAATGGATTTATGAAACCTGATTGAAAGGCCGAAAGGACTATTTATTCTTAAAGTATCCACTTGGTCCTCAAGGATGAAATCGAATTCCTGTATTTTCTGAACATTGCCTCTTGTGTCGGGGATATCGCTCAAAGTCAACACTTGTTTTTCCCCAAAGGGCAAGTGGGTTCCAAATATTAATTGTACTCGGCTCGAATCGAGCTTGGCGACTTGAAGGGGTTGTGAATCCTGGAGGGAAAAGTTATTTCTGGTAACCGTCCCCAAGATTTTGTCGAACACAAGATTTAAGACAGTTGTGCTGATGGGGCTGATTCGCTGAAGGTTTGGTACTCTGGTGTCAAAAAGCAGTTGGAATTTGTTTTCAACAAATTTCCTCCCATTGCAGTCCTCAAGTCCTTCGATGGCTAACTCATACGTTTTTCCATCCTCCATTCGGAAGGGCGTCAACAGCGAAATACCTTTGCCTTTCATTTCGATAACCTTACCTTGTTGCCCATCAATCCGAATGACGGTGTGTGGAACTTTAGAAGGCTGGAGGGGTTGGCTAAAATACAAGAGAATTAAGCTGTCACCCTGAAATGAATGGTCGATTAAAGTGAAGGCCTTTTCATCAATTGAGTCATCGAATACAGAGTTAATTGCCCCAGGGGTACCGCCTCCCGGGGCAATAGACGCTGTCCAATTGTCCTGATCTGAGCAATTGAGGAATGGGTTTTTCCTTTCCAGTGACCAACCCCCATTTGATTTTTGGCTGCTGCCATACCAGGAAAGATCGTATGAAAGACTGTCGACCAAATTGCCGAGTCGGTCTTTTAAAACGATGTTGCCGCTGGAGTTGGGAAGCGCCTGAAAGCTATTCACTCCAATGACCTGACCAAATGGTTCAAAGGTTTCCTTTTTGCCCATCGAAACCAACATTACATATGACTGCGCTTTGATGACTGAGTTTTCTAAGGTACGATTGTTATAAGTAAAGCCTTCTAAACTGATATCATAATCGGTGTTGTTGAAAAGTTCTATATATTCATCCGTAGCTCCAGTCGGAAGAGTTGGCTGAGGTGGAGTCAGGCTTTTTGGGTTGGGGTCGGCCATAAACTCATTGATCAAAATTGACCCTTGCGGGGTGGAAGTCACCAATTCTATTTCAAAAGACAGGCTGTTACCATCCTGATTTACTTCAAGAAGGTAAGAATTTGAATACAGGTAAGCATCGAAATCTAACCTGACATTTTCACCATTTATTTCAATATTTTTTGGATTCCCATAATTGTTGCTAAGAAAATATCTATTCGCGTGGGATGATATATCAGCCGAAGAAAAGGTGAGCTCCAGGCTATGTGGAGAAATTATTTTATGCTCCAAAAGCTTCAAAACCTCATTTTCATCCTCCTTCTCCTTTGGCGGCTCTGGGTTTTCGCCTGACTCCATGATTGTGAAGTCATCGATGAATAATCTGGCCGCCGTACCGGACCCATTTCCATATTTTGCCTCTAACTTTACCCATAGGCTTTCTACATTTAAAAATTCCTGCGTAAGTTTGATCTGGAATTCCTTATACTCAGTGTTTTGGTTTGGAAAAGAATTGTCCTCCCCAACCTGCACTGGTGGGGAAAAGGTTTTTTCCAAATCGGAGGCTATGGAATAGAATAGATAAACAGGCCGGTTACCGGAACCATTCTGGTTGGTTTTGGCTTGAAAAGTAATCACGGGATCCTCCATGCCCAGCGTGGAGGTATGGATAAATATTTCAGCGTTAAAGGTGCTGATCACCTGAATTCCCAGTGCGTTGGAGAGGTTTACACCTTCGCCTTTCGCCTGGAAAACCCTGGCAGCTGTAGAACGGATTTCGTTGGCTGACCAATATGGCAAAAATTCCTCAGGGTGATTGGTAATCTCAAAGTTGCTTTCAAAATCCTGAGTTCCTGTGAAAAAATCGGTTTTGGAAAAAAATGTAAAACCTAGTATGGACAAAGCAAACCAAACCCATACACCTAAAAAGGTTCGCATTACATAAAGATAAATAAAACTAAATAACAAAAGCAATAGGTAAATGAAATTAGCTGTAGTGGGTGCCACCGGATTGGTAGGTTCTGAGATTCTTGAGGTTATCGCCAATCATGATTTTAAATATGATGAATTGTTGCTTGTGGCCAGCGAGCGATCTGTGGGCAAAAAGATCACTTATAAGGGGAAAGAGCACACGATAATAGGGTTGGACCAGGCTGTTTCCGAAAAACCTGACATTGCGATATTTTCAGCTGGTGGAGACACTTCCTTGGAGTGGGCACCAAAGTTTGCCGAAGCGGGCAGTATTGTCATCGATAATAGCTCGGCTTGGAGGATGGATCCTCACAAAAAGCTGGTGGTTCCGGAAATTAATGCAAAGTCACTGCGTATCGACGACCGAATCATTGCTAACCCAAATTGCTCCACCATCCAAATGGTATTGGCCCTTGCGCCTCTGCATGCTGAGTATGGTATCAAAAGGATCGTGGTATCCACCTATCAGTCCGTCACCGGTACAGGTAAAGCTGCCGTAGACCAAATGATGGCCGAAAGAGAAGGCCGTGAAGCTGAAATGGTCTATCCGCATAAAATTGACCTCAACGTGTTGCCTCATATCGATGTTTTCCAAGACAACGGGTACACCAAAGAGGAAATGAAAATGATCAAGGAGACCAAGAAGATTTTCGGCAACGATAATATCCAGGTGACAGCCACTACGGTAAGAATTCCAGTGATGGGAGGCCATTCAGAATCCGTAAATGTGGAATTTCACCAGGATTTTGAATTGGATGAAGTCCGTGAATTGCTAAGCCAGGCACCAGGTGTAGTATTACAGGATGATCCTCAAAACAATGTGTACCCTATGCCCTTGAATGCCCATAAAAGGGATGAGGTGTTTGTAGGGCGCTTAAGAAGGGATGAATCGCAGCCAAATACGTTGAATATGTGGGTAGTTGCTGACAACCTACGTAAAGGTGCGGCCACGAACGCCGTTCAGATTGCCCAATATTTGGTGGACCATAGCTTGGTGTAAAAGCTGATGCATTTTTCAGAAAATAAAATAGAACAAATTCAGAAGTTTGTGCAGGACCATCTCAGTGATAGTCCTGCACAATTGCTTTTGAAGTATCAGAACAAGGTTGATTTTGATCTCAAATTTGCCGTTCAGCAGATTTCCGCAAGGCAAAAGGCTAAGAAAAAACTACCTTCCTGGGCTGAAAATCCCAATCTTTTTTTTCCTGTCACCTTATCGATGGAGCAAAGTTCCTCAGAGATTACCGCTGCATATAAAGGACAATATGTTTCAGGTAAATCCCTTGCGGACCTCACAGGTGGATTCGGGGTGGACACTTTTTTTTTAAGTGAAAAACTGGATTCCGCTACCTATATTGAACGGGATGAGAAGCTTTGCCAATTGGCGGAAAACAACTTTCAAAAACTCTCTGGCGGTAAAATAAAAGTCCATCATCGGGACTCTCTGGATTTCCTTCGGGAAAATGAATCCATTTTTGATTGGATTTACGTGGACCCAGCCCGAAGAGGGGAGCACAATCAGAAACTTTATAAGCTCAGCGACTGCGAACCTGACATTGTGGCTCATTGGGATTTGCTGAAGAAATCAGGGAAAAACATCCTGATAAAAGCTAGCCCTATGTTGGACATCAAAGCGGTCTTGAGTGAATTGCCGGATGTGCAGGAAGTTCACGTAGTGAGTGTCAAGAACGAGGTGAAGGAGGTGTTACTTTTTTCTAGGGAAGAAAATCATGATGGTGTAGAGACGAAAGTTAAATGTGTCAACCTTCAAACTGAAGAGCCTGATTTCACCTTTAACTATTCGGAAGAAGCATTTTTGGAAATCAATTTTGGGGAGGTGGGCAAATACCTCTATGAACCAAGCGCTTCCATTTTAAAAGCCGGTGGATTTAAGTCTTTTGCTGATAAGTATAAACTTGCTAAAATCCATCCCAATAGTCACCTATACACATCATCATCACCATCTGAAATTAAACTTCCTGCCAGGGTTTTCCAGGTTATTAAGGAATTGAAGCCCGACAAGAAAGTATTCAAGCAATTATTTCCCAAAGGGAAAGTAAATGTAATTACTCGCAATCATCCCCAAAAAGCAGAAGACATCAAAAAGAAGTTTAAGCTTCAGGATGGGGGCGATGATTATCTGATTGGCACGACCACGGCTGATGGCAAGCCAAGGCTTTTTCATTGTGAGAGGAGACAAGGTTTACCTTAAGATGAATGGTGCTGGCGTTTCTGTAAAGCTATCAGTATAATACTCCAGGCAAGTGGCCTCTACCAATGGTGGACTTTCTCTTCTCATGTTAAGGTGTCGAAAAATTGAGTGATACTCTATTCTTCTCACCATTTTTTCCTCTCGACTACTATTAGCAGTAAAGAAATTACCCAATATTTCCATTTCCGGATTAGAAAGGTTCTTCAGGTTGCCCGAGATTTTGAAAGGCATAGGGTCGAAAATGCTGCCTGTGCTGGTCTGTTGCTTGGAAATACTTTTTAGATAAGCCGCAGCGGGTTCTGTCACTGCATATACAGTTAGGTCAAGATAGAATTTTGACAATCTAAATAAGGACATTTCAGCAACATCTATTTTGGCAACGGAACTGCCTAAAGTAGGCTCATGCTTAACATTGAGGTACCCCATGACATTGGGTTTATTTACATAGCATTCGCATGTGCAAAAATCACCTTCACCTATAGTAACCAGTTCTTCAATCCCACTAGTTTTTACAAAGTAGTTATGTCCTGAATTCGGGTTAGGGATTTCAATGTCAACCATCAGTTTCAAAAAATGATGCTTTTGAGGAAAAGGATTGCCGTTGAGTGGAGTAACAAAAACAGTTTTTTCCACTATTTCCTCCGAAAAACTGGCAATGTTTACTTTTGGCATAACCACTTGCCAGTTGGACTGGATATGGTCGCCATTTTCCATGATGATATTGACTCTGTAGCTGTCGTTCTCTTCAAATTGCCAATCAGGTCTAGGTTGGAATTTCAGTTCCCTATCATAAGAGTGCTGGCCCATATATACAAAATCTGTTTCCTCGCCATTCTGATTTTCGATGTAAACCTTATATACTTTTGGGTGGCCAAAAGGAAGATGGTGGCTACCTGATTGAAAAATAGCCGAATGGTATATTTTCACGTAAGACATGTTCCAATCATCAGACACCCATGCGTCTACCACAAGTTTAGGCTCTATGTTGTCATTGGGTATGTGTACCTCATCTATACAAGCAGACAGAATCAGGCAAAGCAAAAGGGATAGTATCCTTTTCATCGGTGTGGCAATCAATTTACCCTTAATTCGTTTTTTGTCGATCCCCAATTTGCGTTATTGAAGAAGAAAGCTTCCACTTGCAACCTGCCTGGTTCCTCCAAAGTCTGGAAATTAATCCTCGATCTGCCTCTGGTCAGTCTGATGCTTGGATTCCAGGATTGAGGCTTGCTTAAGGTTACTGCAGAGTTGGCCTCTTGGTGGAAGACATTTCCAGCCGGTATTCTCGGCACATCCAGTTCCCGCAAGATATATTTGGAGGGATCAGGATTATGCTTGATTTTATAATCATTTTGTTTGGTGAACAATGCCAAAACACCGTTTTCGGCCTTTCCCCCAAGGTTGGTTTCATCAATGGAATTTCTCAAATAGATAACTTCAATCCTATCAATCTGAGCATAATCGTAATTGAGCAAGAAGTCGGGGTCATCAATTTTATGAAAATCAATTAACAACAATGGTGTGTTTTTGAAATGCACCCTATCCATGTTGGGATTAAAAATTCTGATCTCTGTCTTATCTTCCGAATCTTTCCGGATCCTTATCTGCGGCACCACCTCCTTCAAAAATGTGGTGAGATCCCGATAACCCTCATAATCCGGAACCCAATAGCTATTGTCCACACTGTAAGGCGAGACGGGAATCGATACCCTGGTGTCATATTCGAAATGCTCATGAAATACCCTTCTTTTCACTTCAAAGGTTTCTATGTCTTCGATATTAGGGAGATTTATGGATTTGTTGGATTTAAATAAATCTGGACGTAAAGATTTAAGGTTGCTTTTAAGAGGATTGTAAGTCAATAAAGGCAAAAAGTCCTTTTGTTTATCAGGATTAGTGTTTTTCTCGATTTCCTTTCTGGCCAATAGGTAGTTTTGGTTATGCTTACTACTTTCTCCCACTGCTTTCCAAGAAGGACTGTTGAGGACAGTAGCAAGCATTTCGATTTCAGGTACTTCTGGATTTTTAACCCAAGCAAATGCATGTCCAAACATTGCCTGCTCATCGCGAAGGATGGCCGAACTTTCATTTCCTACTTTCACATTCCGATTGACGCTCACTTGGAGGTTGGAGGAAGTGTTCTGGTGGTGGTATTGGTGGGTAAGAAGTTGGTTTTCTTTCCCGAAAACACTGATTTGGATTTCAGGATATCTGTTGTGATTTTCTCTGTTTAGCGTAATTACCCTGTTTACTGCATCACTTTTGTACAAAGTGTCAATTATCAACACATCGGTATGGATTACAATATGGGATATCTCTGAGCTGTTAGCTGGAAGTTTAAGAGTATAATTGGAAGAATGGAAATTGATCAAGTTCGGAGTAATGACCTCCCTGTTTTGACCATACCTGATCCGTTTCTGGTTTTCAAATATCACCTTGCTGTCCACTTTTTCAAAAGGTGGAATTTCTTCCAGCACTAATTTGCCAGTGCCGTCAAGTTCTTCCACCTCGATGATCAAGGGCTCATCAAATGTATGGAAAAGTGTCAGTTCAGGTGTTTCTCCATCCTTGGTGGAGTAATAGAGCTGTCCTTCACCTGTTGTGTTTTCCTGCCCCATTTGGGTTACCAAAATAGATTTCGCTGGAATTTTGTAGGATGGAAAATTGGTCATCCACTGGGTGTATGCAAAAATCTTGTATTCCCCATCTTCCAGGTTGTCGGGCAGGATAAAGTCCCCATAAGCCATTTCCTTGTTGTCCAAGAGCAACATTTCCCGATGGATGAGATCATTGTCCGGATTGTAGATTTCTACATAGGAGAGCTTGCTGAACTTATGGCTCCTGTGGTTTTTGAGCAGCTTCAACCCAAACCAGACCTTGTCCCCGGCAAAATACAGCTCCTGATTGGTCATGATCTTAAGGGTCTCTGCCAAATCTTCAAAAGGTTTCTCCTTTGTCTGTTGCGCTTTTGCACTATTAAGAGCAAATAGGGAAATCAGGGTATAAATAATATATGTCTTAATTAATTTCATAAAAATCAAAATTTTACATTAATGCATCCTAAATGGAATTGGCGCTACAATATCGGCGTCCGGGTAGGCTTCCTGGCAAGAGCCAGTGACGGCTTCTGGATAAACTATTTTGATGTTTTTGTCCCTGTTTTCGAGAAAGAGACTCGCCCGGTTTATCATTTCATCGTGATAAGTATGGTAAGCGGTAAAGAACTGGCCCAAAATTTCTTCATCTGGATTGTCCAAATTCTTCAGGTTACCTGAGATTTTGAACGGCATGGGGTCAAAGATGCTTCCGGTGTTGGTTTGTTGCACTCCGATACTTGACAGATAGCCTGCCGCTTGATCCGATACAGAATAAATATCTGCTTTAAGGTAGAACCTTGTGTTTCTTCCAGCTGTCATGCTTCCCATAGGTACCGTGTAGGTACTGGCCGGGGAGGTCGAATTTACAGCAGTCAAGGAATAATTGAGGTTAGGATAGGTCATGTAGCAGGTACAGGTGCAAAATTCACTCATACTAGAGGTGTAGATCTGTTCAATACCCATTGCTTTAACATAGTAATTATGATCTGCTTGGGAATTGGCTTTCTCCACGCGTGCCTTGAAGTCATAAAATTCACGCTGCTGTGCGAAAGGTTCACCGTTCCAGGTGGGTATAAAAACAGTCTGAAAGGACATTTCATAATCAAACTCGATGCTCCTTGCAGGTTGATAAACTTGCTGCCAATCGGATTGAATATGATTACCATTGGCCAATATCACATTTAATCTAAATCGGTCTCCAGGTTCAATATCATATTCCTCAAATGGTTTATAAACCGTAACTCCAGGCTGCTCAGGGTAAGGAGCTCGAAAACTGGTAGCAAACCCATCCTGTTTTTCCACCCAAACCCCGCTCAGAGGTACATCTTCAAAAGGAATGTGAAAATCCGCAGATACAAACGGAGATGATTCATAAACCTTCACATAGGACATTTCCGGATCGTTGGAAATCCAGGCATCGACTACAATTCGTGTTTCCTCCCCTTCAGTCCTAAGGTTGACCTCATCGATACATGAGGTTAGACCCATGCCTGTTACAATTGATATCCAAACTAACCTTTTCATGTTACTTGAATTGGAAGTTGTAAGTAAGAGATGGGATCATGGTTCCTATGACAGCAAGTCGGTAAGATCTTGGCACAGTGCCAGCACCCGTCGGGCTGAAGAACCAAGAGAATGGGTTTCTTCTGGCGTAAACATTATAGAATGCCAATGTCACATTGCTTTTATAGGTGCTGCTTTTTCGCTGGTTGCCATCATAGGTGAGGGAAAGGTCCAAGCGGTGGTAATCAGGAATTCTGCCTTGGTTTCTATGGCTGTAGTCGATGACGATATTGTCATTGATGGTGTAAATGCTTGTTGGAAGAGTGATAGGCCGCCCGGTTCTGTAATTAAAATTACCGGAAAAGGAAAGTCTTCTGGTCAATTGATAGGTAGCAACTACACTTAGGTCGTGCGGCTGGTCCCAATTTGAAGGAAAGAATTCTCCTTGATTGATGGTTTCTTCCTCAAATTCGCTTACTACCTGTCTCATGGTTCGGCTATACCCGTAGGAAACCCAGCCGGTGAGTTTTACGTGACGTTTTTTCAGGAAAAATTCGGCTCCATATGCATGTCCAATTCCCCCAAGTAGCTCCTGCTCCAGATTTTGATTCATTAAAAGAGAGGCGCCATCCTTGAATTCCACTATATTTTGAAAGTCTTTGTAATAGACCTCCACGGAGCTTTCAATGATGTTATTGTCAAAATTCTGGTAATAACCCAAGGCGTACTGCAAGCTTTCCTGTGGTCCCACATGATAATCGCTGAGTTTCCACAAATCAACAGGCGCAGCGGCCATGGTGTTGGAAAGGAGGTGTATATACTGTAGGTTTCTGTTGAAGGAAAGTTTCAATGAGCTGTTTTCACCTGTCGCATACCTTAGTCCTACCCGAGGCTCAAGACCTCCGTATCTGGTGATCACCTCATTGTTTTCATAGGTTCGATTGCCTATGAACGTATTTTGGTTTTTCGGAAGTCCTTCCTGATAGATGCCTGTATCATTCGGCCCCATTGGCAAAAAGGTGGAATACCTCATGCCTACCTGTGCGGCCCATTTGTCGCTGAAAAATATCTCGGAATTGACAAACAGTCCTGCCTCAATTCCTCTTTCAGTAGGAATCACTTCTGGAATTACCGTTGAGTTCTCTGTGGTGGGTTCCATGGTTCCCATTCCCATGGCATATTGGTTGGCATTATAGCCAAAGGTGATATTGGCATAGTCGCTCTGATTCCACTCAAAATTGTGGTCAATGCCAAAATAATTGATGTCGGACTGCATCCGAAACTGAAGTGGTGCTCCCGTTCCTTCTACATTATAGGTATAATTGGAATAGGCCACAGTAAAATCCGAGGCCAGTTTTTCGCTGATAATGCTCGACCATTTTAGCGAAGCAAGGTGAGTTTGCCAAGAATATGCCGTGTCAGAACCAACCCTGAAATAATCGTTACTGGCATACCCGGAAAGCTTTATGTTGTTTTTATCGTTGATCTGATGGTTAATCTTGATGTTACCATCATAGAAATAAGAACTGCTGGATTGAAGTGTGGAGCTACGAATGCGGTGCATGATCCAGTTTGGGTAAGCCACTCGGCCTGCCACAGCTACTGTAGTGTTGTTGCTTACAGGGCCTTCCAGCTTTAGCCTGCTGCTAAGAAATCCTATCCCGCCCTCACTTTTAAGTTTTTCCTTATTCCCTTCTTGCATGGTCACATCGAGTACCGAAGAAAGTCTGCCCCCATAATTGGCCGGTATGTCACCTTTGTGTAAGGCTACATTTTCCACCATATCAGCATTGAAGATGGAGAAAAATCCAAACATATGGGATGGGTTGAAAATAGGTGCTCCATCCATTAGGATAAGGTTCTGGTCAACTCCTCCACCTCTAACGTTAAAGCCAGAAGCACCCTCACCTACGGTAGAAACACCCGGGAGTAGTTGAATGCTGCGGATGATATCTACCTCTCCTAACAGGGGTGGCATCAGTTTCAGCTCCTTGATGTTTAGTCGATTTACCCCTAACTCTATACTTCTTACATTATGGTCTATAGAACGGTCCGTTACAATAAATTCATCCATTTGAGTCATGGACTCAAAAAGGGAGATGGTCATTTCTACCGGGTTGTAAGCCCTAATAATCCTTCTCTCCGTTTCCTTGCCCATAGCACTGAATACTGCTACGTGCGTCCCTTCAGGAAGATCGGTGCTGTAGCGCCCACGCTCATCGGTGGTGATACCCAACTCCATCGAGGGAATATACATTAAGGCTCCGGGGATCGGAAGACCTGTTTCTTCATCCATAATCCTCCCTTGGAAGCGGTGAATGGCTGTGGGGTCCGCTTTTCGCCGAGCCCGGCTAGAGAGGTAACGATCCCTCATAGATCGAGGATAGATAACCGCATAGGTGTTTTCTATCAAAAAATAAGACATGGAAGTTCCCTCCGTCACCTGTTCGAGTAGGTCCAGAGTTACCGAAAAGCTTTCCTGATCCAAGTCCAACCTACGTAGATAATCTTTACGGAAAAGCACCTTAATGCCAGTGCTTGACTCAAAAAGGTTTACCGCATTAATAAACTCAATTTCTTTCTCATCAGTAATGTGTTGGGCAAACAGTGAACTGGAGATAAGGGTAAACAAAAGGGGAAAAATGTATCTTTTCATCTAAGCAAGCATAAAGTTATTCTCAATGAAGTTCCTAAACTACATCTTTAGAAATATTTGAACAAACTAATGAATAATTTTAACTTTTAATCTTTAACAATTCTTTTTTATTTGGACGGTAATTTGGGTCTAGGTGTCCCACATTCTTTGTTATCTTTGCACCCATGTGGAACCAAGTCGCAGTATTGATCAAAAAGGAGATGACGCTTGAGTGGAGGCAGAAGTATGCCCTCAACGGTATTCTGCTCTATGTGGTCAGCGCCGTGTTCATTACATATCTGAGTGTGCAGGGAGCCCTGTCAATTCCCACTTGGAATGCACTTTATTGGATCATCATATTATTTTCGGCAGTCAATGCTGTAGCCAAAAGTTTCGTTCAGGAGCACCAGGGCCGTCAGCTTTATTATTACATGATTGCCTCTCCGGAAGCCATCATCGTTTCGAAGATCATATACAACACCCTGCTGACTTTATTATTGGCTCTGCTGGGTTATTTGGTCTTTTCGGTGATTTTGGGGAACCCGGTGGAGGACCAGTTACTTTTTATAACCAACCTTGCTTTAGGTGCTGTGGGATTTTCTGCTTGCCTCACCATGGTGTCGGGAATAGCCTCCAAGGCTGGAAATAACGCAACCCTGATGGCAATCTTAAGTTTTCCAATCATCATCCCTATACTTCTAATGGCCATCAACATTTCTAAAAATGCCATTGACGGACTTGATCGGGGAGTGAGTTATGACAAACTGATAACCTTAATGGCCATCAATGCCATAGTCACAGCAGTGGCTTATATCCTCTTCCCTTACATCTGGCGAAGCTGATTGGAACTATTCGTAGATTAAGTTTTTCTTTTCCAATTTCGGTTTGCTTTCTTGAATAACATTAAGAAAATCTTACTGAAAACCTCAAATCAGAAGATTTTACTGCTTTTGGTTTGGGAAGAGATCAGGATGTCACAAATAGAATCGAGGCAAATACAATTCATATGCAAAAAGGAAATTGGAGATATTTCCGGTAAGTTGTTGATAGGTAATATATTAGCCAAAAAGGGCTGAAATCAGGAACTTATGCCGTACTTTTGCAATTAGTAAGCAAAACAATTGAAATGAAAGCATACTGGTGGAAAGTGTTGGCGATCTTGTTATTAGCATATACTCTGATTGCTGGCCTACTCTTAGACGTGCCCCGCTTGGCCATTCTTAACGAAACCATACGGGCATTGCACTTCCATGTGACCATGTGGTTTGGCATGATCATCATGTTGGTGATCGCTGTTTATTACAGCATCAAGTATCTTCGTAAAGGAGACCTTAAAGATGACGACATGGCTATTGAGTTTACCTCAGCCGGCATACTTTTCGGTGTTCTGGGTATTGCTACCGGCATGCTTTGGGCCAAATTTACTTGGGGCGACTATTGGAGCGGAGATCCAAAGCAAAACGGTTCTGCCATTGCCTTGCTGATGTATTTTGCCTATCTGATACTTAGAAATTCCCTTACAGATGTTCACCAGCGTGCCCGAATCGGTGCGGTGTACAACATCTTTGCCTTTGCGGCGTATATCCCCTTGATTTTCGTGCTACCCAGACTTACCGACAGCCTTCACCCAGGCAACGGTGGTAACCCAGGATTTAATGCCTATGATCTGGACAGCAAACTGAGAATGGTGTTTTATCCCGCCATCATAGGTTGGACCTTGCTCGGAGCATGGATCGCTACAGTGAGGGTGAGATACAGAAGGCTTGAAAGAAAACTTGAAGACAAACTTATTAACCAAGTATAAATGCAAAAGTGGTTCATTATTCTTTTCCTTTGCTTTAGCCTCAATGCAGTGGCCCAGGAAAAAATCGGCATTTCAGAAGAAGATTATCAAAATGACCGTATCGAAATGGCGGATGTAATGAGGTCTGAGGGGAAAATTTATGTGGTAGTCGGTATTATCGGGATCATAATGGGAGGAATTCTCCTTTATCTGATCAATACGGAAAGAAAGATTACCAAACTCGAAGAGCATTTTAATAATTAAGGTTTAAGAAGGCCTGCATACCCAGTATTATTATGAAAAAAGGACATATTTTAGGCATTGGCGTGATTGCAATCGCGATAGTCATCATCATCACCATGATGGGCAGCGCCAGTACTTATGAAAGTTTCAACACCGCTCGCACCATGGCCATTAATGGCAATGATAAAGCAATCCACGTGGTAGGTGAGTTGAAGAAAAACACCACCGGCAATGTGGTAGGCATCGAAGTGGGCGAGGATAAAACTTCCTTCCATTTTATGATGGTAGACAATGACGGAGTGGAGCAAAAGGTATTCTATAACGAGCCTGTTCCGGCAGACTTTCACCGCTCTGAACAAGTTGTGGTGATCGGCTCTTACAAAAGAGATGACCTTTTCGTGGCCGACAAGATTTTGATGAAGTGCCCTTCCAAATATCAGGAGGAAGTTTAATAAATGAGTGGTTAAAAGTACTTCTGGGGGGATTAGCCCCCTGATACATATCCCCTATAATTATGATTAATACCTTTGTTGGTAACCTGGGCCATTTCATGGTGATCTTAGTTTTTGTAAGTTCCATCGTGACGGCCTTTTCTTATTATAAATACACCCTAGCTAACGAACTCGAGCGGGCAGGTTGGCGGAAATTCAGCAGGATATCCTTTTATGTGCATGCAGTGGCCAGTATCGCCGTTGTAGCCATACTTTTCAACATCATTTATAATTTCAGATTCGAGTACTTTTACGCCTACTCGCATGCCTCTCGGGCCCTGCCGGTACATTATATGATTTCCAGTTTCTGGGAAGGACAAGAAGGGAGTTTTCTCTTGTGGATTTTCTGGAATGTGGTTTTGGGAATCGTGCTAGTGCATACTAACAAATCATGGGAAGGTCCTGTGATGGTGGTGTTTGCATTGGTACAGGCATTTCTAGTATCCATGATTTTGGGTGTGGTGATAGGTGACCTTAAAATCGGTAGCTCCCCATTCATCCTTTTAAGGGATGTTTCCAATGCTCCGATTTTCAGCATTGATCCTAATTTTGTCCCTGAAGACGGTACGGGTTTGAACCCGCTATTGCAGAATATTTGGATGGTGATTCACCCGCCAACGCTGTTTTTGGGTTACGCTTCTACTTTGGTGCCGTTTGCCTATCTGATGGGTGGACTTGCTACTGGCAGGTATAAGGAATGGATCCGTCCTGCCTTGCCATGGACTATTTTCTCCGCATTTATCTTAGGAATGGGAATTATGATGGGTGCCTACTGGGCATATGTGACCTTGAACTTTGGGGGTTATTGGAACTGGGATCCGGTTGAAAATGCCTCATACGTACCTTGGTTGATCCTCGTGGCTTCTATCCACACCATGATCACGTACAAGAAAAGCAGTACAGCTTTGAAGACTTCCATCGTATTGGTGATCACTTCTTTTATCCTCGTGCTTTATGCAACTTTCCTAGTGAGAAGTGGTGTGCTTGGTGATACCTCTGTACACTCATTTACTGACTTGGGACTTTCCGGTCAACTACTGATTTACCTTTTATTCTTCCTGTTTGTGGCTATTTTCATTTCTGCCAAAGTATGGAAGCATATACCTTCTTCAGAAAAAGAGGCTTCTGTTTATAGCCGTGAGTTCTGGATTTTCATTGGAGCCACTACATTGAGTTTGATGGCCTTCCAGGTGATTTTACCCACTTCGATCCCGGTTTTCAATGCCGTGATCGAAAGCTTTGGTGGTATTTCCAACATGGCCCCACCTGCAAATCAGGAGGAGTTTTACAGCAAGTTCCAGTTATGGTTTGCCGTGGCCTTGGCGATATTGACAGGAGTTGGCCAGTTCTTCTGGTGGAAGAAAATGGATAAGAAAGCGTTGAAGGATGCTTTGACTGTGCCTTATGTAATAGCCATGATTGTTTCGGCTATCATCATCACGTTGGGAAAAGTTTATAACATTTCCTATATCGTTATCGTGGTGGCTGGTGCATTTACCATAATAGCCAATGGTACTATACTGATTAAAATTCTTAGGAAATCCAGTTTTAAATTGGCTGGAGGTTCTTTGGCCCATATAGGATTGGGTATGATTTTGATTGGGGTGATGTTCTCATCCGGTTATTCCCAAGTCATCTCTACCAACATGTCAGGATTGACCTACAAGAAGGACTGGGAGGATGAGCTTAATAAGGAAAACGTCCTGCTCTGGATCAACAAACCTCTGCAGATGCTGGAATACGATGTGATCTACCGTGGTCGTCATAAGAAAGTATCCGGTGTACCTGGCTATGTAAGCGTCAACAAACTTCAGAGCACCGAAAAGGTGAATGAGGCAATTGCATTAGCGGACATTGAAGTCAAGGGAAAAACCTATCATAAAAAGGGTGAGAAAGTGGAGATCGTGCTGGAAGAAAACAGCTACTTTGAGATCGAATATTACAAAGGGGATGATTATAAATTCACCCTTTACCCAATGTCCCAGCCTAACCCGACCATGGGGTTGATATCCTCTCCGGATTCCAAATGGTTTGTAGGCAAGGACCTTTATACTCACATTTCAGCCATCAATGATTACGATGAGCCGGAGTGGAAAGATGATGAGTTTTACGAAGCATCTCCAGGAGAGCAGTTCCACATCAGTGACTATGTAACCACTTTCGAAAGCGGTGAAGTCTTGGATGAAGTGGAAGGCTTGAATCTTAAAGAAGGCGATGTGGCCGTTCAAGCCAATCTTATAATATATGACAATGACATTGAAAAGAGGTTGAAACCAATTTTCATCATCAGTGGCAACCAGGTGGGCCGTGTTCCAGTTATCGACCAGGAACTTGGAGTAAAGGTTGAGCTGAACAACATTATCCCAGAGGAGAATAAGTTTAGCTTCAAGGTAAACCGCTACCAAAAAGATTACGTGGTGATGAAGGCCATGGTCAAACCCCATATCAATATCTTATGGGCAGGGACCTTGCTGATGCTTATAGGTTTCGGCGTGGCTATCTACCGTCGCTATGATGAGTTTATAAAAATGCGTGACAAAGGACTTGAATAAAAGGTCCTTTCTAACAATTAGCAACAAAGCCCTTAGGAATACCTGAGGGCTTTGTCGTTTATAGGCGCAGTAGGCTTTAGGATTGTGTAAGTTGAATCAAAAGCACTTCTTCTCCATCTTTTCCAGGAGACAAATTGAACATACATTGCCAGCCACTCCGTATCCACACCGAACCCACTCCGTACCCACTATGTATTTTGACGGAGTGGATTGAGAGTGGACACTGAGTGATGTGGGGTTGGATATGTCTGAATATTAGCACTATGTAGTGGATTGCTTTATTTATTGATTGTGATAATATAAAGGAAGGTTGTCTGAAAGATAACGCTTGGATAGATTCAAGCAGTCAGATTTAATGGTAGTGATAGTTTGGAGTCCATCGGCTTAATATTTATGATTGTTTATTCACAAAAAATATACCTGGCAGTAGTTTTTTGCTGAGTTGAGATACGTTTTAACAAAATCTCAACAGAAAATCCATAAATTCACCTATGCATTTTAAGATAGCGATCATTGGTACGGGTAATGTCGCCTGGCATTTGGCATCTGCCTTTGAGGATGCCGGGCATGAGATTACCGAAATATATGGAAGGAGTATTGAAAAGGCCGAAAAATGGACCGAGCGGGTTTATCAAGGAGAGGCGACCGATAGTCTGGATTTTACGGACAGCAAAGCTGAAATATTTGTACTTGCGGTAAGTGACAGCGCCATCTCTGAGGTGGCCGATGAGATCATTTTGCCGGAGGAAAGCATTCTTGTTCATACCTCGGGAAGTGTACCCTTGGAGATCTTGGGATATAGCTCAGCGGCTTATACCGGGATTTTTTATCCATTGCAGACCTTCACTAAGGGTAAAGAAGTGGACTTTCAGCAAGTGCCTATTTTATTGGAGTCGGATGATCAGCAGACCTTGCTGATCTTAAAAAAGCTTGCCAGGTCGATATCGCCCCTTCAATATGTAGTTAAATCTAAGGACAGGAAGGCGCTGCATATTGCGGCGGTGTTTGCAAGCAACTTTACCAACCACATGGTGAGGATCGCAGAGGAAATTATGCACAGGCAGGGATTGGATTTCGAAATGCTCAAACCCTTGATCATCGAGTCCATGACCAAAACCCTGGAAATGGGTGCCAGAAGAGCACAGACCGGTCCTGCCCTTAGGGGGGATATGGATACTTTGGAAAGTCACCACCAGTTTTTGAACTACAATGAGACCATTGCAGAGATCTATAGATTGGTGAGCCAGGATATTATTGATAGTAATTGAATGCATTACAAAAGGACTCAGAGTTCCATTGAGTTTGACACGGAGTTTCACGGTGCCTATTCGGGGATAAAATGGAGATTTAAGGGGGGCTGTTTTCCGTTGGAAAATTTGGTTTTCGTGTTGTTATTTATTTTTTGTAAACACCTGATTCAAATATGGTTTTTTGTAATTTACGGGTATGAAAGTACAGCGAAGGGCGAAGAAGTTTACCATGGAGGCATTTTGGAAGATCATCAGGCCTGCCAACTTGTTGATTGTGGCTCTAGCCCAGCTGATGACGGCATTTTTCCTGATTGAAGAGACCCGCTTAGGATTGCCCATTCTTCAGGATTACAACCTCTATCTTATTATTTTATCCACCGTTCTGCTTACCGCGTCCGGTTACATGATCAACGATTACTATGATGTGAAGATTGATTATGTCAACCGTCCCGATGCTGTGGTGGTTGGACGGGGAATGCGGCGAAGGATGGTAATGATCTTACACACCATTTTCAACTTCACGGGTATCGGCATTGGCTTCTTGGTGGGTCCAAGGATTGCCTTGATTAATTTCTTTGCGGCCTTTGTACTTTGGCTATACAGCAACACCTTGAAAAGAATGCCTTTTATCGGTAACCTAACCGTGGCTTTGCTGGGAGGGATGGCCATCTGGATAATTGGATACTATTACCAAACTACCAAGCTTTATGTACTCACCTACGCCATCTTTGCTTTTTTCATTAACCTGATCCGGGAGATTATCAAGGATATTGAAGACAGACAGGGGGACAGAAAGCATGGGTGCCGGACTCTGCCAATCGTGATCGGATTTAGGGCTACCAAGAAGGTAATCTTTGCTATTGCGGGGCTATTTGTGTTGTCAATTTTGGTAGTGACATTCAAGGTTGGGAGTGATTTGCTCTATATCTACTTTGGAGGGCTTAGCATCCTGTTTTTTTACTTCATGTACCGAATTTACTATGCGGATAGGAAGAGGCATTTCACCCAGCTCAGCCTGTTGGCGAAGATTCTGATGTTGACGGGGATATTGAGTATGGCATTTTTGTGAAAAATAACAAAGTGAGCACATAAGAATTAACCGCAAAGGACGCGGAGTTTCGCAATGGGTAAAAAAAGAAGTGAATTTTACAAATTCTATGCGCTTCTTTAATTTAATTAGGAAGGGTTTTTAAATGTTCTCAACCTTGAGAAGGTCTTGTACGTTTTAGAGAGTACGTTATTAAGTACTTAACTTTTATTTTATGATAGCTGCAAATTATTCGGAATTTCGTTCAAATATGAAAGACTATTTGGATCGGGTTGAAGAAGATAAAGAGACTTTGATCTTAAAAAGAGGGACTGGTAAAGGTGCAGTTATTATTTCATTGGAAGAATATAACTCGATAATGGAAACCCTTCATCTTCTCAGCTCTCAGGCAAATGCTAAAAGGTTGTTTGAATCAATCGAGCAGATGAAGACAGGGAAGTCTTTTGAGAAAAAACTTATTGATGATAAATGAGAATAGTTTTTACTGAGAATGCTTGGGAAGACTATGTTTCATGGCAAAAAGACGATAGAAAAAGTCTCAAAAAGATTAATGAGTTAATCAAGGCAATCATTAGAGATCCATATGAGGGGATAGGGAAGCCAGAACCTTTAAAATATGAATTGGCTGGTTTTTGGTCCAGACGCATAGAAAGGGAGCATCGGTTAATGTACCAAGTGCAAACTGATGAGGTTCTAATTTATGCTTGTAAGTTTCACTATGATTTGTAATAACCATTCCTAAATTCCTGAGTCTATTTTCTTACTTTTGCCTACCTAACCTTTTTACCCTAAAGTTTTGAAAAAAATAGCCATTCTTGCTTCCGGCAGCGGCACCAATGCCGAAAAGATTATACAGTATTTCCAGAATAGCGAAAAGGCCAAGGTGGCTGTGGTGGCCTCCAATAAAAAAGATGCTTTCGTATTGGAAAGGGCCAAAAAATACGGCATTCCGACTTTTGATTTTGGCAAACCTGACTTGGAGGAAGGGTTGGTAGGCGATCAGCTGGCCAAAATGCATATAGACTTAATTGTGCTTGCAGGCTTTTTATTGAAAATCCCCGACCAACTGATCCAGGATTTCCCTGATCAGATTATCAACATCCATCCGGCCTTGTTGCCCAAATATGGTGGCAAAGGCATGTATGGGATGAAGGTGCATGAAGCGGTGAAAGAAAAGGGGGAGAAGGAAACTGGCATCACCATTCATTATGTCAATGAGCGCTACGATGAGGGTAGGGTGATCTTCCAGGAAAACGTGGAAGTGACTGAAGAAGACAGCCCCGAGGATATAGCTAATAAGGTACACGCATTAGAACACAAATATTTCCCGAAAGTCATAGAAAGCCTGCTTTAATGAGTTGGTTTTTTTACCTTTGCAAATTAAAATTTAACTGCAGAGGCTCAGAGAAAAAGTGGGCTTGGTCCAATTTTATTCCTTTGCGTTAAGTTATTTTCTATTCATAATAAAAAAAGACCGCTCGACTAAGTTTTCTTCGTCACTTTGCGGTAAAATAAAGAAACATGGCTGTAAAGAAAATCCAATCCGCACTCATTTCCGTTTTTTACAAGGACAACCTTGAGCCTATCGTGGCTTTGCTCAAAGAGCAGGGGGTGAAGATCTATTCCACGGGAGGTACCCAAAAGTTTATCGAAGAGCAGGGAGCCAAGGTTACGGCCGTGGAGGACCTGACAGGTTATCCCTCCATTTTTGGCGGTAGGGTAAAGACATTGCATCCCATGGTTTTTGGAGGCATACTTCACAGAAGAGACAATGAGGGTGATAAGGATCAGGCAGCCGAATATGGAATTCCTCCAATCGATCTTGTTATCGTGGATCTTTATCCTTTTGAGGAAACAGTCGCATCCGGTGCCACTGATGCAGATATTATTGAAAAAATAGACATTGGAGGTATCTCTCTTATCAGAGCGGCCGCTAAAAACTTCCAAGACGTGACCATAATCGCCTCCAAAGACCAATATGGTGAATTGGAGGAAAGGCTAAAAGCCAATGGTGGCGGAACCACTCTGGAGGATAGAAAATACTTTGCTGCCCAAGCGTTTAAAGTATCTTCCAATTACGATACCCACATATTCAACTATTTCAACCAAACAGAGGAAATCCCTTCTCTGAAAGTTTCCGAATCCAATGCAAAAGCTTTGAGATATGGGGAAAACCCGCACCAAAAGGCACACTTCTACGGCAAGTTGGAAGACTTGTTTGACCAACTTAACGGTAAGGAGCTTTCCTACAACAACCTAGTTGATGTGGATGCAGCGGTAAACTTAATTGCTGAGTTTGAAGGAGAAACCGCCTTTGCAATCCTTAAGCATACAAATGCCTGTGGAATTGCCACTGGTTCTTCTGTGCAGGATGCTTACAAAAAAGCCTTTGCTGCAGATACATTGTCAGCTTTTGGGGGGGTATTGATTACCAACCAAAAAGTGGATAAAGCCGCTGCTGAAGAAATGCATAGCCTTTTCTTTGAAGTTTTGATTGCCCCAGAATTTGACCAAGATGCTTTGGAAGTACTGATGGGTAAAAAGAATCGAATCTTGCTTCAACAGAAGATGAACCTTCAGGGAACCAAGCAGATTAAAACCTTGCTGAATGGAATTATTGAGCAGGATAAGGACCTTCAGACCGAGACTAAAGAAGATTTCAAGGTAGTGACCAAAAAAGCCCCTTCTGAGGAAGAGAAAGATGCTTTAGTATTCGCGGCCAAAGTTTGTAAACACACTAAATCCAACACCATCATCCTTAGCAACCACAATCAGATGTTTGCCAGTGGAGTAGGGCAGACTTCCAGGGTTGATGCTTTAAAGCAAGCAATTGAAAAAGCCAAGCATTTCGGCTTTGATCTGAATGGAGCGGTAATGGCATCTGATGCCTTCTTCCCATTCCCAGACTGCGTGGAGATAGCTTCCAAAGAGGGGATTTCCTCAGTGGTGCAGCCAGGCGGATCCATTAAGGACCAAGACAGCATCGACTTCTGCGACCAAGCCGGTATGAGCATGGTGCTGACTGGAGTGAGACATTTCAAGCATTAAAGAGCATCCTCAATATATGAGTTAGTTAGAAAAGCACCTCGGGAGACTGGGGTGTTTTTTTATCAATCAAGGCTTTGTTCGCCATCTTTGTACTGAGAATTTAGGTTCAGTATTATTACTAACCAATTCCTTATCTTGATATGATCCTCATAAGGGTACAATCAATATTTAAGTTCAAAATTTAGATTTAACTGATTGATTATCATAATGATATATGAAAAGTGCAATATTTTGCCTAACTTCTCATTCTTGATTATTTCAATTAATTTATTATTCTTCATTAAACAATATTTAGGAGTCAGGTATTTACCACTCATGATGAGCTTAGAAAATTTTGTGAGATTTATTTTGCGTATAATTTTTTTTTTTTTAGTTTTCCGTAACTAAAGTTAGCGGCTAAAGTTTAGTAAAGCGGAACTCGAAAAGCTTATAACAGAGTAGAGATTTTCTATTTAATATTTTAGATATGTCTAAAATTAAATTTTCTTTCGCAGCATTTTTTTTTATAATGCTTTTAAACCTTTCATTTGCCAGCGATTCTGTGTTGATGAAGTCATGTGATTCAGGAGGGCCTGGCTCTGATAGTTGTTCTTCATCCTACTCCGTGGAGGGTTCAGTAGCAGGTTCTGGTGGCGGAACCTCCTCAACGGCAAGTATTTCATGTAAAGAAGGTTATTATTCCTGTTGTAATTCAGGTCCTACTGGAGCTACAGCTAGTTGTGAACAAGAGTAGATTTATATTATTGGCCGAAACAAATTGTTTCGGCCAATAAAAAAAAATATTCTATTGTCTTTATTATATAATTCTATGATGATTAAATTAAGGTTTTTGTTAATATTATTTATTTTTACCCTTAGCTGCAGTGATAAAAATGGGGAGCAATTGGGGTATACACTTATAAATGTCCATAACCTGAAGGATGATGGGAATAAGCTGATTGAAATGGTTTCTGAATATGAGTTAATTCCTCTTCAGTATGCAGGCGCCGAAAGCCTGGTTAGTATGATTATTAAAACAGAGATCACCTCTCAGAATATATATCTTTTGTGTTCAAGATCTAATGGTTCAAAATACCTGTTAATTTTCGATATTGAAGGAGATTTTAGAAGGAAAATAGAGGAAATTAGTTCCGATGAATTGATTTCAAGTAAAGTAAAGTATTTTGCTCTTGATAATGATGGGCAATTAATAATTTTGGATGATAAAAATAATTTACTCTTTTTAGATGAGAACTATGATTACCACATGCATACCTCACTTCCATTTAAATTTGATACATTCTATAAAAATGGAGAACATTTTTTAAGTTACGCAAATCTTCATGCTTTTGATTTACAGCCTGATAGTCTTTTTTTTAATCTTATGGTGGTAAATGAGCATTTTGAATTGGAAAATAAATACATGCCCTTTGAAATAAACGTCGGAGAAACTCGCTACCATAATAGAATTCATGGAAATATTCAGCCAAATTTGAATGGTTTCCTTTTTACTGAATTTCTTAATGATACCATATATGAGGTTGACGAGCAAAGTATGATGCCGAAATATGTATATAACTTTGGTAAAGATAGAGTCGATAAAGAGGGATTTGAGAATGTACATATTTCTCCTTTTTCACCTATACTTGTAGAAAAATTTAAGTGGGGATTAAACAGCCCAATAGAAACTGAGAAATATTTATTTGCTCATTATTGGGATAAGAAAACACCAAAAGGAATTCTTTATAATAAAACAAATAATACAACTGCTGTTCATAATCCGATGAATCTTTTGGAGGATCAAGATATTATACCTTGGCCTAAAATTCATAGAGACGGTTATTTTTACGGTTATTTCACTGAAGGGGATTTTGGGGGTATGGATATTGACAGGATAATCAATTATCCTAAAACTTCTTCAGTTAAACAAATCTATGAACATATACAGGCTAATGCAAACCCGGTTTTTGTCAAATATAAAATAAATAATTAATTTTAATTATGAAACTAATTGTTGTATTGTTTAGTTTAATATTCAGTTATAAATCTACTAATGAACCTTTTCATGAGGTTAGGATTGATTCAAACACCACAAAAGAGGAACTTGAGGAGAAAATTAAAAACGCAGAAAAACTTGGATTGCTAATTGACTTGCCTTATGCCACTTATTTGGAGAGCGGAAAAGTTTCTGTTTTGCAGATTAAAGCCGAAGTAAAGGAAGTGGGTAATGCGTCTTCTACATATGATTTTAATAGTGAATACACTTGTGTAGTTGTATTTAAAGATTTACGGATTAATTCAAAAAGTGCGTTTGGTTTTAAAGAATGTGAATAGGTTATTCATGAATTTAGTTAATTAAAAATAGCTTCATAGGCATCAGCGATCAATTGTGTGCAAGGTGTTGGTCCGAGTGGATACTTTGAAACAGGCAGTAGCCAAGGTCAAGGAGTTTGGATTTGAGCTGAAGGGAGGGTCTGACTTGGGATGCCTTCTTCCTTTCTCTGACTCTGTGGATATAGCTAAATAGGGGATTTCCTCAGTGTGCAGCCCGGGGATCCATTAAGGACCAAGACAGCATTGACTTCTGCGACCAACCCTGTATGAGCATGGTGTTGACTGGAGTGAGACATTTCAAGCATTAAAGAGCATCCTCAATATATGAGTTAGTTTAGAAAAGCACCTAGGGAGACTGGGGTGTTTTTTTTTATGCCAAAATAAAGGTCATAGAGCAGCACAGATTTGGTCATAGTGAATAGCAAAAGGAGAAGAGCTATGGTCGCTGAGAGAGAATCATGTGGTGGCCCCAATCTAGCATATTAATCTCTGTGTACTCTGAGGCTCCGCGGTTATTAATTTTTCCAATAAAAAAACCTCAGCGTTTGCTGAGGTTTGAATGTTTCTTAAGACTCTTTCAAAAACTGTTTTTGCACTTCATCTTCTTCGACTTCTCTTTCTGCCTGCGCTTTTTCATGCTCGAAGAATCTGGTTTGGAAGATTAGAATTATGGCTACTCCAACAAAGATAGCTGCATCCGCCACATTGAAGATTGGCCATAGCGCGGTATAGCTGCCTCCCCAAATCGGGACCCATTCGGGAAGGAAACCTTCCCAGATATCGATGTAAAACATGTCTACTACTTGGCCGTGAAACCAAGGTGAAGGAGCATTGTAGGGGGCGTTTTGAAGCAAAACTCCGTAAAATATACTGTCAATTAGGTTGCCGATAGCTCCGCCTAAGATCATAGCTATGCAGACAATATAGCCTACATGTGCTTTTTTGCTGATCAGATAATAAAGGTAGTACCCAATACCAAACATGGCTATCAATCTGAAACTGGTCAGAATGAGTTTGCCGTATTCGGAGCCCAGCTGCATGCCAAAGGCCATCCCGGGATTGGTGGTGTAATGAAGCTTAAACCAATCGCCGATTACTTTGATCTGGCCCGGGGTTCCAAAATCCATTTGGGTGTGCACCAGAAGTTTGGACGCCTGGTCGATGATGATCACCAATAAGGCAATGCCAAAATATTTTAAATACTTCATATGATCTCTTTGCTTGCTTCTCAGGGATGCAGGGCCAATATACTTTTTTATTTTATAAAAGTGGAAAAGTCCTAAGCCTTTTCCACCTTAACTGTTAACTCAAAGTCATCCATATCCAAAATGGTTCCCTCCTCAAGGTTGCCATTCACGCTCAGAGAGAGCGCCTGAGTTTCCTCTTGGATGTATTTGGAAAAGTTTTCCAAAGCCAAGTTGACATTCTCATCATGCTTGGCGACTTTGATATTGATCTTATCCTGTACTTCCAGTCCCATGTCTTTTCTGAGGTTCTGGATCCTGTTGACTAGGTCCCTGGCGATACCTTCTTGCTTCAACTCGTCGGTCAAAGTTACATCTAAAGCAACTGTAACGCCGTTTTCTGTTGCTACTGACCAGCCTGGGATATCTTCAGAAGTGATTAGAACATCTTCCAGAGTCAAGGTAACCTGCTCTCCATCCAAGTCAATAAAGATGGCGCCATTTTTCTCCACTTCAGCGATTTGGTCTTTACCCCATTTGCCAATGGCTGCTGCCACTAGCTTCATTTTTGGACCGAACTGCTTGCCGAGTTTGGCAAAATTAGGTTTAACATTTTTTACCAAAATCCCAGAAGTGTCATCGATGTATTCGATATGCTTGATGTTCACCTCAGCCTTGATGAGTTCTTCCACATGCTGGATCTGCGTTCTGGTCTTCTCAGCCAGGATAGGAACCAGTATTTTCTGCAAAGGCTGTCTTACCTTCATCTTTTCCTTCTTACGCAGACTATGCACCAAAGAACAGATATCTTGGGCCAATTGCATGCTTTGTAGCAGATCTTCATTGATCAAAGAGCTGTCAGCACCTTTCCACTCAGTCAAATGGATAGATTCGGGGATTTCCTGCCCTGCTTCACGAGCTCCTTCAGTTAGGTTTCTGAACAACCAGTCTGAATAGAATGGTGCGAAAGAGGACATCAACTGTGAAAGAGTGCTCAAACATTCATATAAAGTCTCATACGCTCCCTGCTTGTCGGTATTAAGTTCCCCTCTCCAGAACCGCTTTCTTGCCAACCTCACATACCAGTTGGACAATTGATCCACGGTAAAGTTCATGATAGCCCGAATCGCTCTGGTGGCATCGTAGGCATTCATGCTGTTTTCAACCTCTTCGATTAAAGATTGCAGTCTGGAAATGATCCACTGATCCAGTTCAGGTCTTTCCGCTACAGGGATTTTATTGGCTTCCACATAAGTGAAGGAGTCCAAGTTGGCGTAAAGTGCAAAGAAATTATAGGTGTTTTGAAGGGTTCCAAAGAAACGTCTCTGTACCTCACCCACACCGTCAAGGTTGAATTTCAGGTTGTCCCAAGGATTTGCATTGGAAAGCATGTACCAGCGCAAGGCGTCAGGACCAAATTCCTTCAAAGTTTTGAATGGATCAACGGCATTGCCAAGGCGTTTGGACATTTTATTGCCGTTTTTGTCCAGTACCAAACCATTGGCGATAACGTTTTTGAAAGCCACGCTGTCAAAAAGCATCACGGCAAGAGCATGAAGGGTAAAGAACCATCCTCTTGTCTGGTCAACACCCTCTGCGATATAATCAGCAGGGTAATTGGCTTTGAAAATATCTTCATTCTCAAATGGATAATGCCACTGCGCATAAGGCATGGCCCCAGAGTCGAACCAAACGTCGATCAAGTCCGGCTCACGGAACATTTTTTCTCCCGTAGAGGAAACCATGATCACGTCATCCACATAAGGACGGTGAAGGTCTGCCTGCCCATCGGGGAAAGGTGAACCAGTCATGAACCCTTTCTCGATGGATTTTTGGATTTCCGCATTCAGCTCATCAATGGAGCCGATGCATTTTTCCTCTGTTCCATCCTCTGTTCTCCAGATAGGTAATGGGGTTCCCCAGAACCTGGAGCGGCTCAGGTTCCAATCCACTAAGTTCTCCAGCCAGTTGCCAAATCTACCGATCCCGGTGGATTCCGGCATCCAGTTGATGGTTTTGTTGAGTTCTACCAATTTGTCCTTGTAAGCGGTGGTCTTCACAAACCAGCTTTCCATAGGATAATAAAGGATTGGCATGTCAGTTCTCCAGCAGTGCGGGTAACTGTGCTCGTATTTCTCTACCCTGAAGGCCTTGTTTTCATTTTTAAGAATGATGGAAATGACAATGTCGGTGTTCTTGTAATCGGCGACATTCTCATCATCCTTTGTGTAATTTTTCACATAGAAATCATCAGCTCCAAATTCTTTATGGGCTGCGATGTTGTGTTCCTTCATTTTAGAAGCCAGGTACTCTCCAATAACTGGAAGAAACTTACCCTGCTTATCCACCACCGGAAGGTCCGTTCCGTTTTCGTCCTTTACAAAAACGCCCGGGATATTGTTTTGCTCTAGAGTTCTGAAGTCATCTGCACCAAAAGCTTTGGCCAAGTGAACGATACCTGTACCGTCCTCTGTAGTTACATAGTCTCCAGAAATAACGGTGTAGGCAGGGTGTGGCAACTTTATTCCTTCAATTGGGAAAAGCGGTTCGTATTCTAACCCAAGTAAGTCAGAGCCTTTCACCTCCTCTTCTACATGGTAAGGGATAAGTTTGTCTCCAGGCTTATAATCTTCAATCTGGATATCCTTAGCTTTGGAATTGAAGTAGGAGCTCATTCTGGCTTTGGCCAGGATTACCGTTTCTGCTTCAAAGGTGTATGGGTTGAACGTTTTTACTTTTACGTAATCTAGCTTTTCACCAATGGCCAACGCGGAGTTTGACGGTAGAGTCCAAGGTGTGGTGGTCCAAGCCAGGATGTAGGCGCTATCTTCTCCTTTCACCTTAAACTGGGCCGTGATGGAAGTATCCTTCACGTCACGGTAGCAACCCGGCTGGTTAAGTTCGTGTGAACTCAATCCTGTACCCGCTGCTGGGGAGAAAGGCTGGATGGTGTAGCCTTTGTAAAGCAAATCTTTATCATAAAGTCTTTTCAAAAGACTCCATAAGGTTTCTATATATTTTGGATCAAAGGTGATATAAGGGTCGTCCAAGTCTACCCAATAACCGATCTGCTCGGTCATCTGGTCCCACTCGTCCTTAAATCTCATCACCGTTTCCTTACACTTTTTGTTGTATTCCTCGACGGAGATTTTCTTGCCGATATCCTCTTTGGTGATCCCAAGCTCTTTCTCAACTTGAAGCTCTACTGGAAGACCATGAGTATCCCAACCGCCTTTACGCTTTACCTGAAAGCCTTGGAGGGTTTTGTATCTGCAGAAAATATCTTTGAGGGTTCTGGCCATCACGTGATGGATACCCGGGGTACCATTGGCTGAAGGGGGGCCTTCAAAGAAAGTAAAGGTCTCGGCGCCTTCGCGGTTGGCCACAGATTTTTTGAAAATGTCGTTTTCTTTCCAAAACTTCAATACACTTTCCCCTATGCCGGGATAATCTACTTGCTTGTACTCCTGATATTTTTTCACGTTGGTTTCTTTTCTATGTCAATAGGTTCGGGAAGGTAACTTCCACATTTCAACACCTTAAGGATAGGTACAATTCCCTAATCCTTTCAAAAGCAGGCACAAAGTTAGGGTTTTTGGGGGTTATATGGGAGTTTAAAAAGGGAAAAATGAAGATTATGAATCCAATAGGAAAATAGTGCCTTTGATCATACCAATAGGAATTATACCAAATGGTATTATACCTATTGGTATAAAATATAATTATGGACCAATCACCCTTCAAATACTGTCTGTATGGAAGCCAAAAGCACATGATGAGGGATATTTTCAACAATCCCTCAAAGCCATTTTACAGGTTTGGGGATATCATATTGCTTCAATAGATTTAAGATTGATAAACAGAATTTGCCTCCTTAGGCTCCTGGAAGCGCTATTCCTTTTACTTTTCTATACAAGGAAAGGGCGTATTTGTCGGTCATTCCTGAAATGAAATCGATCAAGGCTCGCAAAATTGCATAGGCATCCTGACCATCGAAAGCATCAAGGTCCATATCTTCAGGCAAAAGCCTGAGGATGCTCTTGTCTTGCCCGGAATAAAGCTCAGGCTTATAATATTTGTGAAATAGAGCTTTGGAAAAGACGGTCAGCAGGCCTTCCAAAACTTGAAAACCTGCGGCTTCCTTCTCCAATACAGGTTTGCTTCTATATATTTTCTTAATAGAAATACGCGAAATCACCGCCAAAGCTTTTGCGGACGGGATATAATCGGTGAGGGCTTGATCAAAGCTTCCATCTAGTATTTCCTTTTCTTTCTCTATAAATGCGTTGGAAGCTTCGGATACCAGTTTGTTGATAGTCATGGCTCGCAGGATGGCGAGTTTTTGCCCGGTGGTTTTGTATTCGTTGAGTTTTTCTTGGGAAAACCTTTCGCCAAGGATTGCTGCAAACAGGCTGATGCTTTCCTCAAGGCTAACAAGTCCCAGTGTGCACCCGTCCTCCAGGTCTATAATGCTGTAACAGATGTCATCGGCTGCTTCTACTAGAAAAGCTAGGGGATGTCTCATCCAGACACCTTCCGCTGACTTTTCCAAGCCGAGACTTTCCGCTAATACGCCATAGTGTTCCTTTTGGTCGGTGAAGAAGCCGAATTTTTTATGGCTGCGTCTTTCTTTGTCAGGGCTTTGCAGCATTGCCGGCCGCGGATATTTTGTAAAGGCCGCTAGGGTTGCAAAGCTAATTTTCAGCCCGCTGTTTTTGGCAGTCAGCATTCGGAATCCTTGTGCATTTCCTTCAAACTTCACCATGTCCTCCCATTGATCAGAGTTTAAGTGAACTTTCCAGCGTTGACCTTCTTTATGAAACTTGAAGAAATCCGAAATGGCATCTTCGCCGGAGTGGCCGAAAGGTGGGTTGCCAATGTCATGGGTAAGTGCGGCCGCAGCCACGATTGCTCCTATATCAGCAGATGTGATACCTTGATCGGTAAGTTCTGGGTATGTAGAAATCAGATATTCCCCAGCGATTTTCCCAAGGGATCTTCCCACGCTGGAAACTTCCAGACTATGGGTTAGACGGGTATGGACAAAATCATGCTCGGGCAGAGGGAAAACTTGTGTTTTATCCTGAAGATTTCGGAAAGGTGCAGAGAAAATGATCCTATCATAGTCCCGCTCAAACTCACTTCTGGAGTTATCCAGCGTTGCTACTTGTTTGTCCTTCAGGTCGAAACGGCCCGGCTTCAGTAAATTCTCCCATTTCATCATATTCAAAAATAAACAACTCTTTTAATATCTCATGCTTCTAATGGTATTATGGGGCACGAAACTTGCGAAAGCACAATTTGTTCTAAAAAATTACAATTATGAGTAAAATTAGTTTTAAGAGTGTGTTTTTGGGCTTGGCAGTATTGATTATGGCAGCTTCTTGTGCCCAAGATGAGGACCGTTTCAATGGAAACGCCATGTTGAACATTTCCTTAGTGGACGCCCCGGCTGATTATGACGAGGTGTGGATTGAAGTGGTGGGTGTGGAGGTACTGCCAAACGGAAGAAGTGAAGATGAAGGTTCTGCATGGATTTCCATTCCATACACGCCGGATAGAGATGACAGACAAGTGGATTTATTGACTTTGGTGGGTGATCAGATTCTTTATATTGGTTCGGAGGAAGTGCCGGCAGGTAGACTTTCCCAGATCAGGTTACTGTTGGGCGACAATAATTATATTGTTATCGATGGTGAAAGATTTGATTTAACTACCCCAAGTGCTCAGCAGAGTGGTTTGAAGCTACAAGTGAATAAAGATTTGCAGGCGGGGATCCAGTATGACATGATGTTGGATTTTGATGCGGACCGTTCTATTGTACGAGCTGGTAACTCTGGGCAGCATATTTTGAAGCCAGTCATTAGAGTGATCACCGAAGAATCGGCAACTATCAGAGGGAAAGTGTTGCCAATAGATGCCAGTGAAGAGCCGGTATTGGTGCATGGAATTCTGGATCAGGACACCGTGAGCACTTTTACTGATCACAATGGTGTATTCATGTTAAGAGGATTGGCTAATGGTGCTTATCAAGTTGATATTCATCCCCAAGCGCCCTATGCTTCGAAAGTTCTTACGGAAGTGGCCGCAAGCAGAGGTGAGGTTGCCGATCTTGGAGAGCTCGAATTGGAGTTGGAAGCAGCACCAGAGGAATAAGCAAGGAAATACATAAATTATGAAACCCGGTTAACTTTAGCCGGGTTTTTTGTGTTGTAGGGTCTCCATATTTGTCTAAATAAGGAAACCTTCCTAAGTTTGATAACACTATTAGCGTGGAATTGAAGAGATGAAACTAAAAATATTAATAGCAGCCTTATTTGTTTCCATTCTTCTGACTGGTTGTGGCCAGGATGAGGAACGGGTTGATGGCTTGATGAATATCTTTTTGATCGATGCCCCAGGGGATTTTGACCAGGCATGGGTAGAGGTGCTCGGAGCTGAAATTGTTGTGAATGGAACTACTCATTTTCTAGAATATGTGACTGCTGATAAAAAAGTCAACGTAAGCGCTTTAGTCGCCGACAATTCCCTTTTAGTGGGTAGGAAAAAGGTGCCAGCAGGGCAAATGACTGAAGTAATTTTGATTTTGGGAGAGGAACTTTACGTTATTCGTGCTGGGCAAAGAACAAATATGCAATATCTTACCGCTGATTCCAGAAGGTTTACATTCCCAGTAGATTTTACAATTGATGGAGGAAACAGTTACGATTATTACGTGGATTTGGATATGAGTCGATCGGTTAGAAGGGCAGCCAATGAATTTGTGTTTGACCCGATAGGCAGAGCATTTTCAAGCCGTGGGATGGGTATCCTTAGTGGAACCATTCTTCCTGCACAGGCAGCTCCCTATATTTATGCTATCCAGGATGGCGATACAGTTGGCACGATGACTAATTTTGCCAACGGACAGTTTTACTTCCGTGGATTGAATGCTGGGGACTATCAGCTGTTGATCCAACCTAGGTCAGGATTTGCAGATACCCTGATCAACATCCCCATCCGGACCGACACCGTCAACCAAATAGGTAATATTGACCTAAGAGTGCTTGGTCCATGAGGGTAGATGAAAATTATATGCGTAGAGCCTTGGAGCTTGCAGAGTTGGGTAGAGGGTATGTTAGCCCCAATCCACTAGTGGGCTGCGTAATTGTATATCAAGAGCGCATTATTGGCGAAGGCTACCATCGACAATATGGAGGCCCCCATGCCGAGGTCAATGCGATTAATGCTGTAGAGGACCAAAGCCTTTTGCCAGAATCCACGGTATATGTGACTTTGGAGCCATGTGCCCATTTTGGAAAAACCCCGCCATGTGCCGACCTACTGGTGGAGAAGAAGGTTAAGAAAGTTGTCATTGCAGCAGTGGATTCCAATCCATTGGTGGGTGGTAAAGGGATAGAGAAGCTTCAGAATGCAGGGATAAAAGTGGAAAGCGGGCTATTTGAAAAGGAAGCCCAGCAGCAGAATACTCGTTTTTTTACCTTCATGGAAAAAAAACGACCATATATATTACTTAAGTGGGCACAGACAAGTGATGCCTTTGTGGCAAGGGCTAATTATGACAGTAAGTGGATCAGCAATTCTTACAGCAGGCAGCTTGTGCATAAGTGGAGAGCCGAGGAGCAGGGGATAATGGTAGGAACAAAAACTGCACACTTTGACAATCCACGATTAAATGTCAGAGGACTGGCTGGGAAAAACCCAATAAGGATCGTAATTGACAAGCAGTTGACTCTGGATCCAAACAACCACCTATTTGACCAAAGTATCCAGACAATTTGCTATAACAATTTGAAAACTGAGGAGAAGGAAAACCTTGCGTTTGTTAAGTTAAAAGAGGATTTTACTTTAAAGGCATTGTTAGATGACTTGTATGAGAGAAAAATCCAAAGTGTCATGGTGGAGGGAGGTGGCTTTTTGCTTCAAAAGTTAATTTCTGAAAACTTATGGGACGAAGCACGTGTTTTCACCGGAAGTACGCGATTTGAATCGGGGATTCCGGCTCCACATTTAGATGTGCCGGCCAGAAGAGTTGAAGACGTTTTTGGAGACCGGTTGGAGTTTTATTTTAACAACTAAAAAAGATTATGGCAGAATCATTATATATACCTGAGTCAGCAACAAAAGCTGAAAAATACGAAGCTATCCTTCCACAAGTCGAGGCCTTGGTGACTGGAGAAGAAGATATCACGGCTAATTTGGCCAATGTTAGTGCCGTGTTAAGGGAGTCGTTTGGATTCTTTTGGGTGGGCTTCTATTTGGTGAAAGGTGAACAGATGGTGCTTGGGCCATTCCAAGGTCCTATAGCCTGTACACGGATAAATTTTGGTAAGGGCGTATGTGGCGCTGCTTGGAAAGAGGGCAAAACTCAACTCGTTCCCGATGTAGAAACATTCCCAGGTCACATCGCATGCAGCTCTGCCTCCAAGTCTGAAATCGTACTTCCAGCATTTAAAGACGGGAAAGTAGCTTTGGTGTTGGATATTGATAGTGACCAGTTGAACGATTTTGATGAGGAAGATGCGTTGCAGTTGGAAAAGTTAATGAGAATTGTTGAAAGTTTCCTTTAATGGACGAAATCAAAACTGGCCTTGTTGGTTATGGTTCGGTTGGGGAGGGGATGCATGCACCTCTGATCCACCATTGCGATGGTCTGGAATTGTGGGGAGTGGTTGAAAGACATCACGAGAAGTCGAGACAGAAATATCCTGAGGTAACAGTTTTTAAAAGTCTGGACGACCTACTGGCTTCGGAGGTCGAACTTGTGGTGATTGTCACCCCCAATTATTTACACTTTGAGCAGGCCAAGAAGTCACTTCTGGCTGGCAAGCACGTGGTGGTCGACAAACCCCTTTGTGTAACTTCGGACGAGGCGCTCGAATTGCATGAACTTGCTAAAAGCAAAGGAATAATTCTTTCTGTTTTCCAAAACCGGAGATGGGACGGCGATTTTTTGACGGTAAAGGATCTTTTGAAAAAAAACCATTTAGGCAGGGTCGTTCACTTTGAGTCTCATTTCGACAGATTCAGACCGAATCCCAAAAACCACTGGAAGGAAAAAGAACATCCGGGGAGCGGAATGCTCTATGATTTAGGTCCACATCTGATCGATCAAGCTTTGGTGCTCTTCGGTCGGCCAGATTGGCTATATGCAGAAGTCTTGAAGCAACGCCCAAATGCTACTATGGATGATTTTTTTGAGATTAGTATGAAATGCGGAGATGTAAAGGTTAGACTTACGGCAAGTATTTACGTAAACGCCCCGATACCCCGATTTTTGATTTTGGGAGAAAAGGGAAGCTTCAGCAAATATGGTTTGGATGTGCAGGAGGCGGCATTGAAAGCTGGAAACCTACCAGTAGGAACTGAATGGGGAAAAGAGTCTGAGGCGTATTATGGCGTATTTTATGGTGAAGGTTCCCAAGACCAAATTCCAACCTTAGCCGGAGACTACAGGCAGTTTTATCAAAACATTTTTGAAGCGATCAGAGGGCAGGCAAATTTACACGTTGCTTCTGACCAGGTAATTGACGGTTTGAAGGTCATAGAGGCATGTTTAGAAAGCCATAAGTCTGGCAGAAGGGTTTTGGCAGAGAAAATCTTTTCAAATAAATAGAAAATTTCAGCTCTATACTTTTTAATTTAATTTTAAAGGGTTAGTTTTAGTGGCTTTACCTTGGTTTTACCATATTTTTTATTGGAACCTAGGGTTGAGCGATTGTTTTATTGTATCCCTAAACTGTTTTAAAAATGAAAAAACGTTATGCCCTATTTCTTTGGGTAGGCCTTTCGGGAGCTGTTTATGCCCAGCAGACAGCCAGTGTCACCACTACCCCGGCCACTACGACCCAGCAAAAGGAATTGCCCTCTCCCAAAAAGATTACCAGTGTGGAAGGCATTACCGAGTATCAACTTGACAATGGCCTGCGGGTACTTTTGTTCCCTGATGACTCAAAACAGACTATTACGGTTAATGTAACCTACCTTGTAGGCTCCAAACATGAAAATTACGGTGAAACTGGGATGGCTCACCTGTTGGAACACTTGGTTTTCAAGGGTACACCTAAGCACCCCAACATCCCGCAAGAACTTACCGAGCGGGGAGCCCGACCAAACGGAACAACCTGGACCGATCGTACCAATTACTTTGAAACCTTCAACGCCACTGAGGATAACCTGAGATGGGCGCTTGATTTGGAATCTGATAGGATGGTTAATTCTTTTATAGCCAAAGAGGATCTTGAAAGTGAGATGACCGTGGTTAGAAATGAATTTGAATCTGGGGAGAACAGTCCTTTCCGGGTTTTGATGCAAAGAACCATGTCAGCAGCTTATGATTGGCACAACTACGGGAAATCCACCATTGGTGCCCGTGCGGACATAGAAAATGTGGATATTGACAGACTGCAGGCTTTCTATAAGAAGTATTACCAGCCGGATAATGCTGTGTTGGTGGTGGCGGGGAAGTTTGACGAGGAGAAAACATTGGCCATGGTTAATGAATTTTTTGGTCCAATTCCACGCCCGGAGCGGGAGCTTCCAAAAATGTACACCTTTGACCCTGTTAAAGACGGGGAAAGAACTGTTACGGTGAGAAGAGTAGGCGATGTGCAGTTAGTAATGGCGGCTTATCACATCCCTCCAGGATCACATGAGGACTATGCACCTGTACAGGTACTGAGCAGAGTGCTTGGAACCAATCCATCAGGTAGACTATATAAGGCCTTGGTAGATACCAAAAAAGCGACTTCAGCCAGTTCCTCCAGTTACGAATGGAAGGATCCGGGATTGCTTATGGCTTTTGCCCAAGTGTTAAAGGAAAAGGATTTGGATGAAGCAAAAGAGGCAATGTTGGGGACTTTTGAAGATTTGATGACAAATCCTCCTACAGAGGATGAGGTAGAAAAAGCCAAAAACGAAATTTTGAAGCAGACGGAATTGATGTTCAACTCATCGGAAAGAGTAGGTTTGTCGCTTAGTGAAGCTATTGGAACTGGTGATTGGAGGCTTTTATTCCTTAACCGTGATAGAGTTGAAGAAGTGACTGCTGAAGATGTGAAAAGGGTAGCGGAGAAATATCTCGTGCCTGACAACAGAACCATTGGCATGTTTATCCCAACCCAGACTCCATTAAGAGCAGAGATCCCATCAGCTCCTAATGTTGCAGAATTGGTAAAAGACTATAAAGGCAGAGAATTGGTAGCTGCAGGTGAAAACTTTGACCCTTCTCCTTCCAATATTGAATCCCGAACCGTGCGTACTACCTTGGCCAACGGTATGGAGCTGGCCTTGCTTCCTAAGAAAACTAGAGGGGAGTCAGTGGAGGCAAGAATGGTCTTCAGGTTTGGTGAATTAGAGTCGCTGAAGGACAAGTCTACGGCGGCATCTTTTGCAGGTAGTTTATTGAATAAAGGTACTTCCACAATGAGTAGGGAAGAGATTAAGTCGAAATTGGACAAGCTTAAGGCTAATGTTTACATCGGGGGAAGCTCAACAAGTGCGGTGGTGAATATTTCCACCACTAAGCCAAATCTGCCGGAAGTGATGAAGTTGGTGGCTGAGATGCTTCAGGATCCGATCTTCCCTGAGGATGAATTTGAAAAGGCTAAGGCTGAAAGGATTTCTGGAATAGAATCCCAAAGAAGCGAACCTCAAGCAGTTGCCTTCAACAGAATGCAACGTCATACCTCGCCTTATGAAAAAAGCGATCCAAGATACGTTGGCACTTTTGATGAATCGGTAGAGGATATCAATTCATTGACCTTGGATCAGGTTAAAGAATTTTACAAGAATTTCTACGGAGGAAGTGATGCAACCATGGCTGTGGTAGGGGATTTTGATAAAGACGAAATCGAAAGCATTACTCAGGAATTGTTTGGGGAATGGAAAAGTCCAGGAAAATATACAAGAATGGAATCTAGGATGGCAGATGTAAAACCTTTGAGAGAAAACCTAGAGACACCTGACAAGGCAAATGCATTCTTTGTATCAACCTACCAGTTTGAAATGGACGATAGCCATGAGGATTATGCGGCCTTGGTATTGGGTAACTATATGCTAGGAGGTGGCTTCCTTAATTCCAGGCTTGCTACTCGTATCCGTCAAAAAGAAGGTTTAAGCTACGGAGTTGGTTCTAATTTTAGTGCGGGAACTCTTGATCCTATTGCCAACTTTATGGCCTATGCTATCTATGCCCCTGAAAATGCCGATAAGTTAGAGGCAGCTTATTTCGAAGAAATTCAGAAGGTGATTACTGAAGGTTTCTCTGAAGAGGAGATAAAGGCTGCCAAATCCGGCTGGCTGCAATCCAGAACAGTGAGTCGTGCCCAGGATGCATATTTATCTTCAGCTTTGAACAACTACTTGTATTTGAATAGAAATATGGAATGGGACGCACAGTTAGAAGAAAAAATTGAAGGCCTGACCGTAGATGATATTAATGGCGCTATGAAGCGTCATCTCAAACCAGATGCGATGCATGTGATCAAAGCCGGTGATTTTGCAAAAACCAAACAAACGGCAGAGAATTTATAACTAGTAAAAGGAGATCTTTGTAGGTCTCCTTTTCTTTTTTTTGTTAGGTTTGTTTTTGATCAATCTAAACCAATTTTATTTGACATGAAAATTTCAATTTTAACATTTGCCATTTGTCTAATTGCTATAGTAGATTCCCATGCCCAAGTGAGTGCAGGGGTCTATAGGTTGTCATCCAATACCTTTGCGGCAATAGGAAGTGACCCCGACAAAAAGGTGTTTGGGGAGGCGAGAATTTCTACCGGTGGAAGAGTAGGCTTGGAGGGTACTTTAGGTTATAATTTTGTACAAAGAGCGGAGGCCAATTTCTACAGTGGATTTCATCTAGGTGTAAAAAATAATAGTAGTAACGATTTTTACTTAGGTGTCCCTTTTGGATTGCTGCTTAAACCTTTTTCTGAGGCAAGAAATTTCGGGTTTTTACTTGAGGCAAGTCCGATTCTCAGGACTGACTCAGGAAGCGGTCATTTTAGGGCTGGTTTAGGTATTAAATATACGTTTAGATAAACTGAAGAAAAGAGACCGGAGACGGAAGATGGCTATTAAATAAAATATCCCCTGAATTTATTTTCAGGGGATATTTTTTAGTTTCTTAATTTAGCTATCGGAGTTCTTCCGCCTTTAGTGACCTGATTGAGCTCCACCAGAATCTCAGCGTCAAGTGGTAAAAACACATCCACTCTAGAACCAAATTTGATAAAGCCGAACTCACCCCCTTGTTGGACTGGGTCGCCTTCTTTAACATACCATTTGATCCTCCTGGCAAGAGCGCCGGCAATCTGTCGGATCAGAAGCTTTTCCCCGCTTTCGCGTGCCACTACCATTGTCGTACGCTCATTTTCAGAACTGGACTTAGGATGCCAAGCAACGAGGTATTTTCCAGGATGGTATTTGAAATATTCCACTGTACCCGATATAGGTGCTCGGTTTATGTGCACATTAATCGGAGACATAAAGATAGAAACTTGCTTTCTGCGGTCATGAAGGTACTCTTGTTCATCTGCTACCTCTATCACCACCACTTTCCCATCTGCAGGGGCGTAGACTAGAGTTGGGTCTTCATTAGTGAAAATCTTGGGATTTCTGAAAAACTGGAGAACCAGTAAAAACAAGACAATGCTGGCAAGCAACACTACATTGAGCATGGTGTCCTGTCCTGGGAAGATTTGATGAAGGGCAAAGTTGAGGCCCGCTAAGATCATCAACATCCAAAATAGTAATTTTTTGCCTTCTTTATGTATAGTCATTTTATTCTGATGTTATCAAAAACCGTATCGTTTGTCAGTTTCTGGCTGGATTCCTCGATTTCAGAATCCTTGGATAATTATAATAACCCTGCAATTTGTGAATATTTTGCGGTATGTTAAAATAAAAAATTGACCAATATCAATATTTTGCTGAAAATGAGGATGATAGATAGGGTCAAATTTTCAGAACTCTATAAAAGAAAAGTGGGATGCAATCCAAAAACTGCATCCCAAATTATATTTCTATTAAACTACTGCCTTAATAACCACCTCGATAGGTATATGTTTTGGCAACTTTGTCAATCGCAACAATATAGGCAGCGATTCTCATTGGAACATCGTATTTGATGGAAGCTTTGTAAACGTTATTGAACGCTTCTTTCATGATTCTATCGGATCTTCTGTTGACACGCTCAGCTGTCCATTTGTAACCCAAACGGTTTTGAACCCATTCGAAGTAAGAAACAGTCACACCACCTGCGTTGGCAAGAATATCCGGTACAGCCATGATGCCTTTATCATTGATGATATTGTCAGCTCTGGCCGAAGTGGGGCCGTTAGCACCTTCCACGATCAGTTTGGCTTTCACCTTTTCAACGTTTTTGATGGTAATCACATCTTCAACAGCAGCTGGAACCAATACGTCTACATCTAGCTCTAGCAATTCCATTGGATCAGAAAGTTTTTCCGCACCGGTAAAACCTTCCAGAGTTCCATTATTACTGTCTCTGTATGCGATTGCATCCTGAATATTGATTCCATTGCTATTGTGATAAGCACCAGAAATATCGGAAACAGCCACTATCTTCAATCCTCTTTCTTCCAATAGGGTGGAAGCCCAAGAGCCTACATTGCCAAAACCCTGTACGGCGCAAGTAGCTTGGAAAGGGTTGATCTTAAGTTTTTCCATTGCGGCGAGGGCAGAAACCATCACACCACGACCTGTAGCTTCGGTACGCCCCAAAGAGCCTCCCAGAACCAAAGGCTTTCCTGTCACAACAGCGTTCACTGTAGTGCCATGCGCTTTGGAGTATTCATCCATTAACCAGGCCATTTCTCTTGGTCCTGTACCCATGTCTGGGGCTGGAATATCTTTGTCTGGCCCAAATACGTCGATCATCGACAGGGTGTAAGCCCTCATCAGTCGTTCGATTTCACCGGCAGACATTTCCCTTGGGTTACATCTCACGCCTCCTTTACCCCCACCATAAGGGATATCTACTACTGCACATTTCCACGTCATCCAAGCAGCCAAAGCCCTTACCTCATCCAAGTGTACATCTGGGGCGAATCTGATGCCACCTTTGGCAGGGCCAAGGATGTTAGAGTGAATCACTCGGATGCCTTCGAAAACTTGGATTTTACCACTGTCCATGGTAATAGGGAGGGAGACGATTACTTGTTTGGCGGGATTTTTCAGCACGTTATAGACTTCGTCTGATAGTCCTAACTTTTCTGCTGCAATGTTAAACCTTTCCATCATTGACTCCAGAGGATTTTCTTTATCCTTAATCGGAGCGGGTTCAATGTAAGCCATATTGGGTTCTGGTTTGTTGTTAACTGAAATTACTATACAATATTAAGCCTTTTTTATTATCTAAGAGGCCAATTTTAAAAGATTTTCAAAAAAGCTGCAATGAATGGAGCGGACAATAACAGGCCGTCAAAACGGTCCATAAATCCCCCATGTCCAGGCAGCTTATTTCCCGAATCTTTTATGGCAATACTCCTTTTAAACAAAGATTCTATCAAATCCCCATACGTGCCAGCTATTACAATAATAGCGGTGACGCAAAACCACTGCCATTGCTCCAAAACAAGAAAGAACCTTGCCAAAACCATAGCAGTGATAAAAGCTGCCACTGCACCACCCAAACTTCCTTCCCAACTTTTTTTTGGTGATACTCTTTCGAAGAGCTTGGTCTTGCCAAATTTGGTTCCAGCAAAATATGCTCCGGTGTCACTAGCCCAAAGGATCAACAAAGCACCGACAATGATCTCGGCATGGAAAGTATCGTCGATGGCAAAGGCCGAAACAGTAAGCAGACAGAAGGGGATGGCCACATAAAATATTCCCAGAAAAGTGTAAGCTATCCCAGTGAAGGGTTTTTTGTCAGATTTTCGGTATAGCTTTACAAAGAATACCAGAGAGACAAGGGGGAAAAGGATGAAATAATACTTGTCTGGCATATTTTGCATTTCGACCAGAAAAACAAGGACGAAAATTGATAGCCCGATAAAGGTCCCGAAACTCTTGAGCGGTAGCATGCCGTCAAGACCCGAAAGTTTATAGAATTCCATTTGGCAGAAGGCCAAAATCACTCCGAAGATCAGAAAGTAGGTCCATTCGCTATAAATGGAGCCGGCGATGATTGCAGATGCTCCAATGATGGCTGTGATAACGCGTTGGGCAAGGTTGCTGTAATTGCTGATATTAAAACGTGATCTCATTCTTGATGATGTTAGCTGCCTGAAGAGCCTGGTCACGTAGGACCAGAATCTCGTAATGACCGTGAATATGGTACACGGACTCCTTTTTATTTATGACCATAGCCATAATGCCATGCTGCTCTAGCACGCCTTTGATAATCTCTGCCCTCACAGGAGATTCAATTGTTGTTACGGTTTGCCATTTTCCCATTGAAAGGCGAATTGTGGCTTTGGTCTATGAATGCCTTAAAACTAAACACAAAGATGACCAAGCCAATGATTAGGTAATGCCATTCCAGCTGGTCGTTTTCTTCGATGTTGAATTCAACCCAGCCTATTTTACTGAAATATACCATCGTCACCGTGAAGGTATTGTTCAGAATGTGGGCTACTATCGGATAGATCAAACTGCCGGAATAAAGGTAAAGATAACCAAATAATGCTCCTAAAAGCATTCTTGGGAAAAATCCATAAAACTGGAAGTGTATAGCCGAGAAAATGGCTGCTGCCAACCAAATGCCAACATGTGGGTTGCCGGTGTACTGGTGCAGCTTGGGCTGGAGCACTCCGCGAAACAGGTATTCCTCCCCCAATCCAGCTAATATTCCGATGACGATTATGCCTACGAAGAACTCTCCGATATGGGCAAAGTCTGTAAAATATTGTGTCAGACGCAGCATCTCAGCTTCCTTGGTTTGTGCGTAAATCTCAAATGCCCTCATGAATTCAGGAAAGTTGATATTGCTGTTCCAGTAGATGATAAGGGAATTGATGGTGATGAAGCTCAGTAGGATAGGGATAATTAATATAGATTGATTGAACTTTGTATTCTTCAATTGTTGTTTCCACCGCAATGATCCGCGGTCGATGAACTTTATGAACACCAGACTGCCGACCAAAAAAGCTAGTCCGGAGCCTATGCCCTGAATGAACAGAAATGCAAATCTGGCATTTGGGTGGTCGTAGTTACCGCCGAAAATGTAGATAATGTCCTCTATGGGTATTCCAAACAAGGGTGGTACTAAGAAAAGGGATAATCCCTGCAAAACGGCAAGGACTCCAAATATGATCAATAACAGCAGAACCAGAGATAAGAGCCAGTTGTGTTTTTTGCCAATTTCGCTTCGGGTTTCGTAAATCTCCATAATTGCGGTAAATTTACATCAAAATTATAAATCAGTAGTGGTAAAGATAGGAAACTTGGAGTTGGGGGAATTTCCCCTTTTGCTTGCACCAATGGAAGATGTGAGTGATCCGCCGTTTAGGGCGGTGTGTAAGGAGAATGGTGCGGACCTGATGTACACCGAATTTATCAGCTCTGAAGGCCTCATTCGTGATGCGGCCAAAAGTGTGCAGAAGCTTGATATTTTCGAATACGAAAGGCCTATTGGCATTCAGATTTTCGGTAATGATATTGAATCCATGAGGGAGGCGGCGGCCATTGCCGAAGCTGCTGGGCCTGATATTTTGGACATCAACTATGGTTGCCCAGTGAATAAGGTGGCCTGTAAAGGTGCCGGAGCGGGTATTTTGCTTGATATCGATAAGATGGTCTCCATGACTGAAGAAATCGTGAAAAGCGTCAAAATTCCCGTGACTGTCAAAACCCGCCTAGGCTGGGACGAAAACACCATCCGGATAGTAGAGGTTGCTGAGAGGTTGCAGGATGTGGGTATCCAAGCCATCAGTATCCATGCCCGTACTAGAAAGCAAATGTATAAGGGAACTGCCGATTGGTCATACTTGAATCTAGTAAAGGCCAATCCAAGATTGCATATCCCTGTTTTTGGAAATGGTGACATTGATAGTCCTGAAAAAGCAGCCGAATACCGTAAGAAGTACGATGTGGACGGCATGATGATCGGAAGGGCGTCTATTGGGTATCCATGGATCTTTGACGAGATCAAACATTATTTTAAAACGGGAGAACACTTGCCGGCCCCAGATTTGGACGAAAGGATTGCCGTAACCAAGAAACACCTTGATTTTTCAGTCAAGTGGAAAGGTGAAAAGCTTGGCATTTTGGAAATGCGGAGACACTATACGAATTATTTTAGAGGCATGCCTAATTTCAAGCCTTTCAGAACAGAAATGGTCACAGCTGAGTCTTATGACCATGTGTGTTCCATTTTGGATCAGGTAGGAGAAGTTTATGCCGATTACCAATTTTAAAAATAGTTTCAAAAGATTTTGACACTGCAAACTAACCCAGAAAGAGCCCTCAAAAGTTGGCTCTTTCTAATTTTATTGGCCCTGATATGGGGGAGCTCATTTATTTTGATCAAAAGGGGACTGCTTGTTTTTTCCCCAGGGGAGGTAGGAGCCTATAGGATTGTTTCGGCCGGAGTGTTTTTACTGCCCTTGTCCATTCCTCGATTGAGGCGGCTCAATAAAAAGCAGGTGTTTAATCTTATTGTGGTGGGTTTTGTGGGAAGCTTCGTTCCCGCTTTCCTGTTTGCCAAGGCCCAGACACAGCTTTCTAGTTCCCTTACCGGAGTACTCAATGCCCTCACACCGCTTTTTGTCGTTCTCGTGGGCGCGCTTTTCTTCAAGTCTAGGATTTCACAGAGAAATGCTGTTGGCTTACTCATCGCATTCGTGGGAGTCAACTTGCTGATTCTTTCTAGAGAAGGCGGAAGCGTTGGCGGACTGCTTGATATTAATTTCTATGCGTTTTTTGTGCTTTTGGCCACTTTGTGTTACGGAGTCAATCTCAACTTGATCAAGCATTGGTTTGTCTTGTTAAAGCCGGTCGAGATTACAGCCATTTCATTGATGATGGTGTTGCCCATCGCTGCGATATATTTGTTTTTAGGAACTGACTTTTCTTTCAAATTAGTGCATGAGGAAGGTGCTATGTTGGCTGCCGGATACATCACCATTTTGGGAGTATTGGGGACAGCGATAGCGTTGATTTTATTTAATATGTTGGTGAAAATTGCATCCCCGGTTTTTGCCAGCACAGTAACTTACCTTATTCCAATCGTGGCAATCATATGGGGTGTTTGGGATGGGGAAGTTTTATTGCTTGGCCATTATTTTGGTATTGCAGCCGTTATTTTGGGAGTTTGGGTAGGAAACAGACGGTAAATTAAACGCCGAGGGTGGCCTTCACCTTGTGTTCTTCATTTTCAGAATTCATCATAATAAGGAGTTTGTCTCCCCCTTTGAGCTCTGTAAGGCCATTTGGGGTGATAAACTTTTCGTTTCTGTTGATTAATACAATCAGGGATGTTTTTGGAAAATCTAACTCCCAGATCTTTTTACCGCCAATTTCAGAATCTTCTGGTAAATCAACTTCCACCAAGGCATTTTTAAAATCTTCAGATAACTCCAGGTCAAGAAGAGATCTCCTTTTGAGTCCTTCAGGAACGGCCAAAGACAGCCATTTAGCCATTATTGAAAGTGTAGTGGCCTGTAGTGCCACTGAGGTAAGAACGATGAAAAATACAATATTGAATATAATATTTGATTTTTCAACCCCTGCAATCAAGGGGAAAGTGGCAAATACAATTGGAACTGCGCCTCTTAAGCCTACCCAACTTATGAAGAGTTTATCCCTGATTTTATACTTAAAGAATGCAAGTGAAACAAATACCCCCAATGGTCTTGCTACAAAGATTAGGAATAGAGATACCAAAGCGCCTAATCCTATGATAGGCATGACCTGAGAAGGGAATACTAATAAACCCAAAGTAATGAACATCACGATTTGCATCAACCAGGCCACACCATCGAAAAACTTGATTAAGCTTTTTTTATGCACCATTTTACCATTGCCGATAGCTAAAGCTGCCACATAGACGCCCAAGAATCCATTTCCTCCCGCAAAATCAATTAGAGCGTAAAGCATCGCTACCATACCCAACATTAAAACAGGATAAAGCCCTTCATACTCTAAATTAATGCGATTGATGATGAGTACGATTCCTCTTCCGAGTAGGTAGCCCCCAGCTCCACCAATGGCCATCTGCATGAAAAATACTGGGATGAGGTCAATAAATGTAAATTGCTCTATGGACAACATGGAAGTAAGACCAATGGTAAGGAAATATGCCATCGGGTCGTTACTACCAGACTCTAATTCCAACATTGGCCGTAAATTCCCTTTTAACCCAATGCTTTTTGCCCTTAAAATTCCAAATACGGCGGCTGCATCAGTAGATGATACAATGGCGCCCATAAGCAAGCCTTCCAAAAGAGAAAATGAACTCACAGCATGTACAAACAGCCCTACGGAAACTGCGGTAAGCAATACTCCCACGGTGGATAGGACAAGCCCGGGGCCTAAAACCGGCTTGATGGATTGCCATTTGGTATCAAGTCCACCCGAAAATAGGATATAGGTAAGTGCGGTGATTCCCAAGAACTGGGTCAAGTTGGGATCGTTGAAATATATCCCACCGATCCCTTCTGAACCTGCAAGTATTCCAATAGCAAGGAAAAGTAGTAAAATAGGAATTCCTGCTTTACCGGCGGTTTTGCTGGCAACTATACTCAAAATGAGTAAAACCGAAGAGATAAAAAGGATATTTTCGGGAGTTACTACCATGGCTAAGTTTAAATACAAAGGTAAGTAAAAAAGATCTGGATAAAACGTTGGCCAATTTTTACTCGCCCTTTAATCTATTCCTCCAGGCATTTGCCAGCATGGGTAGCTGTTGATAGCTCATCACACCAGCTTTTACACCTTGTGTTTTGAGAAAGATGTCATTTGATCTTTTGCTCAGCTCATTGGAAATTGGCTTTACTTCTTCCTTGTTTTTCAGAATTGATGAAAGGTCATTTTTTATCCCCTTGTTTAGCCGTGAGAAAGTTTGTCGATAAAGATTTGGGCTTATCCGGTAAAGATCACTGAGCTGGTAGCGCAAAAGTCTTAATTGTCCACTGTATTGCAATAAGGGGTCATTGCTATTTGAACAGATCACCCAGCCAATGAAATTAGCCTCGCCCTCATCGGTCACCCCGTAGCTATGAGCCATCTCATGGGCTACTGTAAAAGGTCGCTCAAGAGGGTGAAGTGCCGCATCAATATAGCTTTCTCCTGTAAAAGGAAAATAAATTCCCAAAATCCCCATCCGGGTCATAAATCCTGCCGGGTAAAAGAGTTTTGTGCGTGGATGTCCGGTGAAGTTGAGTCCTAGTAAGTAAAGGTTTTCACGGATATTTGCCCTTACGATTTCTTCCACTTCTTCATAGGGGATGGTTTCCTCTATAGGCTCGTCGTCCAAGGTGAGGTTTTGGCGAAGTTGAACCAAGATATTGCTGGTCAAGTTGATCTCTCGCATGATTTCCTCTTCACTTAATGGGCGAGGCGATAGATCTAATTGCTGGAAGATTGGCACCCTTTGGTAATTGTAGCCCCATAAAACGAGGAAAAAGAATATCAGGGCTCCAGCAAAATTAAATATAGAGCGGAAAGTGTAAGCCACTTTCATTTTGAATCCAGGTTTGCGGGTCAACAGAAAATAAAAGTAGACGCCAATGGCTATGAAAATAGAAAAAACGAAAAGATAAACGGTAGGGAATGGGAGTCTGGAAACAGTGAGATCAATCACATTTCTGACTACAGGGAAAAAAGTCCTCGAGTATATCTCCTCCGTCTTCTCAGGATTTTGCGCCGCAAAATACCGGATGACAAGGGCAATTAATCCAAGGAGGGCCCATGCCCAGTCTTTTCTAAACATAGATTAGGAGTAATCGGGGCTTAAAGGTGAAAAGCCGATGCAGTTAAAACCACACCGGCTGAGATTTTTTACTATCAGACGCCTTCGGCTTCTACTGATGTGACTTCGTTGGGAAGCATTCGGGTCAGCAGGTTTTCAATTCCCGCCTTCAGCGTCACTGTACTGGAAGGGCAGCCAGAGCAGGATCCTTGCAACAATACCTTCACTACTCCATCGTGGAAACTGTGAAATACAATGGCGCCACCGTCTTGCTCTACTGCAGGTCGGATATATTCATCCAATATACCTTTGATTTTCTTAACGGTTTCGCTGTCGTTTTCGTCAAAAAGTGGATCCTTGTCGAAAGCTTGGTTAACGGGTGGTTTGCCTAATTCCAAATAAACTTTAATTTGAGCTCTTACATGATCTCTAATATCTTCCCAAGCTACATCGTCTTTCTTGGTCACCGTCACAAAATTGGAGGCGATAAAAACCCGATCAACTGCTGCAAAATTAAAGAGTTCCTTTGCCAAAGGGGAGTTTTCAGTACTTTCTGCAGTAGGGTAGTCAAAGCTGATCCCATCGTCGGCAAGCATGAAGTTTACCACAAACTTCAGTGAGTTTGGATTTGGATTTTCCTCCATGTAAATCTGTACCGGTCTTTTCTGTGCTTGAAGCATATTTTCGTTAGTTAAAATCTATTCAGTTATTCTAATGTTAGAAGTGCTTTTTTAGTTCCTGCAATAGCTTAGCTTATTTGGAGTTTTCTACTTCTACAGGGGTGGTTTGTTCTTCAGGTTCGTTTGCAGTTAGGGGATTAGATCTCCTGATCAGCCCGTCTGGAAGTTCGTTTTCCGTACTGGCTACTACCGTACAAACTGTGGCATCTCCTGTTACATTGACAATTGTCCTGAACATATCCAAAATTCTGTCTGGTGCTATAATTAGCGCGATGCCCGCCGCTGGTACATTGATAGATTCCAACACGATAATCAGCATGATAATCCCTGCACCAGGTACCCCGGCCGAACCTATTGAAGCTAAAGTAGCCGTCAACACGATCATTAATTGCTGCGTGAGAGTCAGGTCCATACCCAAAGCTTGGGCGATAAACACAGCTGCTACACCTTGGTAAAGACTGGTTCCATCCATATTGATCGTGGCGCCAAGTGGCAATACAAAAGAACTCACTTCTTCAGATACCCCGATTTCTTCTTCTACCTGCTTCATGGTTACCGGCAAGGTGGCAGAACTGGAACTCGTTGTGAAAGCCAACAATTGAGCCGGTCGGATGGCCTTGAAAAAGTCCACATATTGTACTTTTGTGAACATCTTTAAAATGGTTGGATACACTACTAGAATCAGGAAGAACAATCCCCCTAGTACCACCAAACTATATTTTAATAAAGCCAATAATAGCTCCACAGCGGAATCGGGGTTGTCCCCGGCTATTTCCACAATCAGTGATGCCATAAGTGCGAATACACCGTAAGGGGCAATCATCATGATATAGCCCACTATTTTGATGATGACATCATTCAGTCCATCAAAAAAAGCAATAACCGGTGAGGCTTTGTCTTTAGGCAATTGTAGCAAGGCAATGCCGACAATTATCGCAAAGAACACCACTTGTAGCATACTTGCGTTGTCAGTGGCAGCTTGAAAGACATTCTCTGGAACTATATCCACCAAAGGCTGAAGTGGGCTTTGTTGCTGTAGAAGTTCCGCTTCGGTGGCTTTGGAACCCACGGTGTCATCATACAGGCTCATAAGGCTTTCACGGGTGTCTTCAGGAAGGCTTTTGCCTGGCTGGAAAACATTTACCATCAGAAGGCCGATAGTCACAGCAAGTACCGTGGTACACATATAGGTAAGGATGGTCTTGCCACCGATTCTGCTCAACTTAGATATATCCCCTAGATTAGATACCCCTACAATCAGGGATGCCAACACCAAAGGTACGGCAATCATCTTCAGGGCATTGATAAAGATGGTTCCCACGGGCTTGATATAGTCCATTGTAAATTGAGGGGGGATGTTGGTTTTGATGACAACCAAACCGAAAATCAATCCGAGAACCAAACCGATAATGATCTGGGTATGTAAGGGTATTCTCTTGAGCATTTTTACAGAATTACTATTGGGTTTACAATTTACTCAATTTATTGAGCAATAAATGATCTGCTAGTACCAAAGCGCACATAGCTTCCACAATCGGTACTGCCCTGGGAACAACACAGGGGTCATGGCGGCCTTTGCCGGATACAGTCACAGCATCCCCCGCCTCATTGATGCTGGATTGGTCCTGCATGATGGTGGCCACAGGCTTGAAAGCCACCCTGAAATAAATATCTTCACCATTGGATATTCCGCCTTGAATGCCTCCGGAATGGTTGGTTTTGGTTTTTACTTTCTCACCTTCTGTGAAAAACTCATCGTTATGCTGAGAGCCTCTCATGGTAACGCCAGTAAAGCCACTTCCGTATTCAAAACCTTTTACCGCGTTGATGCTGAGCATGGCTTTTGCTAGATCAGCATGCAGGCGGTCAAAAACGGGTTCGCCCAAGCCAACTGGGGTATTTTGAACCACACAACTGACAATTCCCCCGACTGTGTCGCGAGCTTTTCTCACCTGGTCGATATAGTCAATCATTTGGTCAGCCATGCTCGAATCGGGACACCTTACGATGTTGGAGTCGGTTTTGGATAGGTCGAGTTCCTGATAAGATTTCTCTACCTTTATCTCGCCTACCTGACTGACAAAGGCACTGATTTTCACTCCATAATGCTTGAGTAGTAGCTTCGCAATAGCCCCGCCTGCCACTCGAGCGGCGGTTTCCCTGGCGCTGCTTCTTCCGCCACCTCTATAGTCCCTTAGACCGTACTTGGCCTGATAGGTGAAGTCGGCATGGGATGGTCGATAGCTTTCTGCAATATGTGAATAATCTTTACTCTTTTGATCTTGATTGCGGATAAGCATGGCGATGGGAGTACCTGTGGACTTCCCCTCGAAAGTTCCTGATAAGATTTCCACCTGGTCTCCTTCTTTCCGCTGAGTGGTGATTTTGGACTGTCCGGGCTTTCTCCTTTCCAGTTCCAATTGAATGAAAGCTTCATCGATCTCCAAGCCAGCGGGGCAACCGTCAACAATCACACCTATGGCCTTCCCGTGAGACTCACCAAAGGTGCTGATTCTAAATACCCTCCCAAATGAATTGCCCATTAAGTTTATTTTTTCCTTATTATCAATGCAGCTAACAGAATGACTGCCGCAACTAATAGAATGTTAATAAAGGTGGAAAAATAATACTTATATCGTTGGTTTAAAAGTTTATTGTCCTCTACTTCTATTAAATCATAGATTCCGCCCAGTCGGTTTGTAGAGATAGCCTGATTGGTTTTGCTCTCCCCCGATACTGCCAAAATGGCCCCAGGACGCAAGGTGTCGTACCTGTCCAAGCTTGTATTGAAGAATATCCATTCAAAATGATCCTTCAAGTGGATTTCATCGGGTTCATTAATGCTCATGAAGTAACTGTATTCCTTCAAACCTGTGACTCGTCCCCGCCCCCTGTTGATTTGTTGTCTTACGTTAGGATCGTATGTGTTGAACTTTTGCAAGTTGTATTTGCGGGGAGGTTGAATGGAATTAATATTCCCTTCCCCGGTGATGCCAAATGTATAGGTCACCCCTTCTCCAGTATCGGCCTCTTTTCGGCTAAAGTTTTCGCGAAGACGGAAATTACCCACACTTACCTCATTCCGAAGTGGATGGGGAGGTAGTTGTTTTACCTTTACGTTTTTAGCTGAGGAATTAAAGGTTTTGAAATCTTCTTGGCGGTTGCTGCCGAAAAAAGATGGATTTTTGGCTATTCTATACTTAATCATCTGCCAGCCAATTTGAGGAAGTTCTATCTGACCTTCGGCAAAAGGATAGAAGGTAGCCTCATAAACTCTAAATCTGGTCCAGAATTTTCCGTTGATTTCCACTCGCTCAGGTTGAATATTGGTTACGTTGAAATTTTCTTCCCAAGCATTGGTAGGTTTGATTTTCCGGATGATTTCCTCCAGTTGCCTACCTGGTTCATAAAATTGGAACGGTGCCTGGTTGGTTTCTGCCATATAAAAAGCCAGAGAGACATTGAAACCCTCTCCCACATACACCTCATCTTTATCTACGGCCATAGAGAAAAATGCTTCGTCGTCCACTTCAACATATTCTACTTCCTCATCCCTGCCGAAAAAGTCATCAAATGGGTCTCTGCCTCGCCTTTGAGCTTGACGTGCATCTGACACGGTTACACTTTTTCCCTCGGACCGAGCTTGGTGACCATTTACTGTCATCGTGAAGGGCTCGACTCTGTAAGTTCCTTGACGTATAGGCTTATAGTATTGAATCACACTGTTAGTGCTGGTCATTTGGCCGTTTACGATGTTCATGGAGGAGGATTGTGAGATTCCTTGCTTTTGAAATCCACTTATTTCAGGAAATTGATCATATGATTTTATTTTTTCATCGGAAATTACTATTTTTACGCTGAACGTTTCATTGACCCCGATCTCATCCGGTCCAAGTTCTATTCGAACATCCTGACCCAAGAGTGGCAGACAATAAAAGGATATCAGGAATAATAGTAAGGGTTTCAAATACGTTATATTCATAGACGGCTTTACACTTATTAACTGCAAATTAATAAGGATATTTTAAACGTAACAAACTGTTCGGAAAGCCGTACTAGATTTTAATATTATTTAATATAAACCTAAATTCAGAGAGCCATGATTGAATACGTTAAGACCATTTTACTTAAGGTGAGTTTTGACAAAAAGCTTTTCGAAAAAGAATTGAAGAAAGGCTTAAGTTTATTGGTTCCGTCCGAAGTGCAGGAGTTTAAAACATGGTGTTACGGCACCTTCTCCAATCTGTACGGTCCAGTTCTTAACAAACACTTTACACAAATAGCAGCCTAGATAACTTACAAACCTCCCCTAAAAAGGAGGTTTTTTTATGCCATTCCTTACTTCAGTCTCCGGTCTACCGTCTCTCCCTCTATTTCAAAAAATCAATATTTCTTTTTAATCCTGTCAATTTTGTTCTCTTGACAGCAGATTTCTGAAAAACCTTACTAAAAGTTTCCTGGGTAATTTCTTCCCAGTCTTGGTTAGTCATGTTTTTTAAGTCGGGATGAGGGAGAAACTCTGGCTCTTGGTGCGGTTTGGAAAATCTGTTCCAAGGGCATACATCCTGGCAAATGTCACAACCAAACATCCAATTTTCGAACTTACCCTTCATTTCCGAAGGTAATTCATCTTTCAATTCAATAGTGAAATAGGAAATACACTTGGAACCGTCCACCACTCCAGCTTGCGTGATGGCATCGGTAGGGCATGCGTCAATACATTTTGTACAACTGCCGCAAAAATCCTTGGCCATTGGCATGTCGGGGCTTGCTTCCAAATCAATGATCAATTCGGCTAAAAAGAAGAAGCTACCCATTTTTCTGTTCAAGAGAAGGCTGTTTTTGCCCAGCCAGCCAATTCCTGATTTGGCTGCCCATTGTCTCTCCATTACTGGAGCCGAATCAACAAAAGCCCTTCCATCCACCTCGCCGACCTTTTCTTTCAAAGAAAAAAGAAACTCCTTCAATTTATCCTTGACGACAAAATGGTAATCCTTTCCGTAAGCATATTTGGCAAGTTTGTAATCCTGCTTTCCTTCGGGCAGTTTTTCCGGAGGATAATAATTATAAATCAAGCTTACCACGGTTTTGGCGCCATCCACCAAAAGCCTGGGATCAAGTCTTTTGTCGAAATGATTAGCCATATAGGCCATTTTTCCATGATAATTGCGAGAAAGCCATTCTTCCAGTTTTGGGGCTTCCTCCTCCAAAAAATCCGCTTTGGCAATACCGCAAAAATCAAAGCCCAACTCTACTGCCAGGCTTTTGATAATAGTTGCGTTATTGTCAGGGTTTAAATTCATGATTGTTCCGAAAATAGGGTGCCTGTGGCTCCCCCAAAGTTGGATTTGATATTTAAATGTTGGTAAGCAAGTTCGGTAGCCATTCTGCCTCGGCTCGTTCTTTTGAGATAACCTTCCTGGATTAGGAAAGGCTCATACACCTCCTCGATAGTTTCGGCTTCCTCGCTACAGGCGGTAGCAATAGTGCTAAGGCCCACCGGCCCACCCTTAAATTTTTCTATAATGGTCAGCAGAATTCTGTTGTCCATCTCATCAAGTCCGTTTTCATCCACATCCAGTGCATTTAGCGCAATTTTGGATATTTCCAGATTGATCTTTCCGTTTCCTTTGATTTCGGCAAAGTCCCTTGTCCTTCTCAATAGATTGTTAGCAATTCTAGGTGTACCCCGGCTTCTGCGGGCGATTTCATAGGCCGCTACATCGTCGATGGGTGTATTGAGGATTTGTGCTGAGCGGCCTACAATCGTGGTCAAAAGCTTGGCGTCGTAATATTCCAGCCTGGCATTGATGCCAAACCTAGCCCTAAGTGGGGAAGTAAGCAGACCGGACCGCGTAGTTGCACCAATTAGTGTAAAAGGGTTCAGAGAAATCTGCACCGTACGGGCATTTGGTCCTGAATCCAGCATGATATCAATTCTGAAATCCTCCATGGCAGAATACAGGTATTCTTCCACGATAGGATTGAGGCGGTGGATCTCATCAATGAAAAGCACATCCCCATCATCCAAATTTGTCAAAAGGCCTGCAAGGTCTGAAGGTTTGTCCAATACTGGTCCCGAGGTGATCTTGATATTGGATTCGAGTTCATTGGCGATGATGTTGCTTAAGGTAGTTTTGCCCAACCCGGGAGGTCCATGAAGCAACACATGATCAAGCGATTCCCCCCTCTTTTTAGCTGCCGACACGAAAATTTTCAGGTTCTCAACAATTTTATGCTGTCCGGTAAAATCTTCAAAGGAAAGCGGCCGCAATGCCTTTTCAATTTCCCTGTCGCTTTGGTTAAGGTGGTCATTTTCTCCGCTCAAATAATCTTCTCTCATGCGCTTTACTAATTCTGGATTCCACAAAGATAAACATCTGCCCTGGCATTCACAGCAACAATATCAGGCAGGAACTATTTTTCCCAGGCAATGGCTTTAAAGCTTAAAGGCAAAATTGTTGAGAAACCATTACCTTTGCAGGAAATTTCCTTGAATATGCGAAACAACGCTCGAAAAAACGTCATTTACTCCATCATTTTATTATTGATTGTCTTTATAGTATTCCTCTACAGGCAAAATCAGCAAAATCCACCCGAGTCTGGTTCTGTGGAGCAGGACGGGAAGGTGACCTTGACTGGAGAAACAATGGGCACCACTTATAGGGTGGTTTACTTAGATGAGCAATCAAGAGATTTCAAAAAGCAGATTGATTCGGTATTGGTAGCCTTTAATAATTCCCAATCGACCTACATCCCTGATTCGGAGATCAGCAGATTCAACCGTCAGGATACTTTGGAGTTTGAAAGTAAGTATTTTTTGGAGGTTTTGGAGGCTAGCAAGGATGTTTTCGAACTTACATCTGGTGCTTATGACCCCACTATTGGACCATTGGTGAATGTATGGGGGTTTGGACCCGAGGGTGCCCAGCGTAAGGACAGTACTGAAATCAAGGATTTACTTCGGTTGGTAGACTTTAATTTGATACAATATGATTCCAGCAAGGTTTGGAAAACCAAGCCAGGAGTTTATTTGGACTTCAGCGCTATTGCCAAGGGGTACGGTGTAGATGTAGTGGTTGACTTCCTTGAAGGGCAGGGTATCTATAATATGTTGGTGGAAATTGGTGGGGAACTCGTTGGAAGAGGGGTTAACGAAAACGGTGAGCTTTGGAAAGTGGGTATCAACCAGCCGGATGAGGATGGGGCTAGGGATGATCTTTTCAGCATCATAGCTCTTGACGACCAAGGACTGGCCACATCAGGTAATTACCGTAATTTTTATGAAAGAGATGGGGTAAAATATTCCCATACCATCAGTCCTAAAACTGGCTTTCCGGTTAGGCACGGCTTGCTCAGTGCTACGGTGGTGGCTGAAAACTGTATGCTTGCCGATGCTTATGCCACAGCTTTGATGGTAATGGGGACCGAGGAAGCCATTGCCTTGCAAAAGTCTTCCAAGGCTTTTGAAGTACTTTTAATTTACAATGACGAGGAAGGAAATCTGGCCACTTTTGTAAGCGAGGGTTTAAAACCGTTCATTTCATTTATTGATAGAGATTAATGGAGAGTGTAGAAGCTGTAGACAAGAAGGATTGGTTTGGAAAGTGGTTTGATAGCCCTTATTACCATATTTTGTATAAAAATAGGGATTTTGCTGAAGCTAGAAGGTTTATTGACAATCTGGAGGGGCACTTCCAACTAGACAGCACTTCCCATGTGATGGATCTTGCCTGTGGAAAGGGCCGGCATAGTATATATCTTAACCAAAAAGGTCATCGGGTGACCGGTTTGGACCTCTCGCCTCAAAACATAGCATACGCAAAAAGTTTTGAGAACGAGCTTTTGGACTTTGATGTACATGACATGCGGGAAGTATATGCCAAAGCAAGATTTACCCATGTTGTCAATTTATTCACCAGCTTTGGCTATTTTAGTGATGAGGAAGATAACATCCGTGTATTCCAATCTGTATATGAATCGCTTAAGCCTGGAGGTTTCTTCCTGTTGGACTACCTCAATCCCGACAAGGTAATCGAGGTGATGAAGCCTCAGGAGGTGAAAGCCGTAGATGGGGTCAAGTTTGATATTCGTAAACAGGTTCAGGACGGTTTTATTGTCAAAGACATTTTCTTTGAAGATGGAAGCCAATATCATTTTCAGGAAAGAGTGCAGGTACTGAGAGAAGAGCAGTTTGAACACTTCTTCGAAAAAGTGGGGTTGGAATTAAAGGTAGTGTTTGGGGATTATAATTTGGCCCCCTTTAGTTTTCACGAAAGTGACAGAATGATTTTTATAGCGCAAAAACCCATAGATGCTCATTAATTTTGGCTTACTTTTCTTTTCGGCTTTGCTGGCTGGGCTAGTGGCGATTCTTGTGCCCCATTGGCGAGAACAGGACTTTAAAAAGGTACTGATATTTGCCGGGTCCTATCTTTTTTCCATCACTATTCTACATATTTTCCCTGAGCTTTTTGCAGATCGGGAATCGGCCTACTACATGGGACTTTATATCCTTTTGGGTTTTCTCTTGCAGCAGCTTTTGGAATTTATGTCCTCTGGTATTGAACATGGGCATTTACATACCCATGGAAATGGTCATAAGGGAAATACTGTGACTACCTTAATGGTCGGGCTTTTCCTACATGCCTTTTTGGAAGGAACGCTTCTTTCCAAGCAACCTGAGCTTTCTGGGCATCACCATGGTAGTGAGACCCTCCTGATCGGGATGATTTTGCACAAGATCCCTGAAGCTTTTGCTTTGGTGGCGGTCTTGCTTACTAGGCTAAAAAAGAGATTGGTAATGATCCTTTTGGTGGTTTTTGCCTTGGCATCCCCTTTTGGTATGTTGTCTACTGATTTGCTTTACAGTGAAGCATTAATTGGTCCGGACACGATCAACATGCTTTTTGGATTGGTAGCCGGAGGATTTTTGCACATTTCCACTACCATCATTTTTGAAAGCAGTCCCCAGCATAAATTCCAGCTTCAAAAACTACTGATAATAATGCTGGCGGCAGGTCTTGCCATTTTATCAGAATACGTGATTTAATTCTTTAAATGCTTCTGGATTTCCTTTTCCAATCTAGGGTGGCTGGGATTATATGCCTGATTGTTTAAAATTTTTCCTTCCTTGGAAATGATAACATATCTCGGTACAGCAATCACTACCCCTTCAAAATCCTTTTCTTTGTAATTGAAATAAACAAACGGGTAAATAGGATTAGTCTCATCGGTACCTATCCAGTAGCTGTTTTTGGTCCAGTTTCGCTTGGTGACATAGTCGTTCCAATATTCCTCTCTGTCATCAATGGAAATTTTGACGAACTCTACATCCTGGTCTTCAAATTTTTCGGCTAGAGCTTCAAAATAAGGGGTCTGCTGAATGCATGGGGCACACCAACTTGCCCAAAAATCCAATACCAAAAGCTTTCCTTCGAAATCAGAAAAGTCAATAGTTTTGCCTTCAATATCGGTCAGTGGGCCCAGCGGGGCTTTTTTTCCATTGTCGACAGATTAGGGTCAGCTTTTCCTGCGGACTCGTAGTAGACTGCGCCATATTGATTAATGGAAAAAGTATGGCAAAAAGTAATAAAAAAAGCTTTTTCATTTAAAGTTGTTTTAACCTGACATCCACGTCACCTGTCGAATGCAGATATAAGCGGACATCTTCAGGTGTGGTATAAATCCCAAGTACATCCAATTTAGGGTTTTTTATTGAAATTGATGCAAAGTCGGTCTGAATGTCACTATGCTTTCTGATTTCAGTTTTAGCCTCCTCGAGATATTCACCTATAGGGAAAAACGCCCTTTTTTCGATTTCAGCTGTGATTTTATTCTGTTTAAGCCAGTTGGCTGAGTTGGCCAACAAGTTTTTGGTGTTTAGGTCAAATTCAATTTCCTCAAAATAAATGGCCTCCCGGTCTGCATCATAAGCTGGTTTTCCCACCAGATAAAGATCTCCGCTTAGGTCCTTTTTGCCGGTTCTTTTGGCGGTGAAGTTCATTTTTACCAATGCCCTATCTCCAAAATCCTGAGTGGTGAATTTTTTAGGTATTAAAACTGTGCCTTTTTCGATCTGGAATTGCTCCCCGACCAGTTCGGAGTTGAGATATTGGTCGATTTGGCTATATCCGATACTAATTGGCAAGGTGATGTCCGCTCCATTTTTGGACATGTCGTTTTTGACCAATTGTGGTAGGTGGGCGGTTTTAAAAGCTGGTTTTTGGCCAACTGTGGTCGCCACATCTCCTTCCAGCCCAATATGCAACAATAAGTTTTGACCGCGGATTTCTTCAGTCAGGTGTAAGGTTTGTGGGCGGGTGGTAACAAAACCCTGATGTCCATTTTGGGAAAAGGGTAAAGGTTCACTGAAGTTTTGCCAAGCGCTTTCTAATAGCCCCTTAAAGTTTACCCCTTGAAAATTGTTAGCCATAAGCTGGTTTTCGAGTAGTTTTTGAAGGTGCTTTCGCAAAAGGGGATCCAAGTCTAATTTGTACCCAAGCAACTCGTATTGCAAAGGACGTCCCCATCCCTCAATTTGCACATCAGCAAATTTGATATTGTAATCCTTCCCGATTTCTGGTCGGAAGCTGATTTCTGGAGCAAGTATTTCATCAAAAGGTATGGCAGTGGAAATGGTCTGGCCAAATATCTTTTTCTCCACATTCAATTTGCCCTTCAAATGCACAGGGAGCTGAAACATTAGTTTTTTCTCTAGGTATGGAGAAAGACTTGCGTTGCCGGTTTTGGTAACCTCCAAATCAGTGGTCAGGCCGTTGCCTACTGGGATTTGCTTTTCAGAAAACAAAAGATCCTGGAATTCCTGGTTGAGTTTCTGCTCGATGGAACTTAGTGGAATCTCCAACGGAAAGTAAATAGAGGACCTGGCTTCCGGTAAAGGGGCCGCTTGCTGGGAGGACTTCGGTTTCTCCGGGTTTATTTTTTTACAGGCACTGAAGGTGAAAGCAATTAAAGCTATATATAGGAGTTGGCGCATTGACATTTATTCTAATTTACAAGAATAACGATAGTGGCGCAGAATAGTCAATATTCTACCCTTTCTTTTTTCTTAAAAAACTATAATCCACCACTTCTCATTTTTTTGTAGTTTTAGGGAATTATAAAACCGAGTACCTTTGTTAGCAGTAAGTTATCAAAACCATGTATTAATGAATTGGATCAATTTAGAACAAGCAGTACAGCTTGAGGATATAAAAAAAGAAAGCCACGAACAACCGGTAATGATTTTCAAGCATTCTACGCGTTGCTCTATCAGCGGGATGGCAATTGACCGGCTTACCCGAAACTGGAAGGATGCGGAAACAGCCCATATCAAACCTTATTATTTGGATCTTATTAACTTTAGAGATATCTCCAACCAAATAGCTCAAGAGTTTGGTGTTCAACATGAGTCTCCACAGGTTATTTTGGTAAAAGACGGGAAGGCTATTTATGATAATAGCCACATGGGCATTAGTTATAAAGACATTCTTTCTGAAAGTTCAAGCTAATAATTTCAAAATATTTAGTGTGTAGCTCGGCCCAAAAGCCGGGCTTTTTTTAAACTATTTTTTTACCGCTTGCAACACCCATTATCCACTCAAAACATCTCTCAAATTCCGATTAAACCTTCATATAGATTCACAGTCTAATTGGCAACAAATCACAAATTTTTGATTTTTTAGGAAACGATTTTAACTATCTATATGAAAATTTCTACACTTAAGGTGTTGGCAATCTTATTATTACTTGCCTCGGTAAGTGAAGGAGTTGCCCAACAGAGGGGGACTGGGCAGCGGGGTCCAATGGGTCAAATTAGAGGCCAAGTGATGGAGGGAAACACTAATGAACCACTTATTGGCGCCAATGTGCTGGTCAAAACAGTGAATGATTCTTTGGTGACTTCTGCTATCACAGATCTGGATGGGACATTTGCCATTGACCGTCCTAGAATCCCTACCGTAGTGGTGGAGATCGTCTATCTGGGTTTTGAAAGATTTCAGAAAACTATTAGCAGGGGGGAAAGCCTAGACTTAGGAGTAATCCAGCTTAAAGAGGATTCCAAACTTCTAGATGAATTTGTGCTACAGGGGCAAGCCATGGTGGGCGAGATGAAAGGGGATACGACTTCCTTCAATGCGGCAGCTTTTAAAACTAGGGAAAATGCGGTCGCTGAGGATATGGTCCGCAAGCTTCCGGGAGTGACTATCCAAAATGGAGAAATTCAGGCCAGGGGTGAGCAAGTGCAGAAAGTATTGGTAGATGGACGTGAATTTTTCGGTAATGACCCTTTCCTTGCGCTAAGAAACCTTCCGGCGGACGTAATTGATAAAGTAGAGATTCTAGACCAACGATCAGATCAATCAAGACTTACCGGTTTTGATGACGGTAATTATAGCCGTACCATCAATATTGTGACCAGGCAGGATAAGAGAAATGGTCAGTTTGGGCGAGTTTATGGTGGATATGGAACCGACAACCGTTATTCGGCAGGTGGCAACATCAATTTCTTCAAAGGAGATAAGCGTATTTCCGTAATCGGACTTTTCAATAACATCAACCAGCAAAACTTCTCCTCCCAAGACATGGTGGGTATTGAAGGAGGCGGTGGTGGCCGTGGAGGTCGAGGTGGCGGAGGCTGGGGCGGCGGAGGTCGTGGCGGCAACCAGAACTTTTCGGTAGGTCAGGACCAAGGTATCATCACCACCAATTCTCTTGGGTTGAATTATAGCGATAAATGGGGAGATAAAATCAATTTCACCGGTAGCTATTTTTTTAACTCTACTCAAAACAATGTTTTCCAAAACACCAATAGAGAAATCGTACTTGCAGGGTCTAGCCAACTGTACAGGGAATCTTTATTGGAAAATGTAAGGAGCAATAATCACAGGGTGAACGCTAGAATGGAATATGACATTGATGAGAAAAATGCCTTGATCATTGCTCCATCGGCTAACGTTAGGGCAAACTCCAGCTTTATGGACAGGGATGCTATCAACTTAACGAGTGGGTTTGACCCTTTGAGTAGTACTAGGTCAGTAACGGACGGAACGGCCGATTCCTACAATATCAGTAACAACTTGACTTATAGATACAAATTTGACAAACAGGGCAGAACACTATCCGCTAACTTGTTTACGGCTTTTAACAAGACTGATGATTTAACTCAGTTGATGGCTGCCAACCGGGATTATATTCAAAACGATTTCGATACCATCAACCAGGAGACTTTTGCGCTTTCCGATGGATTTAACTACAGAGCCAACTTGACATTTACGGAGCCTTTGACAAGTAAAGCGATTGGTACGGTAAGTTATCAGGTGGGGAATAATAAGACTTCTGCAGATCAGCGTACTTTCCAGATTGCCGAACAAGGATTGGTAGTCTTGGATACAGCATTGAGTAACCAGTTTGAGAACCAGTTTTTGACCCAAAGAGCGGGACTTGGGTATAGGTACAATAACCAAAAAGGCTTGAATCTAAATGCCAGCTTGGATTATCAGAATGCTTCATTGGATAATCAGGCTTTTTTCCCTGTTCCAGCTGAATTCCAGCGTTCCTTCAACAATATTTTGCCCACTGTCAATATGCAGTACAGAAAGGAGAATGGCACTTCATTTAGAGTTAGGTATCGTAGCAGCACCAATGAGCCGAATGTAATTCAGCTGCAAAATGTTGTAAATAACGCCAACCCACTGGCGATGTCGGTAGGTAATCCAAATCTTGGCCAAAGCTTCAACCACTCCATTTTTGCAAACATGTCGAAAATCAACATGGAGAAATCCAGGACGTTTTTTGTGTTCCTATTTGCTTCCAAGACGGACAACTTTATGGGTAACAGTACCTTCATTGCCCAGCAGGATACCGCTATCAGCCCCGATGTGATTCTTCGTAGAGGTGGGCAATTGGTGAGACCAGTGAATTTGGACGGTCAATTTAACAGTAGATTATTTATGTCGTACGGAGCTCCGGTAGCGCCATTGAGGTCTCAGTTCAATATGAACTCCAGCATCAGCTTCAACCGTACTCCAGGTATGATCAATGATGATATAAACCTAAATGATAACATAGGGCTTAGCCAAGGGGTAACTCTAACCAGTAATATCAGCAAGGACGTTGACTTCACCTTCCAAACTACAGGTACATACAGCATCGTCAACAGCTCCCTGCAGACGACTTTGAACAACAATTTCTACGTTCAAAATTCGAATGTGAGATTCTATTACAGCCCCAATGATGGGAAACTTTTCATTTCCAATGTGGTCAACAATGCATTGTACAGAGGTCTTTCAGAGGGGATGAATCAATCGATTTGGCTTTGGAACATTGAGGCAGGATTTAGATTCTTGAAAGACAATAAGGGAGAGCTAAAGTTGAACATATTTGATTTGCTTGGTCAAAACCAAAGCATTGCTAGAACGGTGTCGGATGTGTCAATTGATGATGTCTTTACTAGGGTTTTGACTAGATATGCCATGTTGAGCTTTACCTATCACATAGGTAGCTTCAAGCCTCAAGAGAGGCAACAAGGTCCGGGCGGACCTATGAGAATGATGAGACCAGGTGGAGGTAGGACTTGGTGAAAAAGCAAAAGGCCCGTGATTTATTCCGGGCCTTTCTTATTTTTAGTGAGACGTGAAAAGTGATCAGTAAGAAGTGGGGCGCTGGCCGTCAGACTTTTTACTATTTACTTATTACTTCAAATTTTACTTTTAACCCCTCTGGTCATCTCCTTTTTACCGGGAGGGCCGGGTAGGGTTTCTACCTCGAGCCCCAATTCTTTCAGATTCCGCTTCAGCTGTCCCTGGGCGCAATAGGTGACGAAAACTCCTCCTGGGTTCATGGCTTCCACAACTTTTTCCAGCAAGGGCTTTTCCCAAAGTTCGGGTTGCTTGCTTGGGGCAAATGCATCGAAGAAAACTACATCTGTAGGATACATCTGCACCTCCTCGAGGGTGGTCTGGTCTTTTTTCATGTTGAAATACTCCGAAAGCGCGCCTCCCTGATTCCACTCTGCCTGGTGCAGAAGATTAAAGTAAGGCTTAAATCTTTCCAGGTTTTCCTCAATTCCGGTGTAGTTTAGCTGTCCGTAAACCTCCTCTTTCAATGGGAAAGGCTCGATCGTATGATAAAGCACGGGGATTTGGTTTTGCTCAGCCCATACCAAAGTCAGCCAAGCATTCAAACCTGTACCGAAGCCAACCTCAAAAATTCGGATAGGCTGCACCCCTTTGTTTTTGGCCGCCCAAGCTTCCAAGCCGTACAAAAGAAACACATGAACTGATTCTTTGTATGCTCCGTGAAAGGAATGGTAGGTCTCGTTGAGGTGGGGGAGATAGAGGGAGTGGGACCCATCCTCGGTAGTGATGATTTTGATTTCCCTTTCCATCTGAATTATTTTTTGTTGATCAAGGCCACGCAATACGCCGACACGCCTTCTTCCCTTCCGACAAAGCCAAGGCGTTCTGTAGTGGTAGCTTTGATGGAAACCTGATTTTCTTCCACCTCCATCACTTCAGCAAGGCACTGTTTCATGATTGGAATGTGCGGATTGACTTTGGGTTGCTGCAAGCAGATGGTGGTGTCAAGGTTGCCAAGCTCGTAGCCGTTGTTTCGAAGAAGCTTCATTACTTCTTTCAAAAGTATTTTGCTGTCGATTCCCTTATACTTTGGGTCAGTGTCGGCAAAATGGAACCCAATATCGCGTAAATCTGCAGCGCCTAGCAAGGCATCGCAAATCACGTGAATCAGAACATCCGCATCCGAGTGACCCACCGCACCCTTGTCATGTTGCAACTTGATGCCGCCCAACCAAAACTCCTCACCTTCTTTCAACTGATGGACATCATATCCAAAACCAACTCTAAAATTGCTCATTTTTATAAATTGTAATGTCTATTATGATTTCTTGTAATAAAGCACGGAAGCATTTTCCTCCCGCAATATTTCCTTTGCCACCTTTTGAATATCAGAGGCCGGCACAGCAGTCTTTTTCTCGTATTCGGTCTGGTATAATTCCGGGTCACCCAAATGTGCGTAATAGGCCAGGTTCATAGCTCTATTTAGCAACTGAACTCCTTCAAAAGTCTTCATGGCTTCAGCCTGGTTTTTGACCTTTTCAAGTGTGGATTCCTCAATTGTAGTTTGGATAAAATCTTGCACTAATCCATCCAATAGTTTTTCTGCTTCCTCGGCAGTTTTTCCCTTTTCCATCTTTCCATTGAACACCATGAGTCCTGGATCCACATTGCCCATCACGTAGGCATTGCAAGTGGCAAATACATCCGTGTTTTTAACCAGTTGCTGCTCTAGCAAAGAAGACCTGCCAAATCCTAGGATATCTGTGATGAGGTCACACTCTTTGTAATTGGGCTGAAGACGTCCAGGAATATGATAAACTTTATAAAGGGAATCTGTAGGTACGTCCGTGGTGTAGATTTTAGTTTTCTTCTGGGTTTGAACTGGCTCTTTTTCAATGGTTTTCCTCGGAATATTTCCACTTGGAATCCCCTCAAACCATTTTTTGGACAGTTGCTTAGCCTGCTCCACGGTTACATCTCCTGCTACTACCATCACTGCATTGTCTGGCCGGTAGTGCGTAAAATAAAACTCTTCAACATCCTGCCGTGAGTAGTTTTCTACATCTTCCAAACTCTGGCCAATAGTCGGCCAACGGTAAGGATGCCTATCAAAAGCCATATCCCTCACCAAGTGAAAGGCATTGCCATAAGGTTGGTTAAGATACCTTTGTTTGAACTCCTCGATGACCACCTTCTTTTGGGTGTCGATAGTTTTGTCCGATAGATTGAGCTGCATCATCCTGTCGGATTCCAGCCAGAAAGCCGTCTCAATATTGATAGCCGGCACGGTGGTGTAGTAATTGGTGATGTCGGTGTTGGTGAAGGCATTGCATTCTCCGCCGACTTTTTCCAAAGCTGTATCAAACACCGGAACGTTTTTGGACCCCCCAAACATGAGGTGTTCAAAATAGTGGGCCAGCCCGGTTTTACCTACAATCTCGTTGCGAGAGCCCACTTTGTACAAAATGTTCAATACAGCCATTTTGGTTGTGTGGTCCTCATGGACCAGCACTTCAAGGCCGTTATCCAGTACAAATCTCTCGTATGCAATCATATTAGTAGGTTTAAACCACAAATGGGCGCAGAATTAATCTGGCCCAAGTGGGTATGTTCAAGGCAAAAACAAATTTAGTAAAATAAAGCTGTTAACCTTTCAATTTGTTTTAAACCGGCTCTCCTTTGTAGCCTGCTTCCTGCAAGGCGGCAATTACGGCCTGGGAGTCGGTATCTCCTTTTACAGTTAGAATTCGGTCAGGATGCTTAAGGTCCACTTCCCAAGAAGTGTTTTCCAAGCTGTCCAATTTAGGCTTAACGGCCGATTCACATGCGCCGCATTTGATGTTTGTTTTGAATTGTAATTCGTTCATGGATTTACTTTTTAAGTTTTTAGATGATAATATTTTGGGGACGGAAGACCGAAAGGTGTATTTTCTCCCGTCTTCCGTCTTTTTTATTGTTATTTAAGTCTCAAGCTGTTGGTGACTACCGACACTGAACTCAGTGCCATGGCTGCTCCTGCGATCATGGGGCTCAGCAGAAACCCAAAGGCAGGGTACAGCAAACCCGCTGCAATCGGGATGCCTATAATGTTATAAATAAAGGCCCAGAATAGGTTCTGGTGGATTATGCTTACGGATTTCTTTGAGAGGTCAAAGAATTTTGAAATCTGTTCCAAGTCCGAATGGATAAGCGTGACCTTGGCCACATCCATGGCGATGTCAGAACCATGGCCCATGGCGATGCTCACGTCTGCCAAACTCAGCGCCTCACTGTCGTTGATGCCATCGCCTGCCATCGCGACCACTTTTCCTTCTAGTTGTAGACGCTTCACATATTCGGCTTTGTCAGTAGGCATCATGGCTGCTTGGTAATGGCTTATTCCCAACTGCTCAGCCAAATGGGCCACTGTTTTCTCTTGGTCACCGGACAGGATATGAATGTCTATGCCTTTGGCTTGTAGTTTTTTGATTGCAGCTTTCGAGGTTTCTTTTACTGGGTCTGCAATGGTAATCGACCCTATCAATTCATTTTCCCTTGCTATGAAAATCACTATCTTTCCCTGGGAAAGCTTCTCATCGGCATCTTTTAAGACATCCTCAGCCAGATTAACCCCTTCAGCTGCTAACCAGCTTTTCTTCCCTATTCGGTATAGCATACTTTCAAAAACTGCACTGACCCCATTGCCTGTATGGGATTGAAAGTTTTGGATGGAAGGCAGTTCGGTGCTGTCAAAATGACTCACAATTGCCTTTGCCAGGGGGTGCTCACTTTTCCGCTCAATGGCGGAAATAACACCGGACAGCATATCATCACTTCCTTTTGGGAAAAAAGTACTGACAACTTTTGGGTTGCCTTCGGTAATGGTGCCGGTTTTGTCTAACAGCAGCGTGTCCACTTTTTTACCCTTCTCCAGACTTTCGGCGTCTTTGATCAAAATGCCCATATTGGCGCCCTTGCCAATGGCCGCAATCACGGCAGTAGGTGTAGCCAGCCCAAGTGCGCAAGGACAGGCTATGACTAGCACTGTAATCATGGATAGCATTCCCCTGAGCCAACTGTCCTCAATTCCTGTAAAGCCCCAAACCAGCAAAGTTACAATCGACAACAAGATTACTATTGGCACAAATATCCCCGCAATCTTGTCCACCAAATGTTGCACCGGGGCCTTGCTGCCCTGTGCTTCTTTTACACGTTGGATTATTTGGGCGAGCAAGGTGTTATTCCCTACTTGTGTGGCGGTAAAATTGAAGCTTCCTTTCTCGTTGATGGTGCCAGCAAATACATTGGATCCAATTGACTTTTGTACTGGGATAGGCTCTCCGGTAAGCATGCTTTCAGAAACAAAAGAACTTCCCGAGATGACTTTTCCGTCCAAAGGGATTTTTTGGCCTGGCTTTACGAGTATTTCCTCTCCTACTTGCACAGTGGAGGTTTTTTTGACAATTTCTTTCCCGTTTTCGATGACCGTTACCTCGTTGGGTTGCAAGCCCATAAGTTTTTTAAGGGCCTCACCCGTACCGGCTTTGGCCCTTGATTCGAGAAGGCGGCCTAGGAGGATGAAGAAAATAATTATGGCGGCAGCCTCAAAATACACATGAGGCTCCAGTCCTCGACTGAGTAACCATTGAGGGAAAAAGGTGTTGAATGTACTGTAAATATAGGCTATACCTGTACTGAGAGCCACCAAGGTGTCCATATTGGCCTTGAAGTTTCTTGCTTGCTTCCATGCGTTGATAAAAAACGTACGACCAAAAATCAACAAAATCGGGGTGGTGAGCAGCCACATTACCTCGTTGCCGTAGGGCATGTGCATCCAGAACATGCCGATGATGAAAACTGGAAAAGCCAATATACCGGAAGCGATGGTGTTGAACCGCAATTGTGCAAGAGCATTTTGCTGATGTTTTTCAATTTCCTCCGCCTTGACCTCTTCGACAATTAGGTCATAGCCGTCATCTTGTACCGCTTTCTTCAGGGCATCCAGGTCAAGTGTGTTTTCAGACTCTACCAAGGCAGAATGGGTAGCGTAATTGACAGAAACCTTTTTTACCCCTGGGTAGGTTTTGAGTACGTTTTCTACACTGACCGCACAGGCTGCACAGCTCATGCCGCTAACAGGAAATTCTTTTTTCATGGCCTATTAATTTATTGTGTATATCCGCTTTATTGCCAGTATGAACCGTCAACTAATGAAAGAATGGCTGAAAACAATATTTAGGCCTCTTCGGTCATCGGTCTTCGGTCATCCTACCCCAAAATCAAAGGGAATTGCCAACAGGCAGGATTACGGATAATCATTTAATTTTATACTCAAAATTAAAACATCTAACCCCCAGTTGCTTTACATAATTTTTGATTATATTAAACTCTGGTTTGACCGTTCCTGTATTTCCGTTTAATTTTAGAACTTTGCCAATTAAGGGGCCGTTAGCCTCATAATGATATTTTGAATCAGAAAAATAAACCCATGATCAAAGCGACCCTTGAGCCTGAGTGTACCGGGCAGTTTTCAGCTTTCTTTTTAGACTATCTCCGACAGCAACCTTCTCTTTCCCCATTTTACAAGTTATTCCCCTCAGTGGAGAATTTTGGAAAGGCAGTTGAGGAAAGGAATTTTTCTCAAGAGAAAAGAGAAGTGCTGGCAACTGCGCTGAACGAGCAATATCAAAAGGCGGGTCTGAAATGTAAAGCTGTGGAAAGGCTCAGGGATTCCAGGACTTTTACCGTGACGACCGGTCACCAGCTCAATCTAATGACTGGGCCGCTTTATTTCATTTATAAAATTGTCTCTACCATCAATTTGGCCGAAAAGCTGAATAAGGAGTACCCGGAATGCCATTTTATTCCGGTGTATTGGATGGCCACTGAGGACCACGATTTTGCTGAAATCAACCATTTCAACTTTGATGGAGAAAAATATCAGTGGAACAGCCAACAGACAGGTGCTGTGGGTGATTTTGTCCTTGATGATGAGCTTAAGGGGCTTCTAAAGAAGTGGAGGTTTTTGCCCGATTTCTTAAAGGATGCCTATGAAAGCTCCGAAAACTTAGCGGTTGCAGTTCGTAAATATGTACATCACCTTTTTGGAGAAAAAGGCCTAGTAATAGTAGATGGGCATGATGTGAAGTTAAAACAACTTTTCGCCCCCATTATAGAAGCAGACATCTTAGAAGGCAAAGCCAGCGAGTTAGTGCAACAAAGCACACAGGAATTAGAAGAGTTGAGCTACAAAACCCAAGTGCATTCCCGTGAGATTAATTTTTTCTACCTGGATAAAGGGCTTAGGGAAAGGATTGTGAAAGTGGAGGACAGTTTTGAGGTGCTCAATACAGATATTAAATACAGTGAGTCAGAGCTTAGAAAGTTGATTCAGGAAAGTCCCGAAAAATTCAGCCCCAATGTAGTAATGAGGCCTGTGTATCAGGAGGTAATTCTACCAAATCTGGCTTACTTGGGTGGTCCGGCTGAGGTAGTGTATTGGTTGCAGTTGAAGGAAAGTTTTGACCACTACGGCGTAGATTTTCCCATGATTATGCCTAGAAACTTTGCCATGATTATTGATTCCAACTCTTCGAGAAAGATTGCTAAACTGGGTGTGCCTTTGAAGCAAATTTTTGAAGATTTCACAATCTGGAAAAAAGCTTACGTAAAGCAAAGGTCCACTCATGATCTAACGTTAAATGATAAAAAAGAGGCTTTAACTTCCTTAATGGATGAAATCGGGGGACAGGTAGAAGGAATCCATCCGACTTTAAAGACGAGCTCAGAAAGTACCAAAACAAGGATGATACAAATTATTGATCATTTTTGTAAAAAAGTGGTAAAGGCTGAGGAGAAAAATTTCTCGGAAGACTTAAACAGGATGGAGACCGTTAAGAAAACTCTTTTCCCCAAGGGCGTGCCCCAGGAAAGGTTTAATAATCTCTTGCAATTTTACTTGGAGGATGGCAATTTTATAGACAAGCTTTTTGAAAATTTTGATCCTATGAACTTCAGTTATATTGTTTTAGAATATCAGGATGGAGAAATCAGAACTACGGAAAATTTATAAATCCAAAAGGAAGCATCTGGAGACTGGGAAAAGATTGATAATATCCAGAATTATCACCGATAAATTGCTTACCTTTCTGGAACTGCATCTAGAAATTAAACACATTCACGTTTTTCTTCCGATTGAAAAACTCGGTGAGATTAATACCTTCGAGCTTGTCGACCGACTTGCCTCCAAAAAATACCATCTTTATACATCTGTAAGTGATTTTGTCACCGGAGCCATGGAGACCATTGAGTTGGATGTTCCATTTTCATACGAACTTGACTCCTATGGAATTCCGGTACCACACCATTATCATGTCGTGGATGGCAATGCCGTTCAAATGGTTTTAATACCCCTTTTGGCATATGATTTGGAAGGTAACAGACTTGGTTATGGAAAGGGATTTTACGATCGTTTTTTGGAATCCCTCGGTCATGAGGTTATAAAAGTGGGCTTGTCATTTTTCCCTCCGGAAAAATCCATACCTGCTGAAGAACACGATGTCAGGCTTGATTTTTGTATCAGCCCGGAGCAGATTTATTCCTTTTAAAAAATTATTTATTGTTAAATTTTACTACTTATATGTTTAAAAAAATAATGATTGTCGCCCTGCTTTTCGCAGGAATGTGTTTAGGCACCGAGGTAAAAGCTCAAGATTACAATACCGGCATAGGTTTGAGAGCGGGAAACAGTGCTGGGGTGACCATTAAGCATTTTCTTTCCAATGATGTCGCTTTTGAAGGTTTGATCCACAGCAGATGGAGAGGCATGATGCTGACAGGTCTTTTGGAGGTTCACCGCAACATCCCTGAAGCTCGTGGTTTGAGATGGTATTATGGCGCTGGTGCCCACGTAGGGTTTTTTAATGCCGCAGATAGAAGGTACCGTGGCTGGGGAGATCCAGACAGATCATATACCGTAGTGGGTATAGATGGTATTTTGGGATTGGAATATACTTTTGTAGAAATTCCACTTAACTTATCTTTTGACTGGAAACCTGCCTTTGACGTGATAGGTTACCAGAGATTATGGGCAGATGGATTTGCGCTTTCTGTCCGATATGTTTTTTAAATAAATTATTAAGTCATAAAAAAAGAGGTAGCGATCGGCTACCTCTTTTTTTTGTTCTATTCTTCAGGAATTAACTTGACCATAAGTCCCGTTCCTTCGGTGACTACGTAAATGTATCCATCAGGACTTTGAGCTACATGTCTGACACGGCCGATGTCTTGCAGAAGCTTTTCTTCCCCAGCATACTCAGTACCATCTAGCTCAACTCTAGCGACGTGCTGATGAGCTAAGGCGCCTATGAGCAAGTTGCCTTTCCAAGCGCCATAGCGGTCACTGGTGACTTGCACCATGCCACATGGAGCGATGGATGGGTCCCAGTAATGAACCGGTGGAGTTACCCCTTCTTTCTCAGTTTCCTCAGAGATTACGCTCCCGTCATAATCAATCCCATGGGTCACTAAAGGCCAGCCGTAATTTTTCCCTTTTTCGATAAGGTTCAATTCATCACCACCTTTTGGTCCATGCTCATGTGCCCAGATTCTGTTGTTTTCTGCATCATAGATCATTCCCTGAGGGTTTCGGTTTCCATAAGTCCAGATTGACTTCACCGCATTTGGCTCGTTTACAAAAGGATTGTCATCCGGGATACTTCCGTCAAGGTTTATACGGTGGATTTTTCCGTGCGAGTTCGTCAGGTCCTGGGCATTAGGCTTAGTGCCGCGCTCGCCAGAACTGAAATATAGGTAGTCTTCATTGTCAAAAACGATTCTGCATCCGAAGTGGACTCCAGAGTCTGTTGCTGGAGTTGTTTGGATAAGTTCTTCCTGGTCTACCAAATTATTTCCATCCAATCTCGCCCTCATGATAGTGGTGGCGCCACCGCCTTGGGTAGGCTTGGCATAGGCTATATACAGCCAATCATCCTTTTTCTGAATGTCCATCAAGCCTCCTTGTCCTCTGGCATACACATCCGGCATTCCCTGGACTTGTTCGCCAGTGTACCCATCATTTTCAAAGATGAGTATTTCCCCGCTTCTCTCTGTTACCAACATTCTGCCATCCTCAAGCCAAACCATTCCCCAGGGGTTTTCAAGATCTGAATATAAAGTGTCAACACTGAAGTTGAGCGTTTCGGAATTGACCACGTTGGTAGGGGACAGCGGCTCGCCGGTTTCATTGCCATTATTCTCCGAACAGGAAAATAGGGAAGTTGAAAGGGCAGCAGATAATATTAATGTATAGAGTGTGCTTTTCATTTTTAAAAATGGATTTGTGTAACTACAAGATACGCATTTTTCCTGTCCTTTTAAAAAGCCCTAGATTTTGGAATGGCGAATCCCTATCTGAAAAATCAATCGGCAGAAGGAAAGCATGCCTTAATTTTTTATCTTTAACCTATTACTTTCAAACCTTAAAAGAATTGACCTATGAACAATCCGATTTGGATTATGACCTCAGCATTTGATCAACTGGACCTTGATCAGACCATCGAGAAAGCCAAGGAAGCTGGCGTACAGGGACTGGACGTGTGTGTTTTTAGAAAAGACGGCACACGTGATGATTTCGTGGCCACTCATATGGATTATGAGAATTTTTCTCCCGATACGGCTAAGGAAATGATTGAAAAATTTAATAGGAATCAGCTTAGGATGTCGCTGGGTGCTTTTGATAACCTTATCGGCGGAGATGAGCAGCAAAAAATAAACAATCAAAACCACCTCCTTAGGCTTATCCGTATGGCCCACCTCATGGGAGGGGATGAAAACGATATAAAGGTGGGGACATTTGTAGGATATAATCATGAGCTGGGGGTTCAGGAAAGAGGTTTTCAAAAAAATCTGGAAGAATACAAGAAGGTTTTTGAACCCATCATCAAATATGCCGAGGATCTAGGAGTAACCATTTTGTATGAAAACTGCCCAATGGAAGGATGGCGGTCAGCAGGATTTTCCAGTACCTATAACAATCTACCAGGAGTACTTGCCGCAAGGAAACTGATGTATGAATTGATCCCGAGTAAAGCACATGGTGAGATTTATGATCCATCGCATGATGTGTGGCAACATGTGGATCCTACAGAGGTAATCGAGCATACGGATATGGGCCGACTTAAACGGATCCATGTAAAGTCCACAAGAAACGGCAACAGTCCTTTTTGGGGAAATATGTATCCAATGCATTTGGTAGAGGGAGAGTTGGCGAAGAAAGCCGGAGTGCCGACCAGTCAACATGAATGGGACAGACATCATTATGAGGCAACCTTACCTGGATTTGGGGTTGGGGATAATATGGACTGGAGAAAATTTATCAATACTTTAAAAGCCAAAAACTTCAGCGGGCCGTTTGAAATTGAAAATGAAGCCGCACTGAGTAAAGGCACTGGAAATATGGGAGCCATCATGCAGGGCTGCAAAGCCACGGTGCTCAACCTTGCCCCATTGCTGTGGGAGCTCACTGAGGAGGGATACGCCTATAAAGGGGAACAAAATCCTCTGAAAGACCTCAACCGCAAGGATGTACCGGTTGTGACTATGAAGGAGCTGAAGTAGGATAGCCTGATGAGAGATAACCGCAAAGACAACAAGAATCGCAAAGTGATGGAGTTTTCATAAACCTTTACGCTTCTTTATTTCTTTGCGGTTAATTTTTATTTGTAGTAAGGTTAATTTCTGCTCCTGACCAAAGTCTCGGTGATCTTGTTCATCAGTTCAACTTTTTCCTCAAAGTCACCCTTTAAAGTTTTTCTGTACTCGTTGAGGTTATTGACCAAGTCATCGATGTCCTCAGGGATCACCTCCTCTAGCAGCTGCCGTAGCCGCTTTGCCGTAGTGGGTGATTTACCATTGGTACTGATGGCGATTTTGACGTTTCCTTTGGTCACGATGCCGCCGAGGTAAAAATCGCAATAGGCCGGTGTATCCGCCACATTGACCAACAAATACCTTTCCTTGGCATCATGATAAATCTCATGGTTGGTTTCGGTCACGTCGGTGGCAGCGATCACAATATGCTTGCCTCCGAGATACTTGGTTTGGTAGGCATCCACAATAAGCGTGACATGGGACTTCCCTTTGGCCAGCTGCCTTACCTCCTCGCTGATTTCCTTTGCTACCACGGTAACATGTGCGTTTGGACTGGATTTTAGCAGGAAAGTGAGCTTTTCCAGCCCTACTTTTCCGGCGCCTACCAGCAGCACGTTCAGCTGGTTGACCTTGAGGAATATGGGATATAACTCGTTCATGGTTTTGATATTAGTAGTGGTTAATATAAACAGCCTCCCTGTACACATCCATCAGCCTTGGACTTTCTCTTACAACCTCGCCGATGATGATAATTGCAGGTGTTCCTACTCCGGCAAGGGTCGCCTTTTCTTCAATGTCCTCAATGTTTCCAGCCACAATCTTTTCCTCCTTGGTGGTACCGCTTTGGATGACGGCGATAGGAGTGGAGGCGCGATCGGCCATTTTAAAGAGCTGGACGATTTCAGGCAATTTGCCCATTCCCATTAGCACGACTACTGTAGCAGTTGACTGGGCAGCCAGTTCAACGTCGCGGGACAATTTGCCAGCAGAGGTGGTGCCGGTGATGACCCAGAAACTTTCCGAAACGCCCCTTTTGGTGACCGGTATGCCCGCAGCTGCAGGCACGGCCACACTGGAGGTGATTCCCGGTATGACTTCAGTGGCCACTCCAAAGCTTTGGATATAATCCACCTCCTCTGCCCCTCTTCCAAAGACAAATGGATCCCCGCCTTTTAAGCGAACCACGTGCCCGTGTTTTTTTGCGTGGTAAACACAGAGGTGGTTGGTCTCCTCCTGGGGATTGCCCTTAACCTTATTCCTTTTGCCTACATAAACTTTCAAGGCTGACTTTGGAGCATGGTTCAAGAGACTTTTATCCACCAATGCGTCGTATAATACCACATCAGCTTTGCTGAGGGCCAAGATTCCTTTCCAAGTGATCAGTTCTGGGTCCCCCGGTCCTGCGCCAACCAATGTTACTTTTGGATTGATGTTATTTCTCATTTACTACCTCCTCTCTTCTGTACTCATTTATAGATCCAAACACCTCTAAGGCAGCATTGAAATATTGCTTGGCAAATTCTGGGGAAGGCTCATTGTCCTTCATCTGGTATACGATGCTGCTGAAAGAATTCCCCAAGTCCAATTTGGAAGTTTCGGTGAAAGCTTCCTCAAATATGGAAATGATATTTGCATAAGAATTTGTGCTTTCGCCAACTGACAACAATAAGGCCTTGGCCGCATTGATCATCCCGGTATAAGAGTGGTAAATGCTGTCAGCCCATCTCTGCTCTTCCAAGGCTTCCTCGGCATTGGCCAGTTTTTCCCTAGCCTCAAGCAACAAGGTGGCGACCAAGTCTATGACCACTCCGGCACATTCACCGACACCCACTTCCTTGACATACGGCTGGTCATTGCCCCAGTCCACGAAGTCCGACTCCTGTATGTCGTCGGTGGAGGAGAGATCCTTAAGTATGTCGTAGAAATACTTCTGACCCTGGTGGTCGTAATAGTCAGGGAAGGCAAAGCCATTGCCGTTTGCCTCAAAATCATTCAGCAATACCCTAAGCGCCTGAGGGCCTCTTTTGCTCGGGATCTTGATCACCTTATCGGCAAATACACCTTTCCCGTCACCTAAAACACGTCCGCCCAGCAATACCTGAAGGGCAGGAACCACGGATTTTCCCACTTTAATGGACATACCCTGAAAGCCAATCGAGGCCATGTTGTGTTGGCCACAGGCATTCATGCATCCGGAAATTTTGATCGTCAGATCCTGGTTGGAAAGGTATTGCGGGTATTCTTCCAAGATCAGGTCCTCCAGCACGGTAGAGATTCCCGTACTGCTGGCAATGCCGAGATTACAGGTGTCGGTACCTGGGCAAGCGGTGATATCTCCAAATGAATTGTAGCCATGGGCCACAAAACCTAATTTTTTCAGCTCTTGGTAGAAATATGGGATCAGTTCCTCTTTGACATCTCTGATGAGAATATTCTGCCTCAAAGTGAACCGAAGCTCATTGTTGGCATAGGTTTTTACCAGATCCGCCAACAGTCTTGCCTTATCTGTGTAGAAATCTCCAAGTTTTACTTTGATTCCGATGCTGACATAACCTTCCTGCTTTTGAGGAAGGACGTTGGTCAATTTCCATTTTTCAAAGGCAAGGTCAAGCTTTTCTTTCACTGCAGGAATGGCAGGGGAAGGCAAAGTCCGGGACGCTTCATAGGAGGCAAAATCAATTGGATAGACCTGAAAAGGCAAGGCTTTCTGTTCTTCCTTTACCAAACCCAGAAAGGCTTCTATCCCCAGATCCTTGACCAGATATTTCATCCGGGCCTTCATTCTCTTGGCTCTTTCACCATGCCGGTCAAAAACCCTCAGTACTCCTTCGATGAATGGGATCAGCTGATCTGCCTCCAGGAAATCAGTGATTTCATCAGCATGTCTAGGTTGGGAACCCAGTCCTCCTCCCAAAAGCACTTTGAAACCTCTTGTTTCGACACCGTTGATCGATTTGATTTTTGGGATAAAACCAAGGTCATGCAGATAGCTCAAGGCCGTATCCTCATCACTTGATGAAAAAGCCATTTTGAACTTTCTTCCCATTTCCTGACAAATGGGGTTTCTCAGGAAATATTTGAAAGTGGCATCTGCATATGGGGTCACGTCAAAAGGCTCATTTGGATCCACGCCGGCTTTTTCAGAGGCGGTGACATTTCTGACGGTATTGCCGCAGGCCTCACGGATGGAGACATCATCCTGCTCTAGTTCAGCCCAAAGTTCAGGTGTTCTGTCCAGGCTTACATAATGGATCTGTATGTCCTGGCGGGTGGTGATGTGGAGGCGGCCGGTAGAATATTTGTCAGCCACATCAGCTATCCGCTTCAACTGCTCGGAGGTGGCCATGCCGTATGGAAGCTTGATCCTGATCATCTGCACGCCGGGCTGGCGCTGACCGTAGATTCCCCGGGCCAGTCGAAGGCTTCGGAACTTTTCCTCATCTATGGCCCCGTTTCTGAAGAGGGCTATCTTTTTTTCTAATTCAATAATATCTTTTTGAACTAGAGGGTTCTCCAGTTCGGTTCTAAAGCTTTCCATGATGGTGGTGGTTTAATAGGTTGTTATTAATAAAAAGAGGGTGGATTCCTACCCTCTTTTATTGAATGAATCCTACACTTACGGTGTCCAGACTGCCTTCATCGATGAGGATAAAGCTCCCGTTGTCCCTGTTTTCCGTGTAAGGATCATAATGGATGGGTTTGCTCAATTTAAAATTCACTTTTCCAATGTCGTTCAGCTGAAGCCTTTCGGCAGGAATTTCACCACTGAAATCCGTTTGGATGAGATGTTCGATGCTCTGAACTTTTGCAAGGACGCTATTGACGCCATGTTGGAGGATAAGCTTGCTGCCTACCTGTAAGGGAGTTTGGTTCACTTGGCAGAGGATTGCGGACAGTTCCTTTTCCGAGCGGGGCAATTCTGTTGATTTTACCAGCATGTCCCCTCTGCTCACATTGACTTCATTTTCCAGTGTAATGGTGACGGAGCTCCCCGGCTGGGCAACTTCATAGGTCTGGTCAAAGAAGTGTATGGATTTAATGCTGGTTTTGGTAAATGAGGGCAATACCGTCACCTCATCGCCCACCGCCAAAGGGCCTCCTTGTAATTTTCCGGAAAAGCCCCTGAAATCATGGTACTTATCAGTTTTGGGCCTTATTACATACTGGACTGCAAATCTTGCGGCTGTATTTTCCACCAAATCCTGAGGCTCCAGTACCTCCAGGTGATCCAATAAGGTGTTGCCTAAATACCAAGGCATGTTTTCTGACTTGCCGGCAATGTTGTCCCCCTTCAGTGCGCTTACAGGAATAAAGGTCACCTGCTCGAAGTTGTAATTGCTTTTCTCGATCAAGGCTTCAAAATCACCTTTGATCTTGAGGTAAGTGTCCTCGTCAAAATCCACCAGGTCCATTTTATTGATGGCTACCACGACATGATTGACCCGAAGAAGGTTGTTGATGAAGAAGTGTCTGTAAGTTTGCTCGATCACCCCTTTTCTGGCATCCACAAGAATAATGGCTACCTGGGAGGTGCTTGCTCCGGTTACCATGTTACGGGTGTACTCCACATGGCCGGGTGTGTCTGCTATGATATAATTGGTGTTCTCTGTGGAGAAATATATATGGGCCACATCGATGGTGATGCCCTGTTCCCTTTCGGCCACCAGGCCGTCGGTGGCCAAGGAGAAGTCCAGGTAATCAAATCCTTTTTGCTTTGAATTTCTTTCGATTGCCTCAAGCTTGTCATTGGTCAGGGAGCGGGTGTCGTAGAGCAGCCTACCGATCAAGGTGCTTTTTCCATCGTCCACAGATCCCGCGGTTGCTATTTTGATGAGTTTTCTATTGTCAGACATAGTGAGTTCAATTTGAATGATAGGCTTTAATTTGAGAGGAGGGGGGTTAGAAATAACCGACCTTCTTTCGGTTTTCCATGGCTGCCTCCGATCGTTTGTCATCGATCCTTGCTCCGCGTTCCGAAATGGTGGAGGATTTGATTTCCTCTACCACCGAATCCAGGGTGTCAGCAGTGGAGAGGACTGCTGCCGTGCAGGTCATGTCCCCTACCGTCCTGAACCTGACCGTTTCCTCAAGTACTTCCTCATGCGGTTCCCTATACACGTGCTCATTGGCCGTCCAGATCATGCCGTCACGGAAGAACACTTCCCTTTTATGTGCGAAATAGAGGGAGGGAATCCTGATGTTCTCCGTTTTGATATATTCCCATACGTCAAGTTCCGTCCAGTTGGAAATGGGGAAGACCCGCACATTCTGGCCTTGGTGAATCCTGCCGTTGAGCATGTCAAAGAGTTCGGGACGCTGGTTTTTTTCGTCCCATTGGCCGAAATCATCCCTTACGGAGAAAATCCTCTCCTTTGCCCTTGCCTTTTCCTCGTCTCTTCTGGCGCCACCAATACAAGCGTCAAACTTGAATTCCTCAATAGCATCCAGCAGGGTAGTGGTCTGCAGGGTGTTCCGACTGGAATATTTGCCTTTCTCCTCCCGGACTTTTCCCTGGTCAATACTGTCCTGGACTTTTCTTACTATAAGTTCAAGGCCCAGTTCTTCTACCAGCTGGTCCCGAAATACAATGGTTTCAGGAAAATTATGGTCTGTGTCCACATGCAAAAGAGGGAAAGGGATCCTTGCCGGATAAAAAGCTTTTTGAGCTAACCTCACCAAGGTGATGGAATCTTTTCCTCCCGAAAACAGCAGCACCGGTCTTTCAAACTGTGCGGCTACCTCTCTGATGATATGAATGGATTCTGCTTCTTTGGGGTTTGGTATCAAAATATTGCTCATGTTCAAAATCATTTAGTGTGTAATCCACATTCTTTACTGGAACTCTCCCACCACCATCTTCCGGCCCTGGGATCTTCATCTGGGCCAATGGCTCTGGTACAGGGAGCGCAGCCTATGCTGATGAAGCCTTTGTCGTGCAAAGGGTTATATGGAATTTTATGTGTTTCAATATAGGTCAGTACCTCCTCAAAAGACCAGTCAAGTAAAGGGTTGTACTTGATGATCTGGTTGCCTTCATCCCACTCGACCTTGTTCATTTGGCTCCTGTTCTGGTTTTGGTTAGCCCTCAGGCCTGTGACCCAAACCTTCTGGCTTTTTAGTGCCCGCTTTAAAGGGGCAACTTTTCTGATATTACAACAGGATTTTCTGTTTGCCGGGGAATCGTAGAATCCGTTTATACCCTGTGCTGCCACTAAACTTTCCACGTCTGTACTTTCTGGATAGAAAATCTGGATCCTTTTTCCATATTTAGCCTCTGTTCGGGCCAGCAGGTCCAGCGTCTCAGGAAACAACCTCCCCGTGTCCAAGGTGAAAATATGGACATGAAGGCCGCCTGTGGCAATTATTTGTGTAAGCACCTGGTCTTCTTGCCCAAGGGAAGTTGAAAAGACTACTCCTTGAGGAAAAAGGGTAGCTACCTCCCGTAGTCCATCCCATGGGGAAAGATTGCTAAGGGCGGTATTGAGTTTTTCTACAGTGCTTTTCATATTCCTTTAGCTTTGAATGTTGTGGTTATGCTTTTACTTTCACCTTGGTTATCTTCTCCCATGCCCTTTCGTGGAAATAATAAAGCAGGATTTTACTTACTACTTCCACTGAGCCTATCGAAAGTGCCATTTTGATTTGGCCGGTGACAAAGTAAGAAATGACAATGGTGTCAATCGTTCCGACTGTCCGCCAGGAGACAGACTTCACAAAACTTTTAATGTTGCTGTCTTGGCCGGTGGTATCAACAAACCATTTTTTAATTGGCTGGTCCAAAATCATAGGTCAATGTCTAGGTGGAGAGACAAAAGTATATAAAACCTATAAAAAAAGTAGGGTAAGTAGAGAAAAAAATTGCTTATTCTTTTAAAATGTCTTCTAAATTTTTGTTGTCCAGGGTTTTAAGCATTTCGTCCCTTACCTTAATCATTACTCTGTGAATCCCACATGTAGCCTCATCTTGACATTCCACGCATGATTCATAGTAATTAAGGCTGGCGCAAGGGACCAGTGCGATAGGGCCATCAAGTAATCGGATGATCTTGGAAAGGGAAATTTCTTTTGGTTCTTTGATAAGGTAATATCCTCCTCCCTTGCCTTTTTTGCTTCCCAATATTCCGGCTTTTTTCAGTTCTAGAAGGATGTTTTCCAGGAATTTGTGCGAGATGCCATAGGCTTCAGAAATTTCCTGTATTTGGACAGGGGTCCTCTCTTCCTTCTGCCCTAAATGGGTAAGGGCGTGGAGCGCATATTTGGTCTTTTTGGAAAGCATACCCAAAAATAGGGTTTTTCATCAATCAATACATAAAAAAAGCCTTCCGGTTAGGGAAGGCTTAATATATTTTCATTTTAAAACAACCTGATACCCAAAGAGAGTATCAGCTGGTTCATGCGCTGGTCGGTTGGGAAACCTGCCACACTGTCACTTGTATTGCCCAATGGGCCTTCATACTTCAAGTCAAGGATAATGTTGGCGATATCCAAACCTATACCTGCCTGATAACCGATCGTATTGTTATTATACTCTACCCCGTTGCCATCGAAGCTTGAGCTCAAGAGGAAAGAAGCAACCGGACCTGCTTGGATACGGAAAGCATTTCCGAATTTCAAACCTAGCATCACCGGTATATCAAGTCTGTTGAAAGTAGCCTCATAGCTTACGGGAGCTCCTGTACCAGAAGTTTGCTCAATTTCTCCACCGGTGTTGGTATATAAAACTTCCGGTTGAACAAAGAAAGACCGGCCCCCAAGCCTCACAAAACCACCAAGGTGGTACCCCAATCTATTGGAACCTGAAGAATATCCGTCTCCGTTTACGCTAATGTTTCCTTGGCTTACACCGACTTTTGGCCCTATGGAAAAATCCTGTGCCTGTGCGCTGGCCGCAAAGAAAAGGCAAAATGCTGCAATTAGTAACTTTTTCATGATGTAAAGTTTTTAATGGTCTAATAATAAAGTGTAGTTGGTTCAAGTCCATAGATGAGTCTACTGGATCAGTTTCCATTTTGAAATAAAGCAAAAAGAGTGCTTGAAAGTTTAAAAGAATCAAACCGTAAATGTTAAAAAAGGAATTTCTAATTATAAATGGTAGCGGAAGATACAAAAAAAGGGAACCAGTTGTCCAGTTCCCTTTTTTATTAGTTTTTTTAAAATGGATCAACCGCCTTCTCCCGGTTCTCCTAATAGGCCTACCATGTTCAATAAAACAAGTAGAATAACTACAGGACAGATGATTCTGATAAAGAATATCCAGGCCTTTCTGGCGAAGCCTTGAAATATTGGAGATCCCAATGCTAGTTCGTTAGCGTAAACTTCAATCTTCTGAGCCCAACCGGTGTAAAGTGCAAGCATCAAGCAGATAACTACCACGGCTAAGGTTCCAAAGAAGAAATCCATCATGTCAAAGAATCCGGATTTGATAATGCCGAAGAAATTAACCGTCATTTCATTGAAGAAATTACCTTCAATTGAGGAAAGGGCTGAAGGAATGGACAAGGCCATAGCAGCGATACCAATAGTCCAAGTAGCTTTCTTTCTTGACCATTTCTTTTCGTCAATGAAATAGGAAACAGGTACCTCAAGCATGGAAATACTGGATGTAAGGGCTGCTACCAAAAGCAAAAGGAAGAATAGGGCTCCAATGAAGTTTCCTCCTGGCATGGCGTCAAATACTGCTGGAAGTACTTCGAAAACCAGTGCAGGTCCTGCTGCAGGATCTTTACCTGGAAGAAGAGCAAACAAGGCTGGGAAAATCATCAATCCGCCCAAAAGAGCAACACCACTGTCCATACCGGCAATCCATCCAGAGGACTGGATTACGTTGTTGTTTTTTGGCAAATAAGAACCGTAAGTAATCATAAGACCCCATCCTACAGACATAGAGAAGAAGGCTTGTCCAAGAGCGGCAAGAACTACTTCACCATTGATTTTGGAGAAGTCAGGAGATAAATAATAGCTGATACCTTCGCTTGCGCCTGGCAATGTAACCGCACGACCCGCAATGAAAAGGATGATAAGGAAAAGAACCGGCATAAGGAATTTTGCAGCTTTCTCGATACCACCAGAAATACCACCCAACACAATACCAATTGTCATCAAAAGGAATAAAAAACAAAGAGGAACTACGTACATCGGGGTGTCCTGAAATTCCTCAAAGTTGACTGGGATATTGACCAACTCAGTAAAGATGTAACCAATAGTCCAACCAGCTATTACAGAATAGTAGCTGAGTACGCAAAAACAAACCAAGATACAAAGGGCTCCGGATGCTTGCCAGAATTTGTTGCCTCCTGTGGATCGGATTGCTCCGACTGGATTTTTACCTGATTTTCTACCTAATGCAATTTCGTTGAGCAATAAGGGTAAACCGATAAGCACCACGCAAATAATATACATAAAAACAAAGGCTCCCCCACCATTCTCACCTGTAATGTAGGGAAACCTCCAGATATTGCCCAGCCCAACTGCTGATCCGGCTGCCGCCATAATAAATCCAAAACTGGAGCCCCATTGGCCCCTACCTTGAGTATCCGTACTCGTTGCCATAAATGTTTATAAAATTTGTATTATTTTAAAATTGTTGATTTTTAAGAATTGGCTAATTTAAGTTGTTTTGCTAAAATACCAATTCCTTCTGCAAAACTTTTCGGCCTAAAATCCAATACTTTTTGGGCCTTTTCTAAGATTAATCCAGTTTTTGAAGGCCGCTTTGCCGCTTGTGTAAAAGTATCACCGCTGACTTTTTCCATATAGCCTTTATCCAATCCGAAATAATCTGCAGTAGCCAAGGCCATATCATAAGGTGTCAGGAAGTCTGGGCCACAAATGTTGAAAATTCCAGTGGCTTTTTTATGCATTATGGATTCAATGCCTTGAGCTAAGTCTTCAACCAATGTAGGAGATCGCCACTGGTCCGATACCACTTTGATATGCTTTTGGGCCTCGAGATTTTCCTTAACCCACAAGATAATATTGGATCTGCTGCCTCGGTGCATGGTACCATATACAAGTACGGTCCTCACTATAGCCCAAAGGTCAAGTCCGGCTTCCTTCACGAGGTATTCTCCCTCCAATTTGGTCTGACCATAATAATTGACAGGATTAGGATTATCCTCCTCTGTGTAAGGGCCACTCTCCCCATCAAATACAAAGTCTGTCGAAATGAAGATAAGATGAGCACCCAGTTTTTTACAGGTCTCCACGATGTTTTTTGTACCTATCACGTTCTGCAAATGGCAAATCTCTTGCTTTTCCTCACATTGGTCAGCTTGAGTCATTGCTGCAGCATGGACCACCACCTCGGGTTGGAACATTTCAAATACTTCTGTCACATGTGCTTTATCTGTGACATCCATTTGGTGATAAGAACATTCCCAGTCCTGTGGTAGTCTGCTTTCACCTCTGCCCGTAGCTAGTACCTGATATTGTTTGGTAAGCAAAAGGGCTATCAGTTTTTGTCCCAATAGCCCATTTGCGCCTGTTACCAGGACTTTCTTAGTCGATGTATTCAAACCCATAGTCTCTAGTAATCCGCTCCTTGGAAACCTTCTCGACTTTTACTGTCATGAAAACCGGTTCCCGAGGTTTGTCAGCAGGTCCAGTGGGTTCTTCTGCGATCTTGTCTAAAACTTCTAGACCTTCCACCACTCTTCCAAATACTGTATAGGCATCATCCAAATGTGGCGTTCCTCCTACAGTTGTATACTTTTCGATCTGTTGGGAGGATAGTTTTTTGTCCAGATTTGTGTTATAAAACCTTTCCATTTCCTCTTTATGAGAAAGCATGAGTTTATTGATGCCATTGAAGTCCCCAAATTCATACAATTGGGTATACTGCTCCCGAAGGTTGCGGTTGCTTTCAAGTTGGGTGTAGCGCATGAAGCTTTCCTGAAGGCGTTTCATGTCGGTGGTGAGTTCAAGTTGGTCGTAAACTCTCCCCTGCACAATGTAAAACTGTGTGCCGCTCGACCTTCTTTCTGGATTAATATTGTCGCCTTGTCTGGCTGCTGCAATCATTCCCTTGGAGTGAATGCGATGCTTGTGAATTTCGGCAGGAATGGTGTACCATTCATCCTCCGGCAATTCCTCCTTGCCAAATACATCTCCACCTTGAATCATGAAATTCTTGATGATTCTATGAAACTCGGTAGAGTCATATCTATTGTTTTCAGCTAGGGAAATAAAGTTTTCCTTGTGTTGGGGGGTGTCGTCAAACAAAACCGCGTACATGTTACCATGTCGGGTTTCAATGGTCACTAGGTAATCCTTTTCAGTAGCGCAAGAAGCCGCAAAAAGGCCCATCAAGACCAAATAGAGTAGATTTTTTTTCATTATTTATTGATTTCAGCCTTTATTTCCCGAAGGATACGGTCTCCTCCCGAATTGAGTACTAAGTCGGCCAATTCTCTACCAAGCTTTTCCGCTTCACTCTGTGGGCCTTTCACATGATGGATGATTCTTTGCTGACCATCTAGGCTTACGATTCCACCTTTTAAGGCTACCTCATCACCCTCAATTTCTGCAAGTGCATATACCGGAATGCTACAGCCACCCTCCAGTACTCGGAGATAGCTTCTTTCGGCATTTAGTCGATAGCCCGTCTCTTCATGGTGGCAGGCCAAAATGATTTTCTCCCGGATTTCCTTATCCAGAGTAGCCGCAGCTTCCACTGCAATGCTGCCCTGTCCAACTGCAGGAGTGAATTCGTCAAGGGAAAGCTCGTGACGGATCAAATGGTCATACTCCATTCTATGTGCTCCGGCATAAGCCAGCAATAAAGCATCACAAACCCCTGATTCCATCTTGGCGATTCGGGTTTGTAAATTTCCCCTTACTTCCACAGTTTTGATGTGTGGATAATAATGCTTCAAGGTGGCTACTCTTCTTGTGGAGCTAGTGCCCAAGAGAAGCGGTTTGGTGCTGTCCTTGTAGTCAATGTCAGCTCTGTGGCTGAGGATTATATCATTTACTTTTTCCCTTTCGGTGAAAGCTATTATTTCAAATCCTTCCGGTAAAGAGGACTGCATATCCTTGGCGCTGTGCACAGCGATATCGATAGCTCCACTGTTAAGCTGGTCTTCCAGCTCCTCGGTAAATACTCCCTTACTCCCAATCTTGGCAATGGATACATCCAAAATCTGATCGCCCTTGGTATCGATGATCACGATTTCGCTTTCAAGGCCTGTGTTTTTCAGTAAGTCGGCAATGTGATAGGCTTGATATAAGGCCAGCTTGCTTCCTCTGGTTCCGATTTTTACGGCTCGCATTATTCTTTGATTTTCCGTTTAAAGTTCTTTTTACCCACCGAGTCCTCGATATATTCCACGATTTTCCCGGCGATGTTGATACCGGTGGCCTTTTCTATGCCTTCCAAACCTGGAGAGCTGTTTACCTCAAGGATAAGGGGACCTCTATCGGACTGGAGCATGTCTACACCGGCAATATCTAGTCCTAGAGCTTTCGCGGCTCCCAAAGCAGCCAGTCTTTCTGTTTTGGATAATTTAATTATTTCGGCCTTCCCGCCTCTGTGGAGGTTTGAGCGGAATTCACCCTCGGCGCCTTGACGCTTCATGGCACCCACTACTTTGCCATTCACCACAAAAGCACGGATATCGGCACCTTTTGCTTCCTTGATGAATTCCTGCACGATGATCCTGGCCTTAAGACCGTGGAAAGCCTCGATTACGGATTGACCCGCTTTTTTGGTTTCTGCCAATACTACTCCAAGACCTTGTGTCCCCTCTAGCAACTTGATGATGAGAGGAGCACCGCCCACGTGTTCAATGAGTTGTTTTTCTCCCCCTTTGGAAAAGTTGGTGAAAGCAGTTTTTGGCATGCCCAAACCTGCTTTGGAAAGTATCTGTAAGCTTCTCAGTTTGTCGCGGCTACGGACAATGGCTTGAGATTCCACCGCCGAAAAGACTCCCATCAGTTCGAATTGGCGGACTACCGCCGTACCATAAAAGGTCACGGAAGCACCGATACGGGGAATAATGGCATCAATGCCTTGCAGTTTTTCCCCTTTGTAAATAATGGAGGGCCCTTCCTGCTCGATGACAAGGTCGCAAAGGGAGTGGTCCACAATAATTGCTTCATGCCCTGCTGCTATGATGGCTTGGTGTAAGCGCTTTGTGGAGTAAAGGTGGCTATTTCTAGATAGTATGGCGACTTTCATCGGGTTGTTTTTTTGAAATGATGAGAAAGGTTGACCTGGTCCACATCTACCAAAAACCGGCCTTTAAGGGTTTTTCTCCCGATTAGGATGGCGTTTCGCATTTTGGACCGGTCGGATAGGGTGAATTCAGCTTCAAATTCTTCGCCAAACATAAGCACTTTTGTGATGATTTTATACCTTATCTCGGCTTGTCCAAAAGAGTTTTTTACTTTCTTTTGGGTGTAATTGGTTGTCTGGAAAGTTTCTCCGGTATATTTAATGTGGGTAGAGGGTAATAATCTGAATTCCAGTACTTTTTCACCTTTGATTGTTTTCTCCTCTGCATATTCGCAGTGGATGCTGCTGGTGTAGGCACCGGTGTCTACTTTTGCAGAAATCAGGTTGAGCCCCCATTTGGGCAAGGTTATCTTTTCTCGTCTCCCAATGATTCTTTTTTGTTTCATAGGTTTTTGTTTCGTAGCACCTTTGCAATTGAAAAGGAAAGGTCAGTCATCAATATTTTGGGACTGGCATTTCTTTCCAAATGATAATGTGCATCATTCAAAAGTTGATAGATGGCCATGATTTTATTTTCTGTCATGGCTTTCAATGAAAAATTTTCGATAAAATCCTGGTCAGATGGTGCTGTCCTCATCAAATCATCCAACTGACTTCTTTTCAACAAGCTTTCTCGCAATACGTTTAGCCCAGTCAAAATCAAAGCTTTCTGAGCTTCCTTATCAGAGGCTGCATAGGCATCGGATTGGGTAAGTATCTCGTTGATGTCCACGGTAAAACAGTTTCTCATCCAGCTTTGGAATTTGGAAGTGTTTGCATCAGCCACCTGATCTGAAAGCAGATAAGCCTCCCTCATGCTCCCATCGGCCAAAGGCGCAATCTGCGCTGCAGCCTCAGAAGAGGTTATTCCTGAATTAGTGAGGTGCTTTTTGATTTCATCATCCTGAAATGCCCTGACTAAAATCTTTTGGGTCCTTGACAGGATGGTGGTTAAGAGCTTTTCAGGATGGTTGGTCACCATAAGGAAAAGGGTTTTCTCAGCCGGTTCCTCCAAAATCTTTAGGATGGCATTAGCAGCCGTCACGTGCATGTATTCCGGTGCCCAGATAAGCATGATTTTGTAGCCTCCCTCAAAAGACTTCAGGGACAAAGTTTTAATAATCTGCTTGGCAGCAGCTTTGGAAATGTTGAGCTGCTTGTTCTCAAAAGCGCTATGGTAGTTCCAGTCCTGAACGTTGCCATAAGGCTGGTTGAGCGCAAAAGTTCTCCAAGGTGACATGACGTCCACCTTCTTTTTATTGCCATCATCCCCATCACTGATCAGGTTTCCTGGCACGGGGAAGGTGAATCCCACATCGGGATGGATAAGCTTGGCCATTTTCTGGCAGGAACCGCATTCTCCACAGGCATCCTCCTCTCCTCTGTTTTCGCAATTGACATAGGTAGCCAAGGCCAGGGCCATGCTGAGGTTGGGCGAACCTTCTGGTCCGTGAAACAACAGGGCATGGGCCAAGTGGTTGTTCTTGATTGCTGTAATTAACCTTTGCTTGGTTTCGTCCAAGCCGGGGATGGATGCAAATAACATGTCGGAGAATTAGGTTCTTTCTAGGCTTCTTTGTCCCAAATGCGATAGGCCTTGGTCAGGTCAAAAACCTTCTGCAATATAGCCTTTTCTGTGGCATCAAACTCGAGTTTTCTTCTTTCCATCACCTTGGACGCTACTTCCTCAAACTTGCGGAACTGGAAAGTGGTAAAACCTGCGGCTCCGCCCCAAGAAAATGAAGGAATAAAGTTTCTGGGGAAGCCATCTCCGAAGATATTGGCCCCTACGCCCACTACTGTACCGGTATTAAACATGGTGTTGATGCCGCATTTAGAGTGGTCAGCCATCATGAGCCCGCAAAACTGCTGGCCTGTATTGCTGAAGCCCCCGCGGGTGTAGTCCCACAATTTGACAGTTGCGTAGTTGTTCTTAAGGTTGGAGGTGTTGGTGTCCGCACCAAGATTGACCCATTCGCCCAACACACTGTTTCCCATAAAGCCATCATGGCCTTTGTTGCTGAAGCCAAAGATCACCGAGTTGGAGACCTCACCGCCCACTTTGCTGTAAGGACCGATGGTAGTGTCGCCCCGCATTTTCGCTCCCATGTTGACTGTAGAGTGCTCGCATAGAGCAAAAGGCCCCTTGATGATGGCGCCTTCTTGGATCACAGCATTTCTGCCGATATAAATCGGGCCGTCCTCAGCATTTAATATGGCTGCCTTGATGTTTGCACCTTCCTCAACAAAGATATTGTCTTCATTGTAGGTGACAGTATGGGGGTCGTTGATGCCTGCGGATATTTTTCCTTTAGTCACCAACTCAAAATCATTCTTTATCTCCGAGCCGTTGTGTTGGAAAATGTGCCAGGTTTTGTGAATGGCTGTAAATTCCCCGTCAAACTCCACACGCTCTTTGTTTTTGGCAGTTTCTATTTGAAATTCTGACGGATTCTGTTCTGCAGTAGCCAGCAAGGTTTGCTCTTTCCATAAAGCTTGGTTAGCACCAAGTCCTTTGATGGCTGAGATTAACGCCTCATTGGGGCAGAGTATGCCATTGATGATGATGGCTGGTTTATGGTTATGGCTGAATTTTTCTTGGAGATAGTCCTGAGTGATAAAGCCCGTGGTAGCATTGAGGTGCTTTTCCCACTTTTCGGCAATGGTAAGTATGCCCACCCTGATGTCAGCAATAGGTCTAGTGAAGGTAAAAGGTAACAAAGTGCCCCTGTAGGCCGCGTCATCAAATAAAATAATGTTTTCCATAAGCACAAAAATAAAAAAGTCTCCCGGAAAACAAGTTCCAGGAGACTTTTAAGTCTGGAATTAAACAAATTACTGCTTTTTGTATCTTCTGTTGAATTTCTCAACTCTACCAGCTGTATCCAATAGCATTTTCTTACCAGTGTAAAAAGGGTGAGAGTTTGAGCTTACTTCAATCTTGTAAACTGGGTATTCTTTGCCGTCTTCGTAAGTGATGGTTTCGCTAGTCTCGATAGTAGACTTAGTCAAAAACATATATTCGCTAGACGTATCGTAAAATACTACGTCTCTGTAGTTAGGATGAATGTCTTTTTTCATTGTATTACCTATTTATAAATCGCTCTTTTTCAAATTGAGGCACAAAGTTATCCTTTTTTATAAAGCTGTCCAAATGTTTATCAATGAATTATTTATCAGAAAAGATTTGTGGCTTCAATTGGGTGGTGAAATTAAGAAATTTACTTACATTTCATGACTTTTCTTGATGGAAATATTTTCTTTGCAGGCACTATGGACAGGTTTTTATTTTTCCTTATCGGTTTGATACTGATTTCTGATGTTGTTTCCGCCCAAAGCGCATACCTACCCTTCGACCGGGACAAATATCATCTTATTGAACGCTACGAAATCAAAAACGGGGAATTCAGTCCCGATTTCAACACCGGTTTTAAACCATATCGACGTGATAGGGTGGTCAATTACCTAGACAGTCTGACTGTCGGCCAGGAATCTTGGGGGAAGGTGGATGCATTCAACTTACAATATCTAAGGGACGACAGCTGGGAGTTTTCCGGCCTTCCAACCACCGAAAGCCAGCAGCCAGTTTGGGGACTTTACAGAAAGCCCTCGGATTTCTACCATTTTAGGAACGAGCATTTTGATATTCACGTCAACCCCGTGATTAGTCTTGGGGGTGGAGTAGAGCGGGGTCAGGAGGATTTTCGCTTTGTTAACACGCGAGGTATTGAGTTAAGGGGTAGCATCGATCGCCGCATTGGATTTTACACCTTTATGACCATGAATGAGGTGGTGTTCCCCACTTGGATGGATGCCTACACCCGCAACAACGGGGCGGTGCCGGGAGAGGGGTTTTGGAAGTTTTATGAGCAAAACGGTTTCAGCCACTTTTCAGCCATAGGACATTTGAGCTTTAACGTCACCAAACACATACAGGCGCAGGTGGGGCATGATAGAAATTTTGTGGGAGAAGGAAATCGTTCTTTGATCCTTTCGGATTTCTCCAATCCGTATATGTTTTTCAAGCTCAATACCAAGATATGGAAACTTGATTTCACAAACCTTTGGGGTCAGATGACCGCTGACTTAGTTTATGATGGACAAGGAAGACCAACCGACGCCAGGTTTCCACAGAAATGGTTTTCCCACCATCGATTGGGGATCAACATAGCCAACAAGCTAAATATTGGCGTATTTGAATCCATCATGGCCAACACATGGGATTGGAATTATGCTAATCCGGTGATTTTCTACCGGTGGGTGGAGCACATGCTGGGTACTCCTGACAAGGTGATGTTGGGCACAGATTTTAAATGGAATTTCTATCCTTCTATGCAGCTATATGGTCAATTTGCTTTGGATGAGTTTGTATTTGGAGAGTTTTTCGGCATTGATGGTGAAAACAGCAGGAGAAATAAGCATGGAGTCCAAATCGGCTACAAATACGTGGATGCATTCAAAATCTCTAACCTAGATTTTCAGATGGAGTACAATCAGGTGAGGCCATACACTTATCAGGAGAAATTCGAATATGGCTCCTTCACCAATTACCGCACACCTCTCACCCATCCCAGAGGGGCTAATTTTAGGGAGGCTCTAATGATAGTAAGATATCAGCCAGTCAATCGATTGTTCTTAAACTTTACAGGTATGTATCAATTGCATGGGAGTGACCCAAGTCCTGATGTGAACTTTGGCGGGGATGTGAATAAGAACCATAACATTACCAACGTGGACCTTGGTTTGTTTGGTCATACCATTGGTCAAGGGGTGCGTAATGACATTCTCATGGGGACTTTTCGGGCCAGCTACATGTGGAAACACAATTTGTTTCTGGACTTGAGCCAGACTTTTCGCCAGCAACAAATAGAAGGTCAATCAACGCTTAGTACAAGTTACACGCAAATGGGTTTAAGGCTCAACTTTGGCTTGCGTGACCAATTTCTATAAATGAAATGCTAAAAACTACCTGTAATCTGCAAATATTCCTTGTAAAACTTTCCTTCTTGCCATTTGTTTGATATATTAGGTACGAATACTTTAAGATAATTTTATGAAACAGATTAATACCTTATTTCAATTGTTGGTGGCCTTGTATTTTGCTGTTGCCTTAATTTTCTTTTTGGCTTTTGACAGCATGCGTAACGCCTTCAACATCCAGGAATTGACAGCTGGAACAATAGTCATTTGGCTACTCGTGGGTGCCGGACTGTACATTGTCTCCTGGTTATTGGACAATGTGTTTATCAACGGACTTCAGAAAGACGTCAGAAAGCTTGAGCTTGAAAAAAACGAGTTGAAAGCCAGGATGTACGACATGGAGCAGGATGTAAAAATCAGCAAGGTGGAGAGGAAGATTGATACGATCGATGAGGATAAAGAACAATCAAAAATCCGACCTAGACAGAACTTCAAATAAGCCTTATCTTAACCCATGTGAAATTATCAGGGAACCTATAGGAGGGTTTCCTTTTTTTGATTTAAAGCACTTATTTTGACTTTTTAAAACGCTTATCCTTTTTACTATGGTAGCCAAAACTTTCGGAAGTGCAGTAGCTGGCGTCGATGCCAAAACCATTACTATTGAAGTAAATGTGGGACAGGGGACCGGTTTTCATATGGTCGGACTGCCTGATTCGGCTGTCAAAGAAAGCCAGCAGCGGGTCGAATCGGCTTTAAAATATTACGGTTATAGGATGCCGCGACAACGGATGGTTGTCAATCTGGCTCCTGCTGATATTCGGAAGGAGGGTTCCTGCTATGACCTGCCCATTGCCTTGGGAATTTTGCAAAGTTCCGAACAGGTTACTTTTCCCAGTTTGGGAGATTATGTGATCATGGGAGAACTCGCACTTGACGGCAATTTGCGTCCAGTAAAAGGAGTACTTCCCATTGCCATTGAGGCGAGAAAAAGAGGTTATAAAGGATTCATTGTTCCTTCTGAAAATGCTTCAGAAGCTTCCATTGTGAATAACCTTGATGTGATCAGTGTGGGTAATCTGCAGGAGGCCATAGGTTTTCTGGAAGGGACAGTGGATATCACTCCGCTGGTAACCGATACCCGTGACATTTTTTATAATTCCCTGGAAAACTACGAATTTGACTTTGCCGATGTGCAGGGGCAGGATAACATCAAAAGGGCTATGGAAATAGCTGCAGCAGGAGGACATAATGTCATCATGATAGGCCCTCCGGGTGCAGGCAAAACCATGTTGGCCAAAAGGTTGCCATCTATTTTACCTCCCTTAACCTTGCAGGAAGCACTTGAGGCCACTAAGATACATTCAGTTGCCGGGAAGCTTGAAAGGCATGCCTCCCTAATTGCCCAAAGACCTTTTCGCTCACCCCACCATACTATTAGCGATGTGGCATTGGTAGGTGGCGGTGGCAATCCTCAGCCTGGGGAGATTTCTCTTTCGCATAATGGGGTTCTTTTCTTGGATGAATTGCCAGAATTTAAGAGAACTGTGCTGGAAGTCTTAAGACAGCCATTGGAGGAAAGGAAAGTCACCATATCAAGGGCAAAAATTTCCGTCGACTTTCCCGCCAATTTCATGTTAGTTGCCAGTATGAACCCATGTCCCTGTGGGTATTACAACCATCCGGATAAGGAATGCGTATGCGGACCTGGGATAGTGCAACGTTATCTCAACAAAATCAGCGGGCCGCTGTTGGACAGGATTGATCTTCATGTGGAGGTAACTCCAGTTAAATTTGAGGAGATGACCTCCATGAGAAAGGCTGAGTCAAGCAAGTCAATACGTGACCGGGTTATTATAGGTAGGCAAAGGCAGACAGAGAGGTTTAAAGACAACCCTCAAGTATATAGCAACTCCATGATGCCCTCTCATATGGTCAAAGAGGTCTGTCAGATCAATGAAGCGGGTAGAGCCCTGTTGAAAACCGCGATGGAAAGGTTGGGACTTTCTGCCAGGGCTTATGACCGGATCCTAAAAGTTGCAAGAACCATCGCCGACCTTGCTGAAAGCGATCAGATAAAAGTTGAACATCTGGCTGAAGCCATCCAGTATCGCAGTTTGGACCGGGAAGGCTGGGCCGGCTAATGTTAAGCTAATATTATGTAATAATCCCTTTAAAAGTTCCTTCAGGCAGGTTTCTGTCAAAAACCTTTTCCTAGTGTTAATTTTTTATTGGCCTTAGTGCTCCCTCGGTCTGCTTTCGTAATTTTTTGTTAACCGGGAATTCATCACTAGTATACATTGCCTTCTCAATTTTGTGTCGCTGTACAATTATTCTTACTTAACCTATTCAGGGATGCGGATAAAAATCGCAATGCTCATGATTGGCTTGGTCATGGGATTCGCGAATGTTTTTGCAAGGAACATTCAGTCGGATACAACAACTACAAGCGAGGAAAAAATAGAAGTTAAAAAAACGCAATGGTTTGAATCCATTCAAATGCGAGGTTATGCTCAATTGAGGTATAACGGGCTTTTGGAGACAAACCCGGATCTTCAGTGTGCCCAGTGTGACCGCTCATGGGGTGGTGGCACCAATGGTTTCTTCTTCAGACGGATCCGTTTGATCTTCTACGGACAGGTGCATGAGAAAGTTTATTTCTACATCCAGCCTGACCTGGCTTCAGGTGGGAATAATTTTGCCCAAATCCGTGATGCCTATTTTGACCTTGGCCTTGATGATAAGCAGGAGTTCAGGTTAAGAATCGGGCAGTCTAAAGTGCCTTTTGGATTTGAAAACCTGCAAAGCTCCCAAAACAGGATCCCCTTGGATCGTCATGATGGTTTAAACTCAGCAGTGGCGAACGAGCGAGATATTGGGGTGATGTTCTATTATGCCCCATCTGAAATCAGAAAAAGGTTCAACTATTTGGTCTCAAGTGGTCTGAAGGGTTCTGGAGATTATGGAGTGTTTGGCTTCGGTGTATATAATGGCCAAACAGCCAACATGCCGGAACTTAATGACAACATGCACGTGGTAACAAGACTCACTTATCCTTTTCAGCTTAAGTCAGGTCAATTTATAGAGGGTTCTTTACAAGGCTACACCGGAGATTTTGTTATTCAACGAAACCAAGTGACAGATATAGATCAGACCGAGTTTAAGGAATATAGATATGGGGCGTCCTTTGTTATGTATCCCCAGCCTTTCGGTATCCAGGCAGAATATAACCGAGGCCGTGGCCCTGAGTTTAATCCTGAGACCATGGATGTGGAAGATGCTCCACTTGAAGGGGGCTATGTGATGGCCAACTACTATTGGAAAAGAGGCAAGGACCTATTTATACCCTTCACCCGATATCATTTTTACCAGGGTGGTAAGAAACACGAATTGGATGCCACTAGACATAGAGTGAAGGAACTGGAAATCGGGGTGGAATGGCAACCTCACAAAAATTTCGAACTTGTCGGAATGTATACCATTTCTGACAGGACCTTTGAAAATTCTTTGAACCCCAATAATAGACAAGTGGGTAGCTTGCTTAGGTTACAGGCCCAAGTGAACTTCTAGAATTTAGGTTCGAAAATTAGAATTTGAGGTTGGATTATTCCAGCCTTTTTTTTGTTATATTTAGATCTAAACGATTTACTATGGAATCCGCCGCATTAAAAAAATATTTAATTCAGGTAGCTGATCAGCTTACTCCTGAATCCACTTTAGAGGATGTAATAGAGCAATTGAGTCTCCTAGCTGATATCGATGAATCTGAGAATGATGAAGCGTTAGGAAATGTTATTTCTCAAGATGATTTAGAGAAAAAGAGTAAAGAATGGCTCAAATAATTTGGACCAAAAAAGCTTCTACACAGCTTGAAAAGGCAATTCTTTATATAAAAGATGAGCAAGGAATCGCCAGAGTTTTTTATACTTCTCGAAATCCGAAAAAATGAAAGGGGATCTGATTTTTTTTTAGTTTATTGCTTTCCTGTTGTTTTTTGAAATTATAATTTATGGATTCTACAGTAATCAAAACAGAAAGGTTGTCCAAGTTTTATGGCTCAGAAAAAGCCTTGGATAATGTTTCCATTGAAATCAATAAAGGTGAGATTATAGGCATTGTTGGCCCTAACGGAAGCGGCAAAAGTACCTTGATCAACATACTGCTTGGGCTACGCAAGCCAAGTTCAGGGAATTTCACTATCCTTGGATCCACTTCGCCCGATACCATTCAGCACCAGCTTGGGGTCGTAATGGACCGACCTTGTTTTTACTTTCGGGTGTCTGCAAAAGCCAATTTGACTATATCTGCCAAAACCAAAGGGGTTGGGGAGGAAAGGGTTGATGAGTTGCTGAAACTGGTAGGTTTGGACCAAACAGGTGCTAAGCGCTTTCAGGATTTCTCTTATGGCATGAGGAAAAGATTGGAAATCGCAGATGCTTTATTAACCAATCCAGAGCTGATTATCATGGATGAGCCGACAAATGGCTTGGATCCACAGGGGATCATATTTGTCCGAAACCTGATACGAAGATTCAAAGATGAAGGTAAGACGGTAATTCTGGCGAGCCACTATATGGAAGAACTGGAAAAACTTTGTACCGGGATAATCTTTCTCAAAGATGGGGAGGTTGTCTTGCAGGATTCCACTGAAAACCTCTTGAGAGACCATTTTTCCATAGAACAAGCTTTTGCAACTACAATCTATTAACATGACTTTAAGACAACATCTAGATATAGAGTTTTATAAACTCAATAGGCCTGATTATTTTATATTTTTTACCGTTTTGGTGATCAGTTTGGTGGCCTTCCCAATATACGGAATGATCAAACTTTCACCCTTATTTACCCTTAATGAGTTATTCTCTATTGTCAACCAAGTAGGAACTCTCGCCGTGGTATATGGGGCAATTGTTGCCATCACACGGGAATTTACAAATGGCACCAACCGAAAAAGAATCGTTAACGGGTATTCCCGCACAGATCTGTTCATTTCAAAGCTGATAATTGTCTTTTATTATGTGTCTACTGTGGTAGTGTTGACTGCCTTTACACTGCTTGTACTAGTTGCATTTAAAGGAAGTGAGGTTTTTATAAATTCCTTTCCCAGACAAAAGTTGATGGCAGTTTTAGGTGCAATTATCTGCTATGGGCTGATTGGTGCATCTTTGGGAGCCGTTACCACGAAAGCCCACCGGGCCATTTTAATATTTTGGGGTATAGGTTTTCTAGAAATGATCCTTGACATTTTATCGCTTACACATCCCTTTGCCCAATTCTTCAGGCCATTGGTCAGCATTGGGAATTTTACCAGTCCCGAACATCTTTACACTTGGCATTACATCATTTTGGGACTTTTTCTGGCAGGACTTCTAGGAGGTTCATTTCTTAAGTTTAAAAGAGCAGATTTTTAAGCTGTTGGGATACTTTTGATCATTATGGAAAGTGAAATCATATGTTTTTTTCCTTAATGACTAGGGTTTCTTACCTTTGTGACCAAATCGCACAGCCATGATGTACAGAAGACCACGCAGAAACAGAAAATCCAGTGCTATTAGAGGAATGGTGGAGGAAACCCGCCTTTCTGTCAAAGACTTTATCTTCCCCATGTTTCTCATCGAGGGACAAAACCAAAAGGTAGAGGTGGCCTCCATGCCCGGGATTTTCCGTTACTCCTTGGATCTGATGATCAAGGAAATTGATGCTTGCATAAACCTCGGTATTGTGGCTTTTGATATCTTTCCTGCCTATCCGGAAAGCAAAAAGGACAAGTACGCCACCGAAAGCTATAATCCGGAGACTTTTTACCTCAAAGCCATCCAAAAAATAAAGGAGACTTTTCCAGAAGCCTGCATCATGACCGATGTGGCCATGGATCCTTACAGTTCCGACGGACATGACGGAATCGTTGAAAACGGCAAGATCCTTAATGATGTGACCCTGGAAATCTTGGGTAAAATGACCCTGGCTCAGGCTCAGGCTGGTGCGGATATCATTGGGCCATCTGACATGATGGATGGACGCGTAGGTTATCTGAGGGAGCAATTGGACGAAAATGGTTTTACGGATGTCTCTATCATGTCCTACACGGCCAAATATGCCAGCGCTTTTTATGGACCATTCCGTGATGCCTTGGATTCCGCTCCAAAGTGGGGAGACAAGAAAACCTACCAGATGGATCCCAGAAATTTACAAGAGGCTATGATCGAGGCCGATTTGGATACTGAAGAGGGAGCTGATTTCCTGATGGTCAAACCTGCCTTGGCCTATTTGGATGTAATCAGGTTGTTAAAAGAAAATTATAATGTGCCCATTGCGGCTTACAATGTAAGTGGCGAATATTCCATGATCAAGGCCTCTGCCGAAAGAGGTTGGCTGGATGGCGAACGTGCCATGCTGGAATCACTAATTAGCATAAAAAGAGCAGGGGCAAATGTAATATTGAGCTACTTTGCTAAGGAATTTGCGGAGCTGCAACGTAAATAAATAGGTCACAAAGTCACACAAAGTTCAAAGGAAGGACACAAAGTAAACATGGCATTATGTGTTCATAGAAAAGAAGGATACTACTGGCCCCGATTAGGGAAGCGAATCGAGAAATACGAAGCCAACTCCCCCTTTGAAGGGACTTGGGGGATGTGGAACGTAAGTGAAAAGGTCACAAAGGGGTAAAAGTTAATATCGAAAATAGTTGAGCCTTGTGCGAAAATAATGGCTACAAAGCCCCGAAGACATCCCTCTCCGGGGCTTTAAATTTTTCAATTCCTTCTAGTTAATTTTTTTAGGATTAACTATATTATATGTGAATTCGTAGCTAGGATGCGAAAGTTGTTTCCTGAGGAAAGTAAAACGGATTTGTATGCTCAAACGAATTTTTCCAAAGTTGCTATTGGTGGTTTTGCTAATGGCTTGCGCCATGAAATCACGCTTACGGTAGAATAAAATAAAAACGCCAAGACCTAGGTTTTACATTTGGCTTGGCGATAATTAAACTTTCTGCTTTTAGTCAAATAAGTTTTCCGCGAAGAAGGAACTCTGAGAAACTCTGTGCCCAACTCCGTGTAACTCTGTGACCCTTGTCTTTTCGAGTGCATTAAATCCTTTAACTCTTAAAACTCCTCCTCCCTCTCCAGCATCAAAATAGAATGCTGCGGGACTATGAAGTATTTTTCTCCTTCGTATATCACTTCGAAAGAGCCATTTTGGAGAAAGATGGCCAAGTCGCCTTCCTTTGCCTGCAAGGGAATGTAGCGTATGCTTTCACTGGATTCCTTCCAGGGTTCGTTTTCCTCCACATGGGCAGGAATCGGGTAACCCGGCCCTGTCTTTACCACATAACCTTGCTGAACCTGCTCCTTTTCCTTTACCCCAGGAGGCAAATACAGCCCGCTGGAAGTCTTTTCATCCTGCTTCTTGGGTTTAATCAACACCTTGTCACCCACCACTAAAAGCTTCTTGAATTTGTTGTCTGCTGTTAATCTCATAGCTTAAACTTATTATCAACCGCTGAGGAACAGAGGCTACATTTTTCTTTGCGCCTTATTTCCTTCGCGAGCAATTTTCAATTAAAAAAGGCATCCATAACGAGTACAGATGCCTTTTTACTTATTTTAACCGAAGGACTTATTTGTTCTTGTCCTCGTTTACTTCTTCATAATCTACGTCGGATACACCGTCACCGCTTCCGGATTCGCCTGAAGCTTGAGCTCCCGCGTCAGCACCCGGGCCACCTTGGGCTCCACCTTCAGCACCTTGACCAGCTGCGTACATCTCTTGAGAAGCAGCTTCCCAAGCTTTGTTAAGCTCTTCAATGGCTGGTTCGATAGTTGCCAAGTCCTGGCTCTGATGTGCAGCCTTCAGCTTCTCAAGGGCACCGTTGATGTTGGCCTTGTTGCTGTCAGAAAGTTTGTCACCAAACTCTTTCAACTGCTTTTCAGTCTGGAATACCAAGCTGTCCGCCTGATTGAGTTTTTCGATTTTTTCTTTCTCAGCTTTATCAGAAGCAGCATTGGCTTCAGCTTCTTTCTTCATTCTTTCGATTTCCTCTTCAGAAAGTCCGGAAGAAGCCTCGATCTTGATTTTCTGCTCTTTGCCAGTTCCCTTGTCCTTAGCGGATACGTTCAGGATACCGTTGGCATCGATATCGAAAGTCAATTCGATCTGAGGAACACCTCTTGGTGCCGGTGGAATGTCAGAAAGCTGGAATCTACCGATGCTTCTGTTATCCTTGGCCAATGGTCTCTCACCTTGCAACACGTGGATATCCACAGCCGGCTGATTGTCGGCAGCAGTAGAGAAGGTCTCAGACTTCTTGGAAGGGATAGTCGTGTTTGCCTCGATCAATTTGGTAAACACACCGCCCATGGTTTCGATACCCAAAGAAAGTGGGGTCACGTCAAGAAGCAATACATCCTTCACCTCACCAGTCAATACACCACCTTGGATGGCAGCACCGATAGCTACTACCTCATCAGGGTTAACGCCTTTAGAAGGCTTCTTGCCGAAGAATTTCTCAACTTCTTCCTGGATTTTAGGGATTCTTGTAGAACCACCCACCAAGATTACTTCGTCGATGTCAGAAGGAGAAAGACCAGCGTCCTGCATAGCTTTCTTAACCGGATCCATAGATCTTCTTACCAAGCTCTCAGAAAGTTGCTCAAACTTAGCTCTTGAAAGCGTTTTGTTCAAGTGCTTAGGGCCTGAAGCTGTAGCGGTAACATACGGAAGGTTGATGTCAGTAGAAGAAGAGCTAGAAAGTTCAATCTTCGCTTTCTCAGCGGCTTCTTTTAATCTCTGGAGAGCCATTGGGTCTTTTCTAAGATCCATATCCTCTTCTGCCTTAAATTCGTCAGCCAACCAGTCGATGATCACTTGGTCAAAGTCATCACCACCTAGGTGTACATCCCCGTTGGTAGACTTCACCTCAAATACTCCATCGCCAAGCTCAAGGATAGAAATATCGAATGTACCACCACCAAGGTCATACACAGCGATTTTCATGTCCTGATTTTTCTTGTCCATACCATAAGCCAAAGCAGCAGCAGTTGGCTCATTGATGATTCTTTTCACCTCAAGACCTGCGATCTGTCCAGCTTCTTTAGTAGCTTGTCTTTCCGCATCGTTAAAGTAAGCAGGAACGGTAATTACCGCCTCAGTCACCTCTTGACCCAAAAAGTCCTCTGCCGTTGACTTCATTTTCTGAAGAATCATGGCAGAAAGCTCTTGAGGAGTATAGGATCTGTCGCCTATTTTAACAACAATGGTATCGTTGGCACCTTGTTCTACTTTATAGGAAGCATGTTTTTTCTCTTCTGATACTTCTGAGAATTTCTTGCCCATAAATCTCTTCACAGAAGAGATGGTGTTTGCCGGGTTGGTGATAGCCTGTCTTTTGGCAGGATCACCTACTTTTCTCTCGCCGTTGCCATTGTCCAAAAATGCAACAATAGACGGAGTAGTTCTTCTGCCTTCGCTGTTCTGGATTACTACAGGTTCGTTACCTTCCATCACGGCAACGCAAGAGTTAGTAGTACCCAAGTCAATTCCTATAATTTTTCCCATAATTGATATATGATTTCTATTTATTGATTCTTAAAGTAAATTCTTTCGAATTCATAATTATCAATGCATGTGCCAAGGCAATTAATGCTAAATATTGCGTCAGATTGTCAGAATTATTAGCTGACTTCCCTTTAAAGCCTGACAATCTCTATTTTTTTCTGATCTTTCTGTCACCTACATATGCACTTTTAGAAACAATTCAGTATGTTAGATGTATTCTAAATCGTCAATTGATGTAAAGTGCTCATGCGGCTAAAAGACATATACATATATCCGGTCAAATCTTTGGGCGGCATACGCCTCGACAAAGCCACTGTGGACATCAAAGGCTTTGAACATGACAGAAGGTGGATGGTGGTTGACGATGATGGGCAGTTTATCACTCAAAGGAGGTTTCCCCAAATGGCCCTACTTCAACCGGAACTTCATCAAAACGGGCTGAAAATCCATCACAAAAACGATCAGAATAAATCCATTCTAGTTCCTATGGATCCTGAGACGGGAAAAAAGATGATGGTGACGGTGTGGGATGATTCCCTTATGGCCGAAATCGTAAACCAAGAGGTTGATCAATGGTTGAGCGAAATCTTGGATATCAACTGCCACCTGGTCAAAATGGATGAAATGGCTGAAAGGCCTATTAGTTCCAAATATTCCATCAATGACGAGACCGTCAGTTTTGCTGACAGTATGCCATATATGGTTATCGGCCAAAGCTCGTTGGATAATCTTAATAGCCGATTGGAAGAAGAGGTGAAAATGGACCGTTTTAGGCCAAACTTGGTTTTTGAGGGCGGTGAACCCTTTGAGGAAGACAGCTGGCAGGTCGTGCAGATCGGGGAGTGTATGTTTCAGGTGACAAAGCCCTGCGCCAGATGTGTCATGGTGACTATTGACCAACAAACTTCTGAGAAAGGAAAAGAGCCTCTGAAAACCCTTGCTACATTCCGCAAGGAAGATCAGAAGATTCTCTTTGGACAAAATATGATTGCCGTTTCCCTAGGCGAAATCGCAATAGGTGACCCCGTAGAAAGACTAATACCCGAGACGTAAATCCCGGGTATTAGTCCCTATTTCAAAATATTTCTCTATTTCCAATATTTCTTTATTTCTAATTATTTCTTATTTCACTACTATAAGATTTCACTGTCTCTATAAACACCTTCACTTTTTCCGGATCGATATCAGGATACACCCCATGACCTAGGTTGGCAATATGCCGTCCTGTTCCAAATTGATCAAGCATGTGTTTGGTAGCAGTTTCCACTTCTTTTGCAGTTCCGTAAAGTGCTGCTGGGTCCAGATTCCCTTGAAGTGTTTTGTTGTCACCGATCATCCTTCTGGATTCTGCAATGCCCATATTCCAGTCCAATCCGATTGTTTCGCAATTAAGCTTGGCCATTTGCTCTCTGGCGAAAAAAGCACCTTTTGCAAAAACTGTTTTTGGCACCTCATTGATAGCATCGCAAATCTGCTGAATATATTTCATGGAAAACTCCTCGTAGTGATACGGAGGTAAGATTCCCGCCCAGCTGTCAAAGATCTGTATCAAATCGGCTCCAGCTTCAATTTGTGCTTTGAGATAATTGATGGTCGAGTCAGTGATCATCTGCAAGAGCTGATGGCTGAACTCAGGCTGGGTGTACAGCATGGCTCGGGCTTTTGAAAAAGTCTTGGAGCCACTTCCCTCAATCATATAGGCAAAAATAGTCCACGGTGCTCCGGCAAAACCGATTAAAGGCACCCTGCCATTCAATTCTTTCTTGGTAATCTTGATGGCATCGATCACATATTTGAGATCATTATGCCCATCTGCAATCCTCAACTTTTTCAGATCAGCTGGAGAGTTTACCGTATTAGGGAACCACGGCCCTCTTTTTTCCACCATTTCATAAGGCAACCCCATTGCTTCGGGTATTACCAGGATGTCGGAAAAAATGATGGCTGCGTCCACACCCAGTAGGTCTACTGGCTGTATAGTCACCTCGGCGGCCAGTTCAGGGGTCTGGGCCAATTCAATGAATCCGCTCACACTGTTTCTTACTGCCCTGTATTCTGGCAAAATTCTTCCGGCCTGTCTCATCAACCACACAGGAGTCCTTTCGGTCTTTTCCCCGCGTGCCGCTCTAAGTAATAAGTCGTTTTGTAATTGCATGGAGCAAAGATAATTCAGGATTTTGGATTAGCCATTCCAAACTCGAAAAAAGGCTGTGCTGGTCTTCCCAGAGTTTCACCGACCCGCCTGCCGGCCAGGTTTCACAGATAGAATTAAAAAAAGCTGTAAGATAATTGCCACTAATGCACCAATCATTTGGAATATGTGGAGGTAAAATATTTCACGGAAAAAAAACCACACTCCCTGAAAGAGAGGTGGTTTTGTGTTTTTTTTAAACTGCAAATTTTATTTTCCCAATCTGATACTTGGGATATTTTCCACGTCCAGATTGTAATGTTTGACTACAGCGTCATAGTCGTTAAAATCCACTCTGAAGTTGACTGCTCTCGTAGGCACCACTACTAGTCGGAAATACTGTTCGTTTCTCCAATCTGGCTCCAGGGTGTTGAGATCCAAATTGCCCTGCATAAATATCCTAAAGTCTGAATTCGTAAAGTCATATTGGTAGGCAAATTGCCCCTGCTCAAGATAAATTGTCTGGGGAAGCATTCTCCAGACATCTCTGCCCTCATCGGTTTCCCAAAGGTGGTAAATCAGGAGCTTGTCGGATTCAAGAAATGTTAATCCAAGTTCGCTGAACACTCCTTGTATTGTAAAATTGGCTTCGGGATCAAAATCCCCCACTACTTCAAATACATCCGCTTCAACTGTAACCCCATCTATGCCATCCAAACCTGGAGGGCCCATAGGGCCTTGGCAAGCCTGTATTAATATCAATCCAAGAAGGGAAAGTGACAACAGCAACTTTTTCATAAATTATTGTTTTGGTTGAAATATACGTTTTATTTAGACGCAAAGCCAAAGGAATTGGTTGTGCGAATTATGTAAATGGTGAAATATACCGACTATTTCAATGGCGCCCAAACTTCCACATGCTCGGCCTCCACGATGCGGTCGATATAGATGCCCTGTGTTTCCAAGCCATTCAGTACAGCAAATTCCTCTATCCGCTTTTTGACCTTATTCGGACCTGGCATCACGAATGGACTCGATTTCATAGTGGCTACTATGGCATTTTGACTTTCGATAATCAACTCCTTTGCTTCCCCCATGTCACCTCCGTACTCCACGCCCACAAATACCTCCATGGTATCCAGTTTGCCGGCAGGCTCCACATGGTAGATGGTATGCAAGGTTTTCCCTTCCCCCATCAGCCCTTCCGCTTTCTGAAAAGTTTGGGGCAAGGCTTCATCCTGCGGGGTGCCGCGGTACTCATAGCCCATCAGGTGGATGCTGTCCGTTTGTACTACTTCCAGCTCGAGGTCATTGAACCCACCCAAAAGATAATAGCCCAGCAGCCCGAGCAGAAGTACTGCCGGAATGAGAATTAATGCTTTTTTCATAATTAGAAAATATATCGTGCCCCGATTGCTCCCTGTAACCTCAGGTGTCCTGGACGGTCAATCAGTTCGAGAAACAAGCCTGCTTCCACAAACACACTGATTGGCAGATCCTGAAAATAATATTCCGAACCTACAAATGCCTCAGGGCCAAAATCGATGTTGGTGCGGTTTTCCGTTTGTAATATATGGGAAGGTTGTGTGCCGTAAAGATAATCCACTTGTACGGAACGCAACTGGGCCCCGACCCCGCCATAGGCCCAAAGCATGCCCTCGGTGATGTTAAACTCATTGGTGATGTCTTCATGGTAAGCTGCTCTTGCGTTTAGGGAAAATCCTCCATAAGTACTGTGTGAAGCATACATGGCGTCACCGGTTGGCCTATTGTTATTAAAAGCCCGTCGGTAATAATACGGACTGTTGGCCCCAGCGGTACCAATCATCCCCTCCAAAGAAATACGGTCATCAATGAAGGTCTTGTAAGTAATGCTCAAAGGCTCCCCGAGTCTAATCCCCACTTGATGCTCCTGTGAATACGCCAAACCCGGCAAGAGTAAAAAGGCCAGCAAGAATAGTTTTTTCATAAAATGGTTTAGGTAAGGTTTTACGGTAAACGGTGCGAATTTAAGATTATTTTGGGGAAAAATTCTTAGTACAAAGTACCATGTACCAGGTATTCGTAGGACAGAAGTTTCCTTTTAGCCATTTACTATCATTTGGCCTTTTTGGGTTTTCGTGTAGGGCGGGGAAAAACTACTTTTTATGCTTTGTGCTCTTTTTTTTCCTTAGTGCCCAATTTCTTTCTAACTCACCATTGACTTCAACTGCATTTGGTGCAGCTGGGCATAAAGTCCCCCTTCGGCGAGGAGTTTCTCATGGTTGCCGATTTCCTTGATCTCACCCTTGTGCATCACGATGATCTTATCAGCCTTGATGATGGTGGATAGGCGGTGGGCGATGACGATGGAGGTTCTCCCTTTCATCATTTTTTCTATGGCTCCTTGAATGAGCTCTTCGGTTTCGGTATCCACTGAGGAGGTCGCCTCATCCAATATGATGATTTCAGGATTGTACACCATGGCCCTCACAAAAGATATCATCTGCCTTTGTCCCACCGAAAGTGTGGCCCCTCTTTCCATCACATTGTAATCAAGCCCACCCGGCAATCTTTCAATAAACCTCTTGGCGCCTACAAGTTCTGCGGCCTCAAGGACTTGTTCCCTTGTAATATTGGGATTCCCCAAAGTGATGTTGTAAAGAATGGTGTCGGAGAAAAGGAAAACGTCCTGTAGCACCACCCCAATGTGTTTTCTTAAAGTGTTGAGCTCGTAATCCTTGATATCGGTTCCATCTACGCGGATGCTTCCTTTGTTGATTTCATAGAAGCGGCTGATCAGGTTGATGATACTGGATTTTCCCGCTCCGGTGGCCCCCACCAGGGCGATAGTCTCCCCATGCTTCACGTCAAAGTTGATGTCTTTGAGCACATATTCCTCATCATTGTAGGCAAACCAAACGTTTTTCAGCTGTATGTCCCCCTGGATTTTTTCGGGTGCATAAGTGCCATTATTAGCGATATGTTCCTCGCTGTCGAGAAGCTTGAAAATCCTCGAAGAACTCACCACTCCAAGTTGCAGAGTGTTGTACCGGTCGGCAATCATTCGGATAGGGCGGAAGAAAAGTTGCAGATACATGATAAAAGAAATCAGCACCCCGACTTTCAAGTCCATGTCAAATACACCCGTAGCCCCGTACCAGACTACCAAACCAATGCCTATAGCCTGGATAATCTCCGCAACGGGAAAGTAAATGGAATAATAAAGGACAGACTTAAGGTGCGCTCTGCGGTGATCTTTGTTGATGTTTTCGAATTTCTTGTACTCTCTTTCCTCCCGGTTGAAAATCTGTACGATGTTCATCCCAGTGATGTGTTCCTGAAGAAAGGAGTTGAGGTTGGAAACGGCATTTCTCACATCATTGAAAGCCACCTTGATTTTTTCCTTAAACACGTAGGTGGATATGATCAACAGGGGCAAGGTGCACAAACTAACCAAAGTTAGCTTCCAGTCGATATAGAACATTACCGCCAAAATGGTAACGAGTTGTAGTAAATCACCGATGATGGCTGCCAACCCTTCGCTGAAAACATCTGCCAAGGTTTCGATGTCGGAAATGTTTCGCGTTACCAGTCTGCCAATGGGGGTATTATCAAAAAACTTAAGCTTCATCCTCAGCAGGTGACGATAAAGCTTAATTCGTATATCGCGGATGATTACCTGTCCAATCCAGCCGGAAAGGTAGGTGTGGGCAAATTGCACGATAGATTGAAGGACCATCAACCCAACCAGCAGGTAGATGATTTTGACAAGGCCTTCACGGTCACCCATGGCCACATAGTCATCTATAGCTATCTGTATAAACAGCGGGCGAGTAGGGGCCAATAAAGCCAATGCTAATGTAAGAACCACAAGGAAGAAAAACCGGCCTCTGTAGGGCTGCACAAACTGGTACAGCTTTTTGAGGACCTTGGTGTCAATGATTTCCCCGCTTTTTACATTTTCCTTTTCTAAACTCAATGTCTAATGTGTTTTATATGAGCAATCTCCCGTCTCCGGTGTCCCGTCTTCGGTCTTCGGTCTTCGGTCCTCGGTCTCCCGTCTTCAAACAAAAATCTCCTCAGGGTAAGTAATCTGGCTCAAAAACAGTCCATGTGCTGGAGCCGATGATCCCGCCTTCCTGCGGTTTTGGCTGGACAAAACCTCTTGGAAACCCTCCAGGTCCAATTTGCCGGTGCCTACTTGTACCAAAGTGCCCACAATCGCCCTGACCATTCCCCTAAGAAAGCGATTTGCCGTAATATGGAAAATCAATCTTTCAGATTTTTGTTCCCAGTGAGCAGTTTTAATTTCGCAGCGGAAGTTATTGACGTTGGTTTTCACCTTACTGAAGCATTCAAAATCAGAGTGGCTCAGCAGAAGTTCAGCCGCCTGGTTCATTTTATCCACATCCACCTTATAGAAACAGTGCCAGGCCTGTTCTTCTGTAAAGGGGTTTTTACGGAGTGTAACGTGGTATTCATAGCTCCTCCAAATGGCATCAAATCGTGTATGCGCCTCAGCCTTGACCGGAAGCAGTTTATAGATTGCAATGTCCGAAGGCAACAAGGAATTGACTCTTTTGAGGAAATCCTCAGCTTCCAGCTTATGTGGATGGTCAAAATGCACGTATTGTTGCTTGGCATGCACCCCGGTGTCGGTTCTGCCGCTTCCCATAGTTTCCACCTCCCTGCGCAGGATGGTCGAGAGTGTCAGGTTCAGTTCGGCCTGGATAGAATGGGCATTCTGCTGCACCTGCCAGCCATGGTAGGCGGTACCCTTGTAGGCCAGCTCCAGAAAGTATCGGTGTTGCTCGTTCATGAGGGGGCAAAGATAGGGATTAGAGGGGAATTAATTAGGAATGGGAAATTAGGAATGAAAAATGAATGAGTTAACCGCAAAAAGGGAAAGCCGCGGAGACTCAGAGGGGGATACCTTGCATCCCATAGCGGTTAAAAATCTTGAAGTTAATTGAATCCTTTTACTCCTCAAACATCGCCTGAAGGACTTCAAGGGCTTGATGACCTGCGGATAGGTTAATTTCTCCTACACTCTTGACCAAACGGGATTTGTCTACACACCGAATCTGGTCTAAAGCAATTTGTCCCTTTTTCCCTGCAAAATGACAACTCACTCGCGTTGGGAATTTCCTGCCTTTAGTAGTCATGGGGGCTATAATGACTGTATTCAGATTATTGTTCATTTCATCTGGAGAAATAACTAAGGCTGGCCGGGTTTTATATATTTCGCTCCCTCTGGTAGGCTTCAAGTCTACAAGGTATACTTCAAATCTTTTTACCATTCCCATTCCTCGTTATCCCAATTGTTTTGAATTAAATCTGCGTCATCCAAAACGCCTTCATCTTTCTCCTTTGCTTTTTTAAACGCTGCTTCCCAAGTGCTCCTTTTTGACTGTGGGGCTTGGATAATAATCTTATTCTCGGACACTGTAATCTCAACCTCTTTTTCAAGGTTGCACATCTCAATGACCTCTTTGGGAAGTATGATGCCTTGAGAATTGCCTATTTTTCTTAACCTTGCTTTCATATCCTTAAGTTATAACTTAGTTATAACAATTACAAGAATTAAATTTAATTGTTGTAAGGACAATGTTCCTCCCCTAAAGGGCTCTGAGCATCACTTTGTCCATAATCCTAATGCTTGCACCCTGGGCGATTTGCTGTATCGGCCGGCTCCTTAATCCATTAATCAGTCCTGAAAGGAATATAGCGCAGCTATTCCCTAAAGGACATTAAACCCTTCAACCAGTAGGGAGTTTGGGGAAGGAGTAAAAAAACACAGATTACACAGAGGGTTTGGGATTTACAATGCGTTGCGCTCTTTTCGTCTCACTTTGCGGCCTTTGCGAGTAATCCTAAAAAAACACAGGTTACGCAGAGGTTTTGGTTTTTGAACAAGCAATGCGTTGCGACCTTTGCGCCCTTCTTTGCGGCCTTTGCGAGAAACCTTTTTCTCCACATAGGGACCTTACAGGGAATTTATAGGGACATTATAGGGACCTTATAGGGATATTGAGTTAGTGATGAGCCGGGTCTCCTCCCATAGCCGGTTATCTCAAATTTAAAGTTTGTCCATACCTGGTCCGTACCTCGTCCGTACCATGCAAAGAGGTAAGATGGAGAGAGGAGGAATACAATATAAATTTCGATAGATATAGCAATGAAAAGAGGGCCAGTATCACTCCCTGCACATTAAACCCAATGTAAGGGCTTAGCGTATGCATGAAGATTGGGAATGCCTTATTATGGGACTTCCGGCTCCTTAATCCTTTCATCAGTCCCTGAGGGGAATAAAGCGCAGCTATTCCTCTCAGGACACTAAACCCTTCAACCACTTGCAATATCCCCGCCTGCAGTCGTCTTACGTTGCGCCCTTTGCGCTCGTCTTGGCGTTCTTTGCGAGAAACCCTTCATCTCGCATCCAGGGATTAAGATTGCTTTTTTAGTTGGTTTGGCCTATCTTGGGCTAAACCCGTTCATCGGGATTGTGAAGCTGAAATAAGGTTGCGAAAATTAAAAATTACTATTAATGACTTATCCAAACTGTACCTTCACCACCAATGGGTTGTCTCTTTTGGTTTTGATAATAATGCTTACAATGGGAGGCTGTACAGATTCCAGCCACATTGAAGAATCCGACATGTTGATCGTGGAGGTGCCCGAAGGGCATGATGAAAATATAGCGCTGGAGGAACTGGCGGAACCGATTGCTTTAATCCAATTGGAAACCAGAGAAGAAGCTTTCATTACAAGTATAAAAGATATCCACTTTCAGAATGAAATGCTCATCGTAAGCACGCAAAACAATCAAGTTCTGATTTTTGACATGGACGGGGAATATTTCGGGAAATTAGGTAAAAAAGGGGAGGGACCAAGTGAGTACAATTTCGTCTCCGCCTTGTCGGTGGATAATGATGAAGATGGGAAGATTTACCTCAGTTCAGGGAGAAAATTAATGGCTTATTCGGCCGAATATGAGTTGCTCGAAGAAGTGAAACTGGATATGCATTTTGATTATCTTAGGGTATTGGACGGGCAGCTTTACGGTTTTACACAAGAATATGGAGTTCCGGTTCCCAATGGCTATGCCAATAGAACTAAGTTCCATACTATCAGCCAAGATATGAAAATTGAAGAAACGCTGGAGATCAGAGAGGTGGTCAATGATACGGATGTAATGGCGACTCCTGGTTTTAAATATTATCTCAGTCTAGTGGATGCCGACCGTTACGTGTATACGCCCAATCTTACCCCGGAAAAAATATTAAGGATACTTTGTTTCAAATAAATGATGGAAGCTTAAAGCCATTTGCCAAATTAAACTTTAAAAAGCCGCACGTCAACGATCAGGGATATAGAAGGTACCATATTTTTAACATTGTAAATACACCTTCACATATCACCTCCAATTATGTAGGTGAAGGGGGTGATCATTTTCTGTTTTTGCACCAGAAAGAAACTGGGAGGAGTTATAATTTTAAATCAGGAGTATTGGACAATCAAGGAGACCGGGTAATGTTAAAGCCTTTAGTCTCAGAGGAGAATATATACTATTACTCCAAAAAACAGGAGTATACAGATCAATCCAATCAAGAAAAGAATCCTACAATAGGGATTGTTAGGTTAAAGTGAGTTTTTGGTCATTATTAAGTCCCACTGCGACCTCCGCGCCTCTGTGGTTATTAGATATTCTTCTTGCGATTATAAACAGAAGGACGTTATTTTGTCAAAACTTCAAGAAAAATGATACAACGCGTACAAACGATTTTCCTTTTTTTGCTGGCACTATGTATGGTGTTGGTGGCACTTTTCCCACTTTGGTCCCAGGTCAACCCTAGCCAGACCGAGCAGGTGATGCTGACGGCTTGGACATTGACGGTGACCACCATTGGTGTTTCCGAAATATCAGAATCTGCTGGGATCGTGAGTCAGACGACCACCGCTTATTTGGGAGCATTGGCAATAATATCTGCCTTGCTGGCACTTTATAGCCTCAGTCAATTCAAGGACAGAAAACGCCAAACAATGCTCAATATGATCAATTCCTTAATCATGGTGGTCATTTTGGGTGCAACTGTTTATCTATCCATCAGCGCCAATGACGCCATAGGTGGTAGGGATACGGGAGCCTTCATGCTCGGCTTTTATGCTATTGTCCTTGCCATGCTGATGAACTTACTAGCCAACCGCTTTATCCGCAAGGATGAATTGCTGGTAAGGTCAGTGGATCGGATTAGGTAAGCAATTAAACCTGCCAGGTTTTAAAAACCTGGCAGGTTTTTTTTATCTTTCCCCTATGAGATTCGAAACCGTAGCCATCCACGCCGGCACCCAGGTCACTGACAGCCGCAAACCCGTGACCCAGCCCATCACCCTTTCTACCATTTTTGAGCATCAGGAAGACTCCCTGATCTATACCAGGGCTTCAAACCCCAACCGCCTGGCACTGGAAAACCTGCTTGCCAAATTGGAAAAGGGAAGGGACGCCGCAGCCTTCTCCTCCGGAAATGCCGCCGGAATGGCTGTTTTTCAAGCCTTGCCGGCAGGCAGCCACGTAATCGCTCCCGAGGATATGTATCATGGACTTCGGTTGCAACTTACTGAACTTTATAAAGGCAAGCTGGAAGTGTCCTTTGTGGATATGACTCGGCCGGAAGAAATCGGAAAGGCTTTGCGTCCCCATACTGCACTTTTGTGGCTGGAAACTCCCTCCAATCCCCTACTTAAAATTACAGACATCATAGCTGCTTGTCAGCAGGTCAAGGATGTCCCGAGCATCAAGGTCGTCTGTGACAACACCTTTGCCACACCTGTGTTCCAGAACCCCTTGGACTTGGGGGCTGATATCGTCATGCATAGCAGTACAAAGTATCTCGGAGGCCATTCGGACATACTCGGCGGGGCTTTGATTACCAAGGAAGAGGATGCTTTCTGGGAACAGATACGATTGGTCCAGAAAGTTGGTGGGGCGGTGCCATCGCCTTTTGATTGCTATTATCTCACCAGAAGCATCAAGACCCTGGCCTATAGGATGAAGGGGCATGCTGAGCATGCGGGTATCATTGCCACCTATTTGGAAAACCATCCAAATGTGCAAAGGGTATTTTATCCTGGCGTGAAATCACATGAGGGTTTTGAGGTGGCTTCTGCACAGATGAGTGGTTTTGGGGGGATGCTGTCATTCTTGTATAATGGATCGGCAGAAGAAACAGACCGAGCCATAAGGAAATTGAAGTATTTCACCAATGCCACCAGTTTGGGTGGGGTTGAAAGCCTGATTGAGAGAAGAGCGGCCGTGGAGGGGCCGGATACCACCACGCCGCAGAATCTGGTGAGGGTGTCGGTTGGCTTGGAGCACCTGGATGACCTGCTGGGGGATCTGGATGGGGCGCTGGGATGAGAAAAAATGGTCACAGACCTGCCTGCTGCAGACAGGTTGTCTGTGCCTCTTTATACCCCTCTATCGTCCTCTCAATAATATCACAGCACTCATGTAGCTGTTATTTTTATTAAAAGTCCTTTAATTTTAACGATACCATCACCTGTTGTTCATCCGGCAGTCTTTTTTTATTTTCTTGAAAGAAAGTATGGATGTTACCTGCGTTTAATTGGACTTTTTTTCCTTTGTATGTTTCAATATATTGGTTATAAAACTGGGTAGAATTGATTATAAGAATGATTTCATCCTCAGTAAAAGTCCAAGGAACCCCATGTAATGGCATACCATCAAGATCATTTTCAAGGTTTTTCCCTTGAAAGAGCTTGTTGAACTCTTTATCATAAAGAATGTAGTGATTGTGGTACCTTCCATAAGGATTGCCCTGATTGAAGTGTAAGAAGTAGTATTTTGACAATGGAAAGAAGGTGTCAACTTCGTTAACTAATTCCCCTTCTCGAATTTTTTCTCTCAAGATTCTATCTGTGGCAAATCGAAACCTTTCTGAATCTGACATGCCGCCGTTCCTTACTTCCCATTCCAAAGTTTGTGACAAAAATCCATCGCTATTGAATTTGGCCACCTGATAGCTATAAGGAATGCGGAAAAAATAAGCCTTTTCTGAAGAATTGGCCATAAATCCATTTTTTGAGGACACATTAATCCAATCATAATTATTAGAAAATTGAAACTGATAATGTTTGTTCTGAGAATTATCTTCCCTTAAAAACATCATGCCATCAGGTCCATTTGAAAAACCCATATAGGAAAGTTTCCAATTTTCCTCCTCATGGAAATAGTAATAAAGTAATTCCTCCTTTTTTTCCTTTAGTAAATTGCCATTCAGATCAAAATATAAGGTCTTGTTTAGGGGATAGTCCCGAATTGTAATTTGATCTTTACCTGCCTGAAAATCTTCTAATTGAAGGTATTCGCCAGGACCTGCGTTCAAATTGGACTTAATGACGGTTTTTAGTAAACCTGAATTTTCAAAAATGAAAATGTGGGATTGCTGTCGGTCCTCAACAAATATATGGTTGTTTTTGATGACCATTTTTGAGGGTTGAGCTAATACATGCTCATCACCAACATCCAAAAGGGTATATTGGACTGAACTAAAAAGGTCTGAAAATTTCTTTACATCTGAATTTTTTAGATCTATCTGAAACCTGAGCACATTGTCTGCTTGGTCAGAATGACAACCAAGCAGAAAAAATAAGCATAAACCGAGTGAGAGGTAGTCTTTGGGCATAATTTTAATTTATTGATAAAAAATAATAGTGATGGCTGAATTTTCAGCCATCACTATTTAATTCAAACTACTGGTCACATAAGGTTTGTTCTGAAATGAAACAGAAATCCGGTGGAGAAAACCTACAAGCATCATAAGTTCCGCCACTGGGACAGGCACTAGTGTCCATTTTATAACCCTGTATTGCATAGGTGCTTAAGGATGATAAAGAAAGGAATAAGAATAAAATAAAATTTTTCATAATGAAAAGTGTTTGGTTAAAAAAAAACTATTAAGTTCACCAACCAATTGATTGGTTTATTAAAGCTAAAAAAAAAAAATGGATACTGCCAAGAAATAGAAGCACTTTAGGATTAAACCTTTAAACCAAGTGCAAAATACTAAAGAATGAGATACTCCTCAAAGTAGTTAACGGGAAGAATGGCAAGAAACCCTTTCTTTGCAAGCCAGGTCCTTTCCTTTCTTACTTCTCAAACCCCTCAATCGTCTTCTCTATAATATCACAGCACTCATGTAGCTGCTCTTCGGTGATGACCAACGGAGGCGCGAAGCGGATGATGTTGCCGTGGGTGGGTTTGGCCAGTAGGCCGTTGTCTTTTAGGGCCACGCAGATGTCCCAGGCGGTGCTGCTGTCCTCGCTGTCGTTGATCACCACGGCGTTCAAGAGGCCTTTGCCCCTGACCAGCTTCACGATGTTGTATTTGTCCACCAGTTTCTGCATCCGCTCTCTGAAGATATTGCCGAGCTTTCTGGCATTTTGGGCAAGCTTTTCGTCCTTTACCACATCAAGAGCAGCCATGGCAACCTTGGCGCCAAGTGGGTTTCCCCCGAAGGTGGAACCGTGCTGACCGGGCCTGATCACGCCCATGATCTCGTCATTGGCCAATACAGCAGAAACCGGGAAGAAGCCTCCCGAAATGGCCTTGCCCAAAATGAGCATGTCCGGCTGGGTGTAGGTTTCCTGCTTTTCGCAATGGCCTTCGCAGCTGCAGTTTCCGCACACGGCCAAAAGTGAACCCGTCCTTGCAATGCCCGTCTGGATCTCATCGGCGATGAAAAGCACATTGTTTTCTTTGCAGACTGCGGCTACTTCTTTAATATAAGTATCGTCCGGGGTATAAACCCCTGCTTCACCTTGGATAGGCTCCACCAGGAAGGCAACCACGTTTTTATTTTCGGCCATGATGGTTTTCAAGGCATCTACATCGTTATATGGCACTTTGACAAAGCCTGCTGTGTAGGGACCGAAGTTTTTACGGGCGTTTTCGTCGTTAGAAAAGGAGATGACCGTGGTGGTCCTGCCGTGGAAGTTGTTGTCGGCCACGATGATGGTCGCCTGGTTCTCTTCAATGCCTTTTTTCTCATAGCCCCATTTACGGGCGATCTTGATGGCGGTCTCCACCCCCTCGGCGCCGGTGTTCATCGGAAGCACTTTGTCGAAGCCGAAGTATTCGGTGATGTATTTCTCGAATGGCCCCAGCACGTCATTGTGAAAAGCCCTTGAGGTCAAAGTCAGGGTTCCCGCCTGCTCAATCAGCGCGTCCTTGATCCTAGGGTGGCAGTGGCCCTGGTTGACGGCCGAGTAGGCGGAAAGGAAGTCGAAATATTTCTTTCCTTCCACATCCCATAAAAATACGCCTTCGCCTTTTGAAAGCACCACCGGCAGCGGGTGGTAGTTGTGGGCGCCGTATTTGTCTTCTAAAGCAATGGCCTGCTGGCTGGAGGTTATTTTTTCAATCATAAAATCTGTAGTTTTGCCCGCACTTATCGGGCTGAGGTTTGTTTTGGGTAAAAACAAATATAGGGAAAATTGACCGATGTCGGAAGTCGGATTTCGGATGAAGATATCCTAACGTAAACTAAAGCCCCTTTAGGGGTTTGGGGTGAAGACGGAAGGAAAGGGGACACAGACCTGCCTGCGCAGGCAGGGTTGCGCGGAGTTTAAAAAGGGAGTTTCACGGAGCTTGCCTTTGCTGCAAGCAGGCCTGTCTGCCGACAAAGGCAGGCTTCTTCGCCGAAGATTTAAATAGGTCACAAAGGTATTATGTTTGAAAAGTAAAGCATAAGCTAAAATTCTTAAATTAAAGGTATAATCCTACTTATCACTTTAAAAGAACATAGCTTATGCCACGCACTAAAGTTAACCAGAAATCCTTTGAAGGACAATGCTTCTATATCGGAATCGATGACCACTTAAGAAACTGGCTGGTCTCCATCTTCGGGGAGCTTTATGAACACAAGACCATGAGCAGGGACAGAAATCCCGACCAGTTGGCCGATTACATGAATGCGAGCTTTCCGGGAGGGACATACAAAGCTGTTTATGAAGCGGGTTTCAGCGGATTCGGCACCTGTAGGAGGCTCAACGAACTTGGTATTGAATGTATGGTCCTCAATGCGGCCGATGTGCCGACGAGCCAAAAAGAAAGGCTTCAGAAAAACGATTCGGTCGATGCCAGGAAGCTGGCCAGAATGCTCCGTGGCGGTGAGCTTGAGGGCATCCATGTCCCAGATACCATTCTAGAGGCTGACCGTACGCTGTGTCGGGTCCGGGATACTCTTGTCAAGGATATGACCCGGAACAAAAGCAGGGTAAAATCTATCCTCATGCAGTTTGGGGTAGAGATCCCTGCCCGCTTTTCGGCAGTGCAGACTAGGTCATGGTCAAAGGTTTATATGGAATGGGTTCTGGGGCTTGAAGAACTACATCCGAGTATTAGGCAGACTATAGCCGCCTTGGTGGAGAGCGGCATGGCGCTGAAAAAAAATATTCTGAATATAACCCGTCAGATACGCGAACTTGCCGAAAGTGACAGGTATCGGGATAATTGCGATAGATTAATAACCATACCCGGTGTGGGGCTGGTTACGGCTATGAACCTGCTGACCCAGCTGGGCGATATAGAGCGGTTCAAAACACTGGATGAGCTTTGCCATTATATCGGTATTGTGCCGAACACCAGGAGTTCCGGTGAAAAAACTGCCACCGGCAAGATAACCAGAAGAGGCAGGAAGAAAATTAAGATCTTGCTCATTGAGGCCTCTTGGGTAGCCGTAAGAAAGGATCCTGCCCTGATGGCAAAGTTTAACGAACTGAGCAAAAGGATGAATAAAAACAAGGCAATCATCAGGATCGCCAAAAGCCTGCTCAACAGAATCCGCCACATGCTCCGCCATAAGACAGAGTATGTGACCGGTGTAACGGGTTAAGGAATTTTAAAAAACCAATAATGACCGAGTAATCTTGGAAAATTGGACGGGGAATAAACGGTAGTGTGTGCCTGCGGCACCCGTAAGGGAGGACCGTTACACAAAGGTTACGTCCCCTTCCTCTTTAAAATGAAAAATACATTGCGGCCGAAACGGACTGCTGATAGGAGATTAATTGAAGAGGTTACAAAAGGTCAAATTATATGTATATGAGGAATACGGGATTTATCTTTTCCCCCTAAATACAAAGATAGTTCTTCCCGAATTCCTGTAAAGGCTGAAATGAACGGCGCTGGGGCGCCGGCCTTGACAGGAACCCGTCCAGAACTGAGAACCGCATTTAAGAGGAAAAAGATAAATACAGGAAAAGTATGCAAAAAAATAGCTTATTCCTTGATTTTCAACATAGGAGTCACACAACTTGTCCCGAGCAGCGGAGCGAATCGGGAAAGTTTAAAAAAAGTCGCACACCTGTCCAGAGTAACGAAGTGGATCGGGAAAAGAAAGAGTTTACTACAGGCGCCTCTTCGCGGAGTAACTGGTCACAACTGTTAGTAAACGCCGAGACCTTGACAAGGAAAAATATTTTGGATTTTATAAGGTTAAGGTAGCTTGATTTCGGATAAAATCATATAGTAAAATTCTGTTCCAACAGGACCGGTGAATTTACTGTTTTTAATTTTAAATAAATCCCCGCTAAAAACAACATCGGTATTTGCATTTAAGGTATCTCCAATTTGAGATGTTGGATTGCAAATAAAGGCAATTATTACCTCATCATAACTTCCTTCTGAAACCGATCTAATAAAATATTTATTTGCTGAATCACTAAAATCTAAAGCCCCGGATCTATTTTCAACCTGAAACTCAAATTTACCGGCATCTTCACAGGAGGTGGCTTCATCAAATGGGAATTCGTGCTCCACACTATTACAGTTCATCATTAGAATCCAGATTAGGATCATTGATATACTTCTTAAAGTAGCCATGTTTCAATCACTTTATTGTTCAATCGTCTCTTATTTCAGTTTGATATCGAGTATTTCAATTCTTTGATATCTTTCGCCTCCCCACCAGCCACAAAAATATTCGTCGAGGGGTTTAAATCTCACTAAAGCCTCTGCCCCGTCAAATTGAAACGCTGCAGGGAGTTCAATTGGACTGTACTTTTTGTCTTTTATTTATAGGAGCCACCCGCAGCCATCTAATGCTGGGGAACCAGCATAAATAATATGGGCTGCGATAAATGGCTCCTGGTCTTTTTCGGAACATGCTAAAATAGAAGCTAAAATCAATATGGTTAAATATCCCAGGCTTTTCATTTGTGAGTTCAAAATAATGGAGGAAATAGTGGACAGCTCTATATATAAAACGGACGAAAGTCCTGTTCCGCTACACCAACTTAATGAATACGTCCCAAAGGTTGTAATTCTGTATTGGCTCTGGTTAAAATTCTCCTCATAACTTAATACACTAATATTTATATAAGACAGGAGTGGGCCATCCAGATATATTAAGGTAAATTTCTTTTACTTCTGGCACTTGGATTTCCACTAAATCAAAGCTTAATGATTTGGTAATTGATGCTTCGCAAGGATCGTTATCATCTAAGATAAGCCTTAATTGACGTCTAGTTTGAGGTAATTTTTCAATATCTCCAGAATCTATCATTGATGTTTGAATGTCACCACATCCTCCTGCATATCTAATGGTCACTTCAAGGCAGTCTCCAACTAAATTAATTTCTTCAAATTCAAAATTATCCCTTTGACTGCTTAAAAATAATAACTTATCAATAACTAAAGATTGGCATCCCTGCTCCGGGAGGCCATTGTTTTCCTGACAGCCACCGAATAGCAAAAGTACAAGTATATATACCACTTTTATATTATTAAAAATCATATCAGTTCTCATCATTTTAAGTATTTGCTAAACATCTTTTTTCTCATTCATTCGGAATAGCAAGAGCGGAAATAATTATATATTCAGGCTTTGCATATTGAGAAAGAAAGTATAATGGTCCTGTAATGCCTACACAAGCATATTGATCACCTTTATTATTTTCTTTTGACAGTCGATAGGAAAAATTTATTTTGAAAGTTTCAGGTATTTCCCCTGGAAAAAAAGGGGACACTGATCTACCAATGAACAATTCGTCTGGAATTTCAAACAGTTCGTCAGGTATACCATATACCATTAAGGTGTCTGTACCAGTCGTTACAAGATATCCCATATCATCTCTTTGAGCTCTGGTCATTGGAACAGATGCTATACATTGATGAAATCCAATGATATATCCTTCTGCATTAAAAACAGGTTCCATATCGTTTGAATCGGTACACCCCAAAGCGAGTATTCCAAAACTAACCAGCCTGAGTAAGTGGTTTTTTTTCATGATTCAACAATTTATATAATAACTGTTCATTTCTATCAAGACGCAACCAACAACCTGTTTGCTACAACAACTTAATCATTAATATTGAAAACCGAAAGTTTTCCAGGTATAAAAATATCATACGTATTGTGTTGATTACGAAAAGGATATCGCTCAATCATATTAATGGAATGCTTTGGATTGAATGAACGGGTGTTTGTCGGTGGATCTTTCAGAGCCAAAAAATCTTTTACTTCCAGAAGGTATGAAGGTGAGAATAGATTTCCCTTCTCAGGCCGTTAAATAGCCTGAAAAGACGGTTTCTATGTCTACACTGGGGAAGAAATGCTAAACCGGAAGTTCACCACGGATTACGCAGATTCCCACAGAAAAAATAGTGTTATAATCTGTGAAAATTTGTGTTATCTGTGGTGAAACAGTGCCCAGGCTGATTGACCGATTTCTATCTTTCCACTCTGATCTGCCTTCGGATGAGGGCGTCTTTGTAACGGATGTGGATATAATAAAACCCGTTTTTAAGTCCTCTTACGTTGATGTTTATTGATTTTTGGTTGGTTTTGGGAAAACTCATTAGTTCCCGGCCGGCGCCGTCATATAGACTTACCTCATATACTTCGCCATTTGACTGCATAGCGTCTCCCTTGGTGTTTTCTATGGTCAGGTTATCCGAAGCAGGGTTTGGGTAGATGTTGAACTGTTCAAAGGGGCCGGAGACATAAATGGATGTTTCTAAACCTGCAGTGCCACAGGGGTTGGTTATATCCACCCCCAAAGAATAGAAGCCTGGAGAGCTGATGCTTAAATTAATACCATTGGTTCCCTGGTTTCCGATCCATTCATCTCCTGAAGGAAACACTGACCAATGGTAATTGGTAATGGTAGGGATAATATCAACAGAAAAATTATTGGATGTATTGGCAGGAAAATCATATGGCCCCCGGATACTGTCAATCAAGGCCGGGCTGATACCTGTAATGATTTGTTTTTCTAATGTTATTGACCCACATCCAGGAGAATTAATTTCTGCAATCAAATTTACAAAGCCATTCTGACCTGAGAGTCTGGTCACAGTAACCGTATTTCCTGAGGGAGAAAGGCTCACCATACCTGCCGGAGAAGCTGACCAAGCCACCGTGGTTCCTGCGGGAAGATTCGGAATGGAGTATAGGGAAGTAGGGCAGACTGGATCCGGGGGGCCAGAGATGGTAAATCCATATGGTGAATCAACAAAGCTACTTCTAACTCCTCCTCCCGAAAATAAAGCTCGCATGCGATTCCGTTGTCCTTGAGTAAATATATTCATGCAACCATCATCCGTATAATCCATGTAGTTCATAAACATATCGTTTGAGCTACAAGAAACCTGTGGATGGGAAGGGCAATTGAAGTTAGGTCCAAATTGGTTTGGAGTATCAATAACGAAGTCATCACTTCCGCAACCACCCTGACCCCAAGTGTGCCAGAGATTCAACCAGTGACCAACCTCGTGTGTGGCGGTTCTTCCTTGGTCAAAAGGAGCTGATACGTTTCCGATCCTTCCAAACGAAGTAGTGCGGACCACTGCCCCATCTGTTTCTGGCTGGGTAGCCATCATATCCGGGAATTGGGCATAACCAAGTAAATCGTTTCCAAGATTGCAAACCCAGATATTCAAATACCTTTCTGCCGGCCATGCCGGGGAACCGGTTGGGGCGAATTTAATCCCTGTTGCTTCTTCGTTCACTGAACCATCAGGATTTTCTACCAGAGTAAAGGAATTTACATTAGTTTGAACCCTGAGAATCCCATTAGTAGGATTGCCATTGGGATCAATACAGGCCAAGACAAACTCTATTTCAGGATCGGAAGCTACCCCCTGAAAGGCAACAGGGGTATTGGATGCATCTGCATTTAGACGCCTGAAGTCTTCGTTTAGCACATCTATTTGTGATTGGATTTGAGCCTCACTGATATTGAGACCCGTACCTATAGGCTGGCCAGTATGCAAAACATGGACTACCACTGGAACGGTAATAACCTCATGGTCTGTCAATAAACCTAAACTTCTTTCATTGGAAAAATTGGCCACATGCTTCTCCATTTGCATGATCCTTTGATACCGATCAGGATCATTTTGTTTAATGGACTCAAGGTTTATTTCCGAACCACAGGTTCTATGTGCAAATATTTCATTATTAAGCCCGATTGTTAAAAAGATAAGAAATAAAAGTATTCTCATATTATATTTCAGTTAATGCCTCAATGGAAATGATTTCAAATTTACAGCCGAAACCACCACGACGAAAATATGGTGAAATGAGAAGATTACAACAACTCTTCTTTTTACCACTGATAATAACTATTGAATTGTGATTAAAGGAAAAGTTCCAATTACATGGTACCAAAATAAAATCACTACTCGCAATAAATGAATCCTTATCAAAATCTTCTGGATTAGTAGTAAGTATAAATCCAAAAACACGATGCTCAATTACCCTGGCTTCTACATTATCCAATACTTTAACAATTTCTTCATTATCACAAGAATTCATACATAGCCCTTCTTTTTCAGCCAAATTTTCTTCGGCCATGCAGCTTATGCTCAGTAGCAAAATATTTAGTAGAGTAATTTTAATTAATTTTTTCATAGCCCAATCATTTAAGTTTCCCTGTGGAAACTTTACGTCAATTAATCTAAGTTTTATAAATACAAGGAGCGTAAAAATCCCCCTCTTTTCTCCTAGACGCAACCTACATTCTGTTTGCTACAACAACTTAATCATTAATTTTGAAAACCGAAAGTTTTCCAGGGATAAAATATCATATGTATTGTGTTGATTACGAAAAGGATATCTCTCAAAAATTGCATTGACGGAATGCATTGGATGGAATGAACAGGTGTTTGGTATTTCTACGATCAGTCCACCATGGATTACGCAGATTCCCACAGAAAAAATAGTGTTATAATCTGTGAAAATTTGTGTAATCTGTGGTGAAACAACCCCCGGTGTTTCCTCTCGGTGCAAGTGATCAGTTTTATTGTTTTATATTCGCATAATGAAAAAACGCAAGGAACCCATCAAGCCCCAGCAAGTCCAGCCCGGCGACTACTATTTCAACGAGGCGGGGCTGATGGTGTTTACGGAGCAGTACCACCTCAGGAGAGGCTTCTGTTGTGGGAGTGGGTGTAAGCACTGCCCGTATAGGAAATAAGTGGGAAGTACGAGGTACGAAGGAGGAAGTGGTTTAGAGGTTTACGTCCCGGTAGCGCATAGCTTCGCTTTATGCGCTACCGGGGACTGTTTAGGGGTTTAGGGAGATGCGGGTTGGGTTTTTGGTAAGTTATACTTAGTACATAGTACAATGAATATCGAATGGTGAATGATGGATGATGAATAATGAAGTGGCGATAGAAACCCAAATGACATCCAACAGATTAGGGAATAAATTTTCAATGCTCTTTTGGTAATTCCCGAAAAGTTCCGATATTTGCAGACTCAATTTAGAAAACGTCTTAAATATTACGATCATATATCATGGCAAAAGTTTGTGACATCACCGGTAAAAGACCTCGAGTAGGTAATAATGTATCGCACGCCAACAACAAGACCAAGCGTAAGTTCTATCCTAACTTGCACAAGAAATCTTTCTATGTACCAGAAGAAGATGCTTGGATCACGTTGAAAGTTTCTTCAAAGGCTTTGAGAACCATCAACAAGAAGGGTATCTCTGCGGTGTTGAAAGAAGCTCAGCAAAACGGTAACATTATCATTAAATAAACAGAATTACTCTTTTAAAGATATAGAGCGATGGCTAAGAAAGGTAACAGAGTACAAGTGATCATGGAATGCACTGAGCACAAGACCAGTGGGCTTCCAGGTACTTCAAGATACATCACGACCAAAAACAGAAAAAACACTACCGAGAGATTGGAATTGAAGAAATTCAACCCGATCATGAAGAAGGTGACTGTTCATAAAGAAATTAAATAATTGGACGGTGTCCTCGTGATGCCAACCTGTAAATAGTTAAGATATGGCTAAGAAAGTAGTAGCAACCCTAAAGAAAGAAGGCGGCGTCACTTATGCAAAAGTGATCAAAGCGGTTAAGTCTGAAAAAACAGGCGCATATACCTTCAGAGAAGAAATGGTTCCAACTCCAATGGTTCAGGAAACTTTGAAAAAATAATTTGCCTTTTTTGCAAAGCATTTGAAAGTCCCGTTCGGTTCACATATCGATACTGGGACTTTTTTGTTATATTCATGGGCGTAAAAGTCCTTTATTGACTTCATCAGGGTGATTTAGCTCCGGCTTTTTGCTCCTGATGTTTATTTGTATAAAAGCTATGGGAATTTTTGGTTTCTTTTCGAAAGAAAAAAAGGAAAGCCTGGACAAGGGGCTTGAAAAATCCAACGAGAATCTATTTTCCAAACTTGGAAAAGCCATGGTCGGCAAGTCCACCGTGGATGAAGAAATCCTCGATGAACTGGAGGAAATCCTGATCACCTCTGATGTTGGAGTGGACACTACTATCAAAGTTATCCGCAGAATAGAGGCTCGGGTGGCTAGGGACAAGTATGTCAGCACTGCCGAACTGGACCAGATACTCCGTCAGGAAATCATGGCCCTGCTGGAGGAAAACAACACCGAAGACCTTTCCGATTTTGACCTTCCCAAAGACAAAAAACCATACGTGATCATGGTGGTAGGCGTCAACGGGGTGGGTAAAACCACGACCATTGGCAAACTTGCCCACCAATTCAAACAAGCCGGTAAATCTGTGGTGCTTGGTGCCGCGGATACTTTTAGGGCGGCGGCTGTAGACCAGCTCATCCTTTGGGGCGAGCGGGTAGGTGTACCCGTGATTTCCCATGGGATGAACACCGACCCGGCATCGGTTGCCTTTGATGCGGTGAAGAAGGCCGTGGACATGCAGGCCGACGTGGTCATCATCGATACCGCCGGAAGACTGCATACCAAGGTCAACTTGATGAATGAATTGGGTAAGATCAAACGTGTAATGCAGAAATTCATCGATGCAGCCCCCCATGAGATTCTTTTGGTGCTGGATGGATCTACTGGGCAGAACGCCTTCATTCAAGCCAAGGAATTCACCAAAGTGACCGAAATCAACGCCCTAGCCATTACCAAACTGGACGGTACAGCCAAAGGCGGCGTGGTGATAGGCATCTCCGATCAGTTCAAGATTCCTGTCAAATATATCGGCGTAGGCGAAAAAATGACCGACCTGCAGGTGTTCAACAGGAAGGAATTCGTGGATTCGTTGTTTAAGAAGAAGTAAACAAGGGGGCACAGAGTTTCGCGGAGTTCAAAAAAAAGGAGTTTCGCAGAGTTCCCCGACGCGGAAAAAAAAAGATCAGATTTTTTTGAACCACAAAGTTTAAAATGGCTTTGTGGTTTTTTATTTTTTAGCCACTATGCCGCTAAGCCGCGAAGGTTTTTCTTTGAAACTCTGCCGCTACGTGGCCAGTTAGCTCCAAGTTTTTTTTCTTTGCGCCTTCGCGTCTTCGTGGCCCCAAATAAAAAAAGCGTCGATTCACATCGACGCTAAAAAGTGTATGCAAGGAGTTGAAAAAATGTCCGTTTGCTGTACGTATTCAAAAGTAGTTATTTCCAAATCTCTGTATGCAAACTTACCGTTAAGTAATATTTAAGTTAAATAGGTTTAAAGTGACTGGGGTAATATTGGTTTAATGTTGGGTGTCAGATGTCGGATGTAGGATGTAGGATGACCGATGACCGATGTCCGATGTGAGACCGAAGACGGAAGAGAGGGGAGAATTGCTTTATTTTTCGTACTTTTGCAGGAAATTTAGAAAGAACGATTTGAAGGCGAGAACATTAAAGAAAGATAAGGTCAACATCATCACCATGGGCTGCTCCAAGAATTTGGTCGACTCGGAAGTGCTGTTGACGCAGTTGAAGGGCAACGGCATCGATGCTGACCACGAGTCCAATGCCCAGGACAACAATATCATTATCATTAATACCTGTGGGTTTATTGATAATGCCAAGCAGGAGTCTATCGATACCATCCTGCAGTATGCCGATGCCAAGGAGCGCGGGCTGGTGGATAAGGTTTATGTGACCGGCTGCCTTTCCCAGCGTTATAAGGATGATTTGGAAAAGGAAATACCTCAGGTGGATGCATTTTTTGGAACCAGAGACCTTCCTGCCATACTTAAGAAATTCAAGGCTGATTATAAGCATGAGTTGGTAGGGGAGCGTTTGCTGACCCATTCTTCCCACTATGCCTATATGAAGATTTCTGAAGGCTGTGACCGGCCTTGTTCTTTCTGCGCCATCCCTTTGATGAGGGGCGGACACGTGTCCCGCTCCATTGAGGACTTGGTGAAGGAGGCGGAACACAAAGCGGCCAACGGTACCCGGGAGCTCTTGCTGATAGCCCAGGATTCCACATATTATGGGCTTGATATATACAAGAAAAGAAGGCTTGCTGACCTGATGAGGGCGCTTTCGGATGTGAAAGGGATTGATTGGATCCGCCTGCATTATGCTTATCCGACAGGTTTTCCGATGGATGTCATTGAGGTGATGAAGGAAAGGCCAAATATCTGTAACTACTTGGATATTCCTTTGCAGCATGGTTCCTCTGATGTGTTAAAAGCCATGAGAAGGGGCACCAGCCGTGAAAAGCAGGAAGATTTGATCCATAGCATCCGTGATATTTTACCAGACATTGCTATCCGTACTACTTTGATCGCCGGACACCCGGGTGAAGGGGAGAAGGAGTATCAGGAAATGGTGGATTTTGTGGAGAGGATGAAGTTTGAAAGGCTAGGTGTCTTTACTTACAGCCATGAGGAAAACACCCATGCACACACCATGGAGGACAGCACGCCTGAGGAAGTGAAGCAGGAGCGCGCCAACCACCTGATGGAAATCCAGGAGCAGATCAGCTATGACCTCAACCAGGAAAAGATCGGGAAAACCTTTAAGGTATTGGTGGACAAAAAAGAAAACGGCCAGTGGGTCGGAAGAACTGAATACGACTCAGTCGAAGTGGATAATGAAGTGCTGATTGATGCATCCAAGCACTATTGCCGCGTGGGTGATTTTGTGGATGTGAAGATTACAGAGGCAACAGAGTTTGATCTTTATGGAGATGTGTTAGAAAAATAAAAAACACAGATTACAATGATTACACATATTATTTTGAATTAACATATGAGTTTTTACCGTGACTACGAAGCCGCAAAGGTCTCCAAGAGGAAATTCTCTGGTACCTCTGCGGCTCTGTGGTTTTTTGGACTTTTATCTTCCTGTCATTCTCCGTATTTTGGCGTATTAAACCTATCAGCTTATGAAACTCCAGGAGGTCAACAGCCCCGCTCTTCAGAAAGAATTCATAGAAATGGCCGTGAGGCTTTATAAAAACGAAAAGAATTGGATTCGTCCTCTTGACAAGGATATTGAGAATCTATTCCATCCGGAGACCAACAAGCTATTTAAGCAAGGAGCTAAGGCTAAAAGATGGCTACTTTTTGATGATAAAGGGGATACCATTGGAAGGGTTGCGGCTTTCATCAATCCAAAGATGAAAGAAAAACAGCCTACCGGAGGATTGGGGTTCTTTGAGTGTGTCAAGGATCAAAAGGCTGCTTTTCTGCTTTTTGATACTGCCAAGACATGGTTAGATAGCGAAGGAATGGAGGCCATGGACGGTCCGATCAATTTTGGAGAGAGAGACAAGTGGTGGGGTCTGTTGATCGAGGGCTTTTCTCCGCCTAATTACAACATGCCTTGGAATTTCGCCTACTATCGGGAGTTCTTTGAAGCCTATGGTTTCCAGGTTTACTTCAAACAGTTTACCTACATGAGGCCTACGCGGGGGGTTGATTTTGACCCTAAAATGATAGATAGAGCCAATAAAATAATCGGTAGTCCCGACTTTGAGTTTAGGTCTATCACCAAGGGCGAGATTTTGACCAAAGCTCCGGAGTTTTTTATGGAGGTCTACAACAAAGCTTGGGCAAGGCACATGGGCAAATCCCTAACCCTGAAGGAGACCAAGCTGATGTTTACCAAAATGAAACCAATCATCGACGTTCGCTTGATTTATTTTGGTTTCCATAAAGGTGAGCCCATTTCTTTCTTCATAAATATTCCCGAACTGAATCAGCTTTTCAAACATGTAAATGGCAAGATGGGTCTGATCGGAAAGCTGAAGTTTTTGTGGCACAAAACCTTCAATCCTCCCAATAAAATGCTTGGATTGGTGTTTGGGGTGGTACCCGAATTCCAGGGCAAGGGTGTGGAGAGCGCCATGATCATGGAGTATAACGAACAATATGCTAGTAAATCTAATTTCAGTTATGAAACTATTGAGATGAACTGGATAGGGGACTTTAACCCCAAGATGATGCGGGTATGCGAGCAGCTAAATGCGGAGATTTATAAGACGCATCACACTTATAGGTATCTCTTTGATAGGGAGAAGCCGTTTGAAAGGCATAAGATCTTTGAGTAGGCTTGGTCCATGACTTCTGTATTAAAAATAAGTAACTTTTTAATTCTTACCTTTGTTGTTAAGAAATGGTCGATTACAGGGAACATATATCTATAAATCCAAATGTCAGATTTGGGAAGCCTTGCCTAAATGGGACGAGGATAGCTGTTTATGATGTGTTGAATTGGTTGGCCAATGGAATGACAGCTGAGGAGATTGTTGAGGATTTCCCGGAGCTTGATGCCGAAAAAATCCAGGCCTGCCTAGCTTATGCAGCGGATCGCGAACATAAAATCCAAGTAGCTTCATGAAGTTGCTTTTGGACCAGAACATTTCCTATAGAATAATCGAAAAATTATCTTCTGAATTTCACGAAGTTCTTCAGGTTCAAACTTGTGGTTTAATCCATGCCACGGATTTGGAAATATGGCAATATGCCTCAATACACGGCTTGAGTATTGTAACTTTTGACGCTGACTTTTTTGAGCTTGCTAGTCTTAAAGGACATCCTCCTAAAATTATTTGGCTTAGATGTGATAACCGTACCACCAAACATTTAGCCCAATTGCTGAATTCAAAGGCTCAAATCATAAAAGATTTCATCCAACTATCAGAATATGCTAATTTAGCGTGTCTAGAAATACATTAGCAAATTATCGATGATGGTCTATCGTCTAATAACTATGGGCCATGGTCTATAAACTATAAACTAAACTATGAAAAAATACGACGTAACCGGCATTGGGAATGCCTTAGTGGATATTGAATTTAAAGTAAGTGACAAGTTTTTCCTGGATAACGGAGTTGAAAAAGGTGTGATGACGCTTGTAGATGAGGATCGTCAGAATGCTCTGATGAGAGTTATTAACACGGCTGAAGCCAAGAAGCAATGCGGAGGTTCGGCGGCAAATACTGTCATTGCTGTGAGTCAGTTTGGAGGTAATTCCTATTACTGCTGCAAGGTGGCAGATGATGAGTTGGGTCATTTCTTTATGGAAGACATGAAAGAATCAGGTGTAGACCACAACCTTAATCCTGAGAAATTGGAGGAAGGCATTACGGGCAAATGTCTGGTGATGGTAACCGAGGATGCCGAAAGGACCATGAACACTTTCCTAGGCATTACTCAGAACTATTCCGTAGGGGATATCAATGAGTCCGCAATCAAGGATTCTAAATACCTGTATATCGAAGGTTACCTGGTGACTTCCGACAACGGGAAGGCTTCCATGTTGAAGGCCAAAAAGATTGCCGAGGAAAACGGTGTGAAGGTGGCCATGACTTTCTCCGATCCGGCCATGGTGAAATATTTCAAGGAAGGTTTTGATGACGTAATCGGCCACAGCGTGGACATGCTTTTTGCCAACGAGGAAGAGGCGATGATCTATACCGGGACGGACAACCTGATGGATGCCCGTGAGGAATTGAAGAAAGCCGCCAAGCATTTCTGTATCACGCAGGGTAAGAACGGGGCGATCATCTGGGACGGTGACACCTTTATCGACATCGAACCATACAAGACGCAGGCTATTGATAGTAATGGTGCAGGAGATATGTTTGCCGGAGCCTTCATGTATGGGATCACCAATGGACATAGCTATGCTTCCAGCGGGAAGTTGGCGTCTATGGCTAGTTCCAAGATCGTGAGCCAGTTTGGGCCGAGACTAAAGTGGCATGAGGCGAAGGAGATCTTGGGGAGGTTGAATCCGTAAAGGGAGATAACCACAGAGACTCAGAGGGCGCAGAGAATTTTAGTCTTTTGCGGAATAAAAACGTAATTATTTGAGATTAGAATAGCCACGAATGCACTAATTTATTGGTGTATTCGTGGCTATTTTTGAGTTGGGCGGGGGTTTACTAAATTTTGTTCATTTTTCAACATCCTCCAAAACTTCTTTTTTTGGATTTACCGGTTGGAGGGGCTTTGGTTTTTCTTCGGCTACTTTGTAATCTTCCTTTACGGCTTTCAATAATGAAAAGCACATGAAGACCAGCATGGCGGTAAAGGGGAGTCCTGAGATCGTCACGGCAGCTTGAAGGGTGACCAATCCTCCACCGGACAAAAGTGAACCGGCTATGATCCCGGACAATGAGGCCCAGAGTATCCGCTGAAAAGCAGGGGTTTTCATTTTGCCACCGGACGTGATGCTGTCCACCACCAAGGCACCGGAGTCGGTGGAGGTAATGATGAAACTGCAGATAAGTATCATGCCCAAGACTTTCAGCAACATGGCCAGCGGGAACTTCTCGAAAAACACATAAAGTGCCGTAGAGATGTTTTCGTTGACCGCTGATATCATGGCGGTGTCACCCTGTAGGATGTCCCTCATGGTCAGTCCTCCAAAAGCACTGAACCAAAGGAAGGTGACCAATGCAGGCAAAATGAGTACTACCAAGATAAATTCCTTGATGGTCCTACCCTTGGAAACCCTAGCAATAAAGGTGCCCACAAATGGTGACCAAGAGGCCCACCAGCCCCAATACATGATCGTGGTATTATCTTGCCAGTGGGTACCCCTGTAGGTTTCCGTCCAGGTGGCCATATCCACGAAGTTGATAAGGTAACTTCCCACATTCTGAATATAAGCGCCCAATATATAAGCAGTGGGGCCCATCAGTAGTACCAGTGAAAAGATGGCAACAGCCACCCAGATGTTAACCTGGCTAAGGATTTTTACACCCTTGTTGACACCAGAGACCACCGAAAGGGTGGCGATTGCCGTAATGGCAAGGATGACCAAAAGCTGGAATAGCAGGCTATGGTCAAAGCCAAAAACATGGGTAAAGCCCGCATTGATCTGACCCACACCAAAACCAAGGGTAGTGGCCAGGCCAAACAAAGTGGCCACCACCGCTACGATATCTATCACATGACCCATCCAGCCATGGATTCTTTCCCCTAGTAAGGGGTAAAACACCGAGCGGATGGTAAGCGGCATTTTGCGGTTGTAGGTGAAGTAGGCTAGGGCCAGGCCGATCACTGTATAGATGCCCCAGCCGTGGATGCCATGGTGCAAAAAGGAAAAGTTGATCGCTTCCTGGGCCTTGAGAGAGGCCGCTGCGCCTTCAGCCAAGCGGGCTGGGTTCTGGAAATCCCTCACCGGGTCGGCAATACTGAACAATACCAACCCATTGCCTATACCTGCGCTGAAAAGCATGGCAAACCAGGCCATGGTGCTGAATTCCTTCTTGGCTTCAGGTCCGCCTATTTTGATGTTGCCGTATTTGCTCAATGCAAGGTAGAGGCAAAAGACAATGAAGAAATTAACCGCCAACGTATAAAACCACCCCCCTTTACTGGCCACAAAGCTTTGGGCCAGTTCAAAATAATATTCAGCTGATTGTTCAAATACCAGCACCAATGCCACGCTTAGCACTACAAGAGCTAAGGAGAGCAGGAATACGGGCGGGTTAATCTGCCAGCTAAAAAAGAATGGGCCTTTTTTCTTTTCGGTCAAAATACTCATGGTTTAATAGGTTCTTTTTATTGAGCGGCAAGGCTTCCTGTGGTACTAGTACCATTTAGCCCTAGGGAGGTAATTGTTCGCCAAGCCATAACCACGAATGTAACTTTTTTAAGGGGGAAATAAAACTTTTTATTGAGGGGTGAATTGTCAAAGCTTGCATTTAAAAATTAGTTGCTTTATTTTACAAGGATTTTAATTTTTGTTTGCCAGTAAATTAAGAATATTTTGAAAGTGGACTATTATATCGTAGTACATCTGTTTTGGATTGTCCTATTGGGAATGGTTGGTTATCAACTCAACCATTCCTATGGTGATTATATTGCCGAAAACAATTTGTATGATCTTCATTTTGCCCGTGCTGGAGAAGCAGGAATCAGAATGGCGGTGGTGTATTTTATGATGCGGCTGTTTAACAGGAAGGAAAAGCCAACTTCGATTTTCTATGTATGTTTTGGTATGTACCTGATTTTCGAAATTTATCCTATAGTAATTAATAATGCCCCTGTTGATTACTGGAGGTTTGCATACCTAGGGTTGGCGGGGCTGTTGATTTGGTTTTTGTATGTTCCGTTTCAGAAGAAACACCGAGAGGAATTAATGTCTACATCAACACAAAAATAACTTTATGAAAAAGAAAAGTATTACACTCTTGAATGTAATTGTATTCGCAATCACCATTATTATAGGCTTGGCTTTTTTCGGAGATTGGGAAGATTTTAAGAGAGGTCTGCAGGGTGCCCCACCGATTGAAAAGTCGCAGAATAATGATTAAAGAGAAAGACTTGTCTAAAAAATCTAGGCCCTATTTAGGTATGGCAATCTTTAGTTTCTTCATTGCCGGGGTGGCTTTGGTTCTATTTATTTTACGGCTATTTTTCGTAAAAGAGGAGCCAATTATAGGTACGTTTCTGGGTTTTGGAGGTATTAGTAACATCCTGATAGGATTAAGTGCTTGTTTGTCTGGTTTTTCCTTTTTGAAACAGTCAAGGGAACCCGAATAACCCCTAACTTTATGAAAAAATATCAGGCTAAATGTTCTCCACTGTTTTACCTGCTGGTAGTGGGGATGTTTTTAATTCCTATGGTTATTCTGGGCCTGGATGTAGAGATGTTCACTCAGCGGCCCGTTATTTTGCTCCCCATACTGCCTCCCATATTTATGATGCTGTGGATTTATTTCGATACCTGGTATGGACTGGAGGGGAAAAAGCTTTTCTACAAATCAGCTTTTCTGAAAGGGAACATTCCCGTCGAGCAAATCCGGGAAATCGTCGTGGGGAAAACTTCTTATGTGGGCACCAAAGCTGCCATGGGCACCAAGGGGCTTATCGTCAAGTTCAACCGCTTTGATGAGGTTTATATTGCCCCAAAAGACAATGAAGAGCTGGTGGAGGATCTTTTGAAAATCAATTCTCATACACATATTACAAAACCTTCCAATCATGATCAAAGATGATAGTTTAAGAATGAGCATAGGATTTAACAAAGGAATGGCTGCTATTTGTTTTCTGCTTTGTGCAGTCCATTTAGTCTTTTTTGGGATAAGGTTTTACGAATTAAGAGCTGAGCCGATTTTCCATATAATGAAGACGCCTAGGATTATAGGGCCAATGTTGTCCGCAATGGGTGTGGGGTTGGCTGGCATTGTGTTTTTAAAGAGAAAAAGCGATTCTGACTAAATTTAAACCCTATGGATAAAATATTTCCATCCAAAAGATCTGTTACTCTGCTCGTGATAATGATTGGACTATTTATCCCAGTGGTAGTTTTGGGGATTCTAAATAGGCCGTTTTTATTGATTGTTTTATTCCCCTTACTCGGTGGTTTATTCAGGTTATACTATGATACCCATTACAAGTTAACTGATAATGTGCTTTTTTATAAGTCTGCTTTTTTCAAAGGGGAAATCCCTATTAAAGAAATCAGGGAGGTGGTGAAGGGCAGGACGAGATTCATCGGGAATATGGCGGGAATGGGGCCAAAAGGTCTCATCATCAAATACAACAAATATGACGATCTGTACATCATACCTGAGGACAACGAGGCATTTGTATCTGACCTATTGAATATAAACGACCGGATTATAGTCAGCAGCTAATGGGACTAATGGAATGAATTTATGGATGTAAGTAAACGAGTTATTTTAAAATCAATTTTGTTTGGGGCTCTTTCTTCCTTGTTTTTTCAGGTTATTAAATTTATGGAATCAGTTCTTTATTACCATAGGGATGTCACCACGGCTTTGGCCGAGATTCGATTCTTTCCTGATTCTGTGGTGTTTCTTATGGTGTTTTCAATTATGGGATATTTCATGTTTAAAAATCAGGTGGTATCTGAGGAATAAAAAAACTGCCACGAATGCGCGAATAGAATGTGATTATTCGTGCATTCGGGGCTAACTCTCCACATTACTCCACTTCAATTTTCTTCATAAAGAAAACATAATTGGTCCTTCCTTCTTCCGTTACCTTTTTTTGGCCAGAAAGAATATAACTGTGGCCTTCCAAATGCTGCAAGGCCAATGTTCTCTTTGATATGTTACTGAATTCGTCGGAAAGGTCGGGGATATGTATGGCCTGATTAAGATATTGTGAATTACCATTCTGAAACTTGCTTGCAAAAAGCTTGTCTTCGCTTAGCATAAGATAGGTCAAGGTGTCGTCCTGCCAGTAATAACTGGCTATGGGCAAAGACCTGTATTGATTGGTTTGAGGAAAGGGGATAGAGACTTGCCATTTTAAATTTGCGTCTTCATCTAAATGAACAAACTGCCCACTTAGATAGGTGAACTCCCTAGGTTGAAAAAGAAGGAGTATGGGGTGTTTGCAGATTTGGTGGAAGTATGGGGCTGTATCTTTCGAAGTTATCTACTTGACTATTGCTGAAAAATCTTAAATATTGATTGATATTGTAATTGATGACAGGGTTGTTGTTATGGCGATACTGGTTGAGGTAGACCATGTAACCATTAGCTTTTTGTTCGAAACTGTTGATTAGGATGTTGTTTTTGATTGTGGTTGGACGTTCCCGCTTTTTGTTGCGCTCTACCTGTCTAGTTTTCAGTGTTTTTGCATCTTGGGCAAGGTGCTCATGGAAGCTTGTCAAGGTAGTGAAGTCATAATTGAATAGTTGGTTGCTGCCCATCGACTCCATGCGATAAAGATACATTCCCTCCGAGGCTTCATTTTTTCTAGGTCCATAGAGGCCAAAAAAATGCTTTTCGTAAGCATTGCCTAAAAACTGTATGTTTCTAGTAACCACACTTCTCTCCTGGTAAGGTTCAACAGAAAGATCCTGTATCTGCTGGCCAAAAGTGTCAAATTCAAAGTGGGTGATCTTATTTATCCCTTTGGGATCGTTATGCTGAACTCCTAAAAAAAGTGTTTGTGAACTTGCATTCTTCTGGAAATATTGGAGCTGCAGATCTGCCTGAATAAACTTTTCTTTGGCCACCTTCTTGGCATTCAAGTCGAAGACCTGCAACAATAGCATATTGTCTGCCATTCCTGCCATTAAGGCTTTTCCATTCATCACCTGAAAAGCATTGAATCCCATATTCCCCACCTGGTTTATGCCATTACCTGCAGGAGCCTTGTCCAGTCTGTAGTTGGGGTAATAAACCGGTGAGAGTCCTTTCACCTCATGTTTGGCAAGTTCCTGCGTTTGGATGTTGAATTGGTAAATGTGTCTTTCCCTGATCAGGTAGTCTTTTTGCAGGTAAAAAGAAAGAAAATATAGATTGTCCCCATCTAAATCCACAGCTTTGAGATTTTCCAAAGGGTGAAGGTCAAAAGTGATGGTGGCTTCCAGGTTCAAATTTTTGTCGGTAACCAATATCTGGACAGTTCTCTGCTGGCTCATCAGTTGTTCCGAGATGGTCCGAAACCCAATCACCCTGTCCTGTGTAGTTATCAGCTGAAAATTGGGCTCATTGTTTCTGATTTCAATGTTGGTTTGTTTTGCTAACTGTGTTTGGGAAAAAGAATTAGTAAACACTAACGCAAAACATAAGAGGAGCTGGACTCTAATCATATTTAAAAATCGGGTTTTTAAATATTACGTTATTAGTTAAAAAATGTTCTCCGCATCCACGATTTCCACCATTCTCCCCATCTTTTTCTGGATCACCTTGAAGTGGTGTCTGTCTTCCTCGGTGATCAGGGAGATGGCCTCCCCTTCAGCACCGGCACGCCCGGTCCTGCCGATGCGGTGTATATAGTCCTTGGGAGAGCGGGGAAGTTCAAAATTTACCACATGGGGCAGCTCCTTGATGTCGATGCCCCTTGCCGCAAGGTCTGTGGCTACTAGGACTCGAAGGCTTCCTGCTTTGAATTGCCTCAAGGCCTCTGTCCTTCCGCCCTGGCTTTTGTCGCCGTGGAACGCCATGGCCTGAATGCCGTTTTTGCTCAGTTTTGCAGCAAGGTTATCAGCCGTTCTCTTGGAGGAGGCGAATACCAATACCTGTTTCCAGTCCCCTTCCTGAATCAGGTGGCGGAGCAGTGGACCTTTCTTTTCCTGTGAGACCAGATAAGCGGTCTGGGTGATCTGTTCAGGTGAAACGGTTTCCGGTTCGGCCTCTATTTTTATGGGGTTGTGCAGGAGTTTGTCGATCAGTTTTTCCACTTGCTCCTCCATGGTAGCGGAGAAAAGGATGTTTTGGCGTTTTTTGGGAAGCCTGGAAAGGATCTCGTCCACTTCCAGTTTGAAGCCCAGGTTGAGGACCTTGTCGGCCTCGTCGAGCACCAGCATTTCCAGTTGATCTAGTTGAATGGAGTTTTTGGACAGCAGGTCGAGCAGACGTCCTGGGGTGGCCACCAATATTTCGGTGCCGTGGAGGTTCATCATCTGGGGATTGATGGAAACCCCGCCAAATACAGCCATGCTTTTGACTTTTCTAGGAAGGTGTTCGGAAAAGGTTTTCACTACATCCTGCACCTGTGCCGCCAGTTCCCGTGTGGGCACGATGACCAGTACCGGGATATTTCTTCCCTTTGCCTGCTCCCGCTTTTGGAGTTTATGCAAAATGGGCAGCACATATGAGGCCGTCTTGCCTGAACCGGTAGGGGCAATGCCGAGTACATCCTTGCCGTTGAGAATGGCCGGGATGGCCTGTTTCTGAATCGGGTATGGCTGGTCGTATTGGGCTTTTTGTATGGCCTCGAGTATCTGCGGGGAAAGCCCCAGGGAAGAGAATGTCATGGAATGTGTGTTTGGGGCAAAGATAAAGTAAAAAAACCACACATGCTGAGGGGACTTACCGCAGAGTGAGTAGAGAAATGAATTGAATTAACCGCGAAGGGTATAAAGTGGCGCAAATGAATAAAAGGAGGAGGGGAGGTCGTCATACTAAGTTAGAGGTCAGAAAAGTGTTGGTAAATTATCAGAATATTATTTGGTTTGCCTAGTAAGCAGGGCGCTGCTACCAGGTAAAAGCAGAAGGATTAAGAACCGTACCCGTCATTCGTCATTAAAGACTCTTCGCAATGCTGTTCCCTTCTGCTGCTTTTTACCGAAATCAGGACAATTCATTAGGTCAATGAACCTGTTTTAAGTATAGATTGATACGGTAAAAGTCCTCCTGATAGCAACAACCCCATTTGGATCACCGTAAAGTTAACAAGTTTATGCCAAAACCTATACATGTATTTATAGGAGTCGATATCTCAAAGGATAATTTTGATTTTTATTTTAAACCAACTGATGGAAAAGCACTTAAGGGAAAAGTAGTCAACAACGCCGAAGGCTTTCTAGAGTTTTTCTTGAAGTTACCAGAGAATTCTTGGGTGGTTATGGAAGCTTCAGGTCCTTACTATTACCAGCTGGCAAGTTTTCTTTATGACAAAGGAGTGAAGTTGTCCGTCATCAACCCACTGGTTATTAAGAGATTTACCCAGATGCAGCTGAAAAGGACAAAAACCGATAGCGCAGACGCTCACAGCATCGCCACCTATGGAGGTTTGATGGACATTAAACCATGGGAACCATTAAAAGAGTGTTATATGGAGATCAAGCAGTGGTATGTATATAGAAAACAGCTTTTAAAACACCAGCATGCAATCCTGATGAAATTGGAAGCTTTTATAGCCACCGGTTCGGTTAATAAACTCATTAGAAAATCTATGGAGGAGGAGCTTCTAAGGGTGGAAGAAAACATCAAGGATGCTGACAAACAGATGAATATGTTAATAGAAAAGGAAAACGGTGCATTAAAAAAGCAACTGGAGTCCGTACCAGGTATAGGCCCCAAAACAAGTTTACTACTGATAGTAGCTCTAAGGGGATTTGACAGTTTTGAAACCTACAAACAGGTCATATCGTACCTGGGCCTTTCTCCACGAATTTATGAGTCGGGAACTTCTGTGAAGGGAAAAGCAAAGATATGCAAGATGGGCATGGCAGAGGTACGGAAATGTCTCTATATGGCAGCAAGAGCAGCCAAAATACATAATAACACTTGTAAGGACCTTTACCTAAGGCTAAGGGCAAAAGGAAAAGCTCACAGAGTGGCCATGATTGCTGTAGTGAATAAGCTAATCAAGCAGGCATTTGCCATTGCCAAATCAGGTATTGCATATGACAAAAGCTATTCAAACTTCAATGCTGTAGCGAAATAAAATTTGGACTCAAAACTTGACATTTAACACAATTCATTGCGAA
>NZ_VMKN01000001.1:684598-699598 GCF_007483685.1 Litoribacter populi
AGTGAATAAGCTAATCAAGCAGGCATTTGCCATTGCCAAATCAGGTATTGCATATGACAAAAGCTATTCAAACTTCAATGCTGTAGCGAAATAAAATTTGGACTCAAAACTTGACATTTAACACAATTCATTGCGATGGAGGAGGTACGACGACTGAAGCAATCTGGACCTTGGGTAGATAACAAGTTAAGATCAATGATGCGATAGATTACGGTAGCAAGGCGATTAGATTTATAGCAATTTTTTAGTTAGTTGCAATACCGTGAATGGGGTATTTTTAGACCAAATATTATTTTGTGTTTCGGGTGGGGGTAATTTTTTTTAATTATTTCGAATAACTTGTAAAATACATTTTATACCATTTAAGGCTTTTTCAGGATAATGTGAAATGTAGTTTTGTGCGGGTTTTCTGGATATTTCTTGGTTACAATCATATTGTGAATTTAGGCGGTATTAGGATGTTTTAGTTTGGTTTAATATTATTGGAGAAACAAAATGGTTACAATTCCTAAACGGTAAGTAGATGTTCCCCAAGATTTATTCTGCAATTATAACTGGAGTGGCGGTTGTGTTTCTTGCCTTAGTTCTGGCTTTTCTTATAGGAAGGTACAGTGGTATGAAGGAGTGCGAGGAGTATTGTTCCCAGATTGAGGAAAGCCTAGATCCTACAGATGGAGGTCTGTAGGGCAATCAATGTTTATTTTAAGGTTAATTTATTTACATATGAAAAAGAAAAGTTTGTATGCCCTATTAGGAGTGGTAGTTTTATTTGTTGGGTACTTAATTATCAATTGGGAGGATTTCTTGATTGGTTTTCGTGAAGGATTTCAAGACGGATATAATTCTTTTTAAATATTAGGGACTTTTAGGATATTAATATGAGTTTTTTACAAGAAAAAGAGCCGCAGGAAGACATTTTAAAAAGCAAAATCCTACCTGTTTTTGAAAGTTTCCTTTCCTTTCTGAAGAAGCCAAGAGTACTTGCAGCTGTACCTCCGCTTTCACCCTTCAATTTCATGCTATTACTTGTGCTCGCCTTGGTGGTAGTGGTGCCATATGGTCTGGTAATGGAGTTGGCCGGGGTGGGGCAATTTGACCATGTGATAGAAGAATTGCTTCGGGATCATAAGGTCCTGGTAATGATTGCTGTGATCGTCTTCGCCCCATTGCTCGAGGAGACTGCCTTCCGCTACCATTTGAATATGAAAAGGAGGGCTTTTGTATGGGGGCTATTATTATCCCTAGTGTTGGTTGCCCAAATGTGGTGGCTTGCAATGGTTGTGGCTGTTTATTTTATCAGCCTGTTTGTCATGGTCTCTTTGAAGAAAAATGTGCCGCTACATTTTGTAGTCTATGCCTCAGCAGTCTTATTCGGCCTTATCCATATGGGTAATTTCCGGGATTTCGATTGGCTTGCCAATTTTTACTGGGTTCCTTTCTTGGTTGGGATTCAGTTTGGTTTAGGGCTTCTGCTGAGCTTTATCAGACTGCATTACGGAATGTGGAAGGCAATTTATTTCCATGCAGCATATAATGCTGTACTGGTAATACCCGCGGTGGTGTTTGGGTTTGAATAATTATTCGTTGATTGATTCTCTTGAGTTTTTGAGGATATGATTATAAGGAAACATGCCAAGAGGCTTTCCCTCAATTTTCGGGGTCCCAATACGTCGTATTATGAAGCATGGTAAAAAAATAAAAGCATGAATTATTTAATTTCGAGATACTTTTTGTCTGTTTACTTTATCTTCTCCATAGTAAGCACAATTCTCTTCTTAATTGGAATAGTTGGGATAATGCCATTAGCTATTGGTCTTACTGTTTTTATTTTTTGTTTTGCATTAGGGGCCGTAAAAAGTATGCTTACTGAAAAACATAAAAATTTGATCCATGCTTCTGTTTTCTGGGGAGTAGCTATATTGATTTGTATTCAGGTTGTTTTGTTATATGATCCAAGCTATAAACTTTTGCTTCTTTACGTAACAACTTTCTTATTGCTTTTATCCGTGATAATTGTTTGCCGATTTGGATTGGATAAAAGGTTATACCTTCTCTTATTTCTGATAAGTCAAATTACTGGCACTATTTATTTTAATTTTTGATGCCTTGTATTAAAAACACACCCTGAAGTCCTAGGAATTAAATCACTCCATGAATTACTTTAGCTTGCAATCCTTAACTTCACATATATCCATTCTGCATGGTCTTAGGGATTTTCTCAAATACGGGAAGACTTATCCAAAACAAGGCTTTGATACCAAGGGGCTTTTAATTCTTTTCCTGTTTAAATTCTGCTTAATCACTGTATATATCCTCATCCTAGATATAATGGATGTAGGAGATTTTGATCATAAATTTGAAGCCTTTTTAAAGGAGAGCCCATATTTAATTTTAATTCTTGTTGGGATTGTAGCTCCATTGTGGGAGGAATTGATATTTCGCTATCCGCTCAATTTGAAGAAAAAAGGACTCTTGACAGCATTGGTTATGTCTGCTTTCATGGCGGTCGGTGATCTCTGGCCCGTCATGGTTGGCTATATGCTTTTTTTGATTTGGATGTTTGTGAGCTCCAAAATTGGCAAGCCTTTACACATAAAGTGGATTGTCTATATTTCCTCAGCTTTTTTTGCCATTATACACTTAGGGAATTTTGAAGATTTGGATTATCTGGGATATTGGTACCTGATGCCCCTGTTGGTGCTGACTCAGTTCTTTGGAGGGTTGATCCTGTGTTTCCTAAGGTTGTCACATGGTTTATGGTTGGCTATTTACTTCCATGCGTTTTGGAATATATTGTTAATAAGTTTGGTGTTATGGGCAGGGGGAGTGGAGGTCGGATAACCGATGATTCACCTTTAATAATAAAGCGGATGAAACCTCAGCTGGTTTCTGGTATTATATTCCAAGGCCGGCATGGGAATGCGGTACATGCTTAGGAGGTAAATGGCGGTTTTGAGAAATTTACTCTTCACAGGTAGGTATCTTAGGTCGATGTCGGGTGAGAGGAAAAATTGCCGGTACGATTGGTGTCCGTGAAGTCTGTTTTGTACGGGGTCCCCATATACCATTCCACCAGCACCATATCCGGCGGCTATGTTCAGCCATTTAGGAAAGCGGCTATCTTTTTTTAGAAATGCGGCTACATCCACCGAAAGCCAATAGCTCTGCCCATTGTAGTCCTGAAGTATCTGCTCCGGCAGTGAGTTGCCAAACATCTCCAATCGGTTGGGGTCGTATGGGGTGGGACGGAAGGAAAACTTTGGCATAATACGTATCTCACCCCAAGTGAGCTCCTGGGCTATCACTCCTGCTGAGCCCAAAGTATTAGCTGCAAAATCACTTACCGAAGCCCCGTATTCAGCACTGAAGCCATCAAAAATTTCAATTGGTGTCTGCAAAACAATCCCCATCATACCACCGATCCAGATAGCCTTTTTCTCCTTGACTCCCGCCCACCGCAGGGCATCGATACCGGCTCTGCTTTGGTGAAAGGCAGTGTAAAAATGTCCTGCTTTGTCCATTTGATTCCAATGATGGAGATCGTCATAAAAATGAAAGCTGCTTCTGGTATCCTGAGAATACCAAGCTTTATTAAGCATCACCAAACTGGCCGTGTAAGCCACCCCAAAGCCTATAGATAAACCTATCACCCGATTTTGTACCTGCTTGGGTGTAAGGGTGTCTTTAGCCACTTGGGCTTGAGAAGTTGTGGCAGAGAATAATATGATAAGCAGTAAAGTTATCGAGAGCAGTTTTCTTACCATTAGAAATGAGTTACTAGGGCAATAAGCTTTATCAAATTCAGGGACGATTTGAAATCTTAAACATATGATTTTTTTATGATATAGTTAAACATTATCTGCTTTAATGCCAGGTTTAGAGCTTATTTGGGATGATGGTGAAAGTGTTAGTGTTCATTATCGTGCGTTCCATTTTGCCGTTTGTCCGCTCACGTTACACCAAACTAATCCCTTATTTTTTTATGTGGGATAATATTTACGAAAATTTGCTCATCACCTATAAATAACTTACTTTTCCGGCCTATTTTTAATCTATGCCGTTTGTAAGGCGTCTTTATTTGCATACTATGCATTATACTGTTTTACAATCAGCTAAAGAAAAATTTAATCCAAATCAATATTTATGAGAAAGTTTACGCTTTTGACGCTGCTCAGTGGCATGTTGTGCTTCTCTGCGATAGCACAGAACAAAATTGAGTTTAAGGAATTTACCTTGGACAATGGGATGCATGTAATTATGCATCAGGATAACACTACTCCTATCGTAACCACCTCGGTCCTGTATCATGTGGGTTCAAAAAATGAAGATCCTGAAAGAACCGGGTTTGCTCACTTCTTTGAGCACTTGTTGTTTGAGGGTTCGGAAAACATCGGTCGTGGTGAGTACATGAAAAAGATCCAATCCGCTGGAGGAACTTTGAATGCTTTTACCTCCAATGATATCACCTATTATTACGAGTCTTTGCCGTCTAACCAACTGGAGCTAGCCCTTTACATGGAAAGTGAGCGTTTGCTACATGCGAAGATTGATGAGACAGGAGTGGAAACGCAAAGAGAAGTAGTAAAAGAGGAGAAAAGGCAGCGTATCGACAACCAGCCTTATGGATCAATTTTGACCGAAACCTTGGCAAGAGCATATTCTGAGCATCCATACCAGTGGGCGCCAATTGGTTCCTTGGATCACTTGAATGCCGCTACCTTGGATGAGTTTATGCAATTCTACAAGGACTTTTATGTGCCTAACAATGCGACTTTGGTTCTAGCGGGAGATTTCGATTATGACCAAGCTGAGGAGTGGGTAAGGAAGTATTTTTCTGAAATCCCTAAAGGTGAAGGTGAAATCCGTCGTCCTAACGTGGAGGAGCCTAGAAAGACCGAAGAAATCAGAGATATCATTTATGACAATATCCAAATTCCTGCAGTAATTCAAGCTTACAATCTTCCAAAGAAAACGCACGAAGATTCCTATGCCATGGAAATGCTTTCAACTTACCTTACTGGAGGAAAATCTTCTTTGATGACCAAGGAACTTGTGGATAATCAGCAAAAAGCTTTGGCAGTAGCTGCTATTCCATTGGATCTTGAAGATGGTGGTATTTTCATCATGTACGGTATCACCAATATGGGTGTGGAAGCGGAAGATTTGGAAAGTGAGATAGATACCATATTGAGAAATGTGAAAGCTGAGGGTATCTCTGAGAGAGATTTCCAAAAGTTGCAGAACATTATCGAAAACAACCTAGTATCTAAGAATTCAACTATGGCGGGTATTGCCCAAAACTTGGCTGAAGCCAAAGTTTTTTATGGGGATACAGATTACATCAACCAAGAATTGGATAACTACAGAAAAGTAACCAGAGAAGATATCCAGCGGGTTGCTAATGAGTACCTGACTTTGGATGGCAGAGTGGTGTTGCATTATTTGCCTAAGGCAGCTCAATCTGCTCAATAATTGTATCCAGCATAGCTTAAATTAATATTTAGAAAGCATTATGAAAAGAACATATATATTCCTGATTTTATCTTTTCTTTTGATCCACAGCGGTTTTGCCCAAGTGGACAGAAGTCAATATCCAGAGCCGGGTCCTGCGCCTGAAATACAGATTGGCGACGCTGAAAGCTTTACGCTTGACAACGGCTTGAAAGTATTTGTGGTGGAAAACAGAAAGCTGCCAAGAGTAGCCTTCTCCTTGGTATTGGATCGTGATCCTATTCAAGAGGGCGACAAGGCTGGTCTTTCTGGTTTTGTAGGCGAAATGATGACTGCCGGTACCGAAAGCAGAGCCAAGGACCAGCTTGACGAAGAGGTTGATTTTATCGGTGCCTCTTTGAGGGCTGGTGCCACCTCTCTTTTTGCCTCATCGCTTAAGAAGCACCAAGAGAAGATCTTGGAATTAATGACGGACGTGCTTTACAACCCTACTTTTCCGGAATCGGAATTGGAAAAGTTGAAGAAGCAGGCCATCACGGGTCTTGCAACTAGCAAGGACAACCCTGATGCCATCTCTGGCAGAGTAGTAGCTGCTGTAAACTACGGCAAGGAGCACCCTTACGGAGAAACGGAAACCGAAACGACGATCAACAACATCGCTGTAGAAGACATCAGAAACTATTATGAAACTTACTTCAGACCAAACATTGGTTATTTGGCCATAGTGGGCGATATCACTAAGGGTGAAGCTGAGGAGTTGGTATCCAAGTATTTCTCAGACTGGGAAAAAGCTGAAGTTCCCACCAAAAACTACGACAAGCCTAGCCGTCCAGATCAAAATAAGGTTGCTTTGGTAGATAGGTCTGCTTCTGTGCAGTCGGTGATCAACATTACCCACCCAGTGGAAATGCACATTACCAGCGATGATTATTTGAATACAAGAGTATTGAATTACATTCTTGGTGGAGGGTCGTCTTCCAGGTTATTCATGAACCTAAGAGAAGACAAAGGCTATACTTATGGAGCTTATTCTACTATCGGATCTGATAAATTGATCACAAACTTTTCAGCCAATGCTTCAGTGAGAACAGAGGTGACTGACAGTGCTGTGTATGAGATGATGAATGAAATCAGAATGATCGTGGAAGAAGGTGTGACTGAGGAAGAATTGGAAGCTGCTAAGGCTAACTTAAGCGGAAGCTTCGGCCGTTCCCTTGAGAGCCCATCTACTATTGCCAATTTTGCTATCAACACTGAGCGTTATGGCTTGCCTTCTGACTTCTATGCCACTTATTTGCAAAGATTGAATGACATTACGGTTGAGGATGTGAATCAGGCTGCTAAGAGATATTTGAACCCTGATGGATTGTATATCACAGTAGTGGGTAATGGTTCTGGTATCAAGGATGGATTAAGCCAATTTGGTGAAATCAAGATGTACAACAACATGGGCGATCCTGCTAGAGAAGTAGAAATGGCCAATGAAGATATCACCGTTGAGGAGATTTTCGAGAAATATATTGAGGCGATTGGTGGTCGTGAGAATGTTGAGAAAGTAGAAACTGCCAAAATTACAAGTTCGGCAGAAGTGCAGGGCATGAAATTGAACCTGACCTCTATCCATGATGAGCCAAACCGTCAGTTTGCCCAAAGCGTGGAAATGATGGGTAATGTTGCTTCCCGCACCGTGATCAAAGACGGCAAAGCTAAGGTGACGGCCATGGGCCAGAGCCAGGAGTTGAACGATGAGCAATTTGAGGCGGTGAAAATGAGCATGTTCATCTTCCCAGAGCTTCATTATGAGGAAATGGGTTATACCATGGAGGTTGATGGCGTCGCTGATATCGAAGGCAAGGATGCTTACAAAGTGATCATTAGAAACCCTACTGGATCTGAAATTGTAAACTATTACAGTGTTGAGGATGGGTTGAAACTTAGAAACGAAAACCCAATGGCTGGTGACACCACCTATGAGGAGTATCAGGAATATGAGGGAGTAATGTTTCCAAAGGTTGCTACGATGAAGTCGCCGCAAATTCCTGTGCCGTTGAAAACTGTTGTAGAAACTTTGGAAATAAATTCCGAAATTTCAGAAGCGGATTTTAATTAAGACCGGAGACCGAAGACCGGAGACCGAAGACCGAAGACCGGATACGGAAGACGGGAGCAAGTTTCCGTCTCCGGTCTTCCGTCTTCCGTCCAAAAAAGAACACATGAGAAAACTAACAACATACATGCTTGTGATGCTGGCCTTTTTGGCCAGCACTCAGGCTTTCGCCGAGCAGCAGGAGAATGATCCAACTGCTGATGAGGTGATCGAAAACTACCTGGAAACCATTGGCGGGAAAGCCAAGCTGGAGGAAATCCGAAACGCCAAGATTGAAATGGTGACGGAATTTCAGGGAATGGTGATGAATATGTATTTCATCCATGATGAGGAAAATGAGCGCATGAACCAACGGGTATTGGTTATGGGCAATGAAGCAAGTAATATCACCCTCAAAGAGGGCAAGGCCAAGGTGCTCATGATGGGCCAATCCCAAGAGCTTACCGAAGAGCAATACCAGGAGGCCAAAATGAACATGAGTGTTTTCCCTGAGCTGAAGTATGCGACAAATGGATACACCTTATCATACGAAGGAAAGGAAACGGTGAATGAAGAGGAAGCGCACAAAATTGTAGTGACCAATCAGAACGGCGTTACCCAGACCAACTATTACAGTGTGGACAGAGGCTTGAAGTTGCGAAACGAGAACCCAACCTCTGGAGATACCCGTTATTTGACCTATGAGGAATTCGACGGAGTGATGTATCCAACAGAGTTAACCGTCAAATCTCCTATGTTCCCAGAACCCATCACCGCCAATGTGGAATCGGTTGAGTTCAACGCGGAGCTGTCGGATGAGGATTTCGAATAAAGACAGAAAAATAAATTAACCGCAAAGAGGCGCAAAGTACACAAAGAGAAATACTTGTTTTTTTCTCAAGGTGTTTTGCGCCTCTCTGCGGTTTTTACATTTTACTTCTTACCTCTTACTACTCCGTACCTCGTACTTCTACTTTCGTACTTCTACCTTCGTACTTCGTACTTAATAATGCGGGTTTTTCCTCATAAACTCATCCACACTAAACTTCCCTGAGCCGTAGATCAAGAATACGATTAATAGAATGAAGGTGATCAGGGAAAGTTCAAACTCCAAATTATTGGAAACTGACAGGAATCCCTGCTGTATGTTGACAAAGAACACAGCGAAAAAGAGGATCGGCAGCTGAAAAACTATCGCAAACCGTGTGAGTAACCCCATCGCAATCAGCAGCCCTCCCACCAAGTGGGCAAAGGCCACATAATGAGCAAGAGCCATGTTGAAAAACCCTATGTCAATCTCTGTTATCATACTCATCAGCCTTTCGGTATTGCCGATGAACATCACTCCTTTGAAAAAGATAAACAGCCCTAATACCACGCGGAGGTAATCTATCCATACAGGATGATGAGTATCCGCCCAATGTTCGATTTTGCTTGCATAATTCATAGCGCTATTGTTTTAAAACCTACGACATAATATACAAAAAATCGCAAACAAAACCTCGTTTATATATTGTTAATCAGTAGATTAAGGGTTTGGGTGGCCCGACCAAATAGCTCTTTTCTGGTTTTCCTCTCTAATTTCAATTTTATGGGATTGATAAAAGACCGGTTTTGCCGCTTCGATCTGCACCTGCAAGGTTCTGCCGTAGCGGTTTATTTTAAGCTCAAGCTTTTCCACTTTAACCGAAACATCTTTAGAATAAGGTAGGCCATTGATTTCAATCAGGCGATCGTTTTGCATTATTTTAGCAGCTGCGGGGCTTTGCGGATGGATTTTGGAGACAAAGCCTTCTTCGTTATGCATAATTCCATAACTAGATGCCAGTTTGTTTTTATTTGGTTCAGCCTTCACTTCTAAACCAATGGAGGAAAGTTGTGGAAAAAGCACATCCCGTAGGTCCTCAGTGCCGGTTACATAATTAGCAAAAAACTTTTCAGTTTGACTTTCTCCTAGGAATTTGGCTATTATCCTTTTATAGTCATCTAATAGATACCCTTTTTCCAAACTCCCATAAGCTTTCCACATGTCATTCATCACCATCTGGAGGGAGCTCTTTTTATCAAGCAGCAAAAGGTCAAGGCTTAGGGAAATCAAAGCGCCACGGTTGTAGATAGACACCTTCTTGTCCGGAATGCCGGCCTTGTAGCCGTCCAGCCATAGGTCAAAGCTGGAGTCGGCGATGGACTGGGACTGCCAGCCAAAGCTTTCAAATTCCCGATCGAGTTGTTTTTGCAGAATATGGAGATAGTCTTCCAAACTGAAATATCCCGATTTCAGCAAATAGTAATCTCCCATATAGGTGGTGACTCCTTCTGCGACCACTCCTGTGCTGATATAGGCTTCTTTTGAGAAATCGTAAGGTAGGATTTCCTTAGGTCTTATTCTACACACATTCCAGAAGTGGTATAGCTCGTGGGAACTTACCCCCATGAGTTCATCGTAGAGCTTTTTATCCTGCAGATCCTTGGCTGGTCCGATGGTGATCACGGTACTGAACTGATGTTCCACGCCGTGATAATGCTTGTAGGGTAGCAATTGGAACAGGAAGTGATATTCCTCGGCTGGAAATTGCCCAAACCCATTCATTTGGGCCGTGGTGAAGGCTTTGAAGTCCTGTTTCAGTTTTTCCACATCGAAATGGACCTCTCCCTGAAACCATAGATGGAAGGTTTTGCCATCAACATTATAACTATCATGTTTCAAGGTAGGGGAGGCAAAAAGGGGACTGTCCACCAAATGCTGGAAATCTGTAGCCTCAAAGGTGTGTTTATCAATTTTAGGCAGAGCGGTGGCTATCTTGAAGTCTGCGGGCAGGTCCAAGGTTACTTTTATGGGCTCGTTTTCCCGTCCTTTTACCTCAAACACAAAGTTGATAAAGTTCAAATAAAGCTGCTCGTCGTCAGACCAGCTGCCGCCAGCATCCATTTGATTGGCGTGGAATTCATATTCGATTTCGCAAATCCCGGTTGAGGCTGCTGTGAAGGTAAAGAGGTCTTTGGTTTCCTTTAGGGATGGCGTGATTTTTCCCTCCTGGGAAACTTTGAAGCCCTTGATTTTTTGGGCATAATGGGCGAGTTCATAGCGCCCTGGTCGCCAAGCTGGCAATTGAAGCGAAACCTTTTCACCCTGTAGACAGTCCAGTTTCAGAAGAATTTGTACATACTGGGAAAGGATATTGTTTCTTTTTATATAATATTGCATTTAGATTTGTGCTTAGGTGATAAACAAAAGTAAGCCACTGATTTGTAAATCAAAAAATCCTATCTATCTTTGCAGTCCTTTTTAGGGGGAAGCCCCTGAGGAAATTATAGGAAAGAAATATATTAAAAGCATTATATCATGAAAAGAACGTTTCAGCCTTCCCGCAGAAAAAGAAGAAACAAGCACGGTTTCAGAGAAAGAATGTCTACTGCTAACGGTAGAAGAGTATTGAGATCTAGAAGAGCTAAAGGAAGACATAAGTTAACCGTATCTTCTGAAAAGACATTGAAGAAGTAATTCATTGATGCATGTACTCGTATTTGATACGGTAAATGATGTACTATGAATTATAAACTTTCTAAGAATGAGAGACTCCATTCTAAAAAGTCAATAAAGGAACTTTTTGATAAAGGTTCCTCTTTTTTTTTATATCCATTTAAGGTGTTATTTTTAGAGGCTGGCGACAGTGAAACTAATCAAGTACTTTTCTCTGTTTCTAAAAGGAAAATCAAAAGGGCGGTAAATCGCAACTATGTAAAAAGAAGGATGAAAGAGGCCTATAGGCTCAACAAACACCTTCTAGATACCGTTGAACCCGATAAGAAAAGGCATGTTGCTTTGATATATGTATCACATGAGCTGCAGTCCTTTCAGGATATACAGCCCAAAATCGTGAAGATTTTAACCAGAATTGCCAAAACAGAAACACCTTAGTAGCTTCGTATTATGTTAAAAAACCGTAAAATTCTTGTACTGCTTCTAGTTGCCCTGCTGGGTAGCGGAGTGCTTTTTTCATTTGTTACCAAGAATGACAAACTTTTTGCCATCGCCAAAAATTTGGACATTTTCGCTTCATTGGTCCGCGAACTTGACTCATACTATGTTGATGACATAGACCCTGAGGAGTTGGTGACTATCGGTATAAATGCTATGCTGGAGGAGTTGGATCCTTATACCGAGTATATTCCGGAAGAAAATTCGGATGATTTCAGGATGATGACTACCGGTGAGTACGGCGGTGTAGGTGCCTTGATCGGCAATCGGACTGGGACTAATATGATATTGATGCCTTACAAAGGCTTTCCTGCTCAGGAAGCGGGATTGAGGATTGGGGATGAACTACTGAAAGTTGACTCAATTGATGTTAGGGAATTTGAAACGGCTGAAATCTCAAAATTGCTAAAAGGCCCAGCTAATACCAGCTTAAAGGTGAAAGTCAAAAGAGGAGAAGATACTTTGGCGGTCGACCTGACGAGAAAGAAAATTGTGATCAGCAATGTTCCGTATTACGGAATGATTGATGATAAGACCGGATATATCAAACTTACAGACTTTACTACCAACGCTGCGGCGGATGTAAGAAAGGCTCTTGTAGACCTCAAATCTCAGGGCGCACAAAAGCTCGTTCTGGATGTAAGAGACAATCCAGGTGGGATTTTAAAAGAAGCCGTGGAGGTGGTTAACCTTTTCATACCTAAAGGAAGAGAAGTAGTAAGCACCAAAGGGAAACTTCAGAACGTAAACGCGGTCTATAAGACTGAAAAGTCTCCAGTGGACAAAGATATTCCATTGGTTGTATTAATTAATGAAAGAAGTGCTTCGGCATCGGAGATTGTTGCAGGCGCTCTGCAGGATTATGATAGGGCAGTATTGGTAGGAAGAAAAACCTTTGGAAAAGGACTTGTTCAGAGCACTGTGCCATTGTCCTACAATTCCCAAGTGAAGCTTACTACAGCCAAATATTATATACCAAGCGGTCGATTGATTCAAGCTATTGATTATAGCAACAAGGATGAGGATGGTCAAGGCAGATCCATTCCAGACTCCCTGAGAAATGAGTTTAAAACCAAAGGTGGAAGGATTGTGCTTGACGGTGCGGGTATCGAGCCTGACCAGTCGGTGGAATCTAGAACGTATGCGCCTATTACCTTTAGTTTGGTGGCTAGGGGATTGGTGTTTGACTTTGCCAACAAGTTTAGCAGACAACATGAGGAAATCCCTGGTCCTAGAAAGTTCAAGGTATCTGAGGAGTTATATGGGGAATTTGTAGAGTGGCTTCAGGATAAGGAATATGATTATACTACCAGAGTAGAGAAAACCATAGCCGACCTGGAAAAGTACGCTGAGAAGGAAAAGTACTTTGATGAGATCCAGGATGAAATAGCGCAATTGAAGAAAAGTGTAAATCATAACAAAGAGCAGGATCTTATCACCTTTAAAGATGAGATCAAAGAGGCTTTGAAGGATGAAATCATTACACGGTATTATTATCAAGAAGGGGTGGTTGAAGCTTCACTTGATAGAGATGAGGAGATCAAAAAAACATTGAAAGTGCTGGAGGATCAGAATCAATTTGCTATGATTTTGAAACCAGGAAAGAAAAAGTAATTCATGGTAGACCAGTTTTTATTGTTTCTTGCCGGTTTGGCAGGGGGATTTATAGCAGGTCTGCTAGGCATAGGAGGAGGAATGGTGTTTATCATCGTTCTTCCTTTTGCGCTTTTAGAGATAGGGGTCCCAGAGACAGAGATTGTACAATACACTATTGCCAATTCCCTTTTTGGGACATTTTTTGCCAGTCTTTCGGGGAATATCACCCATGTGCGGACAAAAACATTCTATCTTAGGGAGGTACTCTATATTGGTATTTCAGGGGCAGTGGCCTCCATTCTATTTTTAGAGTTTGTGGTCAATACCCCCTACTATTCCAAAACCATATTTAATGTTTTCCTGATTCTCTTTCTTGGGTTTCTTTTGATCAGGTCTTTTTTTATCAAGGATAAAAAGGGGAGCGAGGGCAAAACCAAGCGGAATCCTTTGATTGTATCAGGCTCACTTGCCGGTGCTGTTTCCTCCCTTTCGGGTCTGGGTGGAGGTACGGTGGTCATACCGATGCTGAATAACTACTTCAGGTTTGATGTTAAAAAAGCAAAATCCATTTCTATCGGCATGATCTTGATTTCTACAGGGGCCAATGTAATTTATAATATGAATGCTACTCCCATGTATGATATCGATTATTATAATTATGGATATATCGTGATGCCAATAGCCATATCCCTCTCTTTGGGTGTGATGCTTGCCGCACCGATTGGAGTGATGACTTCTCTTAAGATGTCATCCAAGAATTTGAAGTTGGTTTTTGCTATTTTTGTGGCTATGATTATTGTGGACAAGGCAATTGAATTAATAAGTATGCTATGGGATTGATTTTATCGATAGAGACAGCTATTTCCGTTTGTTCGGTAGCGCTTCATGACAAGGGAAAGCTTGTGGGGTTGCTAGAGCTTCATCAAGACAATGTCCATTCGCAAAAACTGATGCCTAGCATTGATAGTTTATTGAATCGGGTAGGTGTTGAGACAGGCGACTTGGATGCTATAGCAGTTTCTGCCGGGCCAGGCAGTTATACAGGCTTGCGAATCGGGGTTTCTACTGCCAAAGGATTGGCTTATGCGCATAGCTTGCCATTGGTGGCAGTGGATACCCTGGATGCTTTGGCCTGGAGGATTAAAAATGTAGTGAGCAGTGGTTCTAAGATAGTGCCCATGATGGATGCCCGCCGAATGGAAGTTTATTGCAAAACCCTCGATCACGAAATGCGGGAAGTCACATCCTTGGCTCCATTGATAGTGGAGGAGGGTAGTTTTGCCAACGAGTTGGGTAAGGGTCCGGTATTTTTTCTGGGTGATGCGGTAGAAAAGGTTGCTACTGTAATTAAACATGATAACGCGAGATTTATCCCATTGCTCAATTCTGCAGAAAGTGTGGGTCAGATTGCCTTTCAGAAATTCAAGCAAAATGATTTTGCCGATTTAGCCTATTTTGAACCGAACTACCTAAAGGAGTTTAGAGTTATCAAGTCCAAGAAAAACCCATTGTTGTCATGAGTGAGATTGTAAACAGAGTAGCCAATAGTCCGATTATTACTGTCAACCTTGAGGAGTATTACACTCCAGGGGTCCGTGAGGTGTTTGATTTGAAAGGATACCTTTTTCAAGAATTGGTGCTGAAGGAAATGGATTTTAGGAAAGCCTTGAAAGAATTGGATTGGGATCAGTACCAGGGCAAGCATGTTGCTGTGTATTGCTCTGTAGATGCAATCGTACCTACCTGGGCTTTTATGCTGGTGATGACATATCTGGAAGGGGTTGCTGAAACTGGCGTGCTGGGAGATGGGGAGGCTTTAGAGCAGTTCCTTTATCAGCGCGCATTGGAAAAAATGAATCCTCAAGATTTTATTGACCGCCCCGTGGTG
>NZ_VMKN01000001.1:704598-939814 GCF_007483685.1 Litoribacter populi
AGATGCCGCGTACCCGCAACGGGACGGAAAGACCCCATGAACCTTTACTGCAACTTAACATTGGCATTGGGCAAACGATGTGTAGGATAGGCCGGAGGCATTGAAGCGGCGTCGCCAGGCGCTGTGGAGTCGTCCTTGAAATACGGCCCTTTGTTTGTTCGGTGTCTAATCCCGCAAGTCGGGAGACATTGTTTGGTGGGTAGTTTGACTGGGGTGGTCGCCTCCAAAAAGGTAACGGAGGCTTCCAAAGGTTCCCTCAGTACGCTTGGTAACCGTACGTGGAGTGCAATAGCATAAGGGAGCTTGACTGTAAGGCCGACAAGCCGAGCAGGGACGAAAGTCGGGTATAGTGATCCGGCGGTTCTGTATGGAAGGGCCGTCGCTCAAAGGATAAAAGGTACTCTGGGGATAACAGGCTGATCTCCCCCAAGAGCTCATATCGACGGGGAGGTTTGGCACCTCGATGTCGGCTCGTCACATCCTGGGGCTGGAGAAGGTCCCAAGGGTTGGGCTGTTCGCCCATTAAAGTGGCACGCGAGCTGGGTTCAGAACGTCGTGAGACAGTTCGGTCCCTATCTGTTGCGGGCGTGGGAAGTTTGAGAGGACCTGACCTTAGTACGAGAGGACCGGGTTGGACTGACCGCTGGTGTACCGGTTGTGATGCCAATTGCATTGCCGGGTAGCTACGTCGGGAAGAGATAAGCGCTGAAAGCATCTAAGTGCGAAACTCCCCTCAAGATGAGACTTCCAAACAGGGCCGTCAGAGACGATGACGTCGATAGGCTGCAGGTGTAAAGCCAGAAATGGCATAGCTGAGCAGTACTAATTGCCCGAACACTTGAACACGCTTTATCTGTTGCATTTTCTGCGAGACATATCAAATGTCATGAAGGGATGTCCGAAGCCGGATGTCCGATGACAAAGAACTTAACATACTGTGTCCAATGGACAGTGCCGGAAGACGGCCGAACGGGACTTACATCCGACATCGGCCATCTGACATCCGACACCAAAACCTTGGGCGGCCCAGCGCAGGGGCCCCACCTCTTCCCATCCCGAACAGAGAAGTTAAGCCCTGCAGCGCCGATGGTACTGGAGTCACATCCGGGAGAGTAGGTCGCCGCCTTCCTTTATTAACAGAAGCCTTTGGAGAAATCCAGAGGCTTTTTTGCGTTTAAAAGGTTAAGGCACCTGCTTAATCTCTACATCATCCCGCAGGGATAATCAACCTTTAAACCATTAATGCCGATAATGTTAATTGCTTGCTTATTAGGCTGCTTAATTGTAACTTGATATAAAATCAACCACATATATGTCTACAAATAAGAAATCGTTTGAGGAAGTTGAAAATCTCCTTCAAGAAATAGGGCTTAAAATTGAAGAACTAGTGGAAAAAGGGGCTAAGGCTACTGGGGAAGCTAAAAAGGATATTGAAAAGAAAATCTCCGAAATGGAGTTTAAAAAGGAAAACCTTGAAAAAGAGTTTATATCTAAACGTGATGAATTCGAAAAAATCCTAGCTGAGAAGAAAAGATTAATGGGCCCGGATATCAAAAAGACAGGTGAACATCTTGAAATAGCGGCCAAACACCTAGGAGCTGCAATGAAATCTCTTTTTTCCAAATAAGTTAATGTCAAAGATACTCAGAAAGGTGGAAGCTAATTAGTTTCCACCTTTTCTTATTACCGCCCGAAATTTGTTTAATTTTGGGCATGAATTACTTGTCAATAGAAAACCTCTCCAAGTCTTACGGAGATAAAGTCTTATTTAAACAGATTTCTTTCGGAATTGATCAAGGGCAAAAAATAGCCCTAGTCGGAATAAACGGGGCAGGAAAATCCACTTTGATGAAAATCATTATGGGTGCTGAAGTCGCTGATGCCGGCGAAGTTGCAATCAACCAGCAGGTTAAAGTGGCAATTGTACCACAAAATCCTGTTTTTAGTGGAAGCCTCACTATTTATCAAACTATTTTTGATGAAAGTTCCAATGCTACCCTTCAGACTATACAAAAATATAATGAAGCACTAATTAAGGCCCAGGAAGGCGTAGATAATTCCGACCGACTGAATATATTGATGGAGCAGATGGAGCAGCTACAGGCCTGGGATTTTGAATATCAAATTAAGGAGGTTCTTGGTAAGCTAGGTTTGCATGATACAGGACTTCCAGTATCTAACTTATCAGGTGGACAAAGAAAGCGTGTTGCCCTTGCAAAGGCTATTCTAGAGAAACCAGATTTACTCCTTCTTGATGAGCCTACCAACCACTTGGATTTAGAGACCATCGAATGGTTAGAGGATTATCTTTCCAAGGCTAACCTCGCCTTATTTATGGTTACTCACGATAGGTATTTCTTAGAAGTGGTAACCAATGAGATTATCGAGCTTGAAGACGGAAAGATTTTCCGATATTCCGGCAACTACGGTTATTTTCTTGAGAAAAAGGCAGAAAGAAAAATAATTGAGGCAACCGAATTAGATAAGGCTAAGAGTTTATATAAGAAAGAGCTTGACTGGATCAGACGCCAGCCTAAAGCAAGGAGTACCAAAGCCAAATATCGTGTTGATGCCTTTGAGGAGACAAAGGAGAAGGCTTTTGCCAAAAAAGAAGAAAGGGAAATTGAGCTTACTGTCACCTCTCAGCGCTTAGGAAAAAAGATCATAGAGATTGAAGGGCTTAATAAATCCTTTGATGATAAGATAATCTTAGATGATTTTTCTTATACCTTCAAAAAAGGTGATAAGATTGGGATAGTAGGCCCGAATGGTGCAGGAAAGACTACTTTTCTAAACATGATCACGGGGCAACTGGCACCGGATTCGGGTAAAATTGATATTGGACAAACGACTGCCTTTGGATATTATAGGCAGGAAGAAAGTTCATTTGATGATAACAAAAAACTTTTTGATATTGTAAAGGATGTTGCTGAGGTAGTAACAATAGCCGGAGGGCAGACCATTACTATTTTACAGTTTTTGACCAGATTTGGATTTCCTCCAAAGCAACAGCATACTCCGGTGGGTAAACTGAGTGGTGGTGAAAGAAGGAGATTGCAACTTTTGATGGTATTGATCAAGAATCCGAATTTTCTGATTCTCGATGAGCCGACCAATGATTTGGATATTATGACTCTTAATACCTTGGAAGAGTTTTTGGATGATTTCCCAGGTTGCTTAATAATAGTATCCCACGACCGTTATTTTATGGATAGGTTGGTTGAGCATTTATTTGTTTTTGAAGGAGAAGGAAAGATCAAGGATTTCCCTGGTAATTACACTGATTTTAGAGAGTGGGAAAAAGCAGAGAGGAAAGCTGATAAGGATTTAGAAAAGGCTCCCAAAACCCAGGCTGTCGCTAAATCTGAAACTCCAAAAGAATCAAAAGGTAAGGCCACTTTTAAGGAGAAAAAGGAATTTGCCGAAATCGAAAAACATATAGATGACCTAAATGTAGAGAAAAGCGGATTGGTTCAGAAGATTTCAGCAGGCACCGATGATCATGAGCAATTAATGGAGTGGTCAAATCGAGTACAGCTGATTGACGATGAATTAGAAGAACTGGAATTGCGTTGGCTCGAATTGAGTGAACTTGATGGTATATCAGACTAAATATGCATAAAGATATAATTATTGTTGGGGCAGGCCATTATGGATTAATGGCTGCCTATTTTTTAAAAGATAAAGCAAATGTAGTGGTCTTGGAAAAGAGCCTTCAGGTAGGGGATTCCTGGCGTTCGAGGTTTGACTCCATGCAACTGTTTACCCCATCGACTATGGCGTCTTTACCGGGCTTGCCAATGGCCTTAGATGCCGAAACTAGACCTACCAAGGATCAGATGGGAGATTATCTCGATCGCTATGTAGACCATTTTCAACTGCCAGTTTATACAAACCACTTAGTTTCTGATATCAGATATGAGAACGGTGTATATGAAGTAAAAACTAGCAATGGTCAATTTACTGCTGACAAAGTTATAATGGCTAATGGTGATTCAGCTAACCCAATCAAGCCCCAGTGGGCTCATGAGCTAGATATTCCGGCTTTACATGTAAGGAAATACAAAAATCCAGTATCTGTTAAAGGTAAGAGGGTATTAGTGGCGTCCAATGGGAATAGTGGAGCACAAATAGCAGCCGAACTATCCAAGTATTTTGATGTTACTTGGGCCAAGAATAAGAAAAGTAAAGCGTCCTTGACGGTTTTGGGTAAAAACAGATTTTGGTGGGGAAATAAACTCAATAAAAAAGAGGTGCTGGATAGTAAGGAAAACCCAATATTTTATTTTGACAATATTGCTTCCAAACTTAAAAAAGTAAAGATTGCTTCCTCTATTGAGTCTGCCAAGGGTAATGAAGTTAAATTTACCAATGGGACTTGGGATGCTTTTGACTTTGTAATTTACTCAGACGGTTATAGTGCGGATTTCAGGATGATCCAAATAGAGGGGTTTGATGCAAATGTTGATAAAATCAGGGCACAACAAGGGAAGAGTAATATTCCAAATTTATATTTTTTAGGAGTACCATATCAAAGACTGCGGTTTCCTTTTGTGACTAAAAACCAGGAAAAGGATGTTTTGGGATTAATAGAAAAAATTAAAGGGTAGCTTTTGGCTACCCTTTTTCCGTTAAAAGTCCTCATCTTCTTCATCACGATCCCTATCGGTATCGCGACCGTTACGGTCTCTAAATCCTCCAAATCTATAAGTAAAGGTTACTGTACCAATTCTGGTCTCTCGGTTGAAAACCCTTCTTTGATCAAACCTTGCATCCTCAGTAGTAATTCTGAATATTCTGGTGTTGAAAATATCACTCACGTTCACGCTAATAGTTGCTCTGTTTTGCATGATGTTTCGCTTAGCACCAATATTCACACCGTACATGGGCTCAATTTCCCCTTGAGGAAGAACTATGGGGCCACGATAATTTCCTTGGATCTGGAAGTTTGCAACATTCCTTATATTGATGTTAGATAGCATATTTAAAGTCCAGCTAAAGTTGCTATTACTCAAACCTGCCTCGATATTGTCTGCAAAGATTTCTGAATGGAAAAAATCTGCGGAGATCATCATATCCCACCAGTTAGTGAATTCAAACTGGTTGATCAATTCAAGACCAGTGTTAATTCTACTTGCAGCGTTTTCTCTTGTCTGCACCGCTACATTGTTGTCCTGCAAGGCTACCACTCGGGTTTGCACATTGGTTGATCTTCGGTGATAGGTGGTACCTGTAAATAAGTAGCTTCCCCAGCTTTTCTGATAACCAAACTCATAACTGTCCGTAAATTCTGGTTGCAAATAAGGATTACCGATACTTAGGTTAAGCAAATCACTTACTCTATAGAAAGGAGCCAATCCCCAAATACCTGGTCTCGAAATCCTTCTGCTATAATTTAATCTAAGGTCTTCTTCATCGCCTGATAAGTCGTAGGTTAAAAATAGACTTGGGAAAAGGTTAAAATAATTGTTTGGAATGGTCAGGTTGGTGTTTGCCTGTACACCTGTAGTCTGAGTATATTCAGCTCTCAGGCCTGCCTGATAATTCAACTTGCCTAGATTATGGGCGTAGTTTAAATATGTGGCGTATACATTTTCTCTAAAAGTGAAATTATCACTGATCGTATCATTTCTTACTTCTCTAAAATCTGTTGACTGATCCGATTGGAAAAAGTCCTGACCCCTATCCCAAAATCCAAAAGTACCTTTTACTCCTGTCTCTAGTTTGGCTCCATTTTGCCAAGGCTTAATATAATCAAGTTGGAACACATACAAATCACTGACCTGCGGTCTCATGTTTCTCTGGGAAAGGAAATTCTCTGGGACTTGTTCGTTAATAGAATTGAAAAATAACTGATCATAAAGTTCCACCTGGTCTCTTTCATCCCTACTATAAGAAAGGGAGGTAAATAGTTGTTGTCCTAAGGTATCAAACTCATAAGAATAATTTACCCCGGTTTCTACATTGAAGCTGGTTCTGGTATCATCCTCAGTTCTTACAAACAAGCTGTCAAGCTGCCTTGCTTCATTTAAACTTCTTTGATTAAGAATATTGTCAGCTGATCTGTCACGGAAGTTACCTTGAGCATAAAATCCGAAGGTCGACCTTTCATTAGGTGTCCAATCAAAACCACCTCTTGTAAAGTGGTTGACATCCCTATTTACCCTATAGCCATCCTGATCCAAGAAAGGAGATGCTCCTGCAATATTGGTGGACCTAAATCCCTCTGTTTCTCTGAAAAGTCTTCGGTCTTGATAGTTATAAGATCCAAAAAAGTTGATGTTTTCTAGTCCGTAATTCAAGTTGAATCCTGCTTGGTATTTGTCTCGTGTACCTACTGCCACCTGAGCTTGACCATTAAGCCCTCTTCTTTCATCTTTTTTAAGAATGATGTTGATAATCCCACCTACCCCGGCGGCATCGTATCTTGAGGACGGGTTAGTGATCAACTCCACACTCTTAATGCTACTAGCTGGAAATTGGGCCAAAATAGACTCGGCATCATCGCCAGATAGGTTAGATGGCCGACCGTTGATGTAAATAAGAATATCACCACTACCACGCATTGAAATGCCACCTTCCTCATCCATTTGGATAGAGGGAAGTGTGCCGAGTAGCTCAGATGCGGTAGCTCCTTCAGCAACGATGCTATTTTCCACATTGTAGCTTCTCTTATCGATATCGCTTTCAAACATGGACTGAACGCCTTCAACAACTACTTCGTCCAAAGCTTTAGTGTCAGAAAGTAACCGGAAGCTTCCTAAGTTCACTTCCTGCTTCTCGCCTAGATTTACTTTTTTAAACTCTTGTCTATACCCTATAAATCCGGCTCGGACCAGATACTCTCCTGGTTCTGCGGTAAATTCAAAGCGCCCTTCCAAATCTGTCATGCCGCCTCCCACAAGGCTAGAATCAGAAGGGGAGAGTAGGGCAATATTGGCAAATTCCAATCCTTCTTGAGATTCCCTATCAAGTACACGGCCTTTAAGAGTAATTGATTGAGCGTATATCTCGGTTGAGAGCATGCAAATAAAAAATGCTAGGATTAATCCAATAAATGGTTTCATATTGTGGTTCTTTCGTAATAGTTGGTTTTTAAAATTACAAAATAATATTCTGAAATTTGCCTTTCTTTATCTTAATGGAGATATTAATTGATAAACGGAACATTGAATTTAATTAGTAATTCTAATTTTTAGGGTTTTAAAGCAGGTAGGTTAGATTAAAATAAAAACTTTGAATTGTATAAAAAGTTTAAGCTTAGGGGGAATCAGTCCATAAAAAAAGGGAAGTATCAGACTTCCCTTTTCTCTAAATATTGTTTAGGGTATGTAAGATCAAACGATCAACTACCTCAGTTGGGTTATCAACGAATTCATGGGTCACTCTATTAGCAACTATGGCATTCAGGCTTAAGGCCTCATGCCCAAGCATTCTTCCCAATGCGTAGTATCCAGCTGTCTCCATTTCGAAATTGGTCAACTGAAACTCATTCAGTTTGAAACTGGACAACCGCTCAATAATATCAGGAATGGCTGGTTTCAGCCTAACCTGTCTTCCTTGAGGTCCAAAGAATCCAGGACATGTTGCAGTATTGCCAATCACCAGACTTTTGCCCAGCTTCTCCAAAAGACTTTTGGATCCTTCAAAGCAATATGGAGCAAATGGAATATTTAGCTTTTCTTTTAACCCCTCACCGATAGCCTTTTCCAAGTCACTTTGCTCAGCTGAATAAAAAGTCATCAGGGTGTCAAGACCAACACCATAGGCTGATGCTAAGAGTGAACCTGCTGGAATGTTCGCCTGCATGCTCCCTGAGGTGCCTACCCTTACTATGTTTAAGGAAGTATGCTCAGATTTTGGCAATCGGGTTTGAAGGTCCACATTAACAAGGGCGTCGAGTTCAGTCATGAAAATCTCGATATTATCAGTCCCCATACCAGTGCTCATCACTGTCAGCCGCTTCCCCTTATAAGTTCCTGTATGTGTCACAAACTCGCGTTTGCTTACTTTAAGCTCTATATGGTCAAAATGCTGTGTGATGGCTTTCACTCTGTCCGGATCTCCTACAGTGATGATGTCCTGGGCGATATCCTCCGGCTTGAGATGGAGATGATAAATGCTTCCATCTGGATTGATGATCAGCTCGGAAGCGGGGATAGGATTAGTCATGTAGAGATCTTATTTTTTCCTTGTCCGGCTTCCTATACAGTCCTTTGTATGGATTGTAGCCATTCGTGTTTTTTTGATAATAGCCGGTGCCATTATAAGGTCTTTTCTCCGGGTCGGCCTTACATTCCTCAGAGCAGGCACCTTCCATTTTCCATCCGCATTCTTCGCAGATAGGTACGTGTATGTTGCAGCTTGAATTTGCACAATTTACCATCCTGTCGGATTTGGTGTTGCAGACATAGCAAGTAGACACGATGACCGGGTTTACCTTGTTTACATCCACGCTAAGTCGATTGTCAAAAACATAGCACTTCCCTTCGAAGTCCTCGCCATCGGCTTCCATTCCGTATTTGATGATCCCGCCGTGAAGTTGGTACACATCTTCAAATCCTTGATCTAGAAGATAGGCACTTGCTTTCTCGCATTTGATGCCACCGGTGCAATAGGTCAAGACCTTCTTTCCTTTGAGGTGTTCTAGCTCTTTTACTTTTTCCGGAAAGTCCCGGAAATTGTCAATGTCCAAGGTAATGGCGTTTTTGAACTTACCCAGCTTATGCTCGTAATTTGACCTCACATCCAAGATAACCACGTCTTCCTGGTCTTTCAACTCTCTGAATTCTTTTGGTGCCAAATGCTTCCCTGTTCTTACATTTGGGTCTATGTGTCGAAGGCTTGAATGAACAATTTCCCCTTTGGCTCTCACATGGATTTTGTTGAAGGCATGCTTATCATGGGAGTCAATCTTAAACTCTGTTTTGGCAAACCTTGGGTCAGACTTGACATATTCCATGTATTTAGTGCAGTCTTCTTTCAAGCCAGAAACAGTCCCGTTGAGGCCTTCTTCTGAAATGATAATCCTTCCGCGGATATTATTCTCAACGCAGAAGAGGTGATGCTCCTCCCTGTAAGCTTCAGGGTCTGCTATATGGGCATAGCAGTAGTAAAGTAGAATTTGATAATCGTGATTTTCCATAAAACAGTTGCCCTGATTCCAGCAGGGTGTTTTTATATGAGTTGATGTTTATTTAAGACCGAAGACGGAAGACCGAATACCGAGAGATTTGTTACGTCCTAATTTTTCTTGATGCTTTTTCTCTGTGGACTCTGAGGCTCTGTGGTTACCTACTTCCGTGTTTACTTTTTCGAAATGCTTGTGGCAGGGTTTCCAAAGACCGTGTCATCTTCTTCCACATCTGCAATCACTATAGACCCGGCACCGATACGTGCATTTTTTCCTACGGTAATTCCTGAAATAATCACAGCACCAGAACCAATGAACGCTCCTTCACCGATTTTAGCTCCCGAATTAATCACAGCTGAGGCTCCAACCTGAACAAAATCTCCAATTTCTGCCTGATGGTCCACTGTTGCCCCGGTATGGAATATTCCATGCGAGCCGATTTTAGCAGCCGTCCCAATGTTCACTTTGGCGTTGATAAAGTTGCCGTGGCCGATTTCTGCATCGGTTGAAATATAGGCTGAATTGTGAATTGCGTTTACCGGCTGGGTTTTACGGCGCTCGTTCAGAAGCTTCACTAAGAATTTGCGGTACTTGGTATCGTCAATCGCCACAAATGCTTCACATTTTTGGCCGATAAGCTTAAGAAAGCCATCATCCTCGGGGTTGCCAAGCACAGGTATCACGTTGATTTCGGTACCATGTAATTTCTCATCCTCGTCCAAGAAACCGTACACGACCACTTCATTGCTGTTAAATATCTCCAATGCTGGCCTGGCTATGCCCTTGGCTCCGAATATAATTACTGGTTTTTCCATAATGTCTTTTATTTGGCCACAAAATTACGGCAAATTGCCTGTAGAACCAAAAAACCTTACGGTTATGGATTCGCCATTCAATGAAAGTGATGAAATTTCAGGTTACCTGTTTTGCACTGGGGCGCAAAAGATTCTGGCCAATCTTGCATTCCAGGCATTTTTTCTGGATGCAATAGTTGTTGTGCAAGCCAATCATGCCCTGGGTGTCAAAAGCGGTACTGGCCGGCCAATTGATATCTTTAAACCTTTTGATGATGAAATTTTCCTCTCCAGGTAGGGCTTGCAGAAAATCGAAACACTTGTCTTGCCATTCTTGCTCATCGATATATTTTCCATAGGCAAACCACAACGGTACCACAAAGTTGATGGCTAACAAATGAAGAGTCTGAGGGCTTAGGTGCTTGCTGAGTTTTCGCTGGGAAGTTTTGGCTGGGGCATAATGATGGGTCCAATACGGAGGGACTTCTTTCAAGAAAATACCTTTCATCGACTCCATAGTATTGGAAGCACTGAGGATGGTAGAAAGTAGGTTGGGGCTTTTGCATAAAATGTGGGATAGCTGCACAATTCGCACACTAGGAAAATTCCCAGGCCTTACTCCCATGAATTTCCAATCTGTATGAAAAAGCGTTTGTGGCAATTGATATTTGGTCTTGTAGAAATTAAATTCCCGCCGCAGAAAAAGGGTGTATTCATCCGGATTGTTGTTTTCCAATAAACCAGCCTGTCCGAGCAACAAGGCTTCCACTATTCCCGGGTGATTAGCATGCTTCTTAATGAGCTTGTATGGAATACTTTTCGCCAAGAGCAGCATAGCTTTACTGTTGGTTTTGAACCCAAAGCATTGAAATAGCCATTGATAGGTGGTTTCTTCCCAGTCCCCCATGTTGTCGGCCAGCAACTTTCTGACCGATTGGCTTTTCTCAATGAATCTTTCCACCAAGGCTTTTTCCAGCATGCTAAATTTGAGGATGTCCGACACCTCTCCTAAAGTTTCACTACACAGGATGTTTTGATGGCCTGATATGAGCCTTTCATAATTCCTCAAAACATCCAAGAATATCTTTCCTTTCAGCTCTAAGGTTGGAATAGGCGTGCCATCAGGGTGTTTGATTTCCCGGTCATGCTCATAGACCACATGTAGGATTACGCTTTCATAACGCTCATCTGATTGGTGTTCATGGGCATGCCAATCCGAGGATTTGAGATGTATTTCTACATTACCGTAATAGGTGAGCTTGCCAATATCTACCTGGGCTTCCAGAAAATCAGGGCCTTCATGGAAGTTGTGAAAGCCTATTTTCTTAATGGATAAAGGAATGCCCAAAGTACTCTTTAGGTCATTTTTGTCAAAGTATTGGTATTTCCATACCAATTGGAGGAAGTTTTCCTGAAAAACCATACGATAAAAAATATAAAGGTTGCAGTCTAAAAATCGGGTATAGAAACCTTTATAAATATAAGTTTAAAAAATAAGGAATGGAATACCTTAATCCATATATTTTTTCATCAATCCTGCCATTTCCTTTTGCAAAGCTTCTGCTGCCTTTCCGGCTTGCTCGGCAAAATTTTTCCCTTTAGAGGCATAAATAATCCCTCTGGAGCTGTTAACCAGTAGACCACAGTCCTTTGTCATGCCGAATTCGGCTACTTCCTCCAGGCTGCCACCCTGCGCTCCAACACCTGGAACCAGGAAGAAATGATCCGGAACCTCCTTTCTTACCTCAGCGATATTTTCACCCCTAGTGGCCCCGACGACATACATAAGGTTCTCATCCGATCCCCATTGCTTACTGGTTCTTAAAACCTGTTTAAAAAGCGGGGTGCCTTCTTTGTCTTCCAAAAGCTGGAAATCCTGACTGCCCACATTGGATGTTAGGGCAAGCAAAATCACCCATTTGTTATCAAACTCCAGAAACGGCTCCACGCTGTCTCTCCCCATGTAGGGAGCCACGGTGATGGAGTCAAAGTCCATTTGCTCAAAGAATGCTTTAGCGTAAAGCTTTGAAGTGTTGCCTATATCTCCTCTTTTGGCGTCTGCAATGGTGAAAATATCTTTGGGGATATAATCGAGCGTCTTTTTCAAGCTTTCCCAACCCTTTGGGCCCATGGCCTCATAAAAAGCTATATTAGGTTTATAGGCGACCGCATACTCAGCGGTGGTGTCTATGATAGCTTTATTGAATTCAAAAATAGGGTCTTCTGTTTCCAATAAGTGCGTTGGGATTTTCTCCAAATCCGTATCCAATCCCACACATAGGAATGAAGATTTCTTCTTTATTTGCTCTATCAAAGCTGCCTTGTTCATATCAATCGGGTTAGGGGGCAAAAATAGGGATTATTTAAATAAAAATAGCCAACTCTTCCAGGCTGGCTATTTTCTATTCTCTACTATTTACTTTCTACCTTCTACTATTTTTATCTCAAATCAATTATTTCAACTCCTGGGTACTCTCCTTTGTGAAAAACAAAATGAGTATCAGGAAGGTCGGCATCAGTTTTCAAATCCTTAAACTGGTAATCCAGCACTCCGCCTGAATTATCCCACATTTTCCAACCTTGGATATTGTTGCTGTCTTTATCCACGTATAGGATGATGCGCTGAAACTGATTTCCTTTGTTCTCAGCGGTCAATTCCACTTCCTGAACATTCTTACCGTTCATTTTTTTCTCACCCTTCAATTTATAATGGTATCCTTTTTTGTAAAGGTTATATACATTAGAGGGAGTCAACTCTTCAATTTCTTCATCCACCTCACTGATGGTCACTTCCTGAAAACCATTTGATTTGATCAAGGTCCAAGAGGTTTTGCCGTCATTCCAGATTTCCTGACCTGGCAGGGCCAGGCGATACATGTTGCCTTTCAAGGCCACCTCACCTGAGTTGGTTTGGTTTATATCATCTTTATCATGGATGAAAGTGTATTCAAACTTCCCTTCCATGCCGTTCATGTTCTGGTACCTTTTGCTTACCGCATCCAGCAAGCTTTTGGCTTGAGGATCTTTCTGAGCAAAAGCTCCGAATATTATGCTTGCAAAAAGAATAAATGTTAAGAAATTTAATTTATGCATGGGTAATATTTTTTATTTATAAGCTGTTCAACAACTGTTCCAAACTTTGTTCGTCATGAACCAGGACTTCTCTGGCTTTACTGCCTTCAAATGGGCCAACTATACCAGCAGCTTCCAATTGATCTACTATTCTTCCTGCTCGATTATAGCCAAGCTTTAATTTACGCTGAATAAGAGAAGTACTCCCTTGTTGGTGTAATACTATTAGTCTTGCCGCGTCGTCAAACATCGGATCTCTATCAGCTAGATCCACGTCTCCAACACTACTGTCATTATCCTCTCCGACAAACTCAGGCAGAATATAGGCATCGCTATAGCCCTTTTGCTCCCCAATCCAATCACAGACTGAGTCCACCTCAGGTGTGTCCAGGAAAGCGCACTGAATCCTGGTCACTTCGGATCCCACGGAAAGCAACATGTCACCCATACCGATAAGTTGCTCGGCCCCACCGGCGTCCAAGATAGTCCTACTGTCAATCTTAGAAGTCACTCGGAAGGATAGCCTTGCCGGGAAGTTGGCCTTGATGATACCCGTGATCACATTCACAGAAGGTCTCTGGGTAGCAACCACCAAGTGGATACCAATTGCCCTTGCCAACTGCGCCAAACGGGCAATAGGGGCTTCTACCTCTTTGCCTGCCGTCATCATCAAGTCAGCCAATTCGTCAATTACCAACACAATGTATGGCATATAACGGTGGCCCTTGTCAGGATTCAGTTTACGGGCTACAAACTTGGCGTTGTACTCCTTCAAATTTCTGCAACCTGCATCTTTTAGCAGGTCGTATCGGTTGTCCATCTCGATACAAAGGGAGTTCAAAGTATATATCACCTTTTTTGTATCTGTAATGATGGCCTCTTCCGCATCAGGCAGCTTGGCTAGGAAATGTCTTTCAATCTTGTTGAAAAGCGTTAATTCCACTTTCTTCGGATCTACAAGTACAAACTTCAATTGTGAAGGGTGCTTCTTGTAGACCAATGAAGCCAAGATCATGTTAAGCCCAACCGATTTACCCTGACCGGTGGCACCTGCCATCAATAAGTGAGGCATTTTGGCCAAGTCCATTACAAAGACCTCATTGGAAATGGTTTTACCCAAAGCCACAGGAAGTTCCTTGTCGCTTTTCATAAACTTCTCCGTTCCTATCACGGCTCGGGCAGGAACTAACTCCCTGTTCTTGTTAGGTACTTCAATCCCTATGGTACCTTTTCCAGGTATCGGGGCAATGATCCTAATACCTAGTGCTGCCAAACTCAACGCAATGTCATCCTCCAAGTTCTTGATTTTGGATATTTTAACACCTGGGTCCGGCACGATTTCATATAGAGTCACAGTCGGGCCAATGGTAGCCTTGATCTCCTGGATGCCAATCTTAAAGTTGACCAGGGTTTCCACGATCTTGTTTTTGTTATCCTCTAACTCGTCACGAGTCACGGTTACCTTTTTGATGTCATACTCATTCAGCAAGTCCAGGGTAGGATATTGGTACTTCGGAAGGTCAAGGGTAGGGTCATAGGGATCAAGGTTTTGCACCTCATCTTCAGTTTTTTCCTCAACCGGCTTTTCAATGCTGAACTTCTTTTCTGCCTGACTCTCCTCGATAGGCTGGTCTTCCACCGCGCCGAGTGTGTCCTCAATATTGAAGGTGGGCTCAGTGGTAGGCTTGGCTGGCTTAGGTTTGCTTTCATCCTTCACTGTCCAGCTGCTGCTGTCATCAACAGACTCTTCGTCCTCTAGGCTTTCTTTCAATAATTTATCAACAGCCAGGTCCTCATCTTCCTCATACATCTCGTCTTTAGCCAAAGGCTTCACGGGCTCAGGGTCTTTTGAAGGGATATCATGCTCCTGTTCTGTAGAAGGGGAGTTGAAGGCCGTGATGTTAAAATAGAAAATCACGAAAATCAGCAGGGAACCCAAGATCAGAATAAAAGTACCCCAACCCAGGAAATCATCCGCAAACTTGGCCAGTTCATATCCGAAACCGCCACTTAAGAAACCTAAATAGGAATAGTTGTCAGCCAAGTGAACCACGTACCCCATAAGCAGACCAAGCCAAAAGATGAAAAATAGAGCAAAGGTGCTGTAACTCGATAGGCTCATCAGGGACTTTTTGAAAGAAAGCTTAAATCCCAAAAGAAATAGATAAGGAGGCAACAGAAATGCAGCCAATCCAAACCATCTGAATATCATATAATGCGACACCATCGCCCCAGTAAAGCCAAGCCAGTTTCTGGCCTCAGCGGCATTATCTCTACTTGCCATATCTTCAGAAAGCACCACGCTTTGATCGGCCTGCCCACTGAAAATATAGCCCATAAAGGCAAACAGCAGGAACAAAGCCACCATCATAAACACCACTCCAAGGGAAAGGGCGAGCTTTTGATCTTTGATAAACTTCAGCGAAAAATTGAATTTTGTCTTTTTCTTGGTCGAGGACTTATTGGTGTCCTTTTTCCTAAAAGTATTAGTCTTATATGTATTCGTAGCCATTTAACCAGTTGATTTATTGATAAGTGGAACTGAAATATAAAAAATCTCAGCCTTTGTAATAACGGAGTAAGCCTTTTTTAATTTCTTTCACAATACCCGGACCTTCATAAATCATCCCGGAATACACCTGAACCAAGGAAGCACCGGCCTCCAGTTTGTCAATAGCGTCCTGGGCAGTGAATATCCCTCCAACCCCGATTATCGGGAAGGCTTTTCCGGATTTATCTGACAGGTATCGGATTACCTCGGTGCTTCTGTTTTGCAACACCTTTCCGCTTACACCTCCTGCTCCGATTGCGTCTACTTCGGTTTTGGACGTGGAAAGGGTCGAGCGGTCAATGGTGGTATTGGTAGCGATCACCCCGTCGATTTGCGTTTCCTTCACAATGTCCACAATATCGTCGAGTTGTCCATCCGTTAAGTCAGGTGCAATTTTTAGCAAAATTGGTTTTGGTTGGGGCTTTTTATCATTCGCCTTTTTCACGGTGAGAAGCAACTTCTTCAAAGGCTCCTTTTCCTGAAGATCGCGTAGGTTTGGGGTGTTTGGAGAACTTACATTTACCACAAAATAATCCACATAGGGATGAAGTGCTTCCAGGCAATAAAGGTAATCTTTATCTGCATCCTCATTGGGAGTCACTTTGTTCTTACCGATATTTCCACCAATAATTACATCCGATTTGCGGTTTTTGAGACGTAGGAGTGCTTCATCCACCCCGCCGTTGTTGAATCCCATACGATTGATAAGGGCTTCATCTTGGGGAAGTCGGAAAAGTCTGGGTTGGGGATTGCCTTCTTGAGGTTTTGGGGTCAGTGTACCTATCTCAATAAAGCCAAAACCCAGCATGGCCATTTCATCAATCAGTTTGGCGTCTTTGTCAAACCCAGCGGCAAGACCAACGGGGTTTTTGAACTTCAGGCCAAATACCTCCCTTTCCAAAAGCTTGTCCTCAAGGGAGTATTGGCTTTTGACCATCTGCTTGACCAGGGGTAGGTTAAATACCTTTTTGGTCAGGGAAAATGTGAAGTGGTGGGCTTCTTCGGGCTGTTTTTTGAATAAAATGGGTTTTATAAGGGATTTGTACACAACGCAAACGGGTTAAACTCTGACTCAAAATTTCGCCTTGCAAGTTAGGCCAAATTTAAAAGACTTCCATCATTGATGTGTACCAATATGCCCTTAGAAAATACCTGATTTAGATTTCAGGCTGGGAAATCATAATGTATAGGAAAAAAGCTAATAGAGCTAAGATGACAAAGCCCAATAGGTAAAGTAGTGGTTGGAATTTACGTTTTTTGTTCATTGGTACTATATGTTTGTTTGGTTAAAAAGTTTTACCCCTAGGGTGAAATTCTGTCAACACCTGCCTCAAATAATCCCTGTCCAGATGGGTGTAGATTTCCGTGGTAGTGATACTCTCATGGCCCAGCATATCCTGCACCGCCCTAAGGTCAGCCCCCCCTTCAATCAAGTGTGTGGCAAATGAATGCCTGAAGGTGTGGGGACTCACGCTTTTTCGGATTCCGGCAGTTTCCGATAGCTTTTTGATTATGAGAAATACCATCACCCTGGAAAGTTTTTTCCCTCTGTTGTTCAAAAATACATACTCCTCATGTCCTTTAGCAGGGGTGACGTCTTTTCTGTTGTGCTTCAAATATAGTTCCAAGTATTTCAAAGCTTCCTTCCCTATGGGTACCAAGCGCTCTTTATTTCCTTTTCCGATAACTCTAAGAAAGCCTATGTCTTTATAAATGTTGCCCAGTTTAAGGTCTGTAAGTTCAGAAACCCGCAGCCCGCTGGCGTAAAGAGTTTCAATCATGGCCCGATTGCGGTGTCCCTCTTTCTCACCCAACTGAATGCACTCCAGGATTAGGGAGATTTCCTCATAACTTAGCGTTTCAGGTAGCTTACGGCCCAGTTTTGGGGCTTCGAGGAGTTGGGCTGGGTCTTCGGTGATAAGGTCCTCATACATCAAAAACTTATAAAAGGCCTTGATCCCGCTGATAATCCTGGCTTGTGTAAATGCCGAAATGCCCATCTTCCCCAGTTCCAGCGTGAAGTCCTGCAAGTGTCTGGAAGTAATGGTTAAGGGGGTAATGTCGGGATAAAAATTCTCCGCAAAAGATTGCAGCTTGAACATATCCTGCTTATACGCCAAGATAGAGTTCTTGCTCAAGGACTTCTCAATTTTGAGGTAATATTCGAATTGCTTTATTGCTTTTTGCCAGTCCATAATTATTGTACAACGTACGAAGTACCATGTACCAAATACATCCCTGATACCGTCGTTATGCTTTTCCTTTTTGGCCTTACTATGCTTTCACCCTTCATCATTCATTATTCAGCGTTCATCATTCATTATTTTAGACTTCCGCCTCCCTTCATCCTACCTCGTCCTTCGCACTTCCTACTTCGTACTTTGTTTATCTCCTTTCAATCCCTAAATTTAACCTATGGAATTTTCCAAGCGCCTATGTTTGGCTGAATTTCGTATTCTTTTTCTAACCAACCTCCCTCTTATGCCGAAAATACTTATCATCAATGGTCCCAACCTCAACTTGTTGGGGACGCGGGAACCTCATATTTATGGAAACCAGACTTTCGAGGATTTCTTCGGGACGTTGCAGGCTGACTTTGCGGGTTTTGAGCTTCATTACTTCCAAAGTAACATAGAAGGCGAACTCATCAACAAAATCCATGAGGCAGGACGCGATTTTGACGGGGTACTGCTCAATGCCGGTGGTTACACGCATACTTCTGTGGCCATATCCGACGCCATTGCCGGTATCAACGTGCCGGTGCTGGAAATTCACATCAGCAACATTTACAAAAGAGAATCCTTCCGCCACAAAAGTATTATCAGCCAAGAGTGTGCGGGCATGATTTCTGGGCTAGGTTTGGAAGGTTACCGATTGGGTCTCCAATATTTTCAGGATTTAAAAAAATAAACCTATGATTTCATTTTCCCCCGGGCCATCCCAAGTTTTTCCAGAGCTTCCACGATATTTTCAGGAAGCCTTTGATAATGATATTTTGAGCGCCAACCACAGGAGCCAGACTTTCATGAACATGTACCAGGAGGTGGTTCAGCTATTTCGAGAAAAGCTCCACATGCCCGAAGACTACCAGCTACTCTTTACCTCAAGTGCGACGGAAAGTTGGGAAATCATATCTCAGTCTTTAACCACTAAAGGCACTTTTCATTTCTATTCTGGGCACTTTGGGAAAAAGTGGTATGACTATGCGCAGCATATCCATAAATCCACCGAAAAAATTGAGTTTGACCCTGAGCAGGGCTTTGAACCTTTCAAGGTAGACTTCCCTCTTGACCCAGACATTATCTGCGTGACCCAAAACGAGACCAGCAATGCCTCTGCGATAGATAAGGATGTGTTCGAGGAGTTGCGAAAAAAGGCTCCTGGAAAAATGATCGCTGTAGATGCCACCAGTAGTATGGGTGGGATCGAATTGGATTTTAATTTGGCTGATATTTGGTTTGCCTCTGTGCAGAAATGCTTCGGCTTGCCTGCTGGGCTGGGAATCTTGATACTTTCACCAAGAGCCGTACAAAAAGCTGAGCAAATAGGGGAGAGAGGACGTTATAATAGCTTAAACTTTATCCTTGAAAATGCGCGGAAATATCAGACTCACAACACACCCAATGTGCTGGGCATTTACCTTTTACAAAGAAGTCTGCAGGCCCGTGAGGAAATTCAGTTTACCGATCGAAAAGCACGAAGCCGAATGCAGGAGTTGGAAAATATCGTTGCAGGAAAAGATACGCTGAGGTACTTGAACAAGTTTCCAGAACACCGAAGCCGGACAGTGCTAGGTATCACCGGTACCGAATCCATGATTTCGGGAATTAAAGCTGAAGCAGTCAAAAAGGGATTGATATTGGGAGCTGGCTATGGAAACCTGAAGAACACCAGTATACGCATTGCTAACTTTCCGGCCATCAATGATGAGCAGTTTGAAAAACTTAAGAATTTCCTAAAAGAATATTAATTTGGGTATTAGATAATATCAGTATTAAAAAGCTTAATTTCGCGCAAAATTTATCAAATGCTCGATTTTAAGGAAATTCTTTCGGTGACGTTAATCTTGTTTTCGGTCATCGACATATTGGGTTCAATTCCCATCATTATCAATTTAAGGCAGAAGGTTGGGCACATCCAATCCGAAAAGGCCACCATGGCCGCAGGGGTTCTTATGGTACTTTTCCTTTTGATAGGAAAGTCAATTCTTAACCTTTTCGGAATTGGGGTGGATGACTTTGCCATTGCCGGTGCATTAATCATTTTTGCTCTAGGTGCAGAGATGATATTGGGAATTGAGATCTTTAAGCCCGACCCGAGTGCAACGAGTAGTGCCTCCATTGTGCCGATCGCTTTTCCATTGATTGCAGGTGCGGGAACGTTGACCACCATTTTAACCTTGAAATCCGAATTCACCCAATTGAACATCGGCGTGGGCATCGTGATCAACCTGATCATTGTCTATATTGTCCTAAAAAGCACCAATTGGTTGGAAAGAAAGCTGGGAAAAACTGGACTTGATGTGCTTAGAAGAGTTTTTGGCATTATTTTGCTATCAATTGCCATTAAGATATTCAAAAGCAATTTATTTGAAGGAGTTTCCTTCTAAAGAAATATAACATGATTGTAATTTACACCGATGGAGCGGCCAAGGGTAACCCAGGGCCGGGAGGATACGGGACTGTTTTGATGTACAAAGATCACCGCAAGGAGCTTTCCGAAGGTTTCCGACGGACCACCAATAACCGCATGGAGTTGTTGGCAGTCATCAAGGGCCTGGAGGAGCTTAAGGTGCAGGGGATTCCCGTGACCATCTATTCGGATAGTAAATATGTGGTGGATGCCGTGGAGAAAGGCTGGATCTGGTCTTGGCAGAAGAAGGGCTTCAAGGATAAGAAAAACGTAGATCTCTGGAAGCGGTACATTCCTCTCCACATGAGATTCAAACCTAAATTTGTCTGGGTGAAAGGCCATGCAGGCAACAAGGAAAATGAGGTCTGCGACCAACTAGCCGTAGAAGCTTCTATGATGCCCAACCTACCGCCTGATGTGGGTTACGAATCCCTCTCATGAAAGTAGCCAAACCTTTTCGTTTCAAACAGTTTACAGTCGAACAGGACAAGTGCGCACTTAAGGTCAATACTGATGCGGTGCTTTTAGGTGCCTTGGCCAGATTTGACAAGCCCCTGAGCATATTGGAGGTGGGTACCGGTAGCGGTGTCATTTCTCTCATGCTAGCTCAGAGGTCTCCCAAAGCAATGATTACCGGAGTGGAAATCGAAGAGGGTGCTTTTGAGCAGAGTAAAGGCAACTTTCATATAAGCCCTTGGTCAGATAGGTTGGAGGTTTTTCACCAACCTTTCCAAAAATTCTCTCCAATTGGAAAGTTTGACCTCATCGTCAGCAACCCGCCCTATTTCGAAAACCATCTCCAAAGTCCCAAGCAAAATCGTAACATCGCACTTCACACAAAAAGCCTTTCTTTTCAGGAATTGCTTGAAGGGGTGAAGGCTAATCTTTCTCCTGAGGGAAGATTTTTTGTTATTCTACCCGAAAGGCAAATGGAGGAGTTGAGCCGGCTAGCAACTAGTCTTGGCCTGAACACTTTTTCTTCCATAAAGGTCTATGACAAGCCGGGAAGTCAAACATTGAGGGTGGTCAAAGGGTTTGCTTTTGATGATATTGGCAAGATTAATGAAGATACCATCACTATTAAAAATGCCAATAACGAGTACTCGCAGGAATATGCCTCCCTGCTAAAGGATTTTCTTTTGATATTTTGAGGTGTATATTAGTGGTAATTAATACCTTTTTTTATCCAATATGATTGTAAGCCGAAATATAAGACCTGCCCAAATTCTACATTATACTTGGAAGCAGCTACTATACTATACAACACTTTCCACTACCATCGTAATCCTTCACGATGTTTATGAGGTAGTATTCTTCAACATTCCTTCCTATACTATTGCAGCGCTGGGGACTGCACTGGCGATCTTTTTAGGCTTCAAAAATGACCATGCCTATGACCGTTGGTGGGAGGCCCGCAAAATATGGGGGCTGATGGTCAATTACAGTCGTGCCTGGGCGAGACAGGTGATCACCATGATCATTCCAAAAAATGATGCAGATTATGCAGAAATAGCAGCTTTTCATCAAAAACTCGTTTATAGACATCTCGCATTTGTAAATGCCCTGAGGGTTTTTCTCAGAGTACGACACGCCTATAATGAACCAAAACAAAGAGAGCTTTTTGAGGATGAAAACACCTACCTGGATACAAAGCCATTTTTAGATCCCGCAGAATATGAAGAGTTTATAAAAAAAGATAACCCACCAAACTTCCTGTTGCAGCGACAGGGTGAAGACCTGAAATGGGCTTTTCAAAAAGGCTGGATCAGTGATTATCGCTTTGTGAAAATGGAGGAAACCCTTGTGGATTTCAACGATATTCAAGGTATGAGCGAGCGGATTAAAAACACTCCTATGCCACGTCAATACACTTATTTTTCCAGAGTGTTTGTCTTTATCCACTGTACCCTGCTCCCTATGGTGTTTATCAGTGAACTGGGTTGGAAGACTATACCTACCGCACTGGCCGTTTCCTTTGTATTTTTGGCTTTGGATATGATAGGGGAGAGAACGGAAGATCCGTTTGAAAACAGATTGGAGGATACGCCAATGTCCAGCTTGAGTGTGGCCATTGAGATTAATCTAAGGGAACAATTGGAGGAAAGCAAAAGTAACTTTCCTCCAAAGATCAAACCACAGGATGGGATTGTGTTTTAAGCAATGGCCATTTCCTTCTTTTCTTCGAAATGTATACCATGCTTATCCAGTTCATCAAGAATTGGATTGTATATCTCCGGCTTAATAGGTAATTGAAGTCCAGTAATATCGAGTTTGCCGTCCAAAAATAAGTCTACGGCGATGGCTAATGGAAGACCTACGGTTTTGGCCATGGCGGTATAATCTTGGTTTTGGCCTTTGATCACCAGGCTCGATGTTATCTTTTCGATGCCCTCCGGAGTCTGTACTTCAAACTGATGCTGCATGACTATCATGTCCTTATCGTCTGCTTTAAGCGACCATTTTTCCTCGAGCAGGGTCTGTAGGATTTTGGCTGGACTGCCTTTCAATATCGGCAAAACTTCATCCGAAAACATCCCCAACCACTTTATCTTATCAATTACCTCATCGTCAATCCAGGGCAATAATTCATGTAACTTGTCTTCTTCGCTACTAGATTCATGATAAGGGAGGAAACTGTTGAAAAACATCCGGTTGGTGAAGTTTTCCGGCAGATCCATTTGGAAACTGTCATCCGTGATGCCCAGTTGTACAAAAACATCCCAGCTTTTGCAAAAACCGGCTCTTCTGAGGGTTCCACGAAGAATTGTGGGGATATTCTCCAGCCCATAAGTTTTCCTGTAGCTAAGCGAATCCCTATTCGGATACCCGTCAAATTCCCCTACTTCGTCAAAATGGATAGGTTCGATCCTTCGGAAAAGCATATGGTAAGGAATGAATTTGAGTTTGCCGTTTCGGATAAATCTAGATACTCCTTGTCCTGCCAATACCACATTTCTGGGATTCCAGGTGAACTTGTACTTCCAGGGGTTGTCCTCACTCTCAGGGGCAAGCAGACCGCCCGTATAGGACTTGAACATGGTAATTTGGTGGCCTTTCTGTTTTTCCTGATCGATGATTTTCATGGCTGACATATGGTCAATGCCTGGGTCAAGCCCACATTCATTGAAAAAAAGCAAATTTTTGCTCTTTATCTCCTCAGCCATGGCTCGGAGTTCATCAGATTCGTAGGATGCGGTGAAGAAGTGCTTGCCAAATTTCAGGCAGTCCTTTGCCACCACCGGATGCAAAAAAGCGGGCAGCATGGAGATTACCAGATCGGCCCGTTGGACGAGGGCTTCCCGGGCAGGTTGGTCATGGATGTCCAGGATGGCAGCCTCTGCATTGGGTTGGCTTTTAGTTTTCTTCTCGGCCAGATCCAAAGAAGTATCGGCTAAGATGATTTTGCGGTTTTTTAAATTTGCTTTCTCAATCAAATAATCAATTAGAACCGTAGCGGATTTTCCGGCCCCGATTATGAGGATGGTTTGCATAATAGTTGGGTTAAAAGGATCAACTTGAAGATGGCCAATAATTTGTAGAGGAAAAAATAAATTACGAAAAATAAGCGCTATAGCGCCCATTTGTTATTTTTTTCGTTAATTGAATCCCTTTTGATAATCCCCTTTTTAAATGAGTAAGAGAATAGAAAAAATCGTCAGCCTGGAATCTTTTGAGTGGAGCGAGCTGGATGAAAACATCCAAAACCTCGTGGAGCAGGCCCGCATTTCTGCCTATAATGCATATGCTCCCTATTCCAAATTCCATGTGGGCGCGGCCCTGCTTATAGACAACGGTCAGTTGCTTTCGGCTAACAATCAAGAAAATGCCTCCTTCCCGGTAGGCAACTGCGCCGAAAGGGTGGTGTTGGGGTATGCTCATGCTAACCATCCGGATGCCAAGCCGCTCAAATTAGCCATAGCTGCCAGAAAAGGGGATGAAAAAGAACCTGTTTCGGTTACCCCATGTGGTTTTTGTAGACAAACTATTACGGAATACGAACAGCGTTACAAGCAGCCTATTGAGATTTTCATGCTTGCTGCCGACGGCACTGTTCTTAAGGCTGCTGGGATTGATGAGCTATTGCCTTTCGGGTTCAAAGACCTGAACGGTTGATTATTGGTTGCCGGTAGCGGCATACCAAATGCCACCCAGCAGGTGCTTTAGAAACATTGGGTCTTGATAGGCGTGGTTGACATGCCCCAGAGCCGTGTAAAACACCCTGCCACCGTCGAATTCATGATACCAGGCGATAGGGTGATAATTGATGTCCTGGTCGCCTGTGTCATAGGAGTTAGGGTCTACTTCCAGTATAACATGCACATCCTTGTTGAAGTTTTTGAAATTGTACCACTCATCGGTCCAGAGCCATTCATCAGGCAGGTGAAGTGTGGAGGAGTGGTTGTTATTCTTGGTTTTTACTTTTGCCGTCTGGATTTCGGGATGGCTGGCAAACTGGGCGCCAATCAGTTTATTATACCAATCCCATTCGTAAGAAGTGTCAGTAGCACTATGGATGCCCACTACACCTTTGCCATCTCGTACAAACTTTTTGAACCCTTCTTGATGATTTTCTCTGAAGATTTCACCTGTTGTATTTAGCAGAATAACCACATCATATTCATGAATCCGCTCAGAAGCAAAAATGTCAATATCCTCGGTATGGTCAAGCAAGAAAAAGTTTTCTCGGGCAAGCTGCTTCAGTCCTTCCACGCCAGATTGTATGGACTCATGTCTAAAACCCTCTGTGGTGCTGATGGCTATAGCCTTAAACTGGAAATGCTGAGCCATCCCTATGAAAGGCATCATTAAAACCAGTATTAGAAAGAAAAACTTTTTCATAGTGATAGGCTTATTCCACAATTTTAAATTTTTCTGCTGCCTGCTTACGGGTAAAAGCATTGAAGTGCCACCACTCGCTGCCGATTCCGTGGAAACCAGCCTGACTCATTACTTCACGCAACAGTTTTCGGTTCTCCACATGCTTTCGGGTGATTTTTCCTTCCCTGAGCATCTGACCCTCACGGTCAGGGTATGCCGCATAGCCAAAGTAATCGTACTTGGTCCCCATGTCAAGCGGTTTGCCAGTTTCTTTTCGGGCGATGGTCAGATCTATAGCCACACCATAATTATGTAAGCCTCCGACCTTTGGGTCTGCAACATAAAGTGGTTTGATGCTGTCGGGTTTGTCGAGGTTGTCCCAGAGGATTTGCTGTACGGCTCTAGGCCTCACCCCATCGTAGACAAGGAAGGTCAAGCTTGAGTCTTTTTGCTGCAAATACTGATAGGCTTTTTTCAACATGTCACTAACTTCAGGTTGTAGATAAGCATTTTCCAAGTCATCATATACGTCTTGTCCGAAAAAATTGTCGGTGCTGCTATATTTAAGGTCTACTATGACCTCGGGGATTTGCTGCTGAATGTTTACCAAGCCAGCATCCAAAAACCTTTCATCCCAGGCCGAAAGAGTTTCACTTTCCTCGGAGAAATCAAACGACCTGGCGGATGACTCGTCCACCTCAAAAGTCGCCGGCCCCAAGTCCTCAGCACTGATAGTATCCTTGGGCTCCGAACAGGCAACCCCTAGCACAAAAACCAGCCAATATCTTTTCATAGTTTTTCTTTTATTTCACTTTGTGCCCCCATTATCAACTTTGAGCGACTTCTTTAAAACTTGGTGCGACCCTGTCTGCCGCCAGGCAGGTTTGTGACCAATTTCGATTTCATCCCTTCGTGACCTTATTTTTCTCTTCGTGCCCATTGTGTCGTGCCCATTGTGCCCCTATATCTCCCTTCTGCGACTTCTTTTTAACTTAGAGTGACTTGGTGACCATTTAATTCCGCGAAGAAGTCTCTCGGCTTTAATTGGCCAGAAGGCTTTGTGCCCTTCTTTTTGCTTTGTGCCCATTGTGCCCCTCTCCCGTCTTCCGTCTCCGGTCTTTTTTATCCCATCTCCTTTCTCACAATCGTACTGCTCGCTTGGGCTGTAGGTAGTACGACCACATCAGCCAAAACCACATGTGCTGGGCGGGTAGCTGCAAATACTACAATGTCAGCAATGTCTTGGGCTTGCAAGGGTTGGTAACCTTGGTACACCGGGCTTGCCCGCTCAGTATTCCCTTTGAATCTGATCAAGGAAAACTCGGTTTCAACCAGCCCTGGGTGTATTCCCATCACCTTGATGCCAAACGGGTTGAGGTCAATCCGCATACTTTTGGTAAGGGCATCCACAGCATGCTTACTTGCGCAGTAGACATTGCCGTTAGGGTAGACCTCCTTGCCGGCTATCGAGCCTATGTTGATGATTTGGCCGGACTTCCTTTCAGTCATTCCTGGGATCAAGGCTTTGCTCACGTAGAGCAGACCTTTCACATTGATGTCGATCATCGCATCCCAATCGTCCAGATCTCCGGTCTGAATGGGGTCAAGGCCATGTGCATTCCCCGCATTGTTGATCAAAAGGTCAATATTTCTCCAATCCTCGGCTAACCCACTGATAGCGCTTACCACCTCAATTTTATCTCTGACGTCAAAGACCAGATACGTATATTTTGTCCCTGCCGGCAATTCATCCTTCAGCGCCTTTAGCCGTTCTTCCCTTCTTCCGCAGGCAATGATGTCGAAGCCGTTTTCAGCTAGGGCCAAGGCGCAAGCTTTCCCTATTCCGGAAGTAGCCCCAGTCACAAATGCAATTTTATTTCCCATTATGGTGTCCTGTCAAATTTATGTTAGCCTACAATTTAGAGAATTATCTGCAAGTAGGAAATAAAAAAGGCCCTCAATTGAGAGCCTGATATCTGTTATTGGAAATTGAGGTAGATGGTTATGGTCTTCATCCTGATGTCGGAAATGGCTCCGGCGTAACTGGTATTGGTATGGGATTCCTTATAGAGGTTGCGTAGACCATGGGAAAAACGGATCTCAGGAGAAAACTTGAAATACTCAAAGTAAATGTCAAAACCCATCCCAAATTCCAGGGCAATATCACTGCCCAAGATTACTAAATCATCCTCATTTGCCTCATCCTGCCCCTTGGTTCTGAACTGGGCATTTGCTCCGCCTATGAAGAACATCCGAGTGTTGTTGAAACGTTGGGATTTATATTTGAATAACAAAGGGAATTCTACTAAAGTGGCTTCGGTAAAAACATCCGTAGTAGTCAATGGAATACTTTCCCCAGGGGAATAATCCGGAATATCCGTACGGCCATAGGTATTGACAAGTGTTCTATATTCATAGAAGCCCACTTTGGGAGTGAACATGACATTTAATTGGTCATGTAGTCTCAGTGTGGTAAGAAAGCCTAGAGAGAAGCCCTGAGAATACACCGGCTGTATGCTGTGGATGAAATTATACGGACCATTGGGATCCATAAAGGCATCCGAATATTGGAGTCTGAAGGAATTGGTATGTCCTGCAAGAAAGAACCCATAAGATATGAGATCGTCATCCTGCCCGGCGGTACTCAGAATCTTTTGTCCAAAGGAGTTTAAAAAAATGAAGGAGAAAAGGAAAGTAAAGGCTACTTTTCTCCAATATAAATTGAGGCTATTCCAAATGTTAAAGGTTTGCATTGTGTGTTTTTAAAGCCTACTTTTCTCAGTACCTGCAGAAAGTCCTCCCCATCGGGAAATGCCTGTACTGATTCCGGTAAATATGTATAAGCAGAATTGTCCTTCGAAACAATTTTACCGATTTTAGGCAAAATGTGCTTAAAATAAAAATTATACAACTGTTTCATTGGAAACCTTTTCGGTTTTGAAAACTCAATAATGACTGTTTTCGCACCAGGTTTCAAAACGCGGTTCATATCCGCGAGACCTTTTTCAAGGTTCTCAAAGTTTCTTACCCCAAAAGAAACGATGACAGCATCGAATTTATTTTCCTCAAACAGCAGCTTTTCGGAATCACCCAACTGAAGATCGATTTTATCTTCAAGCTTACGCTTTTTAAGTTTTTTTCTTCCTTCAGCAAGCATTCCCTCAGAGATATCTACTCCAATAACTTTGTCGGGATTTAGGGCCAATGCCTCTATGGCGAAGTCCCCTGTTCCAGTAGCAATGTCCAAGATCAATTTAGGATTGTCGGCTTTGAGCAGCTTGACGGCCTTCTTTCGCCAGATGATATCAATTCCCATGCTAAGAACATGATTCAGCAAATCATATCTTTTGCTGATGTTGTTAAACATGGTGGCTACCTGAGCCTTTTTTCCTTCGTTCTGATCCTTGTAGGGTACTACTGCCATGGGGTGATTTTGTAATTGAAGCGCAATATTACTAAGTAAACCCGAGCATTGGAAAAATGTTAATGATTAATTGAAGCATAGATGTTTTTAGGAAACCCTTACCTTTGTGGAAAATTAAGACTCAGATGATCAAAACAGCCAAATTCCTTCTCAGCAATACAGACCATAATAAGTGTCCTGCACCCACCAAACCGGAATTTGCCTTCATTGGTAGATCCAACGTGGGCAAAAGCTCTCTGATTAACATGCTGACCAATCACAAAGGCCTGGCCAAAACCTCCGGCAGACCGGGAAAAACGCAATTGATCAATCATTTTGTCATCGATGATCGGTGGTTTATGGTCGATTTGCCTGGATATGGCTTTGCTAAGGTGAGCAAAACCCTCAAGGGAGAGTGGGATAAGATGATCAAAGGTTACCTGACCGAAAGGGAAAACCTGGAGGCCATCTTTGTGCTGATCGACTCAAGGCTTGAGCCTCAGAAGATCGATTTGGAATTTATCCTTTGGTGTGCTGAAAATGAGGTGCCTATCGTGTTGATCTTCACCAAGGCCGACAAGTTGAGCCATTCCAAGGTGCAGAGTAATGTTGCCGCTTTCCTAAAAGCGGCGAAAGGGATCTTTGAAGAGACACCACTTTATTTCGTTACTTCCGCTGAATCGGCCAAAGGACGTGAGGAGGTATTGGAATTCATCAATGCGGTCACCGAAGATTTTTATGCAGAAAATTGAAATGCCGTTGAGCTTTGATAATTGATACAGTATATTTGCAATCCTACAAAAAACTAGATACAAATGGAGTTTAAAGAATTAGCAACTGTTGCCGGCAAGCCGGGTTTATATAAGGTATTGAAGCCAAGCAGATCTGGTGTGATCTTAGAATCTTTGGACGCTTCTAAAAAGAAGCTTGTGGTTGGAGCTAACCATAGGGTTTCAGTCCTAAGCGAGATTTCCATTTATACCATGAACGAAGAAGGTGCCACGCCTTTGGAAGATGTGATGAGAACCATCGACAAGGAATTTGACGGAGATTTGGGATTGACCACCAGTGCCGATGCCGATGAACTTAGAAGCTTCCTTAAGCATGTACTTCCCGAATACGATGAGGACAAAGTTTATACCTCAGACATCAAAAAATTGATCAGCTGGTACAACATCCTTCGCAAGGAAAGTCCTGAAGTATTGAAGGAAGGTGAAAACGGCAAAGAAGAAGAAAAAGAAAACAAAGAAGATTAATTCTTAGGCCTGCGCTTATTTGTGCAGGCTTTTTTGATATGGAACTGTCTTTAGTCCAAGATACGGCCAGTCTGCTGAAGAAGGAGTTTGAGAACCTTCCGGAAAAGTTTTTCGAAAAGCACGATTTGGTAGAGGCTCTTACGCCTCTCATCCAGGAAATGCTCAATCGGGATTTTGAGCGCTTCCTACAGCTATGCTACCGGATTGACCTTGGGGAGGAAAAACTCAAAAACATCCTTCACAAAAGCGAGCCGGAAAAGGTGGGCCATGACTTGGCTGACGCCATTGTGGATAGGCAAATGCTCAAAATTGAAATACGCCGAAAATACAGCCAATAAAAAAACCTCCGCTAGGAGGTTTCTTTGGTTTTTGGGCTATTGAATATTTTTATGCTTTTTGAGCTCCTGATGCCATATCTACTACCTTGGCCTCATCAGTGAGAAAGGTTTCAGCCTCATTCACTAATTTTTCAGATCCTATCAAAAGCGGCGTTCGCTGGTGCAGTGAAGTAGGCATAATGTCAAGGATTCTTTCATGACCGTTGGTGGCTTTACCTCCGGCTTGCTCAGCGATGTAAGCTAGGGCATTTGCCTCATAAAGTAGTCTCAACTTGCCGTTTGGAGTTTTAGTGGTGCCTGGGTAGATGTAAATCCCGCCTTTTAACAGATTCCTGTGGAAGTCTGCTACCAAGCTTCCAATATACCTTGCGCTGAAGTTGTTTTCTTTACAATGGTTGATATATGACTGTAGGCCATTGCTCATCTGATTGTAAAGGCCTTCATTGACACTATAAATGTTTCCGCTTTCGGGAGCTTTCATGTCAGGGTGGGAAAGGAAATACTCTCCCAAAGACTGTTCATAAGTGAAGCCATTTACACCATGTCCGGTAGTATATACTAGCATGGTCGAAGAACCGTAGAGCACGTATCCGGCGGCCACCTGCTTATTTCCTGGCTGCATGATGTCTTCCGGTTGAATAGGGCTTCCCAAGGGAGTCACTCTTCGATAAATACTGAAGATGGTACCAATGGAGATGTTTACATCAATATTTGAGGAGCCATCTAAGGGATCGATAGCGACCACATATTTCCCGCTGTTGTTTTGAAGATCGATCACTTCGTCATCCTCTTCGGATACTACAGCGCATACCTCACCACCTTTAGTAAGGGCGCGTGTAAAACGGATATTGGCGATTACATCAAGTTTCTGCTGCTCTTCTCCCTGCACATTGGTTTGGCCAAAAGCCCCGCCGATGTTGGCTAGACCTGCTCTATTGATTTCGCGATTCACTATCTTTGCGGCTAGAGCGATATCTCTAAGTAACTGAGAAAGCTCCCCTGATGCAAACGGGAAATCATCCTGTTTCATCTTGATGAATCGGTCGAGCGTGGTGCCGACCGAGTAGCCTAAAGCGGAATTGTCTGGTATGTAAGGTTTCGTACGCATATTCTAAGAAAAATACTATTTGGGTTTATTTTCTACTTCAAATTACAACAAATATCAATATGTCAAAAGCAATTATTTTCAAATTTGGTGGGGCCTCGGTTAAAGATGCCTTATCGGTGAAAAACCTTGCTAGCATTTTAGTCAATCGTTTGCAAAACCCCTTTCTTATTGTGATTTCGGCAATGGGGAAAACCACAAATTTGTTAGAAGAGATTTTGATGGCCAAATTTTCTTTGGTTGACTTTTCTTTGAATATTACAATTTTGAAAGAGCAACATTTGCAGATATGCCGCGATTTATTCGCTCCAGACCACCTGATTTTTGCCAAAATTGAAAATACTTTCCTTCAATTGGAAAGAGAGCTGGCTATAAAAGTCTCTGACACTTCATATGATGAATACTATGATCAAATAGTGTGCTATGGGGAGCTGCTTTCCACAAAAATTGTCCAGGAATATTTGTGTGAACAGAAAATCTACTGCATCTGGCAGGATGCTCGAGATATCATCTCAACCGATGCAAGCCACCGCGCAGCAAAGGTAAACTGGGATAAAACCACCATCAATTGTAGGAAACAGCTTTTACCAAACCTATTGAAATTCCCTGTGGTCACGCAAGGGTTTATCGCTAGAGGTGAAAATGGACGTACTACCACACTGGGCCGGGAAGGCTCGGATTTCACCGCGGCAATATTGGCCAATTGTCTGGATGCCAGAAGCGTGACCATCTGGAAGGATGTCTCCGGGGTGCTCAATGCTGACCCAAAGTTATTTCCCGACACCGTGCTTTTCCCCAAACTTGCCTATAAAGAGGCCGCGGAGATGACTTACTATGGTGCATCGGTGATCCATCCGAAGACCATCAAGCCTTTGGCCAATAAGGGTATTCCGTTATTTGTAAAGTCTTTTTTAAACCCTGATGAAAAGGGCACAATGATTACTGATTGCGAACCGCAGCAAACTGTTCCCACATTTGTACAAAAAGCCGAACAGATTTTGGTCACCTTCAGGGTCAAGGATTTCACCTTTGTGAGTGAAGCCCAAATTCATCAGATTTATGCGGTGTTGGAAAATCTGAAAATCCGTGTCAATCTGATGCAGACCTCCGCCATTTCCATTTCGCTTTGCCTGGACAAGGAGTTTCTAAAAATTGAAAGGCTTTTGGAAGCCCTAAAAGCCTATTTTGAAATCCGCTACAATGAAAACCTGAAGCTGTTGACCATTCTTCACCCAGACCAGGAGACTATGGGCAGAATGGAACAAGGAAAGGAAGTTCTATTAGAACAAAAAACAAGAAATACCTTCCATATAGTGTTTAGGGAAGTCGAGTCAGAAGATGTTTAATCGTTCTTTGAATAGGAGGTAGGTAGCTCGTCCCGAAAAGGTTGAGATGCACCAATAATGGATAGAGGTTGTAGATGGGTACCCTTTCTTCAAAACCAGGCTCCAATGGGAAAACTTCATTATAAGCTTGATAAAACTCCTCCTCAAAACCACCAAACAGTCTGGAAAAGGCCAAGTCCACTTCCCTGTGTCCAAAATAAACCGCTGGATCTATGAGTGCTGGATGACCCTCTTTGGTTGGTAGCACATTGCCTGACCATAAGTCGCCATGTAATAGGGAGGGTTTTTCTTTAGGAAAAATTTCATCAAACAAGGGATAAACAGAGCGGATTTCATCCAGAAACTTCTGGTCTAGCAATCCGTCATACAAAGCTTTTCCGGCCAAAGGTTCAATCCGGTTTTGGATAAAAAATTCAGGCCATGATGCTGTAGTCGTGTTTTTTTGAGATAAGGAGGCTATATAGTTGTCATCCGCTAATCCATATCTTTTTTCAGTGGTGGCATGCAGTTGGGCAAGTCCGACACCCAATTCTTGCCAATAATTGCTGGATAACCTTGAAGGAGCTATCCATTCCATCAGGAGAAAGTTGACTTCCATCTCATGGCCTGCAGCAAAGACTGTCGGGATTTTTAGAGGACTGTGCTGGGCTAGTATTTTTAGGCCATTAGCTTCTTTAGCGAAAATATCCTTACGGGAATCATAATTGGTTTTGAGTAAAAACTCACCTTGATCGGTGTCCAGGTAGATGGCCTGATTTAAGTTGCCGGCGGCCACCAAGCGTGTTTGGCCAATGGAGACCTCACTGCCTAATGTCTTGAAGAGTATGCGTTCAAATTTCTGGTTTTGATCAAACATTAATGTGTTCTGCTTCTATTTTGTCCAACAGCAGCTCTATGGCTTCATCCAGGATTTCATAGACTTCGTGAAAATCCTTTTCCCCACCATAATACGGGTCAGGCACTTCATTGATACCCTTGAATTCTGTGAGTTCCCTAAGCATCAGGATGCGGTCGTGAGTCACGTTATGCTGAGTCATGATGGCGTGGACGTTTTCATAATTAGATTTATCCATTACTAACAGGTAGTCGAAATGTTTGAAATCCAACCGATTTATCTGCCTGCCCCGATGGTTTAGCGTAATGTTGAATTTTTGGGCGCATTGAATAGTGCGCTCATCCGGCAGCTCTCCGATATGGTAGTCGGAGGTGCCACAGCTGTCAGCAGACAGCATGTGTGAAAGATTTCTTTCTTTTACCTTATGGTTAAAAACTGCCTCCGCTAGTGGAGAGCGGCAAATATTGCCCAGACAAACAAACAGTACTTTGATCATAATTATCTAATTGAAAACCCCAGCCCAGCGGTGAGGATATTAAACTCTTGGAAGGTGTAGTCGGCATTTAGGAATATGGGACCAAGGTCTATTCTCATGCCCAAGTTACCCATTGCGCCAGCAACGGCATACCTCAAACTGATCGGATCCACTATGGGGTCGGTGAAATTAGAGACATTATAAGTGCCCAAAAGGTCAAAGTCCGAAGTGCCTGAAATATATCCCGCCGAACCGTAAAAGGTAAAGACAGAAAGTTTTTTGCTCAGCAAAAGTTGATAAGTCCAAGTATTGACGTGCAATTCCCCACGTCCAGCTGTGATTTCTTCTAAAGCATAGCCTGCTGTAAGACTGTTAAAAGCCACCAAGGCTGACATGTGGAAGGGTAACTTTCGCAAGCCTGGAATATGCTGCTTGATATCATGCTGTATGCCTCCACCCAGAATGCCAACTTCCACACCTTCGATCCTGGTGTTAGGCAGAAATCTAACCTTTACGTCAGTCCCAAAAGGTAACCCTAGTCCCGCCTGCAAAACTGGAGCTGGCACGTAGTTCATTGGGAGACCTGCGCCAGGCAAAGCACTCACCTGTCCAGCCACCATCCCATTTTCATAAATCTCCAAGGTCTTGCCTGGGTTTTCGGTACCAAAAAGAGTTGGCAATTCGGTAGTCCCAGTTTCACCTGATACACGCAGGTTGTTATACTGACTGGGATCGAAGATGAAGTTTTCCATACGGCTGGGGACTGCCGCCGCACTGATGCCAATATTAAGGTCAAAGCCCCAGGCCTTGTGCGTTTTTGCGGTGCTGGCCCAACCTGCCCCCATGCTGTAGGCAAACCCTTGGGCTGCCGGTTGCACATAATGGTTTAGGTAGGTGTTTACATCAGCCACTCCCGACTGTAGGAGGGTTTCAATATCGCTTCGACTCTGCGAAAAGGCCGAAAAACTCAACAAACTCAGCGGAATGGCTACCGCTGCAAATAATTTTTTCATGTACATGGCACTATCTCAATATAAATCTAATTAAAAAAGAGAGAAAATTATGCCCTTCAATGGATTTTCACAGATGATTTTAATAAAAATGAAATATTTTTTACCTTTGCGGAACGATTCTCTAATGAGAATGATTCTTAGGGGGAAATGAATATAGAGGGTATCAAAAACATAATTACAGAAGGCGGACTGAAGTTCACGCACCAGCGAATGGTCATCTACCAGGCCATCGCTGAAGCTGAAAACCACCCCACTGCTGAGCGTGTTTTTGAACAAGTCAAAAGTGACAACCCCTCCATTTCATTGGGTACTGTCTATAAGACCCTGGACTCATTTGTCACTGCAGGGATCATCCAAAAATTTGTGGACAATAAAGGAGTAATGAGGTTTGACGGTGTACTGGAAGCCCACAGCCATCTTTATTGCAAAAAGACCAACGAGATCAGCGATTATAAGAATGCTGACCTAGAATCCTTATTGAAAAAATTCTTTGACAAAAATCAGATAGAGGACTTTGAAATCGATGAAATATCCATTGTGATCAAGGGCCAAAAGCTATAATCAATCATTTAAAATAATAATTTACTTAACCAAAAATCAATTTAATATGTCTTTAGTAGGAAAAAAAGCACCTTTATTCAAAGCACCAGCAGTAGTTGACGGAGAGGAAATCGTAGAAGGATTCTCTTTAGAGCAATATATCGGCGAAAAGGATGTGATCTTCTTCTTTTACCCAAAAGATTTCACTTTCGTATGCCCTACTGAAATCTTGGCTTTCCAAGAGAAATTGGCTGAGTTTGAAAAAAGAGGCGTTGCCGTAGTTGGCGCTTCCACAGATACCGAGGAGTCTCACCTTGCATGGTTGGGTCTTCCAAAAGCACAAGGCGGTATCCAAGGTGTTACTTATCCGATCGTTGCCGATCCTGCAAAAACAATCGCCCATAACTATGGCGTGTTGGCAGGTGAGTGGAACTACAACGAAGAAGGTGAATTGAACTATGAAGGTGCACCAGTGGCTTACAGAGGATCTTTCTTGATCGACAAGAACGGTGTGGTAAGACACGAAACCATCAACGATCTTCCTCTAGGTAGAAACATCGACGAAATGATCCGTCTTGTAGATGCTTTGCATCACGTAGAGAAGCACGGAGAAGTATGTCCTGCAAACTGGGAAGAAGGAAAAGAAGCGATGACAGCTACAAAAGAAGGCGTTTCTGCTTACTTGGGTAAGAACTAAGATACGCTTTTAAATAAGCCTTTAAAAAGCCCTGCCATAATGGTGGGGCTTTTTTTGATGTACTAGGTTGGTTTAGGAGTTTATTTCCCGGTGCTGCGCACAGCGGGAGGGTTAGAGGTTTAGTCGCGATGCGCGGCGGAGGGATGCAGGTGGGGCACTGGGCTCTTGGAGACTGGAACGTGGAGATGCTGCTAGAAGCATCAAGAGAAGTATCCGGCAGGCCTTCATTACCTAAACCTCTAAACCGTCCCATTCGAGGCGCAGCCGAGAACAGACAATAACCCTCTAAACCCACTACTCCCTTTGTTCACGGATTAAATTCCTTATTTTTGCCAGAATGAAATGGTTATACAATCTTTCTATGCAGGCCTTCCAGTTGCTTTTTCCCTTGGTGGCCAAAACATCCCCAAAGTTGCAGGCTATAGTAGAGGGCAGGAAGGGCGTGTTCGAAAAACTAGCCGCATTCAAGTCCCAACATGAAAAGGTCATTTGGTTCCATGTGGCTTCCCTAGGCGAATATGAGCAGGCTAAGCCCGTGATGGTAAAAATAAGGGAGAATTCCGATGCAGCCATTCTGCTGACCTTTTTCAGTGCCTCGGGATATGAGAATGTGATCAGGAGGAAGCAGCCTTTAGTGGACGGGATATTTTATTTGCCTTTCGACACGGTATCCAACGCAAACAAGTTTGTACAAACCATTCAACCCCAAGTAGCCCTTTTTGCCAAGTATGACATTTGGCCTAACTACATGAAAGCTTTGCAAGAAAATGCCGTGCCTGCGTTTTTGTTTTCGGCGGCATTCCGCGAGGAGCAGACTTACTTCAAAAAGGACAGTTTTCTACGTGAAGCCTTAAAAAGCTTTTCCCATATCTTCACCCAAAATGAAAAATCACTTGAGCTACTGAGTAGCATTAATTATCCATCAGCCACTTTTACGGGTGACACCAGGTTTGACAATGTAAAGGCCCTGAGTGAAAGTCCCCAGAGATTTCCTGCCCTGGAAAAATGGATAGGGGAGCAGCCGGTTATGGTGGTAGGTAGTGCCTGGCAGGAAGACATGGACTGCATCATTCCTTATATCAATAAGAATAGAAAATATAAGTATATCATCGCCCCCCATGAGATCAAATCTGAGAAAATGGGTGCTTGGAGGAAGGCCATTTCCAAACAATCGGAGCTCTACAGTAATTTTAAAGGAGACGAGCTGACAAAGGTACTAATTATTGACAATGTGGGCATGTTGTCTTCACTTTATCAATATGCCGAAATTGCCTACGTTGGCGGGGCATTTGGCAAAGGATTACACAATATCCTAGAACCTTTGGCATACAGCATTCCGGTGCTGTTTGGAAAACTCAAAAAAGTAAGCAAATTCCCAGAGGCAGGTATCAGCCAGCAGTATGGCTGCGGTTTCGAAATTGACAATGCAGAGGATTTTGAAAGTACGGTAGTGAGTTTGCAGGAGGTTGAAAAATATCGTTCAGCCCAATCGGCCGCAAAAAAAATGGTGGAGGAAAACCAGGGCAGTGCTCAGAAAATAGTGGATCACATTATGAAAAAGATCAATAATGGAAGGTAGGGTAATCAAATCTACAGGTAGCTGGTACATTGTCCAGGTAGGTGACAAACTGCTCCAATGCCGCCTAAGGGGGAAGTTTAAGCAGGACGACCTCAAATTAACCAACCCAATTGCAGTAGGGGACTATGTGGTGATGGAACAGGAGCAGGATCAGGAGACAGCCGTTATTACAGACATTGTGCCCCGAGAGAATTACATCATCCGGAAGTCTACCCGAAAGACCCATTTTTCCCATATCATGGCCTCCAATATTGACCAGGCTTTTTTGGTGGTCACACTTAGAAATCCTAGAACATCACTGGGTTTTATTGACCGTTTTTTGGTTAGTGCGGAAAGCTTCCGCATCCCGGCCACTATCGTGGTCAATAAGATGGATCAGAAGCATACGGACAAGGATTGGACGTTTTTGGAGGACATCATGGAAATTTATGAGCCACTCGGCTACCCGGTCATTCCCATGTCTGTGCTGGTAGATGAGGATGTGGATGAAAAACTGATGCCTCTTTTGGTTGGAAAGACCACTTTGTTAACCGGGCATTCCGGGGTAGGCAAATCTTCTTTGCTCAATAAAATTGTACCTAGTGCTACACAAGTAATCAAGGATATTTCCAAATTCACCACTAAGGGCGTGCATACCACGACTTTTGCGGAGATGTTTGAACTTAAAGGTGGCGGTTACATCATTGATACACCAGGAATTAAGGAGTTTGGAATACTGGATATTGATGAAAATGAGCTGTCCCATTATTTTGTGGAAATGCGTCAATATCTTGGGCAATGCAAATACAATAACTGCAAACACCTAAACGAACCAGGCTGCGTGGTACTGGAAAAACTGGAAGCCGGCTATATCCATCCTTACCGGTACGACAGCTACCTCAAGATACTCCACGAGGAGGACGATTACCGATAAGATGCATTTAATTTTGAAACCTAAACCAATTGGTTTAATTTTCCTCTTTAATAGCCCAGACAACAAATATGGCAGAGACAAAAACCTTGGTGCTTAACCATAAGCAGATTGAGCAAAAGATTACCCGTATAGCCTATGAGATTTATGAACGGAACCTCTCCGAAGAAGGAGTGGTCTTTGCCGGAATCGCTGGAATGGGCTACAAATTTGCGCAAATGCTTTCCGATAGGTTAAAGGAAATCTCCCCATTGCATGTAGAGTTGATGGAAGTGAAGTTGGATAAAAGTGCGGTGGTGCAGGGTGAAGTTACCCTTTCCAAAGATTTTGCTTTGGGAAACAAGAGCCTTATTTTGGTGGATGATGTGCAGAATACGGGCAAGACGCTTGCCTATGCTCTCAAGCCATTTCTAGAGATGCCTTTGAAAAAAATGGAAATAGCCGTGCTGGTTAACAGAAGCCATAAGCTCTTTCCTGTTACTCCGGACTATACCGGATACGAACTTTCCACCACGTTAAACGAACATATTGAGGTAGATTTGGAATCTACTCAAAACACCGTACACCTTCACTAACATGTCAATTCACCAATCTTCGAATATCAAAAGAATCACCACCCACACCCTTCAGGAGATGAAGAACCGTGGGGAGAAAATTTCCATGCTCACGGCCTATGATTTTTCCATGGCGGGCATAGTCGATGCCGGAGGCGTGGACATCATCCTTGTGGGGGACTCGGCCTCCAATGTGATGGCAGGTCACGAGACTACTTTACCCATCACTCTTGATCAGATGATCTACCATGCAACTTCTGTGGTAAGGGCAGTAAAGCGGGCTTTCGTGGTGGTGGATATCCCATTTGGAAGCTATCAGGGCAACAGTTCTGAGGCTTTAAGGTCGGCTATCCGAATCATGAAAGAGTCGGGTGCCCATGCGGTGAAGGTTGAGGGCGGTGCTGAAATCAGAGAGTCCGTGGTTCGTATTTTAAGTGCCGGAGTGCCTGTAATGGGACATTTGGGCTTAACTCCCCAGTCTATTTACAAGTTTGGTACCTACACGGTGAGAGCCAAGGAAGATGCCGAAGCGCAGAAGCTGATTGAGGATGCCAAGTTATTGGAAGAATGCGGTTGTTTTTCTTTAGTGTTGGAAAAAATCCCAGCGTCCTTGGCAAAGAAGGTGGCCGAAAAAGTTTCCATCCCCGTGATCGGAATCGGTGCAGGTCCTGATGTTGACGGCCAGGTTTTAGTGGTCCACGACATGATGGGCATCACTCAGGAGTTCAAGCCCCGCTTCCTCCGCCAGTACGCCGATCTACGCACCCAGATGCTGAAGGCCGTGGAGGATTACATCGATGACGTGAAGTCGAGGGACTTTCCGAATGAAAAGGAGAGTTATTAGGTACTGACCTGGCAGGTATTTTTAACTTGCCAGGTCTCTATTTTAGCTTCAGGTCACTTCATCATTTGTCATCCATCATTCATAATTTTTCATTCAATTTATTTCTCAATCCCTTAAAAATCAGTGGTATTTAGCGTGTGTAATCGCTAAATTTACTATCATGAACCAAGGGGAAACAGCATAAGTTTTTTCCTCGTACTTCGTACCTCGTCCTTACCATCTTCTATTTATTCATTCTCTTTACCGATCCCCCGCCTATGATACTAGACTTCACTTCGGGGTTTCCCAGGTATTGAATGGATCCGCCACCGATAATATTGGCCTGTATTTCTTCTTCCACCTGAGCAGTCACGGCACCTCCACCAAGAATAGAAATGTCTAGGGTTCCAATTTCTAATGCCTCCAAGGCCAATTTTCCTCCGCCCTGAATAACACAGTCAAACCTCTTCACCGCCTCAAATCCTTCCTCTATTTCCACGGTTCCGCCACCATTTATCTGAATGCCGATAATGCTTTTAGTATAGATGTAAAAGTCTACGTTCTGTTTTCTAGAGCTCCCTTCATTGTTTAAGACCAATTTGTTTCCTTCCACCTTCACTTCAGTATCTGAGACTCCATGGCCTTTCAGTTCAACCGCATAGGTTTCAGAGGGTATAAAGTGTATCCTTCCTCCCCCTGTCAGATGTACCTTATCAAAAGAGTCTAATGATAATTCGGTGGTTTCGTAATCGCCGGACCTTTCGTGGGAGCAGGCAACTGCACTTATAAGAAATAGGCCTAAGAAGAATAAATGAATTTTGGACATGAGCATAGAGATTTAGGTTTCAGACCTGTTACATGGCAAGTGTTATACCATCAGTCTCTCAAGCCGTTAAAGGGGTTTTTGATGTAAAATATGGTCGTTTTTGAACACTATGTGTTTAAAAAGCGCACTTTGTACTTCCTTTTATCCTCGCCTCAGCCTAGTGTCAAACTTAAACGCCTTCACTTCTTTTATTCTTATTTTTTGATGCAGTCTATGGGCACAGTTGATAATGTAATTGTGTGAGGACTCAAGGATTGCACTTGGTACTTTTAGGGCAAGGGATTCCTTACTCAAAATCCATTCTTCGGCGATTTCAACCAATATGCTTGGGGCGGGGTAGTCTCTCCAGTTGGGAGGGAGATCAGGGATTTTGAGTTCCATAACGGAATTGGATGGAATTTGCAACGTTATCATGTCCATTTCCGGAAGGACCATGGATGGGATGTTAACCAAGGTTTCTAACAGGGCTATTTCCCTACTTTCCCCGGTATATAAAACCGGGGAGCCTTTCTTGTTCCACCTACCCCCGAATAAAGAGGAACCTGTGCCGGAAAAATCCCGAGAATATTTAGTAGAAGCTAACCGGAATACAAGCATACCCTAGCTATAGACTCCGTGCTCGATTCTACCAAGCAAATCTTTCACCTTGGCCACACCCCCAGGCATTTCTATTAATTGCTCGGGCTGTTTTCCTCCCAAAGCTGTGTTGGGCAATTGCATCCATTTGATGAAGTTAGCTTTATCCTGAAACACCTCCACTCCATTTAAGTACAGATCTGCTAATTCAAATAGCTTAACGCCATGGTATTGATCCAGCTCCTTATCAGCCTTGATCCAGCGATACAAGGTAGGCTCCGATACGTGCAACATGGAAGCTGCCTGGGACTTGGAAAGCTCGAAATACTCCCTGAAATTCTCAATAGTCTGCGGATGTAAACCTTTGGCGGCAATCTCAATAAAATCAAACGGGCTCTCAATCTCCCTGCCGACATATTCCTCACCCAGCACCCTGATCAGCTTCTCAAAATGCCCCGCCACTCTCTTACCATATTTGCTAGTGTCCTCCATAATCTATCAAATGAAAGATTATTTTATTAAATTTACGAAAAAATAATTGGATAGTTTCATACTCCTTGGCTAATTTCAACAATTAAAACCTTCCAAGTCAGGGTTGTAAGTCTTATCGTTTCTTCGGGACTTTTTGCAACACTTTACACATCCTTCTTAGCGTCGCTTTCACTTGAAGCCATATTGTCTTGTTCCTGCTCACTATCAGCTATGGAGTGGGGAGGAGTGATAGGGTAGAGGAAGTCTTGGAGCTCCTTGACGAAGCTGAGGCTGCCGTTGGATAGGTTGCTTAATATGATGATGGTGCTATGGTCTTTGGGGTTGCGGAGGAGGTAGGTGTTGTAGCCGTGCCATAGACCAGCGTGATAGTGCACCACGTCACCATTGTTGAGCTCCTTGATGCGCCAGCCGTAGCCGTAATCGTCATTGGTTCTTCTTTTCCTTACCCTGCTGCCAGTCAGTGCTTCCTCAAGAGTTTCCCGGGATACGAGTTTTTCGGTGTAAAGTGCTTGATCCCACTTGTAAAGGTCTTCTACGGTGCTATACATCCCTTTGTCGCCCAAAACGGTATCTAGATAGTCAGGTGTTCTTTTGCGGCGATTCCGCTCATGACCGGTAGCCACTAGGTTGGCTGGAAGGCTGTCGGAATAGGTGAAGGTGTTTTCCATTTCCAGGGGTTCGAAAATACGCTTTTGAAGAAACTCCGAAAAGGAAATCCCTGAGGCTTTTTCCACGATGGAAGCCAAAAGAAAGTATCCAGTATTGCTATAGTCAAATCGTATGTTTGGGCGGTAATAGGGCTGAGGGCGATGTGTGTACATCAGGTTGATCACATCATCATTGGTGATCGGCACCTTTCTGTCATGCCACAGTTCATCGCTGAAGTAGGTGTAATTGGAAAGGCCTCCGCGGTGCGTGAGCAGTTGCCTGACCGTAATGCCTTCGTAAGGAAAGGCCGGTAAAAAGTCCTCTACCAGATCGTCGTAATTAAGTTTGCCCTCCTCCTTAAGTATCATGACAGCCATGGCCGTAAACTGCTTGGACACAGAAGCCAACTGAAAGGCTTTATCTGTAGTCAAAGGCTCCTTTTTAGCTAAGTCAGCATACCCAAACGCTTCCTTGAAGATGACCTGGTCATATTTGGTCACCATCACTGTCCCGTTGAAACCTCTTCGCTTATGGTAAAAGTTGAAAAGAGAGTCCAACTGATTTTCCAGCTCCTTTGCCGACTCCTCGGTAAAGGTTTCCGGAATGTCAATCCGCTCCCGGGTGTCCGGCTCCTCCAATGCTACCAAAATGTTGACCAAAGGGTCCCCATGGAAAGGTATGGCCGTGGATTTCTGCTCCGCTTGAGGCGACTGGCATGCGTACACCGCCAACAGCATTATCGGTAAACTGATAAATTTCAATAAGGGGTAATCTAACTTTAATAAGGGCATTAGCTCATCTTCTCTTACTCAGGATCTTACAAACTTAAGCTTACAACTGGATTTACAAGCGAATAATTCAGATTTTTTCAGATTCCCCCTCTACACAAACTCGGCGCAGTTGTACCTCCTCTTGGCCACTACATACGGTTTTCCGGCTGCAATCTTAAAAAACTCGATTCCAATTACAAAAATCTGATGGGGAAAGGTTTCACTCTCAAATGCAAGGGTAAAAGAAAGACTGCCGGGATTAAGCTCCATAGGAATGTAGTCGCTTTCTGTGTCAACTCGATCATATTCCTCTTCTTCCAATTCTACAGCCACGCCTTCGGCAAAAAAACGAAAATGTGTGGCATTGTCGGGGGCCTTGAATTCCGAAGGGCTCAAATCCTCAAATGTAAAGAGGATTCCTTTTTCCATTCTTCTCGCTTCAAAAAAGCAATTAAGGGTACTGGCCAATGATCGGGTTTTGTTAAGTCTGAAGCCCGCTAAGATGCTGAGGTTTTCCGGGGTGACTATGCGTTCTCCTCTGTCACTATCGGGATCCTTTTTGACCACTTCGGAAAGCTTGGAAACAAACCTGGAGTGGAAGCTGCTGTCTGCAGCCCGCACCAAAGAATTCCTGACGGCGGTTTTAAGCAGAGAGGCTGTGTGAGAAGCAGTGCCGAACTCCTGGTTGTTTTGCCTAGTGAGTTCATAGTTTGGGTCTGAGGCTATCCGCGCCTTGCTTACCCCTCCCTTCTGTCTTGCCCTCGGTCCTTCGGAGGTGTTGTAGAAAGTCACTTCACCGATAGACCCTTGAAAAGTTACGAAACTGGTTTGTCTTGCCATAGGTTTTAAAATTAGGAATTAGGAATTAGGAATTAGGAATTGGGAATGAGGAATGGGGCTGAGTCAATTCTTCATTCCTAATTCACCATTTTTAATTATCTACACTTTCCCCAAATACACCGTCTTCGATACCTCATACTTACCGTTGCGCGGGTTTTTGAAGGTGAAGAAGGCATAGACATGTAGGTTTCCCCTGTGTCTATCTGGTGTGCCGACCTTTATCTCCTGCATTTCCATAGACCTGGGATTGGCCTCAATGCAATAAAAAGAGCGTAGCTTTTCAGTGTCGTAGAGAAGTACCGAGACTTTGTCCCGGTTGGCCGCATTGCCTTCGCCGGCATTGTTGAACCATCTAATCAGGACCGTTTCCTCATCCTTCCATTCCACGCTTCCGCCATCCATTCCCGTTAGGTCACCGCCGCTTATTTCTAACCGGCTCGGGTTTGGGGCCAGATCCCCTTCGGTAAAAGCCGTTTTAAGGAATTTGCTCAATCCCACTTTAGCCGGAGACCTCATGCCCAGCTTATGGTTGATAAAACCCATTCGGAAAACCTTGGTTAGGGGTTTGACAAACTGGTTTGCCAATGCAAACCTATCCCAACTGTCAGTTTGTAGTTCAGAGGGGTCAGAATGGTCCGGAACCACATATGCCCTTACATACGTGATGCCGTTGACAGTGTAATATACCTTGTCTCCGTGACGGCCATTGAGGCCTTGTTCGTGTTGCGGTGCTCTTGCCATTTTTATGTTATAGTAAGTGTTGAAAAGTTTAAAATCGCGTACGTCAATATATACTCTTGTACTCCAATTATGCTGAGAAATAAAGGCCGGCATCACAAACGTAAAACACTAATAACAAGTAATATTGGCCTAAATATTGCTGTAATTTACACGCTACTCCTAGATAAAAATTCAGTTAGATCCATTCAGATCCTCCCAACACCCCATCTTGACACTTGAAAAATACCAAAGCCTAGTCTTATCTATACTAAACTTAGGTTAAAGTACACATATCAAGAATATAAGTCAAGCATTCCGTCATATTTATTTTACAATCAGTCCGTTAGCACCCTTGTGCCCCATGGGATCCACACCGAATCCACCATGTAAAAATACGGAGAGGATACGGAGTGGGTACGGTGTGGATTCGGTGTGGATACGGAGTGGGTATAACGGGGAGTTAACGAAGACTTGGCTTATAATTGATGTATGGTTGCTAATAATATAGGTTTGGGTAAAGTATAAGGGGGCTATGGTGGCGATTGGATAGGGGTATGGCCGGCTATGTGATGGTGGGGTGGATGGAGGGGCCGGCAAGCTTATGAACTTCGGGTCTTGATACTGCGGCCAAGGTGCCAGCTCTTGCAATATTTGCAGTGATAACAATCGATTTCTTTTCCTGGAGGAATAAACCTGGTATAAACTGGGGCTTTTAAGAGGTATTTGTAGTAAACGTACCAAGCCACATTTTCCGAAGGATATCTGATCTTACCCATACACTGGACTTTTTCATTTACCAGTTTTTTGGTACTCCATATGTAGATATCATAGGCCATAAAAAACTACTTAAAATTAAAAGTGGTGTACTGGTCATCAGCCCATTCAAAAGCCATCTGCTGAGACTATCAATTTACTCAAAAAAGTTGGGAATGTGAAATTTTGGAAGAGGAAAAAAGTGGGGCAAATAGCATTTTCAGATGTGGGATATTTTACGCCAGCAAATTATTTCTCAAGCTGATTCCAACTCTTTGTGGTATAGCCTTTATCCCTGAAGCAGCCCAAAATTGATACAAGGTGTCGTGTTTTTTGCCATTTATAGGCAAAAATACCGTGATCGGGGTATTGATTGGCTTTACTTATTTGTCTAATATTAACGAAATATTTAATGACACCATTAGATGGCTTTAATTGGCAACTTAAAAAAGTACCTTTTAATAATCCGCATGTTAGGTGGAGGGAAGTCAAGGCATCTTTCATTGAATGAGATAATTAGAAATCTGGAGGGGCACGGCTTTTCCAATGTCTCCAAGCGTACCCTCTCTAGAGATTTCCAGTTTATAAGGGATGAATTTGGTGCGAATATTCAGTACCAACCCAAAAGCAATGGGTACAAACTGATGACTGAGGAGGATGAGGATTGTGATGATTTTCAAGGGTTCTTGAAACTACTTGAACTTGCCGAACGGGTAAGCATACTATCATCCAGTATTCAATCTTCTTTAAAAGCTTCCAAATACATTGTTTTTGAAGATAATCAGTTCTTTGCAGGAACTGATCACCTTAAGCCACTTACGGAGGCTATCCATACCAGACTGTTGGTGAAATTTAAGTATCAATCATTTATCAAGGATAAAAAGCAAGTCTATTTAGTAGCTCCTGCATTGATCATGGAGCATAAGAACAGGTGGTATTTACTTGCAAAGGATCAATCGGATAGAAGGGTTAAAACTTTTGGGCTGGATAGGATGGAAGAGTTGATATGTAAAGGAACCTTTCCATATGCAGAAATTGCAGGCACTGACTTTAAAAAGCTCTATAAGGATACGGTAGGAATCACCAGACTGGATAAGGAGCCTGAGTTGGTTGTTCTTTCTTTTAGCGCACAGCAAGGAAGGTATGTAAAAAGCTTACCGATCCATCACTCACAATGTGTGTTGCTGGATGATGGAATCGAGCTAAAGGTATCACTTTATGTTGTCATAAATCTTGACTTAAAAATGCAGCTGTTAAGCTACGGTAGTCAGGTGGAGGTATTGGAACCAATGGAACTGAGGGCAGCAATTGCAGAGGAACTCAAAAATAGCATGAAAAAATATGCAGGTACGCCGGAATATGGCAGAGGGGTGTGGGTAGATTAGCGGGATAAACGATTAGTATCACAGAATAGAAATTGGAATATGCTAGATACACTTATTAGAATAGGAAAACATCTTAGTGAAGACCGCGGAGAATGGGATGATATTATAGATGTACCAGATACAACTGAGGTACAGACCAAAGGCATCACCCCTCTTGTTGCACAATTACTCTTTGATTTGGATGAAAATCAAATTATTCTTGACAGAACTCAATTAAAGGTTTTTGAGCCGCAGGATGCTTATACTTTTATGTGTATCAAAATCCAAGGAGGGAATAACAAGGCTATTTACGCAACAGTATCTCCTAAAAAGTCTTTTGAACAAATCCGAAAGACCTTTTTTGGGATAACCGACAAAAATGGAAAGGTACCTGATCAGGGTCAGTTCACTGAAGCGATTGATAAAGATTTCCAGTTTCTGAAAACTTCTCCCTTTTATCGGGTATTACAAGAAACTTTCGCACTTGCAGAGGACTTTACAGTCAATTTCGTCGATCAGGAAAAAAACAAAGCAGACTTTGGCAAAGTAACCAAAGCGCTGGAATTATCCGGTAACGAGCGCATTGTGCTTCTGTATGCAGCGGTGAAAAGCCAGGAATTTGGTATTCCTCTTCCAACATCTATAGCTAATGTTTCAGGATATGAAGATTTTCTTCGTGCCAAATTTTTAAAGGAAGATAAGCCAAATAAAGCAGGAAGTCCTGTAGAGAAGCTTTGTTACGCTACGGGTGCACCTACTGCGGATGTGGAAGAGATAACTATTGGAGCAAGGTACAGCATGAATAAAATGTTTGTAACCACTACCAAAAATTATGCATCTAATTTCAATGAGAAAGCTTTTGGTAATAACTACCAGGCGAGCGCATTGGCTCAGCTTTACCTTGAGCGAGGATCAAATTATCTGCTGAACAATTATACAACAAAAATAGCTGGTGTAGATCATATAATTATTCCTCATTTCTTTAGCAGGGAAGACGTAGAGCCAGACATTCTGATACAGCGTGTGGCCAAAAGGACAGACTTATTATTCCGCTACAAACAACTTGCTGAAATGGTAGATGACTTTTCGGATAATGAGCTTTACTGGTTAAACTTTCTAGGCTATGAATCAGATGGTAATTTTTTCAAAACCATTAACACTATTCAAGATGTCAGTAAACTTCATTTCAATAAGCTTATAGAAGTTTTCATAACAACAGACAGAGCTTTTAAAAGCATTATAGGTATAGAATGGGATAAAATCATGACAGTAGGCAAAGACAACAGGCTTAGCTTCAACTTTTATAGCTTATATGCTCTTATACCAGTTAGAAAAGATAAAGAGAAAAAGAATGCTGCTCTTGCACTCTTTAAAGCTATACTCGAACAACGAAAAACAGACCCGCAACAACTTTACAAACATTTTACTGAACTGATCTTATGCCATTGGTATGGCCGCTACAAAGCCTATGGCAATGTTTACCAAAATGACATTTTTGATTTTGCTGCCCGAAATGCAGTATATCAATATCACGCCCTTTTTTACATCCTCAATCAACTTAATCTTCTAAAAGGAATGGAAAATACTAAAACTGATGAGTTAACAGACCAGCTTAAACCCTCTGATGCTTTCCTCAAAAAAATGAACTACAACGACAGTCAGAAAGCTATGTTTTATCTAGGCAAAATTCTTAACTCGGTCGCTTATGCTCAACAAAAAAAGGGCTATGATTCTAAACCTGTATTAAATAAGGTAAACTATAATGGAATGGATAAGAAAGCCATTGTACGCCTGCACAAAGATTTATTTGATAAATGCCGCCAGTATGCTATTCTATCTTATAATGAGCTATTATTTTCACAGTTCACACAGCTTTTCAACAGTGAAAAATGGCCATTAAAGTCTGAAGAAGCTCTTTTCTATCTATTGGCAGGATACTCATTCCGCGATAACGCATAAACTCAATTATTAATTGAATTTTCTAAATCAACTTTAAAAAATATGTCTACTATTACTAACAACTCCGACTTTCTATTCCTTTACGAAGCTTCACAGTGCAACCCAAATGGCGATCCCGATCAAGAAAATAAACCTCGCATGGATTATGACACCGATACTAATATTGTAACCGACACTCGGGTAAAACGCTATATCCGCGATTTTCTAAAAATGACAGGACAGCAGATTTTTGTTGACATGGAGGGGGAAAGTAAAGTTAGCGCAGATAGTAAATTAAAAGCGGTAATAGGCAGGCTATTGGCTGATCAGGAAGAACTCGATCGGGTATTTGCAGAAAATGAAGACATAAAAATCAGATTTCTGGAAGTGAAAGAAAAATCGAAAGCTAAAACAGCCGAAGATATTCTCAAATTTATGCAGAATAAGACAAACCGTGATCTAAGCTTTCGCCTAAATCTGTTCCTGCTCGCTTATCTGGTAAAACAGAAGTTTGTAGATATCAGGCTTTTTGGAAGTGCTTTTGCCATTGAAGGGTTCAACAAATCTTATATAGGGCCAATTCAACTTAACTGGGGCTATTCACTAAATAAGGTGCAGCTAATGGAGTCGAATTCTATCGTTACCATTATGAACGATGATAACAGTACCTTTGGCAAAGACTACCGTGTACATTATAGCTTGTTAGCTTTCAATGGCACCATCAATAAGTATGCAGCTGTAGGCACAGGGCTTTCAGAAGAAGATCTTCAGCTATTCCGCAGCTCAATATGGGAAAGCATACCCTCTTTACCTACCCGATCTAAATTAAACCAATACCCTAAACTTTATCTGGAGATAGTTTACAATGATGGTTTTCACAACGGCCACTTCGGTGATTTAAGGAGTTTTGTTGCAACACTTCCAGCTAATGGTATTGATGAAAAACAGGTCCGTAAGTTTAGCGATCTATCACTCGATTTAGCAGCATTGGCCAAGCTGATTTCTGACAATAAAGGAGAAGGCAAACCCATTAAAGAAGTGATTATCCGCACAGCACCAGGTGTAGAACTTCTAGCATAATATAGGGTGGCAATGGAAATAATTTCATTTGATATTTACGGGAAAATGGCTCATTTCAGAAAGTATTATGGCAACAATACAGCCATGAGCTATTCTATACCACCTCGAACAACTCTAATGGGTATGCTTGCAGCCATACTTGGTTTTGAAAGAGATTGCTACTACGATTTACTAGCTTCAGATAAAATACGCATTGGTTTGCGTGTTTTGTCACCTCTAAAAAAATCGTTCCACAGGCTTAATTTGCTTAGTATTAAAAGCCTAGGCGATGCAACCAAAGGCGGTGGAGATTTTACTGGAAAAGGAGGCCGTATACAAACACCTTTTGAAGTAGTGACCGGCATGGATATAAGCAAAGATATGGTTTGCTACCGCATTTTTGTTTCTGCAAATCAGGCTGGTGCTGAAACCTTTAAACATTTAAAAGAAAAGTTATTAGCTAATCAGCGGCACTACAGCATTACATTGGGAGTAGCTAATTTTTCAGCATTTATTAGGAATGTGATTCATTATGAAAATGTAGTAGAAACAAAATCATCTGGTACTTTACAAGTACATTCTGCGGTAATCTCAGATACAGTTGAAAAACTTGTTTTTGAAAAAGACACAGAAGCTGGCTCCAACTATCTGGAAGAAGAGTTACTTCCCGCTGATTTTATGCAGAACGGAAGCAGAGAATTGTCTAAGCTTAACCGCACCCTTTTTAGCACCAGAAATTTACCCCTTGATGTTAGCTTAAGTGTCCCTCATTACCAACTGATTAGTGAAACTGAAACTCAAAATATAACTTTTCTGGAATGACAATTTTCTATTCTCATAGTAAGCAGGACATTGACGGTCAGGTTAAAGGTTCTAAACAATTAAAAACACATTTTGATGGCGTAAATACTAAAGTCCAGCAATTATTATCCGATACATTATCGTTTTCATTAGGAAATGGAATCAGAGAACTGTCTGAAGAAATTGCGCTATACCATGATCTAGGAAAGTATACCCCACATTTTCAGCACTACCTGCTGAAATCAAACAAGTATGACGCAACTCTGAAGCAACATGCTAAGTTCGGAGCTTTTGCAGTACTGGAAAAACTGAGCCAGCAAGGCAGAAGCTTTGAGGCATGGGTGGCGCTATACATCATTGTGCATCATCACAGCAATCTGACAGAATTTAACTCACTTAATCATCTTATTGCTAAAGACGAAACCTATCATGATGAGTATATTTTTGAGGAACAACTGAAGAGTATACAAGAAAGCTTGCAGCAAATAGCTTTGGATCTGGATGATCCTGCTTTATCAAATTATTTAAAGTTTCCAGAACAAAGGCCGTTCAAGAAGTTTTGCAGGGAGTTTAGCAAACTACATGGATCTACAGAAACATATTTCCTCATCAATTACCTGTTCTCGCTGCTCATTGAAGCAGACAAACTGGATGCATCGGACACCTCCCTTTATGATAGGGTAAATATATCGCCTAATGCTGTAGATCGCCTTTTACATAACAGCACTCACCAGCTACGAACCAAGGTAAGGCATTCGGTAATCAGCAGATTAGATGAGCTTGATCTGCAAAAGCAAAAAATATTTACGTTAACGGCTCCTACAGGAGTTGGCAAAACCTATACAGCTCTTGATTTTGCCTTAAAACTTAAAGCAAGAGTTCCTGAACTTCACAAAAGCCAGATTATTTATGCCTTGCCCTTTATTAATATTATTGAACAAGGCTATGCGGAGTATACAAAAGCATTAAGCGGTTCCTGTAAAATCCTAGCTCATTACCAATATGCTGATATTTTCGGGGAAGAAAACAAAAAAGGTAAAGGAGGATATGATGATAAGGCATACCATCAAAAGTTAATGGAGGTGGATACCTGGCAGAGTGATATCGTCATTACTTCTTTCGTGCAGCTGCTTCAAACTATCATAGGTCATCGGAACAAGATTCTGAAGAAATTCAGCCATCTGGCTAACTCCATCATTATTCTGGATGAAGTTCAGACTATTAAGCTTGAACAGGTGCCTTTGGTGGGAGCTGCTTTATATTACCTGTCGAAGTACCTGAACGCACGAGTTATTTTGATGACTGCTACAAAACCTAAAGTTCTGGAGCTTGCTTATAAGCATATTTTGAAAGCTGAAGGTGAGCCTGAAATAGATTACAAGGCTTCTGAGCTATTACAAGAACACGAGGATATTTACAGAAGCTATAAAAGGACAAAGATTGTTCCTCTCTTAGATGTAGAATTCCACAAAGATGCAGTAGCAGACACTTTTGTACAAGAGCTGTTTTCAAAGAAGTGGACACAAAGCCAGTCATGTTTGGTTGTTGTAAACAAGGTAAACCGCTGCATTGAGTTTTTTCAGAAAATTAAAGAATACCTAGAAGAGCAGGAGCTCACCAATCCTGTTTATTGTCTTTCGACCAATATTGTACCTGCACATAGGCTAGAGCGAATTGAACAAATAAAAGCAGATTTAAAAGCAGGAGAAAAACCAATCCTCATAGCTACCCAAGTTGTAGAAGCAGGTGTTGATCTTGATTTTGATATGGGCTTCCGAGACCTTGGCCCTATAGATTCTATCGTGCAGGTTGCTGGACGAATTAACCGACAAAGTAATCCTCAGAACCCAGAGCGATTACACTTGCCACTGTATGTGATTGATACAAGAGACTGTCAGAAAATTTACGGCACAATTACAACTGTAAACGCTGATGGTGCCTTACGATTAGCAAATGAAATTCCTGAAGCTGATTACCTTGAGCTGGTTGAAAACTACTTCACTAAACTTACCAACAGTAGCTCATTTAAGTATTCGCGTGATATTTTTGAGGCAATGAAAGCTTTAAGGTATGACGCAGTAGATAAAGACGCTAGTGTAAAATATGTTTCAGACTTCAAAGTAATTGAAGAGCAACAAAAAGCTATATCAGTGTTTGTGCTCGTCGATGATCGGGCTACGGAAGTCAGAGGAGCATTTATGAGCCTGCTTGGCAATGAACTCAGTAAGCAGGAATTTGATGAAAAGTATAAAAAAGATTTTCACCAACGTATTATTGCGGTTCCTTCTTATTACACAGAGCACTTGGATAAAAATCTGAATCTTAGTGATTCCATTATGTTTGCTCAGCCTGATAATTATGACCTTAACACAGGATTTATAAGACAAGAAAGTGAGAAAAGAGAAGTAACAACTTATATGATGCTATAATACCCTTTAACTCAACCCATGCAACAACCCATCCACACCACCACCATTACTTTCCCCGAAATCAGGTTACAAACCCGGGATGCCCACAAGCTTCGCGGTTATTTTGGTACTCTCTTTAAAGACCATTCGCCTCTGCTCCACAATCATTTGGAAAGTGGTGAAAGCCATTATCGGTACCCTTTAGTCCAGTACAAAGTTGTCAACCAACAGCCAATGCTTATGGGATTCAATGAGGGAGGGGAATTGCTGACCAACCTGTTTCTTAAGGTTCAAGAGTTAGAACTGGATGGCAGAATCTATCCAGTATTAAGCAAAAACATTGTCAATAAGCGATGGGAGATAGGGTTGGAAGCCGATCTCACTAAATACCGCTATCAAACTCTCTGGATGGGGCTGAACCAGCAGAATTATAGAAAATATGCTAGTGAGCAGGATGGGCAAGAAAGGCTGGGGCAGTTGAAAAGAATTGCCATCAGCAATGTCTTGGCATTTTACAAAGCCTTTGGACTAATCCTTCCCAAAGACCAGAGAATCCTGCTCAATTTGGAAGTTCGGGAGAAAAGCACCCAGTTTAAAAACCAACAAATGCTGGCATTTACCGGTGGATTTACCACAAACGCCGTACTTCCGGATTTTGCCGGGCTGGGCAAGTCAGTAGCTAGAGGATTCGGCACCATCAAAAGAATTTAACCGCTAAATGATCTGAGAAATGCAGCTTTATATCAATACCTATGGTGCATATGTGCATATAAAAGATGAAATGTTTGAGGTAAGACTTAAAGATGATGAAACCCAAACCATCAAAAAGCATCATTTTGCTGCCTCAAAAGTATCTGGTATAGTCTTGACTACAGGGGCTGCACTGAGTACAGATGCCATCAGGTTGGCCATCATCAATAATGTAGATATCATTGTAACAGAAAAGGACGGCAAGCCGCTTGGAAGGGTTTGGCATAGTAAGCTTGGCAGTACCACTAAAATCCGAAAATGCCAACTGGAAGCCAGTATGAATGAGACGGGCGTAAAGTATACCAAGGAATGGCTTCTGCAGAAGATGAACAATCAAAGGGAATTCATCCTAAGCCTCAAAAAACACCGGCCAAATAAAGCGGACTTTCTGGATGATAAAATTAAAAGAATGGAAGCTTTGGCCCTTTCTGTATCTTCATTGGAGTCAGGCAAAGTTTCGGATATAGCTGATACCCTAAGAGGATTAGAAGGCACATCGGGCAGGCTCTACTTTGAAACACTCAGCAAGATGTTGGTTGGGGAATATCAGTTTTCAGGGAGGAGCAGCAGGCCTGCCAAAGATCCTTTCAATGCTTTTTTGAATTATGCCTTTGGGATTTTATACAGTAAGGTTGAAAAGGCCCTAATTATCGCCGGTCTAGATCCTTATTTGGGATTCCTTCACCGGGATGATTACAATCAGCTGAGCTTTGTGTATGATTTTATAGAACCGTATAGGATTTATGCCGAAACAGTGGTGTTCAGGTTGTTTTCCGGGAAAAAGGTGAATAAATCCCATACGGATCTTATTACTAATGGGGTTTCATTAAATTCTGAAGGGAAAGCGCTATTGGTGGCGGCTTTCAACAAGTATTTTGATGAAGAGGGCATCAGGTACAAAGGGAAGAATCAGACCCGAAGCAATACCATCCAGTATGATGCCCATTCATTTGCTAACACCTTAATCCAGTAGGCATGATTGTATGGATTTTATATGATATCAAAAATAACAAAAGCCGGACAAAGGTCTCCAAACTATGCAAACAGGCAGGATTGTACCGGGTTCAATATTCCGTCTTTTTGGGAACAATAAGTTCACAGGAAAAAGAGGCACTTTCCCTGCAAATTGAGGAGCTGATTGACGAGGAGACTGACAAAGCTTATATTTTTCCCATGAACAAAAATGAACTTCAACAAACTGAGCTGCTGGGACAGGCTTTTGATAAAAAGCTGGTCACAGATGAAGTAAAAGCCATGTTTTTTTAATATGATGACGCTTACCCCCTCCCATATCATTGAATATTTATACTGTCCCCGGTTCACTTATTTTGAATATGTGCTGACCATTCCCCAGTATGAAGAGAAGAATTACAAAGTGTTGAAAGGGAGGGAGATTCACGATCAGAAACTGGAAAGAAACAAGGAGTATTTAAGAAAGAAAATAGGGGTACAGGAAAAGCATTTAGACCAGTACCTTACAGGTCATTCTTTGAGAGGGAAAGTTGATGAAGTGCTGATGCTACAGGACGGCAGCATGGCACCCCTGGATTACAAATTTGCTCAGTATAAAGAGAAAATATATGATACCTATAGGACTCAGTTGATCTGCTATGCCCTGCTTATTGAGGAAAACTTTGGGAAGGAAGTTCATAAGGGCTTTCTAGTTTATACCCGCAGCAAACACAAATTGGTGGAGGTTTCGATAGATCCAGTAGATAAAGAAAAAGTAGTGAATGCTGCAGAAGATATATTTGCCATAATCCAGGAAAACAGGTTTCCCAACGCTACCAAATTTAAGAGAAGATGTGTAGATTGCACCTATCGGAATATCTGTATAAAATAAGGGTGCTCCGGGTTCAAATTTATTTTGATAGTATAAGGAATTGACCGTAATTGCCTGATTGTCAGTTGTTTTTTAGTTCGGAAAATTGGTTAAAATTATGGGAAAAAGTTCTTTGACATACTGTAAAAATAAAAAAAGAACGTTTGGGATTGTTTGTCAAAAGGCTAATATACAAGGGGTTATAGTGCTGGGCGACTTCCAGAGCCTATTCCATCATAAGAAGGATTGAAACCTAGAAAAATCTAGGAGATCTGGATCCTGTTTTTTACTTCCAGAGCCTATTCCATCATAAGAAGGATTGAAACTTTGGAAGGAGCGAAAGCACCAAATACAAAGGAATTCTTCCAGAGCCTATTCCATCATAAGAAGGATTGAAACGGTAGTCCCTGACGGTGTTCAGGGTGTGGTCTTCACCTTCCAGAGCCTATTCCATCATAAGAAGGATTGAAACTTATACCCTGGCAAGGCCAAAAGAAATCCAGCTCCTCTTCCAGAGCCTATTCCATCATAAGAAGGATTGAAACTAGCCATCAAAGCAGAGGTATGCAGGGAAAACATCACTTCCAGAGCCTATTCCATCATAAGAAGGATTGAAACAGGATATCTATCCCGTTTTTGATACTGTCCGGCCCTTCTTCCAGAGCCTATTCCATCATAAGAAGGATTGAAACAAATTACAATGTCCTATGTAAACTTTAAATTATCCGACTTCCAGAGCCTATTCCATCATAAGAAGGATTGAAACTCTATTGAAGTTAGATTTTGATTTTTCGGGAGTTGGCTTCCAGAGCCTATTCCATCATAAGAAGGATTGAAACTAGCCTAGCTCCTTGCAGGCCCTCAGCCTCATGTTCTTCCAGAGCCTATTCCATCATAAGAAGGATTGAAACAAGACAAGAAAAATTAAGAAGTAACGCAAAGAGAATTCTTCCAGAGCCTATTCCATCATAAGAAGGATTGAAACAAATGCCTGATTTGCCCCGTCTGGCGTCCTTTTCCGCTTCCAGAGCCTATTCCATCATAAGAAGGATTGAAACAACACTTCATCAAATGACAAAAAAAATAATTATTAGCTTCCAGAGCCTATTCCATCATAAGAAGGATTGAAACATTTGTCTGGTAGCTCCATGAGCTCCCCGCTCTACACTTCCAGAGCCTATTCCATCATAAGAAGGATTGAAACTACCATCAAGAAAGCTAAACGACACGGGTATGACAATCTTCCAGAGCCTATTCCATCATAAGAAGGATTGAAACCCAATTGGATAGGCAAGTACACGGACTTTCAGGACAACTTCCAGAGCCTATTCCATCATAAGAAGGATTGAAACGTATTTATTTTTTCTTGTTTGCATTTTTCGCCTTCACTTCCAGAGCCTATTCCATCATAAGAAGGATTGAAACTATGAAACCGTATAGGGTACTTTCCTTAGACCCTGACTTCCAGAGCCTATTCCATCATAAGAAGGATTGAAACGTGGCTAGATAGAGGTCGACGGCTCCGGTATGCTTCCACTTCCAGAGCCTATTCCATCATAAGAAGGATTGAAACAAAATATCCACTGAGGTGAGCAGGTGTTCGGTACACTGCTTCCAGAGCCTATTCCATCATAAGAAGGATTGAAACTTCATATGCCAAACATAAAGTCCTCTTCTCTTCCGCCTTCCAGAGCCTATTCCATCATAAGAAGGATTGAAACCCCACATGGATTTAATAACCCTGCTGGATGTGCTGGCTTCCAGAGCCTATTCCATCATAAGAAGGATTGAAACACTATTCCGTTTAATGCACTTCCAGAGCCTATTCCATCATAAGAAGGATTGAAACATGGTTCACAAGTAACAAGTTCAATCCAATGTTAGAACTTCCAGAGCCTATTCCATCATAAGAAGGATTGAAACGATTTTTAGCTTGAGATATTAATAGGATCATTCTGACTTCCAGAGCCTATTCCATCATAAGAAGGATTGAAACAGTCGAGGTTTATTGCATTAAGTTCAAATACATTAAACTTCCAGAGCCTATTCCATCATAAGAAGGATTGAAACTACGCTTGCTGCTGCATGTTTTTCTAATTTCTTGATCTTCCAGAGCCTATTCCATCATAAGAAGGATTGAAACTCGAAGAGGAACCTTACGGGCTTCTGGGGTGATCCCCCTTCCAGAGCCTATTCCATCATAAGAAGGATTGAAACTTGAATGGAGCCAAAGAGGGTTCCTGGGACTTCCTGCTTCCAGAGCCTATTCCATCATAAGAAGGATTGAAACTAATCCAAAGTGTTTCTTGTGTACTGCATTGTCGTACTTCCAGAGCCTATTCCATCATAAGAAGGATTGAAACACCCATTACACCATGCCAGGAGGTAGACCAAGACAGCTTCCAGAGCCTATTCCATCATAAGAAGGATTGAAACACCCTCTAATCCCAGCACTATGAACCATTTGATGATCGACTTCCAGAGCCTATTCCATCATAAGAAGGATTGAAACAAAGTTAATCCCTTATTGTTTTACTAAGGTAGTAATACTTCCAGAGCCTATTCCATCATAAGAAGGATTGAAACTCAAAAACGGTACCGGTGGAGATGGCGGTTCTGGTGCTTCCAGAGCCTATTCCATCATAAGAAGGATTGAAACTTGAAAACAGAACCTCATTTTTGGGTTTGGCCAAAGCTTCCAGAGCCTATTCCATCATAAGAAGGATTGAAACCACCGATGCCGAGCTCGGTATTTTGAAGGAGCTTGAACTTCCAGAGCCTATTCCATCATAAGAAGGATTGAAACTTAATTTTGAAGTGTTAGAATTGAATTAGCCCTTTTCTTCCAGAGCCTATTCCATCATAAGAAGGATTGAAACCCGACAGCAGGGGGGAGCGGCACGAGTCACCCAGGTCTTCCAGAGCCTATTCCATCATAAGAAGGATTGAAACTTACGTGCACGCCAGTCCACCCTTAAAAACAAGGTCACTTCCAGAGCCTATTCCATCATAAGAAGGATTGAAGCGAAGTTGGCGAGAGTCGAACTCGTCTGCTGTGATTCCTATCCTAAGATAGCTAGTTGAAAGCAGTTCACGCCTGCAAACCTCACCAAATTTTGCCTTACGATACAATTTGTTTTAGTATAATTATCCCTAAATTGCATGGAAATAAAATCAACACCATGGCTTTTTCAAACATTCAAATTGAAGTAATAAAAAAGGCTGGAGAAGCCTTTTTACTCTCATGTGAATCGCCCGAGGATCTCAGGGGGCAGGTGGAGGTGACCTATCGGGTGGAGGGGAATAGTGTGCTCCTCCATGAAGGCGCCCCAAGTGGGATAAGCCGGCTGAAACCTCTGAAATGCCTGTGGCCAAAGCCACCTTCGTCAAGACCCACTCCCACTGGAAAGTGTACTGGATGGGTGGAAACCTTAAATGGCAAAGCTATTCGCCCAACCCTATTGTCGAATCAGTTGAAGGGTTTTTTGATCTGGTAATACAGGATGATTTTGCCTGCTTTTTTGGTTAAATAGAGTGAGACATTCATCTAATTCTCCATCCCCAATTCACCTTTTGTAATTTACTTTTAGTAAATTACTTTTAGTAAATTACTTTTTGTAAATTTGGGTATGAAGTATAAGATGCCAGCCAATCCGTTTCCCACCACGGGGTATTATGGTCCGGAGTATTTTTGCGACCGGGAGGAGGAGAGCAATAAAATCAGCCAACTGTTGCAGAATGGACAGTCCTGTCTGTTGATGGGTAACAGGAGGTTAGGTAAAACGGCGCTCATTCATCATGTGCGGCAAATGCTGCCCGAGAATTGGGGTTTTATCTATCTGGATATCCTTTCCACCGAAAATGAACAGCAACTGCTCAATGCGCTGGGGGCGGCTCTGCTGCAGGGGTTTCCAGAGAAAAGCAAAGTCGGGAAAAGGGTCTGGGACTTTATGAAAAGCCTGCATCCCACCATTAGCTTCGACCAACTCAGTGGCATCCCGCAAGTAAGCATCCATAGCGCCCATGTGGAGAAACCCATTAAGAACATCCTGGAGTTTTTGGCCCAGCTAGAACAACCTACCGTGGTTGCCATTGATGAATTCCAGCAGATTGCACATTACCCGGAAAAGAATACGGATGCCTGGCTAAGGACGGTGATCCAGAGTTTGCAGAATGTCTATTTCTTGTTTTCGGGAAGCCGGCAGTCTATCCTGAACGAACTGTTCAGCGATCCCTCAAGGCCGTTTTTCAGAAGTGCTTCCCCCCTTAAGATCGGCAAGATCGGACAGGATGATTATCGGGAATTTGTGGTGAGGCATTTTAAAAATGGAGGCAAAACAATAGAGGCTGCCTTGGTGGATGAGATTTTGGAATGGGCGAAATGCCATACTTATTATGTGCAACTCTTGTGCAACAGGCTTTATCAAAAACCAATTAAAAAGTATGTGCGGGAGAATTGGCAGTCTTGCGCGGATGAGATACTTCAGGAGCAGGAGACGTTCTTCATCCATTACCGCACCTTGCTCAGCCCACAGCAATGGAAACTGCTTTCAGCCATCGCCCGCACGGGAACTGTCTATGCCCCTACGTCCAAGGCTTTCGTGTCTTCCAATAACCTTGGCAGCCCGGCCACAGTGTTCAAATCCCTTGATGCCCTGTTGGACAAGGAGATGATCTATAAGGAATATGGACCGGAAGGGGAGCCTTATTATGAGGTGTATGACGTGTTTTTTGAGAGGTGGATGCAGGTTAGGGTTTAAGGGTTGAATGGATTAAAGGTTTAACGTTAATCCTTTAATCAGCCCGCAGGGCGTTAAACCTTTAAACTACAAATCCTCCATTTCCCCAAACCACACCACTGCATATTCTTTATAAATCCCTACGCCCATCGCTTTCCAGTTGGCGTCTTTGAAGGGGCCGAGGTTGGCGATGACGGAGTGGTGGCCGGGGCTTTTTTTCCAGACTTCCAGGGCGTCGTCGGGTTGGGCTTTGGCGGAATGCCAGTAGGCGATCTCGTAGCCTGGGCTTTCGTAGCCGGCGATCTCACGCGGTTTGTCCCACATGCATTCGGGGTTTTTGTGGTTGTCGGTGTAGCAGCAACCTTTCCAGTCCCCTTTCTTGGACCAGCTGTGCATGTTGCAGCGCTTGCTCCTCTGGTAGTTTTCCTGCAAGTCCTTGGCATGGGCCTGGGCCACTTTGCTCAGTTTTTCCGAATAGGCAACAGCAGGAAGATTTTTGCTTTGCCGATAGCTATTGATGATCTCGTGAAGGGTTTTCTCTTCTGCAGTTGGAGAGGTGGGGGCGGTCCACAACTGAGTTATCAGGAGAATCAGGGAAAATAAGAAGGAATAATGCATTTGTTTAGTTTGAGTTGTCTTTTGTTAACGGTTAATAGAAGAGTTCTGTTGTTTTACAGTTTAAGGCTTATGGTTTAAGGCTTAAAGTTTATGGATTCAGAGTGAGCTAATTTTATAAACCTTAAACGCTCCGCAGGAGCGATAAACCTTAAACACCGTAAATTTTAATGGAGAATGTGGAATTAGGAATGAGTGTGGTTTTTTCATTTTCGCGGTGTATTTACATTTCCCCGATATTTTCCTTAATTTAGCCCGGATTTTTGGTCTGTTATTTCTATCCCTTTTGGCCACAATCACATAAACCGGACTTTAACGTTACACCTTCCAATTTAGGGGAAGCGAAACATAGCACTTATGACAAAAACAGCAAAGATTCTTTATACCCTCACCGATGAGGCACCAGCATTGGCTACCTATAGCCTTTTGCCCATCATCAAAGCTTTCACCAACTCTGCCGAAGTGGTCGTGGAAACCCGCGACATCTCACTTTCAGGTAGAATTATCGCCAACTTCCCGGAATTCCTTACTGAAGACCAAAAGATCGGCGATGCGCTTGCTGAACTTGGCGAGATCGCCAAGACTCCTGAGGCAAACATCGTGAAGCTTCCTAATATCAGTGCCTCGGTGCCTCAGTTGAAGGCGGCCATCAAGGAACTTCAGGGGAAAGGCTACCAGCTTCCAAACTATCCGGATGAGCCAAAGAGTGAAGAGGAAAAAGAAATCAAAACTAAATATGATAAAATTAAAGGTTCTGCGGTAAACCCGGTATTAAGGGAAGGTAATTCTGATAGGAGGGCTCCTCAGGCGGTGAAGCAGTTTGCCAAAAACAATCCTCACAGCATGGGTAAGTGGAGTGCAGACTCCAAGTCTCATGTATCAAGTATGAGTGAAGGTGACTTCTATGGCAGCGAAAAATCCCACACTTTGGCTAAAGCCGATGAGGTGAAGATTATGTTGGAAACCAGTATTGGTGACAATGTAGTTTTAAAGGATAAATTATCTCTTCAGGAAGGTGAAGTGATCGATGCTGCGGTGATGAGCGTAGGGGCGTTGAGAAAATTCTTGGAAGAGCAGAAAGCTGAAGCCAAAAAGCAAGGGGTATTGTTTTCCCTGCACATGAAGGCAACCATGATGAAGGTTTCTGACCCTATCATCTTTGGACATGCAGTAAGTGTGTTTTTCGCACCTGTCTTTGAAAAGCATGAAGAAACATTGCGCCAACTTGGTGTGAATGTCAGAAACGGTTTTGGGGATCTGATCAGCTCTTTGGAAAAACTTCCAGCTGAAAAGCGCCAAGAAATCGAGTCGGATATCGAGGCCTGCTATAACGAAAGCCCGGACCTGGCTATGGTGAATTCCGATAAGGGGATTACCAACCTTCACGTCCCTAGTGATGTGATTATAGATGCTTCCATGCCTGCCATGATTAGAACTTCTGGCCAGATGTGGAACAAAAACAACCAACTGCAAGACACCAAGGCGGTAATTCCTGATAGATCTTACGCCAGTGTGTATCAGGAAACTATTGATTTCTGTAAGAAAAACGGTGCTTTCGATCCACGCACCATGGGTAGTGTACCGAATGTAGGTTTGATGGCGCAGAAGGCTGAGGAATATGGTTCCCATGATAAGACCTTTGAAATTCCGACCAATGGCAATGTAAAAGTAATCAATTCTGCAGGAGAAGTTATCTTTGAACACCCTGTGGAGAAAGGCGATATCTGGAGAATGTGTCAGACCAAAGACGCGCCTATCCAGGACTGGGTGAAGCTTGCCGTGAACCGAGCAAAAGCCACTGGAGTACCTGCCGTATTCTGGTTGGACGAAAACAGAGCGCATGATGCCCAGTTGATTACTAAAGTGAAGAACTACTTGCCTAACCATGATACGGAAGGCCTTGAGCTTTTGATCATGTCCCCAGAAGAGGCAACAAAATATACCCTTGAACGAACCAAGGACGGTAAAGACACTATTTCTGTAACAGGAAACGTGTTGAGAGATTACTTGACTGATCTTTTTCCTATTTTGGAATTAGGAACAAGTGCCAAAATGCTCTCCATCGTACCTTTGATGAATGGTGGTGGTTTGTTTGAGACAGGAGCTGGTGGTTCCGCACCAAAGCATGTGCAGCAGTTCGTGGAGGAAGGTCACTTGAGATGGGATTCGCTGGGTGAGTTCTTGGCCCTGGCGGTATCACTTGAGCATTTGGGTAATACTTTCTCCAATGAGAGAGCCAAAGTGCTAGGGGAGACCCTTGATCAGGCAACCGGTAAATTTCTTGAAAACGGCAAGTCACCATCCAGAAAGGTGAAGGAGCTTGACAACCGAGGCAGCCATTTCTACCTAGCCATGTACTGGGCTGAGGCTTTGGCCAACCAGGACAAGGACGCAGCCTTGAAAGAGGTGTTCGGCAAGGTAGCCAAGGAACTTCAGGAAAATGAGGTGAAGATTGTAAATGAACTTAATGAAGCTCAGGGAAGTGCTGTTGAAATCGGGGGATACTTTAAGCCTGATGAGGAAAAGACTTCGAAGGCCATGAGGCCGAGTGAGACGCTTAACTCGATATTGAGCAGGATATAATATAAAAACAATCGCTCCGAATTTTTGAACTGCCCCCATAAAGTTGGACACTTAATGGGGGCTTTTCTATACGTAAAAACCAGAAATATGACCTGTCTGTGATATAAAATTCCGAGCTCATGCATTATTGTTACAACAAACATAAACCGATCAACTTTTCAGGGTAGGTTCAGGGTATGATGTATGGAGATAAACTTGCAATGAGAAGTTAGTAACACCCATAATCCCATTTCAAAGATCCGAATCAAAAAAAAAATCATCTAAAAAATTAGGTTGTTATTATTTTTTTTTTTTATTTGGGGAAATCATTTTTAGACAACAGATGATTGGGCTTTATTAACCCAGCCTACGTTTTGTTATGGGTTTAAATGTATATTATTATGAAAAAAGTTCTTATGATTTTTGGGGCGGCCTTTATTTTATTAGGTTCTGTAACATCAGTTGAAGCTATTTGCACGGATGGAGCTGGTTTGATTTATGTTGACGAGAATAACTATGTTTATTCAGGAGATAATTTTGATGGATCCTGTTCAGATTGTGATTGGAACTGTGCTCGTCCCTTGTGATTTATTGAAACTATAAATAAAACTTGGCCGAGTATCTCGGCTAAGTTTTAACATATTATGAAAATTTATTTATCTGTTATTCTTCTTGCTATTTATCTTCTTTTTTCGTGTAGTCAGAATGAGAAAAGCTCTCTTTATGATTATAATCAATATAAAATTGATTCAATATCTTTTAATTTAGATGATTCTACTTCAAATGAATTTAGATTGATTGAATATTTAGATTCAGGAGATGAAGATTATTTGTATCATTTTAATCAGTTTAAATCTGGTATAGATAAGTTTAGTCTTAGTAGTGGTGAATTAATTAAGACCATATCTTATCCTAATGAAGAACCTCACATGATTAAATTGGTTCAGGGAATAAGTGTCGTAAATGAGGATTCAATCTTTGTAATTCCATCTTTAAAAGTAAGGGGGATGATACTAATAGATGATAATGGCCAGCTTATCCATAGATATAATCCAAAAGAAGAAATAGATTTTGAAAAATCGATAATCAATCATATTTCTTTTGGTGCTCAAAAATCAGAATATAGGGGAGGTGAGCTACATCTAATTCGATATCCTTTATTTGATATGTCAAATCCTTCAAATATTAATGATGAATTTTTATTTGAAGTTACCTATAGGGTTTTAGAAAATGATTTTATTTTTATTAGCGAAAGCGGGTTTCCTTCATTTTATCATGATCAAATTTGGGTTTCAAATCATCTGCAAGTTTCTAGGGTTTTTAATGAGAAAGAAAGGATTTACTCTTGGAATCTCTCAGATACTTTGGATATTGTTAATATTAAGAATGGTGAAAAATCCAGAAAAGTTGTAAAAAGTATTTTTAAATCAAATGAGATTAAACCCTTAGCCTCCATTCCTACCAGAGAACAAAAGATGGAGTACACCTTGACTAATTTAAAATATTACGGTATTTATTATGATAAATATCGTCAACTTTATTATAGAACTGTTCAATTACCTGGAAAGTATACGAATTCCATTAATCCTAAAGATATCGATGCTGTTAGAGATTTTTCTATAATTATTCTAGATAAGGAGTTTAATGTGATGAAAGAAGTTTTATTTAATGGTGGTATTTATAATATGTATAGAGTATTTGTAGGTAAAAAAGGAGTGTATTTGCCAAAAAATAATCATATGTTTGCATCACAAGATGAAGATAAATTAATTTTTGATATATTTGAATTTGCAAAATGAGAGTATTGGGGGTGTTTTTATTGATAAATTTGTTTTTTTCATGCGAAAACACCAGTTTTCCTATAGATATTTATTCTCGTACGGTTGGTTTTAGCCTTGATAAGCCTACACTTATAATAAATCCAGATAATTGTTCTGCATGTTTTAATGAGTTTGCTAGTTCTGTTAGAAAGTTTCAAGATAAAGGATTTAATGTAGTAATAATTTCTAAAGAAAGGAAGAAAGCTAATTTAATGGTGAATCTTGATTCTTCTAATGTTTATTATGACTCGGGTGATTTGTCCTTTGAACTTAAAATTTTACACTCTCTCCCTAGAATTTATTTTTGTGATCATCCAGTAATTGAAGTTGTTTCTCCATTTATTATTGAAGGGTATATTAATGAGAGTAATTAGTATATTTATTGCCTTAGCGTTATTTCTAGTTAATTGCGAATCAAAAAAGGGTATTAAATATGGAGATGTAGAAGTGGTGTTCAAAGTTTTAGCCCAAAATGAGGAGGTAATAGATATTGATTTTTATAATGATAATTTTTTTGTATTAACTAATCATCATAATTTGTATGTTTTAAATTCGAACGAAGAGGTTTTTTCAGTTAGCGAGATATGGCCTACTCCTATTAATCCTGATGGTACTGTGAAATTTTATGAAGGAAATTATTTTTCATCTTTTTATATATGGGAAGATAAAGTGTATTTTATAGGTCAAAATCCAGGTGATATCTTAGTTACTGATCTAAATGGTGAAATAATAAAAGTTATTAAGCCAGATTATGGATTTGAGGGATTGCATTATTTGAAATATTTTAAAGAAAACAAGATATATATTCAAGTTTATAATCCAGGTAAATATATAAATCGTTTTATTTTATTTGAAATAAACCTTTCGGATGCTTCAATAATACTAGCTTCTGATGTTAAACTTGAAATAGATTCCAAATACATTCAGCTAAATATATCCGATTCATCTGGCATAATAGCTATTCATCCAGAATTGAATTATCCCTTCAAAATAAATATTGATGATACGGTAGAATTACATTATTGTCTACCAGTTTCAAATATAAGATACAAAGGAGAAATCAATAAAGGAGTCTCAACAATTGAGGATTGGTATCGATTGTCTAAAAGTCAAAAGAACAATATGTTTCCGGACAAGTATTTAGATTTCTATTCTAAAAATGGGAGATTATTGGTTTTGAGTAAATTACGTGATCGTGGAGAGAAGGCGTTTTCACCATTCCTAGTAACATATGGCGATAGTGTTAAGGTTAAGGAATATTTATTTGAACAACATTCATTTGTAAAATTGTTAGGAGAGTCAGGCTATTATATTGGAGTTAAGGATTGTGATGATTATAAGGTTTTAAAACTCCAGCAGATTCCCTTACTTGAAGAGGATGTGATTGAGGAGGGGTAATAATATTTTTTCAAACTCTATTTAAGGAGTGGCTTGTCAATATCCCGAGGGATTTTTTTTGTATTAAGTATGAGGTGAAGAAGGGGCCCCCATATGCGAAGCCCCTTAAACTCTAAACAAGACCGCAGTTTTATAAGCTATAAATTTACAGTCTTTTTATCCTGATATTTCTAAACCATACATCATCGTCATGATCTTGGAGGGCAATTTTGCCTTCTTGATAGCGGCCAAATCCAGGCATATCTTTGAACTTGCTGTTGGCAACCATCTCATCCCACTGCTCATCCCACATGGTGGTGGATACGGTGTTGACTCCGTTTAAGTAGAAATCAAGTTTACCGTTGTTGGCTCTGATTTCAGCTTTGTTCCATTCTCCGACTGGGTTGGCAGCTTCCTCGCTTGACTCGATTAAGTCATAAAGGTCTCCGGCACGGTGGGTTCTGATTTTGGCATCAGGGTGGCCATCGTTATCGAGAATCTGCATTTCTGGACCTGTCTGCCAAGGGTATTGATATTCTTCAGATTCCTGCACATAGAATATAACTCCACTGTTGCCGTTTTCGGAAATCTTCCATTCCAGTTCCAGATGGAAGTTGTCAAAGGTTTCATCGGTCACAATGTCTCCACCATTTTCTTCTGAGGAGTCAAAGAAAAGTACACCATCTTCAACTTTCCAGGCTTCTCCAATAGTGTTTTTGCCATAATTGGACCAGCCGTTAAGCGTTTGTCCATCGAAAAGGCTTATCCACTCTGACTGTTGATCCATGTCGTTGGTTTCGGTTGTCGTTGTTGTTTCTGTCGTTTCCGTGTTGCGTTCATCCGTGTCACATGCGGTCAACGCACCTGCCAAGGTGAGGCATAATAATGTTTTTTTCATGATTTATCTTCTTAGTAATAATACATATTTGACCATTTGCTGGGCATCCTCTTCAGAGAGTCCTGGGTGGGAAGGCATGGGAACATCCCCCCACTCCCCAACAGAGCCTTTTATTACTCTGGAGGCTAATAGGTCAACATTTTCTTCTGTGTTTTCATATTTGGAAGCTACCTCTGCATAGGAAGGCCCGACGATTTTACGCTCGGCCATATGACAGCTTGGGCAATCAGAGTCCTTTATCAAGGCAAGGCCTTGTACATAGTCTGGATTATCTCCATGTTGGTCCTCAAAACTTGCTTCTTTTTTAGGTTCATTTTGGGGAATGGAGGAAGTGGTTTCTTTTCTCGCGCTGTCCCCACCACCGTCTCCACAGGCGTACAATAGGGCAGTCATCGCTACCACTCCGAGGGTAAAAGGTTTGACTAGTTTCATGTTTCTAGGTTAAAAGGTTGATGATGATCGATGTCGGATGTCGGATGACCGATGTCTGATGTCCGATGTCGGATGTCCGATGATCGATTTGATACAATTTAAGGATATAAAATAATAATCCATAACCGAGGGGATATCCAGTGGATTATGGTTTTTTAAACGGTAAAATCAGTCCACTTCTGGTTAGATTTACCACTTTCTATTACATGATGAACAAATGCCATGCCTCTCAGCCCGTCATCAGCTCCCGGAAAATCTTTCCAAGCCTTTTCTACTTGCTGTCCGCTCAATTGGGCCTGCAGGTTGCGGGCAAAATTGCGGTAAAGGTTTGCGAAGGCCTCTAGGTAGCCCTCTGGGTGTCCGGCGGGAGTTCGGGTGTTGGCTTGTGCAAAATCATCCAGATACGGTGAACCTGCCCTCAAAATATGGTCGGGCTGGTTATGGTTGCGGATGATGAGGCTGTTGGCATCCTCTTGCTGCCATTCCAAACCTCCCTTTTCTCCAAAAACCCGGATATTGATATTGTTTTCAGCTCCTGTGGCTGTTTGGGTAGCAATCAATACTCCGGAGGCGCCGTTGTCAAACTTGAGCAGCACGTTGCCATCGTCATCTAGCTGGCGCCCTTCTACTTGTATGTTGATGTCAGCGCAAAGCTTGGTGATTTTGAGGCCAGTGATATATTCGGCAAGGTTGAAGGCGTGGGTACCTATATCGCCCATGGCTCCGGCCTTCCCGCTTTTGGCTGGGTCGGTCCGCCAAGAGGCCTGCTTGTTGTCTTCGCTTTCCAGCATTTCGCTGAGCCAACCTTGCGGGTACTCTACGTAAACCTGTCTAATTTTCCCAAGTTCACCTTTGGCAATAAGCTGCTTGGCCTGCTTGACCATAGGGTAGCCGGTGTAGGTATGGGTAAGGCAAAATAGCTTTCCAGTTTCGTTTATTTTAGCATGAAGTAGCTTGGCTTCGTCTAAGGTTAAAGTCATGGGCTTATCAAGGACCAAGTGAAAACCATTATCCAAAGCCTTCATGGCTGGGTCAAAGTGCACATGGTTGGGGGTGACAATGCTGACAAAATCTATTCGCTCACCTTCGGGCAGAGCTTTTTCTTTTTCAAACATTTCGTCATAGGAACGGTAGACGCGGTTAGGGGAAAGGAAAAGTTCTTCTCCGGCCTGCTTACTTTTGGAAGGGTCACTGCTGAAGGCGCCCGCAACAAGTTCGATCTGTCCGTCCAGGTTGGCAGCTATGCGGTGGATGGCTCCGATGAAACTTCCGGGTCCTCCCCCGATCATGCCCATTTTTAATTTTCTTTTACTCATAGGTTTGCTTTATTGTGGTTTGATGGAAAATATGTTTGATGTCGGATGTCCGGTGTCCGATGTGATTTAGCGGTAATTATTGCGGATTATCATATAATGAGATCTTTGTTTGGTCAAAAATTCAGATGAAAAAGTTTTGATTAACTCTTCTTTGGTTGTGCCAAATTCATTAAATTGTTGTGCCACCGTTAATTATATGAGTGGTAAAGGATATTTATTCCAGATTGGCTTAATTACTTTTTCATTTGGATTTACTAATTTAAGTGATTAATGTTAAAAATTAATTGGGTCTTCCGATTAATACAGCCTATTATAACCTTTTATTATTTATGAAAATCGAAACCAAAGCTCGGTTATCCTTCATGATGTTCCTGGAGTTTTTTATCTGGGGAGGATGGTTTGTGACCTTGGGGGCATTTTTGCCCCAAAACCTTCAAGCCACTGGTACGCAGACTGCCGCGGCCTTTTCTACTCAATCTTTCGGGGCCATAATTGCACCTTTTATTATTGGTCTGATTGCTGACAAATACTTCAATGCTGAAAGGATCCTGGGTGTATTGCACCTTTTTGGAGCTGCATTGATGTTTATGATGTTCCGCTCAGATAATTTTGCTGAATTTTACCCCTACATATTTGCCTACATGGTGGCCTATATGCCTACTTTGGCTTTGGTCAATTCGGTGTCTTTCAACCAGATGACCGATCCTGCCAAGGAATTTGCTGTGATCCGGGTATGGGGAACCATCGGGTGGATTGTGGCAGGCGTACTGATCAGTTACTTCGGCTGGGATAGCACTGCCGGTCTTCAGGAAGGGCTATTAAGAAATACTTTCATGCTTTCTGGTATAGCTTCGGCTGTTTTGGGTGTGTATAGTTTTACTCTCCCAAAAACTCCTCCTAAGATCCCTAAAGGGGAGAAGCTAAGTGTTTCCGACGTATTGGGTTTGGATGCTTTGCGCCTGTTAAAAAACCGTAATTTTCTGATATTCTTTATTTCATCTATCTTGATATGTATTCCCTTGGCGTTTTACTATCAGAATGCCAGTCCTTTCCTAATTGATGTAGGTATGCCCAATCCTACGGGAAAAATGACAATTGGACAGGTATCTGAAGTATTGTTTATGCTTTTACTTCCAGTCTTCTTTACTAAGTATGGTATCAAAAAAACGCTTCTAGTGGGGATGCTGGCTTGGGTAGCCCGATATGCCCTGTTTGCGTTTGGAGATGCCGGATCGGGTATGTACATGCTTTTGTTGGGGATAGCCCTTCATGGCATATGTTATGACTTTTTCTTTGTTTCCGGACAGATTTACACGGATTCCAAGGCTGGGGAGCGCTATAAAAGTGCTGCCCAGGGAATGATCACGCTTGCTACCTATGGTGTCGGTATGCTGATCGGGTTCTGGGTTGCCGGTTTGGTGACCGACCATTTCGTCAATGCCGACCAGACCAAGGATTGGCAGACCATCTGGCTTATCCCATCAGGTATCGCAGCGGTAGTAACCTTATTGTTCTTAGTGCTTTTCAAGGAGGAAGGAGTGGCAAAGGAGGAAGTCATGGAAAAAGTAGCCTGATGGATTCCAGAAGAACAGCCCTCAAAAAATTAGCAGGTACGGCTCTGTTTGGAGCTTTGCCGGTAACGGGTGTATTTGCTGAAAAGAACAATGATATAAAGGGGAAAATAAACCACTCAGTTTGCAGGTGGGTATTCAATGATCTGTCCATGCCGGAATTGTGTAAAGTGGTTAAGGGGCTCGGCTTCAATGCTATTGATCTGGTGGGTCCAGCGGATTGGCCGGTCTTACAGGAGTATGGAGTGGTCAGCTCCATGTGTAACGGCGCCGAAATTAACCTGGTACACGGCTTTAACAACAAGGAGTATCATGCCCAGCTCTGGAAAAACTATGAGGAAATTATTCCACTTGTGTCCAAAGCTGGATATCAAAATCTGATTTGCTTTTCCGGAAATAGGGATGGAATGGATGAAGAAGAGGGGTTGAATAATGCTGTGGAGGGGCTTCAGCGCCTTTTGCCTTTGGCCGAAAAGCATGGTGTGGTACTTCAGCTAGAGTTGCTTAACAGCAAGGTAGATCACCCCGATTATATGGCTGACAATTCCCCGTGGGGAGTAGAGTTAGCAAAGCGGTTGGATTCTGAGCACTTCAAGCTATTGTATGATATCTACCACATGCAGATCAATGAAGGCGATGTGATCAGAACCATACGGGATAACCACCAATACTTTGGCCACTACCATACGGCTGGAAACCCGGGAAGAAATGAAATCAATGAAACGCAGGAACTTTATTATCCTGCCATTATGAAAGCGATAGTGGAAACGGGATTTGAAGGCTATGTAGCCCAAGAATTTATCATCACCCGGAAAGATAGGGTGGAATCCCTGCGGGAAGCTATCCAAATATGTGACGTTTAATAATAAGTTAAAAGATTTTCAAAATATATGGCAAATCAAGAGTACGATGCAATCGTCGTCGGGTCCGGAATCAGTGGAGGTTGGGCCGCAAAGGAATTGACAGAAAAGGGTCTGAAGGTGTTGATGCTGGAAAGAGGCCAGAATGTAGAACATGTAAAGGATTATAAGACCGCGACGCAGGCTCCTTGGGAGACCAATTATAGAGGGCGTAGGTCAATAGAGATGATCGAAAACCACCCTGTCCTAAGAAGGGATTATGTGCTGAACGAGCTGAATGTAGACTGGTGGGCTCAGGAATCCGAGTCTCCTTATGTTGAGAAAAAGCCTTTCAATTGGTTTCGGGGCTACCAAGTGGGTGGAAGATCCTTGCTTTGGGGCCGTCAGAGTTACAGGATCGGTGACATAGATTTTGAGGCAAATCTGAAAGAGGGAATAGCTGTGGATTGGCCTATTCGATATAAGGACCTTGCGCCTTGGTATTCATATGTGGAAAAATTTGCTGGTATCTCCGGAAGCCGCGATGGGCTCGCCCAGTTGCCTGACGGGGATTTTCAGCCAGCAATGGAGATGAATTGTGTAGAGAAGGATGTTGCTGAGCGAGTGAAAAACCACTTTGAAGGAAAAAGAGTGATTACCATGGGTAGGGTAGCTAATATAACCCAACCATTGGAGGGCCGTACCAATTGCCAATACCGAAACAAATGTTGGTTGGGCTGTCCGTTTGGAGCGTATTTTAGTACGCAGTCTTCTACATTGCCTGCAGCCATGAAGACGGGTAACCTTACCTTGAGGCCATGGTCTATTGTCACGAGGGTATTGTACGACAAGGATGCCCAAAAGGCTACTGGTGTGGAGGTGTTGGACGCCGAAACCAATGAAACGATTGAGTATAATGCCAAAATTATATTCTTATGCGCCTCAGCTTTTAACTCAACTGCAATTCTAATGAGAAGCGCCACCGATGTGTGGGAAGGTGGATTGGGCAGCAGTTCCGGTGAATTGGGCCATAATGTGATGGATCATCATTTCCGGGCTGGAGCCAACGGAATGGTGGATGGATATGATGATAAGTATTATTTTGGCCGTAGGCCAAATGGGATTTATATTCCTAGATTCCAGAACATCGATGGTGATAAGCGTGATTACCTGAGAGGCTTTGGCTACCAGGGTGCGGCAAGCAGAAGCGGCTGGAGTAGAGAGATCGCCGAACTTAATTTCGGGGCGCCGTTAAAAGAAGCCCTCAGCGAACCGGGGCCATGGAGTATGGGAATTACGGCATTTGGGGAGATTCTTCCATATCATGAAAACACTATCAAGCTTAGCAAGGATACTAAGGATAAGTGGGGTATGGAAGTGTTGGAGATGGATGCTGAGATCAAAGAAAATGAGCTCAAGATGCGAAAGGACATGATGGACGATGCCGCCGAAATGCTTGAGGCAGCCGGACTTAGAAATGTCAACACCTACGATGCAGGCTACACTTTCGGACAGGGTATCCATGAAATGGGAACCGCCAGGATGGGCCGTGATCCTAAGACCTCGGTTCTCAATGGTAATAATCAGGTTTGGGATGCTAAGAATGTATTCGTAACCGATGGGGCCTGTATGACCTCGGCAGCGGCTCAGAATCCCTCGTTGACTTATATGGCTCTAACAGCCAGAGCAGTGGATTTTGCTGTAAAGGAATTGAATAGAAGAAACCTTTAAAACCAGATAAAAATGGCTATAAATAGAAGAGAAGCATTGAAGAGCATGGTTTTGATGATGGGAGGCACCATGATCGGAGCCAATGTCATCCTGACGGGTTGTGCTCCCGAAGATAGGATTGAAGGGTTGGAGTTTTCCGAGGAGGATATTGCTTACATGGATGAAATTGGTGAAACTATCATTCCAACCACCGATACCCCTGGTGCAAAAGAGGCTGGAGTGGGTTCCTTCATGGTGGTGATGGTAAAAGAAACCTACAACCAAGAACAACAAGAGACATTTGTCAATGGGTTGAATTCCCTCAAGAAAAATTTCAAATCTGAAATAGGTGTGGCCTTTATGGATGCTTCTCACGAGCAAAGGCTCAATTATCTCAATTCCTTAAACGAGGAATTGAGGAGTGGTGACAGTGAAAATGGTCCGAAATATATAAGTATGCTTAAAGACCTTACTGTGTTGGGGTATTTTACCTCTGAGATAGGTGCCACCCAAGCCTTGAGGTATGTGGAGACGCCAGGAAAGTATGACGGCTGCATGGATTACAAAAAGGGGGATAGAGCATTTGCACTTTAAATCAAACGATAGATGAGCAACCGTCGAGATTTTATACGATTGAGTTCACTGATGGCTGCAGGGGCATTTTTGCCCTTACAGTTTTGTGGAAAGCCAGATAAGGTAATTGGAGGCGGTAACGCCGCAGAAGCAAGTTTGGAGAAGTTTGGGATACAGCTTTATTCAGTCAGGGATGAAATGGCTAAAGATGTAAAGGAGACCATTTCCAAGCTATCTACCTATGGGTACCATTATCTGGAAGGGTATGATGGAGGCAAGGGCATATTCTGGGGGATGAAAAACACGGAATTCAAACAGGTAGTCGAAGACAATGGGTTGGAATTTGTGGCTTCCCATGCGAATGTATTTGAAAACCTGGAACAGCAAGCCAGTCAAGCTAGTGAGATTGGCATGAAGTATCTCATCTGTCCGTGGGTAGGTCCTCAAGAAAGCATGGAGGAATTTAAGCGCCTTGCTGATGAGTTTAACAGGGTAGGCAAAGTCTGCAAAGAGGAAGGGGTAAGGTTTGCTTACCATAATCACGGTTATACCTTTGAGGAGCTTGAAGGTCAGATGCCTCAGGATTACCTGCTGGAAAACACGGATCCAGAGCTTGTTGATTTCGAAATGGATATTTATTGGGTTAAAACACCCGGTAAGGATCCAAAAGCATATTTTGAGAAGTATCCTGACAGGTTTAAGCTATGTCATATAAAGGACAGGATGATTGACGCACCTGCAGATGAGGCTAATGCCTCAACAATTATTGGGGAAGGATCGATTGATTTTTCTTCTATTTTGAGAGTTGGAAAGGATAATGGGTTAGAGTATTTCTTTGCAGAACAGGAAAGATATGACAACAGTACACCCATGGAAAGTGCAATGAAAAATGCGGAATATTTGAAAAATCTCCGTTTGGGGTAGTGTACTAATATTTGGTGATAAGAACCTAAATAATTGATGGCCCGAACTTTTGCATATAGGTGCCCGTTGTTTTAAGTATGAATTGGATCGCAGGCGTTGTTTATACATTTATACCTTTCTTATCCGTTATCAGTTTTATGCTATACGAAACCCCAGTCATGGAAGCTGTAGAGGCTACTCCCATGTCAAAATCAGACACCGTAGAAATAAATAAATCAGATACTGAAGACCTAGAGAAACTGGCAGAGAATAAAGTAATTCCCGAAGAGATAAGAGAAGTTACCCTGAGGGCCTTATCACATTACCCGGAACTTGAGGATGTGGAAATTCATTTTGAGCTACTTGACAATATCCGTGGCTCGGTGATGCAGGCCCAACCTAAATTTGGGTCTTTGCTTTTTAACAGCAAGGCTAACAGGAAATACAGAGTAAAAATCAGTAGACAGCTTGAGTTGGATGATGAATGGCTTCCTATAGAAGAGGTGCCGGACAACGTTCTTCTTGGTTGGATTGGCCATGAGCTTGGTCATGTGATGGATTACCTTGACCGTAGCCGTGTGGGGATGATCATCTTTGGCGCTAGGTATGTTACTTCTAATAACTTTGTGACGAAAGCGGAAATCACCGCGGATAGTCATGCCATTGCAAGTGGGTTAGGTAACTACCTGGTAGATACCAAAAACTTTATATTAAGCAACGACCGCCTTCCTGAAGATTATAGGAACAAGATCAGAGAATTGTATATGTCCCCTGGGGAGATTATGACATTAGTAGAAGTTGAAGAAGAAGAGGATGATACTTAATCATCCTCTTTTTTTGTATTAATTTAGAATTGCTTTTATTCTTTCTAAAGATTCTTCTCTCGCCAACCTGTTTCCCTCACTGGCATCAGGTCCTTCACCGCTTCTCATGTAGGCGTGTCCGGCTTCATCATAGATTTCATATTCAAAGGACTTGCCTTTTTCCTTCATCATCTCTTCAGAGGTTTCAATAGTGGCGTTAACTCTTTGGTCATTTTCCCCATAAAATCCATATACTGGGGCATTGATTTTGGCGATTTGCTCGGGGTCTTTAGGTCCTGTGCCGTAGAAGACTAATGCCTCGCTGATGTTTGGTTGATGCGTGGCATAATTGTAAGTTTGGGACCCACCCCAACAGAATCCTATCACTGATACCTCTCCGCTGCCTCCATCCACTGTTTGAAGATATTCAAATGCAGAGTCTAGGTCTTTCATGACTTGTTGGTTGTCCAGGGCATAGATGCCCTCTCTGGCGTCATCCTGATTGGCAAAATCACGGGTGGATTTTTTTGAGTTATCGAAATCGGACAATAGGTCCGGAGCCAGGGCAATGTAGCCCATTTCTGCCAATTGGTCGGCCATGGCCCTTACCCAATCGGTGAGACCTCTGTTTTCATGTATGACAATGAGGGTTTTAGCATTTTCAGCTTTTTCGGGGAAAACTAGGAATCCGCGGACATTTCTGCCGTCCTGATCCATATTGATCCACTCGTGGTGTCGTGGGGAGTTTTCAAGTCTTTCAAGATCCCTGTCTTGTGCTTTCAGAGCCCCAGCAAATAAAAGTGCTGCGCAAAATAAGAATAGTTTTTTCATAGAGTTCCAACTAGCGGTTAATGATACTGTTCAGTAATTTACAACTAATTCCGGAAAGTAGAGTTTATTGACTATGGACGCATATCTGCCATTATTCCCCTTAAAACTTGTTGCTTTCCCAGGAGAGGATCTCAGTCTTCACATCTTTGAGCCTAGATATAAACAGCTGATAAATGACTGCAAGGAGACGGGTAGTAATTTTGGAGTAGGGGTTTATTTAAAAGAACTGACCACATTTGGTACTGAGGTCGAATTGGTGCAGATTGTTCAGACTTATGAAGATGGGCGGATGGATATAAAGACAAAAGCAATCCAGCCATTTGAGATTTTGAGATTTGAGAATCCCCAGGAAGGCAAACTATATCCTGGTGGGGAGATAGCATATCTAGAAAACGATCCGCACGTTTCAGAGGTCATCTATCAGCAGTTTTTGTTTTACCTTAAAGAAATGTTGAGGCTGCTGCAATACGATGCAGATATCAGCAAGTTTCAGGTGACTTCCTTCACCTTTGCCCATGTGGTTGGACTAAAGCTGGAGGAGGAGTTTGAACTGTTGTTGATGCAAAAGGAGTCTGAAAGGCAGGAATATTTGATCCTGCATTTCAAAAAGATGATACCTGTGATGAAGGATCTGCAACACGCTAAGGAGAAAATCCGAATGAATGGGCATTTCAAATATTTAGATCCCTTAGACTTTTAAAGCTTGGTGACGTTCTGTTTTTTAACATAAGCTTTGCGGTCTTCCCACGTGATTTCAAACCATGTGTCTTTTGTGGAATTAATTTGGATGCGGTGACCGACATCTACTTTGCTGATCAGGTTGCCTCCCGCGGTTGGTTGGTCCATGATCAGGGTAGGACTGCCGGTAATGATAGCCCTATTGGGCGGCTTTAGATAGTTATTGCTCAAAAAAATCATCACTATCAAAACAAAACTAGGAATGAAGAAGGCCGGTTTAGATGCTTTATCTCGGTTTCGGACAAATAAAACCAGAAAAATGGCCAAGCAAATGGTGAGAAGAGCGGTGATTTCTATGCGGTTGTCTATCAGGATTTTGAAGAACTGTTCTTGATCTGATACCTGATAGCCGATAAGATAAGGCTGCTCCGTGAGGTTGCGGATTTTAGTAGTGACACGCTGGTTAGGGTTGTGTTCATAATATTTGCTGAGGTATAGAGTAGTCTTTGGGTAGTCGCCCATACCTTCGGTGATGAAAGCCATTTTGAGTAGCATGGCAGGAGAGTAGGTTTGCTGCTCAAAGTACAGATTTTCGTAGACTGCAAGAGCTTCTTTGTAATTTTGAGTATTAAACAAAGAATCTGCTAAATTTTGATTGTTTGTATTGGCTTGACAATTAATACTTTGTGATATGGTCGTCAAAAATATTAATAATATTGCAAGAAAGATTCGCTGTAAGTTTGGCATTTTAAAATAGTCCGCTTAAATTTGCAGTCCAATTACGACAAAGATATAGCAAAAAGCAAGTCTCAAATCGTAAAAATTTAAAGCTGTAAGGGCTTTAAAGGCATAAAATGATTTAATACTGATTCCGTAGCTCAGCTGGTAGAGCATGCCGACTTTTGGTCGGGAGGGTCCTAGGTTTGAGCATCAGCGGGAGATGATAATGTGCGATGTCGAAAGGATATCGAAATAGAAATATTGATAATACTGATTCCGTAGCTCAGCTGGTAGAGAATCCCGACTTTTGGTCGGGAGGGTCCTAGGTTTGAGCGTCAGCGGGAGATGATAATGTTCGATGTCGAAAGGATATCGAAATAGAAATATTGATAATACTGATTCCGTAGCTCAGCTGGTAGAGCATCCCGACTTTTGGTCGGGAGGGTCCTAGGTTTGAGCATCAGCGGGAGATGATAATGTGCGATGTCGAAAGGATATCGAAATAGAAATATTGATAATACTGATTCCGTAGCTCAGCTGGTAGAGCATCCCGACTTTTGGTCGGGAGGGTCCTAGGTTTGAGCGTCAGCGGGAGATGATAATGTTCGATGTCGAAAGGATATCGAAATAGAAATATTGATAATACTGATTCCGTAGCTCAGCTGGTAGAGCATCCCGACTTTTGGTCGGGAGGGTCCTAGGTTCGAGCATCAGCGGGAGATAATAATGTGCGATGTCGAAAGGATATCGAAATAGAAATATTGATAATACTGATTCCGTAGCTCAGCTGGTAGAGCAATACACTTTTAATGTATGGGTCCTGGGTTCGAGCCCCAGCGGGATCACAGGTTGAAGTACGAGGTACGAAGTTAGAAGTACGAAGTATGGAGATTGATTGTTCGGGGTGTAGCGTAGCCCGGTATCGCGCCTCGTTTGGGACGAGGAGGTCGTAGGTTCGAATCCTGCCACCCCGACAAAATTTCCTTTTCTGAAGCTTGCTGGGTGTAAAGTCAGGTAAGGGTCCAGAAAATAAGCTTGCCCACGGCAAGATGGAAATTTTAATTAGGTTAGGTTCCGTAGCTCAACTGGATAGAGCATCCCGACTTGCAAAGTCGGGAAGGTTTCAGGTTCGAGTTATAGAATTTAATGAAGATTGGTCCCGTAGCTCAACTGGATAGAGCAACTGCCTTCTAAGCAGTAGGTTTCAGGTTCGAGTCCTGACGGGATCACATTGGGAAGTACGAAGTCGGATGGACGAAGTACGAAGAATTATTTATTAAGATTACCGATTCCGTAGCTCAGCTGGTAGAGCATCCCGACTTGCAAAGTCGGGAGGGTCCTGGTTTCGAGCTCAATCTGGAAAAATCTTGAGGTCTGACGTCATAAGGATGTCGAAAAAATAATTACCGATTCCGTAGCTCAGCTGGTAGAGCAATACACTTTTAATGTATGGGTCCTGGGTTCGAGCCCCAGCGGGATCACGAAGGCCTCCTTTTTAAGGAGGCCTTATTTACTTTTTATCCATACTTAATTTTTTTTTTTATTATGGCGCATTTCTATATCCTCCATTCGGAGAAACTCAATCGTTATTATGTTGGAGCCTGTATTGATCTTGAAAGAAGGCTGTACGAACACAATATTGGTCATTCCAAATATACATCCACAGGGGTTCCTTGGAAAGTTGTTTACACGGAGTCCTATCCTGATTTGCGAGAAGCAAAAAAGAGAGAACTGTCTGTCAAGCGGAAAAAGTCAAGAATCTATATTGAATCACTAATCCAGAAATAGAACTGATAGTGAGGGGAAAAATCAATTCGGCTCAGCTGGTAGAGCATCCCGACTTGCAAAGTCGGGAGGGTCCTGGTTTCGAGCCCCAGCGGGATCACGAAGGCCTCCTTTTTAAGGAGGTCTTATTTATTTTTTATTCATGCTTAATTTTTTTTTTATTATGGCGCATTTCTATATCCTCCATTCGGAGAAACTCAATCGTTATTATGTTGGAGCCTGTATTGACCTTGAAAGAAGGCTGTACGAACACAATATTGGTCATTCCAAATATACATCCACAGGGGTTCCTTGGAAAGTTGTTTACACGGAGTCCTATCCTGATTTGCGAGAAGCAAAAAAGAGAGAACTGTCTGTCAAGCGGAAAAAGTCAAGAATCTATATTGAATCACTAATCCAGAAATAGAACTGATAGTGAGGGGAAAAATCAATTCGGCTCAGCTGGTAGAGCATCCCGACTTGCAAAGTCGGGAGGGTCCTGGGTTCGAGCCCCAGCGGGATCACGAAGGCCTCCTTTTTAAGGAGGTCTTTTTTATTTTTTATTCATGCTTAATTTTTTTTTTATTATGGCGCATTTCTATATCCTCCATTCGGAGAAACTCAATCGTTATTATGTTGGAGCCTGTATTGACCTTGAAAGAAGGCTGTACGAACACAATATTGGTCATTCCAAATATACATCCACAGGGGTTCCTTGGAAAGTTGTTTACACGGAGTCCTATTCTGATTTGCGAGAAGCAAAAATAGAGAGAACTGACTGTCAAATGGAAAAAATCAAGAATCTATATTGAATCACTTATCCAGAAATAAGGCTGATAGTGAGGGGAAAAATCAATTCGGCTCAGCTGGTAGAGCATCCCGACTTGCAAAGTCGGGAGGGTCCTGGGTTCGAGCCCCAGCGGGATCACGAAGGCCTCCTTTTTAAGGAGGCCTTTTTTATTTTTCACCCATGCTTACTTTTTTTATTATGGATCAATTCTATATCCTCCATTCTGAGAAACTCAATCGTTATTATGAAGAATTCACCTACCTTCATCTCTAACCCTCTAAACCTCCCGCCGAGCGTCAGCGCCGGGATATAACCTTCTAAACCAAGATCGTTAATTGGCAGTTAAACTTTAAACCATAAACTTTAAGCTCTTTCAAATACCTGCTTATCGTAGTTGAGTATGTTTTCAAAATACCTTATCGTTTTTGTTAGGCCATCATCAATACCTACATGCGGTTCCCAGTCTAATTCTCTTTTGGCAAGTTCAATACAAGGTTTTCTTTGCAAGGGGTCATCTTGGGGCAAAGCCATAAACCGGAGTTTACTGCTGCTGCCCGTTAGGTCGATGATTTTTTCGGCCAGGTCAAGCATAGTAAATTCACATGGGTTTCCGATGTTCACAGGTCCTGTAAAACCATCTCTGGAGTTCATCAATCTATACATACCTTCAATGTTGTCGTCCACGTGTCTAAAACGGAGGTCACTGGGCCATAGTTTACGCTGATACTGGGCCAGCCATTCCGGGAATCAACGGGCCAAAAATCAGGCGTTGTTTCCGGAGGTCATTGGGCCATTTAATTACGGCAACCCATTCGAATTCCGGAGGTCATTGGGCCACTTTCCATGATAATTATTAGCCTTGTAGTTTTTAAAAACAATCTACATGGCAGGACAAAGAATAAACATCATGGAATTAAGAAGTTTGATAGCATTTAAGCAAAAAGGCTTGAGCAACCGAAAGGTGGCCGCCCTTTTGGGTGTCAACCGGAAAACCGTAGACGAGTACATCAAGCGGTTCAAGGAACTCGGCTTGGGGTACGGGGAGCTCCTGACTCTTGAGGGAAAGGATCTTGAGGAACTTTTCACCCAAAACAGCCAGACGGAAAAGGAACGGTACGAACAGCTTTCCGGACAGTTCCCACACTTCCAGAAAGAGATGAAAAAGCCCGGGTGCACCCTGCAGGCACTTTGGAAGGCATATATTGCAAAACATCCGGAAGGCTATAAATACAGCCAGTTTACCTGGCATTACCGGCAATGGAGCAAACGCCACCATGTTAGCGGAAAGCTGACCCACAGGGCCGGAGAAAAGCTTTTTGTGGACTTTTGCGGCAAGAAACTCTTTTATGTGGACAGGCATACCGGCGAACAGATCGATGTTGAGGTTTTTTTGGGGATCATGCCCTGTAGCCAATATACCTACGTCAAGGCCGTGGCCAGCCAGAACCGTGAAGATTTTATCAGCTGCCTAGTCCATTGCCTCGGATGGATAGGAGGCGTCCCCTATGCGGTGGTGCCGGACAACCTTAAGTCTGCCGTAAGCAAAAGTTCAAAATATGCCCCCATACTCAACAAGACTTTTGCCGATTTTGGACAACATTATGGCTGTGCACTTGACCCCACACGCCCTTACAGCCCACAGGACAAGGCCCTTGTCGAGCGGACGGTAACCATTGTCTATCAACGGATATACTACCCCCTGAGCAACCACACCTTTTTCAGCCTGGCCGAGCTCAACGATGCCATTGCCGACAAATTGGTGGAGTTCAACGATTATCTGTTGAGCCACGGACAGGGCAGCAGGAGGAGCCAGTTCATCGATATTGAAAAAGAGTTCCTTCAGCCCCTGCCAAGTGGTATTTATAGTATCAGGAACTATAAAAAAGCCACAGTCCAGAAAACCTCCCACGTCTTCATGGGAGAGGACAAGAACTATTACAGCTGTCCCCACCGCTATATCGGGCTGGCCGTGGAAGTACAGTACAATCAGGACATAGTGGAGATCTTCCACAGGCAGGAAAGGATAGCCTTCCACAAAAGGAGCTTCAAAGCAGGTCACTACATCACAGTGGGCGACCATATGCCCAGCAGCCACCAATACTTCAATGAATGGAGCCCCGAATTTTTTCACCGGAGAGCCCAAAAGGTCGGTCCCCACACCCAAGAGTACATCGGCAGGCTGATCGGGCAGTATGACTATCCCGAAATTGGCTACAAGCAGGCCCAGGGGATCCTTGCCTTTTTGAAAAGCTACGAACCGGAGCGCCTGGAAAGGGCCTGTAAAAGGGCTCTGGGATTCGAAAAAGCCTCTTACCATACCCTTGAAAGGGTGTTGCAGAACAAAATGGATATGGAGGAGATCCCCTTTCCGGAGGACCGAGTGACACCTGAACACAAAAACATCAGGGGGCTTTTCAGTTGAGCGGCTTCAACCCATCTACATTAAAAACCAATCCATATAAACTATGAACGAATACAACACAATCGAAAAATTGAAACAGATGCGCATGGGGGCCATGGCCGAACTTTACCACAAACGGCTCACCGAAAACCTTTACAAAGAATTTTCTGCCGATGAGCTGTTGACCTTGTTGGTCGACAGCGAATGGGAACAAAGGCAAAACAGGACGATTGACAACCTAATCCGCCAGGCCGGTTTCAAGCAGGCTTCCGCCGCCACTGACATCGATTACCATGCCTCACGTAATCTCGACAGGTCGGTGTTTGAAAGGCTGCTAGGGCTTGGCTTCATCCGCAACAGGGAAAACATCATACTTACCGGTGCCACAGGTTGCGGAAAAAGTCACCTAGCCCAGTGCCTCGGCGTAAAGGCATGCCAGTTCAGGTACAAAACACTTTATTACAATACCTCGAGATTTTTTGACACGGTCCGGCTTGCAAAGCTGGAGGGCACCTACCATAACCTACTTAAAAAGCTGGAAAAAACCGCGGTATTGATCCTGGATGATTTTGGACTGGCACCCATGGACACCCAAGCCAGGCATGCCCTGATGGACGTTATGGAGGACAGGTATGGGAAAAGCTCTACCATCATAGCCTCACAGATCCCGGTGGCCCAGTGGCATGCTACCATCGGAGATGACAGCATTGCAGATGCCGTTCTTGACAGGCTGGTATACTCCTCCCACAGGATAGAACTGGAAGGGGAATCTATGAGAAGTAGAAAGAAGTTGGACAATTAAAATATAATCCCATAATTGCACATGGAAAGTGGCCCAGTTATTCCCGTAATCACTGGCCCGGCATGCTCCGTAATCACTGGCCCATCATCGCCGTAATAGACATCCACGTAGCAAAAGCTTCTAGTTTGCTGTCCGGTGCCAAAAATGGTAATGTCTTCCCCTTTGAGGGCCTGGATGATGAAATTGCTCACTACCCTGCCGTCATTGGGGTGCATGCGTGGGCCGTAGGTGTTGAAGATCCGCATTACTTTGATTTTGACCTTGTGCTGTCTGTGGTAATCAAAGAACAGGGTTTCTGCACATCTTTTTCCTTCATCGTAACAGGCACGAATGCCTATGGTGTTGACGCATCCTTTATAGTTTTCAGGTTGGGGATGGATCTCGGGGTCACCATAGACCTCAGATGTACTGGCCTGAAGAATTTTGACCTTTAACCTTTTAGCCAATCCCAGCATGTTGATGGCGCCCAGGACACTTGTTTTGATGGTTTGAACAGGGTCAAATTGATAATGAATAGGGCTCGCAGGGCAGGCTAGATTGTATATTTCATCTACTTCCACATAAAGTGGGAATGTGATATCATGTCTTAAGAATTCAAAATTCTTATTTTCCAGTAAATGGTGGATGTTGTCCTTACGGCCGGTAAAAAGGTTGTCTACGCACAACACCTCATTGCCCTCTTTCAACAGTTTTTCGCATAGGTGGGATCCCAAAAAACCGGAACCCCCGCTTACCAAAATTCTTTTCATAATGAGCTTTGTTTAAAAGTCGGAATTATATGAGAGTCACCTGGAAGCTAAAAGGCCAAATGAATATTCAAAAAAATAAACTTTTTAAGTCAGTTTAATAATTAATCTTTGAATTAGGTAAATCTGTCGATGGAATTGATAGTTAAGATGTTAGGCTGGTATAATCATAAAAACTGCTGACTTAGCTCAGTTTTTCGGTGGAATAATTGCGTATCTTTGTGATAGGCTTAAAATCAATATGGTTATGGACTTAAGAGCGCCGGTTTCTAGCATTATGACCTCCCAGGTTGTGACTTTGGATGAAATGTCCACTTTGAAGGAAGCAATGGTATTGTTGAGAAAGCATAAGGTTAGGCATCTTCCTGTGGTGAACGGCCCTAAAATTGTGGGGATCCTCAGTCGAACAGACATTAATAGGTTGACCTTTGGCGCTTTATGGGATAATCAAGAGGATGCGGATGATACTATTCTAGAAATGCTTTCTGTTCCTCAAGTTATGTCGGCCAAGCCAAGAGTGGTAAGCAAGAATCAGCCTATAGAGGAAGTTGCTAGAATATTCTTGACTGAGGAATTTCATGCCCTCCCTGTAGTGGAAGATGGAGATCTATTTGGAATAGTAACTACTACCGATTTGATTCGGTATATGTTGCCAAAATGATTTTTCGACTAAGGTTTGACGATAGTAATTACTTCATGGAAGCCACTTTTTTTGTTTTCAGGGAAATGCCTCTGATTTCCGCTAGGACTCCTTTTACTCGTATGTCCAGTGTCCCGTATGCTTCCTTTAACTTGTTAAAGGCATTCGTTCTCAATTCATTCATCTTTTCTGTATCCTCCAAGAGCTTTTCAGTTTTATCGAGCAGATCCGTGCCGTCCCAAGAGACACTTTCATAAGTTTGGTTTGCCTCATAGATATTGGGCCAAGTTTCCAGGTGCCCCATGTCAGGCTTGATTAGGACCGACCCATTTAGAATGGCCTCGATGTCCCGAAAACAGATTTCTCCCCAACCAAAGGGGCTCAGAATGGCCTGCACCTGGCTTAATTCTTTGTTGTATTGCTTTAAAGGTATCCTTCCTGTAAGGAAGGATGGGTGGTTTTCAATCAATTTCTGAAAATGTTCCCTTTGATAACCAACAGTATCCCTATAGCATTTTGCATCAAATCGTGCTTGACATTTTGCCAAAGTTGGATTGGGTAAAGATCTATTTGGGTTAGGTTTATCCAGCAAGAGGCCCATGCCTGTCTGGCCTATCCAGGCATGAAGTTTTCCAGCCAACTTTTCCTTTACTTTGCAGTTTGGGTATTGCCCCATAGCAATATTCCATGCAACTCTCAATTTGGCTAAATCGGATTCATTTTGAGGTTTGGGTAAAGGCGGGGGGCTGGGATTTTCCTCAATCCCGAAATTCTGGTGATAGAAATCTGAAAATATTCTTCTTCCGTAGAAGTTTTTGGAATACAGGCTCCGATCCTTGAATAGCTGTTTTTTATAAAAGAGATCCACATACGGAAGTATGTCCAAAAAGCTGGATTCGGAACCGTCACTATCGTCAAAATACGCGAGGCGGCGATATTTTGATGAAAGATTTTGAATTAGGTGGAGTTGGGTGCCGTCTTTATCTTGCCCCCAAAACCACCCTACTATCAGAAGCAACTCGTTTGTGTCCTTGTTTTTGACCCAGTCAAGGTCTGTGGTAAAATGTAATCCCTCAGCAAATCTTGCCATCCAAAAAGGATAAAGGCTGTATAAAAGTGTAATTTTCTTTGGGTTATAAAGAATAGTAATCTTATCAGTTTTCACAATAGTCTAAACAGTTAATGCTACGTCTGGCTTGGTTAAAGTTTTTTCAAAATAGTTAATGGTCTTCTTCAAACCATCGGCCAATTTGACTTTGGGCTCCCAACCAAGTTCTCTTTTGGCCATATCGATTTGTGGCTTGCGCTGCATAGGGTCATCTTGAGGGAGTGGAAGGAATACCAGTTTACTGCTGCTACCGGTCAAGTCAATGATCATTTCGGCCAGTTCCAGCATGGTGAACTCACATGGATTCCCAATATTAACCGGTCCCTGAAAATCATCTCGCGAATTCATCATCCTATACATACCGTCAATCAAGTCATCTACATAGCAAAAGCTTCTAGTCTGCTGTCCTGTGCCGAATATGGTTATATCCTTGCCTCTTAAAGCTTGCACAATGAAATTACTGACCACTCGGCCATCATTGGGATGCATCCTGGGGCCATAAGTGTTGAAAATCCGCATGACCTTGATGGCTACTTGATGTTGCCTGTGATAGTCGAAAAATAAGGTTTCTGCACATCTTTTACCCTCATCATAGCAAGCCCGTATCCCAGTAGTATTCACACAACCCCGGTAGGTTTCAGGCTGCGGGTGAATTTCAGGGTCTCCATATATTTCAGAGGTGCTTGCTTGAAGGATTTTAACTTTGAGCCTTTTGGCCAATCCTAACATATTTATGCTGCCCATTACGCTTGTTTTGATGGTCTGAACAGGATCAAACTGATAATGAATTGGGCTGGCTGGACAAGCTAGGTTGTAGATTTCATCTACTTCCACGTAAAGAGGGAAGGTGATGTCATGCCTATGGAACTCAAAGTTATCCTTTTGCAATAGGTGTTGAATGTTTGATTTTCTGCCTGTGAAGAGGTTATCCACGCATAAAACCTCATTTCCTTCGGCAAGTAATTTTTCGCAAAGGTGAGAGCCCAAAAATCCGGAACCACCGGTAACAAGAATCCTTTTCATAAAAAAACAATTTAAAAATAAGCGTTGCTAGAAAAATGACCGGTCCTTTTTCAAAAAATTAGAAAGGAAGGCTGAAGGTCAATTGATTAATTCTGCTTGGAAGTTACTAAATGCATTTTGAATATCCAAAAATGCAGATGATAATAATTTTAACTTTGTTATTTGAAGGGTTACTTCATTTGGATAGTTTTACCATTTGCAGCAGACTCCCTTGCGGCTGTTAATATTTCCATAACAATGAGATTGTTTTCTAAGCTATATAGACTGAATGGTTGGATACTTCTGTCTTCACGGATGACTTTGGCGAAAAAGGTAAAAGGATTTTCATTTTCTTCTTTCAATTTAATGCTTTCTTTCTTTGAACCCTTTCTGATAATCATCTCATCTCGGTTAGGGGTGATAATTTGACCTTTTTCAGCATAAATTTCCATGTCCTTTCGGTCAATTGGCCAGTTCCAAGATGCCTGGATTATGGCTTGAGAAGATGGGTAGGTCAAAATGATGGTGGCCTCGTCTTCGACTTCTTTGTAGATGTCAGGTTTGAAGCTTTGAGTTACTGCAGTAACGGATTCAGGTCTTTCGCCATTCATTAGCATGGTCATGATATTAGCGCCATAGCAACCGAAGTCCATGAGTGCTCCCCCACCACTTTGCTTCGGATCGGTGAGCCAGTCCAAGAACTCCTTACCTACGCCTATCTCTATTGGACCTTTGTGGCCATGGTGGAAAACGGACTTACGGATAGGTCCAAACTGATCTTTATGTTTCTCAAGCCTATTAGCTGTTTCCTGTGTGCTAGGATACCAAGAGGTCTCGTAGTTGGTCAGCACATGGATATTGTGTTTAACTGCCAAATCTGCCATTTCTTTTGCCTGCTCAATATCTAGAGCCAAAGGCTTTTCGACCATTACATGGATGCCTCGGGGTGCGGCTGCTTTTACTACCTCCAAGTGGTCGGAAATTGGTCCAAAAGCCAAGACACCTTCAGCGTTGGTATTTTGCAACAATTCTTCCAGAGAATTATGAAATAGGCTATCATCCAAATTGTATTGATCCTTGAATTGATTTTTCAAGCTTTCGTTTGGTTCATAGATCCCCGTCAAGACGGTCTCTTCACCCAGATCATTAAATATCCAATGAGAATGGCCATGGGCAAGTCCTGCCACTGCCATCCGAACTGGATTGGCGCTTTGGGAGAATGAAAATTGGGTGTTGAGTAACATTAAAAAAGTAAAAAAGAGTTGATATTTCATGGTTGAATGCTTTTAGATAAAATTAATAAAATTGGTGACAATATAATATTCCTTTGAGAAATGCCTCTGTTTTTGCATTTTAGGCCATCAGATTAACCATGTTTTATATGTTTAGAAATTTTACCCTTTCGTTAATTGCACTTTTTATTACTTTCCAATCCTTAGCAGGAGATATACCAGCTCTTATTTGGCAGCTTCAGGCTGATAAATCTGCTTTGGGCAGAAAATATACTTTGAGAGAGTCAGAGGAGTACTATGACCGATTTCAACAACTTTACCAAGACTACCAAACAAAGTTGAACAAGGTGGATTTTGAATCCCTTTCCTCCAGCCAGCAGGTGGATTATATTTTGTTAAAAAACCAATTGGACAAGGAACTGTATCAATTGGGTTTAGAAAAGGGGGACTTTGATAAGGTGAAAGGGTTTGGGGAATTTGCAGAGCCCTTAAGAATATTCATTAAAGATAGAAGAAGAGGCAATCGGCCCGACCCACAAGAAGTAGCTAAGACTTTTCAGGAATTAAGCGGAGAGGTGAAAATTCAAATGGAGAGGCTAACTGATTCTGATGAAAAAATGGAAAGGTGGCAGCTTGCTGAGAAAGCCTCCAGAATGGTAGAGGAGTTGCAAAAAAATCTGGAGGAGGCCTATGGTTTTTATGATGGTTATGATGCGGAATTTAGCTGGTGGGTGGCAAAACCGTATGGAAAACTGAAGGAAAGCCTGAAGGATTATAGTGAATTTATAAAAGACTATTACAGCACCAGCTCGGTAAAAGATGACGGAAGTGGCATCAGTGGCCGGCCAATCGGAAGGGACGCTATTATGGAGAGTTTGAAGCATGAGTTTATTCCGTATACACCGGAAGAACTTGTGGAAATTGCTGAGAAAGAATTTGCATGGAGCGAGGAGCAGATGCTAAAAGCCTCCGAAGAACTTGGTTTTGGCAATGACTGGAAAGCCGCCTTGGAGCATGTCAAAGGAACGTATTTTCCAATAGGGGAGTGGCCAGAAGAAATCAATAGGATGGCAGAGGAAGCGGTGGAGTTTATCGAAGGGAAAAACCTGATCACCGTGCCGGAGTTGGCTAAGGAGACTTGGAGGATGCGGATGATGAGTCCGGCAGAGCAGCGGTTTGCGCCCTTTTTCCTTGGCGGTGAGGTGATTCAGATTGCTTACCCAACTGATGAGATGACTCATGAGGAGAAAATGATGAGCCTCAGAGGCAACAATCCCCATTTTTCAAGAGCTGTGGTTCATCACGAGCTCATTCCTGGGCATCACCTTCAGCAGTTTATGAATCAACGCTTCCAAACCCATAGAAGGATGTTTTACACGCCATTTTGGACGGAAGGCTGGGCCCTGTACTGGGAGTTTAATCTTTGGGACAAGGACTTTCCTAGAAATGCCGAGGACAGGGTGGGGATGATGTTTTGGAGAATGCATCGCAGCGCCCGTATCATTTTCTCCCTTAATTATCACATGGAAAAAATGACTCCACAGGAAAGCATTGACTTCTTGGTAGATAGGGTGGGCCATGAGCGAGCCAATGCCGAGGCGGAGGTAAGAAGGTCCTTTGAGGGACGATATGGGCCTCTGTATCAAATTGCCTATATGACCGGCGGTTTGCAGTTTTACCACCTTAAAAAGGAATTGGTGGACAGCGGAAAAATGGAGGAGAAGGAGTTTCATGACCGCATAATGCAGGAAAACAGCATTCCTGTGGCCTTGGTGAGGGCGATACTAATAGATCAAGATCTGGACAGGGATTTTGGGAATGACTGGAAATTCTACGATAAAGAGTAAAACAGATATGAATATCCGTAATGATGCCTATAGCCAATTTTCTTTTGATTATTGGGCCGGAAGTCAGAAGACCGAAGACCGAGTCACACGGCCAATCTAGTTTTAGAATTTAGCCTGTAAACTGGTGCAATTGCGTATATACATAAAATCAGAAAAGTGCTATCAATTTAATTGAAAGCGCTTTTTTTAATACTTCAAGGGAATGTTCGGTCTTCAATCTCCCGTCTTTTGTTAATTAATTTATCAATATAGTAACCAGCTCCCGAAAGTCCCTGATTTTATGGCTTGCCGGATGACTTTGATATTGATCGTGTTTGTCATATAAGACTGTTTCTACTCCTATTTCGTTTCCTGCGGTAATCTCTGATTCAGGATCATCGCCGATTACCATGACATCTTTAGGTTCAAAGTTTCCGTCTTTGATTATTTGTAGGAAGATATCTTTTTTTGTCTGTTGGGTTTGCATGGGGTCGATAATGTGGCAGGCTTGGAAGTCTTTTTCCAGTTCCATACGGTCTATTTTGCTTTTCTGCATTTTATAAAACCCGGTGGTTACCAGAAATCGATGCCCGGGCATTTCAAGGATAGCCGGATAATCTTCATGAAGGGAGATATGGTCGTCGTAGGTTGTCTCTTGAAGTATTTCCTCCCCTTTTTGAGTCAAGGCTGGCCCAAAGTCATATTTCTGGGCGAGATTCTGGAAAGGGATCCGCATGATGTCCTTCCTGATATCCTCCATATTTGCCTGGTGTTTTTCTTCTTGCCCTATCACTTCCAACACTGGAGCAAAGAGCTTGTCCCCGATAGTCTTTACCGAATAAAGGGTATTGTCGAGGTCATAAATCATGGCTTTTTTGAAGTGAAAATCCATATAGTATTCGAGGGGTTAATATCAATGATAGGTGCTTATAATCCTTTAAATTACGAAAAATGCATGGAAAAATCCTCGTACCTTTGTAATTCATTTATACTCAACCTTTAACCACTAAAAATCATGGAAACTATTCACAATGTGCAGCAGCAAAATAAGGCGCTGGTAGAAAAATTTGACGATGCATTTGCTCGGGGGGATCATAAGACTATCCTGGGAATGATGAGCGAAGATGTGGAATGGAAAATGCTGGGTGAGTTTCACCTAAAAGGGAAAAATGACATTGCCGAAATGTTCAAGTCAATGGAAGATATGGGGTTGCCAGAAATCTGGCCAGGCACCAAAGTAGCTGAAGAGGATAGGATTGTCTCGGAAGGGGTGATGAAGGGCTTGGATAAGGAAGGAAAAATCTTCCGAGCTGCCTATGTTGACAGCTACTTGATCCAAAATGGTAGGATCATTGAACTTACCTCCTATGTGGTGACACTGAAGGAAAATGTGAACGAATAGGTACCAATGAAGTTAGTAGTACGAGGTACGAAGTAAAATGGAAGAATGAAGCAGTGGTCCCCTGCGGTGTAGTTTGTGCTTGATACATGGTAATTGGTGCCCATTTAAACTATATGCCACCCCAAAGGTTAAAATAGTAATTGATAACCTAAATCCCCAACCCAAAATGATTGAGCAAATTCCCTCCCCTAATGAAAACACATTGATGTTTAAAGTAGGAGACAAAATCTCCCAAACCGAAATGCAGCAAATGTATACCCTGATCAAGGCGAGGGTAGATGAAGGACATGCTGTGAATATCTATATAGAAATGGAGAAATTCCCAACTATGACAATGGGAGCAATATGGGAAGAGGTCAAGCAGCTTGTTCCCGATTTTAAAGTTTTGCTTCAAAAGATCGATAAAATTGCTTTGGTCACAGATAAGGATTGGGTGCAAAAAATATCGGATGGGATTTACTCTATCATTGGTAACATCAATTTTCAGTCTTTTTCCACAACTGAAAAAGCTAAGGCCAAAGGCTGGATAGGGATTTAATACAGAAAATTTCTTTCCAGCTGTGGCATTTTTTCCTTTCAGGACGTCCTGAGATTAGAACGGATGAAAATACGGAATGAAAAGAGTTTTATTTTTAGTGATTTTGCTGTGGCTGCTAAATTTGCCGATTGCGCTGGGACAGGATGAGTGGGCTGGACGTTGGTTGTTGTTTTCTGAACTGAGCCCAACATCCCGTACAAATGCTTACAAAAAACTTCCACAGGCTCAAAATGCGAGCAGTTGGGAATGGCGCAACAGGTTTGGTAAAATGGTGACTCCAAACTGGGCTTTGGGTGTTTCTGCCGGCGTGCGGACCTATAATACAACTGAGCAAGTCAGCGTGGAAAACAATAATTTTCGTTCAGATTATATGGCCGAGGTTAGCAATACGCTTTGGCAAGGGGGCATCTTTGCAACCAGATTTTTTCAACTGACATCTAGGCTTGACCTTCAGGTCACACCTTATGCCACATATGAGCAGGGCCGTGGAAGTTATGAGGTAGAACTTATTGATTTCAACTGCCCTGTATGTTTTGCCCCGGGAGCCAATTTTAGACTCATACAGGATAATAAAATACTGGATCGGGAGGTGCGTGAAAGAAATTTCTATGCAGGCCTAGACCTTGGATTGTCTTATGCCTTGAACTCAAGTTTGGCGCTTCAGGGTAGTGTGAATATGTTTCAATATGAAACCCACCGATCATTTTTTCCTCCAGGAATGCTTCTTAATCCGGAACGTTCCTCTTATCGTCCTGTTCATCAGCAAGGAGACGGGTTTTCATCTGTTTTCACCAGGCCAATTATGCATTTTGGTCTCAAAGTTCTTCTCTAAGTGGTTGGGTCAATATGGATAGCATGGTTTTAATTCCCTCAATATAATTCCTCAACTTGATATTCTCATTCGGGCTGTGTTGATTGTTGTCAGGGTTGACGGTTGGCACGATCACCGCCGGTATTTCTAATGCATCAATAAATGGGCTTATGGGGATGGAGCCTCCACCCATTCGGATCAAGATAGGGTCTTTACCAAATGCACTTTGAAAAGCTTTCTCCAACCAAATGCCTGGTTCTGAATCGAAGGGTGTCCTGAAAGCCTGATAGGATATCTCACCTTCCCATTTTACGATTCTTGGGTATTGCTTTCGCTCCTCGTCGGTTGGGTCTTCTTCCACCAATTGAAAACCCTGGTTTTTGATATGATTTTTCAAGAGAGTAAACAGTTTTTCAGGGTCACTTTCTGGAACCAAGCGAATATCCAGTTCCACCCTTGCCTCTGAGGGGATGATGGTGCGTGCCTCTTGTCCCACCCAACCGGAAGAAAGCCCCCGGATATTAAGTGAAGGAAACTGCAGGGATTCCTGATACGATTCACCTACTTGGTCGGGGGCGGCAATTCCAAGCTTTTCCTTAAGCTTATCCTCATCATCAGGCACATTGGCCAGGATTTCCTTTTCCTCTTCCGAAATAATTACCCCATCATAAAACCCCATTATAATTACCCGTCCCTGTTCATCTTTCATGCTACCGAGCAATTTGGCCATGTGAAGGGCGGGGTTTGGGGCGTAATTCCCGTAATGGCCGCTATGCTGCGGATTTTTAGGTCCATAGGTGGTCAGGGTGACCCTGGCGATTCCCCTTGCCCCAAAACTTAAAGTGGGCTCATTGCTTAGGTGGCGTGGGCCATCCATTATAAGCATCATGTCGGCGTTGAGTTTGTCCGAATGGTTATTGACCGCCTCAGGGAGGTTTGGGGAACCTATTTCTTCTTCAAAATCAAGAATGACTTTGATGTTATAATTAGGGGAAAGCCTTTCCTTTTCCACAGCATCCCAAGCGGTGAGAAACATGGCCAGCGGTCCCTTATCATCAGAGGTGGATCGTCCATAGATTCTCCATTCGGGGTCATATTCATCTTTAAGGCGTTCCATAGATATTTCCTCCCATTCTCCGAACTCATTTTCTTGCTTCAATATCGGCTTATATGGATCTTCCTGTTTCCACTTCGAAGGGTCCACGGCCTGCCCATCCACATGGAAATACATCAACACGGTCTTTTCTGCGTCAGGTTGGCTTAATTCAGCCAGCATTAAAGGAAAGCCTTCCGTCTCCAATTCAGATACCTCCCAGCCTCTCTGTATGAAATTCTCCTTGCACCAGTCCAGGTTTTGTTGCAACTGCTCGGGGTGGTGGGAGTCGTTAGGGATGGAGACTAGGTCTGTGAGGATTTGGATGCCGTGATGAAAATAATCTTCACTTAGTTGCTGCAAATCAATTTGGGATTGGGCGGCAACTTTATTAGAAAATGGTAAAGTTGATAAAATCGCCATAATGAAAAAGCTGTATTTCATAAGTTAATATGCTAGTGGATGGTGATTTTTTAAATTTAATAAAAGATAATCAAAATTTTCTGTTTAAGAAGGCCATGATCATAGCTCTTGATGTTTTAGGGTTTCTAATGACCCAATTTTATCAATTTATGAAGGATTTGTAACAGCTGGCCTGAAATTAAGCCGATACATTGAGTGTTGATTCAATAACCCATAACCAATATCAGCATGTTAAATATAAACAGGTGGGGCAGTTTGTTCCTATTGCTTTTGATCTCCATTTCTGCTCAGGGTCAACTGCACTACAAATTCGACCATACAGGAGGGGAGGTCCTTCACGAGGAAGTGTCAGGAAAAGACTATACGGTAGAATATGTCTTTACAGATGCCAAGTACAAACCCAATTCCGAACCTTTATGGAGAGAAAGCTCCATTAGTGGCCAAAGCCTCCTATTTGATGGCTACTCCACTTATATAGTCAATGAGGACTTTGCCATTAATGAAGGGAAAGGTTTTACCGTTTCAGTTTGGGTGGCACCACGGGCATTTGAATGGGGAAGGGATGGAAAGCTTTCCTCAATTGTAAACCAACAGGATCTGGAGACAAAACAAGGTTTTGCCATGGGCATGCATAGGCATGGCAGTTGGTCGTTCCATGTGGGGAATGGCCAGGAGTGGATAGAATTATGGGAAGTGGAAAAGCTACTGCCTAAAAATGAATGGTCCTATCTAACCGCTACAATAAACCAGGAGAGTGTGTCCCTTTTTCTGAATGGGGAAAAAGTACAGGAGAAGGTTTTTGAAGAGCCTTTTGTGTTCAGTCCAGCTGATGAGCCATTGATTGTAGGAAGGCATAATGACCCAAACCCGCTCTATCCAGGAAGCGAGTTTATGGTTAATATGTTTAATGGGCTTATGGATGATCTGAAAATTGAATTTGATTCTAGAGAAGATGCTGAAATAAAGGAGAGCTATCAAACCTATCTCAATGGCGACACAGCCCCAAAGATAGCAGATGCTGATATTTTCTTGGATTACGACAAATATGAAGGAGACCGTTTCCGGCCACTTTATCACGCAATAGCACCGGCACATTGGATGAACGAGCCCCATGCGCCTTTCTTTTTTAATGGAAAATACCATCTCTTTTATCAACACAATCCAACCGGTCCCTATTGGCGACAAATCCATTGGGGGCACTGGGTGAGTGATGATATGATCAACTGGAAGCATGCGCCAATAGCCTTAGCTCCTGAAAAAGGTGAATTGACACCTGACGGCATATGGTCGGGCGGGGCAGGTTTTGACCCTGATGGCAATCCATTACTTTATTTTACAGCAGGCAATGATGATTTGATGCCTAACCAAGCAGTCGCTATCGCTTTTCCCAAGGACTTGGATGATCCAAATTTAAAGGAATGGGAAATGCATCCTGAATTGGTAGCGGAAAAGCCGGAAGAATATCTGGAGAATGAATTCAGAGATGCATTTGTGTGGCAGGATGAGGATAAATGGTATATGCTGGTGGGAACCGGCTTGGAAGGTAGAGGTGGTTCTGCAAGTCTTTTTGAGTCCGATAATGCTTACCAATGGGAATATCTCAACCCTTTTTACATTTCTGATTTTGATAAGTATCCTTATTTAGGTCTTGTATGGGAACTGCCCGTATTTCTTCCAATCGGAAAATATGAGTCTGGAGAAGATAGGTTTATTTTTCTTATTTCTCCTGTAAGGGATCCTGCCGATGTGGAGGTGTTTTACTGGTTGGGAAGGTTTGATAAGGAGGAGCAAAAGTTTGTTCCGGACCAAGAGGCCCCACAATTGATGGATTATGGGGATTTCGGATTTACAGGACCCAGTGGTATGATGGATCCAGCTAGTGGGAAGCCGGTTGTATTTACTATTGCACAAGGTAAGCATAATGGGATTGACCCATTTGAGCTAGGCTGGGCACATAATGCAGGGTTACCGGTAGTATTGGACCTTGACGATGATGGTGACTTGGCATTTGAACCTGTGCCGGCGATAGAATCTTTAAGAGGAGATCTACTCTTGGAGCTTGAAAATGTTCCTATAAAAGAAGCTAATGAGCGACTTGCAGAAATTGCTGGTGATGACCTTGAGATTCTGCTGAATTTTGCTTCCTCCAAGGAAAAGAAGGGTATTACAGTACGCAAATCCCCAAATGAAGAAGAGTTGACCCTTATTTATTACAATCCTGAAAATAGCATGTTTGGAGTAGACAGGACAAAATCAAGTAAACTGCAGAAGTTGGGCATAGATGAGGGTGAATTGGATCTGAAAGGTGAGGCTTTGGAGCTTCGGGTGTTTTTGGATAAGTCCATGCTGGAAATTTATGCCAATAAGAGAAAATCCATCACCACAAGAGTGTATGCTGAGCAAGACGCTACTGGTCTGACCTTGATTGGGGAGGATGACCTAATTGTCCAGTCCCTGAAGATTTGGAGGATGAAACCCATAGACTGGCAGTGTGTTGATTGAGTAAAGATAAGTTATCCACATTCATATAATCGCTTTACCCTTACCTTTTATAGGTAAGGGTTTTTTCTGCCCTTAAATTTCACCCATTAAAAAGATGTTTTTTACTGGCTTTTTATATACTGCAAAAATGGTGTTTTGAGCCAATTGATGGGGATAAATTCTGTGTGTAACATTTTTATCAGATTTTGATACATTTACTCTAGCTGGCATATAAAGGGTTTTTTTAGATTTAATCGATTTCGAAACCCAAAATAATCAGGTTAATGACCAGTAATAAATATTTGTTGACCATCATCAGTACGGTCGCCTTGGGAGGCTTCTTGTTCGGCTTTGATACAGCTGTAATTTCAGGTGCCATTCCTTTTATAAAAGAACATTTTCAACTTAACGAAACCTTGGAAGGTTGGGCTGTTGGCTGCGTGATCCTTGGATGTATGTTAGGGGCATTGACTTCCGGTTATTTTGGGGATTTGTTTGGGAGAAGAAAGGTGCTCATCGTTACCGGCATCATGTTTATCGCTTCCGCCTTAGGGACTGCTTTGACCAATGATTTCACCGTATTTATCATCATGCGGATTATTGGTGGTATAGGAGTTGGCTCAGCCTCTGTTCTGTCTCCTACCTATATTGCCGAAATCTCTCCATCAGCCATCCGTGGCAAAATGGTTTCTCTCAACCAACTGGCCATTGTTTCAGGTATCCTGATTGTATATTTCACCAACTACATGTTTTTGGGGGTAGGAGAAGATAACTGGAGATATATGCTTGCTTCGGAGTCTTTGCCGGCATTGGTTTTCATAATAGCGCTATTTTTTATTCCAGAAAGTCCAAGATGGTTAGTCAAAAAAAACAAGGAACAGGAAGCTGTTGCGGTGTTGGATAAATTATATACTCCTACCGATAGTCGTAAAGTATTGGGTCAAATTAAAGAATCACTTACCAATATTAATAAAGTAAAGATCAGCGAACTCTTTGAGGGGAATATGAAAAAGATCCTTCTGATCGGAACAGTCTTGGCCTGTTTGCAGCAGGTGACTGGAATTAATGCTGTGATTTACTATGCTCCCACTATATTCCTAAAATCAGGGGCTAGTCTTGCCTCCTCGTTTTGGCAGCCGGTGATGATAGGGGCGATCAATTTTATTTTCACTATAGTGGCCATTTCCCTTATAGAAAAGGTGGGAAGAAAAACACTAATGCTATATGGTTCTGCAGGAATGGGCATTTCTTTGACTTTTCTTGTAGGGGCCTTCTTCTTTGATATGTTAGAGGGCTACTGGGTATTGGTTTTCATATTGGGATACATTGCTTCTTTTGCCGCATCCCTTGCCCCAGTCATGTGGGTGGTGGTTTCTGAGCTTTTTCCCAATCGCCTTCGCGGAGCGGCAATGTCATTTTCTACCTTTTTTCACTGGACCTGCACCTTTGTGGTAGTTCAGACCTTCCCTTGGCTGCTGGCCTTTATGGGCGGGGCTTTTGCCTTTGGGATATTTGCCGTGCTGAGCCTCTTCACCTTCATCTTTATTTATAAATACGTACCGGAAACAAAAGGGATGACTCTGGAGAATCTGGAGAAAAAATACGTGACACCAAAAGCTAAAACAACTTATGAGCACGTCTAAAAAAATCGTGTGTATTGGAGAGATCCTATGGGACAAATTCGGTGAAAATAAAGTCGCCGGAGGTGCTCCCTTTAATGTGGCCAAAAACCTCAAACAACTTGGAGAGGACGTTGATCTTATCAGTGGTGTAGGCAATGATGACCTCGGTATGGAGTTGCTTTCGGTTCTGGAAAATGCGGGTTTTTCACAGGGTTTTGTACAGAAAAGTGAAGTTTTAGCGACCAGTGAAGTGGAAGTAGTAGGTAAAGGAAATGAAATCTCGTACAAGATCCTGGAGCCTGTAGCTTGGGATGACCTACAATTAACATCTGAAAATATCCACTTGGTGGAAAAAGCTGAGGCATTGGTGTTTGGGAGTTTGATGGCCAGACAGGATGTTTCCAAAAACACCCTTTTCCATTTTTTGGAGTCTGCTCCTAATGCTCAAAAGGTATTTGACATTAACCTCAGAGCTCCCCACTATACAAAAGAGAATATTGAGGGTCTGCTCTATTATGCAGACTTTGTCAAGCTTAACCAAGAGGAGTTGGAATTGCTTATCAAGTGGTTTCAGTTATCGGAAGATCAGGAAGAAGCCCTTATACAGCTGGAAGAAGAATTTAATTGTCCGATAGTTTGCCTAACCCGAGGAGGAAACGGCGCTATTTTGAGATTTGGCGGAAAGATCTATTCACATGAGGGGTATCAAGTCCAAGTGGAAGATGCTGTTGGTGCTGGAGATGCTTTCCTGGGAGGTTTGGTCAGCTGTCTTTTATCTGAAAAAGAACCTATGGAAGCTCTGAATTTTGCCTGCGCTTTAGGGGCTCTTATCGCCTCAAAAAAAGGTGCCACTCCCAATTATAATCCTATAGAAATTGACGAAATCCTGAAAAGGAATTGTTAAATAATTAGTGTATAACCCCCAAAATAAATCCTAAATGAAAAGAACATTTACAAGCCAAAAGTTTCTGCAAGTTTGCTGTTTCAGCTTGCTGCTGTTGCTTTTAGGCAATTTGAACGCGTATGGTCAGCAGAATACCATCAGGGGTACAGTGCTGAGCGCAGAAGATGACCTTCCTTTACCGGGGGCAAGTGTTAGAGTGAAAGGAACCTCTAGAGGTACCGTTACTGATATTGACGGTGTATATGAAATTAACGCCACAAGTGAGGAGGTTTTGATCTTTTCCTTCGTTGGTATGCTTACTCAGGAAATCAGGATAGGCAATGCCAATACAGTGGATGTGACACTTGACCTGGATGTCAGGCAGATTGATGAAGTGGTTGTTTTGGGTTATCAGTCCCAAAGAAGAGCAGATATCACGGGAGCTGTCTCTGTAGTAAAGCTTGATGATGCACTTCAGCAGTCCAATGTTAATATTTTGAATTCTTTACAGGGAAGAATTCCTGGGCTTCAAATAACTGCGGATGGGACTCCGGGAGGTGGAAATACAAACGTCCGGATCAGGGGCTTCTCCACAATTGGAAATACCAGTCCCTTATATGTAATCGATGGTGTACCTACAGACAATATCGGGCCGCTAAACCCAAATGACATTGAGTCTGTTCAAGTGTTGAAAGATGCCGCAGCCGCTTCCATTTATGGATCTAGAGCAAACAATGGGGTTATCGTCATCACGACTAAAAAAGGAACAACCGGTGAGCCTCAAATCACATTTGATTCCTTTGTAGGGGTACAGACAATCCGAAACAGCATGGATATGCTTGACGCTCAACAGTGGGGCGATGTATATTGGGAAGCTCAGAGAAATTCGGGCATCACACCTTCCCATCCACTTTATGGGAGTGGCTCCCAACCGGTGATTCCTCAGTTTATCGATGCGGAAGGGAATATTCCTGCTGCCAATACTAATTGGATGAATGAGGTTTTCAAACCTGCTATGATCCAAAACTACAGTTTGGGAATTACTCAGGCTACTGAAAAATCCAGTGTTTATGCCGGTTTGAACTTTGCCGATGACAGTGGGATTCAACAGCATACAGGTTATCAGCGATACAATGCCAGATTAAATACCAGCTATACCATTAAGGACCGGTTGACTGTTGGTGAAAATCTTCAAGTGACGTATTTCAAAGAATTAAGAGCCAATCAACTTTCTTCAGCATTAAGACAGCATCCACTAATCCCCGTTAGAGATAATGTGGGAAATTTTGGCGGGCCTACTGATGGGTTGGGAGATTTGCTAAACCCACTAGGGGAGCTACATAGAAACCGCACCAACTGGAGTGAGAACTGGAGAGTCTTCGGAAATGCTTTTATGGATTTGAAAATCATCGAGGGATTAAATGCAAGAACGTCCTTGGGTGTAGATTATAATAACAGTAGCCTAAGAAGGTTTGAGCCAAGCTTTAGAGAAGGGAATGTCAATAATACGGACAACTACTTGACAAACAGCTATTCCAGAAATATGACATTGACGTGGTCAAACACGGTGGAATATACCAAAGAAATTGGGCGTAGTAGGCTCAATGTTTTGGGTGGTACTGAATTAATCAGTTTTGACAGTGAGTTTTTCAATGCCAGAAGGATGGGATTTATTCTCAACGACTATTCCTATGCTCACTTAAGTGCAGGTACCGGACTCCAGACCAATGGGGGCGGCGGTACCGAATGGGGGCTTTCTTCCCAATTCGGTAAAGTGGATTACATTTATAATGACCGATATTACCTTTCGGGAACAATCCGTAGAGATGGGTCTTCAAGATTTGGTCCCGAAAATCGCTACGGTGTTTTCCCTGCCGTTTCCGGGGGGTGGAGAATCTCAGAAGAGGACTTCATGGCTAACATTCCTGCAGTTGATGATTTCAAGTTACGAGCCTCATGGGGACAAACTGGAAACCAACAGATCGGCGACTTTGGAGCATTGAACTTCTATCAAACTAGTCCTGAATTTGGGGGCTATGACTTAGCTGGAACAAATACTTCGATTTTCCCAGGTTATTATAGAGGAACTATGGGTAATCCTAATTTAAGATGGGAGACCCAGACGCAGACCAACCTTGGTTTTGATTTGTCCCTCTTTGATGGGAGATTGGAAATGACCACTGATTATTTCTTCAAAAACACCACAGGGATGTTGCTCAACCCAACATTGCTTGCAGCCTTTGGAGCAGGCGCTCCTCCTTTTGTCAATTCTGGCGAACTGAGTAATAGAGGGCTTGAGATTGCTATAGGTTATAGAAGCGACCCTTCAAAAGCCTTCAGGTATACCGTTGATTTCAATGTGGGATCATATAGGAATAGAGTGGAAAGCCTAGGTGGCGAAGAGTTCTACTTGGGTGAAAATGCGAACAGAATTCAGGTTGGGAGACCGGTTTCGTCATTCTTTGGTTATGTAGCTGATGGTATTTTCACTAGCGAGGAGGAAGTGTCCAGTCACGCAGTTCAGTCCGGTAAAGACGTGGGAAGAATCCGTTATCAGGATACAAATGGTGATGGAGTAATCAATGAGCAGGATAGAACATGGATAGGTGATCCAAACCCGGATTTCATCTACGGATTAAATGCAAGTGCGTCATACAGAAACTTTGATTTCTCTATTTTCTTCAATGGTGTATACGGCAACGACATATACAACACCATGAGAGGATTGACGGACTTTGCTTACTTCCCCTTTAATTTCAGTACCAGAATTTTGGATTCTTGGTCTCCTCAAAACCCAGGGGCAACGATTCCAAGTGTGAATGTGACCAACCCGAATGATGAACTACGACACTCCAGTTATTTTGTAGAAGACGGTTCTTACCTAAAGCTTCAAAGTTTGGTCTTGGGTTATACTCTGCCACCTTCTGTGCTTAACTCGCTCGGAGCGGAAAGAATCAGAGTTTATGTTCAGGGTGAAAATCTGTTTGTGTTCAGCAGTTACAGTGGCTTAGATCCTGAAATAGGCCCCGGTGGACCCTTCAATTTTGGGATTGACTCCCAACTGTATCCACAGGCCAGAGCCATCAATTTTGGTGTAAACGTGATATTCTAATTCTAAATCCAAGTAACGATGAAATATATAAAATCAACAATATTAGGTCTAATGGTTTGGGCTTCCGTAGGTTGCGAAAGCGTACTGGAAACCACTCCTAAAGGGCTTTTGACTGACGAGCAGCTCAATACTGCTGAGGCAGTAGATGGTCTGGTAACTGCCGCTTATGCTTCTATGAAAGCGCATTTTCCAGGTCTTGATCCTACTTTTTTTCACCCTCCGACTAATTGGAGTTATAGAGACGTAAGATCCGACGACGCCTACAAAGGCGGTGGGGGGCCTGGGGATATCATTGAGTATAACCAGATGGAAACCTTTAATAACACCCCGGACATTTTCGTTTTCGAAAGAAAGTGGAGGGCATCCTATATCGCAATAGGAAATGTAAACAGTGCAATCCGGGCTTTGCAAAGAATCGATGAGGGAGCTTATCCCAATAAAGAGGTGAGAATTGCAGAGATGAGAGTTTTGAGAGGGCATTTTTATTTCGACCTCAAAAAGAATTTCTATTCTTTCCCATATATCGACGAAAGCCATACGTTTACCGATATTGGGAATGTAGCGAATGACCTTACTTCAGAGCAGCTTTGGGAATTGATTGAAGCGGATTTTGCCTATGGACTGGATATCCTTCCAACGGTACAAAATGAAGTGAATCGTGCGAATAAATTTGTAGCCCATGCTTATCTGGCCAAGGCCTATATTTTCCAGGAAAAGTGGCAGCAGGCTTCGGAGCAGGCATCAGAAGTGATTAATTCTGGCTTGTATAGCTTATTGGATGACTATGAAAAGCTTTATTCCATGCCTGAGTGGAACAATAGTCCTGAAGACATCTTCTCGATATCGTTTTCAGTAAGAGATGGCTCTGAGGCTGGTGTGATCAACTGGGGAGATTTGCTTACTTCACCTATGGGCCCTGCCTACGGTGGGGGTGACGGCTTTCATCGGCCTACCCAAAATTTGGTGAATGCCTTTAAAACGGACGAGAGAGGTTTGCCAATGTTTACCACGTTCAATAACAGTGAATTAACTGCAGACGATTTTGTGGACCCTCGTTTGGATCATGCCATTGGACGTCCAGGCATACCTTGGAAAGATTTTGAAGGAAGCGTATATGTTGAAAACTGGGCCAGATCTTCCAATGTTTATGGGCCTTACAGTAAAAAGAAAAATATCATTTCTCCAAATTCCTCCTACAGGGCAACTGCAGGTTTCCCATGGGCCCTTGGAGCAATGGATTTTCCTTTGATCAAGTTTACTGATGTGTTGCTGTGGAAAGCAGAAGCTTTAATTGAGCTTGGTAACACTACTGAGGCTATGATGTATGTTAACCAAATCAGGGAAAGAGCCGCGAATGCTCCGTTTGTCACTCAATTGGGCAGCGATGAATTGGCCGCAAACTATAGGATTGGATTGTATGAAGGCGGCGATTTTGCTGATCCTGTATTTGCTACCCAGGCTGTTAGGTTTGAGAGGAGACTTGAGCTTTGCCTAGAAGGTCACCGGTTTTATGACCTAGTGAGATGGGGAGTGGCAGATCAGGTGTTGAACACTTTCTTTACTGAAGAAAGAAACATCAGACCGCACCTGAATGCAGCTCAGTTTACACCAAACCGAAACGAATACCTTCCTGTGCCTCAAAGCGAAATTGATAGAAGCCAGGGAGTGTACACACAAAATCGTTTTTATAGATAATGGATGAAATAAGGGAGGTTGCGGGAAAAAAGTATTGCTATAACCTATTGACCTATTGTGAATTCCCGTGATTTCCCTTTTTTATCGTAAATTAAAGCATGATGAAGAAAATTATTAAAAATACCGTGCTTGGGCTCGTTGTTGCTACTTTGGGATTCGGGTGTTATCAATCCGAGCAGGATCAGATTTCCGAAGCTTCAGAAGAGGCTTTTCGTCCACGGTTTCACTTCACCCCTGAGGAAAACTGGATGAACGATCCAAATGGGATGGTCTACTATGATGGAGAATATCACCTTTTCTTCCAATACTATCCAGACAGTACAGTATGGGGACCAATGCACTGGGGACATGCTATCAGTACCGATTTGGTACATTGGGAGGAGCAGGAGGTGAAACTGTATCCGGATGACCTGGGGTTTATTTTCTCCGGAAGTGCTGTAGCTGATCACAACAATACTGCAGGTTTTAAATCAGGAGATGAAACACCCTTGGTGGCGATATTCACCCATCATCATGACGAAAAAGGTCAGGTGCAGAGCCTTGCTTATAGTAATGACAAGGGCAGAACTTGGGAGAAATATGAGGGGAATCCAGTATTACCAAATCCAGGAATGGCTGATTTCAGGGATCCAAAAGTTATGTGGCATGAGGAAAGTGAGAAATGGGTAATGGCTTTGGCTGTCAAGGATGTGATCCACTTGTACTCTTCCAAAGATCTAAAAGATTGGACCTTGGAAAGTGAATTTGGAGAGGGCATAGGAGCCAAGGGAGGCGTTTGGGAATGCCCGGATCTTTTTGAATTGAAAGGGGAAGATGGGGAGTCCAAATGGGTGATGTTTATTAGTATTAATCCAGGCGCGCCAAATGGAGGAAGCGGAACCCAATACTTCACTGGAGATTTTGATGGCACCACCTTTACTCCAGAACATCAGGAAGAGAAGTGGCTGGATTGGGGTACAGACAATTATGCCGGTGTTACATGGGCTAATGTTCCCGAAGAGGATGGTAGAAAGCTATTTATCGGCTGGATGAGCAATTGGACTTATGCCACTGTTACACCTACTGAAAGATGGAGAAGTGCCATGACTTTGGCTAGAGAACTTAGGCTTGTAAGTGACACAGGTGAAAATATTGTTGCCAATGTGCCAGTAAAGGAATTTTATGAATCTTTGGATGAGTTGAAAAGTGAAACTACACTAAAAAGAAACCAAGCCATTGAAATTCCCGGGGATAAGGGTTATGTAATTTCTTTGAAGGACCTTGGCCTTGGTGAAGCAACTGATGTTATCAGACTTAGCAATGAGGGCGGAGAGGAGCTGACTTTAAAAATTGACAATGCTAATCAAAAGGTATATCTGGATAGAAGCAAGTCCGGAAAAGTTGATTTCCATGATGAATTTTCCAATGTGCAGGAAATGCCGGTCAGAGGAAAATTAAATAAAATAAATATGGATATCGTGGTAGACGCCTCTTCAGTGGAGGTTTTTATCAATGATGGAGTATATGTGATGACAGCTCAGGTGTTTAATACAAAACCTTTTACTAAATTTGAGGTCCATTCAAGTGAAGAAGAGGTAGAGGAGTCAGGAATGGTAAGGATTTATGAAGCTCCGACCATAAGATAATAACGGCAAGGTGGACCTCTGTCCACCTTGTTTTTTATAGTTAAACATGAAGGTTTTCGGCGGCTTATTTTCAAAGTACATATTTCTTGTCGCAATTATAATGGGCATGTTAAGTTGCTCAGAGGATGAAGACAATCAGGATTTTCCGTATACAATCGGATTCTCCCAGCTTACCGGTGGGGATGTTTGGAGGCAGACGATGCATAAAGAAATGGAAGGGGAATTGCTTTTTTATCCTGGAGCTAGCCTAGTCATCCGTGATGCGGACTACAGCAACGAACAACAGATTGCAGATGTCGAGCAATTTATTAAAGACGAGGTTGATCTTCTTATCGTCTCTCCGAATGCCATTGAACCTATCACGCCAGCGGTGGAAAAAGCTTATCGCAAAGGCATACCCGTAATTCTTATTGACAGAAAAATAGACAGTGACCAATACACTTCTTACATAGGTGGGGACAATCTTGCCATAGGCGAAATAGCGGCCAATTATCTTGTGTCTTTGCTGGGCAGAAATGGAAGGGTGGTCCAGATTACCGGCGATCCAGCAGCTTCTGCAGCACAGGAAAGAAAGTACGGATTTGAACAAAAATTAAAGGAAATTTCTGGAATTGAAATAGTAGGAGAGGCCAATGGTTATTGGATAAAGGATGGTGCTGAAAAAGCCATGGAAATTCTAATATTGGAAAGTGAAGGTCCTTTTGACGCCGTTTATGCCCACAATGATGTGATGGCCAGAGCCGCAAAGAAAGTGTTGTCAAGCCATTCTGGGTATGAGCAAGTTAAAGTGCTCGGCGTTGATGGACTGCCTGGTCCAAATGGTGGTGTAGCAGCTGTTCTTAACGGAGAAATTGACGCCACATTTTTATACCCTACTGGTGGTGATTTGGCCATTAAAACAGCCATTGATATTCTTTCGAAGCAACCCTTTAAGAGAGAAAATATTCTACAGACAGCTGCTATCGACTCTACCAATGCCAGAGTACTTGCCTTGCAGTCAGAACAGCTATTTGGCCAGCAATCTAAGATTGAGCACCAAAACAAACTGATCAGTGAACAACTACTTCGCTTCAATGCCCAGCAAACAATTTTGCTTTTGATCGGTGCCTTACTAATCATTTTTCTCATCCTTTCACTGATCAGTGTCAAGGCCTACAGATCCAAATTAAAAGCTAATTTTAAACTTAATAGACAGAATCTGGCTATAGAAAAGCAGCGTAGAGAACTTGCCGAAAAACATGAAAAACTAATTGATCTGAACAACCGGCTTGAGGAAGTGACTAGAGCAAAAATGGCCTTTTTCTCCAATATTTCTCACGAATTTAAAACTCCACTGTCGCTGATCTTGAGTCCAGTGGAGAAGCTGCTTTCCAAACCAAACCTGTCCTATCAGGATAAGCAGACGTATCTGCTCGTATACAAACACGTAAATCTACTCCAGAGGCTAATCAACCAGCTTTTAGATTTCCGAAAGATCGAAGATGGAAAGATGTGTATGACTATCACTCCTGTTTCATTCTCATCATTTCTTCAAAATATATTTAATTCATTTTCGCATCATGCAAAGATGAAGAAGATCAATTATTCCTTCCGGGCTGACCTGAGGGAGGATCTTTTATGGTTGGATCAAGATAAAGTTGAAAAAGTTTTTTACAATCTTATTTTCAACGCCTTTAAATTTACAGATAAAGGAGGAACCATTTCAGTGGAAATTTCTGAAGACCAAGAAAATGTCCATATAGAAATTATGGACAATGGAGAAGGCATAGCTGATGTAGAAGCAGTATTTGAAAGATACTACCAGGTCAATTCTAGTGCCTTAGGAACGGGAATAGGACTTTCTCTCTGTAAGCAGTTTACCGAGATGCATAAAGGGAAAATACAGGCGGAAAGCCAAACCGATGTTGGTACTGTCTTTACCGTTAGCTTCCTCAAAGGCAAAGAACACTATAAGGGCATGGAAGGTGTAAATATCATGCAGAGTAACCTTCCAGAAAGTGAGGGTCTGCAGGAGTTATATGCAAAAAACTCACTTTTTGAGTACAGTGAAAAAGAAAGTGCAACACCACTTGTGGATGATGCTAAGCCAGTACTTTTATTAGTGGAGGACAATAACGACTTAAGAACCTACTTAAAAGGAAGCTTATCTAAGGATTTTAAAATCTTGGAAGCAACCAATGGTAGAGAAGCTTTATTGTTGCTGAATGGAGAGACTGCAGATATTATCCTTTCAGATGTTAAAATGCCGGAAATGGACGGCTTCCAGCTTTGTGAGTCAATCAAAAAAGATATTAATTTTAGCCATATTCCTTTGGTACTGCTTACGGCTAAGTCGGAGGCTGAAAGCAGGGAGATAGGCTTTGGCCTAGGTGCCGATTCCTATATCAGTAAGCCTTTTAACATGAACCTGGTATCTCTTCGACTTCGGAAAATGGTGGAGAACCGTGAAAAATGGAAGAAGTCTTTCCAGAACAATCTGCTTTTGACAGAGAAAAAGGAAGGTGAGGCGGAGAACCGAAAACTCTCCAAAACGGATGTTAACTTCCTCAACCAAATAATCGACATCCTTAACCAAAACCTGGACAATTCACAGTTCAGTGTGGAAGAGTTGTCCAATCTGGTTGGAATTTCCCGGATTCAGCTATATAGGAAGGTGAAAAGTCTTACCAATTATACCCCGAATGAATTCATAAAGACCTTCAGGCTCAAGAAAGCCAAAGAGCTGCTGGAAGAGAAAAACTACAACATCAATGAAATATCCATGGAGGTAGGTTTCAGTAATCCCTCATATTTTAGCAAATGTTTTAAGAAGCATTTTGGCTATACACCAAGTGAGGTGTAAAAGTAAACCGGCAAGGCTGTATGGTCCCTTGACCCTTCCGGTTACCTGAAGTTTTACTGTAGAAATGACGATTATCTATTGATGATAACTTTATAAGATTCCATAAAGGATTTTCCTCTTAATACCACCACATAAATACCTGCCTGTAGATGCTCCACGTTGATTACTTTTTGGCTGTGTTCAGAGGAATCTGAACTGATCAAGGTCCCGCTAGTGGAGTACAAGGAGAGTTCATATGCACCCAAATTTTCCGAAAGGTCTACCTGTAGAGTGGTGGATGCTGGATTCGGGTACACTTTTATATGCTTCCTAAGGTTTTCATTTTCTCTTACGCTGGTGATAATATCCTCTTCCCCGCTGCGAAACCCTGTGGGCAAATACCCAGGTTCACATACCTCTATGCCGGTAGGACTGCCAATTGCCTGCATGTCATATTGAGAGGCGTCCAAAATAACCACCTCGCCTTGGGTGACCAGCAAATCTACCAATTGGCTTGCCTCTGAGGGATAGCTTCGGGTGGAAATAACTAGCAGGTTGTCGATAAAGACTTCTACAATTGAGCGGTCAATGAATATTTCAAGGTTAATCTCTTCCTGATGGTCAAAAACATACTCAAAGGTTTTATAGGATCTGGAAGCTTCTCTCTCATGTGAATACCTAGTATCCAAAGCTATCTGATTCCTTTCCAAATCAAAGATGATGGAAGTATGTTGACTTCCATCCGCATTTTTAAGAAGCTGAAGAGCAAAACGAGAATTTTCTTCTGCTTTCACGGAGAAGATTAGGTTTGATTGGTTTCCTCCGAATTCAATCAGATTGTTTTCTGTATTCTCTTCAATAATACGATCTTCTATGGAAATCTCATTGGACCTTAGCCTACAAAGGTTAGGATGAGGGTAATGACCTATCTTATTGTCTTCAAGTAATCTGATAACTCTTGGTAAGGCAAATGCATGCCTCCAACCGGCCTTAAGCTGATCCGGTACATTCCTTGTTTCAGGGATTATTCCAATATAGTTAACCCTTCCCAACTCATCTGAACCTATTGCGGGAGCGAGCATATTGTCTCTTACAGGCTCAAGTAGCTGGGCTGATTCAGAATTGGGCACAAACTTTTCATTTTCAAATTTCCCGATCCAATACACCACATTTGCAGGTTTGTCTGGGAATAGCGGTGTTACCGATAGAATATAATCTCCTTCATCATTTATAGGATAAAACAGAGGCATTTCCCAAAAAAAGCCGGTTTCTTCTATATTAGGATTGCTGTATAAATCTGGGATTTTGGTCCAGTTAAGTAAATCCGTGCTTTTATAAGTAGGGATGGTTCCCCCGCCATTATTGGCCTGGCCGGAACCCACAATCATGTAATAAATGCCGTTATCCTCCCATAAGAAAGGATCCCTAAAATCCAGTAGTCCAGGAGGGCTTTGGGGAATGACAGGGTTTTCCGAATGCTTTTCCCATTCAATCAAGTCGTCATCATTAGGACGTGCCAAGCCTATAGCGGCTCTTCCGACATTTACCCCAGTATAAAAGATTACCGGTTCGTTGTTCTGATCCATGATAGTGGTACCTGACCAGATTCCAAAATCATCAAAGCCTGAAGAGGGAGCCAGTGCGATTTTTTCCTCCTGCCAATGCACCATGTCCGTGCTGGTCAGGTGGCCCCAATGCATAAAAAACAGGTAAGGTCCATTGGGGTTTTTCTGAAAAAACAAATGATATTTTCCATTGTAATAAGTGAGTCCATATGCCTCATTGGTCCAACTTGTGTTAGGCATAGGGTGAAATTGTGGCCTTAAATAATCATGTCCATGCCGCTCCGCGGGGTTGATGCTCAAATCCGCTTCAACTAGTTCCTGTTTATTGCTAAAGGTGAAGTGGTCGGCCAAGATATGCCCCCAGCCTCCGGTCTCTTGGTCCACAATCTCTATGTGGGCATTTGACCCCAGGAATTCCTCGACGGCCCATGTATCAAAGCGTAAATGTTCCGTATTATTTCCCGTGGCCGAGCGTACGGTATGTCCATCGATCACCAACCTGACCTCCGCTCTTCCTGGATGGTTTCCCCCACCTACCAAGAAGTTGATCAAGTCATATTGAATGGTGAAAGAAGGGGAGGTGAGTTTACCTGTGGAAGTATCCCCATTATGAAAGGAGTTGGCTAGCTGGCTACCCATGTATCCCGTCACAGGCATTTGGTCTGGCAAAGTGCCTGATGCAGGGCTAGCACCGAAGGCTGTGCCTTCTACTGCCCAATCTCCATAGTCCTCCCTTTCAAAATCCTCAAAAATTATTTCTTCCTGTGGAGCAGGAGCAAATCTGGTATAGTTTTCCAGAGCTTCTGCTGCTGTCAGCGCTACGTTATAGATTTTAAGATCATCAATAGCACCGTTAAGTGTGTTGATGTTAAAGCCTTCAATTGTGGCGGATGAATTGTGTTGCCCAATCCGCATCGGAACATTGGCAAAAGTGATGTTGCCCGCCTCTTCTAAAGGAAGGGATTTCCACAAAGTCCCGTTTACAAATATCTGGGCATTTTGTGTGGAGAGGTCAATAGTTGCCATGATGTGGTTCCAGGCATATTTCTGAATCATCTGGGATGTGGCTATAGTGTGCTTGTTGCCATTGGCAAAAAAATCCAAAATGACATTTCCATAGGGGCCTATTTTCAGGGCAAATCCTGAACCTTGGTCTATTTGGCTAATGATAGCCCCGCCCTCAATTGGGTTCCTGTCCAGATCTGTAGAAGGACTGAAAGCCTCAGTGGCGTACCAGGCTTCAATGGTCATCTGGTTGGTGACACTATTTATAGTATGTTCTTTTTCAACATAAGTGGAATAACCATCAAACCTCAAGGCATTGCCTTGAAGACCAGGGATTCTTGGTGGGGAAGAAAAAAGGTTATGTATGGGGAACTGTTGGTTGCCAAATTCCTCCTGAGCAAAAGGGACACCAGGCTCTTCATCAAACCTAAAGTGCATAAAAGGAGGATCTGCCGCTTCGGCAATTTCAATACATAAAATGAAAAACAAGAAAAGGAGCCGGGCAAAACCCGGTCCTTTTACTTTTTCATACCCAAATATATTTTTAATCTTCGTATAAACCATCGAGGTAGTTGATAGCGTTCTGAGTTAATTGCTTGATATTATCTACATATTCATTTGGCGAACCGTCCTGAGTTTCCCACTCATAACCTATGATAGTGTTTGCGAAAACCAAGATGTTGCCTTGGAAGTCTGTAGGCACATTAGAATGCAAGTCAGCATGTGTGTCCTGATCGGTTCTTCCGAACTCAATAGCTGCAAATCCAAAGTAATCTTCCACATGTCTCAGCGTGGCAAGCTTTACTGCCTTCAATTGCTCTTCAAAGTTGGTTACCATCTCGATTTCACCACAGCACTCTCCACCTGCAGGACCAGTGGCCCACCACACTAGACGAACTTCTCTTGTAGGCGAGTTATTCAAATAAACACGGTTGTTTTCAGTCAGAAGCCCTGAAAAAATAGGGTGTCCCGTCCTGTCGGCTGAAGTTGCGCTTGGCACTACACTAAAGCCCCATCTGTCATCAGGAGATTTATCTTCCTCAACTCCGGCAGCAGCGTTAGTTTCTGTAAAGGCAAATGAGGATGGTACTCGATTGATGTTGAATACATATTGTGATGCATCACCTGCCAATAACATCTGCCCTCCATTGCGAACAAAGTTTGAAATAGCTTCGGAAACTCGATTATCACTCATTGAACCCAAATTAACATTGTTGCCCACTTCTAACTGGTAATAGAAGATTACTCTTACGTTGCTAAGGGAACTTTCATTGATGCCAGATGCTGGAAGATAGACAAAATCATCCCCGTAGGTTTCTTGCATCCAGTTAGCAGCGGCTCTGGCATCCTCCTCCAGATCGTTGATAGTCGCAGCTTTTCCCACGAAAGCATATGGTGCCGTATAAAATGCCGAAACAGTATAAACCTCAGACGTTTCTCTACCCTCAGCGCCTCTTCCAATAACAGTGATTTGAAGGGGGTTGGAAAGGTCTACAGAAGTATGAGAGGCGGGATTTACACTGGCTCCTTCAGGAACTTCTGCTTCATACTGAACCGCACTAAGAGCTGTACCACTTGGCACATAAACAGTAACTGTATTTTCGTCATGATTGATTTCCCCGGACGCTTCCACAGGTGCAATTATTCGAAAGCTCTGTAACTCAGCGCTCACTGGTGATGGATCAGTGTCTTCTGAGCAGCCGCTAAATATTGCTAAAAAGAGCAACATGATAGGTAGTAGGGGGTTAGTAATAAATTTTCTCATAGTTTTTAATTGTTAATTGTTGGACTGATTATTTTGGTTAGATATAAATATTTTCTCCAAGGGATGAACTGATGGCTCATCCGTTGCGGATTAAATATTTTAAAGAGTGTAATTGAAGAGAATAAAAGTCTTACGCTTTCGACAAAGAGCGAAAAGGCCAAGAGTTTTAGAAAGTCCGCCTTTAACTTCGGCTTAAAGCAAGGAGACAAACTACTCCTTATAGAAGAAGTAAAAATTGATAGCATTTTGCATTTGGGTTATTGTTAAACCCAATCTAAGGTCAGCTAAAAGAATCTGATGTTACTCTTGTATCGAAATCCTGTAAAAATGTAACAATAGGTTGTATAGGTCGAGGAGGACAATATTTTGGATGGTTTTGTTTTATATTATCGCGCAGATTTTAAATGAAAAATTACAATCAATAATGATTATGATCTCTAGGGTACAGCCAATTAAACAATACTTCTTAGGAATTTGATCTTAAAGGGTTAAAAATAAGTTTAAGTGCAATTTTTTGATTATAAAATTGGATTTACCCGGTTTATTGTGGATATTAAAGGCTATGAATTTTTCAGAGCTCTTTCAACATTTTTTAGCTACCGATCAGGAGAGTCCCATCTTGGCAAGCGGATATAGGAAACTGGACCAATTGGCCATTGGGGGATTCAAGGATGAATTGGTGGTAATCGGCGGTAGACCGACCCACGGGAAAACTGCCTTGATGCTGAATCTAATTCTACGCTTTTCCTATATGCAGCAACAGAAGGGTTTTGTCGTGATGCCTATGGCAAACAGCGAGTATTTTGCACGGCAGATGTTTTCCTTGATTACTGGGAGGGAAGAAGATGTGAATGCCCTGCCAGAAGACTTGGCTCTTGACGGCATGAGTGACCTAAAAGACATGTTGAAAAACAGGTTAAAAGTACTTCATCGTTCCGCAAACCTCAAAGAAGTGCTGACAATGGCCAAAAGCTGGAATGCATCATATGTGATGTTGGATGATTTTTTCCAGGTTATTGACTTTTTATATGGTTACAAGTTATACCATGAATCTTTAAAAATGGTGCACAGCTTTGCAAAAGAAACCCAAATCCCGGTATTTATAGGCCTTATGAGTGCAAGTTCAGTCGATAAACGTGGTGGGGATCGCATGCCTGAGTTAGTAGACCTTTTTCGTTCCGATATCCTCTGCCAATATGCCCATAAAGTAATACAGCTTTATCGTCCTATGGCTTATGGGATTGAGTGGAATATGGAGGGTGAGCCCACAGACAATTTGGTGAACCTTGATCTTCAAAAAAACAGCATAGGCAAAACCGGAATGCTCAGCTTCGAAATCCAGCCATCAGGTCGCTGGGAGGAAAGATCTATCTAAAACCTCTCATTTTTCTAAATAATCTTTATTTCGTGATAATTTTTTTTACCAGTTATAATTTCTGTATAACTCTTTTATTTCGAGCAAATTACCTTTAGATAGCGAAGTTAAATTTAAGTCAGGATCAACTAATTATAATAAGAATTGTTTTATGAAAAGGAAATTAATATTAGATTTGGTCTAATAATTGTATTTTAGTGTTTGAATAAATCAATTTTTATATGAAAAAATTCTACTTACTCCCATTATTTGCGATTGCCTTTTTAATTTCTTCTTGTACAGAGTTTCCCGACATTGCTCCAAGCGCCAATATTGTTGGAACAGATGATACTGAAATTGAGGCCTATTTCCTTGATATCGATGATATGATCGAGGTGATTCTCTCCGAAAACACGATTGCCAGCAACGGTGTCGATGTGCTTTTGGATGACCCAAGAATGGTCAACGCAAACATTTATTTGGAAACTCCCGAAACAAGCACGCCAGCCATTGTAATCGTGGATTTCGGTGAGGGCACTGCTGATGTTAAAGGTAACATCCGGACCGGAAGGCTTCATTTGGAAGTTTCAACCTTGGAAGAATACTCTAACAACACAGGCAGGTTGACCATTGAAAATTATTCCATCAACGGTGTTCGTATCGAAGGTAATTTGTTGGCTGAACATGAGGTAGATGTGGAAGCGAAGACATTGTTTTCTTATGTGGAATACTCGGGACGTGTAACTTGGCCTGATGGAACCTCTGCTACCAGAAACTCCCAAGCGATCAAAGACTTGTCTTGGGCTCCAGAAAACCCAGTGACTTGGATACAGAATGGCAATGCTAATGGCGTTGGTAGATCTGGGGTGGGTTATTATACCGTAATTACAGAGGGGCTACTTTTTGAAAGAGAGTGCTTGCAAGCAGGAAATTATACTCCAACTTCAGGAAAGAAGAGGACTATTGGTAGACACCTGGAAGCAAATATTGACTTCGGAAACGGTACCTGCGACAATGAGGTGATGATCACCATCGAGGAGGATCGCACATATGCTCACACTTTTACTTTTGAAGGCTTGAGATAAATTAGCAATTCAATTTTGGAATATGAAAAGCCCTGGATTTTAGATCCAGGGCTTTTTTCTTTTAGTAAACTTATCTCCCTTCCGGATGCTTTTTAAACTCCTCAAGCTGAACCTCTGCACCTTTGATCATCCGGTGCTGGTTGGCAAGGATTTCCTTGATATATGCAGGTGGATCGGCTTTCAATGCTTTTTCATAATTCTCAGAAGCTTGCTTATCGGCTTTTTTACAGTCTTCTATGATTTTTTTAGTGTCACTGCCGTTCAGTCCTGCTTTGAAATTCATCCACAACCTTTGAACCTCATGAGATAAGTCTGTGTGCTCGTTTTCTTCCCCTCCAAGTTCCCTTATGCATTTTTTGAGTTCCTCTTTGAATAGAGCCCTCTGTTGAGAGAGTCGATAAAAAATTGTACTCAGCTCCCCTTCTTCCAAATGGTCAGCGGCGTCCTTGTAACCCTTAATGGAATCCTCGTTGGTTTGGAGGAGGTCATGAAGGTGTTTCAAAATCTCGTTGTTTTTATTATGCATATTAATGGTAGTTTAATTAGTAGTATTAAGTATAACACGCTTAAATGCCAGTTGTTTACATGATTATACTTATCTATAAGTGTGCTTAAACTCATTTTGTTTGGTGTTTTAATTTAAATCGAACATTCCCTGCGATAGATCGAAGTTTATTCCGTATAATTTTATATTTTGAGGTGATGTTAACAGGATATTGGTCGTTTTTAACTATAAAATAGATTTATGGTAGTTGGAGTTTTAAAAGAACCGGCTGGGGAAGCACGGGTAGCCCTTTTGCCGGAAGCGGTTAAAAGTCTCGTCTCTTGGGGGGTGTTGGTATATGTGGAGCATGGGGCAGGAGTGAATTCATATTCTTCAGACGTATTATTTCAAGAAGCAGGTGCTGAGGTCAAAACCCGTCAGGAGATCCTGGGTGAATGTGATATGGTGTTGGGAATACACCCACCTGGAATTGGGGAAATAGACACGATGAAATCTGACGCGGTTTTATTAGGTCAGTTTAATGCACTTTTCAACCAAGAGCTAACCCAGCATCTTATCCAGAATAACCGTACAGCCTTCAGTATGGAGTTGGTACCCCGTACCACGCGTGCCCAGTCGATGGATGTACTTTCTTCCATGGCCACTGTTTTGGGATACAAGGCTGTGCTTATGGCTGCTAATCTTCTTCCCAGGTTTTTTCCGATGTTCATGACAGCCGCTGGAAGCATCTCCCCCGCCAGGGTTTTAATTTTGGGAGCCGGAGTGGCGGGGCTTCAGGCTATTGCTACTTCCAGAAGACTTGGGGCAGCCGTTTTCGCATTTGATGTGCGTACTGCTGCCAAAGAAGAGGTGCTTTCCTTGGGTGCAAAATTCGTGGAAGTGGAAGGAGCCAAAGAAGATAAGGGAGCTGGGGGGTATGCCGTTGAGCAGAATGAGGATTTCCTTAAGCGCCAAAAAGACGCCATACATGAACAAGCATCCAAATCAGACATCATCATCACCACTGCACAGATTCCTGGGAAAAGAGCTCCCTTATTGGTGGAGGAGCGGACGGTGATGGCAATGAAGCCAGGTTCGGTGATCATAGACCTTGCTGCATCATCGGGGGGGAACTGTGCCCTTACCAAACCCGCCCAAACCGTGGAGATTAACGGGGTGCGGATTGTAGGAGTGGACAATTTAGCAGCCACCCTCCCCCAGGATGCCAGCAAAATGTATGGCAAAAACTACCTCAATTTTCTCAAGCTTATTATTAAGGATGGCCAACTCAATCTCAATTTCGAGGATGATATCGTCAAGGGCACCTGTGTATGTCATCAGGGCGAAGCTGTCAGTCCAAGAATCGCCCAACTCATAAATATATAACCATGGAGCAAATCTTACTTTATCTTTCCGCCAACATGGAAATGATCTACTTCCTTCTGCTTGCAATCCTGCTAGGGGTGGAGGTGATTTCCAATGTCCCGGCAATTTTACACACCCCACTCATGTCTGGTGCAAACGCTATTCACGGAGTAGTGGTAGTTGGTGCCATTATAGTGATGTTACATGCCTCTCCTGACAATTATGCGGCTCTTTCTATTGGTTTCCTAGCCGTGGTGATGGGGATGCTGAATGTGGTAGGGGGATTTGTGGTTACGGACAGAATGTTGGAGATGTTCAAGAAAAAACCTAAGAAGTCATGATGAGCCTGCCTATATTGGAAATCACCTATCTGGTGGCCTCCCTGACCTTTGTGATAGGGCTGAAAATGCTAAGTCACCCTGATTCCGCCCGTAGGGGTAACCTGATCGCTGCAGCGGGGATGCTATTGGCCATACTAGCCACCTTGTTTTTGTATCAAAGCTATGACCCAAATAAGCTTTTCAACTACGGGTTGATCCTGCTGGGGCTTGCCCTGGGAACCTTGATAGGTACTGTTATGGCCAAAAGAGTTCAGATGACCGCTATGCCCCAGATGGTTTCCTTCTTCAACGGTATGGGAGGAGCCTGCGCGGCCCTTATTGCTATTATTGAATATCAACAGCACCCTATTGCAACCGCAGGATTTGATGGGGCGCTTTTGGTAATGTTGCTTGGCTTGGTAATTGGAAGTGTTTCATTTAGTGGTTCCATGATTGCCTATGGTAAACTGGAAGGAAAGATCAAAGATAAAACCTTGCCGTTCAATCAGGCGGGCAACATGATGCTTCTTTTAGTAATTGTAGGACTTATCATTTATCAGCTTTTTGGAACGGCCTATCCAGTGTTATTTTATGGTCTATTCGTGATCGCTCTTGTTTATGGGGTTTTGTTTGTGATGCCAATCGGAGGGGCGGATATGCCTGTGGTAATTTCTCTTCTAAACTCCTTTACGGGTATGGCGGCTGCTTTTGGTGGTTTCCTTTACGGTAACAAGGCCATGCTTACAGGCGGGATCCTTGTAGGGTCGGCAGGCACGATCTTAACCATATTGATGTGTAAGGCAATGAACCGCTCTCTTACCAATGTACTTCTTGGAGCTTTTGGTTCTGCTGGAGGTGGCGGGGGAAAAGCTGCAGAAGGGGATCAAACTGTAAGAGAGATCAGTATACCAGATATGGCTGTGCTATTGTCTTACTCCCAAAATATCGTAATCGTACCCGGTTATGGGCTTGCTGTTGCCCAAGCCCAACATATCTGCCATCAGTTGGAGAAGTTGCTGGAAGAAAAAGGTGTGGAAGTAAACTATGCCATCCACCCTGTGGCAGGAAGGATGCCGGGACATATGAACGTGCTGCTGGCCGAAGCCGATGTGCCTTATGAGCGCATGCAGGAGATGGATGACATCAATCCCCGCCTGGCCAATACCGACGTGGTGGTAGTGATAGGTGCAAATGATGTGGTGAATCCGGCTGCAAAAAATGACTCAACTTCCCCGATCTATGGTATGCCCATTTTAGAAGTGGACAAGGCCAAAACAGTGGTTATTCTCAAAAGAGGCATGGCGGCTGGGTATGCTGGTATAGAGAACGAACTGTTTTTCTATCCCAAGACCAGAATGCTCTTTGGTGATGCCAAGGACAGTCTTCAAAAGTTGGCGAGCGAAGTGAAAATGGTGTGACAATTGAACAGGCAAAGGTTGGAATTAACGATCAGCCTTTCAAGTGAAAAAACTACTTACCGAAATCAGGTCATGCAGTGTTTGTGAAAGCCATCTACCCTTAGGTCCGAGGCCGGTTTTGAGTATCAGCCCTCTCAGCAAAATCTTAATTGTCGGACAATCCCCAGGTACCAAGGTTCATGCCTCTGGGATTCCTTGGGACGATGCCAGTGGCAAAGAATTGAGAAGATGGCTAGGGGTAGGGGGTGAAGAATTTTACGACTCAAGCATATTTGGAATCTTGCCCATGGGGCTATGCTATCCGGGACGGGGCAGGGGAGGCGATCTACCTCCCCGGCCTGAATGTGCCCCGTTGTGGCATGGCAAAGTTCTGGAGAAAATGCCCCAGGTTCAGCTTACCCTTCTAATCGGTGCTTATGCCCAAAAGTTTTATTTGGGAAAATCTGCTAAAAAGACCCTTACAGACACGGTCAGGAATTTTGAGGAATACCTTCCCAGATATTTCCCATTGGTCCACCCCTCCCCCAGAAATTTAATCTGGCGCAAAAAGAACCCCTGGTTTGAATCAGATGTGCTGCCACTGTTGAAGGAAATGGTTCGTCAGATACTCTCCGAGATTATTTAGGAATTGGCTTGGGCACAAGGGTTCAAGGTTCCGTCAGGTCTTATTAAAATCGATCTCATTTCCATAAATACTATATTGTTTTCCGTAACACGGGGGTAAGTAGCTAAATACATATAACCAGTTTCAATAGGAAAAGCCGTCCAGCCCGTTGAGTTATGCCCGCTCAGTATATTTTCACTTTTCCAGATCCATTTCAAATGTCCGGTATTGTCAGCTAGAGCAGCAATAGGACGTCTGGATTCATTCCCGGCGATAAGAACCTCACCATTTTCCAAAACAGCAATGTCCGACATCCAAAGTAGTGGAAGACTTCCGTATTGATCCTCTTCAGATAGTTGATAATCTCCTTCAAAAACCACATTGCCATCAGTGGAGATCTTCTTCAATGAAAAACTTCTTCCATTATTATCTCTAATTCCAATAATCATATCGTTGTTTGAATATAGATCAATAACGCTGGGTGAATAATTATCTGCGTATGGGACTTCCCAAATTGTATTGAGGCTTGAATCTGTCTTGCTTAGCAAAAATTGATTATCAGATCTGTATTTTATTATTAAATCATTTTCACTGTCAAATTTTGCCTGTAGAATATTCTTTTCCAAAATAGTCTCCTGAATCTCATTCCCTCGATTATCTATTTTGACCAGGTAGTAAGAATTAGTTTGCGTGCTAAATAAAAACAAATAAGCCTCCCCATTGTCGTTTACAGTTAAGGCTTGTATCCTTCTTAATGAAGTCTGGTGTTCCCACAGTTGGTTTCCATCCCGATCTAGCTTAAATACCTTGGTTACATTGTCTTGAATGCCGGCTACATAGATTTGGTCATTTCTTACACTCAAACTCCAAGGATACCCTTCTCCAAAACTTGTCACCCAGGCCACATGCCCTTCGTTGTTGAACTTTATAACCTGAAACTCGTCGTCTTGCTCCTTGAGCATAACATACCCGTCATGAGTTTTTTCCTTTATAACATTGTAAGAACCATAACTTACATCTGTCCAAGGCTCGATGGTAGTAATGTATTCATCTAAACGGGCATTTTCGACCAAAATAGATTGAGAGGTTGATCCAATCACAAAATCCGGTCTTGCAGTAATCGTAACTTCAGTGGAGCTGGGAATATCGCTAGGGGCTAAGTATTGGCCATTTTCATTTACCGATCCAATTGGTGGGCTGAGTTCATACTTGATTCTGCTTGGGCTGACTACCGAATCACCTAAAGTTAGGGTCAAGGTGGTGATGTCATCCAGACAGACCGCCTGCTTGTCCATTTTAAGCTCCATGCCTTCAGTGACCACTGGTCTGTCGTCGGTGGGCTCGCATGCCATAGTGGCAATTGCCAATACACAAAAAACTAATAATGATTTCTTCATAGGTAAAGGGGTTGTCAATGTCAAAAAGAGACTAAGCAAAACTAAAAGTAATGATAATAAAAAAAAACGATTAATTCCTTCTTTTTTTTTAAAAGGGCAGGGCTATAGGCGTTTTACGCTTCCAAACTCACCACTTTTTTTGTAAATTTAGGAACACCAAAATTCATTGGCGATGATCAAATTCTTGTATAAAAAAGTGCTGAAACCGGTTTTGTTCAAATTAGATCCCGAGTTTGTTCACGATGCATTTGTAGTGTTGGGTGCCAATCTGGGAAAATTCCAGGCGGGGAGAATCTTGCTGGGAATGATGTATAAGTACACCCGGAAAGACCTATTTATAACCGTGGACGGAATTGAATACAAATCTCCTGTGATGTTGGCTGCCGGTTTTGATTACAATGGGCAATTGGCCCATGTGCTGGATTGTCTTTCTTTTGGAGGAGATGAGATTGGCTCGGTGACGGCCAGGCCTTGTGAGGGAAATCCAAAACCGAGACTCAAAAGGATGATCAAGTCTCAGTCCTTGGTGGTTTATAAAGGATTGAAAAACCAAGGAGTGGACAGAATTATTGAGCGGCTGAAAAGCACCACAAAGCCTGAAGGTTTTGTTTGGGGAATTAGTATTGCCAAAACCAATGACCCCGGTGGGTCCACATTTGAGGGTGGGATTGAGGATTATCACTACAGTCTGAGCCGATTGGCAGAAGAAAACATCGGTGACTTTTATACAATTAACATATCCTGTCCCAATGTGCATGGAGGTGAGAATTTTGCAGAACCAGAGAGGCTGAAAAAGCTGATGGACAAACTCATGGAGGTAGAGCATAACAAACCTGTATACGCCAAAATGCCAATCAACCAACCCTGGGAAGAATTCAATGAACTGCTACACGTGCTGGATCAGGCGGGAGTTCATGGGGTCGTCATTGGTAATCTTAATAAGAACTATTCAGATGCTGATTATCCCGAAGAGGCCCCTGCGGAGTATAGGGGAGGGTTGAGTGGCAAACTTTGCCATCGTCTCTCCACTGATTTGATCAGACAGACCAAGAGGTACTGGGGAGATCGCTTTACCATAATCGGTTGCGGCGGGATTTTGACCGTTGAGGATGCGATGGAAAAACTGGATGCTGGCGCTGATCTGCTTCAGTTGATCACCGGGATGATTTTCGAAGGACCGCACTTGATGGGAGATATCTGCGCCGCCTACGCCTCTAGGGCCGAGAAAAAATCCGCCTCGGTATTCATCCCCGCTACAGGTTGAGGGGGGATTAACCGCAGAGACGCAGAGAGATTTAGTGAGAAGTGAGAGCTTAGAAGTAAGAATTTAAACCACAAAGGAAGAAGCGCAAAGTTAGCTGATTACAGAAATAACCATATACGCAGAAGGCCAGAGAAAATAAGACAATCTCCGCGCCTCTGGTACTCTGCGGTTTATTAAACTTTGCGGTACTTTGAGGCCTTCGCGGTTAAATTCACCTCAGTTCTTTTGGTAAATAACCATAGTGCCTCTTGAAAGCAGCCGAGAAATGTGTGGCGTGTTTATAGCCTAATTCAAGGGCGATTTCAGCGATAGGTACAGAGGTCTGCATCAGCATGGTGCGGGCCTTTTCCATTTTATACTCTAAAAGATAAGCGAAAACTGATTTTCCATACATCATCTTGAAATGCTTTTTCAAGATGAATTCATTTGTACCAATTTGGTGGGCCAACTCTTTCAAGGTGACAGAATTATCCAAGCGGGCCAGTAAATATGATCTTGCCTCCTCCATTCGGGCAATATCTTCTTTCTTAAGATTTTGCTGCTTGTCTTTAAGTAGGTTTTGTTCGAAAGCCTCAAGTTGCAAGGTCAGTAGTTCGATAACCCTAGCGTCTACTAGGTTTTTTTTAAATCCTGCACATTCTTGGCTATTGATCAACATATGAATAATGGAAGACATCCGGTTGCTGATAGGCAGGTTTTGACTGAAAAGTGCGGAACATTTCAGGCATTTTAGGTTTTCCAAAAACTCTTTTCCCATTTTTTGTCCTAAATGGCTATAATCATGAAAGAAATCCTTTCTCAAGTAGATAATCAGAATTTCGACAGATTGACTGGACTCCGTTTGGATAAGAAGCTTTTTACAGCCTTTATATAATATGTTCTGAAAGCCTGATTTATTGCTAAATATTTTCTCACCATTTTCCCCATCCATATAGACCAAACTTCCCTTGAGGCAAAAGTTCAATTGTACATATTCCGGGTGAGGGAAAGTAAGCATAGGAATAGGCAGCCCCATTTGGGATTTCCAATGAGCAAAATATATTTTCTCCGAAAGGTATTCATAGAATTGGTGGCCTTCCTCCTTTCTTTCCTTGAAAAAGGGGGTAATAGAATAACCGGTTACCACACCGTTTCCCTCTTCTGCATCCAGTAGCGTTAAAAAATGATTTATACTTTTTCCTTCTGACGTCATTTCCATTCCGTTTCGGGTCATTGCCGTAAGGCTAACCTTGTTACTTTTGCATCAAAAGTACGCTTTTTTAGATTAAGTCTAAATAATAATAGAAGGTATCACATGAAAAATATTTTACTATTTGCTTTCCTTTTCTTTCAATTGGGCCTATCCCATGCCCAAAGAACCCATGTTAACGGGAAAGTCATGGGTGAAGATGGATTTCCACTTCCGGGAGCAACTATTCAGATTAAGGGCACACCTACTACCTCGGTCACTGACCACAATGGCCTTTTTAGAATGTACGTTGAGCCTGGGCAGGAGCTTATAATTAGATATATGGGCTTTTTGCCCCATATGTTTGAAGCTCCTGCCGACGAGAAGCTCATTGAAATCACCTTACGTGAAGATGCAACAATCCTCAATGAAGTAGTGGTGACCGGTGCCTTGGGGATAAAAAGAGCCGCTAGGGAAATGGGAGCCTCAGCCCAAGTGGTAGAAAATGAACGCCTCAATCAGGGCAAGCCTGTTAATCCCATTCTTGGTCTCAGTAGTAAAGTGGCTGGGTTGAGGATTAATATGTATGACAGTAAAGTTGACCCTAATGTTCAGGTGATGCTGAGAGGAACTCGATCGCTTCAGCGAACCAGCGGGATTGATGGTCGAAATCCCAATGCACCTATTTATGTGTTGGATGGGGTGCCCATACCGGACATTTCCAGGCTTAACCCGAATGACATTGAAAGCATCACTGTCCTAAAAGGAGCCAATGCCGCAGCGCTGTACGGTTCGGAGGGTGTAAACGGGGCCTTGATGATTACCACCAAAACCGGTAAGAAGGGCGCTGGGACAGTAAGTGTAAGCAATACTACGATGTTTTCACAGGTATTTATGCTTCCTGAAGCCCAGAATCAATATGGACAAGGGATGAATGGGGTGTATAACCCAACCACTTTTGAATCCTGGGGGCCTACTTTTGATGGAAGTATGCGAGACTTTGGGAACCCTCTGCCCGACGGTACTCAGCCTCAACTGCTTTATTCTGCCCCAGCTCGGGACAACCGTCTAGATCTATTTCAAACCGGTGTGAATACTCAAAACGATATCAGTTTTTCCGGAGGTGATGAAAATAGCACCTATCTTATGTCGGCTCAACATGTCCATCAGCAAGGAATAATTCCTGAAGATGTAAATAACCGCTTGGGGCTAAGGTTTAATGGTACTAGAAGGTTTGGCAAACTACACACTTCTTACAACGTCAATTATATCAATAACAAAAATGATGTAACACCTGATGGTCCATGGATAGGAGCATATAGGTATCCCGCTAATTTTGATTTTGGAATGGTCAGGGAATGGCAGGACCCCAATGCGCCTGGTAACCCTAATAATTATTTCATCCCGAATGGTAGCTGGCTTCGCAATCCCTATTTCATGATTGACAATATCCGGAATACCTCAGAGCAGCAAATCCTCAACTTTAAGGTTGACTTTAACTATCAGTTAAGCGAAAAGGTGAATGTGATTTACCGTTTGGGACATTATACATCCAATACTAACGGGCGAAATACAGTCAATAAGTTTCAGGCAGAAGGTACCAGAAATACCAATGGCTCTGTCAATGATTTCACAGATCAATATAGCAGGTGGAACGGGGACCTGATTCTTCAGTACAGGGAGAAATTTGGGGATTTTAGCCTGCAAACATTGGTGGGGCAGAATTTCAGGACAGATTCCAGAAAGCAGCATAATATAGCGGCTAACAATTTACTTTACTCTGATATTTTTAATCAAAGCAGCAGAGTAGGGGAGCTTGCAGGAGGATCCACCCTGATGGAGCAGAGGGCATTTGCTGTGTATGGGGAGGCAGTTTTGGGCTTCAGGGATTATCTCTATTTAAATCTTACAGGAAGGAATGACTGGGTTTCCGTCTTGAGCCCTCAGAACCGATCCTACTTTTATCCAGGCGTGAGCACTTCTTTAATCGCGAGTGAAGCTTGGGGGGTTCTAAAGCGGGTGCCACAGATTTCCTATACCAAATTCTATGCTTCCTGGAATAAGACAGGGAATGTCACGCTCAATCCTTATCAACTTAACAACCCTTACACTCAAAACAACGGATTTCCATTTGGAAACGCGATTGGTTTTTTGCCTGGATTGGCTAACCCAAACCCAAATATCCGGCCTGAATTTGTGACTTCTTATGAGGCTGGGGTGAATTTGGGGCTTTTTAAGCACCGAGTTTATATAGATGCTACTTATGTATTTTCCGATGCCGATGGGCAGATTTCCAATGCCAATGTCTCCAGAGCGACTGGGTATAACTCCATGTTGGTAAATGCCGGTAGAATGACCAGCGAAGTGTTGGAATTGAGCGTTCAAGGAGACGTGATCCGGACTATGGATAGCAGGTGGAATTTGGGGGTGAATTATACCCATACCAAAAATATAGTCAGGGAATTGTATGGGGATGCACAGTTTAGGCAGAATTTCCGTCAATCCTATGCTATTGTTGGGGAGGCTTTTCCTAGCCTTTGGTTGAGTGATTATAAGCGTGACCCAAATGGAAGTGTAGTGGTGGATGCAAACACAGGTGATCCGATTGTGGCTGCAGATAATGTTCTTTTGGGAACTTTGGTGCCACCCCATATGATAGGAATCAATTCTTTGGTGGAATATAAAGGCTTCAGCTTTGGGCTTCAGTTTGATTGGAGAATGGGCAGCTGGTTTTACTCCGAAACGGTACCACCTATGTATGAGCACGGGACACACCCTGAAACCGTAAAGTATGGCCGGGAACCATTTATTTGGCCCAATTCAGTAGTGGCCACTGAAGGTGGAGGTTTTGTGGAAAATGATTACTTGCGGACTTCTGGTGGAGGAAAGGAGTTCTGGACACACCAGGGGGCCGTTCAGAGCAACACCGCCGCACGGGGAGATTTCTTTAAGTTAAGAGAGTTGAATATCGCTTATACTTTGCCATCCAGCTTGCTTGGAGGGCAGAAAGCTATCAAGGAGGCTTCCATTGCATTTGTTGCAAATAATTTATTCGTCCTCACCCATTCCTCAAATACTATCGGTGATCCTGAATATCTCTACAATAATACTGACGGTTACTACAGCTTCCGTCAATTGCCCCCTATGAGAAACTTTGGATTCAATGTCAACCTACAATTCTAAGCTTATTATTATGAAACGTTATATCAGTTATATCTTTTTGCTTGTCATCCTGGCTTCCTGCGAAGGTTTCCTTGATGTGAATGAAAACCCAAATGCTCCTATTGTTACCAATCTACCATTGAGCGCCAAGCTTTCCGGGGCCCTCGTATCGACTGTCAATCAGGAAACTTTACAAATCAACCAAATAGGCGGATTCTGGGGTGGCTACTGGGGGACTAATAATGACGGAGCAAACCTCTATTTCGATCTCAAAACCTACAATGGTCCAGCCATTCGTAGCCAGCGAGAAGGTATTCCCGTTTGGGAAAATGGGTTTAATAATGTCCTGTATTTCAAACTTATTCAAAAAGAAGCCGAACTTGCCAACAATCACTTCTATATGGGTACTTCGAAAATCATGCAAGGCTGGCTCTTTCTCCGACTTGTGGATTTTTATGGCAATATTCCGTTTGATGATGCGGCACAAGGCAATGAAAAGCTTCAGCCCAGATATGAAGATGGGCAGATTGTCTATCAAAAAGCTATCAACCTGATCACCTCAGGCATTCTGAACCTTAAACAGTCGGGGCCAATACCGGCTACCAATGGGGATGTGATGTTCCAAGGCAATGTGGATAACTGGATCAGGTTTGCCAATACAGTCAAACTGAGGGCCTTGGTCCGGCAGAGCGAAGTGGGGAATGACTCGTATGTGCAGGAGCAACTTGCCTTGATTTCACAGGAAGGTAGTGGCTTTTTGAACCAACATGCTCAAGTCGATCCCGGCTACTTAAATACTGCTGGGAAAATGAACCCCTTTTGGGAAAGATATTATCGAGATGTTCAGGGAAACGCCACCGCCAACCATCAAAACATCCGGCCAACGACCTTCCTTATTTCACAATTACAGGATCGAAATGATCCCCGGTTGACCAAACTTTTTCAGCCCGTAAATGGAGAGTTTAAAGGTGTCATTTTTGGGAATTCCGATGCTGGAGACCCAGCATTTGAGAGGGTGAATACATCTGCGTTTTTAGGACCTGCGGAAAATGGTAGCCCGACAGGTTTATTTCGTTCCCACAATCAGGCAAGCATGATGATGTCATCCTTTGAAAGTCTATTTCTTCAGGCTGAAGCTGCTCAGCGAGGATGGATCAGTGGTTCGCCTGCTGACTTTTACAACCGAGCTATCTTAGAATCCTTCCAGTTGCTGACGGTTTCTGCAAATGAAACTTCACAATATATAGGCCAAGCTGAAGTCGCCTTGGAATCTGCCGAAAATCCACTCCACAGGATCATAGGGCAGAAATGGCTTGCACTGAATAGTATCAACAGCATAGAGGCTTGGAATGATTACCGAAGGCTGGGCTGGCCGGAGTATCCCGCCACCGCTGCCTCAGGGGTGATTGGTAGGCCTTTCCGGCTGATGTATCCGGAAACCGAGAGAGGGACCAACATCGAGCAGGTACTTGCACAAGGAAATGATATGATCAACCAAAAAATCTGGTGGAACAGATAAGTATTTAACTATGTCAAAACAAAAGAAAAACAATACCTGGAAGTCTGTGAGAACGGTGTTTAACGAAATACATCTCTGGCTTGGGTTAGTCGGGGGGCTAGTCATTATTCCTGTTTGCCTTACTGGAACGATTTATACCTATAATTCAGAGATTAGGGAAGCTTTTAAATCCCACTTGTACAAAGTGGAATATAATAGGGATATGGAAACCGTAGAGGCCGAAGCTCTCCTTGAAGCAGTAACAGAGGCCAGTTCGGGCAGCATTAATACTATTCAAATATTTAGCAACCCTTCCAAAAGCGTCCAGATAAATGTAAGAGAGGAAGGGGACAAGAGTCGATTTGGGACCACTTATTTTCTAAATCCCTATACGGCTGAAATCCTGGGAACCTCGAAAGAGAAGCATTGGATAGATGAATTTATGGGAAGTTTATTTAGCCTTCATCGATGGTTGCTCTTAGATAAAATAGAGGAGCCGGTCTTTGAGGATTTGCCTAATAGAACATTGGGGAGCTATATTACCGGGACTGCTACGATACTTTTTACATTAGGATTGATTACTGGGATGGTGATTTGGTTTCCTCAAAAATTGAAGGCTTGGAAACAAGGTTTAAAGGTGAAGTGGAAGTCAAACTGGAAGAGGTTGAATTTTGACCTTCATAACACCTTAGCATTTTATTCCTTGATTTTTTTGCTATGTATGGGATTGACGGGGCCTTTTTGGTCTTTTCCTTGGTATAAAGACGGTTGGCAGAAGTTCTGGGGTACTTACCAGGAAAACGCTGGGCCTAGAAACGGTGGAGGTCATGGTCGAGGGGAAGCCAATTCTCCAGAGGCGGTTGAGCTTTTACCCTTAAATTTGTATGTAGGAAAAGCCGATGAAGTATTGGCTTACAAGGGTGATTATAGAATTAATTTGCCTTCGTCTGTTGGTCAGTCGGTAAGTATTCAGAAAAACAGGATGGGCTTTTTTGCTCCATCCGCAGGAGACAAAGTGGAGCTTGATCAAACCACAGGAATGGTAAGTTCAGTTGAGATATTTCGTGAAAAGCCATGGAATGAGAGGATGTCCAGATCCATAAAAGCGCTGCATATAGGAGATGTCTATGGGCAATTTACAAAGCTACTCTACTTTCTGGCCTGTCTTGTAGCGACCTCGCTACCTATCACTGGCACGATCATTTGGATTAATAAACTGAAGAAGAAAAATAAAGTACGAGGCACGAAACACAAAGTAAAATAACTTCGTACCCCGTACCTCACTACTTCGTACTTATTTAAAAACGTACCGCAACGACACGCTGCCATCCCAGAAAGTACCCCAATAATGAGGGAGGTACATATGGGGCATGAGGTCTATGCTGAATGTCAAAGGGACGCTTGGGAACTGATATTCTAAACCACCAATGCCCACTAGACCAACGGCTCTGATACCCGGTTCGCGGTGAGAGTAGTAGCTATAGCAGTTGGGGTTGTTTGGATTGTTGCAGGGCTTTTTGTAGTAGTGGCGATAATAATATCGACCATCGTAGAAACCAACTCTTGCACCTAGCCCGTACTCCCATGAAAGTCCTGGCACTTCCAGGGCATTGGGTTTATGCCATTGATACATGCCTGTCAAGGATACGCCGTGCCATCTGGATCCCAGTACAAATTCCAGAGCTCCGTTGTTGTTCACAAAATGCTTCAAGGAAACCCCTGAGGTAAATCCGCCTCTCAATCCCAAAGCGGTAGTGTAGCCATACCGTCTACTGGTGTAGTTTCTGGTATTGTTTCGCCGTTGCTGGGTGTTTCTTTGGTAATTGTTATTATTTCGACTTTGGGTGTTGCTGTTTTGCCGCTGGGTGGAAGTTTGCTGGGCTTTGTTTTCTTCCTCCGAAAGGTAGGAACGATGCACATAGCCTCGTTGGCCGTGATAATCAACTCTGATCCAGCTTTCATCGGCATCTGACAGGTATTTGACTTGGCCATTGAAAGGGACTGTGGATACCACCGGGTAGCCGGTGCCTGGACCGGTTCGGAGGTTGATTCCATTGCCGGATTTCGCATAATAGTTCTGCGCAAAAGCAGAAGTACTCAACATTAAAAAGACCGCCAATAGCAGCCTATGTAAGGTAATCGTTATTTTCATGTTTCTGTAACGGCAATATTTCATTTTACAATAAGCGTCTAAATGTGTTTTTTGAGAGGAATGGAGTCTAGTGTTTGGAACTCAGGGGAATAAAATTGTGAAATGTTTAAAGAAAGATGTCATTGGTATAGACCTCAGATTTAGCAACTAACTTAATACATAGTACCTAGTACATTGTTCCCCAAAAAACCTTCCCGGTATCTTCAAGTTCTATAGCTATGAAAAAAGTGGCTGTTTATTTGGTCGGAGTATTATTGATGGGTGGAGCTGGGGTGTATGTCTATGCCTATAAGTTTTTGTCAGGCCCGGCCTACAAAGGACCTAAATCCGATCATTTTGATGGAAATATTTTTAATAACCTGGAACCCATGGAGATGAAAGGTTTGCCCGATGTTTTACGTTGGCAACTCAATAGGGATCAGGGGCCATGGCCGGAGGAAAAGCAACCTGTCTCGGCGACTGTTCCTAAGGTCAGTGTGGGAGGAGGGGTTGAAATTACCTTTATCAATCATGCCTCACTTTTGATTCAGGGTGGGAAAGTTAATATTCTTACCGACCCGATCTGGTCAGAAAGAGCAAGCCCCATTTCATTTGCCGGACCTGAGCGACTCCGCAAACCTGGAGTAAAATATCAAGATCTTCCACCGATTCATGTGGTTTTGATCAGCCACAACCATTATGATCATTTGGATTTAGAGACACTAATAAATCTTAAAAACGATTATGATCCACTTTTTATAGTGCCATTGGGAGTTGATTTGTTGCTGAAAGATAATGGGATTGAAAATGTAAAAGCCGTAGATTGGTTTGAGAATATTGAGATGTCCCAAGGGAATATCGTTCATTGCGCTCCTGCGCGTCACTTTTCGGGCAGGGGTCTTGGGGATACCAATCAGACACTATGGGCCGGATACGTGATGGAGCTGCAGGGTAAGAAAGTCTATTTTGCAGGGGATACAGGTTATGGCGCTTTTTATAAATTAATAAAGGAAAAGCTTGGGTCGCCGGATGTGGCACTTTTGCCAATAGGAGCATATAAGCCTGTGTGGTTTATGCAGCCTATTCACATGTCGCCAGAGGAAGCGGTAATGGCTCACTTAGACCTCGAAGCTACCCAAAGCATTGGTATGCACTTTGGCACTTTTCCCATGGCTGATGACGGTCAGGCCGAACCGGTCGAGGACCTAAAAGTCGCCCGTGAGAAACTGGGAGTCGATGATGGGGAATTTGTTGTGCTTGGAGAAGGGGAGGTGTTGAAAATAAAATGAAAAAGACCTGTGAAAGACAGGTCTTTATTTACAGTTTTCCGATCCCGCCCCTCACTACTCATTTTTTAATTTTCAACTCCAACTCCACCCCGCTATCATCTGATTTCATGATGTTTTCGAATCTTTCCAAGCGTGGCAAATCCATGCGACCGTTGCTATTTCCAGGAATCTCTAGATAAACCATGAAAATCCTGGAATCCTCAGTTACTTCTAGGATGACATAATATTCATCGTTCCCAAAAAGGACGGCATTGGGAGTCGCCTCAAAAATCTCATACCGCTGCATCAGAAATTCAAACCCTTCGTCTAAGTTTTGCTGAGTGGGTTCTATGGAGATCAAGGCTTCCTGATAACCGATGTCTCCGAAAAAATAAGCCACGAACTCAATCTTATCATTTTCCCCATCAAACACCAAAAACCCATCAACCTCCATGGAGAATTCACGGGTTTCGTTGTCCCGAACAAACTGACGGGTTTGCCTGAAATCCAGCAAGGGCTCCAGGAGCATCATATTCGTAGGCACCACCATCACCCTGGCGCTCGAAGTGAAAGCCTGATCATTGGTACTGACATTTATCTGGGTGATCCCTGCTCGATTGCCGGTTATCAATCCATCTTCAACACCTGCAATTCCTTCATCGTCGGAATCCCAAACAAAGTCAGCTGGGCTATATCCATCCCTACGGAATTCTGCGGAGAGCTGGTAAGTGTCGTCAAAATCAATTTCAATCTCCTGCTCACTCAACCTGATAGTGCTATCTTGGGGCTCCTCCCGGGGTCCACAGGCAAAAAAAACGATTCCCAGTGCGAGTAGATATAGTGATTTTTTCATGGTTGTGTTCTAAAAGTGTGTTTCAATATAGGGAATTAATGGAAAAAAACCACAGAACTTGTCCCGAGAAGCGAAGCGGATCGGGAGGACCAGAGGTCTCAGAGAAATTAACATCCGAAAAATTTGGTAATTTTAATCTATAAAACAATTGTAGGGACAAAATCTTTTATCCCTACAATCAATAATCACTCGTGTAACGCTGACTTTTTCTCCTCAACCCAGCGTTTCACTTCTCTCTCAAGCATGTCGAGTGGCATGGCGCCTCCGCCCAAGACTGTGTCATGGAAGCCTTTGATGTCAAAATCGTCACCAAGCTCTTCCTCGGCCATGCTGCGGAGTTCCTGGATTTTCAACATCCCGATTTTATAGCCAGTTGCTTGGCCTGGGATTACCATGTATCTGCGAACTTCCGCCTTGATGGCCCCGTCGGAGATGGAGCTGTTTTCTTTGAAGTATTCGATGGCCTGTTCCTCTGTCCATCCTTTGCTATGAAGGCCGGTATCCACTACCAATCGAATAGCTCTCCAAATTTCATTTACCAATCGGCCAAAGTCATAGTAGGGGTTTTCGTAGCCACCCATCTCCTTGGCTAGTATTTCAGAATATAGCGCCCAACCTTCAACATAGGCATTGAAGCCCATCTGGGTTCTAAATTTAGGGATATCCTCAAGCTCTTGGGCAATGGAAATCTGCATATGGTGGCCAGGGTTGCCTTCGTGATAGGCCACCCCCTCCATGGTGGATTTGGGCATGGCGCTCATGTCCGAAAGGTGAGCATAGTAAGTACCAGGCCTTTTGCCGTCAGGCGTGCCCTTGCTATAATGTTGAGGTGCTCCGTCCTGCTCGCGGAATGGCTCCACCCGCTTTACCTCCAGTTCTGCTTTTGGTAAAATGCCAAAATAATCGGGCAGCTTTTTAGTAAGTTCATCCAGATAGGCTTTTGACTCGTCGATATATCCCTGTCGTCCCTCATCTGTGTTTGGGAAGAAAAACTGCTCATCGGTGTTGATAAATTCGAAAAATTCCTGGAGGTCACCATCAAACTCCACATCTTCCATGATCTGCTTCATCTCTTCCTTGATCCTAGCTACCTCATCGAGACCTATTTGGTGTATCTCATCTGCGGTAAGGTCCGTGGTGGTCGCCGCACGTAAACGATTCTGATAAAAGGCCTCGCCATTGGGATGACGGCTGACCCCGGTAGGCTTTTCCTCCAGATTTGGGAGTTCTGTTTCCAACCAAGCAATTACTTCCTCGTACACAGGTTTAAAATCCTCTTTCAACGCCGCGGCAGTCTGCTCACGCAATTCCTCAGCCTTATCGCTGTCGATTTTTCCTTTCTCTTCCAAAGCTTCAATTTTTCCTAAAGCATCCTTATACAAAGGTGAGTCCTCTCCATTTTCCTCAAACGGTTGCCCTGAAATTAGTCCTTTGGCTTCCTTTATTACTGTTTCATAGGCAAATTTAGGCGGTCGGATGCCCATGTCGGCCTGCATGATCGCTCTTTCAAGCAATTGGCTCAGAGCCCTCCCCGACTCCCTGATTCGGGAAATCAAAGCTTCCATGTCGGAAAGGCTTTCCACCTTATGGTAATTGATAAGTATGTTTGGCAAAAAGGTATGGCTCCCCCGCATTTGCTCAAAAACATAGGGATGGCGTCGGAACTCCGCGTTTTCTTTGGCCATTTCATATTGGTACTTCCACAGCTCATAAGAAACCTGCGCCTCAGGGCTGAGTTCATCCTTGTTAAATTTGGACTCCATCTCCCTGACGCTGTTTTCCATCCACTTCAACTCCTTTTCCTCAGCTTCTTCGCTCAGGTCGTCGATTTCGTCGTAGCGCTCTTTTCTGCCTTGGGCAGTCAATTGAAGAGGACTCATCATGAGTTGCTCTTCATATTGCTCATCAAGCCAATTGTTGAGCTCGGCATCTTTTCCCTGGAAAGCAAAGGCCTCTTGTAGTCCTAGGCAAACCATGGCCGTCAAAAATATAAAAGTAAATTTTCGCATAGGTTTTAGCAGTTTTGTTTTTTCAAATAGAAATTTACCGAATAATCAGGAAATTTGCTACAAAATTTTAGTGCTGGCCCATCCCCAATGGCGTTCTCAATTGGCTTCGGCGTAACTTGATCCAGCTTTCCACTGCCAGTAAATGGATCAAGAAGGCTATGACAAAGGATATGCCCAGCACTTCCTCCAAACTTCTTCCCGTGATGGCTATGCCCAGCCCTGCCACGATTCGTATAGTGGCTACCGAAAGGGCGATGAAATAAACCCGGATGACCCATTTCTGGTGGTGCACAAAATTTCTTTTTCGCGCATGAGTATAGGCCCAGTATGTTCCGACCAAAATATAAAAACCGAAAACCGTACTTGTCACGCTTTCCAGAATGTCGCCATAGGGGTAAAAAATTCCCAGAAGTATTGCTGTACTGGCTACGATTAGGCTGGCTCCCAAAAATATCCTCCCCACCACTCTATGTGTTTTGTAAAATCTTTTTCTAAAAAAGGGGATCAATTGATAGCCTCCGGTCAATAGAAAAATCAATCCGACAATGATATGGAGAAAGGCTAGAATGTTAAAGAGTGGATATTGGTACTGGAAAGATCTGGAAGCCTTCAGTTCTCCATCGGATTGAACGGCAATCATAAGGCGCAATTCCGTGATGGCTGCAAAAATGAGCAGGCCAACCAAAAACAAGGTCAGTAAAATCAGACCAAATTTTGAGACTTTTTCCATACCGTCTGAAATTGGAAGAAGACTACTAATTTACGAAAATTGGAAATTATAAAAATATTTATTTTATAAATAAAGCGCGTTTAACCGATAATGAGCGGGGTTTTTAAATTAATTAAAAAAAGGGTGAACTTATGTCGATAAGTATGTGTAGATTTGGGTATAAATAACAAATATTATGAACAAAGGAACAGTAAAATTTTTTAATGATACGAAAGGATTCGGATTCATTATGGAAGCAGATTCAAACAAAGAGTACTTCGTACACGTATCAGGTTTGATAGATGAGATTAGAGAAGATGATGAAGTAACTTTCGACCTTCAAGAAGGAAGAAAAGGATTAAACGCGGTTAATGTAAGCCGTGTATAATTTATAAATATCATTAATTGAAAAGGCCATTTCCAGTAGGAGATGGCCTTTTTCTTTGTACAAGAAATACTTTGTACGAAGTACCATGTACCAAGTACTTTCAGCACCGACCGCTTTTTGCTACCATTTTAATCGTGTTCGATTGCTTTAACCTTTTTTTAGGATGGCCGAGTCTTAGTGCGACTTCTTTTGAACTTCGTTCGACTTTGTGGCCATTTTCTCCGAGTCCCCTTTTATTGTTCTACCGGTACTCGTGCGATAATGCGTAGTGGGGCGCCTGAGCCGCCTTTGATCTTCATGGGTAAAGCTACTACGTAGATTCCTTTTGTTGGGAGCTGGTCGAGGTTGGCCACGTTTTCAAATGCGGGGATGTTTTTCTTCATGAGTTCCTGATGCGCACGGAAGTCTTTGGACTGCCCATAGTCTATGCTCGGGGTATCTATTCCGACAGCTTTGATTTTCCTTTCTTTCGCTAGCCAAGCGGCAGCATCCCCTCCCAAGCCTGGAAAATGCAGATTGGCCACTCCCTCTTCTCCCTTTAGTTCAGTGCCGAAATACTGCTTAGCATTCGGGTAATACTGTCCGTAACCGGTTCTGATTAGCAGAATGATGTCTTCGGGTAATTTACCATTTTCTTCTTCCCACCCCTCTATGTCTTCTTTACTAATCAAATAGTCTCTATCCTGCATTGCCTTTTGAGAAACATCCACCACTACTGCCGACCCGGTCAGTTCTTCTAATGTCAACTCTTCCACGCTTTTTTGGCCTTCGGCAAAATGAATTGGAGCATCGAGATGTGTTCCCCCGTGCTCTGGAGCGCAAAAGGAAAAAGCTGAATAATAGTAACCGCCTTCTGTTATTCCTTCAGAGATTGTGTCCATATGAAAACCTTGGGGTTCTGCCGGCCAATAAAGCGTTTCCGGAGAAAATTCATAGCTCAGGTCAATCCATTGTCCATCCTTGGGGAAAATATCGGAAGCCTGCTCTCCCTGCTGCTGCATGCAGGAGAAGAGAAGCAGAAAGAGAAGATAATACTGTGTTTTCATAGAAAGGGGATTTGATTTCTACTTTTGAGAAACTTTGACTAGATTAAGTACTTCAATTTACAAATTAAAGCGCACAACCCGATGATCAAACTCCCATTGAATTTCCTGAAAATGATGCTTTTGCCTGTGTTTTGTGTCTCACCTTTTTTGGTCCAAGGGCAACAGATAAGTCCGGAAGAAAGAAAGATTCTGGATCGGGTGGAGGTAAACCATGAAGCCTCCATTGACTTTTTGGAAAAGACGGTCAACATCAACAGTGGTACCTATAATCCTGCAGGGGTTCAAGAGGTCGGAGCCATTTACAGGGAAATGCTGGATGAGCTAGGATTTAACACCCGCTGGGTGGATATGCCTGAAGGGATGGAGCGTGGAGGGCATTTGATCGGGGAAATCAAAGGCGGGGAAGGGAAGACTTTACTGCTGATCGGCCATATCGATACTGTATTTGAACCTAATAGCCCGTTTCAGGAATGGGCTAGGGAGGGAGACACGACCACTGGCCCCGGAGTAAACGATATGAAGGGCGGAAATATGGTCATTCTATATGCCCTAAAAGCCATAAAGGAAGCAGATGAGTTGAAAAACCGCAACATCATCGTGATTTTTCATGGAGATGAAGAAGCTCCAGGAAAGCCCTTGGAAGTCACCAGAAAGGATATTGTGGAGCTGGCCCAACGGAGTGATATAGGTTTGGGTTTTGAGACCGGCACTGGGTTCAATTATGCTACCGTAGCCCGAAGGGGCAGCAGTAGCTGGAAACTTCAGGTGAAAGGGCAGCAAGCCCATTCCTCGGGGATTTTCAGGGAAGGCAGCGGAGCAGGAGCGGTATATGAGGCCTCTAGGATATTGAGCAGCTTTTATGAGGAACTGCAGGAGGAAAACTTGACTTACAATCCAGGGCTTATTCTGGGCGGCACCCAAGTGGAGCTAAAAGATGGGGGAACAGCCGGGGTGGCTTCTGGGAAAACCAACTTGGTGGCCAACACCACCATAGTCAAAGGTGATCTCAGGTTTTTGTCTGAAGAACAAAAAGAGCGTGCTAGAGAGAAAATGAAAGCAATCGTAGCAGAAAACCTGCCTCAGACCCAAGCAGAGATTACATTTGAGGATGGCTACCCCGCCATGCCTCCCACAGAGGGCAATAAGGCTTTGCTGGCCACACTGAGCCAAATAAGTCAAGAATTGGGACAGGGAGAAGTGAAGGCCTTCGATCCCGGAAGGCGTGGAGCTGCGGATATTTCCTTCATCGCCGAATATGTGGACGGACTGGATGGGCTGGGCGTCATGGGTACCAAAGCCCATGCATCAGGAGAGACAATCGATTTGAGTACTGTAGAGGATATCGTCAAGCGTACGGCTATTCTTCTATATAGATTGACGGGTAAATAGGAACTGGATGGCGTAACAAAACAGATTTGCCCTTGTTCTTAATTGACATTTGGGAATAGCCCAGCTTCAATATCTAATCAAAAGGACTCAGGGGATGAAAAACAAGGAAGGATTGGTGCTCAAGTCAACGCTGAACTTGAGCACCAAACAAAATATGACACCACGCGCGGTGAAAAAAAACCAATGGGTGAGCGTGGAGCTTACTTTGCTGATCATGTCAGTGGAGAGGATGATGGCGAAGGTGAAAAGAATGGAAGAAATGGTTGATACTACTGGCTTACTAGAATCGCCGCACTTCTTCCAGGTAACTCTATGCTTAAGCTATTTTCCTTTCTTTCCACAATTATACCCCCAAGCACTTCACTGTAGTCGCTGCCGGTTTTTATTGGAAGCTCGATGGTCTGAGTGCTTTCCCCTGCATTAAAAATAGCGATAGCCTCCCTGGATTCATCAAAACGGCTATAAGCAAGTAGTTTTTTGCCGTCGTCTTTATGGATAAAGTCTATGTCTCCATGAATCAATACCGGATACTCTTTGCGCAAGTTGATGAGTTTACGGTAATAATTGAAAAGCTCATCGTTAAATTTCACTTCATCTTTGGGGCGATCCGCGCCCAAAGGATGTGTAGTCTCAGGTTCGAATTCATAATCTTTCCAGATCAAAGGTTTCCTGTTGCCTGGGTCATCCGGTCCCCACATGCCCATTTCGTCACCCGCCCAGATATGCGGGGCTCCGATGTAGGTAAACTGCTGAGCCAAAAGCAATCTTAAAGTTTGATAGGTAGCTTCGTCGGGTTTGTGAATTTTGTAGTCCGGGTTGTCCTCCGGCTTTGCTTGATATTTGTTTTTCGTCTTGTTGAAGAGAGAAGTTAGGGTTCTGGGCACATCATGGCTGGCCGTCAGGTTCATCATGGCGTAATTGCTTTCCTCCCTCAGATTAGCGCGGAAGAACTCCAGGCTATCCACAAAAGCTGAAACAGACAGTTCGTCCGGAGCCTCGTTGAAAAAATGCCTGGCGGCGCGGTACCAGCGGTAATTCATGTTGGAGTCGAAGATGTCCCCTCTCAGGAATGGTTCGGGATCGATCATGGTTTCCGGCCACTTTTCCCACCAGACCTCACCGAGCAGCAAGGCATCCGGATTGACCTCGCGCACTACTTTTCTATATTCCCTCCAAAAGCCCAAAGGAACTTCGGCTGCCACATCCAACCGAAAACCATCCACCCCATCAGACGGGTCACCGTCACCGTTGGGGTCCATCCAGCGACGGGTGATGGCAAAAATGTGCTCCTTCACTTCCTCGCTGTAAAGATTGCCCTCATAGGCGCGGATGCCATCAGCATGGTCCATGTACTGTGTTTTTTTGATTTCCGGCAGGTCAGGAACACCCGCCCAGCCGCTGAACTCAAATTCATTCTCGGGCGTGTCAGGATCGTCAAACTTTTTTACTTCATACCATTCCGCATATTGGGAGGCCTGCTGTTTTTCCAGCACATCCTTCCAGGCCCAAAAAGTATGGCCGGTATGGTTCCAAGAATAATCCAGAATGACCTTGATGCCCCTTTTGTGAAATTCCTTAATCACTTTGAGAAACATTTTATCGGCCTCCGTAAACTCCCAAGTATTGGGGTCAGTGGGGTCTTCATTGGCCATTGTTTCCCTGTCCTTGGCAGGGTCGGGACCAAAGTTGCGGTCTATGTGTCTCCAATGCCTTGCATCATACTTATGCAAAGAGGGGGCGTCATTGAGCGGGTTGAAATAAATGGCCGTCACCCCAAGATCCTGCAGGTAATCCATCTGGTCGAGCACTCCCTGAAGGTCACCGCCATATCTACGCGCCTGAAGTTTCTGGTCAAACCCGGTGATGGGGTGGCCCCCTATGCCCTGCTTGCCATCCATATTGGCAAAATAATCGTCGGGCCTAAACCAATCCTGCGTCCAGGGTGTAATCTTCCACCCTTCGGGCACAAACCCCGGATATGCCCCCTCCATATCCTCCGGAGTGGGATCATTATCCGGATCCCCATTGCGAAATCGCTCCACAAAAATCTGGTACCACACCACCTCCTTGGCCCAGTCGGGAGGAGCGTCGAAGGGGGTGGAGGAGGATTCTGCAATTTCCTTCTTGCTACTGTCAATAGCACATGCTGCAAGCAAGGGGATTAGGAATAGGGGGAATAATCGTGAAATCTTTATCATGTCAATAGGTGTGGTTTGAAAAGTGAAGATAAAGATTTCTATAATAAAACTCGATCTAACCTTCAATTTCGACCATTATACTGGGAGCACCACTAATTATTGCCCATTCCCCTAGACTATTTTGACGAGTGATTGTCTTGCCAAATGGAAAGGCGACCGGCATAGTGAGGACACCAGCTTTTTGATCATTATTAAAACCTACAAACTCAATAGTTACCCAGATTGTCTCTGAAAATTGAAGGTCTTTGGGTTTCACGGTAATTTCACCTTTCTCCTTGTTGATTACATCAAATAATTTCTCATGTACTTTTTCTCCAGGCAGTCCCTTTTCCTCTAAACTTTCTCTATAGATATTTAATCTAAAAACCACATGGTCTAATTGGTTATTGGCAAGATAAAATTTGACTTGAAGTAATGAAAAAGGGAAATTTTCACTATCCACTTTGATTCCTGCCTCTCTTCCCAAATTCTCAGATGCATTTGTTTTCATAGGGTTAAAAGCGAATCCAAATCTGGATTTTGATTTGAGCCTACCTATTTGTCTAAGCTTGGTTCCAGGTTTGGCAGTAACTACAAATTCATTCATTTCCAAAGCTTGCTGGTCCATGAAGATAGCTGTAACTCCGCTTTCTTCATTGGTCAAAAATGACTGAATTGAAACCTTTTTTGGTTTAAAACCAAGTTTGCTGACCTCAATGGAATCATAATGTGAAGTATTTTGAATGTTTAAAGTAAATTGACCAGAGGAGTCTGAGACAGTTCCCAGAAGGAAGCTGTGAAGTGCAATGTTCACAAAAGGAATAGGTTCTTCCGAATGGCGGTCAAAAATTATCCCCACAATTTCAGTTGTTTGTGAGTATGCAGAAAAAGTAAAAAAACTCAAAAAGCCAATTATGATCCAAGATCTCATGCCTAAACATACAAATAATAAAAGGTAAGTTAAATGAGCATGAATTTAATTATTCTTTTTTAACATCATACCACACCTGTACCAATCCTGAAGGGTAAGTAATACTCCTCTTAAATACCAGCCCCTGCTCTAGATTTCCTTCCTTGAATAGCCGAATTCCGTCGCCGAGAAGATGGGGAATGATGCTGATGATCATGCGGTCGATGAGGTTGTGACGGAGTAACTCGGTTACTATCTGGGCCCCGCCGTCGCAATAGATGTCCTTGCCAGGTTGGTTTTGCAGGAAGTGGACTAGGTTGACCACGTCTGGGTGGTATTCGGCATGTTCTTTTTTGCCCGTCAAGGATTTGGAAACCACAAATATCTTTTTGTCTGGGTGGGGTACTTTCTGTTCTATCCTCAAGATTTTCTCAAATGTTCTTCTGCCCCAGATGATAGTGTCAATGTTTTGGAGGTGGTCGGCATAGCCGTAATCCTCATTTGGCCTTTCGACCATCTGCAGAAAGGCTAAGTTGTCGTCGCTCCCGGCTATATAGCCATCGACGCTCATGGCGATGAATAGGATGATCTTGCGCATACTTTATGGAATGGTGACGAACTACTAACACTAAATTAAAAAATAAGTCGCATAAAATGTCATACAAACATGCTATCCCTACCAAACATTCATCTATCTACTTAGTAAATACTACTTAGTACATAGTACCTAGTACAACCGAAACCGCCTATGATATTTCTAACCTCTGCTCCAAGTTTTGAATTAGCGACCATCGACTATATAGTAGTAGTGGTGTATATAGTTTTCATCCTTGGACTTGGTTTTTATGTGGGAAGGAAGGAGAAGTCATCAGGGTCATTTTTCCTGGGGGGAAGGGCCTCTACTTGGCCGTTGGTGGGGTTTGGGCTGATGGCAGCTAATCTTTCTGGGGCATCTTACCTGGGGCTGGCCGGAGCCGGGTATTACGATGGCATATCAGTCTGGAATTATGAATGGATGGGCTCCCTGCTTTTGATCCTGTTCACCTTCTTCATACTGCCCTTTTACCTCAAGTCCGGTGTGGAAACCATCCCCGAATACCTAGAGCGGAGGTACGACCCCAAAACCCGGTATCTGTTTTCCGGCTTTACCATATTTACGGCTCTCTTTATTGATAGCGCGGGAGCCCTTTTCGCCGGCACGGTCACCCTGGGACTACTTTTTCCGGCTGCCCCCACTTGGGTTTTGATCGCCGGACTGACATTTTTAGGAGGGATATATGTGATTTTGGGTGGGCTGAGGGCTGTGATGATCACAGATACCATACAGGGAGTGCTGCTCCTGATTGCCGGGGGGATCATTTTCTATTTCTGTTTCCAGGAACTTGGTTCCTGGCAGGCGGTGGTAGATGCAGCCCCAGTAGATGGCTTTAAGCTTTTCAAGCCTGCCGATGATGAGTTTTTGCCCTGGCCGGGAGTATTTTCAGGAGTCTTCTGGATTGGGATTTATTATTGGGCTACTAACCATGTGGTGGTCCAAAAAGTGCTCTCCGCCAAAAACCTGAACCACGGCAGGGGAGGGGTGCTGTTTGCCGCTTTTATGAAACTTCCCTTTCTTTTCCTGCTGATCCTTCCAAGACTTATGGGAAGGGCAATCTATCCCGATTTGGATGATGCCGACCAAATATGGCCTATTTTGGCCTTTGACTTTATGCCGACGGGCATCAGGGGACTGGTATTTGCAGCTTTGGCCGCCGCCCTCATGTCCTCCCTGGACTCTGTTTTGAATGGAGCCTCTTCATTGGTGGTAAATGATTTCCTCAAAAGGAAAAAAATCGTAGAGGATGAAGGAAAGTTGTTGATCTATGGTAAAGTTACTGTGGGGGTTTTTATGGTGGTGGCGGCCTTATGGGCCCCGGTTATATTCATGTTTGACGGCATAGTGGAATACTTCCAATCCTTCATCGGGCACATCACCATGCCAGTAGTGGTGGTATATCTGGGCGGGTTGTTTTGGAAGAGGGCCACCAAAGAGGCTGCCTTCTACACCCTAATTATAGGCGCCCCCATTGGATTGGCTGTTTTCTTTATAGGGGAAATATTTGAGGTTATTGACATTCAGTTTCTCTATTCCACTGGTCTCATGTTGCTCCTCAGTCTCAGCCTGTTTATCACGATTAGCTTCTTTACACCCAAAACGGAGGGAGGAAAACTCCAAGCCAACATCATTCACCCGAGTGACTGGAAGGAGCAGCTCCGTAAAATGGAAGGACTGCCCTGGTACAAAGACTTCAGGTTTTGGGCTGCTGCCATCCTGGCTCTCACCTTGGCAATGGTCATCTGGCTGAGATAATATGGCAGGGAAAGCGTGAATCCCCGCGTCGCCTCGCTCCTAAACTCCTAAACCTCCCGCTGCGCGCCTACGCCGGGAAATAAACTTCTAAACCAATATGTTATCAAATCCAACCCCAAAGCGCTATGTCCTGCGGTGTACTTAGTACATAGTACATTGTATATAGTACAATTTTTCATTCCCCTTGCTAAAATCCACAATTTCCCTGATATTTAAATTGTTAAAAGCTTTTAGCAACCCTATAACCTACTCAGTGTTAATTAACAGATTCATTTTGCTCTTTGGCATAGTACAAATGCTTGCTCACCATGCATTCTGTCAGCAAATGCCCATTACCCCTCACCCTTCCAGCTATGAACTTCAAGGCGGGTTCATTGAAATTGACAGCAGCTGGGGGATAGCCTCAGGTGATGGGGTGGAGGTGGAAACCGTTGAGGTTTTCAATGATTTTATCCAAAATCTCTATGGTTTTCAACTTGGTGTGTCCGATTCAAATTCTTCTAAAAAGGTGAGATTAATTAAGGAGGAATCTTTGGAGGAAGGCAATTACAACCTCTCGGCAAAAGACGGGGAGATCAAAATCACCGGTTCAGAAAGTGGTTTGCTATATGGTCTTTTTTCCTTGTTGCAGCTTATGCAGGAAAAGGACGGAAAACTGCTTATTCCAGCCCTAGAGATAGAAGATAAACCAGAATTTCAATACCGGGGGTTGATGATTGATGTGGTCAGACACTTTAGGTCATTGGATCAAATGAAGAAGGTGGTAGACCTTATGGCTTACTTCAAGCTCAATCGCCTCCATTGGCATCTTACTGATGACCAGGGTTGGCGACTTGAAATCAAAAAGTACCCCGAATTAACTGAAATTTCAGCTTGGCGGGACAGTACCATCGTGGGTCCCTACAGTAAACCTTTTGTATACGACGGAAAACGTCATGGAGGTTATTATACCCAAGAGGAAGCCAGAGAGCTGGTTGCCTATGCAGCTAAGCGCCATATTACTGTAATTCCCGAGATAGAGCTTCCGGGCCACAGTTCAGCCGTACTGGCTGCCTATCCGGAATTTGGAAGCTTCCCAATGGAAAATGGGAAACCACAAAAAGGAAGCATTCCGGCTTTTGACAAAAATAATAAACCATTGAATAATCAAATCTCAGATGCCGTGCCTGGCTACTGGGGTGTACATTACAATATTTTTGGCCCAAAGGAGGAAACATTTCAGTTTTTAGAGGATGTGCTGACTGAGGTGATGGATATCTTCCCTAGTGAATTTATCCATATCGGAGGGGATGAAGTGCCCAAAGATCACTGGAAAACTTCACCTATAGCACAGAAAGTGATTGAGAGGGAGGGCTTGGCCGATGAGCATGAATTGCAAAGCTATTTTATCACCCGGATAGAGAAATTTTTGAATGAAAACGGCCGAAACCTTATCGGATGGGATGAAATATTGGAAGGTGGACTTGCGCCAAATGCCACTGTGATGAGCTGGAGGGGTGAGGAAGGGGGTATTGCGGCGGCCAAAATGGGCCACAATGTGATTATGACCCCCAACAGCCATCTCTACTTTGATCATGCCCAAGGGGGAAAATCTACCGAGCCTTTGAATTTTTGCTGCTATCTTCCTTTGGAGAAAGTGTACAATTACTCGCCCCGCCCTGAGTCACTCACAGCAGAACAGCAAAAGTATATTTTGGGTGTGCAGGCCAATTTATGGACGGAATACATCCCCTCCGACACCAAAATGGAGTACATGATTTTTCCGAGACTGCTTGCCCTTTCTGAAATTGCCTGGCTTGGTAAGGAGCGGAAAGATTATGAGAGATTTGCTCAGGTGAGTTTGCCAATAAGGCTTTATGAACTGGAAAGGTTGGGAATCCATTTCAGGATTCCGGAGGCTAAAGTTTCCATGGAGGAGGCAAGTGGTGGGCGGCAAACTGTTGCGATGCGGGTTCCTGTAAAAGGTTCTAAAATATTTTATACCATAGATGGGCAGAGGGCTGATCAGACTGCTACTTTGTATGAGGGGCCATTTACCCTGCCCTATTACCTCACCGGCTCCCAAAGTACCCTCTTAAATTACATAGTAGTTACCCCTGAAAATAGAGTTAGCGCCATGTACAGCATGGAATTGACAGCTGATGGGCCCAAAAAAATTGAAAAAGATTAAAAGCTATTCCTGTTTTGAAAAAGAAGTTACTGATACTGTTTTCCATATTATTTCCCTTGATGGGAAATGCCCAACACCTATACCAGGACCCCGGTCAACCAATGGAAAAAAGGGTGGGGGATCTTCTGGGAAAGATGAGTTTGGAAGAAAAAGTCGGTCAGCTTTCCACTTTGCTGGGCTGGGAAATGTATGACAATAGCCAGGAAATCACCCAACTCAGTGATGCTTTGAAAGAAGCTGTCCGCGAAAGACACATTGGCTCCCTTTGGGCCACCTTGCGAGCCGATCCCTGGACCCAGAAAACCCTGCAAAACGGTCTAAATCCCAAAACTGCCGCAGAAGCTACTAATGCAATTCAGGAATTTGTAATTAAAGAAAGCCGCTGGGGAATTCCTTTGTTGTTGGCTGAGGAAGCTCCCCATGGGCATATGGCTATAGGAACGACGGTTTTTCCGACTTCTATTGGGCAGGCCAGTACCTGGAATCCTGATTTGATCAGAGAAATGGCAGCAGTCATAGCAGAAGAAGTAAGACTACAAGGCGGTCACATTGGTTATGGTCCCGTGCTGGACCTGGCGCGCGAACCCCGGTGGTCCAGAGTGGAGGAAACCTATGGGGAAGACCCTTATTTAAATAGCCGCATGGGAGTGGCCATGGTGAAAGGCTTTCAGGGAGAAGACCTTCATTCCGGTGTAAACGTGGCTTCCACATTAAAACATTTTGCTGCCTATGGAGTGCCTGAGGGCGGCCATAATGGATCAGGTCTGAGTGTCGGGCAGAGGGAACTTCATTCCAGTTATTTTCCTCCCTTCAAAGCAGCCATACAGGCCGGGGCAAAATCCATCATGACTTCCTACAATTCCATCGACGGCATTCCCAGTACCGCCAATCCCTACCTTTTCCGTAAAATCTTGCGCGATGAATGGGGTTTTGAGGGCTTTGTGGTTTCCGATCTGGGAAGTATCAGCGGCTTAAGGGGACGTCATAAGGTGGCCGCTACTGGTGAGGAGGCCGCCAAGTTGGCGCTGCTGGCTGGGGTGGATTCGGATTTGGGTGGAAACGGCTTTGACCGGAATCTTGTCAATGCTGTTAATGAAGGTATGGTGGACGAAAAGCTGCTAGATGAGGCTGTCAGTAATGTGCTTCGGTTGAAGTTTGAAATGGGCTTGTTTGAAAATCCCTTTGTGGTTCCTGCCAAGGCTTGGGAAGTGGTGAGAAATCAGGAGCATATTCAATTGGCACTTCAGGTGGCAAGAGAGTCCATCACGCTTTTGAAAAATGAAAACGGGCTTTTACCCTTAAGTAAAGATCTGCAAAAAGTAGCTGTAATTGGTCCCAACGCGCATAATATCTACAACCAACTTGGGGATTATACCGCTCCCCAAGAAGAATCAAATGTAACCACTGTACTTGAGGGTATCCAAAAAAAACTCGGTGCCGAAAAAGTAAGCTATGTGAAAGGGACGGCCATAAGGGAAACCTCTCAGGATGAAATAGAGGAGGCTGTTGAATTGGCCAGGAATTCTGATGTGGCGGTGGTAGTGCTGGGCGGCAGCAGTGCACGGGATTTTAGCATTGAACATGAGGATACTGGGGCCGCAAAGGTAAGCGAAACCGAAGGGCTACTTAGCGATATGGAAAGCGGTGAGGGCTTTGACAGAATGTCGCTTGACCTCATGGGGAATCAACTGGACCTGCTAAAGGTCATACAGACTACTGGTACGCCCACCGTGTTGGTTTTGATAAAAGGTAGGCCGCTGCTATTAAATTGGCCAGATGAAAATGTGCCTGCCATATTGGATGCCTGGTATCCAGGGCAGGAGGGCGGGAGCGCTATTGCAGATGTGCTCTTTGGGGATTACAACCCAGCAGGAAGACTGCCCGTTTCCGTTCCCCGGTCGGTTGGACAATTGCCTGTCTATTATAATTACAAAGCTCCGGTCAAGCACGATTACGTGGAGGAAAGTGCCGCGCCTCTTTTTGCTTTCGGCCATGGCCTGAGCTATTCTGCTTTTGAGTACCAAAATCTGTCTGTCCAAGTGACGGGTGGAGTAGGTGATCCAAAGGTTTCTATTGAGGTAGAGGTGACCAATACCGGGGAATTGGATGGAGAAGAAGTCGTGCAGCTTTATATCAACGACCTAATCAGCTCCACCGTCACCCCCGTTCAGCAGCTGGTCCGTTTCGAGCGAAGGCCCATAGCGGCTGGGGAAACAAAGGTTTTCAGCTTCCAATTGGAAAAGGAAGACCTGGAACTGCTGGACATGGAGATGAACTGGGTGGTGGAGTCAGGTGATTTTGAAATCATGGTCGGCGCTTCCTCCAGAGATATTAGATTGAAAGAAAAATTTACCATAAAATGATGATTATCAAACCTAACCTATTTTCAGCCCTTTTGATCTCTATGTTCCTGGCTAGTATAGTTGCCTGCCAGGAGAGAGTTAGGGACCAGGGCAGTTCCTTTTCCTCAGCCCGATTAACGGATTACGTTGACCCGTTCATTGGGTCAGGATTTCACGGCCATGTGTTCGTGGGGGCCAATGTGCCTTTTGGTGCGGTGCAGTTGGGGCCGGTTAATATTACCGAGGGCTGGGATTGGTGCTCAGGTTACCATTACTCTGATTCTACAATTATAGGATTTTCCCACACCCATTTGAGCGGGACGGGAATCGGTGACCTTGGAGACATCTTGGTCATGCCCGCCACCGGAGATGTAAAAATCCAAAAAGGGGAAGCCGAAAAGCCTGAAACGGGTTATTTTTCCTACTTTTCCCATGATAGGGAAAAAGCCAAAGCTGGTTATTACCAGGTGCACCTGGATCGATATGCTATTGATGCCGAGATGACCACTACCGAAAGAGTGGGGTTCCATCGCTACACTTTTCCGCAGGCAGATGATGCCAAGCTGATCATTGACCTGGAAGAGGGGATCGGCTGGGACAGGTCTACCGATACCTATGTGGAAATGCTGGATGAGCAAACCCTGATAGGACATAGGCACTCCAGCGGCTGGGCCAAGGATCAAAAGATCTTTTTCGCAGCAAAGTTTTCCAAGCCATTCAAAAGCTGGGAAACGTATGAAGATGGGGATGGCCAATCCGAAAATTCCAGAAAGGGCAAAAAGGTCAAGGGAGTAGCCCATTTTGATACCCAAGAGGGCGAGCAGATTTTGATGAAAGTGGCAATCTCACCTGTCAGTGCTGAAAACGCTCTTATGAATATGGAGGAAGAGCTTTCCCATTGGGATTTTGACCAGACAGTAGCATTGGCTGATGAAAAGTGGGAAAAGGAGCTGAGGTTGATTGAGGCGGACTTCAGTGAGCCTCATCAAATGAGGACTTTTTATACCGCCCTTTATCATACAATGATTGCCCCGTCCATATTCAACGATGTAAACGGCGCTTATCGTGGGGCCGATGGTGAAGTGTATGAGGATAAGAGCTTCACCAATTACACCACCTTTTCCCTTTGGGACACCTATAGGGCCGCGCACCCGCTATATACCATCATCCAGCAGGAGAGAGCTGCGGACATGATGGAGACTATGCTGAATATTTATGAGCAACAGGGCAAACTTCCGGTTTGGCACCTCATGGGCAATGAAACCAATACGATGGTGGGTTATAGCGCCGTACCTGTATTGGTGGATGCTTATAGAAAAGGGATTAAGATGGATGAAGTCAAGGCTTACGAAGCTATAAAGGCCACCGCCATGAGGGATGAGGATGGCTTGGGTAGCTTAAAATCTCGGGGCTACATACCTGCGGATGAAGATGTGGAAACAGTGGCCAGCGGGTTGGAATATGCTCTGGCCGATTGGAGCATTGCCCAAATGGCCAAAGACCTGGGCAAGGAGGAGGATTATCATTACTTTATGGAAAGGGCCTCCAATTACAAAAACTATTTTGACCAAGAGTCCGGGTTTATGAGGGGAAGAGTGGGAGAAAATGAGTGGCGGACCCCTTTCAGTCCATTTGAATCCCGCCACATGAAAGATGATTTTTGCGAAGGCAATGCTTGGCAATATACCTGGCTGGTTCCCCATGATGTGGAAGGTTTGATGGAATTGTTGGGAGGTGAAGAGGCTTTTGCCAACAAGTTGGACAGCTTGTTTTTGGTGGAGGGTGACATGGGAGAGGAGGCCTCCAGCGACATTACCGGTTTGATAGGGCAGTATGCCCATGGAAACGAACCCAGCCATCATGTGACCTATCTTTATGGCTATGTGGGGCAGCCTTATAAGACAGCAGAAAAGACCCGTCATATCATGGACAGCCTTTATTCAGATCAGATCGACGGGCTGAGTGGCAATGAAGATGTGGGCCAAATGTCTGCCTGGTATGTATTGTCCTCACTGGGCTTTTATCCGGTCAATCCGGCTAACGGAACCTATGTTTTCGGCAGCCCCTTGGTCAACCATGCCAAAATCCAAGTGGGAAATGACCAGACGTTTGAAATCAGAGTCAGGAACAACAGTCCAGAAAATCTCTATGTGCAAGCCATGCAATGGGACGGGCAGGATTATACCAAGAATTATTTCCATCACAAAGACCTGATGAAAGGTGGCGTTTTGGAAATCCAAATGGGTTCAGAACCATCTGCTGATTGGGGAACCCAAACCTCCGACCGTGCCAGGTCCAACGTTAATTGAAGCCAACTATGAAATACCTTTTTCCCATTCGAATATTCAGCATTTGCCTGCTACTTGGATTGGTCGCCTGTGAGGAACAGGCAAACGTAGCAAAAACTGACTTACCCTTACCATCCCAGCGGCAACTGGATTGGCAAAGAATGGAGTTTTACGGGTTTGTCCATTTTAGCATAAATACATTTACTGATATGGAATGGGGTATGGGCGATGAAAGTCCTGAGAAATTCAACCCATCCGAACTGGATACCCGACAATGGGTGAAGGAAATGAAAGATGCGGGCATGAAAGGGGTGATTCTTACCTCCAAGCATCACGATGGTTTTTGCCTTTGGCCAAGCCAATACACCGAACATTCGGTGAAAAATTCCCCTTGGAAAAATGGGGAAGGGGATGTGGTTGCCGAGCTTGCTGAGGCCTGTAAAGAATATGGGTTAAAACTGGGACTATACTATTCCCCTTGGGACCGCAACCATCCCGACTATGGGAAACCAGAATACATCACCTACATGCGCAACCAACTGCGGGAGCTGCTTACCAATTACGGGGACATTTTCGAAGTCTGGTTTGACGGTGCAAATGGCGGTACTGGATATTATGGCGGTGCAAACGAGGAAAGAAGGGTGGATAAGAGGTCTTATTATGATTGGGAAAATACCTATGCCCTTGTAAGGGAGCTGCAGCCCAATGCGGTGATATTTGGAGATGCCGGGCCGGATGTGCGCTGGGTTGGAAATGAAAAGGGGCATGCTTATCCCACGACTTGGTCCTATCTGATGCGCGACTCCGTATATGCCGGAATGCCCGAGTATGCCGACTTATATGCCTCAGGGCAGGAGGATGGGAGCCATTGGGTACCAGCAGAGGCGGATGTTTCTATCCGCCCGGGGTGGTACTATCATCCAGCAGAAGACGATAAGGTCAAAACGCTTGAGGAACTGATGGATATTTACTACAAAAGCATTGGAAGAAACAGTGCTCTGCTTTTGAATTTCCCCGTCGATACGCGGGGTCTGATCCACGAAAATGATGTACAGGCGCTGCGGGAAATGGCCGCCCGCATAGAGCGGGACTTTTCTGATGACTTACTCCAAGGTAGGCAGGTGAAAATTCTCTCCCCCTCCAAAGGCCAGAATGGCCCTGAAAATGTGTTGGACAACGACATGGCCACTTACTGGATAATAAATGAGGAGGCCTTAGAGATCGATTTTGGCCAAGAAATCACCTTCAACCGCTTCTGGGTGCAAGAGCACATACCTCTGGGCCAAAGAGTAAAATCCTTTACCCTCGAAGCCAAGCAAAACGGCCAATGGCAGCCCCTTGCCTCCGAGACGACCATTGGTTATAAAAGAATCCTCAGGTTCGATGATACCCAGGCCACGGCCATTCGATTCCGTGTGGACGATTACTTGGAGCCGCCGCTGATTTCGCATGTTAAGGTGTTTTTTGCGGATCATAGTCGATAGACCATAGTCCATAGTAGGTAAAACCTTCCAAGTCTCGTGAAAATCATAGACCTGGAAGGTTTTTTCCGTGTATACCTACTTCGTACTTAGCTTTAGAACCAATTTCCGAGAAGAAGAAACTCTGCGAAACTCCCTTTAAAACTCCGCGTAACTCGGTGACCCTTTTCTTTCAGCGAATCACCTCGCTCCTTCGAAGCAAAGTCTGGGTAGGTCTACTTCTGAAGCAAATGGTTGCTGCATAAAAAAAACTGAATGTACAGAGCAGGATAAAAAACCTGGAAAAAAAAATAATTTACTGAACCATTTAGGTGGTTTGGTCTAGTTATTGGTTGTTGATCCCCTTTTACATTCTTTTTTTGATTATGAGGATTTTTGTATTTGCCGCCATAGCAGGAGCATTTTTGTCTGCATGCCAATTGGATAATTCCCCCGCTTTGGATGATTTACTACCTGCTTCTGAAACTGTTTCACTAGCGATAAATCTTAAGGGTAGTGAATGGAAAGCCAATAAAGCTTCTCCTATTGGGGGAAGGTTAGTAGATGGACATACTTATTTCAGTTATAAGGTGTTGTGTTGGGGGTATCACCACCTCCATAGATCAAGTTAATATCGACTATGTGGTTAATAGCGACTATCGAATTGAGGTAAGCTCAATGAAAATTCCAAGTGAATATGATATTGCCCACCTTCGATCTATATACAATTTTAGTGTTGAAAGTAGTGATGACTATGAGGATTATCAGGTGTATTATCCTCGTGTGGTGTCAAATGTGACCCTATATCCCTTCAGTACATATGTATATATTGGGAGAGGTGACCCGTATTTTCCTTCAGACAAGTTTATTGGTGAAAGTACATTTTTTATTGACGGGAAGGAAGATCATGTGGATGTGGATATGTACAGGTTTTCTGCAGGAATTGGTTTTAGGGTTTTAAACCTTGCTTCTGGGACAATTGAAATTACCTTTAACCTTCACCAATATAGTTTTTCTTATTACTTAGATAGCCAAAATTCTGAAATAAGAGAAATTAGACCTGTAAATAGTGTTTTTTCCTCAAATCAATTTACTAACAACCTACTAGATTCTCCCGAAAATGTCAGGCATCATTATAATATCACGGTTAAACTACATGAGGAAGATGACATTGGTGAAGTAAAGGAAAGGATACTTCTAAATTCGGAGATTTATTTAAGAAGGAATTTCATGACTACCTACGAATTAGATATGGATCCATTTTACCAAGAGCCTGAAAGAGAAGGAGGAGTATTAAAGTTAGATTTTGTTGATAATGAACTAATAGATAGGGGAGTAGAGAATTTTTAGATTTAAACGATATGAAAAAGTTTTTAATGATAGTTTTTGCAGCAGGGTTTTTAAGCTGCACAGTGGAAGGGCCATTAGAGCCTGACCAAATCGAAAATGCAGATACAAACAAAACCGTTACGCTTGGAATAAAGCCCGGAGGAAGTGATTGGCTACAGGGGCATGCACGAATAAGTGATGAAAGTTTGAAAATGGTTGAAACAACCGTTTATTATGGATACAGTGTTGTGGAAGTGCATGAACATGGTCATGTATTAACCGAAAGTGGAGTGACCACTAATATTGATGAGGTGGAAATAGAATTTAACATTGGACAGGAGTATCAAATTAGATTATCCAGTGCAACTTTTGAGGACAAATATGACCTTTCCCCATCTCGTATTTTTGAGATTAGAGAACCGGTGTATAGGTGGCCTGTCTTCCGAAAACATACACCTGCGGAATCCAGAGGAAATACCAGGACGAGTGACCCTTTTGGTACCCGTGTAAGAGACGCGCAAGTAAATGGGTCAACCATTACCCATTGGAGGTTTGAGTCAGACAAGTTTATTGGGCTTGAACAGCTAGTGATTGAGGAGCAAACAGAAGTATTGGAAATTGATTTGTATAGGTTTTCAGCAGGGTTGAATTTTGAAATTGAAAACCTTCAGGAAGGAAAAGTGGAATTGGTGCTAGATCCTAATAATGTAGGGGAGTATATAGAAGGAGGAAGCGTAAGATTTTCCTTTTCGCCTGATAGTACATCTATATACGATTTGCGACCTTATAAAGAGGTCAGAAACTTTGATGAGAGATACATTGAGGAAATCTTAAGTGATCCCGACAGCAATGAAATGGAATATGCGGTTTTGGGATATTATATTATTGAAGATGAGGAAGGAAACGTAGTGTCGTCAAAGCGCATTTTAAATACTTCCTTAATTGTAAGAAGGAATTACAATCTCACCTATGTTATTGACATGTCCGATTTTGATTTAACTTCGGAAGAGGATAGTGAGTTAGGGAGTGGTCCTAGATTAAATTATGTAGATGAAGAATTGATTGAGGGCGAAACGATAAGGTTAAATTAATCAGCTATGAGTCGAGTTGTTTTTTTTATTATAATATTAGTCATGGTCGCATCCTGTAAACTGGATGGAATAGAGGCAGATTTTTTGCCTGAAGTACAAGAAAAGGTAAAGGGAAATATTAAGTTATCTGGCCCTGGGTTTTCAGTAAAATCCTCCCCACTCAATGCAAGACAAACGCAGCAGGAAGTAATTGCCTATAGGATAGAAAAACTTGTAGGTGGGGAAGTGCAAAAATATGCCAGGGGAGTGGCAAAGAATATAGAAAATCTTGAGCTGGAATTTGACCCAAGTGCTGATTACAAGATAATGCTATCATATGTAAGCTTGGGTGAAGAGGTGGATTTGGCGCAAGACCCTAGGATTTTTGATAGGCGTTTTTCTGCGGGATTGCAAGAGTTTGTTGATTATTACCCCTATGATTTGAACAGTTCATTAGAAATCTATCCCTTTCACACAGCAATAAACACCCATTTCAATGGGTCTTATTCTAATGAAAAATACCCGCCTTCCGACAAATTTGTGGGAGAAGCTGAATTTAGAGTTGGAGAAGATCCTGCCGAAATCGAAATCGAAATGCATAGGCTTTCGGGAAGCATAGGGTTCAGAGCACTGAATCTCCAAGAGGGAAAAGTGGTGATTTATGTAGGTGAAGAGAATCGTTCGGCGGGGAATATCACGGTTTTTACGGTTGAATTATTGCCAGAGGAGCATGAGAAAGCAGATTTACGTCCCGCCATTCACGTCAGGAACGATTACAGAGGGGATTTGATATATGATATCATTAATAATAGAGGATCGACAATAAGGAGGCCTCGAAGTAGGGAGGAAGCCTCCGGGACCCCTCTAAATACCGCATTTAGTGTGGGTATAAGATATTTTGAGCATGAAGACGAAACGGGTAATTATAGAGATATTATTTTTGGAGATGTCAGGATTATAAGAAATCAGGCTGTCATTTATCAGTTTGATATGGAAGATTATGAGTCCCCTAATAGCCGAATTTTAGCTCCAGATAAGGGATTGGAAGCAGTAGATGAAATGGTTTTGGAAGATAGGAATTGAGGGAAATGGCCAATTCAAACGGCTTGCCTAAAACCCTGCTTCCCTCCTTATTCCTTCAATACTCCACTGGTGACAGTCGGCAGTCGACAGCATAAAAAACCTTCCAGGACTCGTAAAAATCATAGACTTGGAAGGTTTTTTTTCGTGTACACTTACTTCGTACTTAGCTATCGAATCAATTTCCGCGAAGAAGAAACTCTGCGAAACTCCCTTTAAAACTCTGAGAAACTCTGTGTCCCTCTGTGTCCCTTTTCTTTCCGCGAATCACTCCTTCGAAGCAAAGTCCGGATAGGCCTGCATGCTGTGCTCGTTCACGTCTAGGCCTTCGATTTCCTCCCGGGCGAGGACGCGGATGCCGCGGGCTTTTTTCATCCCGAAAAAGAGAATGAAACTAAATACTGAGCAAAACAAGCCCGTTACCACAATACCTGTCAGTTGGCTGACAATCTGGGGCCAGCCGGCGAGGGAACCGAAGATCCCTACGGCCAGGGTGCCCCAAATGCCACAGATAAGGTGCACCGAAATGGCTCCCACCGGGTCATCGATCTTCAGGCGGTCAAAAAAGATCACCCCGCCCACAGCCAGTGCCCCGGCTATGCTGCCGATGATCACTGCATCCAAGGGGCCCATCACGTCAGCCCCTGCAGTGATGCCCACCAGTCCTGCCAAAATCCCGTTGAGTACCATGGTGATGTCAAAAGTGCGCGTGAAGGAGTAGGCTGCACTAAGGGCACCTATGGATCCCGCAGCCCCGGCCATGGCGGTGGTGACAAATACTTTCGAAACTTCTCCCGGATTGGCCGAAAGGACACTGCCTCCATTAAAACCAAACCAGCCGAACCATAGCAGGAACACGCCTATCACGGCCATGGGGATGTTGTGTCCGGGAATGGGGCGGATGCCATGTGGGGTGTATTTCCCAATTCGCGGCCCAAGGAGAATGGCCCCAACCAATGCTCCCCATCCACCAACTGAGTGCACGATGGTAGATCCCGCAAAATCGTAGAAGGGTGTTTCCAGGGTGTCCAGAAACCCGCCGCCCCATTTCCACATGCCTACTATTGGGTAGCAGATGCCCACATACATGAGGGAAAAAAACATGAAACTGCTGAGTTTTATCCTTTCGGCCACGGCGCCTGATACGATGGTAGCCGCTGTGGCTGCAAACATGGCCTGAAATACAAAATCAGTGTAAAAAGTATATCCTTCATTGTAGCCGGCGTTGTCCCAGTTTGCAGGAAGGTTGATTCCAAAGCCTGACAGTCCGATAAATGCACCCTGAAAGATTTCTCCCGGGTACATAAGGTTAAACCCGATCAAGCCATAAGTGAGAATGCCAAGGCCGGGGATGATGGTGTTTTTGAAAAGAATGTTGATGGTGTTTTTACTTCGCGTAAGCCCGGCCTCCAGGGCGGCAAACCCCAGGTGCATGATGAATACCAATATGGTAGCCACCATCATCCATAGGTTATTGATGGTGAAAAGCTCTTGTTGCATGGTGTTTAATAGGTTTGTAGTGTTTGGTTAGTTCTAAAGTGCGGCGTGGTCCCGGTCCTTGTTTCGAATGCGGTAGGCGCTTTCGATGGGGCTGACAAATATTTTCCCGTCCCCCACCTGCTTGGTGCAGGCATGATGAAGGATACAGTCCACAATTTTGTCCACCTGCTCATCGGTGACCACCATCTCCAGTTTGGTCCTGGGAATGTAGCCGGGATTGAAATCGGAACCCCTGTAGGATTGGGTTTTGGCATTTTCCATCCCAATTCCTTTCACTTCAAAAAAGGTGAGGAATTTGACATCCAGCTCGGTCAAGCAAGCGTGGACTTCCTCAAATTTTGAAGTTCTAATCAAAGCTTCTATTTTTTTCATTAGGCTTAAAAATAAAGGTGTTTTATTGAATATTATGTTAATTTATCTATAATAGGTTTAAAAAACAACATGATAATAAGATTAATAATGAAAATTATTAAAATAAGGTTTAATAATAAGGTTTACTTTTTAATGTAGGTCGGTTTCTGAGGTTGGTAAATTTTGCCTTTCCAAATGTATCTCTTAAATTGTTAGTGAATTAATGTTGCTTTTATGAATAAACATCTTTTGAAACCACTAGCGCTGCTTTCCCCTCTAATGATGTTACTTAGCTGTGGAGGTGCATCCACGGAAGAGCCAATGCCGGTTTCTTTGCAGTATATGGGTAAAAAGATCAGCCTGGAATTGGACGAGACTACCCCTAATTTCAGTATGGGGCTGGGATATTTTGAGGATCAAGGGAACGAATTGGTATTCAATATCAACTGGGAAATGAACTCCCTACAGGTATATGATGCCAAAGATGGCAAAATAACCCGCAACCTAAAATTTGAAAAGGAAGGACCGGAGGCAGCCGGAGAACTTTTTGGATTTCACGTCCACAATCCTGATAGCATTTTCCTGTTTAGCCAGCGAAGTCCGGTTATTGTGTTGACAGATATCACTGGGGTAATTAAGGAAAAGATCCGTTATGAGGTGCCGGACCGCTATTCCCCGGCATTTGTGCACGGTGCTTACTTTTTGTCCCCTCCTGTACTGATTGGGGATGAATTGATTGCCAGAACCCGAGTATTTGGCAATATTCGAGAGATGGGTAGCGAGGAACTGAAAGATAGCCAGGTCTCCTTTGCGATTAACCTGAAGGAGTCCAGTTCGAGATTTATTTCCCATACCTACCCGGCAGATTATATGGATAAAGGCCCAAAGCAAATCGAGCCCAGTATGGCATTTGACGGGGAGAAGTTTGTATACAGTTTCTTTGGTGATCACCGCGTGTATTACAGTGAAGGTGTAGATCAAAAGCTGGAAAGCGTTTCCTTGCCAAGTTCGTATTTGGACAGGGAGTTGCCAGTATTTCCAGCCCCGGAAAAAAGCCAACAATACATCTTCGGATCATCACGCTATGAGCACCTGGTCTATGACCCCTACCGGGAGGTCTACTACAGATTCGCCTTCCCGACCACAGAGGAGACCGACCCCGAAAAGCTTGCCCATTTGAGGGATACCCCTGGGTATTTCGTGATAATGGTCATTGACAAAAACCTTGACCTTTTGGGTGAAACCTATTTCCCCAAGGGAAAGTACCACCCAAACAACCTATTTGTAGGCAAAGATGGCCTTTACCTCTCCATCCAGCATCCTGAGAATCCGGATAATGAAGAAGATAGGATGGTGTTTGAGTGTTTGGAATTGGGCGGATAACGATATAATTTGCAATGGGTCACAAAGTAACACCAAGTTAAATGGAAGTCGCACAAAGCGAATTTTTCCCGTCGTACTCGTACGTTTAAGGGCTTGTAAAACCTATGATTATCACCTTTTGGAAGTATTATTGCGTGGTGGATACCTTGCTTTCTTCTTTGTTCTGCTTGATCCATCCGATGATCCTGCAGGGGTTGGATTTTCCTTTGGCCAGGGCGAATGCCTTGCCTAGATTGACCTGAAAGAACTCCACGCCAAGCGTACACAACGAATACCGAAATGCCGGAGCGCCCATTGGAACCTCCAATAGCAAGTCAATGGGGGAAGTCTCAACTGGGATTAGTGGTGTTTCCTGCATGATGCAATCATTATCATTTTCCTCATCAAGATTGATGTCCAAACGGTGGAGGTGGAGCCTGAAGTGCGTGGCATTATCTGGAAACCTCAGCATGTGCGAAGGATGGAATTGCGGCATGCTTACTTTCAATTTTCCGGTGTCAGTAGAAATTTCATAAGGCCACCTCAAAATGCTGCTAAGTCGGGTGTGCGGATTGAGGTCAAAATCTAAGAAGCGGTCCCAATTCCCGCCCTCTACCACTCTATGGCCTCTAGAGTGGCTTGGATCCTCTTTTGCCATCTGCATCAGGATTTTCTGCAGGCGCGTGGAAAGGTCTGTCAGCTTTGTTCTATGCTCCACCTTTTTCAATAATTGCTTGATGTACTTGCCGTTGGTAGAGGCAGCACCATACTCCGCCATGTTTTCCCTTGTCCGGGCAAATTTTGGGTCAGAGCTTACCCGCTCAGCCGTCACACCACCTTTATCCCTGACCTGATAGCCATCCTTATCCTTGTAAAAGTTCAGTTTGCCAATATTGCCCGTAAAAAATATGGGTCCTTCTTGTTTTGCCATTTTTGTTGATGTTTTTTTTGAGATTGTTTGACTGTTGAACTGTCAGTTCGTCGATTCGACAGTTCAACAGTTCAACCCATTTAAATTACCCCTAGATATTCGCTGTCGGAAATGTCGAACTTCCTGCCTCTTTTAATGTGCCGTGAAAAGGCAATATAAATGTGTAACTCCCCTTGAAATTGCAAAGGGGCAAGGATTTCTTGCTGCTGTTGGGATCTGAAGTTGCCTTGCAGGACCGCAAAGGAGAGCTTTGAGCGAAGGTGGTAAAGGAGGATCACCACCTGGTCTTTGGCCTTGGCATCAGCGATGCCGGTGTTGTTGTCCCATTGCAGCCGCACTTTTCCCTCCTCGGTCCAGGCAGCGGATGGGTTGGAAAATCCCGTTAGCTTACCTTGACTAATCATTACTTGGGCGGGATCTACCAGCAGTTCCTCTTCTTCATTAAAATATAGGGCCTTGTTCATCAGGTTGCTTGTGGCTTGGTGGATGCCCCTTTTCATTCCGGATTTAAAGTTGTGATAGCCAAACTCTATGACCTCCATGATAGGAAACAGGAAGTCACTGGCCAAGGAAAGCTTCTGTTGGTGAAACAGCTGAAGCTCAGTAGGGGGCCTATTCTCCTTTTCCTTTGAGGTTAGTTTTCTGGGTGTCTTGCGGGCAAATTTTTCCCCATTTACTTCATAGATAATGGTGTTGCCGATTGTGCCCTGCAAATCCGCATGGGTGCTTGTGACTCTTGCCATAAAATGGTTGTTTAAAAGTGGATATAAATGATGTACTGAAAAACGCGATCACTTTACCAAAAGCAGCTTTTTCCCTCCTAAAAATTACCGGCTTACCATTTCTATATGCTTAAGGCATAGTAAATTACACTTAAAAAGTATAAAACCAAATAGAGGTAGAGATTTTTTTCTTTTTACTGCAAAATTAAAAACAAATAATCTTCGGTTCATCAACGTTAAATATGGTGCTTTATACGCTCTTGATACGCTGATGATATATGTAAAAACAGTAGAATATTCTAATCTTGATCATGACAAGTCTAACTTACGAAATTAACATGATTTCTTAGCCTGGCCCTTCGCCGAAGATTATATCACCCAGTGGGGGCAGTGATAGGAATGTCGGTTAAGGGGTTGGGCGCACAAAGAATTAAGCCTACCTAGATTGGCAGCTAAGAGTCCGAGAGACCCCGCCTGTCGATCTAGGTAGGCTTTTGTCGAGATGAATGTTTCTATGCCCGGTTGCGGTGTGAATTACCTTTCTTTTGGCAACGTAGGCTCTCAGGCTACTCCAATGGGATTTTGGTGGCATTTTCCGCTAACCATTTTTTATAGGACTTCAGTTCAGGGTTCAGCTGTCTGGAGAAATCCACATCGCGTACGGCCATGCATTCCTTTTCAAAATCCCTGTAGTACTGGAACATGTTTCCCAAGTCATCTGCTCCGGGGAAGTCAAAGCTCCTGTAAGTATCAGGTGATACGTTATTGTAGATTATTTTCAATTGCAGAGCGTCCGAAAGCCCGTCTGCTATATCTTGTCCCGTAAGGTGTTCACCTGCGATCCCGATAGTTTGGCCGATAAGTTCCTCTCCCTTTTTGAATATGCCATAGGCACATTTGCCGATGTCCTCGGAGGCGATTCCGCTCATACGTTTATCGTCGAGGGGAAAGGTGAGGTAATAGTTGCCGTCTTCTGCCTTCTTGGGTCCCGCTCCAAAATGGATGAAGTTGTCCCAATAAAAAGAGGCTATCATAAAAGTGGTAGGCAGGTTGGCTTCTTTGAAGAAGTGGTCAGCCTCCCCTTTGGCGTCGAAGTGGGGCACTTTATATTTACCCTGTAAAGTGGGCATTCGGTCATCCTCCAAGGGCACCAGTTTGCGTGTGTCCTCAAGCGTAGACCAGATGATGTGTTTCAAGCCTGCTTTCTTTGCCACTTCCGTAAATTGCTTTACTTCCTCAATCTCTTTTTCCGGGGAAAAATGATCCCAAATGAAAGTGACGAAATAAGCACCATACGCTCCCTGTAGGGCTTTTTCCATTGTATCAGGCTTGTCTATATCTGCTTGGATCACTTCAGCCCCCGTGTCGGCCAACTCCTTGGCTTTTTCAGAAGATGGGTCTCTCGTTACCGCGCGAACCGAGAATTCGCTATCAGGGTCGTTCAAGATTGCCCTTGCCAATCCACCGCCTTGGGCTCCGGTGGCGCCAAATACAGTGATGATTTTCTTTTGTGCCATGATGTGAGGAATTTGGTTTAAAAATTTGTTTAACAGACAGCTACCTGGGATGTAATTATTGGAAAGGAACTGTCAAAAATCATTTAAACATCTAATATACAGATAAATAGCCTGAAAAATGCATGTTGATTGGAATATAAAAACGTAAACATCTTACTCCGGCAAATACAGCCTCATACTCCCCTTCCCAAACTCTACTTCATCCAGATGTCCCATCTTTTTTCTGTCTTCGGGGATCAGGTGTGCGAGTCTCACCCCATCCACTTACTCAAAAATTGCAGAAATGCATCCTTGTGGTTTTCGCTGACGGTGATTTGGGTTTTGCCGATGTGGACGATGTTGCGGGAGACGGAGTCGATATGGTCTAGGGCGATGATAAAGGAGCGGTGAACTCTCATAAACCTGTCGGTAGGCAAGAGTTCCTCCATGTTCTTGAGACTGGTGAGGGAGAGTATGGGATTGGGTTTGTTGACCAAGTAGACCTTTACGTAATCTTTATAGGCTTCCACGTGGGTGATCTCGTTCAGTTTTACCTTTACGAGCTGATATTCTACCTTTAAAAAAATGTATTCCTCTCTGTTGCTGTTTGAGGGGTTGGTGTTATTTTGCTGCTCAAAATGGTGTAAAACCTTGGAGGAGGCTTTAAGGAACTCCTCATAACTGAAGGGCTTGAGGAGGTAATCAACAGCATCTACTTTATACCCTTCGATAGCAAATTGATTGTAAGCGGTGGTGAAGATGATTTTAGGTTTTTTGACTGAATTTTTTGCATCTAGCACCCTTGCCAGTTCCATGCCCGAAAGGTCAGGCATCTGTATGTCAAGGAAAATTAGGTCCACTTCGTTCTGGTTAACGAAACCAAGGGCCTCTATGGCGTTTTCAAATTTTCCCACCAAAGTCAAAAATGACGTCTGCTCCACAAATTTGCTAACAAGGTCAAGGGCCAGGGGCTCATCGTCTACGGCAATGCAATTGATTTTCATGACAAATTAATTTTCAAATCTACCCTATATTCATTTTCAGGGTTTTGGTCATCTATTTTAAGTTCATGTTTTTGCCCGTATAAAAGGGAAAGCCTTCGTTTAGTGTTGGCCAGCCCAATGCCACTGGCACTTCCTTCGGGTGTGTTTTGGTTCGATTGGAAAATAGTGTTGACCGCCTCCATTTTTAGCATTTTGTCCTTTACGCAAATCTTGACCGAAATGGCACTAGGCCTTTGTGAGCTTACTCCATGCTTGAAAGAATTTTCGAGGAAAGGCAATAGCAACATAGGAGCTAATCTGGCATCTTCAAACTGCTGTGGGATTTCAATGTTTACCTGCACCTTGTCTGAAAGCCGAAGGCGCATGAGCTCTATGTAATCCTTGATGAAGTCCAATTCTTTACTCAGCATGGTGCTGTCTTTTTCAGTTTCGTACAACACATAACGCATCATTCTGGACAGTTTGAGGATCGCGGTCTGCGCTTTTTGTATGTCCAGGTTAGTCAGGGAATAAATGTTATTGAGCGTATTGAAGAAGAAATGGGGGTTAATCTGAGCTTTAAGATAAGTAAGCTCCGAGTCAACCTGCTGCCGGTTCATTTCTAACCTCAACGCTTCATCTTTCTGCCATTTTCGGACCGCCCCCACACTGGTACTGATGCCTATTCCCATGTAAAACACCATAAGGTTATAAAAGTCATAATTGGAAAAGGACCTAGGTCGTGGTACAAATGTAGTGTCGGGGCGGAAGATGTTATGCATGATTTCCTGCATATTAAAGGAAATGTCATAGGCAATCAAAAGCCCGGTATATATGCCACCCATGGCCAGGGCAATGATAAGAAACAAGAAGGTTTTGTTCTTGAAAAGGATCCTAGGTACCAGGTAAAAAAGGTTGAAATAAAAGGCACCTAATAACAGCCCAAGCATAAGGGATTGTTTGGCCCAAAACTCTAGGGGTAGATCTGCTTTCCAGGACAGTGGGGTGATGATAAAGAGGTAGGAACCGAAAAGAAACCAGCCCAAAATATGGATGAGGATGGCAATTTTCTTTTTTAAAGGACTTTCTACAGGCATGGGGATTAATGGTATTTCGGATAAACTAAGATAAAAATAATCTTTCAACCTAATGCTATCTACCAACCTGGGAGTTTTGACGGCGAAAGGCTTAATCTACTAGACCAAGTCAGCACCTTAATTCCACAAAACCGTTCATCCGTCCGAAATGGGAATTGGTCGATGAATAGCTCCTTTCGGTCTATCGCATTTTTTAATAATAGAAATCAGGAGTTTCTTTGCTTTTGTAAAACGTCCAAATCGGACTTCTTCAATTAACAATACTCATGAAAATTTTAAAGCAATTTTTGCTATCCCTACTTTTGGTTCTCACCTCGTTTCAAGTTTTGCTTGCGCAGAATGCTGACACAGAAAAAGCAACCTACCGTATTACCGGTCGTATCTTAGAGAAATCCACCGGAGAACCTGTTCCATATGCTTCAGCTGTGCTGTTGAATGCGGAAACCAAAGAGCAAGTAACTGGAGCAGTAGCCGACGTGGAAGGCAGGTTTTATATCACTGGGTTCAAAAACGGAAACTATGTATTGCAATATGCATTCATGGGATTTGCGGCACTCACTTCCGAAACTATTTCCATTACAGATGGCAACAAGTCACTCGATATGGGAGATTTGAGATTGGAAGAGGAGGGTGTAAACCTTCAAGAAGTGACTGTAATGGGACAGAGAAGCCTTATTGAAGAAAAGGTGGACAGAACTATCTATAATGCAGAATTTGACAAAACTACGGTGGGTGGAAGCGCGACTGATGTTTTAAGACGTGTCCCAATGCTTTCTGTAGACCTTGACGGAAATGTTTCCATGAGAGGTAGTGCCAATATCCTTGTGCTTATCGATGGTAAGCAATCTGCCATTGTGGCTTCTAACATTTCAGATGCCATGAAGCAGATTCCAGCAGAGGAAATCAAATCAATCGAAGTCATCACCTCTCCATCGGCCAAGTATGACGCCGAAGGTACCGGTGGTGTGATCAACATCATCACCAAAAAGAACAATCTGCAAGGTGCTTCATTGAACATCAATACCAGTGCAGGTGTACGTGGATCAAACCTTGGCCTAAATGCAAGTTTGAAAAGAGGCAAAATGGGCTGGACATTGGGAGGTTTTGGAAGAAGCGGATATAATATTTTGGGAGCATTTGAAAACCAACAAACCCTTCTTAATCCCGGAGGTGCCGATGTACAGATTAACCAATCTGCAGACACCCGAACCAATATGCTTTTTGGTAGATATAATCTTGGTTGGGATTACGAGATCAACAAATATAACTTTATGACGGCTTCTGTAAGTGTGGGCTTGAGGAATATGAGAAACCGTCAGAACAACCTCTTGACAGAGACTTTTGTGGAAGATGAGTTCGTAAATGCCCTCCTTCGAAATGTAAATGTTGATGACCTTTCCAATAATGTGGATTTGAACTTCAACTATACAAAAACCTACGAGAAAAAGCTTAAGGAATTTAGTGTGTCAGGTTTATATAGCAAAAACACAAGGAACAATGACTTTGTGAACAGTCTGTTTACTGAGAGTTTTGACCAGGTTGCCAGCAGAATCAGAAACGAAAACCGTGGCATCAATGAGGAATTTACCATTCAGTTAGATTATGTCACTCCATTAGGTAGCGGCACGAATCAGATTTTGGAATATGGTGCTAAGAATATTTTGAGAAAAGCAATCAGTGATTTCGGTTACTTTACCGCGGAAGGCTCTGATGGACCTTTTAACCAAGTCGAGGATGTGGCTTTTTCCAACTCCTTCAATTATGATCAAAATGTAACAGCCGCATACATGTCCTATACTTTAGGATTCTGGGATAACTACACCTTGAAGTCTGGATTGAGATATGAATATACCACTATCGATGCGGATTTCAGAAACTCTGAATTGCCAGCTGACATTCCTTCTTATGGCTTGTTTGTGCCAAGCATGAACTTGAGCAGGAAGTTAAAAAACGGCAACATGATCAAGGCCGCTTACAACAGAAGGGTACAAAGACCATCTTTGCAGTTCTTGAATCCCAACATCAATGCTGCAAACCCTCAGCAAATTTCCCAGGGTAACCCACTTTTGGATCCTGAGTTGACAGACAATTATGAATTATCTTATAGCACCTTTGTGAAAGGTTCTTCAGTGAACTTTACCAGTTTCGTAAGAAATACAACCGGATCTATTCAGCCGGTAAGAACCATTCAGGATAATGATGTGATCTTTACGACCTTCGAAAATATTGGGCAGGAGAGAGCTTATGGTTTGAGTGTCTTTACGAACATCAACTTTTCAGGCAAATTCTCCATGAACGGTAGTGTTGACGGTTACTACGCCATGCTGGACAACGGACTTGAGGATCCATTGTACGCTGCTTCCAATGAGGGATTTGTAGTCAGTGGTAGGTTATTTGCCAACTATACCTTGCCTAAAAACTGGCAGATCCAGGCCTTTACTTTTGCAAGAGGTAGACAGGTGCAGCTTCAGGGTACTTCCGGCGGATTTGGAATGTACGGCTTGAACTTGAATAAGCAGTTTAATGAGAAAAGAGGAAGTATTGGTTTCGGAGCCGAAAACTTCTTGGCCACTGAAATGAGGATCCACAACGAGTTGATCACGCCAACCATTATGCAACAAAGTACCAATACAATGAGAAACATGAACTTCAAGATCAATTTCTCTTATAGAATTGGAAAACTTAGTGTAGATGGTCCTAGGAGAAGAAAGCGTGGAGTAACTAATGAGGATTTGAAGCAAGGGGGCGGCGGAGCTCAGGAGGCGATAATAAATAATTAAGTTTTAATATTGTAGATAATAGAATCCACCGGGTATGCTCGGTGGATTTTTCTTTTTATATTGCGCCCCTATGGAAAGATCAACCTTCAGCTATACAGCCAATTACTGTGAGGAAAACATTTGGCATCTATGCCTACACCCTAGCATGGAGGGATTACTGAAGCATGTCCTGATCATATCAAATGAGGAAAAGAAATGCCCTTTGTATGCTCAGCAATCAGCACATGGGAATGATCCGGTATGGTGGGATTATCATGTGGTCCTGCTGGCGGACAAGGATGGGGATCAGCTGATTTTTGACTTTGATACTACCCTGACTTTCCCTGTATCTTTACAAGATTATTTAAAGCACACTTTTCCAAATTCAGTCAACTGGCTGACTGAAGATCTGCCGCTCTTCAAATCCATACCTGCAGCCGATTATATCCGTTCGTTTTCATCTGACAGAAGCCATATGAAAGATGTTGGTGGAGAGTGGATCTTCACGCCACCTATATGGTCACCTATAGCCAGTGATGGCAAACTCCTGCTTCAGGGTTTAAGGGATTTTACAGCAGAATGCAAAGAACAACGCCTTACTCTGGGCGAAATGCAAATGATTGGAAAAAACATGATTTCTTCGGTTTTTGACATTTGAATTGGACTATTCCCCTTGTAGATCCAATAACGACTCCCAAAGAAAAAATCCTATCATGTAATTAGGATTGATTAGGTCCCCTGCCTCCCGAGAAGTATCTTGGGCCCTTCTTTTTAGTCCGCAGTCGGGCAAAAACGTCCGCTTTTTAAAACTGCTAGCAGTCATTTCCTTTATTTTTCGCGCAATTTCATCGAAAGAAGTTGGTATCCATTTGGTTATGGTTAATAAAACCAAAATTTTATGTTATGATACCGTTGAAAATTATTTTCTTTCTCACGCTTAGTGCTTTCTTGATTGGAAGCCTGGCCTATAAGCCTAAAGACCAAGATGCCATTGAAAGGGCCATCTTGGATTATGTGGAGGCTTTCTACGAGGCGGATCTTTCCAAAGCCCATCGAGGGGTGGCAAAGGATTTACATAAAAGGGGCTATTACAAAGATCAGGATGGCGATTATGTGGAGGCCTTTATGACATTTGAGCAGTTTCTGGAAATGGCCTCAGACTGGAACACCAGTGCCGGGGTTACAGACCAATCACCGAAAAAGATAACCATATTTGAGATTTTAGACCAAACTGCTTCTGCAAAAGTGGAAGCCCACTGGGGAATTGATTACTTCCATCTGGCCAAATTGGATGGTAAGTGGAAAGTGGTGAACGTACTTTGGCAGACAGTTGAGGACTGATAAGAAAATAAAGAAAAGCCGCATTGTCGGTGGGCAGAGTAGGCAAAAAATCACCTTTAAGATATAAGCGATGGCACTTGATATTAAATTTACCTTTCTGTTGCTGATTCTGTTTGCAGCATCCATTTTAGATATTAAGGCCCAAAGCCATGCCACTAAATTGACGGAGGAAGAACGAGCCCAGGTGGTCGAGGAGGTCAGTCAACTCTTGAGGGATAATTATATATTTCCCGAAGTGGCTGAAGAAATGGCTGAACTCATTAAAGAAGGCCTTAAAAATAATTATAAGAGCCTGGAGTGGCCGCAAGAATTTGCCGAGTGCCTGACTGAGGATCTAAGGTCTATCAGCAATGACCGCCATCTAAGTGTAATCTTTGAACAGAAGCCGGTAATGGGGCAAAATTCATCAGGCAGTCCTGACGCCAAGAGAAACTACCTAGATAACCAGAGGAGGGATAACTTTGGGTTTAAAGAACTGAAAATATTGGATGGCAATATAGGCTATCTGAACCTAAAGGGATTTGTACACGCTGACTTTGCCAAAGAAACAGCAGTGGCCGCTATGAATTTTTTGGCCAATGCAGATGCCGTGATCATTGACCTGCGGGAAAACGGAGGCGGTTCACCTACAATGATCCAGCTTATTTCAAGCTATTTCTTTAAAGGCGACCCTATTCATTTAAATACTTTTTATAACCGTCCAAATGATGAAACCTGGGAAACCTGGACATTGGAAGAGATTCCGGGTAAACGGATGCCGGATGTTGACCTTTATATATTGACGAGCAATTATACTTTTTCCGCTGCCGAGGAATTTGCATACAACCTTCGCCACCTCAACCGGGCCACTATTGTGGGTGAAACTACCGGAGGAGGTGCCCACCCTGTCCAAAGGATGGTGGTTGCAGACCGGTTCATGATTTCTTTGCCCACAGGCAGGGCAATAAATCCGATTACAAAAACGAACTGGGAAGGTGTAGGGGTTGAACCACATATGAAGGTGGAAAGCGATGAGGCATTGCTCACTGCTCAGATCATGGCACTAGAGACGCTCGCCGGTAAAGCGTCCCCTGAAACTAAAAAGCTATATGAGTGGCATCTCACAAATTTCAAGGCGCAAGAAGAGCCCCTGCAACTTGAAGGTTCCCAACTGGTAAGATACACGGGGGTCTATGGCCCAAGGGAAGTCACAGTGGAAAACGGGAAGTTGTTTTACAAAAGATCCGGCAGTCCCAAGTTCGAGTTGATTCCTTTGGACAGAGGGCTTTTCGGGATTAAGGATATGTCCAACTTCAGGGTCAAATTTCATGAGGAAAACAATGAAGTAAAGGCAATGACTGGTATTTACCTCAATGGAAATGAAGAAACCTATACGAAAGGAAATTAAGGAATAAATTAGATTTAAACGTTATTTTTAACTTAACTGTACAGCCATGACACACATAGCCATTCCTATACCCACTGCTCCTGGTAAGCAGGACATTCAGGTGGAAGTGACCATCAACAATGAGAAACAAACACTCCATTATCGGGTGGAATTGTTTTACTGGGACGACTGCAGCAATCCTCAGGGACATAGGGCTGACTGTTTGAGTGAAATGCTCGCCAAACACGACCCTAACTGGACAGTGTATTTTATTGGGGCTCCTACGGATAAGTTTGTGCCCATCACCTTTGTAGAGAAGGGGGCTAGGTTCAAATCTTTACCAGTTTCGGAGAAATAGGGAAATATGCCTGGGGCGAAATATTTCCCTATTTCCTTTTCTACTATTTCAATTTATATTTCTCCTGATCATAAGGCTTACTGTTGCCGTGCAATCCAGGAAAGGGGGGTAGTTTTTTTCAAGTGTATGATCTATTTTCTAAATTTTATAGTGCAGCCGACGGCTTTTGTATTGTTTACTGCCACCTGTCTGTTGTTTAGGATATCATCCATGGCTTTTTCCACGTATTTATCATTGGCTTTATCTGCTTCACGGAAGTTGTTGTCAATTGCACCAATGTATTTGACCACGAAGTCATTGCCTTCCCTTTCCAGCAGGTAAACTTCGGGGGTTTTGGTGGCTCCATAGGCAAGGGTGATTTCTTGGCTTTCATCATAGATATAGGCAAAAGGGAATTTCTTGCCTTTGGACCTTTCCTGCATTTTTTCAAAACTGTCACCTGGAGACTGGGTTTTGTCATTGGCATTGATGGCAATTACAGGATAACCTTGTGGGGCATATTTGTTGTGAAGTTCTATCATCCTGTCCTCGTAGGCTACTACATAGGGGCAGGTATTGCAAGAAAATATGACTAAAAATCCTTTGGCATCTTCATGCGAACTCAAAGAGACCATTTTGCCGTCGACACTTTTTAAATTAAAGTCTCGGGCTTTGTCCCCAACTTTATAACCATCCTTGTTCTGGGCATTTACAAAGGTGATCATAAGGAGAAACATTCCTAATAGCGAGTATACGGTTCTAAAATTTTTCATGGGTTTATTGATTTAAAGTTTTTCTTTCTTATTCACTTTTTAAATAGCGTATCGGGTTACTGAACGTAGCTTTAATAGTTTGGAAACTAATGGTCATCACTGTGATTAGCAGCGCAATGATTCCAGCCATCAGAAAAACCCAAGGTTCGATCTGGATTCGGTACTGGAAATCCTGCAGCCATTGGCCCATCACAAAGTAGGATAGAATTGCTCCGATGATAAAGGCAATGCTTACCAATGATATAAACTCCAGGGAAAGCTTCATAAGGATATTTCCCGGTGTGGCTCCCAAAACCTTCCTGATGCTGATTTCTTTCTGCCTTTGCTCCGCAGTGTAGGCGGATAGGCCAAATAAGCCCAAACAAGCTATGACAATTGCAAGTATGGCAAAGTGCAGGAACATGGCCGCAAAAGCCTGGTCGTTTCGATATAGATTGGCAAATTCTGCGTCAAGAAAGTTAAATTCAAAAGGAATCTCTGGGTTTACCGTTTTCCAAGTCGCTTCAATATTTTCCAAGGTTTGAGTAAGGTTCTGCGCATCCACCTTTATGGCCATTTGGCTGTTCTGGGGACTGTAAAACATCAATAAAGGCTCCACTTTATGGCGGATGGTAGCAAAATGAAAATCTTTGACGACCCCGACCACGGTCAGGGGTTCCGGGCCAGCTTCGAGCTTCATTCCAATAGGGTCATCCCAACCGAACAGTTTCACCATTTCCTCATTGATAATCACAGATAAGGAGTCTGAGTATGTCGGTGAAAAGTTACGACCTTCTTTTATAGTCATACCCATGGTGGGAATGAACGACTCATCAATGCTCATCTCGCTAACGATATAGGCAGACTCGTCCTCTGTAGAGCCTTGAGGCAAGACCCCTCCCCGAGGAAGCTGTTGCCCTATTTGGGCGGAAGAAGTACCAATTGAATTGATGTTAGGATCCCGTGAAAGCTCATTTTTCAGGAACTCACTGTTGCTGGTATTTTGGGAAAGGGTAATGATCTGGTCCCTGTTATAACCCAGATCTGTGGTAAAGATGAAATCCATCTGCTGGTAAACTATGGCCGTCCCCACTATCAGGGCTATACTAATGGTGAACTGGACTACCACCAGAGATTTTCGAAGTGATTTGCCGCTTTCGGAATTTTTGAAGGCCCCTTTCAGCACGGAAAGCGGATTAAAGGACGAAAGCACAAAGGCGGGATACAGGCCAGAAATTATTCCCACAGCAAGGATGAGTCCCCCAATGACCAACAGATTCTGTAATTCGAAAAGCCCTTCTATTCCCGCACCTCTTTGGTATAAATCATTGAAAACCGGTAGGAGGGTCAGAACAAAAACATAGGCGATGACTGCTGAAAGTAATACCACTAGAATGGACTCAGAAAGGTGTTGCCAGATCAAGTGGGTACGGTAGGCACCCACAACTTTTCTTATCCCCACTTCCTTGGCCCGGGAAGTGGATTTAGCAGTGACCAGGTTGGCAAAATTAATTATGGCTAAAAACAATATCAGTACCGCTACTATCGATAGTGCTACCACGTTTTGCATGTCAGATTTGTTGAAGTTGCTTTCAAAAAGAATTTCCTTTGAACCCAAATGAACATCTTCTAACGCCTGCAACGTGGGGACGAAGAATTCCACGGCCTCATTTTTTCGTGCTATGCCTTGGATCTTGGCATCTACTTCATCCTTGTCTATGTTCCTGTCAAATTTCAGATAGGTAAAAGTATTGAGCCCTCCCCACTGTAGGAGGGATTGCAGATAGTTCTCTTCATCCTGGCCAGGAACCAAAGATCTGAGCAGGTCAAATTGAATATGGGAGTTGGCCGGTGGATCAGCCAGCAGTGCCACTACATAAAGCTCAAGAGTTTGGTTGATCTTTATGGATTTACCAATGGGGCTTTCTTCTCCAAAAATCCTTTTCGATAGGGTTTCGGTAATGGCAATCGTGTTTGGCTCGTCCAATATCCCTTCTTTTTTCCCCTCCAAAACCGGGAAGTTGAACACTTCAAAAAAGGAAGACTCAGTCCTAAAGCAACCGTCACATCTTAAAAGTTTATCCCCATAATTGATGTTAAGCCGTCCTTGAGGCCTTAACCTTACCGAGTTTGTAACCTCGGGAAGTTCGGCTTCCATGGCTGGTCCCAATGGGCCAGGGGTCACCCCCACAAGCTTACTGCTCACCCCTTCGGCCATGTCCAAAGTAAGGACACGATAGATCCTGGAAGAATCTTGATGAAACCTGTCAAAGGAAAGGTCCTCCTGTATATATAAACCTATTATAAATGTGGCAGCCAGGCCCAGGGCAAGTCCAAGAATTTTGATGAGTGAAAACCACTTCTCCTTCACAAGGTTTCGGAGCCCTATTAGAAAATAGCTTTTTAACATAGGAAGAGAGTTTAGGGGTTAAAAATATTTGCTTTCGCTTCAAATAGTTGTTGACATCTTTGACCAAATGCCAATTTATATGCCATTGAAAAGTTGCTTTTGGGAGTAAAGAATGGCTGTTTGGGCTAGTGAAACAAATAATTACCGTACATTTTTGTTCGTGATCGGGCAAAAAGTAAATTTAAATACGGTTTTCAAAAGTGTGGTTTCAGATTAGTTCGCATACGGTCAAAACTGTTCGTCTTTAGATTGGACCCAGTGGATGATGCCTTGATACGAGCACTCAGGAGCCATTTGAAATCGGTACTGGAATGGCGGTAAAGAAGTTTAATTCGCCATGTGTCTTTGTGCAGGTACGGGAATAGATAGGGACAAAATTAACAAGAGGTTCGTTTTTCCGCTTTCGTTTAAATACAGCAAATATACAGTTCATGTCTTTCAATAAACGGTTGAAGACAATCCATTTTTAATTGAACCGTATAAAATAGATTTTTGGAATATCATTTAAACATTATAATATCGGCTATGAATCATTATATACACTTTAGAAAGTTACATTTAGGTTGGGTTTTATTACTGATGGCTTTGTTGGTGACCCCTATAGTGGAGGCTCAGACAGTAATAACATCCAAGGGGACAAACCATCATATTATAGAAGAAAAAAGCCAAAGCCTAAAAGTGGAATATGAAGGGGAGATCAGTCTGGGGCCGGATGACCGATATATTACCAGCATCTCTGATGGAGGCTATATAAGAATAGAGAAAACCACTTTCGGCAACAAGCGGGAATTGTTCATAAGCAGCCGAGGAAATGAATTGGATTATGAGTACAAGGAGGGTGGCCGAAAAAAGCCCTTTGATCCTACCGGTAAGGCTTGGTTGGCGGATCTGTTGCCTGAACTGTTGCAGAGCACAACTATCGCTGCTGAGGCCCGGGTAGATAGAATCTACAGTTCTGGTGGGGCAAAGGGAGTCGTCAATGAGTTGCGGAATCTAAAAAGCGACCATGTAAAGGCAAAATATGCTACATTGCTAATGGGTAAAAATTTAAGGGATAGCGAGGTTCCGATGGTGATCGATGCGATAGGTGAAAACATCCGTTCCGACCATTTCCGCGCCGAAATATTTAAGCAGCACCACCAAATGTTGCTTTCAAATCCAAGGAACCAGGGTGCTTTTCTCAAAGCAGTGGAAACCATTGGATCAGATCATTACAAGACTGAATTGGTAAAGCTATTGGTTAAGAACCATTCTACTTCCGGTCAGCAACAACAGTTGCTACAACTTATAGGAACCATCCAAAGTGACCATTACCGTGCAGAGATACTGAATCAGGTTCCAAACGATTTTTCCGATAGGGAAATGGATTTCTTACTGGGGCAGTTGGTTCCTGAGATCAAATCTGACCATTACAAAAGTGAGGTGTTAGGTAGGATTATGAAAAGAGGGGATAAGCTAAATAGCAAAAACATTGACGCAATGATTCATGCTACGGGAGGAATCAATTCCGACCATTACCGCAACAATACTCTAAAGGATTTGGTGAAGAGCCAGAGCCTTTCAGCCCAAAACTATGAGACTCTTTTCAGTACACTTGGCAGATATAACTCTGATCACTATAAATCAGAGTTTATGCAATTGATGGTCAAGGAAGGTAAGCACCTTCAGAATTATGGACAGTTTATCCAAGAGGCCTCCAAGGTTAAAAGTGATTTTCATAGGAGTGAAATTCTCCTTTCCCTTTTGGGTAAAGTAAAACTTTCGGAAGAGCAGCTGCTAACACTTATCAGTAGTGTAAGTAATATGAGCAGTGACCATTTCAAGGCAGAAGTTTTGAAAAAATCCTGTCAGGCAAATGGAGAACAAAAGGTGAAGGCCGCTATTCGTGAAGCGGCAAAATCAATAAAATCCACACATTTCTCCAATGAGGTGCTAAGGTGTGCTAGCTAAATAAAGTGATTTTTGAGCAATAATAATTTCCAATGAAAATAATGATGGCTTTTGGGAGTATATTCTTCTGTTTTGCATGCCTATTCATTTACCTGCTGTATAGCGAGGGGGACCGGATGGCATCTGAACAATTGAGCTCCAGCCAGATTTGGATATTGGTGGTCAACCTCTTGGCAGTTAGTCTTCTTGTTATGGTGATTTACCACTTTATCATTGACCAATTTAAATGGAGGAAATTCCTTGGAATCAGGGCGGTACTCAACTTGGGAGTTTTGTGGGGAGCAAGTATTATTGGAGTTTATATGTTGGCCTTTCAGCTTTTGCAATGGGTTGCTACACCTGAAGTTTTTCCTGACTTTGAAATGGAGGCTTTTATGTTGAAAGGAGCAATTGTAGGATTGATTTTCAGTGTGCTGATAACTTGGGGAGATTTTTCTTGGTACAATTATAACCGGTATGCCTCTGAAGCTTTCACTGTGCTTCACAACAACCGAAAACAGAAGGAACTCCAATTCCAGACTCTTCGGTCACAGTTGACTCCCCATTTTCTTTTCAATTCCCTCAATACTGCCTCTAACCTCACCCACGTAGCACCAGAAAAGTCGGAGGAGTTTCTTAGGAAGTTGGCTGAGAACTTCACCTATCTCCTGGAAAATACCAGTGCTCCGACAAACAGCTTGGAAAGGGAGCTAGAAGTGGTGGATAATTATTTTCACCTGATGAAGGTCAGGTTCCAACAAGCTGTGATTTTGGAAAAAAATATTGACCCAGAATTTCTTACCAAACACCTACCGGCGCTTTCCTTGCAGCTTTTGGTTGAAAATGCCTTTAAGCATAATGTGGCCACTGAGGACTCCCCTGTAACCATCTCCATCAAAGCTGAAAAGAAATACATTGTAGTAGAAAACAATCTGACCTTCAGACCTTCCAAGGTAGACTCTAAAGGTATAGGGCTTAAAAATTTACAGGCTAGGTATAACCATTTTTCCAATAAGCCTATCATCATATCCAGACCCAATAACCATTATCAGGTAAGGCTTCCATATATCAAAGAGCTTAAAAAGAAGAACGATGTATCATAATCCTGCTACGAAACCATTTATCCGACTTTTACTGCCCATATTGGTGGGTGGTATGGTTTACCTGCTGGTTCTGTTAGCCTTCGATACCGTCAATAGGGTGCTGGAGGATTTCTTTAACCAGGAATTGTTGGTGTGTATAGGTATGGCATATTTAGTGCTGGAAGGAAACCGCCTGTTAGCCTTAGCTTTCAGGAAGCATTTTTTGGATTCAGGAAAATTTTGGATTTGGAGTATAGTCCTCATTTTAGTGGGTATGGGCTTAACTGTCAGTCTTATCACTGGTCTACTATTTTTGTATTTCTGGCAGGTGGAGGGGATGTACAGTCTCGAAAGCTTTGGTACAGAATTGCGGGTTTTCAATGGGGTATTTCTCTTTGTAGCTTTCCTTTACCATTCCTATTTTGTAGGGTTATTTTGGTTGCAACTCAAATTGGATCAGAAGATCGAATACGAAAATTATCAGAGCAGCCTCCTTGATCAAAATATTCACTTTTTCCATTATGTGTTGCATCCCGATTTTCTACTCCTAGGTTTTGAAAATATACTGCTCAAACTGAAAGAGGAAAAAAGAGAAGCTGCGGATGAGGGGATTTTGCTGCTTTCGGGGATTTATCAGTATTTCTTAAACCAGCGTCAGGAATTGTTATCTATCCAAAACGAGATTGCGGTGGTAAGGAAGATTGAAGATTTTCTCTGTCGCTATAGCCCTTACCATATACACTTAGACTTCTCTATCCAAAACGAAAGCTATTTGCTCATTCCTGGAACCTTGGTCCGGATAGTGGAATCCATCTCAAGCTCCCAGATTTCTTCCAAAGATACACCAGTGTCGATTTCTATTCAGCAACAATCCGGTAAGCTAATGTTAAGTTTTCAGCCTAATTTTTCTTTAACCCGGAAGAGTAAGCTTTTTCACATGCTGGAACAGGTAGGACGTCAGCACGAATGGTTGGGCAACAACTTCCATTGGGAAAATGCCGGGAAATTTAGGATTTACGTCCCAATCTGGAAAATGGAAGAAATGAAAGAACCAAAGCCCAATTTATCAAAACTCAATATTAATTTGGGGACTTATTCCGCCCAATCCCAATGAATGCTACCATGAAAGTTATTATAGTAGAAGACGAGAAACCCGCATTGGAAAGGTTAACTTTTTTCCTGAACCGGTATGACGAGCAAATTGAGATTTTGGGCACGGCCCAAAACATAGCCGAATCAGTGGTCCTCTTCGAAAGATGTGGGCAAGAGGCGGACCTTTTACTAATGGACATACAATTGGCGGATGGTTTATCTTTCCATGCCTTGGATCAAGTCTCTCTCCAAAAACCGGTGATTTTCATTACTGCTTTCAATCAGTACGCGTTAGAGGCATTTAAAGCCAACGGGATTGATTATTTGTTGAAGCCTTTCACATTTGAAGATTTTGCGGCAAGCTTGGACAAGCTAAAGCAGCTTAGTGGAACCTATCAAAAGCTTTCCCAGGTACAGCAGGTTTTTAAGCAACTCAGTAAACCTCAATATAAGGAGCGTTTTATGATCAAAATAGGGGACCATATCCATTCCGTGCCCACTGATCAGATCCGGTTGTTCTATGCAGAAGGCCGCAATACTTATCTGGTGAGGGAAGATGGGAGGCGGCTCATTACAGACTACAAATTGGAATCCCTGGAAGAAATCCTGCCCCCTGATAGCTTCTTTAGAGTCAATCGGAGTTATATCATCAATTTGACAGGGATCAAAGATGTTCTTATTTACTCTAATAGTCGATTGAAGATAAATATCAATTTTCCGTTTGAGGAAGAGCTCATCGTCAGCAGGGAAAAAGTCAATCGCTTTAAAGAATGGTTTGGAGGGGAGAGGATGGCATAAATAATTTTGCCCGTACCCGAACAAAACTGTTCGAAATTCCTGCTTGTCTTTTGCCAAAAGGACTTTTATAGATGTTAGGACAGGGTTAATCTCGGCATTAATCTGGAATAGCTTTTTGGTATCCCAAATGAATCATTTACTCCATGCTAAAACACTATTTCTTCATCGCGCTCAGAAACATTAGGAAGAATCTCGGCTTTTCCATGATCAACTTTTTGGGTTTATCCGTCGGCCTTTCCATTTCCATCATCGTTTTGCTGTTTGTGCAGTTTGAATGGAGTTTTGATAAGTTCCATGAAGATGGGGACCGGATCTTCAGGCTCAAAAGGTTTGAGATGTTTGATGACGGCATGGCCCAGTCCTTTTCCACCCCCTTTTTGCTCAAGGACGTGGTTCAGGATGAATTTCCACAGGTCCAAAAATCCACACGGCTGATGCAGACCAGCAGGGCCTTCAAACTCCCGGATAATACCGAATACCGGCAGGCCATCACCTTTGTGAGCCCCGAGTTCCTGGAAATATTTGATTTTGGCCTCAAGGAAGGTATAAGATCTCCGCTTTTCACAGGAAAATATGACATCATCCTTTCCGAAACGGCCGCAGAACGCTATTTCGGAAAGGAGCCCGCTATAGGCAAAATTGTGGAGATGCAGTTGATGGATGACTTCATCCCCTTCACCGTGAGGGGGATAATGGAGGATGTTCCCCCCAATTCCAGTATTGTGGTGGAGACATTGGTGTCGGATGCTTTGGTGAGGGATATGCAGTCTGAGGCTGCCCTGAACAACTGGTTCAATGTCAACACCGAAACCTATGTCATGACCGGTTCTCCCGAGGACAAAGAGGCTTTGCAATCGGGGATGGAACCCATGATGAAACGGGCCTTAGGGGATAATTACAGATCGGGAAACTATTATTTCGAACCCTATGCTTTGGCCGACATCCACTTCCATACCGGGGAAAATCCCGGCAATATCCGGGTCACCAATCCTCAGATGTTGTATGTGCTGCTGGCTTTGGGAGTGATTATCCTAGTCTTGGGATCCATCAATTTCACCACCATGGCCATTGGCAAAGCCGTGGTAAGGGCCAAGGAAGTGGGGGTAAGAAAATCTCTTGGTGCGGAAAGAAAGCAGCTGGCCATACAGTTTCTTTTTGAATCCATGGTGATTACACTTTTATCGTTCTTGGTGGCGATCGTCCTGGCATTCCTGCTCCTGCCGCATTTCAATACCCTGTTCAATACTACTCTTGCCATAGGCAATTCCTGGGAGCAGTTGGGTTTGATGATTGTCCTATTGGTATTGCTCACTGCGATGGCCGGTGGCTTCCCGGCATTCTACATGTCTGGTATGAGGACAATAAAGGTGCTGAAAGGGAATTATTCCATCAGCTTCGGGAAGCAGGGCTTAAGAAAAGCCTTGGTGGGTTTCCAGTTTTTCCTTTCCTTCCTGATGATTTCCTGCACGTTGGTCATGTACAATCAAATGAAGGTGCTGAAAAACCATGACCTCGGATTCCAGGCCGATCAGGTATTTGTGGTGCCGGTGGTGGCGGAATCTTCCCAAGGGCTGAGTAGCAGCATGAAAACCACCTTTGGGAAAGCCAATATCTATAGGGAAAGACTGTTGGAAAGGACGGATGTGGCGGATGCTGCCCTATCGGTCTCACTTTTCGGTAACGGTGACTGGTGGAGGGCCGGGTTCACCAACACAGACGGCAAACAGTTTTTCTTTCAGCTCAATTTTGTGGCGGGGGATTATCTCAATACCATGGGGATGGAATTGGCGGAAGGCAGGAATTTTTACGAAAACATCAACTTGGATTCCGGGGCCATTATGGTCAACCAGAAGTTTGCCGAACAAATGGGCTGGAATGGCCTGGAAAATGCCCAGCTGCCTCCCAGTGCCAATTTTGATTCCCATGAGGTGATCGGCATCATCAAAGACTTCAACCATGCGTCTTTGTATGAGGAAATCAACCCGGTTTTGATTTCCAAGAACCCCCGTTTGATCCTGGAAGGGATCAATGATATCGAAATCAGCAGAACCAGCGCCATGGTGCTGGTCAGAAGCAACCTGGCAGATTCAGAACAGTTTCTTGCCATGCTGGAAGAGGAATACCAAAAGATTTATCCCGGGGAAAACTTTGATTATTATCCCTTCAATGAGTTTGTGTTTGAGGCTTATCAAAATGAGGAAAGGCTGAGCCAAATGGTCACCTACACCGCACTGCTGGCGGTGCTGATAGCGGTGATGGGCCTGCTTGCCTTTACGGCCATGACCATTGCCGGAAGGCTGAAGGAAATAGGCATCCGGAAAGTGCTGGGAGCTTCCTCCGGTTCCATCACCTGGATGTTCAACAAGGAATTTCTGGCCATTACGATCGTGGGGATTTTATTGGCCATACCTGCGGGTATGTGGCTGATGCAGGACTGGCTTCAGCAGTTTGCGGTGAGAGAATGGCCCAGTGCTTTGACCATCGGTCTTACCATTTTGGCCGGATTGGCGCTCACCGCATTGTTGGTTAGTCTTCAGTCCCTGTCGGCCTCGTGGATAAATCCGGTGAAAACGATTAAGAGTGAGTGAGGGATTGTACTAGGTACCAAGTACCATGTACCAAGTAAGATGAAGGCTGCCGGTAGTTAATGGCTGGGTTCTTATTATTTATCATTCCCGCTACGAATTCAATCGAAATTCATCATTAATAATGTTGAATTAGGAATTAAAAATTAGGATTGAGTTTAATTTAAAGCCTCTTTAAAATGAAAAAGCTACTAATTATCGGCGTTGCATTCGGATTGGCAATTTCTTCCTGTGACAACATAAATTCCAAACTTGACAGTAAGAAAGAGTCAAGTTTTTTGGCTCAAATGTTAGGTTCGGAATCGTCGGGTGATGTTTTCAGTGGCACCATTGCGGAGGGCTCATTTATTCCAGTTTCAAAAATGCATACCGCACGGGCAGCACATACAGCAACACTGCTAAAAGACGGGACTGTTTTGGTGTGCGGAGGTTTTGCAGGTAGTACCAATAGTTTGTCAAGTGCTGAACTTTACAATCCTACTTCAAAATCATTTACAAAACTTAATGATTTAAATACATCACGCGTAAGCCATTCAGCTACGCTATTGCCGAACGGAAAAATTCTGATTGCGGGTGGTTACGATGGCAATTCACTTTTCACTACAGAGATTTATGATCCTGAAACAAAGGTGTTTTCACATGGGCCAAATATGAATACCGCCAGATATGGGCATACTGCAACACCTCTAAATGACGGAAGAATACTCTTTACAGGAGGGGTAGGAAGTGGATGGACATTTTTGTCTTCTTCAGAAATATATGATATAGGAGCAAATCAATTTAGGCCGGCCGGTTCAATGACGGTTGCCCGTGAATCGCATACAGCAACTCTTTTGAAAAACGGCAATGTGCTGATAACGGGAGGCCACAGGGATAGAAGAGAAAATATAACAGTCTATTCTTCTGCCGAAATTTACGACAGCAAATCAAACCGGTTCTCTGAAACAGGTGCTTTGAATCTCCCACGACATAAGCATGATGCAATATTACTTTCTGATGGTAAAGTATTGGTCAATGGAGGTGCTGACAGTCGGGATTCCCTTTATTCTTCCGCTGAAATTTATGATCCGGGTACGGCCAAGTTCACTTCTATTTCAAACCTGAATTTCCCTAGATTCAAACACAAAGAGACGAGTGTATTACTGTCGGACAATAATGTTTTAATAGGGGGCGGTTCTGACAAGGCGGAGATTTACAATTTCAAAACCGGTAATTTCTCTCCGCTTCAAGGCAGCATGGGGGCAACTCGTCTGTTCTCCTGTTCAACACTTTTAGATAACGGGGAGGTTTTGATTACCGGCGGATATGATGAAAATATTAGAGCAATTAGTGGGGCAAGTTTATTTGTAAAGAAATAAGGATTATAGGTTTACAACGTTATCGGAGCTCTAAAGAAAGCCGTCTTTTCATCACATAAAAATCAAATAACTCTTTTCCTATCTGGAAGGTATGTTCCCCACAAATTTCAAAGTCCTGATTTTTGTAAAACCTCACTGCTCGTTGGTTTTCTTTCAATACGGATAGCCACATGGTTTGCCTGGCTTGAAGAAATGCTTCTTTGAGCATTTCCTTTACCATAATATGGCCAAGGTTTTTGCCTAGAAAATCTCGGAGGATATATATTTTCTGAAGTTGGCAGGTTTCTTTCTCTTTCAAAAAATCGGAAGGGGAGAAAAGCTTAAGTTTCGAATAACCCACAGGCAGTTCGTTGACATAGATTAGCCAGTACCTGTTGTTGTCTTTTTTGATGCTGTCCCGAATTTTTGCCACTGAAAATGTCTTATTAAAGTATTCCTGTATATCCAAGGGATCTCGGAAGTGCATGCCAAAGGTTTCGCTAAAAGTAATCCTTGCCAATAGGCAGATGATAGCTGCATCGGCTTCATCAGCTTTTTTGATCTTAATGTTGTCCATTGATGGTATTTCGTAATAATGCTAGGAGAAACTTGGGTTTGGTCCCAAAGTTTACGTCCCCACAAGTTAAGTAAATGTGTTTAAAGCCGGATCCCATCCTTAAAAAAGAGCCCCCTTTACATTTGTACCACCCTTTTTAACTCCTTCTATTTTCCTTAAAAACCTCTAACTTTATATAAATAGAAAATAAAAATACTGAACGAACCTGTATGGGCTTTCCAGTTTAAAGATGAGTAAAGAACATAATTATAAAACCACAATAAAATGGACAGGTAATTTAGGACAGGGGACAATAGATTACCTTGGATATGAAAGGGCCCACACCATATCTGTTGAAAACAAGGTCGGTATACCCGGTTCATCTGATCCGGCGTTTCGTGGAGACAAGACCAAATACAACCCGGAAGAACTGCTTGTTTCCTCCCTTTCAAGCTGCCATATGCTTTGGTACCTGCATTTATGTGCGGAGGCAGGAGTAGTCGTGACCGAATATATGGATGAGGCTACAGGCATATTGACCGAAACAATTAACGGAGGAGGGAAATTTAAAGAAGTTACCCTTAATCCTACTGTTACCGTTAATGACCAGAGTATGGTTGATAAAGCTAAAGCCTTACACCATAGAGCTCATGAACTTTGCTTTATTGCCAACTCCGTTAATTTCCCCATTTTTCACAACCCTGTGATTAAATCAGAAAGTTGAAAAAACTTAATTAGGCTCACGTACCAATTGGATTTCTAATTATTACAAAATATGACAAACCAAAAAACAAAAAAGACCTGCAAGTTTGGGCACACATTCTATAAAAGCACTGACTGTCTCACCTGTCCGATCTGTGAGAAACTGAAAGAGCCCGCTTCAGGTTTTTTGGCTCATTTGAGCAATCCTGCCAGAAATACTTTACTCCATCACGGGATTGATACTGTTCAAAAGCTCGCCGGATACACCGAGAAGGAAATATTGGCACTTCATGGTATGGGCAAGGCATCCCTTCCTGCTTTACATCAAGCCTTGGCTAAGGAGGGATTGGGGTTTAAAGATGACGGTCACGGGAAATAAATACAAATTCACTTCCTGTAATCACTCTCCCTTCAACACCTCCGCCGGATTCCCCATCGCTGCTTTGATGGACTGGAAGCTGACAGTGACTAGGGTTATTAACCCTACAAGCAAGGCCGCCTTGAGAAAAAGAAATGGAGTGATTTCTATCCTGTAGGCAAAGTTGTCTAACCAACCTTGCGATATATACCAAATTAACGGGATGGCAATGGCAAAGGCAAGCATTATCATTCCAAAATATTGCCTAGTAAGAGCAAGCAGGATGGAATCAAGCCTGGCACCAAAGACCTTTCTGATACTGATTTCTTTCGCCCTTTGGTGCACATGGTATTCCACCAAGCCGAAAAGCCCCATACAGGCGACTAGTACCGTAAGACCCGCAAATATGTTGAGCAAGGTGGACAGGTTCTGCTCCGAGCGGTACATCTTGTTAAAATTGTCATCGACAAAGCTGTAACTGAAAAGCTGTCCTGGTACTTGGGCAGTAAAGATATCCTCTACCTGTTTGATCTGGGCCGGGGCACTTTCCTTGTCCAGGCGCATGGTAAGGGTATAGAACACTTCCGTTTGGATGTGCATCACCAATGGTGTGATAGCTTCTTTTAGGCTGTTTGCATGGAAATCCCTGACCACGCCGATGACCTCGCCTTGCTTGACCGAATCGGCAGTCCACATATCCCAGTTTAGGTTTTTGCCCAAGGCTTCCTCAGGACTTCCAAAGCCGAAATTCCGTGCAGCGGTCTCATTGATGATAAATGCTTTGTGAGGGTCAGTTCCAAAATCCCTTGAAAAATCCCTTCCGGCTACCATTTCCATTCCGAAGGTTTGAATATAATCATAATCGACTAGAAACATAATGGTGCTTAACCTCTCCCCTGTAGTCGGATTGATCACCCCATCCTGGGCAAAGATGTCTCCTGGGATTCCGTAACTCCAAGTGGCATTTTCTATATTTGTACGATTCAAAACCTCTGACTTTAAAACCTCAAGTTGAGAGGCTTGGACGCCGCGTCCATATACCGACATCAAGGTGTCTTTGTTAAAACCCATGTCTTTTCCTTTTAACAGGTTGTTTTGCTCTACCACGATCCATGCGCCGATGATGAGGAAGAAGGAAAGGACAAACTGCAGTACAACCATCCCTTTCCTGAAGCTACCGTGTCCCCCTTTTGTGTCCTTAGCTCCTGAAATCACGGCTGCAGGTTTGAAGCTGGACAACAAAAACGCCGGATATGCCCCTGCAAATATTCCCAATATCAGAAGGGTGCCGGAGATCAAAGCAAGGGTGTTCCATGTCCAAGGTAAGGAAAGTTCCTTGCCTGTAAGTTCAGATAGGAAGGGTAGGGAAAGCTGGGCCAAAAGCAGGGCAAGCAGAAGGCCGAAAAAGGTAAAGGCATAGGATTCGAGTAGGAACTGAACCTGCAGGTTGGATTTTTGCGCCCCGATGACTTTTCGCACACCTACTTCCTTCATGCGCTTCACGGCTCTTGCTGTGGAAAGATTTATGAAGTTAAAGCAGGAAATCAGCAGGATCATACCTGCAGCTACCATCAGGATATGGACAGTGTCCTTGTTGCCGATGACTGCAAGGTCATACTGTAAGTGGGAAGATTCAAGGTGGATGTCCCGGAGGTTTTGAAAATATGGTACGGATTTGAACCCGGAATCGGCATTCAGCGGAGCGGATTCCTTTTCCGCATAAGCCTGAAATTTGCTTTCCAGTTCTTCGACATTGGTTCCTTCTCTAACCTTAAAATAAGTATACATCTGGTGCCAGGTCCAGGAGGCAATTCTTTCGGCTAGCCAAGGGATGCTTTCCATTGATATTAAAAAATCCAACTGCAAATGTGAATGGGAAGGGAAATCCTGGAATACATGGGTTACTTCGTGGTCTGCCCCGTCAATTTTTAGGGTTTGACCCACAGGGTTAGAGGACCCAAAATATTTGTCGGCAAGGCTTGCTGAGAGGGCCACAGCATTGGCTTTTGTCAATACCTGATTAGGGTCTCCCTCTAAAATAGGAATGGCCATGATGTCAAACAGCTGGCCTTCACCATGGGCTCCCTGTAGTTCACTATAGAGCTGCTCATCCAGCTGAACCTGCTTTTCGCTGATTGTTCCCAGGATCCTTGCGGCTTTTTCTACCTCGGGGAATTCCTCCTGTAGTTTGGTAGCCAGGGCCGGCTGCACCATGGCCGCATACCGCTCCCCAGATTCGGGTGAACTCATGAGACTGTAGACCCGGAAAACCTTTTCACTCTCTGGATGGTAGCGGTCAAACTGCCATTCATCCCAGATATAAAGAGAGATCAAAATGAAGGATGCCAAACTGATGCCCATACCGATAATGTTGATGGCGGAAAAGGATTTGTATTTCAGTAGGTTTCTAAAGGCGATGAGCAGGTAGTTTTTGAACATGGTGAATGGGGTATGACTTGGAATGGGTAATACCATTCATATACCAATCAAAATCTGCTATTGAGTGCTGAAAAGGCAATACTTTCCCAGGGTCCTATTCGCCTGTGAACGATTTTGTTCGAGAGCGATCAAAAAGACTTCTCACACTGAGCCCACAAGTGCCCCGCTACCATCCATCATCGGTCATCGGCCATCCGGCATCCAACATCGGTCATCCGTCATCCAACCTCCCTCATCTACTCATCAAAATTCACCATCCAATTAATGCCAAATTTGTCTGTGCACATCCCAAAATAGGCTGCCCAGAATGTTTTTTCCATAGGCATGGTTACTTCACCATCTTGAGAGAGGCCATTGAAAAATCGGTCGGCATCTTCCTTACTTTCTGCGTTGATGGAAATGGAAAAGTTGTTTCCTTTCGTAATTTCCTGACCCTCAAATGTGTCACTTCCCATTATGGATGTTTCGTTACTGATGGGTAGGCTGATGTGCATAATTTTGTTTTTATCATTCTCGGAAACATCCAGCATACCTTCCTGGGGAGGCATTTCCCCGAAGGTACCCACATAACCGAATTCACCACCTAATATAGACCGGTAGAAGTCAAAGGCTTCCTTGCAGTTGCCATTAAAATTGAGATAAACATTTACAGTTGTCATATTGAAGAGGTTAAAGAGTTTAATGAAATTTTCATGATGAATTCATCTGTTTACACAAAGATAATTTATATACCGGATATTATTTCCGGAATAACCTACTAAAATCTGAATGTGCCAACCTTAAATGTTTTTCAAGGTTGGTGATTTTTAATATCCTCCACCATTTGGTGGTGAAGGGGCAGATGGTGCATTGCTACCAATATTTCCTTGAGCAATAAGCGTATCAAGTACTTCCATGCTTAGGTGAACATTTGCGTGGCCGTTGTAATTGATCAGCTGTTCATAGGTGACTGAATTGCCATCGTCAAAAGCTGTGACAAGAGTTTTGCTTCGACCGGTATTGCCATCAACAGGGGCCAGGTCAATCACAATGGGTCCACCTTGAGAAACAGAGTTAGAGTGGATGTGAGCAGGGTGGATGTTTCCATCTTGTGTGCCATTCAGTTCAATCATTATTCGAGTGGAATTTGGTCCCTCTTTTCTGAAGATTACATTTCCAGATATTGCAGGATCGGAAACTGCCGTCAAAGTGTAAATTTTAGCTTCTTGTCGGGGAGAATCATCGTCATCATTACAACCGATGACGAAAAGGGCTCCCAAAAGGAGCAGGATTAGAGCCGGGTATTTTATTGGTGTTTTCATGGTAATTGAATATTAGGATTTCATTTAAAGTGGAAGTGAAGTTGCACATTTTTAAGCCTTTTAATGTTTTGTAACTACTTAATATTAAACGTATTATAAAGGTAAATGTCTTGATGTTTTTGTAAATTTACTGGAAGGAAATATGCTTCGCGAAATATGGAAATATTCTGAAATATGCTTTGCGAAATAGGGAAACAATGAAATAGTAGACAGCCAACGATCTGGGTCTGTCGACTCCGATATTTCCCTATTTCATTATTTCTTTTAATTCTCAAATACCCTTCGCGAAATAGGGAAACAATGAAATAGCAGACAGCTTAATGATCGCGGCTATTGTCCGCAGACGGTCAGAATTGGTCGATTTTAGAAATGGTTTTTAGTTTAGATGGTTTCGAGAGCCCCTTAATTGATATTTTAGACTGGCACATGATTGGGAAATAGGGGATGTATGCTACTCAACTACCTCAAGATTGCTTGGAGAAACCTAGTTAAAAAGAAGGTCTATTCTTTCATTAATATTTTAGGCTTAGGAATAGGAATGGCCTGCTGCCTGCTCATTTTTATGTTTGTACAGGAGGAGTTTTCCTATGACAGCTATCATGAGCATCAGGATAAAATATTTCGGATAATTCATGGTTCAAAAAATTCGGAAAGCTCACAATTTTGGGTTTGGGAAAATGCTGCAATAGGTGAAGGGTTAAGAAGTGACTTTCCTGAGATCGACAAAGTGGTGCAGTTTTCTGGAACAGCAGATTTGCTATTGCAGTATGGAGAACAGTTTTTTCAAGAGGATGGGGTGTTTTTTATGGACTCCACCGCTTTTGATGTCTTCAGCTGGAGGATGCTGGCTGGCGATCCAAAAACGGCCTTAACTAATCCCTACAGTATTGTACTGACAGCCTCCACTGCCAAAAAATATTTCGGGGAGGAGGAGGCATTGGGAAAAACGCTGATTGGAAGCGCTTCCCCTGGTAGAGCAGAGGAGGGAAACTATACCGTCACCGGCATCATGGAAGATGTACCTGCCAATTCCCATTTCAGTTTCAATGCCCTCATCAGCCTAGATACTTACCGACAGTCCAATCCCCAAATATTCGAAATGTGGGGCTATGCCGATTTTTACACATATTTTAAGGGCAATGAGCATTTCGACAGACAGTCATTTGAGGACAAATTGCAAGGATTTATAGATAGAAGGGGACCAGAGGATCGTCCCAATTATGAAATAAGGCTTGAATCTTTGAGTGACCTATATTTACAATCAGAGGCACAGCGGCAACCAGGTGAGACGGGCAATCTTTCCAACTTGTATGTCTTTTCGGTCATCGGGATCTTCATCCTGGTGCTGGCCGTGATCAACTTCATGAACCTTTCCACAGCCAGATCCATGGAAAGGGCTAAGGAAGTAGGTATCAGAAAATCCATCGGGGCAAATAGAAAGAGCCTGGTTTTCCAGTTTCTGGGGGAGTCCTATATTATTGTGGCCTTTGCTGCCCTGATTGCTTTGATCATCATGTCTGTTGTTATGCCGCTCATGGCGGATCTGGTTGCCAAGGAGCTGGCAATGGAAAACATGCTCAACTGGGGAAATGCCCCGCTTTTGATTGGTGGCTTGTTGTTGATAGGGCTATTGGCCGGTTCATATCCTGCCTTAGTATTATCAAGCTTTAAACCCGTTTCTGTTCTAAAAGGAATAAACAGCTCCGCTTCCCATGGCGAGCGACTCAAAAAGGGGCTGGTGGTTTTCCAGTTCAGCTTATCAATAGCCCTCATAGCGGGCACCATAATCGTCTACAAGCAGATGGACCATTTGCAAACGAAGGACATGGGTTTTGACAAGGAAAGGATGCTGGTCTTGGATTATAACCATGATGAAGAGGTAAACGATAAAAGGGAGGTGTTGAAAAATGAGATGGAGGCCAATCCTGCGATATTGTCGGCGGCATTTTCTAGGAGCGTGCCGGGCAGCTATTTTCCCAATGCTGAGACTTTCATCGAGAGCGAGGACGGCGAAATGATAAGGGATGGACAGCCGGTGTTCCAGGTGGGGGAGGATTTTATCACCCATTATGGACTGGAGATGGCTGCAGGGAGATCCTATTCCAGGGATTATCCCTCGGATATGGAAGGGGCGCTTGTCATCAACGAAGCAGCGGCACGTCAATATGGTTATGCCAACCCGGAAGACATCATCGGCAAGAGATTCGACCAATGGGGTAGGGAAGGCGAAGTGATTGGAGTGGTGAAGGATTTCAATTTTACTTCCCTGCACCGGGGCATAGAACCCATGACTTTGCCATTAGTACCTTATGCAAGTAGATTTCTTTCGCTCAAGGTCAAAAGCGACAACTTGCAGCAAGCCGTCAGCGAAGTGGAGGAGATCTGGTCCGGCCTGGTTCCGCACCGTCCGTTTTTATATAGCTTCTTGGACAAGGATTTTGATCGACAATACCATTCCGATTTCAGGTTTAAGAAAATCTTCACGGTCTTTTCTGTTTTGGCTATCTTTATTGCCTGTTTGGGACTGTTAGGATTGGCGACCTATACGGCAGAAAAAAGAACAAAGGAAATAGGTATCCGCAAGGTGTTGGGGGCCGAAACTCCCGGGATAGTGGGCTTGCTTTCAAAGGACTTCATCAAACTGGTATTGGTAGCCATTCTGATCGCTTCGCCCATTTCCTGGTATGCCATGAACGGTTGGCTGGAGGGTTTTGCTTATAGGATATCCATAAGCTGGTGGGTCTTCCCAGTGGCTGGCCTACTTTCTATCATGATCGCACTGCTGACGGTAAGTTCCCAGGCCATCAAGGCCGCCCTGATGAACCCCGTAAGGGCTTTGAGGAGTGAATAGAATTCACATTTCTCTCACCCAAAATTCAGCGTAAATATTGTCTTTTCGTTTGGAATAGATTGAACCTGAAGGTTGCCTTTGTGCAGATTCATAATTTGTCTTGAAATGGCTAGCCCTATGCCACTGCCGGTTTTCTTGGTGGTATAGAAAGGGACGAAGATTCTTTCCAAGGCCTCTGGAACTATGCCTTCCCCAAAGTCTATAATTTGGATGAAGGGATAAGAGTGATTATTGAGCCCTGCTTTCATGAGAATCTCTTTCCTTTCACTTTTAGATAGTGCCTCTTTGGCATTCTTGACTAAATTGATCAATATCATCTGAATCAGGTCCTGATCAGCTGTAAGTTCCAGTTCAATGGGAAGTATTTCACACTGCAAGCAAATCCCTTCTGAGGCCAGGTCTTCTTTTAGAAGAACTCCAATATTGTCAAAGAGCAGTTTGACCGAAAAGGTGCGCAATTCAGGTTGGGGAATATTGGTGTAGTCCCGGTAAGCATTGACAAAATGGATAAGTCCGGAACTCCTTTTTTCTATGGTGGTCAAGCCTTCTTTTAAATCTAGGTAACTGTCCTTTTCAATAACAAGAGCTTCTGAAGTCTCCTCAACATCTTCCTCTAGAATTATACCTAGGGAATTGGCCAAGCTGGCTATTGGCGTCATGGAATTCATGATTTCGTGCCTAAGTACCTTGGTAAGGTTTTGCCAAGCCTGCAGTTCGTTTTTCTGCAATTCGGATTTAATGTTCTGAAAGGAAATCAAGGTCCATCTGTTTCCCCCCATCTTAAAAGAGGCAGATTGCACATTGAGGTGGAGTTCGGAGTTGATTTTAATCGCAAAAGACCCGCCAGGCTTCAGGTGGAGGATTTTGACGAGGAACTCTTTAGAAAGCTTGCCTAAATCATTGATGTCCTTAAACTGGGGAATCTGCAGCAACTGCTTGGCAGCACCATTGATTACTCCGATCCTGCCAGTATGATCGAAGGAAATGATCCCGGTGTTGATATGTTGGATCATAATCTGGAGGAAAAGCATCTGCTCCTCCTTTTCCGCTCTGGTCTTCCGGAATGCTTCAATGACTTCATTAAAGGACATGTTCATCTCTTTGAAGGACTTACCCAAACTGCTGTCCTTGGTAAAGGAGGATGAAAAATCTGCAAATCGGATGGATTCCAGGAATTTGGTTATTTTTCGATTTGTGGTATTGCCATACTGGATCAGGTTATAGGTTTGAAATGCTATAGCAAAAAGAAATACAATTCCCATCATATAGGAATTGTCTCTTATGAAAATGGAGACCCCCAGAAAAACCAAGGCGACTAATACAATCACCCTATATATTATACCAAGGGCAAAAGATTTAAAGCCCATACCTTTCTAGTCTTCGATATAAGGAGGAGCGGGTAAGACCCAGTTCTTCGGCCGCACGTGTAATGTGACCGTTGTGCTTTTGGAGTGCCTTTCGGATAAGAATCTTCTCCACATCTTCAATGTTCAAATGGTCCAGACTGACCATTTCCTCTTGCTTTTCAGGCATCAATGTTTTTTGAAAAAACAGGTCTTCTGGCTGGAGAACGCTGTGGTTGGTCATGATGACGGCTCTTTCTATACTGTGCTGAAGTTCTCTGATGTTGCCTGGCCAGTGGTATTTTTGCATCCGTTTGATCAGACCTTCACCCGCTTTGCGGATATCCTTGTTGTATTTCTGCGAATAGGTGGCGATAAAATGATTTGCCAATAAGGGGATATCTTCAATCCGCTCCCTCAATGGTGGTAGTGTAATCTCAATTGTGTTTATCCGGTAAAGTAAATCCTGCCGGAAGGTGCTATCATACACCATATTATGAACGGGCATATTGGTGGCCGAAATCAGTCGGATGTTGACCGGGATGGCTTTATTGGCTCCAACCCTCGTAACTTCCCTGTTTTGTAAAGTAGCCAGAAGCTTGGCCTGAAGGGGAAGGGGAAGGTTGCCTATTTCATCCAGAAAAAGCGTTCCTTTATTAGCCTGCTCAAATCTGCCTGCCCGATCATCTTTGGCGTCGGTAAAGGAGCCTTTTTTATGTCCAAAGAGTTCACTTTCAAAAAGTGTAGTTGTGATAGACCCTAGGTCAACACCTACAAAAGCTTCTCGGTGTCTTTTTGAATTTCTATGAATTGCCCGAGCTATAAGTTCTTTGCCAGTGCCATTTTCTCCTAGGATAAGTACATTAGCGTCTGTCACTGCTACCCTTTCGATGGTCTCAAATACCCGCTGCATGGCATCGCTTTGTCCGATAATATCCTTGAACTTGCTGTCAATGTCTTGATAAAACTGTTGCTGCTTGTTTTTCAATTCATGAACTTCCAATTTGGACTGTCGCAGTTTCAATGCAGAATTGATGGTGGCAAGCAGTTTTTCATTTTCCCAGGGTTTCAGCACAAAGTCGGTAGCCCCTTCTTTTATGGCTTTTACTGCCGTATTAACATCGCCATAGGCGGTGATCATTACCACTACGGCAGAGGAGTCCAGTTCCAGAATCCTGTCGAGCCAATAAAAACCTTCCTGTCCGCTGCTGACATCTTTAGTGAAGTTCATGTCTAGCATGATCACATCATACTGCTCGTTGACGATCAGGATGGGCAGCAAGTCAGGGTTGGTTTCTGTGTCCACCTGCCCGAAGTTTCGTTTCAAGAAGATTTTAGCTGCTTTTAAAAGGTCTTCATTGTCGTCCACAATGAGGATCTTACCGGGTTTCTGTTCTTTCATGGATGAAAATAGTCAAAATTTTTGGATGTCCGAAGTCCGATGTTAGTTGTTTGATGGCATTGATACAAATTATATAAGCCAAAACTTGTTCCTGATGTACTGTAAGTTTAATTAATTCTATAGAATAGACTTATATGGCATTGGTGGGGCGATTATTTTTATCTTAAAAGAATTAGGGGGCACTCGTGCTTGTTCACTAATTTACAATTTTGGTCGCTTGCGGACAATTCTGTTCGGATTTTCTATGAAGAATTTGTCGTTGATGGGCAAATTGGCCCTTAATGAGCTGTTTTTGGCATGGCATATTAATTGGCTTTGTGTAGAAGACCGAAGACCGAAGACGGAAAGATATATACATAATAAATAATGGATAGAAAATTAGTAAAGAAGACCTGGACGCCAAAGTTGATAGCAATGATTGCATTTGGGGTTCTGCTCATAAGTTTTGTGCTTTATCAGTTGGTGTTTGCGGACTCCCGGTCTTCGATGAATGTGGAAAAGGAAAGGATTAGCATTGCAACCGTAAGAGAAGGGGAGTTTACCGATTACATTCCCGTGAGCGGGATTATAGAGCCGGCCGAAATCTTTTATTTAGATGCCATCGAGCGTGGTAATATTCAAAAAATTGTCCGCGAATCAGGGGCTATGGTTGGAGTAGGAGACACCATCCTGATTTTAACTAACTCCAACCTACAGCTGGATGTGATGCAGAGGGAGACGGATCTTTATTTTCAAATTAATAACTTGAGACAGACCCGACTGATGTTGGATCAAAATGACCTCAGCCAGCAGGCGGCTCTTGCAGAAATAGACTACCAGATCAATCTTTTAAAACCACAATACGAACGGTTTCAGGAGCTGCATGGGAAAAAGCTGATCTCTGACAGGGAACTTGAGGAAGTAAAAGAGCAGTATGAATATAATGTAAAGCGGAAAAGGCTTACATATGAATCGTACCGCAATGATTCCATGGCGCGTGATATTCAAAAACGACAGCTGAGTGCCTCAGAGTCCCGCATGCAGCAGTCTCTTGAGGGTGTGGGTCATATTCTGGACAATCTTGTAGTGAAGGCACCTATTAACGGGCAGCTTTCTACCGAGCAGATCGAAGTTGGGCAATCCATCAACGCTGGAGAGCGCTACGGACAGATTGATATTCTGGATAAATTTAAGGTGAGGGTGCCGATCGACGAGCTATACCTACCTCGAGTAGGGATCGGGCTAAAAGGAACCTTTACTTTTTCCGGTAATAGTTATGACCTTGAAATCAGTAAAATCTATCCTAACGTGAGCGGTGGTAGATTTGAAGTCGACATGGTTTTTCCCGATGAAGTGCCATCTGGCATCAGAAGAGGTCAGACCGTAAGGATCAGGCTAGAACTCGGGGAAAGCGAAAGGACGGTTCTTCTCCCTACTGGAGGCTTCTATAAGGACACCGGTGGAAACTGGGTGTTTGTAGTAAACGAGAAATCCGGCAAAGCTGAACGAAGAAATATCCGCCTTGGCCGCAAAAACCCAGAATACTACGAAGTTCTCGACGGCCTCAGCCCCGAAGAAAGGGTGATCGTGTCCGGGTATGAGAATTTTGGGAGGAATGAGGTGTTGAACTTGAGATGACGGATGTAGGGTGTCAGATGACAGATGTCGGATGACTGTTGTTGACGCCGTCATCTCGACTGAAGCGAAACGGAATGGAGAGGTCTGTAAATAAAGTCGGATGTCGGATGACAGAAATAGATTAAAAAAGATAGTTGGAAAAAAGTTGTTGTCAACAGGTTTTTATGCTGAAAAAGAGTAAATTAGGTATTAATTTTTTTCTCATATAACTTTTTTGACATGAAATTTAAATTCGAGAAATTACAGATTTGGCAGAAGGCAATGGGGTTTGGTGAAGAGATATTTAGGTTAAGTGATAGTTTTCCGAAGGCAGAATTATTCAATTTAGTATCTCAAATGAGAAGAGCATGTGATTCAATTGCACTAAATATAGCTGAAGGCTCCATTGGCCAGTCCAACCCTGAGTTTAAAAAATTCCTGGGTTATGCCATGCGGTCTTTAGCCGAAGTTGTAACCTGCCTTCACAAAGCCAAATTGAGAAAATATATAACCTTTGAAGAATTTGAAACACAATACGCAGAAGCCTTTCATCTCATGAATATGATGGGCTCATTTAAATCAAAAATTAAATAAACGAAAACTAACATCGGTCATCGGATATCGGTCACACGACTTCAAACATCGGACATCTGACATCCGACAAATCTACATCAATATGCAAAACATCATCAAAACTGTCAATCTCAAAAAGCTCTACACCACTGAGGAGGTGGAGACCACTGCCTTGGATGATATCCAGGTGGAAATTAAAAAAGGGGAATTTGTGGCCATTATGGGCCCATCGGGCTGTGGGAAATCCACCTTGCTCAACATTCTCGGACTTTTGGACAACCCGGATGCAGGGGAATACTACTTTTTGGACAAGGAAGTGGCAAAATTCTCCGAAAGGCAGAGGTCACAACTGAGAAAAGGCAACATTGGCTTTGTGTTCCAGAGCTTTAACCTCATCGATGAGCTAACCTGTTATGAAAACGTTGAGTTGCCTTTGCTTTACCTCAAAATCCCAGGTGATGAGCGCAAGAAAAGAGTGGAGGAAGTGCTGACTCGTATGAACATCATGCACAGAAAAGACCACTTCCCACAGCAGCTTTCAGGTGGTCAGCAGCAACGTGTGGCAATAGCCAGAGCCATAGTGGCACGTCCATCAGTGATACTCGCCGATGAACCTACAGGTAACCTGGATTCTGCCAACGGGGAAGAAGTAATGAGGCTTTTGGAGGAGTTGAACAATGAAGGTACCACAATCGTGATGGTGACTCACTCTCCCCACGACGCCAACTACGCCCACCGCATCATCAACTTGTTTGATGGAAAGGTGGTAACAGAGAATATTAAGGAGCAGTTTCACGTTTGATGCTGGATGTCGGATGTCGGATGTCAGATGTAACCTCATCTGACACCGGACATCGGACATCGGACTTTCTTCCATGTACCAAAACTACATCAAAATCGCACTAAGGGGCTTTGTGAAGCACAAGCTGACCTTTTTTATCAACCTCTTTGGCTTGGCTTTAGGGTTGTGGGTTGCCATGATTATCGGCCTTTGGGTCAAGGACGAATTGTCCATGGACAAAGATTTTAAGGATATTGACCAGGTCTATAGAGTGATGGGTCACCAGAGCTATGGTCCTGAGATTTTCACTTTCACTTCCACCCCGGGCATTTTGGCCAGAGAGCTGAAAGAAGTTCAGCCGGAGGTGGAACGCGCAGCCACTTTTACCTGGATTGACAACAACCTTTTTATACAGGGAGAAAATAGGGTAAAACTCAACGGCTTTTATGCCCAACCGGACTACCTACATATCCTGCAGTACGATCTGCTCCACGGAGACAGGGAAAACCTTCTAACTGATAAATCAAATGTGGTCTTGACCAAAGAGGCTGCAATCAAGTTGTTTGGGAAAACGGATGTAGTCGGAGAAGCGGTAGTGATGAAAGAGGAGGGAGAGACTACTTTTTTTGTACAGGCTGTTCTGGAAACCCTTCCCACAAACACCACTTGGCAGTTTGAATACATTCTACCATATCAGGTTATGTTTGATCAAGAAATTAACCAATGGCTGCAACATTGGGGAAATAACGGGCCAAACACCCTGGTTAAACTACACCCTCACGTTGACGGAAGTGCTTTTTCTGATGGTATTACCGATTTTATCAAGGAACGCCACGAAACCAGCAATGTCAGCTTGTTTGCCTATCCGCAGAAGGAGCTTTATCTCCATGGCAAATTTGTGGATGGCAAACTCCAGGGTGGAAGAATTGAATATGTCCGGCTTTTCTCCATCATCGGACTCTTTGTGCTGCTGATCGCCTGTATCAACTTCATGAACCTTTCCACAGCCAAATCCCAAAAAAGGGCCAAGGAGGTGGGGGTTAGAAAAGTAGTGGGTGCTGAAAACAAAAGCCTGATCTTCCAATTCCTGAGCGAGTCTCTACTGCTGACCTTTTTGGCTTCCATCTTCGCCATTTTGTTGGTGGAATTGACCATGCCGATATTCAATGAATTGACTGGGAAAACCCTGTTCATTCCTTATGGAGATGGAGGTTTTTGGCTCTATTTGCTGATCATTATTCTTTTCACAGGGGTGGTTGCGGGTAGTTATCCTGCCTTTTACCTTTCAGGGACAAAAGTAGTGGCAGTATTCCGGAACAATATGAAAGCTGGGAAGAGTGTGGTTTTGGCCCGTAAAAGCTTGGTGTTGGTGCAATTTATCTTAGCCACGATGTTGATCGTTTCTACGGTGGTGGTTTACCAGCAGATAAATTATGCCCTAAAGAAGGATCTAGGATATGTAAAGGAGCAGCTATTAGTGATGCCTCTTGAAGGTCAACTTTTCACTAACTATGAAACCTTTCAAAACAGATTGGAACAAAATCCGGAAATCCAGGCGGTAAGCAGATCTACTCACAGTATGCTTGGAAGAAATTCCAATACCGGTGATGTGGCCTGGGAAGGCAAAGATCCAAATTTTACAGCATTGTTTGAAATCATGCGGGTAGATTATGGTTTTTTGGAGACAGTAGGGCTGAAACTAGTTAAAGGTGAAGACTTCAATATAAATAAAGGAGCAGATTCTTTGCAAGGAGCCATAATCAATGAAAAAGCCTACCAACTCATCACACAGGACAACCCCGGGGCCACTTCCTTTAAACTTTGGGACAAGGAGAGGAACATCACCGGTGTGGTGGCCGACTTTCATTTCCAGAGTGTTCACCAAGTTGTGGAGCCTGCGATTTTCCTATTAGATCCGGCATTTGCCTGGCAGGGCTTTATTCGATTGGGAACGGGCGATATACACAATACCATCGCATCCTTGGAAAGAACTGCGGCAGAAATAAATCCTGATTTCCCTTTTCAGTACAGTTTCATGGATGAGAATTATGCCAGAATGTATAGCGAGGATGTCAGATTGAGGGATTTGGCTAAATATTTTAGTATTCTAACCATCCTGATTTCCTGTCTGGGTTTGCTTGGTCTGTCGGCGCATATTGCAGAACAAAAGACCAAAGAAATCGGCATTAGGAAAGTGTTGGGAGCTTCCACATTTTCGATTTTAAATGTCATCAATCGGGAGTTTTTGATTATCGTGTTGGTCTCAATAGCTATTGGTTCTGGGGTGGCCTACTGGTTTATGCAGAATTGGTTGAATGGATATGCCTATAGGATAGACTTTGAGTGGTGGTTCATTCCATTAGCCGCAGCCGTAATTCTGGCTATAGCCTATCTAACTGTGACGCTGCAATCCTTCAAGGCAGCACGGGTCAACCCTATGAAATCGTTGAAAACGGAATAAGGGACTTTGTAGGGGCGGAAAATTCTCCGTCCCCTACAAAGGGAACCTTAAATCGGAATAATCAAAATTGCCCATTTCCACCATCATTTTGTAAAGACATTATGATCCGAAACTACATCAAGGTTTCCCTTCGAAACCTGGCCAAGAAAAAAGCCTATAGCCTCATTAATATTCTTGGTTTGGCTGTAGGTATAACCAGCTGCCTGTTGATTGTGCTTTTCATCCAGCATGAGTTTTCCTATGACAGATTTTTCAAGGATCACGAACGGGTTTACCGCATGCCTCTGGAGAGGATTTACCCTAACCATTCCACTTATTATGCAGTGGTGCCGCATTCCTTTGCTGCCAGGGCAAAGGAAAGTTTCGGTGAAATAGAGGAGGCCACTATCGCCGCAAGAGTCACGAATCAGGAATTAACTTACATCAATGAAAGGGAGGAGAGTGTCCGGTTTGTCGAGGAAATTATTTTGGCAGCAGATAGCTCATTTCTCAAGGTTTTTCCGATGGATCCTGTTGGGGGTAAATATGGAAACCTGCTGACAAAGGCGGATGAAATAGTCATTTCGGAAGAATTTGCGGGACGTTATTTTGGAAGCGAAGATCCCATTGGGAAGGTAATTAAACTGGGGGAGGAAATGGAGTTTGCCGTTTCGGCGGTAATCCCTGATTTGCCTGAAAACTCCCACATGAAGTTCAGCGCCTTGATCTCCATCCTTGCCCATCCTATGATCACTAGGGAAAATTACACTACCTTCTCGGCTTATACCTATTTCAAGCTTAGGGAAGGAGTGGATCCTAAAGTGATTGAATCCAAGATGCCGCAATTGGTGGATACTTATGCCGCCGGGCAAATAGAGCGGGAATTGAATAAGTCCTGGACAGAGTATAAGGCAGCCGGCAATGGCTATCGATATTTTCTCCAGTCTCTAAGTAGCATCCATTTGGATCCCCAGAACATTGAAGCCCAGATGAAGCCTTCTGGAAACATCAATTCCATTTATATTTTAATAGGGGTGGCTATTTTAATTTTGGGTATAGCCTGTGTGAATTTTATGAATCTCTCCATTGCCCGATCAGCAGAAAGGGCCAAGGAAATCGGAGTGAGGAAAGTTATGGGCTCATTAAGACAACAATTGATGGGACAGTTTCTTACGGAGGCGTTTTGTCTGGCTGCCCTGGGTGTGATTATAGCTTTGGCCCTCACCGTATTGCTGATGCCTGCCTTTAATGAGCTGACGGAAAAGCAGATTGAGCTGCCTTTTAACCTTTTGACAGTGATAGGATTTGTGGGTCTGGTACTGGTAGTGGGGCTTTTGGCGGGCATTTATCCGGCTACTGTGCTTTCTTCCTTCAAACCAGTAGAAGTGATGAAGGGGAAGTTTACCGGCAGTCAAAATGGCCAATGGATCAGAAACGGACTGGTAGTTTTTCAATTCTGGATTTCAATCATCTTGATAATCGGAACCTTGGTTATTAGAAACCAAATGCAGTACATGCAGGAGGTGTCGCTCGGGTTTGACAAGGAACATGTTCTTGTACTTGAGACCGGATTTAACTTTGAACCCCAGAAATTGCAGACCTTTGTGGAAGAAATCAGGGGGTTGCCGGAAGTGAAAGAGGCTGCGGCCACTTTTGCCCTACCCGGTAGGGAAGGGGCATTTTTTGGTATACATTTTCAACCGGAAGGATCCTCCGAAATATTGACTACGAAGTCGATGGTTGTGGCTGATGGGTTGGCGGAAACGCTGGGATTGGAGCTGGTAGAGGGCAGGTGGTTTTCCGAGAATTCCCACGATTCCCTGTATGTAATTCTAAATGAGACAGCTGTGCAGTTGATGGATATAGAAAATCCTATCGGCGCCAAGTTGATCGAGGTGAGAAATGAAGAGGATGAAACTCAGGTGCTTCAACACACTATCATCGGCATCGTTAGAGATTTTAATTTTCTTTCCCTGAGGGATGAAATCACACCTTTGGTATTGCAGAGCAATGAGCTGTTTGGGGTAGGTGGTCAATTTGTAGTCGCTAGGATCCATCCTAATGAGATCCCTAATGCTATCTCTGCTATTGAGACCAAATGGATGCAAATTGGACCTGAGCAAGCTTTTCAGTATTCTTTTCTAAATGAAAACCTCAACAATCAGTATAGGCAAGAACAACAGGTGGGGCAGATTTTTTCTATATTTTCCGGGTTGGCCATATTCGTGTCCTGCATTGGCTTGTTTGGACTTTCTGCCTATGTTACCAGCCTCCGCACCAAAGAAATAGGGGTCAGAAAGGTGTTGGGGGCATCGGTCTATGGGGTTATTCTGATGCTGAACAAGGACTTCTCTAAGATGATATTGCTGGCTTTTCTGCTTGCGGCTCCGGTAGCTTGGTGGCTGATGGACAAGTGGTGGCTTGAAAATTTTGCCTTTAGGGTAAATGTAAACGGTTGGGTCATGTTGGCAGCAGGATTACTTGTGCTGTTGTTGGCCTGGTTGACGGTGAGTTTCCAGACCTTCAAAGCGGCCCTGGCCAATCCGGTTGAATCATTAAAAAGTGAGTAATCGCCATTTTTATTCATTTCCTCTTAGAGCCGGTAAAACTTTTTAACCTTGTTCGTTTACGGACGAAATTGGTCGTTGTTGATGTTCCAAACTCAAATAAACTCCCCCTGTGGGCTTTATGATAGGGTATTCACTGGCATGAAAGTAGAATATTTATATTTAATTTTTAGCAAAACCTTTTCATTATGATTTACAATTACCTTAAAATTATTTTTAGGCAGCTTTTTAAAAATAAGGCATATGCTTTTTTGAACATAGGTGGTTTAGCAATTGGGATAATGGCCGTGATGCTCATCATGATTTATTTCCGTTTTGAATTCAGCTTTGACAGGGATTTGCGCCATTCCTCACAACTTTTTAGGGTAAATCTTCACTCTCAATCCGAAGGACAAGTGATTGAGCGTTCCACTCGAACTTCTCCCGGAATAGGTTCGGTTATAGAAAGAGAGGTTGCGGGAGTGGAGGCATTGAGTAGAGTCGTCATCCTTGGGGAGGTAATTGCGGGTTATGAAAAGGATTATATTCGAGAGGAAAATATTTTCTTAGTAGACCCTCAATACATAGATTTTTTTGATCTTAATATTAAAACAGGGAATTCGGCTTTGTTGGAAGATCCCCTTAAAGTAATGATCTCTGAAGTAGTGGCCCTTAAAGTTTTTGGAGATGAAAATCCTTTAGGAAAATTGCTTGATATCAACAGTACAAATTTTGATGGATCGGTTGAGTTCGAGGTGGTGGGAGTATACGAGTCTTTGCCAGCTAACCGTCACCTTCAGCCTGAAATCCTGATTTCCTATGCTACCTTGCACCATTTTATAGGTAAAGAAATTGATGAGTCTTTTGATTGGCTTAACCTCTATTCTTACCTAAAAATTTCAGAAAATACTTCCCATGCTTATATAGAGGACCAGATTAATAATGTCTTGCAAAACCACTATGGAAAGCAATTAGCCTCCTCCGGTACCGATTGGAAACTCTTTTTGCAACCGATAGGAGAAATACATACTACTCCTGATCTGGTGGGTGAGTTTGCAAAAGGAGTGGACGGGAGGAAGCTTCAGTATTTTTTATGGATTGCCGCTTTTGTCCTCTTGATGGTGTACCTGAACAGTATCAATATTGCTAACTCTAAAGCTTTAAACCGTTCGAAGGAAATCGGGGTAAGGAAGGCTTCCGGAGGCAATAAACAACAGCTCCTTTTCCAGTTTATGCTGGAATCAGCCATAATCAACCTATTAGCAGTCTGCGTTGCAGGAATAGTGATTCACGCGTTTGGTAAACTATGGGTTCAATTGATGGGTTTGGGTCTTCCAGAGGATGTTTTTAGCCTTTCAGTGCTATTCATTCCACTCTTAGCACTGTGGGTTTTAGGTACTTTGGCCTCTGGACTGTATCCTGCAATGGTCCTTACATCATTTTCCCCCGCGCATGCCCTGAAGGGTACTTTAAAATTTAAGATAAATACCACATTTTCACGTCCTTTACTGGTAGTTCAACTAGTATTCTGCTTATTGATTTTGTCCGGGATTTTTACAGTTTATCTGCAGCTAGACCATATGAGAGGGCAGAAGCTTGGATTGTCCATACAGGATAAATTGGTTGTAAGAACTCCAATGCTTTTTGTAGAAGATAGTGGCAATTATCAAAGTGAAATCAGTCATCATTTTAATGAATTGACTGGTGTAAAAAATGTTGGAGTGACCAATGAGATACCCGGCAATGAAGTTTATTGGAGGTCAAGTGAATTTTATCGCGAAGGTGGGGAAAAGAGTGGGGAAATGTATACTATGCTTCATGTAGGTAAAAAATATTTTGACCTATTTGACATTGAAATTAGGTCCGGCAGGGGTTTCAATACAACTCTAGATGAAGGTGAGGAAGCCATTATCAATGAGAAGGCTCGGGAAGCTTTAGGTTTTTCAGACAATCAGGCCGCTATTGGTGAAAAACTCATTTTTGGCGGACGGGGAAGTAGTCAAGGTGTGCCCATAGTTGGTGTGGTGTCAAATTATCGTCAACAAGGTGTAAATGTGGAGGTGAATCCAATGGTATTGAATTATTCTCCAGGGGATTTAAATTACTATGTGGTGGATGTAGAAAAAGGACAGATGGCCACCACCTTGCCCTCAATAAAGGCCACCTTTCAACAACTTTTTCCAAACTCTCCTTTCGAGTATTATTTTCTTGATGAACATTTTGATAAGCAGTATAAGAGTGAAATACTATTCGTTCGATTGTTTGGATTAGCGGCCATGGTTGCCATTCTTATAGCTGTTATGGGGATTTTAGGAGTGACTTCACAACTGTTGGCTCAACGAAGTAAGGAGGTGAGTATTCGCAAAATATTGGGAGCAAGTTTTGAGGACGTATTTTATCTCATATCCAAGGAATATATATCATGGTTAGGAGTTTGTTTCGTTATTGGGATACCATCATCTTATTACCTTTTTTCCAACTGGCTTGATACCTTTATTATCAAAATAACTTTGGGTTGGTGGTTTTACCTGCTACCGGCGGCAGTGGTAATTCTGATTTTTTCTCTCGCTACTGTATTTCAAACAGTAAAGACAGCCCTTGTCAACCCTGCAGAGATCTTAAAAAACGAATAACATTTGACCGCTGCTGGACAATTTTTTGAAGATATCGGACAGGTGATTTGGAAGAATGATGCCCCTGAGGGCTGAATGCCAGTTTTCGACTATGGCATACAATTAGGCTTGTAGAAACCATATTAGACAACAAAACCCCACTGATCATGAAAACTCTCATAACAAGTTCTTTAGCATTGATTTTTACCTTTTTAATATCGGTTGGTTTTGCCCAGGGAACCGAGACGAGGCAAGTTGAATCATTTTCCAAAATAAAAACCGGTGGCAGCTGGAATGTATACATACAGCAGGGGGACCGGGAAGAGGTGCGCTTGGAGTCCAAAAATATTGAATTGAGTAAAATAAAAACTGAAGTGCAAGGCGACGAACTGAATGTGTATCTGGAAAAAGGCAACTATAATAATGTTCGCCTGACGGTCTTCATTACTTTTAGAAACTTAGAAAGCCTAACTTTTGGTGGTTCTGGGAATTTGATAAGTGAAGGTGATATTGTTGCTGACGAATTGAAAGTAGCGTTGGGTGGCTCAGGAGATGCTCGTTTTCAAGATATCCGTGCTGACCACCTTAGCCTGAAAATGAGCGGGTCAGGTAATGTACATATTGCTGGTGGAACTGTTGGCGAGTTGAAAGTCAACCAATCCGGCTCGGGGAATTTTAAGGGTATGAACCTTCAGGCTGATGGAGTGAACATTACCAAGGCCGGTTCCGGTAATACCGAAATAACGGCAAACAGTTCTCTGGAGGTTTCTTCCTCTGGATCTGGAAATATTGCTTACCAAGGCAACCCTAGCATCAACCAAGTTAAGATTGCCGGCTCGGGCAAACTTGTTAAAAAATAGTTACTGGTCACCAGTATTTGACCCCATGCATTTTTTTGGTCTATGGTCTCTAGTCTTCAGACTTTTCTTTAAAGGTTTAAACAATTCGGAAAGTGCCTATCTATTTGGATAGGCATTTTTTTTCAGCCTAGTGTACGAAAACTTTGCCCGTCAGCGAACAAAGGTGTTCGATAATATTCGGGGTGAGTTTCTGAAAATGCAGTAAATGTTGGTTTTAAAGGGGTTTTATATGGCATAAAGATGGGAATGTCAAAGCAGGGAAAGGGGAATTGCTTCCTGGCAGTATTGTATTAATAATCTATAAGCATGGTTAAAAATATTTTAAAAACAACCTTCCGCAGTTTTTGGAAAAACAAAACGGTCACATTTATAAATGTGGTAGGTTTGGGGGTGGGGTTGGCTACCTGTATTTTGATGATGCTATACATCTGGGATGAAGCTAGCTATGATAAACATCATGAACATAAAGATGAGCTTTACCGAGCGGCGATGCAATTTAATGATATGAGAGCAGCGTCGTCACCGGCGCCTATGGCTGAGGCATTCAAAGCTAATTTTCCCGAGGTCGTGCAATCCTCAAGGGTATTCCCTTACCCTATGCTAGAATCTATGATTCTCAGTTATGATGAAAGAGGGGAAACCAGAACTTTTAATGAGACTAATGGATACTATGTGGATTCTACTTTTTTTGATGTTTTAAGCTATGAATTCCTAGCCGGTGATCCTCGAACAGCCCTACGGAGGCCAAATACCATTGTCCTCTCAGCTTCTCTGGCACATAAGATTTTTGGTGCACAGGACCCTGTGGGAGAAACCATAAGTGTAGGACTTCCCGAGGGGAATTTTGATTATGCTGTGGATGGGGTATTTGAGGACAAAGGCCTTAAATCCCATATTGACGCCAATTATTTTCTTTCCATGGCCAATACCGACATTGGCGAGTATGTGGCCGGGGAATCCTCCTGGACAAGCAACAATATGTTCTTTACCTACCTTAGGGTTCAGCCCGGAACAGATCAAGAGCTGTTGGGGCAAAAACTCAACGATTATTACACCAAACAAACCATAGAGGACGCCCGCTCAATGGGTCAATCCGTCAGCATGTTTCTTCAACCTGTCAGGGACATTTATCTCACTTCGGATTTGGGGTATGAAATCGGTACCAATGGAAATATAAAGTACCTATATATCTTTGGTTCCATCGGCTTTTTCATCCTTTTGATTGCCTGTATTAATTTTATGAACCTTTCCACGGCCAAGTCAGAAAAGAGAGCAAAGGAAGTAGGTGTAAGAAAAGTCATTGGCGCCCAGAAAAACGAGTTGGTACGGCAGTTTCTTGGAGAATCAATTCTGATGAGTTTTGTGGCATTGATTCTTGCCTTCTTAATTTTGTTGGCCCTAATCCCATTCTTCAATAATTTTTCAGGAAAATCTTTGGAACTGTTAGGGGACCCGGTGATTCTGATCACTATGGCGGGATTAACGGTATTGACAGGTCTATTGGCCGGGCTATATCCGGCATTTTACCTGTCGGCCTTCAAGCCAGTTTCGATATTGAAAGGTAGCAAAGGGAATGGATATTCCGCTGCGGGGATACGGAAAGGGCTAGTTGTTTTCCAATTTATCATTTCGGTGGCCCTTATAGCCATGGTCTTAGTGATACGTAATCAGATGACCTTCATGCAGGATACTTCTCTAGGCTTTGACAAACAACAGCAGCTTATTCTTTCCCTTCAGAGCAGTGAATCGCTAGCAAACTTTACGGTCCTGAAAAACAGCCTGGAAAATCATCAAGGCGTTCAATCTGTAACCGGCGGCTCAGTCTATCCTGGACTTGAGGTATTGCAGGATTGGCTATTGTATGCGGAGGGAAAAACCAAGGAGGATGTGGTGCAGATCCATATTGCGCGTGTGGCCAACGATTACGTACAAACGTTGGGGTTGGAGATGGTCGCCGGGAGACCTTTTACTGACCAATTTTCTGATGAAGGACTTCACATTGTGATCAATCAAACTGCCGTAAAAACCTATGGGTTTGAGGGTGAAGAAGAAGCATTGGGCAAAAAGTTGATCATGGAATGGCAGGGTCAAATCAGCGAATATGAAATTGTAGGAGTGGTAAAAGACTATCATTTTGAAAGCCTTCATAAGGTAATTAAGCCTTTCGCACTTGTCAGAACCCAAAGTCCACCTTACCTCATTGCAAAAATCAACGCTGCCCAAGTGGGAGATGTTTTGGCCTATGCCGAAAGCAGCTGGAAGAACATTAATCAAGCCACGCCATTTGCCTATTCATTTCTTGATCTTGATTTTCAGAGAAATTATGAAAAGGAGCAGAGAACTTCCACCATCATTCTTTATTTCACAGCGATAGCCATAATGATTTCCTGCATTGGCCTGTTTGGTCTGGCTGCATTTACCGCAGAGCAAAAGACAAAGGAAATCGGGATTCGGAAGGTATTAGGAGCAAGCACCTGGAGTATTACAGCCCTGGTGTCCAAGGAGTTTCTGGTCTTGGTGGGCATTGCCATCCTGATTGCGGCGCCTTTGGGATATTATGCGGCAAGTAGGTGGCTGGAGGGCTTCGCCTATAAAATCGAACTGTCCATATGGGTTTTTATCATATCAGGCTTAGTGGCTGTCTTGATCGCTTATGGGACGATAAGCTTCCAGGCCCTCAAAGCCGCCCTTGCAAACCCTGTGAACTCCCTTAAATCTGAGTAAAGACGGGAGACGGAAGACGGAAACTAGATTCGGTCTACATCGGTCATCCGACATCCGTCATTAAAACATCCGTCATCCGACATCCAAACATAAAAAAACATGTTCAGCAACTATTTCAAAATCTTTCTTCGAAACCTGAGACGCAACCCCACCTACATGTTGATCAATGTACTTGGTCTGGCAGTGGGGATGGCGGCAAGTATTCTGATTTTCCTTTTTGTACAGCACGAACTCAGCTATGACCGGTACCATGAGAATTCCGACCGGATTTATAGGGTTTCAAGGCAGTGGGTCAACCAGGATGGGCAAATCAGTCTTCACCTGGGCCATGCCGCTCCGCCATTTGCACCCTTGATCAAATCCGACTTCGGCGACAGGGTGGAAGAGGCGGTCAGGTTGCTGAGCAACAATCCCATTCTGATCTACGAGGGCAGGTCATTTCAGGAGGAAGGTTTCTTCTTCTCAGACCCGGAGATTTTCAATGTGTTCTCATGGAACCTACTGGAAGGGGATCCTGAGCAGGCATTGACTTTTCCGGATGGATTGGTGATTACCGAAAGTATGGCCAGAAAGTATTTCGGAAATGAAGACCCTATGGGAAAAGCCATTGAGATGAAAGTAGGCGAGTTTTCCTGGGATCTACAGGTAAGGGGAGTAATGGAGGACATTCCTGCCAATTCCCACTTCAACGTAGAATTCCTGGCCTCCATGAATCCCGTCATCAGTTTCTATGGAAGCCTGGATCAAATGATGCAGAATTTCGGAAACAACTCTTTTTCCACCTATCTGTTACTGGCTGAAGGTGCAGACCCCCAAGCGCTGGAAAGTGAATTCCCCGCATTTATCGACAGGCATATGTCCAGCCAAAGCCAGGTGCCCGTTTCTCGGGAAACCCAGCTCAATTTGTGGCCGGTGACAGAAATCCACCTGCATTCCAATCTCGATTCGGAAATTGAGCCAAATAGCAGCATAGAAAATGTCTATATCTACTCGGCCATTGCCTTGTTTATTCTACTGATCGCCTGTATCAATTTCATGAACCTGGCCACTGCCAGATCCGCCAAAAGGGCAATGGAGGTCGGTCTCAGAAAGGTGATGGGCGCGGATAAAATGCTTTTGGTAAAGCAGTTTATGAGCGAATCCATGTTCCTGGTAATTCTGGCCCTGCTGTTCGCTTTGGTGATCGTGTGGGTAGCGTTGCCTACTTTTGGGAATTTCACCGGTAAAGAGTTAAGCCTGAATCTCGCCGAGGAGCCACAGCTTTTGTTGTGGATGGGCGTACTGGTGCTGCTTGTAGGGGCACTGGCAGGAAGTTATCCTTCCCTTTTTCTATCTGGCTTCCAGCCGGTGAGGGTTTTAAAAGGAACCTTCAAAATCGGCTCTGCCCACGAAAAATTCAGGTCAGTACTGGTGGTGGGGCAGTTTGCGATATCCATTGTAATGATTGTGGGCGTAATGGTGGTGTTGGACCAGCTCAATTTTATCAAGAGCAAAGATTTGGGTTTTGACAAGGAACAGATTGCGGTCTTGCCGGCATATAGCGAGTTCACCGGCAATTATGAAATGATGCGGGAAAGGCTCCTTCAGCACCCTGGAATAACAGAGGTTTCCCTGGCCAGCAGGGTTCCCTCAGGCAGGCTACTGGACTCCCAGGGCACCCAGGCGGAGGTAAACGGGGAGCTGTTGCCTATCAATGTGCGAATCGCCGACATCCACGTGAGCCATTCCTTCCTGAATACCTTCGGGATGAACCTGGTGGCCGGCAGGAACTTGGATTTCAACCTTGCCAGCGATTCCACAGGTGCATTTCTTTTGAACGAAGCGGCTGTAAGGGCGATTGGATGGTCCAGTCCTGAGGAGGCTGTTGAAAAGCAGTTCCACTATGGCAACCGCCGCGGTTATGCGGTGGGAATCATCGAAGATTTCCACTTTGAATCCCTGCACCAGCCCATCAGTCCCATGGTTTTCATGGTGCCCGATGACCGTTTCAGCCAAGTAGCTGTCAAACTCCACCCTGACAGTCAGGACGAAGCTATGGCATTTCTGCAGGATGAGTGGATAGCCATGAAGTCGGATTTTCCCTTTTCACCATTTTTCATTGAAGACAGATTTCTTGAGCAATATGAAACTGAGGAAAAAGTTGGGCAGTTGTTCGGCTTTTTTGCCGGGCTGGCCATAGTGATTTCTGTATTGGGCCTTTTCGGGCTTGCGGCATATTCCACAGAGCAAAGGACGAAAGAAATCGGCATCAGAAAGGTGATGGGGGCCAGTGTGACCAATATTGTCACCTTGCTCGGCCAGGATTTCCTCAAGTTGGTACTGATAGGTTTTCTAATCGCCATTCCAATAGGCTGGTATGGCATGAACCAATGGCTGGGCAATTTTGCCTATTCTGTAGGGGTAAGCTGGTGGGTATTTGTAGTGGCAGGTTTGGTGGCCTTTCTGGTCGCAGCCATCACGGTCAGCAGCCAATCAATCAGGGCAGCACTGGTGAATCCAGTGGATACTTTTAAGGAGGGATGACGGAGGTCGGATGACGGATGACGGATGACGGGATGAGCGGACATCGGACATCGGTCATCGGACAGCAATATATACAACATAATCACGAAAGCCATGTGGAAAAACTATTTCACCATTTCCATTAGGAATCTGGCCAAGCGGAAGCTTTATGCCGGGATCAACATCTTGGGCTTGACCATAGCCATCGTAAGCTTTTTGGCAATTTCACTTTACATTTACCATGAGTGGAATTATGATAAAATGTACTCTGGACATGACCGCATATACAAAGTCAACCAGGAATTTTCCTCAGGTGGTGAAGGGCAAATGGTCAGTACATCTCCTTCCGCCTTGGTACCTGCAGTCCTGGAGGATATTCCGGAGGTGGAGACAGGGACGGTTATTTTTGACATCAGTATTTTTTCCACGGTATTGATCAGTGGAGAGGAACTGAGCGTGGAAGAGTCGAAATTTGCCTATGCAGACCACAATTTCTTTAATGTCTTTGACTTTGGACTTTTGGAAGGAAGTCCAGAATCTGCTTTGGCCGAGCCCAACCAGCTGGTGCTTACAGAGACTACTGCCCGTCGGTATTTTGGGGACTCCAGAGGGACTGTAGGCAAAACCTTGAAAGTGGAAAGTGGTGAATATACTGTATCGGCAGTTATGGAGGATTTCCCGTCCAACAGCCATTTGGACTTTGATTTTTTAGCATCTTTCAAATCCCACAGACATGGCAGGGAGCCGGAATGGTCTCCAAGTAATTATTACTCCTATATCAAGCTTACCCAAGGAGCAGATCCCGCTGGTCTAAATCCCAAAATGGAACAGTTGGTGGAAAAATACTTGGGAGAAACACAGAGAAACTACAATTTCCAGACCGCGATGCATTTACAGCCTGTGACCGATATCCACTTGAGAGGGGATGGTCTGCAAGGTGTAAAGCCGGGGTCGGACATTAAGTACATTTACATTTTTGGAATTGTGGCCATCCTCTTGATTTTTATCGGCATCATCAATTATGTCAATTTGGCCACGGCAGAGGCCACCGAGAGGAATAAAGAGGTGGGGTTGAGAAAAGTGATGGGTGCAGAAAGGGGACAGCTTTTCAATCAATTTATTTCAGAATCTTTTATCCTTTCAGCCTTTGGGGTGGTTTTCAGTTTGGCATTATTGGCTTTGATGGGGTATAAATTCGAAGAGATATCCGGAGTGCCTATGCAGATTGGGCTTCTTTTCACCCCTTGGGGAATTGGCTTTCTTCTGGTGCTCTTGCTCATGGTAGCCCTATTGGCCGGAATGTACCCAGCGGTGATCCTTTCGGGGATGGATCCGCTCAAGGCTTTGGGTAAGAAAACCAAACTCGGAGGTGGTGCCTGGCTGAGGAAGTCTCTTGTGGTCATTCAGTTTTTTATTTCCATTGGCCTGTTGATCGCGACCATGATTGTCAAGCAGCAGCTGGATTATATGCAGTCCGTTAACTTAGGATATGATAAGGAACAGCTGATTTCTATCAACACACATCATAAAATGATGGAAACTATTCCTTCACTTAAAAGTGAATTGACCAGGAAAGGACTGGCAAGTTCTGCTTCATTGGCAGCCGATATGCCCATATATATTAAGGGTGGATATGCTATTCAGGCTGGTTTCGATAACACCAAAGAAATTAGCATCACCGGTTATGCAGTAGATGCGGATGTTGTCAGGACCATAGGGGCTGAAATAATAGCTGGCAATGATTTTACCGAGCAGGACATTAATAGGAATACAGCCTTTGAGACAGGGGAGGAGTTGAACATTATCCTTAACGAGTCTGCGGTGAGGGAGCTTGGTTGGACACCTGAGGAGGCTGTGGGTAAGAAGGTGCAAGCAGGTACTCCTGCGAGGGTCAAAGCGGTAGTGGGTGATTTTTATTTCAATTCCCTTCACCATAAAGTTGGTCCCTTGATGATCTTTATAGATCAGGGGCAGACCAATCTATTATTGGTACGATTGGCTAAAGGAAACCCGTCTGAGCATTTGGCAAATCTTGAGGAAACCTGGAAGAGACTAGTGCCGGACAGACCCTTCAATTACAGGTTTGTAGATCAGGAATACGCCCAGCTTTACCAATCCGAGGCGCGTGTGGGAACGATTTTTAGCCTGTTTGCGGGCATTGCGGTGGTGATAGCGTGTATGGGTCTCTTCGGCCTGGTATCTTATGTAGCCCTGAGAAGAACACGTGAAATCAGTATCCGCAAAGTCCTGGGGGCTTCGGGTTCAGATGTGTTGAAACTCCTCTCAGCCGATTTCTTTGTCCTGCTGGCCCTGTCGGCCGGCTTGGCAGTGGCATTCGGTTTATGGTTCAGCGGCCAATGGCTTTCCGGCTTTGCCAACCGGGCAGTGATTCCGCTGTGGATTTACCCTGCGGCAATATTGGTCGTAGCCTTAATTTCCTTCCTGACCATAGGGTACAGGACGGTGACGGTTTTTGTGAGGCGGCCAGCGGAGACGCTGAAGGATGATTGATGCGGGATGGAGCAAAAGGGACACAGACCTGCCTGATCTGCCAAAGCGCTAGCGGATGGCAGGCAGGGTTACACTGAGTTTAAAAAAGGAGTTTCACAGAGCCACTTCGCGAAATAAAAATAAAATTATGGAGGGTCGGATTGATAATCACTTAAGCTCATTGCTTTGAGCTTGCTAATAAATAGGAAAAGCTTTGAACCTAGGCGTTATGCTAAAAAACTATTTCATCATCGGGTATAGGAACATCCTGAGGAGCAAATTGAGGACGCTGGTCCATGTGTTGGGGCTTTCGCTGGGGGTGGCTGTGTGTTTGTTGGTTTTTCATGTGGTCTGGTATGAAAACAGCTTCGATAAATTCCATGAGGATGGGGACAGGATTTACCAAGTGATGACCCACACCCATTATCAGGAAGAGTCTTGGTTGAACGGGGGTGTTCCCTTTCCGATGGCCGGTGTAATCGAGGATGAAATCCCGGATGTGGAAACAAAAACACATTTTTACCAGCTGGAGGGAGTAAGAGTCCATCTGGAAGAGGATAAGGGCATCTATAAGGAACGTCCCACCGTGATGACCGATAATCAGCACTTTAGGATATTTCAGCGCCAGTGGCTTGCCGGAAATCCTTCCACAGCCCTGAATGAACCCGGTCAGGTGGTCTTGACCCAGGCGGCTGCCGAATTATATTTCCAGGGTTTGCCTCCCCCGGAAGTGCTGGGCAAGGAACTGACTTATTATTTCTTGGACACAGTTCAGGTAACCGTGGCGGGTGTAGTTGAGGATTACACAGGCAATACGGATTTTATTTTTACCGATTTTCTTTCCATTCAGAATGCACGGAAGGAAAATGGTGAGGATTTCTATGCCGTAGATAACTGGCAATCGGTGAATTCCTCTTCCCAACTATTCGTCAAGCTCCATGCTGATACGAATCTGGAGCATGTAAATGAGAAGTTAGGAGCAATTCCTGACAAGTACATGGAAAAGAGCGAAAAAGGCTTTACCGAATTTTCACTTTTACCTTTAGTGGAACTTCATTTTCATGAAAATTTTGACCGACCTGCAGCCAACAAGTCAGTATTGCAGGGATTGATTCTGGTGGGCTTATTTATATTGGTGCTGGCCTGCCTAAACTTTATCAATCTGGAAACGGCCCAGTCCTTTGTGAGATTCAAAGAAGTCGGGATCCGAAAGACACTTGGGGGAAGCAGAAGCCAATTAATTTTCCAGTTTTTGGCAGAGACAGCCATCATTGTCATTTTGGCTATTGCAGGAGGGTTGGTTTTCAGTGATTTGTTGGTTAGGGGGCTGCAGGATCTGTTGCCCGATGGATTTGTGATCAACTACCTGGCACCGGAGGGAGTGGCCTTTTTGGTTGCAATGGGAATGCTTTTGACCTTATTTGCTGGCATTATGCCTGCCATAATGCTCTCGGCATTACAGGCCCAGAAAGTATTGAAGGGTGATTTCAAACAGATAAACGGTTTTTCCTGGACTTATTTCCTTCAAAAGAACCTTACGGTAATCCAATTTACCCTGTCCATAGGGTTCATCATTTCTGTTCTTGTCGTCTCCAGTCAGATCCAATATATGATGAACAAGGAGCTGGGATTTGACAAAGAGCAGGTGATGTACATCCGGCTTCCGTTTTTGTCAGACTCCAGTCAGCGGGAAACATTTAAACATGTCATCAGCCAACAGGCTGGGGTGCGTAATACCAGCCTTGGAAGTGATATTCTGGCTTCTTCCAGCTTGTGGACAAGTTCAGTGGAGGTAACTACCCCCACCGAAAAAAAGGAAATCAGTGTGCAGGTAAAAATGATTGATTCCCGGTTTTTGGATGTTTACCAAGTGAAGCCCAAGGCAGGGAGAAATGTTAGAGACGCATCAAATGAAATTCTGATCAATGAAAAGTTTGTCGAAAGGTTGGGTTTTGATAACGCTAGGGATGCCATAGGTTATTCCCTGGATTTCAACCAAGCGGAAAGAGAGGTGGTGGGGGTGGTTCCGGATTTCCATTCCAGGACTTTAAGGGAGGAAATCAGGCCATTGATCCTTCAGCCCGCCCAAAGGAACGCGACTTTATTGAGCGTAAAAATGGAAGCGAATACAGATCTGAAGCAGGCCAAAGAGGATTTTGGGCTAATCTACCAGGCGCATTTTCCCTTCGAGGACGGTGAGTTCAAATTTTTTGATGAGACCATTGCCAATTTTTATAAATCTGACTTCAGGGTGATGAAGGTTTTGGGATTGGCCACTTTGATAGCTTTGGTGATAAGTTTTCTTGGCCTTTTTGCCTTGACATCCTTTACTATTGCCCAGAGGACAAAGGAAATCAGCATACGCAAGGTATTGGGAGCAGGGACAATGGAAATTTTGGTAAGCCTTTCTAAGGAGTACGTGGTGTTGATGGCGGTGGCCTTTGGGTTGGCGGCTATACCTACTTGGTATCTGTTGAATAATTGGCTCAAAGAATTTTATTTCAAGATTAACATGCCCTATGATTTATATTTTCTGGCAGGAATAGCAGCCCTTTTTGCATGTTTAGCTATTGTGGGGCTCCATAGTTACAAAGCCATGCAAAAGAATCCAGCAGATGTGCTAAAGAGTGAATAGAGATTTTATAATTCGTCCGCTGGCGAACAAAGGTGTTCGATTCAATTTCCTGTCAGGTCGATAAAAAGCCTTGATAGAGGCATTGTGAGCCTATTTTCCATGGCACGAATGTAGAATATATCATCTACATCGGACAACCGTCATCCGACACCTAACATCAAAATCAAATGATCCACCTACAAAACATAAACAAATACATCGACTCCCGTTTCCAACGGGTTTTTATTCTCAAGGAAATTGAACTTACGATAGAACAGGGGGACTTTGTGACCTTGATGGGACCTTCGGGCGTGGGGAAATCCACCTTACTGAACATTATTGGGCTTCTGGATGAAGATTATGAAGGGGAATATACTTTTGAGGGCAAATCGATAAAGGCCATGAAGGATAGGCAGCGGTCCGCTCTTCATAAAAGTGAATTTGGGTACATTTTTCAGGCCTATCACTTAATCGATGAGCTGACAGTGTATGAAAATATTGAAACCCCTCTGCTTTATAGGAATGTTTCTTCAGCTGAACGCAAATCCATAATTGCGGAACTTTTGGATCGCTTTAACATGGTGGCCAAAAAAGATCTTTTTCCAGAACAGCTTTCAGGTGGGCAACAGCAGCTAGTAGGTGTAGCAAGAGCTATCGCCGGTAAGCCTAAGGTGTTGCTTGCGGATGAACCAACAGGAAATTTACATTCTGCTCAAGCCAAGGAAATCATGGAGGTTTTCCAAGAATTGAATAGGGAAGGAACAACTATAATTCAGGCCACTCATTCCCGGGAAAATGCCGATTATGGACACCGTCTAATTGAAATGATGGATGGGAAAATTTATCAAGAAGTAAGTATTTAAGATGAAAAAAATAGTTTTTATTCTGTTCGCGGTAGCCTGGATCGTTTTTCCTGCCAATTCGCAGGATACTTTGCTGGTTTCCTTTCAGGATGCAGTAGAGATCGGACTAGGGCAGAACCAGGCGTTTCAGATGAGGAAAAATGAACAACATATCCTCAAAAGGGAAAGACAGGCCGCTACTTTGGGCCATCTGCCTAAGGTGAACATTAACAACAATCTTTTCCGGCAAATGGGGCAACAATACCAGCAGTTAGAGGGGCAGTTAGTAGTGACCAATGTGACCAATGACCTTTTGACCACCGGTTTAAATGCCAATCTTCCCATATTCAATTCAGGACGAAGGCTTTTTACCACTAGGGCCACAAGACAATTTGAGGAGGCAGGTCACCTGAACCTTCATCGAGCGTCCCAAGATGTGGTTTTTGATGTGGCTCAACAATATTTACAAATCTTGCTAGACCAGGAGCTTTATAGAATTGCTGTTCAAAATCTGGAGAACCAAAAACAACAGCTCAGGCAAATTGAAGGATTTGTTGAGGCAGGACTTAGGACTCTTTCTGACCAGTATAACCAGCAGTCAGAAGTCGCTAGGTTAACCACCGTTGTTTTGGATGCTGAAATTCAACTTGAGACGGATCTTTGGCAATTTGCCGAAACCCTTCAATTGGATCCTAATACGCTGCCGCAGCTTCTTCCCCTAGATTTGGAAACTGTTCCAAGTGAATTTTTAGATTTAGGTCTAGAGGAGCTGTATGACCTTGCGGTGCATAACAGGAGGGATTTTCGTGCCCAGAAAATGATTGTGGCAGGTCAAAAGGATATGATCTCTGTAGCAAGATCCTTCTATTACCCACAAATTAATGGGTTCTTCAATTATAATACATTTTTCACCTCTCTGGATGAACGAAACTTCCGAGATCAATACATGGTAATTTATCCTCAAAGAACGTTTGGGTTCTCTATTACTATTCCTGTTTTCAACAATTTTGAAAACAGGGTCGCCGTGGCTAGGAGTAAAGTGGAGCACAACAATCAGGAACTGGAATTGGTAGCCATTGAACGGAGGCTAACTCAGGAGACAAAGCTGGCCTATGAAAACTACCGTGCGGCAATTAAGAGGGAAGAGGCCACCAAAGTTCAACTAGAAGCGGCAGAAGTCGCCCAGCAGGTAATAGAAGAAAGGTTTAGGCTAGGTGTAAGCAACTTCGTAGACCTTGCCCAAGCCAACCAGCAATTGGTGACGGCCCAGTCCGACCATGCCCAGGCGAAGTATACTCACTATTTTCAAGAAGTGATATTGAGATATACATTAGGGGTTTTGGAGATTTGATACCTTAAAAACATTACAATTGCTATATATTATACGAAGTTTAGCAACTCATATCCCAACTAATAAAAAAGCAAAAACCCTAACTTACAAATTTGAAGTTAGGGTTTTGTTTTGCAGAGGAGGAGGGATTCGAACCCCCGGTACCTTGCGGTACAACGGTTTTCAAGACCGCCGCATTCGACCACTCTGCCACTCCTCTGGGTCTATTTGCGTTTCCGTTTTATGTCTTAACGGATTGCAAAGGTAGTGCTAAGTTTTGTTTTTGCAAATGGTATAGGGTGAAAAATCTACTCCTTTTTTGTAAATCATTGATTTAATGCTTAATAAATTTGGTTACGCTGCGCTTCTCAGCAGCCTTGTCCAAAGCCACATTGATTTCAAAGCAGATCAGAATAATAAAACTGGTGATCAATAGCCACAACATTACCGCGATCATAGTGCCAATCGAACCGTAAAGTCTGTTATAAGTCGCAAAATTATTTAAGTAGAAGGAAAAAAGGTAGAAACCCAGCGTAATCAAAAGACCTGCAGTAACTGAGCCAGTGCTGAAAAAACGCCACTTGTCATGCACTGCGGGGGCAAAGCGGAATATGAAAGCAGTAGCGATCATAAACAGGAACAGAAGCGCAAAGAACCTCAGGGAAGCAACTAGGTAATAGTTGAAACCGCTAGAAACAAAACCTTGGTCGGAAAGCATGCCCAACAATTGGTTACCGAAAATCATTACCAGGGCCGCCGCGCAGAGATCTAGAACCAAGATCATCACAATGCCCACGGCTAAAAGTCTGGTCGTGAAATACCCCCTGTTTTCCTTGGTCCTATAGCAGGCGTTAAAAGCGTTCATGAGGGATACGACGCCATTGGTGGCAAGAAATAAAGCAAGGAAGAAACCGAAGGACAACAATCCTTGCCTGGGCCGGCTCACAATATCCATGATGGTACCTTCTGCCTCTAGATAAATGCTCGGAGGCACAATCTCCTGGATAAACATCAGGATGTTACCAGTAGTCACGTCAGGAAAAAAATACTGTATGTAGGGAATCATGTTTAGCAGAAAAAGCAAAAGCGGAAACATGGCCACTGTAAAATTGAAGGCCACCGCATAGGCTCTTTCGGTGATTTCATCCTTTTGAATCTGCTGAATGAAAAGCTTGCCTACATCGTAGAGGTTTTGGTCAGGATTGCCGAAATGCACATGCCGCAGTGCTTGGGCCCTCTTGTCCGCGATATTGACGTAGTCTTTAAACTTTTGCTTCACCATGGAAAAATAATAAAAATGAGGCTAAAATTAAGAAAATTTTTCAAGAAGGGGGTAAGAATGGTTCAAGTCCAGTAAAACGCTTTCGATTTTCCCTAAAATGCTGTTAGTAATGAATTTAGTAAATCATTTTTAGGTGTCAATCATTGTTAACTGGTTTAAAATGTAGTTTATATTTTGTTTTGATCAGTTAATTGGTTAAAATCACCAATTAACTCTTTAAATATTTATATATGAAACAAGTTTTTCTATTATGTGCAGCCGCAGGAATGCTGCTTTTCACCTCATGTAACTCGGATGAGGAAATAACCATCAACCAGGATGAGCTTTTGGGGGAGTGGGTGCTTCAAAGTATCCATTATACCACCGAAAGTACTCTTGATGTGCAGGGTCAGACCCTAAACTCAAACAGTGTGGTGACCGGCAAGGATATAGATTCGGGTGCCGCATTTCATTCCAATCCTAATGAATTTAACACGTGGGGCTCTTATGTCGCAAGGATGGAAGTGTGGTCCCATGGTGAAGATCCATCTGAAGAAGGCAGGATCTCCGAGATGGAGATGCCGCCATTTTTGAATGGTGGGGCTTATGAACTACGAAATGGAAACATCCTGAGGGTTTTTGGCCCGGACGGTGAAGAGTATGAAGATTATCGGGTAGAGATGACTGACCAGCTCCTCGTGCTGCATATTGATATGATCACAGAGACGGATTATGCTGGAGTTCCGCAACAGAATAAACTCGAAGGTCAACTTACCTATACCAGGTAAGATTGTTTACAAAAACATTAGTTCATAAAGTTATTATTCATAAATTGGTAGTGAGAGTTTTTTAAATCTTAAATCCCAATAATTATGAAGAATGTTTTAGTGCTAATGTTTTTGTTTTTTATAGTGGCGGCCTGCAGCAAGTCCGAGGAAGGAGAGAGGCCAGATGGAGGCTTGGCGGTCAGTCAGGATACCGTAATGGTGGATGCAGGAGAGGATATTTTGTATTTGAAAACGGGCTTGTATCAATCTGTGCTTTCACAGGATCGTAGATATTTATATAATTTTGACGCCGACAGGAGCCAAGTTGAAAAGATTGACTTGGAGGAGCTGAAGTTGGTGGGGGCCACGCCATATGAAAAAGAAGGTCCTAAGGGTGTGGGGCAATATGTATATAGGATTTTTAGCGCCCCTTCTGATGAATTTTTCATTCTTTCTTTTGACCGGGGCGGCATCTTTGATCAGCAGGGCAATAAAAAGAAATCAGTATCCCTCAAGCCCCAGGATTTAACTGGAGATGAGTTGAAGGTAAATGAAAACCTGTTCAGTGGAATAATCCCAAATTCTGCCCCCAATAAGCTATATGGTACTTTTTCGAATTTCCATGAGGAGGAATTTTATTTTGGGGTGATTGACATGGAGGAAAAATCCCTGAAAAAGGTCACTTTTCCCGAGCAAGAATACCAAAAGGATTATTTTTTCAGCTGGGTAAATGAAAAGGGCATGCCCATGGTCATGATGGGTCCCAACTATTTTGTCAACCATGCCAAGGATAAGATTTTTATTACCAACAATGTGGATAACAGCATTCATATTTACAACCCAGAGGACGGGCTGGTGGAAAAAAAGGAAATGGACAACCAGCTTTTTGCTCATAGGAAAACCGGCAAATATAAAAAGACCATAGACTCGCAGGAGGAATTTAACAAAGCCATGACGGATTTTAAAAAGGAAATTGCTTTTAGCCAGCCGGTGTGGGATGAGAAAAATGAAAGATTTCTAAGGTTCAGTTATCTGACCGAATCCAAACAGGACGCTGAGGGCAATAACAAGTCATCTAGTAAGGTTTGGCTGAGTGCTTTCGATACGGATTTGAACCTGCTGGGGGAGACGTTCCTGGAAGGGCTGACCAAAATACCCGCCCACCATTTCGTCAAAGACGGACAGATCTGGATGTTTGAAAACATGGATGACGAACTGGGATTTGTGAGATTCACTGTGGAGTAGGAGAAAAAGTTTCACGCAAAGGACGCAGAGGAAAAAAATATGTTCTCGCAGCGGGCGCGGCGTTTTTCGCTGCGACGCTGCGAGAAACTAAACTGGAAAGTTTCACGCAAACCTGTCCCGAGCAGCGAAGCGAATCGGGAGAGCGCCAAAACTCCGCAAAGGACGCAAAGATTTTTTATAAACTCCTAAACCTCCCGCCCCGCGAAGCGGCGGGAATAAAAACTCCTAACCCCATAAGCCTTAAACTTTAAACCATAAACACTATTACCCCTCATAATAAGGCCTCATCAGCTCCAACAAGTCCTTTGGTGGTCTGCAGGGGCGGTGGTTGTCGGTCCGAATGAAGGTTAGCAAGGTGTATCCTTCATTGATGGTTTCGCCTGCCTCATTTGTAATAGTGCAGTCAAACCTGATACGAACGCCAGGCATCTCCCTTACTTCTACTTTTATGGTGAGGAGTTCGTCGTAGCGGCCGGGCTTGTAGTATCGGCTGTAATTTTCCAATGCCGGCATCATGATGCCTTCGTCTTCAAGTTTTTTGTAGGAAAAGCCAATGTTGCGCATGGCTTCCACCCTTCCCACTTCATAGTAAGCAGCATAGTTTCCGTAATAGACATAACCCATCTGGTCTGTCTCGGCATATCGCACCCTTATCTGGGTTTCGGTAGTGAACATGGTTAGTAGATTTTGGCCCGGTTCAACGCTTGCTGATAACGGCGAGCATTTCGGAGGTGTTCGTTGTAGTTGGTGGCAAAGGCGTGGTATCCGGAGAAGTCATCCTTTGCACAAAAATAAATATATTTGTGGTCCTCAGCGGCCAATACGGCATCGATAGAGCTTATATCCGGCAAGTTGATCGGGCCTGGAGGCAGACCGGTGTATTTATAAGTATTATAAGGACTGTCAATCTCCTTATGCACATTGAGCACTCTTTTGATGCTGAAGTCCTGCAGAGCGAACACTAAGGTAGGATCGGCCTGAAGAGGCATGTTCATTCTCAAGCGGTTGAGGTACACTCCGGCAACGCGTGGTCTTTCATCCGACATCTGCGTCTCGGCCTGCACAATAGAGGCCAAAGTGCTGACTTCCTTGCGGTCCAAATTTAGCTGAGTGAGTTTTGTGGTGCGTTCCTCATTCCAGAACTTCTCATATTCCTTGTACATTCTGTCGAAAAGGCCCTCTGGGGTCACATTCCAATATACTTCGTAGGTGTTTGGGATGAAAATACTCATAACCGTTTCATCCCTGAGGTCAAATTTGGAATAGTAGACGCTGTCGGTAAGTAGGTTTTCAAATTCCTCCTGCTCCATCTCCAGGTTTCTGGTTACTTTTTCCGCCAAGTCTTCCTTGGTTCTGACGTTGTTGAAAGTTAATCTAACAGGAGTTTGCCTTCCCGAAGAAAGCAGGGCAACCAAATCCTTGTTGCTCATCTTGGGTCTGATTTCGTAAAGGCCCGGTTTGATTGCTTCCTGATAGCCGCGCACTTTGGCGACAAATGAAAAGGTGACTACGTCGTGGACGATGCCTTTTTTGGTCAGGCTGTCAGAGACGGTTTTGAACGTGGCACCTCTTGGAATTTTGAGCAGAGCTGGTTCTTCTTTATCTACCAGGGCATTTGGAGAGAAGAATGCCTGATAGAAATAAAACGTCATGGAGGTCATCAATACGGTGACGGCAATGACGGCAATTAGATAACGTTTGGTCTTTTTGTCTGGGATCATATCCTTTATTAACGCAGGATGGGTTGATTTTTTTCAAAAGTAGTCAAAAAAGAGCAAAGGCGAAGGAGAAAAGGCCATCCACTTTGTCTGGGTAAACATTTTTCCAATAATATCACTTATCTTTAATAAATCTTTTTCAGCCAAAAACCTATCAGCTTATGCCTGCAGAATTCATCAAGCTTTATCCCGAAAATCCAGATCCCCGAAGAGTACAGCACATTGTGGACGTCCTGCGCAACGGCGGGGTAATCATCTATCCCACGGATACCGTATATGGTATCGGTTGTGATATTTTCAACCAAAAGGCCATAGAAAAGGTCTGCCAGATCAAGGGAGTGAAACCTCAAAAGCAGAATTTTTCCTTCATTTGCTATGACCTAAGTGATATTGCGGACTATACTCGTACGGTGAGTACGCCGGTTTTCAAAGTGATGAAAAAAGCCTTGCCGGGTCCCTACACCTTTATCCTCAATGCCAACAACAACGTGCCCAAGCTGCTCAACAGCAAAAAGAAAACCGTGGGTATCCGGGTGCCGGACCACTCCATACCCCGAGCCCTGGTGAAGGAACTTGGCCAACCCATCGTGACTACCTCCATACGCGATGAGGATGAGGTAATCGAATACAGTACCGATCCCGAGCTGATTTATGAAAAGTACAAAGACCTTGTGGATGTGGTCATCGATGGTGGCTATGGAAACAACGTGGCCTCGACTATCCTGGACTGCACCAGTGACGAAATACTGATCGTGAGAGAAGGGTTGGGGAATGTGGAGGAAGTGCTTTGAGTAAGTACGAAATACGAAGTACGAAGGACGAAGGAGCGTAAGTACGACACCCAACTCATCCACTAAATGTCCTGGGAAGGCCAAAATGGAAAGAAAAAATGGTCTGTCCTGCGGTGTACTTAGTCCATGGTACCTAGTACTTGGTACAATTAAATAATGAATACCGAATGATGAATGATGAATAATGAAGTCTGATACTGAAAAGACTATAATCACCGATCTACTATACCTGCCTCCCATAGAGTATTTTGCAGCCATAGATGGATTTGAAAAATTAATAATCGAAGGGCAGGACAATTACCAGAAACAGACCTATAGAAACAGGGCATCCATAAGGCTGGCCAATAAAGTAGAGAGTCTTTCTATTCCTGTAAAAGGGGGGAAAGGGAAGCTTTATAAGGAAGTGGAAATAGATTATGAGCAGAAATGGGTGAACATTCACCTTCGTGGCATAAAAAGTGCTTATGGTAAGGCAGCGTTTTTTGAATATTTTTTTCCAAATTATGAAAGCGTATTCGAAAGCAAACCGGCAAGGCTTTTTGATTTGAATCTGGAATTACTGACACTTTGTCTCAGATTTTTACAACATCCTGTCAGATTAGTCGTAAGTACTGAATACCAATCAAATGTGGAAATTCAGGATCTACGGGGGGTGATTCAACCCAAGCAACCCTATGATGCTAGGGGGATTTATAGACCGGTGTCTTACATGCAGCTCTTTGGCTTAGACTTTGTACCCAACCTAAGTGTAATCGATTTGCTGTTTTGCGAAGGCCCCCAAGCCGGAAAGATTATTTCACAGTCAAAAAAAACTATTGAACAAAGCCCCGAATGATTGTGTTTTTAAGTCAAATTGGATTACATTGAAGCAAGAGAAACAACATTTAAGAAAGGATATTTAATGGAAGCAAAATTTTCAAATAGAGTCAAAGAGGTGATCTCTCTGAGCCGTGAGGAAGCTTTGCGGTTAGGGCATGATTACATTGGAACGGAACACCTCTTGTTAGGTATGATTCGTGAAGGAGAAGGTGTTGCTGTTTCCATATTAAAGAAGCTTGGCGTACCTCTGGACGAGCTTCGCACCGCTATCGAAAGGGCGGTGAAGGGTACGGCCAATCACAACGTGAAGAATTTGGCCAACATACCCCTTACTAGGCAGTCTGAAAAAGTATTGAAAATCACTTATTTGGAAGCGAAGATATTCAAGAGCCAATTGATTGGAACTGAGCATTTGCTGCTTTCTATCCTTCGAGATGAGGATAATATAGCCACACAGATATTGCAGAAATTTGATACTAACTATGACGCCGTAAAAGAAATGCTGGAATACCAATCCGACCAAACCCCGAGATCCAGAGCTGAAGCTGACGACCCAGATGAGGAAGGAAGCAAGCTGTTTGGATCCAGTAGTTCCTCCGGTTCATCCAAGAGTAGCGCCGAGAAATCCAGGACACCAGTGTTGGACAACTTTGGTCGCGACCTCACCAAGATGGCTGAAGAAGACAAGCTAGACCCTATCATCGGTAGGGAAAAAGAAATCGAAAGGGTAGCACAAATTCTTTCTAGAAGGAAGAAAAACAATCCTATCCTAATCGGTGAGCCAGGTGTCGGTAAAACCGCCATAGCGGAAGGCCTAGCCTTGAGGATTATTCAGAAAAAAGTATCCCGAGTGCTGTTTAATAAGCGCGTGGTGACCTTGGATCTGGCCTCCCTTGTAGCTGGGACTAAATATAGAGGGCAGTTTGAGGAAAGAATGAAGGCTGTAATGAACGAGCTGGAGAAATCCCCGAACGTAATACTCTTCATCGATGAGCTTCACACTATTGTGGGCGCAGGCGGTGCGAGTGGATCCCTAGATGCCAGTAACATGTTCAAACCTGCTTTGGCTAGGGGCGAAATCCAATGTATTGGTGCGACAACCCTTGACGAATACAGACAGTATATCGAAAAAGATGGTGCTTTGGCAAGAAGGTTCCAAATGGTGATGGTGGATGCCACCTCTCCAGAGGAAACCATTCAAATATTGGACAACATCAAAGATAAATACGAAGATCACCACAATGTCAACTATACCCCTGAGGCTATAGAGGCTTGTGTGAAACTTTCTGATAGATACATTTCCGATAGATTCTTGCCGGATAAGGCCATCGATATTCTCGATGAGGCCGGGGCAAGGGTTCACATCAACAACATCCACGTGCCTGATGAAATCATCAAGTTGGAAAATGAGGTTGAAGAAATCAAAGTCGAGAAAAACAGGGTAGTCAAAAGTCAAAAATATGAAGAGGCTGCTCAGTTGAGAGATCGTGAGAAGAAACTTCTTGAACAACTTGACCGAGCAAAGACCAAGTGGGAAGAGGAAAGCAAAACCAAGCGCTATACAGTGGAAGAGGAAAACGTGGCTGAAGTAATCGCCATGATGACCGGTATTCCAGCTAAGCGAATTGCTCAAAACGAAGGCGCCAAGTTGCTAAACATGAGCCAAGAGTTGAGAGGCAAAGTGGTAGGTCAGGATGATGCCATCAAGAAGTTGACAAAGGCTATCCAGAGAACCAGAGTTGGTTTGAAGGATCCTAAAAAACCAATTGGTAGCTTCATATTCCTAGGTCCAACGGGTGTGGGTAAAACCGAGCTTGCCAAAATGCTGGCAACTTATCTGTTTGACAAAGAGGATTCTCTTATCAGAGTGGATATGTCGGAATATATGGAGAAATTCAGTGTTTCCAGACTTGTCGGAGCACCTCCGGGCTACGTTGGGTATGAGGAAGGTGGACAGCTTACAGAGAAAGTGAGAAGAAAACCATATTCTGTAGTGTTGCTTGATGAAATCGAGAAGGCTCACCCTGATGTTTTCAACTTATTGTTACAGGTGCTGGATGACGGTATCTTGACAGATGGGCTAGGTAGAAGAGTGGACTTTAGGAACACCATTATCATCATGACTTCCAATATTGGGGTAAGAGATTTGAAGGACTTCGGTTCGGGAATCGGGTTTGCTTCCAAGGCGAAATTGGACAACCAAGATGATGTGATGAAAGCCACCATACAAAGTGCTTTGAAGAAAGCATTCAGTCCGGAATTCCTTAACAGGCTGGACGATGTGGTAGTATTCAACTCGCTTACTAAGGAGCATATCCATGAGATCATCGATATCAGCTTGGCTAAATTGTTCAAGCGTATCACTGACTTGGGATATAAAATTGAGCTTACCGATAAGGCAAAAGATTTCTTGTCAGAGAAAGGTTATGACCAGCAGTATGGTGCAAGGCCTTTGAATAGGGCAATCCAGAAATACTTGGAGGATGCCATTGCTGAGGAGATCCTGAAAGGGGAGTTGTCTGAAGGCGATGTGATCGTAGCCGATTATCCTGGCGAAGGTGATGAGCTCAGCATCAAGGTGACCAAGCAAGAAAAAGCGGATTAAAAGAATATAGATTGATTGATTGTTGGAAAACCTCCCTGGCTTCGGCTAGGGAGGTTTTTTTATTACTGTTAAAAAAAAATAAGAAACTAAACCGCTTTTTTACTTTATTTCATTTTTACTTTTTCCAATTTGGAAATTTGAATATTCTATTTATTCTTTCAATGTTAAGACCTTCTGTCTTGGTAGCTAGGTTGTTGAAAGATAGTGATGAAGACGGGTAACTTTTGGTTAACACCTGCTGAGAGAATGGTAATTTTTAGATTATAGTAGGGAAATTATGGAGTAACATGTATTGCCCACCTTTGGGGTATGAAAGCAAGGTTCATATTCAGTTCGATTTTAGTGGCTCTCTCTTTTGCTGTGCAGGCCGCCAATATCTCGGGTTTTGTTTTTGATAAAGAAACCCAAGAGCCCTTGATAGGGGCTACAGTTCAATTTAAAGGTACTGATTATTATGCGATAGTTGGTTTGGATGGTTCTTATAGTGTGAAAAATCTTCCGGAAGGAACCTACGATGTTGAGGTTTCATTTGTTGGATATCAAAAGATTAATGAGACATTATCAGTCAACGGCCAGCATATAAAGCGAGACTTTAATATGGAGTTAGACAACAATGATCTGGCTGAAGTGGTGGTGAGTGGGAGTGCCATAAAAGGATCGGAAATGCAGGCCCGAACTCTCGAGCGAAATGCCGCAAACACCATCAATGTAATCTCCAAAAAGGCTATTGAGTTATCTCCAGATATTACGGTTGCTAACATAGTTCAACGTGTATCGGGTCTTTCGGTGGAAAGAAACGCAAGTGGTGATCCCCAGCACGCCATCGTAAGAGGCATGGATAAGCGCTATAATTATACTTTAGTGAATGGCGTAAAAATCCCTTCTCCGGATAATCAAAACAGGTTTATCCCTCTTGATATTTTTCCGGCGCAGCTATTGGAAAGACTGGAAGTGTCCAAATCCCTAACTCCTATGATGGAAGGGGACGCGATAGGTGGAGCCGTCAACATGGTCATGAAGGATGCCCCTGAGGAATTTATGCTAGAAGGGGACATACAATTGGGTTATAACCAAATCAATCTGGACAGAGGCTTCTATCATTACGATAGATCAAATCTTAATATGAGATCGCCCTATGAGCAGTTTGGTTCAGATTACTCTGCTAATATGGAGGATTTTAGCACCTCCAATATGATGTTGAGAAATAAGACACCGCTTCCGGATATTTTGGGGAGCCTTACCTATGGTGACAGATTTTTTAATGATAGACTTGGGGTAATGTTGGGGGGTAGTTTCCAAAATAGTTACCGAGGCTCCAATAGTAATTGGTATAGAGCTGATGTGGACAATTTTGGCTCAGGAAGGCCTACCTTGACTAGACTACAAGAAAGGGTTTCTTCCACACAACAACAGCGAGCAGCTTTTCACAGCAAAGTAGATTATGTTTTTAACCCCGAGCATAAGCTTTATTTATATGCTGGAAATTATTTCCTGAATGACTTCAGGGTGAGGGAAATGCTGGATACGGATGTCGATGGAAGGAATTTTAATTATTTGGCGGGAAATGGGATTCTTACCCACATCACTAGATTTACGTCGAGATATCAAAACATTCAGACCTCTACATTGGGTGGCGAACATTCCTTTGGTAGCAGGGGCCGATTCACAATGGACTGGTCTGGGGTCTACAGCCTGGCTACAAGTGAAAGCCCTGATGATGGGATTTTTAAGAGAAACGGCGAGATGCGGAATTTTGAATTTCAACCTCAAAATATCGAAAGAAGAAACTTTAGACAATGGCTGAACAATACCGATAGAGATCTGACCGGATTTCTGAATTTCAGCTATGCTCCTGGCATAATCAACGAAGAAACCCGAATTCAATTTGGAGGGATGTACAGGGATAAAGAAAGAAATAGCTTTTTCAATAGATATATATTCGATCCCGCAAATCCAGCTTACCAAGTTGAAGGAGTTCACTGGGAAAGTTTTGAAGATGTGAGTTGGAATTTACTTAATCCAAGAGGAGGAACATCTGACCCTTTGAATTTCGATTCCTATGAAAGGATTGCTGCCGGTTATCTTAACACCAAATGGGATGTTTTCAATACCGAAATCAATGCCGGGGTTAGAGTGGAGCACACAGATCAAGGGTACACACTAGCAGTGGCGTCGCAAAGTGTAAACCCAGATAGTAGCCAAACTTATATTGATGTACTGCCTTCAGTCTCTTTTAAGCATCGCTTAAACAGTAAAATGAATCTTAGGGGATCCTACTATAAAGCCCTCTCCAGGCCAGGTTTTCACGAAATTGTTCCTTACAGAATGGCTGAAGAGGACGGTTTTGATGAGCGTGGAAACCCAAATCTTCAAAGGGTGAGAGCCCATAATTATGATGTAAGATATGAGTTTTTTCCAACCCTGTCAGAGCAGGTTTTGGTTGGGGCCTTCCTGAAAGACTTGCGGGACCCAATAGAGTATACACTAGCGAGAACCAATATTTTCACAGGGCCACTTTCCCTTCAGCCTACCAATTTTGGAAATGCGGTCAATTGGGGTCTTGAGGCAGATTTTATCAAGTATTATAATAAAATAGGTATCAGGTTCAACTACACCTATACTAATTCAAGAATAACCACCAGCAAGATTGAGCGAAGAAGGGAAAATCCTGAAGACCCTTCTTCCCAGCTCGTGCAGGTGAGTGTGGATCAAACACGTCCACTTCAAGGGCAAGCTGACCATATTGGTAACCTTAGCTTGATGTATAAGGATCAGGTTTTGGGCCTTGACGCACAGATATCAGCAGTCTACACAGGTGAAAGAATCGAGTTTGTATCGCCTTTCCTCAACAATGATCACTGGTCCAGACCAATTACCCAACTGGATTTGTCTATAGACAAAAATATTGGCAAGTCCTTGACGGTATTCGTAAGAGTCAACAACATACTAGACACTCCATATGAGCTATTTGTGAAAAGCCCATTGGCCCGTGAAGATGCTGTCTTCCCATACCAAAACAACGTGAATGAAACAGTGGTGAGGAGTGATCGATTTGGTCAATCCTATAGACTGGGACTTCGCTTTAGAATGAATCAATAACCAATATAAATAATACCTAATGAAAAAGTCGATTTTGAAATTTTGGATGCTGGGTGTTCTTTTTACAGGCTTCATGGCTTGTAGTGATGAGCAAAACCCAATCGTAGATCCTTCCGAGGACAACGATGAAAATGTAGACCCGACCCAAGACAATATGTTTGGTGAGGTGAGCGGCGTGTGGGCTGCGAACGAAACTTACATTGTAACCGGAGACATTGTGATTCCAGAAGGTGAGAGTCTTACATTGGAAGAAGGTGTTACCGTTATCATGGATGGTGATGGCCGTCAAGGAAGTAGCCCTGAAATAGTAGTTAGAGGTAGCCTTTATTCTTACGGAACTGAAAGTAACAGAGTAAGTATTACTGTAGCTGAAGATAAAAGAGTTCCTGCCAATCATTTTGCTGGCCTTTGGGGTGGAATCTCCACTACCGAAACCGTGCAAGACTTGGTTTTTGAATATACTGACATTGAATTTGCCGGAGCTGCTGGTGAAGCACACAACCCGATCGTACAGGAAGGGGAAATCGATGAAGGAGAGCCACGTTATGCAATTTACATGCAGGACGATGGGTTGACTTCTAATCTTATCCTTTGGCACACAAGAATTGCTTATTCTAAGGATGATGCAATCAGATTGAACGGAGCCAAAACTTTGATCGCTCACAGTGTATTTGAACTTAATGGTGAAACTGGTGGAGAAGCTATGAACGCCAAGTCTGGAACAGTGGGTGACTTCTGCTTCAACTTGATGTACGGAGTAGCAACTAACGGTTTGAAAGTGGCTAACTCTAAAGGTAGAGAGCCTCAGGCTGACAATTATTATTACAACAATACCATTGTAAATTCAGGTTGGAGAAGATCTCAAGCTGGTAGAGGTGGTTCTTTAAACTTTGAAAATGGTTCTAGAGGGCTTGCTTTCAATAACTTGGTGGTAAACTCTAGATACGGTTTGAGAATGGTTCCACCAGATAATCAGCCTGACATGGCTAACACCACTTATGGACACCAGTTTTATTATGGTGATGAGGATATCATAGTAGAAGAGTTTTATCCTTCTAATGGTACTATTGGTAGAGAAGGTGGACAGGCAATCCCTACCTCTGATGTTGCTGGCGGTGTAGCTGAAAATGACCCAATGTTCGTCAACTATCAGTTAGGTCAAGGTTTCGACATCGAAGCTGCAAGAGAAGGAAGTTCTACTGCTCCAATGGGCAATGCAGATTTCAGATTGCAGGCAGGTTCTCCAGCTTTGACTGGTGGAAACACAGGTTTCGAGCCTAGATATGCTTCTTATGAAGTGAATGGTAAAACTTACGAAACTCCACGACCAACTGAATTCTTCGGTGCTTTTGGACAGGGTAATTAAACGTAATCAAACTAAAATGAAAGAGGTTCTATATCTATAGAGCCTCTTTTTTTATATCATGAAAAAGTTATCAATTTTATTCTTAATCCTCCTGCAGTTTTGTGTGCAGTCATCCGAACCGCAAATTGACAAGTGGGAGCAATGGGAGCCTTTTTCCTCCGAATATTCAATAAATGATCTGGAAAGAGTTCAGAATTTTGAATCGCCTGGCATAGACAAAGGGGAGTCCACCTTGATTGAGGCCTCCGGTTTGGCCTATAGCCGAAAAAACCCTGGACATGTTTGGTCACATCAAGACAGCAGCAATGATAACCTTATATTCTTACTGGACGCCAATACTGCCGAAACGGTAGCAGCCTATAGGATACCTGGGGTCAATAATCGGGATTGGGAAGATATGGAGATAGGTCCTGGTCCTGTGGATGGGGTGGATTATTTGTACTTAGGGGAGATAGGAGACAATAGGCAAGTTTTTTCCTCTTATAGGATATACAGATTTGAAGAACCTATTTTTGAGGAGGCCCACAGGGGTGAAGTGGTCACTTTGGAATGGGAATTTGACTTGATTGAATTTGACTATCCAGACAAAAGCCATGATGCGGAGGCACTTATGGTGGACCCTTTTACTAAGGATATTTTTATTGCAACAAAAAGAGACTTCAGGTCTATGGTGTTTGTAGCTCCATATCCGCAGCCTGTCAATGAGAAGTTTACATTAACCCATGTTGGGGATTTAGGATTTACAAGAGCCTTGGCTGGAACTGTTTCGGCAGATGGAAATGAAGTGTTGATTAAGAATGATGACAGGATTTTCTTTTGGGAAAGAAATGAGGGAGAAAGTTTTGAGGATATTTTAGCAAGGACACCAAAGTTAGCCCCTTACGAGCCAGTAGAACCACAAGGGGAAGCTATCTGCTTTGACCCAAATGGTGGATATTACACCTTGAGTGAATTTAGCAATGGGATAGTGCCTGTACTCTATCATTATCAAAGAAAATAAGTCGGGATGTTTAAGAGAAAACTCCACAGGTGTTTATAACCAGAAAAGTTTTCTCTAATATTACGCCCTGATCCTATTTATTTGAAATGCGAATTCCTGAAGACTTTTCCAAAGTTACATTGATAACAGTATTGCTGCTATTTTTCTCACAAATCAGCTATGGGCAGGAAAAGTCAGGCCCTACTTTTTTGATTGGGGCCAAAGCCTCTTATATCAATAATACATGGCGGGATACTTATAACGAGTCCTTGGGCATGTATGGCGAGGCCATTCTACCTTTGCTTCGCAAAAGCGAGGTAAATGCCAGTTTGCAGTTTGGGGTGGACAAGACCATGGGTTGTGATGCTAACTGCCGCTCGATGTGGTTTATGGCACCGGTCTGGGGAGGAGTAGGCTTGCAGCGGGACTTGCTGGTTTTGGATAAGCATCTTATTTACGCAGGCATAGGTGCCAAGCATTATTTTGGAGCCAATAATCTGGAAACTAATGAACATGATGATCCCAGCAGATTGATTAGCGGAAGGATTCTGATGCTTAACTTGACGGTGGGTTATTACTTGCCGGGGAGGTTGCCGTTTGTGGTCAAGTATAGCTTTGACGGGGAGCAGTTTTATAGGATCAACAGTTTGTCTCTTGCTTGGAGGTTTGAGTAGAGGATGTTGTTAATCTCGTGAGGCTTAACGTTTTTTAATCCTTGCAAAGGAAACTAGACCCAGAAAGGTGGCGTTGATTTTGCATAACTGGAAAATATGAAACTGTTTATTACGGACCTCATTCTTAAGCTTTTCTTTTTGTTTTCGCTGGTCCCTTTTGTTATTTCTGAGAAAGTACAACAGCGTTTTGACGTCAGGCTCAATCCCTTGGTGGAAGATTCTATCTTCACATCTGGTGAAAAAGTGGGTGAAGTGGATTCCAAAATGCTTGCAGAGGCCAGTGGGTTGGTGGTGTCAAGAATCCACCCGGGTCTAATATATTCACACAACGACAGGGGGGGAAGGCCCGATGTGCACATGCTGGACAGTATGGGGCAGCATAAAGGAGTGATCCGTTTGGAGGGTGTGAAAAACCGGGATTGGGAGGATATTGCTATTGGCCCAGGACCGGAAAAAGACAAAAATTACATTTATGTAGGTGAAATAGGGGACAACCTTGCTGAGTATAAAGAATTGCAGGTGCATAGGTTCCCCGAGCCTGAAGTTATTCAGGAGAAGCTTTCCGTAAAACCTGAAACTTTCACTTTTACATATCCAGATGGGGCCAAAGACTCAGAAACCATGATGGTTGACCCTTGGAACGGAGATTTGTACTTGCTGTCTAAGCGTGATTCCAGTAATGCCCTTTATAGAGCGCCGTATGAAAAACTTGGACCAGAACCTTTTGTGTTGGAAAAAGTAATGGAGCTTCCCATAACTATGTCTACCGGGGGTGACATATCTGCTGATGGAAAGCAGATTCTGATTAAAAATTACTGGGTAGTTTACTATTGGGTAAGAGAAGAAGGAGAAACTCTGCAAGAGGCCCTGTCCAGAAAGGCTACCCAGTTGCCCTATAAGCCGGAACCCCAAGGGGAGGCAATTGGCTTTTCGCCTGATGGAAGTTCTTATTACACTTTAAGTGAAAAGAGATTCCGTGTTGACCCCATCCTTTACAAATACACCCGAAAGTCTTCCATCAATTAGTTGGCTGTCTTCCCACAATTGCGTTATTTCGAAATCTCATATTTCAAACCCTATCTATGCCCCAAACTACCTCTACTGTTTTGATGGTTCGTCCTGCCGCTTTTGGATTTAATCCTGAAACGGAGGAGTCCAATATTTATCAGCAAAGGGACGGTAGGTCTGCGAAGAGTATCCAATGCCAAGCATCGCTGGAGTTTGACTGCAGTGTAGCCAAGCTTCAGCAGAAAGGGATTGAGGTGATGGTAGTGGAAGATAAACCAGAGCCTTTGACCACAGATGCTGTGTTTCCCAACAATTGGTTTTCCTCCCATGCAGATGGCAAAGTTTTGCTTTATCCCATGGCTTCTCCCATGCGGAGATTGGAAAGGAGAAAGGATATAATCGAAATGCTTGGGAACAAGGGTTATAAGGTTGAGGAAATTATAGACCTTACTTTTTTTGAAAATGATGGTCAATATTTGGAAGGTACCGGAAGCATGGTGCTGGATAGAGAGAATAGAGTGATTTATGCTTGTCTATCAGACAGAACCCATACCTTACCCTTAAACTATGCCGCTGACATGCTGGGATATGAGTTGGTGAGTTTTTCTGCCTCTCAGAGACATGAGGATAGAAAGGTCCCCATTTACCATACCAACGTCATGATGCACGTGGGAAGCAAGGTAGCAGTCGTTTGCCTAGACTGTATAGATCAGCCCAGTGTAGCGATGAGGATTAAGGAAAAACTACAGCAATCCGGCAAACTCGTGCTTCCGATTAGTGTTCATCAAAAATTTGCCTTTGCCGGCAATATGTTGGAGTTGCGGAATGAGGAGGGGGAGCATTTCACGGTCCTATCCCAAACGGCCTATAATAGTTTGAAGAAAGGGCAACGGCAGTTGCTGGAGAAATTCACAGAGTTGATCATATTTGATATCCCCACGATAGAGAAGTTGGGTGGAGGAAGTGCAAGGTGTATGATAGCAGAAGTATTTTTACAACCCTCGTAGAATTAAATAGGTCACGAAGTAGCATAAGTTTAAAAAAAGAAGCCGCACTAAGGACATGGTCACAATGGCCACAAAGGAAAAGAAAGACACAAAGAATAGGTTGAACACTGAGTCCAGCGCAAGTTGCTCTGGACTTGGAACAACGATTTTTTGTTGCCTGTGTACTTCGTACTTAGTACCCTTCCTGTTTTCGACAGTCGTCAGTCCCATTTTTGATTAAATAATTGATTTTCAATTAAATCATAATTTTTAGTGGTTGACAATGGGTGTCCCAGCCTTCTTTTTCCTTATTTTCACCCATGTTTGTCCGGAAAAAACCCAATAAAAGCGGGAAAATCAGTGTCCAGGTAATCGAGAAAAAATCTGGTAAATATAAAGTCGTCAAAACCGTCGGCAGCAGCCCGGATTTGGACACAGTAGAAAGACTTGTCAAGGAAGGAGAACAGTGGATTAAGTCCCAACGTGGGCTACTGGAGCTCCCATTCAACAACGAAAAGCAGGCTGTTCAAAACGTTCTCGACAATATTGCGGGAATTACGGTAACCGGAACAGAGCTTTTATTGGGGAAAATTTTTGACATGATTGGCTTTAACGCTGTCAAGGATGAACTATTCAGGTGGCTGGTTTTTTCAAGGCTGTGTTTTCCGGGCAGTAAACTCAAGACCACTGAGTACCTCTTCAATTTCCATGGGCTTTCCATCGAGGTCCATGCCCTGTACAGGTATATGGACAAGCTGTACAACAATTATAAAGAAACCGTCCAGCTGATCAGCTTTGAGCATACCAGGAAAATACTCGGGGGATCGATCAATGTCGTGTTTTATGATGTGACCACTCTCTATTTTGAAATAGACCAGGAAGATGACCTTAGAAAAACAGGTTTTTCGAAAGAGGGAAAACATCAGAATCCACAGATCGTACTGGGCCTTCTTGTCGGGCTGGAGGGATATCCGTTGGCCTATGAAATTTTCGAGGGAAACAAGTTTGAAGGCCACACGATGATCCCGGTTATTGAGAAGTTCAAGACTAAATATAACCTGCCCGCCCCCGTCATCATAGCTGATTCGGGCCTGCTTTCAAAAAAGAATATTGAAGACCTCGTTGAAAAGGGATATGAGTTCATTTTGGGAGCCAGGCTGAAGACCGGCGGTAAGGGCCAAAAATCAAAGGTTCTTTCACTTGAGCTGTGCAACGGGGAGAGCACCATCCTGGATTGGGAAGAAGGGCTCAAAATGGTTGTCAGCTATTCTGAGAAGCGGGCCAGAAAAGACCGGTCCAACAGGGAAAGGGGCCTGAAGAAGCTGGAGAAGCAGCTCAGGTCGGGAAAGCTCAATAAATCGCACATCAACAACAGGGGCTACAACAAGTACCTAAAAATGGAGGGCGAAATCAAAATTGAGATCGACCGGGCAAGATTTGAACAGGATTCCAGGTGGGACGGCCTGAAAGGCTATATCACCAATACACGACTGGGGAAAGACCAAATAATAGAAAACTACAACAATCTGTGGAAAATA
>NZ_VMKN01000001.1:939824-1191816 GCF_007483685.1 Litoribacter populi
AGGGCGAAATCAAAATTGAGATCGACCGGGCAAGATTTGAACAGGATTCCAGGTGGGACGGCCTGAAAGGCTATATCACCAATACACGACTGGGGAAAGACCAAATAATAGAAAACTACAACAATCTGTGGAAAATAGAAAAGGCGTTCAGGATAGCCAAAAGTGACCTAAAAATAAGGCCGGTATATCATAGGGCCCAAAGAAGAATAGAAGCCCATATATGTATAGCATTCGTGGCCTACAAAGTGTACAAGGAGCTGGAAAGGCTGTTGAAGGAAAAGCAGTCGGAACTGAGTCCAGAAAAGGCCATTGACATAGCAAAAGGCATCTACACGGTAAGAGTAACCATTCCTTCGAGCCAGCAGACCGTTTCTAAAACAATAATCCTGAACGAAAGTCAAAGAAAATTGGCTGATTTATTCGGTTTTTAGCCTTGGGTGTCCCAGCGCTGAAAACAGGACACAAAGAATAGGTTGAACACTGAGTCCAGCGCAAGTTGCTCTGGACTTGGAACAACGATTTTTTGTTGCCTGTGTACTTCGTACTTAGTACCCTTTTTTTAATGTAAACTCCCAATAAGTACCCTCGGAATTTTAACCGTTTTCACAGAGATGTTACGCTTTATGGCGTTGACACGGAAGTTTTCGATAACTTCCAGTACATCGTAATCTATAGATTTGGAGTTAGTACCGTCGATGATTACCTCTTTACCATCCTCAATATTATCTAATGCTTGTATAAGGGCACCTTTGTTCAGAAAGCTAACCTCCTCGGCCAGCATAATGTGTACGATGGCTGGATTTTCTTCTGGCTGAGATTTGAAGAAGTAGCTGTTTTTAAAGTTTCTCATGACAATATAAACTATAGCCACAGCCATCCCCATTCCAATTCCCTTCAATAAATCCGTGAAAACTATGCCTACTATTGTGACAATAAAAGGTAGAAACTGGTCCCAGCCAAGTTTGAACTGAATCTTGAAAAGGGAGATCTTGGTTAATTTATAGCCAATAAGCAGAAGGATGGCAGCTAAACTGGCCAGTGGAATGAGGTTGAGCAACATGGGGATCATCATAGCACTTCCTAGTAGAAGAATGCCGTGAAAGATTGCTGAAGCCTTTGTCTTGTTCCCCGCGGTGATGTTTGCTGAACTTCGTACGATTACCGCAGTTAAAGGCAGGCCTCCAACCAGGCCGTTAATCATGTTACCGGTGCCTTGGGCGATGAGTTCGCGGTTTGGCGGTGATATTCTCTTATAAGGATCAATCTTGTCAGCAGCCTCCAAACTCAGCAGGGTTTCCAAGCTGGCGATAATGGCAATCGTGAATGCCACTATCCAAACTTGGGGCATTAAGAAACCGGAAAGATTAAATGTTGTAAGCTCTGCAAAAAAGCCTTCCACACCAGAAATTGCCGGTAAGCTTACTTTTTGTGTGTCAATGTAAAGGTTAGGAACAAAGAATTTAAAAAATTTATTGATACCTACTCCTCCAAGAACCACTAACAAAGGTCCCGGAATATATGTAAGTATTTTATTGTTCTTAATTGCCGGCCTTTCCCAAAGCAGGAGAACGAATAAGGAGACTATTGTAATAATCAAAGCTCCGTAGGAAAGTTCATTGGTTAACTTACCTAGGTCTTCTACTGCCTGAAAGTCATTTACGAATGGGATAAAAGTCGCTAAATCACTAGTTGTATTTACCCCGAAGGCATAAGGAATCTGCTTAATGATCAAGATAATTCCAATTCCGGCAAGCATGCCCTTGATTACCGAAGTGGGGAAATAATATCCGATTACACCCGCTTTTAAGAAACCTAATACAATTTGCATAGCCCCTGCGATAAAAACTGCAGTTAAAAACAGTTCAAATACCTGTAGTTCGGTGATAGCATTTAGCACAATTACCGTAAGCCCTGCTGCCGGACCGGAAACAGAGGTGTTGGAGCCTGACATGAAGCCTACCACAATTCCTCCTACGATTCCTGCAATTATGCCGGAGAACAACGGTGCACCAGATGAAAGTGCAATACCCAAACACAATGGCAAGGCCACTAGAAATACTACCAGTCCGGCTGGTAGGTCGGCGGCCAAATTGGAAAACAAACTGAATTTATTTGCCTTGTTCATAATCTAGAAGGTTAATTGAGAAAAATAGGGGAACAGGTATATCACCAAACCTGCGAAAAAGTCCAAGGTACTAGGAAGGTTAAAACAGCAGTGTCTTAATTGGGTAGTTCATTTATGATTATTTGTGGATTTCCTGTAAAAATAAAATAATTATTGGATGTATGGTGGTGTTTTGGGATAAATATTTTAAAAAGGAAAAGTGAAACCATTCAGGTTTTGAAGGTTCAGAGAGTTTTAATTGTAAGTTCCAATCAAATGGAAAAATTATAAGCCTTCCAAATTAATTGGAAGGCTTATGGAGTTTTATTTGCCCGTGTAATTGAACGGTGTGATTTGTTGGAGCTCTTTTTTGATTTCATCGCTGACGTTCAGCGTAATGATGAATTCTTTGATGGAGCTTTCGGTGATTTTGGAGTTTGTTCTGGTTAGCTCCTTGAGCGCCTCGTATGGTTTTGGATAGGCTTCTCTTCGCAAGATGGTCTGGATGGCCTCTGCCACTACTGCCCAGTTTTCCTCCAAGTCAGCATCAATAGCGGCTTGGTTGAGCTCAAGTTTACCCATTCCTTTCTTCAAAGATTCAAATGAAATAAGCATATGAGCCAAAGGTACACCGATGATTCTTAGCACTGTACTGTCAGTAAGGTCTCGTTGAAGACGGCTTATAGGAAGTTTGGCGGCCAAATGCTCCAAAAGAGCGTTGGCAATGCCTAAATTTCCTTCTGCATTTTCAAAATCAATTGGGTTGACCTTGTGTGGCATGGCCGAGGAACCCACTTCTCCTGCTTTGATTTTTTGCTTAAAGTAGTTCATGGCCACATACTGCCAGATGTCCTTTGAGAAGTCCAATAGGATAGTATTGATGCGTTTCAGGGCATCAAATTGTGCGGCTAAGTTGTCGTAATGTTCAATTTGGGTGGTAGGGAAGCTTCTTTCTAGGCCTAGGTATTCTGTTACGAAAGTATCAGCAAATCCATGCCAGTCATTTTCAAAATAAGCCACATAATGAGCATTCATGTTCCCTGTTGCTCCGCCAAATTTTGCAGAATATGGGACCTGCTTCAATAAATCAAGTTGTCTTTCCAATCTGTTGGCGAAAACAAGCATTTCCTTGCCCAGTTTGGTAGGAGAGGCAGGCTGCCCATGGGTTTTGGCCAATAGGGGAATATCTTTCCAGTCATTAGCCATTTTTTTGATTCCAGATAAGACCTCATCGAAAGTTGGGAGGATGACCTTTTCCAACCCTTCCTTCATCATGAGAGGTGTGGAGGTATTGTTGATGTCTTGGGAAGTGAGCCCAAAATGAATAAATTCCTTATACTGCTCCAAGCCAAGCCCGTCAAATTTTTCCTTTAGGAAATATTCAACAGCCTTTACATCATGGTTGGTAGTTTTTTCAATGTCCTTTATGCTTTGGGCGTCCGCTTCATTGAAGTCGGAAGTAATAGCTCGAAGCTTTTGAAACATAGAGGAATCAACTGATTTTAGCTGGGGAAGGGGCATCTCACATAGGGCGATGAAGTATTCCACTTCCACATGCACCCGGTATTTTATAAGTGCAAATTCAGAAAAATATTCACGAAGGGCTTCAGTTTTGCTTCCATACCTACCATCGATAGAGGATACTGCGGTCAGAGTATTTAAAGTCATTGGTTTAGCTTGATTGGTTATTGACAGTACAAAGTTAAATCTTTAAGTAGGAATAAAAAGGGGGAGCAGAGTTGCGCTGAGTTTAAAAATGCCCAATCGCGGAAGGAAATTGGTCACTAAGTCGCTCTAAGTTCAAAAGAAGTCGCACGAAGGAATGAATTGAAAATTAGGAATGAGGAATTAACGGTGCCCCCATTCCTAATTCTCCATTCAAAATTAATAAAGTGGACACAAAGGGCTCAAAGGAAAAGAAGGGCACAAAGGAATGGATTGAAAGGGAAAGGGTCACCCACCACGCCTGTGCGCCGTGGCGTAGCGGCCAAGCGAAGTCTCACAAAGGGAAAAAGAAGTCTCACAAAGTAAAATAGTGACATTTGCTATGATCGGCCACCTGGGCTAAAAGAGAAAGAAGGGCGCAAAGGTGAGTTCTCCTGGTACTTCGTATCTGGTACATGGTACTTTAAACATCTTTCCCCCGATCTGTTTTATATAAGAGAGAATTTATTTTTTATGTATAAAGTATTCATTACAGTAATTTTTCTGGGATTTTATTGCGGGCAGGTCCGGGGGCAGACCGACCCGGATGGGTATGAGTTTGAAGTGGAGATTTTTGAGATTGACGATGACATCACAATTGATGGGCGGCTTGAAGAGGGGGCTTGGGGTAGAGCGAAAAAGGTTACAGGATTTATACAGCAATTTCCCGATGAAGGTGACCAGCCCCAAGAGGACACTGAGGTTAAAATCATGTATGACAACAGGTTTCTCTATATAGGTGCCAGGATTCATGACAAGACGGAGGGTCCCCATATCATTTCATCTTTGCAGCGGGACTATGATTTTTTCGAAAATGATGCCTTTGGCGTACTTCTCGGTCCTTACGATGATGGTGCAAATGGGTTCTTTTTCGCAGTCAACCCATTAAATATCCAGCTTGAAGCCTTAGTTACTAATGGGGATAATCTACAGGAAGTGTGGGATAATCGATGGACTTCTGCCGTACAGGTGTATGATGATTATTGGGAGGTTGAAATCGCCATACCATTCAAAACATTAAGATTCAATGAGGGAACAGATTATTGGAGGATAAATTTTATACGAAACGACAGGAAAAACTTTCAGACGTCCTCCTGGGTGCCTGCGCCCATCCACCAAAACTTGATAAATTTGGCTTTTGCCGGTTATATGCTTTGGGAAAACCCACTTAGAAGTAGAGGGCCAAATATTTCGATAATTCCTTATGTGGCTGGCAACACCATGAAAAACCATGAAGCAGGCACCCCTTCAGAACAAGGAGCAACCGCCGGTCTGGATGCTAAAATTGCTATTACGCCTGCCTTGAATCTAGATCTCACTTTGAATCCAGATTTTTCAACTGTGGAAGTAGATCAGCAGCAAACCAACTTGGATAGGTTTGAAATTTTTTTTCCAGAAAGGAGGCAGTTTTTCCTGGAAAATGCAGATTTGTTTGCGGACTTTGGTTTCACCTCCATCCGTCCATTTTTCTCCCGGAGAATTGGGATTGCGACGGACAGCATAGGTCAAACCACCGAGAACAGGATTATTGGTGGGGCCAGACTAAATGGGAAAGTTGGTGATAATTTTCGGCTAGGGTTATTGAACATGCAGACCGCTAGGGAGGATGGAGTTGGCTTCCCGGGACAGAATTTTACAGTGGCTACTTTTCAGCAAAAGATGTTTTCTAGGTCCAATATTGCTGGCATTTTTGTCAACAGGGAAACTACAAGCAGACCCGAAGGGGGGACGGACCTACCTGCCTACAATAGATTAGTTGGGCTCGACTACAATTTGGCCTCCCCGGATGATAGGTGGAACGGGATATTTTTTGTGCATAAAACATTCAGCCCGCATTTGAGTGGGGACGATTTTTCCCATGCGAGTTATTTGAGGTACAATACTCGAAGGTTTGAGGTAACCTGGAACCATGAGTATGTTGGGGAAAACTTCAATGCTGAAGTTGGCTATGTGCCAAGGGTGGGCTATTGGAGGCTGGAACCAAGTGCTGAATTCCGGATTTATCCCCTAGGGACAGCGGCTCAGGTGCATAAGTTTAAAGTGTATTATGACCTGTATAAGGATAGCAATTTTGGTTTGAAAACTGATGAAAGGTTTACCTTCAATTATAGGATGGAATTCAGAAATACGGCTTACTTGAACTTCAGGCTTTATAATGAATTTATTTACCTCTTTTTTCCTTTCGATCCGACCCGGACAGGCGGGGAGCAATTGTCTGAAGGAACTACCCATCAATATACCCGGGCCGGGCTGACCTATGTGTCGGATGTTAGGAAACGGTTAAATTTCTACGCCAGTACCTATTATGGAGGCTTCTACAATGGAACCCGTGGGTATGTAAGAAATGAAATTATCTACAGGGCTCAGCCCTATGGGTCAGTTTCCCTCTTCGCAGAATATAACAGTATTAGCCTTCCTGAGCCTTATAACAGTGCCGACCTTTGGCTGGTAGGGCCAAGGTTTGAGGTGTCCTTTACAGACGAACTTTTCCTAAGCACCTTTATCCAGTACAATAATCAGATCAATAACATCAATCTCAATACTCGCTTTCAATGGAGATTTAGGCCTGTTTCGGACTTGTTTATTGTGTATAGGGATGATTATTTCCCTAACCTGCAAGTGAAGAATAGGTCGGTGGTGTTGAAGCTGACTTATTGGTTGAATTTGTAGTCAAGGAAGGCAATTGGTCACGAAGGAAGGCAATTGGTCACAAAGTATCACGAAGTTTAGAAAGAAGTCTCGCAAAGTAAAAAATCCGTACTTTGAAATGGGGCACAATGGGCACGAAGGAAAAGAAGGGCACAAAGGAATGGATTGAAAGGAAAAGGATCACAAAGGTATTATGTTTGAAAAGTAAAGCATAAGCTAAAATTCTTAAATTAAAGGTATAATCCTACTTATCACTTTAAAAGAACATAGCTTATGCCACGCACTAAAGTTAACCAGAAATCCTTTGAAGGACAATGCTTCTATATCGGAATCGATGACCACTTAAGAAACTGGCTGGTCTCCATCTTCGGGGAGCTTTATGAACACAAGACCATGAGCAGGGACAGAAATCCCGACCAGTTGGCCGATTACATGAATGCGAGCTTTCCGGGAGGGACATACAAAGCTGTTTATGAAGCGGGTTTCAGCGGATTCGGCACCTGTAGGAGGCTCAACGAACTTGGTATTGAATGTATGGTCCTCAATGCGGCCGATGTGCCGACGAGCCAAAAAGAAAGGCTTCAGAAAAACGATTCGGTCGATGCCAGGAAGCTGGCCAGAATGCTCCGTGGCGGTGAGCTTGAGGGCATCCATGTCCCAGATACCATTCTAGAGGCTGACCGTACGCTGTGTCGGGTCCGGGATACTCTTGTCAAGGATATGACCCGGAACAAAAGCAGGGTAAAATCTATCCTCATGCAGTTTGGGGTAGAGATCCCTGCCCGCTTTTCGGCAGTGCAGACTAGGTCATGGTCAAAGGTTTATATGGAATGGGTTCTGGGGCTTGAAGAACTACATCCGAGTATTAGGCAGACTATAGCCGCCTTGGTGGAGAGCGGCATGGCGCTGAAAAAAAATATTCTGAATATAACCCGTCAGATACGCGAACTTGCCGAAAGTGACAGGTATCGGGATAATTGCGATAGATTAATAACCATACCCGGTGTGGGGCTGGTTACGGCTATGAACCTGCTGACCCAGCTGGGCGATATAGAGCGGTTCAAAACACTGGATGAGCTTTGCCATTATATCGGTATTGTGCCGAACACCAGGAGTTCCGGTGAAAAAACTGCCACCGGCAAGATAACCAGAAGAGGCAGGAAGAAAATTAAGATCTTGCTCATTGAGGCCTCTTGGGTAGCCGTAAGAAAGGATCCTGCCCTGATGGCAAAGTTTAACGAACTGAGCAAAAGGATGAATAAAAACAAGGCAATCATCAGGATCGCCAAAAGCCTGCTCAACAGAATCCGCCACATGCTCCGCCATAAGACAGAGTATGTGACCGGTGTAACGGGTTAAGGAATTTTAAAAAACCAATAATGACCGAGTAATCTTGGAAAATTGGACGGGGAATAAACGGTAGTGTGTGCCTGCGGCACCCGTAAGGGAGGACCGTTACACAAAGGTTACGTCCCCTTCCTCTTTAAAATGAAAAATACATTGCGGCCGAAACGGACTGCTGATAGGAGATTAATTGAAGAGGTTACAAAAGGTCAAATTATATGTATATGAGGAATACGGGATTTATCTTTTCCCCCTAAATACAAAGATAGTTCTTCCCGAATTCCTGTAAAGGCTGAAATGAACGGCGCTGGGGCGCCGGCCTTGACAGGAACCCGTCCAGAACTGAGAACCGCATTTAAGAGGAAAAAGATAAATACAGGAAAAGTATGCAAAAAAATAGCTTATTCCTTGATTTTCAACATAGGAGTCACACCAAGTTCAAAAAGAAGTCGCACGAAGGCTTGTTCTTTAAATCGGACTCGACACCACTAGCTCTAGTACTCCACCCTCCATTCATGGATCAAATTAAGGGGGTTCAAACTTTGTTTTGCCGAAAATAATTCTTGGAGGTTTTTAGGTGATTTTAATCCTTACTTTTGCCGCATGGTAATGAGGTTAGGAATCTTTTTGGTGTTGTTCTCCATGCTATCCCCTGTGCTTGCAGGAAAGGGTGATAAGGATAAGAGGAGACCTTTTGAGATGAATGTGATCAAGACTGATCAGCAGATCAGGATCGATGGACAGTTGGATGAGGAAATCTGGGGCGAGGTGGAACCCATAAGCGGTTTTGTACAGCAGTTTCCGGAAGAAGGAGATCCGGCTACGGAGATGACTGAGGTAAAAATGATCTATGATGACGACTTTTTATATGTGTCAGCTGTCATGTATGACAAAACCCCCGGCGCTAATATCGTTTCTTCCCTGAAAAGAGATTTTATATTTGCCGACAACGATGCTTTTGGGGTGATTCTTGGCCCTTACGATGATGGTAACAATGGGTTTTTCTTTTCTGTAAACCCCTGGAACATACAACTTGAAGGTCTTGTAAATAATGGGACCAATGTGTCGGAAGTGTGGGACAACCGTTGGTATTCTGCGGTGCAGCGTTATGAAGGGTATTGGACAGTAGAGATTGCCATTCCTTTCAAAACCTTAAGGTTTACTGAAGGCACGGATTACTGGAAGGTTAATTTTATCCGGAATGATCTTAAAAACTTTGAAACCTCTTCTTGGGTTCCGGTTCCCATTAATCAGCGGATTACCAATTTGGCCTTTACAGGTTACATGAACTGGGAACATCCCTTAAGAAAAACTGGTCCCAATATCGCCTTGATACCGTATGCGGCTGGAAATACATCCAAAGACTTTCAGGGCGGAACCCCATCCGAACAGGGTGGGGCCGTAGGTCTAGATGCAAAGGTTGCACTGACCCCGTCCTTGAACCTTGATCTTACCGTGAACCCTGATTTTTCGACCGTAGAAGTGGATCAGCAACAGACCAACCTTAACCGTTTTGAGCTTTTTTTTCCGGAAAGAAGGCAGTTTTTTCTAGAAAACTCCGATCTTTTTTCTGACTTCGGATTCAGGCAAATTAGGCCTTTCTTCTCCAGAAGGATAGGTATTGCCACCGACAGTATGGGGCGCTCATCAAACAATCGGATCCTTTATGGCGCCAGATTGAATGGAAATGTGGGGGATAACCTTCGCGTGGGTCTACTTAATATGCAGACAGCCAACGAAGATGAAATTGGATTCCCGGGGCAGAATTATACCGTTGCAACCTTCCAGCAGAAAGTGTTTAGCCGCTCAAGTATAGCAGGAATTGTGGTAAATAGGCAGACCACCACACCAGGAGAGGTTGGTAGCTCCATTCCCGATTTCAACCGGATGGTTGGGGTAGATTACAATCTGGCCTCAAGAGATAACAAATGGAACGGTAAGTTTTTCTATCATCAGACCTTCAGTCCGCACAAAAGCGGTGATGAATATGCACATGCTTCTTATCTAGGATACAATACTAAGAACTGGCATATCATGTGGAACCATGAATATGTAGGTGAAAATTACAACGCAGAGGTGGGTTTCGTGCCAAGAAGAGGGTACTGGAGGTTCGAACCAAGTGTTCAATACAGGTTTTTTCCAAAGGGTAAAAAGGTGCTTCAGCACAGTTTTAGATTAAGTTACGATACTTATACCGATAGAGACTTCTCCTTTATGACTGATGAGTGGAGAACTTTTACTTATAGGTTGGAATGGAAAAATACCTCAAGCTTGAACTTTAGAGTTTTCAATGAGTATGTATACCTTTTTGCCCCATTTGACCCTACCCGTACGGGAGGGGAAAGGTTGGAAGCTGGTACAGATTACAGATTTACCCGTGCAGGCGTGACCTATACATCAGATACCCGGAAGTTTTTTAATTACAGCACACAGGTTTATCACGGGGAATATTTTAATGGAGATAGGTTTTATTGGAGGACAAATTTGAATTATAGAATACAGCCCTACGGAAATATTTCCCTATTCGCAGAGTACAATAAGATCAACATGCCTGCCCCTTACAACAATGCCGATCTTTGGCTGGTGGGGCCAAGATTTGAAGTTTCTTTCACCGATGAACTGTTTTTGAGTACCTTTGTTCAGTATAATAACCAGATTGATAATATTAACATCAATACCAGGTTTCAGTGGAGATTCAGACCGGTGTCGGATCTGTTTATCGTGTACACGGACAATTATTTTCCCGAATACATGCAGGTGAAAAACAGGTCTTTGGTACTGAAATTGACCTACTGGATCAACGTATAAAGGTAAGCACACAGGAATGTTCAATTTATTTAAGAAGAAAAAAGAAGAAAAACCGAAGGGGAGCAAGTACCTTTCGTTGAAAATAAGAGAAGTGGTAAGGGAAACACCGGATACGGTGACCCTATTTTTTGAACAGCCGGAGCCGTATCTGGACTACAAGGCTGGGCAGTTTTTGACCGTTATACTGGATATTGACGGTAAGGAAGAAAGAAGGAGTTATAGTCTTTGCACCTCCCCGTTTATGGATCCTCACCCTGGTATCACCGTTAAGCGAGTGAAAGATGGGCTTGTTTCTAATTATTTGAACGAGAAAATGTTTCCCGGCAAATCGGTTAACATCCTCAAGCCCATGGGGAATTTCACCACCGATGTGCATTCAAAAAACAAGAGACATTTTGTGATGATTGCTGCAGGAAGTGGTATTACACCTGTCATGGGGATCATCAAGTCACTTTTGGTGAATGAGCCCCAAACTAAAATAACTTTGCTATACTGTAGCCGGTCTGAAGAGCAGATAATCTTCAAAAAGCAACTGGAAGAACTGCAGGGGAAATATGAGCAATTGGATGTGGTGCATAACTTGACGCAGCCAGATGAAGACTGGAATGGCCTACGTGGCCGCATAGACGCTGAAAAGATAAAAGAAGTGCTTTCAACAAGAGCTTACCCTAAAGCGGAAAGCAAAAAGTTCTACCTTTGCGGTCCCGAGGGTTTGATGGCTACGGCCAAGGAAACCCTTTTGGCCATAGGTGAAAGCAAGGAGGATATCATTCAGGAAAGCTTCTTTACCTCAGCCTCTGAAGATGCGGGTGACCCAACCGCTCAAGCAGTAGGGGAAGTGGCTGAATTGACCAGAACGGTATCCGTTATTTTGGAAGGTGAAGAGTTTAGCTTTGATGTTTCTCCTGATAAAACCATCCTTGAAGCAGGACTGGATGAAGATCTGGAAATGCCTTACAGCTGTCAGAGTGGACTGTGTACCGCGTGTATGGGCAAGTTGGTTTCCGGTGAGGTCAAAATGGATGAGGATGCAGGTTTGTCTGAAAGTGAAAAGAGTGAAGGTTATATCCTTTGCTGTGTCTCCAGGCCGATGAGTGGGGATGTTAAGATTGAGATTGAGTAAAAAAAGATAAACCACAGAGTCACAGAGGTCTCTGAGATTAAAATTTTTCTTAGTGTCTTTGCGTGGTTAAAATAAAAAACCGCAGAGGATCAGAGATCGCTGAGAGAATATAACTCTTGGCACTCTGCGTCTCTGCGGTTAAATTCATATAATGGAAAAGTTAATTAATATAAAAGCCAGGTTCAGAGTATTGGAGCGCAATGTGCTTATTCTTACCGGTTTGCCTTTACCCGCGTTTGCCTTTGCTTATTTGTATACCAACAGCCCAAACATGAGGCTGGATCTTCCGGTGCTTCCGGAAATGGTAGGCAGTGTCCTGCTAAGTGTGGTGTTCGCGCTATTGGTGCTGCAATGGCTTAATTTCCATCAGGGCATGAAAAGAAACCGTAAAAGTGATCTGCCACTTGAAGATAAAATGGCCCGCTATGAGACCCTGACTATTCAGCGGTTTTGGAAGCTGTTTTTTGTCGGTTTTGCCTGCGCTGTAGGGCTTTTATTGTTCCAAAGTGCGGGATTTACGCTAGCTTATGCCGTGACCTTGGTATATGTTTCCTTAGGCAAGCCTACCCCAGATCGGATCGCCAAGCTATTGAGGCTGAAAGGCGAGGAGAAGGATATGGTGTATGCTATTAATCAACGGGAGTAGTTTTTTAGGCAGGTTTCAATTACTTTAATTATTTACTCTCGGTTCCACCCACAGCAAAGAAGCGGAAATTACAATCAATCCAAACAACCACCAAGGAGAAGGGGCAGACTTTTCGGTAATGGATTCTGTCGTGCGGGATGAATGTTGGTGTTTGATAAAGTGAGAAATGAGATGATTTTGATACGCTTGCCCGAATTCCTCTCCATACACATAGACCTCCAAGGAATCAGCAAAACCGATCCAGCCCTCCCCGGAAGGGATCCATTTTCCTTTTTTTACAAAAGAATTGATTGCCGAGCTTCCCAAAAATACGGTGTCTTGTTCAAAAATCACCTCCTCCAAAGAATTCGGAGAGTTGATTTCAAAATCCATGGCCAGATTGCTGAAAACAGGCTGCTGAATGGAGAAGTAATCTCCCTCAGCAGGCCGCATGGGATTGAAGATCTGGTCCCAGATCTCACCATAGCGGACAGTGTCACCTTGGAAGGCAATTGGAAAGGTGTTTTCCAAAAGGCTGACCCCAATCTTTATTCCCCCAAGTTCCTGGTAAGCAAATGCCCCATCAAAAAACTCCCACTGGTTGGACTTTTCAGTCATTCGGTAGGGTAGGGCGGTTAGGTTGGATTCTATTTGCCTGTTGCCTTCTTGACTAAGCCGGTTGAGTTGAAATCTAGTGCCAAATGCCCGGTTGATCTGTAGGATTTGGGTTTCAGGGTTGTCAAAATTGGTAAATAGCAGGCTTGCCCCTTTCTCCGCGGCTTGCTTGATTGCAGGGGTGTTGGCCATGGTAGGTTCTGTGATATAAAACTGCGCCGTCTCGGCGCCTGTTCGGGCAGTCTGCTGTGCTTCTGTGGAAGTTTGGATGCTGCTGCTCAAATCCTGCCCCTGTCTTCCCAACCATTCGGCCAATCGGCGGATTTCCATATCGGGGTAACTGAATAGTAGGTTATAATGCAAAGCTGCATTGGGTACGGCAAAGAACCTGATCAACCCTTTTTCCTCTCCATTAACCCTTAACGAAAGTTCGTTTCTCCCGCTAGCTTTTGCTTGGAACTGTAATTTGAAATTATGTTCGCTTGGTGATAGAAGTAGGCTATCAAGTTTCTCGTCGCCAAAATGTATGCTGATCTCCGTTGCCTCAGTGAATTCCAGATTCCCCCTAACCGTCTGCATTTCCCCTTGTCGCAAGATACCCTCCCAATGAAGGTTGGTGAATTCCCTGACTTTAAAATCGCTAAACCACTCTACACTGGATCCATGCAGTTTGGCTAAATCCTCCGGTTGAAAATTATGTCCTAATAGGAAGACCTCATTTCTTTTTCCCTCATAATCATCGATGGTAATCATTTCTGGCAATCCCAAACTATCTTTCCAGTATTGGGCTGCCTCTCGGGAATTGCTTCCGTCATAAACCAGGATTTTTATAGCCACGGATTCTTTTTCTGCATAGGGAGCCAAAATGAGCATGGCCACACTTATTAAAAAAAGAATGTTAAGCCCCATCCGGATTGCCTTTCGGGTAGGGGAAAGGTTTTTGGTGCTAAGGACAAACATCACTTGCAACGCCAATATGGCTGCCAATAGAAAGAGCAGTATCACGCCCCAGATATCATCAAAAGGAAACTCAAAATTGATCATGGCAGGTTTTTCCAAAAGTTTTTCTCCAACTGTTGATTTCCACGGGATTGGTTAGTCTTGGGCTGACTTTTTACAAAAGCAATCAGTTTTTGTTGCAGCCTGGATTTTTCTTCCGGTGCTAGACTTTCTCCAGATTCCAGCTTTTGCAGACTGATGAGTTGATTCCAATCGTCCAATCCGGAGGACTGCATGCGTGCTGCCCATAGGTTTCCAAATTCCTGAATGGTTTGAAGGTCATTGTTAGAAGGATTGCTTTTCTCCAAAATACCCAAAACCTTTGCCGCCAAACCGGTCATTCTCTCTTCATCAAAATCCAAAAGTCTGAGTTCCTGAGGATGGATTTTTTCTAGGTCACCAGAAAGCCTCTTTTCGGCTTCACGGATCGGTGGTGGATCGAACCCAGTCCTTTTCACATACACCCTTGATTTCTGCTGAACAGACTTAAGAAGTTCGAGCGCTTTGTTTTGAAAAGGAAGCGCTTTTTCCGGTTCGAAGAGCCTCAAATGCAGCTCGGACTGCCACATGTTTTCTAGGGCAGACTTTAGAATATTACGAGTTGATTCCTCATAGAAGGTATTCATCTCATCATCCTCATGTGCGTGGATGAAATTTTCCAGCAAATTCCCTAACCCTCCATCGTCTTTGCTTTGACTGCTTGTTTCCTCATGCTCATGGCTGTGCCCGTGGTCATGCGAATGGCCATGATCGGGCTCATGTTCACCTTCTTGATCATGTTTGTGCATGAAGCCTTCCAAAAGGTCCCCATCCCCATCGGCCATGGGATCGCCCCCGCCTGCGCTGCTCTCAAACTCTTCCCCGAGATATTGTCCATACCGCATGCGCAGAAGTTTTTGGTCATAACCGATTTCATTGGAAGTGGAGTTGAATGCTTTTTCAGCTTTTTTGCCCCTTTCAGAAATTAGCTTTTCGGTATCAATGATTATCTGCCGCTGACTCCTGAAGTATTCCGGCAATACCTGCACGGCCATAGTAGTAAGCTCTGCTTCACTCATGGCAGTGGTGTCCCTGTATTTGATGAAATAAGTCTCGGAACGTGCCGTATTTGCCTCTGGCTGCCGGTTGTCCTTGGCTGCCCAATAATAATAGAGCTCATCCCCAGGCTGAAAGGTAAGCTGCTCCAAATCAAGGGTTCTTTTTAAATTAGCGCTTTTGAAATTGCTTTCTTCAAACGGAATGCGTGTTTCCCTGAATTTGACATTTTCTCCAGAACCCCTGGCTAAAGTGGCGACCATATACACTTCTGTCACCAAAAAGTCATCGCTGACCTTAGCAGACAAATCAATCTGTTGCTCATCCCTGATGGAATGATAGGTATACAGTTCCTTTTCCTTGGGTTCAATTACTGGGGCTCGGTCCTGTATGGCTTCTATTTTATAAAAAGGCGTGCGAAAAATCTCTTCATCCTCTCTGAAAGCCCTGATGGAATAAATTCCAGAGGTGAGAACTTTATCACTTAAGTGAAAACCGTTACCTTTTTGGGTGAAAGAGATTTTATCTCCCGCCTGGTTGACAAGGGATACCTCAAGGTTGTCTTGTAGGTTGAATGTCATTTCCCACTGAATCTGGCTTCCTGCTATGGTTGAAATGTTGAGGTCCTTGCTTTTACGTGGCTTGATACCCGTATAAGCTGGAGGCTGAATGTTAACTTGCGTTTTTTCCAGTGAAACAGGTTTTTCTGCATCATCGGCTAAAACGGGTGTTGTCCTGGTGCTTCTAGGTTCGTTAAAGTTACTGCCAGTTGTGGAAAAATAAGGGGCTATCCAGAAAACAGCAAGGGCAAGAAAAGTAGCTGCCAAAAATGGAAGTATGTTTTGCTGCCAAACAGTTGGTGGACGCAAGGTGGAAGCCTGTTGATTTAGCCTTTCTAGTTGTAATTGCTCGGCAAGGGTAGGGTTTGGTTTTTTCAAGAGCTCAAGGCTATACTCCAGATTGTCCGAGGACCGGTGAAGGTGGCGGAATGAGTCTGAGGTTTTTTCCCCGAACGCCCCAAGTAAAAATGATGCTGCTATAAACATCAAGAGGCCAAGGGTTGTCATAAGCCAAAAGGGAACATTTACAACCATCATAATCAGGCAAGCCGCAATCGCCAAAGCAATTCCTTTTATCAAGGCATTTATCCTCAATTGAGCGCTGACATTTGAAATGGATTTCTGAAGATGGTTCATGATGAACAGTAGTGCTTCCTTGCTTTCTGCTTAATACAACAAGTTGAAAATATAATCATTCAATCTGAGAACTCTATAGGCTATTTTATCAAAGGTCTAGAGCTAATTTAAAAATTGATGTAGATTTGAAAAATGTGAGGAAAATTACGGTCAGGTCAAGAAAAAATACGTATATTAGAGAAAGGAAAAATTATATGGCCATCGTTAATGATTTTCAGATAATGTATGAGGTTGACCGAGGCGTCCACATTAGGCGCTTTGATGATCTCCTCCAAAAATCCGGCCTTCAAAAGCAGGTGCTGGCGGCATTGATGGGTTTGGATCCTCGTACCATTGATAATTACCGCAAGCAGGCCAAGAAGTTTGGCTCTTTGGAAGGGGAGCTATTGCTTAAGCTCGATGGGCTTTTTGATTTTGGTCAGGGCATTTTTGAAAGCAAAGAGGCTTTTTTAGAATATATCAATACACCTGCTTATGGTTTTGATAATAAGAAGCCGATTGACTTTTTGAATACCTTTACTGGGGTGGAGTTGGTCACTCAGGCGCTGCATAGGATCGCCCATGGTTATGTGGCTTAATTGATGGAGCTTTTCAGAATCACTTATCAGGAATTTTCAGACAAACTATTTGCGCCCGGTTTTGCGGGTAGATGGAACAAAGTAGGGGAGGAGGTGATTTACACGGCTTCCTCTAGGTCTTTGGCCTGCCTGGAAAACCTAATCCATAAAAGGGTGAACAGTCCAATGAAAAACTTCCGGACCATGGTCATTTATCTTCCTGACCAAAGCCCCGTAGTGCAGATAAACCTATCACAGTTGCCCAAAATCTGGAATCAATCCGAGTTTTGCAACCAGTGTCAGAAACTGGGTTCCAAATGGTTCCAAAAGAAATCCTCCCTTTTGCTCCGAGTGCCTTCTGCTGTGATCCCCCACGAGTGTAATTTTGTGATCAATACTTTACATGAGGATTATAAGCATGTTAAGTTAATTGATGTGTTGCCATTTTACTTTGATAAAAGGCTGTGATCTATGAGTTGTCCGCCTACCTAGGCGGAGGACCACGACGGTAACCTTCATTTTTGTGACCACATTCATCCATCCCCGTTCACCCGTGAATAGAACAATGACAACAATGACAACTGAGGTCCGCAGGGCCGAGACAACAGTCCCGAACAACGCAGCATTTTCGGGATGGACAACCACGTCACAACAATCCACCTCTCCAAAAAAAGCAGTACCAAAGCTGGGGAAAAATAGATTAAAAGCTGCAGTTTAGCTATCCTTCCTCTGTACCAGTCTAGTAGCAACGTTGGGGTAACGTTAGGGTAACGTTGGGGATATGTAGACCTAAGCCCCTGAACTGATATTTTTTCATATACCTTTCCTCAAAGCAATTGTGCGCTCAACTATAATTACCATACAAAGCAGAACAATTAACCAGGTGATGGCATTGGCTTCTTTTTGAGTTTTTTGTGGGGCAGAGATGCGGAACATTTTTTCCAGTTGACTCTTGCTTACTGCTATTTGTTGCTGACTCATGTCTAGGGTTTGCAACAATTTATCCAGAATGAATTCTGGTAATCTTCCTGTGCGGACCAAGTTATTTTCTTCCCTTGACAATGGGGCTGGTAGAAAATAAGTGTTTGGCTGCAAACTTTGGCCGATCCGGTCACTGACCAAAACCAGCTTGGCTTTGTCCACACCTTTAGGAACGGTATCGGCAAATAGAAGCAAAGCGGTGCTATCCTCCGAGGCTGAAATCGCCTGGAACTCCAGCCCGTAGACGGCCTCTATGGCTTGAAGGGAGGCTTCAATATGTTTGACCTCCATACTATCCTGAAGTTCTATTTTGTAAGTGATAGGCCCTTCAAATGCGGTTTCGCCCGTAGTAGGTTGAAGGGTGGTTTGTTCCAGTTCTCCTTGAGAATTTAGAATTAGGAATAGCTCATCGCTTGCGGCTATAAACGGCTCTGTTTGAGGTTCGCTTGGTTGCTCGCTTACGAATAAATTGACTTCACTCGGGCTGACCAATACTGGTAGGTTCAAATACTCGGCCTCGGGTCTGATATAAAGGTTGATGTCTTGATTCCCTTCTACCTGTTCCGATAAAAATTCAGGCAATGCCGATCTATTGGTTGCCAGATCCTCCGCCTCCTCCAAGCTAGTGATCGGAGTGGATGACTCACTCATCCAGTAAAGCTGATCCCCTTTTTCCATCGCCTGCTCCAGTTCAAACCTGAACTCTTCCACTAAAGCTGCATCGGGCTCCACTAAATGGACACTGGGTAATTCGTTGTCTTTTTCCAATCCCGGAAAAAATGGTTTACTCAGGATAAACACCACCACCAAAAGCATCAGAATCCTTAGAAACAGTAGGAAAAGATGATCGGGTTTGAATCCTTTTTGTGGTTGTTGCTCCTTTGGTGAAAGCCAGCGCATGGCGGCCCAAGGAAGGGGCTTACCTTTTCTGCTGTACCACAGGTGGATGAGCACAGGGATAATAGCCGCAAGAGCTCCCCAAAGTAATATAGGCTGCAGCAACTCCATCAGTAAAGCTTTCTTTTTTGAAGGTACATTCTCAGGATTTCGGCAATAGGTTGGGAAAGAGTGGTTCTCAACAGATGGACCTGGGGCAGAAATAATGCTTTTTCCAAATTCTGAAGATATTCATCCATTGCTGTCTTATACTTTTCTTTGGTGTATTGGGCATCTATTTCCAAGCTTTCGCCAGTTTCCAAGTCCTCAAAGCGGTAAAAACCTTTAAGGTCAAAATTGATTTCCTGTTCTCCCAACAACTGAAAAAGCACAATCTCTCTTCTGGGTCGGCTCATACTTTCAATCAGGTCCGTCCATTCACGGTTGGTTTGTAAGAGGTCGGAAACTAAGACCACCAGTTCTCTCTCCCTGGACTGTAGGTCTGGGAAAGTTGAATGCTTTTCTGGCCAGCTGCCTTCAGCTTTTACATTCTCCAAGGAGTAAAGCATGCGTTGAAAGGTTTTTCCTTTTGGAGGGACTTCCTGGGTGAGTTGGCCGTTTTTTAAGGTGTAAAAGGAGATTTTGTCATGTTGCTGCATGGCCAGGAAGGCCAAAGATGCCAGCAGGATTTTGGCATACTCCAACCTTTTAACCCCAGCCTCTTCATAGTTCATCGAACCCGAGAGGTCGAGGATAAATTTGATGTTGAGGTTGCTTTCGACGGTGGATTCTTTGATGAGGTATTTGGAGGATCGCGCGAAGAGCTTCCAATCAATACGCTTGGGGTCATCACCAGGCTCATAATGGCGATATTGCTCAAATTCCGTCCCCGAACCCACACGTTTGCCCGCATGTATCCCGCCCTGCAATTCTTGGCTGACTATTCGTGCCGCCAATTGCAAGTTGTTCAATTTGATGAGTTCCGCGGGGCTGTTACTCATTTAAATGGTATGGCTTTTAGGATTTGGGAAATGACTTCATCCGTGTCGATTTTTTCCGCTTCTGCACGAAAATGTAAAGTCAACCTATGTCGAAGTATAGGGTAGATCAGGGTTTGGATGTCTTCCGGAACTACCGCATAGCGCCCTTTGATGATTGCCCTTGCTTTGGAACAAAGCACCAAAGCCTGGCCAGCCCGTGTACCTGCACCCCATTCGGTGTATTTTTTAACAAACTCAACTTCTGTTTGATCCGGCCTGGTGGCGCGGACAAGGGTGTTGATGTACTGCATTAGTTCAGAGCTGATGTGGACCTGTCGAGTAAGTTCTTGGAGCGATTTGATCTCATTTGCAGAAAAGACTGTCGTTTTTTCGGATTTATACGTTCCGGTGGTCCTTTCCAATACGGCCAATTCCTCCTTTTCCGAAGGATAGCCCAGTTTGATATAAAGTAAAAACCTGTCTAGCTGAGCCTCAGGCAAAGGATAGGTACCCGATTGTTCAATAGGGTTTTGGGTGGCGATAATTAGAAATGGATCTGGCAAGGCATGGTCATTACCCGCATAGGTTACCATTTTTTCCTGCATTGCCTCCAGTAAAGCCGCCTGAGTTTTAGGCGGGGTACGGTTGATCTCATCAGCCAAAACTACGTTGGCGAAGATAGGTCCTTTGTTGAATTGAAAGAATTTCTTACCCGTCTGGTGGTCCTCCTCCAGCATTTCCGTTCCAAGAATATCGCCAGGCATAAGGTCTGGTGTAAACTGAATACGCTTAAACTTCATCTCCAATGCCTCAGAGACGGTCTTTACCATCAACGTTTTTGCAAGACCAGGAACGCCTTCCAGTAGGCAATGTCCTCCGGCAAGCAGGGCCACCAGGATTTCTTCCACGGCCTCTTCCTGTCCGACGATGGTCTTGGCAATTTCTTGTTTGAGATTGGGGATTTTAGCTACTAATGCTTTATAATGATCTAATTCTTTTGTGGTTTCCAATTTTATAGGGTTAAAGCGTAAACGACAATGTTGACACCGAATTTGGTGTTGTCTTCCCTCAGGAAGCGTTTGTTGCGGAAATCATAATCCCATTCGCAGCCGTAGTCTTTGTTGCTGTAGAGCACGCCTATTCTTCCGTTGACCAGGATGGCCTTGAGGTAATCGTGGACCAGGTCATCTCCCCAGCCGTTGAGTTCAAAGGAAGTGGTGGGTGGTCCGTCCTCAAACTTGAAAAAGCTGGAATAGATTGCATGGTCATTGGGGATCTTCTGAAGGGCATCATTGCCAAATGTTTTGGCCATTTCAGCCTCAAATGATTTAGCAAAAAGTCCATCTATGTCATGGTTGCAATCATCGGCAAAGACAAAGCCTCCGTTTTGGACATAGGTGCGAAAATTGTTCCTTTCTTGCTCGGAAAATTCAACAAGTTTGTGCCCGCTGATGTAGCAAAAAGGGCTTTTGAAGATCTCCGGGCTGCTGAGCTCTACTATTTTTTCTTTTTCATCAATGGGGATAGTGGTATACTCCACCAGTGAATGCAGCAAATTGGACGGCATCCGTTGGTCGGTATCCCAGTTACCTGAGTTGTATTTGATTCGTGTGAAAAAGAATTTACTCATATGAATTAAGGGGGACACAGAGTTTCACAGAGGCTTCTTCGCGGTTAGAATAAGGTTTCTCGCAGTGGTGCAACGAAATACGCAGCGGGCGCAACGGAATATCTCATCCCTCATCCGACATCGGTCACCCGACATCCCTCATCCGACATCGGTCACCCGACATCGGTCACCCGACATCGGTCACCCGACATCGGTCACCCGACATCGGTCATCCGACATCGGTCATCCGACATCCAAACATCTCTGTGCTCTCTCAGCCTCCGTGGTTATTTAATCAACTACCAAAAAGGACGCAAAAGTTCGCAGGTAACTACTCCCTGTATCCCCTTGCGCCCTTAATTCCAATTAAAACTCTGCGGAACTCTCTTAAAACTCCGCGGAACTCTGCGTCCCTTTGTTTTAAACCGCGTCCGACAAACTCGTAAACGTAAAGTCCCTGATCTTCATCGCCGGGATCATGCTGCCGCTGACCCTTTGTTGCTGACCAAGTTCTTCAATGTTGTTAAGCATGATGATCGGGCTTTCGTTGAAGCGGAAGTTTTTCACCGGGAATTTGATTTCACCGTTTTCAATGTAGAAAGTTCCGTCACGGGTAAGGCCTGTGTAAAGCAAGGTCTGCGGATCCACGGCTCTGATGTACCAGAATCTGGTCACCAAGATACCTCTGTCAGTGCTTCGGATCATGTCTTCCAGAGACTTGTCGCCTCCCTCAATGATGATTCCGGATGGCGGTGCCACTGGTTCCACACCTTGTTTTTCCGCCCAATAGCGGCTATAATACATGTTTTTTACCACACCGTTTTCTACCCACTGGGTGCGCTCTCTCGGCATTCCCTCACCTGTCCAAGGCGTTGAAGGAATGTCCGGATGCGTTGGATCGGAATAGATGTTTACCCTTTCGTCGAAGAGCTTTTCACCCAATCTGGTTCCTCCGCCTTTTTTACTCAAAAAGCTTCTTCCTTCATCGGCGCTTCTGGCGTCCATGCTTCTGGAAATCAACCTCAAAAGGTCACTTGCTGCGGTAGGCTCAAGGATTACGGTGTATTTACCGGGTTCGATGGCCTGTGCATTTCTTGAAGCCTGTGCTTTCTGCACGGCGATGTTGGTTACACTGCCGCTGTCCAATAAGGACACGTCGTTGAAATCACGGATTGCGTATCCTGAACCGGTGCCGTCCTCAGTCCTTACGGTTACCGAAAAGTCCACCGAGGTGCTTTGATTGTATCCGAAATTACCTTTGCTGTTACCAAAAGCCGAAAAACCAGAATAGTCCTCCAAGTAGCCAGCCGCTGTAAGTTGGTTGGCTGAAGTAGGTTCAATGCTATCCGCTGCGGCCTTAGCTCTGAACTCAGGGTCTATTTTATCAGTGCTTTCAGAAAAGGTTCTGGAATCCGCATATTCCTGAGGGCCAAGCATTGGCATGTATTCAGGGTTTTCGGGGGCCAGTTTGGCTATTTCCTCTGCGCGTTCCACTGCTTTTTTCAGGGACTCATCATCTAGTTCGTTGATGGTGGTGGATCCTGATCGCTTGCCATATACGGAAGTAATGGCCAAATTCAACTCATTGGACTCGCCGCTGGTGTTGACCGTACTTCTGGCGTAACGGATATTGCCGGTTTTGCCGCCGGAAATCCTTACATCGGTTTCGTCCGCCGTGGCGAATGACAAAACCTTATCTATAATCTGTTTTGCTTCTTCTCTTGTTAAAACTGCCATGTCGCGTCGGATTAAATGTTTCTACCTGTGTTGATGACATTCACGCCGTTAAAACGGGTGGTGGAGCTGCCGTGGGAAACGGCGCTGACCTGGGAAGGCTGGCCTTTTCCGTCAAAGAAAGTCCCAAACAACCTGTAGTCGTCCTTGTCACAAATCTGTACGCAGGAATTCCAGAACTCCTGGGTATTGGACTGGTAGGCCACGTCATTAAGCATGCCGGTGATTTCTCCGTTTTTGATTTCATAGAACAGCTGTCCGCCAAACTGGAAGTTGTAGCGCTGCTGATCAATGGAATAGGAGCCACGGCCTACGATATAGATACCGTTTTCAACATCCTTGATCATGTCATTGGAGCTGAGTTTATCCTCCCCTGGGCGTAAAGATACGTTTGGCATTCTTTGGAACTGCACTGAATTCCAGTTGTCCGCATAGCAGCAACCATGGGATTCTGGCTCGTCGATGATGTGTGCCTGGTCACGTATGGCCTGGTAGTTAACCAAAACACCGTCCTTGATCAGATCCCATTCTTTAGCTTCCACCCCTTCATCGTCAAATGCAACTTTTCCTAAAGAATGATCTTGGGTCCTGTCAGCTACGATGTTGACGATGTCCGAACCATATTTGAAGTCACCTGATTTCCATTTGTCCAAAGTGGCAAAGCTGGTGCCGGCGTAATTGGCTTCATATCCCAATACACGGTCAAGTTCCAGCGGGTGGCCCACGGATTCGTGAATGGTCAAGCCAAGGTGGTCAGGATCGAGGACAAGGTCATACTTGCCAGGGTTGACGGATTTAGCTTTCAGTTTTTCAGTGGCATGTTTGGCTGCAGCTGTGGCATCCTCGACTATGTCGTAGGAATTGCGGTAACTTACCAAGTTTGAACCAGCTGGGCCTTCGGTTTTTTCGGAAGCAAGTCCATCCAGGTACTCGTATCCCATGCCCATTGGAGCACTTAGGGAATCTCTGGTTTTGAATACTCCAGCTTCACGGTCAACTGCCGTCACGGAGAAGGTTGGCCAGATACGGTGAATGTCCTGATCGATATAGGAACCGTCAGTGGAGGCGAAATACTTCTGTTCGTTGACCATGAAAAGGTTGGAGGTCACAAATGCCGCCCCGTTGTCCATAGCTGCATTGTTGGCTTTGAGCAAAAGGTCGATTTTGTCCTTTACAGGTATTTCGAATGCGTTTTTCTCTATTTCAGTTTTCCAATTGACCTCACCTACTCCTTGCACCGGAGCAAGTTCAACTGGTTCTTTCTGCAGACGGGCATTGGCTTTGGCGATGGCTACGGCAGTTTCAGCTGCCTTGGCAATACCTTCCTTGGTGACGTCATCGGTAGCTGCAAAGCCCCAGGTGCCATCAGCGATTACACGGATGCCAACACCAAAGGATTCAGCGTTAGTAATGTTTTGGACGTTCTTTTCTCGGGTGAATAGAAATTGTCTCAAATATCTGCCGATTCTTACATCGGTATAGGTAGCCCCTTTAGCGCGGGCTGCCTGTAGGGCCACATCCGCGAGCTCCTTTTTGGCGGCGGCATGCAATCCCGGGTTCATCAATTCCTCTGGGCTGACTTCCTTGCCGAAAGCCAGTCCCGGAAGCATCATCGCACCTAATCCTAGACCGGATAGATGGATAAAATCTCTTCTTTTCAATTTACCTCCTTTGTTTTGGTTGAAATAGAATATAAAGGTTAATGCTTTTTTAAAGCTAGATTCTAAATTTAGACGGAAAGTTTGATTATAGCAAACTGGCATTACGAAAGGCTCATAAGCGTGATTTTAGGTGATAATTCCATTTTGGTTAATTCGAAACCATACTGGATTCTTAGAAAAATTCAATTATAAAATCCCATTGCCTCATTTTTTGGATAAAAATAGAAAATATGGTTTTTGGGTAGAATGACATTATTTTTTCTACCAAAAGCATTTATTATACAGGGTAAAAAAATTGATATTTTTTTTGAGGGGTAGGTTGTGAAAAGTGATTTTTCTATGGAATAGAACTTTAATTTTAGCACAAATATTATTGCTTATGAAAGCACCGCGATTAATTACCTTCATAATGGTTTGGTTCATTTGGAGTGCCAATCCAACCGTTTTAGCCAGCGCTGACAACATGTCTTGGCTCCATTTTCAAGGTTCCCTTATTGAAGATACTAATCAAGTCCAGCTTACATGGAGTATGCTGAAGGAGGAAGATCCCCACTTTGTTATCGAAAGGTCAATCAATGGGATTGAAAATTTTGAGGGCATCGGAACGCTTACATATGCTGATGAGATAAATGGAGAGTTTGTATTCCAAGATAGAATTCTTCCCCTTGTGCCTGCCAGACTTTATTATAGAATTAAAGCTTCTTCCCCAAGGGAGGATGTCAGTTACAGTGAATTAGTGATGGTTTCAACCCCTGGAACTCAAGGGTTTTCTAGTAATAGCTGGAGGGTGTACCCTAATCCAATAGTAGATAACACGGCAAGGTTGGCCTATATGAATGAATTCCAGAGAGGCGAGCAGGTCAACGTTAGGATTTTTGATCAGTTTGATAGAAACTGGGAAATTCAGACGGATTGCTTACAACAATTAAATTTTGAACTTAACAAAATGCTGGCCATTTTACCCAAAGGACTATTGATTTTCCATATTCAAACCTCCCAGTCCCAGGAAAGATTAAAAGTGATTAACCGCTGATTTTATGAAGAACGTATACCTCAAGTATTTTAAGGTTAGTCCTTATCCTTCCCTTCTTTTGCGCCCCACCTCTAGGGGCAAGTATCTAATTGAAGATGTGAATGATTCGCTCCTACAGGTTGTAGGAGCGAACAGAGATGATCTAGTTCGAAAGGACTACATAGAATCATTTTATTGCCAGCATGAAGATCAACTCAACATATCTGCGAGTATTCTTAAAACTTCGCTAGAATATGTGAAGACCTACAGAATTCCTAAAAAAATCGAGAAGTTCCATTTTCAGCTGGAGACGACTGATGGACTTTTGGAGGACTATGCCTGGGAAATTGAAAACATTCCTATTTTGGATAAAAACGGCGAGTTGAAGTTTATTCTACAAGTGTCCAAGGAGCTTCCAGCAATAGAGGAAAATATTATTGTACCAGTTGAGAGTCAGTTGGATTTTAAGTTAATGCATGCCTTGATAGGGGTTTTCAGGCATTATCCTGAATTTGAGCAATCATTGGGTAAGGCACTCAAACTGGTGGGAGAGGAGTTGGATGTGGAACGCGCGTACTATTTTGTCAACGGTCTTCATCCCGAGACGGGAAAGCCAGCAACCAGCCAGCAATACGAGTGGTCCAAAGATAGCTATTGGGATGAATCAGAGAACATGGTAACCCAAAACCTGCTGTTTGAGGAGATTGAAGAACTTATTACCCCATTGGTTGACAAGGATCTATTTTGCAAAAATATTTCACAATTGGATGAAGGACATCTAAAAGTGATTCTGGAAAGCCAAAAGATAAAGTCAATTTTCATACTTCCCATCTACGTGGATAACAACTTCCATGGTTTCATAGGGTTTGATGATTGCTTGAGAGAGCGGATGTGGACACTAGAAGAGAAGGAGTTTTTGAGGTGCTTTGCGACTTTGGTAAGCAATGAGATTGAGAACAACCTGAAACTAGAAATGGAACGCTTTGGACTGACCGTGAAGGAAGATTTGGCGACTTTTATTGATCAACCTTCAGGTTTGTCTCAAATGGAAGAGGTCAATTCACATCAATTCTACAAAACGATTGTAGAACATGGGGCGGAATTGATTTCTATCATAGATGACGCAGGTTTGATCTCCTTCATGAGTGGTTCATTGAAAAGGTTACTTGGTTGGAAAGTGGAAAGAGTTTTGGGTAAGGAAGCTTTGTTGCTCGTACATCCTGAGGACCGTTTTCGGGTGATGAAAAAATTGCTATTCATCAATCCCTCCAAACAGGTAAAGTTTCCACCTTTCCGGGTAAAGGACAATTTGGGTTTTTGGAAGTGGGTGGAAGGCACAGCCATCAACCTTTCCCGTGAAAGTATGGTTCAAGGCACTATTCTGCATATGCGGGATGTGACTGATCTGGTAATCAATAATCAAAAGCTCAAGATCAGTAATGAGCGCTTTAGGTTTGCCATGATGGCTACCATTGAGATGATCTGGGACTGGGATTTGACGAAAGACAAAGTAACTAGGAGTAAGGGTTTTCAAAGTCTTCTTGGAAAAGAGGTGCTTCCTGAGATCAAAGGGTGGCTTTGGCTTAAATTTATCCATAAGGATGATATCCAAGTGGTGAAAAACAAGCTAACCACAATATTGGGAGACAAAAACTGTCTTCATTGGAAGCTTAATTATCGATTAATAAGAGCCGATGGTCAGGTGGCACATGTTGAGGATCGGGGCTATGTGTTGCGGGATGAGGAAGGTAAAGCTTTGAGAATGGTGGGCGTCACAGCTGACGTCACCCAAGCTACTCAATTGATGGAAGAAGTGAATAAGCAAAACGCCAAACTCAAGGAAATTGCCCAAGTGCAATCCCATCATGTTAGGGCGCCTTTAGCAAGAATACTTGGGTTGGTAGATATGCTGGACTATGACCTGGAAGACGGCCTAGACAATAAAGAGGAAATTAGGAATGTCCTCGAGTTTATATCCGATTCAGCTAAGGAATTGGATAAAGTGATTCAGGGGGTTATTCGGAAATCAGAGGAAGTGAGAAAAGGTAAGTAAAAAAACAACCACCAAGAGGCAAAGGAGCGCAAAGACTTCTTACTTCTGTTTTTTAAATTTATCAATTAGTTTGAAATTTAAAATGAGGGTGTTTATTCTGTTTTTGGAAAAATAATAATAATGGTATAATATTTTTTTAAATAAATTTGCATTATATTGTTATAAAAATTGTAAGTAATTTTTATGTTATAATAATGTTTATGGTATGAAAATTATTTATGTATATTTAAAATAAAGTTTGCTATGGATGTAATTAAATACCCCAGCGTTTTAGAGGCTAATAACGTAGAATTAAAAAATGTAGCTAGGGATTTGGTTTCTGGAATGAATATTATCCATGAAGACCAAAGCTATCTTGTCGGCGACCTGGCCCTTTCAGAAGGTTTCTCTCCACAGCGGAATATTAACAGTGCTCCGGATGAGGATGATTACAGAGTAATTTTGAAATCGGCACTCCTAATTGCTGGACAGAAATTGGGTAGCCCTATTTCTTTAACCGTTGGGTTTCCATTTTCCACCTATCAGGTATACAAAGACAAAGCTGAATCGCTTATTCTCAAGGAACATGTTATTGAGTTTGATACCAATACCTACAGAGGTGGAGGAAGAAAGAAAGTTGCTTTAGAAGTAGAGCGACTTGAGGTGATGCCTGAAGTGGTGGGATGTGCTATTGGGGTTAGAAATTCAGAACCTCAGGCTACAGGAAACTTTTTCATGTTGAGTTTAGGGTACGGTACGTTTGAAGCAATTCTCAGTACTGTGGGCGGGGTTGTGCAGCGATCAAGTGTCTCTACATATGGAGTGCGGTACGCTGTTAATTTAATGACTCAAGAGCTTATCAAAGAGCATTACTTAGACCTTAAAAATGAGCATCAAATTGACCTAGCCTTTAGCCAAGGGTTTATATTCCTTAACAGAAAGCGGATTGACCTTACAGAGATCCGGAGAAAAGTACTTAAGCAATATTATCAATCCATCATTTCCCCTGCATTGAGAAAAGCTTTCTCTGATCAGGACTTTGCTAAATCCCAGGAAGCTTATCTGGGTGGCGGCGGAGCTAACTATGAAGTTTTGGTGAATTTATTTAAAGAAGAGTTTGATGGAATTCTGAATGTCCACGTTCCCCCTAATCCAGAAAAGCTGGCTTCTTTAGGTTACTGCCATCACAGTGCCGTTATCAGCGGTGGAGCTAAGGACAGAGCAGTTGGACTCGATATTGGTAATTCGTCCACGATTGTCACTACCTTCAAACAAGAGAAGATCGAGGCTGAGGCGGAGTAAAGCTTGAGCGAAATGGAAAGTAATAAAGAAAATAACCACTGAGGCACTGAGGTTACAGAGTTAGTAAGAAGTGGAAAGGAAAATATAACCGCAAACTTGTCCCGTGAAGCTTTTGCGAACGGGAGAGGCAAAGAGGCGCAATGAAATGGTGATTTTTTATTTATACTTAAAATCCCTTTGCGTCACTTAACGCTCTTAGCGGTGAAAAACAAGACCGATAAATAATAAATTTAAACCTCGGCTGCGGCTGAGGTTTTTTTATGTCCAATAGTTAAGGTGGATGTTTTTTAGTGAGGTTTATTAAATACTAGGGTCAAACAGCTTATTTGTTTATTTGATAATGTAATTTATTACTATAAATAATAAATATATTCAAAAAACGGCTGTTTTTATAGTATTGAAAAAGAGGTGATTGTATAATTCGAAGTTGTTAAAATAATTTAAGTTTTTTTGGCTGTTGAAATGGTGTTATGGAAGTTTTACCTGCAAATATCAGGGGTTTTTGGGGTTTTTCAGGAATCGGAGGGGCTGTGATCTGGAAATCTTGTAAAAACCTCGAATAGTTGGCTTTTATGCTTTTTTGTTTTGTCGAAAAGCAAAATCATGACTTTTTAAGGAGCAGGTGTTTTTCATAAAGTTTTATTTTAAATATTTAAAATCATATTTAAGATAGTGTTTATTGGTATAATTATACGATAAATAATTTATTGCAATTGTTTTGTTTTGTAGGTAATTCTGTGATTATACTTGCAGAAGTATGAAAAGAAAGGAATATGGAGACGTCCAGAGAACCTACCATAGAAATACTACTAATTGATTATAAACTTAAATAAGAAAATCATGAAAATGTTTTACAAAATCGCAGCAGTTGCCCTGGTAATGGTAGGCTTCTCTGCAACGGCTAATGCACAGACTGCTTCAGATAACGCTAATGCTACAGCTACCATTATTTCTCCAATAGAAATAGCTAATGTTACCGAACTTTGGTTCGGAGAGATAATTGCAAATGCAGCTGGTTCAATCAGTGTCGGTACAAATGATGATATTGTTGAAGTAACAGGTGTGCAATCTCACGAAAGTGCTACAATACAATCGGCCACTTTTACCATTACAGGTACAGATGGTCTTGCGTATACAGTTGTCCTTCCTGGGAATGAAGAGGTTTCTTTAACCCTCGATGGAGGAACCGATACCATGGATTTGACAGAGTTTGAACACAATTCCGCAGGAGTTATTGGTGCAGGTTTAACTACAGAAACTTTCGGTGTGGGTGCAAAGTTAAATGTAGCGGCTGGTCAAGCGGCAGGTGTTTATACTGGAACCTTCACCGTTGAGGTAAGCTATAATTAATTCCAAAATGATCAGCAGGTTAATCCCGCTGATCATTTTTTTACAAAGAATTATTTAACCGTAAAGAATGAAAGTCAAGATAGCTTCATTAATTGTATATATATCTTTAATATTTGGTGTTAAAGCACAAGGAGATTTAATGATTTATCCCAAAAGGGTGGTTTTTGAAACAATTAGCGAATCAATAGATCTTACATTGGCTAATACTGGAAATGATTCTGCGCAATACCAAATCAGTTTCATTAACTACAGAATGGCTGAAAACGGTAAATTTGAAAAAATTTATGAGCCGGAGGAAGGCCAATTTTTTGCAGAAAATAACCTTCGGGTTTTTCCTAGAACAGTAACCTTGGCTCCAAGGGAATCGCAAAAAGTAAAAGTCCAAGTCTTCCGAGCCAACCAGCTGGAAACTGGAGAATACAGGAGTCACCTATATTTTCGGGCTGTTCCCAAAGAAAAGCCATTAGAAAAACAAAAATCAAATGAAGAGGTGACAGGCATTTCCACCAAACTGGACATGGTGTTTGGCATCAGCATTCCTGTCATCATTGAAGTCGGAAACCCTGACGTAAAATCAGCCCTTTCCCACCTAGCCTTGGACAGGCAACAGCGCTCAACACAATTCAACTTCACCATCCTCCGCGAAGGCAACAAATCCTCCTACGGAGACTTCAAGGTCCTTCACACCGATCAATCAGGAAAGGAAACCCAGGTCGGCACCGTCAAAGGTGTAGCCGTTTATGCTCCTATCCCTCACAGACATTTCTCTATCAAATTAAAGGATGAGGTAGATTATTCTTCAGGTGAACTGAAGGTAGTGTACCATGCCCAGGAAGGCAAAAAAGAAACATTTGCGCAGGCTAGTCTGCAGCTTTAAGACCGGAGACGGAAGACCGGAGACGGAAGACCGAAAGACGGGAGACGGGATGACCGGAGACCGGAAGACCGGAGCACCATTTACAAACCAATAACTATTGCCATTTAACTCTTTCCCATGACTTTATCTTCAAGAATAGCCTATAGTTTTACTCCTCAAGCTCCTTTTCGGGGTTTTTGGTGGGTATTGGGGTTGTTGCTGATAGGGCTGGCGACAGAGTCTCATGCACAGGTGCAGGTGTTTGCTGAGCAACCTGCCAGTTTCGGATCCTTCGTGGTGGGTTATGGTGGTGGCAGCATCCATATCTCTGAAGAGGAGGAAAGAGTAGCTGAAGGTGAGGTCATATTGTTGAATCAAGGATCGGAAGCTATGCCTCCGGTTTTTGCGGTTGAGGCTCCTTTGGGTGCGGTAATCCATATACAACTGGGTCCGGAAGTGATCCTTAAAGGTAGCAATGGAGGTGAAGCCATCTTAAGGATGCACTATCCCTATGCCGGCTCGACTTATATTTCTCAGGTTGCCCCGCCTGATAGAAACTACATTGCCATTCCTGTGAGCCTGACTTTGAACGGGCGATTGGAAAGCATCCCTGGGAATTATTCAGGTTCATTATCTATCACCGTATTAGAAGAATAGCCATGGAAGTTGGGAAAGGGGATCATGGTAAATTTATTGAAATATAGCATAGGTGGGATGGCTGGCTCCTTGAGAAAGGAGACGATATTTATATGTGTGTTCATCGTTATATTTTTTGGCCATCCTGCTTTTTCTACCCCCAAAGATCCCGCAGATGATGATTTTGACGAGGTGCTCCTCATGGTCAAGCTGGCCAAGTTTGGAGGCATGGAAATCCCGGCCGCTATCCGTGGGGAAACAGCCTACCTCTCCGTTACCGATATGTTTGACTTTTTGCATATCAAGTTTGAAGGGGAGGAGAGATTGGAGGGTTTTCTCCTCAATCAAAACGACACCTACACCATTGATCCATATGAACATAAAATCCGCTATAGGGACAGGGAAATAGACCTGCCCCCTTCGGCCTTTATATATGAAGATGATTTTTTATACCTGAGGAATGATTTCTTCGGGGAAGTTTTCGGGCTGCATTGCGCCTTCAATTTCAGGAGCCTATCGGTGACCTTGACCACCCAGTTGGACTTGCCGGTCTTTCGTCAGATGCGGCAGGAGATGGTGCGCAAAAACCTCAACAAGCTGCAAGGAAAAGTGGATGCGGACACCATCATGGGCCGCAAAAAATCCATGGCCAAGCTCCATATGGCCGATTGGGCAGTGATGAGCACCAACTTGATCAGCCCCATCAACCCGGAGCGGCCGGCGTCAAGCGCCATGACCCAGACCCGATATAATGTGGCCCTGGGGGGAGAACTTCTTGGTGGGGAAGTTTTTGCAAACCTGAATGCCTTCGACGGTAGGCCGATTGCCCACCGCAACCAGTTTTACCAATGGAGGTTTGTCAACAACGATCACGATGTTATCAGGCAATTTACCATGGGAAGGATAAATGCAGCCTCTACTTCCACCATTTTGGCTCCGGTGGTGGGGTTTCAGCTGACCAATTCGTCGACCTTAAGAAGGAAGGCTTTTAGTACTTACCGGATCGCGGATCATACCGGGCCGGAATGGACAGTGGAATTGTATGTCAACAATACCCTGATAGACTTTGTGCAGGCTGATGCAGCAGGTTTTTTCACCTTTGAAGTGCCGTTGATCTATGGCAATACCACTATTCAGCTTAGGCACTACGGGCCATTCGGTGAAGAGAATTTCTCCGAGGAGGTGGTCAATGTTCCGTTTAATTTTCTCCCCAAAAATGAAATGGAATACATGATCAGTGCCGGAATCGTGGATAACGGCCTGGGCAGTATTTTTACCAGGTGGACGGCTAATTATGGATTAACCAACCGGGTAACCGTAGGCGGAGGAATAGAGCATTTGTCATCCATCACGCAGCAACCCTATATGCCTTTTGTGCAGTCCTCCATTAAGGTTAGCAACAATATACTTCTAAACGGTGACTACATGCCCGGGGTGAGGGCAAGGGCACTCCTGAATTATAGGTTGCCCCGTAGCATGACCCTTGATGCTTCTTATACCAAGCTTGAAGAAGGTCAGCAGGCCATTATTTTCAATTACTTGGAAGAAAGGAAGCTGGCTCTGACCATGCCAATTCGGAAAAACAATTTCTCGCTCTTTTCACGGATGACGCTCACCCAGATGGTCTTCCCCAACGGTGGGTTTACCAATGCACAACTCTTGCTCTCCAGCAGAGTTTTTGGTGTTCCTACCAACCTGACCACCTTTGGGATCTTCAGAACACATGGGTATAATATGCACTCTATGGTGTCCCAGTCCTATCGCCTGCCATATGCAGTCTCATTCCAGCCCCAGGTCCAGTACAACTATACCGCAAAAAGCATTTCCAATATCAACTTAAGGCTGGAAAAAAGGGTGGGGAGAAAGGCCTTCCTGAACATGTTCTACCAGAACAATTTCCTTTTCCATAACTCCTCTGTTGGCTTGGGCTTCCGCTATGATTTCTCCTTTGCCAATGTCAGTACCCAGGTAAGACAGGCCAACCGTCAAACCTTACTCACCACTACCGCTAGGGGTAGCATGATGTATGACAACCACACCTCCCATTTGGACTTTAACAACAAAGTGAATGTAGGCAAAGGCGCTGTAACAGTGCTTCCATTCCTGGACTTGAACAACAACGGTAAGAGGGACAAAGGAGAGCCTTTGGTATCGGGACTTAAATTGAAAGTAAGAGGCGGACAGGTGCAGTATGACAAGGATGGGGAGGCTATCCGCATTACCAACCTGATCGCCTATGAGGATTATGTGATCGAGCTTGATAAAAGCAGCTTTGACAACATTGCTTGGCGATTGAAACATGCAATACTACAGGTAAGAGTAGATCCCAATCAATTCAAGAAAGTAGAGGTGCCTATTCAGGTAATGGGTGAGGCTGCCGGGATGGTGTATATGGAGACAGAGGGCAAGGGCATAGGCAGGATCAAGATGAATTATTATGATGCCAAGGGAAAACTCATGCACACTACGCTGACTGAGCGGGACGGGTATTTTACTAACATGGAGCTTCCGGCTGGGGACTACCAAGTGATGCCGGATTCGGTTCAGTTGGAGAAGCTGGGATATTATTTCGAGGCAGAGACGACTCATTTTACCATTTCAGAAGGGGAGGAAGGGGATTATCTGGATGATCTGGATTTTATGTTGTTTCAAATTGGAGGAAATAGGGAAATAGAGGGAAATAATGAAATAGAAGGAAATAGGGAAATAGGAAATGATCGAAATAGGGAAATAGGAAATGATCGAAATAGGGAAATAGGTGGAAATAAGGAAATAGAAGGAAATAATGAAATAGATAATAGTCAAGCAGAACTTTTGGCGACACCTTTTGAGGGAATCGATAAAAAAGTGGGGACTGAGGTAAGTGCGGTGAGGTCAAGGCGGGATGCTTCTGGTTTTTCACTTGGGGTGACTAATCCGGAATTTTTGGAGGCTATCAAAATGAAGGATGTGGATGAGCAGAACGAAATTCTTATGAGTTTGGTTAGGGAGCCTGAGGTAATTAGAGTAGGACAAGTGGATGAAGTTGAAGACTTTTCGGTGAAGGAAAGAGGGGTTGAGTCAGGGTTCAAAATCAGGTTATTTACAAGTACAGAATTGCTAAATTTAGATTCGTTAGGCTATCCAGAAGGTCTGGAAGTCATTAATGACAATGGGGTTTATTCCTATTTAAAGGGGTCGTTCCATTCGGTAATGACAGCCAGTTTGATGTTGGAAAATTTAAGAAAACAAGGTTTTGCTGAGGCGGAATTGGTGTATCAGGTAGGAGAAAATAAATACGAGCAAATGAGCAACGTAAGTGAAGCAGGGGTCACCTTTAAGGTACAAGTTTTGGCAAGCAAAGCCAGGTTATCAAAAACACACGGTTATTTTGATGGCTTATCAGAGGTTCAAGAGGAGTATCAAGACGGGTTGCATAAATACTATTTGGAAGCCAAGTCGTTTGAGGAGGCATTGAGTCTCAGGAAGGGGTTACTTCAAAAAGGTTACACCGGGACATTTGTTGCCGAGTACCATGATGGTCAACGGATCTCGTTTGGGATTGACCAGGTTATGAAAACCGACAAGGTTATAGATGCCCAGGATCCGGATACCCATTTTAAGGTTCAGATTTTAACATCCAGGAAGAAGATTGAATTGGACGACCCTATCTTCCAAGGCTTGGATGTGGATTATTATGTGCACAATGGTGTATTCAAATACACCTATGGATCGACTTTTTCCTATGATAAAGCCAAGGAGGAGAAGTTTATGCTTTGGAGAGCAGGGTTTAAGGATGCTTTTATAGTTTCGTTTTATAAAAGGAGGAGATTGGAGTAGGGGTTAAGTAAGAAGTGAAAAGTAAGAGGCAAAGAAGCGCAAGACTTTTAACTTCTTACCTCTTACCTTTTACTTAAAAAACCTTTGCGTCTTATCGGTAAAAAAAAATAGCGGTCTACCTGACCGCGATTTTACCGTTTTTGTATTTTAGTTTAAACTCCTCGTCACCATTTTTGTCAAAACGGACCCAGGGGCCGTGTTTGAGACCGGCCTTGTAGTGGCCGATTTTCCAGAGTTGGCCGGTTTCCCGGTAGTACTTCCACTCTCCCTCTGGCTTTCCCATTAGAAAGGTGCCTTGGGCTTTGATTCCGCCGTTTTCAAAGAAGTAGGTCAAGGTGTTTGAAGCCTCATCCATTACCTCTTTGTCGGTTTCCTGTAGCTTAATGTCTAGCATAATACGCATGTTAGTTGATCGCTAAGTGTAAATATAATGAATAGCGGTAAACTTCCGAATCAGCATTATTTGCCAGTTTTTGTGTAATGCAATTATGGGTTTTTGAATAATATTATTTTGAATGTCAGTTTGCTGAGATTAATTTTTCCTGCTGACTACCAACTGTTTGTAGTGAATTTTACTTTAATGTGGTTTTTTAGGCCTGGCATTGTTTAATTGCCACAATAGGGAAGTAGATCTTCCCGACTTCGGTCTTCGGTCTTCCAGCTATTAATCCAATTCCTCTGTCCTTCTTACTACTTGAGATATCACCTGATCAAGTTCATCTGTAGAGTTTTTGATGTGGGGGAGCATTTCCTTAAAAACCTCAAAAGCTTCTTCGGGGCTTTCGCTTTCCAGCATGTTGATCAATCCTTTAAGTCTAGCCAAAGGTGCTCTTACCACGTGAGATTGGGTCCAAGCGATTTCCCGCAGGGCATGATTTTGCTTCTTGATTCGGTGGATCATGCGTCTGGATTCACTTACATCCAGAGCCGCGCCGATTATCCGTTCGGCTACGCCATCTTGGTTTCTCATGATACTTCCCCGGTCCACAATGTAGGCTGTTTCACCATCCTTTTTATGTATGCGGTATTCGGCTTTCCACTGCACTTGGAACCTGTCCCGGAGTGCTGACTCGATTGAATCTTGAACATTATCCCGGTCATCTGGGTGGATGACATCTAACCAGTCCTGAAGCCTGGATTTTCGGAACCTGTTTCCTAATAGGGACAGATAACTGTTGCCCCTAGTAACGACATTATCGTCAATCTGCCAGTCCCAAAGCATCTCATTGGTGGCCTGCATAGCAAGCTTGTATTTTTCATTACTCAGGTTCAAGGCCATCTGCCAGCGCTTGATCTCGGTCACATCTTGGATCACACCTTCCCAAGCGGTTATTTCCCCAAGTTCATTCTTTATAATGTTGATTTTTTGATCTACATATTTTGTGGTTCCATCCTCCATGACCAGGCGGTGGTGGTACGCATAGTAATCCTTTTCCAAAGCATGCTCGTCATGGATCAACAGCATGTATCGGTCCTCTGGATGGACGCAATCTATAGATTTTTGAAAATCAGGCTGGTAATACTCTTTGGACTTACCATAAATGGTATAAACTTCGTCGGTCCACTCCAACTTATTGTGAGTAAAATCATAATACCAATAGCCCACCTTTCCAATGGCTTGGGCTTGATTCAACCTTTTGTTTATGGTCAAAAGATTGTCTTGCCAAGCCTTTTTTTCTGTGATGTCTTTCCCTACAGCATACAGCACCGGTTCCTCGGGGTCGCAGGCAGTACTCCAGCTTATCCATTTAATATCTCCTGATTTGGTGAGATAACGGTTTTCAAAATTAGGAAAATTCTCCCCCTCAATTTTCAAGTGTAAAACACTTTTCGTTCGATCAATGTCCTCTGGGTATATAAAATCAAATAATGAACGGCCTTGGATATCTTGAACTTGATAGCCTAAGATTCCAGCGAATGATTCGTTGACTTTGTACAGCCTATCCTTGTGCAAAATACACATAAGGTCGCTACTAAGATCAAAAAAGCTATTTAGCTCCTCCATCATCCGCTTCTTTTCCAGTTCCATTCCTAGCTTCTGGCCAAGTTCGGTTAGGGTATCCATGAAGTGGTGGACATTGCTTTCATATGGGTTTGAGGATAAAAATGTCAACACCCCATACACTTTGTTTTGGCTTACCATCGGGAAACTGTAAATCTGATCCATACCATGCTGTTTGGCTGGTTCTTTTCTTACAAAACTTTCGGTCTTTTGAAGAGAACTTTTGTTTTGGGGCTGGGCTGTCTGCCAGGTGATCCCAGGTATACCTACCCCAAAGTCAAACTCATTGACCTGCTCGCTTGCCTCGACGAATTTCCTTCCGGCTTCATTGCCACCTACAGTAGCCACACGCGTTATTTTACTGTTGTCTTTGGAAATCACCCAGGCTTCACTTAATGCGGCTTTAATATGGTTATTTAAAGTGTCTAATACCTCTATGAGCCCATCCTTGATTTCCATGGACAAGGAGAAAGTATTCTTTAGGCTATTGAGTAGGTTCTTCCGGATCGCGAGGTTTTTTTCGACCGTTATCTCCCGTTGGATAATGATATAATGGGAGATCTTGTTCTGAAGGTTTCTCATCGGGAAGGTTTCCATATTTACCCAGTAGGATTCTCCTTTTTGGTTGACCTTTTCCAGTTCTACACGGGTATGTGCCTCGGGGTCAAACTCTGCTGCTTTCCTTTTATAGTCTTCCTGGTCTTTGATGGTGTAAATGAGTTCTGCAATTCTTTTACCTACAAGATCTCCATTCTCAATACCCGATATAGAATGGCTGGATTCATTTGCGTAAATTATTTCCCCCTCAAAAATACTCCGCCCTAGAGTTTCCACAATTATCACAGCATCTTGGGTGTTGCGGATGATTTGATCCATTAGCTGAAGTCTTTCCATCTCCTCGATGCGCTCGGTGATGTCTCTGGAGGTTACCAATATGCCCTTAACTGCTGGGTCTTGTCTAAGGTCTGTGGCGTGACTCTCGATATAGCGGTAATTACCAGTCGCGTTTCTGAAGCGATAGGGAGGTAGTTTGATCTGCTTCAGATGCTCGATTTTGGCAAATTCCAATATTATCTCGGGCAAGTCATCGGGGTGGATAAAGTTAAGGGCGCATTTGCCAATGAGCTCTTTGTTTTCGTAGCCAAGTATACTCTTATAAGTGCTACTGGTAAAGGTAAAGTATGCGTTATCGGTTGTAATGGCATATAATTCTCCCCCTTTTTGAATTAGCGACTCAAATTTTCTATGCGCAAAGGCAACCTGTTGGGATACCTCTTTCATTTGGGTTATGTCCCACATCACGCCATCATAATACTTTAATTGGCCTTGATCATCATAGATCTTGGTGTTCCTGTCCTCAAACCATTTGATACTTCCGTCAGCGCAGATGACACGATATTCCAGCTGGCAAAAAACCAAGTCGGCTTGTTGGCTTGCTTCATATGTCGTTGGGAGGTCATCCGGGTGGATAATGGAGGCAAAGGTCCGGTCTCCGGAGGTAAACTCTTCGGCTTTATAGCCTGTGTGCTTTTCTACATCTTCATTGATGTACAGCATAGTCCAATCGGCGTCATGCAAACATCTATAGGCGATCCCTGGGATGTTTTTGATAATAGAGTCTAGTTGTTGCCTGGAATCAGTGAGGGCTTTTATGTTTACAAGCCTTTCAATGGATATACTTAAGTTTATTACTATGGTCTTCAGAAAAGTGACATCCTCCAACTGCCAGGACCTTTCATCATGAAGATCTTCAAAAGTGATGACCCCCCAAAAACTTTTGTTGCAGAATACAGGAAAGAATATGATGGATTTGGTTCCCCGTAGCTCTAGTTTGGTTCGGAGAGTGCTCTTTTTTAGTTCGCTTACTTTAGTTTTAAAAATCCGGTTTTTCTGTAAGCTTCCTAGGCAGTACTGGAAATCCTCCGGGGCAAACGATTGGAAAGTTTCTGATACGGTTTCCGATTTTTTCCATTTATAGAGTACGCGGCTTGAAAGCTGCTTGTCCTCCTGGTTGATTTTGTAAAAGGATATAAGGTCGACTAAAATAGCATTGCCCGTTAGGCGAAAAGCATTTTGTATGGTTTCCTGCCCATGGTTGCCTTCCAACAGTACCTTAGTTACATTGTCTATAGTCTCAGTATAGATGGTTTTCTGCAGGCTTTGCTGTTGTTGAAGTTTCTCCTGTGTTTTATCTACCAAGACTCCATATATACCCACCACCTTTTCCTGTACAGCCAATGGCATCAGGGTCGCTTCGCAGTTGATACTTCTACCTCTCCGGGTTTTAAGGCTCACCTTAAAAGTGACAATCTCCCGGTGAAGGCATTTCTGTAGCATGCCCTTTACCATAAGTTCATCCTCCGGCTGAATGATATCCGTAAATAGCATCTTTGTTAGCTCTTCCTCTTTATGCTCTATGGAAAATTGGAAGTTGCCATTCGTCGAAGTGATAAAACCTTCATTGTCCAACTTAAAGAGCATATTAGGGTGGTTGTCAAAAATGCCCTTGTATATCTGCTGCTGATAGCTGAGATTGAAATAGATGGCTTTATCCTTTTCCTGAAGATGGATCTGCTCTGTCACGTCTGTGATCGAAAGGAGTATTGATTTTAGTTTTTTATCTTGACCGATTATAGGGGTGTTGATAATTCTCCACTTTCTCTCCCTAAGACTGCCCGTCTTTTGTGTAGGGATGTAGACCCGCTGCACCTTCATGTCATGGGGTTTCTTTTTGGTTTTTACCAAAATAAGGGAATTCATCAGGTTGTCGAGCAATTCCATATTATTGGTGGAAATAAAGAGCCTAAATGCTTCCTTTATTTTCAGCCCCTCAAAAAATGGCAGAGGTTTGCCCGCCAATTGACAAAAACTCGGGTTGCATCGGGTTACTCTCATGTTTACCTTTTCCCCGTCGATAATTATGGATGGGGTGAGCGTATTTTCATAAATAGCCCATATATCTGATTTTTTTAGCATTTTTATTCTGTAGGAAAGTGATTGATCAGAAACTGGTTTACAGCTAACATTGAAAGCAATTTAAGTGGACTTTTGGTTTTGATAAAATTTCGGTAAAACAAACATTTTAAGTTGTTTAAATTGCGAAAAACTGTATGTAATATTTGTTTTATTAATAAAATCTCTTAAGATGAGCTTTTTTAGAAAATAGGAATTAGTGATTATTTACTCCAATTTATTGATGATGATGTATTATAGTGCAATTGATGGCTTTTAAAGTTAATAGATGTAATTGAGATAGACAATGTGACATGGTAAAACATGAAAAAATGGAGTAAATCTCACATTTAAAAAATATTAAACATACAAATAAGTATTTGGGATTCTGTAAAATGCTTCTTTTAATGGATTTAGCTAATTATAAAATTTATTGCAAAATTTGCATCGAATCATGTTGGTTATTATATCTAATCGCAAATACACGAATGTATATTAAACTTTCTCAAAGTCCTTATTTTCTACTTATAGATAATTTACTCCAAATGGCCGGAGTGCAGTTGGAAGCAGAGTGTATTATACTATCTGTACATTGTAAAAGTTTGGTTAAGGAACAGATTGTGGTTCCTCAGCATACAGCTGCCCTTCAGACATCAGCAGGGTATAAAGTGGCAAGCTTTTCGGATTATCTTTTGGAAGATGATTTTGAGAAATGCATACAGGAAGGGCTCTTTTCAGAATCTGGAGATATGCTTGGGCACCTATTTATCATCAACCCTTCAATCGAGTTTGGAGAAGACTATAGTGCAACCGTAAATGGTATTAAAACTCAGCTTATAGAGACTGTTAATCTTATAATTAATAATCATCAGCTTATCTATAGAAATGAAAGGGGCAAATCCCTTAAATTAATTTCAAAGGTAAGTCATGAGATAAGAACGCCCCTACATGCGATTTTTGGAAATACTAGGGTTTTATTAGACACACAATTAAATAGTGAGCAGGAAGAAATAATCCAAAATATATTAAAATCAGAACGTCTCTTGATGAACCTTGTCAATGAGGTGCTGGATTTTTCAGAATTTAAGTCTGAAGAATTCAACTTAGTATATAAGCCGACTTACCTTTCTGAGCTTTTGGAAGATGCTAAGTCTCTCTTTACGCCATTGGCTAAGGAAAAAGGACTTAAAATAGAAATTGAAGCCTCTGATGTCGAGTTGCCGGTTATGGCTGATGGGATGAGGTTAAGCCAGGTGTTGAGTAACCTGCTCAACAATGCTATAAAATTCACGGAAAAAGGTAAAGTGACTTTACGGGCCAATCGTGTAAGTCACAATACATATCAGTTTGAAGTCGAAGATTCCGGAAAGGGTATTCCTGAAGAGTTTCAGAAAAAGATGTTTGAGGAATATACCCAAGCCGAGGGCGATTCTGAATTTGGAACGGGGCTGGGCTTGGCGATTTGTAAGACTTTGGTCAACAACCATGGCGGTGATATCTATGTAAAAAGCCCTGTGATTAAACCCTCCATGGAAGGACAGTCCGGTACCATTATTTGGTTTACTATTGATGCTGAGGTTTCTCAAAATGCTGATATAGCTGAGAAAGATGAAATTCATCATAATTTCGAAAATAAAAATATTCTACTGGTGGATGATGATGAGCTTATTCAAACCTTGTCTACCCACATGCTTTCTAAAGAAGGGGTGGAGACCTTTCTTGCCAATTCCGGGGCGGAGGCTATTGAGTTGGTGAAAAAGCATCAAATTGATGCCGTTTTCCTAGATGTGGAATTGGGAGAAATGAACGGATTTGAGACCTGCAAAAATTTAAAACTGAGCCTAGGTGATAAGGTGCCTATCGTGATGTTTTCCTCCCATAGAGATGACAAAACTAAGGAGTTGGCATTGAAGTCCGGTTTTACCCACTTCTTGACCAAGCCTTTTAATACGAGGACATTAAGAAAAACCCTAAGAGAATTAGGGTCGTAAAATTAAAAGTAGTGGTTGTGTGTAGTGAATGAAAAACCTACTGTGTGTATACAGTAGGTTTTCTTCTTTATTGATTGAGTCCAAAATATCTAGTATCCAAAGATACTTCAGAGAGTGTTTCCTCCAAGTCTAAAGTGGTAATCTGTATATACTCCAAGGTCTTATTCAGTTTGGGGTCCTTGTTTGCTTTTATAGCGCAATCTTCCAAATCTTTTAACCTAGCAAGGGTTTGTTTCACGATGGTAGACTGTACATGTGAAATTTCATGAAGCTTTTGATTTTGCTGCTCTATAGCGTCAATATAGTTCAGTCGATCAGTTATGTCATTTACAATGCTTAGGCGGGCCGGATTACCATTAAAATCGATCATACTGCTTTGAACGTGGACCTTAAAGACCTCCCCGTTTTTTCGCTTATTTCTGAAGGCATTTCTGCCTAATAGGGGTTTGTCTCCTAGGTATTTGATCAGTTCCACAAATGCTGGAATATCTTCGATTGGTCGTATATCTTTAGCCGTTAGATTCAGAATTTCCTCTTTAGTGTAACCGTACTGCCTTAGGGCTGCTTCGTTGACATCCAAAAACTTCGTGGTATCGGGTTCGAAAATCATCATGGGCAAGGGACTCAGATGAAACACTTGTCTGTAATTCGCTTCGTTGGTTTTTAACTTAGCAAGTGCAATTTTCTTTTCCTTTTTATCCTCAGCTTCCTGTAGTGCCCTCATTATCTTAGGCATTAGCTGATACATGCTTTCCTTTAACACATAGTCTGTGACACCATTTTTAATAAGGTCAACTGCTTTTTCTTCACCAATCACGCCTGAAACCACTATGAATGGAATGTCCGGTGCGTGGTTTTTCTTCTCCTTAAATGCAGATAACCCATCAAAGGTAGGAAGCGCATAGTCGGCAAGTATAACATCAGGTTGGTACCCTTTTAGGGCTTCTACGTAATCATGTTTGTTTTCTACTACCTTCATCTCAAACTTCGGCCCCTCCTTTTTGAGTTCATATTCGAGCAGGCCAACATCGTGAATGTCATGTTCTAGCAAAAGTATTTTCATATATCTAATTAATAATTGGTAATGTATTTATTCAGGTCAAGCCAGTAACTGGCCATCTCCTGTATGGTTTTGGTAAATTCCTCAAAATCCACTGGTTTGACAATATAACTGTTGACTCCCATTTCATAGCAAGCTTGGATGTCCTGCATTTGGTTGGAGGAGGTAAGTACGGCCACCGGTATGGTCTGGGTGGTTGTATTGTTTTTGACAGCCTTGAGCACTTCAAAACCGTCAATTTTGGGCATCTTGAGATCTACAATGATAAGCTTGAGGTGGAGCTTATCATGAGATTTAGAAAAACCGTTTTTCTTAAACAGTATATCCAAAGCCTGTTCCCCATCATCGAAATGTAGAATTTGGATCCCCGGCTGGCTTTTTTTTAAAGCCCTTTTAATCAGATCAGCATCATCTTTATTGTCTTCAATCAGTAATATATCTATTGCTTCATCATCCATTCAGATTGCTGTTTTGGTAAAGTAAAGTAAAAAGTAGCGCCTTTGTCAAACTGGCCTTTGGCCAAAACCCTGCCGCCATGCTTGGCGATTATTCTTTGTACAATACCGAGTCCAACCCCGGTACCTTCAAACTCATCATCCCTGTGGAGTCGCTGAAAAACACCAAACAGCTTGTGAGCATATTTCATGTCAAATCCTGCCCCGTTGTCACTAATATAGTAAATATATTCTATATCGTTTTCTTCAAATCCTACCTCGATCTTTGGAGCATCTTTCTTGGAACTGTATTTTATGGCATTTGAAATCAGGTTGACCAAACATTGATAGATTAGGGTGTAGTCACCTTGCACATCGGGTAGTTCGTGGATGGTAAACTTGACGGAGGGCTTTAGTTGAGGAGCCATTTCCTTGAAGATTTGAACCACCATATCCCGGGTGTGCAATTTGCATTTTTTAACCTCTTTCCTGCCGAGTTTGGAGAAATCCAACAACCCGTCGATCAGGATGCCCATGCGTTTGGAATTGTGCTGGATGATTTGGAAAAGCCTGTTCAGTTCCTCATTCATCTGTCCGTCAAATTCCTCCCTAATGATATTGGTGTAGCCGTGGATGGCCCGCAGGGGCGCCCGAAGGTCATGCGATACAGAATGAGAGAAAGATTCCAACTCCTGATTGGTGGCCTCCAGTTGATTTACGTTACGCTGCAGGTCTTCGTTCAACTGTTGGATTTCCTCTTCTGCCTTTTTCTGTTGGGTGATATCCCTTTCCGTGATAGCGATAGATTTGAGGACATTGTTGGCATCGGTAATCACCGAGGCGGATAATACTACATCGATGATCTTGCCATATTTGTTGATACGTTTCGTTTCCACAGAGCGAATTTGGTCACCTTTTAGTATGCTGGTAATCATTTCCTGGGTCTCGGCCATGAGGAATTTAGGGACGATATTCCAAATTTTCATGTTGAGTGCCTCGCTCTCGGTAAATCCGTAATTGACCTCGGCTCCTTTATTCCAAGAGATAATATGCCCATCTGGATTATGGAGGTAGATGGCGTCCTTGGATTGCTTCACTACAGCTGCTAGGTAGTTTTTGATTTCCTCTACCTCTTTTTTTGCCGTGATATCCCGCGCATTGGCAAACCATAGCCCCCTTTTCTGAACTATGTTCCAGTGAAACCATTTGATGCTGCGGTTCTTGCAATACATCTGGGCTTCAAAGGTAAAGTTGTCCATCCCCTCGCGGATCTGTTTCTTAATCAAATAATGCTCATCCTCGAGCAGATAGTGCAGCAGGGAAGTGTTTTTGATCTCATCCGGATGGTACCCCAATGCAGGCAGCACCGCCTTGTTGATTTCCTCAAACTTTAGCGTAGCGGCGTTGATAATGCCGATCATGTCAGCGGAGTTGTTGATCAGTAAGGCGTATTTTTCCAGAATGAGGTTCTTTTGCTGCAATTCCTTTTTTTGAAGGTATAGCCTGAGTAACACCGAGACCTTGGCTTCAGTGAGTTCCTTGTCCGGCGGTTTCTGTAGGTAGTCGATCGCCCCTTCCTCAAAACCTTTGACCATAAATTCCCGCTCCGTCTTCTCGGCTGAAGCAAAAATGATGGGGATATCTTTAGTACGCTTGCTGGACTTGATGATTTTGGCCACCTCAAAGCCATCCATGCCGGGCATTTTTACATCCAATATGATCAGGCATATTTCCTCGTTGATGACCAACTTTAGGGCTTCCTTCCCATCAGTGGCATGAAAAAACCGTCTTTCCGGGCGGGAAAGGAGGGCTTCCATCGCAAAAATGTTGCTGGACTTGTCATCGACAATTAGGATATTGACCTTGTCTTTGGGCATGATGCTTATTTTATGCGTTTAAAAATCTTCTGTTTTCTGTCTGTTTCCCTGAAGTCCAACCTGTGATCGGAGAACAGCAATGACTCCCTGCTTCCTAATGCCAAGTAGCCGAAGTTGCCCAGGCTTTCATAGAAAAGCTTTATTACCTTGTTTTGCAGTGTTTGGTTAAAATAAATCAATACATTTCGGCACATGATCATCTGAAACTCATTAAATGAGCCATCAGTGGCCAGGTTGTGCGTGGAAAACACCATATGTTTTTGTAAGCTTTTGTCAAACAGCGCGGAGCCATATTTGGCTATGTAATAGTCCGAAAAGGCATTTTTTCCTCCAGCAGCCATGTAATTAGCTGTGTAATCTCTCATTAGTTCCAAACTGAAAATACCTTTTTTGGCGTTATGGATAACTTTAGGATTAAGATCAGTGGCATAGATGAGCGACCGGTCCAACAGCCCTTCTTCTTTCAACATTATCGCTAGAGAGTACACTTCCTCCCCAGTTGAGCAACCTGCTACCCAAAACTTAAGTAAAGGATAGCTGGCCAATCTGGGCAGTACGTTTTCCCTTAGGCTAAGGAAAAACTTGGGGTCACGAAACATTTCTGTGACATTTACAGTGAACTCCTGCACAAACTGAGCAAAGACCTCTTCATCTGAAAGCAGCAACTTGGTAAGTCCGGAAACCCCATCTTCCAATTGGTGGGTTTTCATGAAATACTTTACCCGTCTTCCTGCTGAAGAAGGTGCATAATTGCGAAAATCAAAGCCATAGTGTCTATAGAGGATAGCCATCATCTGGGCTAAGCTTTCTTTTTCGTTTTCTAAAGTTTCTACCATCATCGGCAATTTATTGATAACTCCAGACTTTTAATAAAGATATTAGCTTTTGGATATTCACCGGTTTGCTTACATAGTCGGACATTCCCGCAATCAGGCATTTTTCACGGTCTCCCTTCATAGCTTTGGCCGTAAGGGCGATGATTGGGATATCACAGAATTTTGGAATTTTTCTAATTTCTCTGGTCGCCTCAAACCCGTCCATTTCCGGCATCATAATGTCCATAAGGATGATTTCAATGTCTTGATGATCCTTTAGCACCTTGATCGCTTCCTTTCCATTTTCTGCTATTACGCATTGTATGCCTTCTTCCTCTAGAGCATTGGTTATGGAGAAAATGTTCCTCATATCATCATCTACCACAAGGATTTTTTTGTTGATGAGCACCTCATCGGATCTGTGGAGTTTCCGGATGATTTCCTGCTTTTCGGCAGGGAGTTTAGATTCCACCCTATGGAGGAAAAGATTGGTTTCATCAAATAGTCTTTCAGGCGAATCCACCGTTTTGAGCACCACCGTATGGGCCAGCTTGTTGAGTTTAGTGGACTCCTCCCGGTTGATGTCTTTTCCGGTGTATACGATCATCGGAATTCTCTTGAGGTGCTCGGAGTTTTTAATGCGTTCCATCAACTCAATACCACTCATATCCGGAAGTCCAAGGTCGATAATGATACAGTCAAATTCCTCTTTTTGAAGGATATCATGAGCTTCCTGACCGCTGAAAGCAGGGTAGGATTTGACATCACCATTTCCGATAAGTTCGATAATAGCCTTGTTTTGCTGCTTGTTGTCTTCCACCACCAATAGCTTTTTAAGCTTCTTGTTGACAAAGTCCTCTATCCTAGCAAAGCTGCTGGCCAGTTCCTCTTTTGACAAGGGCTTTTTGAGGTAATCAAATGCCCCTAAGTCATACCCTTCTCGTCGCTTGTCATGTCCTGAGATAATCTGCACAGGAATATGGCGAAGGGTTGTGTCGTTTTTTAGTTTCTTGAGAACTTCTATCCCATCGAGTCCAGGCAGCATCATGTCCCGTGTAGCCCTTTTCCCTGACAAACCTTAAGAGGATGTTGGCAAACTTTTCGTCATCTTCAATAATTAGAATCACCTTGTGATGACTTTTGATGCTTTCTCGATCATCGGCAAAAGGAAGATTGTCCAATACCGGGGCCGTTTCGTAGTTGTCTTCAAGGGTTTCGGTCAATACTTTGCCAATCTCCTCTGTATGTTCGTAAGGAATGGTTTCTTCCAAAGAAACCTCTATCGGCAAATATAGCGTAAATGTACTCCCATGTCCTTCTTCACTTTCCAGCATGATCTCCCCACCTAGAGCAGAGGCAATTTCCCTACTGATGGATAGGCCCAGGCCCGTACCTCCATATTTTCTCTTCGTGGACCCATCAGCCTGTTGAAAGGCTTCGAAGACCACGCCTTGCTTATTGACAGGAATTCCAATACCGGTATCTTTTACTACAAAGGCCAACACCATCTCAGTACGGTTTAGTCTTTCGCTCTTAAACTGCCCACGTGAAGGCATAAGGGAAATATGAAGATCCACCTTTCCTTTTTCCGGAGTAAACTTGAACGCATTGGACAGCAGGTTTCTCAACACCTGCTCAAGCCGGAGTTTGTCGGTAAGGATGGGGAGCTCAATATCTTTGTCTTCGTAGCGGATATGGAAATCTTGGCCTTTTTTAAGGGCTACTTCCTTGAAAGCAGATTGGATTCTACCCAAAATATCCTTTACTAGGATTTCTTCATAGTCTAGCTCAATTTTCCCGGATTCTACCTTGGAAAGATCTAATATTTCATTGATGAGGGAAAGTAAGTCATTGCCTGAAGCGTGAATGTTTTTAGCAAACTCCACTTCTTTTTCCCCCAGTTTCTTGCTTTTGTTTTCCCCCAGAAGTTCAGCTAAAATCAAAACACTGTTGAGCGGAGTTCTGAGCTCGTGGGACATGTTGGCCAGAAACTCAGACTTGTACTTGCTGGTGATCTCCAGTTGACGGGCTTTTTTCTCCACATCCACTTTTGCTGTTTCCAATTGGGCTTTTTGCTCCTCTAGCAGGTTGGCTTTTTCTTCTAGTTCTTCATTAGTCTGCTGAAGCTCTTCTTGTTGAGCCTTGAGTTCGAGTTCAGATTCTTCTAAGAGCCCCGTCTTGGCATGCAGTTCTTCATTTGTCTGCCTCAATTCCTCTTGTCGCGCCTCCAGCTCTTCTGCCTGTCGCTGAGATTCTTCCAGCAATTCTTTCATCTGGGACCGAGATTGGTTGCTATGAAAGGCAATGCCTATATTTTCGCCTACAAGGTCAAGAAGCTTGAATTCTAGATCGGAGAAAGGGCGGGTGGAAGCAATTTCCAACACCCCTTTGAGTTCGCCCTCGTAGAAGAAGGGATACACGATAATGTTGTTAGGACGGGCATCCCCAAGGGCAGAACTCACCTTTATATAGTTGGCAGGGATGTCATTATAAATGATTGGATTTTGCTCCAGGGCTGCCTGTCCCACTAGTCCCTCTCCAAATTCAATGAAATTCTTGTTTCCCCCTCTTTTCTGAAAAGCATAATTTCCATACAGTTTTAGGCCACCATTTTCTGCCAAGTAAACTGCCCCGATTTGAGCATTAAGGTAGTTGGATATAAAACGGATAATTTCTTGGGCTAGCTCTTGAAGCTCCTTTTCTCCACGGATGGTGTCATTAAGATCTGAATTGCCAGTCAGTAGCCAGGTGCGGTCTCTGTTTTCATCGGAAAGTCTTTGCAAGTTGTCTCGCATTTGGCTCAGAGCTTGGCCAAGGGTGTCCTCCTCGCTGCGGACCTCTATTTCTTTGGAATAATCACCCATCCCTATGGCTTCAGCATTGGAGGCATATTGTCTGGAAATGCGGATCAGGCGATTGAAGGATTGTGCGAGGCTACCGAATTCATCCTTGCTGTATTGGGTGACATGCTCGTCAAGATCGCCGAGGGCTACCTTATCGGCCACCTGCTTGATCTTTCCAACCGTATTCACCATTCCACGGATGATGTGGTAAAGTAGCAAGGCCAACAGTAGTAGTATCGACCCACCAATAAGGATGGTTTGAGTAATGGTAGCGTTAATTTTGGCAATATTAGCCGCAGAGGTTTCCTGAATGACTTGTACGGATTGGTCTTCCAGAGTTTTCAGGGTATTAAGAAGACTTCCAGCCGTCACCCACCAATCCTCTTGGGAGAAGGTAAACTCGTCTAGTCCAGGATTGTCCAAAGCTTGTCGGATCACCGCTCGCGTATGCCGTGTATTAGGAGTGTTATTTTCTGCCATATAGGCTGCAGCAAGTGGTTCCGTAGTGCTTTTGGCAAATTGTTCCAGGTTGTTTTCTGCCTTTCCTTTCAGAGCTGCAAACTGGGCATATTCACTTCTGTTAAAACCACCTCTTAAAATGTTCTGGTTAAGTTCGCTTCTCAGTTGGCCAAAAAACTCCTTTCCATACATGAGGTTTACATGGGCCGACAGCAATCTTTTCACTTCTGGGTTTTGGGAATTGTTAAACACCCTGTTTACATCATCAATAAGGTAGAGGAGCAAGTTGCCATAATCGGCCTGCAGAGAGTCAGGGTTGCCTGTGCGGCTCTGAACCTTTTCCCGCATTCCAGGGAGCAGCGCATTCAGGCGTTTTTTGACAGCGGAGTCTGTGGCTGAGATCCGGTAAAACTCCTGAAGTGCCGCATCTGCTTTTTCTTTGTAGTCCAGAAGTTTGGTTTCTGATCCAATATTACCTCCTAGCACAAAGTCTTCGGAGATAGCCCTTTCCTGTTGCAGTGCATGCACTACCTTAGAGAGGGAGGCGGTCCTCTCCACATCGAGCTGGACTTCCTTCAGCTGGTTTCTGTCATGAAAATCCTGCTGTAAAGCAGTAGCGATAAAATACAGTAAAGCCGCCACTGGGGTCAGGGAAAGGAGTAAAAGTTTATACCTGATAGATAGGTTGTTCAAGATATTCATAGGCTGGGAAAATTACACTATCCCCAAAAATAAATAAGTTTCCCAAAACATCTAATTCCTCTGATAATCAGAAATATGCGGATTTTTGGATAAAATGATATGTACGCGTTTTTTAGTTGATAAAAGATGTGGTTTGTGGTAAAAAAAGTGCTGAATGTGGCAGAAAGAGTTTTTTTTAAAATACTTAGAAAGGGTACAAAGAACAAAGTACAAGGTACGAAATGTTGTATCGCACTTCGTACTTCGTATTTCGTACTTCGTACTTATGATCCCATTCCTAATTCAATCCTCCAGCTTCAACGAAGAATACCCTTCTCTTTTATCAGAGTAAGTCTTGTTAAGGATTCTCAGGTATTCATCGAGCTCTTTTGCTGAGGCGGTGACGTGATTGCAGATGGTTTTGATGGAGTCGTCCTGTATGCTGTCTTTATCCATCATTGCGGTGAGACCCATAAGATTTGCTACCGGTTTTCTGAGTCCATGGGATATGTCGAATATGATCTTTTCAAGGGTTTCTATATATGCCTTTCTTTCGGAAATATCCTGAAATGTTCCATACCATACCACTGTGCCGTTATCGAGCCGCTCAGGTTTGGCGTAAACCCAGTGCCAAGTATCTCTGTCGCTGAATTGGGATGTTTTTATCCTATATTCAACATTCAGCATGCTAAGGTTTTTAAAGGAGCCTGTAAGGGCCTCATAAAGTTTGGGCACATCCTCTGGGTAAACTACCTTAAATGCTATTTTACCATCAACTTGCAATTCCTCCTGACGGGATGAATTATAATAATGCCCTTGCTGATAAAGGGGAACCTCATGCTGCCATCAGGGTTCATCTCAAGTTGAAAGATGATGCCTGGAAAAGTATCGGTCAGCTTAAGGATTTGCTCATTTTTAGCTTTGAGCTCTTGATATTGTTGTTGAATAGTGCGCCTGTATTCTATAAATCTCATGGCCTTTTTTGCCAATATTTTTAGACCCTCAATTTGTCGTTCACTAAGCGTTCTTTCCGTCTTATAATTACACACAGTGCGCCTATCCCGTGCCCTTCTTCTGTCCGTAGCGGTACTCCAGCGTAAAATCGGATATGGGGATCCCCTGTTACTAGCGGATTTTCTCTAAAATTTATATGGTCTAATGGACTGTTTACGATAAATACCTCCTCCCCACTGTCAATGGCGTGCCGGCAAAAGGAACTATCTATAGGAGTGGAATCGAGATCGGTACCAACTTTACTTTTGAACCATTGCTGTTCCTGTTCAAACAAGGAAATAAGCGAAACGGGCGTTTCACATATCAGGGAAGCTAATTGGGTGATTTCGTCCAACTCTTTTTCTGGGGGCGTATGAAGAATCCCGAACTTATAAAGAGCTTCCAATCTTGCTTTTTCCTTACCTGCCATATACCAACATTTACAATAATCTGCCGCTAATAAGCTAAAAAAATGTATTTATTGCAAGTATTATTGTACCAGTAAATTTAATTAGGAATGAAGAATTAGGAATGAGGGACGCCGTTAATTCTTCATTCCTAATTCCTCATTCTCAATTTACTTTGTGCGACTTCTTTTTTACTTTGAGTGACCAATTTTATTTATTCTCTTCGTGCCCTTCTTTTCCTTTGAGCCCTTTGTGCCCAATTTGAAAAGAAAAGCAGCAGGAATCCCGCTGCCATTGCTAAACTATAAACAACCTTATGCAAATCCATCTTCGCATTTCGGGGGTAAAGTTAAGGCCTAGAGTGCGTTGAGGCTAAGGGTTTTTGATGGACGGTGGGGTTGAAAATCTTCATTTATTCATCATTCAAGAAATCGGAAATGTGACTCGAGCGAAGTCAGAGACATTCGCACAACCGAGACCGTACTAAGTCAAGTGCGGAATAGTACGAAGTCGGAGACATTCGCAGAACCATGTAAAAAAGCAGTAGTCCTGGAAGTACTTGGTACATGGTATCTTAGTACCCAAAATCATTATATTTGTCTCTACACCCTTTAACCCCCCAATAGTATGAACAACGAAAAGTGGATCCATGAAGTAGAATTTTTAAAATCCATAATTGAGGAGACTGAACTTGAGAAGACCAAGAAGTGGGGGGCGGATGTGTATGTGATTGGAAAAACAAATGTGGTCATGGTGGGGGGATTCAAAGATTATGTTTCGGTGTGGTTTTATGATGGGGTGTTTCTCGAGGATCCTTTGGGGGTGCTGGGCAACTCACAGGAGGGGAAAACCAAGGCCATGAGACACTGGAAGTTTACCTCCATGGAAGAGATTGATCCGGTGCTGGTAAGGGAATATGTGGAGGAGGCTATTGCGAATGCCAAGGCGGGTAAAACCTGGAAGGCCGAAAGGTCAACGGAGGTTGAAATTCCCGAGATACTGCAGGCCGCGCTGGATGAAGATGAGGGTTTTAAAGAAAGCTTTTTTGCGCTTACTTATGGCAAGCAAAAGGAATATTGTGAGCATGTGTCCTCAGCCAAGCGGGAGGAGACTCAGCTGAGCCGAATTGAGAAGATGAAACCGATGGTGAATAGGGGAGAGGGGTTGAATGATAAGTATAAGTAAGTACGAGGTACGAAGTTGGAAGTACGGAGTTCACGCAACGGCGCAGAGAGGAAGGCGCGGTAGGAGGATAAAGTACGAAGTTGGAAGTACGAGGTACGAGGTACGAAGTCAATGTCATGGGGTTAAGGCATGAAAATTGCTTGATTTTTCGGTTAGATATTACCAAACTTTTCTATTTAATAGATTATTAAAGTGTTGATTGTTAAGTCGTTAAGGTTAAATAATACTGGTTAGGGTATTTTGCTGCTATATTGAACTTTTTTAATAAAAAATGATTTTTTAACAGGTCAGGGGGTCAAAATCCTTAAAATAATGGGGCTATCTTGGCTCTTTTTTATAATTATCTGAGTGCTTTGAGAAAATTAATTTATATTTGAGCACTCAAAACCTTGCACAGTATGAATTTCATAAAGAATCTGTCAATTAAAACCAAGTTGATGTTGATTGCCTTGATCCCAATCTTGGCGCTTTTTTATTTTCTTGTTATACACCTGCAAACTCAGTTTGAATCTAGAGCTAATATCTATCAGGTGCAGGAAGATGTGTTGAGGACTCAGAAGATGTCCAACCTAATCCATGAGTTGCAGAATGAAAGACTTTATTCTCTGGAATATATTTTAGGTGAAAAGAATATCCAAGGTCCGCAACTTGCCAGAGAACAACGAAAAACTGATGCCACACTTGAGGAGTTTATGCAAGAAGTCTCCTTGACAGAAGAGGAACGTGAAGGTGAGGCAGAATTCCATAAAATCATGGCCGGACTTCGTGCTTATGTGCAATCTCCAGATGTTAGTATCGATTCTGTGCAGGCACAGTTTGCATTTATTAATACAGCATTGGTAGATGTGGCTCATGAAACAGTTTTGAATACTCAGAATAGCGAGGTAAGAAGGCTTTTGATTGGTCATATTAACCTTATGTACGCAAAGGAGTATTTTGGTCAGGCCAGAAATGAGCTTAATCAAAACATCCGTGCGGGAGGTTTCAATGGACCGGATTACAGTAATTACTCTGCAGCGGTAGGGAAGTATCAAGTTAGCCTTGCAAACTTTATGCGGGCCACCACTCCAGAGCTTTCAAATTATTATAACCTCCAGGCGGAAAGTAATCCCCAAATAGGAAACACCTTATCCATGCTTCAGGGTGCAACTGCGGATTATACTTTGGAAAATTTTGACCAATCTTCACAGGAATGGATGCAGAATGCCACAGGTTATTTAAATATGTTGAAAGGCGTGGAGGATAGGTCCAATGTTGCCATAAGAAATCTAGCGCAGACTCAACTGGAGGCTGTAAACACAACAATTTATACTTCATTTGCTATAGTATTGATCTTTTTGACACTTATAGCCTTTTTTGTAAACTTTATCATCAACAGTCTTACAGGGGCTTTCCATCAAATCCAAAGTGCGGCCAATAGGATTGCAAAAGGGGACTTGGACCTCAATCTTGATATTGACTCTAGGGATGAGATTGGTAGCCTTGCAGTTTCCTTTAATCAAATGGTCAATGTGACTAGAGATTATGTGGACTCAGCAGAAAATATTGGAAAAGGAAATTACACCATCCACATTCCGGTAAGGGGGGAGCAAGATAAGTTGGGCATTTCCCTCAATACCATGAAGGATAACCTCAAGAATTTATCTGAAGAAAATGAAAATAGGACTTGGTTGCTTACTGGTAATAGTGAGCTGAATAACAATATCAGAGGTGACAGAGATCTGAGAGAACTTTCCCAAAGCATTATCAGCTTCCTTTCCGACTATTTGGAAGCTCAGATCGGAGCCATTTATCTTGTCGAAAATGGTGCTCTGCATCTTTATGGAAGCTATGCCTTCAATAATAGAAAAGGCAATACAAATGTCATTGAATTTGGCGAAGGATTAGTGGGTCAAGCCGCATTAGAGGAGAAAACCATCGTATTCTCCAATGTGCCGAAAGATTACCTTCCGATCACCTCAGGGCTGGGCAGCAAAGACCCAAATCATATTATTGTGTTCCCGTTTGTATATAATGGAGAGCTCAAAGGTGTGGTGGAACTTGGTACAGCGGATGAGTTTACCGAACTGGAGAGAAAGTTGTTGGAATTGATGGGTGAAAACATTGCCATTGCCTTCCATTCCAACCAGTCTAGGACACAAACGAAGGAGTTGCTTGAAGAAACCCAACGACAGGCTGAGGAACTTGAGGCCCAACAGGAGGAGCTTCGTCAGACCAATGAGGAGCTTCATACGAAGACAACCATGTTAGAGGAGTCAGAGATTGAGCTGAGGGCCCAGCAGGTTGAACTTCAGCAGACTAATGAGGAGCTTGAGGAAAAAGCCACCCTTCTTTCTGACCAAAAAGAAAGACTGGAAAGAGCTAAAAAAGAACTGGAGACCAAAGCCAAAGAGCTTGAGATGAACAGTAAGTATAAGTCTGAGTTCTTGGCAAACATGTCTCATGAACTTCGTACCCCGCTTAACAGTATACTGATTCTTGCTGAATTATTGGCTGATAACAGAGCACAAACCTTGTCCGAGAAGGATGTAGAGTTTGCCAAGAATATCCACAGCTCTGGAAATGACCTCTTAAGCTTGATCAATGAGATCCTTGACCTTTCCAAAGTGGAATCGGGTAAGATTGAATTGGAAGCCGAACAGGTGGAATTGGATGGTTTGATCAAGAAAATCTATAAGCAGTTTAAAGAATTGTCTGTGAAAAAATCCATCGAGTTCCAAGTGAACTACGATGATGATGATATTAAACAGCCGATAGTTACGGATAAATTACGATTGGAGCAGATTTTACGAAATCTCTTATCCAATGCCTTTAAATTTACACACGCCCAAGGAAGTGTGACCTTTGATGTAGATATCATCAGGTCTCATGGTAATTTTACCAGTAAACAGCTGAACCAAGACCCTAAAGTTTTGGTGTTTAAAGTGACTGATACGGGTATAGGTATTCCGAAGAATAAACAAGGGGTGATTTTTGAGGCCTTCCAGCAAGTGGACGGTTCGACCAAGCGTGAGTTTGGTGGTACTGGACTAGGGCTATCAATCAGCCGTGAAATTGCCACCAAGCTAGGTGGAGAAATTCACCTTGAAAGTGAGGAAGGCAAGGGTAGTATCTTTACGCTTTATTTGCCATTGGACAGTGGGTTTATAGTGGAGGATTATGCTTCTCCCGTGGAGCATTTGGACGATTTATTGGATGAAGCCAATATTGACAGGCCTCTCGAGGATCCAACTCCTGGAGTGCAAATAGATATTGAAGATGACCGCCATAAGATAAAAGCGACAGATAAGATTGTCCTCATAGTGGAGGATGACCTTTCCTTTGCAAATGTTCTCTTGAAATTTGTTCGAGAGAAAGGTTATAAGGGAATAATAGCCCATCAAGGGGATGTAGGACTAAGTTTGGCAAGACATTATCAACCAGATGCAATGTTGCTAGATGTTAAGCTTCCAGTGATGGATGGGACGGAAGTTTTGAGAAAAATAAAGACTGATCCTCATTTGCGGCATATTCCGGTACAGGTAATTTCCGGTTATGACAAGCGAAAGGAAGGTTATGAACTTGGAGCGTTTGATTTCTTGCAAAAACCTCTTTCTCAAAAGGATCTTACGACTTCCTTTGGTAGAGTGGAGGAATTTATCAAGAAAAAACTTAAAAAACTCCTGATCATCGAGGACAATGTACAGCATAACAATGCTATCCAGGAGTTGATCGGTAATGGTGATGTGCATTCTTATTCTGCCTTCAGTGGACAGGAAGCCGAAAACATGTTGAATTCGGACAATTTTGATTGTATTATTCTTGACCTTGGCTTGCCAGACATGACAGGGATAGAATTGATGGAAAGAATCAAAGCCAACGAGAAAATCCGAAAAACACCTATCATTGTTTATACCGCTAAAGATCTCAGCAAAGAGGAAGCTTTGAAGTTGAACGTTTTGGCTGACACGGTAGTATTGAAAACTGTGAATAGTCATGAGCGACTACTCGATGAGACCAGCTTGTTCCTTCATAGGGTGGAATCTAAGCTGCCCGCTGAAAAGCAACAGATTATCAGAAAACTTCACAGAACAGACGAAGTGCTTCAGGGTAAAAAGATTTTGGTGGTAGATGATGATAGCCGCAATATTTTCTCTTTAACTCATGCCTTGGAAGCTGAAGGTATCACCTGCATTACTGCCGAAAATGGTAAAGTAGCTGTGGAAATGATTCAAAAAGATCCAAAAATTGACTTAATCCTAATGGATGTTATGATGCCTGAAATGGATGGCTATGAGGCTACCAATGCCATAAGGGGTATGGAGCAATTTGATCATATACCTATTATAGCACTTACGGCTAAAGCTATGAAGGGGGATAGGGAAAAATGTCTAGCTTCCGGAATGTCGGACTATGTTTCCAAACCGGTGAATATCAATCAATTAATTTCTTTGTTAAGAGTTTGGCTTTATAAGTAAAACAAATAGCTGAAAAACCTGTTTTAATTGTATGCAAGAGCCTTTAAGCTCTTCATTATGATTGAAACTTTGAAAACACCTGGACGAATGTCATCCAGGTGTTTTTCTACATTTAAACCTAAAAATAGCCTGCAATACCCCCTCATTTATGGAAAATGAAATCGAGATCCATCGCCTTTTTGAGGATCTGAATTCTGCGTACGGTTTTGACTTCACCGAGTATGCGAAGAGTTCTGCCATCCGCAGGGTTTCGTATTTCATGGAAATCCATAAAATTCCCACCCTACCAGATCTCACTCGCGTGTTGTTGCGCAATGAGAACGTCTTTGCCAGTTTCGTACAGGAATTTACCGTCAACGTCACCGAGATGTTCCGGGATCCAGGCTTTTATGAGAGTTTAAGGGCAAATGTCATTAAAAAACTTTCCAGCTATCCCGTAATCAAGATATGGATTGCTGGCTGCTCTACAGGGGAAGAGGCTTATTCAACGGCCATTTGGTTGGAAGAGGAAGGATTGCTAGACCGTTCCATCATTTATGCCACCGACCTAAATCCAAGGGTTGTATTTATGGCGAAGAAAGGGGTGTATAATGAAGAGCTTATGCAGCTTTATAGCAAAAATTACAAAGAAGCTGGAGGGAAGCATTCTCTTTCGGATTACTATAGAGCCGATTTTGGTTCGGTGATCTTTGATAATAGGCTAAAGAAGCATATGGTGTTCTCGGTACACAACCTAGTTGCCGACACCTCATTCAATGAGTTTCAGCTAATCCTCTGCCGCAATGTTCTCATCTATTTTAATCAAGATCTCCAAAATCGGGTGTTCAAGCTTTTCCATGACAGCTTGTGTACCTTCGGCTATCTAGGCTTAGGAAGCAAGGAGTCCATGCTCTTCTCCGACAACCGCCACGATTTTGTAGAAGTAGATAGGATGCGGAAAATTTTTAAGAGAAGATACTAATTTACTACAATTTCAAATCCTATTGTTCCTCAAAAAAGCCCGTAACACCGTCAACGCTGGATGGTTGTCTTCTGAATAAAGGTAAGAATGAAAATCCTGGTCGGTTGCTGATTTAAAACCGGTGAGTTCTTTTGCTTCTTGCGGAGATATGGAGTGATATCCCATTGACCATTCTGGAAAATTGCGCTCCATAAGGTCCCCTTCCTTCAACCGGATAAGGCCTCTATGTCGGGAATCCTGACCAATGGTTTTGTATATCCTCATGACTTTTTCCTTTTCCCCTTCTAGGACCTGGATAATGCTACCATCTAAATAGATCAATATGCCTGTAATTCCATTTTTTTCATTGTTGGCTCGACTTTTAACCAGAATTCGCTGAAGTTCCTCCTCTGTAAATTTTGTCGCCGCTGAACTCAAATAAACGATATAATGCATTTTGTTAAGCTAATAGGTTAATTGATACCCCAAAGTTGATAAGGAATCATTGGAAATCAAAATCAAATTTAGTTTTGGGTACTATCAGTTAGTTTTGGGTACTGAGTATAAAGTACCATGTACAACAGGACAATATAATCGTTATTTCTAGCCGTTAGTGGACTGATTGCTGCGAAGTATCGAAAGTACAAAGTTTTATTATGGGTAATAAAAGGAAATGGAAAAAAGGTATAAAACCACAGCTGTCCTGGAAGTACTTGGTACATGGTACATAATACTTTGTACTAAATAAATCTGGTACACTTTTTATAATACATAATTGTATCCGCATCACAATATGCGTAGTTTTGTAACATGCAAATAAAAGAATCGAAATCGGTTATGGTCTTTTGGACCAGAATGCTGGCAGTTTTTCTGTTAGTGCTTTCTTTTGCTGATCATGATGATAGAATTTTTATAGGGAAAGATTATCAATCTGCTGCCATTGAGGCTTTAGAATATGATGATATTGATTTTCCAACTTCAGTTTCCCGTAGTGACTCTCAGCCTTCTTCCAAAGTGGAAAGGGCTGTTATTCTGCCTCTGGCCCTGATTTTTAACCTGGAGATAATTAAGGAAATTCCCACAATATTATTTCCAGTCCAGCATATTGGTGTCCACCTTCCAATCCAGGTACTCCTGGATCGTATTACCTGCCCCAACGCACCCTAAATTCATTACTTTTCAGCTTTGCTGACCCTTTAAAAGGGTCAAAATAGTACTGTTATCTACAACAGTATGGCCTACGCGTATTTATCATCCTAAGTAATTTAGTAATCTTTATTATGCAACTCTTAAGCATTCTTAAGGCTGAGACGGCTGTCTTCTTGCCTGTTAGAACCTATCTGACCCTTTTTCTTGTTGTCGGCCTGGCTTTCTTTGTCAGTTCCTGTAATCAGGGCCACAGTAAAAACGATGAAAAAAATAAAATCCCGCAAATCCCAGTATTGGAATTGCAACCTCAATCTATAGAAATTCCCCAAAACTATATCTGTGAAATTCAGGCGGTGCAGTTTGTGGAAGTTAGGGCCAAAGTGGAAGGTTTTGTGGACCGCATTTATGTGGACGAAGGTGAGTTTGTCACCAAAGGCAAACCTTTATTTCAACTTACCTCCATGGAATTTAATGAAATGGTCAATGGAGCTAATGCCCGCCTCATGCAGGCGAGGGCAGAGGCAAAAGCTGCCAACTTGGAAGTGGAAAGACTAAAGGTCTTGGTGGATAAGGATATCATTACCGCCTCCGAACTTGAGCTTGCCAAATCCAAGCGTGCCGTGGCGGAATCTGCCATTGCGGAAGCAGAGTCTACTTTAAAGAATGCGCAAACGGGATTGTCTTACACTACTATTCGGGCGCCATTTGATGGTATAGTGGATAGGATACCATTCAAAACCGGAAGCTTGGTGACGGCTGGTGACCTGCTTACCAACATTACGGACATCTCGGAGATTTTTGCTTACTATAAAATCAATGAAAATGAGTACCTCAACTATATGAGGAAAAAAATTAAGGAAGAAGGTGAGGATCAAGTTATCGAAGACCTTACTTTGATCCTTTCCGACGGTACCACTTATGCCCACAAAGGCCATTTGGAAACGATGGAGGCTGATTTTGAGCGTGGAACCGGCTCAATTGCTTTCCGTGTAAGATTCCCCAACCCAAACAGCCTGTTAAAACATGGGGCAAGTGGTAAAATACAGATGACCAATCAGTTGGAGGATGTTTATTTGATCCCCCAGAAGTCCACCTTTGAGATTCAGGATTTTAGCTACGTGTATGTAGTGGATAGTGAAAATACGGTTAAGGTCAGGAGCTTTAAACCCTTGAAAAGGCATGATGTGTTTTACGCTGCCCAAGGATTCAATCCTGGCGATAGGATAATCTTTGAAGGAATCCAGCAGGTGAAAGATGGGGTCAAAATCCTTCCTGACCAAGTAAGTGCACAAGATGCATACGGTGAGTTTATGAGTAAGCTTGAGGAGGGGCAAGAGTAATGTTAGAGTTATTTATAAAAAGGCCAATTCTCTCCACGGTCATTTCCGTATTCATTACCCTCTTGGGGCTTTTGGCTTTGACATCATTGCCAATTACCCAGTTTCCTGACATTGTCCCGCCCTCCGTTACAGTGACGGCAAGATATACAGGGGCCAATGCTGAGGTACTTTCCAAGGCGGTGGCCACACCATTGGAGCGAGCAATCAACGGGGTGCCAGGCATGACCTATATGTCATCGGTAAACACCAACGATGGTGTTACTGTAGTGACGGTAGTTTTTGATGTAGGCACAGATCCTGACCAAGCGGCGGTAAACGTGCAGAACAGGGTGGCAACAGTTGTGGATGAATTGCCTGAGGAGGTAATAAGGGCGGGTGTGCAAACGGAGAAAGAGGTGAACAGTATGTTGCTATATCTCAATTTATATAGCTCTGACACTTTACAGGACGAACGTTTTGTGTATAATTTTGCAGATATTAATATTCTACCAGAACTCAAGCGAATCGATGGTGTGGGTTTCGCAGAGATTATGGGAGCCCGGGATTACTCCATGCGGATCTGGCTAAACCCTAGTCGAATGGTTTCCTATGGCCTTTCCCCGCAAGACATCACAGAAGCCATAAGAAGACAAAATGTGGAGGCTGCTCCTGGAAAGTCAGGTATTAGTTCTGACCAATCTCCCCAAATGCTTCAGTATGTGTTAAAGTATACCGGCAAATTCAATCAAGAAGAAGATTACGAAAACATAACGCTAAAAGCGTTGCCAGATGGATCCTTGCTGAAAATCAAGGATGTGGCTGAAGTGGAGTTTGGTTCCCAAGATTACAACATGGTTTCCATTACCGATGGAAAACCATCCGCCTCTATCATGATCAAACAAAGACCTGGATCCAATGCCCGGGAGGTGATTGCCAACATCAAGGATAAAATGGGGAAATTGCAAGAAAGCAGCTTTCCTCCAGGGATGGAATTCAACGTGAGTTATGACGTTTCCAGGTTCTTGGACGCTTCCATTTCAAAAGTGCTTATAACCTTGCTGGAGGCCTTTATTTTGGTTTCGCTAGTGGTATTTATTTTCCTTCAGGATTTTAGGTCCACTTTGATCCCAGCAATTGCGGTTCCTGTTTCGCTGGTCGGAACCCTGTTTTTCATGCAGATGTTTGGCTTTTCGATAAACTTACTTACTCTGTTTGCGCTAGTGTTGGCCATCGGGATAGTGGTGGATAATGCCATTGTGGTAGTGGAGGCAGTCCATGTGAAGATGCATGAGCAGAAAATGAATGCTTACAATGCTACCTTGGCCGCGATGAAGGAAATAGGAGGGGCAATTGTGGCCATTACATTGGTGATGTCTGCGGTATTTGTACCGGTTGGGTTTCTTTCAGGGCCAGTTGGAATTTTCTACCGTCAGTTTTCTCTCACTTTGGCCATTGCCATTGTCATATCCGGGGTCAATGCTTTAACGCTTTCTCCAGCACTATGTAGCATACTGCTCAAGCCTACCCACCAGGAAGGTAAGAAAAGTTTGATGCAGAAGTTTTTCGACAAGTTTAATGAAAAATATGAGCAGTTGGCCGGAAAATATGCCAAAATACTTAACAAGATCGCTGGAAGAAGGACGGTGACCTTTGGAGCCTTGGGATTGTTCCTTCTTGCTACATTTGGTATGAGCAGTGTGGTGCCGAGTGGTTTTATCCCCACTGAAGACCAAGGGATGATCTATGTCAATGTGACCACTCCTCCAGGTGCTACGGTAGAAAGGACTAAGGTTATATTGGATGATGTGCAGGCGGCTTTACTTCCTTTGGAGGAAGTGGAGACCATCTCGACCTTGGCAGGGTACAGTTTGCTTACCGAAACCGCTGGTGCCTCCTATGGCATGGGCATGATCAACCTGGTAGGGTGGTCAGACAGGGAGCTTGGAGTGGATGAACTAATCCGAGAATATCAGGAAAGAACTTCCCATATCTCGGGAGCCGAAATTCAGTTTTTCTCGCCACCAACCGTACCAGGATTTGGTAACGCATCAGGTTTTGAATTGCGCCTTCAGGACAAGACTGGCGGGGGCTTGGATCAGACTTCCCGTACCACCCAAGAATTCCTTACAGCACTCAATGAGCGAGAAGAATTGAATGGTGTCTTTACCAACTTTGACCCTAGCTTTCCGCAGTATGTGCTTCATGTGGATCATGATAAGGCTGCTAGGCTTGGAGTGTCGATAGATGGGGCCATGGAAACCCTACAAAGCTTAGTAGGAAGTTTTTATGCTTCAAATTTTATCCGGTATGGCATGATGTACAAAGTGATGATTCAGGCTGCCCCACAATATAGGGCTAATCCTGAGGCTATTTTGGAGATGTTTGCCAAAAGCGACAATGGCAACATGGTACCTTATTCCAGCTTCATAAGTCTAGAGCGAGTCTATGGTCCAGAGCAGTTGACAAGATACAACATGTTTACCTCTGCTATGATTAATGGTGACGCTGCACTGGGTTTCAGTTCCGGAGATGCCATCAAGGCTGTTGAAGAAACGGCACTAAATATTCTGCCAAGAGGGTATGATATTAATTGGTCGGGCATGACGCGTGAGCAGATCGAGTCAGGCAACCAGGCTGTGTACATTTTCCTGATATGTTTGCTCTTCGTTTATCTGCTCTTGGCTGCCCAATATGAAAGCTACCTGTTACCACTGCCAGTAATACTATCCCTTCCAGCGGGTGTTTTTGGCTCATTTCTTTTCCTCAAACTTACCGGATTGGAAAACAACATCTATGCGCAGGTTTCCCTAATCATGCTGATTGGGCTTTTGGGGAAAAATGCCATCCTAATCATCGAGATCGCTATACAGAATCGGGCGAAGGGTATGGGAATCGTTCAATCTGCTATAAAGGGTGGGGTTGAAAGGTTGAGGCCTATCCTGATGACCTCTTTTGCCTTCATCTGCGGATTGATCCCATTGACTGTGGCTTCTGGAGCGGGTGCAATTGGCAACCGAACCATTGGTACGGCCGCGGCAGGAGGGATGTTGATCGGTACCTTGGTTGGGATCTTCATCATTCCGGGATTATATGTGGTTTTTGAATCGCTTTCCAGCAAGTTCAAAAAGCCTAAAATCGAAACAGAAAAAGCAATGACTTAATCATGAGATACTTATTAATATTCATATACTCCTTTATTCTACTTCAAGGCTGCAAAGTTCCTCAGAAGGTCACCCAAGATATCAGCTTGGACTTGCCTGAGGTTTTTGAAATGGAGGAAGGAGAAAAGGAAACTATCGCAAATGCACCTTGGCAATCTTTCTTTGCCGACAAAAACCTCCAAGCCGTGATTGACACCGCATTGGTGTATAATCAGGATCTGAGAAAAACTTTGGAGAATATCCGAATAAGCCAAGCTAGGCTTAAGGCTGCAAGGTTAGGGCAACTTCCGGAGCTTAACGCAATGGCAGGAGCGAGTGTACGTAGGTTTGGGGATTATACCATGGATGGGGTTGGAAACACAGATACTAATTTCTCAGAATTCCTTCCTGCAGATAAACGTTTGCCTTCTCCTTATCCGGACTTTATTGTTGGAGCTGAATTTGGGTGGGAAGTTGACCTATGGGGTCGGCTTTCTGGTCAAAGAAAAGCCGCAGCAGCCCGCTTCCTCGCATCAGAAGAAATGTTGAAAAGTGTCAGAACCTGGCTGGTTGCAGAAGTGGCCCACCAGTATTTTGAAATGGTGGGGCTGGATGAAGAGATTGAAGTTTTGGAAGAGAACATTGAACTTCAAGAATTAGCCTTTGAACTTTCAAAAGATCTCAAAACCTCCGGCAAGGAAAATCAACTTGCCGTGGACCAGTTTGAAGCACAGATGTTAAACTCTAAATCTTTACTCATCCATAAAAAAAGGGAGTTAAGGACAGTAGAATTAAACCTCAGCGAACTCACAGGTAGATATCCAGATAATATCGAAAGGACCGGGCTTGAACCTGCATTTGCTAAACCAAGGGTGATTTCATTGGGAATGCCTGCTGACCTGCTTAGACTAAGGCCAGATGTGCGGAGAGCAGAGCAAGAGCTGATCGCTAGCCAAGCGGATGTTGGAGTCGCTCGTGCGGATTTCTTTCCTTCTCTTCAACTCTTCGGAATGGCCGGTTTCAATGCTTTTGAATTTAGCAAACTGTTTTTGAATCCAGCCTCTTCTGTTTACCATCTCGGGGCCGGTCTTTCGGCTCCGATTTTCAGTAGAAGAAGGATCAGGTCCGCCTATGAGGAGGCTTCAGCTTCTCAAAAAATCGCCTGGCTGGATTACGAGCAAACCGTCTTGAAAAGCTATTTAGAAGTGCTGGATATGGTGAATGTTTATTCTACACTAGAGGAGCAACTTGAAGTAAAAGAACAAGAGGTAAACGTGCAAAAACGCTCCGTAGAAAACTCCAACACCATGTTTTCGGTAGGATATGCCAATTACCTTGAAGTGATTAATAGTCAGAGCAGAGCTTTGAATGCAGAGTTGGAGTATATAGAACTTAGGCGGGAGCAGTTGCAGGCAATTGCTTCCTTGTACCGATCCTTAGGGGGCGGTTGGAACTAATTACCCTTTAAATTGCAGTAGGCTGTCGGCCTGAATGGGTCGGCAGCTTTTTAACCACTTTCATTTAAATACCATGTTAGAAATCATGAACCCCTGCGTAAAGTTGACGCATCCCGTGTCTGGCGACTCAGTGGAGTTTGTCAGTACGACTAAAGAAAATGATGGGTTTTTCAGTATCATGCATGTGTTATTGAACCCCACATCCAATATTCCTTACCAGGTGCACAGAAAAACCGTGCATGTTTTTACAAGTTTGAAAGGAGGACTATGTATACGCTTAAAAGGTGGTGAACTGGAGCTTTTGCCAGAAGGAAAATCATTTACAGTTTTTCCTAATACCCCCTATGCTGTGCTTAATCCTGGTGTTGGTCCCATCAAATATGAGCATAAGGTCAATCCTGGAAGAAGGGGGTATGAAGATGCCATCAATATTGCCTTTGGAATGCTGAGGGTGGGTCATCGAATGAGTATGGTGGAAAAAAGCTTTTTGGATTATATTTCAGACACATATCCATGCACCTTACAAGAAAAAATGCTCCAACCCCTAAGACGATTTTTCGCTCAAAAAGCGCTTAAGGATGGAGCATATAAGAAACTTATGGACAAGTATGGGGTAAAGCCAACGGTTTAATTCTCAATTACTATACTTCCCGAGGCTATGCTACCTTTGATAGTATGTTGGGCATTATTGTCCACTCTCAAGGTCCTTGACCGGGAGTTGCCCACTGTCACCGATCCGCTAGCTGCAGAGATATCGAAATTGTAATCCTGCAGGTTTGTCGGGGTTTGAATTCGGATAGAGCCTGAGCTTCCTTGTAGACTGGTAGCCACGCCTATACCTGAGTTTTCTGCTTTCGCACTTCCTGAGGTAAGGTTTATACTGCCGATTTCATATACATCATTCATGGTTATATTTCCCGATGTGATAGAGGCATCCAATATTCCTCCAACCTCAGTAGCTTTTAGGTGTCCGGTCACGGATTTATAAACCACATCACGGCCCACTCCGTCCAAATCCACTTTCCCAGAAGTCATCTCGCAAAAGATTGACCCCCCGATATTCTGTGCTTTGACTGTTCCGGAGGTTCCCTCTAGGTAGACATCTCCTCCTACATTGTTGAGGGCAACACTTCCTGATACGAATCCAATGTGTGTTTCAAAACTATCTGTATCCTCTACCAAGATCTTACTTGCCACGATATTAATGAAAAGTTGCATATCACTTGGCCCGGTAAGGTGGATATGTCCACGGCTAGTATCGTTGCCGCTTCTCCTTCTTTTTGCCGGTTGGTAGGATATTTTAAGGGTATTGCCTACCGACACAAAAACTAGGTCCTGCCCCCTGTCTTCCTCGGCCTCCAGTAAAGCCTCCATGTTGACCGTCTGAGAGTTGTTGCCTTTATAGCTCACATCCAAAACTCCAGCCTCTACCTCAATCATGGTGATTCCTTCGTAAGATTTTTGTACATCTACTATGGTTTGCCTCTGGGCAAAGGTGGTGATAGCCAGCAATAGGCCTATAAGGGTTAAAAATGAAGATTTCATTAGTGAAAGAGGTTATATTGTAACAAATAAAATAATAGTGGTTTATAAAATTATCCCAAAGCTCATGGCATTTACTTCTGGGCCACGGTTTGATTGGAATACATGGTTGAGGTCATAGTTGAAGAAGAAATCAAGCCAACTGATGCCCAGCTCTCCTCTCATGCCGTAGCGCAGATTTTCAAGAAACATATCGCTTCGGTCAAAATCTTTGTTTCGGCCATTGTCCTGATAGACAAATTTGCCTCTACCGCCTAAGCGATAACCTGCATATGGCCCGGCGCCGATTCTGAAGCCGTTGTGACCTGTGCTTATTTTAGGGATCAAAGCTAAGGTCAGGTAAGATGCTGCTACCTTGGATTTTACCCCACCGGCACGCTCATTAAACTCGATGGCTTCATTGCCTTTCACAGCTTGTATGTTGTCATCAGCAAACTTGAAGTTGTGAAAATGCACTCCAGCAATACCTTTGACGTAGAATTGGTTGCTGACTTTCATCTGTCGGACCATATTGAGGCCTACCATCCAGCTGCCCCAAACTCTCACATCTGGTGCAGCTTGCTCACCTTGCCAAATGCCTTTTCCCAAATCAATGGTGAAATAAGAGCGAGGGATCAGGTTTTTGCCATCTCTATAAATTGCCTCGCTGCTATGCTCATAAGAGAAATCCACATTTGTACGATTCCGGTTTTGAGACTGATCTTCGTAAGTTCTGGTCTGGAATTTCAGGTTGCCTTTGAACATGGCAACCTTAGACTCATTTTCTTCAACCAAAACTTCATTTTTATCCTGTGCCTGTAGCGTATATGAAAGCTGAAGAAACAGGGCCGTTAATAATATCAAACTGACTTTTTTCATGACTGTAGGTTAATCTTTGAATTAAAACACCAATCCAAATGAGATCGGATTCAAGCTTGGGCCTTGTCCAGGGAGGAAAAGCTCATTCAAGTCATAGGTGGTAAAGAAGGTTATGCTTCTGAAACCGACCTCGCCTCTGATGCCGTAGCGAAGGTTATTTAAATAGGAACCTGCACTTTCTTTTTCCCTGCGACGGCCCGAAGTAGGCAATTCTCTATAAACATATTTACTTCTGCCTCCTAATCTATAGCCTGCATAGGGGCCAGCGGCTACTCTAAGCCCGTTTCTTCCAGCATCGTTCATCTTACCAAAATCCAACCTGAATAGTGTCTGGGCAGTTAGGTAAGAGGCTGAAACCTTGCTCTTGAACCCAGCCACATCATCCCTTAGTACCCAGCCTACATTGCCATCCTGGTTTATGGCCTGGAAGCGTGTGTCCTCAAACTTGAAGTTGTACCATTGCACACCCAATCCGAAGTCCCAGTAAGCGCCTTTTGCTACCCGCTGACTGGCCATCCAGTTAAGGCCCACATTCCAGCTTCCCCAACCCTTTACAGAATAAGGCGATGCCCCGCTTGGGAAATTCCCGTCTTCCAGGTAATTGTTGACACCTAAGTCAAAATTGAAATAGGTGCGGAAACCTGGGTCTACTCTTTTGGGTTTGCGGTCTTTGGATTCCACCCGAACATGGGTTTTGTCACCGCCTTCATCTACGATTACCCGGAATCTACCCACAGAAACCTCGGTTTCATTTGCATCTTCCCTTACGGTTACTATTTCTTTTCCTTTCAACTCCACCACGTGAAGTTTACCGGTTTCCTCATCCATCTGAAGGTTGAGCTCTCTGATGATCTGGTTCACATCCAGAGTTTTGAGAAGTTCAAAATCCGCTCTGTTGTCCACCAAAATCACAATCTTGCCGGATCTGCCAAAGTCAACTATGACGCTGTCCTGCTTCGTCTGGCCCCCTTGGTCCTGACCAAAGGCCATCTGTATCAAGGCCAATAATAAAATGGCTAAAAGGTACTTTTTCATCTGTTTAAAATTGAGAGTTTTAATTAACCGCTAAGGACGCTAAGCTTCGCAAAGAATGGGATGTAATCAACTCTGTGTCCTCTGATCCTCCCGATCCGCTTCGCTCCTCGGGACAAGTTCTGTGGTTTTCTTTTTAAATAATTTCTTTGCGTTTCTTTAATTCTATGCGGTTAGCTTATTGAATTAATTTTTGTTTTTCCTTGAGGTAATCGTTGCGAAGAGATTGTTTTTTGCATCCTGCAGGTCTGCAAAACCCTGATCCACTTTGTTGAATATATTGCCTACTTTTTCAATTTTGTTTTCAAGTTCGTCAATAATGGTTTCCTTTTCAGGTTCCGGACTCAGGCCACTTGACACAATCCTTACCCGAACTACCTCGGCATCCGCCAAGAGTAAAGTTTGGTCTTCCAGGGCAGGTAATTCAAGTTCGGGGATTTCAATTTCCTCTATCTTTATACTTGCCACCGGTTGCCTTGCCTCTTCGGTTGGTTGCCGGTATTCCAGTGCCACAGGGGTGGTAACTTTTGGTTGGACTGGCTTGCTTCGTTTTGGCGCCGGCTCAGCTATTGCTGGTTTTTCAATGGGAACCGTTTCTTCTACGATTTCTGCAAGAGTTTCCTGCTCAATTTCAGTTACTGTTTCCTTTTGCTCAGTGATTTGGTCGGCAACTGGTCGGGCCAACTCTTCGGTCATATTCAAACTGATCCAGATCAGGCCGGCCATGGTCAACAGCAAAGCCAGTGAGGCAGCCGCTCTCCACCAGGGGAATGAAGACGCTTGCTTGTTGCTAAGCTGTCTGTCCAGTTTTTCCCATGCCAAGCCGGAAGGCTTCACTTGATGGTTTTCCAGTTTTTCTCTGAAAAGCTCGTCTATATTTGGCTGTTGCTTATCCACTGATGCTCCTTTCTTTTATGTTCTGGTCTGATAATTTCTGTTTCAAGATTGCCCTAGCTCTGCTGAGTTGGGATTTGGAGGTGTTTTCCGAAATCCCCAAAAGCTCCGCGATTTCCGGATGGCTGTAACCTTCTATCGCGTATAGGTTGAAGACTGTCCTATAGCCGACCGAAAGTTCCCCGATCATGGTCATCAGATCTGCTGTTTCCATGTCGGTGAATTCATAAGGACTCAGATTGGCTACCGAATCGCTTTCCTGGTTGACTTCCATAAGCAGGTTGCGTTGGTTTCGCAGGGTGAGCAGGGCATTGGTAACAATTATCCTTTTCATCCATCCCTCAAAACTTCCTTTCCCTTCAAATTGGGCAAGCTTTTCAAAGATCTTCATAAACCCTTCAATCATGATGTCCTCTGCCAGATCGCGGTCTTTGACATATCGGATCGCTATGGCCAAAAACTTGCCCGAATAGGCATCATACAGCGCCCTCTGGGCTTTTCTATCGCCCCGGAGACAACCTTTGATGATGTCGGCCTCTTCGGTAAAAGTCTTTCGGATAAACATTATGATTGGTTTTCAAATAAGTAGATACAAGTTAGGCAAAAAGGGTTGCATGGGGGGAGAAAAAAAATTAATAAATTTTAACAGAGGGGGGCTGGGGGGCTGTAAATGGGTATTTCCCACTTCATTATTCATAATTTGGCGTTCGCTATTCATTATTTGAATTCTTAATGATGAATATCGAATGAAGAATAAATAAAGACTTTCGGTCAATCCAGATCCTTAAAAAACTCCTCTAAGTCAAGCTGGAAGCCTTTCAGGACAGATGACTCCACTATATCACCCTTTCCGTAAAGCCTTGAGGCGACATAGCCCCAGTCCTTCAGGGTATTGATCAAAAGGGTCTGCTCAAATGGATGAACCAGCCAGTATTCCTTCACCCCACTTTCCCGGTAAACTTCATACTTGTGATAAAGCTCCTTTCTGTTGTTGCTTATAGAGAGGATTTCCACGATCAGATCAGGAGCTCCTATACAACCGGCATCATCGAGTTTGGACTTATCGCAGATCACGCATAGGTCAGGTTGCACGACAGTGAAAATATCCTCGTTTTTCTTCGATTTGGAAGGTAAACGAACATCAAAAGGGGCAGAGTGAATTTTACAGTGTTTGCCTTGAAGGAATTTGTTCAGGGCAAAAGAAAAACCATTGGCCACCTCCTGATGGATTCTGCTGGGTGCGCAGTCCACTTGAAAACCTTCCCCTTGATAATCTCCACCATCTCGTCCATTTCCCAGCTGAGGTAGTCGGCATAGGAATATTTTCCTCCATAAGAGAAGCTGGGTTTTTTGGCGATGGATGGCTTCTTCTCCCTAATCTTCATTCCCTTAATTTACGAAAATTTCAGCCTTCCTTAGTCATTTATCATCAGGTTTTTATGTCTTCCTATAGTTCAAATAGGGGGGCTGCAAGGGGTCAAATTGGTTCAGTCCTGGTTAATTATTCTAAATCGTAAATAGTTTGTATTACTGTTTTGTAAGCATCGAGGGCAGAATAATCTATTGATTATACAAGTATCAAGAACGTATTAAGAGCGTATAATCAGCGTTAATTAGCGCTGATGAACCGAATTTTATTTGTTTTTGGATTTTATGTTATCAGTTGTAATTTTTAACCTTGTCTAGGTTTCAATTATGGCTCTATTATTTAATGTCCCTAGAAATTAACCCCTGGATTGCCCCGGTATCAAGTAGGGCGAATCTTGCATGGTTGGTGGAATATATTGCCACTTATGTAACTTCTGAAAGGATTTTTTGCCAATTGTTTATATTAGATTTTTAAATGAACTTTTAACCAATATGAACAGACTTAAGATTTCTTTAATCATTCTACTGCTAGCATTTGGGCAGGGTGTATGGGGACAGGAACAAGACATCCTCGCCAAGCTGGAGGAAATAGCCATCGTGGATCATAAGGTAATGATGCCGATGCGCGACGGAACAAGGTTAGCCACTGATATCTATAGGCCCAAAGGGGATGAACCCGTTCCGGTTATTTTTTCGCGAACACCCTATAGCTTTAACAGCTACAGGGATGGGGAATTGGTTAGCCGGACTATGGAGGCAGCCTATGAAGCAGTGCAACGTGGGTATGCCTATGTGGTGCAGAATGAGCGGGGGAGGTTTTTTTCCGAAGGGGAATGGGATATTCTCGGCACTCCATTGACTGACGGCTATGACGCCATGACTTGGATGGCCGAGCAGGAGTGGAGCAATGGTAAAATCGGTACCCTTGGATGCTCATCCACCGCCGAATGGCAAATGGCCGTTGCGGCTATGAATCATCCGGCCCATGCCGCTATGGTGCCACAGGGTTATGGTGCTGGAGTTGGCCGTATCGGGGATTTCTACGAGCAGGGTAACTGGTACCGTGGAGGTGCCGGGCAGATGCTTTTTACCGCCTGGCTTTATGGAACTCAGCATGATCCGATGGCGCCAAAGTTGCCTGAAGGAATTGAGCAGGAGGATTTGTTAAGACTGCAGCGCTTTTATGACATGGCCCCTCGCTATCCCAAAGTGGATTGGGTGGAGGGGTTGGCTCACCTTCCCGTGCAGGACATTATTAAGAATGTAAACGGCCCGCAAGGCATTTATGAGGAAATGATCACCCGTAAACCTAATGACCCGGCCTGGTACGAGGGGGGACTATATCATGATGATATGGATTTTGGGGTGCCCAGCTTTTGGTTTGTGTCTTGGTACGATGTGGCCAGCAGCCCGAATTTAGCACTTTATAATCATGTCAGAGAAAATGCCTCCGAGGAAAATATCCGCAACAACCAGTTTCTGGTTATAGCCCCGACCTTGCATTGTGCCTTTAAGAGGGCAACGGAAAATACCATTGTGGGCGAAAGGAGCATGGGAGATGCCCGCTTGGATTATGATGAAATGATTTATGGCTGGTTTGATTTTTGGCTGAAGGGTGAGGAAAACAATGTGACCTCAGAAATGCCTAAGGTGAAATACTTCACTATGGGATCAAATAAATGGCAGACTTCTGACACTTGGCCTCCTAAGGAAGCAGAAATGACCACTTACTACCTAAACAGCGACGGGCAAGCCAATACAAGGTTGGGAGATGGCAAGTTAAGCACTCAAAAAGCCACTGAAGACAAACCCGATTCTTTTACCTATGATCCCATGGACCCAATAATGTCCTATGGCGGCAATGTATGCTGTACCGGCAACGCTGTGAATGGCGGGGCATTTGACCAGCAAGAGATGGAGCTGAATGAAAATATTCTTGTTTACACCTCCGAGCCTTTTGAGGAAGGCGTGGAGGTCAGCGGTTTTATCGAGTCCAAGCTTTATCTTTCTTCAGATGTGAAGGACACCGACTTGACTATCAAAATCATTGATGTATACCCCGACGGAAGAGCCTATAACCTGGACGAGACCATACAGCGGGTGCGCTATAGAGAAGGGTATGAAAAGGAAGTGTTTATGGAAGAAGGGAATGTCTACGAAGTGAATCTGACGCCTATGTCGACGAGTAACTATTTTGACAAAGGGCATAGAGTAAGGATTGAGGTTTCTAGCTCCAACTTCCCTCGTTTCGACCGAAACTTGAATACTGGTGGGGACAATTATGACGAGAGCGAAGGGGTTGTAGCGACGAACAAGATCCACCATTCGGAGGAGTATCCAAGTAGCATTAGTTTGCCGGTGGTGAGGCGTTAAAAACTGTAAAGCAGCCAGGTTTTTGGAAACCTGGCTGCTTTAATTACCACTCAATTCATAAATCCTGCCCCTTCAAATTTCTCTCGGCTTTCTCTATCCATCTCACTCTGCTTGTGGTCAGAGCGGCAGGTTAGACATAGCAGGCCGTTTTCGTTGAATACCCAGTAATTCTGGCTGTGTACATCTTTTAGCTTGTAGCCATTTGTATATAACGTGCCACGCAGTACGGAGAGGATTGATTTTTCCATTATAAAAGGTTTGTCATATGGAATGTACAGGGTCTGCTCCAACTCCTGCGCGCGGAATTTATTAAAGGAGGTCAGCCTTAGATTTTTATCCAGTATCAGAATGCTGTCCTGAATGTTGTACTCATAGAGGATCTCCTTGATGTTGCTTTGAGCGTCGTCATAGTTTTTTCCTTTCGAAGAAAAAGTCTGCTCCAATCTTACGCGATCATCAGAAGTACCTGCCAATGTCAGGCTTATGTCATTTTGGTAAAGGGTTTCCGACTTGCCCGACTGTTGGGAGCGGATGCTTACCTGCGGGCGGCTTTCACCTTTGATCACCATGATGCCATCTGATGGAAACTCCAAGTATTGGGTCTGCTCATCTTTGGCGCTTGAGCTGAATTGCTGGAAGGTCTGTGGCAAAGTAAATCCTATGACAGCAATACTGATCAACCAAAGGAAAAGTGCTATAAGTCCTGCTTTTTCATGAATAAGGTTTCTTCTTACCCAGATGCTGATACCCATTACGGTGATGATCATGGCCGGGATTATTACTACCATTGTTAGCGCTACTGCCAGCCAGAATGGAATCATATCTGTGATAAATTCCAGAGGGAAATCTCCGGTCTGAATGCCCATGCCCCAAAGTTCACCCTGGATCAGGTTGAAATAGGTGCCTAAGAAAATCATAGAGGAAAAGATCAGCCCAATTCCTATCAGGAAGATAATAGCCCCAAAGAAAATCCTGAACAAAGTCAGCAGGAATACTCCCAATGGTCCCATCGCGGTGCCTACTTCATTGAGTCCTTTGCCCACCACTCGGAAAGGAGTCATGAAAGCCTTTCTCGCAGTTGACTCCTCACGCATTGGAGGAGGGTTTTGTCCCTGCAAAATGGTGTTTTCAATATTGGTCAGCGTAATGGCTCCACCTTTCATTTCGATTCTTTCGGTAATGGATTTCGCCAAAGGCGTTATGATCCAAAGTATAAGATAGATCACTATGCCGGACCCACCTGCAAAGATCAAAGCCAAAAACGCCAACCTAACCCAAAGCACTTCAATGTTGAGATAGGAAGCAAGTCCGCTACTCACCCCGCCGATTACTCGGTCATCAGGGTTTCTGTAGAGCTTCTTGATGTTTTTGTCTTCCTCGGTTTCGTAGGACTTTGGCAACATGATCCAAAGCACCACGTAGGCTAGTACGGTCCAGCCTGCCAAACTGAATCGTATCCCGGAAAAGGGCAGAAAATCCCAAGTGTTGAAATTAACCCTGCCACTGAAAAGAAGCAGGATGGCAATTAGCCTGGTCCACAAGGGATCTATAGTCAGGTAGTGAGCGATGCCTGCGCAAACGCCACCGAGGATTTTGCGGTTCTCCACACGGGTGAGTTTTTTGTAACCCTTGTTGGACTCCTGGTTAGGAGGGGTGATGTACTTATAGAAATCACTTTCCTCCTGCTCGGTTTGCTCGGTAAAATCCTGGTCAAGTTTTTCCTCACTGGCCTTGAAGTCGGCAATGGTACCCATTTTTTCGATCAGGCTCTCCACGTTTTCTGCCGTGATAACCTGCTTATTGTTTTTCAGGTAGGTCAGGAAAATCTCGGCGATTCGGTTTTCGATGTCGCTGATGATCTCCTGGTTGTCCGGATAATGGGAGAAATGCCTGTTGATGGCCTCAAGGTAGTTTTTGAGGTGTGTGTAGCCGTCATCCTCTATGTGGAAAAGGATGCCGCTTATGTTTATGCTTATAGTCTTTTTCATGGCCTTATTTTTTAGAGATAATGGTTTGGGTGGATCTGGTTAGCGAGTCCCAAGTCAGGTCCAGCTGTCCGAGAAAATCCAACCCCTCGGCTGTGATAGTATAATATTTTCTGGGTGGTCCGCTTTCGGATTCCACCCATTTATAGCCTACCAGTGAGGCGTTTTTGAGCCGGTTGAGCAAAGGGTAGAGGGTGCCCTCTTTGACCAGCAGCTCGGCCTCCTTCAATTCCCCGAGCAGGTCGGAGGCATAAACCTCCCCCCTGGAGATGATATGCAGGATGCAGAATTCCAGGATTCCTTTCCGCATTTGTATTTGGGTGTTAGAAGCTTTCATATCTGTCATGTTATAGCGTATTTTGCGCACATTCTTGGTACGCCTTCCACCATATGAATCAAAAAATAATACCAAAGTAAAAGAAGCTACCTTGTATAACCTATTTCTTGGCTTTGAAAAATTGGTCATGGAATCGCTTGAGTCTGTAAAAGCCTGAAATCAAGTGATTTGAGGCAGGGCGTCTGGTGAATAATGTAAGAGTCAGTTTGTTTAAATAATTTTTATGCTTCTGTGCCAAATGTCCCGCTACGTTTAGCAGTGGTGTGCAAGCGAACAGGAAAGTGTACGGTTTCGTGCATATCCATTAGTATTCTGGATGTTAAATTCACCTTTTTTGGGTTTAAAGTTTAAGGTTTAAAGTTTAAAAAATCCGTAAGCTATAAACCTTAAGCCTTAAACCTTAAGCCACCATCTCTTTAAAATCATTTTCCCCCTTCGGCTTCGCTCAGGGATCGATGCTAGGAATTAAAAAGTCTAGTATTCCTCGGCTCCGCTCAGAATACTAGACTTTTCTTTGCGCCCTCCGGTCCTCTGTGGTTATTTTATTTGTACCGTTTAATTTTTTGAGATTTTCGTCAACGAAAACCCCCACATTATCTTTTTAAATAATTTTTTTAATTTAATTTGTAGCCTAATGAGCCGTATCCCAGGACTTTTAAAAATTGTTTTCTGCTTGCCTATTTTTTTACTGTACCTAACTGAGGCTCAGGGGCAAAGTCTTGCGCCTAAATATTCCAATGAATTCCTGCAAATCGGGGTCGGAGCAAGAGCCTTGGGCATGGGTGGGGCACAGGTTTCATCTGTCAGGGATGTGACAGCTGCCTATTGGAATCCTGCTGGGATCTTGGGCGTGAAGCATGAACATGAATTCTCTCTCATGCACGCCGAATACTTTGCCGGAATCGCCAAGTATGACTATGCGGGCTATACCACGGCCATAGATGAAGAAAACCAAATAGCGGTTTCCCTCATCCGATTTGGGGTGGATGATATCCCCGACACCCGCTTTCTCTACGATGCCAATGGCGCCTTGAATTACAACAACATCCAGTTTTTCAATGCAGCTGATTATGCCATGATCTTATCCTATGCACGGGATTTTAGCGACATTGTTAAGATTGGGGTCAATACTAAAGTCATTCACCGCAATGTGGGCAAGTTTGCAAATGCTTGGGGTTTTGGGCTGGACCTGGGGGGAATTGTGCTTTTGGACGAATGGCGTGTCGGTGTGATGCTGCGAGATGTTACTACCACATTCAACTCCTGGTTTCACAATGCCGAAATGGTTCGGGAAGTTTACTCCCAAACGAACAACGAGGTGCCGATTAACAGTACCGAATTAACCTTGCCACGCGCAATCTTCAGTTTGACAAGAGATATATGGTTGTCAGATGAAATCCAGATGCAGGCTACACTGGACCTTGAAACTACTTTTGATGGTCAGCGGAATACCATTTTGAGGAGCAACTTGCTGAGTGTGGATCCTAGGATGGGTTTGGAGGTGGCTTACAAGAATTTAGTATATCTGCGTGGCGGGGCAGGCAACGTGCAAAGGATCAAAAACTTTGATGCCAGCTACAGCACTGCTTTCCGTCCGAGCTTCGGTGTCGGTTTTCTTCTTAATGGTCTGGTCCATATCGATTATGCCCTTTCCGATATAGGGAGTGTGTCCCAGACGCCATATTCACATATTTTCAGTGTGAAAGTTGGGTTAAACCAACATAAGGACAATTATAGGATTTATAAAGGTTGGGACAAAAAGCCGAATTGAGTATGAAGAAAATTTACAGGCTAATTTTGACGTTGACCTTTTTGCTACCCAACTGGGTGCTAGCTCAGAACCAATGGATAGATTTCAGCAGGGATTATTATAAGATAGAAACCGCTGAGGACGGCGTGTACAGAATCAGTTATACGGCATTTTCGGCATCAGGCATCAACCCCAATCAAGTTGATCCACGTGATATTAGGGTTTACCACAGAGGTGAGGAAGTGCCGATATTGATTGCGGGGCAGCAGGATGGTAGTTTTGATCCAGGCGACCACATCACCTTTGTAGGTAAAAAAAATGACGCTACACTGGACTATCGGCTTTACAACAATCCGGCGGATATGCCCAATCCGTATTACAATACCCACAACGACACCACAGCCTATTTTCTTACCGTGACTCCGGGAGTGCGTGGCCTACGGATGAACCAGACGGCAGAGGTTAACCTTTCCGCTCCTGCGGTTGATATTTATCAGGCCGAAAGACTTTTGGTTTTCAATGAACAATACAATTTAGGGCCTGTCTATAGCCCAGGAATCTGGATGCCCGAATATGACAAGGGGCAAGGCTGGATGGGGCCCATTATCCAAAGGAATAACCAGCTGGACTTTAGTCTGACCAATCTCGGGGAGGTGATGTCTGCAGGTGAGCACACGGTTGAAATGAACTTGATAGGCCGTGCCGGAGCGTCACACAATACGGCCGTTAGTGCCGGACCAAATGCCAACTCCTTGCGGGAAGTCCTTCGAGTAACGTATGATGAATATGAAGTTAAAAATGTAGTTTTCAATCTGCTTCCTACAGACTATAATAGCGATGGCAGTATTGTGATCCGGGTCAGATCATTGGGAGGAGAAGGGGATGTGGATAACGTTTCCTTGAGCTTTATGAAATTAAATTATCCTAGAAGGGTCGCGTCGGGTGATTTTGACCAGCTCAGCTTCGATATGGATCGTGGTGTGGATAGGTTGCACATTCCGGGAGTGACGGCCGATTATGTGGGTTTTGAGATCAGCGATAGGGATAATCCAAGGGTTTTATCCCTTCGTAGGGAAGGCAGCGTATTGCATGTCCCCGGTGGAGGTGCGGCTGAAGGGAGAAAGGTTTTTCTCCAAAGGAACAGTCAGATCAAAAACGTGGACCGCATGAGGCGTTTCCGTTTTAGGGATGTTGCCAATCAGCCTGCTAATTATGTGATGATCAGCCACCAATCTCTAAGACGTCCCGCAGCTTCCTACGGGGACCCAGTTGCTGCATACGCTGCTCACAGGGCCAGCCCCGCGGGAGGTGGGTTCGACACTCTCACGGTCAACATGGACCAGCTTTATAATCAGTTTTCCTATGGGGAAAAAAGTCCCTTGGCCATTTACGAATTTCTTCGTGCATATTATCCCAAAAACAAACCTGAATACCTTTTATTGCTGGGTAGGGCATTGGGGATGTTTAGTACCAGAAGGGTGGATGGGGTGAATTATACCTACAGAAGAAACCCGGGTGCCTTCGAATGGCAGGATTTGGTGCCCCCGGCCGGCTATCCATATGCCGACAACAATTTTGTGCAAAACCTAGACCCTGAAAACCCAGAGGTGCAGGCCATAGCTTTGGGTCGTGTGCCGGCAAGAAACCCCGACGAGGTGGCTTCTTATTTGGATAAAATAAAGGAGAAAGAAGCGTTGGGTGTTCAGGAGCCTTGGCAGAAAAACATCATCCACCTCAGTGGAGGCCTTTCCGCACTTGAGCTCAACCGTTACTTTAATTTCCTTAACGGTTTTAAAAATATTGCCGAGGATATTTACCTAGGGGGCAGCGTGAAGACCTTTAGGAAAAGGTCGAACGCTACTGTGGAACTTATCAACATCTCCGATGAAGTCAATCAGGGAGCAGCAATGGTGACCTTTTTTGGTCATGCCTCACCTTCCTTGATTGATATTGAAATCGGCTTTGCCAGCGATCCCCAGATGGGATATGCCAACAAGGGTAGGTATCCCATGCTGCTGCTGAATGGCTGCGATGCAGGAAATGCCTATGGAACTCCTTATACCTTTGGGGAGGACTGGGTGCTTGCCAGGGATGCGGGCTCTTCTAACTTTGTTGCACATTCCAATTTGGGTGTGGATATCTACCTGAGGCGGTATTCTGAATCCATTTATTTGAAAGCATTTTCCGATTCCTCTTTGATACATCAGTCGATCGGGAAGATTAGGATTGAGGCCGAAAAGCATCTTTATAGCCGATATGGTGCCGGACCGCTATACCGTTCGCATGCTACTATGATGGTGATGCTGGGTGATCCTGCCGCAAAACTTTTCCCAGCAAACAAAGCTGATTATTCCATCAAAACGGATGAAGTCACTTTGGAGAATCAGGTGGAGGGGAACCTTAATGTTTTATCGGATACGCTTAATTTGAAGTTTTTGGCCAGAAATATAGGGCGGGTAGATTTGGATAGCTTTAAAGTGGAGGTTACCCGAAGGCTGCCTGATGGAACGGTTATCCAATATGAGCCACTGAACCTCCCGCCTGTTTATCGTGCCGACACGATTGTCTTCCCTATACCTAACCGGGACCTCAATGGCTTTGGAGAAAACTTTTTCACCATCAACCTCAATTCTGAACAGACTGTGGATGAGTTGACCTATCAGAACAACTCTGTGACCATTTCCGAATTTATCCAGCTCAACGGTACCACTAACCTGATGCCGCTAGCGTATGGGATTGTGGATAAACCTGAAACCACGCTGATCTCCCAAGTTACGCCACTTTACTCTGATCCAAGAACCGTCATGTTCCAAATGGATACCGTTCCTAATTTCAGCAGTGCAGCCAGGAGGGAGACTCGGGTGTTGACCACAGGTTTGGCCAGATGGGAAGTGGATTTCACAACCTTGGTTAGCCAAAAGGATTCCCTCACGCTTTATTGGAGGACCAAATTCATGGAGCCTAGAGAAGGAGAGGATGATGGTTGGAATGAATCCACTTTCTCCTACATCAATGGAAACCCGGAAGGTTGGACTCAGCGGAGATTGCCACAGTTTAGGAACAATGGTCTTTATCAGATTGAAATCGATGAACCCAGAAGAGAGTGGAGGTTTGAAGGGGTGAATTTGGACTTGAGGGTGATGACTTTTGGCAGCCAGACGGAAGGGTTGAGTTTTGAGAATACCGAGTTCCTCATGGACGGCATTTCTTACATTTTGGATGCCGGTAACAGGACCTGTCCAAACGGTTCCTTGGGTTTGCTTTCTTTTCAGGCAAAAGATTTAACACCTTATTTAGTATTCCCGCCGGCTGGATTTGATGTGCTGGATGGCCGAAGTTGCGGGCGGGTTCCCCAAATCATTCAGTCCATAAGAAATAATAACCTGGTTGGCGGCAATCAAATGTTGCTCGACTATGTGGATGGTGTGGGCGATGGCGATTATGTACTGATTTTTTCGGTAGGAAATGTGACGTTTTCAAACTGGCCGGATGCGGCTTATATTAAACTGAAGGAATTTGGTGCCAATGAGGCCACATTGAGAAATCTGCAAACTGGTGATCCCTATATTCTTTTTGGCAGAAAAGGGATGAAGCCAGGGGAGGCTATCGAGATTGTGCCGGAGAGAAATGGGGAACAGGATACGAATGAGCAGGTTTTGACCTTTGAAAAGTCGGTGGAAGGCCATTATACGGCAGGAAGTATCATTTCGCCTAAAGTAGGGCCTGCGAGTGAATGGGGCGCTCTTTTTCAGTACATCAAGCGTAATGATCTTTTCAACCAGGAAAATACCAGCATGGACCTGATCGGAGTGACCGAAGATGGTGAGGAAGTGGTGCTGTTTGAAAAGCTGCAGGAAAATGAGCTTTCACTTGCATCCCTGAGTGCCGGGCAGTATCCTTTCCTCAGATTACGATATGCCATGGATGAGGAAGAAGCTGACAAGCCAAGCCAACTCAATTATTGGCAGGTGAATTACACAGGGGTCCCAGAGGGTGTGTTGGTTTTCAAAGGGACCCAAAAGCAAATCCAGATGAGGGAAGGAGAAGAAGAGGAGTTAGGGTTTGAATTTAGCAACATTTCCAAACATGATTTCACCGACTCCTTGACTGTGGAGTGGAGTTTTCATAACACTGATTTAAGGAAGTTTGAAAGATTTACTACCAAAATCCCACCTGTTGGAGCTGGTGAAAGCCATGTTTTTGAAGTGAACTTTGCTTCTGCTGGCCGTGCGGGGAAAAACACGGTAAATGTGTTTGTGAATCCCAGGGAAGTTTTGGAGCAATCTTACCAAAACAATATAGTGGACCTACCGAGTTATTTTATCGTGATTCCGGATGACAGCAAACCCGTGCTCGATGTGAGTTTTGATGGGGTGTACATCATGGACGGGGACATTGTGTCGCCGACGGTGTTGGTGGCGGCTTCCCTTAAGGATGTGAACAGCCTGATGCACAAAAAAGATACGGTCGGCATGGAAGTAATGTTTAAAAAGCAGTGTGAAAGTTGTGTTTTTGAGCGGTTGAACTTCAGCAGTCCGAAACTGAAATGGTTCCCTGCTACTGATGAGAGTGATTTCAAAGTGGAACTGAAGCCTGGACCGCTGGAGGACGGGATGTACACCTTGCGCATCAGCAACGGTAAGGGAGAAGGACAGGAAGCGGAGAAGCCTTATGAAATCAATTTTGAAGTGGTAAACGAGGCCCAGATCACGAATTTTTACCCCTATCCGAATCCCTTCAGTACAAATGTACGTTTTGTATTTACAGTCACCGGCACGCAGGTGCCTGACCAGATCAAAATCCAGATCATGACGGTTACCGGTAAGGTGGTTCGTGAGATCTTTCAAGATGAGCTTGGGCCGCTGAGGATTGGCAATAACATCACAGAGTATGCCTGGAATGGTAAGGATGAGTTTGGTGACCAGTTGGCCAATGGTGTGTATATTTATAGGGTGCTTGTCTTACAGAATGGCCAGTTCATGGAGCACCGGGCCACTGCGGGGGATAAGGCGTTTAAGAAGGGGTATGGAAAGATGTATTTGTTGAGGTAAATAGTCTCGTAAAGATTTCACGCAAAGACGCAAAGAGGGAAATCGCAAAGAACGCAGAGAATCTAAAGAATAAAACCTTCCAGGTTTCGAGATATTTAATAGGCCTAGATGGTTTAAATACTTGAAAATCATCTTATTATATAGTACTTAGTACCTAGTACAACAAAAAACTAAATTTATGAAAAGTATCATAATAGCCCTTTTGGCCTTTAGTCTTTTTCAAGGCGACGGGAAATTGAAGATTGTGTCCTTTGATGAGTTTGAGGAGATAATAGAAGCTCCGTCGGACGGGATTCGGGTGTATAATTTTTGGGCGACTTGGTGTGCGCCTTGTATTAAGGAGATGCCGCATTTTCAGAAGGTGAGCAAAGCAGAGGGAGTGGAGCTGATGTTTGTGTCCCTGGATGATGGCAGGAAACCGGATAGAGTGGAGAGCTTTATGGAGAAGAGGAAAATTTCCTCTCCGGTGGTTTTATTGGATGATATCGATTACAACCGATGGATAGGAAAGGTGAGCGATGACTGGTCTGGGGCCATACCGGCGACATTGTTTATCGATGCAGAGGGTAAGCGGCATTTTCACGAAGGGGAAATGAGCGAGCAGGAACTAAAGGATTTTATCAATAAACTTAAATAAAAATGAGAAACATGAGGTTAGTTTTTGCAATGGTTTTGGCTTTTGCCTTCACAGGTGCATTTGCCCAGAAAAGCGGTTACAAAGTTGGTGACAAGGCTATGGATTTTGAACTTAAGAATGTGGATGGTGAGATGGTCTCCATGTCTGACCATGAGGATGCGGAAGGCTTTTTAGTGATTTTTTCCTGCAACACCTGCCCTTATGTGGTGGCTTACGAAGACAGAATGATTGAGTTGCACGAAAAGTACGCTCCAAAAGGTTACCCTGTGATCGCCATCAACCCAAATGATGAGGCGCTTTCTCCAGGTGACAGCTATGAGAAGATGCAGGAAAGAGCCAACGACAAAAACTTCCCTTTTGCCTATGTCTATGACGAAAGCCAGGAAATCGTGAATGCTTATGGTGCCACCCGTACGCCTGAGGTGTATCTATTACAGAAGCAGGATGATGATTTGGTGGTAAAATACATCGGCGCTATTGACAACAACTACCGTGATGCAGATGAGGTGACGGATAGATATGTAGAAGAAGCCGTGGACGCTCTGCTAGAAGACAGACAGATCGCCGTGGCAAATACCAAGGCGATTGGGTGTACGATTAAGTTTAGGAAATAAGATGGGAGACGGAAGACCGGAGACGGAAGGACTTCTTCGCGGACAAAAATGGCCTCTTCGCGGAAGAAATTGGCCACAATGCACACAAGTAAAAAGAAGTTCCACAAAGGCTTCCTCGCGGAGGAAAAAGGAGCACTTAGACCACTTCGTGGAAGTATTGGGCTACAAAGGGCTCGAATCTCCCTGACGGCAGTCAGGGTTTAAAAGGAGTTTCTAAGAGGCTCCTTTTTTAGTTTCACCACAGATACCACAGATTTACACAGATTTGATTTGTGCTTCTTGGTGTTAATGTTTAGATCACGATGACTCGGTAGGGATGAACGGCTGCTGCTAGAAGGCTAAATGATAGAAAACCATTAAAATGGCTGAAAACAAAGGTCCGTCCTAGAAATACTTGGTACATGGTACATGGTTAATCGTACAATTTTACAGGCATATTAATTGCTCTATCATCTCCTAAATAACCTTTTTAATAGACAAGTTTATGAGAACATTGACGGATAAGGAAAAGTCCATACTCCTTGAAAACCACCAAAAGACCAAGGATGCTTTTAAGAATGACCACCCGGATAAAGAAATGAAGCCTTTTATATATTATGTGCCTGAAGATTTCATGCACTTCTTGATGGCCCACAACAAGGGTATTCCGCCTAAAATCAGCGAGGAATTTTCCTTCATCGATGACCTTTTGCCCCTCCCTGAGGAATATAAGACCCACCAGTATATCATCGTGGTGAACGGGGAGAAGTATTTTTATGAATTCCCAGTGAAGGGAGTTTAAATGTTGTACTAGGTACTAGGTACAATGTACTAAGAAGCGATTCATTCAGGTGCCTCAGTTAAGGCTTAGTACATAGTACTTAGTACATACTGCAATACAATTCATATAAACAAAAACGCATAATATATCTACTTTTTCGCTTGTTAATTCAGTCGGATCTTATACTTTTGCATACGATTCAGACGAATATTTGGTGAATGTGGAGCATGATGGAGGGGTTTTTCTTCTAAATACTTTGTTTTGAGTCGCTTACAGAATAACCTGTGGCAGGAATAGTTCTGTCATTTTTGAGTAGCGTAAAAGTATCCATGTTCCGCCTAGCATTAAAAGGGATTATTTCTTGCCTATTGCTTTGTTGCTTAAGCCAAATATCCACGGCACAGCAGTTCGGAAACTTCGAGAATATTTTGGAATATCATTTTTCGGAGAAAGAAATACACCTGAGTGAGAATGATATGGGGCTCATCCGCCTTATTATCGCCAACCCATCCCCCCAGGCGGTAAATGTCAAAGTAAACCTCCTCGACAATGAAAAAATCCGAATGATCTCCGATCTTGACCGTACCATCAACATTGGTCCCGGACAGCAGGTCATCTTACCCATCCGTTTTTCCTATCGATATCATCAAGAAAGTGACTTTAGAGCCGATCCGGTAAGTTTCCAGATCCTTATGATGGATACCCAGGAACTGTTGGAGCCTTTTGATTTTGTAATCAGAACCGAGGAAAGCAGAAACTGGAGAGCACAACTGCTGAACAGCCAAATCTTGGTGCAGTATGAGGATGAGTTTGAGTTTGAACTGAAAGTGCAGAACAGGGGTAATAGAAGAGAGGAGTTTTCTCTGCAGTCCATGAGTCAGAAAGGTCAAAAGCTGATCGATGAGCAGCTGCATTTTGCTCTTGAGGCAAAAAGAGATACCGTAATCAGGCTTAACTTCCCAGTTGCGGCCACTACACTGGCTGACTTGGAGCTTGATCAGATGAGGTTTGTGTTGTGGGATGGTTTTGAAGAAAGAACTTACCGGAAACATTCAGCTTGTGGGTTCCGAGATCCGCCAACAGCAAAATGCCTATTACGACGTGCCCTTGACCATGGAGCTTCAAGGTTTCCGTAGCAGTTTGGGACGTCCGATGATGTTTCTAAACCTTGCCGGTTCCATAGAACTTCACAACGATCAAGCCTTGGGTATTAATTTGCGGACTGATGGGATGGGACATTTGGGAGGGCCAAACTCCCTTTATCAAGCACATTACAGAAAAGGAGACTTCACCTACACGGCAGGTACCATTATTAAATTCACCGACTTCCTGATCAATGGCTACGGTGCCGGGATGAGTTATCACAAGTCCGACAAGGAGTTTCATGACTTGACGGTCAGCCAGAGCCGTATGGATCCCCTTTATCAGGTGGATTACTCGGGTGGATTTAAATATGCGCAGGATGTGGCGGGCACGGTGCACCACTTTGCCAATTATGATTACCAGAGCGGCAGCTACAATTACCTGCTGACAAAAAGCCTGCAATATCAGGTCAACAGAGCTTGGACCGTTGGCGTGTCAGGAGGGTATTCGAATGAGTTTGATAACAGACAAGGGCGATTAACAGAAGGAAGCCTTTGGGGTTACCAAGTTGAATATCAGAAAAACGGTTTCAGTGCCATTTCCCAGGTCAATAACTATTCAGACACTTTTATCGGGATCAACCGCGGGTTTTCCTACCAAAAGCATCAGGTGAGAAAGTCCTGGAAGAATTATGAGCTTTCGGCTTTCCACAACCAGACTGCCCGTCGCCCGATGATCTTCACTCCGGACAGCATCTATGTGGTGGAGGCTATGCAGCTTAAGGAAACGGGTTTGAGAAATAGCATTGCCTATAAAAAGGCCAGAATGAGCGGGACCTTTTCTTATATGGAGCAGCGTTTTGCCATGCAGGCCGGACCTCTGGCGCAATACCTCCGGACGGCTTGGAGCTATAATTATGGTGGCAAGCTGCCTTTCCGCTTTTCTCTCAATTCTGCACTTAGCTATGTGACGTTGGAGGGGCTTGAGGATGTGTATGGTAGGGTGGCGATGACGAATAACTTTAACCTGAGCTATAAAAGTTTTGGAATCCGTGGCCGTATAGATAGGGGGCCAAACTTCTATAATGAAGTAATGCGTGATTTTGAAGATGGGGTCTTGCCGCAGCGAATGCAGGTGGGGCCATACTTTGATTTTACCAAGACCTATAAAAATGGTACCCAGCTGAGCAACAACATGCAGGCGGAGTACTTTGAGGACAATGTATTCTTTGACCGCAAGATGCTTTTCCTGAGAAATTCCTTCCGCTTCAATATTCCAAAAGTAGGCTTCTATGGTGGCCTTTCTGTATCGTGGAATCTTCTGAGCAAGAACAACAGCTTTGTCAACTTCAACCTGGGCAAGCAGCTGAGTGTGCCGACGGTGGGAATCCGAAAGTACCATGATGTAAAGCTGAAGTTCTTCATGGATGAAAACCGCAACGGGGTGTGGGATGAAGGTGAGGAAGTGATTGCCCATGAGTATGTACTGGTCAACGGCAGGATGGCTATGACCGATGCCGATGGGCTGGTGGTGTACAAAAACGTGGAAGACGGGGAGTACAAGCTTGAGATGCGCAACATGCGTAATCTCGTGGGCTGGGTTCCGGCCAAAGGAGTAGAGCAAAACTTTACGGCCTATAAGGGCGGCGCTTATGGAGTGCCTTTTATAAAGAGCAAGTTTATCAAAGGTTCTGTACGGGTGATCCATGATGACAACCAGGCGGACAGATTCAATCCGCAGGGCATGAAGGTGCGTGTGGTGAACGAGAAAGGGGAGGAGTATGAGACTATAGTGAATTCCAGAGGAGAGTTTCTGCTCAACGTGCCATCAGGTCGGTACATCGTGACCTTGAGTCCGGCAGGTTTGTCGGCCGATAAATTCCAGATCGAAAACGGCAGCCAGTCGGTGGACTTACTTGACAACGAGCGCTGTGAGGTGCATTACACCATCCGCCAGAAGTCCCGTGACATCAATATCCGAAGGATAAGCAGAAGATAATGTTAAAAACTTAGGTGAAAATCACGAGAATGAAAGCTTATTATTTATTAGTTAATTGTCTAAAATACAATTAGTTAATATAGGTTTGGGTGCATAAGTAAAATCACCTATTTGTATTTTGAATAAATAAATATTGTTTTGGTGTTAATTTAAATGCATTTCGTTTTGAAATATGCTGAACGAAATATACTTTTGTGACACTTGAACGAAACACCTTATAAAGAATTTAAACCTTTAAAAATATACCATGATTAAGAAAATATTATTATCCGCGATTTTAGTAGTGAGTGCAGTGCAGATGTCGGTGGGGCAGGATTCTAATGGTGCAAACCAAAATGTTACCATTAAAATAGAGTCTATAGCGTCAATGGATTTTGAAAAACTTGTTGATATTCCAAATTTTGTTTTTGATAATGCGGATGATTTAGAGGGAGGTCTTACATCGGTAAATATTGCTACGGTTCAAGTTAGGGCAAATAAAGACTGGAAAATAACTGCTGGAATTAATAGGGAAATAATAAATAATTATACTGGAGTATTTAAGGTGTTGGTAGATGATAGGCCTGCTGTGACATTAACTGGCGACCCTATCGATTTGATTGGAGATGGAGTTAAAGGAACTAGCGATTTGTTTAATCTTCGATATGAAGTAATTCCTGGACTGGAAATGGAAGAGGGAGATTATGAGGTTCAAATAATATATAATTTAACTAATAGATAAAATTTAAAAAGCCAAGCTTCTCTAGCTTGGCTTTTTTGGTTCTCCATTTTCTGATTTAGAGAAGATAAGCTTTTCAATACCAGGTACTGATTTGAATTTTTATGGTCATTATAGATATTCAAAATCGAAATCTCCATACTCTCCATCCGCAATATGGATTTTACTGGTCTTGTTTAAATGCACTAAGCAAGTTTTGAACAAATGTCATTTCCCTCTCTCCAAGCCCCCCTTTTCATTTCTACTGATTGAGTTCTAACAACTGTAGTCAACCGTGAAAAGAAAAATGAATGTCGAATAATAATTAATAATGAAGTTGATTTCCGTTCCTTATTGATAATCTCCCCCTCCCCCAAAAAAAACTTCACAGCCTCCAAGGGCAAGTTCTCCAATCCAACTTTTAATATACAATGGACGATTTAAACAACTGGAGTCATTAAGTGAAAAAGTAATGAATGATGAATGCCTAATAATGAATAATGAAATTCGTTTCTTATTGAATACTCACCACCGTCTCCACAGCCTCCATCGGCAGATTAGGGTCATAATCAATCACCGCCATCACGGCATATTCCCCACTCTCCAGTCCGTCGGGCTTTTCAAATAACAGCTTTCTTTCGCCGTTTGGAAATACAGGAAACTCTTTTTTCTCAGTCTTGACTTCCTTTCCTGATTGTAGATGCACGAGCTCAAGATGGGCCGTGCATTGCAGCATGTATTGGCCGGTGTTTTTCATCTCAAGCTGGATATGGTCTTCTTCGTTCAGGAACAAGTCATAAATTTCAGTTGACTTTTCCGTGAGTGTAGGGGGTGTTTGATAGACGTGAATTCCGAATCGGAATACCTCCCTGATTTGGGTTCTGACCTGCCCGGTGTTTTCTTCCGCCTGCTCGCTTTTGGGTTCCACGCCCGTGATGAAGAGCATGCTCCATTTCATTTCTTCATTCAGCTCCGCATCATTGGGAAGGGCAAGAGTGAGCTGGATATCTTCTGTTTCACCCGGTCCTATGCTGGTGAAGTTCCGCTCCAGGGTGATGTACTTTCCCAGGGATTGGGGAAGGGTGTCGGATTTGAAATATTGATGGTTTCCCTTATTGTCTCTAAGCCAGTCTCCCAGTTCGGCCTCTATAAAGATTTCCTTGTTGGATACATTGGTTACAGCAACCCTCTGCACCTGGCTGTTGCCTGCCGAGAGGCTGAAATCCAAGGTAGTGGGGTAGACGCTTATATTTTGGGCTGATAGAGTGCCTGCCACCAGAAGACCCATGACAGTCAAACAGGATAATTTCAATTTAAACTTTTGTAAAATGTATTTCATGAAAGGTATTCTGTTATTTATCTTAAAGTTTTCCGCAAATAAGCGATTTTTGTTTTGTGGAGAAAGCTGTAAGACTTAATTTTGGACAAAAATAATTGATTTGAGATCTCCTAGATTTATTTTATTCATAGTTTTCTTAGTTACTGCCTATAATGCAAATGGGCAGGGGGGGACCAATAGGACTGTTCATTCCATTTCAAATAATTATTCGAATTTGATGTCGATGTCATATGATCCTGAGTCCCTTTCAAATACGATTCAACAAGTGGGGAGTATAGCCGTTCAGCTAAGCGCACACAATACTGGATTTGATGTTCAAGTCAGGTTGGCAACAGGCTTTGAAGGTTGGGCAAACTATTTCAGGATTAAGAATGAAAATGGAGTTGATCTAGATTTGGGGCCAGATTTCAGGTCAATTTTTAGCAGAGAAAATAATACTGTCTCCGGAAACACTAGTTTTCCAAATCGAACCTTCGATATAAGTATGATGCCTCTGGGGTATAATTTACCTGGAGGATTTAATAGTGTTAAATTTGACTTGATTATTATACAAAAAGATAACTCCGCAACTATTTATGATGCGACCTTTGAAGTTGATGTGAGTATAAAAAAACGTTGTACTTGCGATATTTTGCCATCTAATACACCTCCATTTCAATTTAATGAAATTGCGAAGTTGATTTCGGAGAATGGCATTACCCATGAAAAATATTCTGAATTTTCTATCAAGAGTAATGTTTCATGGGAGCTATATTTAACTTTAAATCAAAATGGGTCTGATATGGATATAGCTAGGCCTAATCTATATGTTGTAAAAGATAATTCTCCACGTTTAATTACGGAAGCAGATGAAGTAATTGTCGGGTCAGGGGAAAGAGGGGTTAAATCACTATCTCTTGGTATTAGAACAGTTGCGGACTTCATACATCCACCGCAAACGTACACTCCCCTGCTAAATTATCGTATAGCGTGTGGACTTGATTAAAATTTTTATATTTTGTAGAGCATAAATTTCGCTCTTCTCCCCTATAATTCTGCATTTCCTCAAGTCAAAAATCCCCATTTTTTCCTAAAATCAACAGGTAATTTTTTCATCCTATTTCCTACCCGCTTTACTTTCAGTGACTTTAATCAGGCTTTTTCGCGGTTTTATTCAAACATTTTAACATCAAGGAGTCTTTTATCCTTATGTACTTTTTGTCCGTATACTTGAATGTATCAGGGACTGATATTTTAAAAGAAGGAGGGAGAATGATGATGAGATTCTTTGCATTCGCTATTTTGTTAAGTGTTTTTAATCTAGGAGCAGCTAATGGTTTGCTGGCCCAAACCAATAACAATACTGCCACCGACCAGGTCCGGATCGTAATCCATGAAGTGATGGGGCTGGACCTCAGGAATAACCTTGGCGGGGAAGCCAGGTTTGAGTTTACCGAAAGACAGCAGGTCGAGCAGGGCATGGAGCTGATCGGCGCCAGCAGCATTGGGGTGAGGTCCAATAAGGACTGGAACCTGAGCGTGCGGGCCGAAAGCGATTACTTTGTTACCGAGGAAGGGAGTTCTGAGCTTCCTGTGGAGGTGCTGCAGGTCCGTGTGAATGGCCGGCAGGATTACATGCCTCTTAGTGGCAGCAGCCAGGTGCTGCAGAGCGGTAGCCGTGGAGACAGCAATAAGCCGGGGAACCAGTTTGATATAGACTACAGAGCCGATCTGATGGAGCGGTACTATGCACCGGGGAATTTTAGAGTGAGCTTGGTGTATACGATTAGCCAACAGTGAGAAAGAAATAAGATTAAATTGGTCACCCGCCATTAGGGCACTATGGGCACGAAGGAAAAGAAGGGCACAAAGAATAGAGAATTGGAAATTAATTCCTAATTCCCCATTATTAATTCCCCATTCCTCTCTCCCCGCACTATGAAGCATGTATGAAGCGTCTATGGCCCGACTGTCACCCAGCAAACACCCATCCTTTGCCCAACTCTGGCCCAAGGTTTAGCTGGGTGAATGTTGGATGAGTGTTGGGTCTAGGTTGGGGTAATGATAAATTATAGACGGGTTTAGGATGAAGATCAGGAAGTATAACATATGGGTGGGAGCTCCGTTTTCGGAAGGGATTGTCGTGGAGGTGAAACTTGGAATTCTTAAGGACCTCTCAGATTTTTTTGGACTGGTGAGAGAGAATAGTAGCCAGGTTTGTTATGCGGACTCTAAGGAGAAGCAAAAGGGATTATAGTGAAATGGGGTAGGCCATGTAATTATTGACTTGACCTACTTTCGTATTTTTAGCTATTAATGGAGCCTTATGAAGAAAGGTGTAACTATTTATTTTGATTAGGGCCATTGTAAGAATTGCATTAGGTTATACTTTTTTAAGGTACTGTTTTTGAGAAAGGCTGTTTGATGATTTTTACCTTTATTAAATGAATATGTATATCCGCTTTATTGCCAGTAAAAACTATCAACTAATAAAAAGATGGCTGAAGGCAAGATTCATGGCCACTTCGGTCATCGGTCTTCCGTCGCTTAAAACAAGGAATTAATGACTACTGGCATCATTGCGGATAATCATATAAATGAATTTGGCCCATGCGTCTAGTTACCCAGGTTTTGATTTTTTTGGTCATTATTGCCACCGCCTTGCCGATGATCGACACCCATCACTGGTGGATCAGGATATTCGATTTTCCAAGGGCTCAGATTACATTCTTTACCATTGTGGCATTGGGTTTAACACTGTATTACTATCGTAGGGAGAAATTCAGACTTTTAGGCATTGCTGTTTTCCTTTTGGCTGCGATTGTTTATCAATCCAGGATGATGGTCAGGTACATCCCGCTTTATCCCACGCCGGCCGCTGAGGCGGTGGCTCCCGTATTGGAAAATACCGTTCGTATATTGATGTATAATGTCAAAATGGACAATGGTAGGTATGATGATTTCATTCAGCTAGTAGCAGAAAAGGATCCGGATATCATCCTGCTCACCGAACCAGATCATATATGGGCCGCTGAAGTAGAGGTTTTGAAAACTACCTATCCCTATCACCTGGTTTATCCCTTGGATAATACCTATGGAATGATCCTTTACTCGAAGCTGGATCTGGAAGAAACGGAGATCAATTTTCTCGTGAAGGATGACATCCCTTCCATGGTTGCACAGGTGAAGTTGCCTTCGGGGGCATCCTTTAAGCTGCATTGCCTCCATCCCGAACCGCCCAAGCCCGGCACGGATACCTATGAACGAGATACGGAGATTTTGTTGGTTGGTCAAAGGGTAATAGAAAAGGAAGGGCCGGTCATCATCGCCGGCGACCTCAATGACGTGGCTTGGTCACGCACCTCTGAGCGCTTCCAGCAAAAGACCAATATGCTAGATCTAGGGAGGGACGAGGTTTTTTCAATACATATAATGTGTTTGTACCCTTCTTTAGATATCCTCTGGACCACTTTTTCTATACCAAGGATTTCCTGTTGGTTTCCTATGACAGGCTGCGCCCCATAGGCTCCGATCATTTTCCGCTGATGATCACTTTGGAGCTGGTGCCGGAGGGAGAGGTGGTAGGGAGTGATTGAAGGTGATTTGGGCTTCGATTAGGCCGTCTGTAATTTTCTCCGTTCTACATATAAGTCATAATCCATCTGTAAAGACATCCAGAATTCCGCAGCAATGCCCAACTCCTTTTCCAGTTTTAGGACAATGTAGGCGGTTACGTTTCGCTTTCCTTTTACGATTTCCCCCAGATGTGAAGGATATACGCCTAATTAAAAATTGGGTCCATAAAAAGTAGTTTAAAGCAAAAAAGTTATAACGAAAAAAGGACTCCTAAAAAGGAGTCCTTGTACCCAGAGCCGGACCTGCCTGCCTGACTGCCGTCAAGGCACGCAGGCAGGCCTGTCTGCCAAGGCACGCAGGCAGGGTCGAACCGGCACGCCCGAAGGCATTGGTGTCTATTATGAAGTGTTATAATAGTGTTTTAAGATACTTCTTTCCACTCCCAACCTTTAGAAACTTTTCTCTTTTTCGGGCTTCAACTCTCGACGGGAATTCTTCTGTCAGAATAAGGGCGAATGGCTTGTAGGGTTTCGTTGATTTGTTTTCGCCGCGATTGTGCTCCAAAAATCTTCTTTCAACATTATTGGACATGCCTACATAGATGTAGTTTCTGACCAAGCTTTTGATTGCATAGACATAGATCGGCATAAGGAGAAAAATTATGAGTCTAAAAAAAAATAGCTTAAAATAAGAAAAGCCCTCTTATGAGAGCTTTTCGGCCAGTGTACCCAGAGCCGGACCTGCCTGCCTGACTGCCGTCAAGGCACGCAGGCAGGCCTGTCTGCCAAGGCACGCAGGCAGGGTCGAACCGGCACGCCCGAAGGCATTGGTGTCTATTATGAAGTGTTATAATAGTGTTTTAAGATACTTCTTTCCACTCCCAACCTTTAGAAACTTTTCTCTTTTTCGGGCTTCAACTCTCGACGGGAATTCTTCTGTCAGAATAAGGGCGAATGGCTTGTAGGGTTTCGTTGATTTGTTTTCGCCGCGATTGTGCTCCAAAAATCTTCTTTCAACATTATTGGACATGCCTACATAGATGTAGTTTCTGACCAAGCTTTTGATTGCATAGACATAGATCGGCATAAGGAGAAAAATTATGAGTCTAAAAAAATAGCTTAAAATAAGAAAAGCCCTCTTTCGAGAGCTTTTCGGCCAGTGTACCCAGAGCCGGAGTCGAACCGGCACGCCTTGCGGCATTGGTGTTTGAGACCAACGCGTCTACCGATTCCGCCATCTGGGCATTTTTACTTGTAATATATAAATTCAGTTTCTTGTAAACTGCAAATATCGTGTTTGAGACCAATGCGTCTACCGATCCTGCCTTTGCCGGCAGGCAGGTCCGCCATCTGGGCATTATTAGCTGCAACTATTTTGTTGCTTGCTGATCGGAGTGCAAATATGGGGAAAGAATTTTAATCGTGCAATACTAGGGAGCCACTTCTTGGGATTTTTTTTGGCTCATGGCTACCGGTTTTTCCTGAAAAAGCACCTTGGTTTTCTTCCAGGTGGATCTAAAGAGTTCAGAATCACGGTAATTGTTTAGCGCCTCCTCGTCCTCCCAGTGACTGAAGGTGGTGAAAATATTTTTTTGATGATAGTCCTGCCAAAGCTCCAGATGGCTGCAACCGGGAAAGTTGCGGATCATTTTTTTGCTGGCATTGAAGATTTCCAGAAATTCATCTTCCTTGTTTGGCTGAAAGGTCATACGAACCGTCCTGATCAACATAGGTAAAGGGTGGTTAAGGTTTATTCTTGTTCAAAATGTATAAATACGGGGCTATCCATGCGGAGACCGAGTAATTTGGCCCCCTCTCCGTGATTGATACCAATTTCCAATAGCCCCCGACTGTTGAAGAAGGCAAAGCAATCGCCAGGCTCCACCGTGTCGTAGGAGTCGTTCAGACTATGTAGGACTTCCCTGCTGAACTCAATGGAGTATTTGCCTGGATTAAGTTTGTCGAAAACATCCTTGGGTATATTCGTGATAAGGTTTTCGTAATTATCCACATGTATGACATAGCCTACAATCTCCTTCTTGGTGGCTTTAAACTGCCGGGACAGCATTCTTTTGATGGAATGCAAGGGTCCGCCAAAATCATGTATGGCCGCGCCGCTGGCTACCTTCGCTGCGATCGGCCCAAGGATGTCTTTGGCAGGAAATGTGCTGTCTTTAATGTGGATATCAGCAAACTGCACGATGATCCCGGGATCGGTGTCAGAAAGCATGCTCAGCACTCCGTTGTTTGGGCCTATGAAAATGTGCTCATTGAGCTTGATTCCGATAAAACCGTCGGTCATACTGCTGGTGCTGTTGATAGCTACCAGGTGGATAGTCCCTTTGGGAAAGTCTCGATATACCGAGCGCAGCAAAAAAGCTGCATGGGCAATGTCATAAGGTTTGATTTTATGGGAAATGTCAACGATATTCAACTGTGGATTAATAGAAAGCATTGTGGCTTTCACAGCGGGCACATAATAGTCCGTATCGCCAAAATCCGAGGTGAATGTTACTAATGCCATAGAATCAAGTTAATTAATTTTGTATTTTTGTTAGTATCTTAAAAACAAAAATAGAATTTTATTCTTACGAAGAATAATCAAATAACCTTTAAATCGAGAGAAAAGGATTGGTAGAGAAAATAATTACATTAGAGAATATTCCGCTACTGGAGTTTCTGGGTACGGAAAATGAGAATATTCGCCAAATTGCCGCAGCTTTTCCACAAAGCAAGATCGTTTCCAGAGGAAATGAGATCCGCATACAGGGCCGGGCGCCAGAAATCCTACGCATCAATGATATCCTCAACATGCTCCTGCAGCATTTTAACCGCTTTGGTCAGGTGACCCCGGAGAATGTCAAGGAGTATATCGAGATGGAGGGGGTGCCCTTTGAGGCTTCGCCAAAAAATGATGTGATTGTTTTCGGTAACAAAGGTTTGGTCATCAAACCCAAGTCAGCCAATCAGCGCAAGCTCGTGGAAGCCAGTTACCAAAACGACCTTGTGTTTGCCTTAGGGCCTGCTGGTACGGGCAAGACCTACATAGCGGTGGCTTTGGCAGTTAGAGCTTTGAAGAATCGGGAAGTGAAAAGAATCATCATCACCCGTCCGGCTGTGGAGGCAGGGGAAAACTTGGGGTTTCTTCCTGGGGACCTTCAGGAAAAGCTGGATCCATATTTGAGGCCTATATACGATGCTTTGAGCGATATGGTGCCGGCAGAAAAGCTCAAGTTCTACCAAGAGACGCGTGTGATCGAAATAGCCCCTCTGGCATACATGAGAGGGCGAACCTTACACGACGCCTTTGTGTTATTGGATGAAGCGCAAAATACGACCAGTGAGCAAATAAAGATGTTTTTGACCCGTATGGGGCCAAATTCTAAAGTAATAGTGACAGGTGATCAATCCCAAGTAGACCTTCCAACCCGTCAAAAATCCGGTTTGAGTGTGGCTCTTGGTGTGTTGAAGGATGTAAATGGTATAGGTGTGGTAAACCTTAGCGGAAAAGATGTAATCCGTCATAGGTTGGTAAAATCTATAATAGAAGCGTATGATAGAGATGATCAAGAGAAAGAGAAAAGAAAAAATGAGTATCGAAATAACCAAAATAAAAACTGAGGAGGCCCTTACGGCCATTTTCAATATTAGACAGGAGGTGTTTGTCTTTGAACAAAACGTAGATCCAGAAGAGGAATACGATGAATTCGAAGAAACCTCAACCCACTTTCTGGCCCTGCTGGACGGCGTGCCCGCGGGTACTGCCAGATGGCGCTACACTGACAGTGGAGTCAAATTGGAACGCTTTGCCGTTTTGAAAGAAATGAGAGGCAAAGGGGTGGGTCAGGCTTTGGTGAAAGCTGTCATTGATGATATCACTAGAGAGGAAGCAGCTAAAGGCAAGTTGCTCTATATGCATGCCCAATTGTCGGCAGTTCCTTTGTACGAGAAGTTTAATTTTGAAAAAGACGGAGACATCTTCTCCGAATGCGAAATCGAACACTACAAAATGAAAAGGTACCTCTAAGGTATCTTTTTTCATTTAAAATGCTTATTTTCAGTTGGATGTTTTTCAACTGATTTTTTTATGCTCCATTTTAGTGATTACCCTTTCGTTAGGTACACGGTGTTTTTTATTCTAGGCATTTTGTTCTATCCCCTGGCGGGAAAGATTGAGATGCTTTGGGTTTACGTTTTGTTTTTGCTGTGCTTTTCATCCTACTATTTTCTGCTTAGCCGAAGTCTGCTTCAGAAAGGCTTCCCCCAAAAGCTTCCCATTTCCATAGCCGCTTATGCGGTGTGTTTTTCCTTTGCGTTAGTGGTAGCCGGTAAACATGACGCTCTCCGAAACTCCGCTCATATCCTCCATGCCGGAGAAGTGAAGGCCTGGATTGGAGTGGTGCAGGATCCCGATGAATCCAAACCAAAAAGCAAAAGGAACCTTATTAAAGTACTTGAATTGGAAACTGAGGAGGGATGGATAAAAGGAGTGGGCAAGGTGATTATCTATCATCGGGATAGCCTAAAGCCTGGGGATGTGGTGCGGATTGAGCAGCCTTTGCAGCAAGTGGAGGCTTTTGAAAACGCGGATGGGTTTGATTATGCCAAGTTTTTGGCAAGACAGCAGATTTACCATTCCATGTTTGTTCGTGAAGTTCAACGGTTGGATTACGTAAACGAGAGTCCATTACGGTTTTATTTCGAGGATTGGAGAAGTTGGTTTTCTGAGAAAATTGGGATCTATCTAAGGGATGATCGAAGCCGACAGATTGCCAATGCCCTTTTGCTGGGGCAGAAAAGAAGCTTGAATAAGGAAATCAGTGAAGCGTTCAGCACGGCGGGGGCTATGCATGTGTTGGCGGTGTCTGGGCTACATGTTGGGATCATTTACGGGTTCTTCTTCCTGTTTTTCAAACCCTATCAGCTTCCTAAGGGCAAAAGGTTGGTTTTCCTATCAGTATTGATATTCATAATTTGGAGCTATGCATTTATCACCGGGTTATCGCCATCGGTATTGCGCTCAGCGACCATGTTTACATTGATGGCCTTGGCGCAGATGCAGTCCAGGAATCCATCGATATTCAATGCCGTGGCTATTTCAGCCCTGCTGATCTTGCTTTTTGATCCCAATATGATTTACAATGTGGGTTTTCAATTATCATATTCAGCTTTGCTGGGCATACTGTTGTTTCAGCCTTTGATTGTGAAGCTTTGGCTGCCTTCAAATAGGGTGGTGAATTACCTTTGGACGATTACCTCAGTGGGGATTGCGGCACAATTGGGAACATTCCCCATTTCCGGTCATTATTTCCAGCAGTTTCCCGTGTACTTCATATTCTCTAACCTGATAGCCATCCCGGGTGCATTTCTCATCATGGCCATTGGGATACCTTTTCTCTTACTTTCCAGCTGGACATTTATAGCCAACTTGCTGGGAAAACCCCTTGATTTTTTGATTTGGGGTTTCAATGAGTCTGTGTTTTTCATTCAAAAGCTCCCCTTGTCTAAGATTGATTCGATCAGCCTAACTGTATTTGAAATCTTCGGATATTATGTTGTGGTGGCTTTACTACTGGTGTTGTATTACGCTCCACATCGCAGGGTTTTGATGGCGATCATAGTGGTGGTGTTCTTGGGTGGGACATACAATTGGGGCAAAGTTGTGTTGTCCGTTCGTCCCAAAAGTAGCGAGGGTTTGCAGGCAATCAGTGAAGCGGTCAATTTTCAGGCTGAGAAAAGCCATAATTTGTTGACTCAGGACTGATTAATTTTTCTAATTTTGATGAAGACAAAAAGACTTTTTGGATAAAAAGATACAATATGGAAACCCAAATAACCACAGAAATCAAAGACCGTATAGGTTACATCACCCTCAATAAACCTGAAAAGAGAAATGCCCTCAACGCTGAGATGGTAGCAGACCTCAAGAAGGCGCTCAATAAAATGGCGGCTTCCGACAAGGCCAAGGTGATCGTGATCCGGGCCGCTGGAAAGGTATTTTGCTCAGGGGCCGATTTGGCCTCTCTGCAGGCTTTGCAGAGCAATACTTATGAAGAAAACCTGCAGGACAGCAAAAGCCTGAAAGAACTTTTTCACCTCATCTACACCCTGCCCAAAGTAGTGATTGCCGAAATTCAGGGCCATGCCTTGGCGGGTGGCTGTGGTCTGGCGACAGTATGCGACTTTTCTTTCAGCGTACCGGAAGCAAAATTTGGATATACGGAAGTAAGGATTGGCTTTGTACCTGCAATAGTGAAAGTTTTCCTACTCAGAAAAATTGGGGAAGGAAAGTCGAAGGAACTGCTTTTAGGAGCGGATTTGATAGAGGCGGAAACTGCCAAGGATTATGGTTTAATCAATACAGTTGTGGAGGCAGAAAATCTCACTTCGGAAGTTTATGATTTTGCCCAAAAGCTTATCAATCAAAACTCCGGACATGCCATGGGCCTCACCAAGCAGATGATTGCTGAGGTGCAGGGAATGGATCTTACGGAAGGCTTGGAGCATGCCGCTAAAATCAACGCCAAGGCAAGGGGAACTGAGGATTGCCAAAAAGGGATCGCAGCATTCTTGAACAAGGAAAAAATCAATTGGTAAGTTGAAGACAAAAGCGCTAAGTGTACTCAAGCAGGTGTATGGGTTTGATGATTTCAGGCCCATGCAGGAGGATATTGTCCTATCGGTAGCGAGCGGGCAGGATACCTTAGCGCTTTTGCCCACAGGGGGTGGGAAATCCATCTGTTTTCAGGTTCCGGCTTTGATGCAGGAAGGAATTTGCATCGTAGTGAGCCCTCTGATCGCTTTGATGAAGGACCAGGTGGATAACTTGCGGAAAAAAGGAATCCTGGCGGTGGCCGTCTACTCGGGCATGCGCAAAAGGGAAATCGATACGGTGCTGGACAATTGCATTTATGGCAACTACAGATTTCTATACGTGTCGCCTGAGCGGCTAAAAACCGAACTTTTCCGCGAGCGGGTCAAGCAGATGAAGGTTAATATGATTGCCGTGGATGAAGCCCATTGCATTTCCCAATGGGGGTATGATTTCAGGCCGCCTTATCTAGATGTTGCCGAACTTAGGGAGATTCACACCAAAGTTCCGGTGATTGCTTTGACAGCATCGGCAACCGATGTGGTGCAGCAGGATATTTTGGATAAGTTGAAGATGGTCAATCCAAAAGTCTTCAAGAAATCCTTTGCTCGAGCTAACCTCTCTTATTCAGTTCGATTGGTAGAAAACAAGGAAGAAAAGGCCCTGGAAATCTTGCAGAAGATTCCCGGAAGCGCGATTGTATATCTCAGAAACAGAAAAGCCACCAAGCAAATCAGCCAAGCCCTTTCCTACATGGGCATCTCGGCGACTTTTTACCATGCTGGTTTGGATAATGCCACCCGTGAGGCAAGACAGCAGGAGTGGATTTCGGGAAAGGTGCGGGTAATCGTCGCCACCAATGCTTTTGGGATGGGGATTGACAAACCGGACGTGAGGACTGTAATCCATTTGGATCTGCCGGAAAATCTTGAGAACTATTACCAGGAAGCCGGAAGGGCTGGGAGGGATGAGAAAAAAGCTTATGCGGTCCTTTTGACCAATAAAAAGGATTTGCAGGTTTTGGCCGAAAGGGCTGAAAAAAGCTATCCCCCAATCGATTTTCTTAAGCGTGTTTATCAGTGTTTGGCTAACTACTACCGCATTGCGGTGGGGAGCAACATGATGAGCAGCTTTGATTTTGACATCTCGAAGTTTACTGACACCTATAATCTGGAAGTGCTTTCCACCTACAATGCCCTGAAAGTGCTGCAGGAAGAAAACATGATTGAGCTTACGGAAAGCTTCTTTGTCCCTTCCACGCTTCATTTTTTAGTTAATCATGGCAAGTTGTATGAGTTTCAGGTTTCTTATGGAAAGCTGGACCCATTGATTAAGGTTTTATTAAGGACCTATGGAGGCGAATTATTTGTTGAATACTTGCGGATACATGAAAACAAGTTAGCCCAAGCGTTGAAAATTCCAGAGCAGGAAGTGGTCCGGCAGCTTGAGCAAATGGACAGCTTGAGCATCTTGGCCTATAACAAACGTAAAGACCAACCTCAAGTGACTTTTCTGACCGCCAGAATGGATGCTGGTAAATTGCCATTGAACCAAAAAAGAATCGCAGAACGCAGGGAAAATGCCAAGCAGAAGGCCCAAGCGATCACTGCCTACACCCAGCAAGACCGAATCTGCAGGACCAACCAAATTCAAGCCTATTTTGGTGAGGAGACCGAAAAGGAGTGTGCGGTGTGTGATGTTTGCGTGCAAAAGAGGAAAAGAAGTACGGTGGTGGACAGGAATTTGGGGCTCAGGCAAGCCGTTTTGGCAACTTTGTCGGGAGGTCAGGCGTTGTCAATGGACGAGCTGACTGCTAAGGTGGCCGTGAAAAATGATTTGGAAACCGTGGCCCTTCTGCGAGAGTTGGAAGATGAAGGCTTGATTGCCAGAGGGGAAGATGGGAAGATAAAAATGAACTGATATGAATTTTTGGGATGAAGTCGTAGAAAAGCTATTTGGCAACACGAAAGGCAATGTGGCTTTTAAGGAGAATTTCATTCAAAAGGAAGGAGATGTTGCCCAGGTTTCTGAGTGGTTGAAAGGCGAGGGTGCCGAGGTGATGGCGTTGGTATACAAAAATTATCATTTTCAAAAGGCCTCCATCAGTGCCAAGCCATTTGTAAAACTTTACAACACCCCATACGCCAACGGATTTGCGGTTTTTTTCCAAAACCCCTTGGAGCTGCATTCTTTTTCAAATCTTTTCTTTGCTTTTGGCCAGCGAATAGTAGATTTGGGTTATCAAAAGATCAGTCAGGACCGGAAAATTCAGGAAATAGGAACCGAAGTAAAAACAATTGAGAAACAATATTTTAAGCCACCCATTCGATATAAGGTTTCTGGCCAGAAAATTGATCAATTATTTGGTAACGTTAGCGTGGAGAAAGTTCTTTTCAATGATAAGCCGAGTTATATTACAGTATTGGTAACCATTTATTCCGACCACCTCTACCAAGACGCCAAACCTTTTGATGAATTTATAGAGCAATTGTTTGATCACCACAATGAATAAGCTGCAATTAAGAAAATTACTCGAAAACTACCGGACGCCCTTTGAGGAGGAGAGTCTTTTCATAGACGACTTCATCGCTTTGACCCACGATGACTTGGCCTTTTCACGACAGCGGGTACAAGGACATTTTACTGCTTCGGCATGGATTGTGAACAGGCGAAGGACACATGCCCTGATGACCCATCACCGCAAACTTAACCGCTGGCTACAGCTCGGAGGCCATGCAGATGGCAACGAAAACCTGCTGGAGGTAGCTATGAAAGAAGCTCAAGAAGAAAGCGGTCTGACTTCTTTGCGTATCGTAGATGTTTCCATCTTTGACATTGACCGGCACATCATTCCAGCCAATCAAAAAGACCCTGAGCATTTCCACTATGATGTGCGGTTTTTGATAGAGGCTTCCATAGATGAGCCTTTGGTCATCAGCCCTGAAAGTAAGGATTTGGCCTGGGTGCCTTATGAGACAGTGGAAGACCTAGTAGGGAACCAACCTTCTATTTTGAGGATGTTGGAGAAAACAAGCAAGTCACAAATGGTTATATAATTATTCTAAATCAATGAAAAAATATACAATGGAAGATGTAAAGTCTTCCTTTTCCTTTTCTATCCCAGTTCAAGTTAAATTTTCAGACATCGACGGATACATGCATGTCAACAATGGGATTTATTTCAACTACTTCGAACATGCTCGCGCCATATACCTATACAAGATTTGCGAATGGGACATGATGTCCACAGGTGCGGTGGTAGCTAATGTCAACCTTGATTTTCTAAGTCCAATCCACTTGATGGATGAGGTATATTGCTATGTTCGGGCGATAAAGATTGGGAAAAGCTCATTTGTGTTGGAGCAGGTTTTGGCAGGCAAAACATCCAAAGGCGATGACAAAGTTTTTGCATCGGGCAACGTGACCATGGTGACCGTGGACATGAAAACCATCCGACCAACCGAAATCCCTGAACAATATGTGGCAAAGATGAAGGCTTTGGACAAAGTAGAAAGTTAGAATTTCTATATTTGTCAAAAAAACACCTTTATCGTGATCAAATATCTGAGTTTATTCATTTGCATTTTCATATTTGTTAGTTGTTCACCATCCGAGCAGGAGTTGTTTGATGCCGGTGTGGAGAACCTGGAGTCGGGTAACAACGCCAAAGCTGTGGAATATTTTGACCGCAGCATTGAGAAAAACCCCGAAAACACCTCAGCCCATAATGCCAAAGGTGTTGCCTATTACAATATGGAGCAATATGATGAGGCGATTGAATCTTTCAATACCTCAATAACAATTGACTCTGCGTCTTACAAGCCTTTTTACAACAGGGGAAATGCCTATTTGGAGAAAAAGGAATATGTGAAGGCCCTACAGGATTACAATTATGCCAGCAGTCTTGATGCTGGGGTGGTGGATATCTATTACAACCGTGGAGTGGCTTTGCTGGCCATGGAGGAGTTTGAGGACGCCATCTTGGATTTTGAGGTGACCATACAAGCCAACCCGCAACATGGGCAGGCATTTTTCTACAAAGGGAAAGCTGAACTGGAGAACAATCAGCCTTTGGAGGCCATTGAATCGCTTACTCAAGCTGTACAGAATGACAGAAGGAATGGCGCAGCATTTTACCTTTTGGGCATCACGCAGATGAGTGCTTTGGCTATGAAAGAGGAAGGTTGTGGCAATCTGAAAACAGCCCTGACCTTGGGTTATACAGAGGCGAAGGAGTGGATTGATGAATTTTGCGAGGAGGAATAATGGCTGAAATCGGTCAAGATATTCAAAAGGCGAAAGAGCTTCTTGAAAATGGCGAACTGGTGGCCATTCCTACCGAAACGGTTTACGGTCTAGCAGGCAATGCCTTGGATGCGCAGGCCGTTTCCAAGATTTTTGAAACCAAAAACCGACCAAGTTTTGATCCCTTGATTATTCATGTGGGCAACATCGATCAAGTTTCGAAATATGTCCAGGAGCTTCCTGAGGAGCTAAAAATGCTGGCTGAAAAGTATTGGCCGGGACCTTTGACACTTTTGTTGCCCAAAAAAGAAATTGTGCCCGACTTGGTGACTAGCGGACTGGACCAAGTGGCGGTGAGAATTCCCAACCACCCTTTGACTCAAGAGTTGCTGAGCCAGTTGGATTTCCCACTTGCGGCGCCGAGTGCCAATCCTTTTGGCTACATCAGTCCCACTAAGGCCAAACATGTGGAAGACCAGTTAGGCGAAAAGATTCAATACATCCTAGATGGGGGTGAATGCCAGGTAGGACTGGAAAGTACTATCATTGGTATGGAAGATGGACAGATTGTAATTTACCGTTTGGGTGGAATGGATGTGGCAGAAGTGGAAGCTGTGGTAGGTCCTGTGAAAGTGCTTTCCCACTCCTCTAGCAATCCTAAAACACCGGGTATGCTGAAGAGCCATTATGCCCCTCGAAAACCATTTGTGCTCGGAAATCTTGAAGCCTTGGTCAAAGAGTATGAGGAAAAGGGCGAGTATTTCGGGGTTTTGAGTTTTGAGAAAAGCTTTTCGGGCATTTCTGATGACAGGCAAGTAGTGTTGAGTGAAAAAGGTGATTTTAAGGAAGCTGCGCAAAAACTTTTTGGTGCCCTTCGGGATTTAGATCAAGCGGAGGTCTCGGTAATTTTGGCCGAACTGCTTCCCGAGGAAAACCTTGGGAGGGCGATCAATGATAGATTGAGAAGGGCTGCTGCCCAATAGTGATAGTCGAAAGACAAACCCAGATTAACCATTATCAATTTTCAAACTTAATTTTCTAACATGAACAACCAAGTCAAAACAGTCGATCAGGTAAACTTTAAAGGCAGGAAGGCATTGATCAGGGTGGATTTCAATGTGCCCTTGAATGATAAATTTGAGGTAACAGATGATACCCGTATTCAAGCTGCCATGCCTACTATCAAAAAGATTTTGAAAGATGGTGGTGCTGTGATTTTGATGTCGCATCTAGGTAGGCCAAAAGGTGGCAAGGAGGATAAATACTCACTTCGCCATGTGGTGAGCAAGTTGGAGTCAGCTATAGGTACCGAGGTTAAATTTGCGGATGACTGTATTGGCGATGAGGTTGAAAGCAAAGCAAATGGCTTGAAGGATGGTGAAGTTTTGCTTTTGGAAAACCTAAGGTTCTACAAAGAGGAGACTGCAGGTGATGAAGGGTTTGCGGAAAAGCTTGCAAAACTGGGAGACATTTATGTGAATGATGCTTTCGGAACTGCACACAGGGCGCATGCGAGTACGGCTATTATTGCCCAGTTTTTTGATGAGAGGGTAGGTGGTTATTTGTTGAATGCTGAGTTGGAAAATGCCGATAAGGTGCTTGACAGTGCACAAAAGCCCTACACTGCCATCATGGGTGGAGCGAAAATTTCTGATAAGATATTAATTATTGAAAAGCTTTTGGACAAAGTGGACAACTTGATAATAGGTGGCGGTATGTCTTATACTTTTGCAAAGGCGCAAGGAGGAAAGATTGGAAACTCCCTAGTTGAAGAAGATAAGTTGGAACTGGCTTTGGAACTTATCGAAAAGGCAAAGAAAAACGGTGTCAACCTTTTGTTGCCGAGCGATTCTGTGATTGCGGACAAGTTTGACAATGATGCCAAACAAGACACCGCGCCAAACAACGATATTCCTGACGGATGGATGGGATTGGACATAGGAGAAGAGTCAAGAAAGACTTTCTCTGAAGTGATCAAAAATTCTAAAACGGTATTGTGGAACGGACCGATGGGTGTGTTTGAGATGAAAAGTTTTGAAGGCGGTACCAAGGCTATTGCTGAGGCAGTGGTAGAAGCTACCAAGAATGGTGCTTTCTCATTAATCGGTGGAGGTGACTCTGCCGCAGCGGTTAATAAGTTCGGATTTGGAGATGATGTTTCTTATGTGTCTACAGGTGGAGGTGCTTTGTTGGAACACATGGAAGGCAAGGTTTTACCTGGTGTAAAAGCCCTTTCAGAATAAACGCATTATAGATTTTGGATATGAATTGAGCCTGGAGATTTTTCTCCAGGCTTTTTTTTAGAGAATAATAAAAATGATTTAACAATCTTTTAATGAATAAGTTATGTGGGTGCAAAACTACTTAACCTATGAACTTGAAAGCAATTTTTCTCAACTGTACTTTAAAGCCTTCTCCGGAAACCTCCAATACTGGAGAATTGATTAACAAAGCCGTGCGTCTCTTCAGTGAACTGGGAATTGAAAGCCAGGTCATCCGGATCAGAGACAAAAAGGTGGCATTTGGTACTACATCGGATGAAGGTGGTGACGATGAATGGCCGTCCATCCTTAAGGAAATCAAAAATTCTGACATTCTGATTTTGGCTTCCCCTATTTGGTTAGGGGACAAATCAGCAGTCTGTAAAATGGTGATCGAAAGAATAGATGCCAGTACCAGCGAACAGGATCCTGAAAAAGGGCAATATCCGCTATACAACAAAGTGGGGGGAGCATTGGTAACAGGAAATGAAGACGGAGGTAAAAAAGTGTGTGCTGATATTTTGTTCAGCCTAAATGATTCCGGCTGTACCATACCGCCAAACTCCATGGCCTATTGGGTAGGGGATGCCGGTCCAGGTCCAAGTTATATTGAGGCAGGAGGGGAAAAGCATCTCTTTACTAATAAGAACTTGCAGATCATGGTGCATAACCTTGCCTTTAGCGCAAAGCTATTGAAGGAGAACCCTATTCCTACAAATATTCATCATTTGACAAAAGAGGCCGAAGAGGAAAGCGAGTCCTGAGGTGTTTCGGTCTTCCGTATCCCGTCTTCAGTCTTCTTTATCGCGGATATGCGATTTCCACGTTGACCACACCATCGGAGATCATATCAATTTTTCTAGCTGCACTTCGAGAAAGGTCAATTACTCGGCCTTTGACAAAGGGTCCGCGATCGTTAATTCGGACGGATACTGTTTTGCCGTTTTTTAGGTTGGTTACTTTTACTTCAGTTCCGAAAGGTAGGGATCGGTGGGCAGCGGTCATTTTATTATGTCTGTAAATCTCCCCGTTGGCGGTCTTGCGTCCCTGGAACTTATTGGCGTAAAAGCTAGCCTTACCAGTTTGGGTGACCATACGGGATTTGGGAGCAGTGGCTCGCGGGGCGCAGGAGGAAATCAGAAGGAGGGTGAACAGAAACAGGGTAATGCTTACTCTAGAAATCATTTTTTGTTTATTTTGACCATTCTCAGCAAGCCCAATGCCACACTGTTTAATTCACCACAACTAATGACTGCTGGATCTCCTCATGGATACCGAGTTCTGCATTGTGGAATCTGATCAGGGAAGTTTTGAATTATCTAACAAAGACCCATTCTTTTTCGGAGCTGAGTTTCTCATCGTATTCATACCCCTCCTCATTGAATATCTTTAACTTTTCGGGTTCATCCAGATGGTTTTGGATGATGAAATTGGTCATCAATCCCCGGGCCTTTTTGGCGAAAATCCCGATGATCTTGTACTTGCCGTCCCTGTACTCCTTGAAGTTTGGAGTGATAATATTAGCTTTAAGAGCATTTTTATCTACAGCCTTAAAATATTCTTGACTGGCTAGATTGATGATGGTTTCCTTGCCAAGCTTGTTGAGTTCCTCTGCTATTTTGGTGCCCCAAAATTGATATAGGTCTTTCCCTTTGTCATTCTCCAACTTGGTTCCCATCTCTAACCTATAAGGTTGTATCAGATCCAAAGGCCTAAGCAAACCGTATAGACCGGACAATATCCGCACATGATCTTGGGCAAACTTCAACTCTTTCTCCCCATATTCCTCCACTACCAGTTGCTGGTACACATCACCTTTAAAGGCAAGCAAGGCCTGCTTGGAATTGTCAAAGGTGAATTTTTTCTTAAAGTTCTGATACCTTTCCTCATTAAGCTGGGCTAGGTTTTCACTTACGCCCATTAGCTCCTTTATGTCAGTGGCTTTTTTGGTCTTCATGATAGTCACCAACTCCTGAATGTCTTTTTTAAAAATCGGCTCTGTGGCCAAGTCTACTTCAGTGGTACTCAAGTCCAACGTTTTCGCCGGGGAAATTATCGTAATCATAGTTTGTTGTTGGTATAGTTTCACGCAGCGTCCGCAAAGATTTCGCCACGAGCGGTGCGTGAATTTTATTATTGTGTTAGGAGTTATTCCAATACCACTACAGCGGTTTTGATCTCTTTTTCCAAATTCTGTCTCACACTCTTAAACCTGATAATTACCGGATATGTTCCGATAGGCACGGTTTGGCCTCTGACAGTTCCGTCCCATTCCATGATTGGTTCTCTTGGCGGAGTATCGACTTGCTCATCCACATGGATCAATTCACCCCATCTATTATAAATGAGTACTTGCACTTCGTTTACAAATTCATTCACATACACCACAAACCTTTTGTTCGGATCACGAAGGTTCATGGCATTAGGTGTAATAACTCTAGGTTCGCAATCTTCATCCACCAAGAAAGTAGTCATGGCCATACATCCTTCCTCATCCCAAACCCTTAGTGTATATTCCCCAGGCCTATCAGGCAAGATGGAGGGCATATCACTGAAAGGCTCATCCTCATCCTCAAACACCCACTCAAATCGGTCGTAGTTGCCAGCAAAAATCTCTGGAGCAAAGTTTTCTATAGCGCAAATGACATACCTGTCATCTAAAGTAGGCGTCTGAATATTGGAGTCCAAGATAGTAACCCTGTCTTCACCCACCACACAGCCAAATTCATTGAGTATTTCAACAAGGTAAACCCCACCATCTTCTGCTGGAATGGTAGTTTCAGGACCTGAAGAAAGCGGTACATTGTCCAAGTACCATTCAAAGTTCATTCCTTCCCTGAAATTCCCTGTTACGGTAATAGTGTTTCCCTCATTTCCGCAGAAAGATTCTGGGACTAGTTCAGCTGGTATTGTTCTGAAATCAATTATAATTGGATCAGGGTAAGGTATTGGGCAACCATCGGGGGTGATGATTTGGAAGGCATACTCTCCGGGAGGTATGTCGTCTATTATAAAGCCCAGTTCCTCGCTGAACCCTCCGGTTCTGACTTCTCCAGTCCCTTGTCTTACGAGTTCATAGGATGCGGTAATGGGAATACTGGAAAAAGTTACGGTAATTTCTCCCAGCTCCGTGTCGCAGTCAGCATCATATGCTAGGTCAAACTCATAATTTTCAGGAGGAGAGATGTTTTCAATTCGAGCAGACTGGGCAAATTCACAGCCATTGTTGCTGGCCAAGAAGGTGTAATTGCCTGGTGCTAAATTATCTATAGTTTCTACCTGCCCCGGCTCCAAACCGGTGAAAGTCAAATCAAGCTCCTCAATAGTAATACTTTCTATAGGGGCGTTGATGGTGAGCACAATTACTCCTTCCGGGTTGTCGCAATCCACGTCCACGTCTAGAACTTCAATCTCATAATCCGGCAGTGGATTTACTCTTAGTGCCATAATCTTTTCAATAAGACAATCTTCCACCAATGGATCTTCAGCCATAAAAATGATCGAGAAAACCCCCTCACCGATTGTTTCGGTATCCAGTTCCAAGTCTTGGGATTCGGTAATCCGTACCCTGTCCTCACCTTCGAGCTGATAAAACCATTCTCCCTCGATAGGAGTGTCAGGAGTGAAAGTGACGATCTCCCCAAGACAAACCTCCTCTTCAGATTGCTCAACTTCAAACTGAAATGCGGGGCCTACGAATATGGATTGTGTACTAGGGCAACTCAAAGCTTCGGCATCGGGATTATCCTCCGGGATGTTGAAGCTAACTCGGACGGTATAAACACTTTCTTCGTCTACAGTAATGGTATTAGTAGTCCCCAAAATCTCCCCGGCAGCATTAACCCATTCGAAGATGTAATCAGCCGCATCAAATCCATCGGCTTCTGCATCCATAGCGAAGAGTGTAACCGATTCTCCTGCGCAAAGAACGGCTTCATCTTCTAGGATTAATGACGGAGGGGCGATGACGACGACTTCCATTTCATCTTCGAAATACTCAGTATCACCGCAGCGTTCAACCTCTAATCGAACCGTGTGGGTGCCTTCAAAAGTAAATTCGTATTCCAGATTTTGAGATTCTTCGCCTCCCCTTATTACAACTTGATCTATATCCCCATTAGGTAAGGTAATGATCCAAGTATAAAAGTCAATATCAGGCTCACCGCCACCTTCAAATAGTCCCCATGCTCCCTCTTCCGGATCCAGACAAAGCTGCTCAGGGCCGTCGAGTGCAGGTTCGGGAATAGCGCTTCCATCCATATTGACAAAGGCCGGAAGCCCTAGATTTGAGGTTCCCTCCATTGGATCGTGGGCCTGATTGTTATAAAAATGCCTGGTAGTACAATCCTCATCCGATATTTCCATGGTCTGGATTTGACCAATTACATTTTGTCCCGGTCTGGCGACATAGACCTGACCGTCTGGTCCTATCTGCAAGGCACCAAAATCTCCGTCACTAGTTACCACGTCTCGAGTTTCAATAATACAGCTTTCTCTTTCCTCCTTAGAATTGGCATTATCAAGACATTCAAAACAATCTTCAATTGGTTCAATTATGAATTCTTCTACACGACTATTTCCACCTAAGTAACTTACGTAAACTCTAGAACCATCCCCCGAAAATTCCACACCATAAACTTCGCCATCACTGCCCAGGTCAAGAGAGGCATACTCTGAAAGCTCACCAGTTTCTGTATCAAAATCAAAGATTTCTACCCAGTTATTGGTGCCATCACTAAATGTAATGGCTACTTGAGATCCATCAGGACTAAGTTTCATGGCTCCAATCTCGCCTGCGTCAAAGTTATGGTTTTGTCCTACAGCACTAAATACAGGTTGCCCAATACCCTGAGGCCCTACAGGGTAAGCTCTAAATGTATTATTTCCAGCTTCGTGGAAGATGACCCAAGTGGGATCGCTCCCCACCGCCGCCATTTTTTCGGTACTGGTGCTGAATAGGAAGTTGTCTTGGGTTGGCACACTGCCGAAGCCTGTTTCTGTGCTTCCCTTAATATCAACTGTGGAGAATTTAGCCTCACCGTTTCCAATGGTAAACAAATAATATAAAGTCTCATCTTGAGGAACAGCCACAGCCAAAACACTTTGGGCAACATTCTGATCTCCTCCTATATTTTCTGCAAGCACCACTCCGTTTGCGTCCCAAACAGTCTCTCCGTCAGAGTAGAAAAGTACCTCACCAGCTGCATCGGAAATAGTGGTCACCCCGGCGGGCATATTAGAAGGGTGGCGACTTGGAATAGGCCTTGGGACAGGCAAGTCTTCCCCTTCAGGCCCTGGGTTAAAATCAAGACCAGCTCCATCACCAAAATACCAGATATTATTTTTAGGGTCATCGATGTCCCAGACATTTACGCGGATGCTGGCATAAGCGGTACATTCGGGATTCATTGGGTCTCTAACCAATACCCAGTATAGGCCCGGCTTATCAGTTATACAAGGACGCTCCTTTGGTCCCCAACCTTCCTCTTTTCTATCTGACCAGAAGTATTCTAGGTTATCCATGCCACCTCCACCGGGGCCGCCGACTCCGGGGCCTCCTATTCCTCCACCCCCTTGCTGGTCATCCCCCATGCTGGCTTCAAGCCATGTGTCTATATCGAAGCATTGTCCAGCGCATATTGTAGTGTCTTGAGGTGTAAATTGTGCCTCAATTGGGTTTTCGGTCAGCGTAATAGTATTGGTAACATCTATTGTAGAACCATCCGCAAAAGTCACTGTAAGGGTTACCGATATTGATTCCTCCGCTGTTGCATCTGCTGGGATCAGCAAATGCTCCTGATCCAGATCCAGCTCGATAGGTTCCCCGTCTGCATCTACAAGCTCGGCTGATAGTTCCCACTCAAAGGAAACTGGTCTAAAGTTTCTTGGTGTAATTTCTGAAGTCAGCTGTATGGGATTGTTTTGGCAGGGCATTTCAGGTTGCCAGGTGAAGTCTACTTCAGGTGCAAGCTCGGCATTGGGCGAGAAATTGGGAAAGGTGGTGCTGCAAAAGTCTGCTTGGTCAAACGGATCCTCATCCACTTCAACTTCCAGAATATCCTCCTCATTAGGGTTTTCTACTACCCCTACATATATTGCTTCCAAGCCGGGCTCACTATACAAATAATATAGCCTTCCGTCCGGCCCTACTCTTATGTCAAATATTTCCTCTATGTCGGTCTGCAGCGGAATTGTTTGGGGGGGCAAATCGGGGTCAGTGGTAGAAATCCGGATCAGCTCATTCCCTCTGGAAAAATACATGTATTCTCCATCGGGAGAAAACTCTACCCCGTTGATGGGAGTCCCATTGCCCGTACCTTCTATGGTAATGAGCTCTCCAAGGCTCGTGCCATCTGGTTCAAGGGTAAGGATATGGATATCTTCGTCTGGGTCCTCAGGAATCAAGACCAACTCTCCTGATTCTTCATCGAAATACATGGATTTCACCGCAAAGGGCAGGGGGGTAGTGATGGGGTCCTCAAATTCCCCCGCTACCTCAGTAAATCCCCGTGCAACCAGGTTCCCACCTTCTATTGTCAAAAGAAAAGTGGTTTCGGCCGCCCTGACCACAAGGATTGGTCCAGTGATATCGGTGGCGATTTGAACATCTTTTTCAGCAATTGCCCCTAGGGGAGGTTGGCTGCCAGTGGCTCCTCCGGGATCATTCATGTCTACTATGGAGTAATAAAGAGTACCAACATCATTTACATAAAAAGTGTAATAGAGTTTGTCTCCATCCACGTCATAGTCTAGAATCCCAATGGCCACTCCCTGCTGTGCATCCAAGTCTCCTGCAAGTTGAGGAGCCATATTTTGCATTGGTCTTTCCAAATTATTGTAAAGTAACACCCCATCTGTATAAAAAATAACGTTACCTGTGATAGGATCAATGGCTACGGCTACGTTGTCATTACCAAGAATATCGTTTAAATTACGTATCGAGGGATTGGTTCCTTTACCAAAAGAAATCGCCTTTGCAGGGCTTTCCTCCCCGCACCCGAAGATCCATTCGTTGTTATTAAAACCTTGGGCTTGACTTTTGTTAAATAATAAAATGAGCCCGAGGATCAGCAGGCTGGAAAAAATGAATTTTATTTTTAGCAAAGAATACAGAATTTTCATATTATATAGCAGCCAATAAAACACCCGGATTGGCAAAACGTTTATATAAGCTAGTCATCTTCAAATAAACGAACAAATAATTGTTTAAGTCGCACCTTTATATTGTTTTTTTTACTACCCTGCTCCTCAGCCTTTCCTATCAGGCTTTTGGCCAGGATCCACAATATAGCCAGTACTATGCCGCTCCATTGTACCTTAACCCTGCCCTTGCCGGTTCAGAACTGACCACTAGGGTTGGCCTTAATTATAGAAATCAATGGCCAGGATTGGATGCTAATTTCAGTACTTTTTCCGCCTATGTGGATACCTACATTGAAAATCTGAACAGTGGGTTCGGCTTCCACATGATGAATGATGTGGAAGGGGCAGCAGGACTCCGGTCGCTAAGTCTTTCAGGGCTTTATTCCTATGAACTCCGACTCTCGGAAGGGGCTTATTTCCGTCCGGGTTTTCAGGCTAGCTACATTCGAAGGGACATAGGCTACTACGAAAATCTTATTTTCGCCAACCAGATAAACCCGACGGACCCGTTTGGACCCACCCTTCCCGGACCGAACGAGGACTTGGGGACACCGGTTAACATGCTGCCGCTATCTTTTGGAGGATTGTTTTTTACGGAAAACTTCTGGCTAGGCGGTGCTGCCCACCATGTCAACCAGCCCAACCAATCCTTTTTGGACGGGGTGAGTCCGTTACCCTTAAAATGGTCAGTACACGGAGGTTACCGGATTTCTTTGGGGCAAGGTCCCATGCGGCAGGATTTTACCCATACATTTAAACAGCGCTACATCACACCCACTTTCAATTATAAAAGACAAGGGCCTTTTGAACAATTGGACGTCGGGGCGTATTTATATGCAGAACCACTTATAGTGGGGTTGTGGTATAGAGGATTGCCCTACAAACCAGTTGAAAGTCAAAGCAACCGTGACGCCATTGTCCTTTTGGTCGGATTTAGCCTTCCTACAGGATTCAATGTTGGCTACAGCTTTGATTACACGGTTTCTCAACTTGGAATCCAGTCGGGTGGAGCGCACGAGATTAGTTTAAGCTATATTTTCCCAGATCCAAACCAAGGTAAACCAAGAAGACGGGATACAATCCTTCCATGCCCCAAGTTTTAATGAAAACTGTGTATGGATCCGGCTTTGCTGAAGTACCTTTTATTAGGTATAATTACATTGAACCTTATATTTGAGAAGTCCATCAACTGGCTGAATGTCAGAAGGGCCCATTGCTTGGTGCCTAAGACCTTGGAGCAATACCTGAGTCAAGAAAAAGTGACCGAGTCGGAGGAATATCAAAAAACCAATTACAACTTTGGCTTGATTACCGGGTTATTCACCTATCTAATTACAGCGGTATTTATTCTTTTCGGGTTTTTTGGAGACCTAGACGTTTGGCTGCAAAATTTTATTACCGAACCGCTTTTTCGCTCGCTGATCTATATCGGAATTTTGTTTGTTGGTTCTGATCTGCTTTCCCTTCCTTTTGATTATTATCACACTTTTAAGATTGAGGAAAAATTTGGGTTTAATAAAACCACCCCGAAAACTTTTTTTGTGGATAAACTGAAAAGCTACATGCTCTCTATTACAGTTGGTGGTATATTGCTTTTAGGCTTATTTTGGTTAATCCATCAAATTGGAAGCGATTTCTGGTGGATATTTTGGGCGGTTGCAATGGTATTTATGTTGGCAGTCAATCTTTTTTATACAGCATGGATACTTCCTATTTTCAATAAACTTAGTCCATTAGAAGATGGAGAACTCAAAACAAGGATTCTTGCGTATGCCAATTCAGTAGGGTTTTCACTGGATAATATTTTTGTAGTGGACGGCAGCAAAAGGTCCACAAAGGCAAATGCATTCTTTTCGGGATTTGGGAAAAGGAAGAAAGTTGTACTATTTGATACTCTCATCGATCAGCATACCCCAGATGAATTAATTGCGGTGTTAGCCCATGAAATCGGCCATTATAAGAGAAAACACATCTGGTACAATCTGCTGACCAGTTCCCTTCAGGTAGGTGCGATGTTATATATATTGTCTTTGGTGATCTATAATGAAAGCATGAGTTTGGCTTTAGGTGGAAACCAACTGGCAATACATTTAAACCTGATCGGGTTTACGATGTTATTTTCTCCAATCTCTATGATTTTGGGGATTGGATTAAACATGATGAGCCGGAAACACGAGTATGAAGCAGATGCGTTTGCTAAGGAAACCTTTGCGGGTCAACCTTTGGCCGAAGCACTTAAAACGCTCTCAGTGAAAACCCTTAGCCATCTCAATCCACATCCCATCTATGTCTTTGTGCATTACAGCCATCCACCATTGCTGAAAAGACTGGAAAAGTTGGAAAGTTAAAGGAAGTCAACATCCACATTGAATGGATATTTCATTAGATATTGAAGTGCTTCTTCAACTTTAAATCCTTCAAAAAGCACTTTGTAAAGGTTCTCGGTGATCGGAGCTCGCATACCAGTGCTTTCAGCAAAAGTTTTGATTAACTTGACTGTATTGATGCCCTCGGCAACTTCTTCCATGTCGGCGATGATGTCGGGAAGCTTTTCCCCATTTGCAAGTCTAAAGCCCACTGTGTAATTTCTTGATAATTTAGAGCTACAGGTTGCCACCAAATCACCGATTCCAGCAAGGCCTATAAATGACTTGGTACCGCCGCCTAAGGCTTTACCCAAGTAGATCAATTCCACCATTCCGCGTGATATTAAAAGTCCTTTGGCATTTTCTCCTAATCCCATGCCCCCGAGTGCACCTGCAGCGATGGCGATGATGTTTTTCAGTACCCCACTTAACTCCACTCCTATGATATCCTGGTTGCCGTAAACCTGAAACCTGTCTGATCTAAGCAAACGTTGCCCTTCCAGAATAACCTCATTGTATTTACTGGCGATTACAGTCGCGGCTGGTTGTTTCAGTGAAAGCTCTTTTGCTAGGTTTGGGCCGGCTAGGCATCCTACCCGTACCACCACGGTTTCATTCAAAATTACCTCGCTCATTGTGGCGATGTTGTCCCTTTTGATTCTGTCCACCGTCTCCAAAGTCTTCCCTTCTGGAAGTAATAGAGATAACCCTTTGGTGCCATGAATCAGGATATGATATGGATGAAGGAATGGAGCAAACTGCTGTATCACCTCTCTGAATCCAGTGGAAGAAACTACAGGGAACAGAATTTCACACTTTTGGCAAATGTATTCTATATCAGTTGTCGCTTTAATGTTGTGGTGGAGATCTCTTCCTCCAGCTGTATGTTGGGTATTGATCTCATCTACTACTTCGGCTTTACGCGCATAGACGATCACCTGGCTTTTTTCGGCCAGCATGTTTGCTATTGCGGTTCCAAAACTTCCAATTCCAATTACTCCAACGGGTTTACTGTTCCTAGAAGAGTTTTTCAAGATCATATCCGTCAAGTCTGTTGTGATAAAAATAAAGCAGGTTCATGTCTTCAGTTATAATGTCGCCATTTTCATTCCTGATCAACGGGCGTTTGGCATGGTAAAGTCCGACATTATTGAGTCCATGTTCGATGATGGCATCTAGGTCCTGCTTGAGGTGAGGGGCGATGTGTACCTTTCCTGCAGCCCTGATTTCCTTGATGTTTTCTAAAACCCTTTCACATTCCATTTTGAACTGTGAATATGAAATGACCAAATCTTCTTCCGGTAGCCTTAATAAACTAAATAGGTCGAGTTTTTTGTTCTGGCGTTTGAAAATCTGGAAGGCGGTAAAGGCGACCAAGTGACTGCTGAATACACGATTAATTTTGTGGAATTCCTCAACAATCCTATTGCCCAGTCTGATGGTATATTGGTCCTCCCTTTGGGTATCGATGGAGATTTTTCCATCAGACACGAAATAGTCACGAGTGTCAATGTTCCGGCCGTGACTGTCCAAGCTCCGGCCATCCTTGTCTACATAATTTCCAAGAACATCCATGGCTTTTCCCACCGAAACAGAGATATCAGATCCTTTTGTGAAAAACTTTACTAGGAATTTGGCAATCTTCAATGAGTTTGAAAATTCATCCGTCTCCTGATAAAACCTCTCCTGACCAGTAATGGATAGGTGTTCCTGGATTAAGCTTGGAGCCTCAAGCACAAAATGATAATTGATTGTAACGGGTACAATGAATATCTTACCACCGACATCATCCAGCTTTTTTTGATAATTGGCGCGTTGTGCTTCTACAGCAGTGCTTAATAGGCCAAGTTTGAGCTTAGACTCAATTTTCCCGCTTCTGGACCGGGTCCCACCTGGAAAGAAAAGGCTATGGCAACCAAATTGTATAGCTTCACTTGAATAAGTCTTTAAGGTTTCTATGTAGGGAAGGTTTCTTTTCCTCCTATCTACCTTGTAGGCACCCAAGGCATTCATGAAATAGCTAAAAATCTGAATATTGAAAAGGTTGAGCCCTGCGCCATAGATGAATGGCGGCATGCCCAAGGTGCTAATTGTCCAACCGATAAGGATGCTATCCAGGTTTGAGAAATGCGTAGGCACCATGACTACCGTTCCTTTGGTAGCCAAATCTCTCAGCTGTTCTGTTTCTCCAATAATTTGAATTTTGTCCTGAAGGGTGTATTGAGTGCTGAAAAGCGATTTGAAGCCTTTTACTCTTGCTGCATTTAAAAGCCTGGAAAAACCATAGGTCACTATTCTCCTTGTAGCTTTATAATGACTGTGTTTAAAATTACTTGCTATTTCCTCGGCATACCGTGTGGTGATGTCAAGGAGAATATGGTGGTAGGCGATTTTTTTGTCCTTATGAGATAGGCTGCTTTCGGCCGTGAGATGAACCATTCCTGATTTCACCTTTGACCAAAACTCATAATCATCCTCCGGATCCACCAGCCAAGGATTTTGTTTAACTCTGAGTTTCTCCCTATATAAAGTAGTCTCCAACTCTTCCCTCAATATTTCTATGTTATTGCCTGTCAGGGCAATGATGCGATCCCTGGCCGCCAGAGCCACAGCATTGATAAACTCCTTTCGGTGTTTGCTGAGTTTCACGACGGGCCATTCGTCTTTTTTGGGAAGGATGGGGGCGTATTTATGCTTTATGTAATCGTCAGTCAAGGATCTCTAGTTTAAACGGTTCAAAGATAAGGAAAAATAGTTTCCTATCTATGGAGGGGTGAATTACAGAAACTATCAGCAGGCCTCTGGGTTTATGATTTTGGCAACTTATTACCGAATGTCATTTTGTCAATGAAGTAATAGGTTGTATTATTGCATCTTCAAACCATCGATGAAGCCGGATTTAAAGCAAATACAAGCCCCGATCGCCACGGAAATGGACGATTTTGAGAAGAAGTTTCGCACCTTTATGAAAAGTAAGGTGAAGCTTCTTGATCATATAACCGGCTATATTGTCAAGCGCAAGGGCAAGCAGATGCGGCCCATGTTTGTTTTTTTGACTGCTGGTGTGTCGGGGGGGATCACCGAATCCTCTTATCGCGGAGCCGCTCTCATCGAACTTTTGCACACGGCCACACTCGTTCACGATGACGTGGTGGATGACGCCAACTATCGAAGAGGGTTTTTCTCTGTCAATGCCCTCTGGAAAAACAAAATCGCGGTTCTCGTTGGGGATTACTTACTTTCCCGTGGATTGCTTCTCAGTGTGGATAATGGTGATTTCGGCTTACTGCAGATTGTGAGCCGTGCCGTTAGGGAAATGAGCGAAGGTGAACTTTTGCAAATTGCCAAAGCAAGAAAGCTTGATATCACCGAAGATGTCTATTACACCATTATCCAACAGAAAACCGCAAGCCTTATAGCAGCTTGCTGTGCAGTAGGTGCCGCCACTGCCGGAGTCGATTCCGACCAGGTGGAAAAGATGCGCATCTTTGGGGAAAAGATTGGGATGGCTTTTCAAATCAAGGATGACCTTTTTGATTATGGTAAAGATGAAGTGGGCAAACCTGTGGGTATTGACATCAAGGAGAAGAAAATGACTCTTCCGCTAATTTTTGCATTGGAGAAATCGTCATGGGTTGAAAAAAAGAAGATCATTTACCTCATTCGTAATAAAAATGAGGACAAGAAGTCTGTCAATCAAGTGATTGACTATGTAAAAGCTTCCGGTGGACTTGAATATGCCGAAAGTGTGATGAACCGATATTATCAGGAAGCCTTGGAAATACTTTCGACTTTCCCTGCTTCAGAATACAAAACCTCTCTCGAGGCGCTTGTTGAATACACCATCCAAAGGAAAAAATAGCAAAATTTGGGAAGCTCTCCCACTTTCTCCCCCCTCTAGAAAAAATATTGATTTTTTTCCTACCAGTTTCACTTCCATGTTTATTTGAATAAAACCACAAATATGGCCTTCAGGCTTTTATTTGGTGGAAAATACAATTTTTTAACCTTATAATTCTAACCAATCTTTGGCGTTTTTAGCAATTAATCAAGCCCTAACATCATGATCATCAGAAAATAAGATTAGTAATTATTTGCTGAAAAGTTGTGATAAATCAAACTTTTAGATATTTTTATCAACAAGTGGTAAAAAGTGGGAGAGAGTGGTGGTATGTGTTGAAGCTTTTATTACTTTTGTGATTGTGTAAAACTCTAGAAAACTGAATGGCCAATTTTTTATCCACATTTGAATGTAAACTCGACGCCAAAGGACGTCTGGTTTTGCCTGCCAAATTCAAGGCGGCATTGCCGGAGGTCAATGGGGCCGAGTTGATTTTGAATATGGACAAATCTGGCTGTGTAGAGATCCATCCTGCAGCTGATTTTCAAAGAAGAATCATGTCCAAAATCTCAGGGTTGGATGAATTTGATCCAAAAGCCAAATTGTTGCGCAGGGCTTTGATGTCCAGGGTTTCAGAAGTGGAACTTGATGGGGTTGGAAGGATTCTGGTATCCAAAAAGGTTCTGGAACACGCCGGGATTGAAAGAGAGGCGCTTTTGGTAGGTGTTGGGAAGTATATAGAAATGTGGAACCCAGAAAGATTCCATGCGACACAAAATGACCTGTCTGAAGAGGAAGAGGCAGAGTTGATAGCTAAATATTTATCTAATGAGTGATCAAGTATATCATGTTCCCGTAATGCTTCAGCAATGTATCGAAGGCTTGGCCATCGATCCTAATGGGATTTATGTGGACTTGACCTTTGGCGGTGGTGGACATTCCCGGGAGATTTTGAAGCATTTGGACAAGGGTCATTTATATGGTTTTGATCAAGATCCTGATGCTGAGCGAAATGTGCCCGAAAGCCCGAATTTTACCTTCGTGGCGGCCAATTTTCGCGATTTGAAGCGTTATTTAAGGCTACATGGAGTGAAGCAGGTTGACGGGATTTTGGCGGACTTGGGGATTTCTTCCTATCAGATCGATGAACCCACTCGTGGTTTTTCCACAAGGTTTGAAGGTTCGCTCGACATGAGGATGAACAAGTCTTCTGAAACCACGGCAGCGACAGTTTTGAATACTTATGATGAATCTCAACTGCATAAGGTTTTTGGGATTTATGGAGAGGTCAGAAATGCAAAGACCTTGGCTCAGGCGGTGGTATCAGAGAGAGCCCAACGTCCATTTGAGACTATTGAGGGCTTTAAGCAGCTTCTCGAGAAATTCGCTCCGAGACATAGAGAGTTTAAATATTTTGCTCAGGTGTTCCAGGCATTAAGAATTGAGGTGAATGATGAGATGGGGGCTTTGGAAGATATGCTTGAGCAGACAATTGAAGTATTGAAGCCAGAAGGCAGGTTGGTGGTGATGAGCTACCATAGCCTTGAGGATAGAATGGTGAAGGATTTCATCAATAAGGGTAAGATTCAAGGGGAAGTGGAAAAAGATTTCTATGGAAACCTGATACGACCTTTGGAGCCGGTGAGTCGAAAGGCTTTAGTAGCAGATCAAGAGGAAATAGCCCGTAACAACCGGGCTAGGAGTGCCAAACTGAGAATAGCGAAGAAAAATGGCTAAGAACACATTTCGGACAAAAGAAAAGGAAGGTAAAGCCACGAAGCGTATTTCGAATGGTAACAGCTTATTTAGCTTTATCGAAAAGAAACTGGATATCACCGGTCTGATTGGATATGGGATTCCAGTAAAGCTAGTGCCTCCGTTTTTATACGCGGCCACTTTAGCTTTGATCTACATTTGGAGCAATCACAGGGCGGAAAGTACAATCCGGGAAATTAACCGGGTTCAGCAGGAAGTGGAAGATTTGAGAGCGGATGTTACGACTTTGGAAGCCGACTACATGTTTAGCTCCAAGCAGTCTGAAGTGGCTAAAAAAATGCAAGTATTGGGGGTTTATGAAATAGATGAACCACCTATGAAAATAAAAGTGAAGAAGTGAATATTAAGAAATCCATACTGCTGAGAATAAGATTTGCCTTCCTGTTGGTGGCGATCTTTGCCGGGGTAATCTTTTATAGGATTACCCAAATTCAGTTTGTGGAGGGAGAAGAGTGGCGTAAAAAATCTGATGATGTAAATCTTCAGTACAGAACGGTGAAGGCCACAAGGGGAAATATCTACAGCGGCGACGGAAGTCTTTTGGCTACCAGTCTACCTTTTTATAGAGTGGCAATTGACCCGTCTATCGCCAAAGACGACGTCTTTAGAAAAGGAATCGACAGTTTGTCTGTGATGCTTTCCAAGCATTATAATGATAAGTCTAGAGACTATTATAAAAGGTTAATCAGCGATGCTAGAACCAATAATAAGAAATATGTAATCCTGAATCGTAAGCAAATCGGATATCAGGAAATGCAGGCGATGATGAAATGGCCTATTTTCCGAAATGGAAGAATGGGTGGAGGAGTGATTTTCGAAAAAGTCGAAAAGAGGTTTTATCCTTTCAAAGCATTGGCTGGCCGTACGGTTGGGTTTCTGAATGAAGACAACTACGGTGCAGGTCTGGAGTATTCTTTCAATGAGCAACTTGGCGGAGAAAACGGCGAGGCATTGTTTCAGAAGATTGCTGGTGCGACTTGGAAGCCAGTTCATGATGCAAACGACATTAAACCTGAAGATGGTTATGACATTGTAACAACTTTGGACGTAAACCTTCAAGATGTGGCTGAATCGGCATTGTTGAGACAGTTATTGAATAAGGATGCTGAATTTGGGAGTGTGATTGTAATGGAGGTTGCCACCGGTCATATCAAGGCCATTGCAAATCTCCAGAAGAATAAAAATGGATACGGATACGGAGAGCTTTACAATTATGCTATTGGTGAGCAGGGTTTGACCGAGCCAGGTTCAACTTTCAAGTTGCTTTCTATTTTAGCTTTGCTTGAAGAAGGAAAAATCAGCCTTAATGACAAAGTAGACACCGGCAACGGAACCTTTAAATTTTATGATCGCACGATGCGGGATGTAAAACATGGGGGATATGGTGAAATAACCGTTCGGGAAGCATTTGAAAAGTCCTCAAACGTCGGGATATCAAGATTGGTGGAAGAACACTTTGGCGTAACCCCGTCAAAGTTTTTGAGCTATGTAGAAAAAGTAGGCATCGACAAGCCGATTGATTTCCAGCTGAGAGGAGAGGGTGAGCCTTACTTCAAGAAGCCAGGTTCTAAAAGCTGGTATGGGACCACCTTGCCATGGATGTCTATCGGCTATGAACTGAAGGTGACACCTTTGCACACCCTGATGCTCTACAATGCTGTGGCTAATAACGGTCGCATGGTGAAGCCTATGATTGTGCAGCAGATTTCTAGAGCCAATGTAGTAGACCAGGAATTCAAAACTGAGGTATTGAGGAAAAAGATTGCTTCTGACAAAACCATCAAGGAATTGCAGTCGCTTTTAGAAGGCGTAGTGGAAGAGGGGACGGCTAAGAATATTAGAAATGCTGAATACAAGATTGCAGGCAAAACAGGTACAGTCCAAAAGTTGGTTGACGGTCGCTATACGCAAAAATATTATGCCTCTTTTGCAGGGTACTTCCCTGCAGATAACCCTAAGTATTCCGCTATTGTGGTGATTGACAGCCCGAAAGGGTTCAACGCCTATGGAGGGGATGTGTCGGCTCCTGTTTTCAAGGAAATTGCCGATAAGATTTACGCTCAGGATTTGGGCTTGAATAAAAAACAGTACAAAAACCTCGTGGAGGTGGAGCAAAATCAATTTCCGATGATTCAAGCGGGAATGGCTGAGGAGTTGCAGATGATATGTTCCAAATTTGGACTTAACAACAAATATGAAGGTGGCGAGCGCTGGGTTAAATCATCGGTAGCTAACTCTGCTATCTACTGGGCCCCAAATAAAGTGGATGAGCCTATAGTGCCGGATGTGTTGGGGATGACCCTGAGAGATGCACTATATGTTTTGGAAAACAAAGGGCTGAGAGTACAGTATTCGGGCAAAGGAAGGGTGAAAAGCCAATCGCTTTTCGCCGGAGGCAATGTGCCTGAAAATGGAATAATAAAATTGAGATTGGGTTAATGAAAGTATTAAAGGACATATTGTACAAGGCACCGCTTACTTCCACCATTGGAAACATGGACGTGGAGATTAGCGAAATTGTGTTTGACAGCCGCAAAGTTACGCAGGATTGCGCTTTTGTAGCTATCAGAGGCACCCAGGCCGATGGACATGCTTTCATTGACAAAGCTGTGGAGCAGGGAGCAAATGCAATAATTTGTCAAGACCTTCCAGAAACGCAAGTGGCTGGAGTGACTTATGTTCAGGTGGCTGATTCCGCCAAGGCTTTGGGCATCATGGCCTCAAATTACTATGGAAATCCATCTGAGAAATTGAAGATAGTAGCTGTAACAGGTACCAATGGGAAAACCACCATAGCTACACTTTTGCACCAGCTATTCATGGAATTGGGCTATGTGACAGGGTTGCTTTCTACAGTCGAGAATAAGATTAATGAAGATGTTATTCCTTCTACTCACACGACTCCAGATGCGCTGGCTATCAATCAGCTTTTGGCAAAAATGCTGAAAGAAGGATGTACCCATTGTTTTATGGAAGCGAGCAGTCATGCCATCATTCAGCAAAGAATGTCGGGGTTGAATTTGGCGGGAGCGGTATTTACCAATATTTCCCATGATCACCTCGATTATCACGGTACTTTCGATGAATACATCAAGGCTAAAAAACAGCTTTTCGATGATTTGCCAAAAGGAGCATTTGCTCTAACTAATGCCGACGATAAGCGTGGGCTGGTGATGTTGCAAAACACAAAAGCGGAAAAGCATTCCTATGCCTTAAAATATCCTGCGGACTTCAAAGCTAAGATTTTGAGCAATACCCTTCAGGGGCTTGAACTCGATATCGACAGCAAGCAAGTGTGGTTTAGGATGATTGGGGAGTTTAATGCCTATAATGTTTTGGCTGTTTTGGGAGTTGCAGTTTTGCTCGGCGAAGAGACAGACGAGGTACTGATGCAGCTTTCCAAAGTCAAAGGCGCCACTGGACGATTCGACCAATTTATCCACAAAGGGATTACAGTTATCGTGGATTATGCCCATACGCCTGACGCTTTGGAAAATGTGCTAAAAACCATTCAAGGAGTACGTAGTGGAGGAGAAAATGTAATGACAGTGGTTGGCTGCGGTGGTAATAGAGATAAAGCTAAAAGACCTGAAATGGCCAAAATCGCTTGTCAGTTTAGCGACAAGGTTATTTTGACATCCGACAATCCAAGAGATGAAGTGCCTATGGACATTATTAGGGATATGGAAAAGGGTGTCAATCCAGTGAACTTCAAAAAAACCATGCTGATAGAGGATAGAAAAGAAGCTATCAAAACGGCGGTAATGTTTGCGGAGAAGGGTGATATTATTCTTATAGCAGGAAAAGGTCATGAGACCTACCAGGAAATAAAAGGAGTGAAATACCCATTTGATGATCGTGAGATCGCTATTAATTTATTGAAACAGATACATCAAGATTAAGCATGTTATACCATTTATTTGACTATTTCGACACAGCATTAGATTTACCGGGCGCAGGGGTGTTCAGGTACATCTCATTCCGTGCGGGTATGTCAGCTCTATTTTCTTTGATCATCACCATTACTTTTGGACACCATATTATCAACTGGATCCGAAGACAGCAGATTGGGGAAAGTATCCGTGATTTGGGGCTAGATGGACAGAAAGCCAAAAAAGGCACGCCTACTATGGGTGGCTTAATGCTTATGGCTGCCATCATTATTCCGACATTGCTTTTTGCCAATATCAACAACATCTATATTATCCTTTTACTGATTACCACCATATGGCTGGGTACAATTGGCTTTATTGATGATTATATCAAGGTCTTTCAGAAAAATAAAGATGGCCTTGCTGGAAAATTTAAGATCGCAGGCCAAATCGGTATCGGGGTTATTGTGGGAGCCACGCTGTTCTTCCATGAAGATGTGGTAGTAAGAGAGTTTGAAACTCCAGTTTCTATCGAGGAAGGTGTAGTCGATACCCCAGCCTTTAGGGATCTTAAGGTAGCCAAGACTACTATCCCATTTGTCAAAGGCAACGAACTGAACTACGAAAGGTTGTTTGGCTTTCTTGGGGATGACATTACCCCTTACTTGTACATTTTATTTGTGATTTTCATTATCACGGCAGTTTCCAACGGGGCCAACATTACCGATGGAATAGACGGTCTGGCCGCGGGGACTTCGGCTATAATAGGCCTGACTATCGCCATTTTCGCCTACATCAGCGGTAACGCCATATTCTCGCAATACCTGAATGTGATGTTTATCCCCAACTCCGGTGAGCTGGTAATATTCTGTGCAGCATTTGTTGGGGCATGCGTAGGTTTCCTTTGGTACAATGCATTCCCAGCTCAGGTTTTCATGGGAGATACCGGCAGTTTGATGCTGGGAGGAGTGATTGCGGTGCTATCGCTTACATTGAGAAAAGAACTTTTGATTCCTGTGCTTTGCGGGATTTTCGTGATTGAAAATCTTTCCGTAATTCTTCAGGTGTCCTACTTTAAATATACAAGGAAAAAATACGGTGAAGGCAGAAGGATATTATTGATGTCCCCGCTACACCACCATTACCAAAAAAAGCAAATCCATGAGGCCAAAATCGTAACTAGATTTTGGATTGTGGGAATATTATTGGCCATAATCACATTGGCTACTTTGAAACTTAGATAATGAAAAGGATAGCAATACTTGGAGCGGGAGAAAGCGGCATAGGCGCGGCTCTTTTGGCAAACGCCAAAGGATACGAGGTCTTTGTGTCCGAATTTTCCCAAATCGGCGAGGAGCGTAAAGCTCTGCTCGAGACGAAAGATATTGCCTTTGAAGAAGGTGGACATTCTGCCGAAAAAATCCTTTCCTTCCCTGAGGTAATCAAAAGTCCAGGAATCCCTTATGCTGCCCCAATGATTAAGCAGTTAATGGCTAAAGGGATTTCCCTTATTGATGAATTAGAATTTGCTTCCAGGTTCAGCAAGGGTAGAATAATCGCCATCACTGGAACAAACGGGAAGACCACCACCACGCTGTTGACCTATCACTTGATGAAGGAAGCAGGAATGGACGTGGGACTTGCAGGAAATGTTGGTGATAGCTGGGCAAGACAACTTGTCGATGAGGACCACGAGTGGTGGGTTTTGGAAGTAAGCAGTTTTCAGATTGACGGCTTCAAGGCTTTGAAACCTGAAATCGCCATCATCCTCAACATCACCCCCGATCACTTGGACAGGTATGAATATAGACTTGAAAACTACATTCATTCCAAGCTCAGCTTGGTCAAAAACATGGATGAAAACGGTCATCTGATTTATTTCAAGGAGGACCAGTTTATTTGGAAGGGCTTGAAGGAGCTTTCTATAAAGCCAAACAAACATCAGATCTCCATTGCTCAAAAAGTTGAGTATGGTGCTTACTTCGACGGTAGTCATATACATTTAGCTGGAGAGAAATCAACCAGCCTAGAAGTGGATTCCATTCCGCTCAAAGGCCAGCACAACATGATCAATGTGATGTGCGCACTTCAGGCTGTGATTACAGCTGGGGTAGATGAAGCCAAGGCGAAAAGTGGTCTGGCTACATTTAGAAATGCGGCGCACAGAATGGAAAAAGTTGCCGAGCTCAACGGTGTTGAATTCATCAACGACAGTAAAGGAACCAATGTAAACGCCACTTATTATGCGCTTTCCGCTTACCAAGCCAAGCCAATAATATGGATTGCCGGCGGGGTGGACAAGGGTAATGATTATGCTGAGTTGATGGAGGTGGTCAAAGGCTCCGTGAAAGCTTTGATTTGCTTAGGCAAGGACAATGAAAAATTAAAACAGGCTTTCGGAAATGTGATAAACCACGTTGAGGAAACCCAAGATATACGCCAAGCGGTACAGATGGCGCATGGTATAGCGCAAACAGGTGATGTGGTTTTATTATCACCAGCCTGTTCAAGCTTCGACCTGTTCAAAAATTACATGGACAGGGGCGAGCAGTTTATTAAGGCGGTTAAGGAAAAGGAAACGGTGAAGTGATGGGAACAATAAAAACATGGATTGACAATAACTTAAAAGGAGACCCTATAATCTGGGGTATTGTCATCCTATTGTCTATTATCAGCATCCTGGTGGTTTATTCAGCCACTGGCACACTTGCCTACAAGAAAATGGGCGGCAATACCGAGGCTTACCTTATCAAGCACTCTTCACTTATCTTGGCCAGTTTCTTTGTAATGTGGGGTGCACACAAGTTACCTTATAAGTATTATGCAAAGCTGTCCCTTTTTGCATTGTGGATATCTATCCCATTGTTGGCATTCACCTATTTCTTTGGCTCGAATGTGAATGAGGCATCCAGATGGCTAACCATCCCTGTAATCAACCAAGCTTTTCAACCTTCGGATTTGGCTAAGCTTGCTTTAATTGCAGCAGTGGCAAGGATGCTTGCTAAGAGACAGAAGAATATTGAAGATTTTCAGAATACCTTCCTGCCCATCATGATTTGGATAGGTATTATATGCATGCTTATAGCCATGGCCAATATGTCCACGGCGGTACTTTTACTTTGTACTTGCATGTTGTTGATGTTTATCGGCAGGGTTCCAATGAAATTCATCATGGCCGTATTTCTGATCGGCGGACTTGCCCTTACCTCGGCTATTTTCTTGGGCCAAAGAGGAAGCACTTTCTTTAGCAGGATTGAAAATTTTGTAACAGGAGATGAGGTTCCATACCAGGCTGAGCAGTCATACATTGCTATAGCCAATGGTGGTGTGTTTGGTCTTGGACCGGGTAACAGTGAGCAGCGTAATAGACTACCTCACCCATATTCGGATTTCATCTTCGCCATTATCATTGAAGAGTATGGATTGGTAGGCGGTACTGGAGTGCTTTTCCTTTACCTCGCCTTGCTTTACCGGGGTATGCGAGTAGTGGCGATTTCCAATCGGCCCTTTGGAGGACTTTTGTCAGCGGGGTTGAGTTTTGCCTTGGTGTTACAGGCTATGGTCAATATGGCCGTGGCAGTAGGGATTGGGCCGATTACTGGGTTGCCTTTGCCACTTTTGAGTATGGGGGGGACCTCTCTGATTTTTACAGGGATTTCCCTAGGAATTATATTGAGTGTAAGCCGAGGGGATCATGAAGATGCTTTTCCGGTGGAAGTGAGTACAGCTAGAAATTTTGCCAAAGTAGCCTAAAATGACAGAAGCAAGAACATATAGAATCATGATAAGCGGTGGTGGTACCGGCGGGCATATCTACCCGGCCATTGCCATTGCCAACGCCTGGATGGAAAAACACCCAGGGTCTGAGATTTTGTTTGTCGGTGCTGAAGGCAAAATGGAAATGGAAAAGGTACCCCAAGCGGGATACAAAATTGAAGGCCTAAAGATAGCAGGCCTTCAAAGAAAGTTGACTCTTGAAAACCTTGCTTTCCCATTCAAAGTATTGGCAAGTCTTCAAAAGGCCAAGAAACTGGTAAAAGATTTTAATCCTGATGCAGTGATAGGTGTGGGTGGATATGCAAGCGGTCCAGTCCTTTATGCCGCACAGGGCAAAGGAATACCAACTTTGATTCAGGAGCAAAACAGCTATGCTGGACTGACCAATAAAATCCTATCCAAAAAGGCCAATACTATATGTGTGGCCTATCCGGGGATGGAGAAGTTCTTTCCGCAGAGGAAAATCACCCACACTGGAAATCCTGTGAGAAAAGACATTCTTTCTCTGGAGGGGAAAAAAGAAAATGGGCTGGAGAACTTCGGTCTTGAAAAAGGCAAGCCGGTAATCCTGGTTTTGGGTGGAAGCCTTGGAGCCAGAACTATCAACCAGGCAGTATTGGGTGCCTTGCAGCAATTTGATGACTTGGGCTTTCAGGTTTTGTGGCAATGCGGACAGTTTTACTACGAAGAAATGTCCAAGTCAATTGCAGGCACCAAATTTAAAAATGTGAAGGTTTTGGCTTTCCTGAAAGAAATGGACTTGGCCTATGCGGCTGCTGATATTGTAGTTTCAAGGGCTGGAGCACTTTCGGTGTCGGAGTTAAGCCTAGTAGGCAAACCAGTGGTCTTTATTCCATCGCCAAATGTGGCTGAGGACCATCAGACGAAAAATGCCTTGGCATACGTGTCGCAAAGGGCTGCATTGATGCTAGCCGACCACGTTGCTGTGGAAAGGCTGGGTGATACAGTGGCCAATCTGATTGCAGACACTGCTGAGATTTCTCTTTTAGGAGAAAACATTCAAAAATTGGCTAAACCCCAGGCTGCAAATGCTATCGTGGCAGAAATAGAGAAATTGATAAAATGAATTTGAAGAGCCTACATAGCGTCTATTTCCTTGGCATAGGAGGTATCGGGATGAGCGCCATCGCAAGATGGTTTGCCCATCAGGGTATTGCTGTGTCTGGTTACGACCGCACCTCTTCAGCTTTGACTCAACAGTTGGAGCAGGAGGGTATAAAGGTTCATTATGAAGATAGCCTAGCCACTTTGCCGGAACTGGACAAAGTCAATTCCTTGGTGGTCTGGACTCCAGCTATCCCGGCTGACAGTGTACAATTGAATCATTTCCGTCAAAACGGCTATTTGCTCAAGAAGCGGTCTGAAGTTTTGGGTATGATTACAGCAGGTTACCAGACTGTTGCAGTAGCGGGAACGCACGGCAAGACTTCCACCTCTGCACTTGTGGCTCATTTGCTGAATGAAGGGGGATTGAATGTGACCGCATTCCTAGGAGGGATTACCCAGAATTTCAACACCAATTTGCTATTGCCTGATAATAATTCTGAGGCCTCAGTAGTGGTGGTGGAAGCGGATGAGTTTGATCGCTCCTTCCTGACTCTTCACCCTAATATTGCGGTAGTGACCTCCATGGATCCAGATCATTTGGATATATATGGAGATGCCGATGAGTTATTAAAATCTTTTTCGGACTTCATTAATTTGATAGATAAAAAAGGCAAATTATTTATTCAAAAAAATGCCTTTGAAAGGTTAAATAGGAATAATTTTGGCTCTTTAGACCTAGAATTATATGGTTTGAGTGGTGCGGCTATTCAAGCCCTTGATATTCAGTCCGGAATACGTTCTTTTGAATTTACATATTCAGGAAAAGATCAGCGTTTAGAAAAATTAGTTCTCCCGGTGCCGGGTTTCCACAATGTGGAAAATGCACTAGCCGCCATTTCTGTAGCATTGGAACTTGGAATTGATGCTAAGTCCATCAGAAAGGGATTGGAGAGCTATAAAGGAGTAAAGAGAAGATTTGAAATCAGGTATCAGCAAAATGGCAGGGTATATATCGATGACTATGCCCATCACCCAGAGGAAATCAAAGCGTTTTTGGGATCAGTAAAGGCCATGTATCCAGACAGTAAGCTGACCGTCCTTTTCCAGCCTCACCTGTTTTCCAGAACCAAAGATTTTGCGGCGGAATTTTCCGAAAGCCTTTCCATAGCGGAGGAGGTGCTGCTTTTGGACATCTATCCGGCCAGAGAGCTTCCCATTGAGGGAGTGACCTCACAGATGTTGTTGCCAGCAATTACCTCTGGAAGCAAAACTGTCCTTGGGAGAGAAGAAGTGATTCCTTTTCTTGAAAAAAATCAACCAGAGATTTTGGTGACCATAGGTGCTGGAGATATAGACCGTATGGTGGAACCGCTCACTAAATGGATGGAGGGAAATTATGAGTAGGCTGAAGATAAAAAATAGTGTGGTGTTCACCCTTTTGGTGGCGGTGTTGATAGGTTTTATAGCCTTTGTTGAAAAAAAGGAAGACAGTAAGGTTTTTCATAAACTTGAAGTGATAGTAGGAAGCATCAGCGATGTATACTTCGTGGATGAAAAGGAGATTGTAAAGATTCTGGAAAATGAATTTTCAACCTTAAAACCTGGCACTCCAATCAGTGCAATTGACCTGAAAAGTGTGGAGAAAAAGGTGGAAAATCATCCTTTTGTGAAAGATGCGGAAGCATTTAAAGATCTGAAGGGGAATGTGGTGGTGAGGATCAATCAGCACAAACCCATTGCCCGAGTGGTAAGGCCTATGGCAGCCGATGGGTACATTTCTGATGAGGGTATTATTTTGCCCACTTCTCCAAAATACACTTCTAGAGTGCTATTGATCGAAGGGCCAAAGGGAGAAGCCTTGCTTGGTAAGAAAGACATCAGTAAAAGTGATAGTGAGCTGCTCGAGCTGATCCATTTTATCGTCAATGATAACTTTTGGAGTGCACAGATTTCCTCACTGGAAATCAACCAGAAGGGAGATATCACGCTTTATCAGCAGGTTGGAAAGCAGACAATCGAGTTTGGGAAGCCAATTGAGATTGAAGAGAAATTTAAGAAGATTGAGATATTGTATAAGGAGATTTTGCCCAAAAAAGGCTGGAATGCCTACGATAGGGTAAATGTCAAATATAAGGACCAGATTATTTGTGAATAATTGATTATAGCTATGGAAAATGACAAAATAGTAGTTGGGCTGGACATTGGGACCACCAAGATTTGCGCCATCATCGGACGCAAAAATGAGTTCGGCAAATTGGAAGTACTCGGTATGGGAAAGGCTGTCTCTGACGGTGTGATCCGCGGTATCGTGACCAACATTGACAAAACTGTGAACGCTATCGATAAAGCGGTAACCGAAGCTTCTGAAATGGCAAATGTTAATATCGGCGAAGTGATCGTGGGTATCGCCGGGCAGCACATTAGGAGCTCCATCCATCATGGTGTGATCATCAGAAATGCCAAGGAAGATGAGATCACTGTAGAGGACGTGAGAAGACTTTCCAATGACATGGAAAATATCGTCGTTCCTCCGGGCAACACTATTATCCATGTTATGCCACAGGACTATACCGTCGATTATGAAGATGGGATCAAAGATCCTGTTGGTATGTCTGGTGCCAAACTTGAAGCGGATTTCCATATCATCACCGCTCAAACCACAGCTATAAACAACATCAACAGATGCGTGAAAAGAGCAGATCTTGTTTCCAGGGATCTGATTCTTGAACCATTGGCTAGCTCACTTTCGGTCCTTAGTGATTTAGACAAAGAAGCAGGGGTTTGCCTTGTGGATATAGGGGGTGGAACCACCGACATAGCTATCTTCTACGACAATATAATCCGCCATACGGCTGTCATTCCGTTTGGAGGAAATATAATCACCACAGATATCAAGGAAGGATGCATGGTAATGCAGACGCAAGCAGAGTTGCTTAAAACCAAGTTTGGTAGAGCAATCGCTGAGGATGCTAACCCAAATGAAATCGTATCCATCCCAGGCCTTAGAAACAGGCCTCCAAAAGAAATCTCTATCAAAAATCTAGCTTCTATTATTGAAGCCAGAATGGAGGAGATCATTGAAATGGTACAATCAGAAATCATGGCCAGCGGTCTATATAAGAAATTGGCAGGCGGAATTGTGCTCACCGGCGGTGGGTCGCAGCTCCAAGGTGTAAGCCAACTTTTTGAATACATGACAGGACTGGATACGCGTATAGGTTACCCTAACGAACACTTGGGTAAAACAGTAGTGGAAGATGTAAAGAGCCCCATGTATGCCACTACCGTTGGGTTGGTGCTAGCAGGCTTTAAGGCCCTGGATGACAGGGAAGATCTTTACAGACAAAGACAAATAGTATCCGTAAGTCCACGCGTTCAGCAAAAGCCGGAAGTTGGCGCCAAAGATATCTTTGGTTCCATCCGTGACAGGCTGAAAGGCTTCATTACGGATGATATAGGCGACGATACTTGGAAATAGTTCCATTTTACTAGGGCTTAATCAAAAAGGGAGACTTAGGGCAATGCCTTAAGCTTCCCTCCCAAGTTCACCTTTAATAATTACATATTTTTAGATTTTAAATTACAGTTCACCAAAAATTGAGGAAAAAATGTCAGACAACAAAGATTACAGATTTGACCTTCCGAAAAACCACAAGTCTATCATCAAAGTGATAGGAGTAGGAGGGGGTGGTTCTAACGCAGTGAACCACATGTTCAACCAAGGTATAAAGGATGTGGAGTTTGTGGTAGTCAATACCGACTCCCAAGCTCTTAAGTGCAGCCCTGTTCCCTTGAAGATTCAGATAGGTGCAAACCTTACCGAAGGACTGGGTGCCGGAGCAAATCCTGAAAGAGGAAGAAACGCTGCTATTGAAAGCAAAGAGGAAATCAGGGAACTGCTTTCTGACAATACAAAGATGGTATTCATTACTGCCGGAATGGGGGGTGGAACAGGTACAGGTGCCGCTCCTGTGATCGCCAAGATCGCCAAGGAAATGGATATTCTAACCGTAGGTATCGTTACTGCTCCTTTCGGTTTCGAAGGAAGAAAGAAAATGGGTGCAGCTCAGCAGGGAATTGAGGCCCTTCGCGCTAGCTGTGACACCGTGCTTGTCATCCTAAACGACAAGTTGCGTGAAATTTATGGCAACCTGGCCATCAGGTCTGCATTTGGAAAAGCTGACAACATCCTTTCCACTGCTGCAAAATCCATCGCTGAAATCATTACTGTTCATCAGGATGTAAACGTCGATTTTGAAGATGTAAAAACAGTAATGTATGATGCTGGTGCTGCCGTAATGGGTTCCGCCACCGAAGAAGGTGAAGGACGTGCAATTAAAGCTGCAGAAAAAGCCATCGCATCCCCATTGTTGAACAACGTAGATATCAGAGGTGCGCAGAAGATCCTACTTTCCATCATGTCAGGTGAGGAAGAGGAACTATCTATGGACGAATTGAGCGAAATCACTGAGTTTATCCAGGCGAAAGCAGGCGAAGAAGCGGAAGTAATCTTCGGTCAGGGTATAGATCAAGACTTGAAGAAATGCATCCGAGTTACAGTTATTGCCACGGGTTTTGAGGCTGATTCTTTGACCAAAGAAGAAGACGAGAAGCGTGCTAAGCTGGAAGCTGAAAGAAAGCAGAAAGAAGAAGAGGAAGCTGAATTGGCTAGAATTGAAGCTGAGAAAGCCAAAATCGAGGCAGAAAAGAAGAGAATTGAAGAAGAGGCTAATGCTCCCAAAATAATTGATTTGGAGTCTGGCAAGACTTCTAAAATTGAGGAGACTGCAGAAGCTGGTTCTACCTTTACCTTTCCCATCAACGTACCGGGATCTCCTGTGAATCCTGCTAGGCAGGAAACCATGAATTATGGATTCCAACGTCCACAGCAGCCTCAGAGGCAACAAACTCCTCCTGCTCCGCAGCCTGAGAGAAAAGTATACACATTGGACGGAAGTGAAAAGGAAACCCCTTCTAATAAATATACTTTCCTCAAGCCAAATGATAGTCAGCAGCATGAGCCAACTCCTGAGCCTCAATCAAGATATGAGGAGCCTAAGGAAGAAGAGAGCACTGGCGCTTATACCACTGATCACTATGAGCAGTATAAGCAAAAGGCTATCAAAAGAGCTCACGAAAGATTTGAAAGATTGAGCCAGATGAGATCAGTTAATCAGTCTCAGGAAGACTTTAAGGATAAATTGGAGACTCCGGCTTACTTAAGGAAAAATGTGAAATTGCAGGATGTTCAGCATAGTTCTGAGCAAAACATTTCTAAGTTTAACCTGAACGATGACAATGAAATACTTGGCAACAACAGGTTTTTGCATGACAATGTTGATTGATTAAAAATCAATCAACATTTCAGCTTGGGTTTGTAATAAGTCAATGTAGAATCTGTTGGTGAGCAGATTGTCAGACATATTTTCCTCAATTTTTGCCAGTTTTGGCTTGTTGGCTAATACATGCATTCCCAAATAATGGAAGATGTCGGTGAGGTGGCTCAAAGCGATGCCACCCCCGCCTATTCCTGATGATAACCCCACCAAAGCACATTTTTTATTTCTAAAAGTATTGGGATAACTCATCCCATCGATGAAAGATTTGAGAATTCCCGGAAACGAGCCATTGTATTCCGGCACTATGAAAACAAATTTTTTGCCTTCTTGAACTTGGTGGTGTACCTGGTTAAATTCCTTGTTTTTGCCATTATGCTCATATAAGGCTGTAAAAATAAAATCGTGGGGCAGATCCATCAAGTCAATGATTTCAGCCTCCTGATTTAAAGTTTGTAGAATTTCAAGGTATTGGGAGGCAATCTGTTTGGAAATAGAGTTCCGCCTGTTGGTGCTTACTATAATTTTTATCATAGGAATAAAAAGGTTCTGTCTAGCCACATACTTGATTCGGCTGAAATAAATACATCAAAACCAATCTGAAAGTTTCTAAGCCTTGAATTTAGGCATTGCACAACTGAATCCTGTAGATTTTCTATTAAATTTGGGCAAAACGTAAGATAACATGAGCGACATTGATTACACTGGCCGCATTGAGCAGGCGGTAAGCTATATAAAATCCCACATAGATTTTCAACCGCAAGTAGGAGTGATTCTAGGTACTGGCCTAGGCAGACTTATCGATGATATCGAAATAGAAGGCGAACTGAATTATGCCGATATCCCGCATTTCCCTATTTCCACTGTGGAGAGCCACTCTGGTAGATTGATTTTTGGAGAGATAAATGGTAGGTCTGTCGTGGCCATGAAAGGCCGATTCCATTATTATGAAGGTTACGATATGAAGGAAGTAACCTTTCCAGTAAGAGTAATGCATCTGCTGGGTATTTCCCACCTTATCGTCTCCAATGCGGCCGGGGGTCTCAATCCAGCCTATAAAATAGGAGAGGTGATGATTCTAAATGACCACATCGACCTTTTTCCGGAAAATCCTTTGAGGGGAAAAAACCTTGATCAGTTTGGTGTGAGATTCCCTGATATGAGCGAGCCCTATTCTTTTGATTTGATAGAGAAGGCCAAAAATATTGCCCAGAAGGAAGGCGTAGTCGCTCATGAGGGTGTATATGCTGGAGTACAGGGGCCAAACTTGGAAACGAAAGCGGAATACAAATATTTACGCACCATAGGAGCTGATGCTGTAGGGATGAGCACCATACCTGAAGTAATTGTTGCAAGACATATGGAGCTTCCAGCTTTTGCTATTTCTGCTATTACTGATCTTTGTTCTCCAGGCAATATTAAAAAAGTAAGCATTGCGGAAGTGCTTGCAGCAGCTGCGAAGGCTGAGCCTGGCATGGCACTAATTATCAAAAAACTTATAGGACAACTCCCATAAAATGGCTTTATCCAAAGAGAATTTTCAGGAGACTCTGGGTTATCTGAAAGAGAAATGTCCCAGGGTACCCAAAGCTGGAATCATTCTGGGATCAGGCCTGGGAAATTTTGGTAATAGGATAGAAAATGCCACCATAATTCCCTATTCTGACATCCCAAATTTCCCCCAATCCACCGTGGATGGTCATTCGGGAACCTTGATTTTTGGTACACTTAAAGATGTGCCTGTGGTGGCTATGAGCGGCAGGTTTCATTTTTATGAAGGTTATGAAATGAATAAGGTTACTTTTCCTGTTAGGGTTTTGAAATTATTAGGAATAGAATTTCTAGTCATTTCCAATGCAGCAGTAGGTTTGAATCCTGCTTTTCAGGTAGGTGACCTTATGCTGATTGAGGACCATATTGATCTTTTTCCATATAATCCGCTTAGAGGGAAGAATGAGGATGATTTTGGGGTAAGGTTTCCGGACATGAGTGAGCCCTTTGATGCAGAATTGCGCTCAAAGGCCAAGGAGATAGCTGCTAGAATAAGCATCACCGCCCATTCGGGAGTGTATGCCGGAGTGCAAGGTCCCAAACTAGAAACTCGGGCCGAAATGCGATATCTCAGGATTATCGGAGCAGATGCAGTGGGTATGAGTACCGTGCCGGAAGTGATTGTGGCGCGTCACAAGGATTTACGGGTCATTGCTATAAGTGCGATCACCAATCTTTGCATACCCCAAGAAAAGCAACACTTTTCTCATGATGGTGTGGTGGATGCTGCCCAAAAAGCTGAGATTTCTCTAAGCAGGGTGGTTGAGGAGCTGATAAAGGGATAAAGCATTCCATGGCATCTTTCTTGCCATTTTTAGGTTGTTTTTAACCGATAAATTGATAAGAAATGGAAAAGGTATTAATAATAGGTGCCAATGGTCATACAGGTAGAATAGTAGCAACAAAATTAAAGGATGCTGCATCTTACATACCGGTGGCCATGATTCGGGATTCCGATCAAAAGGAATATTTTGAAGAAATGGGTGTGCAGTCTTGCTTAGGAGATCTAGAAGGTGAATTTGAAAATTGCTGTAAAGGTGTAGACAAAATAATCTTTGTTGCTGGATCGGGAGGTTCGACAGGGAAAGAGAAAACGGAATCAGTAGATAAGGAAGGGGCGCAAAAAAGCATCGACATGGCCAAAAAACATGGCATAAAAAAGTATGTGATGCTGAGCTCTATGGGTGCAGAGGATCCAGATCCGGATTCCAAAATGCACCATTACCTGGCGGCCAAAAATGTTGCAGATGAACATCTGAAAAAAAGTGGGGTGCCCTACGCAATTGTACGACCGGGAGCACTTACTCATAAGGGTGGGACTGCTAAAATAAAGGCTGCATATAAACTTGATGAGCAGGGTGAGATTTCCCGTGAGGATGTGGCTTCAGTGCTTATCCATTGTTTGGACAGGGATTATGGAACAGGGTTGACTTTCGAGATACTTTCCGGGGATTTATCTATTCACGAGGCCATTGAAGGATTAAAACAGGTTTGATAACCTGTTTTTTTTTATTTGGTGAAGTTGTGGGCTTTCGAGTAAAAAGTTTAAATTTATAGACAATTAAACTTTTTAATTATGATGGTAAAATTCAGGGAGACTTTTATTACTCCTTTAAAACAAGCATTTGTTCAGTATAGAGAAAAAAGAAAACTTCATCCCCGATTGGGAAAGGTTGATTTTGGAGATTTGAAACGAGCGGAACCCATTTCTCGCAATTTTGGATTTGAGAGAGGCAAGCCAGTTGACAGGTTTTATATTGAGCGGTTTTTAGATGAAAATTCCCACTTGATCAAAGGTAGGGTGCTTGAAATAGGGGATAATGCTTATACCTTACAATTCGGCAAAGAAAATGTATCACAAAGTGATGTGTTGCATTATAACAATAGCAACGGCAAAGCCACGATCACAGGTGATCTCACCAATCTGCCTCAAGTAGAGGATGGTTCGTTTGACTGTATCATCCTCACACAAACTTTACAGTTTATCTACGAAAAGGAATCAGCTTTGAAAACTTGTAGGCGGATCTTGAAACCAAACGGGGCTCTGTTGATGACAGTACCTGGGATTTCTCCACTGGATGATTTTGAGTTTGGTCACAACTATTTCTGGAATTTTACCAAACAAGGGGTGGAGGAGTTGATGAAGACCGTGTTCCCCTATGCAGACACAAAAGTGGATCATCATGGGAATATGTTTACCGCCATTTCCTTTCTCAATGGGATAAGTTTAAATGAAATTGATCCGTCTTTGTTAGAAAAATCTGACAAACATATCCAAATGCTTATTTCCTGTAGATCTATCAAAAAATGAAAATGAGTTTTCGCAACCTACTCCATAGATTTTCGCCTCTTTGGAAATCCTCGGGTGCATTGGTTTTAATGTATCACAAAATAGGTTCTCCAAAAACAGACCCTTGGAAATTAGCCGTAAGTGAGAGGAATTTTGATGCTCAGATGAAGTGGCTTGCCCGTAATTGCAAAGTTATATCAACTGCTGAGATGGTTGAAAATCTAAAGACAGGGAAGGTGAAGAGCAGGACCATTGCCTTAACTTTCGATGATGGATATCAGGACAACTATTTGCTAGCAAAACCTATTTTGGAGAAATATAATCTGCCAGCTACTTTCTTCATTTCGGATAAATGTTTAGAAGAAAGAACTGGTTTTTGGTGGGATGAATTGGAGGAAATAGCTCTTCATTCTAAAACCCTGCCTGCAAGTTTTCGTTCGTCCGATACTTTCATGGAGTTAGGGGAGGAGGCAACTATTATAAATGGTTATTGGAGGAGTAATCAGCAATATTATGCCATGGATCCAGTCAATAAAAGGTCTGAACTTTATCTGAAGTTGTGGGAAGAGTTTAGTCCTCTAGAGTATAAAGACCAAGAGAGTCGCCTTTCCCAAATAAAGAGCTGGGCCAAGGTTACAGAAACCTCAGTAGAAAAATGTATGACTAGGGAGCAATTGAAGGAAATGGGACAAAATGACCTTTTTACCATTGGAGCTCATACCCATTCACACCCAGCCCTTTCTTCACATCATTATGAATACCAATATAAGGAAATCTTACAAAATCTGAATTATATAGAGGCCAGCATCGGAAGAAGACCCAAATTCCTAGCCTATCCATCAGGCAAATATAATGAAGACACTCTTAATGTGGTGAAAGAGCTAGAGCTTGATGCTGCTTTCACCACCATTCCGACTTTAATTAACAAAAGAACTAGTGCCTTTGAAATGGGAAGGTTTCAAGTGATGAATTGGGAGAAAAGTGAATTTTCCAAGAGTATAAAAAAATGGGAGACTCAATAGACCTCCCATTTATAAATCACTTCTTTTCCATAAACTCCAAAGCTAAATAAGCCAACGTTCTCATGCCCAACACAAATCCTCCTTCATCCAAATATAAATCAGGGGTGTGGTGTGATGCTACTTCCAGTGGATCGGCTCCCTCCGGCATTCCTCCCAAAAAGAAAAATAGCCCTGGAGCCTCTCTTTGATAATAGCTGAAGTCTTCTGCTCCGGTGATCGGATCAGAATAGATCACATTTTCCTCTCCGGCAACTTCTTTAAGCACATTTTCCATTTTAGCAGTCAAGTCTGGGTCATTGACGGTGGAGGGGTAAATTTTCTCAATCTCTACTTCTGCCTTTGCACCTGCGCTTTCCGCGATCTTTTCGGCAATTTCAGTAATTCTCCTATGTACTAATTTCTGTTGTTCATCTCCAAAAGTTCTAACTGTCCCGATCATTTCCACTTCTTCTGGAATGATGTTTTGCCTTACTCCGCCCTTGATCGCTCCGATGGTGACGACGGCTGGGTTTTCGGTGATGTTAACATTACGACTCATAATTGTTTGTAACCCTGTAACAATCTGTGCTGAGGTCACGATAGGATCCACCGATGCCCAAGGTGCTGCTCCATGAGCCTGTCTTCCCTTGACCACAATTTTCAAATTATCCACAGCAGCCATTGCTGGGCCAGAACGGTAACGTAATTTTCCCACTTCTGTCTGTGAATTAATGTGCAGTCCAAAAATAGCATCCACGCCTTCCATTACACCTTCTTCCACCATTTGCTTTGCACCCCAGGTTTCTACGTCAGGAGAAAACACCCCTTCTTCTGCTGGTTGAAAGATGAACTTAACGGTACCTTTGAGGTCATCCTTCATTTCGGAAAAAACTTCTGCGACCCCCATCAACATGGCAACATGGGTGTCGTGACCACAAGCGTGCATCACTCCTGTTTCTTGTCCGTTATATTCTGTTCTGACGGTTGATTTAAAAGGCACATCTGTACGCTCAGTTACTGGAAGTGCATCCATATCAGCCCTTAAAGCAACTGTCGGTCCGGGCTGGCCGCCTTTCAAAATACCTACGACACCCGTCACTGCTACATTTTCCTGGACCTCCATTCCCAGAGAGCGCAGGTGGTCAGCCACTATTTTGGCAGTTCGAGTTTCCTCATTCCCCAGCTCGGGATGTTGGTGAAAATCCCTTCTCCACTCTATAACTTGAACCTCTATTGAACTTGTTTTTTCATCCACTCTTGATTTCAAGTCGCTTTGCGCAATCCCCAGATTAGAAATCATAAAGAGTAAAATAGGTATTGTTTTTTTCATATCTTTAAATGTTGTGTGATGGTCATTTTCTAAAAATACAAAAATTACATTTCTTAATCATGCAAAAAATTGGGATGGAATAAAGATTGCATGATTAGGCCAAACATTATTCTTAATGAGGTATATACTTTTACTCATCTTTACCATTTTTATTAGCAGTATAGACAGCTTTGCCCAGGAAAAAGACACCCTTTATATAAAAAACCAATCACCCCTAGTAGGCAAATTGGAGAGAATCCAATATGGTGTAGTCAGGTTCAATGCCGATAATGTGGGCAGGGTAGAAGTGGACATCACCAATGTACTGACCTTCCGCACTTTTGGGTTTGGATACCGTGTGCAGACCGCAAATAGGGAATTTTACATCGGGATTTTCAAAACTCATGAGGAAGAAGGTAGGGTTAGAATCCTTACAGGATTTGACGAAATTGACATCGCTATTCGAAACCTAAACGAAGTAAATCTCTTAAGGGAAAACTTTTTCGAAAGGGTGCAAGGAAGGGCAAGTGCTGGCTATACTTTTTCTCGCTCCAGCAACATCGGGCTCTGGAATGGTTCTCTTGAGCTTGGTTATGATACCGAACGGCTAGATATTGACCTCACCGGGTCCATTATCGTAAGTCAGGAAGAGGGTAGATTTAGCAGGGATAGAGAAAATGTGCTTTTGGTTGCCAATTATTATTTGAGTCCTACCTGGCATGCTTGGGGGTTAGGAAACTACCAGCGAAACCTGCAGCTTGGCATTCTCAGACGATTGCAGCAAGGTGCAGGTCTGGGGATATTTGCCATTCAAGACAAACGGGCCATCGGCCGGCTAGCTAGCGGCCTGGTAATAAACCAAGAGGTTAATATGCAACAGGATGTCAATAGTCCGCTTTACGAGGTTCCGATAATAATGGAGTTTACGTTTTTCCGGTTAAGAAGGCCACAACTAAATTTCCGTACAACTCAAAGTGTTTATGTAAGCCTTACTCAACAGGGAAGAATCAGAAATGATGGAGATACCCGACTTTCTTGGACAGTAATCAATAACTTTGAAATAAATTTAAATTTTTACAACAACTTTGATAACCAACCCCCTTCAGAATTGGGTTCTACATTTGATTATGGGTTGGTGTTTGGAGTAGGATATAGATTTTAACCCACAATATGGAAATAGAAGGAAAATTGGCCGTAGTGACGGGAGTCAGCAAGGGCATTGGTTACCAGGTGGTGACCCAACTTTTAGAAAAAGGTGTTAAAGTGGCGGGCTGGGGCAGAAACCATCCCGACCTTTATCATGATAATTTCACGTTTTTTCCCTGTGATGTGTCTCAGGAAAGCTCGGTGGAAGAAGCCTACGCAGCCACAAAAGAGAAGTTTGGCGAAGAAATCCACATCTTGGTTAATAACGCAGGCTATGGTCAGGCCGCTCCAATCGATGAAATGAAATCTGAGGATTGGGAGAAAATATTTCAAACTAACGTGCATGGTATCTTCTATACCACTAGGCGCATTGTGCCTCACATGAAGAAGCTGGATGAAGGGCATATAGTAAATATTTCCTCCATAGCAGGGTTGAACGGGTTGGCTAATTTTTCGGCCTATTGTGCAACCAAGCACGCTGTTAGAGGTCTGTCGCATTCACTATATATGGAGTTGCGGGAATTTGGGATTAAAGTCAGCACCATCTATCCGGGCTCTACCCAAACACAGTTCTTCGAGGATATCGATGGGATGGAATCTAGCGAAAACATGATGAGGCCTGAAGATGTCGCTACCACCATAGTACAAATGTTGGAAACCCACCCCAACTTCTTCGTCGCCGATGTAGAATGCAGGCCGCTGCAACCAAAGGGAAAGAAGAAGTAATCTCCAAACGTTAATAGAAATTAAAGCAGTCCTTCATCAGGGACTGCTTTTCTGTATTGTTTGGGTATGTAAACCATTCCCTGTATTTTTACGGACTAACCGCTGAACTATGTCTTTGGAAGTAATAAACCTTTCTAAAACTTACGGGGAGCAGAAAGTGCTCAATGATATCTCCTTCGAGGCCAAGGCTGGACAGGTACTGGGATTTTTAGGACCTAACGGTGCCGGAAAGTCCACCACCATGAAGATCGCCACTGGATATGTTCTCCCCGATGATGGGGAGGTTAAAGTCAATGGCGTTTCGGTTCTTTCCAATCCCAAAGAAGTGAGTAGAATGATAGGGTATCTTCCTGAGCATAATCCCTTGTATTTGGATATGTATGTCAAGGAGTTTCTTCAGTTTATTGCTGGCCTCTACTCCATGGATAAAAAACACTTAGCAAACAGAATCCAAACAGTCATCGAGCAATGTGGACTTGGTCCTGAACAGCACAAGAAAATCGGCCAACTTTCCAAAGGTTATCGTCAAAGAGTAGGCCTTGCCAAAGCACTTATCCATGACCCTTCTGTGATTATTTTGGACGAGCCCACAACTGGACTTGACCCCAATCAGCTTGTAGATATCAGAAAGCTGATCAAAGAGATCAGCCGGGACAAGACATTAATCCTCAGTACCCATATCATGCAGGAGGTGGAAGCCATCTGTGAAAAGGTCATCATCATCAATAAAGGCGAAATTGTTGCTCAAGACCTGCTTTCCAACCTTAAATCAGAGGCAGGGAAAAGTTCTATATTACTTCAATTGGAGGAAGTGATCGAATTGGAGGTTTTCCAAGATCTGCCTTTGGTGAACAACACAAAGCTGATCGATCAACATACTGCACTTTTTTACACCACAGACCCCAAGCTTTTAAGAAAGCAACTCCTGCAAAGAATTCAGGAATTAGACCTGACATTGGTGCGTATCCAGCAGGAAGAAAAGAATCTAGAATCCATTTTCCATCAGTTGACCAATCAGAATGGGTAGTTTACTAAAGAAAGAGATCAACAGCTTTTTCAACCAGCTTACCGGGTATTTAATTGTTATCATTTTCCTCATTTCCATAGGACTTATCGTTTGGGTATTTCCCGACACCTCGGTTCTTGAGTATGGGTATGCGGATTTGGACCCACTTTTCTCTTACACACCATTTGTGTTTGTGTTTTTGGTTCCTGCTATCACCATGAAAATGATCGCGGAGGAAAAGAAAACTGGTACCTGGGAATTGCTCATGACTTCACCAATAAATCCATTCCAGATCGTTTTGGCCAAATATCTGGCGGCGGTGCTGTTGGTATTAATCGCCGTGCTGCCAACTCTTATTTACCATTTTAGCATTTCTCAACTGGGCAGCCCAGTGGGGAATATAGATAGCGCAGGATTTTTCGGTTCGTTTATAGGGCTGGTTTTTATTGGGGCTGTGTTTGCAGCAATCGGGATTTTCAGCTCTGCTCTCACCGACAATCAAATAGTGGCATTTGTTGTAGGCGTTTTCCTAAGCTTCTTCCTTTATTTTGGACTTACTGCCGCTACCGATTTGATGGCCTTGAGTGAGTTTAGTCTTTGGCTTGAAAATATCAGCTTGAGCTATCATTACCGAAGTCTGAGCCGAGGGGTGATTGTTTCGTCAAACTTGCTGTACTTTTTCGCAATGATCACCGTTTTGTTGGGTTCCACAGCTTTAATCATCCGCAGAAAATGAGAAAGACCAATAAAAGCATATTTAAGTCTATAGGTTTTCTGGCGGCCCTTTTAGTATTGTTTTTCGTTTTGGAAAGCTTGTTTCCTTTTAGGATTGATTTGACTGAAGACCGGAAATACTCCTTGCATCCGGCTACCAAGGAAACTCTTCAAGAGCTGGATGAACCCTTGGAGGTCGAAATCGTGCTGACCGGAAAGCTGCCAGGAGGCATGCGGCGTTTACAACTAGCCATCGAAGAAACCATACGCACTTTCAATGCTTACAGCTCTCAAAGGATAACCTATCATTATCAAGATCCATTGGAAGTAGAAGGTGAGGAGCAGCGGGAGTTTATCTATGCCCTTTCGGAATATGGTATCAGTCCGACAAACCTTCATGCTACCATGGATGGTGGTCAGTCTTCAAGATTGATATTTCCAGGAGTAGTGATTCGCGATAGTGAATTTGAAACCGGGGTTTTGCTGCTGAGGGGAGAAAGAGGAATGGGGCCCGAGGAAATATTAAATCTTTCCATTGAAAATTTAGAATACGAGCTCATCAACGGGATCAAAAAACTGATTACCAAGCAGCAATTTGCAGTTGGAATGGTGATGGACCATGGGGAATTGGATGATGATGACGGGTTTGGGATCGTGGAGGCCTTGGTGGAGGATTTTGAAGTCTACAAAGTGCCTTTGGCCGATGCCACTACTGTGGAGGATATTTTAGGGTTTGAGGCTATGATTGTTTCTGGACCAAAACAGGCCTATTCCGAGCGGAGTAAATACCTTCTTGACCAATATTTGATGCGTGGCGGAAATCTAATATTCCTTATGGATCAAATGCAGGTCGACCTTACCGAGGCTGGGGGCGAGGGTACTACAGCTATGCCGATGGAAAGTAATCTGGATGATTTGCTCTTTCGCTACGGTGTGAGGGTAAATAGAGATTTAATTCAGGATCTTAGTTTTGGCTATCATCCTGTCATGACGGGACAATTTGGTGATCAGCCGCAAATAACACCATTGCCTTGGCCATTTTATGTGGTAGCAGGGAGAATGGGCAACCACCCTATCACCAAAGGATTGGATCAGGTTCAGTTTCAATTTGTGAGTTCCATAGATACTGTGAAAGCTGATGGGGTTCGCAAGACGCCTCTTGTTTTTTCAAGCGAATACAGCCGAGTATTACCTTTCCCGGTTAGGGTTGCCTTTGAGGAAATGGCCCAGGAGCCGGATGTGGAGCGATTTAATCAACAACATTTGGCTTTAACTTATTTGCTTGAAGGAAATTTTACTTCGTTTTACAAAAACAGATTCTTGCCCGAAGGGGCAGAAAAAGATAAATTTATAGAAGAAGGCAGTGAAGGAAAAGTGATCGTGGTAGGCGACAGCCATGTTTTCAAAAGTGACTTTGACTTAAACAGTAAAGAACCGGCTCCCCTTGGGATTGATCCTTTTACGGGAAATGAATACGCCAACAGGCAGTTTCTTCAAAACATGGTCAGTTACCTGATCGAACCCGATGGGATTATTGCCACCAGAACCAAACAGTTTCAGATTCGACCTTTAAATAAAGTGAAAATCAAGAATCAAAAGACTTTCTGGCAGGTGCTAAATATTGGCGGACCGGTACTTTTGGTGTGTCTGATTGGGTTGGTTAAAGTCTATCTTCGAAAAAAGCAGTATGGTTAACCCTAAAAAAATGGATAATACTCAAATTATTTTGCCACAAATCCTCTTGGGAGGGGAGCATTTATAATTTTATTTCTAAATTTACCCTGTTATAACTACAATAGAAAAATAAGTCGACCGTATGAAATTCATTGTTTCCTCTTCTGCACTTTTAAAGCAGCTTTCTGCTATCAATGGGGTAGTGACCACAAACCCAGTGGTTCCTATTCTGGAAAATTTTCTTTTTGAAATTAAAGAGGGTAAACTGACCATTACCGCCTCTGATCTTCAGACTTCAATGATGACTGAGATAGAGGTGGAGGCCAAAGAAGATGGCAATATCGCAGTCCCTGCCAAAATCCTGATCGAAACGTTGAAAAATCTGCCTGAGCAGCCAGTTACTTTCAGCATCGATAGCGAAACTTACAGCATTGAGATTAGCTCGGACAACGGTCGTTATAAACTTGCCGGTGAAAATGCCACCGACTTCCCTAAAATACCTTCAGTAACTAACGCTACCACCGTAGATATGTCTACTGAAGTCCTTAGCAGTGCTATTAACAACACAATCTTTGCCACTAGCAATGATGAGTTGAGACCAGCCATGACGGGTGTGTACGTTAATTTGAGTAGCACAAACGCTACCTTCGTAGCAACTGACGGCCACAGATTGATTAGATACAGAAGAGTGGATGTAGCCTCTCCTGATGCGGCAAGCATCATTATCCCAAGGAAAGCATTGAATTTGCTTAAGTCTACTTTGCCTTCTGAAAATGTACCTGTAACGGTTGAATTCAACAGCAGTAATGCTTATTTCAACTTCAACAACATTAGAATGATCTGCCGATTGATTGACGAGCGTTTCCCGGATTATGAAAATGTGATTCCAGTTGATAACAACAACGACATGACCATTGATAGAGTTGAATTCATGAGCTCTATGAAGCGAATTGCTATATATGCTAACAAAACTACCCACCAGGTAAGGTTGAAATTGGTAGGTAGCGAACTTCAGATTTCTGCTGAGGACCTAGATTTCTCCAATGAAGCCAATGAGCGCCTATCTTGCGAGCATGAAGGCGAGGATATCGAAATTGGCTTCAATGCTAAGTTTTTGATCGAAATGCTAAATAATATTTCCGCCAAAGAGGTAACCTTGAAATTCTCGGCTCCAAATCGTGCTGGCCTGATTGTGCCATCTGACAAAGGAGAAAACGAAGATATCTTGATGTTGGTGATGCCGGTAATGTTGAATAATTACGTATAAGAAGTAAGCAATAAGAGTTTTTATGAAAACGCCTCGGTATTAAGTACTGAGGCGTTTTTTTGTGGCTAAAATTGACCCTTTGATCAAACAATGGAGGTTCACTTCTGTTTAGGAATAAACGAATTATTAAACCACAAAACCTAAAACACCATGTCTAATTTACAAGGTAAGAAAGTAGCTATATTAACTGAGACCGGATTTGAGGAGAGCGAATTGCTCAGCCCAAAAGAGGCTTTGGAAAAGGAGGGAGCCACGGTACATGTGATTTCTCCTGCGAAAGAAATAAAAGGATGGAAAGACGGTAATTGGAGCAAGGAGGTTAAGATAGATTTGGCTTTGGATAGCGCCAATGCAGAAGATTACCACGCCTTGGTAGTTCCAGGCGGAGTGATTAATCCTGATAAGCTTAGAATGAACGAAAAGGCGGTTAACTTCATGAAGTCCTTTTTCGAGAAGGGGAAGCCAGTGGCAGCCATCTGTCATGGTCCACAAGCCTTGATTGAAACAGGTGCGCTGGAAGGCAGAGAGATGACCTCTTGGCCATCCATCAAGACCGACCTGAAAAACGCCGGTGTCAACTGGGTCGATGAAGAGTGTGTATGCGATTCAGGACTGGTAACCTCGAGAAAGCCTGACGATCTTCCTGCCTTCAACAAGAAGCTGATTGAGGAAATCAAGGAAGGAGTTCACGAAGACCAGAAGACTGTCTAAGATAATTTAGTCATTAATTACAAGGGCTGTTTCATTTCATGGAGCAGCCCTTTTGAGTTGTATGAGTCTAGTGAAATCTAGGATATGAATCGGTGTGATCTTGATAAGATATTAAAACTTAAACCAATGCTAAACCAGTCTTTGACCAGTGTTAAACCAGTGTAAAAACAATCTGATATTGGTTTAAGTAAGGTTTATAATATGTCGATTATATATTTATGACAGGCTTAAGGTTTTGTAAAAGTCGGGGAATACTTTATTTTTATTTTCTTTTGTATAGGGGTTGATTGACTGAGATTCTGGACACTGTCAACATCTATCGAAATGAGCAAAATGAACCAAATTGGTCTTCCTCTGTTTTTTTATAACGATGAAGAAATATGTGTCTTTAATATCAATTACCCTTTTAATGGCCTGTAATGGCACAAGGGTAGACAGGTTTTTGGGAGAGAGAAGCCCGTATGAGAAATATAAAAACGGATTGGAAAGCTCTTCCCTGGAGCATAGTGCACTAGTAAGTGACTGGGTGAGGATAGGAGAAAAGGTGCTTTCCGACAGCCTTAGCATCAATTTGCCCTATCAAGAAGTGGGGTATTTTGATCCCAAGGAAGCATCAGCCATTTTACTTCGGTATGAAGTAAAAGAGGGGCAGCGGATCAACGTAAAGGTGGAGCCTGTATCCCAAGTGGACTCCCAATATTTTGTGGATGTATTTGAAGTAGGCGCAGATGGGCAGCTTTCTAGGAGGCACTATGCGGAAGAGGAGCTGAGTATATCCTATGAAGTCAAAAAGGATGGCCTCCATGCTGTGCGGGTGCAGCCAGAGCTTTTCAGAGGGGGAGTGTTTTCGCTTCAAGTAAGTAACGAAGCGACATTGGCCTTCCCAATCCCGGAAAAAACTAGTAGAAGCATTGCCAGCTTTTTCGGAGATGGGCGTGATGCAGGCGCAAGAAAACATGAAGGTGTGGATATTTTTGCCCCAAGAGGCACACCTGTGGTAGCCGTAAGGGATGGCAGAGTCAGGCGGGTTGGCAACAACCGACTGGGTGGAAAAGTGGTGAATGTAAGTGGGCCTGGGTATTCGTATTACTATGCTCACTTGGACAGCCAATTGGTGAATGTTGGCCAGGCTGTAAAATTGGGAGATACCTTAGGTTTGGTAGGAAATACAGGCAACGCAATCACCACGGCGCCACATTTACATTTTGGGATTTACAGAGCGGGAAGAGGGGCAGTCGACCCTTATCACTTCCTGCACTCTCCAGATGAACTAGCTGAAATGGAATTGCCGGATACTAACAACATAGGAATTTTCCAAAGAGTGGCCAATGCAAAAATTAACCTTAGAAGCCTTCCATCCACATCAGGGGATATAGTCAGGGAGCTTAGCCAACATGAGGTGCTGAGGGTGGAGGCCCAAACCAAAGACTGGTATAGAGTGACCTTGCCGAATCAGGAAAAGGCATATGTTTTTGCTTCACTTGTCGAGCCTGTTGAAAGCCCTATTGAAACAGTTAGCCTTAGCCAGTCGGATTTACTGAGGGAAGATAGGGTAGGTGCGACTTATTTTGAAAATACTTTAGAGTCAGGAGAAGCTGAAAGGTTGGGCCATTTCGAAAACGAGCAACTTCTCCGGACAGCATCAGGTAGACTGCTTTGGAAAGCCCCTGTGGAGGATTAGACCCTTCCGACCCTAGCTAGAATAGGAAAAGAAACCTTAACCTCTTTTCTTTCCCCAAATGCTTTTTCCAGCTCCCTTGTGACCTGTGGCATTGGGTCTTTTCCTGTTTGGTTTTTGTAATTTTTAACGGCTGACCAAGTTTGAAGGTATCCGGTTAATTGATCCAGGTTCCATGAATATGCAATGGTGTGGTTAGAAAAGTTAACCTCCCTGAAAGGGAACGGTATGGTTTGGTAATTTTCATCGATCCATTTCCGCTCAAGATCCCAATAATTCCCCAAAATGTCAGTATAGAACTTGCCAATTATCAGATCAAAATTTTGCTCGCTTTGAATCAATCCATATCCCAGGATCGCCAGAAGCCCTTTTGGCTTCAAAAGCCTTTTTACCTCAGCATAAAAATTATTGAAATCAAACCAGTGGACAGCCTGCCCAACTGTGATCAAATCAAATGACTGGTCTGAAAAGCTGCTTTCCTCCGCGGGCTGAATGGAATATTCAAGATTTGATGCCTGATACGCATACTTAATTTGCTGCCCGCTAATATCTGTTGCTTTGACCTGCTTGAATTTCCCCGTCAAATGCCGTACGACCTGCCCGTTGCCTGTGGCTACATCCAGTGCGGTGCCGAAGGACGCACAAAGCTTAAATAGCTCCTTGAACACACTTTCGGGATAATCCGGTCGAAAATTAGCGTAACCTGCGGAATCATGTGAAAATCTGTCTTTCATAAGGCGTAAAAAAAAAACACCTTCCGATAAAGAAGGTGTTTGATATATTTTAGTCGATTCTTACAATGTCAGCTCCCAAGGCATTTAGACGTTGGTCAATGTATTGGTAGCCTCTGTCAATCTGCTCAATGTTGTCGATGACGGAAGTGCCTTCTGCAGAAAGGGCAGCAATCAGCAAAGAAACCCCCGCTCGAATGTCCGGGGAGGTCATTCTTATTCCTCTGAGTGGATATTTTCTGTCCAATCCAATCACTGTAGCCCTGTGTGGATCACAAAGGATGATTTGGGCACCCATGTCGATAAGTTTATCTACAAAGAACAAACGGCTTTCAAACATCTTCTGGTGAACCAAGACGGTGCCTTTAGCCTGCGTGGCAGTTACCAACACAATGCTCAACAAATCGGGAGTAAAGCCTGGCCATATGGCATCGGCGATGTTTAATATTGAGCCATCTATAAAGGTCTCAATTTCGTAATGCTTTTGGCTTGGGATGTAGATGTCATCACCTTTAATCTCCAGCTTAATGCCCATACGACGGAAAGTCTCAGGGATGACTCCCAACTTTTCTACTTGGACATTTTTAATAGTGATCTCAGATTGGGTCATGGCAGCAAGGCCAATGAATGAACCGATCTCGATCATATCAGGAAGTAAGGTATGCTCTGTACCGTTCAGTTTTTTTACTCCTTCGATGTGCAACAAGTTTGAACCAACGCCGGTGATTTTGGCGCCCATTCTGTTTAGCATATCGCAAAGTTGCTGAAGATAAGGCTCGCAAGCGGCATTGTAGATGGTTGTCTTGCCTTCGGCCATCACCGCAGCCATCAAAATATTGGCTGTGCCAGTAACAGAAGCCTCATCGAGAAGCATATAGGAGCCCTTCAGGTTGGTGCCATCTATTTTGTATATCTCCTCTTTGCTATCATATTCAAACTTGGCCCCAAGTTTTTGGAATCCCACAAAATGGGTATCGAGTCTCCTGCGGCCAATTTTGTCCCCTCCTGGTTTGGAAAGTCTGCCTGTGCCGAATCTGGCCAAAAGTGGTCCTAGAATCATTACTGAGCCTCTCAAAGCCGAAGCTTTTTTAAGGAAATCCTGTGTTTCTAGATAATTGATGTCCACTTCATCTGATTGGAAAGTATAACTCTCCGGTCCGATTTTTTCAACTTTCACTCCCATATCGCCCAACAGTTCGATCAACTTGTTGACGTCTACGATATTGGGGATCTTGTTGATGGTGACCTTCTCTTCCGTTAGTAATACGGCACAAAGAATTTGCAACGCCTCGTTCTTGGCGCCTTGAGGGGTGATTTCACCTTTCAGTTTCGATCCCCCTTTTACTCTAAATGAAGACATTAATTTCTGCGTTTTTTGTAGTTTCCTCCGTTGTTTCTTCTCTTATGACCATTACCGCCACTGTTTTGGGAGTAATTTCTTCGGCCACTGTTTTGGTTTTGGGAGTCATTGTTAGATTGAGAGCCTGGCTTGAAGTCACGTCTCATGTTGGTTTCAAAAAGCCCGTTTTCTCTAACCTTTTCCAGGTCGATATGCAATCTGCCCTTGGAAAGAGTTTTGATGTCATCGAGGATGATGCCGTCGTCAAAGTTTTCCTTGTTCCAAGTGGAATGGAAACTTCTCATCAGTTGCCCGATAAAAATTATGGCTACCTCCTGCTCATCATCATCTTCGATCTCAATAGCTCTTTCGATCAGTTTTTCAATGTTTCTGCCGTAGTGCTTGTATTTAACCTCACCATCAGGATAGCCGATCATCTGGGGTCTTTTACCCAAAAGTTCCTTTTCCGGCATCGGAAAGGGGGCATCCACGTCCAGCTCAAAGTTGGCCATGATAAAAAGATCATCCCAAAGTTTTTGATCACTTTCAGACTTCAACTGGGGATTGAGCTGTTTCATCAGGTCCACCAGAGTGTAAGCATACTCTGTTCGTTTCTGCTTATCGGGCACGGTCTGGACATAGTCCACCAGCTTTTGGATGTTTTTGCCGTATTCTTTCAAAATAACTGAGTGTTTATTCTTTTCATTTACTTCCATACCTCTGCCTGCTTAGTTTGAAATGACACTATAATTTACAAAAAATATGTCACTTAACAGGAGAACTGATTAATGCATTAAGAGCAAGAGGTCAATTTATTTATATGGAAATAGCGAAATATGGACATAGTGAAATATTAAAGTATATCTCTATTTCACTATTTCTAATATTTCCCTATTTCATTATATCTATTTTATTCTAATATTCGGAGCTTTGCAAAGCTAAGTAATAAAGTCTTTTCTCCAAAATTATCAAATTTTATCGAAGCTTTTCTGTTCGCTCCTTCGGTTTCTATTTTCACTACATCCCCAAATCCAAATTTTGGATGCTCCACCTTTTGGCCTTCTTGCAGGTTGTGGGTGTTGGAGGGTTTGAAGTCGGGACTAGGTGTATGAACCTTAGCCGTGGTCCCGGTACGCATGGCCGGTTTTTTCAAACCGATGAACCCTGTTTTGCCCTCACTTCCATAATCTCTGAAGCTGCTGGCAATTGCCGAACTCATCCTTTTGTTGACCTTCACGTAGGTTGGATCCACTTCTTCTAGAAACCTGCTTTGCTCGCAATTTAATAACCTACCAAATCTGTACCGAGATAGCGCATAGGACAAATAAAGTTTTTCCATGGCCCTAGTGGTGGCTACATAAAAGAGCCTTCTTTCCTCTTCCAAGTCCTCACGGCTCTGCATCATCATCTGGGAAGGAAATAAGTCTTCCTCTAATCCGACTACAAACACCTGTCTGAATTCCAGGCCTTTGGAAGAGTGGATGGTCATCATGGTTACCGCATCACTCTGGTCCTTGTCACGATCATTGTCGGTCAGCAAGGCAATTTCCTGGAGAAATGCGCCCAAACTTTTATCCTCATTTTCGGGATTGTCCACATACTCCTTGATGGCGTTCAGCAATTCCTGAACGTTTTCATACCTGTTCAGTCCCTCGATAGTTTTGTCCTCATACAGCTCTCTCAGAAGCCCAGATTGCTTGGCGATGGTAGTGGCAGCCTCAAAGGCATCCTTTCTTTCCATCTCAAATTGGAAGCTTTTGATCATGGTGGCAAAATCATCCACCGCATTTGCTGCCCTGCCTCCCAGGAAACTGGAACCGTTGGTCACAACCTCCCAAAGCGGGATGTCATGCTCATAGGCAGCTACCATCATCTTTTCCACCGATGTGTCACCTATGCCCCTTTTGGGATAGTTGATGGTTCTTTTGAAGGCCTCCTCATCGGACGGGTTGACCGTAAACCTCATGTAAGCCATCAGGTCCTTGATTTCCTTCCTTTGATAAAACGACAAACCTCCTACAATCTTGTAAGGGATGTTCATCTTTCTCAAAGCTTCCTCCATGGCCCTAGATTGGGAGTTGGTGCGATAGAGGATGGCAAAATCGCTGTTGTTGAGCTTTTTGTTGTTCTTTTCTTCAAAGATAGTGGAAGCTACCAGTCGACCTTCTTCATTATCAGAAGCTGCTTTGATTAATTCTATCAGGTCCCCGTTGTCATTTTGGGTCCAGACATTCTTTTTCAGCTGAGCTTTGTTTTTGGATATAATGGAATTTGCTGCCTCAACGATGGTTTTGGTGGAGCGGTAGTTTTGCTCCAGTTTGACCACAAACAGGTCGGGATAATCTTTTTCGAAATTGAGTATGTTTTGGATATCCGCTCCGCGAAAAGCATATATACTCTGTGCATCGTCGCCCACCACACATATATTTTGGTGGACAGCAGCCAGTTTCTTGGTAATCAAATATTGCGAAAGGTTCGTATCCTGAAACTCATCCACCATCACATATTTAAACCTTTGCTGGTATTTGTTCAGTACATCCGCATGGTCACGGAACAATACATTGGTATTGAAAAGCAAGTCGTCAAAATCCATGGCTCCGGATTTAAAAAGCCTTTCTTGGTAGGTTCTATAAATCTCGCCAATCTTAGGCTTCATAGCCGTTTCATCATCAGCCTTGATATAAGGGTCATTGAGATAGGCTTGCCAGGAAATTAATCTGTTTTTGGCGCCGGAGATTCTGGCTAGGACAGTGTTGGCTTTATAAACCTTGTCATCCAGCCTTTTTTCTTTGACTATACTCCGGATAAGTGATTTGCTATCGTCAGTATCGTAAATGGTGAAGTTGGAAGGATAACCCAACCGGTCTGCTTCTACCCGTAGAATCTTAGCAAAGGTAGAGTGAAAAGTACCCATCCAAGTATTCCTAGCTTCCAAACCGACCACCCTTTCGATCCTATGCTTCATCTCGGCGGCTGCCTTGTTGGTAAAAGTCAGAGAAAGGATGTTGAACGGATCGATACCTTTTGCATAAATCAAATGGGCAATCCTATAGGTCAAGACCCTGGTCTTGCCCGATCCAGCGCCTGCGATGATCATCACAGGGCCTTCGGTTTGTTCTACAGCTTGTCTTTGGGGAGGGTTGAGGCTTTTTAAATAGTCCATATTGCTTAATAATCACCTAACCGGTGCAATGGTTCAGTCAGTTCTTACTGGGAATGCCTACAAAGGTAAGCAATTGAATAAGATATGCATATAGCTACGCAAAAGCAAGAGCTTAGGCCCTGGGAATTAATGATATGAAAATAATTAGGGATTTTGAATTACGAGTGTAAAATGGAAATTCGGCCTCAATTTTTTTAATTATTAATTTTCACTTCCTAATCCCTCTTCTCCCTCCACCTATTATGGCTCCAAAGATATAGCGCCGGTTCCTTTCGGATGTTTTCTTCTGTAAGCTCTACAAATCTGTCAGTGATACTGTGGTCAGCGGCATCATGAGGTGCATCGGAAATCAGTTGGTAAGTGAATGTATAATGTCCACGCTTTGGCTTGGTTGTAAAGCCGAATATTACCGAGCTGTCAAACCTCTTTGCGATCTTTTCGGCGCCTTCGAAAAATGCCGTTTCTTGATTCATAAAGCTTCTCCAATAGCGGATGTCTGAATGGGTGGGGCGCTGGTCTGCAGCTAGGACGATCAGCCTAGGCTCGTTTCTTTTCTTGATGAAATTTCGCTGAAAACTTGTGCGCTCCACCAGATAGCAGCCGAACCTGTTTCGGATCTGGTACATCAGGTTTTCAAAAAATTCCTCGTTTACTTTTTGGTAAACGGTCTCCACGGGAATATCCCATGAAGCGGTTGCTGAAAGCAAATGGGCTTCCCAATTGAAAAAGTGTGGACAAACCCCGATGACCAACTTGCCAGCTTTTACTCTTTCATGGATGATTTTATAATTTACCAACTTCACCCTTTCTTGTAGTTCCACCTTGGAAATGGTAAGGAACTTGACCGTTTCGACGATAGAATCAGTGAAATTCCTGTAGAAGTCCTTTTTGATACGTTGGATTTCCTTCTCCGACTTCTCGGGAAAGGCGTTGCGTAAATTGTCTAGAATCACTTTTTTTCTGTACTGGAGTACATGGCAGGCAAGAAAATAAAGGAAGTCGGAAAAGATATATAAAACCGACAATGGCAGTCGGGAAATAAGCTTTATGATAAACATTAAGATTGATTTTGCGTATTAATTGTCCAATACATGGAAGGGGCGCGGAAAATAATTTTCAAATTAAAGGAAATTGAGTGACTTTCTGGCCGAAAATTAGTTATAAATTAAGTCAATTAGTATTTTTGGAACTTATGTCTGAAGTACAGAGAAAAAAATATTCTGAAAAAGAAAAAACCAACATCTTCGACAACGAATTTATGCCCCACATAGATTCGATGTATAACTTTGGCTATAGGCTAACTTTTGATGAAGATGATGCCAAGGATTTAGTACAGGACACCTATCTGAAAGCCTACCGCTTCATTAATTCCTTTGAGCAGGGCACCAATGCCAAAGCCTGGTTGTTTAGAATACTGAAGAACAGTTTCATCAATGAGTACCGCAAGAAAAGCAAGCAACCGGCCAAGGTAGATTATCAGGAAGTTGAAACTTATTACAACTCCGAAAGTGTTGACCATAGTATCACCTCAGATTTGAGAGTTGACGCTGTAAAGGACATGATTGGGGACGAGATTTCCAACGCCCTGAACAGTCTAGCGGTCGACTTCCGCACGGTCATAATTTTATGTGACTTGGAAGGCTTTACTTATGAGGAGATGGCCAAGATTTTGGACATCCCGATTGGTACGGTTCGATCAAGATTGCACCGAGCCAGGAACTTATTGAAAGACAAGCTGCGTTCCTACGCACAAGACATGGGATACGATACTGATAATGAGGACTAATTTGACTTAGTTATTGAATAAAATAAAGCAATGGAGAAAGATTTAACCCCTTCCGGAGAAAGAAAACTAGAATGTGATGATGTGAGTAAATGCTTCCAGCTTTTGGAAAGCATCTTAGATGGAGAAGTAAATTCAGAATCAAAGGAAACTTTGGACGGCAAACTTGCCAAGTGCCAGCCTTGCTTTGAATATTTCCATTTGGAACAAGCCATCAGAGAAGTACTCAAGACCAAATGCTCCAAACAGCCTGTTCCCAGTGAACTAGCTTCCAGCATACGTCAGAAAATCGAAGAGATTAAATAACGAGTTAATTCATGTCATCAGGAAAAGCGATTATTTTTTCGGCTCCATCAGGTTCCGGGAAAACCACAATTGTAAAATACCTCATTTCTAAAAACCCAAAGTTGGGTTTTTCTATTTCAGCCTGTACCAGGGACAAACGCGGTCGCTCTGAACAAAACGGAAAAGACTATTATTTTTTGACCCCAGAGGATTTCAAGCAGAAAATTGACAACGACGAATTTATTGAGTGGGAGGAAGTGTACGAAGGCAACTTCTACGGCACCCTCAAGGAGGAAATCCAGCGAATCTGGGATGAAGGCCACCACGTGATTTTCGATGTAGATGTAAAAGGTGGACTTAACCTTAAAAAATACTTTGGCCACAAAGCCTTAGCAGTTTTTGTAAAGGTCCCCTCTTTGGACGAACTTACCGAAAGACTTAAAGACAGGGGGACCGAGTCTGAAGAAAGCCTATCAAGAAGGTTGTACAAAGCCAAGTTCGAAATGGGCTTCGAAAACAAATTCGACGTCACCTTGGTCAACGATGATATGGAAAAATCATTTGCCGAAGCAGAAAAGCTGGTAGGTGACTTTTTAGAGAAATAATTTGACAGAAGACCGAAGACGGGAGACCGTTCTGTGAAACTCATTTTAAACTCTGTTTAACTCTGTGTCCCTTTTTCCATGAAAATCGGTTTATTTTTCGGCTCTTTTAATCCCATTCACATAGGTCATCTCATCATTGCTAACGTAATGGTGGATCAGACGGATTTGGATGAGGTATGGTTTGTCGTTTCTCCCCAAAACCCCTTCAAAAACCCCCGTTCTTTACTGCACGAACAGGATAGACTCCGAATGGTGGAGCTCGCCATTGCCGACCATTTTTCCTTCAAGGCCACCGATGTGGAATTCCACATGCCCAGACCAAGCTATACCATTGATACCCTCACTTACCTTTCCGATAAACATCCCGGCCATGAGTTTAAGCTGATCATTGGGGGGGACAATCTCAACCATTTCCACAAGTGGAAAAACAGTGAGCAAATACTAGAGCAGTATGGCTTGTATGTGTATCCCCGGCCGGGGAAAAATAAAGTGTTAGAGCATTCAAATGTACGCTATGTTGATGCCCCGATGATTGATGTTTCTGCCACCTTTATCAGAAAATCTATCAAGTCAGTCTTTTCTGTAAAGTATCTACTTCACCCCAAAGTGGAGGAGTATATTATGGATAAAAAGTTTTTTATTTAAAAAAATTTCTTCATTTGCTTTCCGCCACCTGTTCCTGTCGGGTGTGAATTCTGGAAATCAGATGTTCACCTACCTTTTGACCTTTTTTGGTTCCTTCAGTGATGGCCGGCATGTAATGAATACCACCGTAAAATCTACTCATAGCTGCCTCTTCAGCTGCAGCCCGGAATGATTCAAATGTGCGGGTAGGTAGACCATAGGCCACCTCGGTGGAGTCTACAAACTCAAATGGCTCTCCAAACAAATGTGTTAAAGCAATAGAAGCTGCGGTGGATATCACGCTATGTCCGCTAGTGTACTCTGGAAATGGAGGGGTTTGCAAGAGTGGTGCCCATTCTTCATCAATATATTGGTTGATGAATGTTTCCGGCCGGACTAGCACGCTTCTGTACTTTTCATCCCAACAGGCGATAAAACCATCCATCAAAGTGACGCCGGTCACCGCCATCGCCTCGGCAGTTCCTTTCCAGTCCAATCCATTTTTTTTGCATGCTATGCCTGCAATGCCCATCCAGTGCCCTCCAGGTGTAATTTTCTTTTCCGCAAACATCACATGACCTTTGATATTCATTTTATAGGGATTGCAGTCCCAAAAAAAAGCGATGTCCCGCTGTTCCTCAGTCATGGTTTGGTGAATCTGAAAGACCTCATTTGCTTCCTTGTAAAACTTGCTTTCAGGGTCAGAGCTAAAGGTGGTAGGTGGCAAAGACTTAAACTGGGCCGCAGAATCCAAGAAAAAGGGTCTTATTTTATTCCAGTGGGGTTCAATTCCTTCCATATAAGCAGGGGGTGTTGGCTGCCAAGTGCCCTCAATGCCCGTCAGGCTATATTTTTCAAATGACCTACTTTGGTGATAGTTATCATTTTTGGAATAGGCCAGTACCTGAGCGGCCACCTCCTTGCCCAGGTCAAGGGAGTTGTAATAGGTTTTGGTCGGGAGAGATGACCTGAATTTTTTGAGAACTTCTTTTTGATGAGTTTCTAATTGTTCCTCTGAAAAGACCAACGCTGTTGCTACTTGGTAGTAAGCCGTGATGGCGGCTAAAGGAAAGAAGACCTCTTCAGGCACTTCGATGTTTACAGGTTCAAAACCATTTAGCTGACCCATCAGTGATTTGTAGGTTGGGTCCTCTAGCGCTGCTACTTCAAAAGCGGCAATGGATGGATAGGCGTAAATGCGGCTGGCCACGGGGGGGCTGAAAATATCATGCACAATCACCTGCGTAAGTTTCTCATTCGCTTCAATCAACAAATCGCCAGAGTACAAACCAGGGTCTGCCTCCTTAGGCTGACACCCCCACCCAATAACTATCAGGAATAATGAATAAAAGGTAAATATCTGTTTCCCCATGATATAATTCCGTAATCCATTCTCAATCTAAAATATTAATCAATATAGGGTAAAATTTATTTTTTTGCAATTTCTACCTTCTAACCTTCACCACCGCCGGTTTATCATTGTTCCTGATGAAGAGATAATGACGCTCACCGGCTACCGTAATGGGAAGGACACGACGGGTCTCGCCGGGAACGCTTAGTCCGGATTCCTTGCCTGTCATTGGGTTGAAATTGCCGGGATTGGGAGATGTCTTAAGGGCCAAACCATATGAGGCATCATACCTGCCCCGCTGCACGTTGACTGGATAGAAATTTCCTGCCAACAAGGCCAAACCTTCCTCCGTATCATAATACCCCGCCTGAATAGGAGACATTTGAGCGGGAAAGGGTAATGTGTCCACCTCAAACTCATAATTCCCCAAATTTCTAACCCTTACCGATCGCAACTGATAGGCCTCCAACTTTTCTGATTCCTCCAGTTGTTGTTTTCCAAATACCTGCTCTAGTGTAGCCTCGGAAAAAACGCTGTAAGAAAGAAACTCCTTTTTCAACGATGGCACCTGCTTGGAAAGCTCATCTTTGGTGTGGAATGGATATTCCCGGCCAGCCATAAAATGTGATAGAACCTGCTCCCTCGTGCCGTTTTCATCAAAATCATTAACATACAATTTTAAAGGTTCTTCTCGACTGGCTTTCAACTTGGAGTTAAGCCCCAAATTACCAACCACAAAATCTACCTTTCCATCATTATCAAAATCACCTTCAATTATAGCATTCCACCAACCGTTTGTATAAGCCAATGGATTATTCTGAAGGTCCAAAGGTTCCAATTTGCCTTTCTGGTTTTTTATAATTGTGATGGGTTCCCACTCGGCAGCTATTACCAAAGCTGGATACTTTTCCTCGTCCAAAGCCAACCATTTGGCATCTTTCACTTTGGCAAAGTTTTGAAGGAAAGGAGCTTTTTCCGAAGTCACATCTTCAAACTTTCCATTACCCTTATTTTCCAATAGGTAAGAATGGGGCATATACCCATACTTCCAAGGTTCGGTGCGGGCCCCAATGAAAAGGTCCAAATCACCATCCCCATCAAAATCCCCAGCGGCCACCACGCTGCCTGTGAGGTATAATGTGGGAAATTCAGCTGACTTGCTAAAGTTCCCCTTGCCGTCATTAAAGTATAGTCGAGGTTGGTTGGCTGCGTTTTTTCCATAAAATTCATTTCCCCCGCTTACCACTACCAAATCCTGATGACCGTTACCATTAAAATCCCCAAAAACAGCTGATACATCCTCGTTTAAACTATCGAGTTGAAACGCTTCCTGAGAGGACAGCACAAACTTGCCAGATGTAGTCTGAAGGAAGAGTTGCCCGCTCTGATGTTTGGCTCCACCTAAATACAAATCTTCCAAACCGTCACCGTTTACATCGGCAACTGCTGCCGCCGGTCCTTCAGCAGAGAGCATATGGGGCAGAAGGGGCTCTCTTGTGAATTCGTTAAATGTATTTTCTGTATGCTGATAGGCCAACCCAAAAGGGTCTGTCACTTCAGTCATCAATGGTGCCTGTTGATGAAATCGCCCATAGTCAAACCTGCCCAAAGCATCATTTTGGTCTATTTCTAAAGTCTGATTCAATTGCACACCAGTAAGGATCTGGTAACTGAAATCCGGCCATATAATAATCATGGAATCCAAAGGTGCCTCTTGAGGAAAACCGAAATTTAACCTGTAGTCCGATGAACTCATAAATCCCTTTACAGGGCTACATTCCTGGATCTGAAATTGGTCACCCTGATAGGTTAAAACCTTACTGCCGACGCCAAAGTTATTACCGGACTTGCCCTTGAGACTTATCTTTAAATAGTTTTTAGAAGTCTCCGTATCTGTATTGATGCTGCGGTTTTCCAGTACAAATGCCTTGTCGTTGATGTTGTTGACTATGATGTCCAAATCTCCATCGTTGTCCAGATCCACAAAGGATGCTCCGTTGGAATAAGAGTCTAAATCCAAACCCCAATCGGCTGACATGTTGGTGAAAGTCAAGTTTCCATTATTTCGATAGACATAATTTGGCAACTTGATGGTTGGCATTTTCTCGATAAGTGCCAGCTCTTTTTCAGTAAGCTCATATTGTAGTTGATATTGAATATCCTCATCGGTGATGAAGTTGATATAATCCAAATCATTGCTCCTTCGCAAAATTCCATTGGCCACAAAAATATCCTTGTACCCGTCCAAATCCAGGTCGGCTAGAAAAGTAGACCAGCTCCAATCGGTAGCATGAACACCTGCCATCAGCCCTATTTCGCTGAAAGTGCCATCACCATTGTTTAATTGCAAAGTGTTTCTAGCAAATTGATGAGTAAAACCATAATTCAGCTTGAAATTATAGACATCGTAAGGGTCTTCTGCGGCTGAAGCTTTGAGAATTTTAGGATTTTCGGGAAGCATATCGAGCGTGAATAGCTCAGGAAAGCCATCATTGTTAAGGTCTGCAAAATCCACCCCCATGGAAAAATGGCTGGTATGCATCATAGACTCATTGAGCTTGTTGGTAAAAGTACCATCGCCATTGTTGATGTAGAGGTAATCGTTTTCGTGAAAGTCATTTCCCACAAAAATATCTGGGTAGCCGTTTAAGTTCACGTCGCTGATAACCACGCCCAAACCGTACCCAATGGCGCTGCTAAAAATACCCGCTTCAGCGGTTACATCTACAAATCTACCATTGTCGTTTCTCAGTAATTTATCTCCTGCCAGAGGATGTGTTTTGTCTCTAAGGGTGCTGGGTCCAAATGTCCCGTTGTTGTGAACCGAATGGTTTAGCATAAACATGTCTAAATCACCATCCAAGTCGTAGTCAAAGAATACCGCTTGGGTAGAAAAGCCGATAAGGTTGAGACCATAATCAGCGGCCTCGTCCCGAAAGATTGGAAGGCCATTTTCATCGTTACCCTGATTAATAAAAAGTTGGTTTTGGCTTTTAAATTCTAAGTGGTCTCCTAGATAGCTTACATATATATCCATCAAACCGTCCCCATTCACATCAGCCATGGAAACCCCAGTGGTCCAGCTATTGAATCCCCCAACTCCAGCCTCTTCAGTAACGTCTCTAAAACGGAGGTTGCCCTCGTTAAGATAAAGTTTGTTTTCATGCTGGTTGGAGGTGAAGTACACATCCAAAAGCCCGTCCCCGTTCACATCACCTACGGCTACACCACCACCATTGTAAAAATACATGTAGGTGAAAATATTCATATCCACGGTTTCCTCCAGGTCGTTGCTGAAATGGATACCTGAATCATCCGCAGAAATGGACCTGAAAAGAGTGTCTTTAGGTTCCTCTTTTTTTGAGCCACAACTGAGAAGGATGGATAAAATAATATAAACTGAAAAGTTGGACTTCATCTTACTTTAATTTAAATACCAATGGAGTATTGTTGTTCCTGATTGCCAAAAGGGTGGGGGTGGTAGATTTTAGTTTCTTCAAATGCCTAGTTTCACCTTTGATGATAAGACCACTATAGGGGTAATTCCTAAAATTGCCTTCACCATCTCCCAAAAGGACCACTCCCTCGGAGGCATCATACCTGCCCAATTCCGGCTTAACGCCAAAAAAATTACCAGCCATAACGATATCCAGATGGCCATCATGATTGATATCAATCACCTCCGCACTTCGCATGGTGGTAAACTGTGCCTCTAAAGGAAGTTTGTTGAGTTTGAATTTTCCGCCACCCTGATTGATTAGGACGATGCTCTCACTGATGTAACTTCTCAAAACCTTACTTCTAGACAGTTCTTTTTCCTCGAAGATTTCCTCAATCGACTTTTCTGCATAGGACTCATAGGTTTGGAATCGCTTTTTCAGCGAGCTCATCTGCTTTACAATTTCATGCCTGGTATGTATCGGATAATCCCTGCCATCAATCTGGTAAGTGGTAATTTGCTCGTACGAACCGTTATTGTCAAAATCATTAACAAAAAGGCCAATTGGGCTTTCAGGTGAAGTCTTTAACCTCGTGTTTAAACCGGTATTGGTTAGCACTATGTCAGGCTGCCCATCTTGATTCAAATCAGCTATAGTGATGCTATTCCACCAGCCGTTGCTTTTTTCCATTCCCTCAATTTCGACTTCTGTGCTTTTCAGCTTTCCTCCTTCCATGGTCAATAGCTTCACTGAATTCCAGTCCCCAACGGCTAGAATTTGATCTTTCCCCTCTAATTGAATTACAGCCAAATCGGTTAACATACCTATATCTCTGAGAACGGGAGCCAATTCTTTGGTTTGGTCTTTAAACTTACCAGTTCCGTCATTGATCAAAAGCTGATGGGTAGGGTTGAGTCCATAATATTGGTTACTCCTTCTAGAGGCAATTAAGAGGTCATAGTAGCCGTCACCATTGAAGTCAAAGGCAATTGCTTTACTGCCTATTTGCAGGTTATTTGGCAGGGCATCCGGTGCGGGTTCGAAGACAGGTTGCTTTTTGCTGTCCAAACCCTTGTTAATATATAGCCTGTCGCGGAGTTGTGGGGAATTGGAACTGAACTCACTGCCTCCACTGACCACTAGTAAGTCCAAAAGACCGTTGTCGTTGGCATCGAAAAACAAGGCTGAAACATCTTCTGAGCTCGCATCACTAGAAAAGTCTTGATTGATTTTTTCAAAATCACCACCCTTTGTTTGAATAAAAATGGCGCCGGCCTGGTCTTTTGCACCTCCTACAAAAAAATCATCCAAGCCATCACCGTTCAAGTCTGCAGCGGCAAAAGCAGGCCCCTCTGTGGATAGCATTTTGAAAGTCAGTCTCTCCCTGTCAAAATCATTGTAATTGTTCTCCACGTGCTGAAAAGGTATGGGATGTCCTTCAGCAAAATAGTTGGTTGGAAGCTTTGGGTTGTGATTTATGAAACTTGCCTCAGTTTGCTTTAAATGATGGTTGGAGTTAAGGGCCAAGTCTTTTAAAGATTGAACTTTGCCATCCCGCCACTGCACTCGGATGCTGTCAGGAGAGTTTCCGCCCAAGCCCATTACCATTTTGTAATCCATGGAGGATTGGAAGCCACGGATAGGCATATTCTCGTAGCTAATAACCTGGTCACCAACAAAAGCCTGAACTTTTGCACCCAGGCCAAACCTATTTTGACCTTCACCTTCAAAAGTGAAGGTGAGGAATTTGTTTTCAGGTAGTGTTTCAACGCTGTTGTTTTTATAAATAAAAAGCCCTTGATTGAGGTTATTAATTACTAAGTCAAGATCTCCATCCCCATCAAGGTCTCCATAAGCTGCTCCATTGCTAAAAGTAGGCTCCCCAAAACCCCAGTCCACTGCGGCATTTGTGAATTGCAGCGGAGAGGTTTGAGTAAACATGTAATTTACTAGTTTCTCTGAAGGCATACGGTTGACAAAATCCTGAAAATTGACCTTTTTACCTTCTACAGCTGCTTTCATGTTTTCACTTGAAGCCAAATACTCCACAAAATCCTGATTTGTAACATCTTTATACACCCCATTGCTGACAAATATCTCTTTATTACCATTGTTATTGAAATCTGCGATCAGCGCTCCCCAACTCCAGTCAGTTGCGGCTACATTTGCCAGATATCCAATTTCACTGAAGTTCTTTCCAGCGTTATTCAGCTGCAAGGTGTTGCGCATATATTGGTAATAATAATCCTGCTGAAGTCTTAACTGAAGGATGTCATAAGTCTCAAACTGCGCCATGGTCTTCAATCTCCTGTCTGATTCGGGCATCATGTCCGTGGTGAAGATTTCGGGGTAACCATCGTTATTGATGTCAGCAATGTCGGCACCCATACTGAACATACTGATGTGCTGCATATAGTCGGGCAAGGATTCCTGGAATGTGCCATCACCCTTATTGATATAGAGATAATCCCTTTCGTAAAAATCATTGGAGATAAAGATGTCTGGGTGCCCGTTTCCCGTAACATCACCCACGCTTACACCAAGCCCAAAACCAATCACACTTCCATGTATGCCAGCTTCTTCGCTGACATCTACAAATTTCCCGTTCTCGTTTTTGTAAAGTTTATCACCTCCTTTTGCGTCACGCTGTGTTCTAAGGTTGCGGAAGCCCAAAGTAGAAATGGGCCTGAAGGAATTATTTAGCAGGTAGCAATCAAGGTCGCCATCCCCATCGTAATCAAAGAATACTGCATGTGTGGAGAATCCAGGGTCTGCTAGTCCGTATTCAGAAGCTTTTTCAGTAAAGGTTCCATCACCATTGTTGATGAAAAGCTCATTTTCCATATTGCTCCCATCTAGGTCTCCGGAGTTGCACACATAGATGTCCATGAGTCCGTCTCCATTGATGTCCACCATCGTTACGCCGGTGGACCATGGTTTACTTCCTCCTACTCCTGCAATTTCAGTTACATCCTCAAACTGCATGTTGCCTTTGTTGATGTAGAGATTGTTTTGACCGCGGTTCGCAGTTAGGAAAATGTCCGGTAGCCCATCGTTATTCACATCCCCAATGGCTACTCCGCCTCCATTATAATAGTTTCTATACCGGAATACGTCAAAATCCTCGCTGTCTTCCAGTTCATTTATAAAATGAATTCCAGTCTGTTCTGGAGTGAGTCTAGTAAAAAGCTTGCCTTGTGGAATCTGACCATCCGGCTGGCTTTTACAACCTATTGCCAATAGGATAAACACAAAAAGATAATTGGGGTACTTCATGTACTAAAGATAATTAATTTACCAAAAACACCTCAAAGTAAAGTTGGTTTTTTGCCTGAGATAAACCATTAATCTTCCACGCAGTGGAAATTGTACCCTTAAACAAAAAAGCAGGTATCTCTACCTGCCTTTTGTATTTGAATAAACCCATTAACATCTGTTTAATACCCCGGATTTTGGGTGAAGTTGGGGTTGGTATCCATGGCCCGTTGTGGGATAGGAAATAGCACCACATGTGGAGGAGTAACTGGCTTGTTTTGCCATTCCTGCAAAAACATTCCAAATCTGATTTGGTCATTTCTTCTCCAGCCTTCCCAATACAATTCATAACCTCTTTCATCCAAAAGCAATTCTTCAGTCAAATTGGCCAAAGGAGTTGCACCCCTTGCCTCACGAAGACCATTAACCATGGCTAAAGCTTGTCCCGTATTCCCGGAACGCAACATTGCTTCTGCTTGCATCAGCCAAGCATCGGCATATCGGAAGAGGATATAATCAGTGCCGATAAGTCCGTCAGCCAGGTTGTTAGGATCAGGTGGGTATTTGATTACCCTCACGCCCTGACGCTCATTGGAATAAAGCAAACTCACCTCTGGAGTAAATACCAACGGGTTACCACCTCGGTCATTTAGCGGAGCACCGGCACCGTCAAACTGTTGGCCTTCCAAAAAACCTACCCGTAATCCATGTCGGTCAGTGAAGCCTGGCAAAGCCTGACCTTTTCTTACATCGTCTGTTTCACCCCACTTGTTATAGAAATCCGCAACTGTGGTAAAACCATTCCATCCACCTCCCGAACCAGGCACCTGGTTATAGTGAATGGTCATTTTATAGCGGTTTTGAACAGAGGCAACTGCGTTACCCTGTTCGTTTCTCCTGGCAAAGATGATTTCTCTAGAAGTATTACGGTTATCAGGTACAAAGTTATCCCAGTAGAATGGAGTAAGGTCGAGCGAACTGTTGATTACAGCATCGGTGCTCTCAATGACAGCCTGCATGTCCTCATTGGTGAAATTATAGGGGCCAGCAGCTTCTGGGGCAGTGAATACAGCACGGTTCAAATAAACCTTAGCCCTCAAGAAATGCGCTGCTTCTACAGTCGCCTGTCCCGTGTTCGCCCCATTTAAAGAGGGAAGGTTTGGAATTGCTGCATCTAGATCATCAATTATAAATTGAGTAGCCTCAGCCCTACTTAGCACAGTAGGAATTTCATCAGGGTCATCCAGGTCTAGGCGAATAGGTACTTGCCCATAAAGATCCACAATGTTATAAAAGTAATAGGCCCGCAAAAATCTGGCTTCAGCAATCTGTTGGGCGGAAGCATTGGGTGCCTCGATTACCTGGGTGGCTCTTAGCTGACCTATATTCAGCGTGTTCCAAGCTGTAAACACAAATTCGTGGCTAGGATCCCAAGAATGAAGATGTAGCTGACGCCAAACTCCAAAATCACTCCAGTCTGTACCTCGAGTAGGTCCCATCATTTCATCTGAGGGGTGTTCCTGAAGGGCGTAAAGGCCAGCCTGATCCGCAAACGCATTCAGCTGGTTGTAGGTGCCCTGCAAAGCTGCAGCCGCTTCAGCTCCCTCTCCGGCTTCTGAGGGGCGATTAAATGACTCCGCATCCAAGGCCGCATCGTCCAATTCTGTACACGCAACCCCGAATATGAGGGCGAGAACAGGGAGATAATATTTATTGAATATTTTCATGGTCTTATCTATTAAAATCCAAAGTTCAAATTAAACGTATAGATTCTTGGCAAAGGGAAAGCTGTATAATCTATACCCAACGAAGGAACTCCGTCCCGTGCCTTATTGGTGTTGACCTCTGGGTCAAAGCCACTATAGTTGGTGAACAGTAACAGGTTTTGCCCTGTAAAACCTACCCTTAAAGTTTTGATATATCGGCTATTTTCCATGTTGAAGGTATAACCTAGGTTTAGGTTAGACAGTCTCACAAAATCACTTGATTCCAAGAATCTGGAAGAGACCTCACCAAAGTTGGCAGGATTTTCACCGGAGTTGGCAATTTCGCGGGTCACATTTCTGCCATTTGCAAGGTTTCCTCTCAAAAAAATGGCGTTTGCGGTATTGTTGTAGATTAGACCGCCGTTTTGACCATTGAAGAATATGCTTGCATCAAATCTGCCAATAGCGAAGTTGTTGGTAAGACCCCAAGTGAAAGTTGGAAAAGGAGATCCTAAATAGAACAATTCCTCATTGTTTCGGTAGATACCCAGACCGTCTTCCGTAAAGCCTTCAAAGTCCCTCATGTAGAATGAGTATAGAGGTTGCCCGTCTGTAATTCTTTGAGCAAAGGCACCAGTCAAACCTTGACCATCAATATTACCCGTGTTCAAAGTTGTTCCGATTCCCTGCACATCGTTTCTGAGGAATGTCGCATTAGCTAGGATATTCCAGGAGAAGTTTTCTCTGTCCACTGCTAGATAGTCCAAGGTAAATTCAACCCCTTCGTTGATTACTCTTCCCGGTAAGTTTTCCCATCTCGTGATAGCGTTAGCTGGAGCTGGGAAATCAACCAGTATCAAAAGGTTTTCAGTCTGTTTGTTAAAGTAGTCAACCATACCGGTAAGCTTGGATTGCATAATGGCAAAATCAAAACCGACATTAAATTGAACCGTTTCCTCCCATCTCAAATTGGGATTATACTGGTTAGATATAAATGTACCTCCTTGGTTATCTGCTCTCAGAACTGTGATGGCAGCGTTTCTAGGGAATTCTTGATTTCCTGTAACACCCCAACCTGCTCTCAACTTAAGATCGTTGAAAGCACTTCCACTCATGAAATTCTCTTCATTGATTCTCCAGGCCGCTGCAAGGGAAGGGAATACCCCATACTTGTTATCCTCACCAAACTTGGATGAACCGTCAGCCCTAACAGTAGCGGTAATTAAATATTTGTCACGTATATTATAATTTACCCTACCAAAGAATGACTGTAATTCATCTTGCCCTCTAAAGGAGTTTCCAAGGAATGCTCTGGCATTCACGTTATCCACACCACCCATATTGTCCACTGGAGGTACGTTGGGTAGGGTGAAGAATCGCGATTCTAGGAAATGGCCACGGCTTTCAAACTTCTGATAAGAGAACCCTAGTAGGGCCTCCAGCTTGTTTTCTCCAATTGCGCCATTATAATTTAATGTATGTTCTATAAGTTGGTTTCTCTGATAGGTGTTATTGATTACACCACGTCCGATGTTTTCAACTGCTGGGAAAACCAACCTTTGATCAAGGCTTGTTCTTCTGACACCTGAGGAATTATCTATACCGAAGTTCATTTTGTAGAACAAGTTATCAGTAATGTCAAAACTGACCCCAATGTTTGCCAACACCCTAGTAGTCTCACCACGGTCATCGATATAGGCTAGCATTGCGGAAGGATTTCTGAAATCCTGAGTCTGAAGGAATGTCCCATCGGGATTTCTTATTGGCCTTGTAGGATTGGCTTGAAGAGCTGCTCCAATTAGGTTACCCTCGAATCCTACATCTTCCCCAAGTGGTGCATAGGTATCTTTGATATCTGAAGCTGTTAATTGAAGGTCAAATCGCAACCTGTCATCAAATACTTTATGGGATGCGTTAACCCGACCGGTAATTCTTTCAAGACCAGTGTTTTTAATTATACCATCCTGGTTCATGTAACTTAAAGACACCCGATATTGAGTTTTCTCGGTTCCTCCTCCGTAGCCTATATTATAGTTTTGGGTGATGGCGGTTCGAAAAATCTCATCTTGCCAGTCAGTGGCTCCTCCAAAATTGATAACACTTTCATCAGCTCCTGCAGCCACTGCAGCCGGTACATAATCGTTGGCATCAAGAAGGTCAATTTTCCTAGCTCTAGTACTCACACTGGCACTTGTAGAAAATGTTAGGCTTTCCTGTCCTGCTTTTCCTTTTTTGGTGGTAATCAAAACAACACCATTGGAACCCCGTGATCCGTAGATGGCTGCAGCTGAAGCATCTTTCAATACGGAGATACTTTCAATGTCATCTGGGTTTAGGAAGTTGAGAGGGTTTCTTGGCTGGGAGCCCCCTGCGCCATAATCGGCACCACCTGCTTGCGTTGCTGCTCCATCTAACGGTACTCCATCAATAACGAAAAGCGGGTTGTTGTCCGATCGTACTGAAGAAGTACCCCGGATACGGATATTGAGTGCAGCGCCTGGCTCACCACTACTTGGGGTTACTTGCACACCGGCAGCTCGCCCTTGAAGCAATTGTTCTGGTGAGTTGATGATACCTTTGTTGAATTTCTCTTCTCCCAAAGCCACTACCGCTCCCGTCGCGTCCTGAGCCCTTTGTTGCCCATAACCAATTACGACCGTTTCGCTTAGGCTTTGAATATTTTCCTCAAGGGTAATGGTGAAAAGTGATAAATTCCCTATTGATATCTCCTGTGTGGTAAAACCAATATAGGAGACTACTAGAGTCGTCTCCCCACCTTCCAGGTCAAAGCTAAACTTTCCATCCATATCGGTAACTGTACCTTTGGATGTTCCCTTGACCTGAATCGCAACCCCTGGTAAGGGTTGCATGTCTTCGCCGGAGATCACCGTACCGGTAATCTGCCTGCCCTGTGCATGTGCTGCATCGACCGAAACAATAACCATGGCCAACAGCAACAAAAACACCTTCATGCTGAGTAAATAATTTTTCATAGGTTTATTCTGTTAAAGAATCAAAAATTGGTAGAACATGCTAATTCTAATGTAAAATCGAACATTTAAATGATTTTTGCAAAAATTAACATTTGCCAAATTACTTCTATAAGGGTCTGATGTTTAAATATTTACATGCAATTGTGTAAAAAACTATGATGTCTATTGAAAATATTGCAAAATCAGCAATGGAAATCGATTGAATTTTGCTAATTCTTAATATTTTACTGTTTTATTAAAATTGTTATCAGAAACAAGAATTGGTAAAGAGGTGTTATAGGCCAATATTCTATTTTATGGCATTATTTAGTTCTCCAATCCTTTGGTAAATATTACTCTGTATGCCGTTTTTGGGCAATTTGACTTGTTCGCTCAAACATTAAGGCATTTCCATTATCCCGCTTTTTCTTTAAATTACGCCCTAATTGTTGTCTTATGGATTTGAGAGTAGTACTGCTATTGGTCTTCATTTTTTTTGGCCAAACCGCATATGGTCAAGGAATTAAAGGGAAAGTAGTTTCTGAAACTGGCGAGCCTTTGGCTTATGCATCAGTTTATATCCGCAACCTCGGTGATGGGGTGCCGACCAACCAAAACGGTGAGTTTGAGTATAATCTAAAACCTGGTGTGTACGATGTTTTAGTGCAGTTCATAGGTTTCACTTCGGTACTCAAGACGGTGGAAATTCAAGATCGCTGGGTTGAACTGAATGTTGAATTAAAGGAGCAGGTCCTTGGATTGCAGGAAGTTGTGGTTCGGAGCGGGCAAGAAGATCCCGCACTTACAGTGATGCGAAAGGCGATTTCAAAAGCTAAATTTCACCGACTTCAGGTGCAGGAATATTCCATGCAGGTCTACCTAAAGGGTACAGGCAAACTGACTAATGCACCCTTTTTTCTTAAGAAAAAACTTAAGGAAGAAGGACTGAACTTAAACGAAGCCTACACCTCAGAGTCCGTTTCGGAGGTAAGGTTTTCCCAGCCTGATAAAATTGAGGAAAAAGTAATCAGTATTCGCTCGAGTGGAGATGACAATGCTACTTCCCCGGCCCCCTATATCGGTACCAGCTTCTACAATGAGAAAATTAACGGCGCCATTTCCCCGCTATCCCGCAGTGCTTTCGCCTATTATAAGTTTACGCTCATGGGCTCATTTATGGAGGACGGAATATTGATCAACAAGGTGAAGGTGACTCCGAGGTCGAGAGGTGAAAATGTGTTTGAAGGCTTTATATACATAATTGAGGATCTTTGGGCTATCCATAGCCTAGACCTGAAAACCTCCCTCATGGGATTTCAGGTCAATGTTAACCAAATCTACGCCCCAGTTAAAGACCAGGTCTGGATGCCTATAAGTCATACATATGTTTTCGGAGGAAAGATATTCGGGTTTGCTGGAGAATATAAGTATTTGGCTTCTATCCGTGATTATGACATTGTTCTGAACCCCGATTTGGTAGTTGAACCGGAGATTATTGATGAGAAAATCCAGGAGGTACCTCAGGATATTGTCAGATTTGACAAGAAGTCCACTTCCCTTCAAAAGCTGGAAGAAGGAGATAAGTTGACCCGAAAGGAATTCCGCAAAATGGTCAACGAATACGAAAAAGAAGCTTTGCGTCAGCGAGACGATGCAGAAGTAATCCGGGAAAGAGATTATAAGGTGGACAGTCTGGCAACAAAGCGGGGACTCAGCTATTGGGACAGCATCAGGCCAGTAAAGCTAACTGCGGAGGAACTCAAGGGCTATCAACGTGATGATAGTTTGGCTGTAGTAGAGGCAGCCAAGATGGACAAAAAGGATACTACGGCTAGAAAGAAGGTGAGCAAAAAGTTTGACCCCTTGTCTGTCATCATGGGTGGCAGCTACAGTTTTGGGGGAGGAAAGTCGGCTGGCTTTGATGAGAATCTATTCAAAACAGGTTTCAATACCGTGGAGGGGTGGAAGTTTGGCTTTTCTGGATACTTGCGCTATGCGAAGGTAGATACTGTAGGAGTGACGGATCAGAAAAAAACTACTGAATACCTGCTCAGACCGACCTTTAGGTATGGGTTTGCCAGTAATCAACCTTATCTAAAAGGAGACCTTTACCGAAATGTGAAAGCAGGAGCTACCAATTCCAGAATTGGTGTAAGAGGTGGAAGGTATATCGAGCAGTTTAATGGGGATGAGCCAATCAGCGAGTTTGTCAATACACTCTATACGCTAATCATGCGGCAAAATTTTATGAAATTGTATGAGCAGGATTTTCTCGAATTGTACCACAGCAGACGCTTGAATGAGACTTTTTCTTATTCAGGCAGTGTGAAGTGGGCAGAAAGAAGGGAGCTCTTCAACCAATCGGATGGTAGTTTTTTCTATGAAGAGACTCGGGACTTTACCCCAAATAGACCAGCTAGTTTGGAATCAAATCCAACCAACTTTCAAAACCATCAAGCTCTCATTGTAAATGCTTCGGCACGATGGAGGCCGGGGGTTAAATATGGAGTGAGAAACGGAAGGCGCTATGCGATTTATGACCGTGCACCGGAATTTAATTTCAGTTATACCAAGGGTATTCCCAATTTCAGAGGGATGACATCAACTGATTTTGATCTCCTGGAAGCTGGATTAGAGCATAGCTTTGTATTCGGGGTTAGCGGACGACTGGATTTCAATGTCAACGTGGGTACTTTCTTGAATAATGATAGAATGTACTTTATGGATTACAAACATTTTGGAGGTAACAGAACTATCTTCAGCAATATGGGTGTGGCGTCCAATTACAGATTTTTGGACTATTACAGATTCAGTACCCAATCAGATTTTATTAGCTCAATCGTGCATTATCAGTTTCGGAAATTCCTGTTTACCCAGCTACCCATGCTGCGCTATTCTGGTTTGAGGGAGAACCTTTTCTTCAATTACCTCAAAACGGCCAACTCTCCGCACTACATAGAAGTAGGCTATTCACTTGACCAGCTATTCCGCATCTTCCGACTGGAAGTGGGTGCGGGGTTTGAAAATGGCAGATACAGTACCTCTGGGGTGAGGTTTGGGGTGGCTTCTTTTATTAATATTAATTAGGAAATATGGGAGAGGTTACTGCATTCGCAAGTAAAAGTATTTCAATATTTCATGATTTCGCCTAGCGTATTTTTTTCTAAATTTCGCGTAGCGTATTTCTTTCTAAAATAGTTTAAAAATAAAATTAGCCTACCCTTTTTTGGAAATTGCGAGCCTTTGTGGTAAATTGAAGGCTGTAAGGTTTAATAATGGAAAGAACTGGTTGTCAATGATGGCCATTTCTTTAGAGTCTGGGCTTCTTTGAAGCCTTTTTTTGTTTATATCCAGTTCTATTTTTTAAAAGCCCTTCCAGTCGAACTTTAACTCGGGCACAAAATCTTTATCTCAAAATCAACTTCTTGGCACCCATTCTGTAAGACTTCTCCTGGAGGATAAAAGCTTTTCATTGCTTCAACAATTTGTTGCAAAGCCCTGTTTTATTATTTCCAATAAGATTAGAGTCCAGTATTTTTATTAAAGAAGTGTTGAGATGCGTAGATGGTTGACTTTTTTGTTTTTGCTAAATATTTTGGCTTGCCAATCTTATGAAGAGCAGGTGTCTGACTGTATGGTCAGCTTTTCCTTAACAAACCTACCCCAATTCGGAAATGTGGATATCAATGCCCGCCAAACAGCCATATCTGGATGGGAGCATATCCTTGCCCCCGAGGTGGAAATCCACATTACTCAAGCCGATGGCGGTTATTCTGAAGTGCTTTCTTTTGCCTCGGGAGAATCTTTGCCCCAGACCCTCATTTTACCATATGGAAGTTATGTGTATGAAATAACTGCTGAGGGAGAGGAGATGGAGGCGTATATGCCCATTGCAGGCAGTGGGACTTTTGACGTCCAAGGACCTAATGCCAATGTCATAATCGATGGGCAAAGTGAATACGGCTTAGTGACAGTGGAAAATACAGGTGTGGAAAGCGTAAACCTAAATGGAGAGGACCTAACCCTGACTGATAATGAAGAGTTTTTTTACATGTATATCCGACAAGGTACTTTAGTGGCCCTTCAGGTCAATCCTTTGGATACCGAGGAATTATTGACAAGAGATATTGAAGTTGGGGCATTGCAGCATTATCATTTTTATCTGGACGCCTCAGGAGAACCCAATTCCGGTGTCGTAGATTTGGTTTTAGGGGAATTTACCTACGTGCAAGAAGGCATAGCCCTGGAGGATATCAATAATATAGTATACGATGTGGACGGAAACCGCTACAGAACGGTAAGAGTCGGGAACCAGGTCTGGATGGCTGAAAACCTCCGGACATCCTCCTACTGTAACGGTGACCCGGTCACTCGTGAACCGAATCCGGAGGGATGGGATGATGTGGAGGAGGGATTGTGGACTTATTATGAAGACAGGGAAGAGTATGGGCAAGCTTATGGCAAGCTTTACAACGGCTATGCAGCCACGGATGAACGAAATATTTGTCCGTGCGACTGGAGGGTGCCCACTCAAGAAGATTTTCAAGAACTTGCCCAATACTTAGATCAAGACTACACTGGGCCAGATAAATTGAAGGACACCGGATTTGAGCATTGGAAATCACCGAATACGGGGGCAAGCAATGAAACCGGTATGACCATGAGAGGCGGAGGAATGTTGCTCAGGCAAACCCCTCAACGCGATAGGGAAGAGAATAGATGGTATTATCCCTTTCCTTTAAGATTTGATTACAATTGGTTGCATCTGGTAGGGGGTTGGTGGACCCAGACGGAGGTCGAATACAGCTTTTGGTGGTATTCTACTGAACCGGAGCCTCCAGGCTATAGGTTTAATACCCTTTATGTAATGGAGCAAAGATTTAATAGTGTGGGGGATGTCAATCCTAGGCCTCACGATGGGTACAAAAATGAAGGAATGTCCATCAGATGTATTAAAGAAAATCCCTAAGCCATGAGAAAATTATTACACATAGTGATTGGGCTTTTGATGTTGGCTTGTGCCCCTGAAGATGAAATGAGGCCTGTTGGGAACTTGCAGTTTTCAGGTTTGGAGGTAATGGATTTTTCCTCCCAATCACCCAACGCTCGTCAAAACCAAAACTCTGACTGGGTTCATGTGCTTCCAGACTTTGCCGAAATTACAATTGTCAACACAAATACCGGAAATGAATATCTCCTTCCATTTGATCCAAGCGATTTCAGTACTCCTTATGGGGTGGAACTGCCTTTCGGTGAATATACTTTTAGCTGTAATGTTGAAGCTGGGATATTTGAGGATTATTTGTCTTTTGAGTCCAACGGTGCATTTGTAGTTGATGGCAATCCGGTTAATATAGTTTTGGAGGCATTTACTGAATATGGTTTGGTGACCATCAAAAACGAATACCTTGAAAACGCCGAAATTTCTGCGGGTGGTGAGACCAAAGAACTGAAACGCTCATCGGATAGAAACCATTTTTATCAATATGTGGAGGGAGGAAGAGATGTGGTTTTGGAGATTACAGAGTATTTTGATCAAGAGGTCATTACTTCCGAATTTACTATGGAGGCATACAACCACTTCCATTTTTACTTGGACCTGCCCGACCAGGGGAATGCGAATTTTCAGCTGGTCTTGGCAGAATTTGAACTGCTAGTGGAATCACTTCCCACAAGTCCAGTAGTAGAGGGAGTGGTCAGGGATGCAGAAGGGAATGTATATAAGGTAGTCAAAATAGGCAATCAATATTGGATGGCGGAGAATCTCCGTACTTCTACTTTTTGCAATGGAGATCCCTTGGAAGAAGCTGGTCAGCCCAATTGGGAATGGGAGTATGGCAATGATATCCCTGGATCGTGGTCATTTGACAATCAGCCGGAATATGATGTTCCGTATGGCAAGCTTTATAACAATAGGGCTGCAGTGGACGAAAGGAATATTTGCCCTTGCGGGTATAAAATCCCGAGCTTGGAAGACTGGAGAGAACTTCGAGAATACCTTGGTGGTAATGAAGAGGCTGCCATTAAAATGCGCAGCACAGATCCGAGATATTGGATTGAAGAGCTACATCAAACGGCAACAAATGAAAGCCAATTTAATGCATTGGGAGCAGGGGTTGTCTGGTTGGATCTATTTGGTTATAACTTCCCCAGCTATTTTGGTCGGTTTAATGAAATGACTACTTGGTGGACTAGCACCGTGGAAGAAAGAGACGAACCATGGTTTCCTTATGATATTGTTCATTCGGTATGGCTCCAGCAAACTTTTTATGATTCAGGGACGGATTCCCCGGACAATATTTTCCTAAGGTCAGTGAGGTGTATTAGGGAGTAGAAATAGTAGTTCGAATTTTTCTGATTTTTCAAAAATCTCTTGAATTTGCTATTATCATGGCTTGGCGCCCGCTTTAACAATCCGACATGGGTTTAATTTAAGCCTGCCGACATCCATGATATGGCTGCCGGAGAGGATAAGAAACTCCATACCCAGAGTCACTACGTGGTAATCATAATTACCAACCGGATGCGGGGCTGTCATGGTAATTTCCTTGGGGCCACTTTCTATGGGCAGGGGATCGGTTTCGGTAAGATGAAAACCGTAAGGAAACAGCTTCTCGCCAGGTCCAAAGGCTCCGGTAATAAAATACAGGCGAACATGGGTGGCTGCTTTGGGAACCCTGATATCTCTTCCTATGTGAAGGTCTTCGAAATGAAGTTCCCACAGGTCTTCTTTTCTCTCAAGTTGATATTTGCTTTTGACCACATTGGAGAATTTGGCGTTTTCGTTGAGGTCAAAACCATGGAGCATGTTCCAATCCCCTTCTTCAATGCGTCTTTCTCCGCGAGCGTTTTTAGGGTCGGAACGGAGGATACTGTTGGCCACTTTTACCAAGCGGCCATGTAGTTTGGTAGGGGTTGTCCGCTTCAGGGCCAGCCAGATGGCTCCTTTCAGCATACCCACCATATTGGAAGCGCTACCAAATTCCTCGTTGTTTTGCCGAGTAAGTTCATAATTGGAATCGGTAAGAATACGCTCCTTGCTCACTCCACCAGTTTCCTTGGCGAAATAACCGTCCTTGTTCTTGTAAAAACTCACATGACCGATCTTGCCGGTGAGCTTGATAAAACCTTTTTGTCGTGCCATAATTATTGTACTATGTATTAAGCGTACGATGTGTCATCATGTTAGTAATTGGCGCTTGGTTTTGCTCTTTTGACTTAGCTCTATAAATAACCCTATTGCCAGTACTCTTTGTACTCTTTCTTGTCCTTAAAAATTACTCTTACACTAATCCAAGATAAACGCTATCCGACAGACTATGCCCTTTGGCTAAGGGGGAGCTGAAAGCTAGGTAGGCATGGAGGCGGCCACGGTGTTCGTCTGGGTCGGGAATGGGGATGAGCTGACTTTCTGCTGACCGGGCAGCGCCTTCCTGTATATAAATGGGGGTTGATTCCTCCAGATTATAGAGCAGGATCAGGGCCTTGTCCCGGCCCTTGGCGTTACCCGATCCGGTGTTGTTTTTCCAGGTAACCTCTACATGATCATCGTCCTTCCAGCTAGCGGCACCTGCCTTAGCTCCGGTAAGGTTGCCCGAGCTGATGAGTGCCAGATTGGGGGCCAAAGCTAAGCCTGTGTCATGGTGGACCATTGCCAGATTCATAAGTAAAGCTGAGCCCTCGTGGTAGCCGTTTCTGGCTCCGCGTATACCTATTTGGTGGCTGAAATACATCAGCTGGCGTATAGGTTCGAGAAAATGCCGGGCCAGCCGGAACTTTGTCTGCTGTAATTCCTGAGCGGGAGTGGAGGGGAGTTTATCCTTTCTGTCCTTCTTTTCGGGGGCGGCTCTCACGTAAGTGACCCCGTTAATCTCGTAATAAATAAAACCGCCAATTTTGCCTTTGAGGCCCTGGTGAATGCCGGATGCTTTTGCCATGATGGATGTTGTTAAAAGTGTGAATGAAAAATTATGGAATCTCAGCTTTACGCTCTGCCCATTAGTATGGCAAACACCCTCTAGATTAAAAAACGCCTAATCACCCTCTTGAGCCAAAAGCCAAACGAAAATAATAAATAAAAGTTTATATGCAAATAAATCGCCGGATTATTTTTTAGGTATCGTTAGTTTGTAAACAAAGAATATTCTGATTTTACTTGGCGCTATTAGAACTTGATTAGAAGGAAGTCGGGAGATGGTCAGAATATGGTCAGAAGATTATATGGATTTACAATGAGTTTTTAATGGTTTTCAGAATAGTTTGAAAGTAGGAATTTAGAGGTAAAGGTGCTCTTGGTGAAGTGTAATTTGCACCTAAACAATAATCTTATACAGAGGGTTTTGCAGGTTCAATAATTCTGTGGTTTATGAATAAAGTAGTGTATTTATTTGGTTTAGTGATGTTTGGTTTACAAATAAGTTTAATGGGGCAAACATCTGATCGTCCTTCCCCAATTTTGATTTCCGATGTGAACATTTTTACGGGGAAGGATGAACAAGTCACTCGTGGGCATATTCTAATTGAGGGGAAATTTATAACCAGGATTTCAACAGAACCCATTTCAATTGATGATGGGCAAGACTATAAAATTATAGAAGGAGGCGGAAGGTTTGTGATGCCGGGATTGATAGATGCGCATACGCACTTGTTGTTTGAGTCAATTCCCCAAATGCTGGCGATGATGTCGGATTATGCCTATTTGAATCTTTATGCCGCAAAGGCTGCAGAAAAGCAACTCCTGAGAGGGTTTACAAGTGTGCGCGATTTGGGTGGGGGAGCGTTGACCTTGGCAAAGGCAATTGATCAGGGGTTGATTGTAGGACCGAGGGTTTTTGCCAGCGGAGCATTTATTTCCCAGACAGGTGGACATGGGGATTTTGGTTTGCCTACCGATGTGCCTCGGAGGCAGGGCGAAATGTCCTATGTGGAGAGAAACGAATGGCTGCTATAGCCGATGGGGAGGAGCAAGTGTTATTGCGCAGCAGGGAACAGCTGCGTCAAGGCGCTACACAACTGAAGCTGATGGCCGGAGGTGGTGTGTCCTCAAATTATGACCCCTTGGATGTGGCCCAGTATACCGAAGCGGAGTTCAGGTCAGCTGTGTCTGCTGCCGAAAACTGGGGAACCTATGTCACGGTGCATGCCTATACTCCTCGAGCGATCAAGACGGCCATCAATGCCGGAGTGAAATGCATAGACCATGGGCAGTTGGCTGATGAGGAGACAGTGAAATTAATGGCCGAGAATGGGATATGGTGGAGTTTGCAGCCTTTTTTGGGAGATGAGGATTCCAACCAATTCCCAGAAGGTTCAGCAAATAAGCGAAAGCAGATGGAAGTCTCAGCAGGGACAGACAACGCCTATAGGTTGGCCAAAAAATACAACATTAAAATTGCCTGGGGGACAGATTGTCTTTTCAACCCAGAGCTTGCCCTAAAGCAGGGGAAGCAGTTAGCCAAGATGACCAAATGGTTTTCGCCTTACGAGGTCTTGAAAATGGCTACCTTTGACAATGCCCAGCTTCTATACATGAGTGGTCCGCGAAATCCTTATCAGGATGGTAAGTTGGGAGAAATCTCTGAGGGAGCATATGCGGACCTGATCATCGTGGACGGCAATCCGCTGGAGGATATTCAGCTCATTGTAGATCCTGAACAGAACTTTAATGTAATAATTAAGGATGGGGTTGTGGTAAAGGAATCATTCTCTCCTTCACCCCGTCAAAAGTAATCTGAACCGGTTTTATTTTTCCCTGCTCGTTAAATTCCATTTTGTCGATGCAGACCACGCGGTGGTTGTGGTGGGTTTCTTCGAGAGGCCTGCGGTGGTAGACGATGTAGTATTCATCCTCTCCCGGTATCTGCATGACCGAGTGGTGACCGGCGCCAGTGGCGATGTCAGGGTCCTGCTGGAGAACTGTAGCCTCCCGCTCAAACGGGCCGAAGGGGCTGTCGGAAATGGCATAGGCTACCCTATAATTGGGCCCGCCCCAGCCTCCCTCTGACCACATGAAGTAATACTTTCCTTCACGCATAAACATGAACGGGCCTTCCACATAATCCTCAGGGGTTACTTCCTTGTACAGTTCACCGTCATCGAAAGGCTCGAGACCAGTAAAATCCTCATTTAGCTTGACCACGTTGCAATGGCCCCAGCCCCCGTAATACATATAATGAGTCCCATCGGCATCGCGGAAGACAAACTGGTCGATGGGCTGGGCCCCGTTGACAATTTCATTGATCAAAGGTTTGCCGATGAGGTCTTTAAAAGGTCCTTCCGGTTGGTCGGCTATGGCCACACCGATGCCTCCTAAGGCATCCTCATGCTGAATATCATTGGCTCCAAAAAAGAGGTAGTATTTCCCCTTATTTTCAATCACTGAAGGAGCCCACATGGCACTGTCGGCCCAAGCCACTGCTGCAGTATCAATGATTCGTTCATGTTTATCCCAGTTTACCAGATCTTTGGAGGAAAATGCGTCCATGTGGACCTGTCGGTGGTAGGCGTCGGAATAGGTTGGGTAAATCCAGTAGGTGTCCCCATAGATGATACCCTCCGGGTCTGCATACCAGCCTTCAATGACAGGATTGCCGGAATATCGGGGCTCCTCGGTTAGGGTCTCTTTTGGGGAGCAGCTTGTTGAAAAATAAAATAGGGAAATAAGGAGAAATAGAGAAATACTGTTAAGATGAGATTCCATAGGTTTAAAAGGTTTTATCTAAAATATTAAATAAGAATGAGCTTAGCAAAGTGGGCTGGTTTAACGGTTTAGATTGAGGATGTTTGGATGACGGATGACGGGTGACGGGTGACGGATGACGGATGTCGGATGTCCGATGAGGGGTGGTTTTTGGAAATTGGTGAGGGTTTGCGTTAATTCGGGGGAATTTTAGGCGAAAATTAAGGGTTATGAAAAATTACGGCCTATCTAAAAGTAAATTTTATGACAGAAAATAGAGTGTTTAAATATATTGAAGATGTATTGGAGAACATGCCAGCTGAATGGCTGAAGTTAACAACCCATCGACTAGACATTTACATTGAAGAGTTGGCTAAAACACAATTTTTAGATGAGTTTGAGGACTTATTTAAAAACCATAGCTCTGAAACATCAGCACTCAGTCAATTGCCTACGGCTTATGATTATATCCGGCTAGGTCATCCTTTATCATCAGTGCTGGAATGGACAATTGCTAAACTATATGACAATAAACCGGAAAGTGTAATAAGTTTTTCATCGAGGACGGTTCCTATTTTGGCTATTCTCAGGAAAAATTTATTGAATAATGAGAATACTCAAATCTGCTATACTGGGGAATTGCCGGCACTTTTTGATACCGAAGTACTAAAGCAAGTATACGGTTATAGTTTCGATTTAAAGCAAGTTAATGGAGTCGAAGATATTTCCAGGTTTAACGGCAGCACAGTTTTCATTTCACAAAATGAGGAAATTGGCAGTTTTGAATTTTCTCCTAATGTAGATTTCATAATCAGTATTCACCCTGAATTTGGAAGTATCCTAATGGTAAATGGTGAGCTAAATAGAAGTTATATCTCCGAAATCCAGCATGTCCGCAGAAGAGAGACCATTGCTATGACGCCTGTGAATTGCTTTTCGGCCTTGCAGCAATTAATTGGAAAGTCCCCTTCTGATGATGTGAAAAGTGATTATGAGACAAACAGAGCGCTTGTCTTGGATTCGATTAAAGAAATTACCGGTACAAATACAAAGGCGCTACTTGGTTCCAGTGGCCTATCAATTCAATATGCCATCATGATGGGGCTAGTTGATGCGGCATTGGAAAAGCATCCAGGCAAAGCCATCAAAATCATTGTTCCTCCTAACTGTTATGGTGGTACAAACGACCAGGCCAGACGGGTAGCTGCTTGTGTGGACAACGTGGAAGTTTTGGATCTACTTGTCGATGGTGACAACAATATGGTTCAAAGTATTGATGCCGTTTTGGATAAAGTTGCCAAAGAAGATGCCGTCCCTTTTATCATCGCTGAAATTCCAACTAACCCAAGAGTCGAAGTTCCGGATCTTATAAAATTAAAAGAGGTGTTGAGTGCAGTCCGTAAAACGGATGCAGGAAAAGCCGCTATCGATCCAGTGTTTATTTTAGACCAAACATTTTGTCCCAATGTGCAATTCCTGGCTGAGGGTGGAATACTTTCTACGATCAGGAGCATATCCTATGTTAGTGGTTCGAAATTCCCTAGTGGAGGAAAATGTACTGCGGGCTATTGTGTGGCAAATAATGAGGCGGAAGATTTATTGGAAAAAATAGAAAAGCATCTTATACTTTGCGATAATGAGGCTACAGATCTTCAAGTTGAAATATTGGCAAATCAATTACCTTCCATGAATCAAAGGATAATTGACGCATATAAAAATACGCGGGAATTTGTAAACTTCATTAAAGATGCTCTGCCAGAGGCAAAAATCAATTTTGTTTCAGAGGAATTGGCGAAGGAAGGATTTACTCCATCTGTGTTTTCATTGGATCTTCCCACCAAAGGAGAAACTTTTGCTGAAAGAGAATCTTATAAAAGGGCATTGAATAATAAGTTGATCAACCTAATGATTACTGAGATCCCTAATGAAAGTAAATACTGCGTGAGTTATGGGCAGTTAAAGGGATGTTATTGGACCATACCTGCCACTTCAACCCAAGGGACGACTAAAGAAGCCGATAAAGATTACATTGCCCGAGTGGCACTTTCCCATGATATGGACCTTGAACGCCATAAAAAGGTCTTTTTGGATTTTGTAGGGGAAATTTAAACTGGGTTTTTACCCCAGAGGCTCGGAGGTCGCAGTGGGTGAGTCTGGGCAACCTAAAAAATAATTCTTCAATATAGCTTTTACCCTACCCTCCTTCACTTTGGAATATAACCTGCAATGAATTATCTTCCCCTCTATGGCAGAAGTAGTGATCAATACAGGGTTGAGTTTTGAAGATTTCCGGAGGGCTAATTTCTTTTTGCTTTACCGCAGGAAGATGACCACCGCGTTACTGGTTTTGGGGTTGATTCTGGTATTGGGTTCACTGGTACATCATGTAATGGAACCTGATTTTTATGTCCAATTTCCCGTGTTGCCCGTAGCCTTGGGATTGGCGATGGTGCTGCTCCCTCCGTTATCCCTACTCCGTTCTTCCAAAAAGAACTATTTTGGAGATGCCCGGCTGAGGGGGAAGTTTACTTATAAGCTCGACCGGGAGAAAATACAAGTCATAGGGGAGTCATTCGATACTACTTTTTCATGGAAGAAGTTGTATATGTTTGAGGTTTCCCACAACTGGGTGCTGCTGTGGCAGAATGCACAAATGGCCTTGTTGATTCCGAAAAGGGATGTTTCTGAAGGGCAAATTCAGACTTTGAAGGACATAGCCACCAAGCATCCCGGAGTGAGGAGAAAGTGGTAAGTGAGTTGCAAATATTTGATATGACTATAATTTATGGTAACTTTATAAGTCGCTTAATTAAAGTGGTTTAGCTTTTCGGTTCGATGCTTTATGCTATCGATTTTTTGAAGGGTAATTGATTTATGCTCACAACATTAAATCTCCATATGATGCAGGTATCAATTTTAGGGGCGACCGGAATGGTTGGAAATGCAACGCTAAGAGAAGCTTTAAATAAAGGTTATCAGGTTAAAGTCTTGGTAAGATCTCCTGAAAAGCTTGGTGAGTTAAAAGAAAAAGTGACTGTGGTAGAGGGCAATCTTCTTGATAGCTCTTCAATGGAACGTGCGCTTGAAGGCAGTAATGTGGTGATAAATACAGCTGGTGGCGTCAAGGAACCTGACCAATATGCAAAATTTCAACGTATAGGAACCTTATTGACGGGAAAAATGAATGAGTTAGGGATTAAAAGGTTAATTAATATTTCCGGTGCAGTCATGACGCTTCCTGAAGAAAACCTAGATTTGAAAAGGAAGATTATGAAGGTGTTTGTAGGTTTTCTTTTTAAAGAAATGAAACAGTCCCAAGAGGCAATCCTGCCGATTATTCTTTCCAATAAAAATATCGACTGGACAATAGTGCGAGCTGCCATGATTTCCAAAAAAGAGGGTGTTGGGAATGTTTTGGCAGATGATAAACAAATGCCTGGAATGGCTATTAAGCTTGATGATTTGGGTAAGTTTCTGGTGGAGCAAATTATTTCTAAGCAATGGGTAAATAAGGCGCCATTTGTTGCTTCTAGATAAAAAAAAATCCCTCGCTAGAGGGATTTCATTATACTTTCATAATCTCGGCTTCTTTCTTATCAAAAAGCTCGTCGATTTTTGAAGAATATTTATCAGTTAGTTTCTGGACAGTGTCCTCCGCTCTTTTAACTTCATCTTCGGAAGCGCCATCTTTTTGAAGCTTTCTTAAGGAATCATTGGTGTCTTTTCTTACGGTTCTGATGGAGATTTTACCGTTTTCACACTCTTGTTTCACTTGTTTAACCAAGCCTTTTCTTCTTTCCTCCGTAAGTGGTGGGATGGTCAGGATGATGATTTCACCGTTGTTCTGAGGGGCAAGACCTAAATCAGAATTGACGATGGCTTTTTCAATTTCGCTGATCAGGTTTCTTTCCCAAGGTTTGATAGTAAGGGTTCTGGCATCAGGAGTGGTCACAGAGGCCACCTGCTGCAATGGGGTAGGGGCGCCGTAATAGCTGACCATGATCCCGTCAAGCAAATTGGGCATGGCCTTACCAGCTCTTGTTTTTACCAACTCAGCAGCCGTGTGGTCAACGGCCTTCTGCATGAGCTCTTTCGCATTGTCAAGTTCTAATTGAATCTCTTCCATGATATAGTTAAAAGCTTATTTTGTCATAATTAAAGTACCAACGTCTTCACCCTTGATCAGGTTTTCAAGGTTTCCATCCTTATTCATGTCAAAGACGATGATAGGGAGGTTATTTTCCTGGCAAAGAGTAAAAGCAGTCATATCCATCACGTTCAGGTTTTTTTCATAGACCTCCTGAAAAGAAATAGTATCGTAACGAGTTGCACTACTGTCTTTTTCTGGATCTGCTGTATAGACTCCGTCTACACGGGTACCTTTCAATACTACTTCTGCCTCTATCTCGATGGCTCTCAAACTTGCCGTGGAGTCAGTAGTAAAATATGGGTTGCCTATTCCGGCTCCAAAGATTACCACTCTACCTTTTTCTAAGTGGCGGATAGCTCTACGGCGAATAAACGGCTCACATACACTTTCGATCTTGATGCCAGACATGAGACGGGTGTACATGCCGTTTTGCTCCAACGCGCTCTGCAAAGCCATGGCGTTGATCAATGTGGCCAGCATGCCCATGTAGTCACCCTGAACGCGGTCAATGCCGATTTTCTCGGACTGCACGCCTCTGAAAATATTGCCTCCTCCGATTACAAGTGCTACTTCTACGCCCATATCCACCACTTTTCGGATTTCCATGGCATATTGCTCTAGTCTTTTGGGGTCTATGCCGTAGTTTTTGTCGCCCATGAGGGCTTCGCCGCTAAGCTTAAGGAGGATTCTTTTGTACTTCATGCTCTGATGGCCTTTAAGAGAAAGGTATTTAATGTTGAAATGATTTTTATCCAATATTTAAACTCGACAAATATAATTTGTTAAGCTTATAAAACTAAATCAATTCCTTAAAATTGAATTAAAACCTGGTTTTTTTCCACGCTTGCTCCTTTGCTGACCTTGATCTCCTTGACCACTCCGTCACCGGGGGATTTGATGATGTTTTCCATCTTCATGGCTTCCAGTACCAGCACGTGGTCGCCCTTTTGGACTTCGTCGCCGACTTTGACCTTGATGTCAAAAATTAAACCAGGCATAGGCGCTTTGATGTCCTTGGCCTTTGAACCGGCCGTGTTGTTCATGCCGAGTTTTTCCAAAAGCAGGTCGTATCTGTCCTTGATGGAAAGGGTAACTGTTTTGTTATTTAGTTTGACTTTTAAAGTTTTCTCTTCGGCGTTGTGCTCGATGAGTTCCAGATTGTAAGACTGGTGTTTGGCCAGAATGTGGTAGCGGCGGTCCTCAAGTTTGGTGATGTCCCATTCGATCAGGCTCTTATTGACCTGAAAGCCGTCTTTCTCCTTGTTGACCTCAAATTTGTCTTTATTGATAGTTACTGAATACATGATAGCTAATTTGGTGGCTAAAGATAGTAAATGTGGGGGAAAGGACAAGAAAAGGTTGTACTCGGTACTAAGTACAATTTATTGAGCGAATCGCGGTGGAGGAAAAGGGTCACAAGTATGAGGTGCCATTTAATAGGTATCCAAAGTACGAAGTGGTTAAGAGGTTTACGTCCCGGTAGCGCATAGCTTCGCTTTATGCGCTACCGGGGACTGTTTAGGGGTTTAAGGGGGATGTGTCGTGGGTTTAGAGGGATGTAAAGCCAAGGCAAAATCTTGAAATACTTAGTACATAGTACCTAGTACAATTAATAACGGCGGAAGGGGGGATAATAAAAAAAAAACGACAACTACATGTTGCCGTCTTTTGAACAAAAAATCATATTGGAGGTAAATTCTTAAGTCAGCTTTTTGCTACCGGCGCCCATCATGATGCCTCCAATGACCATAAGGACTACGCTGACGATCACGGGTGTCCAGTTGGCCGTGCTAACGGCGATATCCATGCCCAGAAAAGTGAAGCTTTCCGAGTCCTGTATGGCCTGGATACCAAAGATCAAGGTGCCAACAACACCCAGAATTAGTAAAATCATTCCAGCTATTTTCATAAAATGTAGTGTGTTTGGTTAAAATATTATTATATCAAAAAGAGTGCGCAAAATTTTTATCCGCTTCATAGGCCGTGGGAAGTCCATAATTTGCCAGCCAAAAATTGAAACCTTTCCCCAAAAAATATCTTAACTTAGGACGTTATAATTTTCAAACCAATCGGATTGTATGAAATTAAAAAGTACCAGTGTGCTGATATTGGCCCTCTTACTGGGCTGTAAAACCCAAACCGAAGTAACCCAAGCACCACAGGAAAAAGAAGATGTCCCTGCTGAAGTGGAAGAAAGGTTTGAGGCCACCCAGGAGCAGAAAGGACAATTAAGACAAAAGGAATACGAAATCCGTGAATACCGAGCTACTCGGGAGCGTCATTTTGATCTTTTACACACCTCCCTTGATCTTTCCTTTGATTTTGGAAAGAAGCATGTGCTGGGAAAGGCTAGGCTCAGGCTGAAGCCATTTTTTTATGATCAGAAAGAGCTGGAGCTTGATGCTAAGGATTTTGAAGTTTGGGATGTGACCAAATTGGGGGAGGATGAGAATGTTCCTTTGGCTTTCAAGTATGATGGGAAAAAACTTTTGATATACCTTCCTGGTAAGGTGTCTTCTTCCGACACTTTGGAGCTTGATATCAGATACACTGCCATGCCGTATGAGGGTGGAAGTGGCGGAAGCGCAGCCATCACCGATGATAAGGGTATGTATTTCATCAATCCTACGGGGGAAGAGGAAGGCAAACCCATACAAATATGGACGCAAGGGGAGACCGAACACAATTCCAAATGGTTTCCCACCATCGATGCCCCAAATGAGCGGGCAACACATGATTTTAAACTGACAGTACCTGAAGAATATCAGACTTTCAGTAATGGTGAACTCTTGAGTAAACAAGATAATGGTGACGGAACCCGTACCGATCACTGGGAAATGAATAGGCCGCATGCACCATACTTAGCCGCAGTAGTTGTTGGGGATTTTGAAGTGGTGGAGGACCAATGGGAGGATGTGCCTTTGCGGTACATCGTGGAGAAGGGTTATAAAGATGGCGCGGCGAAAGTATTTGAAAATACCCCAGAGATGATTGGGTTTTTCTCGGAACTGCTTGGAGTAAGGTTCCCTTGGCAGAAGTATGACCAAGTGGTGGTGAGGGATTTTGTCTCCGGAGCTATGGAGAACACAACCCTTTCCATTTTTATGGAAGCCTTGAATTTGGATGAGAGGGAGGCAATAGATAGTGAATGGGATGGCATCATAGCGCATGAGCTTTTTCATCAGTGGTTTGGGGACTACGTGACCACGGAGTCTTGGTCTAACTTGCCATTGAATGAGGCATTTGCAAATTACTCAGAATACTTGTGGGAGGAATACAAACATGGTAAGGATGCTGCTGACCTTTCTCATGTAGGAGAAATGGAGCAGTATTTTTCTGAGGCAGAAGGTAAGCAGGTAGACCTGATTAGATTTTACTATGATAATGATGAGGATATGTTTGATAGTCACTCCTACGCAAAGGGGGGAAGAATCCTGCATATGTTACGAAAATACCTAGGAGATGAAGCCTTCTTTGCTTCTCTCAACCACTATCTGGAAAAGCACACCTTGAGCAGCGTAGAGGTTCATGATTTAAGACTTGCCTTTGAGAAAGTGAGCGGGAAGGATCTAAACTGGTTTTTCAACCAGTGGTTTTTAGATTCAGGGCATCCGGAACTGGATGTGAAAATTGATGAAAGTGTGCCTGGGAATATCTTGCTCACCGTAAGGCAGCAGCAGCCATTGGGACAAACCCCGCTATATAAAATCCCATTTAAGGTTCAGTATTATTTGGATGGGGTGAAGTATGAGCGGGAATTTGTGTTGGAAGAAGGGGAGCAGTTTTTTGCTTTGGAAAATGGTAACATTGTTGACTTGGTGGTTTTTGATGAAGGCATGGAGCTGTTGGCTAAAAAACAAACTTATAGAGGCTTTGATCGATTGGTGGCCCAGTTTGAAAATTCCCAGGAAGGGATTGCTCGATATGAGGCCCTAGATAGTTTGACAAGCCATTATACGCGGCAAGAGCTCGGTGGAATTTACCGCTCAGGGATGGAAGATGAATTTGGGTCTTTAAGAGAGTTGGCGCTAGATAGGTTGAGTTCCAGTGAGGTGAATTTTCAGTTTGTAGAAGACTTGGTTTACCGTCTGGCACAGGAAGATGAAAAAAACAGTGTGAGAGCAGCTGCTATTGAAGTGCTGGCGCAAAACAATCCGGATAAGTATCAGGAGTTTTTTAAAGGTCAACTGGAAGAGCCTTCGCTCTATGTGGCCGGAGCTGCTTTGGCTGCATACCTTGGACATGAGGGTAATGAGGACCGGCAGGAAATAGCTGAGAAATATAAAGATCAGCGGAACATCCGGGTTGTGGTGGCATTAGCCAATTATTTCTCTGAGCAGGCGGATAGTAAATATTCGGAATGGTTTCACGACAAGCTTGACAAGCTTGGTGGAGAATCCTTGTTTTATTTCTTGGGTTATTATGGGGATTTCTTTGCCAGGTTAGAAGAGGAGGAAAGGAAGGTTGCCATCGATAAGCTGTATGATATAGCGGCCGAGAATCCTGCTAATTATATTAGATTGGGTGCGTTTCAAAGCTTGTTCGGTTTTTACGACGAAGATGGTGTAAGGGAAAAATTGCAGCGACTCAATGAGGAGGAGACTGACAGCATGGTGAAGCAGTATCAGGGGTTTTACCTGCAAAATTACGGGGAGTAGATCATTATAGGAATATATCGATAAAATTAATTGGTTGATGTCGAAACGCTTAAGCGTAAAGTGTAAAAAAATATGAGATTTTTTCGGACAATATTTTGATAGTTACACAAAAGCCTATAATTTTGCCATCCGTTAAGACATACAAAAACAAACAAAGGTTTTGAATATGGCTTAGCGGATCAGTTGGGGGAATACCAAAGCGGCCAACTGGGACGGACTGTAAATCCGTTGACTTATGTCTTCACAGGTTCGAATCCTGTTTCCCCCACAATTAATCCGCAAAACTTTTGTAGTTTTGCACAGTGTAAGAAAAACAAGCGGGAGTAGCTCAGTTGGTAGAGCGGCAGCCTTCCAAGCTGCAGGTCGCGGGTTCGAGCCTCGTCTCCCGCTCTATGCTTGTTTATAGGCATACAAACTGTTATCAGCCGACGTAGCTCAGGGGTAGAGTGCTTCCTTGGTAAGGAAGAGGTCACGGGTTCAAATCCCGTCGTTGGCTCAGAGACATTTGGAAAAAATAACTAATTCATATCTTTAACTAAACAGAGGATTTTCACGCATGGCAAAAGCAACCTTTGACCGTTCCAAACCGCACGTTAATATCGGTACTATTGGTCACGTAGATCATGGTAAGACTACCTTGACAGCTGCCATTACGACCGTATTGGCTAACAAGGGTCTTTCTGAATTAAGAGATTTCTCTTCTATCGACAACGCTCCAGAAGAAAAAGAAAGAGGTATCACTATCAATACTTCACACGTAGAATACCAGACAGAGAAGCGTCACTATGCGCACGTTGACTGTCCAGGTCACGCGGATTATGTGAAGAACATGGTAACTGGTGCTGCTCAGATGGACGGTGCAATTCTTGTAGTTGCTGCCACTGACGGACCAATGCCTCAAACTAGAGAGCACATCCTTCTTGCTCGTCAGGTAGGTGTACCGGCTCTAGTAGTTTTCTTGAACAAAGTTGACTTAGTAGATGATCCAGAATTGTTGGAGCTAGTAGAAATGGAAGTTAGAGAACTTCTTTCTTTCTATGACTTCGACGGAGACAACATTCCTGTGATTTCAGGTTCTGCACTTGGTGGCCTTAATGGCGACGAGAAGTGGGTAGACCAAATCATGGAATTGATGAACGCTGTAGATGATCACATTCCTCTTCCTGAGCGTCTTATCGATAAAGACTTCTTGATGCCTGTAGAAGACGTATTCTCGATCACAGGTCGTGGTACTGTAGCTACTGGTAGAATCGAAAGAGGTGTAATCAACTCTGGTGATCCAGTAGATATCATCGGTATGGGTGCTGAAGGTCTTAAGTCTACCGTAACTGGTGTTGAGATGTTCCGTAAGATCCTAGACAGAGGTGAAGCTGGTGACAACGTAGGTCTACTTCTTAGAGGTATTGAGAAATCTCAAATCAAGAGAGGTATGATTATCTGTAAGCCAGGTTCTGTGAAGCCACACGCTCACTTCAAGGCTGAAGTTTACGTACTTTCAAAAGAAGAAGGTGGACGTCACACTCCATTCTTTAACAAATACCGTCCTCAGTTCTACTTGAGAACTACAGACGTAACTGGAGAGATCAAACTTCCTGAGAACGTTGAAATGGTAATGCCAGGTGATAACGTTACTATCGAAGTTAACCTTTTGAGCCCAGTTGCTCTTGAGAAAGGCCTTAGATTCGCTATCCGTGAGGGTGGTAGAACAGTAGGTGCTGGACAGGTTACTGAAATCCTAGACTAATCATTATTGATTAAGATAAAATTCAAATGCGATTCTGAAATTTTTCGGAATCGCATTTGTTTCTTTAAGGAATATTATCTAGTTTTGCGTTCCGTTTGGAGTAGCAATTCAAATACACGGGCATAGTTCAATGGTAGAATAGCGGTCTCCAAAACCGTTGATGGGAGTTCGAATCTCTCTGCCCGTGCCACTAAATCATTAAATCATGAATGTTAAGAATTTTGTAGTTGAGTCAATAGACGAGATGAAGAACAAGGTTACTTGGCCTACATACTCTTCATTGCAGAATAGTGCTGTATTGGTTCTTGTAGCGTCTTTGATTTTTGCACTGGTAATCGGTGTGATTGATCTGAGCTTCGAGAATCTCATGACATGGTTTTACGATTTATTTTAATTGAGAATAAAAGTTACGGATGGCTGAACATAAATGGTACGTACTTAGAGTGGTAGCAGGGCAAGAGAAGAAAGCTAAAACATATTTAGACAACGAGATTGCCAGGCAGAAACTTGAGGAATTTATTCCTGAGGTTTTGATACCTTCTGAGAAAGTTTACGAAATGCGCAATGGTAAGAAGCGAGTAAGGGAGAGGAATTATTTCCCGGGTTACGTTTTGGTCCATGCGGATATTACCAATGGTGAAGCTAATCACGTAATTACAAGTATTCCGGGAGTTATCGGTTTCTTAGGGTCAAACGCAGGGGGAGCTTCCAAAACCCCTGAACCATTACGCCAGACAGAAATCAACAGGATCTTAGGTCGTGTTGAGGACGTGGATGAGTTTGCCGAGAAATTGGATACCCCATATATAGTTGGAGAGACCATAAAAGTAATGGATGGTCCTTTCAGTGGGTTCCAGGGTACAATAGAAGAGGTGTTTGAAGACAAGAAGAAATTGAATGTTATGGTCAAGATCTTCGGTCGGAACACACCTGTCGAATTAAACTTTATGCAAGTAGAAAAACTAGACTAGGAAATGGCTAAGGAAATTACTGGTTATCTGAAATTACAGGTTAAAGGTGGCCAGGCAAATCCATCTCCTCCGGTTGGTCCGGCCCTTGGTTCCAAGGGTTTGAACATCATGGAGTTCTGTAAGCAGTTCAATGCTAGAACTCAGGAAAAAATGGGTCAAGTTGTTCCGGTTCTTATCACGATTTATTCGGATAAGTCTTTTGACTTTGTCGTAAAAACTCCTCCAGCAGCTAACCTGCTGATCGAGGCGGCTAAGATCAAGAGTGGTTCATCAGAGCCAAACAGGAAGAAAGTGGGCTCAGTTACCTGGGATCAAGTTAAGGAAATTGCCGAGGTGAAAATGCCTGACTTGAATGCTTTCAAAGTAGAATCTGCCATGAAAATGATCGCAGGTACTGCCAGAAGTATGGGAATCACAGTTTCAGGGAAAGCTCCTTGGGAGGAATAAATTTTAAAAAATGGCTAAGTTAACAAAAAAGCAAAAAGAAGCTCTTTCTAAATACGACCCAAGCCAACAGTACTCCCTGGCTGACGCTTCTTCAATTGTGAAGGACATCACTACTACCAAGTTTGATGCTTCAGTAGATCTTGACATCCGTTTGGGTGTTGATCCACGTAAAGCAGATCAGATGGTAAGAGGAGTAGTGGCGTTACCTCACGGTACAGGCAAGGACGTTAAAGTTCTTGTGCTTTGTACTCCTGAAAAGGAAGAGGAAGCTAAAGAAGCTGGAGCGGACTATGTTGGACTGGATGACTATATTGCTAAAATCGAAGGCGGATGGACTGACGTAGATGTCATCATCACTATGCCTAACGTAATGGCGAAAGTAGGTAGGTTAGGTAGAGTCTTAGGACCAAGAGGTTTGATGCCTAACCCTAAATCAGGTACTGTGACTCTCAATGTAGGGCAAGCAGTAAAAGAAGTTAAGGCCGGTAAGATCGACTTTAAAGTAGACAAATTTGGTATCATTCACGCAAGCGTGGGTAAGGTATCCTTCGGACCTGAGCAAATTCAGGACAACGTAAGGGAACTTATTGCTACCATTTCTAAGTTAAAGCCTGCGTCTTCTAAAGGTACATATTTCAAGAGTATACATTTGTCTAGCACAATGTCTCCTGGTATTGATATAGATAAAGGGAGTATTCAAGGTATATAATTATGACTAGAGAGGAAAAACAAGTAGTAATCGAAAGTCTTACCGAGAAATTAAAAGAAACTCCGCATTTCTATATTACAGATGCATCAGGTTTCAGTGTAGCTCAGGTAAATGCTTTCAGAAGAATGTGTTTTGAAAAAGGAGTAGAATACAGGGTTTATAAAAATACGCTTATCAATAAGGCGTTGGAAAACCTTGACACTGACTACACCGATTTCTCGGCACAAACGCTTAAAGGTTTTTCAGGAATCATGTTCTCTACTGAGACTTCAAATCTTCCTGCAAGAATCATTAAGGATTTCAGAAAGAAATTAGGTAAGAAAGAAACAAGACCTGTATTCAAAGGTGCTTCCATTGACAGCGATGTTTTCATAGGTGAACAAAACCTTGAAATGTTGTCAACCCTTAAATCTAAGGAGGAGCTACTTGGAGAAGTTATTGGCTTGCTTCAATCACCTGCCAAAAACGTTATCTCTGCGCTTAAGAGCGGTCAGGATAAACTTGCAGGACTTGTTAAAACTCTTTCTGAAAGAGAATCTTAAAATATCATCAAATCAATTAGTTTAAAAACAATCAATTAAAATAATAATACAATGGCAGATCTTAAAGCATTCGCTGAGCAGTTAGTTAACTTGACTGTTAAAGAAGTAAGTGAATTAGCCACTATTTTGAAGGACGAGTATGGTATCGAACCTGCTGCTGCTGCTCCAATGATGGTAGCTGGTGGTGGAGCTGGTGAAGGTGCTGGAGAAGAAGAAAAAACTTCTTTTGACGTAGTCTTGAAAGCTGCTGGTGGACAAAAACTTGCTGTAGTTAAGCTTGTTAAAGAATTGACTGGTCTTGGTCTTAAAGAGGCTAAAGAAGTAGTTGATAGCGCACCTAAAGCTGTTAAAGAAGGTGTTACTAAAGACGAAGCTGAGGCGCTTAAAAAGCAACTAGAAGAAGCTGGAGCTGAAGTTGAGCTTAAATAATCTTATTGACCTTTCACCCAAGAGGTAAAGGTTAAAAAGTTAGACCTGACTGTATAGTCAGGTCTTTTCCTGTTTGTGCGCAGTTTGAAAATTGCACTATTCTAAGCGATAATTGTCGCATTTGGTTATAAATTATCACTATAAACATATACTGCCTTGGCTATCCAGAACCAACCCGAAAGGAAAAGTTTCTCATCTATTAAGGTAGTCAAAGACTATCCGGATTTCCTAGATATCCAGCTTCAATCTTTCAAAGATTTCTTTCAGCTAGATACTCCAGCTGAAAAAAGAAGACAGGACGGTCTTTTCAAGGTGTTTTCTGAGAATTTCCCTATTAGTGATTCTAGAGAAAATTTCACCCTTGAATTTATTGACTATGCGGTAGATCCTCCAAAATACAACGTCTCCGAAAGTATTGATAGAGGGCTTACATATTCTGTTCCGTTGAAAGCAAAACTTCGTCTATTGTGCTCTGATGAGGACAACGAGGATTTTGAAACAATCGAACAAGAAGTGTTCTTAGGAAACCTTCCTTACATGACCGAAAAAGGCTCCTTTGTTATTAACGGTGCCGAGCGTGTAATTGTATCCCAATTGCATAGGTCTCCAGGCGTATTCTTCGCTCAAAGTAAACATACCAACGGTACCAAACTATATTCAGCCAGAATCATACCATTCAAAGGGTCTTGGATTGAATTTGCTACCGACATCAATAATGTGATGTATGCTTACATTGACCGTAAGAAGAAATTCCCGGTTACGACATTGTTGAGAGCAATCGGATACGGCTCTGATAAGCAAATCTTGGACTTGTTCGGTCTTTCTGAAGAAGTGCCTTCTACTAAAGCGGCCTTGAAAAAGGTAAGCGGTAGAAAGTTGGCTGCCCGTGTATTGAGAACCTGGGTGGAAGATTTTGTGGATGAGGATACTGGTGAGGTAGTTTCAATCGACAGAAATGAGGTATTGTTAGAGAGAGATTCCATCCTTACTGACGAGGATATAGAATTGATCTTGGAATCTGGCGCGAAGAGCATCATCCTTCATAGAGAAGATGTGAACGTGGCTGATTATTCCATCATCTACAATACCCTGCAGAAAGATAACTCCAACTCTGAAAAAGAAGCGGTAGAAGTTATCTATAGACAACTAAGAAATACTGAAGCACCTGATGAGGCTACTGCCCGTGAGGTTATTCATGGTCTTTTCTTCTCTGACAAGCGTTATGACTTGGGAGAAGTGGGACGATATAGAATCAACAAGAAACTTGGACTGGACATCGCTTCAGACAAGATTGTGTTGACCACCGAAGATATCATCAACATTGTGAAATATCTAATCGGTCTAATCAACTCTAAAGCTGTAGTCGATGATATTGATCACTTGAGTAACAGGAGAGTTAGAACCGTAGGTGAACAATTGTATAGCCAGTTCGGTGTAGGTCTTGCCAGAATGGCTAGAACTATCCGTGAAAGAATGAACGTAAGAGATAACGAAGATTTCAAGCCGGTTGATTTGATCAACGCTAGAACGCTATCTTCAGTTATTAATTCATTCTTTGGGACCAACCAGCTTTCTCAGTTTATGGATCAGACCAACCCGCTAGCGGAGTTGACCCATAAGAGAAGGTTGTCTGCATTGGGTCCAGGTGGTCTTTCAAGGGAAAGAGCCGGTTTTGAGGTTCGTGATGTTCACTACACTCACTACGGTCGTCTTTGTACTATTGAAACACCTGAAGGTCCAAACATTGGTTTGATTTCCTCACTATGTGTTCATGCTAAAGTGAACTCCATGGGCTTCCTTGAGACTCCTTATAGAAAGGTGAAGGAAGGGAAGGTTTCCATGAATGCAGAAGATATTGTATTCTTGACTGCTGAAGAAGAAGATGACAACAACATTGCACAAGCGAACGCTCCACTTGATGATTCTGGAAACTTTATCAACGAGAGAGTAAAAGCTAGATTTGAAGGTGACTTCCCAGTGTTGGAGCCAAATGAAATCAGCTACATGGACGTTGCACCAAACCAGATTGTATCAGTGGCTGCATCCTTGATTCCATTCTTGGAGCATGATGATGCCAACCGTGCCTTGATGGGATCAAACATGCAACGTCAAGCAGTACCATTGTTGAAAGCTGAATCGCCTATCGTAGGTACCGGCCTTGAAGCAAAAGCTGCTGTTGACTCTAGATCTTTGGTCATTGCAGAGGCTGACGGTGTGGTTGACTATGTTGATGCAAGACAAATCATCATTAAATATGAATTAACTGAAGATGAGCTTATGGTCAACTTCAGTGACGAATATAAAACATACGACCTGATCAAGTTCAGAAGAACCAACCAGGACACGACAATCAATTTGACTCCTTTGGTTCTGAAAGGCCAAAAGGTAGTGAAAGGTCAAGTGTTGGTGGAAGGTTATTCAACCAATCAAGGAGAACTTGCTTTGGGTAAAAACCTACAAGTGGCTTACATGCCATGGCAAGGTTACAACTTTGAGGATGCCATTGTAATTTCCGAAAGAGTTGTAAGAGAAGATATCTTTACTTCCATTCACGTCGAAGAATTCCAGTTAGAAGTTAGAGACACGAAGAGGGGTGAAGAGGAATTGACTTCTGAGATTCCAAACGTATCAGAAGAGGCGGTTAAAAACCTTGATGAAAACGGGATTATCAGAATCGGTGCTGAGCTAAAAGAAGGGGATATCATCATTGGTAAGATCACTCCTAAAGGTGAAACTGATCCGACTCCTGAAGAGAAGCTTCTTAGAGCGATCTTTGGGGATAAAGCTGGTGATGTTAAAGATGCTTCATTGAAAGCCTCTCCATCATTGAATGGTGTGGTAATCGATACCAAATTGTTCAGCAGACCTAAGAAAGATAAAGACTTAAGAGCCAAATCTAAAGCTGAAGTTGAAAAGCTTAAAAACCAATATTCTAAAGATCTTCTTGGAGTAAGAGCCAAGATGATCAATAAATTGGTTACGCTTCTTGAAGGAAAGACTTCTCAGGGAGTTAAGCATAAGTTTGGTGATGAGATTATCAGTAAAGGGGTTAAGTTCAACCATAAGAACATTGATCAAAACTTATTCCCTGCTAAGAATCCTTACAGGGATGAGTCTAACTACAATGTTCCTGAGGAAGCTAACTTGATTTCTGATATCATTCTTGATGATTGGACTGATGATGCGCACACCAATTCGTTGATTCAGCAGTTGGTGAAAAACTACACCAACACAAGAAATGAAATCTCCGGTATTTTCAAGCGTGACAAGTTCACTCATGAGGTAGGGGATGAGCTTCCAGCAGGAATCGTTCAATTGGCCAAGGTATATGTTGCCAAGAAAAGAAAACTAAAAGTAGGTGATAAGATGGCCGGCCGTCACGGTAACAAAGGTATCGTGGCTAAAATCGTAAGAGATGAGGACATGCCATTCTTGGAAGACGGTACTCCGATGGATATCGTATTGAACCCACTAGGTGTTCCATCTAGGATGAACATAGGTCAGATCTTCGAAACAGTATTGGCATGGGCTGGTAAGAAGCTTAATAAGAAGTATGCGACTCCAATCTTTGATGGGGCTACCATGGAGGAAGTGGCTACTGAACTAGATGCGGCAGGTTTGCCATCCTTCGGTAGAACATACCTATATGATGGTTTATCAGGTAAGAAGTTTGATCAGCCAGTAACTGTAGGGGTCGCCTATATGTTGAAATTAGGTCACTTGGTGGATGATAAGATGCACGCCAGATCTATTGGGCCATACTCATTGATTACTCAGCAGCCATTGGGTGGTAAAGCCCAGTTTGGTGGCCAGAGATTCGGGGAGATGGAAGTGTGGGCATTGGAAGCCTTTGGTGCTTCTCATGTACTTCAAGAAATTCTGACCGTGAAATCCGATGATGTAATCGGTAGGGCCAAGGCTTACGAAGCAATTGTTAAAGGGGAAAACCTTCCGAAACCAAATATTCCGGAATCCTTCAACGTATTGGTTCACGAGCTTAGAGGTCTTGCTCTAGAAATCACCTTGGATTAATTTGAAAAAACGGGCCGCGAGGCCCTTAACATACTCACAAATAAATTATGGCTTTCAGAAAAAATAAAAAACTAAACAACGACTTTTCCAGAGTCACTATTAGTTTAGCTTCTCCAGAATCCATTTTGGATAGCTCGCATGGTGAAGTGACCCAGCCGGAAACGATCAACTATAGAACCTATAAGCCTGAAATGGGCGGGTTGTTCTGTGAGCGTATTTTCGGTCCTGTGAAAGACTGGGAATGTCATTGTGGTAAATATAAGCGCATAAGATATAAAGGTATCATCTGTGACCGTTGTGGTGTGGAAGTTACTGAGAAGAAGGTAAGAAGGGAAAGAATGGGCCACATAGAGTTGGTGGTTCCAGTTGCACATATTTGGTACTTCAAATCCCTGCCTAACAAAATAGGTTACCTTCTTGGTCTTCCAACCAAGAAATTGGACCAGATTGTTTATTATGAAAGATATGCCGTAATCCAGCCAGGTGTGAAAGCCGAAGACGGATTGCAGTATTTAGACTTTTTGACTGAGGACGAATACTTGGATATCATGGACAAGTTGCCGAAAGAAAATCAGCAACTCGATGATCATGATCCAAATAAATTCATCGCCAGAATGGGTGCTGAAGCTATCGAAATGTTATTGGCAAGACTTGATCTTGATGATCTTTCCTATAGCTTGAGACACCAGGCGGCTACCGATACCTCTCAGCAAAGAAAAGCGGAAGCTTTGAAAAGGCTGAAAGTAGTGGAAGCGTTCAGAGATGCCAGAACCAGAATCGAAAACCGTCCTGAGTGGATGGTGGTGAGAATGGTGCCGGTAATCCCACCAGAATTGAGGCCTTTGGTTCCTTTGGACGGTGGTAGATTTGCCACATCTGATTTGAATGATCTTTACAGAAGGGTGATCATCAGAAATAACCGTCTTAAAAGACTAATCGATATCAAAGCTCCTGAGGTGATTTTGAGAAACGAAAAAAGAATGCTTCAGGAAGCTGTGGATTCACTTTTCGATAACTCAAGAAAAGTCAATGCAGTGAGATCTGATGGAAACAGAGCGTTGAAGTCCCTTTCCGACATGTTGAAAGGTAAGCAAGGACGTTTCCGTCAAAACCTGTTGGGTAAGCGGGTCGACTACTCCGGTCGTTCGGTTATCGTAGTAGGTCCTGAATTGAAGCTTCATGAGTGCGGTCTGCCTAAGAACATGGCAGCAGAGCTTTTCAAGCCGTTTATCATCAGAAAACTGATCGAAAGAGGTATTGTAAAGACTGTAAAATCCGCTAAGAAGATTGTAGACAGAAAAGATCCTGTAGTATGGGATATTCTTGAAAACGTATTGAAAGGACACCCTGTACTGCTAAACCGTGCTCCTACACTTCACAGATTGGGTATCCAGGCCTTCCAGCCTAAACTTATCGAAGGTAAGGCGATCCAGCTTCACCCATTGGTATGTACAGCATTCAACGCCGATTTTGACGGTGACCAGATGGCTGTTCACGTCCCACTAGGGCATGAAGCTATTTTGGAAGCATCTACTTTGATGTTGGCTTCCCATAATATCCTTAACCCGGCTAACGGTGCTCCTATTACTGTACCTTCTCAAGATATGGTTTTGGGTCTGTATTATGTAACCAAAGGTAAGCGCTCTACGGAAGAGGAAGTTGTTGCCGGTGAAGGGATGACCTTCTACGGTGAGGAGGATGTGATCATTGCCTTGAATGAGGGCAAAATTTCTCAGCATGCTTTCATCAAATGTAAGGTAAGCACCAGAAACGAAGCCGGTGAACTTGAAAATAAGATCATTGAAACTGTTGCGGGTAGGTTGATTTTCAACCAATTTGTGCCTGAGCAGGTAGGTTTTGTTAATGAACTATTGACTAAGAAAAAACTTCAACAGATTATCGGTGAAGTTGTGAAGATTTGTGGTATTGCACGAAGTGCCCAATTCCTTGATGATATCAAGCACCTAGGTTTCCAAATGGCTTATCAAGGTGGTCTATCAATGGGTCTTAACGATGTTATTATCCCAGATGAAAAAGAACCGTTGATTACGAAAGCCAAAGAGGAAGTTGACCAAGTATGGAACAACTACTTGATGGGTCTTATTACCGATAATGAAAGATATAACCAGGTAATTGATATCTGGACGAGAACCAACTCCCATTTGACTAACATCTTGATGAAGCAAATGGAAGAGGATAAGCAAGGATTCAACGCTATTTACATGATGATGCACTCTGGAGCCAGAGGTTCTAGAGAGCAGATTAGACAGTTGGGTGGTATGAGGGGGCTGATGGCTAAGCCGCAGAAAAACCTTCAAGGGTCAGTAGGTGAAATCATCGAAAACCCGATTCTTTCCAACTTTAAGGAAGGTCTAGATGTATTGGAGTACTTTATCTCTACTCACGGTGCCCGTAAGGGTCTTGCCGATACAGCCTTGAAAACTGCTGATGCGGGTTACTTGACCCGTCGTCTTGTGGATGTGGCTCAGGACATGATCGTATCCGAAGAGGATTGCGGTACCTTGAGAGGTCTAGTGGTTGAAGCCTTGAAAGACAATGACGAGATCGTTGAACCATTATCTGAAAGAATTGTAGGTAGAGTATCTGTACACGATGTGTATGATCCACTATCAGATGAGTTGGTATTGACTGGTGGTGAGGAAATCTCTGATGAACTTGCTAAAAGAGTTGACGAATCAGCTATCGAAGAGGTGGAGATCAGGTCTGTATTGACTTGTGAGACTAGAAGAGGTGTATGTACCAAGTGTTATGGTAGAAACTTGACTTCTGGCAATATTGTACAAACAGGTGAGTCTGTTGGTGTAATTGCTGCCCAGTCGATCGGTGAACCAGGTACACAGCTTACTTTGAGAACCTTCCACGTGGGTGGTACTGCTTCCAACATCTCTGTTGAGGCAAGCATCCCTGCTAAGTTTGATGGTATCATCGAATTTGAGGAAGAGTTGAGATGGATCAATACTACCAACAAAGACGGTGAATCTGTTAATATTGTAATGGGTAGATCCGGTGAGGTTAAGATCAATGATGTCAAGACTGGCAAAACATTGGTGACTAACCACGTACCTTATGGTGCTCTCTTGAACGTAGTAGAGGGGCAGAAGATCTCTAAAGGAGATTCTCTATGTACTTGGGATCCATACAATGCCGTGATACTTTCTGAGTTTGACGGTGAGGTTGCCTTTGACGCCATCATTGAGGGGGTAACTTATAAGGAAGTTTCCGATGAGCAGACTGGTTATAGAGAAAAAGTAATTATAGAAACAAAGGATAAGACGAAGAACCCAGCTGTAGTGGTAAACTATGGTGATGAGACGAAGTCTTACAATATTCCAGTGGGCGCTCACTTATCTGTAGAAGAAGGTGAAAAAGTGAAGGCTGGTCAAATCCTTGTGAAGATTCCTAGGTCTGTTGGTAAAACAAGAGATATCACCGGTGGTCTTCCAAGAGTTACTGAATTGTTTGAGGCAAGAAACCCATCCAACCCGGCTGTAGTTTCTGAAATCGACGGTGTGGTAACTTATGGTGGGATCAAGCGTGGTAATAGAGAAATCTTCATTGAGTCCAAAGATGGCGTTAAGAAGAGATACATGGTGTCTCTATCCAAGCACATCCTTGTTCAGGAGAATGACTTTATCAGAGCTGGTGAGCCGTTGTCAGATGGTGCCATCACTCCAAATGATATCCTTTCTATCAAAGGGCCTACTGCAGTACAGGAGTACCTTGTGAATGAAATCCAGGAGGTATACCGTCTTCAGGGTGTGAAAATCAACGATAAGCACATTGAGGTGATTGTTAGCCAGATGATGCAGAAAGTTGAAATTCTTGATGCTGGAGATACTGGTTTCCTACAAGGTCAGATTGTGGACAAGTGGGCTTTCAGAGAAGAAAATGATAACATCTTGGATAAGAAGGTGGTAATGGAAGCTGGTGATAGCAGTAGCTTGAAGCCTGGTATGATTATCACTACAAGAAGGCTTAGAGATGAGAATTCAAGCTTGAAGAGAAAAGACTTGAAACTTGTACAGGTAAGAGATGCTGAAACAGCAGTTTCTAAGCCTACTCTACAAGGTATCACTGCCTCTTCTTTGGGTACGGAAAGCTTTATTTCTGCAGCATCCTTCCAGGAAACTACCAAGGTATTGAGTGAAGCGGCCATACGAGGCAAGCGTGACGAGCTTTTGGGCTTGAAAGAAAACGTGATCGTGGGTCACTTGATCCCAGCAGGTACCGGCCAGCGAAGATTCAAAGATGTAATTGTAGGTTCTCAAGAGGATTACGAAAGACTTTCTACTGAAAAGGAGAAGTCTACCAGAAAATCCAAAGAGACTATAAAGTAATAGCAATCTAAAACTTAAAAGGCCTGTCTCACAACAGGCCTTTTTTAATTATGTAAATATGGATTCAGACGAAAAATTGCCCCAAGATCAGCAGATCAACGTAGAACTTCCGGAAGAAGTGGCGGAAGGAATATATGCTAATTTGGCCATGATTGCTCACTCCAATTCGGAGTTTGTAGTTGATTTCATCAGGTTGATGCCGGGGGTTCCAAAAGCTAAGGTCAAATCCAGGATCATCATGACTCCTGACCATGCCAAGAGGCTTTTGACTGCTTTGCGGGAAAATATTGAAAAATACGAAGCCTCTTTTGGCAAGATAGATTCCGGAAATGAAGCTCCTTCCTTTCCGATGAATTTTGGCGGCACCGCAGGGGAGGCCTAATACAATTAGTAAGGATGAGGGGAGTAGTTAGTTAAGACAAATAAAATATAACTCTTTAATTTTGTTAGTTTTAACGATTTGATTACCTTTGCAGTCCAAAAATCAGTTTAAAAAAGTAAGGAAAAACTAAATTTAATCAGTTAATGCCTACTATACAGCAGTTAGTAAGAAAAGGTAGAAATACCCTTGAGACCAAATCCAAGTCGAGAGCTTTGGATGCGTGCCCTCAGCGTAGGGGTGTGTGTACAAGAGTGTACACTACTACTCCAAAGAAACCAAACTCAGCGATGAGAAAGGTGGCTAGGGTTAGGTTGACGAATGGAAAAGAAGTTAACGCTTATATTCCAGGTGAAGGTCACAATTTGCAAGAGCACTCTATCGTGTTGATCAGAGGTGGTCGTGTGAAGGATCTTCCAGGTGTGCGTTATCACATCATTCGAGGTGCATTGGATACTTCAGGAGTTAAAGACCGTAAGCAAGGTCGCTCTAAGTACGGTGCTAAGCGTCCTAAGGCCGCTAAAAAATAATTCATATTTTAACATTACGTAATAATGAGAAAAGCGAAACCAAAAAAGAGATATATTCTTCCTGATCCGAAGTTTAATGATACTTTGGTGACAAAATTTGTGAACTGCCTTATGGTAGACGGGAAGAAGAGTATTGCTTACAAAATCTTCTACGACGCAGTAGCGAAAGTAGAAGACAAAACAGGTGAGAACGGTCTTGAGCTTTGGAAGAAAGCGCTTAACAATATAACTCCAGCTGTAGAGGTGAAGAGTCGTAGAGTTGGGGGAGCTACTTTCCAGGTGCCCATGGAAGTGAGACCTGAAAGGAAGACTTCACTAGGAATCAAGTGGATGATCACTTATTCCAGAAAAAGAGGTGAGAAGACAATGATGGATAGGCTTGCCGGTGAGATCATGGCTGCTTCCAAAGGCGAAGGCGCTGCTGTGAAGAAGAAAGATGACACGCATAGAATGGCAGAAGCCAACAAAGCATTCTCACACTTTAGATTCTAATATACAAAATGGCTAGAGACTTAAAATACACTAGAAACATTGGTATTGCTGCGCACATTGATGCCGGTAAAACTACTACGACAGAGCGTATCCTTTTCTACACAGGTGTGAGTCATAAACTTGGTGAGGTGCACGATGGTGCGGCTACCATGGACTGGATGGCACAGGAGCAAGAAAGAGGAATTACAATTACTTCAGCTGCGACTACTGTTTTTTGGGATTATAGAGATAAAAAATACCAGATCAACGTAATCGATACTCCAGGTCACGTAGATTTTACCGTAGAGGTAAATAGATCATTGAGAGTTCTTGATGGGTTGGTTTTTCTTTTCAGTGCAGTGGACGGCGTAGAGCCACAGTCTGAGACTAACTGGCGTTTGGCTGATAACTATAAAGTTGCCCGTATCGGTTTCGTTAACAAAATGGACCGTGCAGGTGCAAACTTCCTTGAAGTTTGTAAGCAAGTAAAAGAAATGTTAGGTAGCTATGCAGTTCCTTTGCAGCTTCCTATCGGTTCTGAAGACAAATTTAGAGGTGTTGTTGATTTGATCAATAACAGAGCTATCATTTGGAATGAAGAGGACTTTGGGATGACTTTCGAGCAAGTTCCTATTCCAGAGGATATGAAGGAAGAAGTTGCCCAGTGGAGAGAGCATCTATTAGAGGCGGTAGCCGATTATGATGAGTCTTTAATGGAGAAATTCTTCGAAGATCCAAATTCAATTACAGAAGAAGAAATCCTTGCTGCCCTTAGAGCGGCTACTATTGACATGAAAATTGTGCCAATGGTATGTGGATCTTCTTTCAAAAATAAAGGTGTTCAGACGATGCTTGACTTGGTGATGGAATTGTTACCATCTCCAATGGAAAAGACTGATCTTTATGCCACTGAACTAGATTCAGAAGAGAAAGTATTGATAAAGCCGGATGTAAATGAGCCTTTCACTGGCTTGGCGTTCAAGATTGCAACCGATCCATTCGTAGGTCGTCTTTGCTTTGTAAGAGCGTATTCAGGTAAATTAGATTCCGGTTCGTATATATACAATACACGGTCAGGAAATAAGGAGCGTATCTCTAGAGTGTTCCAAATGCACGCTAATAAGCAGAATCAAATCGACAGATTGGAAGCTGGTGATATTGGTGCTGTAGTAGGTTTCAAAGATATCAAAACGGGTGATACCCTTTGCGACGAAAAGCGTAAAGTGGTAATGGAATCCATGATTTTCCCTGAGCCGGTAATCGGATACGCTATCGAGCCTAAAACTCAGGCTGATGTGGACAAGCTAGGTATGGCTATCGCCAAGCTAGTAGAAGAAGATCCTACTCTACAGGTTAACACTGATCACGAAACTGGTCAGACTATCCTTCGAGGTATGGGTGAGCTTCACCTTGATATCATCATTGACCGTTTGAAGAGAGAATTTAAGGTTGAGATCAACCAAGGTGCTCCTCAAGTGGCATACAAAGAAGCTTTGTATGGTAATGTTGAACACAAAGAGGTTTATAAAAAGCAATCAGGTGGTAAAGGTAAATTTGCCGATATCGTATTTGAACTTGGACCTAAAGATCCAGATCCTGAAACAGGAGAAATCAAGCCAGGACTTGACTTTGTGAATGGTATCGTAGGTGGTGTGATTCCTAAAGAATTCATTCCTGCTATCCAGAAAGGTTTTGCTGAATCAATGAAAAACGGTCCTTTGGCAGGTTACCCTGTTGAAAGTATGAAAGTAAGACTGTTCCATGGATCTTTCCACGATGTCGATTCAGATGCTCTTTCTTTTGAACTAGCTGCAAGAATCGGTTTCAAAGAAGCTGCCAAGAAAGCCAAGCCACAACTTTTGGAACCAATCATGGCTGTAGACGTAGTGTCTCCTGACGAATATACAGGCCCTATCACAGGTGACTTGAACAGAAGAAGAGGTTTGATGAAAGGTATGGATACCAAAGGTACTTCCTCTGTAATCAAAGCTTCTGTGCCTTTGTCAGAATTGTTCGGTTACATCACTGACCTTAGAACAATTACTTCAGGTAGAGCAACTGCTTCTTTGACCTTCTCTCATTATGAGCCGGTTCCAAATAACATTGCAGAAGCAGTTATTGCTAAAGTAAAAGGAGAGAAAGCCTAAACTAATTAGAACATGAATCAGAAAATAAGAATAAAACTTAAGTCTTACGATCACAGCCTGGTGGACAAGTCATCAGAGAAGATCGTGAAAGCTGTAAAATCTACAGGAGCAGTAGTGGTAGGTCCAATTCCATTGCCTACTAAGAAAGAAAAATTCACTGTTCTTAAGTCTCCACACGTTAACAAGAAAGCGCGTGAGCAGTTTCAGCTTTGCACCTACAAGAGATTGGTGGATATCTATTCCAACAGCTCAAAAACTGTAGATGCCTTGATGAAAATCGAATTGCCAAGTGGAGTGGATGTAGAGATCAAAGTTTGATCCTCCTGATACGAAATGAACTTTAAAACCTATCCGCCTCGGCGGGTGGGTTTTTTCTTTTATTTTGAGCAGCCTGAAATAATTACTTCTACCCCAAACGAATAGGCTCAAGTTTATATATACGGGAATATTGCGTAAATGTTTGAAAATATTTGAGTTGTAATTTGCTGGCTGGTTTTAAATTACTAACTTTGCAGTCCCTTAGGGCACAAGTGTGTGGATACTTGTGGAAATATTATATTATATAACAGAAGATGTCTGGAATAATAGGTAAAAAAGTAGGAATGACTAGCATTTTTAGTGCCGATGGGCGTAACGTCGCATGCACGCTAATAGAAGCTGGTCCTTGCGTAGTGACGCAAGTAAAAAATGTTGAAACAGACGGGTACAACGCTGTTCAGTTGGCATTCGGTGAGCGTAAGGAGAAAAACACTCCTAAGCCACTAGTGGGGCACTTTAAAAAGGCCGGCACTACGCCAAAGCAGAAAGTTGTTGAATTCAGAGATTTCAGGGTAGAGTTTGAAGGTCAAGTTGATCTTGGAAAAACTGTAAAAACAGAACAAGTATTCATCGAGGGTGACTTCGTGGATGCTATCGGTACTTCAAAAGGTAAAGGTTTCCAAGGTGTTGTAAAACGTCATGGTTTTGCCGGTGTTGGTGGGCAGACTCACGGTCAGCACAACAGAGCAAGACACCCTGGTTCAATTGGTGCATGTTCATGGCCTTCGAGAGTATTCAAGGGTATGAGAATGGCCGGTAGAACAGGTGGAGACAGAGTGAAGGTAGTAAACCTTAAAGTACTTAAAATCTATCCTGAAAAGAACTTGATCCTGGTAAGCGGCTCTGTCCCTGGTCCAAAAAATTCTTTCGTTATTCTAGAGAAGTAAGAAAATGGAATTAGTAGTATTAAAACATAACGGTGAAGACACAGGTAGAAAGGTAAGCCTTTCGGATGATATTTTTGGCATCAAGCCAAACGATCATGCGATCTACTTGGATGTTAAGCAGTATTTGGCTAACCAAAGACAGGGAACGCACAAATCCAAAGAAAGAGCTGAGATAGCCGGATCAACAAGAAAGATCAAAAAGCAAAAAGGTACAGGTGGCGCCAGAGCAGGATCCATCAAATCGCCTGTGTTTAGAGGAGGTGGTAGAATCTTCGGTCCAAGACCAAGAAACTACTCTTTCAAATTGAATAAAAAATTGAAGCAGTTAGCTAGAAAGTCTGCGCTTTCTTACAAAGCTCAGGAGAACAATCTTTCTGTTTTGGAGAACTTGTCATTTGACGCTCCAAAGACAAAGAGCTTTATCTCTTTACTCTCTAGCCTATCTTTGACAGATAAGAAATCACTTGTAGTCCTTCCTGAAGGCAACAAGAATGTATACTTATCAAGCAGAAACCTGCCTAAGACAAAGGTGATCACAGTAGATGACGTAAATACTTACGAGCTGCTACACGCTGACGTTGTTGTTTTCTGTGAAGACGCTGTAAGTAAGTTAGAAAACATTTTATCGAAGTAATACAATGGATATACTAAAGAAGCCTTTGATTACGGAAAAGATTTCTGCTATGAATGAACGTGGTGTATACGGGTTCATCGTGGAGAAAACTGCTAAGAAGCCAGAAATCAAAAAAGCCGTAGAGAAAATGTTTGGTGTAAAGGTAGTCGATGTAAGGACTATGCGATATGCTGCGAAGCATAAGACAAGATACACCAAGTCGAAGATCGTATCCGGTTACACCAATGCCTTCAAGAAGGCGATTGTACAAGTAGCCGAAGGAGAAGTAATTGATTTTTACGGAGAAGTTTAATTGAATTAAATCATGGCAGTTAAAAAATTAAGACCTGTAACTCCTGGAACCAGATTCAGAGTAGCTCCAGCGTTTGACGAGATTACCAAGTCGACGCCAGAGAAATCTCTATTGGCTCCGTTGAAAAAATCAGGTGGTAGAAATAATGTAGGTAAGATGACAGCCCGCTATATGGGTGGTGGTCACAAGAGAAGACTTAGAGTCGTAGATTTTAAGCGTACCAAATTCGGTATACCGGCAGTAGTAAAAGCTATTGAGTATGATCCAAACAGGACAGCTCGTTTGGCTTTGCTATACTACGTAGACGGTGCTAAGGCTTACATTATTGCTCCGGAAGGTTTGCAAGTTGGACAAACAGTGATTTCCGGAGAGAGTGTTGCCCCAGAAGTAGGAAACACCATGCAACTGACAAATATTCCATTGGGTACCATAGTTCACAACATTGAGCTTAAGCCTGGTAAAGGTGGAGCGATGGCTAGATCAGCTGGTAGCTATGCTCAGATTGTAGCCCGTGAGGGTAAATATGTGACTATCAAATTGCCATCTGGCGAAATGAGATTGGTACTAGGTGTATGCTTGGCAACAGTAGGTACTGTTTCAAATTCTGACCACATGAACGTAGTGTTAGGAAAAGCTGGTAGAAACCGCTGGTTGGGAAGACGTCCTAGAACAAGAGGTGTAGCGATGAACCCTGTGGATCACCCAATGGGTGGTGGTGAAGGTCGTTCATCAGGTGGACACCCACGTTCAAGAACTGGTTTGCTTGCTAAAGGTAAAAAGACCAGGTCTCCTAAAAAGTATTCAAATAAGTTTATTATCAGTAAAAGATCTAAATAACTATGGCACGTTCATTAAAAAAAGGTCCTTATATCGAGCATCACCTCCTCAAGAAGGTAGACGTGATGAACGAGTCTGGAAAGAAGTCTGTAATCAAGACCTGGTCCAGAAGATCGATGATCTCTCCGGATTTTGTAGGCCATACCTTTGCTGTGCATAACGGTAATAAATTCATTCCAGTATTTGTAACCGACAACATGGTAGGTCACAAGCTTGGTGAATTTGCCCCTACAAGAAACTTTAGAGGTCACATTGCCAAAAAAGATAAAGGAAAGAGATAATCATGGAAGCAGTAGCAAGATTAAATAATGTTCCTACCTCACCTAGAAAAATGCGTCTAGTAGCTGACCTAGTTAGAGGCAAGAGAGTGGGACAGGCACTAAGCATATTGAAGTTTACACCTAACCATGGTGCTATTCGATTAGAGAAACTTCTACTTTCTGCTATAGCCAACTGGCAAGCCAAAAACCCTGATACCAAATTGGAAGATGCAGATCTAGTGATCAAGACTATCATGGTAGACAGCGGTCGTATGTTGAAGCGACTAAGACCTGCTCCTCAGGGAAGGGCCCACAGGATTCGTAAAAGATCAAACCATGTAACCTTGGTAGTTGATGCGATCAACACTGTGGAGACCGCTGGTGAAGTAGAAACTAAAGATAATTCTAATTAAGATCAGACTATGGGACAAAAAGTAAACCCGATAGGTTTTAGACTTGGTATCGTTAAAGGTTGGGATTCTAACTGGTACGGCGGCAGAGACTTTGCCGACAAGCTATATGAAGACCAAAAAATAAGAAAATATGTATATGCCCGTATCCCTAAAGGCGGCATATCAAAGGTAATTATCGAAAGAACCCTTAAGAGAATCACCCTGACTATCCATACAGCTCGTCCAGGTGTGGTGATCGGTAAAGGAGGCGCAGAAGTCGATAAATTAAAAGAAGAGCTGAAAAAACTTACCGACAAGGATGTGCAGATCAATATTTTTGAGATCAAGCGTCCTGAACTTGATGCAAAGTTGGTAGGGGAATCTATAGCTCAACAACTTCAAGCCCGTATATCTTTCAGAAGAGCGATGAAGCAATCTATTGCCGCTACCATGAGAGTAGGAGCCGAAGGAATCAAAATCAAACTTTCTGGACGTTTGGGCGGTGCTGAGATGGCGAGATCTGAGATGTACAAAGAAGGAAGAATTCCTTTGCATACATTGAGAGCAGATATCGATTATGCATTATCAGAAGCTGCAACTGTCTACGGAATCATCGGAATCAAAGTTTGGATCTTTAAAGGTGAGGTATACGGAAAGAGAGATCTTTCTCCAAATGCCGGAGTAGCCAATGAAGGTAAAGGCGGAAGAAGAGATGCCGGCCGTAGAAGAGAAGGCGGACCTAAGAGAAGAAAGAGAAATAACTAATTTTCACCGATAAGTGAGAAATCATGTTACAGCCAAGAAGAACTAAATATAGAAAAATGCAAAAGGGCCGTGTCAAAGGCATCGCGCAAAGAGGGCATACGCTTTCTTTCGGGAACTTTGGCATCAAATCCCTAGAGCCAGGATGGATTACTTCTCGTCAGATTGAAGCGGCGCGTATCGCTATGACAAGAGCCATGAAGAGAGAAGGTCAAGTATGGATCAGAATTTTCCCTGACAAGCCTATCACGAAGAAACCTGCAGAGGTTCGTATGGGTAAAGGTAAAGGTGCACCTGAGTATTGGGTAGCCGTTATCAAGCCAGGAACAATTCTTTTCGAAGCAACCGGTGTAAGCTTAGAAGTAGCTCAAGAGGCGCTTCGTCTAGCACAACAGAAACTTCCAGTGAGTACAAAATTTGTAGTACGTAGAGATTACGTAGGATAATTCACAACTATGAAAAACTCTGAAATCCAAGCACTCTCCGAGAGTGAAATCACTGAGCGTATTGCAGCTGAGCAAGAAAATTTGACAAAATTGCGCTTCGCTCATGCCATTTCTCCAATAGAGAATCCGAATAAAATAAGAGAAACCAAGAAGTTGATAGCCAGACTAAAGACTTCTTTGAGAGCAAAACAACTAGCTAAATAAGAAATCGATGGCTACTACTGAGAGAAATCTACGTAAAGAAAGAATAGGAAAAGTAGTAAGCAACAAAATGGACAAGTCCATAACAGTTGCCGTTGAGAGAAAGGTGAAGCACCCTATCTACGGTAAGTTTGTTGCTAAAACTACCAAATTTATGGTTCATGACGAGAACAACGAGTGTGGCTCAGGCGACCTTGTAAAAATAAGTGAAACTCGTCCGCTGAGTAAAAATAAGCGTTGGAGATTAGTAGAAATTATAGAAAAGGCTAAATAATCATGATACAACAAGAATCCAGATTAGGCGTAGCGGACAATTCAGGTGCTAAAGAAGTGCTTGTAATCCGTGTACTTGGAGGCACCAAGAAAAGATATGCTAGCATTGGTGACAAGGTTGTGGTAACTGTAAAGTCTGCTCTTTCTTCCAGCAACATGAAAAAAGGTACCGTATCCAAAGCGGTGATTGTTAGAACAAAGAAAGAAATCAGAAGAAAAGACGGTTCTTATATCCGTTTTGAGGATAACGCAGCAGTTCTTCTAAATAACAACGACGAGCCAAGAGGCACTCGTATCTTTGGCCCAGTAGCTAGAGAATTGAGAGAGAAGCAATTTATGAAGATCGTATCCTTGGCACCAGAAGTATTGTAATCATGGAAAGAAAATTTAATAAGCAACCAAAATTGCATATCAGAACTGGCGATACCGTAAAGGTATTGGCCGGAGATGATAAAGGTAAAACTGGTAAAGTACTTTCTGTTAACCGCGAGAAGAAAAGAGCGATTGTAGAGGGATTGAATATGGTAACCAAACATATCAAACCATCAGCGACCAATCCTCAAGGCGGCATCGAAAAGAAAGAAGCCGGCATTCACATCAGTAACCTGATGCTTGTAGATCCTAAAACTGGTGATGCCACCAGAACTGGAAGAAAAGCGGGTGAAAATGGTAAATTAGTAAGGTATTCTAAGAAAACCGGGGAGGTGATCAATGGCTAATCCTAGAGTAAAAGATAAATACGTAAAGGAAATTGCTCCAGCTTTGAAGGAGAAATTCCAATATAAGTCCGCAATGCAGGTTCCTAAGTTGACCAAAATTGTGCTCAACAAAGGTATCGGTGCAGCAGTTGCCGACAAGAAATTGGTAGATCAAGGAGTTGAAGAACTTTCTTTGATCACTGGCCAGAAGGCTGTACCAACCATCGCTAAAGTTTCAATCTCCAACTTTAAGTTGAGAGAAGGCATGCCAATTGGCGCCAAAGTTACTTTGCGTGGTAATAAAATGTACGAATTCTTGGACCGTTTGATTTCTGTAGCCCTTCCAAGGGTAAGAGACTTCAAAGGGATTTCTGACAAAGGCTTCGACGGAAGAGGAAACTACACTTTGGGTGTAACTGAGCAGATTATTTTCCCTGAAATCAGCATTGAGAAAGTTAACCGCATTACTGGTATGGACATCACTTTTGTGACCACTGCTGCTACTGACGAAGAGAGCTTGGCTCTATTGAGAGCTTTCGGAATGCCTTTCGTAAACAAAAATAAAGAAGAATAATTATGGCAAGAGAGTCAATAAAAGCTCGTGAGAGAAAAAGAGAACGTCTTGTAGCCAAGTTCGCCAAGAAGAGAGCAGAACTTAAAGCTGCTGGTGATTATGAAGCTTTGGATAAGCTTCCTAAGAACGCTTCTCCTGTCAGATTGCACAACAGATGTAAATTGACTGGCCGTCCTAAAGGTTACATGAGAAAATTCGGTATCAACAGAGTTACCTTTAGAGAAATGGCTTCTGCGGGTAAGATCCCTGGTGTAACTAAAGCGAGCTGGTAAAAATCAGACAAAAGTTTTTATTCTAAGAATCATTGTGTAACTTTGCACGCCCGTAAGGGCATGCAGTTAGACTTATATAAATATGACTGATCCAATAGCTGATTATCTAACCAGGTTGAGAAATGCCATTAAGGCTTCTCATCGAATCGTAGAGATACCTGCTTCCAACATCAAGAAGGAAATTACAAAAGTGCTTTTTGACAAAGGGTATATTCAAAACTATAAATTTGAAGAAAATGGCCCTCAGGGTTCTATCAAAATAGCTTTGAAGTATAATCCTACTACTAAGCAAAACGCAATTGTAAACCTATCGAGAGTAAGTAAGCCAGGTTTGAGAAAATATGTTAAGAATGATGAAATGCCACGAGTAATCAACGGCTTGGGTATTGCCATCGTTTCCACCAGCAAAGGTGTAATGACCGACAAAGAAGCTCGTACAGAGGGGATAGGTGGAGAAGTACTTTGTTACGTATATTAATAAACCGTTATGTCTAGAATAGGTAAAAAACCAATAAATATACCGGCGGGTGTTACTGTAGACGTGTCAGCGCATAACGTTGTCACTGTTAAAGGTCCCAAAGGTACGCTGACTCAGGATGTGAATCCCGATATCACCATGCAGGTGGAAGACAACCAGGTTGTAGTAACTCGTCCTACTGAATCTAAGAGACACAAGTCTCTTCACGGATTGTACCGTTCATTGATCAGCAACATGGTTGTTGGTGTTACTGATGGTTACAAGAAGGAGTTAGAACTAGTAGGTGTAGGTTACAAAGCCACCAACCAAGGCCAGGTTCTTGAATTAGCCCTTGGTTACTCGCACAGTATATACTTCGCTCTTCCAGATAGCGTAGCGGTGAAAACCGAAACGCCAAAAGGTAAGAACCCAATTGTTACACTAGAGAGTATTGATAAAGAATTAATTGGACAAGTAGCCGCTAAAATCAAGTCTCTACGTAAAGTAGAACCTTACAAAGGTAAAGGTGTTCGCTTCGTAGGCGAAGTGATTAGACGTAAAGCTGGTAAAACTGCTGCTAAAAAATAATTAAAAGATGGCTTTTAATAAGAATTCAAGAAGACTTAGAATCAAGAAAAGTATTAGGAGAAAGATCTCTGGTACTGATTCAAGACCTCGTTTGTCAGTATTTAAAAGCAATACTGGTATATACGCGCAATTAGTAGATGATCTGAAAGGTCACACCTTAGCTCAGGCTTCTTCCAAGGAACTAGACGCTAGCAAGAAAAATGCTAATGTAGAGGTATCTAAAGAAGTGGGCAAAAAGCTTGCTGAAAGAGCAGTAGCAAATGGTATCACTGGTGTTGTTTTCGACAGAAGTGGATATTTATATCATGGTAATGTTAAAGCTCTTGCCGAAGGTGCAAGAGAAGGTGGCCTTAAATTTTAATAGAAATTATGTCCCAAGTTAAAAAGAAACCCATTAGGGCAACAGATACTGATCTTAAAGAAAAAGTTGTAGCTATCAACCGTGTTGCTAAGGTAGTAAAAGGTGGTAGAAGGTTCTCCTTCTCTGCCATTGTAGTAGTCGGTGATGGTAACGGTGTTGTTGGATATGGTCTTGGAAAGGCTAATGAGGTAACAGACGCAATTACCAAAGGTATAGAAGATGCTAAGAAGAGCCTTGTAAAGGTTCCTGTGTTGAAAGGTACCATCCCTCATGAGCAGATTGGTAAATATGGAGGAGGATTGGTTTTGATCAAGCCTGCAGCTCCAGGTACTGGTGTTATCGCCGGTGGTGCGATGCGTGCTGTGTTGGAAAGTGCTGGTGTGAAAGATGTATTGGCTAAGTCCAAAGGTTCTTCTAACCCTCACAATGTGGTGAAAGCTACTATTGATGCTCTTTCTCAACTTAGAGATGCGATCACTGTTTCCCAGCAGCGTGGAGTTAAATTATCTAAAGTATTTAACGGTTAAGAACATGGTTAAGGTAAAAGTAACGCAAGTTAGAAGCATAATCGGTAAGCCTGTAGATCAGAAAGCGACTATCACCGCTCTAGGTCTAGGCAAGATGAACAGAACTGTAGAAGTGGAAAACACTCCTCAGATTGCTGGAATGATAAGAAAAGTAAGTCACCTTGTAAAAGTGGAGGAAGCTTAATTATGAAATTACATACATTACAACCTGCCGAAGGTTCCGTAAAGTCTCGCAAGAGAATCGGCCGTGGCCAGGGTTCTGGTAGAGGTGGGACCTCAACAAGAGGTCACAAAGGTGCCAAGTCAAGGTCTGGTTATAAATCTAAATTAGGTTTTGAAGGTGGTCAAATGCCTCTTCAAAGAAGGGTTCCTAAATTTGGATTTAAAAGCCTTAACAGAATTGAGTGTAAGCCTGTCAACCTTAATACCCTTCAGGAATTAGCTGATAAGCTCAATACTCAAGAGATTACATTCGATACTTTAGTAGAAAATGGTCTTGCTGCGAAAAAAGATGTTGTAAAAGTCCTTGGAAGAGGCGAACTTACGGCGAAATTAAACGTAAGTGCTCACCATTTCTCAGCGTCCGCTGTTGAAGCTATTGAAAAAGCTGGCGGATCTGTTAACAAGATTTAAGAATGAAAAAGTTTATCTCAACAGTTAAGAACATCTTTTCTATTGAAGATTTAAGAATCCGTATTCTGAATACAGTCGGTTTTCTGATTGTATTCAGATTAGGTTCTTTTATCGTATTGCCAGGTGTTGACCCAAGTAAGCTTACAGGATCGTCTGAAGGTATATTTGGCCTAATTGATACCTTTCTAGGTGGAGCATTTAGCAATGCCTCCATTTTCGGGTTAGGTATTATGCCATACATCTCGGCATCCATTGTATTGCAATTGTTAACTGTTGGAGTACCATATTTCCAAAAGCTTCAGAAAGAAGGGGAGTCGGGTAGGAAACGTATTAATCAAATTACTAGGGTATTGACGATCTTGATCACAGTAGCCCAGGGTATTGGTTATGTTACCGCTACCATTCCAAATGAAGCCATTATGGTAAGTAAGCCTTTATTCATGTTCTCTTCTCTTGTGTTGTTATCAGCCGGTACCATGTTCTGTATGTGGTTAGGTGAGAAAATCACGGAGAAAGGCATAGGCAACGGTATTTCCATGTTGATTATGATCGGTATTATATCCAGGTTCCCTGGAGCAATTATCGCAGAAACTCTTTCTAGAGGTACCAGCGGTATGTTGTTATTGATCATTGAAGCTGCTGTCCTGTTCTTTGTAGTTGTTGGTGTTGTGGCGTTGACAGAAGCTACCAGAAGAATACCTGTGCAGTATGCCAAACAAGTGGTTGGTGGTAAAGTGTACGGCGGTCAGAGACAATATATCCCTATCAAGGTGAATGCCTCTGGTGTAATGCCAATTATCTTTGCTCAGTCTTTGATGTTCCTTCCTGCTCTTGTTGCTCAGATTTGGGCTGAAGACAGTGATATAGCTAACTATATCGGAAGTACATTCAGTGACTTTACCTCTTGGCAGTACAACTTAGTATTTGCAATAATGATTATCCTCTTTACATTCTTCTATACTGCGATCACGGTCAATCCTGAGCAGATAGCTGAAGATATGAAAAGAAATGGCGGTTTTGTACCGGGTATCAAACCAGGTGCGCCTACTGCAGATTTCATTGATAATATTATATCAAGAATTACATTACCGGGTTCCATTCTATTGGCCTTGGTAGCGATCATGCCAGCATTTGCCATGATGGCTGGTGTAGGTGGTGAGTTTGCCCAGTTCTATGGTGGTACTTCTCTATTGATTATGGTAGGGGTGATCATGGATACCTTGCGTCAGATAGAAAGCTATCTTTTGATGCGACACTATGAAGGAATGATGAAGAGTGGTAACATGAAAAACAATCCTTCTAATTACGCTGTCGCATAAAATATGATACATTACAAGACTTCTGAAGAAGTCCAGTTAATAAAAGATAGTGCTGAAATTCTAGGCAGAGCTCACGGAGAAGTTGCCAAATATGTGAAAGAGGGAGTAAAGACTTCCTTCTTAGATAAAATAGCGGAGGAGTACATTCGGGATCACCAGGGTGTGCCTTCGTTTAAAGGATATAATGGATTTCCATCCTCCTTGTGTATATCAGTCAACGAAGTTGTTGTACATGGTTTTCCAGGAGAGTATGTTTTGAAAGATGGCGATATAATCTCAATAGATTGTGGAGTCTTTCACCAAGGTTTTCATAGCGATTGCGCTTATACTTACCCTGTCGGTGAAGTTTCCCCATCTGTAGTGTCACTTTTAAAAACGACCAAAGAATCTTTATATCTCGGTATTGAGAAAGCTGTTTTCGGAAATCGCATCGGTGATATTGGCCACGCGATCCAGAAGTTTGTTGAATCTAAGGGCTACACAGTAGTCCGAGAGCTTGTTGGACATGGTTTAGGCCAAAGTCTTCACGAGTCTCCTGAAGTGCCAAACTATGGTAAAAAGGGTAGTGGACAGAAACTGATGGATGGATTGGTAATAGCTATCGAGCCCATGGTGAACTTGGGTTCGAGGAATTTGGTTCAAGAACGGGACGGCTGGACGATCAGAACTTCTGATCGGAAGCCCTCGGCCCACTTTGAGCATACCATTGCGGTATTTGAAGACAGAACGGAGATATTGACTACACATAAGTATATAGAAGAAAATTTTAAATTCTAAAAATGGCGAAACAGACCTCTATAGAGCAAGATGGTACTATAATCGAAGCATTGTCCAACGCAATGTTCAAAGTAGAATTGGAAAATGGTCATCAGTTGATTGCCCACATTTCCGGTAAAATGAGAATGAACTATATCAAGATTCTTCCTGGAGACAGGGTGAAATTGGAGATGTCTCCATACGACCTTTCCAAAGGCAGAATTGTATATCGTTATAAATAAACTATCATGAAGGGTCTCTAAGATAGCTTCATATTAGTAGACCATTAAATAACACAGACATGAAAGTAAAGGCATCTATTAAAAAGAGAAGTGTCGACTGTAAAGTAATCAGAAGAAAAGGGAAGCTTTACGTGATCAACAAGAAAAACCCTAAGTTTAAACAAAGACAAGGTTAATATTATGGCAAGAATTGCAGGTGTTGACATTCCAGACAACAAGCGCGGCGTAATCGGCTTAACATACATCTTCGGTATAGGAAGAAGTTCAGCCGTAGCTATTTTGAAAAAAGCAGGTATATCTGAGGATAAGAAAGCAGGTGAGTGGGATGATGAGGAGTCTACCGCTATTAGAAATATTATAGCTGAAGAATTCAGAACTGAAGGTGTACTTAAGTCTGAAGTTCAGCTAAACATCAAGAGATTGATGGACATTGGTTGTTACAGAGGTCTTAGACATAGAAAAGGTCTTCCTTTGAGAGGTCAAAAGACTAAAAACAACGCTAGAACTAGAAAGGGTAAGAGAAAGACTGTTGCTAACAAGAAAAAAGCAACTAAATAAATCTTGATTTAGATTATGGCTCAGAAAAGAAACGATAAAGCTAAAGGTAAAAAAAGGGTTGTTAAAGTAGAAGCAGTAGGGCAAGCCCACATCAGAGCTTCATTTAACAACATCATCATCTCCATTACCAATAACTCTGGTCAGGTGATTTCATGGGCTTCTGCCGGTAAAATGGGTTTCAGAGGTTCCAAGAAGAATACTCCTTACGCAGCACAAATGGCCGCACAGAACTGTGGACAGGTTGCTTATGACTTAGGATTAAGAAAAATTGAGGTTTTTGTTAAAGGTCCTGGTTCAGGTAGAGAGTCTGCCATCAGAACTTTGCAAAATGTAGGTCTTGATGTAACTACGATTACAGATGTGACGCCACTTCCGCACAACGGATGTCGTCCTCCAAAACGTAGAAGAGTTTAATATTAACGGATAAAGAGAATGGCTAGATATAGAGGTCCTAAAGCAAAAATTGCTAGAAAGTTCGGTGAACCAATCGAAGGACAAAGCAAAGCACTTCAAAAGAAAAACTACCCTCCGGGCATGCACGGTAGAGGTAGAAGAAAAAAGCAGTCTGAATATGCAATTCAGTTGATGGAAAAGCAAAAAGCGAAGTACATCTACGGTGTGTTGGAAAGACAATTCGCCAAAATGTTTGATATCGCTTCTAGAAAGCAAGGTATCACAGGTGAAAACCTACTTCAGCTATTGGAAGGTAGATTAGACAATACCGTCTTCAGACTTGGTATTGCCCCTACTAGAAGAGCGGCCAGACAGTTGGTGTCTCACAAGCATATCTTAGTAAATGGCGAAATCGTTAATATCCCTTCTTATACCCTTAAGCCTGGTGATGTTGTAGCGGTTAGAGAGCGTTCTAAGTCTCTTGAAGCTATTACTGAAAGTCTTGCGGGTAAAGCACAAAACCGTTATCCTTGGTTAGAGTGGGATAACAGTTCTTATTCTGGTAAGTTTGTCAGCATCCCTACAAGAGATGATATCCCTGAGAATATCAAGGAGCAGCTTATCGTTGAACTTTACTCTAAGTAATATAATAACTTCTGACTTAAAAGAACTATAGATATGTCCATACTAGCATTTCAGATGCCCGAAAAAGTGGTAATGGAAAAAGCTGATGATTTTCACGGCCTATTTACCTTCAAACCACTTGAAAAAGGTTACGGGGTAACAATTGGTAATGCGTTGAGAAGAATTTTGCTTTCTTCCCTAGAAGGTTATGCCATCACTTCAGTGAAACTTCCTGGAGTAGTGCATGAGTTTTCTACCATTGAAGGGGTGGTCGAAGACGTTACTGATATCATTCTTAATCTTAAACAAGTAAGACTTAAGAAGATCCATGACTCTATAGATGGTAAAATTACCATCGAGATCAAAAATCAGGATGTATTTACTGCCGGAGATATCGCTAAGTTCACCTCTTCATTTGAGGTCTTAAATCCAGAGTTGGTTATTTGCCACTTGGATGATACGAAAAGTTTTGAAATTGAAATAACAGTTGAAAAAGGTAGAGGTTACCTTCCAGCTGAAGAGTCCAAGCCAAAAGAGCAAGTATTTGGTGTGATTCCTATCGATGCTATCTTCACGCCTATCAAAAATGTGAAATACAGCGTAGAAAACACAAGGGTAGAGCAGAAAACTGACTTTGAGAAATTGATTCTTGAAGTGTCGACTGACGGTTCTATTCACCCAGAGAAAGCACTTCAGGAGTCTGCAAAGATCTTGATTCAGCACTTTATGCTATTCTCTGACCAGACAATGGTACTTGAGGATGTTACCATGAACCAGGCTGAGCCTATTGATGAGGAATTCCTACATATGAGAAAATTGTTGAAGACTTCTCTTGGCGATTTGGACCTTTCTGTAAGAGCATTCAATTGCTTGAAAGCTGCGGATGTGAAAACTTTGGGTGACCTTGCCAAACTTGAAATCTCCGACATGATGAAGTTTAGAAATTTCGGTAAGAAATCTCTAGCTGAATTGGAGCAGTTGATCCAAGATAAAGGATTGACCTTCGGGATGGATTTGTCTAAGTATAAACTTGATGAAGAATAATAAACGATGAGACACGGTAAGAAATTTAACCACCTTGGCAGGACAGCCTCGCATCGGAAAGCAATGCTTTCGAACATGGCTACTTCCTTAATTCTTCACAAGCGTATATCAACCACGCTTGCCAAGGCTAAAGAATTGAAGAAACATGTTGAGCCTCTAGTGACAAGAGCTAAAGAGGACACAACTCACAATAGAAGAATCGCTTTCTCTTTCCTTCAAAGCAAAGAAGCTATCAAAGCTCTTTTCGGCGAAATTTCTGAGAAAGTAGGATCAAGACCAGGTGGGTACACTAGAATTATCAAAACTGGATTTCGTCTAGGTGATAATGCTGAAATGTGTATCATTGAATTGGTAGATTTCAACGAATTGATGTTGAAAGAAGCTAAGCCAGCCAAGAAAACTACTAGAAGAAGTAGAAGAGGTTCTGGTGCTTCCAAGGCTGAAGATAGCAATGCTTCTACTGAAGCGAAGTCTTCTGATGCTGAAGATTCTAAAGACGAAAACAAATCTGAATAAGATATGTTGTCTTCATAATATTAAAAAGGGATTGGGCTTTGGTTCAGTCCCTTTTTTTATATCCTTTAAGAAATGGAGATTCCTCAGTTCTTAATATTTTCATTAAATTTGACCAACGAATCTAATTCCTAAGAATGAACAGAAAAAAAGCAACTTTACTCTTAGCGGACGGAACCGTGTTTTACGGAACTCTAGTAGGCAAAGATGGCACCAATGGCGGAGAGATATGTTTCAATACTGGTATGACCGGCTATCAAGAAATATATACAGACCCTTCTTATACGGGTCAAATAATCGTCAATACTACTCCCCATATCGGTAATTATGGCACCATTGACACTGAAGTCGAATCATCCCACCCTCTTATTGCAGGGATAGTGGTTAGTCACTTTTCTGACGTACACAGCAGGGTGGATGCAACGAAAAGCTTGCAAGCCTATTTGGAAGAGCATGGAGTGACAGGTATAGCAGACGTGGATACAAGGAAACTTGTAAGACATCTACGGTCTCAAGGAGCCATGAATGCTATTATTAGTTCTGAATATGACAACTTGGAAGATCTCCAAGCTGAATTGGATAAAGTTCCAAGTATGAAAGGTTTGGAACTTTCTTCAAAGGTTTCCACCAAAGAAGCGTTTTTCTTTGGGGATGAAAATGCAGAAATTAAAGTTGCCTGTATTGACTATGGAATCAAGCTAAATATCTTGCGTAATCTGGCCGACCGAGGAGTGTATTGCAAAGTGTTCCCTGCTAAAACCAGTGTTGCTGAAATGGAGGAATGGGCACCCAATGCTTATTTCCTTTCCAACGGTCCAGGTGATCCGGCGGTAATGGATTATGCGGTCGAAACCACGAAAGAATTGCTGGAATTGAATAAGCCTTTATTCGGAATTTGCTTAGGTCATCAATTGCTAGCCAGAGCTTGTGGGGTGGGTACTTATAAGATGCACCATGGCCATAGGGGGTTGAATCACCCAATTAAAAATGTGAATACGGGGAAAAGTGAAATCACGTCCCAAAACCATGGCTTTAACATAACCAAGGAAGATATCTCTAACAATCCTAATGTGGAGATTACTCACGTACACTTAAATGACGGTACCATTGCAGGTATCAAGCATACTTCCAAGCCGGCTTTCTCGGTACAGTATCACCCAGAATCTTCTCCGGGTCCACATGATTCAAGATACCTTTTTGATGACTTTTTGGCTTTAATCAATAATTAAATCAACCTATAACCTTTTATAAATATGAGTTTAATACAACAAATTCACGCAAGACAAATTCTTGACTCTAGAGGAAATCCAACTGTAGAAGTAGATGTGGTGACCGATAGTGGAGCTTTCGGTAGAGCTGCTGTTCCAAGTGGAGCATCCACAGGTGTTCATGAGGCTGTAGAGCTGAGAGATGATGATAAAGATGTTTACATGGGCAAAGGCGTGTTGAAAGCTGTTTCCAATGTGAATGATAAAATAGGTCCTGAATTAGCTGGTTTTGACATCTTCGAGCAAAACATGATTGATCAAATCATGATTGACTTGGATGGGTCTAAGAACAAATCTAACCTTGGGGCGAATGCTATTTTGGGTGTTTCCCTTGCAGTTGCTAAAGCCGCTGCTATGGAGTCCGGACAGCCATTGTACAGATACATCGGTGGTGTAAGTGCCAACACGCTTCCAGTTCCTATGATGAACATCCTTAATGGCGGTTCACATGCTGATAATGCTATTGACTTCCAAGAGTTCATGGTGATGCCCACAGGAGCAGAGACTTTCTCTGAAGCCTTGCAAATGGGAACTCAGATTTTCCATCACTTAAAATCAGTATTGAAGTCGAAAGGGCTTTCAACCAACGTAGGTGACGAAGGTGGTTTTGCACCAAACCTTCGTTCAAATGTTGAAGCCATTGAAGTTGTGTTGCAGGCTATCGAGAAAGCTGGCTTCAGACCGGGTGAAGATGTATTTATTGCTATGGATTCTGCTTCTTCTGAGTTTTATGATGAAGAGAAAGGTCTTTATATTTTCAAGAAGTCAACTGGTGACGAATTGACTTCACAGCAAATGGTTGACTACTGGGCTGACTGGGTTAATAAGTACCCAATTATTTCCATTGAAGACGGTATGCATGAAGATGACTGGAGTGGATGGAAAATGATGACCGATGCAGTTGGAGATAAAATCCAAATTGTTGGTGATGATTTGTTTGTAACAAATGTAGAAAGGCTACAAAGAGGAATTGACGAGAAGATTGCCAACTCTCTTTTGGTTAAGGTAAACCAAATCGGCTCTTTGACTGAAACAATTAAAGCAGTTGACCTTTGTCATAGAAACAGGTACAAGTCTGTGATGTCTCACCGTTCTGGTGAAACTGAAGATTCTACAATTGCCGACCTGGCAGTTGCCTTAAATACAGGACAAATTAAAACAGGTTCTGCTTCAAGATCCGATAGAATGGCCAAATACAACCAGCTATTGAGAATCGAAGAGCAACTTGGGGAGTCCGCTTATTTCCCTGGAAAGAAATTTTAATTTCTAAAGAAAAGGTAACCAGTAGGTTACCTTTTCTGTTTTAATCCCCCTCTGGTATAGTTTGGGCAGTTTGTATTGATTTATTTTTATATTTGCTTGAGTTAAAGATCTGCAGCAATGGCCAAATACCTTAAGTACACCAAAAACTTCTATTTTATTTTTACAGTTCTATTTATTGGTTGGATGATTTTCATTGATACCAATGATATAAGGAGCCAATTCAAATTAAGGGCTAAGCTTAGGGATTTAGAAAAACAAAAGGAGTTTTACCAAGAGAGAAAGGCTAAAATCCATGCTGAAAGGGAAGAATTGATGAGTAATTTCGAACTTTTGGAGAAGTTTGCCCGTGAAAGATATTTAATGAAACGCAAATCCGAAGATCTTTATGTCATTGTTGAAGAGTAAACTTGTCTTTTTATTCCTTTTCCTATGCTTTGCACTATCCTTTGAATCTTTTGCTCAACGGGAAATTTACCTTGATGATAAGCCTCCTTTGAAAGACAGAATGTACTATGGGGGTAATTTCAGTCTGCAGTTTGGCTCGGTGACCTTTATCGATGTGTCTCCATTGGCTGGGGTGATGATTACGGAAAGATACTCAGCAGGTGTGGGGGCCACTTATCAGTATATGAATTTCCGGTGGCTGAACACTCCAGGTTCCAGTGTTTTTGGAGGAAGGGTTTTCAATAGGTTCAATGTCCTTCCCAACTTTTTTGTCCATGGAGAATTTGAAACTTTAAATGCTCAATATGTGGATTATCAAGATAGGCTTCAAAGGGATTGGGTTCCGGGACTTTTCGTAGGGGGCGGTTATTTTTCTCCATTTGGTCCTCGTGGGGGTATCAATATTTCCATTTTATACAATTTGATGTATGATAATTTAAGATCGCCTTATGCTGAACCTTATGTAATACGGGCAGGTTTTCTTTTTTAGTAAACCACGGATATGAAAAACTTTATCAGCAAAATACATAGCGCCCATGTTGCCTGCCCAAAATGCCCTTCAAGAAAGACTATACATGATTTCTTGGAGGAAATTCTGGGCTTTCTTTTTCCCGAATATGCACCAAAGTCTTTGCTTTCCAGAGAGGAAGTAGAATTCCATTATAACAAATTGAAAATTGATCTGGATTCACTTCTTCGAATGAATCCACAGTTGCATAAACAGGATGTCGGTTATCTCACCACTTTGTTTTTTCAAAAGCTGGATGGGGTTTATGATTTGATTTTGGATGATGTTGAAGCCATGTTTGAAGGCGATCCTGCCGCGAAGAGCAAAACTGAAATCATCAGAAGTTACCCAGGGTTTTTAGCGATTGCTGCCTACCGCATTGCACATATCTTATATCAGCAGGAGGTGATGCTCATTCCGCGGATGATGACTGAGTATGCGCACGGGAAAACAGGTATAGACATTCACCCAGGTGCAAAGATCGGCAGACGCTTTTGTATTGATCATGGCACGGGTGTGGTGATAGGGGAGACCACCGTGATAGGTGATAATGTGAAGGTTTATCAAGGGGTAACCTTAGGTGCTTTGAGCGTAGAGAAAGTAATGGCTGATAAAAAACGTCATCCAACCATTGAAGATGCTGTGGTGATTTATGCTGGTGCTACTATTCTGGGAGGTGAAACGGTGATAGGGGCCAATAGCATTATTGGTGGAAATGTCTGGCTTACCAAAAGTTTACCGCCAGACTCCAAGATTTATTACCAAGCAAAAATGTACCAAGAAAACACTGACAATACGGACGTCTTTATAGTAAAAAGCGGTTCTTAAATTTTTAGCCCATGCGTTTATTTGAATTAATTGGAAATACTCCCATGGTGGAGCTTTCTGTAATACCCCAAAATCCAAATGTTAAGATTTTCGCAAAACTGGAAGGACAAAACCCAGGCGGCAGTGTAAAAGACCGAGCGGCTTATAATATGATTAAGTCGGCTTTAGAGCGAGGCGACATCAAAGCAGGCGACAAGTTGGTTGAGGCCACCTCCGGTAATACCGGAATAGCATTAGCTATGGTTGCTAATCTTCTCGGGGTACACATGACATTGGTGATGCCTGATAACTCCACTAAGGAGAGAATCCTCTCCATGGAGGCCTATGGTGCCAAAGTTATATTGACGCCAGCAGCCAAGACTATCGAGTACTCAAGGACGCTTGCTGAAGAGATGACAGAAAAGGAAGGGTATTTTATTTTGAATCAATTTGGCAATCCAGACAATTACAAAGCTCACTATACTGGTACAGGGCCTGAAATTTGGAAAGATACCAATGGGGAAGTTACCCATTTTGTATCCGCCATGGGCACCACAGGGACAATTATGGGAGTATCCAGATATCTGAAAGAAAGAAACCCTAACATTCAAATTGTGGGGACCCAACCAACGGATGGGTCCAGTATTCCAGGGATAAGAAGATGGTCAAAAGAGTTTTTACCTAAAATATTCGAGCCAGAAAGAGTAGACAGGGTCATTGATGTCAGTCAGCAAGAGGCTACAGTTATGACTAGAAGAATGGCTAAAGAAGAGGGGATTTTGGCAGGAATGAGTAGTGGTGGAGCATTGCACGCAGCCCTTAAAGTTGCATCTGAAATTGATATAGGAGTTATTGTCTGTATTACCTGCGACAGAGGAGATCGATATCTGAGTTCTGATCTTTTTAAATAAAAAAATTAGGCTTGACACATGTAATTGTCAAGCCTAATTTTTAAAATTCTACTTCAAATTTTTCTCCTAGTGCTTTTAGATCGTCCACGACCGAAGGCAGCAATGGAATTCCTTTCTTTCTCCTCTGAGCTTCTATTTCCCTTTCTGGGTCACCCGGAATAAGAACTTTTTCATGACCCTCTGTTGTCTTGGCTGATCTGAATCGTGATATCCAGTTATCCATATGAGACTTAAATTCATCAGCTGGACGGAATGCATCCACCCGCATAGCCCCAAAGAAGTGACCTAACCCCTCGCCAACCGGATTTGGGTCAGGTTGGAGAAATGCCACAAAGGGTGGTACCCAAGGTCCGTAATTTGCACCTGATAGTACAGCGGAGAAAATATCCACGATAGCGCCCAAAGCATATCCCTTATGCGAACCATGTTCTTTGTCGCCACCCAAAGGAAGCAACGCTCCTCCTTCCTTTACGCCATTTGGACTGGTGGTGGGCTGACCTGCTTTATCTTGAATCCAGCCTGATGGGGCTTGTTTGTTTTTACGGGTGAGGATTTCCAATTTCCCATTGGCAGCTGTTGTGGTGGCCAAATCAGCTACAAATGGCGGCTGATTACCAGCAGGTATAGCTACGGAGATAGGGTTGGTTCCCAAAAGGCGCTCGTTGGCGAAGGTCGGTGCCACCAGCGGACTGGCATTAGTCATGGAGAGGCCAATCATGTCATGCTGCAAGGCCTCCATAGCATGGACGCCAGCAATGCCGTAATGATTAGAGTTTTTCACTGATACCCATCCAGTCCCTGCGATTTTGGCTTTTTCTATGGCTATTTTCATGGCAAAAGGAGCCACTACTAAGCCTAAACCTCCATCTCCATCAACTACAGCTGTACTTGGTGTTTCGTAAGTTACCCGGATGTTTGGAGTAGGATTGACCCTGCCGGCTTCCCACAAACGCACGTAACCCGAAAGCCGGGCTACTCCATGGGAATCCACCCCGCGAAGGTCTGCTGATAATAAAACATCAGTTGCTGTCGTGGCTTGATCTTCAGGGCAGCCGATTTTTAAAAAAACTTCTTTGGAAAATTTACTTAATCTCTCAAGTGGATAATTCATGCTATAAAAACGGAGGAATATTAACTATTTACAGGGCACTCTCTTTTGATGAGTTGGGAAATTGCACCTTCTTTTAGAGCGTAAGTTGAGCAATATAAATGTTGAGCAGGGACAAATTTCAAAATATATGTGATAAGCAAGCTGGCCACCACAATCATATCTACTCTCATAGGAATCATGCCGGGGATGTTCAACCGTTCTTGTTTGTTTAAAGTCACGAGTTGTTCGGCAATCTTATAAAACTCGGTGGCAGGAAGATCAAATGTCTGTTGTGATTTATGTTTCTTTTGTTTTAGGCCGGCAAAATAGATGTCGGAAAGTGTATCGAAAGTGCCGGAAGCACCAACTAAATCAGATGGCTCAAATCTATGGATGGCATGTACTAAGTCGTGAAGCTTATCTGCAAGATAGCCTTCCAGTTTATCCATTTCTTCAGGTAAGATGGGGTCATGGTAATGGAAAAGGTCTAGCATGCGTTGACCACCGATCTCAAAGCTTTGCTTCCAAAAAGACTGGACATTGTTGCCTATGATGAATTCAACACTGCCACCACCAATGTCCATCATCAAACTTGTCTTTTCAGAAAGTGATCCGGAAAACTTGATACCTTCATAGATCAATTGAGCTTCCTGATCCCCGTCGATTACGGTTACCTCAATATTAAAAAGTTTTTTTATTTTGTTGACAAAGTCAGACCCATTATCGGCATTTCTTACCGCACTTGTAGCAAAAGCAAAAGTTTCTTGAATCCCCTCACCTTTGATAAGGTTATTGAAGTGCTCCAAAGTGTGGTAGGCTCTCTTAAGTGCATCAGTAGTGATAACCTTTTTGGAAATCCCTCCCTGGCCGAGTTTAACGGCCACTTTTTCTTTGTAAATCGTGCGAAAATTATTCTCGTGCACTTCTACCAATAGCAAATGAAATGTATTGGTCCCCATGTCAATGACTGCTGCCTTCTTAAAATTCATCTTTTGGCAAAATTTAGTTGTGCGAATATAGAAAGTTTATTTAAAAAGCATTAGTTCCTCCATTTTATTTAATTAAGAAAAAATTGGGAGAAAAAAATATCCAATCCGCCCAATTCAATAATTAGGCCGACAATGAGGAAATGCAACAATAAGTTGAAGGCAAATTTTTTGGATAGGGATTGCATGGCTATATTTGACTAAATCTTTACAACAATAAACTCATGGACAGTACAACTAAAGGCGTATATACTTTACCTGGTAACCAGGAAAAATATGATTTATTAACAAAGAAAAACCAGGAGGCGCTTCAGGGCGGGGGAGAAGCCCGTATAGCCTCTCAACATACAAAACGCAAGTTAACAGCCAGAGAAAGAATTCACCTATTAATGGATGAAGGTTCATTCCAGGAAATCGACAAGTTTGTAATGCACCGAGGGAAAGATTTCGGTATTGACAACGAACATTATCTTGGAGATGGAGTGGTCACAGGGTATGGCGATGTTAATGGCAGGCTAACCTATGTATTCTCTCAAGATTTCACCGTTTTTGGAGGCTCACTTTCTGAAACCAACGCCGAGAAAATTTGTAAAATCATGGATATGGCCATGAAAAATGGCGCACCAGTGATCGGACTAAATGATTCAGGTGGGGCTAGAATTCAGGAGGGTGTGAACTCTTTAGGAGGTTATGCTGATATTTTTTATCGAAACACCTTAGCTTCTGGCGTGGTGCCTCAGATTTCCGGAATCATGGGTCCATGTGCTGGAGGAGCAGTTTATTCACCGGCCATCACAGATTTTATTTTGATGGTAGAAGATACCTCATACATGTTTGTGACCGGTCCCAATGTGGTAAAAACCGTAACTCAAGAAAATGTGACCGCTGAGGAACTTGGCGGTGCCAGTGCCCACTCTGTAAAAAGTGGCGTGACTCATTTCTCTTGTGCGAATGAAATGGAATGTATCAACCACATTAAGCAAATCCTTAGTTATGTGCCTCAAAACTGTGAGGACTCTGCTCCTGTCTATCCTTATGAAATGAAGGAAGATGAAAGTAGAAAGGTGCTTGATGAGATTATTCCAGAAAATCCCAACCATCCATATGATATGAGGGAGGTGATAGAGGGAATTGTGGATGAGAGTTCCTTCCTTGAAGTTCATAAAAATTACGCCGACAATATTGTAGTTGGTTTTGCGAGAATCGCGGGAAGAAGCATTGGTGTAGTAGGCAACCAACCCCAATCCATGGCTGGGGTACTAGATAATGATGCCTCGGTAAAAGCTGCGAGATTTGTTAGGTTCTGCGATTCATTCAACGTGCCTCTATTAGTTTTGGTAGACGTGCCTGGCTTCCTTCCGGGAACAGATCAAGAATGGAACGGGATCATTACCAACGGCGCAAAGCTATTATATGCTTTCTCGGAAGCCACAGTGCCTCGAATTACGGTTATTACCAGAAAAGCATACGGAGGGGCATATGATGTAATGAACTCCAAGCATATCGGGGCAGACCTTAATTTTGCCTGGCCAACTGCTGAAATTGCCGTTATGGGCGCCAAAGGTGCTGCTGAGATTATCTTCAAAAAGGAAATCGCTGAGGCTGATGATAAAGACGCCAAATTGCAAGAAAAAGTTGACGAGTACACAGCTAAGTTTGCCAACCCATACCGAGCCGCTCACAGAGGTTTTATCGATGAGGTAATTATGCCTTCTGAGACTAGAGAGAAATTGATTCGTGGCTTTAAAATGTTGGAGAACAAGGTTGACAAGTTGCCAAGGAAAAAACATGGCAACATTCCTTTGTAAAACAAAAAACTAAATGGAAGCAAATACACAATTTCTATATAAATATTTGAACAACGCCTCACCTACGGGATTTGAAGCATCTGGTCAAGAAATTTGGCTGGATTATATCAAGCCCTATGTGGATGAGTATTTTACCGATAATTATGGAACGGCTGTGGGAGTTATTAATCCTGATGCCAAATACAAGGTGGTGATTGAGGCCCATGCGGATGAGATTAGTTGGTTTGTAAATTATATCACGCCAGAAGGTTACATTTATGTCCGTCGCAACGGAGGTTCCGACCATATGATTGCTCCTTCCATGCGTGTCAATATCCATACTGATGAGAAGATCATTCCAGGAGTGTTTGGATGGCCTGCCATTCATGTAAGGGACAAAAGTAAAGAAGAAGGGCCGACATTGGATAATATATTTATCGATGTTGGTGCCAGAAGCAAGGATGAGGTTGATGAGATGGGGATCCACGTAGGTTGCGTGGTGACATTCAAGGATGAATTGACCGAGCTAAACGGTAAATTCTTTTCCGGACGCGCTTTAGATAATCGGGTGGGAGGATATATGATTGCCGAAGTTGCCCGCCAGCTTCATGAAGAGGGCGTAAAACTTCCTTTCGGACTGTATATTGTCAATGCTGTCCAAGAAGAAATCGGATTGCGTGGTGCGGAGATGATTGCTAGAAGAATCAAGCCGGATGTTGCTATCATAACCGATGTATGTCATGACACTACCGCTCCTTTGTACAATAAAGTTACCAGTGGTGATCAAACGGCTGGAAATGGGCCTGTATTGACTTATGGCGCATCAGTACATAAAAAGCTTTTAGACTTGATAATAGCTGCGGCCAAAAGCCGAAAGATTGACTTTCAACGTGCAGCGGCTTCCAGAGGAACAGGTACAGACACAGACGCCTTTGCCTACAGCAATGAAGGTGTGCCATCTGCCCTGATTTCCCTCCCTCTTAAGTATATGCATACCACGGTGGAAACAGCCAGCAAGAAAGATATTGACGAGGTTATCGCACTGATCAAAGGCTTCTTGGAGGATTTTGATCCGGAGTTTGATTTCAGGTATATAAGTTAGTATTATTATCCCTAATTATGCCAATTGACAAATATCCTTTGATGTAAGGGAAGGATGATCGAAGACCGATGACCGAAGAAGCCTTACATTTTGCTTCCAGGCATTCCTTGATTTGATAACGGCACTTTACAAGCAATTAAGTGGATATATAAAGTAAATTTATAAGAGGTAGCTTTTAGCTGCCTCTTTTTTTTTCTATATTGATATAGGTTTTTTATTACCATTCATTCACTTGTAACTTTTTTGAAATGTATAAAATGCATGAGGAAGAGATTTTAGTCTCCGTAATAATAACTTGCTACAATCATGGCAAATTTCTAAAACAGGCTGTTGAAAGTACAATTGATCAAGGGTTAGATAAGTTGGAAATCATCGTTGTCGATGATGGTTCCTCAGACCATACGGCTGAAGTAGCTCAACAACTGCCGGTTCGCTATGTCTACCAAGCCAACCAAGGCCTCTCTGCTGCTCGAAATACGGGTGTTAAGCAAAGTAGGGGTAAATACCTTGCTTTTTTGGATGCCGATGACTATTTCAAAAAGGGAGGTTTAAGAACTAATATGCAGATTCTCCAAAGGAAACCTTATCTGGCCTTGGTGGTAGGTTCCCACGAAAAAGTTTACGAAAAAACAGGGGAGGTTTTTATTTGTAACGAAATAGTAAAAGAAGACCATTTTTATCACATGCTTATCGGAAATTATATAGGGATGCATGCAGCTGTTTTATATAGTCGCTGGGTCCTCAATGAATTTTTGTTTGATACTAGGTTGAAAATGTGTGAAGATTATGATATCTATCTCAAGATTATGCGAAAATATGAGGTGGTGCATCATGAAGCAGTTGTTGCTGCATATAGAATCCATAATACCAATATGTCATCTAATTTCTCGAAAATGCTCAAAGCTGCCTTGTATGTGTTACGGGTAAATAAAAAGTTAATTTCCTCTCCAAGGGAAAAAGATGCCTATCGAGCGGGGGGCAGGTTTTGGAAAAAGTATTATACTCAGGAAATGATCAATGAATTAAAGGGTGGGAAAATTAACCTTGATTATTATGGTTTTTGGATGTTAATCAATCAAAGTCCTAGGATTTTATCACGGTCGATTGCTGCAAAGTTAAAATCACCAACCTTGGCTGTGGAATAGATTTGCGTTGAATAATGAGTACATTGAAATTTAGAGCACCAATAGATTAATAAAATGGAAGTAATAGACCAGTTGGGAAGGAGAGTAGTTGTACCTAGCAGCCCACATAGAATAATTTCTCTCGTCCCCTCCCAAACCGAACTTTTGATAGATATGGGGTTGGAGAAAGAAATAGTGGGTGTGACCAAGTTTTGCGTGCATCCTCAAGGGTTCAAGGAATCAGTAACCATCATTGGCGGGACCAAAAACTTCCACTTTGACAAAATAAAATCTCTTAATCCAGACCTAATTATTGGGAATAAGGAGGAAAACTATGAAGAAGGGATAGATAAGCTCGCAAAAGACTTTCCCGTTTGGGTGAGTGATATATATGAACTGGAAGATGCTCTTGATATGATGAAGAAGCTAGGAGATTTGACTGACAGAAATGTAGAAGCTGAAAGGATAATTAACTTAGTGGAATACGGGTTTCGACGTGATTTTTTTTATAAAGGAACCGTAGTTTATTTGATTTGGAATGATCCTATAATGGTGGCAGGTAAGGATACCTTCATCGATTGCATGCTAGAAAAGGCCGGTTATACTAATTTAATTGAGAAAAGCAGATATCCGGAATTGAGTGTTGAGGAAATTAAAGATTTAAACCCAGAGACCGTATTGTTGAGTTCAGAGCCTTTTCCATTTAAAGAGAAGCATTTGGAAGAATTTAAAAGAAAATTCCCTTATTCTAATGTTAAACTGGTAGACGGAGAGATGTTTTCATGGTATGGAAGTCGGTTGATCAAAGCCCCGGAGTATTTTGAAAGATTATAGAAAAGGGTCGAAGCTCCTGCCCTGACCCATTTTAATAATCTCACTTCAAGTCCAAAATCTCCTTGAGTGGGGCTACAGCCTGTAGCTGCCGGGAAACAGCCTCAAAATCGTTCCCTTTAATATTTTCTTCCAGATTTTTGAGCTTGGCTATATAGCTCCCCAGCGCTTCCAGGACAAATTCTTTGTTTTCTTTAATAATTGGCGTCCACATTTCCGGAGAGCTTTTTGCCAGCCTTACAGTTGATGCAAAACCTGAACCTGCCATGTCAAATATATGGCGCTCGTCCTCCATTTTGTCCATCACTGTTTTGCCGAGCATGAAGGAAGAAATATGGGAGAGATGGGAAACAAAAGCCAGGTGCAGGTCATGCTCCTGTGGATCCATAAACCGGAGTTTCAGGTTCAGGGCTTCAAATAATTCATAGGCCTTGCCTTTGAGGTGCACGTCCGTTTTTTCCATTTCACAGATGATGAACACTTTTCCGTTGAGAAGATCCTCTTTGGCTGCTCTTGGCCCTGAATACTCCGTTCCCGCGATAGGGTGCCCTGCAAGAAACTGTGCCCTCTTTGGATGATCGGCCAAGCTTTGGCAGAGCCGGGCTTTGGTGGAACCCAAGTCAATTATAAGCGTTTCAGCACTTACCTTTTCCAATAATTCCTGAAGCAGCTGGGCCAGCGTATCCACAGGAGTGGCCAATAGCACTATGTCAGTCTCAACAGGTGGAGACTCGACGGCTTCATCAATCAGTCCAAGGTATTTGGCCTCCTCCAAATGTTGATCGTTTTTGTCAAATCCGCTGATGTGGATTTCGGGAAATGCTTTCCGTATGGCCAGGGCAAATGATCCTCCGATAAGGCCAAGGCCGATGATGTGTATATGTTTCATTAGGTTTAATAGATTTCGATAGAGGAATTAAATTAAGTGGTACATCTTCTGATAGCTTCCAATATTTGGTCTTCCGGTGTGCAAAGGGAAAACCTGATATATTCTTTTCCCCCGGAACCGAAAATACTGCCAGGAGCTACAAATATTTGCTTTTCCTTCAAAAGCCAGTCCGTGAGCTCCAAGGCGTCAGTTCCCTGCGGTACTCTTGCCCATGCCCAGACAAACATGCCTGCGGTATCTTTTTCATAACTTAAGTTCAGCCTTTCAGCGAGTTTCCATACCAGTGCTCTCCTTGCCTCATATTGTTTGTTCTGCTCATCAAACCATTCCTCGCCCAAGTTCAAAGCAGCTACTGCACCTTTTTGAATTCCCAGAAACATCCCCGAATCCATATTGCTTTTGACTTGCAAAATTGCCTGCAGAAATTCTTTTTTTCCTGCCACCATTCCTACTCTCCATCCGGGAATGTTGAAGGTTTTACTCAGTGAATTGAGTTCAAGAGCTATTTCTTTGGCCCCTTCGACTGAAAGAATGCTTTTGGGCTCCGGGTTTAGGATAAAGCTGTAGGGATTGTCATGCACGATCAAGATTTCATGTTTTTGCCCAAAAGCAACCAGCTTTTCGAAAAGGTCTTCTGATGCCAAGGCTCCGGTGGGCATGTGGGGATAGTTGACCCACATGATTTTCACCTTGGACAGATCCTGCTTTCCCAAAGCATCAAAGTCCGGTTGCCAGTTGTTTTCTGCGCTTAGTTCGTAATTAAAGGGGTCAGCTTTCATCAATTTGCTGACTGAGCTATAGGTGGGATACCCGGGGTTTGGGATCAATACCTGGTCTCCCTCGTCCAAGAATGCCATGGATATGTGCAGGATGCCTTCCTTGGAACCCATTAGGGGCAAGATTTCCTCCGGGGAAAGATGGACACCAAAATGCCTTTGATAAAATTCCGCAAAAGCAGTCCTCAGTTCAGGTGTGCCCTGATAGCGTTGGTATCCATGGGCGTTTTTCTCACCGGCGGAATCCTTCAATGCTTGGATGATGTTGGGATGCGGGGGCAGATCAGGGCTTCCTATGCCCATTTCAATGATAGGCTGGCCTTCGGCAATCAGTTGCTTTACTTCCTTGAGCTTGGAAGAAAAGTAATATTCTTGGACATCCTGGAGCCTTTTGGAAAACCCTATCATGGCTTTTTACTTAAATATTCCCCGAATATTTTCACCTCATTTCCGGCTGCCTGTACTGACTCGACCGCTTCTAAATACTCAGAATAGTCTGTGATGATTGTGTCAATGAAAAAGGCATAATCCCAGGGTTTTTCCATCAAAGGGATAGACTGGATTTTGCTCAGGTCAAGGCCATGAATGGCCAAAATCTGCAGGAGCTTGGCCAAGGCTCCCTTTTCGTTTCTGATGATGATTTTCAGAGAGGCTTTGGTAGGTGGCTGATCCAACTGGGCTTTGTTTCTGCTCAGGATTATAAACCTGGTGAAATTATTGGGGACAGTTTGAATGTCGCTTGCAAGGATTTCAAGTCCATAAATCTCTGCAGCTGTTTTACTCGCTATTGCACCATGATTTTGAAGCCGTTTTTCGGCGATTTTTTTGGCCACGCTGGCGGTGTCCTTTTCAGGAAGCAATTTGATGTGGGGATGTTGGGCAAAGAATTTCCGGCATTGCAGCAGGGCCATTGGGTGGGACTCCACAATGCTGAGACTATCTAAATTTGAACCAGGGAGGGCCATCAGGTTGTGGGAGATCGGTAGATAATGCTCCCCCCGGATATGGAGCCCATGCCTGTCGATCAGGTCGTAATTGGGCAAAATTGCTCCTGCAATGGAATTTTCTATTGCCATGACCCCAGAGGAAGCGACCCCGTCTTTCACTGCATGGGCAACTTCTTCAAAAGTGCCAAAACCTACAATGTCAGCCTCAGTACCAAATTCTCTGAGCGCCACTTGGTGGTGAAAGGAGCCTGGGATTCCTTGGATTGCTGTTTTCATTTTATTTCAGGGAAAGGAGCTGAGTAATATTTTCTGTAAGGATTTTGGCCGTTTTGTCTTCTGTATGGTTCAATTCTAATTTTGGGAGAAATTCATATTGATCGTTGCTGTAATCAGTTCGACATGGTTCCAGAAACTAGGATAGCTTTTATTCACGACATCAGGATCTTCAATGACCACATTGGTTTTGGTCACCAGGGGCATAAAAGCCATCGCCATCCGGTGATCATCATAAGTGGCAATGGTGACTTCGTCGGGAATACTCACTGATGGGATAACCGTGAAGGCCCCGTCATTTCCTTCTTGGAGTTGGGCGTTGAATTTGGCTAATTCCGCCTGAAGGGCTGCAATCCGGTCGGTTTCTTTGATGCGCAGACTTTCCAGCCCGGTGAATTCGGTTTTCTGTCCAATAACGGCACAGGTGACGGCCACCGTTTGTGCCAGATCGGGGCAATGGGTGAAATCAAACTCCTGCAGACCCAATACCGGGATTTTGGTCAACTTTATCCCGTCTTCCTTGAATTCACTGGCCACACCGAGTTGGGCCATGATGTCCACTATTTTGGAATCTCCCTGCAAACTTTCCTTTTTTAGACCTTTCAGGAACAGTTCTCCACTTTCTGCGCAGGCCAAGAGGCTGTACCAGTAGCTTGCACCTGACCAATCGCTTTCCACGGAATAGGTGGTAGGCCGGTAAGGCTGGGGTCCAATCGAGATCAGGTTTCCTTTCCAGGTATGGCTGATCCCGAATTGCTTCATCAGCTCAAGGGTCATCTCTATATATGTGCGGGATCCCACTTTCCCGGTCAGTTCCAGCTTCAAACCTTGGGGTAGGTGCGGGGCGATCATCAGGAGGGCAGAAATATATTGGCTGCTTACATCACCCCTGATGGTGATCAGATCTGTTTTTTGCTCTGAAAACCCATTGACTGCAAGCGGGGGATAGCCTTCAATTCCCAAATAATGGATCTCTGCCCCCAGCTGCTGCAGGGCTTCCACCAAAATTCCGATCGGGCGTTCGCACATCCTTGGGGTGCCGGTCATAACCTTTTGTTTGTTGGTAATGGCCGCATAAGCAGTAAGAAACCTCATGGTGGTGCCGGCGTCCAGCACGTCATAGATGGGGGGATCTTTTTTGAGGAGGCGGATCATCGTCTGCGTGTCCCGGGCTTCAGCCAGGTTCTCGATCTGGTTTTCACCGGAAGTGAGTGCGTCAATGATCAGTACCCGGTTGCTTTCGCTTTTGCTGGAAGGCAACGGGATAGTAGTTGATGGTATATTACTTTGTTGTGAAAGTCTAAGCTGGTTCATGCTTCAGTTCATTGTAAAATGCCAGGGCCGATGTGATTTCTTCTCTGGTGATGGGGATATTGTACTCACACTCACCGATTCTTCTCAAAAGGGAGCAGTTTATGGTTTTGCCTTCGTTTTTCTTGTCCTGCAAACACAGGTCTGAAATGCTTTGGAAAGCTTCCGGTTTTATGGTAACCTTTCCGAAAACTGCGATAATCCTGTCGCAGATGGTGTCAAGGTCATCTTTTGGCAACCTCAGTTTCTGATGGGAAAGGTAGGCTTCGGCCACCATTCCTATAGCAATGGCTTCCCCATGTAGCAGGTGCTCAGCAGTGTCCAGATAAAAGGATTCCACTGCATGTCCAATGGTATGGCCAAAATTCAGGATCTTCCGCAAACCCTCTTCCTTTGGGTCTTTTTCAACCACCTCTTTTTTGATGGAAACGGATTTCTCTATAATATCCTTCCATGGCTGAGTCTCCCACTTTTCAGTTTTGAGACAATGAAAGTAATTCTCACTCTTAATCAGGCCGTGCTTGAGCACCTCAGCATATCCGCTCCTGAGCTCGCGCCGGGGGAGGGTTTGGAGGAACTCTTCAGAGATCACCACGGTAAGAGGCTCGGCGAATACACCCAGATGGTTTTTGAAGCCCATGAAATCAATTCCCAGTTTCCCTCCGACGCTGGCGTCCACTTGTGACAACAGGGTTGTGGGGATGTTGATGAAGCGCATGCCCCTTTTGAAGGTGCTGGCGCAAAAACCTCCCATGTCCCCTGTGACACCTCCGCCCAGATTTATGATGAGGGATTTCCGGTCAAAATCATTCTCAGTCATCCATGTCCAGATTTTAGTGCAGGTGTACAGGGTTTTGTTAGCCTCGCCGGCCTGAAAGGTGAAAGTCAGGTGATCCGGAAGTTTGTCGGCAAGCAAGGGATAGCAATAGTCGAAACTGTTGCTATCGGTAATGAAGCCCAACTTTGAATAAGCCTGCTTGCTTAAAAAGCCGCTGAGCCTTTCAGCTATCTTTTCTGAGAAAATGATTGATTCCAAGTTTTTTTAAATTTTTTTAGAGGTCCAAATTACTAATAAAATATCGCTTATTTCACGATTTTCACTTGCTCTCTCAACTGCTTTTCCTGCCTTTTTACAGATTCTTCATGAATGGTGAAAAGAAGCTCTTTCATGAATTTCTCACCCAGGTTTTTTGAAACGCCTTTTTGGGTTCTAGAATCCATTACTTGCTTCCATCTCTCGGATTGGAACACACTTAGGTGGTTTTCTCTTTTATGCGCTCCGATTTGCTCAATTACAGCGAACCTTTCAGCGAGAATGTCCAGGAGCTGATCATCAAGGTGGTCTACTGCCGCTCTGAGGTCATGAAGTTTTTCACTTGGCTGTACTTCTTCCAAAGGGGTCTTGAAATCCAGTTGCTGCAGGATCTGCTTGAGCTGTGCCGGGGTGACCTGCTGTTTGGCGTCAGACCAGGCTTTGTCCGGGTCGTGGTGGGTTTCGATCATCAAACCGTCCAGACCGAAGTTGAGTGCGCGCTGGGATGTTTCCAGGATGCCGTCCCTTTTACCTACTATATGGCTAGGGTCATTGATGACCTGCATGCCTTTCCATTCTCTTTTCAGGTGGATAGGCATGGACCAGTTTGGTTTGTTCCTGAACCTTTTGTCGTACGCATCACTGAATCCACGGTGGATGGCGGCCAATTTGTTGATGCCCACGGCATGCAGTCTTTCCAAAGCTCCGATCCATAGCTGGAGGTCGGGGTTCATGGGGTTTTTGACCATAACGGGAATGTCCGTGCCTCTCAGCGCCTCGGCAATTTCCTGCACAGCGAAAGGATTGACAGTCGTCCTGGCGCCGATCCAGAGCACATCTACCTTGTGCTTGAGGGCCATTTCCACGTGGGCTGCATTGCCCACCTCGGTGGTGATGGGGACATTGAGGTGGTGACGGGCGATTTCCATCCATTTGAGGCCTTCCTCACCTATGCCTTCGAAGCTTCCCGGTCTGGTGCGGGGTTTCCAGATGCCAGCTCTGAACAGGGAGGGCAATACATTTTCCTCTTTCATAGCCAGACATACTTTTTCAATCTGTCCCGGGCTTTCTGCGCTGCAGGGGCCGGCGATGATCAATTGGTTGGTGAGGTTCAAACCCCATTCGGTTGATTGTAAGTGATTTTTCATTTTGCAATAGGTTTAAAATAGAAAAAGCCCGGTTCTTGCGAACCGGGCTTTTGGTTTGTAAATATCTTGAAGTTTATTTTTCCACTAGACAATACGCAGCTCCGATTCGACCTTGAGGGCGAAAATAAAAATAGAAGAAGCTAAAATATAGTGCTGCGAATAATAACATGTTTCAAATGTAACGGATGTATTATTTAAAACAAAATAATAATATGACTCCCTTTTTGTAGATTCTTTAATGATCGGAAGTATGATTTGATTTTATAGTCATGGCTGTAGGAATATTCGGGAGATATGCGCTATAGGGGAGAGTAACCACTAAAAAATTTTGCAAAAAAAAAGCCCGGAATACGCCGGGCTTTAAATATTATGAGTTAACTAACTCTTCTTCAAGGTATTTGTCAACTGGTACATATGGCATGTCGAATGCTTCAGCAACAGCTTTGTAAACGATGTCGCCTTTGATTACATTCAGTCCTAGTACTAATTCAGGGTTTTCCAAGGCTGCTTTTTTCCATCCTTTGTCAGCCAATTGAATAGCATAAGGAAGGGTTGCATTTGTCAAGGCAATCGTAGAAGTATAAGGTACTGCTCCTGGCATGTTAGCTACACAATAGTGAACCACATCGTCAATTATATAAGTTGGATCCTGGTGAGTGGTAGGCTTGCAGGTTTCAATACATCCGCCTTGGTCAACGGCTACGTCAACAAGTACGGTGCCTGGCTGCATTTCTTTCAGCATTTCTCTAGTGATCAAGTTAGGAGCTTTTGCACCTGGAATCAATACCGCACCGATGATTAGATCATGATCCTTGATCATTTTTCGGATATTGAATTCATTAGACATCATAGTCTTCACATTCTTTGGCATCACATCAGACAAATATCTCATTCTCTGAAGGGAAACATCCATAATGGTAACATCGGCACCAAGGCCTGCTGCCATCCATGCTGCTTGAGTTCCAACGATACCACCCCCGAGGATAAGCACTTTCGCAGGCAATGTGCCTGGTACTCCACCCAAAAGTATACCTTTTCCGCCAAGTGGCTTCTCCAGATAGTTGGCGCCTTTTTGTACGGACATTCTCCCGGCAACCTCTGACATAGGTACTAGCAAAGGAAGGCTTCTGTCAGTTTTCTCTACTGTCTCATAGGCCAAGCAAATTGATTTACTTTCCACCATAGCTTTAGTAAGCGGCTCATGTGAAGCAAAGTGGAAATAGGTGAACACCAACTGATCTTCTTTGATCAATTTATATTCCGGCTCTATAGGTTCTTTGACTTTCATGATCATTTCTGCAATGGCATAAGTCTCTTCTATAGTAGGAAGGATTTTAGCTCCAGCTTCCTCGTACATGGAGTCAAGAAAACCGCTGCCTTCTCCGGCGGTATGCTGAACATACACAGTGTGACCTCTTTTAACGAGTTCTTTAGCACCCGCTGGGTTTAATGCCACGCGGTTCTCGTTGTTTTTGATTTCCTTTGGAACACCTATTATCATGATATTCTAGTATTTGGGTTGTGATTCGTGCGCAAATATAGCATGCAAAGCATTAAGAAATAGAAAACCCATTCATATATTTTGATGTTATTATTTAAATATGGTTAAATTAAAATATTGTTATTTAAAGAGAATCTATACATTATTTTGTTTTGTTTTACCTAGTATTTGAATTGAATATTCTGAGCCTAATTGATTCCCAGTTTTTACCTTATTGATTCTGTTTATGGGGAAAAGTGGTAAATGATTGATTAGTACTGTTTTTTAGATGAAATCAGAATTTTATTCATGATTTAGGCTTCGTTTTGCCTGTCTATCAGAATAAGTTTTGGGGGAGGATTTAAAATTGTTGTTGGATTTTTTTGCAGGCCTAACAAATTATTGTATTTTTGAAATACTTGCAGAGAATGCCTGCCAAACCCAAAATAGCTTTAAAGAATAATTTTATGGAAGAAGTTGCTGTGAATAAAAAAAATAAGTCATTGAGCTTGTCGAAAGATGAAATTCTTAATGATTACAAGCTTGCCCAACAAAGTCGTCAAGCCTCCCTAATGGGACGGAAAGAGGTTTTTATGGGAAAAGCCAAATTCGGGATTTTTGGAGATGGGAAAGAATTGGCCCAAATAGCTATGGCCAAGTACTTTAAAAACGGTGATTTTCGCGCTGGTTATTATAGGGATCAGACTTTTATGTTTGCCATTGGCGAGCTTACTATCCAAGAATACTTTGCCCAACTTTATGCCCATACTGATGTGGAAGCAGAGCCTGCTTCTGGTGGTAGATTGATGAATGGCCACTTTGGCACCAGGGCTTTGAAGCAAAACGGTGAATGGAAAGATCTTACTGAAATGAAGAACTCAGCGTCTGATATTTCTCCTACCGCTTCCCAAATGCCCAAGCTTTTAGGCCTAGCCTATGCTTCTAAACTTTACAGACAAAACAATACACTTTTAAAAGACCTTTCAGATTTCAGTATTGAAGGCAATGAGGTAGCTTGGGGAACTATCGGTAACGCTTCCACCTCGGAAGGGATGTTTTACGAAACTATCAATGCTGGTGGAGTATTGCAGGTTCCTATGGTCGTGTCTGTATGGGATGATGAGTACGGTATTTCAGTACCAAAAGAATATCACACTACCAAAGGAAGTATATCTGAGGTCTTGAAAGGTTTTCAAAGAACCGAAGATCAAAAAGGTTATGAGATATTGGTGGTAAAAGGTTGGGATTATGAAGCTTTGATGAGAACTTATCAAAAAGCTGCTAAAATTGCTCGAGAAGAACATGTGCCTGTTATGGTCCATGTGATCGAACTTACCCAGCCTCAAGGGCACTCCACGTCCGGTTCTCATGAGAGATATAAGTCTAAAGCCAGACTTGAGTGGGAAGCTGAATATGATTGTGTCCGTCAATTCCAAGAATATATCTTAGAACAAGGTATTGCAAGTGAAGAAGAGCTTGCTCAAATAGACGCTGAAGCAAAGACATTTGCCAAGGAGCAAAGAGTGGCAGCATGGGAGGCTTTTGCAGGAGAAATTAAATCTGAACTGCAAGATGCGGTAACTTTGATCCAAGAGGCTGCGCCAAACAGTAGGCAGAATGATAAGGTGGTTTCATTGGCATCCGAACTTTCCAAAACGATGAACCCAATTCGTAAGGATGTGATCAGTGCGGTAAGAAAAGCCTTATTATTGATGAGATTTGACGGTGCCGAGGTTAAGCAAAATCTGAAGCTGTGGTATGAACAGCAAAAAAAACTAAACCAGGACAGGTATAACAGCCACCTTTATAGTCAATCTGATTTCCGTGTCGGTAATGTTGAAGAGGTGCCCGCTCAGTATGGTGAGGACGCACAGATGGTGGATGGCCGTGAAATACTTCAGGCTTGTTTTGATAATTTGTTGAGTACAGATCCGCGGGTTTTTGCCTTTGGGGAAGATGTCGGAAAGATCGGTGATGTGAACCAGGCCTTTGCTGGGCTTCAAGATAAGCATGGAGAACTACGGGTGACTGATACCGGTATTCGTGAGTGTACCATCATCGGGCAAGGTATAGGTGCCTCTATGAGAGGTCTAAGACCGATCGCCGAAATTCAATATTTGGATTATTTATTATATGCCATCCAGATTCTTTCTGATGATGTAGCATGTTTACAATATAGAACTAAAGGCGGTCAGAAAGCTCCTCTGATTGTTAGAACAAGAGGACATAGACTTGAAGGTGTATGGCATTCTGGCTCACCAATAGGAATGATCCTTCATAGCTTGAGAGGTATGTTGGTATGCGTGCCAAGAGACATGACTCAAGCTGCCGGTATGTATAATACCTTGGTGAAGGCTGACGAGCCGGCCCTTGTTATCGAGTGTCTGAACGGTTACAGGCTAAAAGAAAAAATGCCTGCCAATATCGGTGAATATACCGTGCCTATGGGCAAGCCAGAAATACTACGTGAAGGTACTGACCTGACGATTGTGACTTATGGTTCTATGTGTAGAATCATTTTGGATGCAGCCATAGTGTTGGAAGAAATGGGGATCTCAATTGAGGTAATTGATGTGCAAACTTTATTGCCATTTGATACCCATCATGTGATTTCTGATTCCATCAAAAAGACAAATAGAGTGATCTTTGCCGATGAGGATGTACCTGGTGGAGCATCTGCCTACATGATGCAACAAGTGATTGAGGAACAACAGGCATATTACCATTTAGATTCCGAGCCAGTAACTATAGCAGCAAAAGCTCATAGACCAGCATATTCATCTGACGGAGATTATTTCTCCAAACCAAGTGTGGACGATGTAGTCGAAAAAGTCTATGAAATGATGCATGAAGTGGATCCAAAAAGTTTCCCTGAGCTTTAAATTGGCGATTATAAAGACAAGAAAAAGCCCTCCGAAGTAAGTTCTTCGGAGGGCTTTTTCATTATTTATCAACTTTTCCTTATTTCAATTTATTGCCTCCTCGTTACCTGATTCAGCGTGAAATCCGGCGTAGAAATAGTGTTACTACGGTTAAGTTGGCGGTCTTGGATCTGTACATCCAGTCTAATGGTATCGTTCCTGAAAATGGCTTGCCAACCTGAAGAAAGCATGGCGTATGCTATATTGCCCTCAATAGCTCTGTCCCGCTCATCAGTGAGGATGCGCGGAAAACGGCCATTGAAAGTGGTATAATATGGCGGTCCTTCCCAAACAAACTCCTGATAATCTCCGCCGCGTTTGATGAAAAAGCGAACGAAAATATTGTTGTGGTTGGGGTTAGGTGTAACCCAAAGGGTGTCTCTCACCGTGACGTTGTCCAGAACTGGATCAAGAATTCTCCAGTCCCTTGGGTTGTAGTTAGGTGCATCTGCTGGTCTATTGGAATATGAAATACGGGTACCGGTCTCACTCAAAACATAATCAAATGGTTGAAAAGGTGGGTCTAAATCTCTTGGACCCAAACCCAAGTCCCCTTCGGCATCCCTGAAATCCACACTGACGATCAAGGAGTCAGGCGCCCCTTGAATATCAACAAACTCCACTCTGCTGAACGAAATTTCTGGGGCAGACGGGAAGTTTTCGGGCGGAGACACACAGCCTATCACAGCTGGGGCTAAAAATAATATACCTAGATAGTTTTTCACCTTCATCTTGTAAGCCTAAATTTACGGATAATATTGGTTTTTATAAAGTTGGTAAAAAAATGCCATTCACAAATATAGAACGATGAATTATTTCAAAAGTTTTTCAGCCGATTTAGATCAAGTCAATGAAGTTAATTTTGAAAAAGTGGCCCTTGCATTGTTTAAGTTTCAGGCATTACACAATCCTATTTATAATTCCTATTTGAAATACCGAAAGGTGAAAGTGGGCCATGTTAATTCTCTTGAGAAAATTCCCTTTCTTCCTATTTCATTTTTCAAAACCCAGAAAGTAGTAACTGGCCCGCAGGAGGATTTCACTTCGTTTTATTCCAGTAGCGGAACAACGGGAAACATTACTAGTAGACATTTCATTTGGTCAGAGGAAGCTTACCTTGAAAATGCAAAACGGATTTTTGAAATGGAATACGGTCCGTTAACCGATTTTCATATATTAGCTCTTTTGCCGGCATATTTGGAGCGAGAAGGTAGTTCTTTGGTCACCATGGCTGATCACTTTATTAAAAAATCAGGTTCCCCTCACTCTGGATTTTATTTAAATAACCAGACAGAATTGATGGGCAAATTGGATGAACTCAGAGGTTCTTCCACAAAAGTACTTCTGTTGGGAGTCACCTTTGCTCTACTTGATTTTGCTGAAGAGATGAACGCGTTCAATAAAATGAACAACCTTATCATAATGGAAACTGGAGGTATGAAAGGGAGACGGCGGGAAATGATTCGTGAAGAAGTCCATGAGATTCTTACAAGATATTTCAAAGTAAATAAGATCCACTCCGAATACGGGATGACCGAGCTCATGTCTCAGGCGTATTCCAAAGGTGTTGGGAAGTATGTCCTTCCCAACACTATGAAGGTTTTATTAAGGGATGTTAATGATCCGCTGTCTTTCTCTAGCAAAAGGCAAGGGGGAATCAATGTGATTGACCTGGCCAATTTTCACAGTTGTGCATTCATCGAAACCCAAGATGTTGGACGTTATGATGACCGAGGGATGTTAGAAATATTGGGTCGATTTGATAATTCTGACATCAGAGGATGTAACCTGATGGTCGTCTGATTATTCTAACACAAAATCATAAACTTTTACTTCTCGCCATTTAGAAGCATGTTTTTCAATAAACTCTAAATGGATGGGATCAATTTGATATTCGTTCTGAGACTCTATAGAATCAAAAACCATATTTAAGGCTACATCATAACTGCTGTCGATCACATCTCGAGCTTTGGTAGGTGCTGGGGTACCCAATCTAAATTCCTGAATTGATTTTACCGAGCCTAATTTTCTTGCGGCTTCTTTAAACTCTGCCACCTCTACACCTTCATTTAACCAGAAAAATACCTGGTGGATCATATAAGGTTTTACTAATTTATTGGCCTGAGCCGTAAAGGGTAAAACCCCAAATGGATAGGCTAATGCTAAGCGGCTAAGAAATTTTCTCCTTGACTTCATTTGGCTGTTGTAGACTGATTTTAAATTATTACAAAATATAAAATATAATCATGAGTTCTGCCTGCTAAATGGCATTGTTTTTATCTATGCTATTAAAAATTACTTCTTGGATGAGAATAGTTACCTATATTCTAATTTTTGTTGCAATAGTCACAACGGCACTGCCTTTAATTCAGACAACATACTGGTGGGTGAGGATTTTTGACTACCCGAGGGTACAAATCACTGTCATTGCAATAATTGCCCAAATTCTAACATTTATTTATTTTCGACATAACAGTATCAAATATCTGAGCATATCTACTTTTTTGTTAACAGCTATTGCTTATCAGGGCAGGTTAATGGTCAAATATACCCCGCTTTACCCGGTTCAAGCTCCTGGAGCGTTTGAGCCGATAGAAGAAAATACCTTCAGTATTCTCATGTATAATGTAAGAATGACCAATGACAAGTATACTGCGTTTCTTGATTTGATCGAAGATAGGGGGCCTGACATAATATTGCTCACCGAAACCGATCAGGCGTGGGTCGAAGGAGTTGAGAAGTTGGATGCCGAGTACCCTCATTACCTCAAATACCCTTTGGATAATACCTATGGTATGATTCTTTATTCCCGGTTGGAGCTTGAGGATACAGAGATTAATTTTCTGGTCAAGGACAGCATTCCCTCTATTTTTGCAAAAGTGAAGCTTTCATCTGATGTATTGGTAAATCTACATTGCTTACATCCTGAACCCCCGAAACCTGGAACTCCCACCTATGAGCGTGATTCTGAAATTCTGATAATTTCTGATAGAGTGGTGAACGATGAAAGACCTACTGTAATTGCTGGGGATTTAAATGATGTAGCTTGGTCTAGGACATCCGAACTATTTCAAAAAAGGACGTATATGCTTGATCCCAGAGAGGGTAGGGGACTCTTTAATACCTATAATGTATTTGTTCCACTCTTTAGATATCCCTTAGATCATTTTTTCTATTCTAAGCATTTTAATCTTGTTGATTTTGAAAGGTTGCCTGATATTGGTTCGGATCATTTTCCTATTATGATGACGGTGGAATATGTGGACTTAAAAGAAAGGGAAGAAAATTCTAAGAATCTTAAGTGAGAAACTATTTGTATTACAAGTGGTTAATTTTACAGGTTATTTTATATATAATTCAGAAACTGGTGATTTCAATCAGTTTAAAAATTAAATTGAATGTGTTACATAGTAGTGTTTTTAGTATTAGTATCGGTGGTCGCTACGGTGCTTCCTATAATTCCCTCATACAAATGGTGGATCAGGATTTTTGATTTTCCCAGGACCCAGGTTACCATTATTGCTGTAGTTTCCTTACTTTTAGCACTTATTTTTTGCAATGAGAATCCCATTTTGATGTATGTTCTGATTGCATTTAGCATTGGAGTAATATGTTATCAGTCAATTAAAATGATACGTTACACTCCTTTTTATCCGATCAGATCTCCCCGATCCAACCTTCCAAATCCGGCCAATTCCATTAGTATATTTTTGGCAAATGTGAAAATGGATAATGATAATTATCAAGAGTTATTAGGAATCCTCAAGTCCAGCGATCCCGATGTTTTTTTACTCAATGAGGTAAATGAGAAATGGATGGAGGCCCTTCAGGAGCTAGATCCTAGTTTTCCACACACTATAAAATATCCATTGGACAATACCTATGGTATGGCCATGTATTCTAAATTCAAACTTATTGATCCTAAAATCAATTTTCTGGTAGATAATAGCATCCCCTCAATCCATACAAAAATTGAATTGCCTTCTGGAAAAGTCATTAATTTTCATGGTCTGCATCCCGAACCACCTAAACCAGGTAGCTCCACATATGAAAGAGATACAGAATTATTGATTGTGGGGAAAAAGATTAAAGAAGAGAATGAGCCATCTATTCTGGCCGGCGACTTGAATGATGTTGCCTGGTCCGCAACTTCGGAGTTGTTTCAGAAGCGGTCTGGTTTATGGGACCCCCGGGAGGGAAGGGGCTTTTTCAATACCTATAATGTTTTTGTGCCCTTCTTTCGCTATCCCTTGGATCACTTTTTCTATACCAAAGATTTTCTATTGATCAGTTTGAACAAGTTGGCCAAGTTTGGTTCTGACCACTTTCCTATAATTATTAAACTGGAATTCTATCCTGACGCCAATAGTAAGAATTAGGGCGCCTTGGTTTTCATAGCTTCTAACTCACCTGTTTTCGACAGTCGTCAGTCCCATTTTTGATTAAATAATTGATTTTCAATTAAATCATAATTTTTAGTGGTTGACAATGGGTGTCCCAGCCTTCTTTTTCCTTATTTTCACCCATGTTTGTCCGGAAAAAACCCAATAAAAGCGGGAAAATCAGTGTCCAGGTAATCGAGAAAAAATCTGGTAAATATAAAGTCGTCAAAACCGTCGGCAGCAGCCCGGATTTGGACACAGTAGAAAGACTTGTCAAGGAAGGAGAACAGTGGATTAAGTCCCAACGTGGGCTACTGGAGCTCCCATTCAACAACGAAAAGCAGGCTGTTCAAAACGTTCTCGACAATATTGCGGGAATTACGGTAACCGGAACAGAGCTTTTATTGGGGAAAATTTTTGACATGATTGGCTTTAACGCTGTCAAGGATGAACTATTCAGGTGGCTGGTTTTTTCAAGGCTGTGTTTTCCGGGCAGTAAACTCAAGACCACTGAGTACCTCTTCAATTTCCATGGGCTTTCCATCGAGGTCCATGCCCTGTACAGGTATATGGACAAGCTGTACAACAATTATAAAGAAACCGTCCAGCTGATCAGCTTTGAGCATACCAGGAAAATACTCGGGGGATCGATCAATGTCGTGTTTTATGATGTGACCACTCTCTATTTTGAAATAGACCAGGAAGATGACCTTAGAAAAACAGGTTTTTCGAAAGAGGGAAAACATCAGAATCCACAGATCGTACTGGGCCTTCTTGTCGGGCTGGAGGGATATCCGTTGGCCTATGAAATTTTCGAGGGAAACAAGTTTGAAGGCCACACGATGATCCCGGTTATTGAGAAGTTCAAGACTAAATATAACCTGCCCGCCCCCGTCATCATAGCTGATTCGGGCCTGCTTTCAAAAAAGAATATTGAAGACCTCGTTGAAAAGGGATATGAGTTCATTTTGGGAGCCAGGCTGAAGACCGGCGGTAAGGGCCAAAAATCAAAGGTTCTTTCACTTGAGCTGTGCAACGGGGAGAGCACCATCCTGGATTGGGAAGAAGGGCTCAAAATGGTTGTCAGCTATTCTGAGAAGCGGGCCAGAAAAGACCGGTCCAACAGGGAAAGGGGCCTGAAGAAGCTGGAGAAGCAGCTCAGGTCGGGAAAGCTCAATAAATCGCACATCAACAACAGGGGCTACAACAAGTACCTAAAAATGGAGGGCGAAATCAAAATTGAGATCGACCGGGCAAGATTTGAACAGGATTCCAGGTGGGACGGCCTGAAAGGCTATATCACCAATACACGACTGGGGAAAGACCAAATAATAGAAAACTACAACAATCTGTGGAAAATA
>NZ_VMKN01000001.1:1191826-1192286 GCF_007483685.1 Litoribacter populi
AGGGCGAAATCAAAATTGAGATCGACCGGGCAAGATTTGAACAGGATTCCAGGTGGGACGGCCTGAAAGGCTATATCACCAATACACGACTGGGGAAAGACCAAATAATAGAAAACTACAACAATCTGTGGAAAATAGAAAAGGCGTTCAGGATAGCCAAAAGTGACCTAAAAATAAGGCCGGTATATCATAGGGCCCAAAGAAGAATAGAAGCCCATATATGTATAGCATTCGTGGCCTACAAAGTGTACAAGGAGCTGGAAAGGCTGTTGAAGGAAAAGCAGTCGGAACTGAGTCCAGAAAAGGCCATTGACATAGCAAAAGGCATCTACACGGTAAGAGTAACCATTCCTTCGAGCCAGCAGACCGTTTCTAAAACAATAATCCTGAACGAAAGTCAAAGAAAATTGGCTGATTTATTCGGTTTTTAGCCTTGGGTGTCCCAGCGCTGAAAACAGGA
>NZ_VMKN01000001.1:1192296-1476382 GCF_007483685.1 Litoribacter populi
GGCATCTACACGGTAAGAGTAACCATTCCTTCGAGCCAGCAGACCGTTTCTAAAACAATAATCCTGAACGAAAGTCAAAGAAAATTGGCTGATTTATTCGGTTTTTAGCCTTGGGTGTCCCAGCGCTGAAAACAGGAGATTATTCGCATATAAAAGGTTGGGGGATTGATGCAGACCCAAAAAATGACCCCACTTACCCCTTGAAGAATCGCACCAATGAAGAACACAAAGGCTATAATTGGGAGCGGCCTAAACAGCAACTTGTAAATATGGAAGTGTTAAGGTCTATAGAAAGGCCGAATATTTCGGCAGTATTTGGGACATCCATGCCTCCTACCGGTTTAAGCGGCAAGCTCCGAAGATTTGCTTTCCAATTTAGCGAAAATACTTATACCCACTGGCTTACTTTGATTTTTGCCGATAGAGTTAATGAGTATGAGGGAATTGTTGATGATTTAAAAAATGGATATATCCCAAATATTTTTGCAGAAAAGGGGTGGAAAGCAGAGTGGCGACTTAAACCTGAAAGATTAGCCATCAAAATAGGTACTACAGCTGCAATCATTTCCGCTGTAATTACAATAATGGCGAGGAAAAAATGATCAATTAAAATGACCAGGCCCGAGGCTTCCATTTAGTAATAAGTGGGGGCCTCTTTTTTATAAATAGCTTGATGTTTTATTTAAAAGTATTTTTTTTAATACACATCCATCTTAAATTTTCTAGATAGAGGATGATCTAACCGTAAAAAATATAGAATCTCTGAAGGGTAATGGGGTTTTAATATAAAATAGGATAAAAAAAAATATCCCGAGCCTATAATAGACCCGGGAGGAGTTTGATTGGTTTTATTCGCCAAATTGTTTTTCCCACTGAAGGAAAGACTGATAAGAAACATGATTCTTTTTGCTGAAATCAGCTTTATTGGCGTATTTGTTTTGATTGGACTGCCAGTCTTTGATCAAGTCACGCTTTTCATCATCAGTCAATCTTTTTCTTCTTCCGCCGGCTGCTGGACTACCACCAGTAATAGCGTTTAGAAGTTTGTTTAGTTGGTTCAACTCTTTATTGTCTGATAAATCTATACCGAAAGAGTCTTTAAATGCACCGATAGCAGTGTTTTTAGATGAAGTAAGGGTAACATTTACACCTGACTTGCTGGCTTGTTCCAAGGTGTATTTTTTCCCTTGGCTATCAACTGCCATCATTTCATCACTTTCTAAATCAGCTGTGATTTCTTTTAGTTTTTCTAATGTGTTCATTGTCTGTAATGGTTTTAAAAATATATTCTAATTAATTCATTTAATTTCAGTTTACCAAATTATATAAATAAAAATATTTTAAAAAATCATAAAAACCATTTTAAAGCTAGTTTCCATGGCTTAAATGATGGCTTTTAAAACTTAATTTAAACGCTAAACTATAGAATAAACTAAAGGTGGGAATACTTGGTAATGCCTTTGTTTTCAGCTGATTTAAGCAGTTTCATAAATAGTAAAGCTGTCAACATAGCATCACCAGAAGCAGTGTGTCTATCATGTAAGGGGATATTGTATCTTTGGCAAAGGGTATCTAAACTATACTCTTCACTTTTGATAAAGGATGGATTGTAATGATATCCTTTTTCAAGCCTGACAGCTAATTCTAAAGTATCAACAGTTTTATTGTAGATTTTCTTTAAACCGAAGGGTTTATAGGTTTTTTGAAGCATTTGTAAATCAAATCCAATATGATGGCCTACAATAATATGATTTCCGACATAGCTAAGGGATTGCTTGACAAAACTTGAAAGCTCCTTTGCACCTTCTTTATTTACAATTTCATGCACAGAGAGCGCCTCACTCTTTACTAATGGGGCTTCCACATAGATTTCTAATAAATTATTTAATTGGATCTGATAATTTTTGACTTTTAGGGCTCCAAAAGATAAAATGTAATCCTTATTAACATTTAATCCAGTAGTCTCGGTATCCAAAACACAAAAAGTAAGTTGGCTTATGGGAGTGTCGGGATTGGTTTTGGATCTGAATTTATTTTCATACTCCTGAACAAACGCTGTTTTTGTGATTTCTTCTTCCCATATTTTTTTCCACCAATTTTTCATCCCTTAAAGTAATCTAGTTGAAACCGTACTCTGAGCAAGGCCTGAAGTTCATCGATAGGGTAAAAAGCATTCTTTAATAATTGCCTTTGTAGTTTTCCTAACTTGGATGGCTCTATATATCTGCCAGTGGAATCAGACTTTAACCCCTCTATGGCACGTATCCTCATCAGGATTTCATAAGCCTTTGCTGCCTCCAAAAATATTTCTTTATTTCTAGGTTCAACTTCAGCTAATTTTTCAAAACGTTTAAATGTATTATTGACATCGACCATTTTGTGACTCAAAACCAGTAATCTACCAATATCGGTTAAGGGCATCATGGCTCTCATTTTTATATCGAACTTGTCTCTATGCTCTCCTGATTTTTCAACTACGAAATTTCTAAAAAAACCCAAGGGAGCCGGATTCATGATTGCATTCTTTGCAAGAAAATTTAGAAAAATAGATTTGCCCTCAATTTCTTGATATATATGCTTGGCCATAGCTTCAGACAGTTTTTTTTGTCCATAGATGGGTCTAAAATCGAAAAATATCGCAGAGTGAATCAAGGATTCCTCGGTTGGGTTGCTAATCCAATCGGTGAAATACTTTTTCCATTGAGAAAGGGGCTGACACCACTTTGAATTGTTTGCCATCATCTCTGCCGGACATGGATGAAAACCGCAAGCGAGCAATATGTCAATTACGGACTGAGTGAGTTCTAGAAGGTATGGTCTGACCAATTCTTCGGTTTCCTTATCCAAATCTTCATACACCAAGGCATTATCTAAATCTGTGCGCAGCAATTGCTCCTCTCGGCCTTCACTTCCAAGAGAAATAAAGCAAAATTTGACCTTTTTGACCTCTTCAGAATATTTTCCCTGAAGTTCGCGCCTAGATATTTCGATTGCCCTTTGAATGATCAGGTCATTTATCTCAGAGATTATATTGGATACGAAATCCATAGAAACCTCATTTTCAAGGTAATATTTAAGTAATCTTTCTGCCCGATTTCTGATTTTGGCCATTTCCTTCACTTCCCAAGTGTTCATAAGGCCATGGGTAAGTACTGCTGGGCTGTTGCCTTGAGCTAACAAAATATCATGATCGGAAATAATCCCTACTACTGGAGTTTCTGCCGTACCATCTTCTGTGAAAATAAGGTGGTGTAGCTTTTGTCTGACCATGGTCAGGTAGAGGTCTGGGAAATTGGCGTTTGGTTTCATTGTTGTTAGAGGGCTGCTCATTATCTGCTCGACTGGGGTTTCGTAGGGCAGTTTTTTTGCAACCAGCCTGTTGCGAAGATCCTTGTCGGTGATTATGCCTAAGGGCAGCTTGGATTCATCCACAATGATGATAGACCCTACACCCCGCTCAGCCATCTGAAGGGCGGCTGTATGACAACTTTCTCCCACTTGACAAGTCAATACCTGTTGTTTGATTTGGACGTCTGATTGGCCAGTAAATAGGAGCAAACCGATATCTTTTGTTGGAGAACCCAATATGCTTCTGGCATGCTGGGATTTGGATAGGTCATTGCGGACGACCACTTGCCCGGATGCAAACCCAGCTGCAAAATATAGAGCCACTCGGTTGTTCTCTTTTAGGATGCTTTCAAATATTTGAACGGGTATTGCGTAAACAAGGCTGTTTTCCGCAGCCTGCGCATTAAGTCTATAGGGACGCCTCCCCATTAGTGCCATTACCCCAAATACATCCCCTTCGTCACATTTTTCATAAATTTCCTGACGACCATCAATGCTCTGGGTGAGATGAATTTCGCCCTCCTTGAGTACGAAAAAACAATCCTGGGCAGGTTCACCTTGTTCAAAGAGATATTCGTGTTGGGCAAAAAAACGGATTTCCACCGAGGTCGCCACCACCTCCAATGCTTGGTCATCCAAAAAGGAAAAGGGCGGGTAACTCTGAAGGAATTCCCTGACCCTGTTTATAATTACATTGGCCATATGGTTGAAGTTAAAGAAAGTTTGAAGCAAAAAAAATAGGCACACCTAACATTTTGGTGTGCCTTAGTGGTGAATTATTTTCGCCCTTCGATGATTTCGGTTACCACATCTGGGTCCAGTAAAGTGGAGGTGTCTCCCATGCTATCGGTACTTCCTTCAGCCACCTTTCTCAGTATCCGTCTCATGATTTTTCCTGAGCGGGTTTTAGGCAGGCCTGATACGATCTGGATTTTGTCGGGTTTGGCAATTGGTCCGATAATCTTGCTGACCGTGTCCTTGATTTCGTTGATCAAGTTCTCCTCAGTCCGGTTTTTCATGTCAGAAATCACATATGCATAGATCCCTTGACCTTTAACTTCATGCGGATATCCCACTACAGCGGATTCGATTACCAGAGGGTGTTCGTTGATCGCATTTTCAACCTCAGCGGTACCCATTCGGTGGCCGGAAACATTGATGACATCATCCACACGGCCTAGAATTCTGTAGTAGCCGTCATGGTCTCTTTTGACACCATCACCGGTGAAGTACATACCTTTGTAGGTAGAGAAATAGGTTTGCTTGCAGCGTTCGTGGTCACCGTAGGTGGTCCTCAACATACCTGGCCAAGGGAAACAAATACATAGATTGCCTTCCACAGAATTTCCGGTCATGACCTTTCCTTCCGTGTCCACTATGCAAAGTTGGATGCCTGGTAGGGGTAATGTGGCGTAAGCAGGCTTGGTAGGCGTAATTCCCGCCAAAGAAGACACCATGATGCCACCGGTTTCGGTTTGCCACCAGGTATCAACAATAGGACATCGGGTTTTTCCCACGTGGGTGTGATACCAGTGCCATGCCTCCTCGTTTATGGGTTCACCCACAGAACCTAGCACTTTCAAGCTGCTGAGGTCATAGGGTTCAATAGGATCGGTGCCATATGCTTGAAGTGCCCGTATGGCAGTAGGGGCGGTATAGAACTGGTTGACCTTGTATTTCTCACATACTGCCCAAAAGCGTCCTGCATCCGGGTATGTTGGCACTCCTTCAAACATAACTGAAGTTGCTCCAGCCAATAAGGGTCCATATACGATGTAGGAGTGACCCGTGATCCAACCAATATCCGCAGTGCACCAGTAAACATCCCCAGGGGAATATTGAAACACATTTTCAAAGGAATATTTGGTGTAAACCATATAACCACCGATCGTGTGAACCACCCCTTTTGGCTTGCCTGTAGAACCTGAAGTGTAAAGGATAAAAAGCATGTCCTCACTGTCCATTATCTCCGCCGTGTTAGTATCCTCTTCCCCTTCTATAACCTCATGCCACCAATAATCGCGACCTTCTTTCATGGAGATGTCTTGGCCAGTTCGCTGATAAACAATAACGGTGTCTACAGACGATTTTTCTAACGCCTCGTCAACTAAGCTCTTTATCTCAATTTTTTTGTTACCCCTGAAATTGCCGTCCGAAGTTAAAATGGCTGTGGCCCCACAATCGTTTACACGATCTGCAAGGGCTGAAGAACTGAAGCCGGCAAAAACCACCGAGTGGATGGCTCCAATACGGGCACAGGCCAACATGGCCACGGCTGCTTCAGGTACCATCGGCATGTAAATAATGACCCTGTCACCTTTTTTGATGCCTCTGGCTTTCATGGCGTTAGAAAATCGGCAGACATCATGATAAAGCTGTCTATAAGTAATGATGCGGTTTTCCTCCTCGGGATCGTTAGGCTCCCAAATGATTGCAGGGCGATCTCCGATGGTATAAAGGTGCTTTTCAAATATGTTTTCGGTGATGTTTACTTTGGCGTTCACAAACCATTTGACATCCGGACCTTCAAAGTCCCACTCCAATACCTTGTCCCATCTTTTTTGCCAATGGAAAGAATCAGCTATCCTGGCCCAGAATTTTTCCGGCTCGGTGACTGATTTTTGATATTCATGGAAGTATCCGCTAAGGGTGTGGATTCTATCACTCATAAGTTTTTCTAAAGTTTATTTTGGTTAATTGATTAAAGCTTTGACTTGGTTGAGCAGGTTCTTGGTGGAAAAGGGCTTGGTCAAATACAGGTCAGCCCCAATGTTTTTTCCCTTCTCAATATCCTGCTCCTTACTCTTGGCAGTGAGGAATATCACCTTGACTTCCTCGTGGTTCTTTTTGAGGTGCTGACAGACTTCATATCCATCCACCTTGGGCATCATGATGTCCAAGATTACGACCTTAGGCGTGGACTGCTCGATCAGCTCCAGCGCCTCTTCACCATCTCGGGCGATCAATACTTGGAACCCCTCTTTCTTGAAGAGAAACTCTAAGGAGAGCAGGATGTTGGGTTCGTCATCTACTATGAGTATTCTGTTCATTTTCTGAATTGATATTATGAGAACTTTTATTTTCTATGGCCGGAAAAATCAATTGGAAGCAGGTATGGTTGCCCTTTCTTTCCATTTTGATACTCCCTTGATGGTAATCCATTATTTTCTTTGATATGGCCAGACCTAGACCGCTGCCGATGGGCTTTTTGCTAGTCTGGTTTTTTGCTTGGTAAAACTTGTCAAATATGTAAGGAATATCCTCTTCAGGCACGCCCTTGCCATCATCCAAAACCTCCACAATTACCTGACCATTTACCAAAAAAGCTCTTAGACACACCTCTGCTGAGGCAAACTTGGCTGCATTGCTGAGTAGATTAAGGATGACCTGCTTTACACGATCTTCATGGGCATTGATCAAAGAATGATGGAGGTCCAACTCAATGTCTAATTTGATTTTCCGGTCCTTGAATACCTGTGCCATGCTATCGCAGGCTTCCAAAAGCAGGATGCTAAGGTCTACAGGTTGAAATTCCAGTTCTTGCTTGCCAGAGTCAAACCTTTCGAGGTCCAAAACTTGATCAATCATCCGTGTCATACGGTCGGTTTCCTGAATGATGATACCCAAAAACCTATTTCGGTCCTCCTCAGGTAGGTCTTCATCCTGTAGTATTTCCGAAAACGCCCTAATAGAGGTAATTGGAGTTTTCATTTCATGTGTGACAGTGGAGATAAACTCATCCTTAAGTTTGTCATTTTCAATGAGGCTTTGATTCATTTTCTGCAATGAATTTGTGGCCTGCCTCAATGCCTCACTTTTTTCCTGAAGCTCTTCGTTGAGATGCTTGAGTTCCTGAGTTTCCTTGAGCATGTCGAGTACTTCTGTCATGGAAATTTCCTCCTCTTTCACCACCGATGCTACCATGATACGAGCAGAGGCTGATCCAATAATGCCTGTTAAGAGTCTCTCTGCGTAATTTACGAATTCAGGGTCTGCTTTGATTTTGTCATCCACTCGTTTACCGCTGACATCCACATACTGCTGCATGGCCTCCTGTGTTTTTACCTCTCCAAGGAAATTAGCCAATAGGCTTTTTAAGTCTCTGATATAGGCCTGCCCTTTCCAGATGATGGAAGAGTCGAGAATCGTGCTGTATTTGAAAATATCTACAAAAACAGCTGCCTGATTATGTTCTTTTGAGGTTTGCTTACTAATAGCTGAAATGAATAGGTAACAGAAAAAATTCGGCAAAAGGCTGAAAAATAGCCCGTGAGTGATGTAGCTCATTTCCTTAAAACCAAATAGAGAAACAGGTATAAGGAAACTTAACCCAAACGGGCCCTCAGTCATAATACTATGTGGTAGGTAACCTGCAGAAATTATGGTAGGCACCACCAATGTGTAAAACCAAAGTACAAAACCGACCAAGATTCCCGTCAAAGCTCCCACACGGCTACCTTCTTTCCAATAGATGCCACCTAAGATTGCTGGGGCCAACTGGGCAATTGCTACAAAAGAAATGAGACCGATAGATACGAGACTAAATTGGGCACCCACTATTCTATAATAAATATAGGAGGATAGAATAATGGCTAAAATGGAAAATCTTCTCGACCAGATTAAAATGTTGCTGAAATGGTGTTGGTTTCTTTTCTGAAAATTATGGTTAAGCAATAATAAAGGCATGACCAGGTTGTTGCTCACCATAGTGCTCAAGGCGATTGAGGCGACGATAATCATGGAAGTGGCCGCCGAAAATCCCCCCAAATACACCAACATGGCCAGCCAATCCTGCCCTACTGAGATGGGCAATGCCAACACAAAAGTGTCTGCATCCACATTTCCCCAACCGAAAGTCACCAAGCCACCAAGCGCTATTGGCAACACAAACAGGTTGATCAGTAAAAGGTACAGCGGGAAAAGCCACATGGCGGTATTGAGGTGACGTTCTTGGGTGTTTTCGATCACTCCCATCTGAAACTGCCTAGGTAAAAATAGAATAGCCATCATCGAAAGCATAGACATCCAAAACCACTCGGAAACCCCGTGTTCCCCTTGAAGTACAAATAAATTGTCAAAACCTCGTTCCGCGGCCTGACTGAAAATTTCGGCTACTCCGTCAAATATAAAATAGCTGACAAACACTCCGACCACCAAAAAGGCCAACAGTTTGAAAAGCGACTCGAAAGCAATGGTCATCACCAAGCCTTCATGCTGGGCGGTAGCTTCAATGTTTCTGGTGCCGAAAAGAATAGTAAACAAAGCTAGCCCCAAGGCCAAATAGAAAGCCGTGTCCTGGAAAAATGGCGCAGCGTTTTCCTGAAACCCAGCTAAGGGGGACTGCAAGATGTCAAATGAAAGAGCCACCGCCTTAATCTGTAGGGAAATGTAAGGGATGATTCCCAAAAGACAGAAAAGAGTTACTATACTGCCTAGTGAAATGTTCTTCCCATATCTGCTAGAAATGAAATCGGCAATAGAGGCAATTCTTTGGACTTTTGAAATCCGGATGATTTTGCGCATCACCAGCCACCAAAGTGGGGCTATCAGACTTGGACCTATGTAGATGGTGAGAAATTCCAGCCCGTTGCTTGCCGCTCTACCAACTGAGCCATAGTATGTCCAGGCAGTGCAGTAAACAGCCAGGGAAAGGGAGTAGATTACCGGATTAGAGGAGAGTTTTTTGTTTTTAAAAGAAGAGCGCTCCGTCAAGTAAGCAATCGCAAAAAGCAATGCCAGATAGCCAAAAGAGAACAATATGACGGTCACATTACTAAACATCCTTAGTGGAATAACGGCTTACAATAAGTAAAGTCAACCCAATCAACAATACCCAATTAAAAAACACCATCAGATAAAGCACAGGAATTCCCATCACTGTAGCCTGTACATTGTATATGGCAAGGATAGGGTAATTCAACAGAGCCATTCCTAACAGGAATAGAATCCCTAAAAACTGATTTTTTCTGTATTTCTTCATTTTGCTTTTGACCTCAAACCTAATTTACCTAAAATATGCTGGTAATTCTATTTTTCTGACCTAGTTAAGGCCGAAGATTAAGGTACGGAATTTTGAATAGGCAACCTCCGGGGATTACATCACCGGAGGTATACCCATTTAATAGAATTGTGGGGGATTAATGGTCGTGAGCCCCGCCGGCTCCTCGTGGAATTCTGATTTCCTGAATCATATCCTGCACGGATTGTGGCGGGGCAGGGGTGGCTTTGGATACCACATAGCACATTATAAAGTTTATAAGCATGCCGAAACTGCCTATTCCTTCAGGAGATATACCAAACCACCAGTTATCGGAACTGACCGCTGCTTCAGACAGGCCGAAGAGGTTTTGGCCAAATTTGAAATAGATAATGTAAGCCAAGGTGAACACCAAACCTGAAATCATACCTGCGATAGCACCTTCCTTGTTCATTCGCGTGGAGAAAATACCCATGATGATAACAGGGAAGAATGATGCCGCAGCTAGACCAAAGGCAAAGGCCACCACTTCTGCGACAAAGCCAGGAGGGTTAACTCCGAAATAACCCGCAAACAATACCGCTCCAGCAGCTGCCGCACGCGCAATTCGAAGTTCGTTTTTCTCGGACATTTCAGGTCGGAAGGTCCTGAACAAGTCACGGGAAACCGAAGTGCTGATTACCAGTAGCAAACCTGCAGCGGTGGACAATGCAGCAGCCATACCACCGGCGGCTACCAGCCCCACCACCCAGTTGGGAAGATTGGCGATTTCCGGATTAGCCAAAACCATGATGTCTTTATCTATGTACAGTTCGTTGTCAAATGCGTTAGCCGTGTAATTTACAATTCCATCCCCATCTTTGTCATTGACCATGATTAGGTTGGTTTTGCTCCATGTGTCAACCCAAGCGGGCAACTCGTCAACAGGTTTGTTAGCAACGGTTTCAATAGTGTTATAGATGCCAAATGCGGCAACCGCTGGGGCTGTAGTGTAAAGGATAGCAATAAATACCAAAGCATAACCAGCCGAAAGCCTTGCGTCCTTAACCTTAGGAACTGTAAAAAACCTGACAATTACGTGTGGCAAGCCAGCGGTACCTACCATTAGTGCCAAAGTAATGGCAAAAATATCGGTCATGTCTTTCTGTCCGCTTGTATATGCGGTGAACCCTAGTTCAGTTAACACACCATCAAGTTTGTCGAGCAAATGCGTGCCATCTGCCACAGTGTCTCCCAGACCCAGTTGCGGGATTGGGTTGCCCGTGAGCTGAATGGAGACGAAAATTGCTGGCACCATATAGGCAAATATCAGCACGCAATACTGGGCTACCTGGGTATATGTGATGCCCTTCATCCCGCCGAGCACAGCGTAAAAGAACACAATACACATCCCGATAATCACCCCTGTGTTGATGTCCACTTCAAGGTATCTGGAAAACACGATGCCTACGCCCCTCATCTGTCCTGCCACATAGGTGAAGGAGATGAAAAGTGCGCAGATTACGGCCACCACTCGCGCTTTGTTGGAATAATAGCGGTCGCCAACAAAATCAGGAACGGTGAATTTGCCGAATTTTCTTAAGTAGGGAGCAAGCAAAAGGGCCAAGAGGACATAGCCTCCAGTCCAGCCCATGAGATATACTGAGCCGTCGTATCCAACAAAAGCGATGATGCCGGCCATTGAGATGAATGAGGCCGCCGACATCCAGTCAGCTGCGGTTGCCATACCATTGGCTAGAGGGCTGACTCCACCTCCGGCAATATAAAATTCTTTGGTAGACCCTGCACGGGACCAGAGGGCAATGCCAATGTATACGGCAAACGAAAGGCCTACCAATATGTATGTCCAAGTTAAAATTTCCATGGTGTTTTGATGTTTTGAGAATTAATTTTTTAAGAATTCAACCTGCTTATTGTTCATTCACGTCAAACTCTTTGTCTAGCTTATTCATACGATACACATAGATGAAAATGAGGACAACAAATGTGTAAATGGAACCTTGTTGGGCAAACCAGAAGCCGAGCTTGAATCCGCCCATTCTGATTTCGTTAAGAGGTTCGACGAGTAGTATGCCGAACCCAAAGGAGACGACGAACCAGACCACCAAAAGGTAAAGCAGGGTTCTGAGATTCTTTTTCCAATATGCCTTTGCTGAAAGGTCTTTTGGGTTTTCTTTTTCGATTGTTTTAGGTGTCATGTTATTTTGGGATTAGAGGAAAATATGAGTTTGTAATATCCACTCTCCGGCAGTGCTGGATTTGCGGAAGTTTTCAAAGATGGGTCTTTGGCTGTATTGTAAGGTTATTTTTGCTTGGTGGGAATTGATGTAATAATTCATACCCAGGTCGTACTGCCAAGTGGTGTCTTCAAAGTATTCGAAATTTTTATGGGTAATGGCGCCAAATGGCTGGAGCTTGCCCTTATCGCCCAGGATTTGGTACGGCAGGAGAAGTCCGGCATTTGTGTAAAAGATGTTTCCTGTGCCGATTGTGGGTTGTGCGTTTCCCGGCCCATTCTGGGTCGTGCCGCCATATCCAACATTCATGATGCCCACATTTCGCATGTAATTTGGCCCGAAGTCATATCTATAATAGACTGTATAGGCTGTCAGTGCCGTGCCTGAGGCCCTTGATAGGGGCAGGTCCAGAAACGCATCAATGCTTGCTAGGCTAATATCGTGAAGCTGTTGTTCTCCGCTGCCATTGGCCGAGCTGGTAGCCTTGGGGTGATGGTGCCAGCCGGCTCCGATGTTGAAAACTTTTTTGGTGCCTAAGTAAGTGCCGACGAAGAATGGAAGTTTGTTGTTCTCTTTTTCCAAAAATTGATAAGCAACGTAACCTTGAGTAGCCCAATTGTCATTCACTATATTTGCAGATACAGGGCGCTGGCTAGCCTCGTCATATCTTCCGCCTTGACCAACTGAAAATGGTTTGTTCAGAGCGAACCTATAGTCCCATTTGCCCACTTGGCCTTTGGCGTAGAAGCCGAACTGTCGAGCAAATTGGTCGGTAAGCTCTATCAAGGGCCAGTTAAAAATTGGCGCATCAATTGTCATGAAGTTTAGGGTACTTTGGCTGGTCATTCTGGAAATTCCATTCCAGTAATGTAGGCCCATGCCCATATAAAGCTGGTCTGTAACTTTGTATTCGGTCCAAATATCATGGAAGAATAGTTGAGGCTTTTTGGCGGAAAGTCCGATTGCAGCGCCCTCGCCTGTTTCGGGGTTGACGGTCACTGCTACATTTCCCGGATTGCCAGTCATCCCGCCTCCTGGCACGCCGCCGTTGATAAAAGTCTGGTTGTTGATGCCCCAGTGAGTCAAAATCAAAAACCTAGGGGAAATTTCCGCATAGGCCAGTACCCTTGCTCTGCGGATCCCTATGTCGGTGGATTGCCGCGAAGGTCTTCCGTCGACCGAAGTCGTGCCTGGGTTGTTTTCAGTCACTCGTGCCCACATCTGGTTCCAGAAAAGGAACCTGATGTACTTCGAGCCGTCGTCGCTCAATTTTAAGGTTAGCGGCTTATATGTATGGTCTACAAAATCACCGGATTTTATATCCTCCGTGGGGAGGGGGATGGTGTCCTGAGCCATTCCGTCCAGACACAGTCCGAACAGCAATACCATGCCGCCAAGCAGGTATTTGAAAGAGTTCATGGTATTTTGGGTTTGTTGTTACGACTGATTGGTCGGGCCCGAACAACTAGCGAGAACTAATTTCAGAAGTTGTAAAAAGAAAGAAAAACAGGAGGTATATATTTGTTAAAAAAATATAGTTAAAAGAAGAATCTTCTGTTAGTTAGTTTTTGAATCTTTCCCACTTGATAACCATAAACTTGTCCCCAAGCTCGGTTACCAACATGCCGGTATCTGTTAGATTGGCCTTCTCGCTCATGAAATTGACTAATTCTTTATGGTTAAACACCTTGTATGTCGGCCGGTAATCCAGATTTTCAGGTGCTTTAATTTTATATTGTTTCACCCAGTTCATGACCGAAACATGGCTTACTCCCAAGATTCTTTCGATTTCTCGATAGCTGATTCCTTCAATGTAAAGCTGCAGAGCTTTTACTACATAGTACTTGTCAATTGACTTCCCAATCTTGTTGACCGAAAAATGATAATTGCATTTTTTGCATTTATAGCGCTGTCTTCCTCCTGAAAAGCCGCTTTTTACAACTTTTGGGTTTTCACATTTGGGGCAATTTGGCTTTTCCATATGGGCTAAATGAATAGATATACTAAATTAGCGAAAGTATGTTATTTTAGCAACAAAGTAGATTGTCAGGATTGTAATTTGTTTTTTTCCAAATATCCATTGGTTTTAATGTGTTATCGCTTAGGTATTTTAAGGGTTAAATAGATTTTTACAGTGCTTTTATTTGAGTGATCTTACACTTAAATTTGTATGGTACTCAATTTTTTTGAATGTTATGGAAATCAAAACCGAAATCACTATCAATGCCCCAAAGGAAAAGGTTTGGGGAATTTTAACTGACTTTGAAAAATACTATCAATGGAATCCATTCATAATTAAAAGCCAAGGAAGGGCGGTGGAGGGCAGCTTTCTCACCAACACCATGGTGAATGGGGACGGAACTCTGACTTTTAAACCACAGATTCTGAAAGTAGAGGAAAACAGATATTTTGATTGGAAAGGAAAGCTCTGGGTAAAGGGCCTTTTTGATGGCCATCATTATTTTAAAATTGAGGAGCTAACTGAAAGCCAAGTTAAACTTGTCCATGGGGAAAATTTTTCAGGGCTTTTGAGTGGTATCATTTTGAAAAAAATTGGGGAACAAACCCATAATAACTTTATCAAAATGAATCAGGCTATAAAGAAAAGAGCAGAGGGCTAAATCAAAGCCTGTTTATATTTCAATGTAAAATCGAATTTTTAATTGCATTTGGATCACCAACTATTTTCACTTATGGCAATAAATAAATCCGCTGAGATGGCAAACTGTGATGTGGCTGCATTGTGGATGGAGCACAAGGAAGGCCTATTTGCCGGAGGCTTATTCCATTCCTTTGAGGATGGCAGACATTGATGGGATCAAGCAGAGTGATATTGCCGAAAAGTTAGGACTTAACCTTTCTACGACTAAGAGTCGAATACAGCGTGCAAGGCAGATGCTCAGGGAGGAGTTTTTGACTTGCTGCCATTTGGAAACAGACAGAAAGGGGAATCTTATAGGATTTGCAGTTAAAGAAAGTTGTAAGCCTTTACAGGAGTTAAAGAAACGCCAAACATAATCTGTGAATTTTTTTAGGTCTGATTATCAGTGTGTTGATTAATACGTATAGATTATATAAATTTGTAGTATAACTTAAAATTAAAGGTCATGGATTCTAAAATCACACTTTCATTTGATAAAGATACCATAGAGAAGGCTAAGGCATTTGCTGAGGCACATAATATTAGCCTATCAAGACTGACAGAGTTTTTGTATGCTCAGATTACCAGTGGAGATTACAAAAGTCTCGATGAGTTGCCCGTGTCTGATTGGGTGCATGCCGTGGCTGAAGGTCAGGCTGAATACCACACCAAATCCAGTCGCAAATCCCTCAAGGAGGATTTCTTTAAGTCCCGCAAATGAAAATCTTTTTAGATGCCTGTGTGCTGGTGTCGGTGTTGAACCAGGAATATCCCCTGTTCAGCTATTCTTCCCGAATCTTAAGCCTTACTGACCATCCCAAATTCCAAGTTTACACGTCTCCTATTTGCTTGGCCATTGCTTTTTATTTTGCAGAAAAGAAAAGTGGGACCGTGGTGGCCAAGAAAAAGATTTCGCTTCTTTCTTCCAAGATTAAAATTACACCTGTCGACCAGGATACAGTAAGAAAGGCATCAGAGGATAAATCCGTGGAGGACTTTGAGGATGGGCTTGAATATTATGCTGCAATCGAATCAGGGTGTAAGATTATTGTAACTGAAAACCAGGGAGACTTTTATTTTTCCAAAATAGATGTTTTGGGCAGCAAAGATTTTTTGAGAAGTTATTTTTAAATTCTTTGCGTCTTTTTTTACTCTTCGGCGTCTTGGGTTTAGAAATTATCTAAAACCTAAAAAAATCAAGACCATGAAACGATTCCACGTTCACGTGAGAGTGAAAAACCTCAGCGAAAGCATAGCTTTTTATAATGCTTTATTCAATACCGAAGCTACGGTAGTCAAGCCAGACTACACCAAGTGGATGCTTGAGGATCCAAGGATTAATTTTGCAATATCCAACGGACATGCTGAAAACGGTATAGAGCATTTGGGGCTTCAGGTTGAGTCTGAAACTGAACTTGCGGAAGTTTATGCAAATATGGAAAATGCCAAAGGGAAGGTGTTTGAGGAAGGGGAGTGTACCTGCTGTTATTCCAAAACCCAGAAATCCTGGGTTACCGACCCTCAGGGAGTCGATTGGGAAGTGTTCTATACCCACGGTACAGCGACCGTATATGGGGAAGGTCTTAATGCTAAGGCATCCCCAGAAATGATGGCAGACTGGTCAACCAACGAAAACAAAACAGTAAAAACCGCTATCCCCGTAGAGCCGGAAAAAGCTTGTGACGGGAGTTGTGAACTGCATTAAACTTAAATAGGCTTTTCCACTGCGGAAAAGCCTATTTTGCTTTTTACCAATACCTATAGCTTCGGCGTCTGTGCCTTAACAGCCAGTTGTCCCAGATATCGTGAGTTAGGTAAATTTCCATTCCAATATTAAAGGTCATAAAACCATCATATCTATTTTCTAGACCGCTACCTCTTCTTATCCGGCCACCATTGGACTCTATAGCTTCTATATCAGGATCACCAAATCTGTTCATGAAATTTGGGTTTCGGATCGCCATTCTTAACCGCATTTGGTTGCCTTCCTCTGCATTCAGGTAATCGGTTATTAATTCCTCGTAAAAATCACTGACATTGAAAGCACTTACATCATCCAAGTAATCAGTAAGGGTGAATCTATAATTAGCCTCCAAAAACAAATCTACCCAAGGTGTGATTTTATATTTGACGCCTACTCCCATGGGGAAAGTCAATACTGCGCCCGGATAGGCCTGCCCTTCGGTGCGAAGGGGGCGAAGGGCCACCCACTCGTTTCTGTAATACCCATATGGATTATTGGTGCTCACCCCCAACCCCGCAAAGATGTAGGGGTTAAGAAAAGAACGATTGTGGCTATATAATTTGACGGGCTTGAGGTAATATTCTATAAGGGCGGCTCCTTCAAAATTTCGTGCCCTGAAATTAAGGTTTCGGTCGATGCGCTGACTACGAGGATCTGCCATTTTATCGTCGCCGGAGATCTGGTAAAACGTAAGGTCAAATCTTGCCCGAAGCCTTGTTCCGAAAGTGTACTTAGCTGACACAGCCACATTGTAGTCCGGCTGAATACCCTCGTTGTATTTCCATAAGGAATAAAGCTCTCCGAAGTATTGGGTGGGGCCTGCGTGGATGGCAATAGACCATGGGTCTTCAAACTTGAAGCGGTAAAGGCTTTGCCCAAAAGCATCCTGTAAACAGAGAGGAAGCAGCAACAAAAAAATGGCTAAGGGCCTTTTCATTCTCTTCAAAATTTCCACACAAGTCAATGAAAAACAATTGTTATTAAAGATATTATATTATTCCGAAAGTTGCTCGAAAATATGAACAAAAATGGACTAAAAGCTCTTAACAATGAGAAAATTTTGCAAATTATTTGAAAAATTACATAAGTTGATGGAAAGGCAGGGTTATTGAATAATTTTTGGTCAAAACGGGACTTCCGAAGGGTCCTTTTTAATTTTTTCTAATAATCCTGAAGAAATACTTAATTTTGAACCATGAGTAAGCAAAAAGAAGAATTAGAACATAGGCTTAAGCTTCGAAATATTAAGCTTTCTGATTATAACGATATCCGGGACATCATGACTTCCATCTACAAAAACCAGGGTGGGGCATGGACGAAGGAAGAACTGAAAAACCAGCTGAAGGCCTTTCCGGAAGGCCAGATTTGTATAGAGGATAACGGCAAGATCGTAGCCGCAGCGCTTAGTCTTATCGTTGATTATTCCAAATTCGGGGATAACCATACTTATGACCAGATTACCGGATATGGTAAATTTGATACCCATGATGATGATGGGGATACTCTTTATGGTACCGACGTGTTTGTGGACAAAGAATACCGTGGTATGAGACTGGGAAGAAGGCTTTATGATGCCAGAAAGGAACTTTGTGAAAATCTGAATCTACGGTCTATCATCGCCGGAGGAAGGATTCCAGGTTACAGTAAGTATGCAGACCAGATGACCCCTAGGAAATATATAGACTTGGTCAAGAACAAGGAGATTTTTGACCCAGTTCTCTCCTTTCAGATTGCAAACGAGTTTCACGTAAGAAAAGTAATCACCAAATATCTCCCCGAGGATACCGATAGCCGCGCTTATGCGACACTTTTGGAATGGATCAACATCTATTATGAGAAAGAGGAAAAGCTAATTGGCAACAAAAAATCAATAGTAAGGCTTGGCCTAGTGCAGTGGAAGATGCGACGTTTTAATAACGTGGATGACCTGATGCAGCAGGTGGAGTTTTTCGTGGATACGGTGTCGGGGTATAAATCTGATTTCTGCCTTTTGCCGGAGTTTTTCAACGCACCGCTTTTGGCAGAATTCAATGATATGGATGCCTCTGAGGCCATCCGTAACCTTGCAGATTACACAGAGGAAATTGTTACCAGGATGAGGGATTTGGCCTTATCATACAATGTTAACATTATCGCAGGCAGTATGCCGGAATATGATGGCAAAAAACTAAGAAACGTATCCTACCTCTGCCGCCGTGACGGTACTGTGGACAAGCAATATAAACTTCACATCACACCTGACGAACAAGCTTACTGGGGTCTTCAAGGTGGGAATGGCATCAAGGTTTTTGATACAGACGCAGGTCGAATCGGAATTTTGATCTGTTATGATGTAGAGTTCCCTGAGCTTGGAAGAATCCTCGCCGAACAGGAAATGGACATTTTATTTGTGCCTTTCTGGACAGATACTAAAAATGCTTTTCTCCGTGTAAGTACTTGTGCCAAAGCTCGTGCAGTAGAAAATGAATGTTATGTTGCTATTACAGGCTCGGTGGGAAACCTTCCAAGAGTTGAAAACATGGATATTCAGCACTCCCAAGCCTCGATATTTTCTCCATCGGATTTCTCATTCCCACACGATGCGGTAATTGCCGAGGCTTCACTCAATACCGAAACTACCATTGTGGCAGATGTGGACCTTGACCTGCTTACAAAGTTACGTAAGGCGGGAAGTGTTAGGAACTTGGAGCAAAGAAGATTAGATCTATATTCCATTCACTGGAAGAAAAATAAATAACATGAGAGAATATTTTAGGCATGTCGCTAAGGAAGTTTTTGAAAAGGCCTCCAAAATTAAGTTGCTGGTCACGGATGTCGATGGAGTGTTGACAGACGGTGGTGTGATCTATGATGACCATAAGACAGAATTCAAGCGATTTCAGGTAAAGGACGGGCAAATCGTACAGTTTCTTAAGGCTCATGACATCAAAATTGGAGTCATTACTGGAAGAAACAGCGTGGTGGTGAAAAACAGGTGTGAGGAACTCAAGTTTGACTTTCACTTCCATGGAGTCAAGGAAAAGTCGCTAGTTTTTCTTTCTCAGGTGAAAGCTTTGGGTTTGACTTTAGAGGAATGTGCCTATATCGGTGATGATATCATTGATTTGCCGATTTTGAAAAATGTGGGTTTTTCAGCTTGTCCTGATGATGCCATTCCTTATGTAAAGGATAAAGTAGATTACGTGAGTTTTTATAAGGGTGGTGAAGGCGTGTTTAGAGAAGTTGCCGATATTATACTGGAAAGCCAGGGGAAACTAGAAAGCGTGGTGCATAATCTTGCGTCACAGAAGCTCCAAAACCCTTGATTAAAATTAAAAAGAGATAATGAACAAGTTTACAAATAGTATGAAAATCACCGATAAGGTGGTTTTGGGAGAAGAAAAACCAGTGCTTTTTGCCGGCCCATGCGCTGTTGAGAGTTTTGATATTTGTCTAGAAATCGGAACCAAGACAAAGGAATGGGCTGAGAGATTTGGCTTTTCTTATGTATTTAAAGCCTCCTTTGACAAAGCCAACCGAACCAGTTCCAATTCATTTAGATCAATAGGAATGGACAAATCACTTGAGGTTTTGCAAAGAGTTGGAAAAGAACTGGGTGTTCCATTGGTGACTGATATCCATGAAAGCTACCAAGCTAAAGAAGTAGCCGAAGTAGTAGATGTACTTCAAATTCCCGCTTTTCTCTGTCGTCAAACGGACTTGTTGCTAGCTGCGGCGGAAACAGGAAAGGCTGTGAAAATTAAAAGGGGCCAGTTTATGGCTCCAGAGGATATGCAATATGCGGTGAGTAAGGTACGTGCTGCTGGTAATGACAATGTTTGCCTTACCGAAAGGGGATACTCGCTGGGTTATCACAACCTGGTGGTAGACATGCGTTCCCTTCCGACTATGAGGCAATATGCACCTGTAGTGTTTGATGTAACCCATTCGGTACAACAGCCAGGAGGTCAAGGAGGCAGTAGCGGGGGACAACGTCAATTTGCACCCTATTTGGCGAGAGCCGCAGCTGCCACTGGGATAGATGGATTCTTCATCGAAACCCATCCTGAACCTTCAAAAGCACTAAGTGACGGTCCGAATTTGGTACCATTGGACAAAATGGAAGGCTTTTTGGAAATGTTGAAGGAATCCTGGGATTTAGGAAGAAAATACGGAGACTTTTCAGTTTAAAACATTATAAAATCTTAAAAATATTTAATCCCCGTCAAAAATGACGGGGATTTTTGTGTTTACTGGGGAATAATTCCACAAAAAATTTTTTCGGCATAAGCTTTGCCATCCGATAGATGTAGTAACATTGGATTTATGTCTAGCTTAAAGTATCTCGTATTTGGATTGTTGGTGTTGTTGGCCTTTTCCTGTAGTCAGTATCCTAAAAATGAGGATATTTCTGAACAGTTGCAGGGAATGTCAGGGGATTTCAACAGGGATTCGCTATATCAAAAGGTTTATTCCCAAAATGATTTTCAGCCTATTTGGGTAAAGGCTCAAGGCGTGAACAATAAAGGAGAGGAGCTTTTGGCCTATTTAGAAGAGATCCAATTCGAAGGGTTAGATAAAAAAGATTATCTCTATGATGAAATCGAATCTTTGGTTACAGAAATAAAAGAAACCACCGATCCAGAATTACATGCCGTGCTAGACATGATGATGAGCAATGCCTACTGGCGCTTGGCAAGAGATCTAGATCGGGGAAGAGTCGACCCAACCAACCTGAACATTGATTGGAAAATTGATCCAGAAGTTAAAAGAACAGACTATTATTCACTATTGCTGGACCTCAATTCCAACAATACATCGGTAGAAAAAAGCCTGAATGAACTTCGTCCAGATAATTTTCGGTACAACCAACTCAAGGCCCTCTTAAAAGAAGCCCTTGAAAAAAAGAACGACAAAAATACTAAAATTTCATTTTCTGGGAAAATTGAACCTGGAGATCAGCACGAGGTCATTCCTAAGATCAGGAACAGGATGATCCAGTTTTCCGACTTGGAAGAATATAATGCTGAAGATTCTCTACTCTATGATAGTGAATTAGAATATGGAATAAGAAATTTTCAGGCTAGACATGGATTAAACCCAGATGGTATATTGGGTCAGGACTTTTTCCAAGCGATTAATTATCAGCATGAAGACTACTTGACCAAAATCAAAGTTAACCTAGAACGTCTCAGATGGCTGCCCAATTTCGTGGACGGGAAGGATGAAAAAGTCATTGTTAACATCCCCGATTTTTTTCTGTATTATCTCAGTGGTGAAGACACTGTACTGCAGTCAAAGGTAGTGGTAGGAAAAGAATACCGTAAAACTCCCGTCTTTTATTCCAAAATGTCCTACTTGGTTTTTAGTCCAACCTGGACTTTGCCACAAACAATACTCTGGGAGGATGCAATACCAGCCATTCAAGACGATTTAAGCTATTTGGAAAGAAATAGGATGCAGGTATTGACCCTAGATGGTGAGCAAGTTGACCCGAAAGATGTCAATTGGGATGATGTAAGCAAGGAAGAATTTCCATACCTAATTCAGCAAGTATCCGGTGACCATAATTCCTTGGGACGCGTAAAATTCATGTTTCCTAACGATCATAGCATTTATATTCACGATACACCCGCTGATTCTTATTTTTCAAAAGATGAGCGGACCTATAGTTCAGGCTGTATAAGGATTGAAAACCCCGTTGAGTTCGCCTCTTTGCTTTTGGAAGACTCCCACTGGGATGAAGAGGAAATTACGAAGGCTATGAAGCTTGAGGATGAGAAGAATGTAAATCTGAAGAAAAATCCTGAAGTATGGATTTTGTATCTCACTATTTGGAAAGACCAAAAGGGGGTACAGGTGAGAGAAGATGTTTACGAAGGTGACAAAAAGTTGGCAGAGGCATTGGGATTGCCGGTTACAAATGACTTTTTGTAGAAAAATGAGTGGATGAAAACTTTTATTTTTTGACTCTGAGAGGGTTATTTTTTGACTAAGGCATTTTTTGTGGAATAAGCTGTAACTCTCCAATTTTTTTCGAGTTGGGTAACAAAAGGTAGTTCGTGAGGACTACCTTTTGCCGTTATGTTCAGCTTTGTTTGGAAAGTAGAGGTGAGTTTTTGATATAGTTTTCGTCATTGCCATAGATAAACAAACAGCTTTTATCCTTAATCTGGTTGATCACCGTTTCGCTCAAGTCAAGCGGGAGAGCAGGGCAACCTAAGCTTCTTCCCAGTCTGCCCGTTTGAGTGATAAATTCTTCATTTGCATAAGCAGCTCCATGAATAACGATTGCTCGCTGTCTGGCTAGGTCATTAAAGCCTTTTTCCTTGCCATCAAGCCTTAAACTGAAACCATGCTTACCGTGGTAAGTTTCACCGGTTACATAAAACCCTAAACTACTCATATAACTAGACTCTACATTGGAAAAAGTTTCCGCCATCAGGTCTCCTGAATTTCTTCCATGGGACACCACTGTTTGGTGAATGATTTTTCCATCCGCCACATCGATTACCCACATTCTCTTTTCGGTACTGGGCATGCTGAAATCAACAATGGTCAGAACTTTTCCAGGCTCAATTTCCCCATTAGCCAATAATTGGTGGTAACCTTTCACCGCATGGTCCAGGACTTGCCCCTGAGGCAGGGTAAATTCCGAATTTTCAGGATTTTCTAAGATAATATTGCTCAACATTTCTTCCTCTGAAGCCTTGTTGTCTAACAAATCATCATTGTCCCTCATGGGTGAATTATACGAATTGGAAGAGAAGATAGGGGCGATAGTAAAGACGAGTAATATGCTAAGGGCTCTAATCATACCCTTACAAGGGTTTAAAAGTGGTTTTGGTTCCATGGCCTTTTTTTGAGGGTGTAGAAAAAACTGAACAAAGCGGTTTTACAAACGGTTCTGCCTACAGTTTTGGTAGAAATGAACCGAAATCAGGCAAAACGGTGTTGTACCGATGATTTTGGAACGTTGGCCCATGGCACAATATTGTGGCAAAAATAGGAGACAAGCTCCCTATAGCCACGTAGATTCAAAAAATGTTTAGCTTTGCGAAGTTTTGAGAGATTGACCCAGTTTAAATGAAAGTAGCCGTATATAGAAAGGAGCATTTTAATGCTGCTCACAGATTACATAATCCCGATTGGTCCGATGAGAAAAATCAGGAAGTCTTTGGAAAGTGCAACAACCCCCATTATCATGGGCATAACTATGAACTTATAGTGAAACTAGTGGGGGAGATCGATCCGCAGACCGGCTATGTATACGACATGAAAAAGCTCAGCGACCTGATCAAGGAACACGTGCTGAGGAAATTTGACCATAGAAACCTTAACCTCGATACAGATGAATTCAAAAATCTTAACCCCTCCGCTGAAAACATTGCAGTGGTTGTTTGGAATATTCTGAGAGAAAAAATAGATAAGAAATACGAGTTAATTATTCGATTATATGAAACAGAAAGAAACTTTGTTGAATACGACGGGAATGGATCTTGATCGAGAGATGGACGAGATGGGTGATGATCACGCAGGTTCCTCCCAAAAAACTCCTTTAAGAGAAGATGCTTTTGAAATGGACGATGAGCTTAAAATCGAGCTTATCGAAAAGCATTTCAAGGAAATCATGCACATCATGGGATTGGATCTTAGCGATGATAGTCTCAAAGGAACCCCTCACCGAGTTGCCAAAATGTACATCAAAGAGGTTTTTAGCGGTCTTGATCCTAAAAACATGCCGAAGGCCAAGCTTTTTGAAAACAAGTTCAAATATAACCAGATGCTTGTGGAAAAAGACATTACCTTTTATTCCCATTGCGAGCATCATTTCGTGCCCATCTTTGGAAAAGCACATGTGGCCTATATTTCCAGCGGTCATGTAATCGGATTGTCAAAAATTAACCGTATCGTTCAGTACTTTGCCAAAAGACCACAGGTTCAGGAGAGGTTGAATATGCAGATTGGGAAAGCTTTTCAGGAAATCCTCGGGACAGAAGATGTGGCTGTGATATTGGATGCTCACCACATGTGTGTTTCTTCCCGTGGCATCCAAGATGTGAACAGTAATACAGTGACTTCTTTCTATGGAGGGAAGTTTGAAAAAGACGAGCAAACCAGAAATGAGTTTTACAAGTATCTTTCTTTGGATAAATAGTTTCTGGAATTGATTTATAAAAATAGAAGCCGGGCGTAAATGCCCGGCTTTTTTTGTTTCTTTTCAAACATTCCCCTTAATCAAAAGATTGATGAAATAACAATCTAAAAAGCATGGAAGAAAAGAATGTAGTCATCATCGGGGGTAATAGTGACATAGGAAAGGCAGTTGCCAAGATCCTAAAAGATCAGGGGGCGAACATTTTTTCCTATAGCAGATCCGGTGAATCAGGAGAAAAGCTGGATGTATTAGGCGACTGGGAATCAATTGAGGGTTTGCCAGAAGAGGTGCATGGACTCGTTTATTGCCCGGGAACCATACAGCTGAAACCTTTCCACAGATTTTCACTGGAAGATTTTCAAGAGGACCTGAATTTGAATTTTTTAGGTGCGGTAAAAGTCCTTCAGGCCACATTGAAAAGTCTCAAGAAATCCAAAAATGCCTCCGTGGTCCTTTTCAGTACGGTGGCTGTACAGACAGGCATGGGCTTTCATAGCAGTATAGCCAGTGCAAAAGGTGCCGTGGAAGGGTTGGTCAGGTCGCTGGCAGCAGAGTGGGCGTCCTCAAACATACGGGTGAACGCTGTAGCGCCATCTCTGACAGATACCAAATTGGCCGAACAACTTCTTGCAACCGAGGAAAAGAAAGAAGCTTCAGCCAAGCGTCATCCTCTTGGCAGGTATGGAAAACCAGAAGATATTGCGGAGGCGGTCGCATTTTTGCTCTCTGACAAGTCAGGCTGGGTTACTGGCCAGATCATGCATGTAGATGGGGGGATGTCCACTATAAAAGGTTTATAATGAGCGGAATTTTGGAGCTGTCCCCATTTGGACTTTATTGCCCTCAGGCCGATATTTTTATCGACCCCTGGAAACCTGTGGACAAGGCTCTGATCACCCATGCCCATGCTGACCACAGTCGATGGGGCATGAAGCATTACCTGGCCCATCACCACTCCGAAGAGGTAATGAAACGCCGATTAGGGGAGGATATTTCCATAGAAACCGTCCGTTATAACGATCCGATTACAATCAATGGCGTAAAAATAAGTTTTCACCCCGCTGGCCATATTCCCGGTTCCTCACAAATCAGGTTAGAATACAAGGGTAAAGTAATTGTGGCCAGTGGAGATTACAAAGTGGAGGATGATGGGCTCTCCGAACCCTTTGAGCCAGTAAAATGCCATGAGTTTATTTCCGAATGTACTTTTGGGCTTCCCATTTACAAATGGGAAAGCCAGGCGGATATCTTTGCTGGTATAAACAACTGGTGGAGAAAAAATACCTCTCAAGGAAGAAATTCTGTTTTGCTAGGGTACTCCTTGGGTAAGGCTCAGCGCATCATCAATAACCTGGACCTATCTATTGGGAAAGTTTTCTGTCACGGCGCAATATACAACATGAATCAGGCATTGATCGCAAATGGAGTCAAGGTGGTAGATGTGCCAAGAGTGGAGGCCGATATGGAGAAAAGTTTATTCAAAGGAGCCTTAATTATAGCGCCCCCATCCGCATTGGGCACACCCTGGATGCGGAGGTTTTCTCCGTATCGAACTGGCATTTGTTCCGGTTGGATGAATGTTAGAGGTACACGTAGGAGAAAGGCTGCTGATGCTGGATTTGTATTAAGCGATCATGCGGATTGGAACGGCTTGATTCAGGCAATTCAAGCTACCGAAGCCGAGAAAGTTTTCTTGACTCACGGCAACACCGCTGTTTTTGCCAAATATTTAGAGGAAGAAATGGGAATCGATGCTGTTGAGCTGGAAACACTCTATGAAGGGGAGAATTCGAACCTTGAGGATAGTTAATTTGACTCCGGTTTGGTTTTTTAGTTAATTAATGGAATGATTTTTAAGATTCTCGGCAATGATGCGAGTTGCCAACTTTCCTCTGATTGTTGAAGATATTCATGAAATTTATTCAAACAAGCTAAATAGGGTTAATCAGCTGAGGAATCCTATAGGGACCTTACAGGGAATTTATAGGGACATTATAGAGACCTTATAGGGATATTGAGTTAGGGGTGAGCTAGGTCTCCTCCCATGGCCGGTTAGCTCAAATTTACAGTTTGTCCATACTTCGTCCATAGCATCTTCGTACCATGTTTAGTTTTAATATGGAAATAATACAAGTGCGATATGAGCTTCAATAGCATTAGCAGTGACTGGAATGCCGATATTATTCGCTGGCACATTTAACCCAATTCGAGGGCTTAGCTTATGCATGGAAAGGGGATCCAGCCTAGAATATAGATCGACATCACGCATGAAGACTTGTCCAAATAATATTCCGAAATTTTTGCTTAGTATTTTTTTCCTTTCTAGAAGCTTGTTTAACTTTGCGCATGGCAGAACAGATTTTGATCCTCGATTTTGGTTCTCAGTACACACAACTTATCGCCCGACGAGTTAGAGAACTGAATGTTTATTGTGAAATTCACCCATTTAATAAGATTCCGGAGATCACTCCCGATATCAAAGGCATTATCCTTTCGGGCAGCCCATGCTCTGTAAAAGATGAAGGCTCACCTGATATTGATGTGGACCAGTTTAGAGGTAAACTTCCGGTTTTGGGCGTTTGCTATGGTGCCCAGCTAATGGCTCACAAATATGGGGGAGCCATCTCCCCTTCAGAAATTAGGGAATATGGTAGAGCAAACCTCAATCATATTGATACCCATATCGATTTATTCAAAGAAATTACCCATGGCTCCCAAGTGTGGATGTCTCATGGCGACACTATAAAAGAACTTCCAGACGGCTTTGATGTCATTGCAAGTACTCCATCAGTGCGAGTTGCCGCTTACAAAATCCAAGGCGAAGCAACCTACGGAATCCAATTCCATCCAGAGGTAACCCATTCTTTAGAGGGTAAAAACCTTCTTAGAAACTTTGTGGTTCAGATCTGTGACTGTAGCCAAGATTGGACTTCTGATGTGTTTATTGACATCACCGTTGATGAACTGAAGCAAAAAATAGGAGAGGACAAAGTGGTCATGGGACTTTCGGGAGGTGTAGACTCCTCAGTGGCGGCAACTTTGATCCACCGTGCGATTGGCGATAACTTGACCTGCGTTTTTGTAGACAACGGTTTGCTTCGCAAAAATGAATATGAAGAAGTATTGAAATCCTATGAAAACATGGGATTGAATGTGATCGGAGTAGATGCCAAGCAGCGTTTTTATGATGCTTTGGCCGGACTTTCTGATCCTGAAGATAAAAGAAAAGCTATCGGTAAAGCCTTTATTGAGGTTTTTGACGATGAGGCGCATAAGATTGAAGGTGTAAAATGGTTAGGACAAGGAACTATCTACCCTGATGTGATCGAGTCAGTATCGGTAAATGGTCCATCAGCCACAATCAAGTCTCACCACAATGTAGGTGGACTTCCTGATTTCATGAAACTTCAGGTAGTTGAACCACTGAACACTCTTTTCAAAGATGGTGTAAGAGAAGTGGGTAGAGCGCTGGAGATTCCAGAAAACATCGTCGGAAGACATCCTTTCCCAGGGCCCGGATTGGCCATTAGAATTCTTGGAGATATTACTCCGGAAAAAGTAAGAGTTCTTCAAGAGGTGGACCACATCTTCATTCAAGGACTGAAAGACCATGGGCTCTATGACCAGGTTTGGCAGGCAGGCGCGATTCTGTTGCCAGTACAGTCTGTAGGAGTAATGGGTGATGAGCGTACATACGAAAAAGTAGTGGCCCTCCGCGCAGTAGCCTCAGTAGATGGCATGACCGCAGACTGGGTGCACTTACCGTATGAATTCTTGGGACAAATCAGTAATGATATCATAAATAAGGTCAAAGGGGTAAACAGAGTGGTGTATGACATCAGCTCCAAGCCGCCGGCGACGATAGAATGGGAATAAGCTTGAAAAGCCTGATAGTTAACATCAGGCTTTTTTTATGCGATTAAATGCATTAAATTCGTGGACTTTCATATTGAGGTATAATATTTGAATTTCCTTATTGTCCTTACCGCAGGGCCGTTTCAGAGGCTCTTACATACATTAATACATTTATGAAAAAACTTTTCTTGCTCTCGGTTTTCCTGATATCCTTCACGGCCTTATTTGCCCAGGAGCAGCGTGATTTGCAAAACTACAACCGGGGAAAACAACTTGTCTCCTATGGCAACTGGGAGGAAGCCATGGAAGTGTTGCGGCCATATCTGGACAACCGTAGATATGGAAGCCTTTCCAATTACGCCCATTATCACTTTGCCCGGGCGGCTTATGGAAATGAGCAGCACGAATTGGCAAAAGGCACCCTTGAACCATTGCTGGACAACAGAGCTTGGGAACATCAAGATGAGGCCAGGTATTTATTGGTTTTGGCTCTATTTAGCCAAAACAAAAATTCAGATGCTCTTAATGAGATTGAAAAGATTAAAGATCCTGCAATTCGGCAGGAAGCTGAGAGGGCTACTTATGACTTTCTGCAAAATGCTAACTTGAGTTGGATGGTGTTGAACTTAAGGAATTTTGGGGAGAAAAATAAAGGGTTTGCTTTGGCGCTAAGAAAGCAGTTGGAAGAAAAAACTGTGATGAGTACCGAAGAAAGAAGAGTTTACAATGAAGTTAGGGATATTAGGCTTGAGGGTGAAGAAAAGCCAGATCGAAAAAGAGAGATCAATCAAGTCCTGGAGGTCGCTGTTGTACTACCGTTTAATTATAATGGTGGATCTGGAGTTAGCAGACTTCAAGGCAACAACTTTGTATTTGAGTATTATCAGGGACTGAAATTGGCAGTGGAAGAGGCGAAGAAGGAAGGAGTGGATGTCCTAATTAGAACTTTCGACACCGAACGGAATGTAGGGGTAACCGAAAAAATCTTGGAAGATCCATTTTTTAAACTTGCGGATGTTATAATTGGGCCCGTCTATCCAGAGGAAGTTTCCCTTGTTTCGCTTTTTGCGGAGCGTCAGGGAATACCTCAGATAAACCCACTTTCCAATCTGGATGACAATCTTGAAGTAGCTGGAAAGTCTTATCTTTTCCGGCCAAGCACCACATCTATGAGCAAGGGTATATTGGATTATGCTCAAAGAAAAGCAACAGAAAAGAAAATCGCAATAGCCTACTCAGCTTCGGCCAAGGATGAACTTCTAGCCAAGCAACTTGCTGAAAATGCAAGAAGAAAAGGATTCCAGATCGTCAAATCTGAAAAGATCGAAGGCCGCAATACACGTGACTTTTTTTCCAGCCTAGGCATTGAAAGGGGAGGTTCCCCTACAGTAAACATGGTGGTTGTTTTGAGCGACGACCCAAACGTGGCATCCCCAACATTTGGAGTAATAGAATCCATCAATTCTAGGGTGCCTATTTTGGTGCCTGATAGCTGGCTATATTTCAATTTTGCAAGCTTCGAAATGATGGAGCATCAAAACATCCGTTTCATTGGCAACAATACTGTAGATTTTGAGTCTCCTGATCTGGAGACCTTTAGAGAAAGCTTCTTTGATAAGTACCAGACCTTTCCGGGTATTTTTGCCCATTTGGGTTATGAGACATTATACTGGGTGCAGGAAAACTTAAATCCAGACAAAGGGTTTGATTTTACTCAAAACCTAAGAAGAGCAGGTTTCCAGAAAGGAAAGCTCACCTTTGGTTATGATTTTACAAATGAACGCGCTAATCAATATGTGCCCATTATGCGATTAGAGCAGGGCGCATTGGAAATTGAATAAAAGGAAAAATGCAGATTTCAAGAAGCAAAGACCTTTTCGCAAAGGCACAAAATTCTATCCCCGGTGGGGTCAACTCCCCCGTTAGGGCCTTTAGGGCAGTAGGTGGAGACCCACTTTTTATCAACAAAGCCGATGGGCCTTACCTTTTTGATGAGGATGGCAATAGGTTTATCGAACTAATCAACAGCTGGGGTCCCATGATCTTGGGGCACAACCATCCACAAATTAGGGAGGCAATTCTTAAAGCTGTGGAAACCGGTACCTCATTCGGGGCACCTACCGCAAGAGAAATCGAGATTGCAGAGCTAATTGCAAGTATGGTACCTTCGGTGGAAAAAGTAAGAATGGTAAACAGTGGAACGGAGGCCACCATGTCCGCTATCCGCCTAGCCAGAGGATTTACAGGAAGGGATAAATTCATAAAGTTTGAAGGGAATTATCATGGTCATGGAGATTCATTCCTGATTGCAGCAGGTTCCGGTGCCATTACGATGGGTCAGCCTGACAGTCCCGGGGTGACCAAAGGGACAGCGAAAGACACCCTTCTAGCTCCTCACAATGATCTTGAAGCAGTGAGAAAGTTGGTGGAAGCGAATTCTGGTGAAGTGGCTGCTATTATCTTGGAGCCAGTTGCCGGGAACATGGGATGTATTTTGCCTAAAGATGGCTTTTTACAAGGACTGAGAGACCTCTGCGACAAAGAGGGTATAGTACTCATTTTTGATGAAGTCATGACTGGATTTAGACTTTCAAGGGGTGGTGCGCAGGAATATTTTGGTGTTACTCCTGATATCACCACCATGGGTAAAATTATCGGAGGAGGCATGCCGGTAGGTGCTTATGGAGGGAAAAAGGAAATTATGGACTATGTGTCCCCAGCGGGCCCTGTTTACCAAGCGGGTACATTGTCAGGCAATCCTATAGCTATGGCAGCAGGTATGGCCATGCTTACGTATTTAAATGATAACCCTTCAGTTTATTCCACACTTGAAGAAAGTGGAAATCGTATATTAAAAGGCTTTCAGGCTACCCAGGAGAAGTTAGGCTTGAACTATACGATGACTCATTTGGGTAGCATGTTCAGCTTGTTCTTTACCGACAAAGAGGTTTATGATTTTGAAACGGCCAAAACCTCTGACACAGGACTATTTGGACGTTATTTCCAAGCTATGCTGCACAGAGGAATCTATTTGCCACCTTCCCAGTATGAAAGCTGGTTCCTATCTACCGCTCTCACAGATGAGCACCTGGATCGGATTATCGAAGCTAATGAAGAATCCTTAAGGGAGGTTTTATAAAATAACTTACTTGTGACTATTATCTAAAAGCTGCCCATACGGGTAGCTTTTGGTGTTTTAAAACAAGAGCAAAGAGATGTAAAGCTTGAAAAGCACCTCTATCCCTATAATGTTTAAGTAGACCAGACCCAAAATGTTAAACTTGACCAGCGTCTTGAGCCAACCCTGCCCGTGTAAGTTCAATAGCGATATATAGGCATATATGGGTCACTAGCAGAAAGCAAATAAATATGGTATTTCCAAAATCAGCAAAGTGAAAAGTCATGATGCTGATCCCCAGCCCGTAGATTAAATAGGCAAACGCGTGCAGGACCAGACTATGAATGAGATGCTCTACATAGAATTTACCACTTCTGATATTTAAAACCTTAGACACAAAAAAAAAGCTACCGATTAATCGGTAGCTTTTTTATGATTTCCTAGAAAGGATTAATTTTCGTCGTCCATCATGCTGTCGATTTTGGTTCTTACCTTTTCGCTCTGTTGGTAAGCCATCATCATTTCTTGGAATTTTTGCTGATCCATATCGTTCTCAGTCATTTTTTTCTGATACGCTTCACCAATTTCTTGGTTCATCTCGACCACTTTTTGACCGGCTTCGTTGAATTTAGCCATTTCCTCTGGGTCTTGAGAAACTTCTTTGATGTTTCCTGCCTGTTGTGCCTGCGCCAACTCATTGAATCTGTCGACATCCAAACCGGAGTCTTCAATGGTTTTCATCATTTTACCTTGCATTTCTTCCTGCAGAGGAATGATCTCTTTGTTGATTTTCACAAACTTCTCATATTCTTCGTCAGTGAAGTTATCATTCACTTGCTGCTGCTGTTGTGGCGGCATTTGCTGCTGAGCCATAACACCCAAAATAAGCGCAAAAGAAAAGATGAAGGATAAAGTGAAAATTTTCGATAACTTTGAATTAATCATAAGTTTGGGTTTTAGTTTTCATTTAGTGTAACGCTAATATACAAAATTAAACCCTGTTTTAGGAGTTTTGTTCTATTAAATAAAGTTAATATGATAAAAATATACGGGATCAAAAATTGTGACACAATAAAAAAAACTCTAAAATTGATGGATTCTGAAGAGATAGGGTATGTTTTTCACGACTATAAAAAACAAGCTCCCTCAATGGATTTATTAGATGAAATGATCCGGAATCTTGGACTTTCGGTTGTAATAAATAAGAGAGGCACCACTTTCCGCAAACTGGATGATTCCCAAAAAGAGGCTTTAGAGGGAAAGAATTCTGCCATTTCTGTCTTGCAGGAAAATAGTAGTTTGATCAAGCGTCCAATTATCCAATTGGAAAACGGCCAATGGCTTGCGGGCTATGATACTTCCCTGCCTCAAAAAATTAAAGGGACCCGCTAAGGTCCCTTCATTATTTTCGGTTTAAAGTATAATTCAGATTAGATTCTATTCGCTCACCTTGTTGATCTAATAGGGTAAGATTGCCTGATTCATCAATCGACAGCCTAATCATACGGTTGTTTTCAGTTTTCAACACCACCATTTGTTCTTCCGACCCAGGAAGTCTTTGGATTTCATAGCTACCAAAACTTTCTACCGTTCTGTCTCCATCAGTCGTTCCTACATAAGTTTCGTACATATCAAACTCATCCCCTCTTTGCTGGTCAAAATCCTCAAGCCTGATTTCCATTTCTATTCGCGTACAATCTGCACAGGGGATTGATCCTTGATAAGTTATCCAATTAGATTCCTCGGCCCCCCTGAGAAGAACTTCCTCTCTTTGCCTATCGGCTGGATTGGTATGGTGGGTTTCCTTTGACTCGCAGGCCAACAGGGCCCATAGGATTACAAATGCAGAGAGTGGTGCTTTCATAGGCTATTTGAAATTGACCATATACTCTGGCAAATTGGCCAGAATATCTGCGGTCATCTTTTGGAGATCGTATTCATGCTGCCATCCCCAATCCTTTCTCGCTGCGCTGTCGTCAATGCTGTCAGGCCAGCTATCCGCAATTTTTTGTCTGAAATCTGGCTGATAACTGATTTCAAAACTCGGATACTCAGTTTTTATCGCTTCAAAAATTTCCTTTGGGGAAAAACTGATAGCAGCAAGATTATAACTGCTTCTTACCTTAATCTGTTCAGCCGGGGCATGCATTAAGTCAAGAGTAGCTTTGATGGCATCTGGCATATACATCATAGGCAAGTAGGTGTTTTCAGAAAGAAAACATTCAAACTTCTCACCATCGATGGCTTTATGGAAGATATCCACTGCATAATCGGTCGTCCCACCCCCAGGTAATGACTTATAGCCAATCAGACCAGGGTAACGTAAACTGCGGACGTCAACATTGTATTTTTGGAAGTAATATTCACACCATCTCTCACCTGCTTGCTTGCTGATACCATAAACCGTATTTGGATCCATGACACAGTTTTGAGGTGTGTTTTGCATAGGGGTGTTTGGTCCGAATACTGCAATGGATGAAGGCCAATATACTTTATTAAGCTTAAACTCCTTTGCTAGCTCCAACACATGAAGTAAGCTGTCCATGTTAAGGTTCCAGGCAAAAAGTGGGTTTTTCTCTCCAGTTGCGGAAAGGATAGCTGCCAAATGGTAAATTTGAGTCACCTTTTCATCTTTGACCAAACTTCTCAATTTAGCCTTGTCCATCACGTCAAGAACTTCAAATCTGCAATAGTCGAATTTAACTCCAGCGTCTTGATTTATATCCGTGGCGATGACCTGCTCACCCCCATACATGTTGCTTAGGGAAAGGGTAAGTTCAGAACCTAGCTGGCCTGCAGCTCCTATAATTAATATTTTCTCCATTTTTGTCTCTTTTTCAAAGCCTGGATAAACCATCAGGCTCCAGGAATTTTGATTATATTTGGGTATTCGTTGCACAAAATTAACAAAATCAATGAATCCATTGAGGGATTCTCAGGATAACATTTTCCGATTTTTAAGAACCATAACCAATTAAAACCCTTTAATATGTACGATACCTTAAAGCCAAAACTGGAAAAGGAAATTCAGGACATCAAAGATGCCGGATTATATAAAACAGAAAGAATAATCACCTCCCCCCAGGCAGCCGAAATTACGGTGGAAGGCGGGAAAAAAGTTTTGAACTTCTGCGCCAATAATTACCTGGGACTTTCTAGCCACCCGAAAGTTATCGAGGCAGCCAAAAAAGCCATCGATACCCACGGTTTTGGAATGTCTTCCGTAAGATTTATCTGTGGTACCCAGGATATCCATAAAGAGTTGGAGAGAAAGATTTCTGAATTCTTGGGCACAGAGGACACTATTTTGTACGCTGCTGCTTTTGATGCCAATGGTGGCGTATTCGAACCCATCTTGGGCCCAGAGGACGCTATCATCTCTGATGCGCTCAATCACGCTTCCATTATCGACGGGGTGAGACTTTGTAAGGCTATGCGCTACCGCTTCAAACACAATGATATGGAGGACTTGGAAGCTCAATTAAAAGATGCTGACGCCAAAGGAGCCAAGCAAAAAATCATTGTTACCGACGGGGTGTTCTCCATGGACGGCACAATCGCCCAACTGGATAAAATTGTTGAACTTGCTGAGAAATACAAGGCTTTGGTTATGTCTGACGAATGCCATTCTACCGGCTTCATGGGGAAAACTGGTAGAGGGGTTCATGAACTCAAAGGTGTAATGGGCAAGATGGATATCATCACGGGCACCTTGGGCAAAGCTTTAGGCGGTGCATCTGGTGGATTCACTTCAGGACGAAAGGAAATTATCGATTTGCTAAGACAACGTTCGAGACCATATTTGTTCAGCAACACACTTGCCCCTTCCATCACCGGTGCTTCCATAATGGTATTTGATCTGCTTTCAGAGACCACCGAGTTGAGAGATAAACTGGAAGAAAATACCAATTACTTCCGAGAAAAGATCAAGGAAGCTGGTTTTGATATCAAACCGGGTACCCATGCCATCGTTCCAATCATGCTTTACGATGCGGCATTGTCCCAGAAAATGGCTGAAAAGCTCTTGGAAAGAGGTATCTATGTGATCGGGTTCTATTATCCGGTAGTTCCTAAAGGGGAGGCCCGAATCAGAGTTCAAATCTCCGCCGGGCATGAAAAGCAACACCTAGATCAAGCTATCCAAGCGTTTATTGAAGTAGGGAAAGAGCTTGGTGTAATCGATTAATATTCGAATAGAATAATGCGCATAAAGAAAAGGCCATATAGCAAACGCTGCATGGCCTTTTCTTTATTCCATCTCCCGTCTTCCGTCTCCCGTCTCATCCAACATCCGTCATCCAACATCCGACATCCGTCATCCAACATCCATCATCGGTCATCCAACACCCATCATTCCAACTCCTTAGCTTTTCTAATTTTCTTTCTCTCTGAACTACTTACCGCTTCAAACTTATCATCTACATCAACTCCTGTCAGATATTCATTGAGAATTTCACGAACTTCCTGAAAAGAGAGGTTATGGAGGATCTTACCGTTTTTTGCTAGAGAAACCTGTCCAGTTTCCTCCGAAACGATAAGAATCAACGAATCGGTAGCTTCGGACATCCCGATGGCCGCACGGTGTCGAAGTCCAAACTGGGCGGGGATTTCCCTTTCAGTAACTGGTAAGATACACCTTGCGGCTTTTACTCGGCCGTTATAGATAATCACTCCTCCATCGTGTAAGGGACTGTATTTGTTGAAAATGCTTATCAAAAGTCTCTTAGAAACCACTGCATCAATCAAATCACCACTTTCCGCATAGAATTTAAGTTCAGAATTTCTCGAAATTACCATCAAGGCACCCGTACTTGTTCCTGCCAGCGATTTTGAAGCCTCCAGGATTGGGGTGATGTTGAAGGATTGGGTTTCCCTTTTTTTCCAGAACAGCAGCTCGCGGAATACATTTTCATTGGAGAAGATGGAAGACCGACCTATAATGAGGAGGAATTTTCTAATTTCAGGGGCAAAGAGAATGATGGCTGCTATTACACCCACACCCATAAACTGACCCAGGATAATGGATAAAAGCTCCATGCGGGCCGCATTTACCACTAGATAAATAAGGTAGAGGGACAGGAAGCCCAAGAAAATCTTGATCGCAACGCTACCCCGCATCAGCTTGTAGATCTGATACAAAAGAAAACTTACCAGGGCAATGTCTAGGACATTAACCAGTGAGATTTCTAGAAATCCTATTCTGAAAAGTAGACTCAAGGGTAAAGTTGTTTATATAATTGGATCGTTTCTTTTGCTTCTTTCACATCATGGACCCGAAGAATGTTTGCGCCATTTATCAAAGCGGCCATATGTAGTGCCGTGGTGCCATTGAGAGCATTCTCGGGGCTGGTCTCCAAAAGCTTGTAAATCATCGACTTTCTGGATATACCAACTAATATGGGAGTATTCAAAAATTTAAAATAACCCAAATTCCGCAGCAATTGAAAGTTTTGCTCTAAAGTCTTCGCGAAACCAAATCCTGGATCAAGTACTACATCATTAATGCCAGCTTGATGACATTGGTTCAGTTTTTGTTGAAAACGGCTGAAAATTTCTCCTATTAAGTCGGTATAATCTGTTTTTGAAGCCATATCTTGGGGATTGCCCCTCATATGCATGCAGATATAGGGCGTCCTTAATTTGCCCACCGTCATCAGCATGTTGGGGTCAAGGTCTCCACCTGATATATCGTTCACGATATCCGCACCAGCATTTACTGCTTTTTCTGCCACGCCTGACCTGAAGGTGTCCACCGAGATCAAAACCTTTTGGTTTGTATTTTTGACAGCCTCTATACCTTGAAGCACACGTTCGGCTTCTTCCTCTTCACTGATATCTGTAGCACCAGGTCTCGTGCTATAGCCCCCTATATCTATGATGTCTGCTCCTTCCTCAAGAAGTGTATCCACTGTTTCCGGTAGGGAGTCAGCAGCTCTACTTCCAGCGAAAAAAGAATCAGGAGTTACATTAAGAATCCCCATCACCCAGGGCCTATCCAAGGTCCACAGCTTCCCTTTGACATTAAGGGTTATTTTTTTTGGGGGAAATAAATTATCTTCGATGCCAGAAGAAATAAAGTTGTCGACCATTAAATAAAAATACATTGAAAACGGAAACCGTGAGCGAATATAATCAAGTTATTCACCTTTGTAAAGAACTTTTCAAGAAGAAAACTTTAGATTATGGAACTGCTTGGAGAATTTTGAGGCTTCCTTCTATTACTGACCAGATTTTCATCAAAGCACAACGCATACGGTCCATTCAAGAACTCGGCAACCAAAAGGTGAACGACCCCATTCAAGATGAATTTATTGGGATCATTAACTATTGTATAATTGCACTGATGCAGCTGGAATTGAAAGATGATGATAGGTTGGAAATAGAGTATAATAAATTGGAGCCACTTTATGATAAGTGGACAAATGCTACTCGGGCGCTGTTGGAAAACAAAAACCATGACTACGGTGAGGCCTGGAGGGATATGAGAATTCCTTCCATCACCGATATTATTCTGATGAAACTGTATAGGGTAAAGCAGATTGAGGACAACCAAGGACAGACTTTGGTGTCGGAGGGCATAGAGGCCAACTATCAGGACATGATCAATTACTCCGTCTTCTGTTTGATTAAATTAGGATTTCACAAAAATGATTAAGCAAATATTCCTTTTAATAGTCCGCTTCATTGTAGGCGGACTTTTCATCTTCTCTGGCCTTATCAAGGTCAACGATCCCATAGGAACCTCCATCAAGTTTGAGGAGTATTTCGATGTATTCAGCTATGATATAGCCCCTTTCTTTGCCAGCCTAAAAGCTATCTCACTACCACTTGCAGTTTTTCTGGTTGTGGTGGAGGTAGTATTGGGAGTGATGCTGATTATCAATTACCGTCCAAAGTTCACTACTTGGGCATTGGCAGTGATAATAGTATTCTTCACTTTCTTAACCTTTTACTCTGCCTATTTCAACAAAGTGACCGATTGTGGTTGCTTTGGTGACGCCATCAAACTCACCCCTTGGGAAAGTTTCTTCAAGGATGTGTTTCTTGTAGTGTTGATAGCCATCTTGCTCATTTTCAATAATAGCTTGAAGCCAAATAACGGTTTCCCAGCCATGCTGGTTTCTGTTTTTTCTCTGGTTATCTCAACAGGTTTGGCCATTTACGCTATTCAAAACCTTCCATTCCTGGATTTTAGGGCTTTTAAAGAAGGCACTGACATACCGGCGGCCATGCAGCCTTCAGCCAATCTCGAGTACAGTTACGTAATGGACCATAACGGCGAAAGGGTGGTGATGGACACTTATCCAACTGGTGATGAGTACGAATTTGTTGAAATGACGATTAAGAACCCGGAGGCCCTTCCTAAAATTTCTGACTTTGCCATCTGGAATTCTCAAGGGGATTTTACTGAGGAAATGTTGACTGGCAACAAGGTCCTGATCATGGTTAGCAACATCAGTAAGATCAATGAGAGCAATATGGACAAAATAGGTGAATTGGTCCGCGGTTTCAAAAACACCGAAGTTGAAGTGGTCTTTGTATCGGCTTCTTCGGAGGAGGAAGCCCAAGCAATATTAGCACTTTACGGATGGGAAATTGATTATTTCCTAGCTGATGCAACCGTGGTCAAAACCATCGTGAGGTCCAATCCAGGGCTGATGGTGCTTGAAAACGGCAAGGTCAAAGGAAAGTGGCATCACAACAACACACCTAAAGTTTCAGACGTGGAAAAGCTGTTCAACAATAATATGATTAATTCCTAAATATGGGTAATGATAAAATCATCTTAGTAGGAATGCCTGGATCCGGCAAAAGTACTTTGGGGAAAGCTGTGGCAGAAGTGCTGCAGCTTTCTTTTTTTGATCTTGACCAAGAAATTGAAGCTTCCGCCGGATTAAGTATTCCCGAAATCTTCCATCACCACGGTGAGGGGTATTTTCGGGAAATGGAAAAAGCAGCACTTGAAAAAGTGCTTAGTCTTCCAGAAGGGTTAATACTTGCCACCGGGGGAGGGGCTCCCTGCTTTTACAATAATATGGAGTTAATTAATTCTGCTGGAACTTCTGTGTTTCTTAACCCTTCTCTTGAAGTGTTACTTTCCCGTATAGAAGAGGCAGAAAATAGGCCCATGTTTTTAGGTTTGGATCAAGATGAGAAATTGGCCAAACTTGAGTCCTTATTGAAAAAAAGACTTCTATTTTACCAAAAAGCTCAATTCGTTATAGAAAATACTATCTCTGCTGTTCAATTGACTGAAATACTTGGTTGCTAATAGGTAGAGTGTCATACTTTTCCTTGTAAGCTAAAAGCTTCTGGTCTATTTTTACCTTAAATGTATATCCGCTTTATTGCCAGTAAAAACTATCAAATAATGAAAGGATGGCTGAAGGCAAGATTCATGGCCACTTCGGTCATCGGTCATCGGTCTTCCGTCGCTTAAAACAAGGAATTAATGACTACCTGCCTTTGCCGTCCAGGCAGGCTGGCATCATTGCGGATAATCATATTGTCTTAAATTAAATTACTTATGAAGTTATATTTAGCCATTTTATCTCTTGCGGTCATTTTCAGTGCCTGCCAACATAATCCGTCCACAAGCCAAAATCAGGAAGCTTCATCAACTGTCTATATTAACGATGTTAATGCCAAGCGATTTAAAAGAGCCATTGAGGAAGGTGATGGAATTATCTTGGACGTGAGGACGCCTGAGGAGGTAGCATCGAAGGGTTATATCCAGAATGCAAGCCTTTTGGATTTCTACGATGAAGATTTCAATGATAAGATTAATCTCTTGACCAAGAACAAAGAGATATATGTCTATTGTGCCACTGGTGGCCGAAGTATAGAAGTCGTTCAATTATTGAAATCAAACGGTTTTGATAAAATCTATCACTTGGAGAGAGGTCTTATGGATTGGGAGAATGAAGGTTTCGACCTAGTCAGGGATGCCATTGCCAAGGATGATAAAATAGAGGAATGGAATTTGGAAGAGTTTGAAGCCATGTTGGTTGCGGATAAGCCAATCTTGATTGACTTCCATACCGTATGGTGCGCTCCTTGCCGTAAAATGGCCCCTTTGATTGATCAGGTGGAAGAAGATTTAAAAGGAATAGCAATAGTTAAAAGAATTGATCTGGACCGCAGTAAAGAGGTAGGAAAGGCTTACAACCTTCAGGGAGTTCCGGTCTTTGTGATATTCAAAGATGGAAAGGAAGTTTGGAGACACAATGGGATCATATCCCAAGAGGAATTAAAGGCCCAAATCAGCAAAATATAGAGCAAAAAAAAACTCAGCGTTCAAGCTGAGTTTTTTTTCCGTCATCCCGTCATCCCGTCATCCCGTCATCCCGTCATCCCGTCATCCGTCATCCCGTCATCCCGTCATCCGTCATCCGACACTTTTCTTAGAAATTAAACCCGACAGTAAGAATTCCCGAAGTGATCGTATTCCGAATATCGGCAACAGGTCCTAGCTGTCTACCTGCTGCATCTATCAGTGAATAGCTTCTGTAGGTTTGGTCAAACTGGGTATGATTGATTCCCAAATCAATATAGAATTTTGGCAATCTTACACCTATACCGCCACTAATGACGGTCTGGAACCTTTCAGAGTTTGGATCATCAAAAGGATCTCCATAATAGGCATAACCGGCCCTTACTCGGAACATCTCATATCGATATTCACCACCACCTCTGAAGTTGAAGGTTTGACCGTAAGTTTGCTGAATCGCCATATTGTCCAATTGAGGATTGAAATCCCTTGAGTTTAGGAACATGGTGCTGTAATCCACATAATCCACGTCAGCAGAGATGAAACCATTTTTACCTAAGAAATAGGTTGCGCCGGCATTGAATTTCATCGGGGAGCGTAAATTGTAAGTGCTTAAAAGGATATCGGTGCGGGCGTCAAAAGTCTCAGTCGGGTTAACAAACTCAGAAATAATGTTAGCATCATATTCTTCATTCAGCCTGTACCAGGTAGGGCTTTGAAAATTCAAACCAAGATTCAGAGCATCTACAGGCTTGTAAATTGCCCCCAAGTTTAAATTCACGCCTGTACCATTGATGAAGAGATTTTCTCTCAAATCATAGCCTACCATATCACCAAACTGCGTATCGAAGTCTTCGGTGAAATATTTGAACTGAGAATAGTTTATGCTGGAAACTCCCAAGGATCCACCTATAAACAGCTTGTGTTCAAAATTGGCCCCATAGGCAAAGGTTACCTGTGTGATACCACCTTCAGTCACTACTTCTTCATATAAAAGAGGTTGAGTATTGTTGGTTGGGAAATATTCAGTTCCATCTATAACGGTAGGGGCTATCAGAGCTGTACTATACGCTAACCCTCTCAGGCTGTTTTCTTGGTCCAGAATTGTACCGGCAACTCCAAAGGCATCTGCTGCAAAATATTCTGTAAGAGAAGTTGGCGTTATGTTTCTAAAGGCAAATTCACTATTGAAATTAGCTGTCCGGTTGATGCTCACACCAAACGTTCCACCTTTAAATGCACCCGGCGTGAGAGGGTCTCTTGGATTGGCAATCACTAAACTGAGGTTTGGCAAAGCAAAGTTGGTTGTAGGGATGTTCCCAAACTCTGAGGCGTTGTCTAGGTATGAATCTGTATTCCATCCGCCATAAGAGGGGGAAATACTGAATTCAGACCTTCTGAAAAAGCCAAGGCCTGCTGCGTTGCCATGTATGTTGGAAATATCTCCACCTAGGGAATACTGAGTCCCTGCCAAGCCCATAACCCGGGCAGAACCAGTGGAGGTAAATTGGCTAAACCTCAAGGCGTCTTGATAATACCCGCTTTGGGCCATAGAGGATTCTGTTCCCAACAAACTCAAGGCAGCAATCCCTAAAATCCACTTGTTGATTGATTTCATCTAAATCGGTTTATTTTTAACATAGCAACCCAATGCCATTTTATGACAAATGTTATGCCTTTTGAAAATTTGATAGTTTACTATACGGAAGGGAGAGGAAAAAGATGAAAAAAAAAGAGGGGAAATTATCTCCCCCCTCTACCTCCGCCACCGCGGGATGCTCCTCCGCCGACACTACCGCCGCCTCTGGAACCTCCGACACTACCACCACCTCTAGAAGGTGAGTAGGATGGACTTGATGACCTATTTGATGGACTATACGTGTTTCTAGAAGGTTGAGCACCTCTGTTATAAGATGGAGATGCACTTCTAGAAGGTGCTTGTCTATAAGATGGCGATCCGCCTCTGTTATATGCTGGAGAAGACGTTCTACCTCTGGTTGGTGCCACAGTTCTGTTAGATGGAGTAGCTCCTCTAGTAGGGGCAACTCTTCCAGTGTTTCTAGGAGCTGTATAAGCACTTCTGCTAGTAGGGCTACCAGCTCTGTTCATTGCTGGAGAATTGGCTGCTCTTCTGCTTGGTGTAGCAGATGCTGCAGGAGCAGTTCTGCCTCTAGCATTATATAATTCATTTTGAGATCTGCTGAAATCATTTGTTCTTGCCGCTCTTGAAGTAGGAGTGGAATTTCTGCTTACCGCGTCTCTTCTCGCCGAAGCTCTGGAAGCTTGTGGTGAAGCAGCGGTAGCTCTAGTAGATGGAGTAGCGACGCCCGCACCTCTTGTAGGTCTTGCGCCTCTCACCGCTTGCCTGGAACCAAATTCGCCGCCCGGAACGACGAATATCGGACGACCCCAGCCGCCTCCATACATTCCGCCGAAGCCCATGCCCATCATTGGTCTCATGCCCCATGGTCCCCAGAAAGGATCATAAAAGCCACCCATGCCCCAGCCCATTCCCATGCCGAAACGTGAGCCCATCATCCAAGGATTGCCGAAACCCATGCCGAATCGGGAACCCATACCGAATCCCATACCCATGCCGAATCCCATTCCCATGCCGAATCCTGGTCCAAAGCCCATAGGTCCCATGCCCATCATCCAAGGATCATACATCCCCATCATCATTGGGTTCATCATGCCCATGCCCATGCCACCCATCCAAGGGTTCATCATGCCCATGCCACCCATCATCCAGGGGTTCATCATTCCTCTATAAGGGGCGGTGCCTCCTCCGTGGAAATTATTATATACATTAATGTCGCCTTCTTGGCCATCCGTAGCTTGACCTGCTTCATCGAAGTATACAGATCCTTCTTCTTCTGGTTCCTGGCGTTGATAGCGAGCCAGATATTCTGGATTCACATTCTTGGCCGAAAAGTTCTCTTGAGCCAAGTTCTCGGGGTTAGCTTGACGGATTTCCCGGAAGTTGTCCGCTCTATTGCCTTCCACGGCAAACTCAGTGGCCACTGCCGCATCGGATGCCATGAAATATAGGTCATCCGATTCCCCGGACATACTTGTGTATCCCGGGCTACAAGAGGCCAGTCCAAGTGCTGCTATCACTCCAAGGTACCGAACTGAAATTAGGTTTTTCATAAGGATCTGGTTTTAATACTATTAACACTATATACGTGTTGAGGTCAAGAGGGTTATAAATTTTTGATTTATATTTGCCCTCGCAAACCGAGTAACGAATATAAAGAGTTTTTTAAAACTAACAAATAAAAATAATGAGCAAGGGCCTTCCAAAAAGAAGTGAAGATTATTCATTGTGGTACAACGAGTTGGTCAAAAGGGCTGACCTGGCCGAAAATTCGGCCGTCAGAGGCTGTATGGTCATTAAACCTTACGGCTATTCCATCTGGGAAAAGATGCAGGCCCAACTGGATAAAATGTTTAAAGACACAGGACACAGCAATGCCTATTTCCCGCTTTTCATCCCTAAGTCCTACCTTTCCAAGGAGGCCAGCCACGTGGAGGGCTTTGCTAAAGAATGCGCGGTAGTAACTCACTACAGGCTAAAAAATTCCGAGGATGGCAAAAGTGTGATTGTTGACCCGGAAGCCAAACTGGAGGAGGAACTTATTGTCCGTCCTACTTCAGAAACAGTCATTTGGAGTACCTACAAAAACTGGATCCAATCTTACCGTGACCTGCCTCTTTTGGTTAACCAATGGGCAAATGTGGTGAGATGGGAAATGAGAACCAGGCTTTTTTTGCGTACCGCTGAATTTCTTTGGCAGGAGGGCCACACAGCTCACGCTACTAAAAATGAAGCGATAGAGGAGACAGAGCAAATGCTGGACGTCTATGCTGAATTTGCCGAGAACTATATGGCTATGCCTGTGGTCAAAGGTATCAAGTCTGCCAACGAGCGTTTTGCGGGAGCTGAAGAAACTTACTGTATCGAAGCCATGATGCAGGATGGGAAAGCCCTTCAAGCGGGGACTTCTCATTTCTTGGGACAAAATTTTGCCAAAGCCTTTGATGTCAAATTTGCCACCAAAGAAGGTGGTCTGGATTACGTATGGGGTACTTCCTGGGGTGTGAGCACCCGATTGATGGGAGCATTGATCATGGCGCACTCCGATGACAACGGCTTGGTATTGCCTCCAAAACTTGCCCCTATACAAGTGGTGATTGTTCCGATTTTCAGAAGTGAAGAAGAATTGGAAGCCATTTCTGTCAAGGCCAAAGAGATAATGAAAAAACTCCGCGCTTTGGAGATTTCCGTAAAATTCGACAACCGAGATACACATAAGCCTGGTTTCAAATTTGCTGAATACGAACTTAAAGGAGTGCCTTTAAGAATTGCCTTGGGACCAAGGGACTTGGCAAACAATACGGTGGAACTTGCCAGAAGAGATACCCTGACCAAAGAAAGCGTCAATCTTAACGAGGTTGAAATAGATCAAAAAATCAAAGGATTGCTGAAGGAGATTCAAGAAAACATCTATAAAAAGGCATTTGATTTTAAGGCTGAACTGACTACCGATGTTGAAACATGGGAGGAGTTTCAGGATGTACTGGAAAATAAAGGTGGATTTGTATCTGCCCATTGGGATGGTACTTCCGAAACGGAAGAGAAGATCAAAGAACTGACCAAGGCTACCATCCGCTGCATACCTTTGGACCAGAAAAAAGAAGAAGGCAAATGCGTGCTGACGGGGAGTGTTTCCCAAGGCCGAGTTCTATTTGCCAAGGCATATTGATAGATTAGGCCCTATATAGAAAAGCGCGGTAGGATACTTTTTTCCCGCGCTTTTCTTTTTTTGCACCTCTCATTCGGGTACCAAGTAATGGGTACTAAGATACAAAGTACTCCCACCATCAGAGGTTGGTTAGTAGCCATTTTGCCGGGCAGGGTAAGTCGAAAGTCCACAGTCCTCTGTCGACCGCAAAGCTTCGTGCCCTTTTTTTCCTTTGTGCCCATTGTGTCCCATTTGTCACCGTCATCGGACATCGGACACCCCACATCGGACACGCGACATCATTCATCCTCACATTATTTTCTTCTCTCATTCCCCCAACACTTTAATTACTGGGAAAAAAGCTCTATTTTCAGCATGTAATTGTCGTAAATCGCATGACCTGGTTGATTTTAGTTACCTTATTAAGTGTCGGACTGATCCTAGTCCTCACAGAAATTATTTTTGTACCCGGTACTACTGTGGTAGGGATTCTTGGAGTGGTCTTCACCGCGGCAGGTGTAATTTACGCCTTTGCTAACTTGGGGACCGAATCAGGGTATTGGGTTCTGGGTATAGCCCTGTTAGCAAATTTATTCGTCTTGATTTTAGGACTGCGTTCGGGGGTTTGGCGTAAATTTGCCCTTACCTCTTCGATGACCAGTCGGAGTTTTGACGATAGGCTACTAGGCTTGGAGGTAGGACAGGAGGGAAGGACTATTTCTGACATTAAACCCTACGGCAAAGCAGAGTTTGGGGACAAAATTTATGAAGTTAAGTCAGAATCTGGTTTTATTTCCCCAAATGTCAAAGTCATCATCACTAAATTAGAAAGCAATAGAATTATTATTAAACAATAAATTATGGAAATAGACAATTCAATGTTCATTTTGATATCGGCCTTCGCAGGTCTGATATTGATTTTTATCTTCTTATACTTTGTGCCGGTCAACCTTTGGATTACCGCCATTTTCTCCAATGTGAAGGTGGGGATCGGTGAATTGATCGGGATGAGGATCAGAAAAGTGCCACCAAGTATTATTGTAAATTCCCTGATTACGGCCACTAAGGCCGGGTTGGATCTTACGACAAATGACTTGGAAACACATTATCTAGCGGGAGGTAATGTACCCAATGTAATTAGAGCTTTGATTTCTGCCGATAAGGCAAACATCAGCATTACCTTCAAACAAGCCACTGCGATCGACCTTGCAGGTAGGGATGTTTTTGAAGCTGTGCAGATTTCGGTAAACCCAAAAGTTATCAATACTCCCAATGTGGCAGCTGTTGCCGCTGATGGAATTCAGTTGATCGCTAAGGCAAGGGTGACCGTGAGAGCAAACATCGCACAATTGGTCGGTGGAGCTGGAGAAGAAACCATCCTGGCAAGGGTAGGGGAAGGGATCGTGACTTCCATCGGTTCGGCCCACAATCACAAAAGCGTGCTGGAAAACCCGGATAAGATTTCTAAGTTGGTTCTTGAAAGAGGATTGGATGCGGGTACTGCGTTTGAAATTTTATCTATTGATATCGCCGATATCGATGTGGGAACCAACATCGGTGCAAAACTTCAGATAGATCAGGCATCTGCTGACTTGAAAGTGGCTGAGGCAAGAGCTGAAGAGAGAAGAGCCATGGCTGTGGCCCTGGAACAGGAAATGAAAGCTAGAAACGTAGAAATGAGAGCCAAAGTAATCGAAGCCGAAGCGGAAGTGCCAAAAGCAATTTCCGAAGCCTTCAGGAACGGACAACTCGGTATCATGGATTACTACAAGATGGAAAACATTAAGTCTGACACTTCCATGAGGGATTCAATTGCCGGTTCTGACACAGGTAAAGACAGTTCAAAACCTAAAGGTGATAGGAAATAAACCATTAACATAAAAAAAGGGAGCTTTAAGCTCCCTTTTTCTTTTTCTTCTTACTTTCTTCTATGTTCTCCACAACTGGCGGAATATATTCATCTTCAGCTAAAATCAGTTCGTTTGATCGGTCATAGATGATGTTTTTATAATATATCGGCAAGCTGTATTCGCCTGATTCACGCATCAATCCGTATTTGTTGCCTCTTTTGACAAGTATGTGATCATAATTTTCCCGACGGATTTCATCAAATTTTGGTATGGAAATCTCGCTTCCTGAAGCATTGACCAATCCAAACATTTCTTCATCCTCAGTCAGGTAGTAATTATCATCGGTTAGAGAAATCCTTCTATAATAGTTACCCAATAACTCTTTTCCGTTTTTATCGATCAGGTTAGACTTTCCGCCTTTCTTGACAATGGCAATACCTCTATGGAAGTCACCCACCTCCTCATATTGAGGCTGAATGGCGATTCGGTCATTTTTGTCCAAATATCCCCAGCGATTGTCAACCTTGAAGGGAGCTAGCCCCTCTGTATATTTGCTCACGCTGTCGTATCGGTTGGCAATCCTTAATTTTCCTGCCTTGTCCACAAAGCCGTACTTACCATCAATTAAAGCAGCATAAAGACCCTCATTGCCTGGGAAAATTTTGGTAATGTTTTCTGAAGGGGAAACGTCCCATTTGCCCTCTGCATTTAATAAACCTACTTTATGGTCTCTGAAATAAACGTTGTAATGCTCTTTGTCCATCCGACGCACCGAGTCCATACCGATGATGTCAAGAAGGATTCCATCATTTTTCATTACACGGCGAAGCTTACCGTGAATATATTCCAGCATCACATCATTTTCAATGGCTATCCTATGATAGCTGGTGTATTTGATATCTGCTTTCTGCTCTGTCGCTTTGATAAGCATATATTGATGGGCATCAAAACCGAAATAAAAATCACCTTCCACATGGTCAAGCTTGTCGATGACAGGGTCGAGGATATATTCTCCCTCCCTGTTGATCAGACCCAAGCCGGTACTTTCCTGAGCGAGGATGGTTTTGTCGTTTACTACCTCAAGTTTTTGGTAAATTTTGTTAGGGTTTTTGCTGAGTGGCAAAAAGTATCCCTGAGGAGTTTTGGCTATAATCTGCCCGTTGTCTGAGAAAAACGCTTCATCAAAAGCACCCAAGGTCCGTACTTTCCTGTCTCCACGGTCGTAGTAATAATAGGCACTTCCCTTCTTGGCCAGTAGTTGGCTATAGTACGTTTGTACCTCATCAAAGTCAGGCGCTAGTATTTCTTCGCCATACTCGTGAAACACACCGTATTTTTCACCTTCTGACACAATTATCCAGGGTTCGAGAAACTGGTATATTTTGTTGCCTTTAAGGGTGTAAAACGGCTTGTACTGAGGATTGAGCAGCTGCAGCTTTTGGTCCACAATACTCACCCTCACCGATTCACTCAAAAGTTTGATGTTGTCGTTCTCAATTTTCCTGGTCATGTTGAGGTTATGGTCATAAACCTCCCAGGTCTGTGCCGATGAAAATGACTGTATTCCCAAAATCAATCCAGCCATCATGGCCCCCCTCTTGCAAACTTCTACTAACATTTAGGTTATTTTAAAATCCGATAGTAAAATAAAGATTTTCCTCTTGTATTTCAAAAGCTTAACGACCGATAACTGTGAAATTTTGTTAAGTGGAAAATTAAAGTTTTCAGTATTAAATAAGGGTCATGAAAACATGCTATTTATTGTGGGAATGTAAATAAAGTTGCAGCGTTTAGATATAAAAAAAGCCTTTCAGTTTTACTGAAAGGCTTAATAATCAATTTGATAACTATTTTTTGCTAAATTCCTTGTCCAGATCAAATAAATCTGACAAAATATCGATCATGTGATCGGCTTCTTCCCTTTTGCAGGCAGCCTTCAACTGCACTACCGGGATCTTGATGATTTTCTGCATCATGCTTTTGGTAATCTTGTCAATGATGGCATATTCTTTTGGATCGGCATTTTTAAGATGTCTTTCAAGCTCCTCTTTTCGGATTTGCTCCAAGGCGTTCTTAAACTTGTTGATGGTAGGGGATACCATCGCTTCTTTTTTCCAATTGAAAAACTCCTCGATACTTTCCTCGATTATTGACTCTACCATGGGAACGGAAGCCAATCTTCTTTCTAAGGTTTCAGAAGCTTTGCTACGGATATTATCCACATTGTAAAGCATGGCGCCAGGAACATCCTCAACAGAAGTTTCGATGCTTCTTGGTACCGAAAGGTCTACAAACAGTTTGTAGCTTTGTATATCAAATGTCTTTACGAGTTCCTTAGTGATAAAAGGCTTGGATCTGGTAATCGATGATACGATCACATCCGCCTCCTTCATGGCTTCAATGCAATTTTCAAACGGGATGACCTCATAACCTAGGTTCCCTGCTAAAGCCTGAGCTTTTTCATAGGTCCTGTTGGTGATAGTCACTTTCGCCTCTGGAATGTGAACCATATTTTTAGCCACATCTTCACCGATCTCACCCACTCCGATCAGCAGTACTCTTGGCTGGTAAGTGTTAGAGGTAAGTTCCTCGATGAGCTCCACCGCCGCATAAGATACCGAGGCCGCACCATCACGGAAGGCTGTTTCCTGCACCACTCTTTTGTTGGTGAAGAAAATGGTATGCATAAGCCTGTGGAGAAAAGGACCTGCCATGTCAAGGTCGGCAGCAGCCTGATAGGCGCGTTTGATTTGATTGGAGATCTGCATGTCACCCACTACTTGGGCTTCTAGACCCATGGAAACCTTGAAGAGATGCTGAATGGCTTCCTTGTCGTTATTGAAAATGTTAAAATATTCAATGTAAGAAACCACATCCTCCAGGCCTTTTTCCAGTCCTATCAATTTGATGATTTCGGTACTGAGATCTAGTTCGTGGGCGTAATAGACTTCTGTCCTGTTGCAAGTGGAAACGATCAAGGTATCCGTAAGGCTAAAAAAGTCTTTAAGTTTTATCAAAAGAGACTGAATAGAAGTGTCGTCCAAGGAAATTAATTCCCTGATTTCCACTGGTGCACTTTTGTAGGATAAACTTAAAGCTCTAAACTTGTTTTGCATTACGGATTAAAGGTTTCGCTTCACAAATTTAATTCAGAAACATAAGAGTAAGAATATTTTGGACAATCTTATCTCAATTTGGAATCCGTCTAAATAACTAATAAGCGGATTGTTCTGAATTCGGATACAATAATCGACAATTTTAGAAAATAATTCCAATTTTTCGTAACTTATTGGTCCTAAGTTTTTTCAATAGGAGACAAAAATGTCTCCTATTGCTCTATGGGCATTTTTCAGTTAAGGTTTAATTTTTGGCAGATGTTTAAGAAGTTACATTTTTACCTAAGGGTTTATCTGGGGTTTAGCAAGCGTGAGGCTCGCGGCTTTGCTTTGCTTATTCCGTTTCTTATTATTTTCTACACCACTCCTATATTATATGAGCGGATAGTCCTGCATGATGAAAAAGCCGGGTATGCAAATTGGGAAACTACTGATACCCTCAATGCTTCCTTGAACTCAGATTCTACATTCAGGGAAAGCTTGGGTCATCTAGCGGTTTTAACGGCAGGGAAGGATAGCTTGCCTAAAAGCGTAAGGAGGCAGGTAGATTATGGAAATGTAAAATTGGGCTTTGCTGAGACCGACTCCATTACATTGCAGGTTGTGCCAGGAATAGGAAAGGCAATGGCTTCCAGGATCATCAAATTCAGGGATTCAATGGGTGGGCTTCATTCTAAAGAGCAGTTGTTGGAAGTTTATGGGCTTGAAGAAGCTGTGTACGACAGAATCTGGGAGCATTTTGAATTCCGGCCCACATCAATTGAAAAACTTCCCATCAATTCAGCCCCAGTGGATTTGTTGTCAAAGCACCCCTATATATCTTTCGGACAAGCAAAAGTTATTATCGCCTACCGGGAGCAGCACGGGCCTTACCGATCAGTCGAAGATCTCCTCGCCATCAAAATCCTCAACCCCAACTGGGTGCAAAGGCTAAAACCCTATTTGAGTTTTGAGTGAATTCTACGTTGAAAAGATTTCACGCAAAGCTCGCAACGAAATTCGCAAAGGCCGCAGCGAGTAATAGGGTTTTAACTATTAAATGGTTAGAAAGATTTTCAATCTAGATCTCTGCGCCCTTTGCGATTTTTTTCGTTGCGCCGCCGCGTGAAATTATTCTAGTTCTGTCGGATGGAATCTATATAAAAAATTATTTTTCAGTCAATTGCCTCTGCGCCCTTGCGTTTTTATCGTTGCGGCGATGCGTGAAACTTTTTTTCGAGGTGCAGCTTTTTTTACCCGAAATCCGGGAACTGCGATAACTGTCTAAACTGCCCCTTTTCCTCCTCCCAAGCCAGGCAAATATGCTGAAGGCCATTGCTGATGCAAAGATTTGGGGCGCCGAGGATCTTGTTGTACACACTTACCTGTTCCACGGTCTTCTGGGTCAATTTCACATCTGGAGCCTTACACTCAACTAGAAGAAAAGGTTTCCCATCCCGATCCATCACCATCACGTCAAATCTTTTCTGCATGGTGTTGTATTTAAGTCCTTTTTCCAAAGCAAAAAGAGATCTGGGGTACTCCTTATATTGTACCAAATATAAAATAATGTGTTGTCTCACCCATTCCTCAGGTGTCAAAACCAAATACTTCTTTCGTAGTGAATCAAAAATGCTTATTTTACCATCTATTTCATCCACCTGTACCTCCACGGGAGGCAGGTTGAGGACTGGCATGGAATAGTTGATTTGGGGTTCCATCATCTTGCAAACTTAAAGAAACAATCTATATATATGAATAAAATAATACTCAATACCCTCATAGCTTTTGGGATCGGCACGGCCGCCCAGGCCCAGATGCAGAAGGCCGACCAGATTTTCCTAAACGGTAAAATTTATACCGTGGACGAAGCTTTTAGCAAGGCCGAAGCCTTTGCTGTGAAAGATGGGAAGTTTGTCGGAGTAGGCACAAAGGTCCAAATTCAGGAAGCCTTCCAAGCAGATAAAGTGACTGACCTTGAAGGAAAATTCGTTTACCCAGGCTTGATTGATAGCCATGCTCACTTTTACCGCTATGGTACCGGGTTGCAAGTAGCGGACCTTGTCGGGGCGAAAACCTTCGAGGAACTGTTGGAAAGGATAAAAAGCCACCGCGAGTCTCATCCGCAACAAGAATGGCTACTAGGTAGAGGTTGGGACCAGAACCTTTGGCCTGACAAAAGCTTTCCATCCAAGGAAAAACTGGACGAACTTTATCCTGACACGCCTGTACTTCTGACTAGGGTTGATGGTCATGCCGCATTGGCCAACCAAATGGCTTTGGACCTTGGTGGAGTGGATGCAAATACCGAAATTCTCGGAGGCAAAGTGATCCTGAAAGACGGCCAGCCAACGGGTACCCTTATCGATAATGCTATCGGGCTTGTCTCTAAGCATATTCCTGAAGCTACTGACCAAGAAAGCAGAGATGCCCTAAAAGCAGCCCAAGAAAACTGCTTCGAGGTAGGTTTAACCTCTGTGGTGGACGCCGGACTGGACAGGTCTACCATCGAGCTGATGCATGACATGCATAAGGATGGATCTCTTAAAATGAGGATTTACGCCATGGTCAACCCAACAGAGGAAAACAGAAAGCATTATTTTGAAAAAGGGACCTATCAAGATGACCACCTAACAGTAAGAAGTTTTAAAATATACGGCGACGGTGCATTAGGCTCTAGAGGTGCGGCGTTGTTAGAGCCTTATCATGATGATCCCCATGAGCAGGGCTTTTTGCTCAACACCCCTGAGGAGTTTGAAAAACTGGCCTTCGAGATGCATGAGAACGGTTTTCAGATGAACACCCACTGTATTGGCGATTCGGCTAACAGGACTTTGCTTGATATTTATGCTAAAGTGCTTAAAACTGAAAATGACTTGCGATGGAGAATTGAACATGCACAGATTGTGAGCCGTGAGGATATCGGCAAGTTTGCCAAATACAGCGTCATCCCCTCCGTGCAGCCTACACACGCCACATCTGACATGTATTGGGCAGAGGACAGATTGGGTCCCGACAGAATCAAAACTGCCTATACTTTCCAGGATCTACTTGATCAAAATGGTAAATTGGCATTGGGAAGCGATTTCCCGGTTGAATTCATCAATCCTTTGTACGGTTTCCATTCGGCTGTTGCCAGAAGAGATGCTGAGAACTGGCCTGAGGAAGGTTTCCAAATGGACAACAAGCTAAGCCGTGAGGATGCCATGCGGGGTATGACTATCTGGGGAGCTTTTGCCAACTTCGAGGAAGATTATAAAGGAAGCATCGAACCCGGTAAGCTGGCCGATTTCGTCATCCTTAACGAAGACCTTATGGAAGCACCAGAAGAGTCTCTCAGGGAGTTGAAAATACAGGAGACATACATCGGTGGGCAACGGGTTTTCGAAAGAAAATAGTAAGAGGTAAAATAAGAGGTAAAAAGTGAGAAGTAAGAAGTCACCTTCTTACCTCTCACTTCTTACTTTTCACCTTAATTTTCTGCCCATAATTTTTTACCTTGGGGATATTGTTGTTTTTCAATTAACTACCACTCCCCATGATCAAGGAAATCCGCCTCAATGTAAACGGCAAGGAACACACCCTTCAAATTGACCCCAACACCCCACTTCTTTATCCTTTAAGAAATGAACTCGAACTCAACGGGGCAAAGTATGGCTGCGGGCTCGAACAGTGCGGGAGCTGTATGGTACTGCTGGATGGTCAGGCCGAACCCAGTTGCATGAGAACCTGCGGAAGTCTAGAGGAAGTGGAAATTCAAACCATTGAATCTTTAGCTGATGGGGAAAATTTGCATCCCATTCAGCAGGCCTTCATCGAAACCCAGGCTGCCCAATGCGGTTACTGTGTCAATGGGATGGTCATTTCAGCAAAAGCACTTTTGGACCAAAACCCCGACCCAACGGATGAAGAGATTAAAGAAGCTCTTCAAAGGGTGTTGTGCCGATGTGGTACTCATTCAAGATTCATCAAAGCCGTGAAGCTTTCTTCTGAAAAAATGAATTCCTCCACCCTATAATTTTTTCCTCATGAAACTATCCGATATCAACCGCCGCAAATTTCTTAAGCAATCCGGACAGGTCCTCGTAGGGTTTAATCTGCTCCCACTTGCCTTTTGCACCCCAAATCAAGCCAATGAAATGGTTGAATGGGTCGATAAAGGAAGGGATGCAGTTGATTCTTGGATCCGGCTGAATCCTGATGGAAAGGTGACCGTGTTGACAGGAAAGATGGAACTAGGGCAGGGGATCAAGGCCGCCCTTCGTCAGATAGCTGCCGAGGAACTGGATGTGGAAATGGACAAGGTGGAGATCATCATTGCCGATACAGGTAAAACCCAAGATGAGCGCTATACGGCAGGGAGCAATTCCATCGAGGGAAGTGGCAAAACGATAAGGAATGCCGCAGCTGAGGCAAGAAAGATATTATTAGATAAAGCGGCTGAAAAGTGGGGGACATCGCCTGATAACTTAACCGTTTCTAACGGGAGGATCAGTCAAAATGGAGGGGAGTCAGCGTCCTATTGGGATGTGTTGCAGGGAAGATCCTTGGAGGGAAATATCACCGGGGAGGCACCCAAGAAAGACCCAAAAGATTATAAAATAATTGGTAGGCCAGAACCCAGGGAAGATATTTTGGCCATGGTTACTGGAAAAACCTTATACGTACAGGATCTTCGCCTTCCGGGAATGATTCACGCAAGAGTAATGCGTCCTCCATCTTATGGGGCTAAATTGATTAATTTTCCCAAAGAAGAGGTAGAAGGATTGCCTGGCGTAATCAAGACTGTCCGAGATGGTAGTTTTTTGGCCGTTTTGGCCGAATGGGAATATGATGCTGTCAAGGGATTGCAGCGCTTGCAAATGGGGTCCCAATGGGAGGAAAAGGTATTGGATCCACCGCAAGAGGAGTTGTTTGACAAGATGTTTGGGGCGGAGGATAATGGGAATAGCATTGAGAATAGCCTTCCTTCGGGCTGGGAAGATCGGGGGGAGATTTTGGAAACGGCTTATACTCGCCCTTTCCAAATGCACGGGTCAATCGGACCTTCTTGTGCGATTGCCCAGATGGACAACGGAAAACTTACCATTTGGTCCCACACCCAGGGAGTTTATCCCATGAAAAGGACTATTGCCGATCTGCTCGGAATGAGTGAAGACAATATTCGTGTGATCGGGGTTCCTGGTTCAGGTTGCTATGGACACAACGGGGCCGACGATGCCGGTGCCGACGCCGCACTTTTGGCCGCGGCACATCCCGGTCCACCTATTCGAGTTCAATGGATGCGGATGGATGAGCACAGTTGGGAGCCCTATGGCTCGGCCATGGCTTTCAAAATGAAAGGGATTGTGGACGACTCAGGGAATATTGAAGCCTGGAAAACCGAGCTTTGGTCCGATGCCCACAGTGCCAGACCTGGCGGAAAGGCGGGTCATTTTATAGCCGCTAATACTTTGGAAAACCCAAAGAAATTTGAAGCTGGGGGATTTTCGGCGGGAAGTTACCGGAATGCCGTTCCGCTTTATGGATTTGCCAGGGAAATTGTGCACCATGATTTTTCCACACCATTGAGAACCTCCGCCATGAGGGGACTGGGAGCATATGGGAACATTTTTGCATTGGAATCCTTCATGGATGAGCTTGCCCATAAAAGCGGAACCGATCCTTTGGAGATAAGGCTAAGGCATTTGGGCGATGATCGCGCCAAAGAGGTGTTGGAAACACTCGCTAAAAAAATTGACTGGGCAAATCGCAAAAATAATAACAATCAAGGTTGGGGTTTGTCTTTTGCCAAGTATAAAAACGCAGCCAGCTACTTTGCGGTGGCTGCTTTGGTGGAGGCCGACCCTGGCAACAAAGATTTTAAAGTGAAGAAAATGGTGGGGGTGATCGATGCTGGGCAAACAATTAACCTTGACGGTTTGAAAAATCAAACTGAAGGGGGGATGATCCAATCGGCAAGCTGGACCTTATTTGAAGAAGTGAAGTATGACAGCAACGGAATTGTGAGCAACACCTGGGCTTCCTATCCCATTATGCGTTTTTCCCATGTGCCCGAAATAGAAGTCCATGTCATCGACCGTCCCGAAGAAGAACCCCTTGGGGCAGGGGAGGCTGCACAAGGCCCTGTTTCGGCTGCTATTGCCAATGCGGTTTTCGCTGCTACTGGGTCTCGCGTTCGAGATTTACCATTACTTCCTGAAAAGATAAATTGGGCATAATTACTTGAAATGCCTTACCTATTCCTTATTGCTAATTAACCTTCCAATGGGCTTTAACCTAGGGGTGTTCTCAGCCACGATTCGGAAAATAGCAAATAGAGGTACAAACAATATCATGCCCAAGATTCCCCAAAGCATGCCCCCGATGACAATGGCGATGATGATATACAAAGGAGCAAGATTTACTTCGTCTCCAATAATTAGTGGTTCAAGTATGTAGCTTTCGATAAGCTGTATCACTAAAACTACAGCCGCAAATGCCAGGATAAAGGAAGTACTTTCGCCTTCCACCATGGTAAATGCTACCGGCATCACCCCACTCATCAGGGGGCCTATATATGGGATGATAGTTAGCAGTGCACCGACTACTGTAAATAGCAGTGCAAACCTGATGTCAAAAGCCAAAAATGTGATCAGGTACATGCCGCCCAAAATTGACATCACCTTGATCCTTCCCCACAAATAATGATGGGAAACCGTAGCAGACCTTTCTATCACTCTTTGGGTGGTATCCTTATTATCACCGCTGTATTCCAACATGAATTTTCGGATCCTGCCCCTGTTAGTCAGCAATAGGAAGAGATAAACCATAGTAAGAAAAAAGTGACCCAAAGTATTGAACAAGCCTGCCAAAAAGCTTTGCACCCATGCCTGTATACCCTCGGCCATTCCGTCTGACCTTTCTTCAAATAAGCTGGATTGCCTTTCTGGAGATATGCCAGTTATATTAGAGATACTTTGCTGTAGGGCAGCTACGAGTTCTTCCAGTTGCTCACCCATTTCAGGCAGTCCTTCTGCAAAATGGCCCAATTGAGCTACTATCAGAATTATTAGGCCTGAGATCGTAAAGAAGACAATCAAAACACATAACAGCGCCGCAAGCATGCGTGGCAGACTTTTTCTTTCCATAAAATTAGCCACCGGTCTCATCAATGTGGCAAAAAAGAAAGCAAACACCAGAGGTTTGAGAAATCCCGCTCCCAGATAAAAAATCGCAGCTAAGGCAATGATTAGGAAAAGTATGCTGTTTATTTTAAAAATAACCGCTTTCATCATTTCTTATAAATTGATTTAAAGCTACTTTGTTCAAAACTGGGCAATGGAGGCTTATTTCCCCTCCATCACCTCGGTCTGCTTTTTAATAGATTCAGTGTGGATAAGCTTGAAAAGATCTTTGGCAAATGACTCTTTTAGATTCAATGCCTTGGCCCACTCGGGCCGCGTCTGAAAGACTTTATTCCATCTTTCCATTTGCAGGATGGCCACATTGTTGAGCTTTTTATACTGGCCCACTTTTTCAACCAAACTCATCCTTTGGCTGAGAAGCTCCAATATCTCCCTGTCTACATCATCAATCTGCTCCCTGATAATATCCAGTTGGGATTGCAGTTCAGGATCGTCCAAAGCCACCTTTCTGGTTTTCAATTGATGCAAAAGCCCACCTAAGTCGGACGGGGTTAACTGCTGGGCACCATCTGACCAAGCCTTATCCGGATTGACATGCGATTCTATGATCAACCCGTCAAAACTCAAATCAAGTGCTTTTTGGGCAATGTGTGGGATCAGGTCTCTGTTTCCGCAGATATGGCTGGGGTCACATAGTAACGGTAAATCCGGGAAGAGGGATTTCAACTCTATCGGTATCTGCCAAGTAGGTGAATTACGGTATTTGGTGTCATTGAAATTGGAAAAACCCCGGTGGATGGCACCTATGTTGGTAATTCCGGCTTGGGCTATTCTTTCTATGGCCCCGATCCAGAGTGCTAAATCAGGATTGATGGGGTTTTTGATGAGCACAGGTATGTCCACACCTTTCAAACTGTCAGCTATATCCTGCACGGTAAAGGGATTGACCGTAGAGCGTGCACCAATCCATATAACGTCGATGCCTGCCTTCAAGGCTTCTTCCACATGAGCGGGAGAGGCCACCTCGATGGCGAATTTAACCCCGTGTTTTTCCTTCACTTCCTGGATCCAAGGAAGGGCAATCGCTCCTACACCTTCAAAGCTGTTTGGACGGGTTCTAGGTTTCCAAACTCCCGCACGGATGGTACGAATGCCCTGCTGGACGAGATGATCGACCGTTTGGTCCAACTGCTCAGGGGTTTCCACACTGCAGGGTCCGGCTATATAGAGGGGGTAACTGAAACCTTGGTTCCAGTCTCCTATTTTCTTAAGAATCAAATCTTTGTTCATGTATGCTCAAGGCTAATAAATCAATTAACAATTATAAGGCAGTAGGGGTTTTTTTGATATATTTGCATGCGGATAGGGGAGCCTAGGCTACCGGTCCCACCCAAATATACTATAGAGCATCATGTATGAGAACAGAACCCAAAATTTCCTTTGATGATCTTCAGGTAGCTTTTGAATCCAAGACTGACGCAGATTTGAGGAAGATGTACGCCATTTTCGCTACCATGAATAATCAGACTGCCGTCAAGCTAGGCATTAAGATGACAAATTTAGCATTTAAGCTGAAATTTCCAGTTAAGGGATTGATGAAGGCTACGATGTTTGGACACTTTTGTGGTGGAGAGACTATTGAAGATTGTCATGGTACCGCTCTGGATCTAGGGAAGTACAATATAGGGTCGATTTTGGATTACTCGGTGGAAGGTGAGGGAGATGAGGAGAGTTTTGACAACACCAAAGAGGAAATTCTCAAGACCATAGAAAAGGCCGCCAAATCTATGCACATATCATTTGCGGTCTTTAAGGTGACGGGACTGGGGGATTTTGAAATCATGACCAAAATCCAGGAAAAAGAACCGCTTTCGGATGAGGAACAGGCTTCGTTTGAAAGGTTGAGGGGAAGATTTGACGAGCTTTGCAAAGCTGCGCATGATGCCAAAGTTAGAATCTTGGTGGATGCAGAGGAAAGTTGGTTTCAGGATGTAATAGATGACATGGTCTACGAGGCCATGGAAAAATATAATAGGGAGACTGCCATCGTGTACAACACTTACCAGATGTACAGGCATGACATGCTTCAAAGGCTGAAAGGTGCCCATTTGGACGCTGTGGCAAAGCAATATTATCTTGGAGTGAAACTGGTTAGGGGCGCCTATATGGAAAAAGAAAGACAGCGCGCTTTGGATATGGGTTACGAAAGCCCTATTCAGCCTACCAAGGAAGCTTCTGACAAAGACTACAATGATGCTTTGCAATTTTGTATCAACAATAAGCAGAGGGTGTTTTTGGTGAGCGGCTCTCACAATGAACTCAGTAATGTCATGCTGACAGAGTTGATGTCCCTTCACGGACTCAAGCCGGATGATGAAAGAATGTTCTTTGCCCAGCTTTACGGCATGAGTGACAACATTTCCTTCAACCTAGCCAAGGCAGGTTACAACGTGATGAAATATGTGCCATACGGTCCAGTGGAAAGCGTCATGCCCTATTTGGCCCGAAGGGCAGAGGAAAATACTAGCATGGCCGGCCAATCCAGCCGTGAATTTGATTTGATTAAAAAAGAAATTGCCCGTAGAAAGGCAATTAAAAACAATAAATAAAGTAGCAAAAATTCACCAATATCAATGCAATTATTAAGCGAGCAGGAATTAGAGCGAAGAAAAGACCGTGAGGAATTGATGAAGCTGGGGATTAATCCCTATCCGGCCGAATCCTTTCCGGTCAATGTCACCGCAAGCGATATTCATAGAAACTACGAGAACAGAAAGAACGATTATAAAAATGTAACCATTGCTGGAAGGCTGATGAGCCGCAGGATCATGGGCTCGGCTTCTTTTGCCGAAATCCAGGATTCCACCGGAAGGCTGCAGATCTACATCAGAAGGGACGATATTTGTTCTGAAGATGATAAGACTTTCTACAATACGGTTTTCAAAAAACTTTTAGGTATCGGTGACTTCATCGGGGTGAAAGGGTATATCTTCACCACCCAAACCGGTGAGATCTCCCTGCACGTTACAGAACTGAAAATCCTTTCCAAGTCTGTGAAGCCGCTTCCGGTGGTGAAAAGAGATGATGACGGAAATGTTTTTGACGGTTTTACTGACCCTGAACTCCGCTACAGACAAAGATACGTTGACCTTACCGTCAACCCCGATGTGAAGGACGTATTCGTGACCCGTTCCAGGATCATTTCCAACATGAGAAGGTATTTTGACGACCACAACTGGCTGGAAGTTGAAACCCCTATTCTTCAGGCAGTGCACGGTGGTGCAGCGGCTCGTCCGTTCAATACCTTCCATAACACGCTGGACATGCCTTTATATTTAAGGATTGCCAATGAGCTGTACCTAAAAAGGTTGATCGTAGGCGGTTTTGATGGAGTATATGAGTTTGGTAAAATGTTCCGAAACGAGGGTATGGATAGAACCCATAACCCGGAATTCACCTCCATGGAAATCTATGTGGCCTATAAAGACTACATTTGGATGATGGAAATGGTGGAAGATCTTTTGGAGAAGGTGACCGTTTCGGTTCACGGTACCTCCAAAGTAAAAGTTGGGGACAAGGAAATTGACTTTGCCGGACCTTATCGCAGATTGACCATGTATGACTCCATCAATGAGTATGCTGATGTGGACGTAAGCAAAATGGACGAGGCGGGCCTTCGTCAGGTTTGCTCCGATTTCGACATTGAAGTGGATGACACCATGGGCCGTGGCAAGTTAATTGACGAAATCTTTGGTGAAAAAGTGGAGGCAAATTTGATTCAGCCGACCTACATCACAGATTATCCGATAGAAATGACGCCTTTGGCGAAAAAGCATAGAACTGAAGAAGGCCTTGTCGAAAGGTTTGAACTTTTCGTAAATGGTAAAGAGATTGCCAACGCATACTCTGAGCTTAATGACCCAATCGATCAGAGAGAAAGGTTTGAAGAGCAGCTGAAACTTGCAGAAAGAGGGGATGACGAAGCTATGGCTATGGATGATGACTTCCTAAGGTCTTTGGAGTACGGTATGCCTCCTACTTCCGGTCTAGGAATAGGGATCGACAGATTAACCATGTTACTTACCAATAAGTCGACTATCCAAGAAGTGTTGTTCTTCCCGCAAATGAGACCTGAGAAGAAAGTAAGTATCGCCACCGATGAGGATTTCATCAAGCAGGGAGTTGATCCAGCATTGATTCCTGCCATCCGTGAGCTGAACATCCATACGATCGACCAGCTGAAAGAACAGGATGCTAATAAGCTTTTCAATGATGTGTGCGGCAAGCGCAAAAAGCTAAAACTCGACGCCAAAAACCCTTCAAAAGAAGAAGTGGCCAAATGGGTTGAATAGTTAGAATATAACAGCTAAAATTCTAGAGCACCTTTCGGAGAAATCCGGGAGGTGTTTTTGTTTTCTGTATATCGCAACCATACGAGTAAATGACAAAACCTGATTGATTTTTGGTCAGAATTCACATTAGCCGCTGTTTCGGTCTTCGGTCTTCGGTCTCCCCGCCCGGGGCAATGCCGTTAAAATAAACCCATTAGTGCGTATAGCCTTTTTTTCTTAAATTGGCTGACAGAAAAATCAATAACCAATATAATATATGAATCGATTTACTTATTTAGGTTTTGGCGCTGCCTTTACCGGCCTGTTGATGGTCGGCTGTTCCCAGCAGTCCTCCGTTACCGAAGGAGGAGAAGTGCAAGCCATCAATTTGAATTACATGGATTCCACCACGCGCCCACAGGATGACTTTTTCCAGTTTGTGAACGGTGGTTGGCTAGAAAAAACTGAGATTCCTGGCGATCAGGGTCGTTGGGGAAGCTTTAATGAGCTTCGCGAATTCAACAATGAGGCGGTATTACGTGTGTTGGAAAAAGCTTCCGAAAGCGATGAGTTCCAGGAAGGATCTGACCAGAGAAAAGCCGCTGACTTCTATCGTATAGGTATGGACAGCACCTTGGCAGAAAATAGAGGCATGGAGCCTTTGAAGCCGTGGTTTGAGGAAATCGACCAGATCAGCAACGTGGAAGATCTGCAGGCCTACATGGTCAAGCAGCAGAAAAAAGGCGGAGGCGCCTTCTTCGGACTTGGTGTCAACACCGACCTAAAGGATTCTGAGAAAATGGCTCTTTACGTTTCCCAAAGCGGTTTGGGTCTTCCTGACCGTGATTATTATGTGGAGGACAACGAGAAGTTCAACGATCTTCGCCAAAAGTATCAGAAGCATGTAGCCTCAGCCTTGAAGTTGGCCAACGTGGATGATGCCGAAGGAGCCGCGCAGCGTATCATGGATTTGGAGACTAGATTGGCAAAAGCCAGTAAGACCAGAATTGAAATGCGCGACCCAGAAGGTCGCTACAACAAATACACTTTGAGCGAAATGAACAAGCTTACGCCTTCATTTGACTGGAAAGGCTATTTGGCAGAGCTCAATGCAGATACCGAAGAGGTGATTGTTTCTACGCCTAAATTTATGGAGGAAGTGGAGAAGATTATCAAGGAAGTTCCTGCCTCTACTTGGCAGGAATACTTGAAGTGGAATGTAGTCAACAGTGCCTCTTCATACCTTAGCTATGATTTTGTGAAAAACAACTTCGATTTCTACGGCAAGGAACTTCAGGGTACCGACGAGATGAGACCAAGATGGAAGCGCGTACTTGCTACTACAGAAAGAGCAGCAGGTGAGGCTATCGGTAAGCTTTATACGGAGGAGTATTTCCCGCAGGAAGCCAAAGAGAAAGCCCAGGAAATGGTGGACAACATCATGCTGGCCATGGGTGAAAGAATCAGAAATCTTGACTGGATGACCGATGAGACCAAAGAGAAAGCCCTTGAGAAATTGGGTACATTCAATGTAAAGATCGGTTTCCCTGATGAGTGGAAAAGCTATGCTGACCTAGAGGTGGACGGTGATCCGGAAACGGCAAGTTACTTTGATAATGCTATGAAGTCCTCCGAATTCAGATTCAACGAGAACATCTCCAAATTAGGCAAGCCTATAGATAAGAATGAGTGGTTCATGACTCCTCAGACAGTAAATGCCTATTACAACCCAACTTGGAACGAGATTGTGTTCCCAGCGGGTATCCTTCAGCCTCCTTTCTATGATTACAGAGCTGATGCTGCTGTGAATTATGGTGGTATCGGTGGCGTAATCGGTCATGAGATCAGCCATGGTTTTGATGATCAAGGAAGCAGATACGATGCACAAGGAAACTTGAGAAACTGGTGGCAGGATGAGGACTTGGAAAACTTCCAGGAAAGAACCGGTCAGTTGGTAGCTCAGTATGATTCCTACGAGCCATTGGACGGCGTGAATGTAAAAGGAAGCCTTACCTTGGGCGAAAACATTGGTGACCTTGGTGGTGTGTTAGTGGCTTTCGACGGTTTGAAAAAACACTTGGATGAGCACGGCAGACCTGAGTCCATCGACGGTTTTACACCTGAGCAAAGATTCTTCATCTCTTGGGCCACCATCTGGAGAACTAAGAGCAGAGAAGAAGCCCTGAGAACCCAGATCCAAACTGACCCTCACTCTCCAGCCATGTATCGCGGCAACGGTCCACTTGTGAACATTGATGCCTTCTACGAAGCATTCAACGTACAGGAAGGCGACGGCATGTACAAAGCCCCTGAAGACAGAGTTAGAATCTGGTAAGATTCCAGAATAAATGATAAATAAAAAAGCCTGATCAGCGATGATCAGGCTTTTTTTTGGTTTATTATTTCTGTAGGAAATGTTCAGCTATAAAAGCTCAACCCTTTCAAGTTTTTGAGTTTCCGAAAAGATTTCTCCTTTGCGCTTCTTCGTTACTTTGCGGTTTAGTTTTTCATTCCTCCGCGTCGGGGCTCCGTGAAACTTGACGTCATCTCTTTTTGTGTAATTTCAAATTCTGGAGCATCTAAAAAATAGGGACTTTAACCCGCGAAGCAGCCTTTGTGTTCTTTCATTCCTTTGTGCCCTTAGTGCCCATTGTATCCCATTCTTCCGCGTGGGACTCCGTGACCTTTTGTTTTAGATTCTTCCCAAGAGTCACTCGGTCGAAAAAACGTGAATTTTACTACCTTTGTGCGACTTATTTTTTTTACTTCGGGCGACTTTGTGCCCCATTTTTTCCGCCTCTGGGCTCCGTGAAACTCAGTGCTTAACTCCGAGTAACTCTGTGTCCCCTTTCCGGTCTTCCGTCTCCCGTCTCCCGTCTCTTCCTACCTAAACGAATCGAAGAAGCTTCTTCTCCTCGACACCTTCAAATCCTGAAGTATCGACGATTTCACCCTGATATCAATGTTGTAGGAGGTAAACCTCCCGAAGGGTATCCAGTTGACGTTCATCTGCCAGCAGTGAAGGTCACGGGCGATGCCAATCATGGACTGGGTGATCTGGGTAGTGGAAAGGTCAACACCTGTGTTGAAGTTGATCTTCCACTTTTCGGAGAAACTAACATCACCCGACACGTTCAGTGCCTGGGTCACGTTTGTTGTACCCGTAAAGGCTCTGTTGTAACTGAGGTTGTAGCCAAAAGTCAGATTCCACGGAATTTCCCAGTCTATGTATTGACTTGGATCAGCTACGATGCGGTCTATTTCATTCTGGGCAAACTCATTCATCACCCCGCCCTGGGCCATAAAATCATTGGTGATCTCATCCCGCCTTTCGCCCGGACTTGTTTCCGAACGACTCGGGTTGATACTGCCATTTAAGTTTAGGGTCGCGTTCCGCAATCGTCCTATGCCTTGGCCACGGTTCCAAGCAAATGCATTTACCCGCTGCTCAGCTTGCTGACCTTGGGCATTGGTGACTGTACGGGTGGCATAGGGGTCCATGGTGGCAGAGACAAACACGCTCAATCGCTGGTCAAAGAATGCTGTCCTCGTATTGATGTTGATAGGAGCCAAGTTGAAAGAGTCGGCTGCCATGTTGTAATTAGATGCAAGGTTTAAGGTTTGAAGCACAGGCACCTTTTTGGTTTCCTCGGTTCCAGTGGTATCATTGGAGGTTTTTACTTTGGCTTCCACCACGTTTCTGATGGAAAGGTTTAGCGATCGGGCTTCGCCCAAGGGTGGCCCACCAAAGATGGCACCTTGATAACGGCTGAAAAACTGTGTTCTTCCCGATTCGTCAACCTGTACCTCCTGGAAGTATCCATAACGTGGGTCGGCAAAATTGGGTGAATAGCTGAACCCGAAAGTTGGTTGCATGTGGTGCCTCACAGCCTCTACCTTGCTGCCTTTTCTAAAGGTATAAAAACCGTAGATGTTGGTCGAGAGGTTAAAGGATGAATTGAAGAAACCTGCTCTGTTGAATCCGTCAGACCTGATCTGATCCACACGCTGGGCTTCCTCATTGTAGAAGTAATCGATTTGGTTCAGATACCAAAGCTCGGTGTAGTTGAAGCCTGCCGTACCTGTAAAATAACGGAAAAGCGTGAAGTTGGACGTCACCGGGATCGTATGCCTGAACCCATTATCCGCTTCCCTAAGTAACTGTGGCAAGTTGGCAAAGTTAAACGGCAATACCGGTGGGCCAATCAATGGATCAATGCCTTGGGTGGGATCAAATGGATCTGCCTGTTGAAATTGAGGCTGTGTGTTGACCCCCAAAGGGTTTGTTATTAAATTATTGATTGAGTTCTGTGCGTTGAAGTTCCAGGCTACGTTCAAAGTCTTCAAAGGCTCAAACTGAACGTTTCTAAATGGGTTTTGCCGGTTCATGTTGATTGCAATATCAGGAAGGACAACCCTTACTTCATCTGTCTGTATATTCTGCGAATGTCGTAGGTTGACCGACATGCTGAAAGGAGTACCTGCAAAGGTCTTGCTGTAGGCGATGTTGGACGTGAATTCTGCGTTGATGTTTCGGGCAAAGTTCACCGGGTTTACCACTGCGTTGTTATAAGTTGTGGTACCGGCATTAACCGAAGCGGAAAAACGGCTGTTTCCGCGGGATTCCGGGGTATGCTGCCAGTTGACCCAAAATTCGTTGTAATCGACCTGAAACTCTTCTGTTTCCGGACTTTGGAACCTTTGGTAATCAAAGTTGAACCCTCCGCTGTATCGGTATCTTTTTCGGTAAAGAGTTGCGGCTTTGGCTCCATATCCACCTTTAGAGAATATTTCCCCGGTAAGTCTGGTATGTATATAATCGTTGAAAGCGAAATAATAGCCGAAATCTCTCAAAAAGAAACCCCTTACTTGTTCTTCACCATAGGTGGGAAAGAGTATACCGGAGGCCTTTTCCTGTTGATCAGGGATGATCCCAAACGGCAAACCTAGCGGGGTGGGGATATTATTGAAGTGGAGGTTAAAAGGGCCGGCGATCACATGCTTGCCTCTGATGGATTTGATTTTCCCTGATGCGATATGCCAATGTGGTTCGGCCAGGTTACAGGTGGTGTAAAAACCATCGGCCAGGTACACGCTACCGTCATCGTCTTTTTTTACCGTTTCCCCCCGCAGGAATCCTTCATCCTGCTCGGTCACCACATCGCTGATGATGGCCTTTTGGGTTTTGAAGTTATACCGCATCTCCTTCCGGATCTCATAGGTGGCGGGGCCTTCCTTAAAAACCGGATTTCCCTGAATACTGCCCAGGGTATCGGTGATACCGGAGGCGTAAAGCTCGCTCTTTTCCCAATCAATGACTATATAATCAGCGTCGAGGCGAATGTTTCCGTATTCAAACCAGGCATCATTGTATAGATATACTTTATTTGAAGTGAAATCCGTTATAATACTGTCTTCAGCGTAATAATCTATCTGGGTCTGTATGTCGCCCTTTGGCACAACCGTTGTAGTATCGGTGCCGTCCGGAAGCGTGTCAGGGCCAGGTATAGGTATACTGTCAGGCCAAGCAGGCTGCGGAAGCAGGTTGGGATTGATGACTGTATCAGGAGCGGTAACACGCATTTCGGGCAGTCTTCTGCCTCGACGGTCTTGGCTAAAAGCGTCTAGATCAAGCAGGAATAATAAAAGGAAAGTTAAGAGAAGAAACCTATATTTCTGCACAGATTATTTCTAGTTTAATCAAAAATTTTCAATTTTTGCGTAAAGTTAATGTTATTAACGTTTATGAAACGAACCCTTACAAAAAATATTCTAATTATTTCGATTCTCACACTCTGTGGGCTTTTTGCAGGATTTGTCCCCACTGGTGAGCGGGCCCCCGAATTCCGTCTCAAAAGGGTCGTAATCGATGCCGGACATGGGGGGCATGACCCTGGCACTTCCGGGGCTTCTTCCCGCGAAAAAGATATTTCACTAAAACTCGCCCTTCAGGTGGGGCAGTACATTGAGGAAAACCTTCCAGGCGTAGAAGTGATCTATACCCGGAAAACTGACGTATTTATTCCCCTTAAGGAAAGAGCCAACATCGCCAACCGCAACAAGGCCGACCTTTTCGTGTCCATCCACTGCAATGCCACCGGCAACAGGGGAGTGGCTGGAACGGAAACCTATGTTATGGGTAGCAAAAACTTTGACGCCAATTTTGATATCGTCAAAAGGGAGAATGCTGTAATTCTTATGGAGGATGACTATCAGGAAAACTATGAAGGTTTTGACCCCAAAAGCCCTGAATCTTATATGATGTTCAACCTGATGCAGAAGGCCTACTTTTCCAATTCACTTTCCTTGGCCCAAAAGATAGAATCTGACTTCACCTCAAGAGTGCAGAGAAAGAGCCGTGGGGTGAAGCAGGCTCCATTCTATGTGCTTTGGACGACCAGTATGCCAAGCGTACTCATTGAAACAGGTTTCCTAACCAATTCCTCCGAGGAGCGGTTTCTAGCCAGTCCTAATGGACAAACGTATGTAGCTTCAGCAATTTACCGTTCTATCAAAGCTTATAAAGAAGAGATTGAGTCGATGTGATGGTGTAGGATGTTGGATGACGGAAGTCGGGTGACGGATGTTGGATGACGGATGGCGGATGTTGGAGTCCAAACTTCGTACTTCGTTCTTTGTACTTTATTTTTGATATCACTTTTATTGCTTCTATTTTAGCAAAAGCATATAAACCCAATAATTAATTTTTGATGAATCTTGAATACAATAAGAATGAGGACCTGAACAAGCAACTCATTTATAAGCTAGAGAAAAAGTTAAAACAAGTCCATCTGGGCGGCGGAGAGAAAAGAATAGCCAAAGAGCATGAAAAAGGCAAACTTACCGCCCGGGAAAGGATCGATTACCTTCGCGACAAGGATACTCAATTTTTGGAAATCGGGGCTTTTGCCGCTGATGGCATGTACCAGGAAGAGGGTGGATGTCCCTCGGCAGGCGTAGTCACCGGTATCGGCTATGTAAGTGGCCGACAGTGCATGATCGTTGCTAATGATGCCACAGTAAAAGCCGGGGCATGGTTTCCCATGACGGCCAAGAAAAACCTCCGCGCCCAAGAGATCGCCATGGAAAACAGGATCCCAATTATCTACCTAGTGGATAGTGCCGGGGTGTTTCTTCCTATGCAAAACGAGATTTTTCCTGACAAAGAGCATTTCGGTCGACAGTTTAGAAATAACGCCAAAATGTCCTCCATGGGCATTGTGCAGGTTGCCGCTATTATGGGCAGTTGTGTGGCAGGAGGAGCTTACTTGCCAATCATGTCCGATGAGGCTTTAATTGTGGACAAAACGGGCTCCATATTCCTTGCGGGATCTTATTTGGTAAAAGCTGCCATCGGTGAAGATGTGGACAACGAAACTTTGGGCGGGGCCACCACCCATTGTGAGATTTCCGGCGTGACGGACAACAAATACGAAACAGATCAGGAGTGCCTGGATGCTATAAAGAAAATATTTTCAACCTTGGGAGCACCTGAGTCAGCCGGTTTTGACCGTATTGAACCTCAGAAACCTGCAAAGGATGAAAAAGAAATCTTCGGAATGTTTCCTTCAGATAGGGTAAAACCTTATGACATGCGGGAGATTATCGGGAGGTTTGTCGACAACTCGGAATTTGACGAGTATAAAGAAAGCTACGGGCAGACCTTGCTTTGCGGCACGGCCAGGATCGATGGCTGGGCTGTCGGTATCATTGCCAACCAGCGCAAGATCGTCAAAAACAAGAAAGGCGAAATGCAGATGGGCGGGGTGATCTATTCCGATTCTGCAGACAAAGCAGCCCGCTTTATCATGAATTGCAACCAACGCAAAATCCCTTTACTTTTCATCCATGATGTAAGTGGATTCATGGTTGGTAGTACGGCCGAACATGGTGGGATCATTAAGGATGGCGCCAAAATGGTGAACGCCATGGCTAATTCCGTAGTACCAAAATTCACCATTATCATTGGTAACTCCTATGGTGCGGGCAACTACGCCATGTGCGGAAAAGCCTATGACCCACGCTTGATCTTCAGCTGGCCTACGGCTCAAATGGCTGTGATGAGTGGTGCTTCTGCTGCAAAGACTCTATTGCAGATCAAGGTGGCCAGCCTCAAGAAAGCTGGAGAGCAAATTACCAAGGACGATGAGGAAAAGTTGCTTAAGGAAATACAAGACAAATACTATGAGGAACTTAGCCCCTATTATGCCTCTGCTAGACTTTGGGTGGATGGGGTGATCAATCCGCTGGAAACCAGAAAAGTAGTGAGCATGGGTATAGAAGCCGCTAATCATGCCCCCATAACCGAGCGTTTTAATGTTGGAGTGATCCAAACTTAATTCCTGCTTGGAAGTTTGTAAATTTGAAAACTGTTCCTGATATTATAATTATTGGGAACAGTTTTTTTTAAGATGCAGGAAAGGAAGATGGAAAATTTGACGGACAAAGAATTGAACGCACTGGTTTCCTTGCTCGATGATGAGGACAGGGAGGTGATCAACCATGTGAGGGGTAAAATTATCTCGCTAGGTACGGAAATTATCCCCTTTCTGGAGCAGAAGTGGGAGGAAAGTTTCAACCCCACCGTGCAGAAGGAAATTGAGGAACTGGTACATGAGTTGCAGCTTTCCCAGCTGAGAAGCCGCCTGCTGGAGTGGAAGGAATCCGAAAAGCAAGACCTGCTCACCGGCCTTTGGATACTCAATACCTACCAATACCCCGATCTGGAATTTGATGAATTAAACGGGGAAATGCACCAGATATATTTTGAGGTCTGGACTTCTTTCAAAAACGACCTACAACCCTACGACCAGGTCCGCATCATCAACAACGTACTTTTCAACAGGCTGAAATTCTCGGCCAACACCAAAAACTTCCATTCCCCTGGCAACAGCATGCTTAGCAATGTGTTGTCCACCAAGAAAGGCAACCCTATCAGTCTTTGCGCAATTTATTTACTGGTAGCCCAAAAACTAGGTATTCCGGTACATGGGGTCAACTTACCTAATCTATTTGTCTTGATTTACATGAATGAGGAGCAATCCTTTTATATAAATGCGTTCAATAAAGGCTTGATCTTTAGTAAATCTGATATTTACCACTATTTGGAGCATTTAAAAATAGCCCCTAAGGATGAGTTTTTTGAGCCTTGTTCGAGCATGGATATCATTAAGCGGATGTTCCGCAACTTGATCGTAGCTTATGAGCGCCTTGGGGATGTAGAAAAAACAGAAGAGGTAAAAGGCCTGCTGGATTTACTGAACGATTAACTTTCAGTTTCGAGCACTCCTAGAGCGGATGTTGCAGCCTACTGCCCGAGTTTGAGAGGGGCTAGGGGAGGAGCGTCGCTGGATTTGGGTGAGGGCATTTTCCAGATATCGCTGACTAACACTACCCGGGGCCTGGGGATTGTTGTCAATGGCGCCCTGATATACCACCGATTGACCTGTGGGGCCACTGGTGATCACAAATACTTCTGGGAGCTTGCTAGCTTGAAGCATTCTGGTAACTTTTTGTTCCCCATCCATCAGATAAGGGAAGCGAAAGCTTCTGCCCTTCATTTCATTTTCCGTTTCTTCGATGCTTCCCGCGTGTGGATTAATAAGGGCAAAAGAAAAATCGTTACTAAACCTGCTGGCAATATCTTTAATTCTGTCCTCATAAAGTTTGGAAAAAGGACAGGTGTTGGAGGTGAAAATCAAAACAGTACCCCGCTTGTCATTTAGCTGATCTAATGAAACAGTTGATCCACTATTGGCATCCTTGAGCGCAAAATTCTCCACCCGCTGGGCCATGGAGAACAGCACAGGACCAATCATCAAAACCAGAAACAAGAGCGACCTTTTCATTTCAGCCAGATTTAATTTATTTTTTATGATTATCCGCAATGATGCCAGTAACCATTAACTCCTTGTTTAAGGAGCCGGAAGTCAGAAGACCGAAGACCGAAGAGGCCGTAAATCTAGCTTTCAGCCAACTTTTCATTAGTTGATAGTATTTACTGGCAATAAAATGGATATACAAATTATTTTTTAAATAAACTCGATACTACCGTCTTCCGTCTCCCGTCTCCAGTCTCCGGTCTCCGGTCTCCTACCATATCGTATAACTCAACACCACATCCTTCTCCACTTCCAACTGCACCTGATAATGGTGGTCCGTATACTCGGTGTCATACACTTTGCCTTTCACCACCCTAGCATTCAAGTCAAATGGCTGCAGCAGTATATTTTGGCGCAAACTGATTCCTCTTTTTCCCTGGCACTTAAAGATAGACTCTTTTACCGACCAAGCCATGGTGTAGTGTAAGGGGTCATTTTCCAGGAAGTCCATTTCCGAAGGGTCAAGAAATTTAGGTCCTAGTCTCACCACCTTTTCCCTAACAAAATCCAAATCTATACCCACCGGCATTTCTTTATGAAAAATCGCTGCAGCTAATCCCATGGTGTGGGTGAGGGATACATATCCATAATTGTCCATGGGGTGGCTCTTGCCATGCTCATCCTTGAAAAATCCCGGATAAGGGTGCTGTATGCATTCCAGAGCTTCCTTGATGGCCAGTCTGGCTCCCCGCCACTCGGTTTTTTTGCCGGGATGGCTGATGTTTGCGTAGGAAAGTTTTTCTCGGAAACTTAAAAAATCTAGTGCCTCACCCTCCGTCCCTTCAATATTCTTGATCGCCAGGGCAGAGAAAGGACTTATTTTTTCTATTTTTGTTTGCATATGCCTTAATGAACTCAGGATTACTGCCTGCAATATATGTCAAATATTCAAGTAAATAAACTCCATACCCTTACTGGCCATAACGATAGTATTTTTGCTCTTGCCGAATGGGCTGCAAAAGGCATTTTCTTCACAGGCTCAGGTGATGGGATGGTGGTGCAGTGGAATCAAGCAAACCCAAAGGATGGACAATTACTGGCCCGCCTACCGCACAGTGTATATGCCCTGGAGATAGACGAAAAGCGTGGTTGGCTATTTGCCGGGCACAATTATGAAGGCATACATGTCATCGATCTGGATACAAAAAAGGAGATATGGTCGTTAAAAATAAGTTCTGCGGCCATCTTTGATCTCCAGGTCAAGGATAACCTGCTGATGGTCTGCACCGGTGACGGCTTGGTGATCATGGTGGACATTGAAGCTCGGGCTGTAAGCAGGCATTTGAAGATAGGGGAGAAAAGCGTCCGTGTATTGGCGCTTCATCCAAATGGGGAGGATTTTGCCATCGGGATGAGCGATCATACGGTGAAAGTTTTTGATTCCAAAGACTTCAAGCCCAAAGCCCATTTGGTAAGCCACCAAAACTCGGTTTTTGCCCTGGGATACCATCCGCAGTCAGGCGATTTAGTTAGCGGAGGGCGGGATGCGCACCTTAAAATCTGGCAGGCAGAAACATATGAGGAAAAAGAAAGCATTGCCGCTCATATATTTGCCATCAATTATTTATCTTTCAGAAAAGATGGAAGGTATTTTGCCACGTGCAGCATGGACAAATCAATCAAGCTTTGGGATGGGGAGAGTTTTCGCCTTCTCAAAGTGATCGACAAGGCCCGCCACGCCGGACATGGCACCTCGATCAACAAGGTGCTTTGGAGCAAATATTCCGACCACCTCATTTCGGTGAGTGATGATAGAACAGTTGGGATTTGGGATATAAATATAAGTACGAAGAACGAAGTACGAGGTACGAAGTAACCCCGTCATCCGACATCGGTCATCCGACAAAACATAAAACAACATCAAAATGAAAATAACACCCTTAGAAATAAGACAGAAGACCTTTGAGAAACACTTTAGGGGTTATGACAAGGAAGAGGTAAATGCATTTTTGAACAGCCTGTCCCAGGAATGGGAAAGGTTGATGGATGAGAAAAAAGACTTGCAGGTCAAACTTGAGCAGTCTGAAAAGCAGTCTAACAAGTTGCGTGAAGTAGAATCTTCCCTATTCCGTACACTGAAAACCGCCGAAGATACCGGCGCCAACATCATCGAGCAGGCCAAAAGCACCGCTGACCAGATTGTTAACGATGCCCAGATGGATGCGGATGTACTCAGAAACGACGCCAAGCAGAAATCCCAGAATATGCTCGAAGCCGCAGAAGTCAAGGCCAGAGAACTAATGGAAAACCTCAAGACTGATATCCAGACTTTGGTCGACAACTATGAGCACCTGCTTGAGCAGCGTCAGAGAGTGTTGAAAAACCTTCAACAGATAGCCACCCACACCATTGATACCATGGAGGATGCGGAAAAAACTTTTGAGCAGGCGGACATTTCAGTGCATACCGATTTGATAGAGCAGTTGAGCCAAGAGGGCTCTTTCGAGACCTTCGTGGGAGGTGTGCCAGCTCAAATGGAGGAAGTCCAAGCAGAAGTAGATCAAAAGAATGAGCAGCCGGAAGAGATCGAAGAGCAGGTAAAGGCCGAGCAGCAAGAAGAAGCCATGGAGGAGAAAGAAGAGCCGAAAAGAATCGAAGAGGAAGTTGAGGAGCCCGTTGAAGCGAATGTGGAGGAAAAGGAAGAAGAGAAACGTAAAGTGGAAGAGCAGAAGCCAAGTCCTACCGTTCAGGCTGAGAAGAAGCAGAGCTCCGGTTCTTTCTTTGACCAGTTTGACTGATGGGGAGAGTTTCGCTGGAAGGAATTGAATTTCATGCCTACCACGGGGTGTTTTCCGAGGAGAAAAAATTGGGAAACAGGTTTACGGTAGACATGCATGTCGATACAGACTTTAAGAAAGCCATGTTGGATGATGACCTTCATGCCACCGTGGACTATTTTAAGCTTTACACCATTGCCAAAGCCCATATGCAGGAGCCGGTAAAGTTGCTTGAGCACCTGGGACACCTGATGCTGCAGGATATATTAAAGATCTATCCTGAGGTCAAGCAAATTGAAATCATTATCAAGAAACACAACCCCGCTCTGGGAGGAGTGGTGAATTATTCCGTAGTCAAAGTAGCCTACCCACAAGATTATGTATAGATTTTTGCTCGTATTTTTTCTAACCACTTTTACTTTTCAGATGCAAGCTCAAACCGTCCCTTACAGGATATTCAACTCTCATGGTGAGGAAGTGAGTTTGGAGTACATGGCTGAGGAGGCCGCCTCCAATCAAGTGGTGCTTTTCGGCGAACTCCATAACAACAGCCTTGCTCATTGGCTTCAGCTTCAGCTGCTGAAAAGCTTACATAGGGAAGGAAAAGACATGGTGTTAGGCGGGGAGTTTTTCGAAAGGGATGACCAACTCAACATCGAGGAGTGGTTTGCCGGGCTGATTAACGAAAAGAATTTTGAGGCTGAGGTGAAGCTTTGGAATAATTACCAGACAGACTATAAGCCATTGATTCAGTTTGCCCAATCCAATGACATACCTTTCGAAGCGACAAATGTTCCCCGTAAGTACGCATCAGCGGTAAGTAGAGGAGGATTTGAGGTTTTGGAGGAATTGTCGGACGAAGCAAAAAGATATGTTGCGCCATTGCCCATAGAGATTGACCGGGAACTGCCGGGCTATGTGGGCATGAAGGAAATGATGCATGGCAGTCATATGAACGCTGATCATATGGTCGCCGCTCAAGCACTCAAGGATGCCACCATGGCCCACTTTATCGTAAAAGGCCTGCAGGATCGGGAGTTGTTTTATCACATCAACGGTTCCTATCACTCCAACAACTATGAGGGGATCGTTTGGTACCTCAACCATTATCAGGAAGGGCTTTCTATCATGACCATCACCCTCGTGGAGCAGGATACCGAGGAAATTGATGAGGAAACCAAAGCCAAGGCGGATTTTATCATAGTGCTGCCTACGGATAGTCCGAAGAGTTATTAGAGCGCTGGGCACGGAGCGCTGTCCCCCTAGACTTCTTCCGTCTTCGGTCTACTGTCATTCCAAGATAAGAATATAAAAATGTACAAGAAAGCAGAGATAGCCAAGACGAAGAAGGAGTTTTGGACCGCCTTTGGGGCATATATGAAACCTGTTCCATCGGCTGAGGGAACCCGGGTAAATTGGCAGAATTATAAAACGGGGGTGAAGCAGCTTTTTTTCAGGATGAAGGCCGAGCGGGGATTTGCCTCCATTGGGATTGAACTCAACCATCCCGATCTGGATATCCAGGAACTCCAATACGAGCAGTTGCTCATGTTCAAAAAGATGCTACATTCCATGTTGGGCGAAGAGTGGGAGTGGTCCTATGCCCAGCCCGACGAATACGGCCGCCCTGTCTCAAAAGCCGAAGCAGTACTAAATGGCGTCAGCGTCATGGAAAAAAACGACTGGCCCAAGATCATCTCTTTCCTTAAGCCAAGGGTAATTGTGTTGGATGAGTTTTGGAGCAATGTGAGGCATGGGTTTGAGGAGTTGAAGTAGCCGCTTTGGTGATGAGTCGGGACAACGACAACCATGACAACAATAATTTCCGGAGGCACTCCGGAAGAGTGGACAACCCTGACAACCACGAAACGTCCTTCGTACCTCGTACTTCGTATTCTTACTTCCTATCCGGATTCACAAACGTAAACCCCCTCGCATCCGAGCCATCAAAAAAGTCTATCTGCATGCCCATTAGGAACATCACATGTCTTTTTTCCAACAAAACAGGAATGCCCTCCAAGTCAAACTTCTCATCGCCTTCTTTGGGTTTGTCGAAGCCCAGTGCGTAGGCCATGCCGCCACAGCCCCCGCCTTTTACCCCCACACGGAGGCAATAGTCGGCCGGTATGTTTTTGTTGGCCATGATATTACGGATTTCGGCCTGGGCCTTTTCGGTGATTTTGATGGGTATGATCATATACTCACAATGGTATTTGGTACGCTATGAGTTCAAAATTATGCATAAATTAAATCCTAGCACAGTTTTATCCCTACCAAATTATTTAAGATATTCGAGAAACAAATCAAACCGATGGAATATATCACAGAGCTTTTGAAAATCATCCTGCCCGCAGGTCTAGTCATTTATGGCATGTACATCATCGCGGTATCATTTTTGAAAAGGGAAAGGGATAACAAGCTGATCGAACTGAAAACAAAGAACACGGATACCGTGTTGCCAATAAGACTGCAGGCCGGTGAGAGACTGTGCCTTCTGCTGGAAAGGATTACGCCCAACAACCTGGTTCGCCGGGTAAACGATGGGTCCTTTTCTGCCAGGGAGCTCCATGCTGTTCTCCTATCTGAGGTAAGAGAGGAGTTTAACCATAACCTCTCCCAACAAGTGTACTTTTCCGACGAAACTTGGGAAAGTGTCCGCAAGGCTGTGGAGGACGTGATTACCATGATCAACCGGGCCTCACAGGATCTCAATGAGGAGGCAAAAGGTTTAGAACTCGCCAAGAGAATCTTCCAGCTTTCCTTAGAGCAGAAAATGGACAGCATCAAACGTGCCCTGCAAATGGTAAAATCAGAGATCAGGATTTACTACTAAACTACATTTATGGCAACTATTAAAGATACCGCAGAGAATATTTTTCAGAGAGCAAAACTCCTTTATTTAGACCAGGCCCAGAAGATTTCCAAAAACGACGTCAAACTCAAAAAACTCATGGATTCGGCCTCGGTGAAACTGCAGAAATTCAGCAAGAATCCACAAGTGGTCGAAATGATCGGCCATGTAGACGTCCTGTTCAGAATGATCCGCGCCCATGTCAACGGAAGCTACAAAGGCTTTTCGACAAAATCTTTGGGTATGATTGCTTTGGGCTTGGTGTATTTTGTCACCCCTATAGATCTGATTCCTGACTTCATTCCCGTAATCGGATATGTGGATGACCTTACCGTATTGCTGGCCGTGATCAAAACCCTGCAATCTGACATTCAGAAGTTTGTTCTTTGGGAACAATCCTATAAATAATGATAAACCGTATAGCCATAGTGGCCGGAGGTTCCGGATTGGTGGGCATGCAGCTTTTGCACCAACTCTTCAAGCATAAGGAATATGATGCCGTCATCGCGATTGGCAGGAGGCACCTTGCACTCAAACACTCCAAGCTTGCCCAACTGGAAGTGGATTTTGACAATTTAACCAAAACTGACCTGGTAGAAGGTTTGAGGGTTGATGATTTTGGTGGAGAAAACCAAGGTATCATTGCTGCCCTGGAATCAGGAGAAGCTGAGATTCACGCCTTCTGCAGTCTCGGTACTACTATCAAAAAAGCAGGAAGCAAGGATGAGTTTTTCAAAATAGACCATGATTACGTGATCAATTTTGCTAAATGGACTTTTCAACTCGGAGCCAGAAAATTCCTTTATGTCAGTGCCATAGGGGCCGATCAGCAGAGTTCCTTTTTCTACAATCAGGTGAAGGGCCAGGTGGAGGCAGATCTCAAACTCATCAAGTTTTCTTATTTGGGCATTTTCCAGCCCTCAATTTTGTTAGGACAAAGAAAGGAAGTAAGAGTAGGGGAAGATGTGGGTAAAGTTGTAATGAAGGCGCTCACCATGGTTGGGCTGTTTCGTAAATACAAACCCATTCAGGACAGCCAGGTGGCCCGGGCCATGATCCAGCATGCGCTCAAAAAGCCTAAGTTGGTGGTCGAGTACATTTCCTCCAAGGCCATGCAGGCCGAATAAATTGATTTAATTATTCATGATAGCAGTACTACAGCGGGTTTCCCAGGCGGAAGTTTTGATTAACAACAAGGAGACTAGAAAAATCGGTATGGGATTAGTGATCTTGCTCGGCATAGAAGAGGCCGATGACAGCGAGGACATCGAGTGGCTCAGCAAGAAGATTGTCAACATGCGAATTTTTCCCGATGAGAAAGGGGTCATGAATGAAAGCATCCTCGACCATTATGGCGATGTGCTGCTGATCAGCCAGTTTACCTTACATGCCAGTACTAAGAAAGGCAACAGACCTTCCTACATCAAAGCAGCCAAACCTGATACCGCCATTCCATTATATAATAATTTTGGGAAAACATTGTCCGCCGAACTCAAAAAAGCTGTGGTGACCGGTGAATTCGGGGCGGATATGAAGGTTACCTTGACTAATGACGGTCCGGTGACTATTATTATGGATAGTAAGAATAGGGTGTGAGGGAGAAGACGGAAGATGGGAGACGGGAGACGGGAGAAAAAAAATGGTGAAAAAAGCTGAGAGAGCACCTTTTCACCATCTTTAAAAAGAAAAAACCATATATCACAAAGGTAGGCCGCTGGACAAAGCGTGTCAATACCGCGATCGCGGTATATTTGGCCTTAATATCAAGTTTTTTTGCCATGACTATAGAAGAAGCACAGCAACTGGTGGACAAATGGATCACCACAGTAGGGGTTAGGTACTTCAATGAACTGACCAATATGGCCATCCTGACCGAGGAGGTTGGCGAACTTGCCCGCATTATCGCCCGCCGATATGGAGAGCAATCCTTTAAAGAGTCAGATAAGGACAGAAATATGGAGGACGAGATGGCTGATGTGCTCTGGGTGCTCATTTGCCTCGCCAACCAGACGGGCGTGGATCTCACCAAAGCCTTGGAGAAAAACTTTGAAAAAAAGAACATTAGGGATAAAGACCGCCATAAAAACAACGACAAACTTCAGTAGACTGAAGTTTTTTTATTTTATCTGGCAAGTAACTGAGAATCAGTAGTATTATTTTGATGCATTATTTTTAAAACCAATTAAATTCATTTTATATAACCAATAATATATCTTAAAATAGGTATTTTTTAACCTGAAAGATTGGTTTTTTGTCTTAAAACAAAATGTTTTTACATTGCTTATGTTTAACCATTTTTATAGACATGAGAAAGCTAAATATATTTGCCTCAATGGCCATGCTCGTAGGAGCTTTTGTATGGGTTGCCTGTTCGAGTGAAGATTCCTTCGAAAGGGCCAATGAAGAAGAAGTTCAGGATGTAAATACTGAATCCGAGATAGCAGCATATTTCAACGATGCCTTTGATATGGGGCAGGCGGTGGATGCACAGGGTCGACAGCAAGGGGGTGCCAATATGCGTATTGCAGGCAGTGAGATTGATGATTTGAGGTTGAACTGTGCTTCCTTAACAATAGATTTAGATATTTCTGAAAGCTTTAGCCCGGTAGGGGATATATGGATAGACTTTGGTGACGGATGTGATGACGGCCAAGGAAATATCCGAAAAGGTAAAATTCAGATTGAATATAAAGGTGGGGAATTCCGTTTGGAAGATGACAACATGGGGATGGAAATGTACACCAGCATGATTTTCCACGGCTATGAGGTAAATGATCTTAAGATAGAGGGAAGATATGATCAGACGATGATTATTGACGAAGGACAGGTTGATTTACTTTCCGAACTTATAGGCGGTAAAGTTACCTGGCCTGACGGTACATATGCTACTAGGGAAAGTGATCTGACGGTTAACATGGTGCTGACAAATTCCACGGACTTTAAATCTACCCTTACTGGCAGCGCTCTGGGCATGACCCAAGAAGGCGAGCCGTACGCTATGGTAATCACTGAAGGCTTGCAGGTGGACCGAAACTGCACCATGAAAGGTAACCTTTACCCAACCTCAGGTATCAAAACTCTCGTTGTAGGTGAAAAAGAATACATCATCAACTACGGCAACGGCCAATGTAACAACGAAATCACCATTACTACTAATGGACAGACGAAGGTACATACTTTGAAATAGGTGTATGGTTTATTCGGCCTGCGGCCTGGTTTATAGATTAAGGAGCTTCGTATAGGAGCTCCTTTTATTACATCATCATTCAACATTTTTAGGTACTAAGTACCAGTGAATTAAGACACGGTCTAGATTGCTTCAGTCGTCGTTCCTCCTCCATCGCAATGACGAAGTCCGTCATTGCGCTAAGTCCCGGGTTGCTTATCGGATCGGGAAACCCGACCAGCCTGTACTTCCAGAGAATAAGTCGGGTGAAGCAGGTCCGTCATTGCGAACCCGACCGGCCTGTACTTCCAGAGAACAAGTCGGGTGAAGCAATCTTAACCCGTGATTTAGACGAAGTCTAGATTGCTTCAGTCGTGCCTCCTTCGCAATGATGAAGTCCGTCATATTAATGAAGTGGGATACCCTATTTACGAAAGACGTATCGGGAGGATTGAGGGGTTTAAATGGATCGGGGAATGCAAATCCCCCAATATTTGGATATGATATAATAATTTTTTTGAATAGTTGAGAACAAAGCTTCCTCTGCAAATTTTACTTATTAAAATACATTGCCATTGTGAAAATTTACTTTACATTTGATTTGCTATTTGCATGTTATCAGTGGGAAATTCTAACTTTGCGTATGGGGTATTATTTGTCCTGTTTGTACTCTTTGGAGTTCAATTTACCACTATTGATAAAAATCCTGGCAAAGAACAGATTGTCTGGGGATTAGAAAAGCCTAATTTAATTTCATTATTCGTTTCTAGTCAAAACCTAAAAATTGAAGCTGCATCATTTGAAGCGGTAGTGCCCTCTTTAAATACTTTTTCGTTTCCTACGAAGGAAAAACTAAATGATTCTGCTTTTTGTGATTTCACTTCGCGATCCTCCTTAAATTCCAATAGCTCAAAATCTTATTGTATTCCAAAATTTAAAGTTGGGATAGCATCAGGTATGTTGGATTACCTATATCCATATTTTTTCTTTTTTTGATTTTATCTAGGCTCTGCTCATGATAGTTGAGTGGAGGTTTTTTGCCCCCTTTTTATAAATCTTATATATTATTTCTATCCTTTATGGAGATTAAGTTAATGCCAAAAGAGGCGTGGGGCTCACGGTTGGGTCTCATATTGGCTATGGCTGGAAATGCCGTTGGATTGGGTAACTTTTTAAGGTTTCCCGTTCAAGCTGTGCAGAATGGTGGCGGAGCGTTTATAATCCCTTACCTCATCTGCTTTCTATTATTGGGAATACCCCTATTATTTATTGAATGGTCCTCTGGAAGATATGGTGGCAAGCACAATAATCACAGTACCCCATTTATACTGGATGGAATGGGTAAAGGAAAAATCTGGAAATATATAGGGGTTTTTGGCATTTTCACCAATATTGCCGTAGTAGCCTATTACACCTATATCGAATCCTGGAGTTTCATTTATGTGTTCCATGCCTTGTTTGGTAGTTTTGAAAATATGTCACAAACCCAGGTGGCGCAATTTTTCGAAAATTACATATCATTCAATACCAGCACCACGGGCATCCCTTTCGAGTCTATAGTTTTTTATGTGTTAGTATTGATTTTGAATATATACATATTATCCAAAGGATTGGGGGGTATTGAAAAGGCTGCAAAAATTGGGATGCCACTCCTGATTATCTTTGGGATAATTTTAGCAATATCTGCATTTACATTAGGTGAATCAGGCCGCTCGGCACAGTTTCCGGATGCAAGCGCATGGGATGGCCTTAATTTCTTATGGACTCCTCAGTTCGATTCTTTGCTGAATCCCAAAGTATGGCTGGCCGCTGCGGGCCAAATATTCTTTACACTTTCTGTAGGAATGGGTACCATACAGTGCTATGCGGCTTATATACGAGAAAATGAAGATATAGCGCTCAATGCTGTTTCAGCTGGATTTATGAATGAATTCGTAGAAGTGGTGCTCGGTAGTTCCATCGTAATCCCAATTGCCGCAGGATACCTTGGAATGGACTGGGTGATGGAAAATGCTGGTTTTGGTATGGCGTTTCAAACCATGCCTTATCTATTTCAGCAATGGGGCCAAACCTTGGCTATTTTTGCAGGGATATTATGGTTTGGTCTACTCTTCTTTGCCGGTATTACCTCCTCACTGGCTATGGGTACACCCTGGATGGGGTTTATGAAAGACGAGTTTGGTTGGGGTAAAAAGAGAGGCGCCTGGTCCTTTGGCTTATTGGCTTTGATTATGGGTATACCCACAGTGCTTTTTTACCAAGAGGGAGTTTTTGAAGAATATGACTATTGGGGAGGCACAGTAAGTCTGGTTTTATTCGCGCTGCTGGAGTCGATACTGTTTTCCTGGGTATTTGGTATCCATAAAGGATGGCGGGAGATCACCGAGGGAGCAGACATGAAAGTACCCCGGATATATAAAGTTGTCATTAAATACATCACCCCACTCTTATTGCTGATGGTATTTATAGGAGCATTGGTGACTCCAGAGGATAACGACTGGACGGCAAGTATATTGAACCTTTGGAATGGTGATCCTTGGATACTGGACAATCATTCCATTATCCGAAAACTCTCAAATCATGAATTAAAAGAATTGTTATTAGAAGCAGATACCCTAGTGGAAAAAAAGGAAATTGCGGATAAGCTTTTCTATTCTAATCTGGCCCGAATTCTCTTGGTATCTCTATTTCTGTTCATTACCTCACTTGTTTATTTAGCTAATCGCAAAAGGCTTTTAAAATCACGCATATGACTACGATAGCACTGATTATGCTTTTGCTTACCCAAGGACTGGTGACCGGAGCGATGTTGTATAACTTGATAAAAGTATTAAAGACTCCCACTAAAAAGTGAAATTGATTCTATATGAATTTTGAATATCTGATACCTATAATTGCATTTATTCTGGCGGCCTATTCGGTGATTGGCAATGATGTCATTCAGACCTTAGGAACCTTTTTGACGTCCAACAGGGAGAGAAGTTGGTGGATACTTTGGTTATATGCCTCTGTGATTCTTACTAGCGTATTGCTTTATGGCTGGTACCAGTATGGCGGGGATGTATCCTATGGTAGGCTGGATCAAATCCCTTTGCCGGAGAAGATGCACATATGGTACCTTCTTCCACCTATCGTGCTTATTGTTTTAACGCGGTATGGTTTTCCTGTCAGTACCACTTTTCTGATCTTAAGTATATTCTCATCGCAGGCTGTTATAGAAAAGATGATCCTGAAATCTCTTTTTGGATATTCATTGGCATTTGTGTTTGCTTTTGTCCTTTATATATTGATAGCCAGAGTATTAGAGTCTAAAGAAAGTATTCATAAATTATCCAAGAAAAAACACAAATCGAAATGGCTGGTCGCACAGTGGGTGTCCACCGGACTATTATGGATACAATGGCTCATCCAGGATTTTGCCAATATATTTGTGTATCTGCCAAGACAACTGGAGTGGTCTGAGTTGTTATTTTCTTTAAAAGTGATCCTGGTATTGATGGCTTACCTCTTCAAAAGCCGAGGTGGAAAAATCCAGGGTATAGTTAATTCCAAAGCCAATACCACCCATATAAGATCTGCCACTATTATTGACCTGGTGTATGCGTTAATTCTTTATTTCTTTGCCAATCTTAGTAATATCCCCATGAGTACTACTTGGGTGTTTATTGGAATACTAGCCGGCCGCGAACTGGCTATTAATTACCGAATAAATAAAGCTGAAATAAAAAGCTCTAAAATAATGATATTTAAGGATTTATATAAAGTAAATGTGGGGTTAATAGTCAGTATTCTCATTGCCTATTTGTTTGGATATCTAAATTTAGTTTGATAAAAAGAATTATGATTATATGCAATCTTGACAGCAATTCACTGAGAGCATTGATTTAATTAAAGTTGTGCTTTCTAACCCTTTTTCCATTTTAGCAAGAGAGAAGGAGTTGAAGAGAACGCTTTCAGACTACAGTCACTACTGTTGAACTGATCAACATGAGAATGAGAAAAAAATAGAGGGATGAAAAGTGAAACCTAATCCGAGATTAACTTTGCGCGACTCTGTGTCCCCTTTTTGCCTCTTCTTCCTTCATCCTTCGTATTGTGATTTTAAATTAAAGTGTTTAAATTCAGGATGTTAGGGTCAATGATGGAAATATATGCAGGAAAGAGAAGCAATAATCAGGAATTATGTAGAGGGCTATAATAATTTTGATGTTCCTCAAATGACCCAGGATTTTTCGGAGGACATCATATTCGAAAACATTCAAAATGGAGAGCTTACCATGAGCCTGAGGGGAAAGAAAGATTTTTCCCGTCAGGCCGAGCAAGCCACCAGCTACTTTTCAGAAAGGCATCAAAGGATTAATAAATTCAGGCACGAAGAAACCCTTACGGAAATTGGAATTGAATACTATGCCGTGGTCGCATCCAACCTTCCCAATGGATTATCAAAAGGCCAAGAACTCAAGCTTAATGGTAAGTCTGTTTTTAAGTTTGATGGACTCAAAATTGTTAAATTAACTGATGTGATTTAAGCTAGCTTTGTTCCTCGTACCTCGTCCTTCCTCTTTCGTACTTCACCAAAACCCCTCCATCAACTCTGGCCACCAACTCATACTTATCCACTGCCAGGCAGAAGTCAATATCGGCTTCAATATTGTGGTTTTGTAGGCGCTTGGCGTGGGAGGCTTGGGCGAGGAAACCGTTGATGTCTTCTTTATTAGCCAGGTAAAGGGCTCTATTAGCCAAGGCTCCGTCACAGTCGTAAGTGTGGGTTTCTGAAAGTGCTTCAATTAGGGCTCCTGCATAGAGGGAATCCTCTAAGTTATATTTTCCTTTCCAGCCTGCACAGTGGATGATTATATCATGCTCTTTTTCCTTCAGGTATTCTGCCGTGGCGTGAAGGTTTAAAAATGCTCCTACCAGAATCTCCGCAGACCCGTTTTTAGATTTCTCGATTGCCAAGGTTCCGTTGGTGGTGGTCATGGCGACCTTTTTATGTAGATAGGCCTCATCAAGGTAGCTCAACGGGGAATTGCCTAGGACAAAGCCCTCGGCTGTTTTTCCGTTTCTTTCCCCGGCTATCACATAATCCTCGCTCGCCATTTGTCGGCAAGTTTCAAGATTTTCAACCGGGGTGATACTTTGCACCCCATTGGCCAGCGCGGTGACCATGGTGGAGGTGGCCCTGAAAATATCAACGACTATTACAATCTTATTCTCTAGCTCATATAGGTGTATGAGTTCGGGAGTAAGGCAAACTTCTATATTTCTCATAATACAAAAATAGCTTCCAGGTTGGTGGAAGCTATTGTTTTTTGGTTTTTTTAGGGAAGACGGAAGACCGGAGACCGAAGACTACTTCTTGTAGAGAGGTAGTTTCTCGATGGTGGCCTCCAGGTTTTTGTTTCTGATCTGAATGCCGATGTACTCTCCTTCTCCTGCAAATTCCTTCTTGACATAACCCAAGCCGATACCCAATCCCATGGATGGAGATATGGTGCCTGATGTTACCTTGCCAATAGGCTCGCCTTCAGTATTGACAATGGTGTATCCTGCTCTTGCAATGCCTTTTTCGTGAAGGATAAATCCTACCAGCTTTCTTTTAATACCTTCTTCTTTTTGCTTCTTCAGATTTTCGCTGTTGACAAAGTCCTTGGTGAATTTGGTAATCCAACCCAAGCCTGCTTCAAGCGGAGAGGTGGTGTCGTCGATATCATTTCCGTAAAGGCAGTAACCCATTTCAAGTCTGAGGGTATCTCTTGCTCCAAGGCCAATTGGCTTGATGCCGTATTCCTTTCCAGACTCCATTATGGCGTTCCATACTTTCTCGGCATGCTCATTTTTCACATAAATCTCAAATCCTCCAGCTCCGGTATACCCGGTTCCCGAGATGATCACATCCGGTACGCCCGCAAATTCTGCCACAGCGAAGTGATAGAACTTAATTTCATCAAGCTTTTTCTTAGTCAGTGGCTGAAGCGCATCAGAAGCATCAGGGCCTTGCACGGCGAAAAGTGAGATGTTGTCCGAAATGTTTTCGAGTTCAGCGCCAAACTGTTTGTTATGTTTGTTGATCCACATCCAATCCTTGTCAATATTGGAAGCGTTGACCACCAGCATGTATTCTTCTTCGGCCATTTTGTAAACGATAAGGTCGTCCACAATGCCACCCTTTTCATTGGGGAAGCAAGCATATTGAGCCTGACCGACTACAAGCTTGGATGCGTCATTGGAGCACACGTATTGGATTAGGTCTAAAGCCTTGGGGCCTTTAACCAAAAATTCCCCCATGTGGGACACGTCAAAAATTCCCACAGACTTTCTTACCGTCTTGTGTTCCTCCAAGTCGGAGGTGTAGCGCACGGGCATATTATATCCGGCGAACGGCACCATCTTGGCGCCAAGATTCTCATGAATGTCGTTGAGCGTGACTTTCTTGGTAGTATATTCCATGTAGCTAGTTTTATGCGTAAAGTACAAATATAATAAATACCCGTATGGTTACAGGTATTTAATACAACAAAAGCTATATGGGATGGTTTTGAGGCAGGGAAACGGGACAGGTTTTATTAATTAACTCCCCAGGTTTTCCATTTTTAAATTTTTCTTTTCCAAATGAGGTTCCCCAACCTTTTTCCTAAAAACATAGACCTTATCGGAATCAGAATCAACCAATTCCAGTCCTTTACTAGACATAAAATAGTCTAAAGTTCTTTGGTGGTAAAAACTCACATGGGTAGGGTCCTGCCTTTTATGCCAATGTCTAAAACTTTCTTTTTCTGGATAGGTATTGGTCATCAACCCGAGAATTCCTCCGATTTTTAAGTGGTCCAGGAGAAAATCAAATTCCACGTTAGGTTCTTTGAATTTCTCTAGGCACTCAATGGCAAAAATAAAATCATATTGCTTGTATGGATGGGTAAAACCGAAATTGTAATCATTGTTGAAGCAGGTGATGTTCTCTTTCTTGAGCAGGTAGGTCAGGGTGGGGGTTGGCCCACATCCATAATCCAATCCTATCTCCTCCTCAGTGATATGAGGTAGCGTTAGTTTAATGACTTGACTTATATAATTAACATATTCTTGTCTTTCAATACTTTGGTTCCGGTTGGTAAGGATTTGCTTTTCTTTCTCTTTATCAAGATGGTAAACAGTATCAACAAATATCAAATAGCAGTCGGTACAATAATGATATATTCTCTTATCCTGAGGGATAAGAAGTGGGGTTATCATTTTTTCTCCACATAGCCTACAAGCTTTCATTCATAAAATATTACATGTTTTCCTAACCGATTTCAGGTTGTTTGTACTCGGAAAACATCGATGTAACTTATTGGTTGTCAGTCAATAGAGGTGTTAATTATTATTGTTGGTAAGGTAAGCTTAATTAAGCGAAGAGCAATAGGATTTTGAGTAATACATTGCGTTTTGAAGATAAAACATGTTAATTCCCTGTTTTTCTTAGCTATTTAGGCAAATAGGATTTTGGGCGGGGAATTGGCATGAATTTTCTGAAGGATTTGCGCTGATTTTAATTAAGATTTGAGGTGGTCTTATTTATTTTGGTTAAAAAAGGGGTGAGATTTATGTTTAACAAGAAGTATGGAGGGTTAGACAAAAGTACGAAGTAACAGGTCGGCCGTCATTGCGCTAAGTCCCGAGTAGCTTAGCGGACCGGGAAACCCGACTTCGTACCTCGTCCTTCGTACTTTAAGAAATTACTTCCAGCCTCACAAACCCCAACTCATCATCTACATTCTCATAGATCCACACTTTACCGTCTTTGACAAAGCTGCTGCTCGGGGTTTTGCTTAGGACATCCACTTTGCTTTCTCCAAGCACATTGAAGGAGCCGTCAAGGATGGTCAGGAATACATCGTATTTTCTTGGGGTATCGGGGTCTGCGTCGGGGGATTCAGGTTTTTGCTTGTAGGAAAATCTGTAGAAAACTTCTTTCTTCTCATCCCACATGGGAGCTTGGAAACTTATTTCCTGGTTGATTAAAGTGATCTCCTTGTGAAAGGTTTCTCTCGATTCCACCTCGTTGCGGTATTTTCCGGTTTTTGAGTTTTCTGTCAACTTATTATCATACTTGATGTAGGATACCGAGTCGGCGACTGGGTCATATAAGGCCAAGGTGTTGAAAATGGAATTGCTGATCAGGTATTTGCCCTGATGTTCCTGGATCTTAACGGCTTGACCACTTATTTGGACAGCGTTGCCGGAGCGCATCATGACATGATAATCCTGGGTGCGGTCAAAATCCTCCAGTGTGTATTTCTTTAGATTCTTGCCCTCATAATCCAATACGCCCAATTCTAAGCCTTTTTCGGTCCAGCTTCGTATGATTCCGACCAAAGAGTTGTTGTCCTCCGAAATCAGAAAGTCGGAAGAGAAATTCTCAAAGTCTTTGATGTTAAACTGCCTCAGTTTCTCCCCCTGTAAGTTAAAAACTCCCATTTCACCCCAGGTGCTGATCATCAAATTATTGCCCCTGTCCATTTGGACTGAGGAGACAAACTGGCCGGTACCGTTGGGGCCTTCTTTTTCAAAGGGGATCTTTTCAGCCAACACCAACCCGTCCAGATCGATCTTTTCAACAGTGGTTTGATCCTGGTCAAAGTTGTAAAACAACTTTTTGTCATTGCTAAGCGTGGATAGCCAGATGCCGTTTTTCAAATTGATTATCTCATTTCCTGCATCCACCATTACGGTGTCAAGCGAGAAACTAATAGAACCATATTGATTTTGTTCCTGTCCCTTGTCCGTCCCACAGGAAAACAAAAGGACGATTGCGAAAAGAATGTATAGATGTTTCATGTTTTGGAAGACCGGAGACCGAAGGTCGGGGTTTGGTTGATTTTTGACTAAAAATATTTTTAAAATTAAGGTAAAGTAATAAACTTTTAATTAAACAGCAACTTGAAAAAATGTTATCCTCATGGTTGTCATGCCGTTTTCGCCGCAGGCGAAAACGAGCTGATGTCTTGGTTTTCGTAGTTCTGAGGGAAAGTCAAATGGCTAAAGTGGCCCGTATGATGCAGAATCTGACAACCCTGACAACCCTGACAACCCTGACAACAGCAAATTCCGAAGCTTCAGCTTCGGAAAAGCGGACAACCCCGACAACATCCAAATTTTACCACACTAACAACTTCGCGCATACCTCATTTTTTACTATATTGTAAAGAAATATGCTCGGTTTGTTATGAAAAATCTATTCCTCATTCCCCTTTTATCATTATTGATACTGGCCACCGGTTGTCACGAGGCCGCAAATGAATTTGAGATGAAACTGGTCGGTACCTGGGAAATGGTCGGTTTCAATGAATATTTAGGTTTGGACTATGTAGAGGATTATACCTTTCACCAAAACGGAAGTTATGTGTACAGGCATTCTATGAGAGAAGTAGGGGAAAGGCAACCAGTTGGTTTAATTATGATTGAAAGAGGAAATTACAGTTATAATGGTACTGCCTTAACCAAAACAGCTACTTTCATGGGCTATAGGCCTTATGATGAATCCTTTGTGCCCGAAGATAGACTCAATCCATATCCAGTACCCGAGCCTGGCCAATTCGAACTAATCCTCCAAAACGACAACCAAGAATTTCTGATACCAGGTGGTATAGTAGGAGGTGATGTGATTGTGAGAGACAAGGTTTATGTTAGAGTGGAGTAGATTTTTAAGTACGAAATACCAGGGACGAAGTACGAAGAATTAATACGCCCAATAATTCCTCATTCCTAATTATCAATTCCTTCGTTCCCTTCGTGCCCTTCTTTTTCTTTGTGCCCTTGGTGCCCAATTTTTTGACCCTTTTCTGCCTAGGACACTAAATGTCTCCCTTTCTTCCCCATACCTCCATTCTCCTATTGCGCTCCACAGCTAATCCCCCTATCTTGATACAAATTTGATAGAACATGGACTTTGACCACAAACTTGACCAATTAAACTCAGCACTTGCAGCATCCGAACCAGACTGGGCTCTACTTCGCCAACTCATCCAGGAGCTGACGGACCAAGCGGGATTAAAACTTAAGGTGTTGGATTTTGAGTTTTACAATGATGCCCGCCTGGAGTATGCAGAAAAGGAGAAGGACCTGGCAACCCGCCGTCAGGCCTACGAGGAGGCCTCAATCTGGAGGGACAAAGTAAGAGAAATTCAAAAGCACATCGACCTCCGCAACGACCTGAGCTTGACAACCTCCTCCTTCCGCGTCGACCACGGCCACCTGTTCTATTTTCATACCGGCAAAGGGCTGCATGATCAGCAGGTGCTGGAGCTGTTGGCGCACTGAGCACTGAGCATGGGGCAAGTGCTGTTCTTTGAGCCCATATGGATTTTACTCGCAATTGCCCTATTAGGGCTTGCTGTTTGGACAGTGTCAGGTGTGGCTGCAAATGCCCAGGGCCATGGCCTCAATATCAGTTCCGTAGCTGGGATTTCCTCATCTTCATGGCATGATGAACACAACGATGAACCCCCTGTAGAGGAGATGGCATTTGACATCGAGATAGAAATTGAGGAAGAGGCTACGGTCACTTTTATCAATAAAACCGGAGAGGTAGAAGCGGTCCTGAAAGGCAACAGGACAGTGTTGGATAAGTTCAACCTGGAAAGGTTAGACAAAAGCTACTTGCTTGGCTCCTACGGTATCCATCAAGTTTACCCACTAACCTTATTTTCTATGATAGACATACATAGGGCCGTCCATAATACCCCGGCCGGAGTTGGTTATGGTACCGTTAGATTGAAAAAGGAGGTTTTCCTTTTCATCATGGCTATAGATATGAAAATAGTGGGGATCCGAATTCCATGTAATTAAATTTCCGGCCTCATCAGTTTCCAGTGTTTCCTCTAGGGTTACCCGATCGAAAGTCAGGATAATGATTTTCATCAAATCAGGGTTCTCTTCGAATTCCGCGATCTCCTCCTCATAGGTTCCTGTCAGATCATGCCCAAAATGGGTGTTGAACTTGACAAAGGTGCCATCAGCTTTCAACTCATAGGAATTGCTATAGGGCAAAGCGGATGATGGGGTCACCTCGTTTGTCCAGGAGCTTCTTACTTCTACAAGTTCCCAGTTGCCTACCACGCTCGTCTGCGGAGTAATCCCTTCATCTGAGCAGGCGGCCAAAAGCAAGGTGGCCATGGATAATAAAAAGAGCTTTTTCATTATGAAATTAATTGATATACCTACTAAACGTATAATACAAGGAATATGTCCTACAATAATATGAAAAAATGATCCCTTTTTGAGCTTTTCCTCGATAGGGTGCCAAAAGAGTTTCGGACCTAATATGCAATGGGAAAGCTAGCAACCTTCCTTTGTCAGTTTTATCTTGAAATATAATAATTCCGACGAATAATTTGGTTTTAATGAGCCCAGCTGTCCCAAAAAGTATTTATTGATTAAGATGTTATTTATCCCTATTTTGCGTTTCTGAAGGATATTGTCGGCCAGTTGTGATGGCTAGAATTATAAACTTGTTTTTCAGGGTTTTCAATTAATTCTATATGATTATCCCCAATGATCACAGTCTGCCTGCAGAAAAGACAGGTCGGCTCTTTTTATTCCCTAACAGAGGCGGAAGCAAAGAAGGAATGGGTCACATTAGCATTAGCCCAAAAATTAGACAGTTTTGTCCTAGTATTGATGCTATTACGGATTTACTTTAATCAAACAATGGATACCATTTATCAAGATATATTTTACCATTCCAGTACGCCATCGGCCATCTTGGATATTAATTCTCCGGATTTTACCATCATTGATGTCAATGCTGCTTTTTTAGAAGGGGCAATGGCAACACGGGAAATGGTCATCGGGAAAAAAGTGCATGATGCCTTTCCTGATTTGGGCAAAGAGACCAGCAAAGGACCTCATCCCCATTTGAAGTATTTTGATGCGGTATTGGAGGCCAAAGCAGCCCAAAAAATGCCCATCCTTAAATACGATATTATCAACCACTATACCGGGGAAAAAGAAGAGCGGTACTGGGAAGCCACCAACACCCCCATGTTTAACGAAAAGGGGGAGATTGTGAGGATCCTGCAAACCGTTTTTGATGTAACTGCCCATGTAGAGGATGTCTTGGCCAAAGGGCAAAAATCCAGCGGCTTGGAAGATGCGGATTCGAAGTTCAGGAATATATTTGACCTTTCATCGGTAGGCATTGGCCTGGTGGACCTTGATGGTAATTGGGTGGAGGTAAATCCCAAGCTTTGTGAAATCCTTGGCTATAGCCGGTGGGAAATTCTGCGTAAGAACTATCAGGAAATGACCCATCCCCAGGATTTGGAGGCAAGTTTGGAAGCCCATACCAAGTTGCTCCAAGGTGATATGGAGGTTTATAAAACAGAAAAAAGGTTCTTTAAAAAAGGAGGAGAAACGGTCTGGGCTTATATAAGTGTTGCCCTGGTTAGAAACAAACTAGGTGAACCATTTCATTTTGTGGCCCACATCATGGATATCACCGAAAAAAAGAAAATTGAGATAGCCCTGGAAGAAAGCGAGCAGCGATACCACTCCTTGTTCCTACACCATCCTGATCCGGTATACTCATTTGATACCCAAGGCAAGTTTGTGAATGCCAATGCTGCAACGATAAATCTCACAGAGTCCAGTTATAGAAGTCTGATGGGAACTTATTTTCTACCTTTGTTTCCTTTGGAAGATACCCGTCGAGTATATGAGAATTTCCTGAAAGCATCCGAAGGAAAATCCGTGAATTTCAATACCGGATTTGTTTCCACTAGGGGAACCAAACGGATATTAAATATTACCCATTTGCCGATTTATACCAATGGGGATATTGTGGGCGTTTTCGGAATTGCAAAGGATATCACCGAGGCGGTAAAAGCAGAACAGGCCGTTAGTAAGGCTAAAAACCAGCTTGAAAACCTGGTTTCTACCATCGACGGTATCGTTTGGGAAACCACCCAGGATTTGACCGTGAACTTTATCAGCCCCCAGACCACCGAAATTTTGGGCTACAACCCGGAAGACTGGTACAATAACCCGGAGTTTTGGAAGAAAAATATCCATGAGAAGGATAGGCAAAATTTCACCCAACAACTGCAGGCAGGCTTGGAAAAAGGAGGAAACTTTGATTTCGAATTCCGAATGTATGATATCCAAGGGAATTTGGTTTGGTTTAGAAACATGGTCACAGTCATCAAAGCCAAAGGCCAGCCGGTTATTCTCAGGGGGATAATGACCAATATTTCCGCTGCTAAGCAGGCTGAACAAGCTTTGGAGGCCAATGAGGCTAAGCTTTCCAAAATACTGGAAAGGTCGTTGGATGTAATTTGCACCGTAGATGATCGCGGGAAGTTTAGGGACGTAAGCAAAGCTTCCGAGAAGGTATGGGGATACCAACCTGAGGAGATGATGGGCCGGCCTATTTATGATTTTATTGCTCCTGAGGACCATGCTAAAACTCAAACTATAGGTGAGAGGATAAGGACCGGCAAGGATGTTACATTTTTTGAAAACAGGTATATACATAAAGATGGACACCTGGTGCCCGTGAACTGGACGGTTAATTATGATCGGGAGGAAAAATTGATGTTTGCTGTCGCCAGTGATATCACCATCAGGAAAAAAGCCGAGGAGGAACTGAAGCTGAGTGAGCGCAGGTTTAAGAACCTCGTTCAGAACGGGGCGGACATCGTAGGTATTATCGATATGGAAGCCAGATACAAATACATCAGTGCTAACGTTGAAGGAATAGTTGGCTTTACCCAGGAAGAAATGATCGGTGAACTAGGCCTCCCGTATGTTTATCCAGATGATCTGCAAGAGGTGCAGGAAGCCCTTGTGGAGATAAGTCAAAAAAAGATAATAAAGGCTCCTCACTATAGATTTGTAACCAAAGGAGGTAATTATATCTGGCTGGAAGTGGTGTTTACCAATCACCTGGACGACCCTGCCATCAATGGGGTTGTCTTCAATGCCAGGGACATCACGGATAAAAAAGAGGCAGAAATCCAGATGGAACTGAGCGAACGCAGGTTCAAGAATTTGGTCCAAAATGGAGCAGATATTGTCAGCATCCTTGACCCTCAGGCCAACTTCCTTTATATCAGTCCGAATGTAGAAGTTGTGATTGGCTTTACATCAGAAGAACTAGAGGGTAGGGAAAGTTTTATTATTATCCACCCCGATGATATTCAAATAGCACTACAAGCGCTGGAGGAAATTAAGGTAAAAAACCATATCAAACTACCACCTATGCGGTTTGCTCATAAAGACGGCTCTTATATATGGGTGGAAACGGTTGCCACCAACCGTTTAAATGACCCATCAATTAATGGTATCGTCACCAATTCAAGAGATATCACCGAAAAGGTAAAAGCTGATGAGGAGTTGAGGCTTTCTGAACAGAGACACAAGTTTATGTTCAACTTAAGTCCTATACCCAAATGGGTTTTTGATCCTGAAACGCTAAAGTTCCTAGATGTCAACCAGACCGCGATCAATACCTATGGTTATTCAAAGGAGGAGTTTTTGAGTATGACCATAAGGGATATCCGTCCCCAGGATGATTTGCCTAAGCTTCATAATGCCTTAACCAATAGTATCCCCCAATCCGGGACCATTAGATTCGGCACCCATACCCATCAAAAGAAAGATGGCAGTTTTATACAAGTTGAGGTCTATGGATATGAATTTGATTTATTTGGCGACAAAGGGGTTATGGCTGTGGCTGTGGACGTGACAGAAAGGGAAAAGGCCCTCTCCAAATTGAAGGATTCCCAAACCAAACTTCAGACAGCTCAGGAAATGGCAGAAATGGGTTATTTCCAAATTGATTTGGAGCAACAAAAGCTATTCTTAACAGGAGGTGTCTTCCATATCTGGGAAACTACCGAAGGACCTGATAAGGATGCGGATTGGTTTTTCAGTACTGCCCATCCTGAGGACGGCCAATATATCAAAGAAACGCTGGAGTATGCGGTGGAACACGATGAGATCCTTGATGCTGAATATCGCATCATCATGCCTGATGGACGGATCAAGTGGATTCACGAACTCGGAAAAGTGGGGTATGATGATAAGGGTAACAAAGTCTTTTTTGAGGGGACCGTACAGGATATTACAGAAAGGAAATCGGCTGAAGCCGCCATTCATGAAACCAACCAACGCTATGAATTGGTCACCCAGGCTACTTCTGATGCCATTTGGGATTGGGATATAGTTAATGGTAAAATAGAGTACGGGGATAGTTTTTATAAAATTTTCGATTACAATGCCGATACATTCAGAAAGGATAATCAAGGCTATTTAGAAAAGGTTCACCCTGAGGATTTGGAGAGGGTAGCCCAAAGTTTAGAAGGTTTTCTTCATAGTGGATTGCTCACTTGGGAAGAGGAATATCGGTATCAGAAAAGGAATGGAGAATACGTTCAAGTATTGGACCGGGGAATTGTGGTGCGGGATGCAGATGGAAATCCCTTACGCTTTGTGGGCGCACTTCAGGACATTAGCCAAGTTAAGCGCATAGAAAAGGAGGATCAACTAAGAATTTCCCTTAGTGGTATATTTTCTGAAAAAAGCACCCCTACCGAAGCCTTAGGTGCTGTAGTGAGGGGGTTATTGGAATTCACGGAACTGGACTATGGGGAATTCTGGGCTCCTCCTGTTAGTGGAGAGAACAAGCTGTACCTGGAAGCTTATGAGGGGGATTATGAGGAGAACCCCGGTGGATATCCAAAGAAATTTGAAAAGGAAACCTGTATTCAAGGATTGGCATGGAAGAGGAGGGAGGTAGTCGAGCTTTCGGATTTAGCCACCAACCCACATTTTTACAGAAAGGATTTTGCCAAAGCCAACGGATTGACAAGTGCAATAGCCTATCCGGTTAAATCCAGTGAGGACATCATAGCTGTAATTATCCTTTTCGCCAAGAAGCAACATCATGATTTCCAGGAAAGTCTTAGCCTAAGTCCCATTATTCTGGATCAGCTTGCCAGCAATTTTATCAGAAAACGTACAGAGAACGAGTTAAACAGCTTTTTTGACCTATCTGGTGATATCCTAGTGATTGCGGGATTTGATGGATACTTCAAAAAGATGAACAAGGCCGTCAGCAATGTTTTGGGTTATACTGTAGAAGAAACGCTCGGTATTCCATTTATGGAAGTAGTGCATCCTGAAGACAGGGAAAAGACTACCGCCGCCCTAGCCAAGCTTCAAACCGGTCAAACCTTGAGTTATTTTGAAAACAGGCTCCTGAACAAAAATAAGGAGGAGGTCTGGATGTCATGGACTGCCACTCCCTTGGTGGAGGAAAATCTCATGATAGCTATTGCTCGGGATATTTCAGAGCGCAAGCAATACGAAAGGGAGCTGGAAGCATCCAATCAACGTGTAAAGCAGACTTTGGAAAGCATACAGGATGCATTTTTTGAAGTGGATGAAAATTGGATCGTGACTTATTGGAACAATAAGGCCGAACAAGTCCTTTTCAGAAAAAAGGAAGAAGTCATGGGGACAAACCTTTGGGAATCCTTTCCTGAAGCGGTTGAACTCCAGTTTTATACCGAGTATCACCTGGTGATGGGGGATAGATTGGCCCGCTCTTTTGATGAATATTTCCCTCCAACCAAAGCTTGGTATGATGTGACTGCTTACCCCTCAGGAAAGGGAATTACAGTGTATTTCCGGGATATCACTGAGAGGAAAAACCTTGAGCTTGAGTTGATTGAGTTCAAAAAAAATGGTGAAAACAAATAAGCGGCTATAGGTGCGGCTATATTTCCGCACATCTATAGTTGATTAATGGAAAGAAACTTATAACTTTCCCTTTGAAATTTCATCAACTCAAAGCAGGTTTGGCAGAAATGCCGATTAAAAAGGAATCATGTGTGAATCATGAGCTGTCCCGCAACTGTAAAGTAACACCGTGTTTTTGACCGAAATTGCCATGGTGCCCTGTACAAAGGTCATGAGAAGGCCGGCAAAAAGTTACAAGCCAGGAGACTTGCCTACTTTGTATTGACATATGCCCTCGTGGATTGGGGTAATAGTCAGGATTGGCACAGCTATATCCTTTTATTATTAATCTGCCCAGGGGCATTGCGGAATTTTGAAAACTTGTTTCAAAACTCAAATTTAAAAGCAATGTCAGCATCACAATTAGGCTATCCGTGGATTGATAGTCCAAGATCATTAAAACCCTTTCCTCCCGCGAGACAAAAATGCAGCACCATCCATAGTCTGGATGTCTTTGCCATGTCCACCTACAGCAATAAACTTTCATCCCCGGCCCCGTCCATTTTACCTGCTGGGAAAGTCCCGTTTTTGCACTGTTATGATGTAATTGCCATGAGCAGGGTGGATGATAAAGTCAGAAAACTGGATACTCAACATTTAAAAAAATTAGGTTATAGGTATGCCTGGAATCAAAATTGGTCAACCGTGCTAAACATGCCATACGAAGCCCTGGTCCTCACTGATGTAAATACCAACATCATGTGGACCTGTTCAGGGTTTGAGGTTATGACAGGTTATGCCTCCAGTTATGCTTTGGGTAAGCGGCCTTCATTTTTACAGGGGCCGGGCACGAGAAAGGAAAGGGTAGTGGATTTCAGAAGAAACCTGGATAAGGAAATCGAATTTGAAATGCAGCTTACCAACTACCGGAAATGGGAGGAGCCCTATGAATGTCTGGTTCACATCCTGCCCTTGAAAGGTAAAAAAGGCAAAGTCACCCATTTTCTGGCCGTTGAAAGGGAGGTGGCCTGATGGATCTAGCCCAAAGAATTGCAGACTCCGAAACCAGAGTGTTCAAGGTAGTCTTCCCAAATACAACCAACCATTACGACACCCTCTTTGGGGGAATGGCCATGTACCTGATGGATGAAGTGGCTTTTATGGCTGCCACCAGGTTTAGCAGGAAAAAAATGGTGACCGTTTCCTCAAAGCAGATAGATTTTAATCACCCCATTCCTGCCGATACAATCATTGAATTGGTCGGTAGAGTCACGCGGGTGGGCAAAACCAGCTTGGAGGTTGAGGTTGAAATCTTTGTTGAGGAAATGTATAGTGATAGCCGCCACCTGGCAATTAAGGGAGGTTTTACACTAGTTGCGATTGATGAAAACAAAAAGCCAGTTAAAATAGGGGACTAGGACTGGAGCAAGGGTCAAGTTTCTTTCCAAATGTCATAATCTGTACATATCTTTAACAATCGCCAAATCCTTCTTAATTTTGATTATATGTCCTGCCTAACATCTTTGAGAGAGAAAGCAAACCTGACCCAGGAAGAACTGGCCGGAAAGTCCGGTGTGTCGGTGCGGACCATACAGCGAGTGGAGTCGGGGGCCGTACCCAAGGGCCATACGCTGAAGGCACTGGCCCTCTCTCTTGGTGTGGAGGTCCCACAATTATTGGGCACCCAAGAAAAACCCAATCTGCAAAATCTGACACTATTAAAAATCATTAACCTATCCTCTTTGCCGAGTACATTTTTTCCACCCGCAAACATACTACTGCCGCTCCTTATTATGTTTGTCAAAAAGAGGTTTGACCCCATGGCCAAACAGCTTCTTTCCCTTCAAATTCTAAATTCACTGCTTGCTTTTATCATATTCATGGGCGGTGCTTTTCTGCAGAAATGGCTTGGCTTACAGAACTGGTTTATGCTTGCCGTTATGGGTTTCCTGATCATATCCAACCTCACTATTATATTGATAAATTCAGCAGCATTGGATAAGCATGGGAAATTACGCATCAGACTGGGATTTAATCTAATATAGCCTTGTCAGGCCATTGACGGGGAACTGTCGTGTATTTGGCGGGTTGTATTTTAGGCAAAAAGAAAGAAGAGGCTGATCTTTGGTGGAAAAAAAAGCATGATAAAATTCACCTTTCTCAGCGCCTGTATTTTAATAGCCAACCTGTATGCTCTGTCCGCTCAAACTAAAGAAATCTCCTCCCTTTATCGGGAGTTGGAACATTTGGACAGTCTTTTTTTTCAGAAAAGTTTCAATCAGTGTGATTTTGATTATCTCGAAGGCATCATTGCCCATGACCTGAGATTTTACCATGACCAATCGGGCTTTCAGGACCGGGATTCTTTTTTTCAAAACATCCGGAAAAACATTTGTGCCAACCAATCGACCAAGCCGATCAGAAAACTTGAACGAGGTAGCTTGAAGGTTTATCCCCTTTATGATGATGGTGAACTATACGGCGCTATTCAACAGGGTGTCCACCATTTTTTCCTCAGGGAGGTGGGGAATCCCGACCGCTATACTTCTACGGCCAATTTTACCCATGTGTGGAGACTTCAGGAGGGGGAGTGGAAACTTTCAGAGGTGTTAAGTTATGATCATCAATTAAAGGATTCCGACAGTTCCAAAGTTAAGAGCATGGAAGAATTGCTGAAGCGCAGCCGGGTGCCAGCTCTGGGTTTGGGAATCATTCAGAAAGGGCGGCTTACTTCGGCAAAGGTCTACGGCACCTTGGATAAAGAAAGGATGGCGCCCCATAACGCCATTTTTAAAGTGGCTTCCCTAACCAAGCCGGTAGTTGCCATGACTGTACTAAAACTCATTGATTCAGGGTTGCTGGAATTGGATGAACCCTTGTCTTCGTACTGGGTGGACGAGGATGTCCGTGAGGATGATCGGCACAGATCACTTACCGCAAGGCTAGTCCTGACACACCAAACTGGCTTGCCCAACTGGCGGTATATGGAGGATGCTAACCGACTGGCATTTAAATTTGAGCCGGGTGCAGGGTACCAGTATTCGGGTGAAGGCTTTGAATGGCTTAGGAAAGCAGTGGAGAAAAAGCTTGGCAGAAGCCTAGAGGAACTTGCAAAACAATATCTTTTTATGCCTGCTGGAATGGAGGACACTCGCTTTTGGTGGGACAGTGGAATGGATGAGTTACGTTATGCCCAGAACTTTGATAAGGAAGGAAATCCTTTCCCTACCGAAAAATACTTTCAAGCCAATGCCGCTGCAAACCTCCTGACCACCGTGGAGGATTATGGAAGGTTCTTAACCTATGTCTTGGACGGAGCGGGTTTGTCCAAGGACTTGTTGAACGAGATGCATCGGGGCCAAGTGCAACCCGGCGATGACCAATTCTTTGGACTAGGCTGGGAAAAGCATACTGGATTTTCCGGAGGAGAATATGCCCTGATGCATACCGGAAGAGATCCGGGTGTAAATACTTTGGCCATCATTTTCCCCCACTCTAAAAACGGATATTTAATCCTGCTGAACGGTGACAATGCATCTCCTGTTTTTGAAGAGCTGCTGAGGAAGGAGCTGTATTTGGGGCAAGAGCTTTGGGACAAAAGGTAAGGTAACATCATAAAACCATTGCTTCCCGAGTGAAAGAAATCGGCATTCACAAGGTTTTGGGAGTTAGTACTGTGTTTGAGCGGAAGACGACTCCGGAACGAAAAGTATTGGTTATTCTCAGAAAAGGTGCAACAATTCTAACTACAAGACCTTGATAAATATCCGAGCCTCGGACTTGCGCATCTCTTATCCAGGGAGGGCGGCAAAAGCTAAGTCAATTGGAATCGCCTTAACACTTACAGCCGTTGCAGCTGCCATTTGAAGTGGTGTGTTTTTTGGGTACCAGCTTCCAAAGCCAGGAGGCGATAATGAGTGTAAATAAACCCCATACTATAATTTCCTGTATCATGATGAGAAGATTTGATAAGTGATAAATGCGGCCAGATAAGCAAAACCGGTCATGAAGATAGTCTGCAGGACAGGCCATTTCCAGGTTTTGGTTTCCCGGTAGACAATGGCCAAGGTGCTCATGCACTGCATGGCAAATGCGTAAAATACCATCAGGGAGAAGGCAGTGGCCTTATTGAACACCTTTTCTCCTGTTTCGGGGTCGACTTCCCTGGCTAGTTTTTCCCGGATAGTCAGGTCATTTTCCGGGTCACCGCCCACACTGTATATGGTCGCAATGGTGCCGACAAAAACCTCCCGGGCGGCAAAAGAAGTGATCAGAGCTATTCCGATTTTCCAATCATAGCCCAATGGCCGGATCACCGGCTCGATGGATTTACCCAAAATTCCGATATAGGAAGCCTCCAGTTCTTTGGAGGCGTAGATTTCCTCAATTTCCCCACTTTCAGCTTCATCAGCCTGTGCAAGGGCAGTTTCCTTTTCCTGCTCTACGGCATCCATTAAATTGGAGGGGCCGTAAGAAGCCAATATCCACAGAACAATGGAGATGGAAAGGATTACCTTTCCTGCTTCCAATACGAAGACCTTTGATTTATGGAACATGGTCAGCAAGACGGCCTTCCAACGGGGCATGCGGTAAACGGGCAGATCGGTGAGTAAATAACTCTGTTCATTGGTTTTGAGGAAGAGCTTTAAGAGAAATGCCCCTCCCAAAGTCGCCCCTATGCTCAACAGGTACATGGCGAGTAGAACAATGGCCTGAAGGTTCATTCCCCAGACCAAATCATCCGGAACAGTCAGGCCGATCAGGATGATGTAGACCGGCAGCCTGGCCGAGCAGCTCATCCAGGGGGTGACCAGGATGGTGATAAGCCTTTCCTTGGAATTGCTGATGCTACGGCTGGCCATGATGCCGGGGATCGCACAGGCCATTCCGGAAATAAGGGGAACAACGCTTTTGCCGTGCAGACCAAAAGGTCTCATCACCCTGTCCATTAAATAGACCACTCTCGACATATAACCCGTGTCTTCCAGAAAGGCCAGAAATCCGAACAGTAATGCGATCTGGGGAATGAAAATGACAACCCCTCCAATTCCCGGGATTATCCCTTCCGCGATCAGGTCTGTAAAGGCCCCGGATGGAAGTGTCTCTGCAATCCAGCTGCCCACCATGGCAAAGCCTTCATCAATGAGGTCCATTGGCACCTCCGCCCAGGCAAAGATGGCCTGAAAGATCAGTAGCATTAAGGCCAAGAAGAAAAAGTATCCCATTACTGGATGCATCAGGAAGTTGTCCAGCTTCTGGGTCAGGTTCCTCTGGGGCAATGGGTCTTTGGAGACGACCTTTTCCAGCAATAACTCAATCTCTTTATTACGGGCATTGGTTTCGGCAATCTGCAGGGATCTGATGTCACAGTCGAACTCTACAAGTTGCCGGGTGAGCCAGACTTTGTCTGCGGCAGGGGCCGTCAGGTCGTATCCGGCAAAAACCAGGTACTGGAAAGCCTGATAATCGGTCTCCAAGGAGAATCGGGATTTGATTTTGCCGGAAAGGTCTTGTGGTAGGAGGCCATCCAGATTTAGGAAAGTTTTGGGAGCGGCGAATTTCTCCTCGAAAATCATGGATTTGATCTGGTCCATTCCATCATTCTTTCGGGCATCGGTAAGGATGATGGGTGCTCCCGTTTCCCTAAAAAGCTTAAAGGTGTTGACTTTGATGCCTTTTTTTTCCGCCAAGTCTTTCATGTTCACCACTAAGGCTACCGGTATTCCCAAATCCATTACCTGACTTGCCAGCAAAAAACTCCTTTCCAGATTGCAGGCATCCAAAACCATCAGAATGTAATCAGGTTTTGCATCTGCCTTGCCGCTGAGTACCCGGTGGGCGATCAGTTCATCCTCTGATTTGGGGTAAAGACTATAGGTGCCTGGCAGGTCAAGGATATGGAACTGCTTTTCCTTGTTCTTTAATGCGCCTACGGTTTTGTCAACGGTAATTCCTGGGTAATTTCCGACTTTCTGTTTCAGGCCTGTAAGCTGATTGAATATGCTGGACTTTCCAACATTGGGGTTTCCAATGATGGCAATGGTTTTTGTTTGTTTGGCAATAAGGGCTTCCATACGTTGAATGGCTAGATTTTGACCTTTAGTAACTTAGCTTCCTGCAGCCGGATGGCAATGGTTTGGTTTTCGAGCAGCACGGCCACTGGGCCTTTAAACGGTGCCTTCTGGATTATTTGAATCTTTTTCCCAGGGGAAAGGCCTATTTCCAGAAAATTGAGGGTGAGCGGGGAGTCCAAGATCTTATCCAGCTCAGCAAACTGTCCGATTTTTAATTGATCAAGTGTCATAAATACCTCTTTTAATTGCCGAAAGGTATTGGGTATTTAGATTAAGTCCAAATAATTATAAGAAGAAAAAGTCATAGTTTGAGATTTTTTATCTGTCACTTTCTTAGATCAAGTCTAAATAGCGTTGATTAGTAGAATTGATCTAAACAGTTTTTCTTAAGAATATCTCACCTATTCCCCATATAACCAGAAGGATTCCTAGGATCAGGCCACTAGCTAACCATGGCATATCCGGCCAATTAATGACAGTTGATACGTGACGATGGAGGAATCCGATAAGTAGTGCACTCCACCAGCTGAGTTGGGACACTCCGAGAGACAGCATTAGTCGGAACATAAATAGATCTGGTACATGCTCACCCTTCTGGTATCTACCAACCTTCTTATGAAGAAAATGCAATAGTACGCCATTTATACCAATGAGTACGACGAAGAAGAGCTTTATTATCATCAGGTTGTCAATCTCCCCTTTTAGAATGGCGAGTGGGATACCTGCTGCCACCATTCCTATCCAACCTGCCCAGATGAAATATTCGGTGATGCCACTTACACTCACAACCTGTGTGAATCGAACACGATCCCGAACCCAAAGCAAGCCATATAAGTCAGTTACCAAGACTGATCCAAAACCTAAAATCAGGGAACTTAGGTGTATAAAGAGAAAAATGAAGAATGGGGTGGTTTCCATAGGCAGTTGTTCTCAATAATTTTTGTTTTGTCCACGACTGAAATTAAAATCAAAATTTAATCATTGTTGCAATGGCCTATTATAATAGGTTTTTGTCCTGCCATAACAACCCGCAATCTATATTTGTTTAACTAGGATGTCGATCCAAGTTGATGGATTTAAGGCTCGAAACCTAATGAGTCAGAGCCTCTTTATCAAGGGGGCGAGACCAAGGGTATACACAACAGATCGGTAAATCGAAAGTATTATCCCTCTATGGTTAATAATGGAATGGCATAAAACTTTGTGCTCCTTGGTGGCCTCATTGTGTGCCCTCGTGCCCATTTTGTTTAGTGCGACCTATTTCAACCTTTTTTACTTTGAGGCCCCTTTGGTAAACCTTTTTCGGCAATGCTGGCAGATTTAGAAAGAACCTTTTAAATTGGTGGCAATAAGGTTAAAAGAGAATGAGATGGAAAAGAATATAATGAAATGGATTACCTCTACCATGGCCACACTAAGCGTCATCGGGTTGATCTATTTGGTGGGTCAGATGTTCACAGTTTCAAGCTTCGTATTTAGTTGGACATTAAATTTTTTACTGATGGCCTGGTTTACTTTTTTGGCATCACAGATTGACTTTAAATTGGATTCAGGTTATTTTGAATCAAAGAAATTTGAAAAAGAGGGGAAAATATATGGATACTTAGGTGTCCATTATTACAGAAGACTGCTTGTATGGGTGGGATGGGAGAAAATAACCCGGCAGAAGAACCCCGTACAGAAAAGCATATCTGCATTGAAGTTAGTTGAATATAATTCACGTTCATCAGAATTTGGGCACACTATCATAGCCCTTATAGTTTTAATACTGACCCTTGCTGTCCCAAATTCTTTGAACGATGCGAAGTGGTTGATCATCACTAACATATTGCTCAATATATACCCAATCATGCTTCAACGCTTTAACCGGCCAAGATTACTTAAAATTATCCACCACCATATCATGGAAGAGGTGTTGAAAAATGACTGACGGCTTCAATACGGGAATAAATAATAGGCCTATATCATTCACCTGCCAAATCACCTCATTCACCTCTAAATAACCCCCATTCACCGAAAGGTAAAAATTTGTCAATTTTAAACTTTAATCCTTTAACTCAGGCCGCAGGTAGAATCAAATCTCAAAACCTTTATCCCTCAGTTCCTTAAGGCATCTCTCTACACCATCCTCATTGCCATCATTCATATAGTTAAGCGCAATATCAATATTCGCAATTATCCCTCTTCCCTTAGCGATCCTGTCGTAAGGTAGGGAAGTTTTGCTTAAGCTGCTTGAAAAGCGGGATATGGTATGTGACAAGGCTAAAGGAGAATAAATTTTCGGGTTTTTGCCACGAAGGCGAGAAGGCGCTAAGATTTATTTCTTTGTGCCTTGGCGACTTTGTAGCCATTTCTTTCTCTAAGTTTCTTTGTGGCCAGAGTTTTTCACTGCCACGAAGGCCCGAAGGCGCTAAGTTTTACTTCTTTGTGCCTTGGCGACTTTGTAGCCATTTCTTTCTCTAAGTTTTCTTTGTGGCCAGAGTTTTTCACTGCCACGAAGGCCCGAAGGTGCTAAGCTAACTTATCTTTGTGCCTTGGCGTCTTAGTGGCTAATACCTAAAAATACCCTGATCGCGGTATTGCAGGGGGAGGGGGATTGGGTTAATTTAGCGGATATTTTTTGGGAATAAATGTATCACAGCTAATCCTTTCTCTGCGTCAGTAGCAAGCTCTGCCCTATAAATCTGAATCATGAACAAAAAACTAGAAGACTTGACCAAGCATGAATGGGATACTTTATTTCCCATTGAACTAGTAAACCATAACCTAAACTGGAAAAATATCTTTGAACAAGAGAGGCGACAAATCACCGAAAAGATCGGTGACAAGATAATCAGCATCGAACACGTAGGAAGCACAGCAATTCTTGATATCAAAGCCAAACCGTATATCGACATCTCGATTGAAATCCCCAAAGAGAACCTGTTCGACGATGAAATTATTGACGCTTTGCAAGATTTGAACTATCACTTTTTTCGACAGATCGGAAAGGATGCAGATTATATGATATTTGTGAAGGGATACAATCTGGATGGCCTAAGGGAGCAGATATTTCATATCCATATGTGCCCTCCTAAACATGAAATGCTGGACCAAATCATTTTCCGTGACTACTTGACTGCTTACCCTAAAAGGGCCAAGGAATATGAACAACTGAAAACCGAATTAGCAGCCAAATACAAAAATGACAGGGTCGGGTACCGTGTGGCCAAAGACGACTTTATTGCTGAAACACTGAACAGGGGCAGGCAATCCCTTAACCCAGGCCGCAGGCCTTAAACCCAATTACGAGATAAGGGAGTTTGTATAGTATAATCAAATCTCAAAACCTTTATCCCTCAGTTCTTTGAGACATCTCTCTACACCATCTTCATTGCCATCATTCATATAGTTAAGCGCGATATCAATATTCGCAATTATCCCTCTTCCCTTAGCAATCCTGTCATAAGGTAGCTTCTGCCAGGAATAGAAGGATTTCAGTTTAGCCTCACATCGAGACTTTAGATTCAGTAGCTGTTGCCTGGTATCCATAGGTATTGTTTATAATGTTGACATTTTATTGTTTATAATGTAAACATCTATTTGCATTACCCATAGCAAATTCATAAGAAATGTGGAGTCCCTGGCACCACGCTGTTCTTGCAACGCTGTTCGTGATTTGCAATCTCGAGCTCAGATAAATGGGATTTGTAATCCCTGTTTCAGTAATGCAACATCCATAAACCTATAATCTCATAAACTATAAAACCCCATTGTGCTTCTGACTTTTTAAGATTGAACTTAAATCTCGTTATGCCAAGTCTCCGACTTGCGCATCTCTGAGTAAAGAGTCTCCGACTCGAGAAAATTAAACTGGAAGTAACTCTGCCAAAATTTAAGCCTGGAGTAAGGGGATTGTTACTACCATCCCTCAATCTTAAAAAGCTAGGGCCGTTGGGTAGTGCTCAGACTTGTTGGGGAAACTTTATTAACAAGGTGAAGTATATATAATATCAGGGACCCATTAATTGAATCAATTTTATCAAATATACCATCCTAATTTTTTCTATTTATGAAAACCAGATTTTTAAACAACAATACTAGAGTGTTAAGCGAAGTAGTTGACGGTGAGGGGAAAAGAATTGCTCAGGATTTTTTAGAAAGATTGACTAATGGATTTGTGAAGCATTCCACTAAATACATGAAATTTGTTTATGAGACTCCATTTGCTTTTGGAGAAAGGCAAGTAAATTCCATTCTAGCTCCGGCATTAGCAGGATTTGCAGAAGCTTTTCTTTTGGAGATACCTGCAAACCGTAAAAATTTAAAGCAGGGATATGAATCACATGGCTGGGTTGATATTTGGGCTAGGTACCGGAAAATAGATTTTTACCTTGAAGTGAAACATAGCTTTGCTTCTTATAAGTCTCTCTCAATAAATAAGGATACACATGGTAAATGGGAAGAAGCAATTGTTCAGATCAAAGATTGCTCAAGTAGCCTGATGAAGATGTATGACTCTAATGGGATAATAATCCTGCCCTTGCACATTATTACAATTTTTGATGGAGTAGCTGAAGGTGAGATTTCACTAAGCATTGAAGATGGTAATGAACTCTCTTTAATTCAAAAAAATCATCATCATAGTTTGAAAAATCTGAACTGGTCAAGTTTGTGGACTGTACCAGGAAGCTTAGCTAAAAATGCATACCATATCAGGGAAAATAAGGATATCTACTATCCAGGAGTAATTTTGGCGTCAAATATAAGCAAGTTAAGGGTCTGAGCTTATAGAATCTTCCAAATTCCCACCGCACACCAATCCTCCCTTTTGTACCAATCCGGCTTTGTGGGAAAGTGAAGAAATCTGTGGTACTTTGAAGGAGGGGATCGGCTTCCAATTGGACTTCGGCCATCCGACATATATAAAACTAAGAAACCTATGTCTAAATGTCATGGGACCTGAAATGAAGAACTTTTTGTAAATGTCTTTAGGTTAATATTTTTCTTTGAATATTATGTAATTTACTTTAAATTACTTTTGATGGATGGCGTTTTAAAGGGTTAAACTAACTGTCGTATGAAAATTAATAAATTTTGGGCTGTTTTTTTATGCATGATGCTTACCGCTACTCTTTGGTTAGCAGTAGAGTTTGGTATCCGCAGAGGGGAAACCCCGCCTCTGAATAATCCTGAGAGTATAGCTTCATTGGAGCAAGTGAATCTGGGAGGTGCGAATCAATGGATCTTGACCAGGGGAAGGAGTAAGAACAATCCGGTCTTACTTTTCCTCCATGGGGGGCCGGGTATGCCTGCCATGTACCTTGCCCATTCCTTTCAACGTGATATTGAAAAAGATTTTGTTATAGTCCATTGGGACAGGAGAGGGGCAGGTAAATCCTTTTCTGAGGATTCTATGAATTCTCCTTTAACTGTAAGCCAAACTCTTAAAGAAACAATTGAGCTCACCGAATTGCTGCGCCGAAGATTCAAGCAAGACAGGATATACCTTGCTGGGCATTCATGGGGAAGTTATTTAGGTCTTTTGGCCATACAAAAACATCCTGAATATTACCAGGCTTTTATAGGGATGGGGCAGGTGGCAGGCACCAAAGAACAAGTTATGGATATCCAACTGGATTTTTTGGCCCAAAAGAGTGCAGAAAAAGGAGAAAACGAACTAGCTGCAGGTTATGCTAGCGGAGAAATCTCAGTTTCGGAAAATGACCTTTTCAAGTACGGAGGAGAACTTAAAAATTCAACTAGCTTTTGGCCACTTCTCAAAACAGGCCTTAAAGCTCGGGAATATACTATACAAGACATTATAAATGTCAAAAGAGGTGCGGATTTAGTCGGAAGAAAAATGGAATACGATGTTTGGCCAAATCCCTATGAAGGGGAGATAGACGGATTTGAGGTCCCCTTGTTTTTCTTCTTGGGACGACATGATTTCAACACCCCTTCAATTTTGGGTGCGGAGTACATGGACAGGATTGATGCACCACATAAAGAGGTGGTTTGGTTTGAGGAATCTGCTCATTTTCCTTTTTATGAAGAGCCTCAGAAGTTTCATGTTGAATTGATGCGGGTGAAGGATTTTCTTGCAAACTCAGCTCCTTGAATTGTTTAAAAATGGATATTCGCAATGATGCTAGTAAGTAATTTTCCTTTGATATTAAGGTAGGATGCCCGAATACCGTGCTGCTTTAGTATCTTCAGGCCAAAAGTTGTCGGCGACTTGTTAGCTCAATAAAGTGACTTACTTTTTTTATATTCTGAAGCCCATTTTATGAAACCCTCAGAATTAGGGGTAAATCGGATAATATCCATACTACTTACTTAACCCTTTAATTTTATTAAAAAAATACTCGCTATAACTATCACCAATTGGTATATATTGATCTAATATTTTAATTCTGTTTCTTTCAATGTGATCAATCTTTTCGATGGATACTATAAAAGAGCGGTGCACACGGACAAATTTTTCATAAGGAAGTATTTCTTCAATCCCTGCAAAGTTCATTAATGTCATTATTTTCTCGCCAGCAGTACAGATCCGCAGATAGTCCTTCATGCCCTCTATATAATAGATATCATCTGTAAAAATTTTTTGCATGCGATGCCCTACCTTCAAGAAGATGAAAGAATTATCTTTAATAATTTTAGGTTCCAGGGCTTCCTGATGGTTGTTTTCCTTTTGGTAAAGCCTTAGCACACTTTTATAGAATCTTTCAAATGAGTAAGGTTTTACTAAATAGTCCTTTACTTCCAGCTCAAAGGCTTTAAGAGCATATTCACCGTAAGTATTATTGATGGTTTGGGGTTCAGCATCGGTATAAAGCTCATACCGTCCATATATGGCATGTTAATATCTAAAAACAAAATATCAGGTTTTTCTGATTTAATAGGCTTTACCGCTTCCATTGCATTCATGAAAACACCTTTTAACTCCAAAAATGAAACTTTGGAAATATAATTTTCCAGCATTTCCTGCGCCAGAGGTTCATCTTCAATTATAAAACATGTGAGTGTTTCTTTCATGTTCACCAGCATAAAGATCGTATAAGTTTAGTATAACTGTATATTTTCCTGAGTCTGCATAAGTTTCAAAAGTATGTTTCCCAGGATATAATAGTCGGAGCCTTTTCCGGACATTTGATAATCCTGTCCCCCCTTTTTGTTTCCTTGAATTCTCACCATTTTCATCTATTGGGTTTTCAATCCGAAAAGCAAGTTTATTTCCTTCAATGAATAATTTGACCTTTATATCTTTGGAGTGAAGCCAAGAAGGACTGTGCTTAAAAGCATTTTCAAGGAGGTGTATAAAAATCAATGGTGAAATTTTATGATTTTCTAAATTACCTTCAATTGCAAAATTCACAACCGACTCCTCTGTCTATTACGGCGATGATGGGCCAGTGATTACGGAGCATGCCGGGCCAGTGATTACGGGAATAACTGGGCCACTTTCCATGTGCAATTATGGGATTATATTTTAATTGTCCAACTTCTTTCTACTTCTCATAGATTCCCCTTCCAGTTCTATCCTGTGGGAGGAGTATACCAGCCTGTCAAGAACGGCATCTGCAATGCTGTCATCTCCGATGGTAGCATGCCACTGGGCCACCGGGATCTGTGAGGCTATGATGGTAGAGCTTTTCCCATACCTGTCCTCCATAACGTCCATCAGGGCATGCCTGGCTTGGGTGTCCATGGGTGCCAGTCCAAAATCATCCAGGATCAATACCGCGGTTTTTTCCAGCTTTTTAAGTAGGTTATGGTAGGTGCCCTCCAGCTTTGCAAGCCGGACCGTGTCAAAAAATCTCGAGGTATTGTAATAAAGTGTTTTGTACCTGAACTGGCATGCCTTTACGCCGAGGCACTGGGCTAGGTGACTTTTTCCGCAACCTGTGGCACCGGTAAGTATGATGTTTTCCCTGTTGCGGATGAAGCCAAGCCCTAGCAGCCTTTCAAACACCGACCTGTCGAGATTACGTGAGGCATGGTAATCGATGTCAGTGGCGGCGGAAGCCTGCTTGAAACCGGCCTGGCGGATTAGGTTGTCAATCGTCCTGTTTTGCCTTTGTTCCCATTCGCTGTCGACCAACAAGGTCAACAGCTCATCGGCAGAAAATTCTTTGTAAAGGTTTTCGGTGAGCCGTTTGTGGTAAAGTTCGGCCATGGCCCCCATGCGCATCTGTTTCAATTTTTCGATTGTGTTGTATTCGTTCATAGTTTATATGGATTGGTTTTTAATGTAGATGGGTTGAAGCCGCTCAACTGAAAAGCCCCCTGATGTTTTTGTGTTCAGGTGTCACTCGGTCCTCCGGAAAGGGGATCTCCTCCATATCCATTTTGTTCTGCAACACCCTTTCAAGGGTATGGTAAGAGGCTTTTTCGAATCCCAGAGCCCTTTTACAGGCCCTTTCCAGGCGCTCCGGTTCGTAGCTTTTCAAAAAGGCAAGGATCCCCTGGGCCTGCTTGTAGCCAATTTCGGGATAGTCATACTGCCCGATCAGCCTGCCGATGTACTCTTGGGTGTGGGGACCGACCTTTTGGGCTCTCCGGTGAAAAAATTCGGGGCTCCATTCATTGAAGTATTGGTGGCTGCTGGGCATATGGTCGCCCACTGTGATGTAGTGACCTGCTTTGAAGCTCCTTTTGTGGAAGGCTATCCTTTCCTGCCTGTGGAAGATCTCCACTATGTCCTGATTGTACTGTACTTCCACGGCCAGCCCGATATAGCGGTGGGGACAGCTGTAATAGTTCTTGTCCTCTCCCATGAAGACGTGGGAGGTTTTCTGGACTGTGGCTTTTTTATAGTTCCTGATACTATAAATACCACTTGGCAGGGGCTGAAGGAACTCTTTTTCAATATCGATGAACTGGCTCCTCCTGCTGCCCTGTCCGTGGCTCAACAGATAATCGTTGAACTCCACCAATTTGTCGGCAATGGCATCGTTGAGCTCGGCCAGGCTGAAAAAGGTGTGGTTGCTCAGGGGGTAGTATATCCGTTGATAGACAATGGTTACCGTCCGCTCGACAAGGGCCTTGTCCTGTGGGCTGTAAGGGCGTGTGGGGTCAAGTGCACAGCCATAATGTTGTCCAAAATCGGCAAAAGTCTTGTTGAGTATGGGGGCATATTTTGAACTTTTGCTTACGGCAGACTTAAGGTTGTCCGGCACCACCGCATAGGGGACGCCTCCTATCCATCCGAGGCAATGGACTAGGCAGCTGATAAAATCTTCACGGTTCTGGCTGGCCACGGCCTTGACGTAGGTATATTGGCTACAGGGCATGATCCCCAAAAAAACCTCAACATCGATCTGTTCGCCGGTATGCCTGTCCACATAAAAGAGTTTCTTGCCGCAAAAGTCCACAAAAAGCTTTTCTCCGGCCCTGTGGGTCAGCTTTCCGCTAACATGGTGGCGTTTGCTCCATTGCCGGTAATGCCAGGTAAACTGGCTGTATTTATAGCCTTCCGGATGTTTTGCAATATATGCCTTCCAAAGTGCCTGCAGGGTGCACCCGGGCTTTTTCATCTCTTTCTGGAAGTGTGGGAACTGTCCGGAAAGCTGTTCGTACCGTTCCTTTTCCGTCTGGCTGTTTTGGGTGAAAAGTTCCTCAAGATCCTTTCCCTCAAGAGTCAGGAGCTCCCCGTACCCCAAGCCGAGTTCCTTGAACCGCTTGATGTACTCGTCTACGGTTTTCCGGTTGACACCCAAAAGGGCGGCCACCTTTCGGTTGCTCAAGCCTTTTTGCTTAAATGCTATCAAACTTCTTAATTCCATGATGTTTATTCTTTGTCCTGCCATGTAGATTGTTTTTAAAAACTACAAGGCTAATAATTATCATGGAAAGTGGCCCAATGACCTCCGGAATTCGAATGGGTTGCCGTAATTAAATGGCCCAATGACCTCCGGAAACAACGCCTGATTTTTGGCCCGTTGATTCCCGGAATGGCTGGCCCAGTATCAGCGTAAACTATGGCCCAGTGACCTCCGTTTTAGACACTCCTCCTTGTAGCGTAGTTCCTGTAGACAAATATAGTCCTGTAAGTAGGTGATCTCCAATTGAAGAGGCACTAATGGAGTATTTGACTCATATATCATATAGCGCATCAAAGAAGCTAATCTAAGAATTGCATCTGGAGCTAAATCATCCTTTTTATAAGCAAGAGCATGGATGTTATTCAGAGTATTAAAAAGAAAATGAGAATTAATCTGCGATTTTAGGAAATCTAATTCTGCTCTAACTACCTGATTCTCCAGTTGTTCAGTTTTTAGGGAGTTAAGAAACCAATCTTCTATAATCCTTAAGAGCCAGCTTGCTCCACACATTAGTAGGACTATAATCATTGAAGGTGCATAAGAGGCCACTCTTATATCTATACCTTGAGCTTGAAAAACTACAAAGAATAGTGGAGCTGATAGAAGTAAGCCTAGAAGACAAAGAATGTAGGTTGCAAGTTTTTTAAAATTTTGCAGGTATGTTATAATAAAAAAATGGCCATAAAAGGCATACAAACCCATTGATAGCATGCCTAATGATACGGAAACCTTGGTTTCTGGCTCTATTACGCTATTTATCCAGAAAACAAAAATAGATAGAAGAGTCCATCCCACGATATGAATCACTACGAATATCTTCTTAATTCTTCCCATACTAGCAAAGGTATACTATTCTGAAGGAAGGAATTTATTCAAATCGACGAAAATTCAAAATCAATCTACAGGATTAATCATTTAATCCATAGAAGTTCTAATCGATAGTAATGCTGTTTTGGTAGATTTTTTTGTTGAGTTTGTATATCACTTTTTTAAAAGATGTCCCTTAAGCGTTCCTTTGGAAATTATAAAGGCAAAATAATACCCTAAACTCACATCCATAAATTATTAAAACCATATGGACACTAAAGATTTATTACTTTCTATTAAAAACATTTCTAAAACTTACTCAAATGGAGTACAGGCATTGAAGAATGTAAGCCTTGACGTGCCTGTGGGAATGTATGGTTTGTTAGGGCCAAATGGGGCAGGCAAATCAACGTTAATGCGTATACTTTCCACACTACAAATACCGGATGAAGGAAGTATTTACTTAGGAAAAATAGATATAGTTGCGCAGCCAAATGAATTGCGTCAAACCCTTGGTTACTTGCCTCAGGACTTTGGACTCTATCCTAAATCAAGGGCAGAGGATTTGCTCAATCATTTCGCTATTCTAAAAGGTATTACAAATAGGATGGCCCGCAAAGAAGTTGTTGAAAAGTTATTGCGAAAAACAAACTTATATGAAGTACGCAAACAAAAAGTAGGGGGATTTTCTGGCGGTATGCGTCAAAGGTTTGGAGTTGCTATTTCCTTAATAGGTAATCCAAAACTTCTGATAGTAGATGAACCAACTGCAGGGCTGGATCCTGGAGAACGGGTACGCTTCCTTAATCTTCTAAGCGAGTTAGGGGAAAAAAGTATTATAATTCTTTCTACACATATTGTTGAAGATATAAGCGAGTTATGTACACGAATGGCCATTATTAACAAAGGATCAATTTTGCTCGAAACTAAGCCTCTAGAGGCTATTGAAAAACTAAAGGGAAAAATATGGCGAAGAATTGTGGAAAAGAAATTATTACCACAATTGGAAATAGAGCATAAAGTGATTTCTACTAAGCTTTTTAATGGAAAAACCGTGGTCCATATTTATAGTAGGGAACATCCAGGTAGCGGATTTGAAGAGATTAATCCAGACCTAGAAGATGTTTACTTCTGTAAAATTCGTAGTAATGGTATAATAGAAAAGAAGGTACTACTATGAAGTTTCGGGAAATTTTTCGTTTTGAAATAGCATATCAGTTCCGAACTATGATAGTCTGGATAGTCTTTTTCATCATACTTGTGTTCTCCTTCTTCATGATGAGGTTCTCTAGTCCTATGGATGAAAGCTATTTAAACGCACCTATTCATATTGCATTTCTATCTTCAATTGGCACTCTTGTATGGCTTGTAATAGCTTCTTCTATTGCTGGAGATGCCGGCACTCGTGATGTACAATGCCGCATGTTCCCAATGGTTTATACTAGTCAGTCTACTAAGCTTGACTATTTTGGCGGAAAGTTTTTAGCTGTCTTTGTAGTAAACTCTTTATTGTTGCTTGCCATACCTTTTGGTGCCCTTATAGCATTTTATATAGAACCACACAGCCCTGAACTAATAGGACCCCTTCAGTTGTCTTCGTATATGAACGCATACCTATTAATAGTACTTCCAAATTTATTTGTAGCCTCAGGTTTTCAGTTTTCAATTTCAATTCTTAGTAAGAAAGCCATTACAAGCTACTTTGGGAGCGCAATGCTTTTAATTGCTTCAATTTTTATACCTGCTGTTTTTAGTCAATTCTTTGACCTCTGGGATCTCGGTAAGATATTTCAACCATTTGGCTTCTCCTTGATAAGCGAAATGGATGACCTATGGGACTTAAATCAAAAAAACACTTATCAAATAAAATTTGAGGGGTTATTGCTATGGAACCGGCTTTTAGGTCTTGGTTTAGCAATATGTCTTTTAGTATTTGCCTACTATCGGTTTAGGTTCGTTTATCCTGTTGAGAATACTTCTTTTTGGCTTAATAAAGTTATTAAGGATAAGTATTTAAAGTCTGTCATATTTTTGGGAAAAGGATTTGATAAAAATGATGAGGTCTAAAAAAATTTTATTAGAGCCAGACTCAAAAAACAATATTGTTTGTTTTTCAACCCATTCTAGGCATGGTCATTCTATTAATAAATTCACCTTGCAAATTGCTACTATTGCTTGGATGACCTTCTTAAGCATAATTAGGAGCAGGCTCGGGATCGTGACTTTAGCAGCCATAATATTGCTTACTTTCATTTTTACAAGCCAGTTTTTAGAACTTCAAGGTCTGCCATTATATCCTAGGACATCTTATCTGCTGACTTTACTTTCGTCTCCTATAAATACTTTTAAAACCCCTTGGGTAATTATGCCACTTTTTATTATTTTTTGTGCAGGAGAACTTATATGGCAAGAAAGGGAAGATGGTGTTAATGAAATTGTCAATACTACTCCAGTGCTAGAATTTATTTTTCTCATTGCTAAATTTTTTGGCCTTGCACTTGTCCTTATTATGTGGCAAATTATTTTAATTTTTATTGGATTGTTTGTTCAGATCAGTTTAGGTTATCACAATTTTGAAATAGAGGTATACCTTAAGGTACTTCTATTTCTAAAGTTAATAGACTACCTGATTTTAGCTGTGTTCGCCTTGGTTGTTCATGTTATAGTAAACCAAAAATACATAGGGCATCTTGTTGCGATTTTATTTTATGGAACTATAATCTTCGCATCTAAAGTGGGGATAGAACATAATCTTTTAATTTATGGAGGAGATCCTGGTTGGGATTATTCAGATATGCGTGGATTAGATCCATTTATTGCACCTTGGCTCTGGTTTAAAACTTATTGGATACTATGGGCAATTCTTCTAACAATTTTTGCTTCCCTATTTTGGGTAAGAGGTACTGAAGTTGGTGTTTTAACTCGGATTCACCATGCTTTGCAGAGATTCAAGAGGACAAACATATGGTTTAGTGGAGTGCCTTTTGTGGCCCTGTTATTAGTAGGCGGAATTATACTATATAACACTAATTACCTAAATAAATATACAAGCATCGCAGAGGTTACTCAATATCGGGCTGAATATGAACAAAAGTACAGCCAGTATACAAATTCTTTGAAGCCTAGGTTACTCGAAACCAAACTTCAAATTGAATTTTATCCGGAAAAATATGCAGTAGAAGTTAAAGGCACATATATGATAGTAAATGATCATCTTGAGTTTTTAGATTCACTTCACTTTTCACCCGCATTAGGGATGGAAACTGAAATCAAAATTACCCAAAATCATACCAAAGTACTTTTGGACGAAGAGCTGAAATACTATATATTTAAATTGGCCAGTCCTTTAAAGCATGGAGATTCCATTGAAATTGATTTTGTTGTAAAGTCCAAACCCCAAGGTTTTGAAAATAATGGCGTGAACACATTTTTAGTATGCAACGGAAGCTATCTTACTAGTGAGACTTTTTTACCCACCTTAGGTTATTTGCCAAGCCGACAAATAAAAAATGAGCAAGATAGACGAGCGTACGGACTCTCTAGATTTGAGCCATTTACTGGGCTCTTCGAAAAAGTAAAACAGAATAGCAATTTTAATCAGGATAAAGTTTATTTTGAAGCCATTATTGGGACATCATCAGATCAGACCGCAGTTGCTCCCGGAATATTGAAGTCTTCATGGAAGGATAAGAATCGCAATTATTTTCACTATGTAGCAGAACAACCAATTTGGAACGAATTTGCTTTATTTTCCGCTCAATACAGGACAATTCAATCTAAATGGAAAAATGTTTCTATTAATATTTTTTATCACCCGGGTCATGAAGCTAACCTTGACCGAATGCTAAGAAGCGTACATGCTTCCCTGGATTACTATACCAATAATTATGCTTCCTACCCATTTAGTAGCCTCAACTTAGTTCAACGACCCGGATTGCATGGAATGGTAGCAAAGCCGGGAATGATCATTTTTCAAGAGGGGTATTCATTATTTAATCCTCAAGAAGATTTAGAAAATTTCGACTTTCCTTTTGTAGTAGTGGCCCACGAAATAGCTCATCAATACTGGAATAGCTATACAGCTTATTCAAATGTGGAGGGGATTGGTTTGCTTTCAGAAAGTCTGGCAGAATACTCTGCAATGCAAGTTTTGGAATATACTTACGGGAAAAAACATCTGGAAAGATATTTAAAACATATACGTAACAAGCTAGAAGGTTCACGCCCTCAAATTAATACCTCTTTACTCAGGGCAAACAACGATTTTTTAGCTTACTATAAGGGCCCTCTAGCCTTGTATGCAATAGACCAATATGTTGGAAGGGATCGAATAAATCAAGCATTGAGAAGTATGCATAAAACTCAAGGGTCAAAGGGGATTCATTTATTGACCACACTGGATTTGTACAGAGAATTAAAAGAGGTAACCCCTGATTCCCTTCACTATTTAATGCATGATCTATTTGAAAAAAATACTTATTGGGAGCTAGAAACCGTTAAAGTCTCAGCTAAACAAAATGGAGATGGTCTGTGGGAAGTTGAGATTGAAATTCAAGCCAATAAGATTGTATTAGATGAAAAGGGGGGAAAGGCTGTAATTCCTATGGAAGACTGGATTGAGGTAGGAGTATATGCTGAAAGTGACAAAGGAGAAGTCATGGACAAAACATTGCATTTAAAAAAACATATTATTAAATCTGGAAAACAGTTGATTACTGTGTTGGTCGAATCTAGACCCACACATGCAGGAATTGATCCGAACAATTTAATGATTTCTAATAAAAAAGAGGACAATATAAAGCTAGTTAATTTATTTAATTGATCTTACAAGTTTGAGGCTACCTTTGGATTATTTTTCAAATATATAAACTTTATAAATATGAGTTATTTAACTAAAATAATTGAATACTTTGAATTACATTCTGTTGAAGGTATTAAAGAGTGTTTTGAACGTGGAATAGACCCCAATCTCGTGTATAATGAAAAACCTCTTATATATGAACTGATTAATATGTATTCCCGAGGACCATTATTTAAAGATTGTATAAGAGTTTTTATGGACTATGGATTGGAATTCGAAGATAAAGCTTTATTAAATGTTTTAGTTGATGATTCTGTTTCTCTTGATAAACTTCTAAATGAAGATAAAAAAATACTCCTAAGAAAGTATTCTCTGGACTGTGCCTTTACACCTCTAAAGGATGCAACCCTAATGCATATCTGTGCTGAGTATAATCACTTGTCTTGCGCTAAAATACTTGTAAAGCATAGAATAGATATTAATTCAAAAGCTGGATTTGATCAATGGGGATTTGGAGGACACACCCCCATTTTTCATACAGTCAATCAAAATGAAAACGTTTGTGTTGATGTAATGAGATATCTTGTTTCCAAAAACGCTGATTTGAATATAACTGTTCAAGGGCTCATATGGGGCGAAAATTACGAATGGGAAACTTTTATTCCAGCTGTTAATCCGATAAGTTATTCAATGATGGGGTTACTAAGACAATTTCAAAGAACTGAAAAAGACATCTATGAAGTTGTTTCAGTTCTAATGAAAAAAGAGTATGGAGTCGATTATTTTCCAACTAATATTCCTAATAAATATTTAAATCCCACCAATATTAGAAGGTAAAGATCATTTCATTCCTATTAAATTGAAAAGTAAAAATATTTGGGTAGGTTTTAAAACAAACAAAATTATGAAATATATGAGGAGAAAAATTACTCGGATTTTGTATATTTTTTATATGGTTTTGTTATTTGTTTTTTTGATAAATAGTCATTTGGTTATAGCTCAAACTCATTTATCAGGTACTGTAATGCTTAACCGTGAAAGTGGAATATTTGTTTGCGAGTTTGAAATATAAAATATTCCAAATATTTCGGATTATAGAATCCTTTTAAACCATAGTATGAATATTAAATATTTTTACGATGGCAATGGTACTAGTTTTCGTCACCGAGATTCATCATGTTATTGCTTTTTGTCTTCCTCCTTGCTATAAGAATCACTCAGGTAAGGGGAATATATTCGAATAATTTTGGGGAAAAGAGGGTAAAAATAATAAATATTGTTTTGAATAATTTGAAAATCATATAAAATAGCCCATACGAAAATGAATATTGTAAATTATATATTATGTATGGCCATATTATTCCAAAGTGGCAAAACAGTCTCACAGGAAGACATACTTGACTTTTTATTGTTGGAACCCGCTTTGCATTCAAATGACAATAATATATCCCCTCCCCTGGTAGTGTATCTTCATGGAGGCAGTTTTAGGGGGAAGAGTCCGGAGAATTTAAAGAGTGCGGGTCTACCGTTATATCATGAAAAATTTACAGGGGAGAATGCTTTTTATTTTTTAGCTCCAATTTGTCCGGAAGGTGAAATATGGACAAATGACAGGGAAGTTATTCATTTGGTTGACAGAATTGTGGCCACTTACGATATTGATAAGGACAAAATTTATATTACAGGACATTCCATGGGAGGAAGGGGTGCGTTATGTTTTGCTTTTAAACATCCTGAAAAATTCGCAGCTGTCTTAACTTTTAGCCCAGTCTTCCCCATTGCTTATTGGAGTACAGTGCTACAGGATATTGCCATTTGGCTGGTTCATGGGGAAAATGATTTTCAAGCACCTTTGCAAAGCTCAACAGAATTATATGACCTGATAAAAAATGAAAATCCAAAAGCAGTATTATCCATACTGAAAAATAAAAACCACTATATCCTTGAAGAATATGGTAACCCAAAATATTTAGAATGGTTGTTTGACCAAAAGAAATGAATATGACAAAAAAAATTACATTAGTTCTAATATTGACTTTGCTAACTTGGTTTATGGGTATTTGTCAATCTAAGGACACGCGGTTGGATCACGTACCCATTGCTGTAATGGATATTATCGAGGCCGAAAAGACATTCCTCAATCTGGGATTTTCCATAAAAAATGGTAAAATGCATTCAAATGGACTAATAAACTTCTTCTTAAAATTTGCAGACGGTACGTATATAGAAATCATTTCACCCAGCAAAGGTGTCCAGGATTCAACAACCGAGTTTTATGCGGATTTTTTGAAAAAGTCGGAAGGTGGTGCAGCCTTATGTTTGTCAGCTGATTTCGAAGATAATGCTACATCATATAAAAATTGGCCTTTGAAACAGTTTGATTTTCCAAAGGTCTTTACTATAACGCAAATAGACTCTTCTGAGTTTGATTGGCTTTTTTTCATTAAATATCATGCTGACGTAATTGACGAACCAAGGTTACTAATTCACGATAACCAGGTTCTAGGTATCGAAAAAGTGCATTTATCCCAACAGAAGTTTGATCAATTTCAAAAGTTATTTGGTCCCCAGAAAAATATAGGTTCTGATGTTAATGCAAAAACACATATTACAGGGATTACTTTCAAAGTCCAAGATCTTATAAGTTGTAAAAAAGTGTTGGTAAATCGTTTAAATATTAGGCTTAAAATTCAAGAGAAGGGTGGAAGAAAAAGTATTTTGCTACCAAAAGAATATGCCCATGATGTTTGGTTCGAGTTTGTCCAGTAATAATTAATTTCTATATCCGCTTTTTTGCCAGTAAGTAACATCAACTAATCAAAATTTGGCTAAAAGCTAGGTTTATGGCCACTTCGGTTATCGGTCTTCCGACTCATTAAGCAAGGAAATAAAGGTCCCCGTATCAAGGAATCAACGATATTAACTAGGAGCGGAGCTCCCACATAACGCTTCCCTTTGCGTTCTCAATTTCTGAAAGTTGCCCTAAAGCTAAATATAAGCACAAAAAACTCCTTCCCTTTATTTCCCTTTGCGCTTCTTCTTTTCTCTTTGCGGTTGGCAACTAGCGGATCCACCCACGCTGTTCGAGATTTGCAATCTCGAACTCAGATAAAAGGGATTTGTAATCCCCGTTTCAGTAATACAACCTCCATAAACCTATAATCTCATAAACCATTAAACCACGCTGTCCATGATTTGCAATCTCGAACTCAGATAAATGGGATTTGTAATCCCCACCCCGAATTCGGGGTAATGGAACAGGAAGCTGGAGTGAACTGATTCCTAATAGTTCTTACCTGTATCTATATTTGGTCAAAATTACCAATTTTGGTATATTGTTAGGGAGTTATTTTTAATCACTAACCATTATGACCTGTAAAGCTGAAAGAGAAATCAATGACCACCAAAACTCTTTGGTGAAAACTGCTCGTATGACGGGCTTGTGGTATTTGTGTCTGGCAATTTCGGGAATTTTCGGGTTTCTGGTTTTTCACCCTCAGATATATGTCACCAATGAACCTGCAGAGACACTCAGAAATTTGACTGAGAAGGAGTCACTTGCCCGGATCCGGCTTTTGCTGGAATTTGCAGTTATTATAGCCCAGGCGCTCACGGCAGTTTGGTTTTATAGGCTGTTCAGGAAAATCAACGGATGGGGGGGCTGGACATTGGGCATCTGGGGAACAATGAATTCGGGCCTGATTATGATCAGCGCTATTTCAATGGCAACTGCCTTGAAAATCGCAAATACCGCCGACCTTTCATTTGAACAACAGGTTGTTTTGATACAGCTATTACAATCCTTGGGAGGTAACGCCTGGGGAGTGGGAAGCCTTTTCTTCGGCCTTTGGCTGATTCCAATGGGGTATATTGTGGTAAGTTCGGAAAGGATGCCTGTCTGGATGGGACGGATATTGATTATCGGGGGAGCGGGATATCTTCTCAATACGTTTCTCAATTACATGGGCTTGGGACACGCTTTGGTAGATGCTTTGGTCATACCAGCCACTGTGGGTGAATTCTGGATGATTGGCTATCTGTTGATTTATGGGATACGTGCGTCAAATGGACAGTTTGAAAACATTCCTGAAAGATAAATCAGGGTGGTGAATATTCGGCTTTGCTTCGATAAATAGTCCTGTTATAACTCCAAAGAAATCCTTTTCCTATTAATTCAGCGAGGCAGTCTTCGGACCGGGGAGGTAAAACCTCCTCGACCATCTTACCCACTAGAGTAGGTAAACCCTACCGAGGGCCACCATCGCTACCAATAGGAAGATGGCGTTGAGTACCCAGCTGGAGTAGGCTTTTTTGGACCTTCTGGAGCCAGAACCAAATGGCGAGAGATGTAATAATTTACCAAAACGTTATCCAGGACATTTTGAAGGAACAGCCAGAGTCATGCTTCTTATTGGGGAGGGGCATGTCGTTAGCCTGTAATATCTTTTGGAAACCCATCCTAATATTGAAGTGGTAGAGGTTTCCAACTACCTTAATTAAACGGTCAACCTTTCTCAGACTTTAACAATCTGCTAGGGCTCATTGTAAATGCATTACTGCTGGCATCTTTCAAAAGAGGGTCGAATTCGACCCCTTTAAAATCTGGGGCCATCCTAGAAAATCCCTCCTAATCCGGGTGGACAAGCCTCCATTAACTTATGGGGATCTTTAAATTACCTGCAATTAAAACCAATATATTAAATAATATTAATCAAGAATTTTATCTTTGCAGTCTGTTTTACTAAAATAACATATTATCTGTGTCCTTCTCAAAAGGATAAACTCGACAAATCGAGTACCTAACGCATAGAATCATCCGATTTTTTAATGCGCAGATAATCATATCCAGTTATTTCATCAAATTTTAAACAATTGCAATTGATTGTAAATCGATTGCTTTATCACGGTACAATGTGCTCTGCATTTTCACATCGTGATGATAATCCAATGATTAAAAATGAATAGGAAACAGTTAATAAGCAGAAACATCGAAGTGTTTTACAATAAAGCGTCAGAAGAAACCAGGCTTGATAAAGGAATGGGGGTATTTGAATTTGAAAGAGTTAAATCCCTCATAGATAAACATATCCCAACTTCAGTTTCAAAAATAATTGATATTGGTGGCGGAACGGGAAAATATTCTGAATGGCTTGCCAAAAAAGGGCATCAGGTTCATTTGGTAGAACCAGTTTCTAAGCATATTAAAATGGCTCAAAACAGGGCTAATAAATTGAAAAATAAGTTTTCTGTGCACTTGGGAGAATCACGAAAATTGGAATTCCCTAATAATTTTGCAGACCTTATAATTTTACATGGACCTCTTTACCATCTTCAAAAAAAGGAAGACAGGGATTTAACCATTTGCGAAGCGAAAAGAGTCCTAAAAAATAATGGAATTATTTTGGGTTTTGCAATTAATTATACTGCATCAACTTTGGTAGGACTTCTAAATGGACTAATTCACAAAAAGCCATTTTTTGAAATGTGCAAGAAGGAATTAACAACGGGAATTCATAATCCACCAGATGATTTTCCTTGGCTTTTGGCTGAGGCATATTATCATAAACCTGAACAGTTGAAAGACGAGTTTTTAAATCAAGAGTTAACCCATCTTAATACTTACGCAGTTGAAGGTATGGCTTGGTTGGACAAAGATTACCTTGCCAATATGCTGAATGAGAAAAAACAAAAAACATTATTAGAACTTATACAGGTCACAGAAAACGACAGTTATCTTTTACCCTTTAGTCCACATATGATGATAGCTGTAAAAAAACAATTGAGCTATGGAAAATAAGGATAGATATTACAACGGGTTAATAGAAAACGATGGTCAGCTAAATGAAATTGACCTTGGAGAAAAATTTGATCTTGATGAAAATGAAACAAGAGAAATAATTGTACAGCTTCTATCCGAGCATAAAATTGAATATAAAGAAAATAGAGCTTGCAATTATAGCCTGATGAAAGCCCAGAAAAGAAAAAATAAAAGCAGAGTTTAAGGTAATAAGACCAGCTTAGTTCAAAAGGTCAGGCAGTGTCTGACCTTTTGAATACATCAGGTAAAAGGAACGCATCTCAAGGTTTGTGGCAGAGAAACCTTTACCAAAGTCCTGTGTCAGTCTTGAAGAGAGTTCGGTTAGTGATTTGCAATCTCGAACTCAGATAAATGGGATTTGTAATCCCTGTTTCAGTAATCCAACCTCCATAAACCTATAATCTCTTAAACCATTAAACCCCTTTGCGCTAGGCTAGGCTAGGGATATCATAATTAGGCATATTTCAGAAGGACAGGAATATACTGTTTAAATATATCCCGTCTCCAATCCTCCCTTCTCCTTCACCAACTCCCAAAAGCCCTCAACCTCCGTTTTCTCCTCCGTCCACTCCAGCTGCTCGTACTGGTGCCATTCGTGGTCCAGGTGGGGATTATAGTTTGGTGGACCCGCACTAAAGGAAAGCTTTTCTCCCAAAGGTGATCCGGCACTTGGTAACAAGTTATTGGGATCCTTTTTATTGAAAAATATACTGAAATATTTATCTTTCGAGCAAATTGAAAGCGAAGTCAACAATTACTTTTCCGGATGTGACAAATCCTTAAGACTTTCCATTGAGGGAAGTTTTTGATATCTTGCCAAAGGGATGGATTGTGAGTATGGGGTTAAAAAAAAGGGTGTTGGAGTATGTTCTGGACGAAACCAGAAATAAGCTGACACGGTTATTGTTATTGGATAAGCTGCATTCTATCAAAAAGAAATCATGAAAAACTTTCTTGTACCCATTTCTGTGAGACCTAACAGCATGACAGATGACCATGTCACTGTCGGGATGTTGGCATTTAATGAAACTGATAGCTATTATGACTATTCATATGATAAATTAAAATTGGTGGGTCCTTTTCTGGATGAGAATTCCAGAAAGTATCTGGAAAAATCACTGGAGACTTTCAGAACATCTCTTATCCCGGATTTCACTCCTGATAAACTTGAACTAGACAGACCGATTCTGAATGAAAACTATCTTGACTATTTGACGAAATACTCCAAAGGGCTAATAAGGTTCGAGAGCCCCAAAGGCTTTGCTATTGAATTAAATGAGGAGACTTTCAATAAAGCATTCAAACACTTTGTAGGGGCTGAGCCAGGAAGATCTACGAAACCTGTAACTAGTTTTAGAAAAGAAATCAATGGCTTGCTAAAAAATGAAGCATTTAAAGCGGTAGATGTCAATTACACTATCCATCCAGATATTGCTCCGGAAATCTATGCCCCTCACAAGGTAGATTTCATTGGGGTAAACGGAAGTCCTTTTGCAGGGGTAGGAATTGATTTTACAAAAAGCCCTGAAGAGGTAGACAAGAGTATACTTACCTTCAGGATAATGGTTAGAGGTATTGAATCACTTGCCGCCAAATTCAACAAGGGATTGGGGGTTTATGAAGCATACTTCAATGATCCGGAAACTACAAAAAACAAAGAGCTTTTGGATAAGATCAGGAAAGATAAATCCAAGGGCTTTGAACTTGTTGAAATCGAAAGGTTTGACAAAACCATTTCAAGAATCAAAAATGGCAACTACAAGAAGTTTTCAAAGTCAGAATTGATATCCATTCCTCAGGTCTAATTTTATGGCTGCTAATTCCTCTGCCAGGGGCTATAAATGTCGGTTTCGCTCCTAAACCATTTGGTCACGCCGATCTTGAATCCACGTATGATTGAACCGATGGTTTTTGTAGGTGATGCAAAAGGCACAGGGTCGGATCCCGTCCGTAGGGGTGAAAAATTTTTCACCCCTACGGGCGGGATCCCATCATTCCCATTTATCGGTACCAATTCAATTATCCCATGAATATGGTTGGGCATAATGACATGTTCGTGCAGAACAGCATGTGGGAAATGCCGGGGGATATCCAACCAGCAATGTTTTACCGTTTCCCCCGCACCGTTCAATTTCATTTGCCCATCTTCAATGCGCCCAAATAGGTGATCCCGTTGGTAGGTGCAGACGGTTAGGAAATAATAACCGGGATTGGCATAATCAAATCCTTTTAATCTCGTGGACTTTCGCTGTTTTCGGTTCATAAAAAAATAGCCGATGTAAGGTGAAAAATAGTTAGCAATACCTCATATAAAAATAAGAATTATTGATGATAATAACGTGGTAGGGGTGATGGTAGGGGCGAAAAATTTTTCGCCCCTACCATCACCCCTACAATCACCCCAACGCCAATTTCGCCGATGCATTCCACAGGTAATGCGGAAGGGGCTCCGCCAGCTCCCATTGGATGTTCATGGGCTTAGAGCCGGTGGATTTTTGGAAATTGCCCTCGCCGATGTCGGTGTGGGCGGGGTTTTTGGATTGCCGGTGGAATAGCAAAACTGAAGTGCGAAGCCAGATACATTTACACAATGGTGTGTGGTTTTTTGTCTCCAGGTAAAAACTTGATTGTTCCCAAAAATAAATTTTATTGATATTTATCATTAAAATGGAATTAGAGAAAAATTTTTATAATTGAACTTTTACAATTAATTATATTTATATATCATTAAAATGTTTGATAATTTTATTAAAAATAATTTATAATAATCCTTTTTAAAGTTGGAGGTGCTGAAATATTATGACTGTGGTGAACTTTGATTCGATTAATTTGAACCTCTAACAGTTGACATATTAAATTTAAACATATCGCCTTATGAAGAAATTAGATGATTTGGTTTTGGAAAGGATCAAAGAAGCCATTGATCCCTATTGCAGCATTACTGGAGAGCAATTGCAGAAAATTAGCCCCTTCCTTGAAGTAAAATCCTATTCCGCACAACAGATAATCAAGCCAGTCAATTCGGAAGAGAAAACGGTCCGGTTTGTATTAGAAGGGAAGCTAGGTTTGTTTTATTTTGATAATAAGAAGGAGATTTGTGATAATATTTTTACTTCCGGGTATTTGGCCTTTGACTTGCTTTCATACCTTGAAAAGAAGGTGTCATCTTCCTATTTGATAACCCTTACCCCCTGTAAAGTGGTGGAGTTTCACCGGGACAGGAGAATTGAAATTCTCCAAAAGGTTCCTGAGTTCAGTGAATTATCGAGGGCATTTTTAAAAAGAGAATATGTATATGCTTGGGAGAGAATCAGGCTTTTAAAGAAATCGGATATGGAGTAAACCAATCGAGTAGATAAGCACCTTAAGGATAAGGGTTGGGTCCAGTGACTCATGGTTTCTTCCGGTTTTTTTGGCATGAGGATCCGCAATTACGATAACAAAGGCCTCAAGGGATAATGGAAAAACCATTGGTGGGGAGCCGGAAGCAATCGCACAACGGGAACATGGGCTACCAATCACATGCTCCTAGGTCCACGCCGAAATCTTCCAAGCTATAGGGGAAGCCTATGGGCCAGCTGCCGTAATGTTTTTTAAATGCTTTAAGGGTAGTGCTGGGGTTTTGAAGAGGTTGGTGGAATAACCCGCTAGCATACTTTAGAAATCTTTTTTTTATTTCTAAGCTGTTAAGCAAATTGACTTCCTCTTCATTCTTATGTCCCGTATAAGCACTGATTGGGTCATAGATTTTGTGTAAATCCAATTCCAATTTTTTTATACTGCTTACATTTCCCTTTATATCGTCAACATACTTTATCAGTTTCCTCTGATTAAACTGCCAAGCTTCTCTAGGTAAATCCAATGCTTCCAGCAGAGCTACTTTCATGCGCATTTGAGTACCATGCGTTATTATGGGGAAAATAGAATTTGAATGGAGGAATTGATTGTGGAAATCCTTCATTATAAATTTTTTGTTGAAAGCCGAAATATGGATTTTGCTGCTTATTTCGTAAACCCCATCGAAATTTAGGGGTTCCAGTTGATAGGTAAGTTCAAGAGTCTGGAATATATCCGAAACTGAATCCGCAAATAGAGAATAAGCGGCAGGGAGAATGCCTGGCATGATATCCCCTAAGTAAAGTTTTTCTACCCCCTCTAGGGTAAATTCCTCGTCCATACTTTTTATTAAATCAGCTTCCTCTTCATCTACTTCTTCTATTTCTTCGTTATGAAATTCATAAGGATGTTCTTTTCGAAATCTTATTCTGTCAATATTGCTTGCCCTGAGAAGTACCTTCCTTCTTTTTATTTTTTTCAGCATCATTGGAAAATAAGGAGATTGTTCAAATGTGTCGGGAAAGACTTTTTTGATAACGGTAGGAGCTTCTTTGAAAAGTTTGGGAAGAATTTCATTTTCAAAAACAGCAGGTAAGGGTTTGGAGTCTGGGGGGTTAAATGTGCGGAACATAGGGCTGAGTTTGATGAATTAATGAATTATGTAAATTTTAAAGGGGTACGGGTCTGGTTTTTAGAGGGTTATAATGTGATCCAAATATGTTTAGAAAAATTCTTTTAAAAAATACCCCGATCACGGTATTTTTTGCCCTTCAGGCTTAGGTACCATCCCTAACTTCGTTTAATTCTCCCTCCGTATCCTCATTAGGTTCCTTTCCGACCGCTGCTGCTAAATATGACAGAGACTAATTCCTTTAGGGTACATTTATTAGGAGACCAGTAAGGTGTTTAAGCCTTCCCACGATCTCTATTTTTCCATTTCTCAAAGAGACTTTTACTTTATCGGTGCCCAGTACCCTTCCAGAGATTGTTATTTTCTCTGTTATAAAATGGCATTTATCAATATCTTCACTCAATACAAGAAATTTTATGGGGCCTTTATTCAACTTATGCAGTACTAACTTATATGTATCACTCAGATTATCTGAATCACTGATCGTTATATGGACGAATCTTAGCCTATAGCTGATGAGTAATGCGAGCAGAAAAGGGAAGAGAATGTATTTGGGCCACCATCCCAGATTTGAAAACAGAAATTCAAAATTAGGATCACCTGCTATATACATCCCGTTATTCAGCATATCCCTAAATCCATGGGTAAATTGATGATACCAATACGCTCCAATAAAAGTCAAGAAGAGGATGATTATTGGACTCGGCCTTCGATATTTAGTAGTTATTTCCATATGGTTAAAAATATGACATTCAGGGTATTCCGCGCAATACCCCGATCACGGTATTTTTCACCCTTCATTCTCGTTCCAGCGATGCCATTATACGAGCTCCCCGGCTATTCTAGATTTTCAAACTCGAATCCAGATCACCATTTCCGGAGGTCCCGATAAGTGCAACGGTCCAGATGAATAGGGATTTGCAATCCCAAACAAGCATTCTCCCCTCTGCAATCATCCGACATCCAAACATCGGTCATCGGACAACAGACATCTGACTTTTCGCAAATTACTCCTCGGGACATCAATTTTCTATTTGTGTGTAGATAGTAGAGAGTAGATTCCCCGCATGAGCCAAAACGACGACAAAGAGCTCTGGTTACTTAACCGACCCCGTATGGGGTCCAACTTTTCAATAACCATGGGTGCAACCCATGGATTGCGCACCCATTATCAATTCCCACGACCCCGAATGGGGTCGAACCGGGAACGAAAAATTATAACCAATTTCTTCCATCCTTACCGGAAGTCCCCCCGTGATTTGCACTTTTATGCACTTAACTGGCTAAGAATCGCGGCTAAAGCCTTAACAGGGATGAGGAGCCATTCACCCCTAGCTAAAGCAAGTGGAAAGTGGTTGATCATAAGAATGTTAGAGATTTGTATGCTGTCTCCACTTTCCTCCAACTTCAGTTGGAGGTTCACCGGAATTTGAGGTTGATTCTAATATTACAGTTGTCAGCCCGTCGTTCACCTGTTAAAACCCGTCGTTTAAAATAAACATATTAATTCAGATTCCATAGGCTTATTAGGTGTGAAAAAGATATACCAGCTCAGGGACAATTATTGCAATGAGAGTGACATGATTATGGACCACCTGCTCTCCATTCCTTTTGACCTGAATCGCTATGACCTAGGGTGGGGTTAGCCACATGTATGCTAAGCCGCATCCCAAATTTTCCCATAGATCATCTAACAACCGCTATTTCACAACAAAAAAATCCAAGTAAAACATAACAATTCAATTTAATACTTGCCTTTTTTTACTAATCCTCTCACAAATTACCCCAATCACGGTATTTTTTAATTCTTATTAATTCCTTAATCTTGGAGGGTTAACCAGCAGGGCTATTTTAATAAATTGTCTTTAAGGGGAATTGGAAATCGAAAATGGAGAATTTAAACTACACTCCAAAAGAATGAGAATGGTTGCTAGAAACAAATTAACTTAAAAGTGAAACAAATAATTTTAAATTCTGTTATTAGTGAATACCTTTGCACTTGAAATATGGTATGATGAAGGCCGTCTTTGCACATTCTACACCGTCAGGTTGGTGGCAGATGATGATGATGATGAAGATGATGAGACTATTTCCGAAACGGATAGGTTTTTTGAGACCTACGCCGTGGCTGGACATCCATTCGAGGAAGAGGCTCTGCAATTGTTTCGCTTATTAACAGAGAGCATTGGCAACAGGTACGGAGCAACGGATGATTTTTTTGATAGAATTGTAAACAGAGCACAGGAATTGCCCCCAAAACCAAAACAATGGGTAGAAGAAATAAAAGAATTGGGTATTAATTTTCCACTAAGGCTATTTTGCTACCGGGTAACCGAACACATCGTTATCCTTTTCAACGGCGGCCTTAAGGAATCACAGGCAACCCAGGACAGCGAAAATTTAAGCATGAAGTTTTATGAAGCACAAACTTTTGTCAAAAAAATTGAGGAGGCAATTCAGTTTGGAATGATTGAAATCTCGGAAGACGAAAGGTATTTACAAAACTTTGACGGTACAACTGACATATTATTATAAGAAAATGAGAAGCAAAACCGTAGATAGATTACTTAAAAGCACTCCCAAAGACGTAGAGATCTTTGTGGATTGGTATGCCGACTTAGTGGTTCGTATCAATCAAATTTTGCGTGAAAATGACATCAGCAAAAAAGAATTAGCAGAAAGGATGGGCAAAAAGCCATCTGAAATATCAAAGTGGCTTAGCGGGGAGCACAACTTCACGCTGCGTTCGCTGGCTAAATTGTCGGCTGAACTAGGTGAACTCTTGTTGGAGGTGCCTAAGCGAAAACCTCACACCAAGTTTATAAGTGGCTACAGTCGTAGTGTACATACATTCGTGGTATATAAAAAAATAGAGCAAGCCTACTCATCCAAAGTTATTGAATGGCAGGAGGTAAAAGAAATTAAACCATTAAGCAATGTTGGATAACAGCAACCTATTTGACCCTGAGAAAATCAGCATCATTGATTTTAAGATGGTGAAAGGCCAGGTTGAGGTGCCTGAAGAGTTTGATACTGCGAATGTTGAGGGACATCATTTGGATAATTCTCTACAGTTTGGGTTTAACCTAAACGAAAAACTGGTAAAAGCCGATTTTACGATTGAAATTAAAACTGAAAGTAAGGATAAAAAAGCAAAGGAAGCTACCGGGAATTTCCATTTGGTATTCATTTACCAGGTAGAAAACATTCACGACTTGGCAAAACCTGACGATAATAATTTAATTGAACTACATCCGGGATTGGCCAATGCGCTTTCATCCGTAACTTATTCCACATCAAGAGGGGTCCTTTTGACTAGATTACAAGGTACCGCACTGCAAACCTTTGTATTGCCCATCATTAATCCAAGTAGTCTACTTCACAACAAAAAAGATTGAAAAGACACATCCAATAACCATCTCAATGGGGATGGTTGGGTAGTGTCACGGTAAATCCAACGGACATCCGAATACCCAACCGATTTCTGGACCGACTGGATGAAAAAGTTCGGCGTCAGGAGATTCAAGATGAAAAGGACGCTTACCTCAGAAATGGATACAGAGCAGGAGATTCTGGGGGTTTATGGGGGTGAAGTAATTTTTGGGTGCAAAATACTGGTCTGAGGGTGGAGCACTGGGCGCTGAGAATAGAGCATGGAGAAAGGCGTCTTTCAATAAGCTGGGGTTGTAGAATTATTTACCTTGGTGGATTTTAATGAATTAAGTAGAGTTTAGGGGGCAAGCTAGGTGATTTGGAGAAATTGTCGTAATGGAGGACTAATTTCGAAGTTAGCAATTCAAAATATCATCATATGGATATTCCTCAAGGTTTGATGCTGATAATCTTGGGTTCGAACTCGTAAGGAAGTTGAAAGTAAAGAATGATATCAATGAGAGGATAAAAAATAACCTAAATAAAAATGAAATTAAGATTAAAATAATGGAAAACTCATTCTTTATATTCACGGGACAAGATGAGCACATTGATATCGAAAGGTTCCATATTTGTACTTGGGAATTTAATGCGGATAGTTCTCTTTTAGAATTTGGAGCAGAAATTTCCCAAAAATCTATAAAATCCGACAAACTATCCATTTCTATTTTTATTCCTTGGCTCTCAGCAGCATGTAAAGTTGAAGATTTATATGAACGATTGAGTATTGCAGAAAACAGCAGGTTCATTTTTAATGATTCGCTTGCTGGAACAGATTCTTTAGATGGAGGCAGAAATCGATTAGGAGTAATCCATAAATTTAGTCAAAGAAATAAGCTTTGTATTTTGCCTGTTAAATTCGATACGAGTGAAGACAAAATTTTAACTATCCTTATAAACCTGAAATCATATAATGATTTGGAAGAAAAACCGAATGTTTACTTCAGATTTTTGGTCAAGCCAAACTTTCCATTTCTTTCAACCAGAAAAAAAGGAATTGGCAAATCGACTATTATCTATGATGCCAAGGTCAATGAAAAGCGAAATATCCCTGATGATCAACTGTCATATTTTAGCAATAAGGTTTTCTGCAAAATAAACACATGTTTTTTCTTCAATATAATACCTAATAAATACGATATTATTTTTCTTGATGATTCCTCGCTTAAGAATGTCAGGACCCTTGAGTATGATTCATTTAATAAATATTTACAAGATAAGAGGGTGAAAAAAGATGAACTAATGGTCGTTTTCAATAAAAAAAAGGATGCAGAGTCGTTTTCATTTTTTTCTATATTTGCGAAAGAGCGAATAGGACCTGGACAATTTGCTTTGGCGATTTTGATTAATTTAATTTGTGGAATTTTGCTGTTTATTCCTGCTTATAGAAAAACCGTTATACCTGAAGCTCGTCTTTCTGAATTACTCATAGAATTGCCAACAGAAGTGTATATTGCACTTATTATTGCGACCTTAACATTGCTCTATTTCTCATGGCCATTAATAACTAATGTTCTTAAAATAAGTGGTAAATTAAAAAGATCAAAGAAATGAAAGCTCTTTTAGACACCAACATCATTATTCACAGGGAAGCAGGAAGGGTGGCCAATCAGGATATTGGTATACTTTTTAAATGGCTCGATAAGGTTAAATATCAAAAGTGTATTCATTTGGTGACCATTCAGGAAATCGAAAAAAATCCCAACACCGGTACGGTTGATACTTTTAAAATCAAGATGGACAGTTATGAGCAACTACTTACAACGGCTAAAATGAAGGATGAAGTCAGATCTGTTTCCGAAAGGTTTGATGAAAACGAAAATGACAGGAACGATACCGTCCTTTTGAATGAGGTATTTGTTGGTAGGGTGGATATATTGATTTCTGAAGATAAGAAAATCCATTCAAAAGCAAATGCCCTTGGAATTTCAGACCAGATATTTACTATCAACTCCTTTCTAGAAAAAGTCTTTGCTGAATTCCCTGAACTTGTCAAATACCAGGTGTTGGGAGTTCAACAAAAGCTGTTTGGTGAACTAGATATAAACGATCCATTTTTTGATACACTGAAAGAGGACTACCCTGGTTTTGAAAGGTGGTTTCATAAAAAAGCAAATGAAAATGCCTACGTCACGATCAACAGCGGGAGCAACCGCTTACTTTCCTTTCTTTACATCAAAACAGAAGAAAGGGATGAAGCGTACCCTGATATAAACCCTGTTTTAAAACCCAAAAAGAGACTGAAGGTAGGTACCTTCAAAGTCATCAGCAATGGAGTGCGGTTGGGGGAACGGTTCATGAAAATTATTTTCGACAATGCCCTGGCGCGAAAGGTGGATGAAATTTACGTTACCATCTTTGAAAAGCGGGACGAGCAGCAACGGCTTATTGCTTTATTGGAAGAATGGGGTTTTTATAAACACGGCACTAAGGGAGGGGATGGAGAGTTAATATTTGTACGGGATTTTACTCCACAGGCAAACTCAGAAAACCCCAAACTCACCTTTCCATACCTAAGTAGCGATCAGAATGTTTTTCTTATTCCCATTTACCCGGACTACCACACTGAGCTTTTGCCCGATTCCTATCTAAAGACTGAATCTCCGCAAAACTTCATAGAACATGAACCTCACCGGAACGCTTTGAGCAAGGTTTATATTTGCCGTTCGATTGAGAGAGGCATTCAAAAGGGTGACATCATTATTTTTTACCGGACTGCTGAAAAAGGTAAAAGTGCTTATTATAGCAGTGTTATCACCACGATTGCTATATGTGAAGAGGTGATTGAGGATATCGAGGATGAAAATGAATTTATCGCCAGATGCCGGAAAAGAAGCGTTTTTAGTAATGAAGGGTTAAAAGAATTTTGGAACTGGAATCCCCGATTCCGGCCCTTTATAATCAATTTTCTCTATGTTTGGTCATTTGGCTTAGGTAACCGAATGAATAGGAAAATGCTTTTAGAGCGGGGAATATTAAGCGGGGCTGAAAACGAAATAAGGGGATTGAAAAAAATTACACCCGAACAATTTAAAATAATAGTAAATGAAACAGGAACAAATGAAAGTCTTATTGTCGATTAAGCCGCAATTTGCGGAACTTATCTTTAACGGTTCCAAAAAATATGAGTTTCGGAAGGCTGTTTTCAAAAACAGTGAAATCAAAACCGTGGTAGTTTATGCTTCTTCGCCATTGCAACGGGTAATTGGTGAATTCGAAATTGAAAAGATCCTTAGCGATAGCCCCGAAAAACTCTGGGAAAAAACCAGGCATTTTGCCGGAATTGAGGAAGATTTCTTTAATGAGTATTTTGCAGATCGAGCATTGGGTTTTGCCATTAAAATAAAAAAGACTAAAAGATATAAAGAGTCGCTGTGTTTGCGTAAACACTTCAACTTAGCTCCACCGCAATCTTTTCTGTATTTGCCAAATGAAAATGTGCTCAACCCATGAGGGAGTTGATGAAAATCATATCAGATTATTTCTTTTGATTCGAAATGTGCTGAGTATCCAGTATCAAGGTGAGTTTTGTTTAGTTGCTCTCTTCTTCAAGCAATGGCAGATAAGAACGACCCCCCCTCTGATGGTTCCGAAGTGTTGGGAAAGCACCCGTTCAACAAATTAAGCTTTCCTCTAAGGAAGGCAAGTTGTGAGTATGGACTTGGTTCACCGTGAAGTGCTTTTAGATCGTTACCTTTTGGTAAATGCAAAACGTGTGTGCTTTGAATAATCCCTCTGGGGGCTGATGCTTTGAATGTATGGAGGCTAAAGGTAACTGCTAGAGAGGCCCTCCAAATCGACAGAGTTGCTGCAGTCAGATGATTTAGGCTCCAATACAAGACCTCTCCGGCTTTGTTTGAGCATTGGAAATTGGTTTAACCTTAGGTACATTAAGTGCCGAGCGATTTATAAATCTACCTGTCGGCAGCCAGGCATGAAGAGTCCGCTGCAACATGTGAGAGTCTCACGCACGGTTCTGTGGGAAGGTGAGAGTGAGATTCCCTTGCCTGACCCGATTAGCTACAATTTTAAAGAAAAACAATGCAAGAAATAAATGACTTAATTTTAGCGAATAAGAAGTGGCTAATAGGAACATTTTTAACTTTAGTTGCCTTATACTTTGGGTATAAGAGATTAAAAATAATGTCTCGAAAAGGCAAAATTGACAACACAGATTTTGAAAATAAAAAATCAAACTTTTCAGTTTACTTACACCAAGGATATAGACTATATGATAAAGAGAAAAAGAAACTTAAATTTTTACTTTTTAACCTTGATGTTTCTAATAAATCAACTTCTAAAATTACGGTAACGCCCTTTGTAATTGTCAAGCTCAAAGACATTGGAAGTAAAATAAAACTTTTACATAATAAAGAATTGTTTCTCCAAGAATATCACTCTAAAATTGAAAAGTTTGAATCAAATATTAGTATAGAAGATAGAGGTAAAAAATCCGGCTGGATAATTTGTGAAATACCCGCAGAGTTAATTGATAAAAGGATAGAATATTTAGAAGTGTTATGCGCGGACACATCTGGAAATGTTTCTAAAGTTGAATTTTACTTATTAAAAGACATCTACTATGAAGATAAAAACTAATAACTCTCCATTATATGCAATTGCGGAAGAGGGTTTAATTTCAAATTTTGATTTGGCTGAAGGTAGAATGATACCTGCCGTTATTCTAAAAAATAACAAAGAAGATAAAACAGTAGAAAACTTAGTTAAAATACATTTAGACACTCCACCTGGTGATGTGACAGTTACTTGGGGCTCACCTTTAAATCCTCTAATCAGAAACAAATTTTGGGAGTTGTTTTTACAATTCGCAAAGCCTGTAGAATGTGAATTTGCAATAAGGTTTGACTTAGAAAAAGAGCATAGAATAATAGATGCAATTATACATTCTAGAGGACTTTACATAAGTTACGGTGATACTGGTGACAAAATTTCACAAATGAAAAATGGAGCCATTTTGATAGAAGTTCCTAACACAGGCGTTGACAATGACTGGAATAAGAAAATCAGAGACATCTTAATTAAAAAGTATAAAAAACGATTTAAAAATAAGTCCAAAAAGGAAATTATTCAACTCGCTGATTATGAAATAAATGAATTTAGAAAAATATCAAATTTTTCAAAAAAACTGTAGCTAACAGGCGTTTGGCTCAATGGCGGGTGATGTGGTTAATTGAACATTCTACCTCGCATCAGTCCCGAAAGCTTTCGGGCTGGTGTATTGACAGTTTTGTGCTCCGAAATCCGCCACTGATCCAAGCGCCAAACCGTTAATAGAGAAATAACATAAACCATACCTACCAGCAGCAATTCAACCCATCCAGAAATGAGGGTAGGAGGGGGAGAGCCCATTGTCCAAGTTCACAAGGTTTATCTAATCCTCCTTTCTTCCTTCAGCCAATCAAAGATGATTTTATCCACCGGCGTTACCTTTTCTTTGTCTGCATAACAGAGCCAGACAATTTCTTCAATTTCAGCTGCAGCTTGAAGCTTGCCTTTATAGCTCGCGGTATAACAGGTCATCTGGACCATGACGCCTTGGGGATGGCCATGTGCCTGCGCTGTAAAAGTACCTATATGATGCAGGCTGTCTTTAACCAATTGCACGCTCAGTTCTTCCTGTATCTCCCGGATGAGCGCCTCAGCATCACTTTCCCCGCTTTCCCTTTTTCCACCTGGAATATAGTAAACCTCTTTGCCGGTGCTTCGGGTGCTCAGGATGCGGTGGTCTTGGATGTGGATCCAGGCCAGGGCTTGATAACAGCCATTTACAAATCAGGCACTAATTCTTCCAATTCCTGGTTCTTTTCACAGTCCCTAAAAGGATGAATCATGAGTAAACCTTATCACCAGCCTAAAATACAGGTGCCAAAATTTTGTGAGGAGAATGGATTTTATACCACTAAGAAGCGGTCATACAATATGTCGCGGATCAAAGGCAGTGGTACAAAGCCGGAGAAGAATGTAATGTCGCTAGAAGAGGCTAGGGAGATCATGATTAGACAGACTCCTGAAGGGCAGGAATATACCGTTTAAATATATCCCGTCTCCAAATCTCCCTTCTTCTTCACCAACTCCCAAAAGCCCTCAACCTCCGTTTTCTCCTCCGTCCACTTCAGCTGCTCGTACTGGTGCCATTCATGGTCCAGGTCGGGATTATAGGGGGAGGTTTGCAGGTTGGGAAGGCCAAGGTTCGAGGGAACGAAGAACTCTTCCTGTATCAAATTTTCCTTTAGGAATAGGTCAAGCTCCTCCAAGGTAAGGTCTTCGGGGTTGCTAATGACAACGGAACCGAATTGCTTGTAGTTGGCCGCGTCACGGTAGAGGTAGTAGAATCGGATGTTCTTGGGGTTCATTTGTTCGGGGTTCAGGGTTCAGAGTTCAGGATTGCCATTGTTTCCGTTCTTACAAAATTATGAACCAAGGCTGTTCCGGCTTTCCAGTTGTCATTAATTGTCCAGGTTTTGTTTTGGTCCAAAGAACTCATCCCCCTCCCAATTCATCGGGTTATTTCTGATGTAATTGGATATCCTCAAATATTCCCCCTCATCCCTGATAATCCGGTCATGGTAATTTCTTTGCCAGGGGTTGTAAATATCGGTTTCGGTCCTAAACCATTTGGTCACGCCGATCTTGAATCCACGGATGATGGAGCCGATGGTTTTTGTTGGAGACGCAAAAGGCACAGGGTCGGATCCCGCCCGTAGGGGTGAAAAATTTTTCACCCCTACGGGCGGGATCCCATCATTCCCATTTATCGGTACCAATTCAATTATCCCATGAATATGGTTGGGCATAATGACATGTTCGTGCAGAACAGCATGTGGGAAATGCCGGGGGATATCCAACCAGCAATGTTTTACCGTTTCCCCCGCACCGTTCAATTTCATTTGCCCATCTTCAATGCGCCCAAACAGATGTTCCCGTTGGTATGTGCAGACGGTTAGGAAATAATAACCGGGATTGGCATAATCAAATCCCTTTAATCTCGTGGACTTTCGTTTTTTTCGGTTCATAAAAAATAGCCGATGTAAGATGAAAAATAGTTAGCAATACCTCATATAAAAATAAGAATTATTGATGATAATAACGTGGTAGGGGTGATGGTAGGGGCGAAAAATTTTTCGCCCCTACCATCACCCCAACCACGTTATTATCATCAATAATTCTTATTTTTATATGAGGTATTGCTAACTATTTTTCATCTTACATCGGCTATTTTTTATGAACCGAAAAAAACGAAAGTCCACGAGATTAAAGGGATTTGATTATGCCAATCCCGGTTATTATTTCCTAACCGTCTGCACATACCAACGGGAACATCTGTTTGGGCGCATTGAAGATGGGCAAATGAAATTGAACGGTGCGGGGGAAACGGTAAAACATTGCTGGTTGGATATCCCCCGGCATTTCCCACATGCTGTTCTGCACGAACATGTCATTATGCCCAACCATATTCATGGGATAATTGAATTGGTACCGATAAATGGGAATGATGGGATCCCGCCCGTAGGGGTGAAAAATTTTTCACCCCTACGGGCGGGATCCCATCATTCCCATTTATCGGTACCAATTCAATTATCCCATGAATATGGTTGGGCATAATGACATGTTCGTGCAGAACAGCATGTGGGAAATGCCGGGGGATATCCAACCAGCAATGTTTTACCGTTTCCCCCGCACCGTTCAATTTCATTTGCCCATCTTCAATGCGCCCAAACAGATGTTCCCGTTGGTATGTGCAGACGGTTAGGAAATAATAACCGGGATTGGCATAATCAAATCCCTTTAATCTCGTGGACTTTCGTTTTTTTCGGTTCATAAAAAATAGCCGATGTAAGATGAAAAATAGTTAGCAATACCTCATATAAAAATAAGAATTATTGATGATAATAACGTGGTAGGGGTGATGGTAGGGGCGAAAAATTTTTCGCCCCTACCATCACCCCAGCGCCAATTTCGCCGATGCATTCCACAGGTAATGCGGCAGCGGTTCCGCCAGGGCCCACTGGATGTTCATGGGCTTGGAGCCGGTGGATTTTTGGAAATTGCCCTCGCCGATGAAGACGTAGCCCATGGTGTTGCCAAACTCATCCTTCTTCTGTTCCCGGATAAACAGCAGGATGTGCTTGCCGTCCTCCTGGTGCCGGATGTAGCTCAGGCCCTTGCCGGTGTCGGGGCGGGCGGCGTTTTGCGACTGCCAGTGGAACAGGTCCTCGCGGATGGCATAGTCGTTATACATCGTGGTGGGGGAGAAGTTTTCCTCGGATTTAATCAGGTCGATAAACAGCAGCTCGGTGTTCAGCTCCTTGTTTTCTGCCACCCCCTCCCGGTTGGAGGACTTGCTGGCAAAGGTGCTCAGGCCAAACCCCGCCAACACCTGGTCCCGGGTGTAGCGGGCATGCAGCTTCAGTGGCTGGACATAGGGCAGGTCGGCTTCAATTTCCAGGAAGGAAACCCCTTCGCACAGGATTCCAAGTACCTCAATGATTTCGGCCACCATCACCGGATTCCGGCCGATGGCCTGTATGCTTGCCTCCAGAGAAGGAAAACCTCCCTCACTTTGCCATACATCGTAATGCAGCATCAGGCACATCTGCTGCTCCACGGGAGAGAGGTCTGCCAGTCGGACCCTGAAGTCTTTCCGGGCGAGTTTGAGTATGAAATTGAAATAGGAGGGGGCCGAGGTCGAGAGCCACTTTCGCAGGATGCAGTTGCTGATTGCCTTCTCGTTTTCCTTTCCAAATGCCGCTTCCTTTCCGGCCTCCTGGCAGAGCCTTCTCCAAGAACCTTTTTTGTATATAACGGCCAAGGGAATATGGGTGACTTCGGTGAAGTTTTTCAGTGTCAGCGGGAGATCATACTGATGCTCGAAGTTCTGGATTTTCTGGATGAGCTGGTTCCGGTTGGGGTTGGTGGCCAGCTGTATGTTGCGTAAGATGGTTTCCTTGGCCTTTTGTTCCAGGATGATGGAACAGCCCAGGGGCACATGGGGAAAATCATCCTGCACTTCCTTCTTGATCGAGGTACGGGTCTTGCCAATCATGGCGCGAAACCTTCCCTCAAAATCATATTCCGGGCGGGCGTTGCCCACAAAGTCCAACACCGTGAGGCAGTCCTTTTCATCATGCAGCCTCAGTCCTCTCCCCAGCTGCTGCAAAAACACCGTCAAACTTTCCGTAGGCCGCAAAAACAATACGGTGTCAATCTCCGGAATATCCACGCCCTCATTGAAGATGTCGACCACGAAGAGGTAGTTGATGGCTTTGCTTGCCAGCCTTTCCCTTACGGCATCCCGGTTGCCGTTGTTTGATGAGCTTACCAGGTAATCTGCTTTCAAGCCGGCCAGTGTGAATTTCTCGGACATGTAGCGGGCATGTTCTTGGGTGACGCAGAATCCCAGTGCCCGCACATCCGACATGTCCCGCAGGTATTTGTCGAGGTTGTGCAAAATATGACTCACCCTCTGGTCATTGCTGGTGTAGATTTTACTCAGCTCGCTCGCCACATATTTTCCCCTGGCCCAGGTGACGGCCGATAGATCCACCACATCAGTGATACCAAAGTAATGGAAAGGCGTCAGCAGTTTCTTATTCAAGGCTTCGGGCAACCTAATTTCAGCCGCGATCCTTCCGCAGAAATCTTCCAAAATATCCGCCCCGTCCATCCTTTCGGGAGTAGCCGTAAGGCCTAAGAGCACCTTCGGGTTGAATCTTTTTAGTACTGGGCGGTAACTGTCGGCGGCAATATGGTGCACCTCATCGATGATGATAAAATCATAATAATCGTCCGTAAGCTGGAGGTCTGAAAGACGGTTGTTTAGGGTTTGCACAGAAGCAAATAGCACCTCATGGCTATTGGGCTCCATTCCATCTACCCAGAGCTGACCAAAATTGGGATCCTTCAGTACTCCCTGAAAAGTATATTGCGCCTGTTGCAGAATTTCCTTTCTATGGGCGACAAACAGGAGCCTGGCATAGGGCATGGCTTTTTTGAAATGCTTGAAATCAAATGCTGAAATCACGGTTTTACCTGTTCCCGTAGCGGCAACCAGCAGATTCCGATTCCTATGATGCACCTTTCTTTCCACCTCCAATTTCTCCAATATTTCATTTTGGAAAGCATAAGGCTTGATGTCAAACTGGGCCAGGTTGACATTGGAAGCGCCATTTAACCTGCCCTGCTGCAGGGCCTTTTGGAGTTTTTCCAGATGCTGCACCTCGAAGCTTTCGAAGTCCGGGTTTTGCCAGTAGGTTTCAAATGTTTTCTGAAACTTCTCGATAATGTGCGGGATTTCCTTGGTCGTCACTTTCAGGTTCCATTCCAGCCCCTTGGTCAAGGCCGACTTGGAGAAGTTTGAAGACCCTATATAGGCGGTGTGGTAACCGGTATTGCGGTAAAACAGATAGGCCTTGGCATGCACCCGCTCATTGCCCGTATTGTAGGATACCTTGACTTCGGTGTTGGGAAGGGAGGATAGCAGTTTGACGGCCTTGGCATCCGTGGCCCCCACATAGGTGGTGGTGATCACGCGGAGCTTGCCGCCCTTTCTTGTAAACTCCTCCAGCTCCTTGGCAATCAGGATCAGGCCGCTCCATTTGATGAAAGAGACCAGTAGGTCAATCCTGTTGGAGGAAAGAATCTCCTTCTTAAGCTCCACATCGAGGGAAGTTCTGGTATTCCCACCCGTAAATAGCTCACTGTGCACCAGGCGGGTATCGGGGGTGATCTGGGCCAGGTGAAGGTCCAGGTCTGTAAAGTCCGCAATGATTTTGGTAAAGACGGCTTTTAGGATTTTTCCTTCCACATCCAGCAAATCCTCCTCAAACTCCTCCTGCTCCAACTCATCTCTCACCAATAAAATAATCCGGTTGGCCAAGGCCAGCTGCCTGTCCAGCGCCCCCTCCTTTGGGATCATACCAAGAGCTTTTTGTAGAAATGCCGATAGGTACTTGGAAAGGAATAGCGCTGCTTCGGCTCTGTCAATGGCTTTGGTTTGGATATGGTATTGGTTCCTGTCCAGCTCATCAAGCTTGGTGCTGATGAGCTGATTGATGAGGGATTCGTAGAGGCCTTCTGTCATGCAAGCAATAAATATTTTATACTTAGCTGTAAGATTTATTAATCCACTACAATATCATGTTTTCTCAATTTGGCAGCAAAGCGCTCGTCAAGATTTTCAATATCTGAATCATTAAGCTCAATTAATTTAAACTTGTATTTAGCATAGATTTCCAGCTTCCTATTTTTCCTTTCCAGATATTTTTCATTTTCCTCCATGCCCCAAAATTCTATATATACCTTTTGAGAAGGAATGTAAAAGTCACAATACATATCCTCGTCAATATTTAGCTTTCTTTCGTAAGCATGGACAATTCCATTTTTGTATAGGAAATCGTCAATGATCAGTTCTGCTCTACTACGAACATAATGACCATCTGGCGTCCTTAAATTAGCAGGGAATTTTTTTCTAAAATCGTCTGATTCAGAGATCAGGTTTTCTTTTTCCTCCTCTTGAGTTAATTCCCCTGTAGCCTCGTGAATTTCCCTTAGCAAGTGTTTATTGCTGACAACGTCTTTATTCCAAACTACATATGGCTTATTGTTTTTGGCTTCCAACTGTATGCCTCCATTTTTTTGACCTGCACCTGTGACGATCCAACCGCCTTTGTCTTTCTCAATCCAACCTAACTCTGACAGATATAAATTGATCTTCTGGCTGGAAATATTAAAATGCTCTCCAATTTTGGTAGCACTTAGGGTATCCTGGTAATTGGGTTGCTGGTCCAATTCCAGATTAAACGGCCATACAATATACTCCCCGTACTTTGGGTTATATTTGGTGTCTCCACCGGCCATCCGGCCTTCTTTTGTAAGCAGCCATTGACCGTCTTTTTTGTAGATCCAATTCTTGTCTGTAAACACTTTAAATAATTCTTGCGGCTCCAATTCCCTTTCTTTCGCTAAGGCTGTAGTAGAAATTTGTTTCATATATTAAGCTTTTTGTTGTTCGTATACCGGGGTTAATTTCGAGGTATAAAAATTTAAACCTAGCTCGGTTTTGGTTTTAAAACAATACCCTAATCGGGGTATTTTTTTGAGGATGATTACTTAATTAAGGACTTTTTTTACCAGCTCTGCTTGGAATCGGAGGATTTTCAACTAATTTTATTACTAATGATTTTCAAGTCCCTTTCCAAATACCTCCACGCCCTCACCTCCCTGAAGCGGGGCTCCACCAAGATCGGCCTCGCACCGCACAAGCCGGTGCTGCTGATGGTTTTTTTGGAGATGGTGGAAAAGGGGATGATTGTAGAAAATCGGGTAAGTGTGGATGCTGAACTGGTGGGGAGCTTTCAAGATATGTGGGAGCTTCTGGTGCCCACGCTGCACCAGGCAGATTTTACGCAGCCGTTTTATTACCTGCAAAACGACAAGGCGGACAAGAAGCCGTTCTGGCAGCTGGTGCCCAAACCCGGCTATTCCATCAATTCCCACATCAAAAGCGTGAATACGCTACAAGAGGTGCTGGATTACGGATGCTTTGCCGATGATCTGTACCAATTAATGCAAGATCAGGTGTCAAGGGAATTACTGCGGCAGTCATTGCTGGATACTTACTTTCCTGAGACAAAAGAGCGTTATCAGCAGTTCAGGGTCAAAGGTAGAAAGGGCTATGTTCAGGAACTGGAGGATTATATCCTCAATGAACCCATTGTTCCGCTCAAAAGGATTAAGATAGGGGTAGAGGAGGAGGTGTATGTGCGGAACGGGCTCTTCAAGAAACTGGTGCCCAAGGTTTATCAAAACACCTGCAGCTTTACTGGCATGAAGCTCACATCTACCTATGGGTTCAACTTTGTGGATGCCTGCCACATCATCCCCTTCAGCGTGTCCCAGGATGATAGGGTGACCAATGGGCTTTCCTTATGTCCGAATCTTCACAGAGCCTTCGACAGGGGCATGGTCAGCATCGATGGGGATTACCGGATCCTGGTTTCCGATCAGCTGGTGGAAGAGGAGGGGCATCCTTATAGTTTGGAGCAGTTAAGAGGGCAGCGGATCCAATTGCCTGAGGATCGGAAATATTTTCCATCACTGGAGAATCTGGGGTGGCATAGGGAGAGGGTTTTTAAGAGATAAGGCTTTCTAGTTTTCAAAAAAATGGCAGGTCCATCAAATCTGTTTAATAAGAAAGTGTAAAATAATGCTTTGAAAAATACTTACATTACATGATGAAACTTGTTCTATTTACAGTGTTGTTGCTTAACTCTTATTTCTGCTCTGCACAACAAAACCAACGCGAAGTGATGATTCTGGGAACAGTCCACTTTGATGAAAAAATTTCTTCAGAGCAAAAACAAGAGGAACTGAATTCACTTCTAAGTAAATTGGAAAAGTTTAAACCAGATCAAATTTTTATAGAGCAATCTTCGGATAGTGATTCCCTTTGGCATAAAATATATAGGTCATATTCTGTTTATCAAGAAGCGCCAAGAAATCCATATTTAAAAAATAATGAAATTTTCCAAGTGGGGGTGAAACTGGCAAATAGATTAAACCTTAATAATGGCGTTCAAGGTATCGACTGGCCTGATCCCGATACGAATGATTTATCAAAAGCGCCCTCCGATCCCATTAAATTGTCATATTACAATTATGTGAAAGATTTGAGAGCGTTAAGTGTAGCGCGTGAGGAAAGTATTCATGATATTGAAGGCTTTGTCCTTTATGAAGAGTATTTACAAAAACTCAGACCTATTATACACCTAAATGATACTCTCTCACTTGAAGACCATTTACTGGCCTTGAATGATCCGGAAACTATCAAAAATCTGTATCTGATACTGAGAACTGGGGAAATGTTGATTAATTTATCTGACATAGGGGCTGAACTTTCCAGTATTGCAGTAAAAAGGGATTACAAAATTTTTAGAAACGCTCTTACTAAAGTAGATGATGACACGGAAAAAATATTAATCATCTATGGAGCTGGACATTCATTTATGCTTCGACAACTATATGATTTACATCCAGGCTACAATATTATAGAACCCTCTGAATATTTAGAGTAAATCTCCGCCCCGGTCTTCAGCTTCAAACCAATTTGCAAAATCAAAATCTAGTGTTTAAATTATCAACATAAATATGACTAAATAAATCAGCAATGCTAGACCTGCCTTTAGTAAAACTCGACCGGGAAGAAAAATGGGATCGGATAAATGAAAAGAGAGACCGAATTCTCTCACATAACCTGAACCGTTTTCCATTTGAGCGCCTCTAGAATGCCAGGACCTTACTCAAGCTAATTGAAAAAACCCTTCATGCAATCAACGAAGATAAACTGTTTCGGGCGGGCTATCTGGTAAAAGCGATGGAGGAGGAGGGATTCAAGTTTAAGATGCCTTTGGCCTGATTTCCAAAAAAAAGTCCCCGATCTCTCGGAGGTCCAATTATTTACAGGGTGGTAACAACTTTTTAAAGTGTTTATACTCTTCTAAATTACCGGAATTACATATTAAACCCAATTGGTATCGCAAAAACAAAAATGAAAGCATGTAGTCACGGAAAGAATCCGCATTCAGGCCACCATGTAGATTATCGGCAGGCGCCAAAGGGGGTTACATAACTTATCTTGGGCTATTTGTTGCATCTATTTGAGTAATTTTCTGTTTTCAACCTCCAACAATACTTTCATTTGCTGTATGGCTATTTGATTGAGCTTTATCAGTCGTTCTTTTTGTGACATTTGTTCCTGTATGAAAACTGCATTCAGATTTTCCATATTGGCCAAACAAATCAATTCATTCATGCTTGCGTAATCGCGCATATTCCCTTTAAGCTCCGGATTTTCGTCTCGCCATTGCTTGGCTGTTTTTCCAAATAAAGCTACGTTCAGCACGTCTGCTTCGCTGGCGTAAATAATGGCAGTCTGGGCAGGTGTGAGTTCTTGAGGAATCAAATTTTGCTTAATGGCATCTGTATGGATATGATAATTTAGTTTTGCCAGTTCCCTTTTTGCACTCCAGCCCAATTGCTTTTGTTCTTCTTCTTTCAGGCGTTGGAATTCTTTGACTAAATACAATTCAAACTCTACAGAAACCCAACTGGCGAATTTAAAGGCAATGTCTTTTTGGGCATAGGTACCACCACCTTTGCCACTTTTTGTAATGATACCAGCGGCATTCGTAAGTTCAGCCCATCTGCTAGGGCTCATTGTAAATGCATTACTTCCGGCATCTTTCAAAAGGGGGTCGAATTCGACCCCTTTAAAATCAGGGTTGTTAAGTTGCTCCCATAGGCCAAGATATTCCAGTGTATTTTTAAGTCGCATCCAGTTTTTGACCACATCCTTTGGCTCAATGGGGTTTTTCTGACGTGCAATATCTGTGATGCAAATAAAATCTTCTCCGTTTACATGGATGGTACGGACGGCCACTTCCTTTACCTTTATTTGTTTTGTTTTAGCCATGCCAATGATTTTAATTTAGAGGATTTGTCATACAAAAAGTTTTGGTTGTGAATTGATTTAAAAAGTCCCCGACCTCTCGGAGGCCTAACTACTACTTACTGGGTGGTAAACAACTCTCAGGGTTGTCTATTTCAAACTAAACTAAAAGATACTGAAGAATCGGCGATTTACAACCCCATTCAATAAGAAATGCCGGCTTTATCAAATATTTCCTGTATTTCTTTTTCGATCGGAAACGGCTGGAGAGGAGGCACGTTGGCTCCACCGGGATTTCCTGTTGGGATTTTTCCTACAAAGGATTTTACTCCCCCAACCATCAAGCGCGGAATCTGGCCCAAAACTTCCTTATAGCTTTTTATCTTAATTCCGAACTTCAACATCTTCCAGTGGACCAAGGTGTGGGCGAAAGGGAATTTTTGGCCAATTATATGGGCCCGTTCCAGGTGGGACCAGGCCTTTTCCAATTTACCGTTTGAAAGTTCCTTTCGATAGTCCGATAATTCGGTTCTAAAATACGGTTTTAAACCTGTGGGAATAGTAGTGTACAGTTTCATTTCCTTTGGCTTTTCCTTATTTACGGCACGGCAACTTTATGGTTGTTGTTTGGGTCCTTGGAAGCAGTAAAGACTAATGCCAACGCTTTTTGAAAGAATAGGCCATTCTTCTGGAAATATGTTTATATTATGATCATTAGTTTGTCTATTTAATGAACAATGATTGATTTGCCACTACTTCCCTTTTATCTAGATTGAATACATATTGAACCAATTGATTCAAACTGGCAAAATAATAGGCATGAACGTGACCATATTTAATCCGGCCTTGGATAGAGATGGCAAAATTGCCATTAAAATAGCAGACTGTTTAGCTCATTCTTTTGGTTCTATAAAGAAATAAGGAATTTGTTTAAAATAGAATGGTGCTATTCCCAACCCAGTTAATACCGAAAGTAAAATATAGAGGAGGGGTGGGGGTGAAGATTGGCCATATAGCCACAGATCTACTGGTTACCCGGCTTTCACAGATAAGGAAAAAACAAAAAGCCACAGATGCACGGAAAAATACTTATTTATCTTTTAGCCTTTACAGTTTTGGTCTTTGACAGTGAATCATGTAACCCTGGTAATGAGGTATGAAAGGTAGTCCAGGGGAGTCAGCCTGATGAGCGACCTGACAATGACCATTTTAGCAGATGGCTTATTACCTGACCTGTCTGTCACCTTTGTTCCTGTGATGGCTTTACCCAGGGTTTTCTGAAAATAATATTCACAAATAAAGTAATATCCGACAAACAATATTGCCATGGCAGTATAAGCCATTGCATTGATCATGAAATGGCTGACAGTAGGAAATAAACTGTCCAAAACGACTACGGCTAAAGCAGCCAAAAGCAACCATACCAGAAAATCTATTAGGAAGGTTATACTTCTCCTTAAAGGGTGAGCATTCATATCAATATTAATAATAGGGTCTAAATATATGTGTTTTTTAGAAATAGACCCGAACTCCGGTGACTTTTTATGCTTACTAGAATCCAGAAGGTTTGTTGCAATGGAATAGCGTGTAGAATCTATTTTATTGGGAAGTTGGTGGCAAAATTACGGAGAGTCCTCCTATTAAAATTTAATTCAGATGGTAACTAAATTTGGCTGGTTATCATTTCAAAACCGTTTTCTTCAAAGCAATTTATCCTGCAGTCTGCCAATTCAAAATTGATTTCCAAATTTCCATTAGTGAATGCAATCACCTTCATACCTGCATTCTTAGCCGCCATCATTCCGGTGTGGGAATCCTCAATTACAATGCAGTTACTGGGGTCGGTGTCCAAAATGGCTGCGGCTTTATGGTAGATGGCAGGGTCAGGTTTTCCTTTTATCTCGAACTCTGCAGATAATACTGAGTCAAATAGATGTTGTATCTCTAATTTTTCCAATACCACAGGAATGATTTTGTATGGGGAATTGGTAGCCAAACCAATTTTATAATTGTATTCTTTGAGTTTTTCAATAAAGGGCTTTACTCCCTGGTTTTGGCAGCTTTGGGTTTTTATAAGCTCAATGACGCGTGATATCACCATTTCTTCCACATCTTCCAAGGCCTTTTCCTTCCAGGGGTATTTATTGAACCAAAATTCGGTTACCTCAGAAGTGGTCATCGACCTGGTAAGGTTGGTGTATTCCTCAGTTACCTCAACTCCTAAAGAGGAGAACACTTCTTCCTCAGCTTGTTTCCAAAATCCTTCGGAGTCAATCAATACCCCGTCCATGTCAAATATGACTGCTTTGTTAATAATCATACTCTCTACTAAAATCCGAACTTTTCTTTTTAGCGCAATCGTCCAAAGGTACCACTAAAATTCCCCTAGACCATGGCCAAAGGGTGATTTTAGATTATTTTGCTGACCTATCAAAACCAACATTGTATGAATATATAATTAAGCAAATTAATGACTCATCTCGAAACCCACCGCCTCCAATTGGAAGGCTTGGCGTGTGCCACCTGTCTCGGTTTAAACTGTGCCGGAATTGGTCTTAAGAGGAGGGGGAACAGCTTTTACCCCCCCCACGGAATTTTTCTAACTAGAAACAAGCATCGGGCATCCGTCACTCTAATCCCCTCATCCGACTTCCGGCTTCCAAGCATCCCCATCCCGCAAATTAAAAAATCAAAGAAAACTATAATTATTCATCTAAAAACTTGTTTTTTTAGCCAATTCCCTTTGTAAAATACCCCGATCTAGGTATTTTTTATCTGTAATTAATTCCTTAATCTTGGAGGAGGTAAAGGGCGCGGCCTTAAGGTGGATGGTAAAGGTTCCTTCCTGGTGGATAATCCCATCCTGGAAAACGCAGAGATCCTGGCAATGGAATTCAATGACCGGTCCTGAACCATGCAGGTAATAAGTCTTATATACATAACGGACTATCAAATCCTCGAACTGTTCTGGACCGATTGGATGGAATAGTCAGGAGTCAAGGAATTCAAGTGGAGAAGTATCCTTATCTGAGGAATGGATGCAAAGCAGGAGATTACAGGGTTTAGGGTGGTTAAGGGAATTTGTGGGTAAATGGTGTTGAGGAAAGAGCGCTGAGCAATTAACCTGGAGTAAGGCGATTTCCATAATCCCTCATTCTAAATCCCCATTAGAATTGTGCATATTATGAAACGACTTTACAAACGAGGTGCAAAATTTGGCGACTGGACACTTACTGCTTTTTTAGGAGGAGGAGGCAATGGGGAAGTGTGGGCATGTAAAAATTCTAAAGGGGAGATTAATGCAATTAAATTGCTTAAAAAAATAAAAGTAAAACCATATAGCCGGTTTATTGACGAGACACTTGTAATTGAACAAAACTCAGACATCAAAGGAATTATTCCCTTAATTGAAAAACACCTTCCGAAAAAGTTACTGGGACAAACCCCCTATTTTGTAATGCCTTTGGCAGAAGCTTCAGAAAAAATATTGCAGGGGTTACCAATAGAAGGGAATTGGATGGGTTTCTATAACGGGTATGAGTCAGAATTATCCATTTTAGAAAAAAAAATTGAAGCAATCCTTCAAGTAGCAGAAACGCTTTCTGAATTACATAAAAGAAAAATCTATCATCGCGACATCAAACCTGCTAATATTCTTTTTTATGATGGAAGGTTCTCATTAGCTGACTTTGGTTTGGTGGACTTTCCTAATAAAAAGGAAATTTCTTTAAGAAATGAAGAGATTGGTGCTAAGTGGACAATGGCACCCGAAATGAGGCGAGAATCTTCAAATGCGGATGCAGCAAAAGCTGACGTATATTCTTTAGCAAAAACGCTTTGGATATATCTCACTGGCAACAATAAGGGGTTTGATGGTCAATACTCTACCGAATCAATTATTCATTTGAAGAAATTTTACCCCAAAAGCTATACCTCACCACTCGATAACTTGCTTTTACTCTCCACCGATAATGATCCAATAAAACGACCAACAATAGATGAATTTATATTTACACTTCGTAAATGGAAACAACTTTCAGAAGATTTTCATGAAAGAAATCAAGAGCAATGGTTTGAAATCCAAACTAACCTTTTCCCCACGTCAATACCGAAGAGAGTTGTTTGGGAGGACATTAATGACATAATAAAAATTTTAAAAGTTGTTTGCACTTACGACAACTTAAATCATCTGTTCATGCCGAGAAGCGGAGGCCTTGACTTGGAAGATGTTCGAATTTCCCATGAAGACGGATGTATAGAATTAGATTTTCAGTTTATTCATATTGTAAAACCAAAGCGACTTTTATTTGAATCTTTCGGTTATGACCATGAGTGGAATTATTTCCGCCTTGAAGCCGATGAACTTGAACCATCTGGAGTTTATGAAGTTGAGCCGGGTGAAGAACCATATGAAAAAACTAATGACAGAGAGGAGGTAACTCAAATCTACCCAGGTCAATACGAAGACTATAACTACTTAGAGAATTCTTCATACTGAGAACAAGATGATTACGAGTATGAACGACCCAAAGAAATGAAAAACGTTACAAGGTGGTTTAGGGGAAGTTTTGTTATTTTTTGTAAGCGTTCGATTTACAACAGAAATCCATCGACCTATGATGGTCGACATAACAAAATGACTACCGATGAATTTAGAGATTATATACAACGTAGTGTTGACCGCTTCAAAGGGGAGGATGAAAAAAGACCAGTTTTTGAAATGCTTTTAAACAAATCAAATAGAAGAAATCGTAAGAGCAAGAATCAAGATGAAGGCGTGGATGGGTGGTATGATTAGAATAAATATTGTTCCAAGAGAAGAAGGACAGGAATCTTTTATGCTTTGGATAGCGCGGTAGCAACTTGCCTAATTTTAATTTTTAGTTATTGGATTGCTATAAGGTTACTAATTTGGATTTACGATGGGTTTATGGATAATGACACCAATTCTGGGTGATAGGAGGAGGGGAGAGCGGACACATTAGGCCGTTGGATGCGGACAGACTACTGGATATAAAGGTCCAATGCGAGCGTCCGGAGTAGCATTCTTCTTCAAGCAGTGGGGCGGTAAAAACAAAAAGAAGGCAGGAAGGGAGCTCAAGGGCAGGACGGTCGATGAGATGCCTGAGATGGAGCTGCAGAGGAGTGTTTAGTGTTTTGCCTCATGAGCTCCAAAAACCTAAAAAAGCCCCGCATTCTCGGAGGTTCAGCCTGTTTCGGTTTAAACTGTGCAGGTATTGGTCGAAGAGCCGGTTAAGCCGTTTAATTTTTCAAAGCAAAGCCAGTATACTAAATTTTTAGCCTCGGACATCCCACCATCTGACACCGACATCCAACATCCGGCACCCCTACATCGGACCTGCCTCTGCCGGTCAGGTTTACCTCCCCAAAGGGACGGCAGGCATCGGTCATCCATACATCGGACAGTCAAAAATACCCCGATTTAGGTATTTTTTATCTGTAATTAATTCCTTAATCTTGGAGGAGGTAAGGGGGTAGCCTGTAGGTGACACAGAAGTCCTTTTGCAGAAAAATGATAATTGATGAGAGAGAAAATTTGGTATTACATGATCGATAGCAAGTTTCAAGCCCTGTATCTTGACTATGCTGTCACAAAATTTCAAAAATATGATCGAACTATTAATATTTTCCTTGCTCTAACATCCTCAGGGAGTATTGCTGCTTGGGCTATTTGGCAGGAATTTCAAATGGTTTGGGCAATTATCATTGCAGCTGCCAATGTTGTTACAATACTAAAACCTTACTTTCCCTATTCCAAGTATATAAAAGAATTAAGCGAAAGTGCATTAAAAATGCAAGATCTTCATCTGGATTACGAAAGATTATGGTATAAGTTTGAAAAGGAACAAATTACTGAAGACTCCGCGACTTTGCCACTTGTCTCGGATTAAACCGTGCCAGTTTGAAGTAGGTTTTGGTTCTAATTGCTTGAATTAATATTGATATTTAAAGTTATAAGATTAGCTTGAATATCTTTCTTCTTTCAAACCGATTATTTATTAAAGGGTCTTTTGATTTATTTTCTGCCTTGTTTCCAAGATGAGTAATGTTAGAATAGGCTTTGTATGTCTTAATGCTATAATTCTTTGGTAATATTTTTAAATCAATCCCCGGAGGTACTTGTTGAGAGGCATATAGATAGTTTTCATGTATCACGCTATCGGAATTTTCACCAACAAGAATAACTACATCCAGGTCATTTGGGTGAGGGTTTTCTACTTCAGTAAAACTTCCTCCTATTAAAACTTCTAACTCGTTAACTTTAAGCTTGTTTTTTATTTGTTCAGCAAAAACCTGTAATGAGCTAAATAGTTCTTTTCGTCTTTCCTGTACTAAAAAAACCTTAACAAAATCACCAAAATCAATTGTTTGAGGTTGGCCAATATGTGGTTTGTTAATGGAAATATTTTTTGAGTAAAACTCTGATAACCAACAGAGGAACCTGTATTCAATCGGTAAAAAACCTTTCTTTTCTCTTAAATAATCAAAAGCGATTTTTAAAAATTGGATGTCTTCTTCATGTTCATAATTCTGAAAGTAATTGTTGATCTCTTTTTTTAATAAGACCTCTGCCTCAGGTAATACCCTGAATTTGCTGATTAATTCTAATTGTTCTAAGTCCATTTTTTAGGTAAATTCCCTCTAGGGTGATCCAAATGTGCGTTTGGTATTCTCAGTGCCTGAGTTAAACCTGTCAGTATTTTGTTTTTCTTTTTAATAAAGATGGGGCGAAGTTGGATGATTTGGAAAAATCATCCAACATCCCAATCCCTCGGCCCCAATATTCCAAAGCCCGTTTTGAGGCTATAAAGGACTATTTTACAGGGCGGCTCCCCTGAAATATAGAAGAATCAAATGGACCTGTAGCAGGTGGGTCACTATCGGGGACTGCTAACACTAATATCAGGCAAGACTTTTTCTTGGTTTTACAGAAGGAAGCTTAGGTTGGCCGCCATGTTGAGCGGGCTCTGAATTCGGAAGCGTTGTTGATGGCTTTGTCATTTTTTCGTCGGTGGAGGTGTGGTTGAAGGTTTTTGAGGAAGTTTTGTGATTCCTCTTTCAAACGGTTTTGTAGGATGGATTTTTTGCTTAGTCATATTGTTTTAAAGGTTCCAGGAGATAAATACTATGAATAACATCACTCCTAATATAAGAAAAAATAGAGAAATAACATTCAGCTTTGTTGTGAAATTGTTGTAAATATTGCTCAACATTTCTTTCTCCTCTAACTCCGCATCAATAGATTTTAGGGAAGTAAGTTGAGATATTAAGATTGAAATTAATGATAGAAATAAAGAGGACCAACTTCCTATAATTAACCATTTGGTGCAGGTGTTAATGCCATCCTTAAAATGTTCCAAAAAGCCAATTGATAAAGTCAAGGCTCCTCCAGATAAAATCACAATTAGCCTGTCATACTCTCTTCCAGCGTATTCTCTAACTTTCAGGTGAAATTCGTACCGCGATTTTTCCCGTTCATTATCCTCTAAATTATCAGCCATTAGAATTAAATTAATATTGATTGGGGATAACCTGTTCTATAGTTTTATTTAGCTTATCCAAGCTGCGTACCACATCATCTATCTTTTTCTTTTTATGGTAAACTAAACCATTTCTGTAGTTTTGGTCCAGAACTAATACCTCGTCAAGGATCTTGCCCTGGTAATCAGTATATGATATTTTTAGGGTGTAACCATCATTTCTTTGAAGGAATCGAGAAGTTGTGTTAATATCTGTTTTAATTATTTTATTTGGGGGGAATACTTAATTTCTTTACTAAAAACCTTTTCGTTAAAAGAGATTTTGTCAAATAATTTGATGTCAGGATTTATATGTAAATTAACATTTAGAGCAGGTGTTTTTCCTATATTCCGAACATAAAAATATAGAAGACCTTCTTCTGCTTCAAAATCAGCAATTAAGTAAGGTCTGGATTCCAAATATGATTCTTGTCGTGACTTTTGGAGTGTTTCCCAAGTAAAAATGACCATAAAATATGTTAGGAAGAACATCCCCACATTAGTTGCCATACTCATATCAATACCTTCTACACCATAGGCCAGGGTCGGCGCAAGTAGAAATAGTAAGGGAATTATTATTATAACGAGCCATTTAAATGTTTTCATTTAATTAAGTCCTTATATCTTGCAGTAACCTCAACGCCAAATTTAAGTAGATGCTTTAGCTCCTCAGTTGACTGCGCTTGGTTTAGATGCGTTTGAAGATAATCCAGTTGGGACTTTTCTTCTGAAGTTGGGCTTCGCTTTAAAAACCTCAAAATTGCCTTTTCTATGTTATTTTTTATTTGGGCCAATTGCTTTTCAAAGCTTCCCAAAATTCGGGTATGTGTTGAACCTCTTTCAGTGTCAATTAGGTTTTTAAAGTTTGCATTCTTGGAGTTATGCTTATCGTAGCCGCAATTGAAAGCTCTTCTGATAAATATCTCATAGTCCATTGATTCTATGTAACTGCTCATTTGATATTATTTAAGGTTGTGAAAATGAAATTTTAAAGGGGATTCAAAAATCTCTTTATTTTGGTGGAGTTCGTTTATGCTCTCTTACCGGTACTGTTTTGGGGCCCGGCTTAGGTGAGTTCGGATTTTTTCTTGGAGTTGGAGAAGGAGTTGATCGTCGGTGCTTTTCTACAGGAACTGTCTTTTTAGCCATGATAACTTATTTTGTTTTATTTGGTTGATTCGGATATGTTAGTTGTTAATTTCTTTGAAGGAAAAGAGAGGAAGCCTATTATTTGATGGCGTAGGCTATCCCAACCTTCCTTATAATGACCAGGATATAATTTTAATTTTTTTCACTAATAACTCTCGAGTTTATTACAGAACATCCCACCCTCTAACAATCTCTTCGCATTGTCTTTCTATTTCATCAAATGCGGCTTGATCATCTCCGTAAGCAGCAACCCACCTATTGTTGAACACATCAAGGCTGAAGCATAATTCTGGTAGAACTATTTCTCCTTTCATCGCTATTTTTTCTGTCAGGTAGTGATAGAGGAGAGTAGACTGAGTTTTTGATTGAGTTAGTGTGAGTGCTTTTGATTTTGCTAAGTAGATTTTAACTCCACCATAAACAATTTGACCATTGATTGTAGCTTTGACAATAACTTCAGGATTGATGTTTATCTGAAGGCCATTCAATTTAATGGCCTTATCCTCAGGAATGATAACTTCATAAGGGTGCTCATAAAGAAGCTTGGGTAATTTCATGGAGGCAACCCTTTTCAAAGCTTCAATAGAAAAAGGAAAATCTGACTTTTGCCTTTTATTTTGGGGAGTTCGAGATTTTAATTCTTCAATTCCAGCAGTTATGGGACTCACGTCTATAGGATTTTGAAGATATTTTTTTATCCTAGCTTTGGCTAGTTGATACCATGGGGTACGGTAAGGATTTGGGTTCGTTTGCGCCTTAATAATGCTTTGTCTTCCGCGCTCTGTAGCCGCTTGATATTTTACGAATTGGTTAATTGAAATTGTTTTCATTTTATGGATGTTTGGTTTTATGCAATATAATAGACTTTCTTAATATTTACACAAAGGCGTTTTTTCTGGTTTTGAACGACATATTTTGGATGTCGAAAAATATCTGAGAAATCTTTAATTTTAAAAATTAATTTGAGGATCAGTTAATTTTGAACATTTAATAGTCCAAAAAAATAATTTTCTTTTTTTTAGAACAGTGCTATTGAGCTTGTGGTCCAGGGGTATAAATAGTATTCTCCCTTTGTTTTTACTTTTTGCTGAGTAAGTAGTTTAATTGAGAGGAAAGTCCTAATGCTGCTTGAAGGGGGATCTGTAGGGGAAAGTTGAAATTAGGATCCTTTTCCTTTAACAGTCACGAGCAAGCAATAAAGCTGCTTGAGGAGGCTCTATGGGCCATAAAGGAGGATAATCTTTTCCGGGCAGGATATGTGGTCAGGAGGTTGGAGGAGGAGGGGCTGAGATTTAGGGTGCCACTGGCTTGAGTCGGGATGTAAAAAATGTCCCCGATCCCTTGGGTGCCAGGGTGGTAACATCATTCAATGAAGCAAATCCTTAATTTTAAATCCCAATTACTACAAGGTTTTCCATTTCAATCAGTGCCAGCTGTTTCGGTAAAAATCGTAGAGCGGGGTAAGCCGCTTTATTTTTCAAAGCCGGTATATTACATTTCACATTAATTAGTCTACATCTCCATAACATACATGTGGCATCCGACATATTTGCGTCCGACACTTTCCACCAATCTCATTAAAAAATACCCCGATCAGGGTATTTTTTTATATAAATTAATTCTTTAATCTTGAAGGAGTTATTAAAACGGCTTTTGGGCCATCAGAGAGGAAAGGGGTATTCATAGTTTCACGGGCAGCGGGAATGCCTACGGATAACGGCGGAACCATGAAACTTAAAAGGCAGGGCTTGGATAGCCCGTTGTTTCAAAGCTGAATAACCTTGGCTGCAAGCATAGACAACGAAACCAAAAACAAAAACAGAATTTTGAAAATAAAAAAATGGCAAAGACAAGAAAGAAAGCAGAACCAGCAGTTGCGTTAGTTTCAGACAACCCAGAAATTCCTAAACCAAGGCTTACTAAATTACTCATAAAGAATTTTAGGTGCATAGGTTCTACTCCTGTAAACATAGACCTTGATGAAATTGTAGTTCTTGTTGGAGCAAATAATGTTGGTAAAAGTTCAATACTTAAAGCCTATGAAGTTGCAATGTCTCAAGGTTCTGCCAAAGCCAATCTTAAGCTAGATGATTTTCCCAACAACAAAATTGACCCTGACAATTTACCTGAAATTGAGCTACATACAATTGTTTATGACAATAGTCCAGGAGAGCAATGGTTCACCAATTTACCTAATGGAGAGAGGTTAGTAAAAGAACGTTGGGTTTGGAAAGGTGTAGGAGCACCAACAAGACAAGGATGGAATGCACAAGAAAATAATTGGAGTGAGCAAGTTCCTTGGGGAGCACCAAATGTTGCAAATTCAAGAAGACCAGAGCCTCACCGAGTTGATGCTTTTGACTCGCCCGAAGATCAGGCTGACGAGATTAAAAAACTTTTAATGAACGCTCTTAACGAAAGGGTGAAAAATCTAAAAACCGCCAATCAAGAAGAAGAGGAGAACGAATATCATAAGTTGTTAGGCAAAGTCAAAGAGTTGCAGAATAAGATTGTTCAAGAAGCGCAGGGGCAAATAGATGAAGTTAACACAGAGCTTTCGGATTTGATAAATAAAGTTTTTCCAAACTATAGAATTGACTTTGACGCTAAACCAGAAGACAATCTTGATAAGACCATAAACCTCTTTAAATCTGATCCTCAATTACTGATGGGACCTGAAGGTGGTTATTTCGGGTCAGTTGAAAAACAAGGTAGTGGTGCTAGAAGAACCTTACTTTGGACAGCTTTAAAATTCATTTCTGAAAACAACCAAAAAGGAAAAGATTTAGCAAAGGTTAGACCTCACCTCCTACTAATTGATGAACCTGAAATCTGCTTACATCCAAATGCAATTCGAGACGCTTGTAATGTATTATACGAACTCCCCACTTCGGGTAATTGGCAAGTAATGGTTACAACTCATTCGCCTGTATTTATTGACTTTTCACGAGACAACACAACAATTGTAAGAGTTGAAAGAAAAGAAAACGGGACAATCCAGGGTACAACAGTTTTTAGACCAGATAAAGTACAACTAAGTGAAGACGACAAGCAAAATTTGAAGTTACTTAATCACTGTGACCCGTATGTTGCTGAATTTTTCTTTGGTGGTAAAGTAATAATTGTTGAAGGTGATACTGAGTATACAGCTTTCAACTATGTTAAAAGTAAAAAGCCCGGCTTATATAAAGACGTTCATATGATAAGAGCAAGGGGTAAGGCAACAATAGTCTCATTAGTGAAAATTCTAAATCATTTTGGTTCAAGTTATTCAGTTCTTCACGACAGTGATAGGCCGTTAACAGCAGCAGGAAACAGAAATCCTGCTTGGGGTAATAATCCAAATATTTTAGCGGCAGTTAATTCCAAGCCAAATGGTGCTGACACACGCTTGCTAGCTTCACTTCCAAATTTTGAAGAAGCTTATTTTGGTGATGAGATTAAGACTGAAAAACCTTACAATGCCCTTAGAACTATATCTAACGACAATGAAAAGTTTGAGAAACTCGAAAAGTTATTGAAAGCATTAATTGACCATAACTCTAAACCTCCTGGAAATTGTGTGGAGTGGAATAGCATTGAAGATTTAGAAGCAAAATTAACAGATGCACTTAACGAATGACAAGAATGCCACCTGCCACAGCACCTACTCAAAAGAGACAGTTCAGTAGTTAAATCAAGCTATCACCCTGTTGGGGGACAAGGTATGCTTGCTTACCGTGACGTATTCCTACATCCCACATTGAGACAAGCGCCAAAACGGGTGTAACTTTGAATCAGCCTCTTGAGCCTGAAATCTCTGAGATGGATGGAGGACTATTGAGAAATAAATATATAGGCCCTTCGATTGTCCCGATGCATCGGGAGAACAGCCATCAAACCGCTCTGCGCTGTATTAAGTGGAAACACTGATGTCGATTTAATTTCAATCCTAAAATTGCAATTGGAAAATTGCCCAATGATTCCCATTATCACTGGCCCAGTATGCTCCGGAATCACTGGCCCATCAACGCCGGAATAAACAACTTCCGGCATCTTTCAAAAGCGGGTCGAATTCGTCCCCTTTAAAATCAGGGTTGTTAAGTTGCTCCCAGAGACCCAGATACTCCAATGTATTTTTAAGTCGCATCCAGTTTTTGACCACACCCTTTGGCTCAATGGGGTTTTCTAACGTGCAATATCTGTGATGCTGATAAAATCTTCTCCGTTTACAGGGAGGGTACGGACGGCTACTTCCTTTACCTGTATATGTTTTGTTTTATCCATATTAATGATTTTAATTTAGCGGATTTGTCATACAAAAAGTTTTGGTTGTGAATTGATTTAAAAAGCCCTCGATCTCTCGAGGGCTCAAATTACTCACTGGAGGGTGGTATACAACTAATTCACAATTTTACAAATGACTTCAGAATAAAATAAAATCCATACTTTTTAAATTTAGGAGTAAAAATAGAGAAATTCCTCTACTATAAATTGAAACCAAAAACTTTTCAACTTATATCATTTCTTACCTTTTTTCTTTGGTAATGGGGGAATAAATTCTGGGTTGAGTTCGAAATCAAAATCCATAAGCTCTTTTGGATGTACTCCTAAACCTATTGCAAAACGTTCGATTTCACTAATGCTAAAATTTCTCTCACCTCCTTTAACTCTTCGAACGTGTCTTGGGTCCACCCCAATTCTATCACCTACTATGGTGTCGTCAAGGTTTTTATCATCCATTATCTTGGAAATTTTTTTACTCACCTTGTCAATGAAATATTGGCTTTTGTATTGTTGCACATTCGAAAATGGAACTAATTGAAATTATTTTCTCGGACACACTTGTCCTTTTGAAAATAGCTTCTTATATTTACACCAACTTATATTAAAAGCGATTGTTATAAAGCATCGCACTTTACGTCTCGATACTGAAAACGGCCAATTTTCACCAATGAAATGAGACTAAAAGTGAGAATGCTCACGCCATTGGCGTGGGCTACTCGCTTGCTCATTTCTAGGGCGCTTGGCCGTGCCTCAGTATCTAGCAAGAAAGAGGGTCCACTCCAATGGCTATATTTTTTGCAGAGGCGTTCCTATATAATAATTATGGAACAGCAACAATTCAAACCTTCATATCTGCGCTACGGCTCTCCTGCATGGGCCGCCTGCTGCTGTGCTGTTTCCTCATGCTCCCAAAATTTCTATCAAACCTTGAAGCAACTACAGAGAAATCTGATTAAATCTCCGGATTGAGCAATGTGTCGGATGTCCGATGTCGGATGACCGATGAGGATCAGGGACAAAGCTGCTTCGCGGAGAAATTAAATGGGTCACAAAGTTTCACGAAGTTAAAAAGAAGTAGCTCCAAGCTGCATCGCGGAAAACGAAATGGGACAAAATGGGCCACAAAGTTTCACGAAGGAAAAATAAGGGCACCAAGCTGCTTCGCGGAGAAGAAAATGGGTCACGAAGGAGCACAAAGTTCAAAAGAAGTAGCACCAAGCTGCATCGCGGAGGAATAGCTACGCTGTTTATTTGGCTTCGCCGGTTAAGGTTTATGGTTTAAGGAATTCCGGATTTTTAAACCATAAACTTTTCCCGAAGGGGAAAAATAAGCTTTAAACCAAAACGGTATTGACTAAAAAAAAAGAATGCATCAATTCTTCGGGGGAGCGGTATGTCTAAGGGCTTCGCAGGCTGCGCTGGTTATTGGCTTCGCCGGTTAAGGGTTAATGCGTAGCGACATCCCCCTGACCCCCTCCCGAACGCTACTCTTATCGGGACTAGCGCTTCAAAGGGGGAATTGAGCAAGGGGAAAAAGTAAACTTTAAACAACAACAACTATGAAACAGATAAAGAAACTATTTGATGGGATACTATGGCTGCTGGTGGGGGATAGGGGGCTGGAGGAGGGATTCCACAGCAAAGCTAAACCCAACTGCACCTACGTACCTGATCCCAAACCGAAGCTGCTGAGCCGGGAGCAGCAGGAGGCGATATTGCTATGCAAGGCGATAGGGGTGATTTTGAAGGAGGAGGGGATGAGGAATCAGCTCCAGGTCCAAGTTAGGATAAGGCCGATAGGAGATGAGCCGCCGGACGGAAACAAATCCTCCTTCGAAGAGCCTGTCCCGTGAGGAACGAAACGGGAGGGGCAGGGGAGGGCCGAGCGTTAAAAAAAGCTCATTAAGAGCTTTTTGGCTTGGAGCCAGGCTGCAGGGGAGGGTATTTGTAATCTTGTCATCCCCCTAACCCCCTTCAAAGGGGGAATAGTTCTCGACCTTAATCCATTAATCCTATAAACCATTAAACTTCTTTCCCCCAACTTCCTGTCTGGCGACAATGTATGTCTAACCTAGCTAAACTCGATAAACAAAGCCGGGCAGGAGGGAAGGGGCGAGGAAAGATGGTTCACAGTTCACAGTTCATGGTTCAGGGTTCACGGTTGGCTGAACATTGAACCCTGAATATTTAACAATTAACCTTAACTAATAATTTGATGAAAAAAAGAACGATCTTTTTCTTCCTGGCACTGCTATGCCTTGTCGGGAGTGGAATATACCTATACGGCGAGAGAGTTGCCCACCCTGATTCCCACCAGTCAGGCCCCTCCGGCTCTGATGCCGCCTTCCCCGGGTCCTCCGGGGAGCCGGCTCCGGTGGTGATATATGGGGAGATTAGGGATTATGATCCTGTGGAAAAGATGCAGGTGAAGTTTAGTCCAATTCTCTTTCGACCGGGGAGTCCAAACCCCAAACCAATCAGGTTTGACTTGGACACCCATCCTGGCAATTTCTTCACCAACAGTCAGCCTGGTGTAGACCGTCTGTTTGAATTGATTATTGAGGACGTAGAGAGGCCTGGACATATAGACATTTCAAGTGGCTATAATGAGTTTCTCAATTCTTACTTGGTCAGACCGGGGGATAGTGTCATGATCCGGATTGACAAATTAACCAATAGCATGGTATTCTCCGGGCCATCCGCTGATCTGTTCAAATGTCAATATGATCTTGAGCAAATAAGGATTCAACAAGAATTCAGCCAGCCCCAAATTTTCAATTTTCAGAAGGTAGGAGTGCTTAATGAAAAGCAGCAAAATATGTTGGATGAGGCTAGAAAATCATTTGGAAGACAGCCTATTGTGCATTTGACTATGACTGACATGGTCAATTCAATTGAAAAAAAAGCCTCTGAATTGATGGATAGGCATTACTTAGGAATCCTGGATTATTATGGGGATAAAATTGACAGGCAGACATATCAAATATTAAAGGCCAATTACCTGTCTTTCGAAAGAGAAAGGATTGCGCGAAGACTTGCGTTTGCATGGAAACAGGTTTCCAAATTGGAGGATATGGAATCTGTAAAAGACAGAATTGAGCACATTTTTACAAAGTATGTACAGGGCTATTTGATGCTTGAAGCAGAGAATCCGGAAAGGAAAAATTCCTATCAATATATCCGGATGCAAATGGCAGTAATTGAAATAGGAGAGCTATTGGAGGGCAAATCCTTCTTTGAACTTGCAGATTCCCAACTGTCTCCTGAACTGAGGGACAGGGTAGTCGCAGGGCATCTGTTGGATCGTCGGCTTCAATCATCTGAGGCTTTATTGGATGGGTTGGATTTGATCGAGGACCCGGTTATTTGGGATATTCTAAATGACATGTATGAGCGTGTTGGAACTGGTAAATTGGCTGTTGATTTCAGATTGCCTAATGACAAAGGCGATACCATTGCCTTAAGTGATTTAAGAGGGAAGGTAGTGTTGGTGGATTATTGGTTTACAGGGTGTAGTGCCTGTATTTCGCTGAATTCGAATATTCTCCGACCGCTTGCGGAGGAATTCTCAGAAAGGTCTGATTATGCCATGGTTTCCATTTCCATTGACCGGGATCATTCACTTTGGAAAAAAAGCTTGGCAAGCGGAAAGTATTCGCCACCTGGAGCTATCCATCTAAATACGGGCACTGAGGAGGTGAAGAACGACCTGCTTCAAAAGTACAATATATCTGGTTTTCCCCATGTCATGCTGATAGACAAAGAGGGTAGGATTGTCAACCCTGGCTATCAGAAGCTTATTTACGAACAACTCAAAATGGATGTGACAGGGCTATTCTAATGCATCCAAATTTCACAAGCCAATTTCAACATTAAAATCAAAAACGTATGAGAGCAATTGTACTCTTGGGGCTGTTCCTTGCCATGGTGGGTGAGGTCCAAGCCCAATCGGACACGTATCCTTTTCAAGGGAAGGTCCGAGATGATATTTCTGGAGAGTCCTTGCAAGGGGCTCTGATCAAGGTAAAGGATTCAGAAACTTATGCCATTTCCGATAGGGATGGAGTATTTACCCTTCATCTTGAAGCGGGCATTCACACCATTGTAACAAGCTATTTGGGCTATGACTCCCTGCTTCGTAGCGTTTCGATTCCGGAGCAGCTGGAGGAGGAATTTAAGCTTATTCCTTCAGGTCTATCCATGGGTGAGATAGAAGTGGTCTCGACCGGCTACCAAAAGCTGCCGAAGGAAAGGGCCACGGGATCTTTTGTAAAAGTTGACCGGGAATTGGTCAACAGAAGGGTAAGCACCAACCTCATGGACAGGCTGGAGGATGTTACCTCCGGGCTAATCTTTAACAGGACAGGCCCTGCTTCAGATGCCATTAGTATAAGGGGGCGGAATACCTTGTTTGCCAATACCCAGCCATTGATCGTGATTGACAATTTCCCTTATGACGGTCCCTTGGAAAGCATCAATCCCAATGATGTGGAGTCCATCACGGTGCTGAGGGATGCTGCGGCAGCTTCGATTTGGGGCGCCAGGGCAGGCAATGGGGTAATTGTGATAACCACAAAAAAAGGAGGGGTTTCTGCTCCACGGGTTAGCTTTAATTCCAATGTCAACCTCATCGAAAAGCCCGATTTATTCTATGAGCCAATCATGTCCAATGAGGATAGGATTTGGGCAGAACGGACACTGTTTGAGAGGGGAAGCTTTCTCAGCTTGGAAAATTCCGTAAACAGGCCAGTTCTATCCCCTGTATTAGAAACCTTCATTGCAGAAAGGAATGGGTTGATAGATGCTGCTGAGTCAAACGCCCGACTAGAGGGTTACCGCAATCAGGATATCAGGCGGGATTTCATGGAGCATTTTTATAGGCCCCAGCTGAATCAGCAACATTCCCTAAGCGTATCCGGTGGGACAAAGGTTCATCGATACAATTATTCCCTGGGTATGGACCGGAATAATGAAAACCTACAGGCTAACAGCAATGAAAGGGTAACCATAGGGGCTCAAAACCAATGGAAGCTGTTGGGAGATAAGTTGGATGTGAATGCCAATCTATATTTTACGAAAATCAACAGGGATGTAAGGACCGAGATGCCTCGGGAATATTATCAGTTTGAATCATTGACAGATCAGATGGGGAATCCAATGCCGATTATCCATCGGTATAATCAACGTTTTGTTAACAGCGAAATAGTGGAAGACCTGTTGGATTGGAGATATATACCACTCAATGAACTGGGAAGGCATAGGAACACGAATGAGCAAGATGATTATAGGATAAACCTTTCCTTGGGGTACCAGTTTCTTCCTGGGCTGAAAGGAGAAATTTTGTACCAATACTGGCAAAACAAAACCGTTGGCAACAACCTAAGATCCAGTGACTTGTTTTTTACAAGAGATTTAATTAATCAATTCACGCAGGTGGGCAGTGATGGCTCTATTGAAAGACCGATCCCTGAAGGGGATATCCTGGATCTGAGTATTGCCTCAGCATATAGCCATAGCTTTCGAGGTCAGCTTAATTATAACAAAGAATGGGAATCTGGCCATGAACTCCATTTATTGGGCGGATATGAGCTGAAAGACTTGCAAGCGGAGAGAAATTCAATGCGTTATTATGGTTATAATGACCAATTAGCGATAAGCCGGCCTGTGGATCATGTCACCCGATTCAGATTGTTTCATAACGGGTTACAATCCAATATATCTTCAAACATCCTGCATGCAGGCAATATTGACAGGTTTGTATCTTATTATTTCAATGGAGGGTACTCCTTTAGCAAGAAATATAATCTTTCGATCAGTGCGAGGAGAGATGCTTCCAATATTTTTGGAGTGGATACCAACCAAAAGGGGGTACCGCTGTGGTCAGCAGGAGCAGGTTGGGTCATCAGTGGAGAGGATTTTTATAACTCGGGACTTTTGCCTTACCTAAAATTCAGGACATCTTATGGTGTCAACGGGAATATAGATAAGTCGCTTTCTGCTCTAACAACCGTACAATATTATACCAACTGGCAGTTTGATATTCCTGCGGGAGAATTGGGAGGTCAGATCATCAATCCGGCAAATCCTATGCTCAGATGGGAGCAAATCAGGATCTGGAACTTGGGAGCTGATTTTGAAAGCCGAAACGGAAGGATCTCCGGTTCCTTGGAATATTATTCCAAGAACGGGGTAGATTTAATCGGGGATGCTCCCTTACCTCCATCCACCGGATTGGTGAGGTTTAGGGGAAACACTTCTGGAACAATAGGAAAGGGGCTGGATTTGGATCTACAAACCAGGAACCTCACAGGAGCATTGAAATGGAATACAAATTTCCTTTACAGTCATATTTCCGAAAAAGTGACAGATTACTTTTATCAAGGATCAGTTCTAAATTACCTAGCACAATCCGATGGTGTAATGGTGCCCTTGGAAGGCCGACCCCTGTTTGCTATCTACAGCTTGCCTTGGGCTGGACTTGATCCTGACAACGGCAATCCACTAGGTTATGTGGATGGGGAAGTCAGCAGTAATTATTCTGCAATTTTCAACAACACAAGCCCTGAAACCCTCAAGTATCATGGTCCAAGGAGGCCTACATCGTTTGGGTCGCTGAGAAATACTTTTTCCTATGGCGGTTTTTCACTTTCCTTTAACATCTCATATAGGCTTGGGTATTTCTACAGAAGAGAGTCGATCAACTATGCTACGGTATTCGCGGGCAATGGCGGACATGCCGATTTCGCACAAAGGTGGCAGCAGCCAGGTGATGAACTTTTTACTTCCGTTCCTAGTCTGCCTCTGACCAATAACAATTTGCGCAACAATTTTTACAGGTATGCAGAACATCTGGTTGAAAGGGGAGATCACGTTAGGTTGCAGGATATCAGGCTAAGTTATCTATTTGAACGTTCACGTTTCCCTGGACTTCCTTTCCAGAATGCTGAAGTATATACGTATGCCAACAATTTGGGTATTCTTTGGAAGGCTTCAAATGACCCGCTGGATCCTGACTTTAGGTCGATGAGGCCACTGACCAGTATAGCTGCAGGAATCCGCATAGATTTTTAACCATCTCAATGCCCCGTTCCACCACTTTCTTCATAAGGTTTAGTTATACGGTTCCGGTGGGCGGGGCATTTTAGTGTTCACGGTTCACAGTTAAGTTAACCCATTTAATTAAAAATTTACTAATCATGAAAATATATAAAAACATACTATTAACCATCTTAGCGGCCGGAGTGCTGATAGGGTGTGAGAGCTTCTTGGAAGCTATTCCAAATAAAGGTATATCCTCTGCTGATACCTTGCAAGATCTGGAGGCTATATTGAACAATGTGGGTGTTTTTAATCTTACTCCCGGGATTCAAAATCTTTCGTCCGATGATTATTACCTAACGGATGCGGGCTGGGTTTCCTTGGGTAGAAACATGACCCAAAAGGCCTATACTCGTGAACTTGAAAACGTTTTTGAAGACGAGGTCTTTCCCAGTGCTTGGACTTGGCCGTATGAACAGGTGTTTTATGCCAATGTTTGCCTGGAGAGGCTCAATGAAATTGTTCCTGCAAATGAGGCACAAACCCAAAAGAAAAAGCAATTGACCGGATGGGCCAAGTTTGCCAGAGCATTTTCAATTTATCACTTAGTTCAAACTTTTGCTGAGCAATATAGGCAAGGAGAGGCTAGTTCTCTTCAAGGATTGCCACTGCCAAAAGTGCCAGACGTGAATAACCCTGCAGAGGTGGTGAGTTTGGAAGAAACCTACAATTTTATTCTATCAGATTTGTTGGAAGCCTTGAGAGATCTCCCTTCTTCAGTAAAATATAAAAGCCAGCCGAACATAACATCTGCCCACGCACTTCTTGCTAGGGTCTATTTAAGCATGAATGAATTTAGTCTTGCTGCTAAACATAGCACTGAAGCTTTGGGGATGTATGATAATTTATTGGATTTCAATAATCTGGAATCCTCTGCTATGTTCCCTATTCCCTTAATAAATGATGAGGTAATTTATCATGCCCTTTCTCTATCCACTGGGGGTTTTGAACGGAATCAGGAAGTGAGAATAGATTCTGTACTTTATCAAAGTTATGTTGAAAATGACCTAAGAAAACAGCTTTATTTCATAATAAGGCCAACAGGGGCGATCAATTTCCGTGGTAGCTTTTCGGGAAATGCGGAGTTCTTTTCTGGACTAACTGTAGGTGAACTGTATTTGATAAGGGCTGAATGCCGGGCAAGATTAGGAGACGCCGAAGGTGCTATTGAGGATCTTAACCGATTATTGTCCTCCAGATTTGCTGCCGGGGAATTTGAGCCTATTTTTCTTGAGGATGAAGCCAATACCTTAGAACTGGTTTTGGAAGAAAGAAGAAAGGAGCTATTATTCAGAGGTATGAGGTGGTCAGATATAAAAAGGGGGGCTGCCTCAAACGCAAAGCTTGTACGTGAAGTACATGGTGAAATTTTTAGATTTGAGTCCCCATATTATGCATTCCCTTTTCCTGTAGAAGAATTTTTGCACAGGTAATTGGAAGAGCCCGGTCACCGCCGGGCTCAAATTTACCTACTTGTTATTGTAGCTTAAACTGTCCTCTGCTGTTTGGAACTGGTTGCTCCATAGCCTCATCGTAATACAAGCATTGGATAGTCCCCGGATCGCAAATATATTCATTGCTGTTGAGGGTGACAGGTACAACTCCATTAATTTGGTCTTCACCCCAAACTGTTTGAACATTGTCCATAGGCTGCGTAAAAGCAAAAGCGAATGTTGCCCCGAGGGCAAACACACCTCCGCGTAGGAGGTTCTTTACTGAATTTTTCATAAATTTGTTGTTATAGTTATAATTACAATATTCCGGTCGCTTCGATCTTCCTCCCGTGCTGGGGAGAAGGAATCTTTTGAGAGGGGCGGCCGGATTTTTTGTGCCCCCTTCTGGTGCCTGGTAGCTGCCTGGCAGCATCCCAGACTGACGTAATTTTATGGATTCATAGGCTATAATTAAGATTACGGTTATAGTTCAACCCCTTCAGAGTTGTTGATTATTCTGTCGTTTCTTCCCCGGGTTGACACCCGGGGTTACTGATAGTTGAAGTCTTTTAGACTTCTTTGTACATCTTTGTACAGGACCACGTAGCGCCCATTGCGTTTTTAATCCTTGCGTTCGCTGCGAGAACCAATCTATTACTTCTCCAATCCCGCCTCCTTGGCAGGTTTACCTCCCTCTAGGGATGGCTGGCCAAATTCATTGTCAATTTTCCTATGAAAATGGAGACCAATCATGGCTATCAATAGAAATCCAATATTAACTGCCAAATGCTCTCCCCATCCCAAACTTCCCATCACGCCACCGCAGCTGCATGGAATGCGGCCGAAGATACCGGTCATGACTAAGCCTACATAGATTGTAAAGCACAACATTAATAAGACGCTGATCCAGAGGCCATAGTAGCGCCATTTGTTGCACACCAGCATGGCCGCCACTGCCAGTTCTACGACGGGCAATCCCCATAGGAGGCCTTCTGCCATCCTGGTGGGGAACACCTGATTGTATAGTGCATTCTTGGTTCCGGTCCAATCGATCCATTTGCTGAATGCTGTATAGGTGAGGAGCAGAACAAGAATGAGTGAAGTAGCTTCCTGTATGATGCTCTTTTTAATCGGGGTTATTTTTATTCTTTTCTCCATTCTGTCAATTTTCTTAGTTAAATACCAGCAATAATCTTAATCGTATTATTTCAAATTTAGGGAAAGGAAAAGTCTAAAGGCTGTCAATTTCGGCCTTAGTACTGGAAGGATTTAAAAAGGTCGTTTTTGGCCTTTTTTCATTTGGGACTTGACAAATGTTTATCGTTTAGTTACTTTGATATTAGTTTTATTTTTTAGCTAGGAGGATTTTATGAATAATGATTTTGACAGAATGGTAAAAACATTCTGCGGAACTCTGTTGAACAGATTTCCAGCTTTAAATTTCCCCATTCCCGAAAAGGTAATGGAGGATTTAAGTAGCTTTTTGCAGGACAGGGAAATAGCCCCCAAAACAATTTTGAAACCTGAAGGCGAAATTGAAAATACCGCTAGGTTAATTTTAGAGGGTGTAGGTGCCGTATATACGCTAGGGGAAGAGGGGGATTTACAGCTAAAAAGGGTATTTGGGGCAGGCGATGTGTTGGTAGACCTATATTCATATCGCGCTAAGGAACCGACCTCCAAGATAATAATGGCATATAGTAAGCTACGAGTAGCAGAGCTAAGCAGGAAATCTGAGAACAGGATACTGACTGATTTCCCCATTATGAATAAATTCTCGACTTTAGTCAGTGATTATCTCAAATATGAAGATGAACGATGGATTGAACTGATTAGTGAGCCACATGACGATAGGCTGGGAGCATTTATCACCTTTTACCCAGGGATGTGTCGTGAAATGTTGAGGAAAGATGTATGCCAACTGTTGCGATATAAGCCTACCACTTTAAAAAAAATCCGCCCAGACCAATTTTAAGGATTATGCTGCAGATCATGCCCGCTTATCTAGAGTGATCGATCATGATTTTTTAACCACTTCACAAAAAAATGAAAAAGAAAACTAACCTGGTCTACGCCTTTCCCTCTTATCTCAATCCATATGTGGAAGCTGTGGATGCCGAGGTGATCCAATGGGCGCAGAGAAAAAAGATATTGAAGGGGCCTTTTGAAGTAACCCAGTACCGGAAGATGAAAATCACCTGGTTTGCGGCGCGGCTTTATCCGGAAGCATCCCAGCGTAAACTTACTGCAGTGGCCAAGCTTTTTTGCCTGCTTTTTATATTGGACGATTATACGGATATGATCGTGGACAAAAATGAGTTTTGGATAATACTTTCGCGGGATATGATGAAGGCCATAAAGGGGGAGGAGGGGAAGTTGGAACTTTTCTTTTCCAGGGCTTTTCAGGAAGTATGGGAGGAAATCAGTTCCTGGACCGGCCACCTCTGGCAAAAGGAAGCACAGACACTTTTTGAAAGATTTCTTCAAGCAGGATCATGGGAGGCACGAAACCGTCAGAAAAACAGGATTCCCGCTATTGGCGAGTATATGAGGCAAAGAGTGGAATTCTCCGGGGCGAAGATAGCATTTATACTCATCCCTCCGGTGTGGGACATTCCCTTTGAATTAACCCAAAAATCAAAATACGAAGCTATCCAGGAGGTAGCCGGGAAGATTATTTACATCGCTAACGATCTGATGTCCTATGAAAAGGAAAAACTGGAGAAGGACTGTCATAACCTTGTCCTGCTGATCACGCACCATCATCAAGTGCCGCCGGAGGCTGCCCTAAAAAAAGTCTTTGAGCTGCATTACGAGGAAGTGGCAAGATTCCACAGGATGGAAGAAGAAATCCGCAACTGTGCGGAGGGATCCGATGGATTCAGCCATGAATTTCTGATGGCCTTAAGATTTTTGATCTCCGGAAGCACGGAATGGTCAAAAGCCGATACGCAGCGTTACCGTTCGGCCCAAAACGGCAATTGATCCCAAAGTTGCCAATCCATGTATTACTTTTTAACCCATCTTTTTATGTACAAGAAAAATCAAAAGATCAAGAAGAAGTGCGTCATTTCCGCCAATGACATCCTCAGGATTACCAACATGAGTGAGCGCTATGGACAGGACCTGCTGTGCAGGATCAAAAAATACTACAAAAAGGGGAAGCACCAGTTTGTGACCGTCAAGGAGTTTTCAAAATTTTCCGGGATACCCGTGGAGGAAATTGAAGAGTATTTATAAAAAAATCCAGGAGGTCATGGGAGTTTTTGTGGGGCCGTATCTCCGCCGACCCAAAGGGCTATATACTCCCGACCTCCTCCCGATCAGGTCCGCTTCAGGGGCCCATCAGATTCGCAAAACAGCCGGCTTGTAAGTGCTCCGTGCCTGTTCCGAAAGAATTTCAAAACGGGACTAGGGTAAAGGGACATATAGGGCTGCCTTGGGTCTTACGGAATGGCATTCATTTCAATTTTTTATTCACTTTTAACGACAAAAAAATGGCAAAATCAGAAGGTCCCGAAAAACACTACCGGGGCAAAAAAGGATCATGGGTCTACTACCGGGTGAAGGGGGTGACCTATGTAAGAAAGCATGTTGAAAAAATTGCTTCAAAACCTCCCACCAAATTGCAGGAATATGGGCAACGGAAATTCCGGCTGGCAGGAGAATTTTTCAAACCCCTTAAAATTCCCGTGGAATTCGGTTTTCAGCAACAGGCCACAGGCATGAGGACGGGCACCCACCTTGCCTGTGGCTGGGCCATCAAAAACGGGTTTAAGGGTAGCCTTGAAGACAGCACGCTGGATCCATCATTGATCAAAGTGAGCGGGGGAACACTCACAGGCGCACTTTCTCCCACTGTCCACTGGGCCGGGGATGGGAAGGTCCTCTTTGAATGGGAGGACAATTCCAACCTTGGCAGTGCCCGGCGGGATGACCAGGTCATGGTGACCCTTTACAACGTGGAGGACAAAGCCGTATTTTTTGTCCTGGAGGGCAATTTCAGATGGGAAAAGCAACAGCTTGTCTCCATTTACAGGCACGATCTGCATGTAGGGAAACTTGAGGCCTACATTTCCTTTTCCAGACCTCTGGCCAAAAACAAAACCCGGGACCTTTCGGACAGTGTGTACGTGGGGAGGGTTTAAGGTTTAAGGCTTAAGGTTTATGGTTTAAGGTTTATGGTTTAAGGTTTATGGTTTCAGGCTTAACGGTTCAGGGTTCAGGGTTCAGGGTTCATAGTTATGAACTTTGAACAATTAAACATTGAACCTTCAACAATGAACCTTGAACAATTAAACATTTAAACATTGAACCTTTGAATATTGAACAATTAACCATTTAAATTATCAATTTTTTATAACTATAACGAAAACAACTATGGCAAAGCAAAGTGGATTATTATTTTTTGAAGGGAACATGGGTGGTATCAATTATTATAAAACCGCCAAGGGATATTATGCCCGGAAAAAAGGAGGGGTAAGCAAGGCCCGGATCATGAAGGACCCCAACTACGAAAATACCCGTAGAAACATGGAGGAATTCAAGCTGGCAGCCGGGGAAGGGAAAAGGATCAGAAACCTGTTCCTGCCCCTGATTCAAAGGAGTGCTGACAGCACCTTCAGCTCGAGGTTTTTCACCCTGATGTTGAAAATCACGAAAACTGACCCTATGCATCCTCCCGGAAGCAGGAAACCCGGGTATGGGGACTGGAATTTATTGGAAGGTCTGGAGCTGAACAAGGAACGTAAGTTCAGGAAACTATGGACTCCTGAGATTCGTGTGGCGGAAACCGGCTCAGAGTTGAGGTTTTCGTGGAGCCAAACGGATTTTGAGAAGTTTGAGTTTCCGGCCAACGCTACCCATCTAAGCCTTTTTCTGAATGTGGTAACGGTGGACGTGGAAGGCAGGGGAAACGACTCCCATCTCGAACTGTCCAGGCAGTTTGAGATGGGGGCTATACTCCAGGGGGGAGAATTGGTGGTGGATAAACAGGGTATCCCCGGCACGCGTAGGCTATTCATATTCAGTATTGAATATTATCAGTGGATGGCTGGAACATATTACCCCTATTGCTCCACGATGTACAAAGGCGCCAAGGTGGTCAGGGTGGAATAATATTAATGCCTGTATTTCCGCACTGACCGCAAAATGCGCAGAATCCGCTGTAACCGCATAATTGTTTGTTAATCAATGTTTTACAATTGATATTTGGACATGTTTAACATTTAAAACCAATAAAATATGGGACAACAAGCGAGTTTTGTGAGTTTCACCGGCAATATAGGAAAACTTACATTTTACAAAAACAAAGACGGTTTTATGGTCCGCGAAAAAGGCGGGGTCACCAAGGAGCGCATCATGAATGATCCCAAGTATGCCCGTACCAGGGAGAATATGCGGGAGTTTGCCGAAGCGGCCTCGGCCGTAAAGCTGCTCAAGAACAGCATCAGGCCGGCAATCATTTCCTCCACCGATTCCAGGCTTCACCGGAGGCTTCAGCATGCGATGGTGAAGGTGGTGAAGAGCGATCCTGTAAACACCAGGGGAGAGAGAAAGGTGACTGAGGGCAACTGGGACCTGTTAAAGGGATTGCAGCTCAATGCGGGAGCCAATCTCACTTCTGTGTTGAAAAAGCACGTGGTCATCACCAATACGGGGGAAACCCTGGCGATCAGCCTTCCGGCATTTCATCCCGCGAGCTATCTGATGGCACCATCCGGCACCACCAATTACAGGATCTACCTTATGGGAGGTGCTATTGATCTTGAATTAGCCGATTTTAACTTGGAGAAAGTGGAGTCTGAAATGTTAAGTGTGCGGGCAAGTTCGCCTGAACTGACCTTGGAGCTGAACAAGGTGCCTCTGGAATTCAATCACCGGGTATTTGTGTTGGGCATTGAATTTTTCCAGACAGTCAATGGGGAGGAGTTTCCCATGAATGACAGTGGGTACAACGCCGGTACAATCATATTGACCGAAAAAATCGATACTCCATGAAGCTCTTATTGAACAGGGAGTATTGGCCTAATGGCACCAATGGGTTTATCACCCACAATGGGATCGAGGTGGCCAAAACCATAGAGCTGCCCTATAGAAACAACAGGCGGAACGAGTCCTGTATTCCGGAGGGTGTCTATGGTTTGGAGAAGCGGTACTCGGAGCGATACGGTTGGCATCTGCTGGTAAAAGGGGTGAAAGACAGGTCTGGAATCCTTTTCCATCCTGCCAATGATGCCTTGAAGGAACTCAGGGGCTGCATTGCCCCGGTGACGAACCATACGGGGGAGGGGAAAGGCAACTTTTCCCGGAATGCAACCTACCTGTTTCGGGATCTGGTGTACGAAGCCTTGGATGCTGGAGAGGAAGTCAAGCTGGAGATCTTCAGCGAAGCCGACCTTGCCCTCAACCTGGCTGTAACGGATATGCTATGGACGGAGGAGTTTATTTAATTGGTGTGGGGGGACTGGTATCAGTCCTCCTTTCCATCTCCGGTTTCCTGCTCAGGTACCTAGTCCAGGACCTTCGTGAGCTGAAGGGTGAACTGGTGGAGGTTAAAGTCGGGGTGGCCAGTTTACAAGGCGAGCAATTGGTACTGAAGTCAATGGTGCAGACGCAGCTGACGATGCTGAGGAATAGGATTCAGGTGTTGGAGAAAGTGAGTTAGGAGTTGTCAGGGTTGTCATTGTTCTATGCACGGAAAGGACTGGGCACTGAGGACGCATCGCTGGTCACTGTACTACATGCCGTCTTCTCGCATAGTCCCGAGCAGTCCTGATAGCTATATCGGGGGGAATCGGGAACCGCAGCGAAGCGGAGTGGAGCATTGAGAACGGGAGCACTGTGCACTGAGCATTTAAAAATCCGGAATGCCAAAAATGGTCCCGTTTGATGCTGGATCTGACAACCACGATAACAATGACAACGGCGGGTTCCGATGCCCAGCGTCGGAAGAGCGGACAACAAAAAGTCGGAGACATACGCACAACGGTGGTTCTGAGCACGGAGCACTGAGCACTGAGCATTTAAAAATCCGGAAAGGCAAAAATTGCTACAATGGCCGGCTGAGATGCTCCATCTGACAACCACGACAACGGCGAATTCCGATGCGCAGCATCGGAACAGCGGACAACCATGACAACAACGTAATCTTAAATTTTAGACCATAAACATAATGAACGAAATCCAAAACAGATGGCAGGCGCCGACGCCGCCGTTTTTCAAGAGGCTTCAATATGCAGGAATGATGCTGGCAGCAGTAGGGGGAACCCTATTGGCCGCGCCAGTTGCCCTGCCGGTGGCAATCATCACAGCAGCAGGATATGCTGTGGTGGCGGGATCGGTACTTGCGGCGGTGAGCCAGGTGACAAAAGAATAAGTACGAGGTTGGAAGTACGAGGTTAAGTACGAGGTACGAAGTTGGAAGTACGAAGTAAGCCAGTCTGGGTTCCGGGCTGGTTTTTTTTGTGGTTTTAGGTTTATTCGCCCTGCGGGCTGGGTTATGGTTTATGGAGATGATGAATGGCTGGTTTAAAGGTTTATCGTCCTGAGGGGAATAGCTGCGCTATATTCCCTTAAGGACTGATTAATGGATTAAGGAGCAGAAATCCCTTACGTTAATCCTTTAATCCTTTAATCCCATCAACCTATTAATAGATTCGCTAAGCGGTGATTGGGAGATAAACCAAGGAAGGATGGAGCGGGGGAATTAAGTCTTGGCACTATTTAGGATAATTATCTTAAGTTTAAACCTTTATTCTAATATTAAAATTAACATTATATGCTGTATATAAGGTTTGTCTTTTTTGTACTATTGTTATCAATTTCATTTCAAGATTTTGCGCTTGGCCAGGAACCTGCCCCGCAGGAGACATCTGGGAGATCTACCGTGGACTTTGGATTGGAGGGGATGTTGGGAGTTTCCGTCGGTCCGGATTTTTATGCAATGAATGTTGGAGGTCCCAGTTTGTTTCTAAATATCAATCCAGATTGGAAGGTAGGCGTAGGGGCCCTGCCCTCCCTCTATTTATATGAAGGAAAGATGGGGGCAAGATTGGGAGTCGCCCCTAGAGTGGATTATAGAAAACTGGCCTTCTTCGCCCCATTTTTTCATATGGACTCCCAAGATCGATGGGTATGGTCAATAGGAGTGGGATATAAATTTCATTAGAGGCCAGCGGGACTGATTAATAGATTAAGGAATAGGAGTAACTTAGGTTAATCCTTTCAACCCTTCATTCCCTAAGCTTCTAAACTGACCCCCGTGTCGGATACTCTCTACATATGTGTGCGAAGTCTGAAGACATTCGCACAACGGTCTAAACTGAGCGGTATAAAAGGTGTGCAGGTGCCTCTTTTATGGAGCATCGACGAATTCGACACCGTACTGGGCGGCTAGGCTACTGATTTTATCATAATCGATCTCCATATCCTCATTCTTTGGTGGTTCCAGTGATTCTGCAGGCGTACTCATTTGGCGAACGGCCTCTTCGAAACCTGCCGGAGAACAAATCAGCATTACCCTTGCGTAACCTGGAGAATCAACTGTATAGGTGTGTGGAATGCCTTTGGGGGCCAATAAATAATCACCTGCTTTTGCCTTGTAAGTTTTGTCCCCTACAAAAACAGTCAACTCCCCTTCCAGAACATAAAATCCCTCGTCCTCCCTTTGATGCACATGCCAGGGAGGGCTTCCTTCCTTGGTGGCATAGAGTTCGATCATACAATACCGACCATCTGTTTCCACTCCCGTAGTGTGGATGATGGCTAATTCCCCTAACCAATTCAACGCTTCTTTTCCCATGATTTATACCCTTTCGAAAGCTTTTAAAAGTATCCGGAATGATATTAAATATACGGATAAATCGCTGGATTATAAAGTTTAGGAGGTTCTCGCCTGCGGCCTGGTTTAGGAGTTTAGAAATCGCGAAGCGGCGACTTCATCGCGGCAGTTTCACGCAAAGGGCGCAAAGAGGGTCGCAACAAGCGCAACGTTATTTGGTTTAAAGGTTTAACGTCCTGCTGGCCAAATTCCATTGAAGCCAGCGGGACTGATTAATAGATTAAGGAATAGGAGTACCTTAGGTTAATCCCTTAATCCTAGGAGGCGCGCAGCGCCATCCGAATTCAATCTTTAAACTACTTTACAGGTGCTCCCTTAATAATTACGGTATGAATATCTCTCGTGATCTGGATATCCTCTAGTTCTCAGAATACAATACCTGTAGGCTGTTTGCCATAACTAGAGATTGATTTTAAGGGTTACCGTCCCGCAGGCATAGCTGTCGTGATCGACCCCTAGAATGTCGTAAACTCACGCTTAAAAAATGCAATCGGATGAGTAAATTTGTTTAAGTCCATTTGAGTATAAATGTTAACCTAAATATGAAACCATGATGAACGCTGCATATTCATTTAACTCCTTTTCCTCCGACAATTTGAAAGCCTCTAAAGAATTTTATGAAACTATATTAGGACTTCAAGTGGACGAGACTGATATGGGGATTTTAGAAATCTCCGGCATAGGTAATCATAAATTTATAATATACCCCAAAGGCAAGGATCATCAGCCCGCTAACTTCACTGTACTTAACTTTGAGGTACAGGATATAGAACAAGTTGTTACTCATTTAATCTCCAAAGGGGTAGTGTTTGAGAAATATGGGAAACCTTTAAAAACAGATGATAAGGGTATTTTTCGGGGAAAAGATAATCACAAGATCGCCTGGTTTAAGGATCCTTCAGGAAATATTCTCTCTATTATAGAAGAGAGATAGTTTCTTTAAGGTAGGTAGCAAACCTTAAATGAACGAAACCTTCCTTCCCCGAGATTGGACTTGTTTACCACTGGGCGCTGAGCACTGGGCACTGAGCACGGGGTGGGGTGCGTTGGGTACTTCCCCTTACTGGGATGTTGTCATGGTTGCCCTTGTTCTAGGCCGGATAGGGTTCTGGGTAATCTACTCATTTTTCAGTGCATGGATGGGGTTGGCCTCAGCAGCTTTAAAGGTTTGTAACCCAACAGGAATTATTGCGATCAATAGAATGAATCCAACAGGCATTCCAAAACAAACCCAAGGCGGCAATAATCAGGGAAATGATGGTAAATAACAATACTGTTTTTCCAAACTGCCTATCTTGATGGAGCTGGTAATTGTACAAGCCTACCGAAACCTGGAAAAAGCCAACATGAAAATGCCAGCTTTGGATTGGGCTTTCCATTTTTCGAAGCCTTTGATGAATTCCTTCTGGTTGCTTTCTTCGGTACGGGTGGTGTCAAGGTGTAGTTTCAAGATTTGCTCTTGGCTTTTGTCTACCAAGCCCCAAGACTTGGAGAAATCGGTCAAATCCATCAGGTAAAGTTTGCATTTTATCAGTTGGTTTTGCTGATATTTTATGAAAAGCAATTCCTCCCCATTTTTATATCCTATAGTGATCTTCCCCCCTGAATAGGAGTGGGATTCAACGATGTCAAAGTTCACCTCCTGACCTTCCAGGCAAAGATCTTCGTCACATTCAAAAAAATCCTTGCACGCTCGCCTCATAGCCTCAACTTCCCTTGCAATACTATTATTCATAAATTCTCCTTATTATAAGGGTAATAGTGTAAATATAATGCAAGTATTCGTAAATATGTGTTAAATATTGAGATAAATTAAATCATCTTCAGTAAATGCACCAGCCATGTAAGCAATGACATTTTATAAGCTACCAAAGGCCCTTAATTTCCTGTGGGTAGGCATGGTCAGCATGGAATTTATCATGTTGATAATGGCAAATCCCCCATGGCGATCGGCAATGTGCATTTGGACACTGTGAGTGCCAGTTGGGGAGTGTGGGGAGCACTGGGCACGGAGCACTGAGAGCACTGAGCACGGGGCGCTGGGTACTTCGCCTTACTGGGCTGTTGTCATGGTTGACCTTGTTCTAGGCCGGATAGGGTTCTGGGTAATCTACTCATTTTTTAATGCATGGATGGGGTTGGCCTCAGCAGCTTTAAAGGTTTGTAGCCCAACAGTGATTATTGCTATCAATAGAATGAATCCAATAGGCATTCCGAAAAGCCACCAGCTCAATGAAATCTGTAGGGCATAATTTTCCAGCCAACTTTGAATCAACAAAATCGCAACTGGAATGGACATCATGCCCGCTATAAAAATAATCAGTAAATAGCTCCTCGATATCATATAAACCAGAGAACCGGTTGTTGCTCCCAATACTTTCCTTACCCCCAACTCCTTCTCTTTTATTTTTACCATAAAAGAAGACAGTCCAAACAGACCCAAGGCGGCTATAATCAGCGAAATGATGGTAAATAACAATACTGTCTTTCCAAACTGCCTGTCTTGATGGAACTGGTAATTGTACAAGTCATTGAGGAAATAATAGTCGAAAACCTGATCGGGAAATGTCTCATTCCACAGGTTCTGAATAGTAGCTAATGCCTGTTCCGTATCATCGGTATCCAATTTGACAATAAGGTTATTTGGACTTTGATCCTGCCATAAAATCAAGGGAATATGTTTTTCTTTGGGTGAGCGTTGATAAAAATCGGCCATCACACCAATAATCTCGGAGGGTATACCATTTCTATTAAATGATATTTTCTGCCCAATAGCATCAGCGGCATCTGTAAATCCTAAGGCATAAAGCGCAGTTTCATTGATAAGCACCATTTCATTAGGTGATTCTGCTCCAAAAGATCTTCCTTCCAGTAAGGTTATCTCCATAGCATCGACATAATTACCCAATATACCATAGTGGTAAAAGGTATGCTTTCCATCATGCTCATCCACTCCAAGTCTTCTCTCCCCTCTAGAACTACTCATTTCCATAAAATCTGATCCCGGTACAGATCCGGCACCCGATACATTTTTTACCATATTTTCGTTGGACATCCTGTGAAGGAAATTTATCCCAGAAGATTTTGCTACGGAATCACGCTGTGAAGGAGCACGTATGACCAAGGTATTATCTATAGCCACCCCCAGTTCGGTCCTGGTCAAATAGTCAACTTGAAAAAACACGGCAAAAGCAACACAGAGCAATACGATGGTTGCCGTAAACTGAAAAAATACTAGCCCTTTCCGCAAAATAATCCCCTTTGAAGAATGGCTGAATTTGCCTTTTAGCACAGTCATTGGATTGAACCCAGACAAAATCACTGCTGGGTAAAACCCAGATACCAATGTGCCGACTAGGGTAATTCCTGCCACCACTACGGCCAGATTAGCTACGCCAAAATGATTGATATTCAAAGCCAATCCACTAAAACTTATAAAATAAGGTAAGGCTATGATACTGATTACTAATGCAGTCAGGCTCGCCAAAAGGTTGATAACAAAAGCTTCACAGAAAAACTGAAAGACCAATTGCCTTTTGGAAGAACCAATGGCCTTTCTTATTCCTACCTCCTTGGCCCTTACCATGGCTTTGGCTGTGGCTAAGTTGATGTAATTGATCCATGCCAACACCAATATAAATATCCCCACCCACAGTATGAAATTCACCAATTGGGCACTGCTGTTTACATCTGGCTCAAAGGTCTTGTTAGAGTAAAGGTGGATATCACCAATCTTTTCAGAAATTACCACCTCATCCTCAATGTGCTCATTTGCTTCAGAATAAGCTTTCAATTTGGTATTGAAAGCAGTCACATCTACACCGTCCTCCATCAACAGATAGGTGTATTCATTGTTGGCATTCCACGGATTGTCTTCATACCAAGGTCTAAGGGTTGGTATGGTAGCATGCGACATCAGCATGTTAAATTTAAGGTGGGTGTTTTGTGGCAGATCTTCCATCACGCCTACAATTTCCAATTGAAGGTCACTGCCTGGGAAAATCAGCACCTCTCCTAGAATATCAGTTCTATCATAAAAACGTTTGGCAAAGCTTTCTGTGACTACAGCTGTATAAGGCTCCTCCAATTTTTGCAGATTACTTTGACCTAAAAGTTTATAAGAAAATATATTAAAAGCTGATAAATCAGCTGCATAGATTTTATCCTCATAACCCCTGACATCTGAAGATAATGTGGCTATTTCAGCCTTGCCAATTTTCATGAACCGGGCATAATCCTTTACCTCAGGCATGGACTCTTTAAATTCCGGACCTAAAGGATAATAAGTTTCCACATCGTTGAGCATAAACTCATTGCCGTCGTAAAGATCCAGTGAAAGCCTAAAAATGTTTTCCGACTTCTCGTGCATGTCCTCATAACTTCTTTCAAAATGGACATAAAAACCTATAAGTATGGCCGAAACTATACCAACAGATAAACCCAGGATATGGATTGCTGTAGCGCTTTTGTTTTTGAGCAGATTGCGGAATGAAATCAGAAAGTAATTCTTGAGCATGGGGTCAATTATACGACATTAGTGCCATGCTAAAAAGTGCTTTGAAACCCTATAAGCCTAATTCTTTAATTAAACCTAAATTGGAACCGAACGTTATTGTTCGCTTACGGTCATTTTGAGGAGGTTAGGAGGTTGCCTTTCACTCCCCATTCAAAGACATCCACTGGTTTCAGCAACAGGGCTTTGGTGACATGGTAGGTCATAGTTGCCCCGCTTCAGGCCAGCAGCAATATTCCACATACCTCCCCACCACCCTGGGTGTGTTTAGCCCCAAAACGACAGCCCAAGCGACTTTTTCTAGGTTAATAAATCTATTCTGCTGATTGGGGTAAATAATGTAGTACCACCCGGCCATCCATGGTCAGGTATTCATTTGCCACCCTTTTTAGGTCGCCCCTAGTTACATTGTGGTAGTGTTGCAATTCCTCGTTGATATAGTTGGTCTCTCCATAGAAAACCTTGGCTTCTGCCAAGTTTTGGGCAATTCCCGCCAAGGTGCTGATTTTGTCCACCCAACTCCCTGAAATCTATTTTCCTTTGTGCCCAGGCGGAACTGCACCACAAGCCGATGAGCACGGGCAAAAACATCAATTTTTTCATATGCTTATTAAAATGCGGCTATCAGATCGGGTTAAAGTTATTTATTCAGCCCCCCTAAAAGAAGCTCTTCCAATGGCTCCAATATCTCCAAGCCATTGTCGGTATTGGTGAAAAACACAAAACCAAATCCTTTATCCTTTACCAACATAAAGTATGATTGGAAATTTTCATTCATGCCTCCATGGGCATATTTTACACCATAAGGAGTAGAAGCTAATATAAATCCTAGGCTCCAAGCTTCAAATCCAAAATCCTCTCTCAGGCCATCGTCCTCTGGAAGCCGTACTTGCTCTGTAAGCATTTCATTGAAAAGGTCTTTTTCTAGCCCTTTTTCTTTTAGAAGAGCAATCATGAAGTTGGAGAAGTCATCGGTGTTGGTATGTAGACTATGTGCCGCACCAAATTTTGTCAAGTCAGTATACCACCGATTTTTTCCACTTCGGTACCCGAATGTCCATAGGCTTTGTGCGCTACAACATAATCGTTTTTGGTAAAATAAGAATGCTTCATGCCTAATGGCCGGGCAACCTCTTGCTGAAATGACTCATCCAAATTTTTCAAGGACCTGTCCTTGAGATGGGCTATTACTTTTGCAAGAAATTCATACCCTTCACCTGAATAGTGGAATTGGGTGCCCGGGGTGAATTTGATGTCCAGTTTGCCGTCTTCGTTAAAAAACCTCCAATTTGGGAAACCGGTAGTGTGTGAAAGAGCCATCCTTGCGGTAATGAGTTTGTAACGCTCATCATGCTCGATATCGGAATAGGGCATATATTTATACAATGGAGTGTCCAAATCCAGTAAGCCTTCTTCTACCATTTTCATGGTAAAATAAGCGAAAAGAGATTTGGACATGGCGGCTGCTTCGAAAAGGGTCGTGCGACTTACCTTTTCGTCTGAATCGCTTCGGATTACCCCCAAATGGTTGTTGTACACTACTTCAGCATCATTGATCACGGCGATGGAAAGACCGGGAATCTTTAAAGTTTCCATTTGATTTTTCAAGAATTGATCAAGGTCGGTAGTTGATATGGGTTCACCGGATAAGGTTTGGATACTCTTTTCATCACTGGCGGTTTTTTGTGCCTGGCAGGCCACCACGTTGATGAATAGGATGGCCACAGTCAATACGATCGTTAAATGGATTTTTTTCATGGTAAGTCTATTGGGGAAAAGTTTCATTTCCCTCATTTGTAATTCACAATAAATGAAAGGATTTTGTATTTAGTTGAAAGTAAGTACCAGAGGCTTTTTACCCTTTTGGGGATTGTAAACCACCATAGATGGTGGAAAATTTTTGTTTTGTGGATATCTGCCTATAAATCTGAAGTATGTGTCTTTTGAATTGATATTTGCAGGTGCCTGTGTAGACATTGCTTTTTCAAGTAGACTGGGTGGAAAATGTTCAGCCTCCGGGAAACTGGTGAAAAGGCTGTCAAGGTGGTTAAATCTTTCACAGACAGTTTCCCTTTCCACTCCCTGTCTAAAATCTGTATTGACCAATGGATGATTGGTATGATAAAGAAACCTATCGGAGGTTGGGTTTTGGTGTTCTACCAATTGATTTGCAGATATTTCGAGGTTGACGATCTGGTTTCGGTCGACCATCATCAGGTTCTGGGGAATGGCTAAAGGTGTTTCCTGAAGAAAGTCCTTAGCTTTTTCAATACTGGGGAATGTCAAAAGTTTGCGAACCATAAACGATAGCGGTAAGCCTCTTTTGTTCATATGAAGCATAGGGAGGGAATTACAGGTTACAGCAAAATCTTTTGTCATGCCACTGGTCCCAATAGAGCCGGGAAAAGCAAATAGAAATGTATGCTCATCATTGAGGATAATAGGAGTATTGTTGCCGTGTAAAAATGCCGGTAGATCCTGATTATAGGCTATTAAATTTTCATCCTCGTTTTTAACTCCAGCATTGGTACAGCTTTCGTATCCATTCTGGAAGTAATTCATGACCTCTTCAGCCAAATTAAAACACAGAAGGGCCTTCCGGTCTACTTCCGCTCCATCCGCTATGCCGTTAATTTCCTCCAATAAGTCTGGCGTATACCGGTTAATCGCTTCCAAGAATCCGGTTTGTTCAGCAATGAGTCTGTAAATTTCTTCTTGGGAAAGATTTACGCCTTCCTTTACAACTGAATCCCAAACAGCCAATTGGAGAGCAATATCCTCTTTCATCTGAACGCCGTATTGGTAACCTTTTTCATAGGCGGTACCTTTTCGTTCAATAAGCTTAAGGTAATGGGGGTTTTCCGATTGGATATTTTGTGGTGGAGCTTGTCTTTGGATACTTTTATTGCTGTCACAGCTTCCAAACACAATTGCAACAAAGAGTAATAGCAGCGTTTTGTTCATCATTTAAACTATTTTTCACAAAGTAAAAGCGGAAGGAGAAGATTAAATTGTATAAAAACGAAACTGCTCATCTGAATTTGGAATGAAGTATTTTTCCATGCTTAATTTTGTGGGAGGTGCTCCCATAATAGACTTAAAAGAACGGATAAAGTGAGCTTGATCAAAAAAACCATAATCTAAGGAAATTGCCGATAAGGAGGAGTCCACTGTGCCATAAAGTAATTTCTCCACCACTCGCCTTAGTCTCATGGTATTGGCAAACTGCTTGGGAGACAATCCAATGTATTGGTTAAATCTATTTTCCAAAGTTCTTGAGGAGATTTTGAGATCCAAAAGAAGATCCTTTTTGGATTTGCTGAATTCCCGGGTGTAGTCCAATAAACTAGTACAGGATTTTAGCATAACATTGGTTTCTATGTTTTTTCCAGGGCTTTGCTTTTCAACCTCTTCTTCGAATATTTTTACACATCTTTCAAGATTGAAATCGAATGGGCCAGGGTGAAGCCTTAGGTTTAGCTGGCTGTTGATTTCACTAAAGGGTGTTATGCTATTGGTGGTTTTGGATATGGGAAAACTGGTTATCAGAGGGCTGATCCAGGGATATATTTTTAAAAAATATAGTTTGGATTGAGGTAGGATTTCCATATCAATGGACGCTGTCAACTGACCGCCCAAGTAGACTCCCTCTTGGCATGGAAACGATAAGTCTTTGATAGTGAAGCATGCTCCCTGTCCCTTGATCAGAATAATTTCAAGGCAACCATCCGGGATCATTTTATTGGTTGCTTTGCTAACCAAGTAACTGGCATTTTCAATTGCCCATACTTTTTTTATGTACATTTATTTTCTGCTTTATGTTCTAATTTTAAGCCAACTTCCCTTTACTGCTGAGATTCTCCCTGACTCCAGGCTTTCTTCAGGCAGTACCGTGAATCCATTTTTCAAATAAAAGGAAAGTGGTGAGATGTAGATTTCCCCATTACGTCTTCTGGATCCTGCCAAGTTTTTCGCAACCCTTGAAACCTGGCAGGTTTTTTTGGCTTCCCTCATTCCAAATTTGGTTCACCTTGGATTTGCACGGGGTCCAGCTGCCGGGTAGTGATGGTTTTCATCGTTTGATTTGATTACTTTTCTTGTTTGGGGTTATGGTCCAGTACTGCATTTATCAGGTAGTCTGATAGTATTTCCTGTGATTGGAGATGGCCTTGGAAGGAGCCATACATTGAGCTTGTAATCACCACTGACAGGGAAAGCTCGGGTATGACTGCGATCTTGCTTCCTCCATTGCCAGACATGTAAAAGGTGGGGTAGGAGTCATCCGGTCCCAGATCCTGTAGCCATAACAAATACCCATATTGGTATTTGGAACCTTGGAAGTCCCTGACGAAAACCTGAGGGGTGGCAGATTTCCTTACCCAATCCTGGGAGAGCAGTTGTTTTCCCTGCCACTGTCCTTCATGCTGCATGAGCATGGCAAGCTTCAGGTAATCCCTGCTTTTTAAGCCCAGACCGCCACCTGTCATAGGGCTGCCCATGGGGGTGATTTGCCATTTTACGTTTTCAATACCCAATGGCTGGAATAGGTACCGGTCTGCAAAATCCTCCAGTTTCATGCCGGTACTCCTTTCCAAAATGCCTCCCAGTAATACAGTACCGGCCGTGCAATAACTGAAACTCCTGCCAAAAGGGAGTTCTTCAGGTTTGGTGGCAAAGCCAGCATAGCCACGTATCGGTAGATCCAGAAAGAACCTATAATAATCCTCAATCAAATACATCCTTTCTTCATTTCCCCTGGAAAATTGGTTGTCATCGTCACATTCCAGTGTAGCACTCATGGTAAGGAGGTCTTCAATGGTTATTTCGTGTTTCCGGGGGTCGGGATTCAGGAATGGTTGTTGGTCTTCAAAATAGGCAGCGACAGGCTCTTTTTCTGAGGGGATAAAACCATTTTCGATAGCCAATCCAATGAGCATACCCGTGATGCTTTTGGTGGCTGACCGGGTGTCGTGGTGGGAGGCCTCAGCGTATCCATTGTAGTACTTTTCATAGAGGGTAACCCCATCCTGGGCTACCAGTATACTGTTGATGTTTTTGAATTGCCCATTCTTGATGGCACTGTCCAAGGCGATGATTTTTGGATGGGAAGCCATATCCAAAGGATTTCCGGATTTGTGGCTCTGTAATCGTTGCTGTCCCTGAGCCGTAAAAGGGTTAAAATTGGCGATAGCCAGAATCAGTAGGAGGTATATTGTCTTCATGTCTTTTAAGTTTTTACAAGGCTAAGGAGATTCCAAGCATATAAATAGAATGGTATTAACATGTGCTCAGCAAAGCCCGATATTTTGCCGGGGTGGTGTGCATAAAAGCCTTAAACCACCTGTTGAAATGGCTTTGGTCGGCGAAGCCACAGGCATAGGCAATTTCTGTAAGGGAGAGGTTTTGTTGCGGAAAAAGGGAAATGGATTTTTCGATTCTAAGCCTTCTTACATAGTCGCTTAGGGTCATTCCGAAATGTTTTGAAAACCCCCTTGACAGGTGGACGGGATGGATATTCAATTCATCGGAAAGCTTCTTCAGCGATAGTGGCTCCTGATAGGTGTCATATAGATAAGTTAGGACTTGCTTGGGCCATAGGGTAAGAGGATAGGTTTTAATGGCCGAAAGTTTCCCGATGATATTTAGGGTAATTTCTTCTATGGCTTGGCAAAAGAGGTCATCCACCATTTGCATCTCCCTAAACATCCTGTAGAACTCCAGTTTTACAGCCGGATTTTGAACCAAAAAACTGCCTTCCGACAATTGGTTGTCCATAGCTTGTCGCACGTACCAATTGTCCTCGATTTCCAAATGGAGGCCTCTGGCAAAACCTGGTGGCTTGAGGTTGTAATGGGGATCTTGGGAATTGTGGAATAGCAAGGATCCTGCGCCACAATGGTTGCGGTCCTTTTTGTTCTCTTCGTAAAGGTTTCCCGCTAAAATAAAGGTAAAGTAGGCATTTTTGTGATAATGCCAATCCACCCTGTCATGGGTATAAATGGTGTCGGTGACCGTAAGCCCATGGAGGTTTTGGGTATTGGTGGTTTTGCCGAAAAACACGCCTTCTTCTAATGCTTGCATGCATGGGGTGTGGGCTAAAATAAAGCCAAGTAAGAAATGTGCCTGTAACCGATTCTTTGGGGGAAGGATAGGGGTGGGGGTGTCCGATTTGGGACAGGGAGTGGGCGTTTTCGGATGGATGGGTTCACAACAAAGGGGTACCCCAAGGGAGGGTTCTGTCCCTTCTGGCGGGGTGCTGAGCACTGAGCGTGAGCAATTGGCAATTATAACCATGAGCCAATTAATTTGGATAATTGGCTCAACTATGCCAAAAAAATGAGCTGATTACAAATGCTGATCGGCTCATGCGGCAGCCCAATCTGAGGTAAGCAGATGTTTCTCACTGCTTACCTCAATTAGGGTGGATTTTATACCAGGCAAAAAAAAACAATCATGTCATATAATTCCAGCATTTAAAATCGCCAAATCCAAAAGTACCAAAAATCGCCCCAATTTAAAAAACAAGATGTCCCATTTTTAAGTATATTTGAGAAGGCTTTAAAAACACTTTAAAACCCTCTCAAATGGCATACAACATCAATAATTCATTACAATCCACTCGGGTTTTTTCTTGCGATTTGTCCTACTGGAGCTGATAGTTCTCTCTATTTCGACAATCTTCCAACTGATAGGCGTCTTTAATTTTGGTTTTACTTTTTCCATTATTCTATTATTTGAGTTAAATTTGAATTCCACTAGTAACTAAAAAGCGCATTTCTGCACAGAAAGACCTTACCTCCGGTCAGTGCAGGAATGCGCTTTTATCTTGGTTACTAGTGGAATATTAACTCGAGATGGCCGGGGGTTCTTTTACTCCGTGCCCGACACATTGTACATCCAGTATTGCCCATCGAATTTGAATGTGTGGCACCAGCCAACAGCCCCGCCCAACCCAAACTGGGTTGAAATGGTGTACAACTGTCTTCCGAATATTTGCTTGCCTGCCAACTGTGGGTTGACAAATACGGCTCCTCCTCCGACACGCTTTATGATGATCTCACGGCCACGGTGCGGGTCTGTAGGCAGGTTGATGCCGATCTGGCCGCTGTTGTAGGTGGTTATAAAGTGATCGGTATCTGAAACGGTGTAATTGGAGCTAACTTGCCTTGTACCTGTGGCCAACGCCCCGTTCAGTTCTAGCCCACGTCCGCTGCCTACGGAATTCCCTGTAAGACCGTCCCTCTGTCCGATCTGAACCGTGCCGCCGAAATAGGCAGCAAGCCCACCCGCTACACCAACTAGCCCCACAACGCCCGCATTTAGGCCGTCATACAGCCGCCTGCAAATTCCTATCAAACTCCCGAAAACCGTGTTACCAACCCCCGTAGAAGCATTGACCCCTGAGGCATTTGAAAGCACCCCGTTGCCTGAAACCCTCGTCACGTCATCATTGCTTGTACCCGGGATATACTTAGTAAACCTCAGACCACCTACCGGACCGCCCCCATTCGGATCACTTTCAAATTCATCGGAAAGCTCCACGGAAAGAAAATCCTGTTGGTTCCAGAACCTCATTCTATTGTTTGCACCATCGATCAGCAGACGTCTACCGCTTTCTGAAGTCCGCACAAAACGAACCCCCAAATTTTCGATATAAGCCAGTTCAGCCAATAGCAAGCCAGTGGCCACACTCTCCAGCGAAGCCCCGAACACATTCCACCTTGCCGTATTGGTCGGAACTACATTGGAGAAACTGCCTGCATCCGTCCTAGTCACATAATACTGGTCATTGTGCTTCACACATTCCACCCTTGTGGCTGAACCCATATATATCGCCGAACTGCTATAATTTCCCCTGTAGGTGACAAACGGACCTCTTGGGCCCTGTGGGCCTGTGTCGCCTCGGTCCCCCTTGTCTCCTTTATCCCCTGTATCTCCTTTGTCACCTTTTACCCCTCGATCACCCTGATCACCCTTGTCTCCTTTGTCTCCTGCATCACCCTGTACGCCCTTTGCTCTCACAGGCACACCCCATTGCCCCCTAAGATTACCCTCATCATCCTTGATGCCCGAAGTCATCCAGAGATACTCCAAAGCGCCAACCTCAGGTTGTGCAACTGTCCAGCCCAAAGGCTCATTTTCGGCATAATCCAAAGTAGGCGGTGAAGTGGTGCTGCCGTTTTTGGCAAAACGAAACTCAGTATAATCAGCGGTCACCCCCTGACGGCCTGTAAGCCTTGTAGGACCACTCCAACCCGTCCAGTTGCCTTCTCCATCCAGTATCTCGGATATCACCCAGACAAATTCAGGCGCAATGCCGAAATGAAATCTATTACCGTTTTCATCCTCTATGATATTCCCGTCATTGTCTCCTAGGAAAATATACCCGTCCGATTGCGGAATGGTCAAGGTCCAGTTTGGCGGGTTGGCGGTGTTGGATTGCAGGGAAGGCGCATCGGTAGCGCTTTCGCCTACCCTGAACATGAGCCTTCCGGCACTTCTACCGTCTTCGCCTTTCGGCCCACGGATGGGGCCTACGTTGTTCCAGTTTGAGCCGTCCCATGTCCAGCCATCCCCTGCAATAATGTAGGTGTCACCATCGACATTTCCACTTGAGGGCAATTGTCCAGTACTGGTAAGTGTCCCTTTGAACTGAATACCCGTGCCGTCCTGACCCTTTAGCGCTTTGGCCTGCCATTGGCCCGGGTTGAGGCTTGGCTTTCTGTTTGAATTTGGCGTGTCATCGATATACCTCCAAGTACTTCCTTCATCCGTCACCTCATCGCCTTTGTAATAAGTCACGCTTGGGTTATAGGCTCCACGGAAAACGCCTATCATTTCGGATGCCCCCCCTTGGTTTTGCACCAATACGCCACGTAGGGTCAATGCATCTTGGTTGGTCACGTTCCAATCCAAAGCGCTGGAATTGTCGCCTATCCTGAACTGGTTTTGAACGAGGTCGAAATAGTTCAGGCCATTGAGCGACTTTATCCGACCAGTTGTAATGGTGTCGCCATTGATGAAGGTCATGCCATGGGTTAATGCAATATCCCGCCTGCCTTCCGAAACCGCATAAAGCACCCCTATGGAAAACCAATAGAAACCCGCTTCATGTTCGGCTGTGAGTTGCTGGGTGGACAATTCCCAAGTGCCTGTCAGCTGGGTTATACTACACCTTGCATAAATGTAATAGAGGCTCGCATTCTGCAAACCTGTGAAGCTCCTTGCATCCATTGCCCAGGTAAAGCCCAAGCCTTCTATTTCCAGCTCCAAGTGATTCAGCTGCCCTGCGCTGACCTGCAACTGTGCCGGATTGCCGTTCCAGTTTGGCTGAAAGCGGACACCAGCAAGTTGGAAGTTGCTTGATTTGGCTCCCACGGAAAGCATCATCGTCTCAATGCTCAGGGGCTTGATGTTTTCGGGATCGAAATAACCATCAGCATCAAATACCGATTGCTGAAGCTCCCTGAAACGTGAGGCGTTTTGCCTTGCCAGCTCAACAGCTCTACGGTCAACCGATCTGATTACTTTCTGATTGTTGACCGTCTGCTGTATCAGCTTTTCCTGCACGGTGTAAGGAACAGTCTCGGATATGGTAGCAGTGATTTGCTCAGGACGTGAAAGGGGAAAGGAAAGCTCGCTTATCCTGATTACCGCATCAAGCCCTAATCGGGCATCCAAAACCCGCACACGGTCACCTACCTTGAGACTGATGTTGATGAGCTTGACAAGCAAAGGGTCAATGCTCAGCCCATAAGTCACCTGCGGAACGCTGTTCTGGTTCAACAGCTCCTGTGTCGCATCCTGAACCCTTTGTTCCGCATCCTCAATATAGCTTTCCGGCATACGGATATCCACCAGCTTGTACCTGTCATTTAGAAGGGCGGTTCTTGTCTCGTTTGGCAAAACATAACCATCATCCTCCTGAAATGGACTGAAATAGATTGTCCTAGTCGCATGGTCATAGCGATAGACCTCAAATTCATTACCTGCCAATGAGCCCGTGGTAAATACTATTTTTGCGGGGGCATGTTCAAAAAGGTAATTATTGATGTCAAAATCTAGGGAGGTATCCGTGATTTGTAAAGGATCTTCCTCATTGATGGATGTCACGATTCCAGTTCTTTCAGGGAAAATATCCTCAAATATCACTGAACCTTCCCGAATGCCGTACAGGTCTATGTTCCTTTCAAGGTATTTGCCCTCAAAGGTCACCCGATTGGCACCGTTCCGATAGTTGAAATCAATGTTTTTCGACCCTCCAAAACCGTAAAGCCTTGTCACCAAATTGGCATCCGAAATATTCTGTCTAGTTAGGCTGTAAAGTCCATTGCCTTTGCCATACTCAAACACCAAAGTGGTGTCGTTGCCTACCAGCTTCACCAAGTCAATAACACGCCCTGCAAGACGGTATTCCAAACCGAATTCCTGTGCTATCTTGGTTAATGCCACACGGCAAGACTCGGAGGTGAAGGAAATCAGCTTGCCTTCAGTCTCTTCTACCTGCCCGACCTGCCAGCCTGTCTTGATCTGGTTGATGTTGCCGACAAGCAGCAAAAGAAAGTCCTCAGCGGTTCCGAAATAGGAGAAATCAGCCTCGCCCTCGTGCATGATGATCTTGTCATACAGGCCATAGATTTCGCCCTCAAATACGGGATTGTATTCGATTTTGTTTTTGGCGTGGACTGTGGCTTCAGGCACCTGATTAAGGTAGAATTTCTCTGCACCCACCTCAATGTAATCACCCAACTGGAAGTCAATGGGAGCGGACACAAAGACCTGAACGGTCACTTTGTGCTCACCTAACAACTGGTGGTTGAACACGCTCTGTTGGTCCAGCTTTAGGGTGGTTATGATATTGCTATTTCGGAAAATGCTAAGGTTCATATTCCAAGTTTTTCTTTTATCAGGTTTAATTCACCTTTCAGTCTATTATTTTCCTCTTTCAGTTCTTGAACGGATTTAATTAAGAGACCTGTCATGGTTACACTGTTGTAAAAATCATCATGGGTTTTAACCTCACCCTTAATAGTTTTGAAATTATCTTTGTCGATAAATTCTTTTCTATCATCATCTTTTTTCTTTAATTTAATCTCCTCAGGAGCATCAGAATCCAATAAAAATCCAATACATCCTTTAACCCCTTTATGTGGGGTTGCCCAGCCATCCAAATCATCTTTGTAGTCAAACTTTTTGATCTTCAGTTTTTGAAGGATATCTAATGCGGAATCACTAAACTCTTCAATGTTTTCCTTGAACTTTGGAGATGATCCTGGGTCTGATAAATTACCGTTATGCCAAACAGTTCGAACATTCCCCCAACCTGATTCGCGAGACGTCCGAAACTGTAAAAAATCTGTATCATTAGCCATCCAAATTTGAGCTGAACGTGTAGATGAGTAATTTACATGAATACCCATTCCCGCAAAGTCAAAGGGTGAATTTACTCCTGTTGCTCGAAAAAAACGACACCCCTGAGCAAAATTATTAGAATCACTCATTGAGGAGTTAGTTAAACCCTGTGACCCTAAACCGAAATCACCTTGCTTTAGGAAGGATAGAATGCCGTTAAGGTCATTTACATCTATATACTCCCCGTTTCCGTTGTCCACGTTTCCGATGAGAAGTTTGTCATTTGTCTTGATGCCGAGCCTGCGCTGCATGCCCGACCAGAATCTTAATACTGCCATATTGTTAGTCTATTTGAAATGTTTGTGTTGGGTAGTCGTCGAGGAGGGAGAGGGTGAATGTGGCGACCACATCACCAGCCAGCCCGCCCGAAAACTCAAAATCACTCATGGCCCTGTACAGTAGTTTCCACCGCTGGCCCAATTCCATGTTATCAAGGTTTATCCGCTGGCCACTCATCAGTTGAGCCTTCAGAGCCGCCAGCTTCACACGGAAATCAGCCAAGCCCTTCCCCCAGAGAAATACAGGCAGTTCCAGTTCCCTGGACTCATAATACACCTGCGAAAGGTCCCTATCCGTCCCGTCCTCATCCTCCCAGCTGAAGGAATACCCCTCCTTTGCCTCCGGAGCCTTAAGCAGCTCCTCCAAAGTCCCGTCCTTGAAGTACAGCCCATAAGCCTGTATGGCATCATTGCCGTTTATTCTGTATATCATATTCCGAAGTCTCTACTTGTTTGGTCTTTTTTGGTGTTTTTGGCGATGGTTTTTAGCTCTGTTACAGCTCCTCTCAACTCCACCACCGTAGCGGCCGTATTGGCCTCTATCATGGCTGAGTGTTGCATCATTTTCATAGTGGCGTCAAAGTGCTGTTTTTCGACCATGAACCGCTTTTCGTTTAGCTCAAGGTTACGTTTGGATAGATCGTAATCGGCTCTTTTGAGTCCTGCTAATTCACTGGCTGTGGCCTCTGTCATCTCACGCCTGATCGCACCCTGTAGGCCTCTTTGTTGGGAACTCTCTGCATTACTCAGGTCAACCCCGGTTATTTCTTCAACCTGCTTCCAGTACTCAGCCGCATCTTTTCCTATCCCTTCATACATAGCCCTCAGCTCATTGATTTCGGCCTCTGTTGGGGTGCCCTCGTTCATCATCCTTGCGAGCTCCTCATAAAAGGGCTGCATGGCCTCCTCCATGTATTGGTAGCGGAAGGTATTTTGAATGGCACGCCTCATTATTTCTTCAAAGGAATCCCCAAAATCCTGAGCAGCCATTTTGCCGTTTCTAAACAAATCGGTCATGGCATCGGAAAGGCCCGCATTGTTGGTGCCTGTCAGCATCTCATTGAGTTGACGCTGTAAATCCTCTACATCAAGCCCAACTGATTCAAGCTCCTCCCTTAAAGCCTTCAGTGCCTCAAAATCTGCTTTGGCCTGACCTTCAAGTCTGCCCTCCATGTACAGCTTTTCCAGCCGCTCATAATCCGACCCTGCAAGGGAGGCCATGATATCCCAAGTCTTGGCCGATCTGAACCAAGTACCATGTTTATAGCCCTGCCCCTCTACAAACTCCTGCCCCTGCAGGGCTGAAAAAATCTTATTATAAGCCTCCTCAATTTCGGGAGCCTGGAATTTCAAAAGCTCCAGCTGTTTGATAAGGGCATTGTACGCCGTCTCACCTCTACCAGCTTGGTCCATTTCCCTTTGCCTCATGAGGGCTTGATATTGCATCTCACCCTTTATCGCATCATCATAGAATTTTTGGATTTCCTCTCTTGCCGCCCTGTTTTCATCCTTGGTACGGCTACTAATTGTAAAGAGCTTTGCCGCTGTATTGAATAGCCCGGTGATTCCAGCAATCAGAGCGGTAGGGTCTCCTGTTAAGGCACCTTCCAAAACATTTAGATTAGCCTGTACATACTCGCCGTACACAGTCATCATGTTGGCGGTTTTCTGCAAGCTTTGCCCCAGCTCATTGTTTATGCCCCTAAGTGATCGGGATATCTCATTGAATCCTCTGGAAGCCTCAAACAGGGAATTGGCGGATCGGTCAATGATGGCCTGTTTGGAATCTGCCAATCTTTTTTCCACATCAGTAATCATGGTCTCACTGATGGCGCCAGCTTCTATCAGCTCATTCAGAAGGTTTTCGCTTTCCTGAATAACCCTCCTGATAGCCATCACGCCCATTCTTTCCACCCCGCCAAAAAGATCCTGAAACAATCCCAGTGATTTGATTTGCTGATCCTTGAGGTTAGCCATTTGCTCCCTATGCCTCGCCTTGGCAATCTCCGCCTTGTCATATTCCCCAGCCTCTAATAAAAGGGTCAATTCATCTTGAAACCGTTTTTCCTCAGCCAAGAATTTCTCTTGAAAAGTCTGGTTGTCCTTTAGGGCTTGGTCATAGCCCTGCCTCCTTCTTTCCTCATCCTTTCTCTCATAAGCCTCCCTTTCGGAAATCAAAAATTCAAACCTTTCTTTTTCAGGCCCGGACATTTCAGTTTTCATGGCCAGCTGATCATATTCGGCCTGAATCAGGTCAATATATCTTGTAGCCGTGTCCAGCTCCTGGCCATATCGTTCATTTGCACGTTCCCTTCCTACCTCAGCCTTATAAGCCTCATACTCTTCATAAAGCTTCCTTCTTTCCTCCAGCTCCTTGGTAAGCACCTTGGTTTCCTGCCTATACAGCAGGTCGCTTTCGGCTTGCGTCTGCACCTCATCCAGCCCGGTAAGGTCTATCCTTGCCTCCTTGTTTTTTGGGTCGGCATTGAACCGCTCCACCAGCTCCCGGGCTTTGGCAAACTTGTCACGCAAAGCCTGTAGCTCCTCCTCATCCTTGGTCAGGGATTTACGGGCATACTCGGCATCCAATGCGTCAAGCTTATCCATAAGGGTTTGACGCTTCTGTAAAATGGAATCACCCTCTACATTTTTCTTGTTTGGGTTTTTGGGATCGAAAATGTTCAGGCCAGTTCCAGCGGCAAGCCTCTGGAAACCTGTAATGATTTCCTCAAATTCTTTTGCCTCCTTTTCGGCGGCTGAGTTAAGTTCTTGTAATTGAAAAGTAATGGTATTTACAAGGTTATCAGCTGAAGACCTGTTGGAGCTGGCACCAGTTCCGGACATCTTCAATTTCCCCTGCATTTGCTTGGCTTGGTTTTCTTGAGCTTCAATTAGCTTTTGCTCAAGCTCAAATCTCTTTTGCTCACGCTCGACCATCTTCTCGGCGGCCTGATCGGCGGCCACTTTGGCGGCGGCCTTATACATGACCATTTGCACATACCTATCCGCATTGTCGATAAGCTTTTGCTCTACCTCATTAAGTGAAGTCACCTGACCCACTACCTGACCAATGCCCTCATTGTATTGCTCAATCACATCCTTAGCGGCTACCATTCCCTCTTTGGCCAGCTGTATGTTTGCCTTTAGGGTTGATAGCTCGGTGATGGATTTCTTGTAATCAGTGGATTCCACGGACTTTGCCAAGGCATCCTGACTAATTTTAAGAGCGTTCAATGCATCCTTACCGGAAAACAATCCCCTAAGCCATTCCCCAATTTCCTTTCGGTACATCGCAATTATGGCAATACCCGCCATCAGGGCAGTTTGCCAACTCAATATGCCGGACACCACCTGTTTGAATACCGATGGGGTATTTTGCCCCTCTGCATTCAGCTTTTGGGTTTCGGCGCTCATCCTGCCGATTTCCTCGACCATGGAGGGTAGATTGGAAGCCAGCCCCGTCAAGCCCATTGATGCGGAATGGGCAAAGGAGGTGAAGTTTCGACTTACCCGTGTCACCGAGCCATCCAGCTTGTTAAAATTCACCTCCTGATTACCAAGGGTTTTCCCTTGGTTGGCTATTTCGGCTGTAGTGGCTTTGAGGTTTGCCCGTAGTTCTACCTCCTTGGCCGCTAAAGCCGCCTGAGCCTTGGTAAAATCGTTGGCTTTGATTTCCCCTTCCTGAAACCTTGTGTTAAGGTCTTTTTGGGCTGCACTTACTTCTTTCAGTGCCTCCTTATTGTTGATGAGTTGTAATAAAAGCCTTTTGGATTCTGCATCCAAGTTCTTGTAGGCGTTGGTGCCTTCCTCCAGCAAGCCCCGGTATTGGTCAGATACGGCAGAAAGCAGGGTATTCCTTTCCTGCAACACTTGGTTTTCGGTAGCGGAACCTGTGCCTTGCTGATCGGGTGCTTTGCCCTCGAGGGCGTTGCGGAGCTGGGTTTCGGTAGCGGATAGTTTGGCTAGGGATTTTTCGTATTCTTCAGCTCCGATTTTACCGGAGCGGTAAAATTCCTCCAGCTGGGATTTGATGGCAATCAGTTTCTCCAGCTGTTCACGTGCCTTGTCTATTCCCAGTGAAGAAGCTAGGGCACCCGTCATGCCCGAGCCCTGCACTGATTTTTTGTAAGCTTCCACCTCTTTGGCGGAATCGGAAAACAGCACGCCCATCTTTTGGCTCACCGCCTGGGCGGATTTTTCGGCCGATGCCTCTACTCCTTGGATTTCGGCCTTTACTTTGGCCGCTTCGGCTTTCGCCTCCTCGGAGTTGATTAAAAACTGTACGGATATAGGCTCGAAGTTTTCCATTTTGCTTTATAGGCCAAAGAGGCCGTCAAGGTCTTTTTTACTTGCTTTTCTTACTATTTTGTCGGCTTTCACAAAACCCGGTTGGTCTGCTATCATCAGCATGATTTGCGCTCGAGGCACCTTCCAAAGTACCTCATGCATGGTCCAGCCAAACAGCTTGCAGACTTGGTAATGAAAGCCAAAAGGGCTATGCATGCCAGTAGCTTTTAACTCCCTTTCTCCTGATGACCCAGATTCGGCAACGTAATCCTCATTAGGCTTACCGATTTGGTAGTAATCATAAAATCCTGTACACCGCCGTGGATGAGTAATACCATGGCAATGGTATAGATATCGGCCGATTTGGCGTGCCACTTGAGATACCACGCCAACGGGCGGGTAAAGAGCTTGCCAGCCCAATAGCCGTTTAGCCAGGCACAGGCCACAGCCTTGTTAAGCTTGTCACCATGCCGCACCTTGATGGCCAAGGCATCCTCTGTACTGATGTCGGTAAGGTCATCTATTTGGAGACCTGTAGACAGGTAGTAGCTGGCCACTCGGGTAAGGGTGCCGTCATAGGGGGCGGTGACCCTCAGGGAGATTTCTTTTTTGCCTATCCACCGTAGAAAAAAAGGAGCGCGCATTGGCAATCGCACGCCCCTTTTTAAAATCAAGTCGGCGGCTAGTTTTTCTTTAGCCGGGTTTTCCATTAGGCCGGGTTACGCTTGTAGGTTGAGGACAACCCTGCAACAAGTGGTTGCTGTGGCTTTACCTGAATCTGGATCATGGTCATACCCACCTTGGTAGGAGCCGGGATGAGCTTACCCATCACTTTACCCCTACGGATGCCATAAGTCGAACCATCCTCCAATTCAAATTCAAAGGCCATTTCGATGTCTTCAGCCGTGTCTCCTTCGTTCCATTCGTCTGGCTCACCCTCTACAGATACTACCGTACCGCCAAGGTACTTGTGGCAGTTGGCCGCTGAGGTGTCCATAAGGGAAAGGGCTAGGTTCTTAGCACCTTTCCTCTGCACGGAAATGATAGGATCATCTTTCAGCTCTGCCGGGTGATCCGTTACCGTTGGATCATCTTGGGTAAAGGTGATGGTATCTCTATAGATTTCTCCCACATCTTCCAACTCCACCGCCAAACCCGTCACAGGGTCGATAAGGCTTGCTTTTACGGAGCGCACCCCGTATGAAAATACTTTTGTTGCCATTGCTTATTATTGGTTAGATTGATTTTCCTTTTCGGCAGCTTCAATAGCCGCTTTCAGATTCTCCAGCTTGATGTTATGGGCTGGCTTCTTTCCAGTCAATTCCTGGAACCTTGCTGACAAAGCCTCACGCTCATCAACTTCTTTGCTTTCCTCCTTTGGGGATTCTTCGTCCTTTGGAGTCTCATCCGCTGGAGTTTCACCTGCTGGAGCTTCGTCCTTTGGAGCCTCATCCGCTGGGGCTTCATCCTTTGGCGTTTCGTCCTTTGGAGTCTCATCCGCATTGATGGTCAGGGTTGCACCTTTTACAGCGTCACCCGTTTCGGTCTCCTCCGTTTCCTTTGCTTTCACAAAAGCCTCTACCAACCGTCTGGTATAGTGACCCACTTTCTGATCCTTCAAGGTCTGTCCATGGGAATCGGCCTGATGCGCTGTAAAGAATGCCCTGTCATCTGAAGTCATAAATACCTCATCTTGCTTGGGGTATGTGGCGAATATTACTTTCAGCTTATCCGCCCTTGTATTGTGTTTTGCCATCTTTTAAAAGAGTTTAAAAGGGTTTTTAACTTTATTTAAAACTCGCAGTACTCCGACTGCTACAGACCCTAGGGCCAAGAGGTACACCCACCATGGGAGCCTCCAACTTTTGCGGGTAACCTTGGAATCCTCTGACCGCTCCGACCAGTTATGTGAGTAGGTTTCCCCGCTTTTTTCGCTCGAGAGCGTGGACCGTGCAACGGGCTTGGCCTTTGCCCGATAGGTTACGCCCTCATCCGTAATACTCAGCTCCAGTTCCATTCCTCCGCTTTGGGTTCTGATCACCTGAGGGATTTCAGAAAGCGGTTTTAAGGGGTAGTCACCTTTCAGAATGTCTCCGAAATATTCGGTATCTATTCGGGTATTTTCCCTCGCTACTTCAATCAGGCTCTTTTCCTCCTGATCATGGGTAGAGACTACCCTAGTAGAAGTACACCCGCCAAGAGCTAAGGCCACTGCCAGACCAAAGCAACCTGAACCTATAATGAGTATTCGCTTTGTCTCCATACCAGTTTTTTAGATTGCATGGCCACCTTACCGGTGATCCACTTGTATTCTGGGATTGCACAAAAGCTCGGACAGTCCTTAATCCGCTCCCATGGATCTATTACACCATTGCCGTTTTTGTCCGGACTTGCGTCACGGTGTCCGGCAATCTTGATATGCTCAATGGACTGGTGCTTTTTCAGGACCTCCATTACCTCGTTGATTACATAGAGGATGGAAGCCTTTTGCTCATCCGTGCGGGTGTCCACCGCCTTATTCACGTTCTTTCTATCCACACCGCCTTGATAGGCTATGTGTATAGAATTACTGTTGAATCCCTGCACCCCATTACTCACCCGGTCTATCGGCATCAATGGCTCAATGGTGCCATCCGTATAAATAAAGAAGTGGTAACCGTCATTTTTCCAGCCTGGGCCTTGGGGCTTTGGTGTTCTCCACCATCTTCTGATTGCGGCCACATCGCCAAATCCCGCTGTACAATGAATAAAGATGTTGTCTATCTGTCTCATAGGTTCCAAAAGGAATTTACTTTCTTCTGTAGTGCTGAAATCCAATGCGTTTTTTCCTTTCCATGTAGCTCCGAGATGTTTTCCGAAATACTTACTATCAGCTCAAGCACCGTCTGTATCACGAAAAAGACATGCATCCAATCCAGTATGACAGCGGCAGTTTCATTGCCCTGAAATTTATAGCTGGAGGCCATTACGTGAGTGAGAGAAATACAAAGGAGATAGCCAGTAGTCTTGATGGAAAAGCGGCTGAGCTTATTGGATTCAAAAGGCTCTTTTTTCTTTCGGGAATTGACTATTCCCGATATCAATTCAAAGGCAAAGGCAACCAGCAACACGCCAAACGCCAAGGCATCCAATCCGAATATCCGCACCACCAACACACTCAAGGAGCTGACTGATAGGGTAAGGGTAGTGATGCCGCTATACTTCAGGCTGGGAGTGAGACTGACGGCAAATTCCGTCAGACTCCCATACCCAAAGCTGGCCAATAATTTGCCCGCCCACATCGATTAGACAGTTGGGGTTTGTCTCAGCAATGCCACACCTTCATAACCTGCCCTTCTGGCTCTGGAACCAGACCTTGCTAGGAAGGAATACAGGTCACCGTAATAGGTAGGGTCTCCAATGGTCTGGAAGGCCTTTACCCCAGACCAAGCGAATTCCACAGCGTTCTCATACCAGAACAATGCGGCATCGCAATGGTCGGTGTCGCCTACCTCTCCCGGAGCGATGATGCCACCGTCACCATCAGTCCTCAACACCGTGCTTCTGGATTCGATATTCCACCCCTGTACCTTGTACATGATACCTCTCCTTCTTTCCTCCTCAGTCACTGCCGCCATATAGGTAGCCGTTATCAATGAGTCAGCAGGGAACAAATCAGCCTCCATTTGAGGAGTCAAAAGCGCATGCATTTTACCTTCAAACCATCTACCTTCATTCTTGAACTTGGTAGCCATTCTTTGAAGGTCAACCAATGCCGCTTTTTTCCTTTCACCCGTGGCACCCGTAGCCGTAGCCGCAGACGCATCACCGGAGGTCAACAGGATATTTTTACTAGGTAGGGTGGTAGCTCCATAAACCCCGTACACAGGGCTGTTCACCCAGTTATACAAAGTTTCCTCCGCTACTACTTCCACCAACTTGTCGTTGTCTTCACCAAGTACGGAACTACGCTTATCATAAGTCAGCTCCTTGGTGTCTGCATCTGGAATTACTACAGGATCGGTGGTAAACTCATCGATTACATACACGATATCCGTATCATTCCTTTTGCGAACAGCGGCAGGCAGGTTGGCTCTATTCTTGACCACGTTACCAGAACCTCCGGACTGAGGGATATGCACCACTTTACCGCCTATGACATACTCATCCGCATTGAAGGATTTCCGCATAAAGGTATTTTTCTTGAAAATCTCCTCCTCGATATGGTTTTGCCATATCTCTACGGTTATGGCCATAAAGGCCGTGTCCTTGACAAGCTGGGGAGCTACCAAGGGCAGTACCACGCCTGCGGTCATTACAGTACCTGCTACCGCATAGGCATTGAGGCCAAGGTAGGTTTGTGCGGCCGCTCCGATGAACATTGCCATCACTACATTAAATAGGAATTTGATCCACTTCATTTGATTATAAAATTTAGGTTGATGATTCTTTGAAAGGTTGTTTTAAAAGCTTTTAAAAGGTGCTTTTAACCCGGATAGTCTTTTTTGAATTTTTCTTTATACTTGGCCTTAAAGAGGTCGAAGTTTTCAGCCTTCAGCTGGATAAGCACCCCGCTTTTGTCCATTTCGCTCCAGCTCAATTTTTCATATTGAGAGCTGTTGTCTGCCTTGCTTTGGTTTACTTGCTCCTTTACAGAGGGAGCGGAGGCAATACCGTCTAGGATAGCCTTGGTAGTGTCAAAGTCAGTAGCGGCCAACTTTACAAAATGGGCTTTCTGATCGGCGGTGATTTTTCTGGCCGTTACGGCACCGTCCACCAAAGCGGTAATCTTAGCCTCAGAAGCCAGCTTGATTTGAGTATCAAGTTTTTCCTGTACTTCGGTAACCTTTTGCTCAGCTTCGCTTTTCTCGGTGGTCAAAGTGTCTATGGTGGTCTTTTGCGTGTCCGCTAGCGTCACCAGCTCTTGGATTTTGGCCTGTACTTCCTCAGGCTTGGCGTCAGCGGCTAGCCCGATGATAGGCAATACAGCATCAGCCGATAATTGAATTAGCTTCATGTTATTGGAAATTTGAGTTAGAAAATCTTGGGAAAGGGTGATGAGGTTTTCATTCTCATCGTATAGAGCCACGGCCAAGGCCTCAGGATTACAGCCGATATCCGCTAGGGATATCTCCACCATCTTAGACCTCCAAAGCCATACTTTGCCGTCCAGGTTACGCCACTCTATGGGAACCAACCCGGCAGAGGCCATCCGTAGGGTTCCATTCTCGACTTTGTTCATGATGGACACTGCAAACGTGTCAGTTGTGTCGAATGCCGGAACACCGGAAAGCTTGCCGTCATTGATTTCCAAATCCAAAAAGTTACCCAAGGGCAATATCTCATCCCTACTTACGCCCTTTGGCCGCTGGTGCATCCAGAGCATTAAGGGATTCAATACATAGGCGCTCAGGTCTATGCCTTCTGTTCTCACAGAGAAATCCTTAATGTTTTCCGCTTCAGTGGAGATGGTAAACCGCTTGGTACTTTTCTTTAGTGTCATGTGCTGTTGGGCTTTTTATCGCTCGGTATGACACAAAGGAAAAGCGGTTTTTTCGCCCCTGAAAATCAGCTATTTCTAAGCTTGCACTTACTGCTAGCTTAAGCTTACACTTACTGCTAGCTTAGAAAATCACAATTTTCCAAAGCCCTATATATAGCGCACTTTTGGGGTATATGGCAACAAAAGGACTTACCAACGCACAAAAAAAGGACTGGGCAAAGACCCTAATCACAAAGGAAAAGCTTACCCAAAAGGAAGCCGCTTTGAAAGTCGGTGTATCTCCCCAGACCATGAACAAATGGTATAAAGAGGAAGGCTGGGAAAAGCTACAGCGCAATTTCCTGCTGACACGAGAGGAGCAAATGAGCCTGCTCTTAGAGGAGCTGGTTGAAATCAATGAGTTCGTCAAAACCAAAGAGGCGGGGCAAAGATTTGCGGACAGCAAATTGGGAGACGTAAGGCGTAAACTGGTAAAGGACATCAAGGAGCTGGAAACCTCAGCCGCCTTGCCCGAAATCATACACGCCTGTACCCAACTGCTGGAATTTATCCGAAAGGTGGATTTAGAAAAGGCTCAGGAGCTGAGCAGATATGTTGATGCATTTATCAAATCAAAGCTATGAGCCAAACTACCGTAAGACAGGCCGCTAACGATTGGGATAAATACATACGTGACCTCCAGCGGTCGACAGTCGTAGACCAATCCGAATCCCAGGAGGAAAAGCTAAAGCGGATCAAGAGGCTAGAGGCCAATGATGAGGAATGGTTTAAATACTATTTCCCCAACTACTATTCCTCCGAGCCTGCCGCCTTCCATAAAGCCAGTACCAAAAGGATCATGAACAATCCCGAATGGTACGAGGTACGGGCATGGTCTAGGGAGCTGGCCAAGTCCGCACGTACGATGATGGAAGTGATTAAGCTGGCCATGACCAAAAAGAAAAGGTCTGTATTGCTTATTTCAGCCTCTAAAGAAGCGGCTACCAACCTTCTAAAACCTTACAAATTAAACTTTGAGAATAACAACAGGCTCATAAACGATTATGGCAATCAAGAGACCTATGGTTTTTGGGAGGAGTCCAAGTTTATGACCAAGATGGGATGCTCCTTTGTTGCCATCGGTGCAGGTCAATCCCCGAGAGGTTTCAGGAATGAAGAGGTAAGACCTGATGTGGTTTTGATGGATGATTTTGATACCGATCAGGATTGCCGTAATTCTGAAATAGTAGACAATAAGTGGGAGTGGTTCGAGCAGGCTGTATATGCCACACGGTCTATTTCTAAACCCATGCTGGTGATATTCTGCGGTAACATCATAGCGGAAAACTGCTGTATCAAAAAGGCCATCAAAATGGCCGATCACCACAGTGTCGTAAACATCCGAAACAAGGACGGCAAATCATCATGGCCTCAGAAAAACACCGAGGCAATGATTGATAGGGTGCTATCAAAGATTAGCTGGGCTTCCGCACAAAAAGAGTACTTCAATACACCCATCATTAAAGGGAAAGTATTCAAGAAAATCCACTATGGAAAAATGAGGCCGCTAAGGGAATACAAATTCCTAGTGGCCTATACAGATCCATCCTATAAAAAACGGGGTGATTACAAAGCCACTGTTTTAATAGGAAAATGGAGGGATGAATACCATGTGATCAAAATCTATTGTGATCAGGTCACCACTTCCGAAATGCTCGACTGGAATTACGAAATAATGAAGTGGGTAAATGGTGCGGTACCTGTCTATTTCTATATAGAGTGGCCATGGATAGATGAAAGCTTAAAAATGGAAATCAAGGAAGCCAACAAACGTCATGGCATTTCCATACACCCTAAACCTGATGAGCGTACCAAGCCTGATAAATATCACAGGATAGAGTCAGCCCTTGAACCGCTCAACAGAATGGTAAAACTAATCTTTAATGAAGCCGAGAAAGAAACCCATCACATGTGTAACATGGAAGGCCAGTTTTTAGCCCTGTCACCAACCAGCAAAGCAAATGATGACGGACCGGATGCAGTGGAAGGTGGTAAATGGGTAGTAGACCAAAAGACCGTTTCTGACTCCTCGCAGATCGACACTATTGAAAATTACAAAGTCAATTCTAAACGCTACTAATATGCTATTAAAAGAAGATTTCAATACACATCTATATGATGAGCTGATACAGGCTATCAGTCGGGAGGATGATGCTAAGCTAGACAAGGCCATCCAAGCCGCCGAAGGGCAGGCCAAGGGTTACCTTTCCCGATTTGACATTGACGCCCTTTTCTCCACCGAGGGGGAGGATAGAGATGAAATGCTATTGATGCACCTGAAGGACCTTGCTGTTTGGCATTTCATCACCATTGCCAATCCGAACATCAATATTCAGCTTGCTAAGGAAAGGTTTGATGACGCTATTAAAGAGCTGGGAAAGATTCAAGCGGGTAAAGTCGTACCCTACAATTGGCCCACGGCTACTAACCCCGAGAGTAACGGTTTTTTATTTCATTTTAAATCCAAGCCAAAACGGGAGACCAGCTATTAAAACCTTTTAAACGCTTTTAAAAATGCAAAGAAACAAAGATTTAACCAGCTCCAGAAAGGTTAAAAAGAACCCGGGAGGAGCGCCCATAAGTATAGTCAATCAACAAATTGACATCCGTCCTTTCGGAAGGCGTGAACAAGACGTTCCGAGCTGGAGAAATGCTCACAAATCAGCCGAGAGTATAATTCCCCGCAGGATATTGCTATATGACCTTTACGCTGATGTAGACTTAGATCCACATGTCGAGGCCGTCACTGGAAAAAGACGTGACGCTGTCACTACGGCCAACTGGCAGTTTGTAGGGAAGGATGGTAAACCCGTTGATGCCATCAATGAAGTAGTAGACAGTGTCGGTTTTGAGGAAATGCTACAGGAGATTATAAATTCCAAATTTTGGGGCTACTCCATATTAGAACCTACATTTTTTAAAGACTTTAATGGAAGATGGGAAATGGCGGCAAACCTTATCAATAGGTTAAATTACCGCCCAGAAATTGGGGTAGTGGCCAAGGACTACAGTACCGATGAGGGTATAAATATCCGTGAGGGAATCTATGCCAAAACAGTGATGGAAGTAGGCAAGCCAAATGACCTAGGGCTTTACCTTAAAGTTGCTCCCTTCCAGATTCTAAAAAGAGGAAGCGTAGGCGATTGGGCGCAATTTGTTCAAAATTTCGGAGACCCTCTTGTAGATGCAGTGTGGGATGGTTTCGATGAAAGCCAGCGGGTAAAATTGCTTAATGCCATTGCGGCCCTTGGCAGTGGTGGCGCAATCGTAAGGCCAGCGGGAACCGAGATCAACTTGATAGCCAATCCATCCAGTGCCAATGGAGACCTGCAAAAGAACTTTAAGAGTGAAATGAACAAGGAGATCTCGAAAGGACTTATTGGGTCTACGGAAACCACCGAGGCCAGCAGTGCAAGCGGTTACGCCCAATCCAAAACGCACGAGGGACAGGATGAGCGTAAGAATGAATCTGACATCAATTTTACCAGAAGAATTCTAAACAGCCGCTTCATTAAAATCCTTGGGGCCCATGGATTTGATGTACATGGTGGGCACTTCATAGTTCAGGGTGAAGATAACGAGCTCACTATGAAAGAGAGCTTTGAAATCCATAAAGGACTTCACGAAATGGGACTGCCTATGAATTATGATTTCTTTTATGACACGTACGGCATCCCCAAACCTGATAATAAATCTGACATCCTACGGCCCAAAACACAGGAGACGGAAGACACCGAGCAAAAGCCCGATAAAAAACCGAAAGCCAAACAAGAGCCAGAGGAGGGGCCAAAAAAAGAGGAGCTAAAAAGTATGTCCAGATTCCTTAAACTCGTCAGCGGTTTTTTTCCAAAAGCCCCGGGAGTGATGACGACCGGGGCGATGACGGACTGTTGTGGCAACCACCACACCATTAAGCTGGCACTTTCTGCCGAGCCTGATTATTCCAAGCTTTTCCAAAAGGTCAAAAAGGCCGAGGGAAAGGCTTGGCTCTATCCTGAATTGGTCTGGCACAATATCCAAGTGCTGTTGGATGGATTTGAAAGGGGCTGGAAAAACAAGGAGCTGGTAAAGCTAATGGATTTGGGCATTGCCTATGGAACCACAGACCCCAAGATGCATACCGCTTGGGAAATGAACCTGTTCAAATTCTCCACGGTCAAAGGAGCCTACCAATCAGCCGAGGTAAACAAGCTCTTTAGGCAGGCCAAAAACTTTAGGGAATTTGAGCGCATGGTAAAGAAAACCTTTGGGGTGACCAACCGCCAGTGGCTCATTACCGAGTACAACACCGCCTACCAGACAGCCGAGGCGGCCAGTACCTATTACAGGCTTTTGGAACAGCAAAACACTTTCCCATACTGGCAATACAAAACCATAGGGGATGATAGGGTAAGGGATAGCCATCGCTCCTTACATGACATCATATTGCCAGCCAACCACCCGCTATGGAAAAAGATATTTCCGCCTAACGGGTGGGGCTGTAGGTGCTATGTCGTGCCAAGGCTTGCAGGGGAAGTAGACCCGGCAGAGGTTGAGGCCAATATCAAGTTTGTAGAGGATTACTTGGCTACGGATGAGGAATGGAAGAAAGCCGCAAAGCAGGGCTTTGGTAGCAATGCCGCCGACACCATGGAGGTATTTGACAACTCCCAAAGCTATTCCAACAAACCAAAGGCCGTGGAAAAAAGAGCCGGAGACCTGACCGCCGAAAACTGGGGCATGAAGCCAGCCAAAGACTTGCAGGCCAAAGCCGAGAAGGAAGCCGAAAAAGCAGAGCGGGCTATCATGGATGAGCTGTGGGGAAAATTCAAAATCGAGGGCGGTCAGCTCAGGATAAACGACTATCGAAACCGAGAACTGAGCATGCCCAAACAGGCTTTTGATAAGCTGGCCGATACCGATGCCTATCTATATGCCGGGCAACTGGATAGCATCCTAAATAATCCTGATGAGGTATGGATTAACAACCAGCAGGGAGACGCTTTCGACAGCTTTGTATATCTCAAGTACTTCAAAAATGAAATCATCCGGGTAAACACCAGACTTGACGAAAGCGGCAACCTTAGACTCGTGGACTTTGGCACCGCAGACGAAAAAACCAGAAGGGGGCTGGTAGTCAAAAAATGAGCAAGATAGATTTATGGTTTGACAACTTTGACAACCGACTGGATGAGGCGGCGGGCATCATTGCCGAGACGGCTACCGAGTACTACAAAGAGCGGTTTATCAAAAAGGAATGGGACGGGCAGGCGTGGCCAGCCTATGGAACCCCAGACAGGGAGCCACAAAAGGGCAGTCTTATGATGCGTACAAACAATCTCTTTAGCTCGGTAAGGCCATCGGTAGTAGAACCTAACCGGGTGGTTATATCAGCAGGGAGCAATAAGGTAGGCTATGCCCGGGTACACAATGAAGGCCTTAGGGTGCGGGGCGTGCAGTACGTGCGACCGCACCACCGCAAAAGCCAAAAGAGCAAACCTCACCAAGTCAAAGGCCATGCCCGTAAGATTGATTTCACAATGCCTAAACGTCAGTTTATGGGCATCAACAAAGAGCTGACCGATAACATCATCAACCGCCTGAAAATGGCATTTAACCAAAAATGATATGCAATTTATCTATGAGAAAGTATTGGCAAAGCTTCAGGAAATCCCTGAGCTGAGATGGATAGACCTGGACAAAGGCCAGCTGGATAGCTACGAGACAAGGCCAAATGTAAACTTCCCATGTGCCCTTATCAGCATGCAGTTGCCGAGGTGTGAGGACTTGGGAGCCAAAAAGCAACAATGCACCGCTCTGGTTACGATTAGGCTGGGCTTTGACTTTTCGGGCAACACATCCTCAGTCACACCCGAGGCAGAGCGAGCCAAGAGCCTTGCCTACTTCGACCTTTGCGAAAAGGTATATCAAAAACTGCAAGGCTGGAATGATGAGAACATCAACAAATTCAGCCGCCAGAACTTCAGGGAGGAAAGAAGAGGGGACAATTACAAGGTAGTGGCCATTCCGTTTAGTAGTGGGTTCTTGGATTTCTCGGCGGCGATGTAGTTATTTGTTTTACACAAACACTTATAATCATGGCCCATTTAAAAAACAAACAAGAGCTTGAAGAATTTCTAAAGGATTTTCGTGAGGCGGTTCTAGAAGAATTTGAAATCCACGGTGATGCTACTTTTTTTCAAGAGCAGCATTTCAATGAAAGAATGGAAAGTGTAGGGGAAACATTCTCCATCTTGATTGGGAAAAAAGGAGTTAAGTCTTTAGAATCTCTAAAGCCTCAACAAGACAGTGTTATCAGCTTGCCGTTTATATATGGGTCACAACCAATATTAAAAAAGGTATTCAGTCAGTTGACAAGCTTGAAAAAAGGACAGTCAATCCATATTGATGTAAATCTCATTTTATCGGAAATGAAAGATTTTGACAAGGACTTAATAGACGAATTGAATCCAATATATCAGTTTAAAAGTAAAACAGACATCCTTAAGGAATTCATTGAATTTGCAATTGCTAATGTCGGCTTTAATGCTTCTGAGGGATTCTGTGATAAAATGAGAGGATTGTTTCTTGTTAAGAAGTAGCTAGCTTACTTCGTACTTTGTACCTCGTACTTCGTACTCAATTCCTACTCATCACCGCCCAATTAAAATACCCGTAGAGTTTTCGTAATTCTGCGGGTGTTTTGTTTTCAGCCACTAAGGATTTTATAAGGTCGGTCTTTTTGTTTAGACGCTGGATGATCACATTCGGGCTTAGGCTAAATTCCTCGCTGAGGTTCAAAAGGCAGTCATCATATCGGAGGCGGCAAAGCTGGGCGTGGTAGTAGTATCGGTGGGCTAGCTTCACGTCCCTTTGTTCGAGGTAAACATTACGCTTTCCCTTCTCACCTACCTCATCGGGCAGGGAGCTGGTGATAATCGACTCATAAAGCGCATTCTTACCTCTCATTTAAAAAACTCAAAAACTAATGTTCCAAAAATATGGATATTCCACATATTGTGGCGAAAAAGTTACGCAACTAAAAAAGCCCCTCGATGTTCGAGAGGCTTTAGTAAAAGTAAAAAATCAAAATCAATTTCTATAAATGGCGTTCCGGGCTTTCACTTCTAATTGCTCCCTAGTTTCTTCTGATAAGTTTGGAGCTATTTCAAATCCATCTGTATTTACTACTTTAAAGGATTCAAAGTTAGTAGTCCAAACATTATCCAAAGCCTCCTCCATTTGCCTATGGGTCTTTTCCATGGAGTAAAAGTATAAGGCCGCATTGAAATAAGCCAAGCTATCATTTTTCTCTTTGAACTCTCTTCTTTTCTCCGTTTTGCCGTCATTTTCAAAAACGGTTACCACATAACCCTTTTCAGTTTCGCAACCTACCAAGACCAGCAATAAGCCTAAAACAATAAATCTTTTCATAGTGCTAAGTTTAAAATTGTAGCCAAATTTAGTTATTACGGTGGAAACTCCAATGCTTCATCAATATCCGTCTTCTATCCGGTGTAACTTTAGGCTCCGGCACCTTGATGATCATCTCCGCCGATTCGGGGTAAAGATCGTCCACTATCTCAAAAGCATAATCAAAGGGCTTTGAATTTACGTGATCGATCACCCGCCACTCGGCAAACTTACGCCCGAAATATAGGCCCGCCGACCCGCCGACCACAAACCCGAATCCCAAAAAGGATAGGGCTGTATAGATTGTCATTAATTCGTGCATCATCTCAGTAAATGGGTTTTGATGGTCTTTTTAAAATCCTTTTCAGCTTGGTCAGTCATTTCCTCCGGAAGTCTGACAGTCAACTTACGCTTATAGGCTGGCGCATCAAATAAAGCCATCAGCCCGGCACAAAAAGCCATTATCATATAAACAGGTAACAAAATTATATCCTTAACATTATGGAGCCATGCCCTTGATTCCAATGTATATTCATTGCCATCCTGCTTGAGCTTCCAAAAGTGCCACTTATAAGCCAAGTCTATTCTATTGATGATTTTTACAAATTTCTTTTTCATTTTCATATCAAAATCTAAAGTTTGTCCAGTGATAAATAACCATTGAGCCGCCCGCTCTTTTTACTCCATTTTTCTCCTTAGGCTTATCTCCCATCCAGTACTTCTTAAAATCATGGACGCCTAAGAACCCATCTGAAATAGTAAAATCAATAATCTCCTTTGCAGACAACCTCCGCCCATCTACATGGATATCCATTCCCCATTTACCACCCCAGTCCTTTATTAGTATTCTCACGTCTTGAGTGCTTACCAACTTTTCCTGACTGGAAATTTTCTCACAATTCTTTGTCCTAAGCCCAGTGTACATGTGAATAGTCTCCCCGATTTTAGGAGTGATTTTCCTCCTAGTTCTGACGGTAAAAATTTTAGTACCGTTCTCAATCGGCTCTTTAAACCTCTTTTTAAATCCTATCAACATATCAAATCCCTTTTTCCAGTTGTTTTCTCCTTTTAAAAGCTTCTATCATTTCCGCCTTTTTCAGGCTGGGGTCTACTCCTGTAAGCTGGCTCAAGGCCGTTTTATTTAGCTTCATGAGTTCCTTTTTCCACTCATCGCCATATGGCTCATAATCTTTTTCTATGGAAAGTATTCCTGCCCATGGGTAAAATTTAATAAAATCTTCCTTAGCCAATTCCTCAGTATCTGCTTCAATTTTAGTAGACCATTGAGGCTTATCTTTCACCCTAAGCCAGGCAGCGCCTGTATAAACTATTTTAAAAACCATTTTAAATACCTTTTAAGAATGACAAATAAACCTTTTCAAACGTGGTGACCACCGCTGGCAAATCCTCATAGGGGATTTTGTCTAGTGGCCTTTTCTGCTTGGTGTACTTTTCACACCAAGCGTTGACCCGCCTCATATCTACCTTGCCGCTCGACAGCTCCCAGCCCATCTCATGCGCCATGCTTAGGATTTTTCCAACCATGGCATCTTTATCCGACTTGCCGATGAGAGAATCTATAAGTGCATTGGTCTCGGCGTGGGTCATGTCAGTGAGGTGGGTAGTACGCCCGTTGGTGTACTGCATTACTATTTCCTCTTTATTGTCAGTCCATCCTTTTTTTGCAAGGAGACCTCTTACGAACTTGATTTGATTGGTTGTCATATTAGTAGAATTCAGCTGATATCTTTGTTGCCAGTGCTCTCATATACTTTGCTTTTTCTTTCCACTGCTCTCTTTTATCCATTTCGGCAGCAGACCCGTAACCTGTCAGTTTTCTATTTCCTATCTGAAGGCACCGCTTTTCTTCTCTGTCCAAAAGGGTCAGGACTGTTCCAAACTCCTCTTCGTCAAGTAATTCACTTACTGTTTGTCTCATGGTAGTTTTTCTAGAATTTCATCCACCCTTGATACCATCCCCTCAAACTCCGAATCAGGTACGCAATCAGGATGCACATTCATTGAATTTCTGATTCCCTTTACAGCCTTCATTAGAGACTCATACTTTTCAAGGGGTATGATTAAAAAATCATTTTGCACCCATGGCAGAATCGTAAACTCCTCTTCTACCCACTTAACACCAGCTTCAAAATCCTCCGAAATAGCTTTTACTGCGGCTTTGTTTTTAAGTTGGTCTTCACCTAATTGCTTTTTGGCATGTGCTTTAGAGGCGGCTTTAATTGTTTTTCTAATTGTTTTGTTTTCCATAATCATTTTTTTGTCTTTTAATGTGAAGTTTAGCTTCTTTTTTAGTGGCAAATGTCCCGCAATACATAGGGGAAAATCCTCCAAAAAAAACATCATATGAATTACTTCCCTTATCAAATTTGATTGAATACCTTTCCATAATTTCTAGCTTGTTATTTGGCTCCATGGATTCTGGAAAGCCTCTTTTTTCAAATAATTTTCCGGGTCTAGTTTGGCACGGTTGCCCATCCGTTTGAGGTAGCTGTTGTAAGCTGGAATGCTCATGAGGCAGGTTATTTTTTCAGCATCGGTAAGCTTCTTATACAGCGGCTCACAGCGCTTGCGGTTTACCTTCTTTCCGTAAGCTTCCCAGAAGGCATCAAAGGAAAGGTCGGGTGGAATCATCTCCAGTTTGCCTTTTATTTTGCTTCTGATTTCTTCCAGATTTTTCAAACTGAGCGGCAAGTGAGTAAGTATCCATTTGATTTGCTCCTGATTCATCGAAGCGTTGTTGTGGAAGTAGGCCAAAAACCCGCCCACGTAGCCAAAAACAACGTTTCCAGAAAAACTGGAACTGGTCAAAACATATTTTTCCATGTGCTTTACCCCTCTGTTTCTAGTAAAACTTTTGACGCTACCCCCCCCTTTTCAGAGTGGATTTTGATGCTTTCCCCCTCCCTTTCGGAGTCGGAATTTTCAAAAAGCCCCGCCTGTTGGTCTGGCTTTTTACCCTTTGCCCCCTTGCCTTTCTTGGGGGTTCCTTCCGTTACCCGCTTGGCGAAAAAGGCGGGATTCAACTCCCTTGCCCTTTCTTCCCACACTAGGTAAGGCTCAAATCCCCCAAAGCGGTTTTTCTCGGGATGGGCAATATACTTGCTGACAAATATTCCCATACCGCCATCAAACAGGATTTTCGAACTGATTTCCTTTTTCAATGCCCCGTTCTTATTGGAATGGGAAATGAAAATAAAGGCCTTCTTTTGCCCGTACCTGTTTTTGAGGTAGGTGTAATCGGCCCAGCTGAAACCCGTATAGTCTATACTGTCTATAAAGATGAAATCGGGACTGTTACGCTTTTTGAGGTAGTTGTCCAGGTCTTCTAATAGACCTACCCCCTCTGTGCCTTCTATGGGGTCTATGGGGTAGAATACCCCGCTTTCCTCATCCATCCGGTTCCGCTTGGTAGCTTCCTGCAAGTCGGAGCCGTGGCGCTGTTCGTAGGAGAGCCATGCTACCTTGCCAAACTGGCAAAGCATCTTAGCCATCTGCATGCAAAACTCTGTCTTACCGTTGCCCGAAAACCCGTAAATCACTGCACTGAAATTATATGGTATTTTACCCAGTGTCCCTGCAAACTTTGTATCACCGATGGGCAGGAACTTAAATCGCATCTGGTGAAACTGCTTTACTCCAAGTACTTTCATTTGGTCTTATCTCACAATTTTTTGTTTCAAAATAGAACCACAACTCCCGCACTTCACCACGTCTATTCTCCCCCTCGTACAGGAGTCGTAATTCTCTACTTCCTTAGGCTTCTGATTTGGGCAACACTGCTTCATGTTCCTTTCTCATTAGCTCCGCAATCATTTCAGCCACACCGTCTACTCTTTTACAGCAGGCTTGTTTTAATGGGTGTTCTATACCCCTTCTTTCCAATGTCTCCTTAGCCGCGATGTATAGAGCCCCCGCTTTTACCAACTCCCTTATTCGGCCTTGAATGCCTTGTTTGGCAGTGGGTTTCCAACTTTTAATGTGCCAAGGCCAGCTAAAAGGATATTCAGTCCTATGCTCGGGTTCCATCTGATAAGTTGCCGCCGCCAATATTAAGTCCTGAGGATTGTTCCAATTGTCGTCATGTTCCGGGGTGAAGCCCTTTACCTCAATTTGCCTTTTCCTCTCATCCTTGATGAGTTTAATGGCCTTCTGAAGGTGTGTTAATTCAGTCATATCGAAGCAAAGTTTAGCTGTATATCCTCATACTCACCCCGCTCATTCCTTACCCATACTTGGTAATACTCCCTTGTGCCCGGTCTCCTGATAGCCTTATCAATAAGCCCCATTGCTTCCGTGTAAAGTGGCTGGTTTATCCTGCTGGTATATCTCCTTAGACCAAGCACTTTCTTTGTATCAAGCTTTCCGTTTTGCCTGTTGAAAGCATCCATAACTAGCGGCTTCATATAATCTTTAGCCCCATCAAGCCCAACTCTTAAAAATTCGTCCAGCTTGTCTTTAGCCAGCTGGATAGTGTTCTCGTCGAATACAATAATAGAGTTCACCTTTACCATTATCTTAATACTCCTGTCGAAGTTGTAAAAGGTTGCGGAGCCTTTCCCCTTGCCTAACTGACCATTTTCTTTCACAAATAGCTCGTATAAACGCTCCGCCTCGGCTATAAAATTCTCCTTGAAGGATGTTAGCCCATAGTGTAGCTTTGAGGCCTCTGTAGCCAGTTTAAATAGGCTTACTTCAGCGGCTCTTTCAAACTTGGTAGTTCTGTCATAAGGGATGCTGGTCCCCGCTTCGTCTTTCCACAGCTTATCGCTGGATTTTTGTTTTGTGATGTTCATCTTGGTATTTGTCTAAATGATTGTTTAATTCTGCTAATCTGCTGATCATGTCAAACCTAGTCTGCCAATCGGCGTTTGGGCGGTTGCGTAGCCAGTCCTCGGTTTTTTCGATTTCGGCTAGTACCTCCTCCGGGGTCTGTTTTGTTAATTCCCGGTTATTTGATAGGCTCGTAGTAGTCAATTCCACGTCTAATTTTTGTTTTTTTATAATTATACTTACCCATATAGAATTGAAGCATTTTCCTATTGAAAGGCGTTACATTGCTTGTAGCCTCAAAGGACTTTCCTAGCTTCATTTGTGCCTCCGCTTCATCTCTCGTTCTGACAAAAGTGATAGCCTGACTGCTTTTTGATTCTTCTGATTTTCCCATGTTAGGCATATTCCTTGTCGATATCGTTTACAATCTGCCGGGTGATGATGCATTCATACTGGTAATGTTCGCCCATTGATTGCTCTATCTGGTTGAACCAGCAATACAGGGCTTTGGCCTCCTTGCTGTTGAGCTTCAGGCTGAATCCCGTTTTGTTGTTGAATTCGGCTTTCTTTATCTTGGCCCTGATGCGGTCATTTACCCCGTCCACCAGTTCTGTCAAAAGGCTATCAGCCATATTGGTAGGCTGGTGCATTCTGAGTGCCGCCGTGAGTAGGTAATGGATGCCTTCCAGCTGGGTTCTATTTAGTTTGAAGTTCATATTTCTCTAAGTGATTTTTGATATTCTGGTACCGCTGAGATACTTCCTTATAGATTTTTACATGTTGGCGGATTTGGCTTATTTGTTTGGTCACATTAGACCTGTCACGCCGGGTGAAATCTGCTATCTCCCAATGCCTATATTCTTTAGAAAGGAATAGATAAAACATCTGCCTAGCCTCAGAAAATGGCTTTTTCTTTGTGAAGCCTAATAGTTCGCTTTCCTTGATGTCATATTCCAGACATACCGCTATCAATACCTTTTCTTTCATCGCATCACCTCCTTTATTATGCGGTGCATCATAGTACTGTATGTCCGCTCCAAGATTACCGAGTGGGGGCGAAACCCCACGTCATTGGCATCGTGCAGGGCCGTGTAGGTCTGCAACCTGTCATCCAGCCCCATGCTATAGGCTACCTCCAAAAAGAGCCTGTCACGCTTCAGCCAGTGCATTTTCCACCAGCTCCAAAACTCCTTATGATACACTACCTCGCGCACGATGGGAAGATCTTCCCCATATTCGGCTTTGAGATATTGATAGCCCATTTCCTCCTGATACTGGGCATACTGCATATCATCCCAGTTCAGGGCGTTTTGCACCTGCATTTTTACAGTGGCATTCTCCCTGCGTACCTTTTCTATGTGGGTGATTTTCTTAGTCTGCGTTTTCATCGTTTAGGGTATCGTTAAAAAGTTCCATTGCTTTCTCTGTAGAAATATTCTGTACTGAGGTGATTAACAGACCGTGGTCATCACCACCCGTTTCCATATCATGAAAGGAGGGCTTATATCCTTTGTCCATAATATCCGTTATCGCATCCTCAATGCCTTGCCAGTCTGGCTGTGCTTTCCAATCCCAAGTAAAGGCGTGGTTTATGATTATATATTCTTTGCGTCTGTACATGATTACCCCCTGTTCTTTTCTGCGTGTACCAATCTCTTTACCCTCCTCAAATCACCCTCAGACTCATTGATGATGCGCTTTACTGTAAGGGCATCCTGCACCCCGTTAGCCAAGCAAATGGCGGTAATATCCTTGTCGTTAGGCTTTGGAATAGGAATGAATTTCCGTCCAAGACGGCTGTAAATCTCCTTATACCCCTTGCGGTTGAGTCTTAAGCCCTTCTCTATCCGCTTCTCTAGGTGGTCGGTTGCCATCAGTACTATCCCGCATTTGCCCTCTAGCATGTTGTACAGCGTGATGAAAAAATACAGTACCTGATCACTCAGCTTGTCAGCCTCATCAAGGATGATAATGGGGTTTTCCGCCCGCTGGATGCTCGTGATTATATGGTGCATCATGTCCGCTACCGTGTAGCCTCCCGAGTCCTTACCCATCACCCTAAGTAGCTCGGATAGGAAAGTTTTCCTATTGTACCACTCGTTGCACTTCACCATAAAGACATTTTCCTTTGCCGTAAAAAGCTCCCCGGTAAAGGTCTTACCCGTACCCGCCTCGGCTATTATTCCAAATACGTTGGCATGTAGCCGGGCATCCTCAAAAAAGACATTCAGCCCCTTGCTTGAGCGGGTTTCCACGGCTACCCAGTCTTTTACCATTACCTGAATGGCCACATTCCTCCAAGCCTCATCACTGATGGCATCCCATTTGCCATTTAGCATATGGGAAATGTAAGCCCCGCTTACTTTTGTAAGCTGTTTGGAAGCCTTGTTAGCCGATCCGCCAGCCACATTTTGCACGTAGTTGCGTAAATCCTCAGCGATTTGCTGTTTTCTGTCAGTCGAAAGTGTTTGATTTGTACTCATATTCATTTTTAGTTAAGATTAAGGCGGTTGCCCCTCGCACGGGTGCCGCCATTTTTTATTGATTTATACTAAGTCCCAAGCGTTAAATTCGTCTTCATCATCCTCGTTGGGTTGGGTAAGTTTACCCGCCCCGTTGCCCATTGCCGTTACTAGCTTTTGGTCTAAATGGGTTACCGATTTCGTCATTACCCCAGCCTGTAGCCTGGCTTCGGCATCCGCCAGAAGCCTGCCTTCCACGTCTCCGGCCCACTCCCTGATAAATGGTATTAGGGTGTTACCCTCCTGTTGCAATGCCCGTATTCTGGCCGCATCACCCTCTTCATAGTCAGCCAGTGCGGCTGGTGTTCTTCTGAACTCCTCCGCGACAAAGCGGGTGGTTTTCCCGTCCGTTACCAGTACCTTGCTTAGGTCTGAGGGGTCATATATCACCTGCATTTTCTTACCGATATGCTGTAGGATTTGCCCTTGGCTCAATTCGTATTGGCGCTTTTGGCCCATTAGGGTAGGGACAATACCCTTATCCGTAATGGTGTTCTTTTCGATGTGCTTTACCCCAAAGGTGGATAGGTACATTTCTTCGTTGAAAATGCGTTCTTGGCTCTTTTTGCTTGCCATGAGTGCAGTTAGCCACTCCTGTTCTCTAGTCATGTCGCATCCTTTGCGCTTGGTATTGCGGAGAGCCTGTATAAAAGAGGCAAGTAGATATGGAGCCTCCTCTATATGAGGGAAATTCTTGGTAGAAAGGGTGTCTGGGTTGAGGTTTTCCTTTGCCTTAATGTTATGCCCTGCATAGTTCTTAGGGAACATTTTCTTAAGTACCTGATGCCAAGTTGTGCCAAAAGAACCTTCCACATACTTGGAGTATGGGTTTTTAAGCTCTGCCGGGGTACTCTTGGCCATAGACTTGTAGAACTGGCCCAATTCGTTTTCCTGTTTGTTATCCAATGCCCAGCGGTCAGTTTGTATCTGTTGCCACATGTACTGATTCCCGGTCATTTTCTTCACATATCTGGCGGCATCCCTATAGGCATCCTTAATGAGCTGGATGGTTACCGTATGGCCAGCGGCATAGCCCAAAGGCATATCATTGTAGGTGTCATAGACCACGTATAGGGTAAGCTTAAACCACTTGTTTTCGGGTATTACCCTTGTCTTTCCATTGCGGACAATGGTGGTTTCCGGCTTGTAGAAATATACGTCCCACACGTTATCATCGGAGTTGATGAATAGTAAAGGGGCACTGGCTCTCTCTCTGGATATCTTCTTTTTGATTTTAGCCCTGACCTTACCCTCACCTTCTTGGAATAATAGGAGGTAATTTTTCCACTTTTTCCGCCAGTACCCCACTGTACCCGGTGTAATATCATCCTTACCGTTTTCCCTTGCCCAATCATTATAGGCATCGGCTATCACGGTATCATCATGTCGGTTTCTTTGCTTTAAAAGAGCTTTCAAAAAGTCCTCATCCACCTTTTTGGTATAGGAGTTGCCAAACTTGTGAAGGTTAATCAATTGCTCATAGCCCCCTTCTTGATACTTTTTGAGGGCTGTTTTAAGCCTTTTACCTTCTTTGTCGGCTGGAAGCTTGACGTTTTTCAGCTTAATCATTTCAGAGGCCTGTTGCCAGAATTCCATTACCGAAATATTGAGCTCCCTTTTCAGAGCCTTTTTATCCTGGGTAAGCCTGCCTAGCATGTTGAGCCAAGTCGCCGCCTCTGTATATCGGTGGACGTAATTGATTTGTGGCTTACCCTTAAGGTCTTTATCTGTGGCTGGGAGCTTATCCCCATTGGGAAGGATGTAATCAGTGTAAAACCGCTGGGCTTTGAAATCCCATTCCAGACTGTTAAGGATGGGCTGGCGGGAGGCATATACATAAGGGTCGCCATACAGCTCCCTTACCATTCGCCTGTACTTGATGGGCAAAGATTCAAATTCAATGAGTACTTTCCTGCCATTACCCCCAATGCCATGGACGGTAATGTTTCCTTTATCCTTATGATAGTAGAAGTTATCTCTATTGAAAACAGAGGGAACTAACTCATCATACTCAAGGCAAAGTTTACTGAAATGGTACTCCATAAATTTAAAAACTTAGATGGTTCCCCCCGGGGCCTCGAACCTCGGCGACTGCCAGCGGGAAATTTTTACTATTTGTTTTTGATGATTCCTTTTAGTTTATTTAAAAGCAAGCTGTTGCTATCATCAGCCACCTGATCCACTGTCAGTACCTTTTGCGCCATTGGGCTGTCTTTTGCTACTACCCCCGCACGCAACTTCTTCACATAGCTCACCGAGCATCCCACCAACTCTGCCACTTCCTGAGCGGAAAACCTGTAGCTTTTTTTGGTACGTCTTGTTTTTTTATTTTTATCTTTGGTCATAATGTTTGTGCTTTACGGTTCAAATATACTAAAGAAAAATTAAGTACCAAATATCTATTAAGTAAATGGAAGATTTTTCTTCACGGCTCGAAAAGGTGCTTGAACACCTCCAAATCACGCCATACAAGATGGCGAAGGATATTGGCACGTCCGAGGCTGTGATTTCCAATGCAAAAAATGGCAAGAATAAACCGAGCTATGACTTCTTAAGTAAGATACTTAATTTTTATAAAGTACTTAATGCGGAATGGCTAATAACGGGTCAGGGGGAAATGCTAAAAAGTGGCATAAAAAATGAATATACCCCCCGTCCCTCGGGAGGATATGAAATCGTTGCTGATACTGAAACTGCATATACCCCTAAGCCCCCAAAGGAAAAACTACACCCAAAACAGGCTGAAAAACTACACCCAACCCTACACCCAACTCCCGAAAAGTGCGCATTATGCCATGAAAAGGAGCGGGTCATAGAACAGCAAAAGGAGACCATTGACACCTTAAAAGAAGTCAATAGCCTCCTACGTTCGAAGCTGGAAGAAAGGGAGGGGCGGGGAAACCGCCGGGCAGGCTAAAAGTAGTATATAAGCGGATTAAGGGGCTATTAACCTCCATTGTCCCGCTTTTAGCCTCCTAAGCAGAAAAGGAATTCAAACAATTTTTAAACCTATTTAAAAAGACTTTTAAAAAATTCAATCATGATTCAAGCAAATTCAAGCGTCCGGTACATCTGGTTTTTTACAAATGGCCGTTTCCAGCCTGTTTAAACAGATTTCGCACATCTATATTGGTACATCTTGTTTTACCCCCCTTACATTTATACACTAAGGGGTGTAATCATACATACCATAAATTTCCTTTTTAGATGAAAAATAGACAAAGATTTTCTGCCTTCCTGGCATTGACTGTTATGGTGATAGGCGTGTCCTGCTCGGGTGAGGGGCAGGTGGACCGGCAGCATTCCCTGCAGCTTGAAGTAGTGGATTCCCTGGTGGTGGATATGTTGGAGCCCTTAATTTTGGACGATCATCTCCCTGAGGAAGGGCTGTTTTTGTTGAAGGGCGATAAAAACCGCCTGCCTATGCTCGTGGATGAAGGCGGGCGAATCGTCCGTGCCTTTGACATCGCCGAAGACGGGCCCAATGGGGTAGGGGCCGGTGGCGCTTTGGGGTATAAATTCCTGGGCAAGGACAGGTTTGTGGCCCAAGGGTTTTACAACCATTACCATATTTATAACCTCAAAGGGGAAAAGGAGAAGGCTGTTCCCTTCAATGCTGAGGGGCTATACCATATCAAACTGTACAAGAACAGGACGACATTCCATCCCTTCATGAAAGGCGGTCAGGCCATGATGGTGGGGGAGGAACCCAATTCCTACAACCCCGGTGAGATCAGTTTCCGGAAATCAGGGGCAGACTTCTACCGACAGGCCAGGATCCTTTATGCCTACAATTTGGAGACGGAGGAAAACCAACTGTTGGAAACCTATCCGGAGGATTGGGAGCCGAGGGCAAGCAACAGGTTTGTGGGTGAAAGTGCTCCGCTGATGGACTTTAGCAAAAGGAAAAACGAGATGGCGGTTTTGCCCCGGGTGGGCAATCAGCTGTTTCTCTATGATTTTGCAGGAGAAACACCCAGCCAAAAAAGTGTGGTGGAGCTGAGCCACCCCCACCGGCCATCCGAAGCCCCCACTGTATCCCCTGAGGAAGAAGGCCGGATATCGGATTACCCGAATTTCTCTGACCTGAGGTATGCAGGCGATTACATCCTCGTCCAGTTCTTCACCCAGGTACCGGCGGATATCACCAGGGAGATCAAGGCGCAGGCAGGTGAGCAATATGCCAATTCCCCCGAATACAGGGAGGCACGCAAAAAGTATATCAAGCCGTATTTCCTGGTGGTCAAAGACGGCCAACAAATAGGAACGCTGGACGAGGTGCCGGTACATGGGACCTTGGATTTTGCTGATGAAGAAGGCTATATCTATTTCAACGACAACCTAAGCCCTGAAACAGAAAGGGACTATAATGTTTTTTACAAGCTAAGGATTAAGGGGTGATATAAATCTGGCAGGATTATCGCAAGCCTTGATTTAAACCTGGCAGGTTTTTTAGGGTTTCTTTACCTCGTTCCTTCAAAGAAAGCCCCCCTTCCCGGAACAGCCGTTCTTTGTATCCTATACCCATTCTGTCCAGGAGCCATGCCATGTTGAAGCCGGTGACGTAGAAATACTTGGTGCTGGAGGTCTGGTAGCTCCACTTTTAGTTTTGGATGCTGTACTGGCTGAATTGTATGTAAGACCGATATGCCGGATCGGAAAAAAATCAGGGGCTTGCAATATCTATGTTTTTGCTTTGTGGTTACAATTAAAAATCATTTCGGAGAGATTCGTCTGTTTTCCCGTCGATATATATACCGATTATTTTTCGGATGGTCCCATCGTTTTCTTGTAAGAAGCGAAGCCTAAAGGTGTCTGATTTTTCAAGGGCAAAAGTGTCTTGGGATAAAGGTATCAGAAGGTTTTCCTCATTCCCTTCTCTTTGATAGTATAGTTTTCCATCACGGAATGTAATCTTTCTGACCTCGTATTGGCCTTCATAACTAGTAAGGACTGAGGAAGGAACAGTAATTGGGTTTTCACTGATTTCAAGGCTTTCTTTTATCCATTGTAGATTTCTTACCGCATTATGGTCATCTGGATCCAATTCAATACAGCGCTGGTAAGATGCTAGGGCGGCTTTTAGATTTCCTGATTTCTGCTGCACATCACCCAAAGCATAATGAGCCCTAGCTGAATCAGGTTCTTCTGAGATGATTTTTTCCAGCATCTCTGAAGTCAAGTCTTTAGTGGCCTGAAAGGACCAGAATTCATCTTCATAGAATGTCATGACCATTTTATAATCCATTTTATTCAGCTCAAACTTCACCCTAAAATCTCCACTTTCCTGAAAAAACTCTGTCTCTGACTGAGCAAGCATGGGTGGAATTTCTTCACCCTCAAAAGACAAAACAATACCTCCTTCATTTTCTCTAACGGCTATATTGAAATCCGTATAGGTAATATAATTTCCTACATATTGGTCTAATATACTCTTGGGTAATGAAACCGGATTAGGTTTTACCCACTCATATACGGGTCGCTCTTCCACAAGTGATTGCAAATCATCAAAAGCATAAGATTTTTGACCTTTGGCCAGCAACTCACTTAGGTTAATTTTGACAGAATTTTTATATGGATTAGCGTAAAACCAAATTTCCCCTGTACTTAAGTTTTGAATGTTGGAGTACATGGTACCCTCATGACTTGTTTCCCGAATGATACTTTCCATTGTTGAAAGTTCTAGGTCCAAGGTGCTTATCTTTTCCATGGCAATAGGATACCTCCAGCAAGTAGAACCATCTTCTTTTCCACATATATCAAAGTTTGTCGAAACTAAAGGTTGACCCTTTTCCGCCAATTTCATGCCTGAAGCACTTATTATTGCGAACCTGCCCTGCCTGTCTGCCACATGCATTTGGGCACTTTGAAAGCCATTTTGAAACCAGTACGTTTCAAAAAAATCCATTACTTCCTGCAAAGAACTCATGCTAGCAAGGATATGAGGTAGAATAGCTCCATCCCCCTGAGGGAAAGCTTTTTTGTTTTTAAGATTAAAACCCTGAACCTGATCAATGGAATTAAAATCAAAAGTTAATCCCGCCTCGTTCATACCCCCTTGTATATTTCCACCTTCCCCATTTTTAGGAGAGAAATGAGAAAGCGTGTAATATCCATAATTGGTTTGTGCTGATTTAGGAAAAACATTGATAAACGTGGCCACACCTTTTGGGCCATCTTCATTATTGGCATTCCATACATGGCCATCAGCGCCCACTCCACTGGCAATGGTACATGCAGAAGCAATTTTTGGTGAAACTAAAAACAGCCCAATAATGAGAAATAGCAGATTTTGAAAAGAGTTAAATTTATTCATCGATATGGCTTTAAAATAGTAGTAATGAAAATAGAGTGGAACTGATTTCCCCTTTAATATTGTCTTTAAAAATATTTACTTACCCTATTGATGAACCGATTGAGGAAATGTTACAAAAAATGAGGATTTTGTTTAAAAAGGGTAGACAGATGGATTAAATACCATTTTACGCTAACCATCATTTGCCTGTTGTCGGGAACTCTGGCTGCAGGTAGTCCAGATGAACACAGATTTTTAATTCGCAGACCAGTCGGGAGGCTGAATTGCAAACAGATTTTGACTAATTAGCGGTAAAATACCTATTCTTTGGCTTTTACTATTGCTTTATCTGTTAATTTCATGCAAATTTATCGATAGAAAAAATTAAATTATTATCCTCAATGGTGCTAATGGCTCACCTTCTATTGAATATTGGGCTTTAGGACTGATTTTCCTTCCTATCCATTAATAATGAATGTAGAGATTATTATTGCCATCATTCTTTTTTCCTACCTCAGGAGATCTACTTTGACTTATGAGGTTCCGCTTAGATGGAAGAAACCGCTGAAGTGGGGGCTGATTGCCTCCATAATTGTAGGGATTCTGGATATTTCCACCTTGCTAGGGGATGTACTAGGAAAGGTCCTCTCCATCTTTCTGGTAGGTGCTGTAATTTATGGGATTCTTCGGTATAAAGAATTGGACAAAGGCAGACAGTTAGTGTTCGCCTGGCTGCCCCTTTTGATATTATCTTTAGCTATTGAAGTGGTTGAATACTTTTTTCCACGTTTTTATAACCGATGGGATGATTATTTTCTTCTGGCCATATTCTGTGCTTTTGCATGGGGCATAGCCATGTGGATCAACAATAACAAGCAGCGGAAAGCCTTGGAAAGGGAAAAGATTAAATCCTTGGCAAGAGAGCAGGAGTTTAAGGCCACTGAGCAGATGAAGATTATGCTGGAGAAACAGGTAGGGGAACGGACCTCAGCACTCACCAAGCAAAAGGAAGAACTGGAAAAAACTCTTGAAGAACTTAAATCCACCCAGGCCCAGCTGATCCATGCTGAGAAAATGGCTTCCCTGGGAGAGCTTACTGCAGGAATAGCACATGAAATCCAGAACCCCCTCAATTTTGTCAATAACTTTTCCGAAGTAAGCAGTGAGCTTCTGGACGAAATGTCCGAGGAACTCCAGAAGGGGGATATCGAGGAGGTAAAGGCTTTGGTAGAAGATATTAAGCTAAACCTTGAAAAAATAAACCACCATGGCAAACGTGCCGATGCTATAGTCAAGGGGATGCTGATGCATAGCCGCAACAATTCTGAGCAAAAATCCCTCACGGACATTAACGCTCTTGCAGAGGAGTACCTCAGGCTTTCATACCATGGCCTACGTGCCAAGGACAAATCCTTCAACGCTAATTTTAAGGTAGAATTGGAACCGGATCTTGCTCGTATTAACATTGTTCCCCAAGATATCGGTAGGGTCTTTCTTAATCTTTTCAACAATGCTTTTTATGCCGTAAATCAACATGCCAAAAACCTCAGGGAAAAGGGAATAGAGGGGTATATGCCCACCGTGGTACTTTCCACAGCCCTATACTCTAATCAGGGAAAGGGTAATGTGGTGATCACAATAGGGGATAATGGAATGGGAATACCTGACTCCATCAAGGCAAAAATCTTCCAGCCATTTTTCACCACCAAACCTACTGGAGAAGGAACAGGACTTGGCTTATCGCTGAGTTATGACATCATAAAGGCACATGGGGGTGATCTGGAAGTAGGCAACCATGACTCCACAGAGCACCTTCATGGGGAAACCGAACTGATGGAAGGTTGCCGGGGAACGGTTTTTACCATTACTTTACCTTATGACAAAACAGAAGCCTTAATATGAAAATACTGATAGTCGACGATGAAAAGGATGTAGAGATGCTTTTTAGGCAAAAGTTCAGAAAAGAAATCAAGAGTGGTAACCTGGAACTTGTCTTTGCTTTTTCGGGCCGGGAAGCTTTGGAGATTCTTGAAGAAAGTAATCCACCAAGCGTGATGTATATGTTTTCGGATATCAATATGCCCGGCATGAGTGGCTTGGAGTTATTGGATGAAGTTAAAGCGCGCTTTCCAGACCTTAAAGTAAGCATGATTTCAGCCTATGGTGACCAGGAAAACCATGACAAGGCTATGGATTCAGGGGCAACGGGCTTTTTTACCAAACCCATAGATTTTGATTCCCTTAAAAAGGAGATCAATAATTTACTGCAATAAGAAAAGATAAATATATGGCTAAGATTTTAGTGGTAGATGACGAGGAGGATTTAGAAATATTAATCAAACAGAAATTCAGACAGAAAATCCGCCAAAGTGAATATGAGTTTATTTTCGCCATCAATGGCAGGCATGCCTTGGAGCAGCTGAAGGACCATAAGGATGTGGACTTGGTCCTGAGTGACATCAATATGCCCGAAATGGACGGGCTGACCTTGCTCTCCAAACTCAATGAGCAGAACTCTCTTTTAAAATCGGTTATCGTATCCGCTTACGGTGATATGGACAACATCCGATTGGCTATGAACAGAGGTGCTTTTGATTTTGTGACTAAGCCTGTGAATTTTGCGGATCTGGAGCTTACCATTGATAGGACGCTGAAACATGTATTGATGATAAGGGAAACCCTTAAAGCCGTCAAGGAAAACAATATCCTCAAGATGTATGTGGACGAGACCGTCCTAAACTTCATGGGGGGAGTGGAGATAGAAAAGGCCATGTTTGTGAATGAAAGCGTAGAAGGAACAGTGGCTTTTATAGATATCTGTAGCTTTACCTCCATCAGCGAAAATGAGTCCCCGGATAAGGTAGTAGAACTGTTAAACTGCTACTTTGACGTCATGGTGCAGGAAATTATCAAGGAAGGTGGAATAGTAGATAAGTTTATAGGCGATGCGATCATGGCTGTTTTTACGGGTGATTATCATTTGGATCGGGCGATAGACAGCTGCTTGGCCATACGACAAACCCTGGATGGGCTGCCGGGATTCAAAGGAAAAGCAGATTTCAAACCCCAAGTGTCCATAGGCATCAATTCAGGGGAAATGGTGTCAGGTAATATTGGCTCTACAACCCTCAAAAGATTTGACTTTACGGTCATAGGGGATATTGTTAATGTGGCAGCCAGGTTACAGGCAGCGGCGGATAAAAATCAAATACTCATTACCGAAGCTAACTACCAAAAGGTAAAGGAATCTTTCAAATGTAAGGAATCCAATGTGTTGAAGTTGAAGAACAAGAAGGATCCGGTAGTGGTCTATGAGGTTTTGGAGTAGGGGGGAGACCGAAGACCGAAGACCGAAGACCGGAGACGGGAGACTGAAGACCGAAGACGAATAAGGGGACTGTCCCTCTGAGGCAGGGGTTTAAATATAAAGTTAATGAGTGATTTGAAAAAAATAAATTGGAAGTCTGTTTTTTCACTTAAATCCATAGCCTTTACGCTTATTGGGGTTTCTTTTGCAGTGGTGGGTCTTCAGGGCTTTATGGTGCCCAATAATTTTCTGGATGGGGGAATTACCGGTATCTCAATATTGGTAAAAGGGTTTGCAGACGTTCATATCAGTATTCTTTTAATAGTATTCAACCTTCCTTTCCTGATTATCGGCTATAGCAAAATTGGGCAGACCTTCAGTCTGAAGGCACTGATAGCAGTATTGATGTTGGCAGCCGGAATGTATTTTATTGAAATCCCTATTTTCACAACAGATAAAGTTTTGATTGCCGTCTTTGGTGGTTTTTTTATTGGGATGGGGATAGGGTTTGTGATAAGAGGTGGAGGGGTAATAGACGGGCTGGAAGTCATAGGGTATTACACCAAGAAAAAATCCGGTTTTACTTCGGGGGAAATAATATTGGCCTTAAACACGATCATCATCTTGGGTGCCGCTTTTAAATTCGGTATAGAGACCGCCATGTATTCTATCCTAGTATATTTCACGGCCATGAAAACTTCGGATTATGTGGTTGATGGTTTTGAAGAGTATACTGCCTTGACCATCATATCCAAGGAACACGAGCCGATTAAAGACCTTATAGTCAATAATTTTGGGAAAGCTATCTCGGTGTACAAAGGAGAAAGAGGCTATCTGCCTGAGAATTTTCATTTGAAATACGAGTGTGACATCATCATGACCATCGTCACCCGCTTGGAGATCCATCGAATCAAAGAGGCAGTTAACGAAATAGATGCTGAAGCATTTTTTTATATCCAAAGTATCAAGGAAGTAAAGGGGGGACTGATCAAAAGAAAAACAGAGCAGCATTAAAATGGTTGATTTTAATTTTGTTTACAGCCAATTGATACCAAAGCTCGAACGGGATCTACCTGACTTTCTCTGTTATCATAATGTAGCCCATACCCTTGATGTACTGCATAGCTGCTTGCTAATTGCGGAAAATGAAGATATTGATCCGTTGGATTTAAAGCTTATCCAAACCGCAGCGCTATATCACGATGCCGGTTTTCTGGTTCAAGCTGAAAACCATGAGGAAATAGGATGTGCTATGGTAAGGGAAGAACTTCCTGGCTTTGGTTTTTCAAAGGATCAAGTAGAAAAAGTCTGCGGAATGATAATGGGCACAAAAATTCCCCAAGCGCCTATGACCATTTTGGAGAGGGTTGTGGCCGATGCTGATCTGGAGTACCTAGGCACTGATCAATTTGATGAAAAAAGCAGAAGACTGTATCAGGAAATGAAGCATTTTGATCCTGCTCTGAATGGGGTGGACTGGCTTAAAATACAAATAGACTTTTTGGAAAGACATTCCTACCACACCCATTTCTGTATCGCGAACCGTGAGCAAAAGAAACAGGAAAACCTGCAGAAGCTGAAAGTCAAACTGGCTGAGCTAACAGCTGGTCAATGACTTGGGTATTCATTTTCACATACTCCTTACCCATCTAAATTCCTTAAATTTAATTAAGGAATTAATATCCATAGAAACAATTTGTTCGCTTACGGACAAAAATGAGCGGTTTTATGGATGAATGGCCTTTCAAACCATGTACTCAGCGTCTTTATAGCCATTATAGGGGTGGCACGGGAATGGGAAAGAAGATCGTCTACTCATTGGGATTCAACAAAACAGCAATTTTTATTAAGGGAAAAATATGTGGAAAAACTACCTTAAAATCGCCTGGAGAAACATCATCAGAAGCAAGGGATATGCATTTATCAATATCGGAGGTTTGGGAATCGGGATTGCCGCTTCTATTTTGATAATGGTTTGGGTGCAGTTTGAGCTCAGCGTAGACCGGTTTTATGAGCATTCGGATAGGATTTATGCGGTTTGGAGGAACGCTGAAATGCAAGGTGAAATCTTTACTTGGGATTATACCCCTGCACCATATAGCCCTGCATTAAAGGAGAAATTCCCTGAAGTAGAAGAAACAACAAGAATTACAGAATGGGATGCACAGTTGCTTACCGTTGGAACAAACAGTTTCTATGAAGAAAGCTCATTTGTTGATCCGGGATTTTTTAAGATTTTTCCTTTTGAAGTGCTTGAAGGTGATCCGGTTTCTGCTTTGGAGGATCCCAATTCGATCATTCTTACTGAGACAGTTGCCAAGAAATTGTTTCCCGATGAGGATGCCATGGGGAAAATGGTTCTTGTAGAAAAAAGGCTGGACTTCATGGTCAAAGCCATCATCAAGGATTTGCCGGAAAATACTGATTTTAAATTCAGATTTTTTCTTCCTTTCAGAAAACTGGAAGATATGGGATGGGCAAGTCCCAACTGGGATAGCAATTCTTTCCGGACTTTTGTCTTACTCCAGAAAGGGACGGACTTGGAAACCTTTAATGAAAAATTCTCCGGATTTACAGCTATGCACATGGATGCAAGCAGTACCAGCGACTTCCTGTTTCCTATGGCTGACCTGCACTTGCATTCAAAATTTGAAAATGGGCAGTCTGTAGGCGGAAAGATAGAATTGATTCGCCTATTCGGTATTTTAGCGGTCATCGTTTTGCTGATAGCCTGTATCAATTTTATCAACTTAAGTACAGCCCAAAGTCAAAACAGGGCTAAAGAAGTAGGTGTGAGAAAAGTGACAGGGGCAGGCCGTGCAATGTTGATCAGTCAGTTTTTGGTAGAGTCGATTCTGATAACCTTGTTTGCATTTGGAGTTGCTATACTGATTGTTTCCTTATCATTGCCATGGTTCCAAGACCTCATCGGTAAGCACCTTCAAAACCCTTTTGAACATACTTATTTCTGGCTGTTGAGTATTGTTTGTATTTTTGTAATAGGCGTTTTGGCCGGGAGCTATCCCGCTTTTTTGTTAAGCTCATTCAGCCCCTCCATTGTTTTCAAAACCAAGCTTAACAACCATAAATATTGGATTAACCCGAGGCAGGCACTCGTAGTTTTTCAATTTGCCATTGTGGCCATTTTGATTTCCAGTGTATGGATAGTCAGAGATCAGATGAATTTTGTCCAAAACAGAGACTTAGGACTTGATAAAGAAAACCTGATTTTTCATCCGGTCACAGAACCCATCCGAAAAAGCAAATTGGCTTTCCGGGAGGAGCTACTTGCTATGCCTGAGGTAGCGGCTGTAACTTATACTTTTTCTCCACTGACAAATATTTACAGTGATACAGGAGGAATGATATGGCAAGGAAAAAACGAGGAAAACAATAAAAGTATTTCCAGAATGGGTTCTGACGCCAATTTGGTAGAGACGGCAGGGATGGAGTTGATTGCGGGAAGAGATATAGATGTGTATACCTATCCCGGTGACAGCAATGCTGTGATTCTTAACGAGAAAGCACTGGAAATTATGGGCTTTGAAGAACCTTTAGGTCAAGTGATTCAAGATGGGGATTTCAATTTTACGGTAGTAGGCGTTGTCAAAGATTTTATCATGGATTCCCCCTTTGACGAGGTGCAGCCTATTGTGGTTTTTGGACCAAAGAGGAATCTGAATTTTATACATATCAGGCTAAAAGAGGGAAATGACAATCAGAGTACAATGATGAATCTTGCTGAGGTATTCAATAAATTCAATCCAGATGCTCCATTTGAATATGAGTTTGTTGACCAAATACACGCAAGAAAATTCACCAACCAACAGCGTACATCCAAATTGATGGGGATATTCACGGGTTTGGCCATCGTCATTTCTTGTTTGGGACTTTTCGGGTTGGCAGCTTTCATCGCCGAACAAAGGAGGAAGGAAATATCAGTCAGGAAAGTATTGGGTGCGTCAGTGCCCGGTTTGGTTAGGCTGATTTCCTCAGAGTTTACAAAATTGGTCCTGATAGCGGTGGTGCTGGGAATTCCCGTGGCTTGGTATGTCATGGATTCCTGGCTGCGAAGTTTTGCTTACCGGACATCCATTGACTGGAAAATATTCCTTTGGACGTCAGTGTTGGCTTTGCTTATAGCCTTTTTGACCGTCAGTTCGCAGGCCATTAAAACAGCATTGATCAATCCTGCTAAAATATTGAAGGATGAATAATCCAAGTGACTCAGGATTGATGGTAAAGCCTTTAATCAAAAAGTAGAACAATGTTCTTGCTACTGCCCAAGATGCTGGCTATTGTTTTGATAACTTCAGTTATTACTTGGCTTCCTTCAATAAATCCTCTAAGGAAAGACCTCCCTCCAGAAACAGCCGCTCTTTGTATTCTACGCCCATTCTGTCCAAGAGCCTGGCCATGTTGAAGCCGGTGGCATAGAAATATTTGGTGCTGGAGGTCTGGTAGCTCCACTTTTGGTTTTGGAAGGGAGCAAAGGTGAAAATATCAATTTTTCCTGAAACTCCATCACACTGGTGGAGAGGGGGTTGTTGTAGTTCACCAAGTTTAGCCCTAGCAAAAAGAAATACTTTCGACCATCCCTTACCTATAGGTTGAAAACTCCCCGTTCAGCACCTTCAATTTGGTTTGGATCAGCCTTAGGGCTTTTTTCTTTTTTTTGTTTCTGTCGTAACCCACATCGATATCTTCAATCTGTTTATGGGCTTTTTGTAAGATTTCAATGGCTTCAAATATTCTTCCTTCTTGGATGGCTTTTTTCGATTGTTGTTGGGCTTTTTTAAGGGTGGCCATAAGCTGACTTGAGGAGTATCTTCTTTTTGTAGGGAGATTCAATAAAGTCACCATTAAAGCAATCAGCAGAAGGAGGATGAGAAAAAATTCAAAAAGCATCGGGCACATTATATTCAGAAATCCTAAAGGAAAAGACTATAAATCAGCAGTCGATTATCAAATCCTTACATAAAATTATAGGAAATTTTCAATCAGAATAAAAATGACTGGCAGGGAAATCCAATTTGGTAAAAAAATGTAAATAAAAGGAATATGTGATTCTCGGGTGGGGATCAATAAACTTCAAATAACCTTTTGAGCACTTTGGAAAACCCCCTTCTCATTGGAATAATGTGATCCTGGATCACGATTTCTTTTGAGTTGAAGGAAGTTACATGGTCTACGTTGATGATAAAGGACTTATGAACCCTTTGAAACCTGTGGTCGGTGATTCCTTCCACCACATCTTTAAGAATATCCCTCACGGTATAACATTTAGAAAGGGTGTGAATTTTAGTATACATGCCATCTGCTTTTAAAAACAACACCTCTTCTACCGGCACCAAAACCAAATGGCCTTTGTCCCTTATTTTCAGACAACTTCTTATCTTAAAATCCTCAGTCCTGTGTCTACCGTTCAGGGCAAGGTAGACTGCCGATTTAAGACTGTCCTTAGTAAAGGGCTTTAATAAATATCCATTTTGATGAATAGTGGAGACCCTGTCCAATATTGACTTCTCCGAAAGTCCGGTACAGAAAACTATGGAAATTTCTGGAAAGACCTGTTTAATGGTTTGGGCAAGCTCCAAACCTTCCATTTTGCCATGGATCAATATATCTAGAAGAATCAGGTCGATTTTTTCAGCATGCAGATAATTCAGGATTTCTTTACCGTCAGCAAGTATAGCCGGTACTTCATAACCCAAATCTTCAAGGATATCTTGAAAATTTGTAGCGAGTTCATGGTCATCCTCTACAATTAAAATCCTCTCCATATTTCAAAGTTCCATAAAATATGGCAAAAAATAAGGAGAGATTAACTAAGTGTTTGAAATTGTAAATGATTGGAGAAATTTAATGATTTAAATTCCCTTATTTTACGTTTTCTTAAAAATCGCCCTAGATCCCAGCAGTAGCATCAGCACGGAATTACCAAAACCTGGTTTATAAACCAAATTGAAAAACACTATCCGGCAAATGTGAAGTATAGGGATAGCTGTTAAAAACCCCTCAGTATATTTTGTGGAGTATTTCAGACGGAAGGTGTTTGGAGCCTAAAAGCAGACTTTTCCAACAAGTGAATGATTAAGGAGTTGTAAAGGAATAGCTTCAGATGTAAGGTTTATCCGCCATCCTGAAGCTCTCCAGGAAAAGCTTTCATGGAGATTTAAGTTTCGGCTATCTCAATGGGTAAAAAACGGCTCTGTCTTGTCAGTTAAAGAATTTGTAATTATGCACAGATTAATAGTTGAGAACACAGATGTTATAATTGCTCTCCAGGATCAGGAGCTGGTATATAAATATGTGTCCCCCTCCATCACCAATATTTTGGGATATCAACCACACGAAATCCTGAACAAAACTCCAAAAGAAATATTCGGATATTCGGTTAACTTAAATTTATCCTTTCCCCAAAAAATAATTGTCCCTGTAAAGCACAAAACCATTAAAAGTAAAAAAGTGATTCTGGAAATTTCTTCCAAGCCTCTGCATACTTCCAGTGGTAAGGTAGAATCAATTCTTACCACCTCCAGGGATGTGACCGAGCGGGAATCTATGATCAATAATCTGGAGGAAGCGCTGTATGAGGAAAAAGAGAAAAACAGATTTGTCCTACGGCTTGCTTCGGCAGCCTTGCATGAGTTCAGGAACCCTTTGGCCATTATGATGAGTAGCGAGGAAATCCTTGCTCCCCTCATTGAGGATGTCTCTGCATCTCCGTTGCAGGAAAAACTTAAGGTTCATCTGGCCAGAATCACAAAACAGACACACCGGTTGACCGAAATGATCAACAGCAGTATGTTCATGCGGGAAAACGTGGAAACCATCACAGATATCCGTTTTGTGCCGGTCCCTATCAGATGTTTCCTGGAACAACTCGTATTGGGCATGGAGGAAAGCCATGGTGAAAACTTCATCCGTATGGTTTTTCCTGAGGAGGATAGGTCTGTCCAATCAGATCCTCATTGGCTTTCCTGTATAGTCAAAAACCTTATAGAGAATGCTGTTAAATTTTCCGGGGCTTCCAATGAAATCCCTGTATTGCTCTTGGTATACAAAACCAATCATTTTATTTTGAAAGTAGCCGATTACGGGATCGGTATTCCTAAAGAAGATCAGGAATTTATTTTTGATTTCTTTTATAGGGCAAGTAATGTTCGGCAAATTCCGGGCACCGGCTTGGGTTTGAACATCGTTAAGGAATTTATCAATAGGCTGGGAGGCAACATCTCTTTTTCAAGTGAAGAAAAATTGGGATCTGCATTCACCATAGAGTTGCCATATGAAAGATAAAATCCTTTGGACAGCTTCAAACCCGGATGCACACCCGAATATCCTTTCTCTTCTCTCTGATGTTTGATTTTGTAAATAAAGTGCACATGTTTCACAGGTGAGGAGCCCGGTGTCCTGGCGGGGATTAAACCTACTAGGTTTTCGTGTCAAGGTGATTTAAACCTGGCAGTTTTTTTCAAAAATCACTTCAGCAAATCCCTGATAAACCGGGGAGTCCTCGGATCGCCTTCGAAGAATTCCCCCCCTTTACCCAGGCTCAATGCCCACCGGTCCAGCCATGATATGCCCCAGTCGCCGTACTTGCTGATGGGGGTATTGAAGGCTGGGTCTTCTAATGCCTCTTCCAGGGAAATAAAGGTGTACCCGTTTTGGCGGTACATTTCTGCCAATGCATCCAGGAAATCGGCATTGAGTGCGTTGGCATGTAAAAGTAGGATTTGCTTGATGTTCCGGTCAAACAGTTTGTTCGACATTTGCTGGTAGTACAACAGCTTTTTCTCCATGTACCGGATATAGGCCGAACCGACTTTCGATTGCAGGCCTTCATCTTCCGAGGCTAGGGCCTTGTCATAGGCGGCGGCAAAGAGGTAGTCTTCATTATCAATGGTTACCGGGGCTTCCTGATACCCATGTGAAGCGAGAAAAAGGTTGAGTGAATCATGTGCTGCTTTGCTGCGGCCAATCCGCAGGTAGGGGTGGCGGAAATACTTATAATGCCTTCCAAACTCCTCCAAAAGGGGTTTGGCCACCCTTTCTCCTTGGAGGATATCTTGGGTGTATTTCTCAAAACCGACCTGATGGTAATTGGCATGAGAGAAGGTATGGTTGCCCAATTCAAAGCCTTGTGCCAGCCATTCCTTCAACAGCCCCACCCTTTGTTCATCTAGGGATCCTTCTTGGTAAAGCTTGGTTTCATTGACGAAACCAATGGCCGGGATATCGTTTTCCTTGAGCGTTTCCAGTAGTTTGGCCGTCATCATTTGCTGGAACCCTATATCTTGATGGGAGTAGGGGACAAAGGTAAGGTCATCAAAAGTGAAGCACACCTCATGGTTTTGGCTCCAGGAGATGGAGATGATGAAGCTAAAAAACAGTACTAGCAGGGGTTTGTGAAACATGGGGTTATATTTTTATCGTTATTTCAAATATAGTGAAGTAAATCAGCTGGTTGATGCTTGAGGTAATCGGATTCAAAAGAATGTGCGGTAAATTAATTAAATATTATATCTGAGAAGCCCTTTCGGGGCTATCAAAATCCATAGAGCGGTAGGCTCTATGTGTATCAATTCAAAGGACAGATAGCGTTTATAAAAGATTTTTTACGTTAATTAGGGCTCAATTTCTTACATATGAGCTTTCTTTTTATTCGTTCCCATTCCGCCTGGGTATGCCTGGCCATTTCTCTTTTCCTCATGTTGTCGCAACAATCCCTTTCAGCACAAAGCTGTTCCTGTGAGGAATCCCTGGATGCTTTGGCTGTTGGTGTAGAGCAGAATTATTCCCTGTTTAGGTTCAAAGTGACGGATCAAAACCGGGAGGTGTATGAGGCATTCACCGCCGTCATGAAGCAGCAAGCGGGAGCTGCCTCGGGTTTTGAGGAGTGCAAACAGGTCCTCAATACCTGGCTGGGCTTTTTTAGGGATGGACACATGTGGTTGAATTTTCAGGAAGAAGCAGGGGAGAAAGTTTTTGAGCGGGTTGCCTTGGGGGAAGAAGACTTCAAGAGCAGTTATCTGGCAGCAGCAGGGGAGCAGGAAGATCTCCTTGGTATCTGGGAAAGCGGGAGCTACCGGGTGGCCATTATAGCCGAAGCGGATCCGGGCGGCAAAAACAGGGATTTTATCGGTGTTATCCTGGGGAGTGAAAACCCGGACTGGCAGCCCGGTGAGGTGAAGTTTACCCTTCAAAAGGTGTACGGCAATGATTACAAAGCCACTTTTTTCATGGGAGATCATTCACCCAAAGCGGTAGAATCAAAGTTGAAGCATGGGGGGCTGCTACAATTTGAAGGCTTGAACGATTGGGATAAGGTCTGGCCAGGAAACCGTGTGGCGCAAAAGAAGCAACCCGAGGCAATGGCCTATGAGGGCTTTCATTTTGAAATACTGGACGGTGGCATTCCTTATTTTAGGTTTCCCGGCTTTATGCCTTCCTCCAATGAAAGCCTGAGAAAGGTGCTGGAGGAGTACCATGGGCAGTTAATTAAGGCTCCTTTCATGGTAATGGATGTGCGAAAGAACAGTGGTGGATATGATTCTGTCTATCACCCCTTGATGCCCTATATCCTGACCGGCCCCATCCAAATGCCCAACGTGTACCACTACCTGAGTGCCTACAACAAAACGCAGTTAGGTGTGGGAATTACAGAAGAGGAAATCGATGAACTCGAGGACGAGGAGGATAAGGCGCTGTTGAGGCTCTTTTACAGCAGCATGGATACTTTGCTTGCCTTTGGAGGTGAATCCTATACTTATAGTCCCGATACCATCTATGCCAACCCCGTAAGAGTAGCTATCCTCACTAGTGATAAAACTATCAGTTCCGGAGAAACCTTTGTATTGAGGGCCAAAAAAAGTTCTAGGGTCACCGTCTATGGGCAAAATACGGCAGGGATAATCGATGGATTCAATGGTGCTGAACTGGAGTTGGGCTGTATGACGCTGAGGTATCCCTTGAGCGTGAGAGCGCTAGATGTAGATACCAATCCCATTGATCCCTACGGTATTGCTCCGGATGTCTATCTGGATAAATCGGTTGATGCCCTGGAATTTGCACTGCGGCATATGAGGCAGTTAGTAAGCGTTACGCAATAATGGGGGAGACTAATCGGGGGCCGGAAGGAGGCAAGTCTAGTTGGCTTCCCCGATTATTTCGGGATTACCCCGCGCCTAAGGGACGTTTACCCGGGCAACTTAATGACGTTTTGAGAATTCAAACGCACCATACAAGAAAGATAAGCCCATATCGGTATAAGTAGTTGGTAATTTCTCAAAATTATAGTAAAATTATACCCAGTTAAAAAACTAGATTTCTTTTTAAAACCTATTTTTCTACGCTTGGTTAGGTCAAGGATAAATAGATGCCATTTAAAATTTATGAGATGAAAGGAATTCCCTTTGCACTGTTTATCCTTTGCATATTTTTCTCTTGCAGTGCCCAAACAGAACAACAGCAGGAATATTTGAGGTGGATTGGCGATATCGCTCACGACCCAAAAGTGGATGAGGTTGATTTTGAAATTTGCGGGAGCGACAGCATGGTCTATCAATATTTCAGCCTTACCCACGAAGACCATATCAAGGAAGAGAAGCCCTACATCGAGGACTATTTTCTTAAAAACTACAATTCTGTAAACTTAGATCAATCGGGCTGGATAAGGATCCGGTTCATCGTCAATTGCAAAGGTGAGGCTGGCCGGTTTAGGATGACGGAATCTGATGAGAATTATAAAGAAAGACCATTCGACCAAAAGATCTCTGACCAACTCTTATCGCTGACAAAATCGCTGGACGCCTGGAATGGATTCGAAACTGCCGAACAACCCATTGACTATTACCAATACTTAGTGTTCAAAATCCACCAAGGTAGAATCGAAGAAATCCTGCCCTAAGTTAATTTGTTGATGGGAAAGAGACTTCGAGGTTTCATCGTGGGAAAACTTGATTTAGAAGAGTAAATTTTAACCTCATGAAATATTCGCTTACCGCTATGCTATTCCTCTTGGTTTTAGCTACTTCACTTGCCCAGCCAAACTGCAACTATTTCAAACTGAACGGTGAAATGAAGCGGTATGAAGCCTGTTTGGAAGCCGAAAAAGCTGCAGGCCATTATCAGTTCAGCAAGGAATACCAACAGGTATTTGACAGGGTTATCCAGATGGATCCTACCTGGGCCTATCCCTACAGGGCAAAATCTGTGGCTTATCTCAAAAGCGGAGACTTTATTGAATGGAAAAAGCTCATTGATAAGGCTGTGGAATATGATACCTTAGGCTATCTTGAATATCGGGGTTGGTGCAGGTATCAGTTTTTCAGAGATTACAAAGGTGCCATTGAAGACCTTTTGCTTTTGAAAAAATTGACCAACAATGATATGGGAATATCTGTAAATGGCCATTACCATCTGGACATCGCCTTGGCACTCTGCTATAAGGCTATTGGAAAGACCGATTTGGCTATTGATCTTATTCTGGAAAAGCTTGGGGATGAAACATATTTTGTTGGAGTATATGACCAACTGCATCTGGGGGTAATGTACCTGGAAAAAGGAAATTACGCCAAGGCCATTGAATTTCTGGACAAACAGAAAAAGATAAACGACCTATCAGAAAACAGATACTATGCTGCACTTGCCCATAAGGCCTTAAACCAAAAAGAGGCCTATGTAGAAAACCTGTCCCTCGCTCGTGAATACTACCAAAACAAACAAAGGATGCACGACGTCTATACCCATCATATGGATAAGGTATATATGAGTACGATTGAAAATGAGGAGCGAAATGGTGCCAATTAACTGATTGTTTGACATCCGAGTGATAAATTTTCACCCACTAAAAGCCAGCTCTAAGCTTTCGAAACTCAAGCAACAACAGGAATCGTTTTAGTCGAAAATAACCCCGCCTTCGTCTAAAAGAATTGCTGCCCGGGTGGATTGGTCCTTAATTCGGATATTCAATTATTTTAAATCTTTTGGTCATGAAAAAAGCTGGCTTTTCGGCGCTGTTGTTTGTGTATTGTTGTTTTTGTTTAGGGTTTGAGATTATGGCTCAGGGGCAGATTCAGGGGCGGATATTGGAATCCGGGGCCTCGGGGGCGGCCTTTGCGACCGTTACGCTGCTGAACGCTGCAGATAGCAGTATGGCAAAAGGTGCCATTACGGACGAAAACGGAATTTTTCTGCTTCAGCAGGTAAGTTCGGGAAGTTATCTCCTTTCGGTTTCTTCGGTAGGTTTCATGCCCTATGTAGGAAGTCCTTTTGGGTTTAATGCCAACCAGACTCCGCTTAAAATGAAGGAAATCATTTTAAGCCAAACTGAATTAGGCTTGGATGAGGTGGTGGTCAGTGCGCAAAGACCAGTGGTGGAGCGGAAATCCGACAGGTTTGTGATGGATGTGACGGCCAGTTCCTTCCAGGCGGAAAACCTGCTGGATATCTTCAGGGCCCTGCCTTTTGTGCAGGTACAGGGCGAGGGCATTTCCATCAACGGTAAGGCAGGCATCCTGATCGTGCTGGACAATGTCCAGATGCCGGGTGCCACCATGAGTTCCATCCTGGAAACAATGACCGGGGATGAAATCGAGAACATTGAATTCATTACCAACCCCTCCTCCCGATATCCTTCCAACATCAACTCAGTCATCAAAATCACTACCAAAAAATCGAAGAACTATGGCCTTTCGGGTACTGCCAGGACCACCCTGTCGCAAGGCAGAAGGTTCAGGTCCAGTACCGGGGTACAATTGACCTATAGGAAGGAAAAATGGCTGGTGGACCTCAACCTTACCTATGGCTTGCAGGATTGGCTTTTTACAAGAGAGGGGCACCGTTTGTTTGCTGTAGATGGTACCGAAATGGCTATTAGTGAGTCCAGCGAAGGGTCTACCTTGTCCGGAAGATTGGGACTTAGAGGGAGATTTGAATATTACCTCAACAAAAACCACAAGATAGGTTTCCAAAACTTCAATTCTTTAAGGTCAATTCAAGAGGGATCATTTAATAGGCAGACACTTCGGTTTTCTGAAAGGCCCCATCAGAGTCCCGATTCTTTGCTGGTGTCGCATATGGTCAATTCCGGTCACCGGACTTCAGAGAATTACAGTTTTTATTATTCAGGCCAATTGGACAGCTTGGGCAAGCAGTTGGATGTGGTTTTTACCTATTCCCCATTGGCCGTTGATGAACTGGATGTAATGAGACAGCAGGATATCATTTCTCCCGAGGGACAGGTTTTGACTCCTTTGAGAAGATTCAGAAACAGGAATGTCTCCAATGCGGAGATTCTTGTGACGCAGGTGGACTTGGATTTGCCTTTCCATAATGGCTGGCAGGCAACAGCAGGCACTAAGCTTGCCTTTTCCACCAACAATACCCGTCCTACCCAGGAACTGTTGACCCCAACTGGATATGTAGTGGACGAGGCCTTTACTTTCAGCAATAATTTTGAGGAAAATATCTTGGCTGCATATGGCAATGTGAATAAAAGCTTTGGGAAAACCCAGTTGAGTGCCGGATTGAGAATGGAGCATTCCACCATGCTGGTGAGGGATTTGAAAACACAAACCGAAATCGTCAACAGAAAGCTGACGGATTTCTTCCCGACCTTCCAACTGACCAGACCCATGTCAGAGCATTGGGTACTGTCAGCCAACTACCGGGAAACCATCAACAGGCCCGGATTTAATTCCCTGACTCCATTTCAGGTTTATGTGGATGACTATACCAATGTATCCGGCAATCCAAGGCTGAGACCCCAGTACAACAGGTCCTTCAGTGTGAACAGTGTCATTAAAAACAACCTTTTCGTTGAGCTGGAATACCAAAAGCAGGTGGATGCGAGCACGAACCTGCCTGTCTTCAACAACGGGGCTTTTGTCCTGAGCCCCACTAATTTCAATTTGGATTATTATAGTACCACAATAAATTATAGTTTTGATTTCACGAACTGGTGGTCCGGAAGTGTGTTTGGCATGGGAGCGATTTACAACGGGGAAATATATGAACAGGCTTTCGAAAACCTGTCCATTCCCAGGAGTTTTTTCCAGACCTATGGTTTCAACAATACTATCAGTCTTCCCAAGGGCATGAGCCTGGATTTGGCATATAGTATCCAAGAGCCTTTTGATTATGGGTTGGTGAGGACCGTCAGAAGCCAGTACACCAGGATAGCCTTAAAAGGGAACCTGCTGGACAATAATCTACAATATGTGATTTCCGGGCTGGATTTGTTCAGGACCAGCTTTGATGGGGGAGAGGTTACTTCCTACAATGGCTTTCTGCGGTCTAGGGAATACCATGACGCCAGGAGGGTGCAGCTGGGATTGGTCTATAAGTTTGGAAAGAAAACCGTCAAAGGGGCTAATAGTCAAAAACTAGGCAACGAGGATGTGATCAATCGGGCTAATTAAGTTGGGAAGAAAATACACTGATAATATTGATTTAAGTGGTAGAAACATTAAAAAACAATTTCCCCGTTTTTTCGGGTGTTAACAATTCCAGGGGCTGGTATTTAGGCTCCTGGATTTTAATTTTCCTCATCTGGATATGGAATATTTCGATTTTGTTCAAGGCGGAATACTTGAGTCAGCTCACCTTGCTGTATACCATCTTTGTATTCTCCCTTATTCTTTTAAACCATTATTTTTTGTTTAATTGGGGGGAAAAGCTTTTGCACAGAAAATATCATATTACTTATATTTTTATGTTAATCCTGCTTTTTGGTTTGTCATATATTGCTCCCTTGTCCCTAGAATTTTTTGCAGGGCAGTTTCCTGAATATACTCATATGGCAGTGCTCAGCCAGCGGTACGGTATACGCTCATTTTCTGATGTTTTTTCTCTTCTACCATTTATCTGGGTTTTAACATCAGTCCTTTTTGGTAATATTATGACGGCTACGTTTGAAGCATTTATCAGAAACTATGAGACCAATAAAAGGAATATCTTACTTCAAAAGGAGAAGACAGAGATTGAACTGAATTTCTTGAAAGCCCAGTTTCACCCCCACTTCCTTTTCAATACGCTGAACAACATTTACGGCTTGGTCATGGAGAATGAGCAAGCGGGTGAAGCAGTATTGAAAATGTCTGATTTGCTAAGGTTTTCCCTGTATGAGAGCGAGGAAGACAGCATCCCCCTTAGCAGGGAAATCCAGTTTTTGGAAGATTATATCCATTTGGAAAGAATCCGGCATCACGAGCATGTCACCATTGATTTTGAAGTAAAAGTAGAAGATCAGGAATCGCCTATTGCTCCCCTTTTGTTGATCACTTTTGTGGAAAATGCCTTCAAGCATGGAGTGAACAACAGTATCCGTAATTCTTGGGTGAATATATGCTTAATGCAAAAGGGAAATACCATTGCTTTTGAAGTGTCCAATAGTAAACCTGCCCAAAGCAGTAAAGAAGAAGTGCCTGGAGGCATAGGCCTCGAAAATGTAAAACGAAGGCTGACCCTCCTTTATCCTCAAAAATATGAACTTGTGGTATCCGACAAGAAGGGTGTTTTTTCCTTAGCATTAAAATTGGCTACAACATGAAGTGGGTCGGAAAAAACATGAGGCAAGCCCAAATTGGGCTATTGGTAGTGCTTTGGGTGTTAATAGGGACCAATGTACAGCTTATCTTTGAAGTCCCTTTTTATGACTTCCCGGTGTTGGTGTACTCCATCTACATCTTATGTCTGGTATTGTTTAATTTTTGGGTTTCCTATAAAATTTTTCATGTGCCCATTATATGGGTGAGGGTACTGCTGTTGCTGATTGTATCAACACTCCTTTACGGAATTGGTTTTTTCCTCCTCGTATTCCCTTTAAAATATTTTATCCAAATATATGCTGATATTCCTATGGTGGTCAGATGGCATGAGAGGGCTTTCGTAAATGCACATGAAAACTTGTTTAGTTTGGTCAGTGTGGGCTGGATGATTGAATTCATTTACTTCCCTTTCATCCTTTATTCCTGTGGTTTTATGATGATGAAGCATATGGCTGCAGTCAATAAGAAGGCAGACCTATTGGTATTGAATGCAGGCTTGGAACTTGAAAACCTGAAGAACCAATTCCACCCGCACTTTCTTTTCAACACCCTCAACAATATTTACGGTTTGGTCATGACCAACGAGCAAGCGGGTGATGCAGTCTTGAAGTTATCCGGGCTTTTGAGGTTTTCCTTATATGAAAGCAAGGAAGACCGCATACCGCTCAGCAGGGAAATCCGGTTTTTGGAAGATTATATCCATTTGGAGAAAATCCGGCATCACGAGCATGTATCTATAGATTTTGAGGTGACAGTGGAAGATGATGATTCTCCTATTGCTCCCCTTTTGCTGATCACTTTTGTAGAGAATGCCTTTAAGCATGGGGTGAACAGCAGTATCCGTAATTCCTGGGTTAAAATTAATTTGAGGCAACAGGAAAACATCATAACCTTTGAAGTGTCCAACAGTAAACCTGCCAAAGGAAGTAAAAAAGAAGGGCCAGGAGGCATAGGCCTTGAAAATGTAAAGCGAAGGCTGACGCTGCTTTATCCCCAAAAGCATGAGCTTGTGGTGTCCGATCAGCAGGAGGTTTTTTCCCTAACATTTAAAATTACTACATGATGGGTTGGGTGGAAAAAGATTATAAACGAGCCCAAATTTGGTTCCTGATATTTCTTTGGGTTTTGATGACAGGCATGGCACAGGTAAGCCTCGGAATTCCACTTTATGACTTTCCCATTTGGGTGTTCTCCCTGTCTATCATGGGTCTTGTAATGTTGAATTTTTGGGCGCTCGATACCGTCCTTCGGGTGCCTAAAGTATGGGAGAGGGTATTTTTATTACTTATTGCTTCGACAATCCTATACTTTATAAATTATTTTCTCACCGTCTACCCATTAAAATATTTCATGCAAATATATGCGGGTATTCCCCGGTTGGTCAGGTGGTATGGATTGGCTTATGTAGATGCTTTTGACAAAGTGTTTACCCTTATCGGTTTTGCCTGGGTGAGTACCTATATTTATTTACCCCTTGTAATCTATACCTGTGGTTATGTCATGATGAAGCATATGGCTGCGGTCAAAAACAACGCAGACCTGATGGTATTGAACGCAGGCCTGGAGCTGGAAAACCTGAAGGCACAGTTCCACCCGCACTTTCTTTTCAATACCCTCAACAATATCTACGGCTTGGTGATGGAGAATGAGAAAGCCGGAGAGGCGGTGTTGAAGATGTCCGATTTGTTGAGATTTTCCCTGTATGAGAGCCAGGAGTCCAGCATTCCCCTTAGCCGGGAAATACAGTTTTTGGAAGATTATATACACCTGGAAAAAATCAGGCACCACGATCATGTGGCCATTGATTTTGATGTGAAAGTGACAAACATGGAAACTCCCATTGCTCCCCTCTTGCTGATCTCCTTTGTTGAAAATGCCTTCAAGCACGGGGTAAACAAAAGCATAGCAGCCTCCTGGGTCAAGATAAACCTCACCCAAGAAGGGAATTCGCTGAGCTTCGTTGTCTGCAATAGCATACCGCAAAACAAGCAACCGTTAGAAGTGGGAGGGATAGGACTCGAAAACGCGCAAAGAAGACTTGAACTGCTTTATCCAGAAAAACACACCTTTAAGGTTTCGGTGGAAGAAAATACTTTTAAAATAGCTTTAACTATAATTGACCATGGAAATTAACCTTTCCTGCCTCATCATTGAAGATGAGCCCATTGCACAGCAGGTTATTGAGAACCATATCCAGAAGGTGCCCTTTTTGACCTTGTTGAAGAAGTCCAACAATGCCATCGAAGGTTTCAAGGATATCCAGGAACTGAAGCCTGACCTGGTTTTTCTGGACATCCAGATGCCGGAGATGAGCGGACTGGAAATGCTTAAGATATTACAGCAATTTCGTCCCCAGATCATCCTGACGACTGCCTTTCCCCAATTTGCATTGGAGGGATTTGAAATGGAGGTATCCGATTACCTGTTGAAGCCCATATCATTTGACAGGTTTTACAAGGCCGTGTATAAGGTCTATGACCATACCCACACCAAGCGGGAGCTTTCCTCTTTGAAGGAGACTTACCAGAAGCCAGGAAGCCCAAGGGAAGTGTTTTGGGTAAAGGAGGGCGGAAAATCCATACAGCTTACTTTTAAGGAAGTCCATATGGTCACAGGCTTGAAAGATTATGTGCAGATTCACCTGGAAGGCAGAAACATCATCACCTACCTTACCATGAAAAGGATGGAAGAAGTCCTGCCGGATCAGGATTTTATGCGTGTCAGTAGATCCTGCATCATTCAAAAATCATCCATCAGGGCTATCAATGGGAATATGATAGAAACCGCTTTGGGGGACGAAGTACTGATCGGCCCCACCTATCGGGAAGCCATCAAAAGTGAAATCCAGGAGTGGTTTCGGTAGGCTCGGCCTTTAGTCGAAAAATTCACTAGGTTGGTCTAAAAGAATTTCGCCCTTGTAAGGAAATGGGTTATTTCAGGAAATCAATTTTACAAGAACCATATGAAGCAAATTTATACACTGTTGAGGATTTCAGTTTGCCATGGGGGTTTTTAAGGAAGCAATTTTGAGTAGCCTTTAGTGAAGCGGGTCCTCAACATGCTATCTAAACAGCTTTACAAATTCAAGCAACAAGTTTCCCCTTATAATACATACTGATGAAGACTATTTTAAAACGCTATTGACTTTAGTACTATTTATATCTACGTTGATTTCTTTACAAGCTCAGGATTGTAATTGCAAAGATGCCTTTGAGGCAACCGTACAAGCCTATGAAGAAAATTATGCCTTATTTATCTATAAAGTAACAGACCAAAACCAAAGCCTATACGATGCACACAAGGAATTGATGCGGAATAAAGCCGGCCAAGTCTCTACTTTAAGTGAATGTAAGACTGTTCTAGACAGGTATCTACATTTCTTCAGGGATGGGCATACCTATATCCTGAATTCCAGCAGCAGCGAGGAGGATTTATACTTTGAAAAGATACCCCTTTCCGAAAAACAGTTTAAGGATGATTACAAAGCCAAGAATTTTACCTTAAACCCAATCCTCGGTATCTGGGAAAGTGGCAGCTATACCGTCGCCATCATCCCCAACCCGGAAGATAATAATCGTGAAAGAGACTATGTAGGAATCATCCTAGACAGCGGTAATCCTGATTGGGAGCAAACAGACGTAAAGTTTGAATTAATTTCAGATTTTGGCACCGATTACCAGGTAAACTTTATGCTGGGGGATCATTCCATTTACCAAACTACCGGTCAGCAGGTCAATAATTCCTTACTAGAATTAGATGGTTTAAACGCTTGGCAAAAGATATGGCCTGAACAAACCCAAAAACCTGTAAACGAAATAGACGCTAAATTCAAGGAGTTTCATTTATCATACATTGAGGAAATTCCATACCTAAGGCTCCCTAGTTTTGGGTCTGTGGGAGCATCCTTTGTAGACAGTACCTTGCAAGCCCATCACGAAAACATCATGAAATCGGATTTTATGATAGTGGATATCAGGGGAAATAGTGGGGGTAGTGACTATACTTATTTTCCTTTACTTCCCTATATCCTCAGTGGGCCGATAGAGGTTCCTGTGAGCGGCTATTGGTATACTGATTATAATATCCAATTCTGGATGGACTACATTACAGGAGAACCGAATAAAAAAGTGGAAGACTATACACCCAATGAAAAAGAAAAGTTTGATGTGATGATGTCAAACAAAGGAACCCCATTTTTTGAAAATCCAGATTATTCCTATACCTATAATGCGGATACCCTCTATATGGGGCCGCAAAAAATTATAATTCTTCAGGATTATGAAACGGCAAGTTCAGGAGAAACCTTAGTATTCCGGGCCAAACAAAGTGATAGGGTAGTGGTCTATGGACAGAGTACCGCAGGAGTGGTAGATGGTTTCAATGGTTTTGGAATTGAAATTGGTAGTTTTGAAGCTATTTTTCCTACCTCATTTCGGGCAAAAGATCTTAAGGAAAACCCGATTGACCCGCATGGAATAGCTCCCGATGTGTATGTCAATGAAAAAGTGGATGTCTTGGAATATGCTATTGAACATATGCGTCAATTGTTGGAAAATGAGCATGGCCAAAAACTGCAGTTCGCCACCTCCCAAACTGACTGATTTTGATAGGAAGCGATATGAAGAAGGTATTTAGTCTCTTTTTGCTGTTGTCCTGTACATTACCTCTGCAGGCCCAGCCATCCTATGAAGTAAAGGTGCATCCCGGCACGGAGCTCTTGCACGTGGTCAATTACCTGGCGGAGGTGTATCGGCCCACGGCCAGGGAGTCCAGCTATCTGGAAGCGGTGGAGGACTGGTTTGGGGAGTATCGGGAACATCCGGCGGTATTGCATGCCGCGGCCTTGCCCTACAATGATTTTACGGACTTGGGCTGGTGTTTTGATTTCCCGGACAATGAGCTGAAAATCCCCGATGGATATGGCTACCTGGACAAAATCATGGATAGGGAGTATCTGGAACGCTACCTGATCTTAAGCCGGGAATTTGCCGAGAAATCCGACTTTTGGGCTTTTTATCAAGAGCAGGAGCCAAATTACCGCATTTGGGAAAAGGAGTTTACCGACGGCTTGGAGCGTGAACAGCCTCTGGCCGCCTTGACGGATTTCTATAGGGCGGACTTGGGCAAAACCATCTATTTTTCTATTGCACCCATGGGCGCTACGCTCAAAGTCAACCTCTTTTTGGAAGAAATCAATCCCGAATTTAGCCAGTATGCTCCTATAATCGTTCCCTTCGACCGGGCCTACGTGGATGAGCAAACAGATACGCCCAACTTTGCCTACAACCGTAAATCCCTCAACCATGCGGTATGGCATGAAGCCAGCCACCTGTACTGGGAGGTAATGGTAGCACCCTTTAGACAGCGCCTGCTGAATCTGGATTATGAGGATGCTCTGTCTGTGAATTTCAACACCTTTGCCGATAAAGGGATGGACACCTACTTTTTTATTCATGAGGTGGTGGCCGATGGTGTAGCGATATTGCTCAAACGAAAATTTTCCAGCATAGAAGAGGCCGATGCGCATTTGGCCATCAATGAAGGTATGGGCAGCCCCCTATACCGTGAGATGGTGGAATTGCTTGATAGGGAATATTATCCAAACAGAGAGGAGCAAAACTTCCGGGAATTCATCCCACATCTCATAGAAATGATAGAAAATAAAAACCATTGATATTTATGAACAGGTTAAGCACTATAATATTAATTTCCTTCACATTTTTTTGTGCCGATGTGATTGCGGAATCAGGTAACAAACGGGGCGATGGTGGAACTTTTGTCCAGGGAAACCTTAACATATCAGTTGATGATCAATCCGTAGAGGTAGCCCTTGCTTTTACTTATGTGGCCAAAGACAGTGCCCGATCCAGCCTAAGCTTTTGGATGGATTCAGCAATGGAGATCCAATAAGTAGATGGTGACCTAGTGAAAAGTTATAGTTTTGATCAGGAAGCAAAACCCTTCGCTACTCTCACAATAGACTTTGAAGAAGCCCTATCGGAAGGGAAGGAAACTTCCTTTTCAATTGCTTATTCCGGTAAACCCTCCCAAGGATTTTGGATTGAGGAATACCAATGGGTGGATATTGATCCGGATTTTATGATCCTGCCTGTATTCAGTACACTGGAAGACTTTGAGTATAAAATAAAGGCAAGTTTGGATAATGCAAACTATAAACTTATAGATGTACAAAAGGGTAGTTTATCCCGAGAAATCGAGGTGACATCCAATACCACATCCTATTATATCAACCCCATTTTGGCCAGCAATAATCAAAAAAATGGTCTTGGGTTATATGATTATTCAGTTGATGGTAAAGAAGTTAGGGTGTTTTCCGAATATGCAGACAGTGCCCGATATGTAAGAGATGCGGCCTTGAGGATTTTTGATTTCTTCAACAGTACTTTTGCCAGAGAAGAACCCGTCACTTTCTGTTCTGTGCTGTACAGACCGATTCCGTATCATGAACATAAGGTCACCAGGTCCTTTAAGCCTTCGGTAGTTTTTGCAAAGCAACATGAGAATACCGCCACCTTGGCGCATGAGATATCCCATTTCTGGTGGAACAGGGGCGATCCCCTTACAACCGAAAAATGGCTGACTGAATCATTTGCCCAATATTCGGAGATGATGTTTATTCGACATGAGCAGGGGGAAGAAAGGTTTAATATGATCATCGAGAAGCTTGCAGGCCGTGCTGAAAAACTGCCTCCTCTATTGGGAGGGGATAGGTTTGGGAGATATGGTGATGCACTGATCTATGAAAAAGGGCCATATATCTTATCTCAGTTGGAAAACCGGCTTGGCTATGAAATATTTGTAGACTTTATGGTGGCGGTTAATAGAGACCAAGTGGCTACTACAGGACATCTTTTGGAGGTGCTTGAGGACCAAACCTCAGCTGATATACGGAAGGAGTTTGAGGAATTGTTGAAGAGGTAGAATAGCGGGGGATCAGGGGAGCCACCTCTACCTCTTTAAAGTGTTATCGTCTTCAGAAAATAGATAGGTGATATATATGTTGATACAGATTGGGATGGTGTGGCAAAAGCCTTTATCAGAATCTCGACATTGGAATTAATATGATCGTTGCTTGTGATGAATTTGAGCTAATTTGGCCAGATTGATATATAAATTATCTGTAATCAATAACACCTGTAAAGTGATAAAATTGCTTCACCCTTGGTTTAATGCTAACATGGCCCGCCTCTTCGGTCATCGGTCTTCGGTCTTCCGTCCCACCAATAAAAGGAAAATCGGCGACCTGCCTTTGCAGGAGGCAGGCGGTAACCAGCTAATATATGACAGGACCTGACAAGAACACCCCGTTCCCATTACCTCACTATGGAAGGCTATGCTTTCTGAAAAACATCATAACCAACCCAAACATCATTGTGGGGGACTATACCTATTACGATGATTTTGAGGATGTGCACAATTTTGAGAAAAATGTAAAATACCATTTTGATTTTATCGGGGATAAGCTTTTTATTGGCAAATTCTGCATGATAGCCTCTGATGTTACTTTTATCATGAACGGCGGCAACCACCTGACCGATGCTTTGACAAGCTATCCCTTTGCCATTTTCGGCCATGGATGGGAAAAAGCCATGGAGGGTAGAAGCTATCCTTCCAAGGGGGATACACATATCGGAAACGACGTCTGGATAGGGCACAGAGCCACCATCATGCCTGGGGTAAGGGTCGGTGATGGAGCAATCATTGCCAGCCATGCCGTGGTGACTAAGGATGTGGAACCCTACACCGTTGTAGCAGGCAATCCGGCCAGGGAGGTGAAGAAGAGATTTTCGGACGAAAAGATCCAAAAGCTTTTGGAAATCAGGTGGTGGGACTGGGAGATCGACAAGATCACCCGCAATGTCCAGCATTTGACTGGCAATGACCTTGATTTAATTAAATGAGCTTAAGTTATTCTCAAACAGCATAAAAATATTTTGTAGTACCAAATATTGCCTGTGTTTTTATCAGGTTTGATAAACGAGAAACCGACGTACGGAGAAAGGATTAAAAGCCCTGCTTTTTAAAAGATTAGAGATTCCGTATGAGTAAACTAATTGGGAAGGTAAAGACAATTGCTGGTTTGTGGGATGCCAGGTGCGGGAAAGTAAAATAAAGATGAGGAAAGGGGTGACAATGGAGGTTTTGGAGGGAATGGGGGTAATGGGCCTCCCGAGGGAGGTAAACTCCGCCTCCCCGGGCTGTTGTCATTGTTGTCAATGATTTATGCACGGGCAAACCCACGTACTCTCACTGTCCCGATGAGCAGCCATTAATTTGATTGGGGAGTCGGGGACTACCACGGCCTAAACCTCATCATTTTCCAAGATCTTATCGACCGTAACGGGCAGGTCCCGGAACCTTTTTCCGGTGGCATGGAAAATGGCGTTGACAATGGCCGGGGCAACGGCCACATTGCCCACCTCCCCCAGGCCTTTGGCGCCAATGGGGTTGACGATGTCATCCTCCTCTTCGACAAAGATCACGTCGAGCTCTTGCAGGTCGGCGTTGACGGGAATGTGGTAGCCGGCCAAATCATGGTTGATGAACCGTCCATAATGCGTGTCCATGACAGATTCTTCCTCCAATGCCATGCCCACACCCCAAACCATTCCTCCCAATATTTGGCTTTTGGCCGTCTTTGGGTTAAGGATGCGACCGCCCGCAATGGCATTCACCATCCGCGAAACCCTGACTGTTCCCAATGCTTCGTCCACCCTTACCTCCACAAAGACCGCCGAATGGCTGTAAATGGCATAATTGTCCTGCTCCTCGGAAGGTTGGGAATCGATGGTTGCCGCTAAGCTGTCCTTTTGATTTTGGTGTAGGATGTCCGTCAGTGCCATGGCTTTGGTTGGATCCTTTTTGAGCCGTAGCTGCCCGGCTTCCATTTCCACCTCCCAAAACGGGATATCCTTCAATGGGGAACCATCCACTTCCTGGGCAAGTTCAAGCAGCTTTTTGCCGAGTTGCCTACAAGCTTCCCTGACGGCTGAACCGACAGAGGAGGCGGTGGCAGAACCTCCCTCTAAGGGGGCTTTGGGCAGGGAGGAGTCACCAAGCTTGAAGGTCACCTGCTCCAATTCCAGGCCCATGGTTTCGGCGGCCACCTGGCTCATGATGGTGTAGGTGCCGGTACCGATGTCGGCGGTGGCGCTGCTGACGGTGAGCTTGCCGTCCACAGCCAGGACAGCTTTGGCATGTGCTGGCTTTTGGTTTGCTTCCCAGGCTCCGTTGGCCAGTCCCCAACCGATGAGTTCGTGACCTTCCTGCATGGTGCGCGGCTGGTTAGGACGGTTTTTCCAGCCAAATTTTTCAGCCCCTTGGCGAAAGCACTCCCGAAGTTCCTTGCTTGAAAAGGGTTTGTCCTCAAATTGGTCCTTTTCAGCATAATTCTTTAACCGGAAATCCAAGGGGTTCATGCCCACTTGGTAGGCCAATTCGTCCATGGCACACTCCAATGCAAAGATGCCACTGGCCCCACCCGGTGCCCGCATGTCCAGGGGCGTGTAGACATCCAGCCCCACCAGTTTGTAACTCAAGCTGGCGTTGGCGCAATTGTAAAGTACGAGGGGCCAGCTGATGACATTTTCGCTGTAGTCCTCAAAGCGGGATGTTTCTCCGTACACTTCCTGGATCATTGCCTGCAGCTGCCCATCTTCAGAAGCGGCCAGGGAGAAGCGTTGGTGGGTTTTGGGCCTGTGCCCAAAGGAAAACATCTGCGGTCGCGACAGCACCACGCGGACGGAGCATCTCAGTTCCAAGGCGGCCATGGTGGCTAGGAATAACTGGTATTGGGGCCTCAGGCCTGAACCGAATGCACCTCCCACAAAAGGTGAAAGTACTCTAACATCCTCTTGGGCCAGTCCAAATACTCCCATGAGATACTTTTGGCTGTTGAGGGCGCCTTGGATTTTGTCGTAGACGGTGATGCGGCCGTTTTCTTCCCACAGGACGGTCGAGGCGTGGGGCTCCATCGGATGGTGGTGCTGGCTGGGGTGGGTATAGGTGGCTGATAGCCGGTGCTTGGCGTCATGATAAGCCTCGGCGGGGGATCCCCAAGGTTCGGGTGGTGCTACAGCCTTGTAATCTTTCGGTATAAAAGCATGCTGGAGTTGCTTTTCGAAATCCACCTCATGCTGTTTCTTCTCGTAATTGACCGTGACCAAAGAGGCAGCATACCGGGCCAGCTCCAGACTTTCGGCCACCACCAGGGCGATGGGCTGCATGTTGAACAGTATTTTGTTGTCGAACAGGGGTCTAAAAGGTGTTCCGGGAGGGGCGTCCAAGTCTTGGTAGCTTTTATCATAATGGGCAAGGGGCGGGCGGTTTTCATGGGTGAAAACCTGCAGAACCCCATCCAGTTGCAATGCTTTTTCTGTCTCAATGTGGAGGATTTTTCCTTTTGCTATGGTACTGTTGAGCACAACCCCATGTAGCAGCCCTGGTGGCTGCCACTCTCCTGCATATTTTGCTTGTCCGGTGACTTTTTGATAGCCATCTACCCGGTTTCTGGCTTCTCCGTTTTTTGTTGCTGCCATGTTTATAATTTCAGGTTTGAGGCTTGCATCAACGCCCGGACAAGGGTTTGCTTAGCCAATTTGATTTTGAATTTGTTATGCTTGAAGGCTTCCGAACCTGTGAGGTATGCTTCGCTTAAAACCTTGAAATTTTCCCGGTCCGCCTCTTTTCCCTCTAGCAATTCTTCTGCGCCGGGAACCCGCCAGGGCTTGTGGGCCACTCCACCAAGAGCCACTCTTGCCTTAAGGATGGTATTTCCCTCCATGCGCAATCCAACTGCCACCGAAACCAACGCAAAGGAATAGGAAGCCCTGTCACGGACTTTGAGATAGGCATAGTGTTCAGCAAATCCCTCCGGAGGTAATTGTATGCCTGTGATCAGTTCCTCCGCTTCCAGGTTGCTGTCCACTTGTGGGTTGTTGCTTGGAAGGCGATGAAAGTCGGCCATGGGTATGCTGCGTGCCCCATCCGGTCCGGTGGCCACCACTCTTGCTTCCAAAGCGGCAAGTGCTACAGCCATATCGGAGGGGTGGGTGGCAATGCAATGTTCACTGTGGCCCAGGATGGCATGGTCACGGTTGTACCCATGGAGGGCGGCACAGCCGGATTCGGGTTCACGTTTGTTGCAGGAGGTGCTGTTGTCGTAGAAATACGAGCAGCGGGTACGTTGGAGCAGGTTGCCTCCATTGGTGGCTTTGTTGCGCAATTGTGCGGATGCGCCGGCAAGGATTGCTTGGGAGAGGAGTGGATAGCGGCCTTCAACGAGTGGGTGGTAGGCTGTTTGGGCATTGCTAGCTAAGGCCCCAAGGTGCAGGCCACCTCCATCTCTTTCTGAAATATCATGGAGCTTTAAGCCATTGATGTCGATGAGGTGTTGGGGCTGCATCACGTGGACTTTCATCAGGTCGAGTAGGTTGGTGCCTCCCGCGATAATGTAAGATTGGTTTTTTTCCTTTAAATCGCTCACTGCTTCGGTTATGCCCATTACCTTTTGATAGCTGAAAGGTTTCATGTCCGGCTCCTTTCCAGTGCCTCAAGCACCACTTCGGTGATATGGGTATAAGCTCCACATCGGCAGAGGTTGCCGCTCATCAGCTCGCGGACCTCGGCTTTGGTCTTTGCTTTGCCTTCTTGAATAAGGCCGATTGCAGAGCAAATCTGCCCAGGTGTGCAGTAACCACATTGAAAGGCGTCGCGGTCAATGAAGGCTTGCTGAACCGGGTTTAATTTGCCGTTTTGGGCCAAGCCTTCGATGGTAGTGATTTCTGAGCCGTCGTGCATCACGGCCAAGGTGAGGCAGGAGTTGATGCGTTGTCCATCCAGGAGGACTGTACAGGCACCGCATTGCCCCTGGTCGCAGCCTTTTTTGGTGCCGGTGAGCTTTAGCCGCTCCCGCAGGAGGTCGAGCAGGGTGGTCCAGACTTCCACTTCCAGTCGGTGGACGGTCCCGTTGATGGTTAGCATGATGCTTTCCTTTTGGATTGGGCTTGGTGTGTTTTTTTCCATGGCTGATTATCAAAAAGTGGTAAAAAGTATTGACTGAGGAGCAACAAAAGGTAAAATAGGAACCTGACAGTCATCCGATTGTTTGGGCAAATTCGCTAAAAACTTGGGTAGGGTGAGCTGGAACGCCAGAGGGGTTGAATTTGGCGTATTGGTTTCTGACCTGAGAATGGATGAAAGGAGACTTACTTTTACTCAAAAAGAGCTAAGTGAATAATGTGTTATATCCGCACAATGACTGTTGGTTATCGGACACCCAGAGAGGGTAGGAGGGGGAGAATGCCTCATAATGAACCTAAAATGGGTGGCACATCTTCTGCAATTTATTAATTATTCCCTAATATTAATTTTACCTAGGGATAGAATCCAGGCTCAGGATGCAATGTCTCAAATTTTGTAGAAAAGACTTTCTCTCTTTTAATTTCTTTCCTTATGCTGAAAAATTATTTTATAATCGCTGCACGTAATCTGGCAAAATATAAATTCTTCACCTCTATCAATGTCTTCTGTTTAGCATTAGGGTTGTCTCTTAACCTTCTGTTCATTGCCATGCTCACATTTTTGTTTACCTATGACAACTTTCATCCTAATAAAGATGAGATATATAGGGTAGTAACACAAGTGCATGATAAGGAAGCCAATCCTAAATATTCATCTGCTCCTGTTGGATTGGTCTCAAGGTTGAGGAATGATTTTCCAGGAATAGAAAGGGTGGTGCCGATTCAGAAAACATTGAAAGGTGATGCCTTATATTTGGAAAAGGAGGTATTTGTGGATGGTTATTTTGTTGATTCTGAATTTTTAAAAACCTTCAATTTCCCTCTCCTTAAAGGGAATATTGCTTCAGCTCTTACTAGGCCAAATACAATTGTGATTTCAGAAACTTTGTCCACCAAGATTTTTGGGAGCGAAGATCCTATTGGGGAAATGATCAAAATAAATCCGGAGGGGGATTATTTGGTAACGGGGGTAATGAAAGATCTGCCTACAAATTCTCATATGCAATTTGAGGCTTTAGCCTCACTGGCCACCCTTTCATCATATGCTGGTGGTACTTTTTCTGAAAGTAAAGAAAGTTGGGATGAGTTTATCAACTCCTATATTTACCTCCTTTTGCCACAAGGAGAAAAACCGACCAAAATCCAGGATTACCTAAATGTGATAGCTAAAGAAAAATATGGCGAGCATGAAGATTTTAAGGCCTCTTTTGAACTACAAGCCTTAAATAAAATTGTACCGGGCCCAGACCTTTTGAATTCAATAGGGCCTAAATGGGATTACACCTCCCTTATTTTAGTGGGTTTGATCACCTTGATCATTCTGGTACCGGCCTGTTTTAATTACATAAATTTATCCATTGCCCAATCTTTAAACCGCATGAGGGAAATAGGTGTAAGAAAGGTGATGGGAGGATCCAAAAATCAAATATTCTTTCAGTTTATCATGGAGACGACTTTGATGATGTTGATGGCTTCAGTGTTGTCCTTTTTTATTTTTGAGTTGATTCGTGAAGAATCCATGAAATATTTGGGAGACTTGCTGGATTTAACACCGGATTTCTTGACGGTGGTTTATTTTTTCATGTTCATCCTGTTTGTTGGGTTTGTCGCTGGCTTTATTCCAGCCCTTTATTTTTCTAAAATTTCGCCTGTCAATACCTTAAAAGGTAAAATTCCAAAATCTAATAAGAATAGTTTTCCAATGCAGAAAATTGTTATAGCGGTTCAGTTTGTACTTTCAATAGGCTTTATTATGGCTGTGGTCATCATTATACAGCAGTACCGGTTTTCTGTAAATTATAGTTTTGAGTTTGAGCAGGAGAATATTCTCAATATGGAATTACAGGATGTTGATCCCCAGATAGTCAAGAATGAATTTGGGAAACTTGCATCTGTAAATGAAATATCCATGTCCTCCCACTTATTGGGCATAGGGTCAACCCATTATGACTATTTGAGATATGCGGATGAAAGTGACTCCCTTGGGGCTTCATATATGTTCATTGATGAAAATTTCATTCCCAATATGGATTTGAAGTTTTTGGCAGGGGGGAATTTTGGGGATCAAGCGGGAGGAAACCAATCCTATATCATAGTCAATGAGGAGTTTGTTAAGAAACTTGATATTGCTCAACCCCATATGGCCATTAACAGAAACCTATTTCTACCAAATGGAAGGACTGTTGTTATTGGTGGAGTTGTGGAAAATTTCCATTACTCAAATCTTATGGATCCCATTAATAGTTTCTTTTTTAAGTATGACCCTGAGGAATTTGCTTATGCCAACCTACATTTAAGCTCTAGGGAGGATTTCAAAGATCTTGCAGGTATGGAAGAGATGTGGAAAAATTTGAGTGGAACAAAGGAGTTTAAAGCCCAATTTTACAACCATCAGATCAATGATGTCTATGGGTTTTATTTTGAAATCATTAAGTTATGGGGGTTTTTAGGGCTTTTGGCCATAACTGTAGCGTGTCTTGGTCTGCTTGGTACCGTTGTCTTTACCATTAAGAACCGGTTAAAGGAGGTAAGTATTAAAAAGGTGCTTGGAGCCTCAACGGAAAACCTAATTTTTGCCCTTTCTAAAGACTATATTAAATTGATGGTAATTGCAAGTCTCATTGCTGTTCCGGTGACCTATCTGCTGTTTGATAATTTATTGCCTAATGTACAGCATTACAGTATTAAAATAGGGTTTATTGAAGTTTTTGTAAGCCTTCTGCTTGTGGCGGCTTTGGGTTTGACTACTGTTTTTTCACAAACTTTGAAGGCGGCCCAATCCAATCCTGTCGACAATTTGAAAAGCGAATGAGCTAATGAGAAGGGGAAACTTTCACCTGCCAGGTGTCTTTCAATAAGGGGCCATCTTCGTTGTTGGTGATCTAAACCTGCCCCTCAGCACCTATGGCACTGACCATGGTACAGGCTATTCCATCCAATGGGGATAGAGTAATGTTCCTGAGGTATTTGGGACTGTTATGCTACATACGCAATGCAAGTCTCAATCCCTACCTGCCTCATGATTTTTGAAGAAATTTCACACCTGAATATAATAATTTATGGCAATAGAATAGGACCGACTATATTGAGCCATAGAGAAATTCCTAAAGAAGTTCCTGCTATTATTGACGCTATAAATATAATGCGTCCCTTTTTATGGATTCTATTTCCAAGGAACCACCAAGTCCACAACATAAAAATTGTTTCTACGATTAAAATAAAAGCTAAAGGAATGGTTGTCAAACTTGCTACGTTATATTCATCAAAATTAGAAGCACCCATACTTCCACCAGAAAAGAATATTATGACAATCCAAAATAAATAAACTGAGCCAATAAGAAATCGTATCGGAGCAACAATTCCCAAAGATATTAAGAATATATTTTGCTCCCTTTTAGTTGCAAAATAGCAGGGTAAGGAGGCAATAAGTATAGTGATTAATGGGCCTGCAGATGCTTGGAGAGCAAGTTGCCAAGGAGGAAAATCTAATTCTGTGGCCGTATGACTGACAGAACCATAGTGCAACTGGAGATTAGGGAACTGAAACATAAAGCCAATAATATAATGACCCATTTCATGTAACATTATGGTAATAGGAACAAAAATGATAGGCCACGCCAAGAATTTAGCAGAATTTTTCCATATATCATTAGCCAAAATTGTAATTGAATTATTATAAGAGTATAATATGTTTTTCATCTTGAAGTGTTTAAATTTTTTTGATAGGTACCTACTTGATAAAAAGGTTTGATTAATGAAATAATTACGCTATAAAAAGTCTTGTGCGAATAATCTTCTGTTGTGATTATAAATTGCCTTCTTAGTGTACCGAATATAATTAAAATTATTGGGGTCCGCTCCATATAGTCCGATCACGCACAAAGTTGTTCAGATTTAAAATATTGGAAATCCGGAAATCTGCTTTTTTAGACGAATTAGAGGGGTTTTATATGGTATATTTGTTGGCAACACTACCTTGAGATACTATCTCATAAGGTTTATGACAATTCAAAAACGCCTCCATTATGTGGAGGTTTTTTTGATTCTGTACAAGCTATATTTTAAAAAAAAAAGGACGCAGCCCTGCCAAAAACAAAGAACTTCCTATGATCAGATAGAATAAAGGGATGATATGTAATAGGTGGAAAGGAATCCTAAATGGCTGTATGCCCTCAATTATGGATTGGTTTTCATGGACTTTTATCCCGATTTTATCGCCAATCGAAAATTCAAGTTCTTCGAGCGTTTGAAACTGATCCGAACTGGGCTGATCTTGGTAGGTAAAGTTATAGGAAATTACCTTCGGACTTTTACCAAAGATCCTGATCTGATCCAGAGTTTTGATGGCAGAAATGATGGCCTCCGTCCGCACACCTTCTTTTTCAATAGTGCTAATATCATATCTTTCATATGGTTCTTGTATCCAAAAACGGATGGCAAAAAGAGGAGTCCACAGAATGAAAGATAACAACATCACAATCATACCAGAAATGGCCAATGGATTTTTCGCTTCCAACAGGAAGAGGTTGCCTAGGGTCAAGAATTTCACAGGTCTTTCTTTTTTCATTTGAATAGAGAATAGTGGTTGCAATCATAAAGCTTGTTATATAAACCTTGAACCGAAATTGGGAAATACGGTGCTTTATGGCGCCCAAAATTATAATTCCTGACAAAAAAATAATCAATAATTGCAAACTGCGACTAACAAATGGCCTTACGGTAGGCTGTAGGCGTTTTACCGACATGCTTTTTGAAAGCAGTATTAAAGCTGTTTTTATTGTTGAAGCCGGCCTCAAATGCTATGGCCAGCAGGGTGTAGTTCCGAAATTGGGGTTCGGTCAAAAGTTCTTTTACCGTATCTACTCTATAGGCATTCACGTAATCGGAAAAGTTAGTGCCTGCATTCTCATTGATAACTTGGGATGTTTGGTGTGGGGTAATTTTCAGAAGGCTTGCAAGTCCTGCCAAATTTAAGGTAGGTTCCAAATAGGGCTTATCCTTCTCCATGATCTGGGTGAGTTGCTCAAAATACGCTGCACTTTCATTTTTGCCCAGACCGCCGGTTTGATATCTTTCCGTCACACCACTAGCTTGGAATTTCCAAAAATCCGGTTTTTCCATGCTGATATACCCAAATAGGTACACATACAAAACCAGTAGAATTGACACCGAATGGTCAGCTAACTGGAGTAACTCGCTGTTTACAAACACTGAAGCGATGATCATGAGCCAAGCCATACCCTGAAGGGAAATATAGCCTAGGATGAAAAGGTATAATAATTTGGTCTCTTGTGAAGCTTTTTTGTGCTGTACCGCTTTGTAGGAAAGCAGGGTGTAACACAAGAGGTGGAATAACTTTATTAAACCTAAAAAAGGCAGGCCTTGAGCCTGTTTGGAAGCAGTAATAGAAAGCAAAAAATCCTGGATATGGCTAGTCGAAAATGGAAAAAGCGCATAAACAAGCAATAAATAATATAGGCCTGCAGGAGCCAAATGTATAACTGTTTTTGGATGGGGTTTGACTTTGTTTTTTTTCCGAATAAAGCCATACAGCAAAGGCCCAATAAGAAAAACCGAGCCGGAGGAGAACAGGTACAGAGGCCACCAGTCCAGATGCCATTGTAGGGTAAACAGCCACTGACCGCTTATCATGATGGTAATGTTTAAAATCAGCGCCCCAAGCCACCAAAAGGAAGCTTCTCTTTTGCTTTTGCTGAAAAAGAGGATGCAAAGCAGCAAACCCTGGGCAATCCCAATGAAATAGATAGAAGCTAGCATAGAGGCATCAGGAGTGTTTATTCAAATTGTAAGTTATATGGTTTTGCTTGTTGTACTAAAGCTAAATAAACTTTTTCAAATTTTGGTTTAGGAGAAACCCTTTTGATAGTTAGCGATTCAACGGTTTTGAAAAGTAATGAAGTTCCACCCTGCCATCCATGGTCAGGTATTCAATGGCTAACCGTTGGAGGTTTCTTGGGTTTCGACCGCTGACGGACGGTTATGTTCGAAAGGGGATTTTAATTATAAATAAAATGGAGGATATTTAGGCGTAAAAGTACATTTTCTGTTGGCATGGTAGTAGTCTACTATTCTTTTAAATTTTGTATTACCCCATGCCCATAAATTTGAAATCCTCATGTTCTTTAATTATATCAAGATTTTTTTCAGGAACCTAAAGAAGAGTCCTACTTATATCCTTATAAATATATTAGGTCTATCCATTGGGATGGCGGTAAGTATTTTAATTTTTTTATTTGTTCAGCATGAATTGAGTTATGACACTTATCATGATAACAAAGACAGGATTTTTCGTGTGTCAAGGGCATTTAGTACCCCTGCTGGTGAGACCAATCTGCATTTGGGACATACAGCACCTCCCTTTGGACCTTTGCTAAAATCAGACTTTGAAGGTCAGGTGTCAGAAGCCGTGCGGGCGATGAATGTGGAGGTCGTGGTAAAAGAAGACGATAAAATTTTTGAGGAAAAGCGCTTTTTCTTTTCTGACCCTGAGATATTTCGTGTCTTTTCTTGGAAGATGGTAGAAGGCGACCCTGACCGGGCACTGACTTATCCCGATGGTTTGGTGATCAGCGAAACCATGGCCTATAAGTATTTTGGAGATCAAGAGCCAATTGGTAAAGCGCTTACGATTATGATTGCAGGCGAAAGCATGGAGATGATTGTAAGAGGGGTAATTGAGGATGTGCCGGATAATTCGCATTTTAAAGCTGATATTTTTGCATCAATGGAGCCTTTAACCCAATATTTTGGAGGCTATGATGTCATCATGCAAAATTTTGGGGACAATAATTTTATAACCTACCTCAAGCTAAAAGAAAATGTTGACTACAAATCCTTTGAGGCGGAATTACCTGATTTTATAGATAGGCATATTTCCGCCAGTTCCCAGGGTTTGGCAGCTTCCGCCACCACGAGGTTACAGCTTTGGCCGATTACAGATATACACCTGTATTCTAACCTGGATTCAGAAATAGAACCCAACAGCAGCATTGAGAATGTGTATATCTATACGGCTATAGCCCTGTTTATTTTGTTGATTGCCTGTATCAATTTCATGAATCTGGCCACAGCCAGGTCTGCTAAAAGGGCCATGGAAGTGGGGCTGCGCAAAGTAATGGGGGCTGATAGACAGTTGCTGGTCAGACAGTTTATGAGTGAGACTATTTTCATGTCATTGCTAGCCATGTTCATCGCTTTGCTCATCGCATCCTTAGCGTTACCGTATTTTGCCAACTTTACGGGTAAGGAACTATCATACGATCTTTTAGAGCATCCCGAATACCTTTTAGGTCTTGTGATTCTAGTTTTGGTAGTCGGGATTTTGTCAGGAAGTTACCCGTCTTTATTTCTATCAGGTTTTCAGCCTGTCAAGGTTCTAAAAGGCACCTATAAGATTAAATCTATCCATGAAAACCTACGTTCTGTTTTAGTGGTGGGTCAGTTTGCCATCAGCAGTATATTGATTGTGGCCGTATTGGTGGTGCTTAACCAGTTAGATTTCTTGAAGAACAAAGACCTGGGTTTTGACAAGGATGAGATAGTGGTGTTGCCGGCACACGATGGATTTATTGCTAATTATGAGACGATGCGCGAAAGACTCCTGCAACAGAGGGGGATAAAAGAATTGGCCCTTGGGAGTAGGGTTCCGTCTGGAAGGTTACTGGATGCACAGGGGACAACAGCCGAAGTAAACGGAGATCTCAGTCCTATAGATGTTCGCGTGTCAGATATTCATGTTAGCCATACCTTCATGAAAACCTTCGGTATGGAATTCCAGGCAGGGAGAGATTTCGATATTAAACTGGCGAGTGATTCCACCCAAGCATTTATCCTGAACGAAGCGGCCGTCCGGGCCATAGGTTGGTCCAGTCCGGAGGAGGCTATAGAAAAGCAATTGCACTATGGCATCCGGAGAGGCCATGTGGTGGGAGTGGTCAAAGATTTCCATTTTGAATCCTTGCATCAACCTATTAGCCCGATGGTTTTTCTGATTCCAACCGACCGGATCAACGAAGTTGCCATCAAAGTTGATAAAGCCCTGAAGGATGAAACCATCGCTTACTTAAAACAGGAGTGGCTTGCCATGCGGCCAAATTTCCCATTCAATTATTACTCCGTAGCAGACAAGTTTGATCAACATTATGAAGCAGAGGAAAAAGTGGGGGCGGTGTTTGGCTTATTTGCAGGTTTGGCAATTATCATATCTGTGTTGGGATTGTTTGGACTTTCGGCTTTTGCCGCAGAGCAACGAACCAAAGAAATTAGCATACGGAAAGTGATGGGTGCGAGCATTTGGAATATCGTTGCCTTGATTGGGATGGATTCTCTAAAGCTGGTCTTGGGTGGATTTGTTATTGCTATCCCAATTGCCTGGTATGGCATGAGTCAGTGGTTGGATAATTTTGCATATAGCATTTCCATGTCGTGGGTCGTTTTTCTGATTGCAGGGCTGGGAGCCTTTCTCGTGGCAGCGGTAACGGTAAGTTCGCAAGCTATACGAGCGGCTATGATTAATCCTGTGGATGCTTTTAATGAGTAAGGGTAGAGGTAAGGGGCCTGTTTTTTTTTTTTTTCTTGAGCATGAATTTGTGAAAAAAACATTAGTTTAGGGTCATGCAAAATCAATATTCTTATCGGTTGGGAACAGATCACTTAACAGCCAAAATAGGAGTTAAGGACCTCACAAAACCCAATAAAGGAATCCATTATGTAGCCTACCTCCATTTTGCAATGAGTATGGTGTTGACGGCCCTTATTCTGAGTATGGCGGTAGGAGGGGTATTGTCGGAGAACCAGGGTTTCTTCGATTGGAGCAAGACCCCGCTGCTACTGATGAATTCCCTACTTTTTCTAATATTTTGGCCGATGTATGCCGTAGGCAAGATTGGGTTGGACTTCTTTGGTTTCCTCCGGGAACAGCATCCAGACAAGCTCGATGAGCAGGATCCGGCCTGGTCTTCCTGGGTTCGGCGGCTGACTAAGTCCCGACCATTGGTGATTCTTTTTGTGGTAGTATTATTTGTGCTGGCCTTCGCCGGGTTTCTAAGTGATAACAGTAGCTGGTGGGGCTATACTAAAGTACCAATCATGCTGTTGTTGTTGGCCTATCAGGCCTATCACATAGGGGAGGTTCGCAAATTCAGGGAGTTTATCCATAAGGAGATGGAGCTGCTGAAAAGAAATCTACGATAAACATGAAAGTAAACTATTTTTAATCATCGATCGCCAGCGACGTTAGTGACAGTAAATCTGCCAGGTTTTTCGCAAACATTGATTTAATCTTGGCAGGTTTTTTTGTTCCTTCGGTTCAAGGCCAACCGATTTTCTCCTTTTATTTTGGGGATTGCAAATCCCCTTTATCTGTCCTCGGAATTGCAAATTCCGAGGAGCGTTAATTTGTAAGTTGGTGTTTCGTTAGTCCAACTCCCCCTCCATCTCTTCTTTTTCTTTGCGCATCTTCTTAACCTTTGCGGTTAGATTTTTTCATTCCTAGAAATCCAGATTCAAATTATACCTGACCGATCTACCTGCGCCTTCCTGCTTCAGCATGCCTTGTTGGTAGAGGTGCTGAAGGTCACGGGTGGCTGTTGCCTTGGAGACCTGGGTGATGGACATGTATTTTTTGGCACTCATCCCTCCGGTAAAACCTTCTGGGCCGGCTTCAAACATTTTTTGGAGTGCCTTGATTTGACGTTCTTCCAACTTGTCCTGATTCAGGTCAAAAAAGCGGGCTTTTTTCAGCGTGAACGCCACCAATAACTTTGCGTCCCGTTGGGCATCTATGATCACCTGTATAAAATATTGGAGCCAATGGGTGATGTCCAAAGTTTTTTGGGCTTCCTTGATTGCTTCATAATAGGCGTTTTTGTCATTGGTGATGGTTCTGGAAAGACTTAGCAGCACAGGAGCTTTTAAGCCCTGTGCCAAGGCCTTTTCAGCAATGGCCCTCCCAATCCTTCCATTACCATCTTCAAATGGATGGATGGACTCAAAATAGAGGTGTGCAATAGAAGATTGGAATAAGGCAAGGCCGATTTCGTTGTTGAGGGGGATTTCCTGGTTGTTGTACCATGCTATAAAAGACTCCATTTCCATCGGAACCTGCTGGGAAGGGGGAGCCTCAAAATGGACGGTTTCTCTTCCAATAGGCCCGGAAACTACCTGCATGGGTTCCTGGCCTTTCCTCCAATCCCCAACCTCCATGTTTCTTGCATTGGACATTAAGGCAGCATGCCAGTCCTTGAGCATTTCCGTACTCAGGGGGTCCATGTAGGATTTTCTCACCTTGACCATCAGTTCCGATATGCCCGCGGCATTCCGGTCTCGGATTTTGAAGACTTTTGGGTCAAGCTCCAGCTTGTTTTTAATGGAAGACATCACATCTTCCCGGCTGTAAAATTCCCCTTCGATTGCCGATGTTTTGATGGCCTCCGAAACCATCACATCGATCAATGTCTCTTCTTCCAGCTCCTTCGACAGGCCTTGGTGAAGCCCTTTCATCTCACCCCATTCCAGACCGAATTCCAGAATCAACGGCTGTAAAACTTCTACATTCCACTGGAAGGAGGGCCAGCCTTTCAATTGCCAATTATATGCCATGAGCCAATTAATTTCTCTAATCGGCTCAAATATATGCAAAATATGAGCCGATTACAAGAGCTAATCGGCTCATGGTGTTTTTGGTTTTTTGTCGTGATTCGTTTAAACCTGGCAGGGTTTGATTTCGGTTTGATACTAACCTGCCAGGTTTTTCGTAACCATGGATTTAAACCTGGCAGGTTTTTTTGCTTAGCTCATTCCAAAGTTGGTCCAGCTGTTGGATTTGCACGGGGTCCAGCTGGCGGGTAGTGATGGTTTTCATCGTTTGATTTGGTTACTTCTCTTGTTCGGGATTATGGTCCAGTATTGCATTTATCAGGTAGTCAGAAAGTATTTCCTGTGATTGGAGGTGTCCTTGGAAGGAGCCATACATTGAGCTTGTAATCACCACTGTCAGGGAAAGTTCGGGTATGACCGCTATCTTGCTTCCTCCATTGCCGGACATGTAAAAGGTGGGGTAGGAGTCATCCGGTCCCAGATCCTGTAGCCAAAACAAATACCCATAATGGTATTTAGAACCCTGAAAGTCCCTGACGAAAACCTGAGGGGTGGCAGATTTCCTTACCCAATCCTGGGAGAGCAATTGTTTTCCCAGCCACTGTCCTTCCTGCTGCATGAGCATGGCAAGCTTTAGGTAATCCCTGCTTTTTAAGCCCAGACCGCCACCTGTCATGGGTGTGCCCATGGGGGTGATTTGCCATTTTACGTTTTCAATACCCAATGGCTGGAATAGGTATTGGTCTGCAAAATCCTCCAATTTCATGCCGGTACTCCTTTCCAAAATCCCTCCCAGTAATACGGTACCGGCCGTACAATAGTTGAAACTCCTGCCAAAAGGGAGTTCTTCAGGTTTGGTGGCAAAGCCAGCATAGCCACGTATCGGTAGATCCAGAAAGAACCTATAATAATCCTCAATCAAATACATCCTTTCTTCATTTCCCATGGAAAATTGGTTGTCATCGTCACATTCCAGTGTAGCACTCATGGTAAGGAGGTCTTCAATGGTTATTTCCTGTTTCCGGGGGTCGGGATTCAGGAATGGTTGTTTGTCCTCAAAATAGGCGGCGACAGGCTCTTTTTCTGAGGGGATAAAACCATTTTCGATAGCCAATCCAATGAGCATACCCGTGATGCTTTTGGTGGCTGACCGGGTGTCGTGGTGGGAGGCCTCAGCGTAGCCATTATAGTATTTTTCATATATGGTAACCCCATCCTGGGCTACCAGTATACTGGTTATGTTTTTGAATTGCCCATTCTTGATGGCACTGTCCAAGGCGATGATTTTTGGATGGGAAGCCATATCCAAAGCATTTCCGGATTTCTGGCTCTGTAATCGTTGCTGTCCTTGAGCCGTGAAAGGGTTAAAGTTGGCCAATGCCAGAATCAGTAGGAGGTATATTGTCTTCATGTCTTTTAAGTTTTTACAAGGCTAAGGAGATTCCAAGCATATAAATAGTATGGTATTAACATGTGCTCAGCAAAGCCCGATATTTTGCCGGGGTGGTGTGCAGAAAAGCCTTAAACCACCTGTTGAAATGGCTTTGGTCGGCGAAACCACAGGAATAGGCAATTTCTGTAAGGGAGAGGTTTTGGTTTGGGAAAAGGATTTTTCGATTCTAAGCCTTCTTATATAATCGCTGAGAGTCATGCCGAAATGTTTTGAAAACCCCCTTGACAGGTGGACGGGATGGATATTCAGTTCATTTGATAGCTTCTGTAGCGATAGTGGCTCCTGATAGGTATCATAGAGATAAGCTAGGACTTGTTTGGGCCATAAGGTATGGGGTAGGTCTTGGTGGCCGAAAGTTTCCAGATGATATTTAAGGTAATTTCTTCTATGGCTTGGGGAAAAAGGTCATCCACCAGTTGCATCTCCCTAAACATCCTGTAGAACTCCAGTTTTACTGCGGGATTTTGAACCAAAAAACTGCCTTCCGACAATGGGTTGTCCATAGCTTGGCGCACATACCAATTGTTCTCGATTTCCAAATGGATTCCTCTGGTAAACCCTGGTGGCTTGAGGTTGTAATGGGGATCCTGGGAATTGTGGAATAGCAGGGATCCTGCGCTACAATGGTTGCGGTCCTTTTTGTTCTCTTCGTAAAGGTTTCCAGCTATAATAAAGGTAAAATAGGCATTTTTGTGATAATGCCAATCCACCCTCTCATGGGTATAAATGGTGTCGGTGACCGTCAGCCCATGGAGGTTTTGGGTGTTGGTGGTTTTGCCGAAAAACACGCCTTCTTCTAATGCTTGCATGCATGGGGTATTGGCTAAAATAGAGCCAAGTAGAAAATGGGCCTGTAACCGATTCTTTAGGGGATAGATAGGGACGGGGGTGTTCGATTTAGGACAAGGAATGGACGTTTTCGGATGGAGCCGATGGTACGGGTATAAAATTTAATGCTATTTTTTTTTTGTCCGTCCCCGACCGTTTTTGTCCTAATACGAGCTAAGCTTTTCCCGATGAGTGCCATTTATAACCCTTTGAGACTATATCTCACTTGGCACAATTATTAAATCTACATTTAGATAATATTCAATAGCTATGAAAGATTATCAACTTGGGGAGTTTGAAGAAATCGTCTTACTGACGGTAGGAATACTTAACAATGCCGCCTATAGTATTGCCATAAAGGATGAAATAGAATCCCGCCTAAGCCGAACGGTGAGTATGGGAGCTCTACATACAGCATTGAAAAGGATGGAGGATAAAGAATATCTTAGATCCTATGCCGGTGAAGCTACGGAGGAGAGGGTAGGGAGGCCAAGGAGGTATTTTGAAATTACAGCACTTGGCAAGAAAGCCATACAGCATGCTAAGGTTACTCGCGAACAGTTATGGGCTGCGATACCGGATACGATTTGGCAGGCCAAACTTGCGGGGATTTAAGCTATGAAGGATAAAAAGCAAACACCTCCCAAATTCTTTCTTAGCTTCTTCCGATGGTTTTGTCATCCTGATATGTCAGATTATATAGAAGGAGACCTGATGGAGGTTTACGATAGAAATCTTAAAAAACTTGGTAAAAGAAAAGCTGACTGGAAATTCATCTTTGATGTGCTGCTGCTATTTAGACCTGGTATTATAAAACCCCGACAAGAAAATCATAATCTAAATTCTAACAACATGTTTAAAAGTTACTTCAAGATAGGGTGGAGAACGCTCATCCGAAACAAAGAATATGCACTGATGAATATTGCCGGGTTGGCGTTAAGCATTACATGTTGCCTGTTTATCTTTACATTGGTCAAACACCATTTAGGATTTGATAATTTTCACGAAAACAAGGATCGGATCTATAGGATCGTCACTGAAATGCATAGTGAAAATGAACACTATTCGACAGGCGTTCCTACGCCTTTAGGTGCATTGGTTCGAGATAACCAGACTTTTAGCGAAAAGACAGCTAGAATTTTCATTCATCCAAATGCTTTAATAACACTTACAGATAAGGAAGAAAAAACTAAATATAAGGAGCCCGAAGGAGTAACCTTCGCAGAGCCGGAATTTTTTGAAATTTTCAATTTTCCATTGATTAAGGGAAGCATTGAATCTTCTATGAATACCGTAAATGCAGCAGTCATTTCCGAGGGATTGGCTCTTAAATATTTTGGTGATAAGAATCCAATTGGAGAAACCATTTTGATGGAAAATGATTTGGAGCTATCTATAACTGGAATACTAAAAGATATCCCTGACAATACGGGCTTCAGGTCAGAGATTATAGTCTCTTTCCCTACTTTTGAAGCATTTATGCCTTGGTTAGCTTCGGATGATTTTTGGGCAGGTATATCCGGAAATCTCCAAACATTTGTTTTACTAAACCCAAGCACATCTACTTATGAGGCAGAAGAGGCTTTAACCTACTATGCGCAGGAATACCCGATGAATAAGCAAACTAAGAGTGTTTACCAATTACAAGCGCTTAATGACATTCATTTTATAGACAGATTTGGAGGAGGAGTGATCGATAAAAACCATCTGTGGATCCTTTCGGCAATAGGTATATTTTTACTGCTTACCGCATGTGTTAATTTTATAAACCTTGCCACAGCGCAGGCTTTAAGACGTGCCAAAGAAGTAGGAGTGCGCAAAACGATGGGGGGGCAGCGTTGGCAACTCTTTTGGCAGTTTATGGTGGAAACAGGAATTATTACCGCTATAAGCATTATTATAGCTATTGTCGCTGCCTATACCTTACTTCCTAGTCTCAATAATCTATATGATATTAATCTTCGTTTAGACTTATTTTCCAATACGAGTTTGATACTGTTTATAGTTGTTTTGGGATTGGTCATTACCTTTTTAGCAGGATTTTATCCGGGCTATTTATTAGGAGTTTTTCAACCGATTACAGCTTTTCGACAGAAACTTTCGCAGCAGCATATTGGTGGATTTAATTTGCGCCGGTCCTTGATTGTAACACAGTTTGTGATTTCACAGGTATTGATTATTTCATTAATAGTGGTCATCAACCAAATGCGTTTTACAAAAAATGCAGATCTGGGTTTTGATAAGGAAGCTATTGTGATGGTTAAGGCAGGGGATAATGCTGCTTCAAAGATGGAGGCAGTGAAAAATGAAATAAACCGATTACCAGGTGTGCAGCAGATATCCCTTTGTAATAATGCCCCTGCATCTTCTGATAACTGGGAAACAGACATTTTATGGGGAAGCAGTCAGGAGAAGATGGATTTTCTTATCAATATGAAATTAGTGGACGAAAATTATGTTTCCACTTTCAATTTGGATATTATTTATGGGCGTAATTTGGTTGCATCTGATACAGTAATGGAAATTTTAGCCAATGAGACTTTGCTTAAGCAATTAAGAATCATTAATCCAGAGGATGCATTGGGAACCCAAATAGCAGTCAATTCCGGGAATATGAAGGGGCAGATAGTTGGCGTGGTGAAGGACTTTCACGACAAATCCTTTCATGAAGCTATAAGCCCCATTGTTTTAGCATCAGCCAGTAGACATTATTCCAGTTTTGCTATTAAAATGGATCCACGGGACTACCAGAATACGCTTGAGGCAATTAATGCGACATGGCAAGAAAACTATCAAGACCAGGTGTTTGAGTACGCGTTTCTTGATGATCGTATAGAGAAGTTTTACGAAACTGAAAACATGATGCTATCTGGGATTCAACTGTTTTCACTTATTACATTGAGTATTAGTTGCTTGGGTTTATACGGTTTGATTTCATTTATGGTGGCCCAAAAGACAAAAGAAGTAGGTATCAGAAAAGTAATGGGGAGTGGGGTGACCCACATCATATGGTTGTTTGGGAAAGAATTTGCACGTTTGGTTTTGATAGGTTTTGTAATTGCATCACCCATTGGCTGGTGGTTTATGCAAAACTGGCTTCGAGAGTTTGAGTTCAGGATTCAGATAGATGTATGGACATTTGTGATAGCGGGTGTTGGTACATTATTAATAGCTGCTATAACTATCGGTTATCAGGTCCTTCGTGTGGCTTATCTTAATCCGGTACTGAGCTTAAAGGCAGAGTAAGTGTTTATGCCCACGGTTCAACTTCGTCGATAATTCCCCTTTAGGGATCTCGAAGAACTGAGGTCAGACCTAGTGTTTATGGGTATTCAGATGCCGAGGATGACGGGGCTTGTGCTGAAAAGAATTTCTTTTCAATTGTCCGCCACCGAGCAAGATTGGTCGTAAATTGCATTTTTGAAAATGTATGAAGTGGATATAAAGGCGCTATAGCCTAATTTGGGGTGGCACGGGAATGGAAAAGGAGGGGTAAACCGAGACAGTATGGATGGGGAGGGTGATTTTTATACTATGGAATTATGTGGAAAAATTATTTTAAGGCAGCTTTTCGAAACCTGAAAAGAAACAAAGCGAATGGCTTCATCAATGTAATAGGCCTTACCTTGGGAATTGCAGGAGCTTTGGTTATCTACACCATCGTCATCTATGAGACAGGATTCGATGCCTTTCACAGCAGATATGAGCATACTTACCGTTTGGTTCACCACAACCATACGGCCGATGGTACCCAATATTGGAATACCACTGCTTACCCATTAGCAGCTGCCCTGCGGGAAGAGTTTCCAGAGGTGGAGGTCACACAGGCTTCAGGACCGATTCAAGCTTATTTATCCACCCTTGATGAGAGGAAAGAGAAAAGGTTTCAGGAGGAAAAAATATGGTTTGTGGACCAACGATATTTCAACGTTTTTGACTTTGACCAGGCATATCCTTCCGGAGGGCTTTGGATAAGTGGAGATCCCGCCAAAGCCTTCGATGAACCCAATGCGGTTGTTTTAACTTTGAATGCAGCCCTAAAATATTTTCAGGAAGGGTCGGAGCGTCCCGATGAACTGCTGGGAAAGCCCCTCTTGCTCAATGACGAAAGCCTGTTGGTAGTCAGAGGCATCATCCAAAATCCGCCTTTTAATTCCAATATTCCCTTTGAAATCCTGCTGTCTTACGAGTATTTCTTAACCCATCATGGTCAACAGGCGGAAAGTTGGGAAGGGAATCATCAAGGCACCACTTATATGGTGTTGCCGGATGGTGCAGACCTGGATTCCTACAATTCCCAAATAGCATCGCTCAAGAAAAGGTATTTAAATAAAGAGGATGACGCGAGGATCGAATATCGACTCCAGCCTCTTTCCGAGGTGCATACCAATGCATTGTATGGGAGCAGTCCTGGAAGCTACATTATCAGTAAAGGGATAATTAGAGGCCTTGTATTGTTGTCAGCTGTCCTTATTTTGATAGCCTGTGTTAATTTTATAAATCTTGCCACTGCACAATCCTTGAAAAGGGTAAAGGAGATTGGTGTAAGAAAGGTGATGGGGAGTACCCGGAAGCAACTTTTCCTCCAGTATATGTGCGAAGCATTCGTGCTCACTGTCTGTGCCTTTTTCTGTGGTTTCTTTTTGGGGGATTGGGTAATCGGGGAAATCAACCGGCTTGTTGACTTTGCGGATTTTAGGTTTTCTATGGATTTTGGATTTTTATCCATTAGTCTGCTCCTGATTTTTGCCATCACTTTCTTAACGGGATGTTATCCTGCGCTGGTCATGTCAGGGTTTTCCCCCATATTGGCCATGAAAAACCAATGGGCAATCAAAAATAGGTTTGGATTGTCATTTCGGCATGGAATGATTGTTTTTCAGTTTTTTATCGCCCAGGCCTTGGTAGCGGGAACATTCGTTGTGGCCAGTCAAATGCACTATGTCCTACAGAAGGATCTAGGCTATCAAAAAGAAAACATCATTTCGGTGAATTTGCCGGATACCGATCAGGACAAAAAGAACGCAGTTCGCGAAAAGTTGCGGCAAAGGCCGGAAATCCAACAGGTTAGTTTTTCGTCTGGAGCTCCTACTACCCATGAAAGGCAGTTTGGTACCAGCTTTCGGCAATCCCACGAACCCCCTGAAATGAGGAGGGGGGCAGAGTTGAAGTTTATCGACAAGGAATATTTCGCTCTTTTCCAATTAAATCTATTGGCAGGGAAGGCGGAGGGGCAATACAATCCAACGCTTTCGGATGGGTTTTTGGTGAATGAGGCCTTATTGAAGCAGTTGGGAGTGGAAGCTGAGGAGGCCGTTGGGATGGAATTGCTGACCAATGAAGGAAAGGCGCCCATCATCGGGGTGGTGGAGGATTTTCACAACAATGTCTTGCAGGAGGAAATCATGCCGTGCATTATGGCTTTTTGGGGAAGCCATTTTCAAGATGAGGTCAACATCCTCTTGCGTGCTGATTTGGAGGACCCCTCTAAAGCCATAAGTCTCATCCAAAACGCCTGGAAAGAAGTATATCCCGACGCGGATTTTTCATTTGAATTTGTTGATGACCAATTGAAAAGGCACTACAAGGTAGAAACATATCTTTTTAATGCTTTCCAAATTGCCTCTGGCTTGGCTATTTTCATAGGATGTCTGGGACTATATGGGTTGGTGTCCTTGGTGGCTCAACAAAAGACCAAGGAAATTGGAATCAGGAAACTGATAGGAGCCTCTATTCCCAATATCGTAAGGCTGTTGTCTTGGGATTTTATGAAGCTGATATTTTTGGCCATTGGCTTAGCAACTCCGTTAATTTATTTCCTAATGGATAATTGGCTCCAAAACTTTGCCTATCAAGTTAAATTGGAGTGGTACTACTTTGCGGGGGCAAGTATGGTGACCATAGTCATAGCCTTGGTTACCCTGTCTTTTAAATCCATCAAAGCTGCCAAGATGAATCCTGTCTACTCATTGAAAAGTGAGTAGTTTTTCCATGTCCAATCTGTCTAAGAAGACTTGGATTTTCTATCTCTATATGGATTTCAAAGCTAATCATTCCCTTTTCCCGCTGAATCCCTTTTTGTTACTTGACGAAGGGAAATTGATTTTACTTTCTGGCCGCATTTTTTAATTTATTTTCCGATTCCTCTCCCATGACATTCTCCTTAATCCATCCGCTGATTTCTTCCAGAGCCACTACGGAAAAGGTTTCTTCCAGGAAATATACTTCTGGAAAGGTTCCAACCTCACAAGGCTGGAAAAAATGGTTGACGTTTTCGAGCTCGACCAATTTATAATTGGGATGCCCCAGTGACTCCAAGGTTTTCCTGAAGCCATCCAGATTTTGACCTGCCTCAATCTGCATATCCTTGTTGCCATTGAGCGCCAAAATAGGCATGTCCATATGGGGTAGGTATTGGTTGACATCAAACTGTAAAAAGTAATGATACCAATCTGAGGTGTGGCTTTCGATTTGTTCCCTTTTAAATTTCTCCTTACCCCCTTCAATAACAAATTCTTCATCGGGGACGGTAGCCATCCAGCTGTCGAAGAGCGTGTCCAAGGTGGCCTTAAGAGTTTCTTTATCGTCGATTTCCGCCATACTTCTATACACCCGCTCCCAATGGGCAAAATCCCTATCGTAATCCTCAGGAGCTTCATTTTCAAAAATCATTTCCAATTGCTTAAGGTCCATGTCCAGGTTGGAAACTCCAGGAGCAGCCAATAGCACCAGAAAACCTATATCTTCCCATGTCGCCACCAATGGAGCAATATTGCCGCCTTCACTGTGTCCTGCCAACCCTATCTGCTCGGCTAGGATGTTGGGATGGTTTTGGAGAAATTGCACAGCGCCTTGGGTATCTCTTGCATAATTTTCAGCAGTGGCAGGCCTAAACTTGCCTTTGGATTCCCCCGTGCCCCTATCATCATAGCGGAGCACCGCTATTCCGTTTCGGGTGAGGTGATCCGCCAACACCAAGAAAGGTTTGTGCCCCATAATTTCTTCGTCCCGGTTTTGGGCACCGCTCCCGGTAATGAGGACAACCGCAGGAAACTTTCCCTGTTCATCGGGCATGGTAAGGGTTCCTGCAAGCTCAATGTGTTCTTCGGCACTCAAGAAGCTAACATCTTTAGCATAATAGGGGAAAGGATGCTCTACGATTTGTGTTCGTCGGGCAAGCGGTTCCCGATGCCAGGTTAAAGGGCTTTGCGTGTCGCTTTCGATTATTTCCCCTTTGATAGTGGTACCGTTGATTGAGCCTATGAATTCATAGTCCAGGCCGCTATGCTTCAGGAATACCTGCCCGTCTTGAAAGGCTATGCTATCAAATCTTGTCCTGAATATGTTTTTCTCCGGGATATCCAGCAAAGCCGAATATCCATCCGATGCCTTCCTCACATCAAGCAGCAGGTGTTCCCTGTCCGGAAGTTGCCCGTACCAGTTGCCGGTTATTTCTTGTGCGTGAATTAATTGGGTGAAACTAAAAAATAGAAATAAGATAAGAAGCTTTGCCATCAGGGTCTGATAATTTTATAATTGCTAAATTAGTCAAAGTCTGTTATTGGAGTTTAGTTAGCATAAAAAATTTTCGCCATCTTGTCCTATATTCCTAACTTTTCTACACTAAAGGGCAGATATGAATCGGCAGCAGCTAGAACAACTCGTCAAATCCGTACACCAGGAGGCCTACATCTGGGCCCGGCAATGTTGTGGTTTTGACGAGGGAATGGCTCGTGACGTGTTGCAGCAGGCTTACCTTAAAATCCTAGAGGGCAAAACAGAGTTTTCGGAGAAATGTAAAGCTAAACCTGGCTTTTCTCTATCATCCGCTACACAGCTTCGGAATGGTATCGGCAAAACAGCCGACAAATGCCCTGGCTGGATGAAATGGATCTGCCAGAGCCCGAAGCTGTTCATCAAGCAGAAAACCACGAGGAAAAGAAAACAGCAGCTAATCCAATTGTAAAAAGGGCAGGTTTGTTCATCTTGTGAGTTTTAAAAAGCTAAATGCAAGGTTATTTTAATGTGTGGATAATTTATACAAAATAACACTCTTTCCCACTAAAGAATTAGCTATTTCATCTAAATTTCCGTCAAGAAAAATTCCTTAACTTTAATTAAGAGTTTAATACTCAGTATATTAATTTGTTCGCTTGCGAACAAAAATGAGCGGTTTTAATGAATGTTGGCTTTTCAAACAATGCCATTAAGGCAATTAGAGTCAATATTTGGGTGGCACGGGAATGGAAAGGAACATCAGCTTAAACAGTAACTTTTTTATTGAAAGAAACATATGTGGAAAAACTACCTGAAAATCGCCTGGAGAAATCTTTTTCGAAATAGACTGACCAGTATCCTATATGTTTCCGGATTGGGGATTGCCCTTCTTTGCGTCATGTTTATTGGGATTTATGTCCATCATGAGAAAAGCTTTGATCAATTCCTGCCTGAGGCTGATCTGATTTACCGGGTAAACATTGACGGCAAAATGGGTCCCGAAGAATTTGTGGGTGGAAATACGCCCCCTCCCGTTGGAAAGGCCCTTGTGAATAATTTTCCAGAAGTGGCAGACTATACAAGGCTGTATCTAAATTCGCCTGAATATGTAAGTTTTCAGGATGGTACCGATAACAAAATTTTTATGGAAACTAGGATGTTTTCGGTGGATACCAACTTCCTCAGTTTTTTCCAGTTCCAAATGTTGGAAGGAGATGTAAATAGCAGCCTTATACATCCCTATTCTGTGGTCCTGACAGAAAGTACCGCCAAGAAATATTTTGGAAATCAGTCTGCTCTGGGTAAGGAACTGCATTTTGACGAATGGAGCAAGCCTTTTTTGGTCACCGCGGTGTTGGAGGATTTACCTTCCAATTCATCCATTCAATTTGACCTGCTGATCCCCAATGAAGCCAATCCTGTGGTGCAGCGTTTTGATTGGAGTTGGGTGTGGCTACAAATGAATACATTTGTCAAATTACATCCTGAATCGGCCAATCCGGAAACGGTAGCCAAAATTGAGGCAAAGCTGCCTTCTATAGTGAAGTTGTTGGCAGCCGGGGCATTTGAGCGGATAGGGAAACCCTTTGATGAGTTTATAGCGAATGGGGGAAGGTGGGACCTTTTATTGCAGCCCATGGAGGATATTCATTTGGGATCCTCAGGGATTTTCAGCAATCAGATTTCCCACGGAAATGCAACTACGGTGAATGCATTTATTTTTACTGCACTATTGATTTTGGTGATGGCCTGTATCAACTGCATGAACCTGACCACCGCAAAGGCAATTCGGAGGAGCAAGGAAGTTGCAGTGAAAAAAGTATTGGGGTCAGCCCGCCAGCAACTTATAGGTCAATTTTTAGTAGAGGCAGCACTCTTTAGTTTTTTGGCATCCGTGACCGCCATTTTCATGATGGTCTATTTGCTTCCTTTTTTCAATCAACTGACAGGAAAACCCTTTTTAATCAATGACCTCTTCACTACAGGGCATCTTCTCGCATTTTTAGGGTTGTTTTTGGTCACCTCCCTGTTTTCAGGCCTGTATCCGGCATTTTACCTTAGTGGATTTAGGCCTATGACGATCTTTAAGAGAAATTCCAACCCCAGCAGTATCTTCAGTGAGCAGACAGCCAGAAATGGGCTTGTGGTTTTTCAGTTTGTGATCTCTACAGCCTTGATAATCTCTTCCATTGTGATTTTCAAACAGATCCAATATGCCAATCAAATGAATTTGGGATTTGATAAGGAACAGGTTCTGTTGCTGAACCAGGTGGAAAAAGCAGGGGGCAGCCAAGCGGTATTGACGGAGGAACTGAGACAAATGGCCGGGATCCAAAATGCCAGTCTCAGCACCGGAGTACCAGGAAAGAATACATATGGTGATTTTTATATGCCTATGACTTCTGAAGATGAAACAGACCTGGTTAAAGACTTGGCCTTGGGGTCATTTATGGTGGATGAGCAATATGTTACCACTATGGGTATGGAATTGCTTTTCGGTCGGGATTTTTCTTTGGATTTCAATGACTCCACTTCCGTCATCTTGAATGAAACAGCGATCTGGCATATAGGCTGGACGCCTGAAAGTGCTGTCGGTAATTATATTCAATACCCGGGCAATCGAAATCAAATGTTTGAGGTAATTGGGGTTGTTAAAGATTTTAATACCGAATCCCTGCATTCTCAAATCATGCCTTTCGGCCTGTTTCATTTTTCCTCAAAATCTTACTATCCAAGGCAACTTTTCATCACGCTCCGGCTAGAAAAAGGAAACTTGACGCCAATTTTGGAAAGCATTGAAGATAAATGGGGAACTATCGTTTCAACCCAGCCATATGATGCCACCTTTTTGGATGATGAGATTGAGGCCATGTATCAGTCCGACAGGCGTGCAGGGTTTACCTTCTGGTTATTTACAGTGCTTGCCGTATTGATCGGTTGCATAGGCCTATTTGGTTTGGTGATGGCGACCATTGAGCAGCGTGTAAGGGAGATAGGTGTAAGAAAGGTATTGGGAGCTTCTGAATTCCATATTGTCGGGATTCTCTCCAAAGACTACGTTAAGTTGGTCATCTGTGCCATCCTGATTGCCTCCCCTTTGGCCTGGTTTGCGATGGAGTATTGGTTGGAACAATTTGCCTATAAGGTCGAAATACAAATAGGCTATTTTGTGCTGGCATTCCTGGTGGCCATTATATTTTCTTTCCCAACCATCCTGGTGCAAACTTGGAGAGCTGCGATGTCGAATCCGGTGGACTCTTTGAAATCGGAGTGAGTGGTTTTAAAAAAAATCACCACAAACCTGCCAAATAATAGAGTAATCTGTGGTGAGTTATTAAAGATAGGGTCTACAATACATATTAAATCAATTTGATGAAACCGCTTCCATCATTTTCTCAACCTAAGGCTGTTACTGTTCTTAGAATAGTTTTGGGCGTCATTTTTATTAGTCATGGAGCAGCTAGACTGTACTACGGTTCAGTGGGGGATTTTGGTGGATTTCTCAACAGTCAAGGGCTTATAGTGGGAGACCTTATTGCTTGGACAGTCACAATAGGCGAAATCCTAAGCGGAAGCTTGCTCATTTATGGCTTATGGGTGAAATACCTTTCTCTATTCCATGCCTTGATCATAGTCGCGGGTATATTTCTTGTTCACCTCCCAAACGGCTGGTTTGTGGTAGGTCATGGACAAGGCGGGGTGGAGTATAGTGTTTTGCTCCTGGTTTCATTGTTGGTGGTATACAGTAGCCAGAGTGCTGAGCACTGAGCACTATGCTGTTCGTGATTTGCAATCTCGAACCTCAGATCGGGGGATTTGTAATCCCCATTCCAGTATATCAAATGATAATGCTTAATGAAAATCCCATTTATCCAGAATCGGTAGAAATAGAGGCAAAGCCTCAATTTTCATAGTCCCGAGGCGCAGCCTCGGGACAACGGGCAATTTCCGAAAAGCCTCAAAACGGCAAGAAATTACCTCCGTCCTGTAATATACTTAGTACATGGTGCATGGTACTTGGTTCGTGGTACATGGTACTTGGTTCATGGTACATAGTACTTTGTGCTATTTTTTAAGAAATCAAAAACATAATCGCAATAAAATGCGTCACCGTTCCAGCCAACACAAACAGGTGCCAAATTGCATGGGCAAAGGGCATGGTTTTGTTGGTATAAAATATAATACCTAAGGTATAAGCAATTCCCCCGGCACCAATTAGGCTCAGCTCCGTAACGTCAAGGCGGCTGACCAGTGGTTGAATGAAAAATACCGCCAACCATCCCATACTCAGGTAAAGGACCAGGGATAAAGTAGCAAACCTATGGGTAAAGAAAATTTTGAATACCACCCCCACTACGGTCAATCCCCAAATTATCCCAAAATAAATCCAGCCCAACATCCCACCCAAGGCAATTAGAAGAAATAGTATAGGTCCCTGCTATCAAGAAGTAAATACTAATATGATCAAAGGTCCTCAATAGCGGTTTAACCGTTGGGGACTGTATGGCATGGTAAAGGGTGGAAAATGTATAAAGCAGCAGAATGGAGGCCCCAAACATGCTGCAGGCAAAAACATGTACAGCCGATCCCTTGAGCACCGAGAAAGTGACCAACAGAGAGATGGCAACCACACTGAAAAGTATGCCAACCCCATGCGTTACACTGTTTGCAAACTCCTCCTGAAGTGACTGTTTTCTTTCTACCGGTCCGGCCATGGGTCAAAGATACCATTTACCGGCTCGTTAGTAAAAGCAAGAAAAAATTTTTCTACGGTGTGTCATATATTCTTAACTTTTAGACACTAAAGGACAGATATGAATCGGCATCAGCTAGAACAACTCGTCAAATCAGTACACCAGGAAGCCTACATCTGGGCCCGACAATGCTGTGGGTTTGATGGGAATATGGCCCGGGACGTATTGCAACAGGCTTACCTCAAAATTCTGGAAGGAAAAGCGGAGTTTTCGGAGAAATCCAAGGCCAAAACCTGGCTTTTCTCCATCATCCGCTACACGGCTTCGGAAGAGTACCGACAAAACAGCCGACAAATACCCTTTCTGGATGGAATGGATCTGCCGGAACCCGAAGCTGTTCATCAAGCTGAAGATCACGAGGAACTCCTGCAGTACCTGCCTGAAAGGCAACGGGAAGTATTGCTGTTGATATTTTACCATGACATGACCCTGGAAAAAGCCGCTTCTGTGATGGGACTGCATATTGGTACAGTCCGGACGCACTATGACAGGGGTAAGAAAAACCTGAAGAAACTCATTGAAAAGAAAAAAGCCCATGAAGACGCAAGATAGTGGAGAGGAGAGGGATCTAAAACTGTTCTTCTCTGAGCTGAAAAAACGGGATGAAAAGTTGTCCATTCCTGATTTTCCCAAGCCTCAAAAAAAGAAACACATTGGGTGGCTGCCGATAGGGATTGCAGCTACTTTCATAGCTTTGCTTTGGTTTTTTTACCCTACACCACCATCATCTCAAATAGAGGGAGATATCATCATTATCACACTCGTGGAAGGGGAAAACCAAGAGCAGGAGCTCCTAATAGAAAAAACTACCTATATGGATGTCTGGGAACCCCAGACCAGCAGTTTATTGACCGAATTTTAAAGCAAAATCTACCATGAAAAATCTAATTGTAATTGCCTTCGTATGCCTGACCGGATTTGCACAGGCTCAGGATCTTTTTCAGCAGTCGCTATTTTCGGCCGACTTGGTCATGAAAAACAGAGAGAAAATAAAGCTCTCCGAACAGCAGGCCGAGCGCATCAAGCGCATCCATAGCCGCAATGCCGGGGAATTCAGCAACTTAAAGTGGGATCTGGGTGCTGCCAACGAAAAACTTAAAGGACTCTTGGATACTGAAAAACCGGATGAAAAAGCTGTTATGAGCCAGATGGACAAGGTATTGGCCTTGGAAAATGACCTTAAAAAGAAACAACTCTCGACTTTGGTGGCCATTAAAAATGAACTGGATGCCGAACAGGTTAAGGAATTGGACGGTTTGCGAAAACCTGCTGCTTTTACTTACTCTTACGGCAATCTTAAGCCGGCCAAGCTTGTGGAGGGATCTCCAAGCATCAGTATTTCCGGTACGGCTGTTAGCGGTCAGCCTACTTATTATATTCGAACGGATGGGAAGATGAAGCGGGTACCTGGTATTGAAAGCATAGGCTCCGACAATATTCAAAGCATTGAAGTGCTCAAGGACTCCAAAGCCAAAGAACGGTTTGGTGAAGAAGGTAAAAACGGGGTAGTCATCATTAACCTCAAAGAAGAAAATCAGTAAAATTCCTGTCCTGCCATAAAACAATCCATTTTAATTTTCTACACGACAGCCTCCCCTAATACGGGAGGCTGTCAGTGTTTAATGCTGAATTGACCCCTCATTCGTTAATTATGGTTAACCTATCGACCAAGATTAGGAGAAATAGAAATGAAAAGATTATTTTTATTCACTTTAAATATGAGAAAATTCTATATCATTTTTTTGTTTCTTACCTGCCTTGGCCTGGCGATTTCCTATAAAATAAAGGATGATTATTATCATTTGCCTTATCCAAATGCAATAGAGTATGTAGTGGCATTCATTTTATTGCTTCTTACAGCGACCCTTTTCCTGTTTTCGACAGTCGTCAGTCCCATTTTTGATTAAATAATTGATTTTCAATTAAATCATAATTTTTAGTGGTTGACAATGGGTGTCCCAGCCTTCTTTTTCCTTATTTTCACCCATGTTTGTCCGGAAAAAACCCAATAAAAGCGGGAAAATCAGTGTCCAGGTAATCGAGAAAAAATCTGGTAAATATAAAGTCGTCAAAACCGTCGGCAGCAGCCCGGATTTGGACACAGTAGAAAGACTTGTCAAGGAAGGAGAACAGTGGATTAAGTCCCAACGTGGGCTACTGGAGCTCCCATTCAACAACGAAAAGCAGGCTGTTCAAAACGTTCTCGACAATATTGCGGGAATTACGGTAACCGGAACAGAGCTTTTATTGGGGAAAATTTTTGACATGATTGGCTTTAACGCTGTCAAGGATGAACTATTCAGGTGGCTGGTTTTTTCAAGGCTGTGTTTTCCGGGCAGTAAACTCAAGACCACTGAGTACCTCTTCAATTTCCATGGGCTTTCCATCGAGGTCCATGCCCTGTACAGGTATATGGACAAGCTGTACAACAATTATAAAGAAACCGTCCAGCTGATCAGCTTTGAGCATACCAGGAAAATACTCGGGGGATCGATCAATGTCGTGTTTTATGATGTGACCACTCTCTATTTTGAAATAGACCAGGAAGATGACCTTAGAAAAACAGGTTTTTCGAAAGAGGGAAAACATCAGAATCCACAGATCGTACTGGGCCTTCTTGTCGGGCTGGAGGGATATCCGTTGGCCTATGAAATTTTCGAGGGAAACAAGTTTGAAGGCCACACGATGATCCCGGTTATTGAGAAGTTCAAGACTAAATATAACCTGCCCGCCCCCGTCATCATAGCTGATTCGGGCCTGCTTTCAAAAAAGAATATTGAAGACCTCGTTGAAAAGGGATATGAGTTCATTTTGGGAGCCAGGCTGAAGACCGGCGGTAAGGGCCAAAAATCAAAGGTTCTTTCACTTGAGCTGTGCAACGGGGAGAGCACCATCCTGGATTGGGAAGAAGGGCTCAAAATGGTTGTCAGCTATTCTGAGAAGCGGGCCAGAAAAGACCGGTCCAACAGGGAAAGGGGCCTGAAGAAGCTGGAGAAGCAGCTCAGGTCGGGAAAGCTCAATAAATCGCACATCAACAACAGGGGCTACAACAAGTACCTAAAAATGGAGGGCGAAATCAAAATTGAGATCGACCGGGCAAGATTTGAACAGGATTCCAGGTGGGACGGCCTGAAAGGCTATATCACCAATACACGACTGGGGAAAGACCAAATAATAGAAAACTACAACAATCTGTGGAAAATA
>NZ_VMKN01000001.1:1476392-2471538 GCF_007483685.1 Litoribacter populi
AGGGCGAAATCAAAATTGAGATCGACCGGGCAAGATTTGAACAGGATTCCAGGTGGGACGGCCTGAAAGGCTATATCACCAATACACGACTGGGGAAAGACCAAATAATAGAAAACTACAACAATCTGTGGAAAATAGAAAAGGCGTTCAGGATAGCCAAAAGTGACCTAAAAATAAGGCCGGTATATCATAGGGCCCAAAGAAGAATAGAAGCCCATATATGTATAGCATTCGTGGCCTACAAAGTGTACAAGGAGCTGGAAAGGCTGTTGAAGGAAAAGCAGTCGGAACTGAGTCCAGAAAAGGCCATTGACATAGCAAAAGGCATCTACACGGTAAGAGTAACCATTCCTTCGAGCCAGCAGACCGTTTCTAAAACAATAATCCTGAACGAAAGTCAAAGAAAATTGGCTGATTTATTCGGTTTTTAGCCTTGGGTGTCCCAGCGCTGAAAACAGGAGTGGCATTCATTTTATTGCTTCTTACAGCGACCCTTTTATTTAGAAAACAAAATAGGAAAAAGAAGGCACTGTTAGGGGTAGCTTCAGTGGTAAGTTTGATGATCGCCGTCAATGGGATGAATTACTATTTTGAATGGCATCCATTAAACCTGTCCCTACCTTTTACAGCTTCCCAGTCTTTCGAGGTTAAGCACGAACCCTATATCTGGGAAAGTACTTCACCGGCCAATGCTGGGTATGATGAAGGGGAAGTTGAGCAATACCTCCAAGAAATTGAAGATTGGAAAAGGTTGAGGGGTTTGGTAATTATTAAAGATGGCAAGTTGGTAGTGGAGAAATATCAAAATGGCGCCACTGCTAATAGTGCTTTCAACGTACATTCTGTCACCAAAAGCATCACTTCCGCTCTAATTGGTATATCCATTCAGGAAGGCCTTTTCAACTCGGAAAATGATGGCATAATGCCCTTCTTTTTAGAGTATACAAAAGGGGTGTCTTCTCATTTAAAGAACAAATTGAAAATTGCCCATTTACTATCTATGCGGGGAGGTTTCACAGGTTGGGATGGCCCACAGAGTATGCAACAAGTGATGTTGCACGAAGGTATATCCGAAAGTAAAATAGGGCAGGAGTTTAAATATTTCACTGGGGCCCAAATGGTACTTTCTGCCTTGATCACAAAAGCGTCAAACACTACAACCAAGGAATTTGCAGAGGAAAAACTTTTTAAACCTCTTGGTATAAAGTGCGGCTTTTGGAGGAAAGTAGATGGCTATTATGCCGGAGGTGATGAGACATACTTCACTGCAAGAGATCTAGCAAGGTTTGGAGAACTGTATTTGAACAAAGGCCAAGTGGATGGACATCAACTTTTGGATTCCATGTGGGTGGAAAAGAGCTTTACTAATTTCACAAACGAAAGCAAGGCTTTTCGAACCTTGGACTGTTATCAGGAAATTGGCTACGGCTATTCATGGTGGCTTTTGAACTATGATGACAAGACGATTTACACCGCCAGAGGGAAGGGAGGACAATACATCCTGATAATTCCAGAGCAAAAGATAGTAGCGGTCATTTTGCAGGAATGGAATCTTCAGAAAGACTTTAAAAGTGAAAATGCCTATTTGTGTCAGTTACTTTCTCTTTTGACAAAAGAATCCCAATATATAGCTACTGATTCTGAGTAGCTAGAGCTCACTTGTCAGTTATACCCATACCTCCCTTTAGCAATCTCTCAATTATTACTTTTTATTTATTGTAACTCTCTCATTAATAGTGGTCTAAGAGGTAAAAGAGACTAGGCTAAGATTCATTTTTAAATTTATTGAAAATTAGCTTAATCACCGGATTAGAATTTACTGAAACCTAAAAAAGCAAGTGCTGTAAAAGGTTACTTTAATTTATTCAAACCATAAAATAGTTTAATTATGAGAACTTTTAAAATTAATTCGATGAAGCGATCCATTCAGATTTGTGCGGTGGTATTTATTTCACTTGGCTTAATTTCTTGTGAACATGAAATGTATGACATGGAGGAAAACGAGGAATCTTTGGCAATGCGGAATAAAGGGGACTATGGGCCTTTCGAATTTCCGGGGACTGTTTTTGACATTGCAAGTGCTCCCGATGGTAGTATTTTTGTCGGCCTTAACGAGGGGCAGTCCAGAAGTGTTCAGAGTATCAAAAACGGTAAAGTCAGTAGTATAATGAAGGTGAACTCTACCTCTGATATCAACGGCTTGGCGCCTATAGGGGCTGGAAATATTTTCCTTAGCACTGCGGGGGCTGACCGCGCATTGGAAGGGGAGTTGTACAGAGTGTCTCGCGGCAATTCGCGTATGGTAGCTGATTTGGCTGCTTTTGAAAGAGAATTCTCCCCGGATGCCTTGGCCGGGCCTCAATGGAAGAACCAGCTATGCGAGGGTATAGATGGTTTTACCCCTGGTCCCCAAAACAATCCATACAAGGTGGCAGCCAGGTCTGGTAACACTGCTATAGTGGCCGATGCAGCAGGAAACACAGTTCTTTCTGCCACTACAAATGGAAACATTGACTGGTTGGCCATACTAACCCCACCGGTAGATGAGACCGGGGAGTGGATAGTCCGGTGGGATACAGAAGATGAGACTGGAGAGTCCATTCCATGCTATGTACAGCCAGTTCCAACCGCAGTCGCTATCGGGCCTGACGGATATATATATGTGGGTGAATTGACCGGAACCATGTCAGATGAAGATGGAACTTTTCCCATAGGGCTTTCACGTGTATGGAAAATCTCCCCTGACGCCAATAATGTGGTTTGTTCACAGACCGACCCCTCAGCAGATTGCGAATTGTTGATAGATGGACTAACCTCCGTGATAGATCTGGAAATCAGTCCGGATGGTTTGTTATATGTGGTGGAATTTGATAAAAGCAGCTGGTTCGCCTCTCTCATTCCGGGCATAGCGAGTGGCGGAGTCATTAGTTCTTACGACTTAAGTGGAAACTTGGTAGAGGAAGTGGCTTCTAACCTTTCATTTCCAAGTGCAATTGCGTTTGATAAAATTGGGAACCTTTGGGTTTTAGAGAATAACGACATAGGTATTTCTGACCTGAAACCAACCGTCAGAGTACTCGACTAAACAGATTTTTGATTATTATAAAAGGTGAAGGTCATCGATTTTAGCCAGTGATCTTCACCTTTCCCACCTCCATCATCCGACATCCGACACCGGTCATCCGTCATCCATCATCCGACACCGGTCATCCCACATCCGACATCCGTCACCGGTCATCCGTCATCCGACACCGGTCACCCGTCATCCCACATCCCTCAACTCAGTCTCAAGAGCCAAAAACCCTTCTAATTTCCCCCATTGATTATTTATAGGATGAATTTCAATTTCACAGAAGTACTCAGTATTATCAGCTTTGTAATTCACTAATATCTCCTTGGAGGTTTGGCCATTTTCGAGGTTGTTTTTTACCTGCTGCCGAGTCAAACTAGAAGTACGGGGCCCTTGCAGAAAACTCGGTGATTTTCCTATGGCAAAAGATTTAGCATAACCTGTCATTTTGGTAAAACCTGGACTGACCCATTTGATAATTTGCTGCGCATCGGTGAACACCAGGGCTGAATAATCCTTTGCCATAATAAACTCGCAATCAAAATCAGGGTTTATTTTATCAGTAAATGCTCTCAATTTCTGAATATCCGCGTTTTTCCCTGAATCCTCAAGGATATCCATGTAAAGCAATGAATAAACGTCCCAACTTAATAAGGGAGGTTGCGGATTTTGTGGCGTATTATCTATTTTGATTTTTGTATTAGTAGTGGTCCTTGCCATATGGGCAAGGTACACGTCAAGGCACATGATTTCCATACAGAGGGATTTTTTATTAAATCAATTCAAAAGCGACGAAGTGATGCTTACAAGTAGGAAAGGGAAAGGAGTGATTGAACTATAACCTACCCTATTACACAACTAGATCAAGGAAGCAATGTTTGTAATTCTCAATTGGCACCCAATTAATCTCCAGTTACTTTCCTATTTAGTAGGTAAATTATGATTAAGAACTAAGGTGTGAATATACAGATTTTGGCTATTAGGCCAACAAATAGAGGTACCTAATCCGCCTGATTTTTAGTAAATAATGCTCCGTAAGCGGGTTAAGTGAACTGGTACGGATTTCAGTTAAGGAACTTCCCATGCCTAAACCAAAAAAGAAAAAATAGGACATTACTATTGTCAGGAATTGATTTGTGCAATCATATATTTTTTTACTATTTCAATTATAATTTAGATCTTTGGAAATTAAAAGAGCGATCAAATAAGATGAAGGAAATAGAAGTACAAAATAAGCAACAGTACCTCAAAAAAAACCACCCTTTTGGAGAAATTATCAAGCTTGAGGATAAGAAAAAATGTATCCATTGCGAACTGGTTTTCCTGGCTGGGGAGTACAAAGTGCTTAAAGACAGAAATGGGGAAGAATACATCTGCTGCCCCAACGCTCCGGAATGCGAAGGTACAGTCATCGACTGGATTAACGTCGACTAAAACCCACATCCATCATCCGTCATCTGTCATCCGTCATCCAACATCCGACATCCAACATCCGTCATCCAACATCCATCATCCTACCCCAAACCAACCAACAACATTCCCAAAAGCCCCAGAACCATTCCTCCCAACACCACCGGAACCAAAGTCTGCTTCAATACCTCCTTATAGCTTTGCAGATTGGCAATGGCGGCTGCGGCGATGATATTGAATAATGAAACACCATTACCAAGAGCGGCACCTGCATGTTGGAGGGCCAGGATGATCCCAGCAGGCAGACCTATTGCATGGGCGGTTTCCAATTGTGAAGGCGCAAAGACTAGGTTTGAAATAGTAGTGCTGCCTGTGATGAAAGTGCCCATAATCCCTAATAGGGGTGCTATTAAAGGGTAAATCTGCCCTGTCTCAGCCAAAGCTTGGGCTATAAAAGCCACCATCGATGGCTTACCCAGCCCCGAATGTATCATCAACTGGGATATGGCGATTGATGGAAATAGCACAACCAATAACCCTGCCTGTCATTTGTAAGGGTATTTTAATCCCTAGATCAAAATTTTTGTACCAAAATGCAACTCCAAATCTTATGATCAGAAAAGGGACCATGGGGGTTTGCAGGGGTCTGGATATTGCGGTCATTCCCGTCTGGAACATATCTGAAAAGGTAAACTCCCAGTCGGTCACACTTTTGAGTGGCACCAAAAGGCGTGGGAGTAGCAACAGCAATGCGAGGAAAAGATATGGTAACCATGGCTTAATGCTAACCTTTATCCCTTTCTGCTTGAGCAAAAGGATGGAAAACATCAACATGGCCAAGGATGCAAGTACTGTTGCCAGTTCTGGTACCAGCTAGGCAAAAAGGCAAAAGGGGATAGCAAAAAGCGTATAAAGTCCTATTATAAGTTTTTTGTGGTAAAGCCTAATGCCATAGGCTGCAAACATTCGGAAGACATAAAACAACCATAAAAAAACTACCAGCAGGGAAATCAAAGCCGAAATAATTCCGATTTCAAACATGAGCCCCTCGCTAAGCTGCAAGGGAATCTGGATTCCAATGGTCAAAGGGGTTCCCACTGCCCCGAAAATAGCAAACAGTCCATTGAACAACAACACAACCGACACCGAAAGCACGGCATTGTACCCCAAAGAAATCAGGAGCAATGGGACAATGGCTCCCGGTGTCCCGAACCCCGCTACACCTTCAAAAAAGCCGGTCAGGCCAAGTGCCAAAAGGAAAAAGCGCACTTCACTGGTGTGGTGAAGCCCCGCTACGGAGCTGTTTATCTTGTCAATTAGCCCATTTTTTTGCATCAGATTGAAAAGAAAGGCCGCCCCGAAAACGATCATGAGGATGTTCAGGGTGGTAAATCCGGATATTACCAACGTACTGGCGTACTGAGCCAATCCCGGGCCCAAAAAAAAAACAGACCTGTGGTGACCGCAAAAACCACAAACACCGCTTCTGATACGTTTCGCAACAAAGAAAGCACAATGAGCAGCAGGATTGGCAAAAACGCAAGGACAAATAACATAGCTGGGTTAGGAAAACTTAATTGACTTCATTTTCCAATTCTCCGCCTTTGAAATAGCTGGAAATATTTGATAAAGTGAACTTGGATATTTCCAGCATGGCGTCTTCAGTGAAAAACGCCTGGTGACCGGTTATCAGCACATTGTTGAAGGACAACAGGCGCATGAAAACATCGTCTTGAATTACCTTATCTGATAGATCTTCGAAAAACAGATCGGCCTCTTCTTCATAAACATCAATACCTAGGTATTTGATTTGTCCACTTTTAAGTGCCTGTATTACCGCTTGGGTGTCTACTAAGGCCCCTCGGCTTGTATTGATCAGCATCACACCCTGTTTCATCTTTTCAATGGAGTTGCCATTGATGATGTGATGGGTTTGGGGAGTTAAGGGGCAATGGAGGGATATTATGTCTGATTGGGCGTAAAGTTCATCAAGTTCGCAATATTCTACACCCAGTTTTTCAACTTCATCCGATTTTTCTACATCAAAACCCAAAACCCGACATCCAAAGCCAAGCAGTATTCTGGAGGTAGCAATGCCTATTTTGCCCAGGCCGATCAATCCAACCGTTTTCCCCTTGAGGTCAAAGCCCATTAATCCGTTTAAAGCGAAATTCCCTTCCCTTACTCTATTGTAAGCCCGGTGGGTTTTGCGGTTGATCGTGAGGATCAATGCAACGGTATGTTCTGCCACGGAGTATGGGGAATAAGCAGGTACCCGAACCACCTTTATGCCCAATTCATTGGCCTTTGTGAGATCAACATTGTTGTAGCCCGCACACCTGAGTGCAATCAATTTCACACCTTGTTGGGCGAGTAGATTAAGCGTCTCAGGATCGGCGCTGTCATTGACAAAAATACAAATAGCCTCATACCCCTTAGCTAAAACAGCCGTGTTGTGATTTAAAGGTTCGTCAAAGAAATCGAGCTGAAAGCCGTAAGGTTTATTTTGGCGGATAAAAAATTCTCGGTCATAAGGTTTAACACTGAAGAAAAGTATTTTCATTCGTATATTTTTTAAAGTCTATAGTTTAAATTGGTACCTGATTTCTGAACCATAAGGGTCGGTCAAAACCTCAAAAATGGCCTGAAAACAGTCTGTCATTCAATGTACATGGTACTTGGTACCTAGTACTTTGTACCAAAAACATCAATAATACTTTAATTTCACCCTAATCCTTTTCTTACTCTCATTCAACCTCACCTTGCTTTCTTCAAATTTTGGTTTGCTGAGTCCAAGTTTGGGATTGTTGGAGAAACCGATTCCCTCCTTGGGCATTTTGAAAAGGTTAAAGTCCACCTCATCATTGTCATTTTCATCGTGGAACACAAACATGGCGTATTCACCAAAGGGGAGCTGTTTAGTCTCGATGACGCTTTTGCCATCGCGGATCGGGGCATCAAACCTTGCCTTAACAGCCTCCTCGGTTAAGAAGCCTTCCCTTTCATATAAAATAACCCTCACCGTACCTTTTGAATTTTTCAAGTCTCCCACCTCGACGACAAACTTCCCCCTGTCAGCATTTTCAGCCGCAAGGAATGTAAAAGATGATAAAAGTAAAAGGCAAACTTTGATTGTATATTTCATAACAAATAAAAACTAATAGCAATACCTAAATCCAACGGGAAAGGGGAGCAGAGTGTTTGTCTAAAGTACGAAATACGAGGAACGAAGGACGAAGTAAGGCGCAAAAAAAGCCGTCATATTACCATGTGTTTTGTATCTATTTACTAGTATTTAGTACCCTTTTTTCTCAAACACTACCCTATAATGATCCATAATCTCCTTTTCAAAACATATCTTATTCGGACTGATTCGAAATACGGTTACCCTATGTCGGAATTCCTTATCAATGAGGTAATGGGGGAGGAGGCGTAGGTAAAGCAGGTATTTTTTCAAACCAAACTTCCGGAATCTTTTGCGCCATTGGGTTATAGTTTCAATATAATCCAGCCTTCCGCTGCTTTTGGAAACCATATTAAAAAACGGGGAGGCCGCCTTGCAGATCATTTCATAGCCATAGGGAAGCCAGGATCCGGGAAACTGTTTCACCATTAAAGCCATGATGTGTTGGGGGGAACCGGAGGGAGCATTGATATCCATTTCATCGAATTCAATCATGTTTTTCCCAAATACCATGGTCTGTAAGTAAAACCTTCCGCCTTTGGGTAAGAGGTTGTAAACTGTTTCAAAGAAGTCCTGATAAATCTGTTCCTGCTTGCCTGCCTTCCAGTTCTCGATGGAGCAAAAGTGCTCAAATGCCCCGACGCTGACCACCGCATCAAAAATACCAAAATCCTCTGGCTTAACGTTTCTACAGTCCCTGAGATATACAATCAGACCGTTGTTCTGGCAAGCCTCCAATTGACCCTGGGACATAGTTAGCCCTATCCCATAGGCCCCTTTCTTTTTGGCATAGGTCAAAAATGGCCCCCAACCGCAACCCATGTCGAGGACTCTGCTACCCTTACCGATGTGGAGGTTTTCGGCAATGAATCGATGCTTGTTTTCTTGAGCTTTTTCGAGGGAGAGTGAAAAATCTCCGTTGTACATGGCCCCGCTGAAATCGCCAGTCTCACCCATGCTGAGCCGGAAGATTTTATCAATTGTGCTGTAAGCGTAATCTAGGTCTTCTCTGCTTGCCATTTTTCTAAAAATCTAATTGTGAAAAAGTTCGGCTGACAACCCCCCTTCAGGAGCAAAATATGTTTAGCTAATATAGCTGATTTTCAGTAGATAATCGAGGGTGGGGAGGTTTTTTTGGGTAGAGGGTTATTTCCCGGCGCTGTCTAGCGGGGGGAGGTTGAAAGGTTTAGAGAGATGAGTGGTGGGCGTTGTGGTTTAAGGTCTGCCTGTCCGCAGACAGGGTTTAAGGGTTTATGGGATTAACGGATTAAGGAACTTCGCCAGTTGAGAAAAGCCTCCAATTTCGAAGTCCCGAGGCGCAGCCAAGGGACAACGGGACCCTATAAAACTTTAGAAACGGCCAAAATGGCTAACACAGCCTTTTTTTCCTGCGGGTACTTAGTACTTGGTGCCTAGTACATAGTATTTTGTACAATGGCTAAATCCTCGCCTGATAAGTATACAACTGGTAATACCTCCCCTTCAACTCAATCAACTCCTCATGCTTGCCTTGCTCGGCGATTTGTCCCTGCTCAATCACTAGGATCTGGTCGGCTTGGCGGATGGTGCTAAGGCGGTGGGCGATCACAAAGGTGGTTCGGCCTTGCATCAGACGCTTTAAGCTAGCCTGGATGAGGCTTTCACTTTCGGTGTCCAAATTGGAGGTGGCCTCATCTAAGATCAATATTCGAGGATTTGCTAAAATAGCCCGGGCAATGGCAATCCGCTGGCGTTGACCTCCAGAGAGTTTGACCCCGCGTTCCCCTATCAAAGTGTCCAGTCCGGCATCAAACCTGTCGGTGAATTCCTGCACATGGGCGGCTTTTACCGCATCCTGCAATTCAGATTCCGTAGCATTTGGTCGAGGAAAGAGAATGTTGTCCCGGATGCTCCCCTCAAACAGAAAATCATCCTGCAGCACTACGCCTAACTGGCTGCGGTAACTTTCTAAACTCACCTCCTGCAGATTATGGCCATCAACGGTAATTATGCCCTGATCAGGATTAAGAAAGGAAGCGGCCAAACTCGCAATGGTGGTCTTACCGGATCCGGAAGTACCCACCAAGGCGGTAACCGAGCCAGCGGGGGCTTTGAAGCTGATATTTCGCACTACTTCTTTGCCTTCTTCATAAGCGAAATGGACATCCCTGAATTCCATATCACCTTTGATGTGGTTGATTTGAATGTTTCTCGTCATCAAGCTATCCTCAATAGGCGTATTCATAATTTCCTCCGTTCGGTCCAATCCAGCAAAAGCCTCCGTAAGTTGGCTGCCAATATTGCTCATCTGCACTATTGGGGCAATCATAAAACCCAGGTACAAGGTGAAAGCAAGAAAGTCCCCGAATGTGAGCTCGCCCTGCATGATCATATACCCACCGATGCCCATGATTCCTGCCGAGGCAAGTCCAAGAAGGAGTGTGGCCGAACTTGTGATTAAACTAGTGCTGGTAAGGCTTTTTTTGACATTCAGAAATAGACGAGTGACCCCGTCTTCAAAGGTTTTGATTTCCTGGGCCTCAGCATTGAAACCTTTGATCACCCGAACTCCTCCAAGAGACTCAGTGAGCCTGCCAGTCACCTCAGCGTTAATGACTCCCCGCTCCTTGAATATGGGTCTTATTTTTCCAAAAGCCTTCATAGAAACTATCCCGAAAACCGCCACTGGAACCAGAACATAGAGTGTCATTAAAGGGCTGATAGCAATCAAAAGCACCAAGCAGATAATGGAGGTTAAGATTCCACCCACAAGCTGTGCCAAGCCGGTTCCTACGAGGTTGCGCACACCTTCCACATCGGTCATGATACGGGAGACAAGTTCACCGGTTTTGGTGTTGTCAAAAAAGCGGATAGGGAGTTTAAGGATATGTGCCTGCACTTGGGCTCTTAGTTTCGATATCAGGTTTTGGGCTTCCACGCTGAGGATCTGCGTAAGTGCAAAGGAGGTAATCGATTGGATGAGTATTGCGGCCACCACTGCAGCAATAAGCCACCATAGCAGTTCCATGTCAGCATTCGGGATGACATCATCCATGAGATATTTGCTTGCTCCGGGAAGCACCAATCCTGCAAGCCGGCTGATTACGATCAAAACAAGCCCTATCAATATTTGCTTTTTACGTGGCCAGATGATGGTTTTGAAGGCTTTAGACAGAGAGACTTTGCCGATATTGGTTTTTTGTTTGGCCATTGAGGGTATATAGATAAAAGTGGAACACATGCAAATTTAGGTAAATTAGTACCAAGTACCAGGTGCCTGATTTCAAAGTGAAAAGAATCTTTGATACACTTAGTACATTTTCCTAGTTATTTGTACAAAGTAAAATCCCCTTCTCCAATATCCCTCTTATCATCTCTTTAAGTTGCACAGGTTCTTTGACTAATACGGTATCAGCCATCATGAGAATCCATCTCACAAAACTTTCAAGCGAAGTGGTCATAAAAGTCATTTCTACTTCATCACCGATTATTTTTTCCATGACAAAACCCTGGTTGTATTTCTGAACCCTCAGGTATTTCATAGCTGATACGGGAAGTGCAATGACCACTTTGATCAATTGGTTTTTCTCCTGCTCTTTGGTCAAATAATCCTTTAGGGTGGGGTGGGAGCTTTTGAAAGTTTTTTCAATCAATTTGACTTTTTTGGCTCTGTCAGTCCGAAAGGTTCTGTATGCTTTTCTGAGTCTGCACCAGGCAATCAGGTACCATTGTTCGAAGGCATAGTAAATTCCCACGGGCTCGATGTGACGTCGCGTTGTTTCCTCGTTTTCGAAAGAGTGGTATTCCATTTCAAGCACCAAGTTTTTGGATAAGGCTTCTTGAATGACATGTAAAAATGTTTCAGACTTGCCGTTTAGGGAATCTCTAGAACCAATTACGGCAACTTGGTCAGAAAACTGTTCCATCAATTCCTTTTCAGCTTCTCTTAGGACGGACTTTATCTTAAAAAGCGCAGAACTGAAATGCCCGCCGCTCTCTTTGTCGGTGAAGTTGGTCAAAAGTTTTTCTGCCACAATAAAAGACAGTGCTTCTTCTTTGGTAAACATGATTGGAGGCAGGCGGTAACCGTCCACAAGGGAGTAGCCTCTACCCGCCTCACTGACGATGGGTACTCCGGCTTCTTCTAAAGCACGAATGTCGCGATAAACAGTACGAATAGTGATTTCAAACCGATCAGCGATCTCGGTAGCCCTTATCCATTTTTTGGATTGCAGCTGGGTGAGGATGGCGGTGAGCCTGTCCAATCGGTTCATGGTCAAAAGATTTGGTTCAAAAAGAAAGTTATTAATAATACCTCAATTTTTCTAGTGACTGCTGACATAGGGTTGTCACTTGGGGGAGGTTTATTTGTATGGAAGTCGGATGACGGATGTCCGATGAGGAATGTGAACAAAAATAAAGAAATCATGGAAACGAAAATGAAAGAATCGCAACTAGTAACGAAAGACCAGCTTTTTGAACATTGGGAAGGGCACAGGAGGCTTACCAGAAGGGTGATTGAGGCCTTTCCGGAAAATGAGCTGTTCACCTTCAATATTGGTGGAATGCGACCCTTCGGGGCAATAGTGCAGGAGCTACTAGCTATCGCAGAGCCTGGCCTCAAGGGAATTGTGACGGGGGACTGGCAGCCTTTTGACGAGAGTTTAAAGTATTCCACCAAAGAGGAGCTTCTCGAAGCTTGGGACCGAACCACTGCCAATCTCCCAAGTCTGTGGGAGCAACTTAAGGAGGAGCGTTTTCAGCAAACTGTTCTATCCTTTGAACAATACGAAGGCACCGGTATTTCTACCCTCCAATACTTCGTTGATAACGAAATCCATCACCGTGGGCAAGGCTATGTGTACCTCCGGGCATTGGGAATTGAACCGCCATTTTTCTGGGAAAGAGAATGATGAATTAAGGTTTAGAGGTTTATTTTCCCTGCGGGAAGGTTTGGAGGGGTAGGATACACAGTGAAAACCACTCAAACCAACCTTCAGTAAATAAGCCTCTAAATAACCCGCCACGCGAAGCGTCGGGTAATAACCCCCTAAACGAAATGAAGTACGAGGTACGAAGAATCAGAAGCCATACGTTTGCATAATAAGGCAGGAATGATGATGATGAAGTGCTCTACACCTTCAAAGCTCCCCTAAACCCCCGAGCCCCATAATATGATTGCGCTCCGTTGTGATACACGAATACATGTTCGTAGCGTCGGTCGCAAAAAAGCGCTCCTCCGTGTTTGCGGATTTCATTTGGAGTCTGGATCCAGCTGGATGTTTTGAGGTCAAATTCTCCTAATTGCTGCAAGTTTCTGTATTGCTCTTCATTCAGGATTTCAACCCCCATTTCCCTTGCCATATCAATGGCGTTGTTTTTGGGTTTATGTTCCTTGCGTGACTCTAGACCCTCACGGTCATAGCATACGCTCCGGCGGCCTTTGGGACTTTCAGGTGAGCAGTCAACGAAAAGATACTCCCCCGACCCATTGTCCTTGGCTACCACATCCGGTTCACCTCCAGTTCTTTCCATTTCATGCAATATGGGTAATTTCTCTTCTTTTGTCTCCAATCTTTGAAGAACCTCCTGCCAGTCCATATGGGGATGGCGATCCATATGTTTCGTAAACCTTTTTTCAAGAATTGTAATCAATTCCTTTTTCTCATCCTGAGAAATGGAAGGAAGGGTAGTGGTCTTTTGTTTCATAACACTAAAATAGCCAAATGAAAGGGAAGAAAAAAGATGCTTACCCGTGGTGGGAATGATGAATTAAGAATTAGGTAATAATATTGAATAATGAACGCCCTAAAACGGCATAACACAGCAGTCAATTCTGCGATGTACATTGTACATGGTACATAGTACCTTGTACCCCAAAAAAGAACTCCCCCTTCCATATAGAAAGAGGGAGCCTTTACTATTCCTCAACGGCTGTATAGCCGGGGTTTTGCTCTAAATTTGGATTAACCTCGATTTCCTGTAGAGGAATAGGCCATATGACTCTGAACTGCTCGTTGTCGGGGAAGAGGTTGCCGATGTTACCAAACCTTCTCATGTCGGAAAAGCGGTGGCCCTCAAAGGCTAATTCAAACCTCCTTTGGCGTTGGATTTCTGTCAAAGCTGCTGCTGGGGAAGTGTAGCTTGGTATCGATACAAGTCCAGCACGGTTACGGATCGTGTTAATATCACTGATTACTTGCGCACTTACCGCACCCTGACGTACAATTGCTTCGGCACGGATGAGGTACATCTCGGCAAGCCTTATTAATGGCACATTGTCATCATTGGTGGCTGAACGGTAGTATTTATAAACTCTTCTAACATTTCCTTCTGGAAGTATTGAAGCCGCAAATCTAGTATCGCCTTCTGCAGCTGAAGCGGCAAACAAGTTGAAGAAATCATCCCTTACATAAAACTTCTGACCGCCTGTGGCAGGATCGGAGGAGATGGCCAGTGAACTTTGGTCACCATCCACATTTGTGAAGCTTAGGTTGAAGATCATTTCCGCATTCCCAGGTATGGTCCAAATATCACGATAATTTGGAAGTAGGCTATAGCCCAGCCCTATTGCCTCAGTTGCTTTCTGTGCTGCTTGACCAGGGTTGCCAGCTTGAAGGTGAACTCTGGCAAGCATTGCTGTGGCCGCTGCCGGCCGAGCACGGTAAGGGGCGTCTGGTGTCTGTCCGAGATTTTGTTCAGCAAATTGCAATTCAGAAATGACAAACGCATAAAGATCTTGGGTAGAAGCCCTTGGTAGAGTGTTGATTTCATCTACGGTAGTTACAAATTCGGTAACTAATGGCACTCCATTAAAAACCCTCAATAAATCATAATAAACATAGGCACGGATAAACCTAGCTTCGGCTTCAATTGCTATAAGCTGCTCTTCGGTGGCATCTTCCACATTGGAAAGGGAGAAAAGGATGAAATTGGCATCCCTAATTACTCTATACATAGTTTGCCAAGTGCTTCTAATCTGTAAGTTTGAGGGATTTATTCTTCTGAAGCTTACCTCTTGGTCAGTTGTGAAAGTGCCGGCGTGCTGCAGGTTGTCGGTATAGGTGTCCTGATAATACAGGTATCGCAATCCGTAATAATCTTCGCTTTGCATACCGTCATACATGCCTAGAATAGCCCTTTGGGCGCTTCTTACATCCGATATAGCTTCATCTGTTGGAATTTGGTTTACAGGTTCTTGGTCCAAAGTGTCGCAGGCGCCCATCCCGAAGGTTAAGCTGACGGCCAATATTAACGTATATATTAAATTTATCTTTTTCATATGCTTAGAATCCAATGTTTAAGCCCAATGTAAATGTCCTTGGTTGCGGAAAGGTGTAAAAATCCACACCAAGAGTGATGTTATCCGTTCCAGCAAAGTTGACCTCAGGGTCAAATCCTGAATATCCGGTGAAGGTTAGCAGGTTTTGTGCTTGGAAATATACCCTGGCACTGCTTACCCTGATCCTGTCCAATACTGGCTGCGGAAGTCTATATCCTACGATAAGGTTTTTAACCCTCAAGTAGGAACCATCCTCAATAAATCTGGTCGAATTGGACTGATTGTTACGGTTGGCTGACACGTCAATTGTCGCCCTTGGTACCATTCCGTCGCCAGGGTTTTCTTCTGATCGCCATCTGTTATCTACCGAAGACCTGTTGTTGTCATCAAAGAAGTTGGCGAACATACCTTCTTGGAAACTACCTGCCGCATTCCAGATTTCATTTCCTACCGAAAACTGCATGAACACCTGCGCGTCCCAATTCTTATAAGTAAAAGTGTTTGTAAAACCTCCAAAGAACAATGGCTGTGAGTTTCCCAAGATCGTAAAGTCATCATCTGTGATGATACCATCATCGTTGATATCACGGTAATTCATGTCACCGGCCTGAATGCCGAATGCTCTTCTTTCTTCAGGAACATCTTCGTTGGTGGCAAAAACGCCGTCAGCGATAAGTCCGTAAAATGTTCCTATTGGCTGACCTTCTCTCAATACCAAAGAATTACCCCCAAATCCATAAAACACATCCTCACCTTGATACAATTCCAAAATCTTGTTCCTATTGAAACTGATATTTATATCAGATCTCCAGTTCAAGCCATTTGGAACGTCCATGTTAACTGTAGAAATGGTAAATTCAAAGCCTCTGTTTTCCACTGAACCGATGTTGGACTGGTAGGTTCCAAATCCACTTTGGGTAGGGATTGGGCGTGAAAATAAAAGGTCTCTGGTTATTTTATAGTAGTAATCAGCAATTAAGGTCAACCTTCCATTGAAGAAGCTCGCATCGATCCCAATATCCGTTTGCGCTGTATTTTCCCACTTTAGGTCCGGATTACCCAGTTGCACCGGGAAAATAGAAGGGGTACCCAAATAATTGCCTGCCCCTACAAGTCCTCTCCAAGCAAAGTTTCCGATTTCCTGGTTACCCGTGTAGCCAAAACTCGCTCTAAGTTTCAGGTCTGACAAAGCATCGAACTCTGGGAAGAAATCTTCATCCATCAATCTCCAACCAGCCGAGATGGAAGGGAAGTAGCCCCAACGGTTGTTAGGCCCAAAACGGGATGAGGCATCCGCTCTAAAGGAGGCACTGAATAGGTATTTGTCATCGAGACTATAATTTGCCCGGCCGAAATAGGACTCCAAGCCCCAAGTCACAAAGTTGTTATCCCCTTCATTGACCAAACCTGCGGAACCTACATAACGGAAGCGGTCATCTGGGAACTGTATACCCCTCACATATGAGGTGGTGATTAGGTTTTCTTCTCTATTGTGACCTGCTACCACATTTAGCGTATGCCTGTCATTGAAGGTGGTTCTATAGTCAACAAAAGCTTCCGCCACCCACTTCATTGGGTTATTGGTGCTGAAAGAACCGGAACCACCTTCTGCTGCCGAAGCACTACCAGGGTAGCTGTCGGGGGTGTAGCGTCTTTCTTGAAAGTTCAGGATATCCGCACCCACCCTTACATTCACATTAAGGTCAGGAATGACTTCATAAGTTGCCAAAGCATTGGAGAAAATCCTGATGGACTGGTTGATGTTGTCGTTTTCCAGCCCTTCAGCCACCGGGTTGCTATAGAAAAACTGCGGGCGGGTATAGTTGCCCGCCTCATCATACACCGGCCAAAGCGGGGATGCAGCCAATGAATTGGCAAATGGGCTGTTTAGGGAGTTATCAGAAACGATTCTGTTTTGTACCGAGCGGCTTATTCCACTGTTCAAGCTTATCGTCATCCTGTCATTAAGGTCGTGATCCAAGTTGAATCTGGTCGACATCCTGTGGAATCGGCTATTGATTACCGTGCCCTGCTGGTCAAAAAAGCTACCGGAAATATAGTATCGTGTACGCTCATTTCCTCCTCTTAGAGTAAGCTCATAATTTTGGATCGGGGCAGTTCTGGTAACTTCTCTCACCCAATCGGTATTGACATTTTCATCAAAAGGAAGACCGCCATAAAACCAATCAATCAGATCCTGATCACCGACTTCGTCTCTTGGAATACCAAGGTCACCGGCCACGAAACCGCCAATGGCATCATTCATTAGGTCAAGATATCCTCTTCTATCCAAAAAATCAGGCCTTCTCCAAACTTGCTGGATACCACCATACATGTTAAGGTTGACCTGCGTTCTTTGGTCAGCCCCTCTTTTTGTGGTAATTAGGACTACCCCGTTGGCGGCCCTAGAACCATAGATGGCTGCAGCTGCTGCATCCTTGAGTACTTCCATTGACTCGATGTCGGAAGGGTTGAGGTCAGCTAAGGAGTTGGAACTTTGTCCGCCAAAACCCAACTGAGAAGGGTCGCCCGTAGTCATAGGCACGCCGTCAATTACATATAAAGGTTGGTTGGATGCTGAAATGGATGAAGAACCCCTTACCCTAACGGAAATGCCGGCACCCGGTGTACCTGAGTTTTGGGTGATCTGCACACCGGCCACTCGGCCTTGTAAAGCCTGGTCGATACCGAGTGCAGGAACATCTCGGATCACATCGGCGTTAACTGATCCCACCGATCCTGTAAGTTCTCTTCTTTCTATGGTACCATAGCCCACCACTACCACTTCTCCCAAGGTCTTGGCGTCGGTCATCAAAGTAAGGTTAATAGTGCTTTGATTGCCTACCTGAATTTCCTGGGTAAGAAAACCCACAAAGGAATAGACTAAGATATCTTCATTGCTAGCCTGGATGGTGTAGTTCCCATCCAAGTCGGTGATGGCGCCCCGAGAGGTGTCTTTGATCCTTACGTTGACTCCTGGGAGGGGAAGGTTGTCCTCATCGGAGACCACCGTACCGGATACGGTTCGAGTTTGCGCAAAGGTCTCTGCAGTCAGGAGCAGGAGGAGTACCAATACGCCTAGTAAACTTTTTCTCATAAACAGTGAATTGTGGTTACAATTAGAATAATCAATAAAATAAATGTTAATAATTGTCAAAATTAGACAAAATACATTTTAAAGTTAAATTATTTGATGATTTTATAGAGCTGAAATGTAAGGGGTAGTAGAGTTTATAATAAAAGCTGTTAAAAAGTAGGCAGTTAGAAGAAGGGAAAGCAATAAAAAAAAAGCAGCCTTAAAAAAGACTGCTTTCTAAAAGTTATAAAATGATGTCTGTTTTAGATGGAGAAACTTTCCCCGCACCCGCAGGTTCTTGAAGCATTAGGGTTGACAAACTGAAATCCTTTGCCATTAAGGCCATCAGTGAACTCTAAAGTAGTGCCAGCTAGATAAAGAAGGCTCTTTTTGTCCACGATAATCTTAACACCTTTGTCCTCGAAAATTTGATCCGAGTCTGCAAGTTCCCCGTCAAAACCTAAGTCATACATCAAGCCAGAACAGCCTCCTCCTTTTACGGAAACCCTGATATTTTCATTGTCAGTGCGCCCTTCTTCTCTTTTTAATTCAAGAATCCTTTCTTTAGCTTTGTCAGATACTATGATCATATTTCGATTTGTTTTGAGCGGAATTTGGTTTGAGTAACGGTAAAACGTGATTACCTTACAAATGATTCAACTACAAATATACAAATTATTTACATGAGAAAAATTGAGCATCTCGGGATTGCGGTCAGGGACCTGGAAAAGTCCAACGAACTTTTCCGCAAGCTTTTAGGCAAGGAACATTACAAGGAAGAAAAAGTGGAGGGTGAGGGCGTATCTACCTCATTTTTCATGGTGGGTGAGACTAAGGTGGAACTTTTGGAGGCCACCCGGGGGGACAGTCCGATCGCAAAGTTTATCGAAAAAAAATCGGAGGGTGTCCACCATATTGCTTTTGATGTGGTAGATATATATGCAGAAGTTGAAAGGCTGAAAGCTGAAGGCTTTGAAATACTCAATGAAACGCCAAAACAAGGCGCGGACAATAAATTAGTTGTATTTTTGCATCCAAAGAGCACCAATGGGGTGTTGGTGGAGTTGTGTCAGGAAAAAGATAACTAAAAAAAATAACCACAGAGGCTCAGAGGGCTCTGAGAAAAAACTAACCGCGAAGGACACTGAGGGTCGCAAAGTTTTAAAGATGTATATTTTGCGCTTTGCAAATCTTATTTTCTTTGCGGTTAAAACCTAGCACTTTTTTGAGTCCTCTGGTCTGTGGTTTAATTTTAAATTCATATGTCAGAAAAAAGAACAGAGATAAGTGAGATCGGGGAGTTTGGGCTCATTGACCGGTTGAACGAGAAGATTGTCATAAAACATGATACCACCCTCAAGGGGGTAGGGGACGATGCGGCTGTGATAGCCTGCGGAGAAGGTAAAGTGAAAGTCATCACCACCGACCTATTAATGGAAGGGGTGCATTTTGATCTTGCTTATGCTCCATTGGCTCACTTGGGTTTCAAGTCCGTTGCAGTCAACGTTTCGGATGTTGCAGCTATGAACGCCATCCCCAAACACATTACCGTCAGCATAGGGATTTCCAACAGGTTTTCTGTTGAGGCTGTAGAAGCTTTATATGCGGGGATCAACGCTGCTGCTGAGCATTACAATGTAGATGTGGTAGGGGGTGACACCACCACCTCCAGAGCAGGTTTGGCCATTTCGATCACCGCTATCGGTGAGGCAATGGAAGACCAGGTGGTTTACCGTTCTGGTGCGAAGGAAAACGATATTATTTGCGTGACTGGTGATCTCGGCGGAGCAGTAGTGGGGCTGCAGGTATTGGAAAGGGAAAAGCAGGTTTTCTTGGCTAACCCCGATATGAAGCCCGATTTGGAAAGGTACACGCTTGTGACTGCCAGACAGCTTAAGCCTGATGCCCGAATGGATATTATCCATGAGCTGAGAGACCTTGAAGTAGTGCCGACCAGCATGATGGATATTTCGGATGGACTGGCCTCTGAGCTTTTCCATATCTGCAAAGCCTCAAAAGTTGGCGTGACTATATATGAAGATAAGCTTCCTATTGACCAGCAGACTTATAATACTGCTGTAGAGCTGAACTTGGATCCCATCACCTGTGTGCTAAATGGGGGAGAGGATTATGAGTTGTTGTTTACCATCAAGCAGGTAGATTTCCAAAAACTAGAAAAACATCCCGACATTCACTTCATAGGTCATGTGACCAAGGAAAAAGATGGGAAGTTTCTAGTGACTAAAAGTCAAACCGCTGTGGCACTGAAGGCACAGGGGTGGAAGCATTTTTAGGATGTAGGGTGTCCGGTGTCGGATGTCCGATGATGGTTCGCGTTCATCCGACATCCGTCATCCGTCGGCCGTTTATTCTGGAAGTAACACCAGGTCGATCACGTGGATGATGCCGTTGGAAGCGGGGACTGTTGCGATGATTTTTCCTCCGTTGATCAGGATGTTTCCATCATCATCTTTGTCCACGACCACACTTCTGCCATCTGCAGTTCCCATCTTGCGGCCTTTCACAAAATCTGTTTGCTTATAAACTCCAAGCAATTACTCCAAGATGTCCCTTAGCTGCCTTTGATTTTCCTTTTTGGTCAGAGTTTCCATAGTGCCATCTGGCTGAGCGTCAAAAGCAGTGTTAATTGGAGCAAAAACAGTGAAGGGACCCACATTGGTTAGGGCATCTGCGTAATCTGCAGCTTTGAGGGCAGCGACCAAGGTGCTGTGATCAGGAGACCCAACAGCTACTTGTAAACATTCAGTTTGGAGTCAGAATCCACTACTCCGGATTGTCCCACATGGGTTACCTGTTCACTTGGTTCCACAGTAATAGAGGTATCGGAGCTATTAGCTCCACAGGACACCAAAAGCAGGAAGGCCCCCGCAGCAAAGATTGAATTTAGAGTAGATTTTATCATGATTTCTTGGGGTTGAATATACACGCAAGATAAAAAAAGGATAACTTTGTCCTATATGATTTTTGTCATGCTTTTCGGGGATGTTGAAAAAAAATTTCCCACAGCCAAAATTCAAAAAACGCTGAGGCGCATAGGGCACAGAGTTTTATATTTTCTCTGCGGGATCTGCGCCTCTGCGGTTTAATTATTTTATTCTTCCGGATACGGTATATACACAAAACTCGTGAAATCCTGGTCTACTACGAAGAGGCAGCAGAACTCATCGGGGTCTTTGTAGCTTTGGTAAAATTCCTCGAGGTTTTCTTCTGAGATCAGCTTTCTTTGGATAAATTCATCCAAGTAGGTGATATAGTAATTCCAGTCCAGATCTTTTTCATCCTTGCCCAAAAACAGCTGTCCGATGGGCTGATCAGTTTTAGAAATGGGGAAGATTGGGTATTTCGAAAATTTCCTCGACCTGACCTGATAGGAGGCTTCCTTAAGGATGTCGGAAATTTTGACAAAATCCTTGGTGATGGTACCCAGGTACTTGCCATTCAATTCAGGATCGTTGCTGTCAGGTATCATGATTTTTTGGTTAACAATACTACATTTTCGACATGATAGGTGTGAGGGAACATATCGACCGGCTGTACGATGTCCACTTGATATTTTTCAGCTAGCAATGCTACATCCCTAGCTTGAGTGGCCGGATTGCAGCTCACATATACAATCTTTGGCGCTTCTAGTTTCAACAACATGTTGACCACATCCTCGTGCATCCCAGCCCTTGGTGGATCAGTGATGATCACATCTGGGGCGGCATGATTCTCAATAAACTCATCATTGAGCATGTCTTTCATATCGCCTGCATAGAACAGCGTGTTGTCCAGTCCGTTGATTTCAGAGTTGACCTTTGCGTCCACGATGGCTTCTTCTACATACTCAATGCCGATGACTTGCTTGGCTTTCTTTGCTACAAAATTGGCAATTGTTCCAGTGCCGGTGTAAAGGTCATATACTACCTCATCACCTTGCAGGTTTGCAAACTCTCTGGCGACCTGATACAACCTGTATGCTTGGTCAGAGTTGGTCTGGTAGAAAGATTTAGGGTTGATGCGGAACTTCAGCCCTTCCATTTCTTCCTCTATATAATCTTTGCCATAATAGGTGATAACATCCTGATCATGGATAGTTTCATTCTTTTTCAGGTTAACAATGTAAAGCAGGGAAGTGACTTCCGGGAATTTCGTTTTCAGAAAATCCATCACTTTGGCAATAGCCTCCTTGTCATCCTCTCCAAATTGCACGATGACCATAGATTCACCTGTGGAGGTGGTTCTGATGATTAGATTTCTCAACACGCCAATCTGCTTGATCATGTCGAAAAATGTGATACCGTTTGCGAGTGCAAACTCTCGCAGGCTGTTTCTTACATCGTTGGAAATGTTGCCCTGCAGGTAACAGTGCTCAATATCGACGATTTTATCAAATCTTTTGGGAATGTGAAAGCCCAAGGCGTTTCTTTCAAAGTCTTTCCCTGAATCTATTTCCTCTCTAGTCAACCAACGGTTGTTAGAAAAGGTGAAATCCAGTTTGTTTCTATAATATCTGGTTTCGGCTGAACCGATGATGGGCATCACTTCGGGAATGGCCACTTTTGCGATACGTTGGAACTGGTCGATGACCTGCTGTCTTTTATAGGACAGTTGAAGTTTGTAATCTATATGCTGCCATTTGCAACCTCCGCATACGCCAAAGTGCTGGCAAAATGGTTCTACCCTGTCTTTGCTGTACTCATGAATTTTGATGGCCTCTCCTTCCATGAAGCTACTTTTGCCCCGCGTCACCCGCACATCAACCACGTCACCGGGAGCTACATTTTGGACAAAAACCACTTTCCCCTCATAATGGGCTACGCTTTTCCCTTCAGAGGCAATTCTTTCAATGGTAAGGTTCTCGAGAACCTTGTTTTTCATTTTTCTTGACATAGGCTGCAAAATTAAGGAAAATAATAAGAAGGAGGAAGGTAGACAGCGGTATTCATCAAGGAGCTTTCACTTGAATTAGGCTAAATTTTATATCTTTAAGGTCAAACCGTATAAAATCACATGAACTTAAAAGATAAGACAGTCGTCATCACAGGTGCGACTTCCGGCATAGGGGAGGCCTGCGCCAGGGTTTTTGGATTGGAAGGTGCCAAGGTGATTATCACCGGCAGAAACCAAGTAAAGTTGGATAACACACTGATAAAACTTCAAAATTATGGGATAGACTGTGCGGGTATCATAGCTGATGCAGGTAGTGAGGAGGATAACAAAAAGATGGCAGAATTTGCCATTGCCCAATATGGTCGAATAGATGTTTTGATCAATAGTGCGGGCATTTCTATGCGTGCTTTGTTTGAAGATCTTGAGTTGGATGTTTTCAGAAAAGTCATGGATACAAACTTCTGGGGTACGGTTTATGCCACCAAATATTGCCTACCGGAGATTTTGAAAAACCAAGGTTCCATCATCGGTGTTTCTTCGGTTAACGGTTTTAGGGGCACTCCCGCTCGAACTGCTTATACGGCGAGCAAATTTGCCATGAACGGATTCTTTGAATCCCTTCGAACCGAGGTGATGAAGCGTGGTGTACACGTGCTGGTGGCATGCCCTGGCTTCACCGCTTCTAACATCCGAAATAATGCCCTTACCTCCGATGGAAGTACTCAAGGTGAGTCCCCGCGGGACGAGGACAACATGATGACTGCTACCGAAGTAGCCACCGAGATTTTGCAGGCAACCATGAAGCGCAAAAGAGACCTCATTCTCACCCGTCAGGGTAAACTTGCCTCTTTTCTCAACAAGTGGATGCCAGGAATGATGGACAAAATTGTGTACAATCACATGGCTAAGGAGAAGGACTCTCCGTTCAAATAGTCCTAGTTATATAAACTCACCTCTATGCTCAAGGAAATATTTCAGGTTTACCTCAACCGGTTAATTGATCTTTCGGCCAAAAATAAGGCGATTTATTTGCCCAAGTTGATTGGCAACCAGATGGTGGACCTGAAAAGCTTCCATTTCCTCCGCTCAAAGGATGCTTTCAGCTATGTGGAGGCATTGATTGCAGGAAAGAAAAGTATCCCACTAATCAAGGTGCTCCACATGAGGGACCGGACTTCCAATAAGCTTTCCCGCCACCTGAACCGACTACAACAATCTGTGAAACTCGCTGAGGAGGAAACTGGGGAGAAAAACCTTTATGTTGGATGGCCCTTCGTCGAAGGGAAGCTCATCAACGAACAGCCCATAAAATGCCCTCTGTTGTTTTTTCCTGTAGATTTGGTCCAAAAAGATGGGGAATGGTGTCTGGAAAGAAGGGAGGAGGAATCTCTGATGCTCAACCATAACTTTTTGCTTGCCTATTCCCACGCTACACAAGCTAAAGTGAATAGGGACCTTTCAGAAAGCTTGGAAGATTTGCCTAAAGATGCTACGGAATTTTTGACTGCCCTCTACAATTTTCTCAAGGAAAATTTAAATCTGAATTTCAACCAGGAAATGTTTGAGAAGAGCCTTCAGGATTTTCCTGAAAGCAGCAGGTCTGAGGATCAAGAAAAATACAAGACGGGACTTTTGAAGTTACATTCCTATGCAGTTTTGGGGCAGTTTAGTCAAAAGGGCTCTCATCTGGTACGGGATTTTGAAGAGCTTATGGAAATGGAGGGGCCGGAAAGCCTCGAGGAGCTGTTTGCTGAGAGGTTTGCCGTAGACCCCGACCACCTGACCGAGGTGAGGGAAGATAACATGCTCAACGTCTTTCCTCTAGATGCTTCCCAAGAGGAGGTTTTCAAGGCTGTAAGGGCAGGGGAGTCCTGTGTGGTCGAAGGCCCTCCAGGCACGGGAAAGAGTCAATTGATCAGCAACCTGGTGGCCGACTATATCGCTCGAGGGAAAAAGGTGCTGGTGGTTTCCCAGAAGCGGGCTGCCTTGGATGTAGTGTATGACAGATTGAAGCCCTTGGGATTTGGAAATTTTCTCGGATTGGTCCATGATTTTAGAGCGGATAGAAAAGATTTGTATAAAAAGGTTTCCGACCAGATTGAAGCTTTGGATCATTACAAGGAGCTAAATAGAGGGCTTGATGCCATTCAGTTGGAGAGAAACTTTATTAAGTCTGCCAGGCAGGTCAGCACCAATCTGGAGTATTTAGAGGATTTTAAAGCCGCACTCTACAATACTGAGGAGTGTGGAATTCCTATCAAACAGCTTTATGTCACTGGTAATGCTGCTGAAAAGGGTTTTGACCTTACTCAATATTACAAGGATTACCCTTGGGACCGGCTGGATGATTTTTTTAGGGATTTGAAAATCTTTCTAAAGTTTTATCCCAAATACCTAGAAAGAGATTCTTTTTGGCTGCACAGGCTGGATTTTTCCAAATTTGGCCAAGGTGCGTTGCCCAGGCTGCGGGAAACGGTGAATGAAATCCTCGACCTCAAGGCTACTGCAGAAGCAACACTTTCAGAACTGATGGGACAAAGTTTCAGTCATTTGTTCATCTATGAATGCTATGCCCAAAAGCCCCAGTTAATCAAACTTCAAAAACTCATCATCAATGAACATAACTATCAGCTATTCTTAAATCTGCTGCCTTTTCCGGCAGGGGAATTTGACCTGTTATGGTTTAAGGGGAAAATAAGTACTTTTCAAAAACTGCTTAAAGAAGAGATCGAGTGGACCTTGCCGGATGAGGAGATTGAAAAGAGTCTGGGGAAAGCCATCCAGATTTTGGAGGCCAAGAGTTCATGGATGGGAAAAGCTGCCCTAATGTTTGACCGAAAGGCCTACGGACAGGTGAAGGAGTTTCTACAGGCCAACAAATTGCCAGACAGTAAGGATGGACTCAAAAAGTTGGTAAGAAGGCTGGAAAACAGATTAAACTTGAACCATCAGTATGCCCTTTTTGATGAAAAGGGATGGATTGAGATGCCTCCAAAACCATTTGGGGAAACGGAGTTTAATGAGCGAGTAGGTGGATTGGTACCTATTATAGAAGCCCGACTTGTGGTGGAGGAAGTAGGTAAACTTGGTCCTTTTCTTTCCAACTCCAAGTTTGACTTTGAGTTTTTTCACCTGACCTTGGAGGAACTTTTGGGCATTACACATTTGATTGAGCACAAGCTCAACCAATGGGAACGATACCTGAGCACAGTGCAAATCAGGCACTTGCTCACCACCATCAAAAATGAAGGAATTGAAAATTTTAAAAAGAATCTGGATGAGGAGTATACCGAGCTAGTGATGCTGGATAAGCTGCGTAGAAAAGTAAGGAAGGTTGATTTGGAAATCATGAATAAATTAGCTCAGCAGTACTCAGAGCTATCTTTTGATGAAATCAAGTGGAGGTTCCTGTCTGGTCTGCGTGAAAGCTGGATTGACCATATTGAAACCAAATATCCGGTGCTGAGGGAAATTACCTCGGCAAAGTTTGAGCATATCATCCAAGAGCTTACCACATCGGTAAAGGAGAAACAGGAAATGGCTCGCTTTAATGCCGAACTCAAGCTTCGTGAACAAACTTTTCAGGAACTCGAGTTCAACCGATTGGGCAACATGGTCACCTATAGGGATCTTACCCATCAAGTGCGGAAAAAGAAGAAGGTTTGGCCGATGAAAAAGCTACTAGGAAACTTTAAGGATGAAATATTCAGACTGATACCTTGTTGGCTAGCATCTCCAGAGACCGTATCTGCACTTTTTCCTATGCAGCAGGATTTTGACCTTGTCGTGTTTGATGAATCCTCCCAATGCTATTCCGAAAAAGGCCTTCCTGCAATGTTGCGTGGAAAACAAGTGGTCATTGCTGGGGACAGTCAACAACTTCAACCATATGACCTATACAGAGTGAGGTTGGACGTGGAGGAGGAAGGGGTCGAAGTAGAGACCGATTCTCTGCTTGACTTGACCTCAAATTATTTCTCCAAATATTATCTTAACAGCCATTATCGGTCCCAGTCCTTATCCTTGATTCAATATTCAAACCAACACTTTTATGAAGATAGGCTGGAAATGTTGCCCGATAGGCTACTGCTCAATGATGAGTTTCAGGCCTTTGATCACGTACACGTGGATGGTATCTGGACTAAGCAGACTAACCCGGTAGAGGCTGAAGAGGTAGTGGAGCAAGTCCTAAAATGTCAGCATGCCTATCCTGGGGAAAGCATAGGTGTGATCACCTTCAACTTTTTCCAAATGGACCTTATCACGGACCTTTTGAGTAAACATTCAAAAGTGGCGAAAGGTGATGTGAAGGTCAAAAATATAGAAAACGTGCAAGGGGATGAGTTTGACCATGTGATTTTTAGCATTGGCTATGCCAAAAACAAAGCAGGAAAGTTTACTGCTAATTTTGGTTTGCTATCAAAAGCAGGAGGAGAAAACAGGCTCAACGTAGCTATAACCCGTGCCCGTAGGCGGGTGACGGTGGTCTGTAGTATGTTGGCTTCCGATTTTAAAACCAAACACTTAACTCACGATGGGGTGAAAAGGCTTCGCGGATACCTAAGCTATGTAGAGCAGGTAGTCCAAGGAAGAAAAATGGAAATCACTCCTAGACCAGTATTCGGTTTTCAAGCTGACTGGTTACTCACTGAGCTTCTGGCAGTGGAGTTGGGAGAGTTTGAGGTCAAGCGGCTTAATCTGTCACTCGTTTATGATTTAGCCATTAAGAAAGCGGCGAAGTTTGAAGGAGCTGTGCTTACCGACGACCAGCGCTTGTATGGCGCTAAAAGCGTGAAATCAGCTTTTGTCTATCACCCTGAGTGGTTAAAGGCCAAAAATTGGCCTGTCCATTTTGTGTTCAGCCGGCAGTATTGGTTACAAAACAAAGGTTTGATCGTCAGCCTTCTCGAGGGAAATTCAAAGATCTAATTTCGGGTGATTTTAAAGCCCACAGCTTCAATTCCTTTCAATTCCTTTTGTCTCATGTATTGAACAAAAGAAATAGACTGACCTGGATGCTCAAGGGGTAGGGTGTCGTACAAAGTATAGGTACTTCCAAACCCGTCACCTAAAGGTTTGCCAGTTTTGGGATCAAACAGCTGTAAATTAACCAATTTTTCCTCAACGTTTTGTGAAACGGAGTCATTCAGGAAATACCTCACATAAAGATTGTGATAATCATAATCGGTATTATAACGAATCGCTACAAAAGCTGTATTTCCTTCCATCTCAAAATTTGTGTCAAAGGAAACGGTATCTTCTATAGTCCATCTTATCGAGGGCATACCCTGAAATTCTTCAAAAACTCGATTTTGGTCGCAAGCACTAAAAAAGCTCAGGCCCATCATCAGGGCCAGAGCCGGAAATATTCTACTCATTGGTGTTATCGCCTTTGTTGTTGTTTTTTCCTTTATTTCTAGGAGGAAACTTCTTTTTCTTGTTTTCCCTAGGCTTGTCTGAATTGCCGCCAAGTGCCTTGTTGTCCATTCCTTGCCTTTGAGGTCTGTTGGGCTTTTTCTGCTGAGGCTTTTTAGATTCCTGATTCTTTGGACCAGCATCCGTCTGCTGTGGATTTCTTGGTTTTTTGGATGGTCTAGACTGTTGCTTGTCCCTTGGAGGTTTTCCGTCACCTTTTGGGGCAGGTTTTCTTTGCGTCTGAGCGGCAGGTTGGTTGCCTTGCTCCGGAGCTCCTTGAGGTCTCGGCTTTTTCTTTTTCTTTTTCTTCTTTTTAGTCGTTGTGCTGAACTTCTTGTCCAGTGCCTCAAGGTCACTGTTGTTTTTGGAATTATCCTCCTCACCCTCAAATGCCGTATCGTGCTGAAGGTTGAATGGTTTTTTTCCTTCTTTGTTTAAAGCTATAATTTCTGCTACACGGTCACAGTCCACAGAAAACCAGTTGTTGTCGTTATTGTAGCTAAACCACATTAGGCGACGGAAGATGTCTGTTTTTTGAAGCTTTGCCGTGCCTGCCTCAGTCTGAAGAGGTTTTTCCACATTAGGAATATCCTTCAGAGCTGTCATATAGGTCTCCAGTTCATAGTTGAGGCAGCATTTCAGGCGCCCACACTGACCACTCAATTTTGATGGGTTGAGTGAAAGATTCTGGTATCGGGCAGCAGAGGTGCTTACGCTTTTGAAGTCATGTATCCAGGTTGAACAGCAGAGTTCGCGACCGCAAACCCCAATACCACCGATTCTACCGGCTTCTTGCCGAAGACTGATCTGGCGCATTTCAACTCGGATTTTGAACTCCGAAGCCAATATTTTGATTAGCTCTCGGAAATCCACTCGGTCATCAGCTGAGTAATAAAAGGTGGCCTTTGAGTTATCAGCCTGATACTCTACATCGGAAAGCTTCATTTTGAGGTTTATCTCATCGATGATTTGCTTTGCGCGGTAAAGGGTGGGAATTTCCCGGTTTCGGGCTTCTTCCCATTTGTCAAGGTCCTTCTGGTTGGCTACACGGTAGATTCGCAGAATGTTATCGTCATTCTTGACCTTTCTTTTCTGCATTTGCAATCTTACCAGTTCGCCTTGTAGGGACACATAGCCGATATGGTGGCCATTTGGCACATCCACGACTACGGGGTCCCCGGTGGTAAAGCTCTGATGGTCGACGTTTCGGTAATATTCCTTTCTTCCGCCCTTAAACTTTATCTCTACTATATCGAATTTATCTACCTCCGGGATGCCCATATGGGACAGCCAGTCGAAGGAGTTCATTTTATTACAATCGCTCGTACCGCAAGTGCCGTTGTTTTGGCAACCCCCGGAAGTACCGGTGCCGGTGGAGCAGCTACTGCATCCTGCCATTTTCTATCTATATGTTAAGGGAGAACGTTCTCCTCGTTAAATGGGTAATTACTTACCGTAATTAAGGATATCCTGACCGATGTCTTTTCTATAATAGACATCTTTCCAAGATATGGCTTCTACCTGCGAATAGGCATTTTTCAGGGCTTCCTCTATGCTATGTCCTCTGCCTGTGATACCCAATACTCTGCCTCCGCTGGTTAGAACTTTGCCGTTTTCGGCTTTGGTGCCCGCATGGAACACCATTGCTTGTTCAGACTGCTGGTTGGGCAGTCCGGTGATTTCATTGCCTTTTTGGTATCCTTCGGGATAGCCTCCGGCGACCATAACGATTGTAGTTGTGGCCGTATTATCTATTTGAAGGTCGTAGCTGGAAAGTGATTTGGTGCCGACTGCATAGAGCATATCCAAGAAGTCACTTTTGATCCTAGGTAAAACCGCCTGGGTTTCTGGGTCTCCCATCCTGACATTGTATTCAATGACCTTGGGTTCTCCGTCTACATTCATAAGACCGATGAATAGAAAGCCTTTATATTTGACTCCTTCATCATGAAGTCCCTGGATGGTGGGTTGTACGATATTATGTTCTACTTTGGATATAAAGCTGTCATTGGCAAAAGGAACTGGGCTCACTGCTCCCATTCCGCCTGTGTTCAGACCGGAATCACCTTCTCCGATGCGCTTATAGTCTTTAGCGGCCGGCAGGATTTTGTAGTTTTCTCCGTCCGTTACCACAAAAACCGAAAGCTCGATACCTATAAGAAATTCTTCCACTACGACCTTGCTAGAAGCTTCTCCGAATTTCTGGTTGAGAAGCATGTCCTTAAATTCTGCCTCAGCTTCTTCATAGCTTTGACAAATAAGTACGCCCTTTCCAGCGGCTAAGCCATCAGCCTTAAGCACGATTGGAAGTTTTTGTTTCTTAATGAATTCAATTCCTTTCTCGACAGTGTCTGCCGTGAAAGTATCATGAGCGGCGGTAGGGATGCCGTGTCGAGACATGAACTGCTTGGAGAAATCTTTGCTTCCTTCTAATGTTGCGCCTTTCTGGTCAGGACCGATTACAGGTATGGATTTAAGGCTTGTATCTTGGGAGAAATAATCTACAATTCCTCTAACCAATGGTTCTTCAGGACCCACGACCACCATGGTGATGTCATTCTGAAGCACAAAATCCCGGATGGCATCAAAATCATTGACGTTAAGGTTTACATTTTCTGCGATTTGGTCAGTACCAGCGTTTCCAGGAGCTACATAAAGCTTCTCACATTTATTGCTATTGGCTATTTTCCAAGCGAAGGCATGTTCGCGGCCTCCGCTGCCTAATAATAAGATATTCATTTTTTTTGGGTTAGTTGGCATGTTCAGAGATGAACTTGATTCTATAGACTCTTATCTCTTCCTCACCAAAATCCTCATCCTCTAGCTCTGCTAGTGCGTCTTTAATCTTGTCAGTCTCTGCAGACATGAAGTATTCATGAAGGACGTCCTCGCGTTCATCATCCATGATGTTTTGAATATAATAATTTATGTTGAGTTTGGTGCCACTGTAAATGATCTGTTCGATCTCCTGCAGCAATTCGCTCAAGCTTATATTCAGGTTTGAGGCAATCTCGTCCAAATCGATTTTTCTGTCGATCTGTTGTATGATGGAGATTTTTACCTTAGACCTGGTTCCGGATGATTTCACTACCACGTCTGAGGCAGTAATGATCTCGTTTTCCTCTACGTAGGTGTTGATTAGCTTCAGGAATGGTGCACCAAACTTGGTCACCTTGCCCATGCCAACACCGTTGATTTGCGCCAACTCCTCCCTTGTGGTAGGGTAGAGGGTGGCCATTTCCTCCAAGCTCGGATCTTGAAAGATTACGTATGGAGGAAGGTTTTTGCCCTTGGCTACTTTTTTCCTTTCGGCTTTGAGTAACTCAAACAGCTTTTCATCATATGCCTTGTTGGAGTTGTTTAGCTCTTCGGCTAGGTTGTCCTCCGCAATTTGGTCAAAATCATGGTCCTTACTGAAAATTAGAGAGTAGGGGCTTTGGGCAAACTCTTCGCTTTTCTCGGAAAGCTTGATCACTCCATAATTCTCTATGTCTTTCTCCAGTAAGCCAAGGATCATTGACTGACGGATCACAGTTTTCCAGTGCTTTTCATCATGGTCTCGGCCTTTGCCATACACGGCCAATTGGTCATGATTGTAACTTTCCATGTACTCGTTGGCTTCGCCTCGAAGTACATTTACCACATGTTCCAGACTAAACCGCTGTTTGGTTTCTTTAACCGCTTCAATGACCTGCAGCACAGAGTCCATGGCCTCAAAAGTTTCTTTGGGCTTCTTGCAATTGTCACAGAAGCCGCAATCCTTCTCAAACCTTTCTCCGAAATAATGAAGTAACACTTTTCTTCGACAAACGCTGCTTTCGGCATATGCGGCCATTTCTTGCAGGAGCACTTTGGCATTTTCCCGCTCGTTGACAGGCTTATCCTTGTTGAATTTTTCCAGCTTGATGATGTCATCATACTTGTAGAACATCATGCAATGTCCTTCCAGTCCATCCCTTCCTGCACGCCCAGTTTCTTGGTAGTAGCCCTCAAGGGATTTAGGTACATCATAATGCACAACATACCTAACATCAGGCTTGTCAATACCCATTCCAAAAGCAATGGTCGCCACGATCACGTCCATTTCTTCATTCAAGAAGTCATCTTGGGTTTTTATCCTTAGGTTGGAATCCAGTCCGGCATGATAAGGAGCGGCGTTGATACCATTTACCTTAAGCAGTTCAGCGATTTCCTCTACCTTCTTACGGCTCAGACAATAGATTATGCCTGATTTGTTTTTGTGGGATTTGACATATTTGATGAGCTGCTTTTTGGTCTCATTCTTCACTTTTGGCATGACCTCATAGAAGAGGTTGGTGCGGTTAAATGATGACTTGAAAAGGTCAGCTTCCTCCATCTGAAGGTTTTTCTGTATGTCTTGCTGTACTTTTGGTGTCGCAGTGGCCGTAAGCGCAATTACGGGAAGGTTGTCGCCAATTTGAGCGATGATGCTTTTGATCTTTCGGTACTCAGGACGGAAGTCATGCCCCCACTCGGAGATACAGTGAGCCTCATCAATGGCCACAAAACTAAGAGTGGCTTGCTTAAGGAAATTAACATTCTCTTCCTTGGTCAGGGACTCAGGTGCTACATAAAGCAGCTTGGCCCTACCAGCAAGGGTTTCCTTCTTGACTTTGTTGATTTCGGATTTACTTAGGGTAGAATTGAGAAAATAGGCGTCAATCCCAAACGCGTTGAGTTGGTCCACCTGATTTTTCATCAAAGCAATCAAAGGTGAAATAACAATAGCCGTCCCCTCTTTGATCATTGCTGGCAACTGGTAACACAGTGATTTGCCCGCCCCTGTAGGCATGATCACAAATGTGTTGTTACCTGCCAATATATTATCTACTATCCCCTCTTGGTTACCTCTAAATTGGTTAAAACCAAAGATTTTCTTTAGATTTTCTTTTACTGTTTTATCCACGCCTCTTTCTTTTTTTAATGATGTGTGGTCCACCCCTCATTAAACTTTAAAGGATTCTTTTTTTACCTTTGTGACAAATTTAACAATTAACCGCGGTAAAATTGAAGTTAATAAAAAATATTAGAAACAGCGCAATCAAGGTGCTCCTATCGGAGGCCGAAGCTTTACAAAATATAGCAGAAAACATCAACGGTGACTTTGAGGCCTGCGTGGAAGCTATCCTTGCCTCCAACGGCCGGGTGGTGATCACAGGCATAGGTAAAAGTGCCATTGTGGCTCAGAAGATCGTGGCCACGCTCAACTCCACCGGTACGCCCTCCCTTTTTATGCATGCCGCGGATGCAATCCATGGAGATTTGGGTATGATTCAACGGGAAGATTTTGTAATTTGTATTTCCAAGAGTGGAAATACACCCGAGATAAAGGTGTTGGTACCATTATTGAAGAGGCTTGGATCGAAATTGATAGCTTTAGTCAGCAATACGCAGAGTTACTTGGCCGAACATGCGGATTTTGTTTTGGATGCGACAATAAAAGAAGAGGCCTGCCCCAATAATCTTGCGCCTACCACTAGCACCACTGCCCATATGGCACTGGGGGATGCGCTTGCGGTATGTCTGTTGGAAGCTAAAGGGTTTACCAGCGAGGATTTTGCCAAATACCATCCGGGAGGAGCCCTTGGCAAGCAACTCTATCTTACTGTGGCCGACGTGGTGCCTAAAAACACTATTCCCGTGGTGAGCCATGACGCAGCACTGCCGGAAATCATCGTGGAGATCAGCAGTAAGCGACTTGGAGCTACAGCCGTCACAGGTGAAAACGGTCAGTTGCTCGGTATCATCACCGATGGAGACCTCAGGAGGATGCTTCAAAACCACAGCGACATCACCAAAGTAAAGGCCGAAGACATCATGACGGTCAACCCTAAGGCAATCGACATTCAGGAATACGCCATTCGGGCATTGAACAGAATGAAAGAATATAATATAACTCAATTAGTGGCATTGGATAATGGAAATATCGCAGGATTTATCCATATTCATGATTTAATGAAAGAAGGAATTGTTTAATGTAAAACTATGAATCAGAAACCCTATGTAGTGATTATGGCTGGAGGTATTGGCTCCAGGTTTTGGCCATATAGCAGAAATAACCATCCTAAGCAATTTTTAGATATTCTGGGTACGGGCCGAACTCTTTTGCAGATGACCTTCGACAGGTTCGTGCAAATCTCCGATCCGGATCGTTTTTTTGTGGTGACCAACGAGAACTATTTTGACCTAGTAAAGGAACAGCTGCCCGAGATGCCGGAGGATCATATCCTTACCGAACCTATGAGGAGAAACACCGCGGCCTGTATTGCTTTTGCCAGCTATAAGATCAAAAAACTTGACCCCGAAGCTAGAGTGGTGGTGACTCCTGCAGACCACCTTATACTCAAAGATGAGAAATTCAAAGTAAGGGTACAGGATGCACTGGATGCTGCTGACGAAAATGAACGTCTAGTCACGATTGGTATCACACCTAACCGTCCTGAAACTGGCTACGGATACATTCAATTCATGACTGAAACTAACGGGGTGGCCAAAAAAGTAAAAACCTTTACCGAAAAACCAAACCTTAACCTGGCGAAGACATTTGTGGAAAGCGGTGACTTTGTGTGGAATTCAGGAATGTTTGTTTGGAAAAACGAGAGCATTCTTAAAGCCTTTGAAAAGTATATGCCTGAGCTTGCTGAGGTGTTTGAGGAAGGTGAAAACTTCTTCTATACTGAAAAGGAACCTGAATTCATCAGACGGGCATACAGCTTGGTGAAAAACATCTCCATTGATTATGGGGTGATGGAAAAATCAGAGAATGTATTTGTGGTTTTGGGTGACTTTGGTTGGTCGGATCTAGGTTCTTGGATGAGCCTTCACGAGTTGCAGCCTCATGACAACCAAAACAACGTGGTGGAAGGAAATGCCTTGCTTTATGATACAAGCAACAGCTTTGTGAAAGTAAATAACGATAAACTTGTGGTAGTACAGGGATTGGATAATTATTTGATCACTGAATCTGACAATGTATTGTTGATTTGCAAATTGGATGCAGAGAAGAAATTCCGAGAGTTCGTTAGTGATGCCAAAAACAAAGGCGAAGAGTATGTTTAAATATTTGAAGATTTAACCGCTAAGGCTCAGAGGTATCAGACCAAAAATCTGGCTCAAATAATTAATAACTGCGAAGAAATAAGGGGAAGCAAAGAGTCGAGAGAAATAATGAAACCGCAGAGGCGCAGAGTATCAGAGAAAATTCTTTGGGTTCTCTACGCCTCTGCGGTTTTTTCTAATTTTTCGCTATTACTTAGCTTTTCGCTGTCTGACGGCTTCGTAGATCAGGACGCCTGAGGCTACTGAGACGTTCAAACTTTCAATGTTGCCGGTCATCGGGATTCCTACAAACTCATCGCTGATGCCCATAAGCTCGTTGCTGATTCCATCTTCTTCCGAGCCCATGATCAGGCAGGTAGGGCCGGTGTAGTCAGCAGCATACATATCCCTTTCGGTTTTTTCTGTACAGCTGATCACGGTAAGTCCCATCTTCTTAAGGTCCTTCACGGTGTAATAAAGATTTTTTACACGGCAAATAGGCAAGAAGTTCAAAGCTCCTGCTGAGGTTTTCACCGCATCAGAATTGATCTGGGCGCTGCCTTTTTCAGGGATCACGATGGCATGTACTCCGGCGCACTCGGCGGTCCGTGCGATGGCCCCAAAATTTCTCACATCTGTAATTCTATCCAAAACCAGAATCAAAGGGGAAACGCCCTGTGAAAAACAAGTTTCGATTACATTATCCAGCGAGGCATATTCAATTGCTGATACATGGGCCACTACACCTTGGTGGTTTTTGCGCGTAATGCGGTTTAGTTTGGCTTCTGGAACCCTTACTACCGGTATTTTTTCTGCTTTAGCCAAGGCAAGCAATTCCTTGGTCAGGTCGTTGTTCTGTTCTTTGTTGACAAGGATTTTGTCTATATCCTTTAGGGCGTTGATGGCCTCAATGACGGCTCTGGTGCCGAAAATGAAATCCTTCTCGTGTTCGCCTTTATTTATTAGAAAGCTATCTTTCCGCTTCTCCATAGGGTGATTCGTTTAAACCATTCCGGCTGATAGGCCCTCGTACGGTTCAGTTGGTAATAATTAGGGGTCAACACATTTTTGACCCGCGCAAAGGTAAAGTTTATTTTTGAATTTGAGTCCACTCCTCCGTAAACCCATACTTCACGGTCCACATTGAAGTACACCTCATCAGGCGGCCCCATCACGACGTAGACCATGCCGCGGTCGGTTTTCCAGCCTTCGCGAAAGTCTGTAAAGAGAATGTTGGCAAATTCCACCTGGCGGAAATACTCTCTAATAAGGTTCTTGGAGATTTCCTCACTCTTAGTCATGTTGATCCAGTATTCATCTAATGCTTTTTTCTTGTCCTCAGCTTCTAATAGTTTTTCATGCTCCCTTCTAGTTGAAATATACACCACCATTTGTGTCATTTCATCCCAGTCGGCCACTTTTGGGAAAGTTTCCGCCACAGTTTTAATCAAGACACCCGCTGGTGCAGTGGTGTCGGACTGTATAAAATAGTAGCCAGTTTGGTCAAAGCTCTTTGGGACATTCTGTAGAAAAGGCTGCTCTTCGATCACGTCCACTTCCTTTTGTACTGGAGCTGGCTTGGTTTCCATTGGAGGTACCGGCACATTGAATTCCTGTGGATAATAAAAACTAAAAAGATTAATACCCTGGTTAGATTTGAATAACAGAGACTGCCCTCTGGTAAGGAATGACTGGTCAAAAGGGATGTTGTTGCTGAAATAGGCTCCCAATGATGGAGTTTCAAAAATATAGGGACTGTGTAGATCTGCATGGTAAATGTACTCATCCCCCTGTCTGGTGTCTTTTGCCCAAAGGATCACATAAGCCTCATTTTGGCCCGCAGGCACCTCAACAGTCTCTTCAAAATAAAAATGTCTGTCGGTATCGTATCGCAGTTTCTCCCTAGTCAGAGGTACTATTTTTTCATCAGTGATCTCTTCAGTAAAACTGTTGAGAATGGCGTAGGAAAAAAGGTAGTCTTCAAATTCAACGTTGTCCTCAATTTTTTCGATCGGCATCTGTATCAGAAAGCTGTTTTCTTGCTTTTTGATAGGGATAATTTTCAAATCTATGCGGGAGTACCGAGAATACCGGAGCGACTGATTGAGGTTTTGAAGTGTGGCCTGAGCAAAAGCAAATTGTGGAACAGACCAGAATACCAATAAAAGTAAAAGGGTTTGGATTGATTTTTGCAATTTTTGAAACTTCATATGTTATGAAAAATTAACCGTATTTTTGTTGAAATTAATAAAATTTTCTATGGCTACCTATACAACGGAAATTACTTCAGATAAGTTGGTAAGTGACAATCCCATTCACCAACGCCTGTTGAAAGCATATATGGCAGCCATCCCTCACGTAAAAGGCGATTTATTGGAAGTTGGATGTGGAGAAGGAAGGGGGGTGGACGCACTTATTGATCAGGTAAAAAGCTTTCATGCTATTGATAAAAATGAGGAAATCATCGAAAAACTTAAAGGCAAATACCCAAAAGGTAAGTTTGAGATGATGAACATTCCACCGTTTGAAACTGTGGAAAGCAACAAATATGATTTTGTGGTTAGCTTTCAAGTAATTGAGCACATCAAGGATGATATGCTTTTCCTCAAGGAAATCTACAGAGTGCTAAAGCCGGGTGGATATGCTATCATTTCGACCCCAAATGTTCGCCATTCTCTGACTCGTAATCCATGGCACGAAAGAGAATATACGCCCAACCAACTTACCGATCTTTGTGATGGGATTTTTGACCATGTGGAAGCAAAGGGCATAGGCGGGAACGATAAGGTGTGGGAATACCATGAGGCAAACCGTGAATCAGTGAAAAAAATCACCAGATTTGATGTTTTCGACCTTCAACACAGATTGCCAGCCTCTTGGTTGAGAAAACCATACGAGGTACTCAACAGGTTTAACCGCAAGAAGCTGCATAAGCAACAGGGGGATGCTGTGGAGGGAATCACATACAAGGATTACCTTGAAGTTGATAATCCCGAACAAGCACTCGATCTATTTTATTTCCTTCATAAGAAACCATAAAAAAAAACGCTCCGCTTCAAAATCGAAGCGGAGCGTTTTTTACCTTCTGTTTAACTGGGATCCTCCGGAAGCTGGTCCGAAAATGCGATCCATGTCATTTTGTAGTTGGGTGGCCATTTCATCATAGCCTCTTTCTTTCAATAGCGGCACGAAATACTTTAACATTTCTCCAGCAATCATTGCCTCTCTGTCAATTGGCCTGTCGCGTTCGGTATAGAACTGTAGCATTTGAACAGATCGTTGGGAAATCTTTTCAATGATATCCATAGCCCAGTCATCCTCGCCCAATTCGAATAACAACGGCACTGCCTGCCCACTAGCCAGATCATATGGAATGGCTTCATGAGGGAATGCCTCTAAGCTCTTCATTTGGATGTCCCTGGCTTTTTCAGTCTGATTTTCCTCAAGCAAAGCTATGGTAATGCTGTTCAGCGCACTTCTATGGTTGGAAGTGAATCTTCTGAATTCATCATCAAAATAATTGTCAGGATTATTCATGCCTCGGAAGGCAAATTCATTCATGACATTGTCATAGGCTTTGTCAGTATCCACCAACTCTTCTACATATTCTGGCTTTTTGACAGGAAGTAACCTGTAGGTCAATCCTTCCATTACCACATGATCGCTAAGGTCAAATCCTATAGAAGCCAAAGAGGTGTTATTGAAATATATAGGTCGCTCCCAGTTGTTGGTCACGATCATGTCCATCAGCATCATTCCGCCTTTGGTCACATAGTTACCTTTCACGCGCAAGTTAAGCTGGTCTACCATCAGGTCTTCCATGTGCTCAGGAATGACGCCCTTGTTCAAGACTTGTTCTTTATTGACATCCATGATCAGGTTCCTTGAAGGAACGGAAAACAAGGTGCCTTTAAAACTTGATCTAAGCTTCAATAGATCACTTTCATTTTTCAGCAATTTCAAATACTCTCTTGCAGAAATTGCATCCAGTCCTGGTCTTTCGCTCACATAAAGCACATCATTGGTTCCCTTACGGTAGTTGCGAGGATCTAGAGTAAACTCGATAGGAGGTGAGTCATAAACCTGCCTTCTCATCTGATCGACATACCAATCCGTATCAAAATAACTTAACACAATTACTCTAACATCGGTACGGAATCCTTCTACCTCCTGCACATACCATAGTGGGAAGGTGTCATTGTCTCCGCCGGTAAACAGAATAGCGTTAGGCTCACAGGATGCCAGAAAGTTTCTAGCTGAATCGACTGAGAAATAACGATCACTTCTGTCGTGGTCATTCCAGTTTTGGATACCCATGATGGCAGGAACCGGGAATGTTACCATAGTAGCGATAATGGCAGCCACTGCAAAGTTCTTGTTTAATTTGGCAATCCAATGTGTAAGTGCCATAACACCCATACCAATCCAGATGGCAAAGGCATAAAATGAACCCACATAGATATAATCTCTCTCCCGCGGTTCCACAGGAGGTGAATTGAGGTAGAGTACCAGTACTACACCCATCATTAGAAAGAGCATCAAAGTGACATAGAAGGATTTTGGATCCTTTTTGGCCTGAAAAATCAAACCTATGATGCCGAGGATAAATGGCAGCATCAGATAATTGTTATGCGCTTTGTTTTCTTTTATGTAATCAGGGTAAGAGTCATCAAATGCATCCCAGATCCCCAACCAAGGGGCGTCAGAAAAATCGCTTTCCCTTCCGGAGAAGTTCCACATAAAGTATCTCCAGTACATGTGTCCCAATTGGTGGGAAAACATGAAGTAGATATTATCTGAGAAGGAAGGTTTCTCGCCTTCTCGCAAACCAAGTTTTGCTCGGTATATTTGTTTGTGTCTGTCCTGTGTGGAGTAGATCCTCGGTAGGATTGTGGTGTGTTCCGGATCATAGGTGCTGTTGATCTGGTAGTCCACCACCTCGTATTTGGTTTCCCCTTTAACATACACAGGGGCACCCTCTTCTTGATCAATTATTTCAGCGGTGAAATAGCGGCCGTGCAATAAAGGCCTGTCGCCATATTGCTCCCTTTTAAGGTAACTCACAAAGCTCAACACGTCTTTCGGGTTGTTTTCATTGATCACCGTGTCGGAATTGGCACGGATAACGATCATGGCGTAGGAACCGTACCCGATCAGGATGAAGGTCAGGCACAATAAAATAGTGTTGAGCAGGATTTTTTGTTCTCTGATAGAGTATAGCATCGCCCATACCAAAGCTCCGATAAATAAAGTGCTGAATACGATGATACCGGAGCCAAACGGCAAGCCCATGCTATTGACAAAGAAAATCTCCATGGAGCCCGCAAAGCTGGGCAGTCCTGGAATGATAATGTTGTTGATTATGATCAACGCAACTCCACCTAGTACCAGTGCTATAAATGCACCCTTGAGGTTGGGGTTTTGATATTTTTTGAAGTAATAAATAAGAGCCAGAGCGGGCAAAGTCACCAAGTTGAGCAAATGGACCCCTATGGAAAGACCGACCAAGTAGGCGATGAAGATCATCCAGCGGTTTTCTTCTCTTGGGTCGGTGATTACATCCCACTTGAGAAAAGCCCAAATCACTATGGCTGTAAAGAAGGAGGACATGGCGTAAACCTCGGCCTCAACGGCTGAAAACCAGAAACTGTCGGAGAAAGTATAAGCAAGTGAACCGATGATCCCAGCACCCATGAGGGCAATGGTGTGGCCTTTGCTTTCTTTGCCCATCTCGATTTTGAACAGTTTTCTGCCAAACAAAGTGATGGACCAAAAGAGGAACAAAATGGTAAACCCTGAAAACAGGGCACTTCCTATATTCATCCAATAGGCAACTTGCAGCTCATTGCCGAAGGAGAGAAAACCAAACATCCGGTAGATAAGCAAAAAGAAGGGGGCTCCTGGAGGGTGGGGAACCTGTAGTTTGTAAGCTACCGCGATAAATTCTCCTGGATCCCAAAAACTCGCCGTGTCTTCAACTGTCAGTACGTAGACTAATGTGGCAAAGAAAAAAACGATCCAGCCAGTGAGGTTATTGACCTTGTTATAATTCAACATGTTTAAAATCTTATATACAAATGGCGAAAATAAAAAATTATAGATGAAAAATGGGTGGTTTAACAGATTTTAAACCAAATGGCTTATACTTTATCCTTTAAAGACAGTGGCGTAATACCCCAGCCATAGCAAAAGGCCCACACCATAACTGCTCAGCACCAAGGCCAAACAGGTCTGGTAAGCTTTTCCCGTCACGGCATGAATGCCTACAGCAAGCAAAAACCAATAGATTACCTCAAACAAATTCAAAGCTTGAAGCGGATAGTGAAACCTGTTAGGTATATTATCCGTGGTGAGAATGGAAAAGATTGAAAAGGGATAAAAGTTTCTTATTTCCAAATAATTTTCCGGTGGAATCGCCGCAAAGTAGAGCAGCCTTATCAATTCCGGAAAGATGAAAACCAATTCGGCTACCAAGACAAACTTCCAAATTTCCCCGTACTTAACTTTAAATCCAAAAAGGAAAGTGCCTATCCATAACAGAAAAGCAGTCAGCGTAAATTTCCACAATAGGGCAAATGGCGTCCAAAGATAATTTAGGGTATTAAAGATGTGGAAAAAGGTGAAACTACCGTCCTGAGCGAGTTCATCGCTTCCAGGGATAGCTTCAAGGATCAGAATATTGGTCAGATAGCGCAACAGGATGAAAGTGATCACCAAAAAGGCAAAAAAGATTCTTTTGTCGAAATTAATTAGTTCTTCCGTGCGTTGTGATAAATTGGTAGGAGTAGCGGCCATAGAATTATCAAAATTATATTACCGTAAATGTATGCTTTTGAAAGTGAATGCGTATAATTTTGCGGAAAAATGAAGTATCGTATGCGAAATATATTGTGTTTGTTGATGATAGGCCTGGGATTGGTCACAGGAAGAGTCCACGCGCAGATGAAGGAAGCAGTCGATACGACCGCCGTGGACACCGTTGGCTCCGGGCAAGTGGAGGAGGTGGTAGACAATCCATCTGGTTACCTTTTGCTTGATAGAGGCTTGCAGTTTCGTATTACCGAGTATGTCAACAGCATGTACAATTTCGATTTTGCTACAGCTGAAAGAGGTTTTCTGGTAATGAAGCATACTTATCCTGATCACCCCTTACCGGATTTTCTGATCGGATTGAGTCAGTGGTGGAAGATTGCACCGGATATGGAGAATGAGCGGTTTGATAAACGCTTTATTGCCTATATGGATTCTTCAATTTATAAGGCAGAAAAAATCATCAAAAATGACCCTGATAATAAGGAAGCGGCTTTTTTCTTGGCAGGTGCCCATGGATTCAAAGGGCGGCTTTACAGTGAGCGAAAATCCTGGACCAAAGCTACCTTCTCGGGCAAAAATGCTTTAAAATACTTGGAACTTAGCCGTGGAGAGGAAGAGCTGGGACCAGAATTGCTATTGGGAGATGCTTTATTTAATTATTTCTCAGTATGGATACCGGAAAATTACCCATTACTCAAGCCTATTTTGGCTTTGTTTCCTAAAGGTGATAAGCAACTGGGGTTACAGCAATTGGAAGATGTAGCCAAAAATGCTTTTTATGCCCGAGTGGAGGCCCAATATTTTCTGTTCCGACTTTATTCTGCAGAGGAGAAGAAACCCCATGAGGCTTTGAGCATAACTGAATATTTGCACAACAAATATCCCAACAATCCGTATTTTCATAGATTCTATGCCAGGCAGCTTTATTCGGTAGGAAGGAGCTTGGATGCCATGGAGTCCAGTAAGGAAATCCTAAAAAGGATTGATGAGAAACAGACCGGTTATGAAGCGAATAGTGGAAGATATGCAGCTTTTTTCGTTGGGCAGTATTACGAGCGGATCGGGCAGACCAAAACCGCTAAAGAATATTACCAAAAGGCTATATCTTTTGGAGAGGAATCAGAGACCCAGGAGAGCGGCTATTACCTGTACAGTTTGCTGAACCTGGGGAAGATAGCTACCAAAGAAAACGACAAGGCTTCGGCTAAAAGGTACTTCAAAGATGTGAAGAAATATGCCAAAAGGAAGCATCCGGCACATAAAGAAGCCAGGGATTTTATTAAAAAGAATAAAATTTAAGCAAAAGTTTTGATCACCTAAATTGTAAATTCAGGAGATAATTTGAATTTTTCTAAGATAGTAGGTAGGTTTGATTGTAATATTTTAGATAAACTTCATAAGGATTAACAATATTTTGTTTAAATGGCCGTTTTTTGTTTTGAATTGCTTTAAAATAATTTAAGAATATAGTACATTTGTGCAACATAAAATTTTGCAAATACATACATTATGGATAATAGCATCAAAGTAAAATTTGACAAGATTGACAGGAAGATTTTAGAAATCCTTCAGGCTAACGCAAAAATCACTAATGCTCAGCTTTCAAAAGACATTGGGCTTTCCCCTGCACCTACCTTGGAGAGGGTGAAGAAGCTGGAGCAATCTGGGATTATCAAAAGTTACCATGCCAAACTTGACCCTGAGAAAATCGGACTAGGTGTAAGTACCTTCGTTTTGGTAGGTTTAGTAGGCCACAATAAAGGTAATATCGATGCCTTCATGAAAGAAATCAACCTCATTCAGGAAGTAATCGAATGTCACCACATCACGGGTACCGGTGATTTTATTCTTAAGATCATCGCTAAAGATATCACTGCTTACCAAAAGCTGATGTTGGAAAGAGTTTCAGAGATTAAAGAAGTGGATTCCATGCAATCAATGGTAATCCTGTCTACTTTCAAGGATAGCAAAGTCCTTCCGATACCTGCTTAAAAAAGACTTCAAAAAGTTTGAGGGTGGCTTAGCGGTCACCCTTTTTTTGTTGTTTAACTTTGTATCACGGGACTGACTGATTGGGTCCCGCATTTGGTTAAAAGATGATGGAAACAAAAAATCCCTGGACTACCCTGTCTACCTCGCCAAAATACGATAATCCCTGGATTTCTGTGGAGGAGCACAAGGTGGTCACCCCTACAGGAACCAATGGGATTTACGGGAAGGTGCACTTCAAAAACAAAGCCTTGGGCATCATTCCTGTGGATGAAGAAGGTTATACTTGGTTGGTGGGGCAATATAGGTATACCCTTCAAGAATACTCTTGGGAAATACCTATGGGTGGAGGCCCGCTGGAGATTGATATGCTCGAAAGCGCCAAAAGAGAGCTGCAGGAAGAAACAGGTCTCTCAGCCCTAAAATGGGAGAACATCATGCGAATCCATACCTCAAATTCGGTGGCAGATGAAGAAGGTTTCGTCTTTTTGGCAACTGAATTAACTCAGGGGGAAACTAATTTTGAGGAAACCGAAGAGCTGCATATCAAGAAACTTAAATTATCAGAGGCCATCGATATGGTGATGGATGGGAAAATCACGGATTCCATCAGCATAGCGGGATTGTTGAAAGTAAGTAGACTTTTAGATGTTAAATAACAGATGACTCAACTTACGTATAAAGAGCATTTCAATCGCACCTTCAATCTGGCGTATCCGGTGATGTTAAGTCAACTTGGACAGGTTTTGGTTGGGGTAGCCGATAGTATGATGGTGGGGCGCTTAGGGGCCGAGCCTTTGGCTGCTGCATCCTTGGCCAACAGTATCTTTTTTGTGGTGCTCATGTTCGGGATTGGTGTATCCATGGCTATCACACCATTGGTGGCTGCTGCTGATGGGAAAGGAAGCCGAAAGCGTATCGCTAAACTCTTTAAGCATGGGTTTGTCATCAATATGTTTTCTGCCTTTGTTCTATTTTTGATCATTGTCTTGGCGGCTCCATCACTAGGATATCTGAACCAGCCTGAGGAGGTAGTTAGACTGGCAATACCGTATTTGGGTATCATTACGCTTTCTTTGATTCCTTTCATGTTTTTCCAAACCTTCAAGCAGTTTGCAGAGGGATTGTCACAGACGAAGCAGGCCATGTTTATCACCATTTTCTGTAACCTGATCAACGTATTCCTAAATTGGGTCTTGATCTACGGTAAACTTGGATTTCCTGAGATGGGACTAAACGGCGCCGGCTGGGCTACCTTGATTTCCCGTGTGTTGATGGGGCTTATCATGTGGTATTACGTTTGGCACTCCAAAAGATATACGGAGTATAAAATTGGGTTTGGCTTCAAAAAACTGAGTTTCCCAATGATTTCCAAAATGCTGAAAATCGGGGTGCCGACAGGTTTTCAATTTATTTTCGAGGTAGGAGCGTTCAGTGCCGCAGCCATCATGATGGGCTGGATTGGGGTCAATGCCCTTGCCGCCCATCAGATCGCAATCAACTTAGCATCGATAAGTTATATGATGGCTTCCGGCCTTTCCGCTGCAGCCATGGTTCGGGTAGGAAATCAGCTGGGTCGAAATGATATTAAAACGCTTCGGGAAGCAGGTTTTACCATCTTTGGAATGGTAGCCTTATTCATGCTTTGTTTTGCCTTTATATTTATAGTTTTTCGTAATTTCCTCCCCACACTCTACATCGATGAACTTCCGGTGATTGAAATGACAGCATCGTTGCTGGTCATTGCCGGAATCTTCCAGCTTTCGGATGGGATTCAGGTAGTGGGTTTGGGAGCGTTGAGAGGGATGTCAGACGTGAAAGTTCCGACGCTAGTGACGTTGGTCGCCTATTGGGTATTGGGACTTCCGTTGGGCTATTTCTTTGCCTTTGTACTCAATATGCAAGAAAAGGGGATATGGTATGGCCTTTTGATAGGCTTGACCTCTACGGGTATAATGCTGCTTTGGCGGTTCCACAAGCTCAGCGAGAGGCTTCTGAAAGAGACAAAAGCACCGGTTTTAGACTAAATCCGGTGCTTTATTCTCCTCCAGTTGGTTCAATTCAACATTTTTAGCTATTTTCCAATCTTACAATTTTTGAATATGGAAAATAAGATAGAAGCACGCTCGATAAATTTTAGTCGTACCACCATCACAGAACTCATGATCCCCAGTTACGCCAACTTTGGCGGGAAGATCCATGGGGGTATATTACTTTCACTAATGGATAAAGTTGCCTATGCCTGTGCAAGTAAGCACAGCGGGGCCTATTGCGTGACCGTATCGGTGGATACGGTTGATTTCCTCAAGCCTGTTTCAGTAGGGGAGCTGGTATCCCTCAAGGCCTCGATCAATTATGTGGGCAACAGCTCCATGGTCATTGGGATCAAAGTGATATCCGAAAATGTCAAAAGTGGAAAGGTAAACCATACCAACACGAGTTATTTCACTATGGTGGCAAAAGGCGAGGATGACGAGCCCTATACCGTTCCCAAATTGATTTTGGAAACCCCCACAGACTTGCGAAGATTTGTGGAGGCAATCTATAGAAGAAAGTTCAAGAAAAACTACGGAGAAAGTCTCAAGGACATCAAAAGCCACTGGGAAGATGAGGATATTATAGACCTGCTGAAGAACCAACGGTGTATCAATAAAGCTGACTTATGAAAAAGACCATCCTGACCGCTGCCTTTGCTTTAACCATAGCTTTCTCCGAATCCAATGCCCAGTCCCACGTAATGAGCCAACGGGAGCAGGCAGAGGTGATTGATCAATGGCTCAACGATAAACTGGACATCACTCTTCCTGAGCTCATGCGACGGGAGGGAATAGACATGTGGTTTGTTGTAAGTCGCGAATACAATGAGGACCCCGTAATCCGCACCTTGCTGCCGGCCACTTGGCATGCGGCCAGAAGAAGGACTATGTTGCTCCTATATGACCAAGGTGAGGGGAAGGATATTGAAAAACTTGCTGTGGCCAGGTATGATGTGGGCCGGGCATTCAAAAAAGCCTGGGACCCCGAGGAGACCCCCGACCAATGGGAGCAGCTCGCTAGGTTGATTGAAGAGCGTAACCCGTCAAAAATCGGAGTGAATATGGCTGATAACTATGGCCATGCCGATGGACTGAATGCTACAGAATATAACCTACTGATGGAGTATCTCCCCGAAGACCTGAAAGAAAAGGTGGTGTCTGCGGAAAACCTTGCTGTGGGTTGGCTGGAAACCCGCACACCTGCTGAAATGGCTACCTACAGGCATATAGTTGGTGTCGCTCACGAGATTATTGCGGAAGGGCTTTCTGAGAAAGTAATTACCCCCGGCGTTACCACTACCGATGATGTGGTATGGTGGTATCGGGAAAGGGTCAAGGAATTAAAGTTGGATACTTGGTTTCATCCCACAGTAGACATACAGCGAGCGGAAAGCGAAAAGACCTTGAAGTCATTTGCCAGCCGGCCGGATGCTGAGGTAATCATGCCGGGAGATTTGCTCCATATGGATTTCGGTATTACCTACTTGAGATTGAATACCGATACACAGCAGTTGGCCTATGTATTAAAACCAGGGGAAACGGAAGTTCCGGCTTTCTTGGAAGAAGCCCTTAAAGAAGGTAATAGGTTGCAGGATATTTTGACTAGCCAATTTGAAACAGGAAGAAGCGGGAATGAGATTTTGAGACGTAGTTTGGAAATGGCCGAAAAGGAAAACATCAAGGCAACTATCTATACCCATCCCATAGGTTATCATGGCCATGCAGCGGGACCTACTATCGGCATGTGGGACAATCAAGGTGACACGCCTGGTTCTGGAGACTATCCTCTGTATCCTAATACCGCATTGTCCATAGAGTTGAATGCTGAAGTTTTTGTTAAAGAATGGGGCAAAGACATCCGGGTGATGTTGGAAGAAGAGGCGTTTTTTGACGGGGAGAAAGTTACTTATATCAATGGAAGACAAACGGAGATTTTGCCTGTTCCCAGACGCTCCACTTACCTCAACCCATAAGAAGGTTCAATTGAAGGGGAATGATCTTCTGGTATCTCATCCCGAAATTGGAGGCTCATTCCTTCTATCACAAAGTAATGTCCAAGGCTATATGCTGCGACCAAAACCACTATCCTGATAGGGTCCTGATAGAATAGCCCCATGCTATGCAGGATATCTACGGTCAAAAATAGGATGGACCCCACCAAGACAGGAACATAGGTCCTGGGCTTTAGGTATTTTCTTCTCCTGAAGGCAGCCGTCATGGTCAAAGCCAAGAAGATGCTATAAATAAGCACAGGGGTTTTAAAAACACCTAAATGCGGAAAGATCACCAGTAGGACAGTAAGGATAATCATGATGAATAAAATTTCCGGAAGGAAAAAAGTATCTTTTTTGAACTTTGGCTTTTGCTGAAAAGATAGGAAAAACATCAGACCATAGGCTATATTGGCCACTATGAAACTACAGAGGCCAAGCATCCTAAAAAGAATGATCTCAAAATCCACCATAAAAAATATATCGCCCAAAAACTTGAAGAATGTACCTGTGATCAGAATAGGGATGAGAGGATGTTCAAATTTTTTGAACAAAGTAATGAGCGCAAATAAAATTGCTGGAACGATTAGAAGTCGGCTTAGGTAATGAATAAGGTTGCTCCCACCACCTAGCAGCGCGCTAAATATGGCTACTAGAGTAATAAAAGTGTACCCCAACATAAATGTTCTGTTATTGGCTATCATCACCTTGGAGAAAAGACTTTTGCAATAAAGTATCAACTTTCAATAAATAAATTAAAGATATATTATCAAAATGTTTTGCAATTATTTGGCTATCAAATATTTTCTCTTGTATGAAAGGGTGAAAAGATAGATAAGCGCAATCAATGCACTAACTGTGCCCAGCAAAAAAACCATCTTAAAGTTGTCTGCTTGGTTAGCGTAAAGCCAGCCGGAAAACAATGCCCCTACGCCAATTCCCGCCTCAAGAGCGATGTACATGGTGGCCAACGCCCTGCCTCTATAGGCATCCAAAGATAGGTCAATAGTCCAAGCGGTGACTGTGGGTGAGTTCATTCCCACCGAGCAACCGAAAAGCACTCCGCCGATCATGAGCGTCAGTTTGCTATCCGCATAGGCTATAATTAACATAGATAGTGCCATAATGAAAGTAGCCATCTTGATGACTGGAATCCGTCCATATCTATCTGAAGTCTTGCCGGCTATTATTCTAATTGCCAGTGAGGAAAGGGTGAAGACTGCAAAAAACAACCCTTTGTTTTTTATGCCCAAGTGCTCGGAGTAATCAGGAATTATGGTCAGAATTATACCGAAGGAAAAAACAGTGAAGAACAAAACTACTGCTGGGTCCACCACACGTTTCTCGATAATCTCGTGCCTTTGGAGGGTGAAGTGACTTCTGTTAAGCTTCTCTTTGTCGGTTACAGTTTCTTTTAACCTGAAAAGAATAACAACAGACAAAAGTGCTATGATTGCGGATAGATAGAAAAGAGGGGTCAAACCATATATAGCTGCAATATAACCACCCAAAGCTGGTCCAGCGGCCATTCCTAGCGAACTAAACAATGACTGCATCCCCATAGCTTCCCCTCTCCGCTGAAAAGGGACAATATCAGCTACATATGCTGATGTCCCTGTTGGAGTAAAACCTGTTGAAAATCCATGAATAAACCTTAAAAACAGAAATCCCCCGATCGTAGTCATGACCGGATACAGTAAGCTTACCCCAAAGCAGATCAACGCTCCAAAAACCATCACCGGAATCCTTCCAATCTTGTCAGCAAGTTTTCCACTGAAAGGTCTAGAAAGCCCAGCCGTCAAAGTAAACAAAGAAATAATCAACCCCTTGTAATCCTCCCCGCCTAATGAAGTCAGGTAGGAAGGCAATTCGGGTACTATCATGTTGAAACTCGCAAAGAACAGGAATGAACTTATGCAAAGCAACATGAAGTCTAAAGTGAAGAAAGAAGGCCGAAATTTCATGTTTTGGTTCAATGATCAAAGGCACCGCTTTCTGCAGTGCCTTTAATCTTATCTTAGGGATTGACGATTTTTAATCCTGTTTTGATTCTTCTTCACTTTGGGCAAGTAAGTATGCCTTGATGAATTCATTGAGGCCCCCATCTAGTACGGATTGTACATCGGATGTTTCGTGACCTGTCCGGGCATCTTTGATGAGTTTATAAGGATGCAGTACATAGTTACGGATTTGAGAGCCGAAGTCGATTCGCATCTTTCCTGATTCCACCTTGGCTCTTTCGGCATTCCGCTTTTCCATTTCCATTTGGTAAAGCCTGGACTTAAGCATCTGCATGGCTTTTTCTCTGTTGGCCAACTGAGAACGCTCAATTTGACATACTACCACAATACCAGTGGGCTTGTGAGTCAATTGTACCTTGGTTTCCACCTTGTTTACATTCTGTCCACCCGCACCACCTGAGCGGGAAGTATGAAGCTCTATATCGGAAGGATTGATTTCAATCTCAATGGTATCATCCACCACCGGATAAGCGTATACTGATGCAAAAGATGTGTGTCTTCGTCCGCCACTATCAAAAGGTGATATCCTCACCAAGCGGTGTACGCCAATCTCAGATTTTAGAAACCCATAAGCCAAAGGGCCGTCAAACTCCAAAGTCACCGACTTGATACCTGCAACTTCACCTTCTTGAAGGTCTACTTCACGGACTTTGTAGCCATTTTTCTCTCCCCACATGATGTACATCCTCATAAGGATGGAGGCCCAGTCATTACTTTCTGTACCGCCTGCACCTGGGTTGATTTCCAACATAGCGCTCAGTTGGTCTTCCTCGCTACTGAGCATCTTTTTCAATTCCAGATCCTCTACATCAGAAAGAGCTTTTGTATAATCAGCTTTAAGCTCCTCCTCACCGACATCGCCGGCATTATAAAATTCATAGAGAACTTCCAGATCCTGTACCTGGGTGTCTACTTTTTCATAGGCAGAAGTCCAAGCCTTTCTTGCTTGGATTACTTTCATTGTTTTTTCGGCTTCTTCCGGATCGTTCCAGAAGTCCGGTTGGGCGGAAACCGCCTCTAGGTCTTCGATTTCTACTTTCTTACGATCGTAGTCAAAGATACCTCCTCAAGGCCGTAACACGCGCCTTCAGGTCTTTCAACCCGTCTGATGTCATAATAAATTCGTTTAATTTTGAGGGTGCAAATTTCGAAATTTAAAACCGTTTTACCTAATGGCTATTCAATCTATTTGGTCTTCCGGTTCCTGCCTTATAAGCTGTATCCGGTTGCGCCCCCGATTTCTAAAATATTTATATTTTGTCAAGGATATGATCCCACTTGTAGCAAAAAGCGCTCCTGACAATATCAATCCGCCTGTGCTATAACTCAACCGCCCTTCATGATAAAGACTGTTGATAGTCTCTGCAGTGAGCCAAAGGGCTCCTGCCCCGGCGGTTAGCGTGGAGAGATTCCGAATGGTCTGATTTCTTTCGTCTTTGTGCCTGATATCCACCACGGCGATCTGCTCTGGTTTTAAGACATTTTCCCGCATGACGATGATGTCCTGCTGGATCTCCGTTATTACATCGGTATAGAAAAAATCGGCATCTGTCTGTCTATATGTTATTTCTTCCCCAACCTCATAGATGATTCTTGTTTTCTTATTGCCTCCTCTCTGCAAGAGCAGCAAATGCTGAGCAAAGGTAGCCTCCAGGCAAAAAAAACATACCAATGTAAATAACAATGCTTTCATATATTCAAATGGAAATGAGGTTTCTGAATAAAAAGAGCAACACCTTATTGGATGTTGCTCTCTATTTTAAAGTTTTGCTATCCAGCCGTAGGGGTCTTCTTTTTTACCATACTTAATGGCGTCAAGTTCCTCCAATACTCTGTAGCTGAAGGCATCGCTGGGTTTTTCCGGGAGGGTATAGTCTTTTCCGTTTACACAAATTAAGGAGATGTGAGCGATGGTAGCTGCCGTACCAGTACCAAAAGCCTCTACCACAGTGCCTTGTTCCAAGGCTTCCTCCAATTCGGCAACTCTAAGGAATCTTTCTTCCACATCTAGTCCCATCTCTTTGGCCAAAATCAGGACGCTTTCGCGCGTGATTCCCGCCAAAATGGTACTTGTTGTCAAAGGAGCTGTGATAAGTGAATTGTTGATCAGGAACATGATATTCATCGTGCCGCTTTCCTCAATTAATTGATGGGATTTGGCGTCAGTCCAAAGGAGTTGGTCGTAGCCTTCCTTCTGAGCTAGTAGGGCGGGGTACAGCGACCCAGCATAGTTGCCGGCAGCTTTTGCATAGCCGGTTCCACCTTCCGCCGCACGGCTATACTCTGTTTCTACTTTAACTTTTACAGGTTTGGCGTAGTAATGGCCAACCGGACAGGTGAAGATGATGAATTTATAATTGCTTGATGGTCTGATACCCAAATAATCGTCTGTAGCAAAAACAAATGGTCGGATGTAGAGTGAATAACCGTCTTTGTTTGGGATCCAGGCATTGTCCACCTCCAAAAGCTTTTTCAATCCATCCATGAAGACCTCCTCCGGAACTTCTGGTATGCACATTCTTTGGGCGGACACATTCAACCTTTTTTGGTTTTCCTCTGGTCTGAAAATAAGTGTTTCTCCCTCCTTGTTTTTGTAGGCCTTCATTCCTTCAAATACAGATTGCCCATAATGTAGGGTAGAGTTGGCCGGATTGAGGGTTAGGGGAGCATATGGCTCAATTCTAAAGTCGCCCCATTCTCCATCTTTGTAATCGGCCACAAACATGTGGTCACTGATGGTTTGGCCAAACTGAAGATTGTCAAAATCAGTTTGGTCAAGTTTTGAATTGGCGGTCTGGTTAATTTGGATTTCTATGGTAGTGTTCATGTTATTATTTTCTTGGTTCCCAGAGAACCTCGTTAATATTCAATTCTTTGGCCATGAGCCTCCCTAATACAAATAGATAATCGGAAAGGCGGTTAATATAAGTGGCAATCAACTCGTCCACATGCTCAGATTCATTGAGTAAAATGACGCATCTTTCCGTTCTTCTGCATACCGTCCTTGCCAAATGACAAAAAGAAACAGCTTGGTGGCCACCCGGCAATACAAAGTTTTTTAGTGGTTCCAGATGGCTTTCCATTTCATCGATGGCCTTTTCCAACAATTCTACATCTTCTTCACGGATATCAGGTCTCTTTACATTTTCTTTGCCTGGGGCTGTGGCCAAGGCCGCTCCGATAGTAAAAAGCCTATCCTGTATATCCTTCAAAAAATCACCCCTTTTAGAGTTGACTTCCTGATCTTTCAGCAACCCTATACATGAATTAAGTTCATCTACAGTCCCGTAAGCATCAATTCGCAAGTGGGCTTTGGACACACGGGTTCCTCCCAGTAGAGAGGTAGTACCTTTGTCTCCTGATTTGGTGTATATTTTCATGGAAAAAATGAAAGTTGGTTAATTGTTAACCCAAATTATGGGCTTCCTGTTTTACTATGGCTCTTGATGGTGTTTGATTTATGGTGTCAGACTCCACCAGGCCATCCCTTAGTCTCACTATTCGGTGCGCATAATGTGCGATGTCGTCTTCGTGGGTTACCATGATGATGGTGTTGCCCTTGGAGTGTAATTCCTCAAAAAGACCCATGATGTCATAGGAGGTTTTGGAGTCCAAGTTACCGGTAGGTTCATCGGCAAGGATGATACTTGGATCATTGACTAGTGCTCTTGCGATAGCTACCCTTTGTCGCTGCCCCCCTGAAAGTTCGTTAGGTTTATGGCTCACCCTGTCGGCAAGTCCTACACTTTTGAGGGCCATGTATGCCTTGTCATGTCGGTCAGATTTGCCATATCCAGCATATATTAGTGGCAGGGCCACGTTTTCAAGACAGGATGCTCGAGGCAAAAGGTTGAAGGTTTGGAAAACAAACCCAATTTCCCGGTTTCTAATTTCGGCTAGCTCGTTTTCGGTCATGTCACTTACATCCTTGTTGTTAAGGATATAAGAACCGGCCGTTGGAGTATCCAGGCAGCCTATGATATTCATCAAAGTGGACTTTCCGGAACCTGATGGGCCCATAAATGCCACATATTCTCCTCTGTCGACCGTGATGGAAATAGATTTTAACGCATGCACCTCTTCGGCGCCCATTCTATAAACCTTCTGAATGTCACTGGTTTCGATTACTTTTCCCATCGTGTAAAATTATTTTAGGATTTCAATATACGGTTTTCAAAGGATTTTTATGGTATCATCTACGACAAACGGTATTAAAAGTGTTTAATCTGAAGATTCTCAAGAGTTTGATCATCCACCCAGCTCCTCATATCACTTAATGCTTCACTTCCATACTGATGCAGGCCTGCTTGTCTACTGTATTTTACAAAATTTATCCACAACAAAGGATCTCTATTGAAGCTAATGGCCTCTTGAAGGATAATGTATTTCTCCATAAGGTTCTCCTCAGCTTCCACGGCTTTTAGGACCAATGGTGTCCAATAAGCATTTGCTGCCAAATCGCTACCATCCACCATTTTTCGCAATCTTTCGTGCCCAGGCTCTTTCCATTCCCCGGATTTCAGCATTTTTATAAGCTCAGAAATGTACTGCTCTTCTTGTTGAAAAGTAGCCGACTGCAATACTAATGACTGCAGCCCTTCCAGTTCCCTTTCATCAAACCAATGGGCTTTTCTCCAAAGTGTCTCATATGCCAACCTTGACCGCATATCCACATCATCAAGTGTGGCTATTCTATCCAAGGCCTCTTGTTTTGCGGCAGGAAGAAGCCTAGCCAAAGCATTGAAAAACCGCTCCTCTTGGGTTTCGACATTTACTTCCTCCTCCAAATTCAACCATTCCGGCCAGTCAACCTGGTATTGAAGCGAAATACGTTTTGCCAAATCCTGCTTGCCACCATAATAAAGTATGGCTAAATGTTCAGGCTTGAAATTCCGGAAGCCTTTTTCTTCGGCCTGCTGAAGCTCCTTTGAAGACTTGTCAAAATCAAGTTCTCCAGCCAAAATCATTGCTGTAAGGTGATGGTAATATCCTGCCGAACTAGCAAATCCAAAGGCCAGCCCATTGCTGTACTCCACTGCTTCATTGATCCGGTTGGCCTGCAAGGTACGCAGGACTCTTAACTGTCGCCATTCCTCTTCTTCATGGGGAGGACGTTCTTCTTCAAGTTTCTGGTCCAAAAACTCCAGATCCTCTGTTAGCGTTTTAGTAGGTTGGTTGCTCCACTGGTTGGTCAGAATGGCCCGCTCCAATAAGGGAGTGCGGTCATCTTTCTCTTCATCCAAGGTAAACGGGGCGATATTCCCTTTTTGGTTGTGAAAGGCCAGACTGTTGACCTGTGCAATAAGGTCATTTCCTGGATCAAGCTCATCCTCAAATCGAATCAGGTGCTTTACTTTAAGCCCGATCTTATTGGCCAAGACCACTTTTTCTTTTTCTGATACATTTTCCAAAAGCGCATAAGCATCCTCGGACTTGTTGATTTTGCTTTGTAGCAAGGCCAAGTTATTACTTAAATGGATGTTGCCAGGGAAGATTTCTAGTCCTTTGGTCAGGTAGAAAATGGCATCCAGGATTTTATTTTCCTTGTGCAAAACCGAAGATAAAAGTATTATATCGCTAACAGTAGGAGCTACCTCCAGTCCTTGTTCAAGCTCCCTCTTGGCAAGGGTGGGTTGCCTTTGCGTCAGTTTAAGATGGGCAGAAGCATTTTTAGCTTTTGGGTTGCGGCGGTACCGGTCCCAAGAGTTTTCATAAAGAATCCCCGCTTCCAGAGGGCGATTGGTCGCGTAGTAATAATCGGCGGTCAAATTGGTGGAACTTGCGCTAAATTGTAATCCTATCACCCCATCAGCAAACATGATCAAACTGAGCATACCAATCAAGGCCCCCAGTCTCATGTGGATATACGCGAAGAGTTTTGGCTCAAACAACACCCTGTGTACCATTTGACCACTGTTCATCAGATTGGAGAAATTGGCAAGCACATAGGCGAAGAAAAGGGTGCTGAAAGCGATCTGGGTATAGATAAACCCATGCCTCAGGAAGTCATGCATCGGCTGATTAACTGAAAAAGCAGCTTTCCAGAAAGTAAAGATAGCTATGGCAAAACCGATCAGGTAAAAGCTTTTCCCAATGGATGGAAAAGGGTAGGGTTGGTCGATTTGCTTGGTTTTGAGGTGAACTTCCAGGAAACCCAATCCACCAATTAGCAAAAACAGAAATGGAATGGGTAATAGAGGAAAGCCAAAGGTTTCATTTCCTGTGATTTCCAAATACACAAATATCAGAGCTATCAGGTAAATAATGAAAACGGCTATGAAATGCCAGACGACCTTGATTCCAACACCTTTGTTGAGTTTTACCAAGAGGTAAAATAGCCCTGTAATAGCTGAATGGCCAATGTATGCGAAGAATATGAAGGAAAAACCCATTGCCAAAAGGCTTAAGTTTTCGGCCATCATCAAGTATGGATTTACCACTGGGCTCAAAAATGCCAGGATAGGTAAAGTCAAAACAGCGATTGGAATAATTACCAATGCCCGTTTGCCAATTTGCCAATGGTCTGCAAAGGTATGGATGAGCATGGCTGGCGCCACCATTCCAAGAATCCAGATTAGTAGCCCATAAGGGGTGTTAATTCCTCCAATATTAAGGCCATTGAAACCAGCTAAAAGGGAAAGCCCAATGAAAATCACTGAAGTAACAATAAAGGGTACCCGCTTAAAGGTGGAAACAAGTACCATCCCTGCTGCGGTCAGTAACCAAATGACAATACCAAATGCTAAAGTGGAATTGTTTTGGATGATAGGGGGGAGAGACTCAAAGTTTTGGAAAAGCACAAAGTTTTCAACTTCCAGAGGCAATTGCCAAAGTCCGAGGTTTAGGAATTTGAGGGGTATGTTGATCTTTTCTGAAAAAATGCCCGGCTCGAGCGGCATGGCCCGACCTGGGTTGATGTAGATTGTTTCTATCAGAAGTACACCTCCAATAAGGCATATCAGACCAAAAAGGAGGTAACTCGTACGACTTGAAAACGGCATTATTCCATTACTTTTGGTACCCTGAAATAATCAGAGTCTTTCTGAGGGGCATTTTGAAGGCCCTTATCATGCGATAAATGCTCGCCGACCTTGTCTTCCCTCAATACATTGACCTCTGATGACATGGTGGTGATAGGCTCTACGCCCTCTGTGTCCACCTCGTTGAGTTTTTCCACCCAATCCAGGATCTGGGTCATGTCTTTAGTCATTTTTTCAGCACCTGCCTCGTCAAACTCAAGTCTGGCCAGGTGGGCGATTTTCTTAAGGGTATTGTTATCTATTTTCATGTATTATTAAATTCTTGATGTTGGTGGTGTCCGGTATGGGATGCTCCGCGGCAACTGGCTGCGGATTGTCCTTACAAAGTTGCTCCTGAATGATGTTATAGCAGCGCTCCTTGAGCTCTCCGGCGGCTTTAACGGCCAAACCTTCCACTGAAATCGGTGGATGAAAAACGACCTTGATGTTTTTATAGTTCAACAGCAGTTTTCCATCGTCCGGCAAAATTAAATGATTATAGGATAAAGTTACAGGAATAATGGGGATTTGTTTCTCTATGGCCACCTTGAATGCCCCGTCTTTAAACCTCCCCATCTCCGGTGGGTTCTGCGCAATGATGCCTCCTTCTGGAAAAATTACCACGCTACTACCCTCATCCAATGCCTCTTTGGTTTTGAAAATTGTCTCACCACGGCTTCTGAGGCTGTTCCTGTTTACTGCAATATGCAGATTGCGGAACATGTACCCGAACAAGGGGAGTTTGCCCAAAGAGCTTTTCCCAATAAACACCGCATCATTAGGAATCAGTCCTAAAGCAGGGATGTCTAAGTAGGAAAAGTGGTTAGCTACGATAATGTATTGCTTGCTGAACTTGAGGTGGTGGCGGTTTTGGTATTTAACTCTGATGAAAAGCATAATAAAAAAGAACTTGGCCCACACCCGGTTGAGCATACGCCCGTACTTTTTCAACCCAGGCACCTCGATGGTGATCACAAATATGGGCAGCAAAAGCAGGAAAGTGATGGCAAATACCACCATTCCATACACGGAATATATTCTTCTGAGGGTGTTCATCTATTTGTTCATCATGTGGTTGGCCACTTTGACAAAGTAGCCCAACATCTGATCTTTTACGGTTTGGTCAAAGTCCATTTTGTCCACGGCCTTCATCATGGCATTTAGCCAGGCGTCCCTCATTTCTCCTCCGATTTCCCAGTTGAAATGCCTCCTTCGTAACATAGGATGCCCACGCTTTTCGTTGTAGGTTTGAGGTCCGCCGAAAACCTGCAGCAGGAAAAGGAATAGCCTCTCCTCAGCCGGTGCTAATTCCTCTGGGTAAAGTGCTCTCAGATCAGGGTGCAACGCCACTTCTTGATAGAAATGAGCGGTCAGTTTTCTGATTTTTTCTTCTCCAATAGCGCTATAGATGGTCTGGAAATCGTGCATGCTTATACTTTGGCACAAACATACTTAAAAAACAACGAAATGCTTGGTGATGGTGCTTAACAAATATTAAACCATCCGTTTGACCCTTAGGGAAGTGCCTTCCGAACTGATGACGACAATTTTCTCCCCACGGTCGATAAATTCTCCGCGGCTATAGGCATCGTAAAGCTCATCATCCACGATGATTTTTCCACTTGGCATCAGGCGGGTTTGAGTCACACCTTCCTTGCCCACCATGGTATCGCTGTAGAAGGAGCTGGTATACCCCTCCGATTTTTTGAGCGTAGTAGCCAAAGAAATATGGCTGAAAGCCTTCCACTGGTTTACCTTAGGTGCCATATAGAAGATCAGGATAATGCTGATGACTGCTGAAAGTATCACTGTAAGCAATGCGGTGAACAATTCGCCGGTAGACACAAAAGTGAAGTCGAAGGCGTCATTAGGGAGCATGCCAAAAGTCAGCCCGGCTAGAATTCCCAAAATGCCCAAGATTCCAAATACCCCAAATCCCGGCAGCACAAATATTTCCACCGCGAGTAAAATAAAGCCAACAACGAAAATCAAAATTTCCCAGTTGCCCGCCAAACCAGTGAGGTAGTAGGGAATAAAATACAGAATCATGGCCAGAACGGATGCGGCCAAGGGGAAACCTACTCCTGGGGTCTGGATTTCAAAGTAAATCCCTGCAAAGATGATTAGGATCAAAAAACCGCTCACGGCTGGGTTAAGGAAGAAGGCGATGACTTTTTCGACCCCACTGGACTCGTAGCGGATGATCTCAAAATCAGTGATTCCTTGCATTTCAATAATTTCCTCAATATTGCTAACCTGCGCTTCGCAAAAACCATGTTCTATAGCTTCTGAAACCGAAAAAGTGACCACAGATCCCTCTTTGGTTATGCCTTCTATCTCGATGCTTTCGTCCACCATGGCCTCTGCAATCTGTGGATTCCTGCCCTTGGCTTCGGCAGTACTCCTCATCATGGAGCGCATGTAGGATTGATATTTGTCAGGGGCCGCTTCGCCTGAGCCTCCCACCACCACTGTTGCGGCTCCAATACTGGCACCTCGAGCCATGTAGATGCTATCGGCAGCCACGGAGATGAGGGCGCCAGCGGAGGCAGCATCCTTGTCAATAAACACATGGATAGGGATTTCCGATTCCAATACCATCGTGCGAATATCATCGGCATCATTGACAGCTCCACCGTAAGTGTCCATGTGGATGATGATTAGGTCGGCTCCTTTTTCCTTAGCTTCTTCCATGGCCAAAGTAACCTGTCGGTTCATCCGTGGATCAATGTCCGATTTAATGTCAAAAACGAAAACTTTAGACTTTGAAGCAGGAATGCTGTCCTCCTGAAAGGCAAAGCCTTGTGAGGTAAGCAAGCCGAACAGACAAAGCCAGATATAGAATTGATACTTCATGAATAATCTAATTTACTTACCAATATACCTAAATTATTGATTTTATCGTTGCACCTATAGCAAAAGAATCGACTTTCCAGCAATTTGGAGGGCGCATTTATAAGTGAGAAATTTAACCAATATTAAATATTTTAGTGGTTGAACCCGGTTGTATTTAAAGAAATAAATTTGAAATTTGTAGGCAATAATTACCTCTTGGCCACATATTTCGAAGCAAAGGGCAAACATCGTCCAAAACAATTCGTTATTGCTGAAAACAGGTGAATTTTATTAAAAAAGTAACAATAATAGCAGGTAAGAATATTCTAATGAAGAAAAGTTTATTGACTTTGTGTTTAATGGGTCTTGGAATAGCAGTGTCGGCATCTGACTTTGCGGCCATGGACTCTGTGGGGATTGAGAAAAAGGATGGCAAAACTTTCATCATCCATGAAATTGACCAAAAGGAAACCCTCTTTGGTATTGCCAGGCGTTATGACGCCCCCATGAACGATATTATTACCGCAAACCCTACTTTGGCCAGTGGCCTTCAGCCTGGTCAGAGGATTAGAATCCCCTATGTAGAAAAGGCGCCGCTTCCGGAAGGGGCAAAACTTCACAAGGTTATGCCTGGTGAAACTCTTTTTGCTATTGCTAAAAGCCATAATGTGAGCGTCCAAGAAGTAACCGAATGGAACAACCTTGACGGCAACGGGCTTAACGTAGGGCAAAATTTGATAATCAAGGAAGGCAAGAAGCCGGCAGCTACCGCTGAAACGGCCACTCCTCCAAGCACTGCTCCAGCCACTAAGCGCGAAGAGCCAAGACGTGAAGAGACCAAAAAGGCTGAATCGCCTCGCACAAGCTCTTCTGCTCCTACTACTGCCTCCTCCTCTGATGGGGAATGGGTAATGCATACTGTGGCTCAAGGCGAAACATTATTTTCCCTAGCGAAAGACTACGATACCAAAGTTGATGATATTATCCGCTGGAATCTGCTTACTTCTACCAACTTGGCCCCTGGCCAAAAACTTAAAGTAAGTCAACGGGATGGAAGTGCTACCACCCAAACACCCGCTCAGTCTCAAACATCAGCCCAGACCCAACCAAGGACTCAGCATCCTGAAAAACCTAAAAGCGGGGACGCTGAAAAGGCAAATGTAGCTCAAAAGTGGATAGAAACGGTAAGAAGTGAAACCCCCGCCGAGAATCCACGACCAGTGGTAAATACCAGAAGCACACCGGTAGAGGAAGAATCCACCGAAAGGAAAAACATCAAAGAAAGCGGACAGGCGGAGGTCATCGAAGGGACGGGCAACCATACCAAGTACTTAGTGCTTCATAGAAACGCTCCCGTGGGAACCATCATGAGGATCAGAAATGAGGAGAATGATGTGACTATCTTTGCAAGAGTGGTTGGCAAACTTCCAGAAACCGGCGACAATGGAAGGCTTTTGATTAAGGTTTCCAAAGCAGCCTTCGAACAGCTTCGCGCAGTTAATAGTAGATTCCCTGTAGAGGTTTCTTATTAATATAGACTTAATTAGATTTATAAAAGAGCTGGCAGAGAATTGCCAGCTCTTTTTACGTGTAAGCCTTCCTGTCTTCGGTCTTCTGTCTTCGGTCTTCTCGTTATCTAGTTGATTTTCAGTAAGAAATTACTGATTTTGTTTTCATTTGTCAGCTAGCCACTTTTGCGATTGTCCTTTTTTCACTCTACTTTTGTGTTCGATTGCCATTATAATGAATAAATTACAACTCTTCCTTCACCATTTCTTCCGGTTTATCTGGAATGCTATCTTCATTATTTCCTATCCGATTCTCGCCTCCTTCGGGCTGGTATTTGTCGGTATTACGTATTTATTTTCGGGACTCTCAAAAGTTTTGACCAAAATGCGGAAAGGGGAAAAGATGGAAGTTACTTTTGACAACGCAGAATGGAAAAATATTAACCAAGATGTCAAGCTGATTGAAGGGAAGGTTTTTACTCAGATCATGTTTGGGCCAAGTGGCTATCACTTTAGAAGGTCTGACGGTGTGCCATCCATCCTGGAGGATCACGTTTTTGGAAAGAAAATCAAAGTTCTGGATGAAGGGCTGCTTCTTGAGAAATGGAATAGTACAGAGTCAAAGGACCTGCCTGATTTTGATATTTGCCTCTACAATCCTGACGAAGACTCCTTGAAGTCCCTGACCACTATCAAATGCTTTGATTGGCATCTTTCAGAAAAAGAGGATAATCTGCTAAACTTCAAATGGTTTGATGGAACCCAGGGCGGAGAAGTGAAAATTGCTCTATGAGGAAGGGCTTAAAAGAGTTTTTAGATGAAAAAGTGGCTTTTTATAACCAGCCGGATTTCATCGAAAATGACCCCATCTGCATTCCCCATCGTTTTACGAAATCCCAAGATATTGAGATCGCGGGTTTTTTTGCTGCTATTTTGGCCTGGGGACAACGCAAGACCATTATCAACAAATGCGTTTCACTTATGGAGATGATGGATAATGCGCCACATGATTTCATCCTTCATCATAGTGAAGAGGAATTAAAGCCCTTCCTGCAATTTAAGCATCGTACCTTCAATGCCACCGATACATTATATTTTTTAGCATTCTTTCAGAAGTTTTACAAAAACCATAACAGTCTAGAAGAGGCTTTCCTTCCTATGGGTAAAAGCATGGAGATGGAGAAAATGCTGGTCCATTTTCATGATTTCTTTTTTGATGACCCACTTGCCCCTCAGCGAACCCGAAAACACATCGCCACACCTGCCCGAAAAGCAGCCTGTAAACGCATCAACATGTTCCTCCGTTGGATGGTGAGAAAAGACGACAAGGGTGTAGATTTTGGAATTTGGAACAGGATATCTCCTTCTCAATTGATCTGCCCCTGCGATGTGCATGTGGATAGGGTAGGTCGCAAACTAGGACTCATAGAAAGAAAGCAGACCGACTGGCGCACCGCCATAGAGCTCACCTCCTGCCTCGCCGAACTGGATCCAAGAGATCCGGTGAAGTATGATTTTGCGCTTTTCGGATTAGGAGTGGAGGAGAAGTATTGAGGTAAAATGGGACACAGAGTTACGCTGACCTCGTACTTCTAACTTACTTTTTCCACTCCGAAGGATTTTCCCTCCATTCTTCCAAAGACTTCAAATCTTGATCGGAGACATAGTCCAAGGCTACAGCCTGGGGAAGCATGGCTGAATAGTCGCTCAAACAAATCAACTTTATTCCAGCATCCTCAAAGTTTTTTCTGGCTATTTCAAAGCCGTAGGTAAAGATGGCTACCATTCCTAAAACCTCAAAACCTGCATTCTTCAAATCTTGCACTGCTTTTAGGGAACTGCCGCCTGTAGAAACCAAGTCCTCTACCACCACTACCTTTTGTCCCGGAGTCACCTTGCCCTCGATCATGTTTTCCATGCCGTGACCTTTTGGCTTAGATCTTACATATAAAAAAGGCAGGTCCATTTCCTCAGCAATCAATGCACCTTGGGGGATTCCCGCAGTGGCCACCCCCGCAATGGCTTCTACATTCGGATACTTCTCCTTGATAGTGTCAACAAGGGCATGCTTGATATGTGTCCTTACTTTGGGAAAAGAAAGTGACAGTCTGTTGTCGCAGTAAATTGGTGACTTCCAGCCCGATGCCCAAGTGAATGGGCTTTCAGGGTTCAATCGAATGGCTTTTATTTCTAGTAGGCTTTTGGCTACCTCTTCGGCAATGTTTTTGTTTAATAATTCCATACATTAAAATTAAAAGATAAAACCCATACCGCAGTTGTGATAGGTGTATTTTTTATGCAATTTTAGCTTCTAATCGAATGCCCATGAGAATTTTCATTAATGACAAGCCTTTAGACATTCTGTCCACTGAGGAACTCGCTCCCGAGAAAACCTTTGAATGTATCTATGACAATCCCTCTGACCTTCCTTCTTATGTGGAATTTCATGATGATGTGCTTTTAATCAATCCATCCAAGGAGATCTTGCAAAAGCTCCTTTATCTGCTGAGAACTAGAAAACTTAAAAACCTTGACAGTATTACCATCCTTACCGAGGATAAGGAGAAGACTAAAAAGTATATTAAAAGCAGGTTTTCCATCGTCAAGGCGGCAGGGGGTGTGGTTATTAAAGGAGAAAGGGTGCTTTTCATCAAAAGGCTGGGCAAGTGGGACCTTCCCAAGGGAAAGTTTGATAAAGGCGAAACTCCTGAAGAATGTGCTGTGAGGGAAGTGGAGGAGGAGTGTATGGTGAAGGTGAAACTGGGAGAACCCATCATCAAGACCTGGCATACCTATACCCACAACCGTAAGAGTATCTTGAAAAAAACCTATTGGTTTGCCATGGAAATAATCGATGACTCCAAGATGAAACCTCAAGCGGAAGAGGGAATCGAGGATGTCAAATGGCTAAACCATCAGGAGGCCAAGTATGCCTTGGTGAATTCCTACCCATCCATGAGGTATCTTTACAAGAAATTTATAAAAATGATGCCCAAGGTTCAGACCTCGTAGGGCAAGAATTCATTGATTTCTCCACCATAGCGATGCACCTCTCTCAAGATAGTAGAATTGATGGAGGAGTATTTAGGTGAGGTGATCAAAAAGACTGTTTCCAGGTCTTTGTTCAAATGCCTATTCATCTGGGCGATGGCATTTTCATATTCAAAATCAGTAGTGTTTCTCAAACCTCTAAGCAGGAAGTTGGCGTCATGTTTCATCGCTAGGGAGGAAGTCAGTTCGCTGTAGGTCACTACTTTTACTTTTGGCTGATCCTTATAAGCACCTTTAATCTTTTCAACGATCATATCCAGGTCGAAATACCGCTTGCTTTTGTTGGTGTTGTATCCGATGGCAATGATTACCTCGTCAAAAAGCTCAACGCCCCGCATTACTATATCATGATGACCTAATGTAAAAGGATCAAAAGAACCTGGAAAAATCGCTACTCTTTTCATTCAATATAAATTAGAAGGTCCAATATGTTTCTAGCCTTTGCGTTTCCTGAATGCGTTCTGCACCAGTGTGGTAGGTAGTATTGGCTCTCGGTGTGATAGGTATAAGGTTTTTGAAATAGGGCTGTAATTCTACCAGGTTGGTATTAAGGGCAGAAAGATCGCCGATAAGGTTTACTTTACAATAATTGCGGTCAAAATTCAATTGCTCAAATGCCACAAAGAGGTATTTAAGCAAGTCCTCTGTATTGTCCACTCCAAAACGGTTGAAAAGCTTGAGTTCTTGACTCGAAAATGCCGCGAGATATACGTATCCTTCTTCAGCAATCACAAATATTTCTTGGCCAAGGTAATCTGTTTTCTTTTGGAAAAGGTAATCAAGCGCTAAGGAGCCCGCATGGCCAAATGAGATTTTTGGCAATATTTTTTTAAAAACATCTGCCGTGTGCTTATCTACTGCTCCGACCAAGTGCAGATTGTTGCTGTCCAGGCTTTCTGAAAACACCTCATGAGCTTCACTCTGAACCAATGAGCTGGAAAAGTTTAGATAAGTAGCCGCTTGATTATGGTCAAAGATAACCCCGGGAACAAGATTAAAGTGATCGTTGTGCACCCAAAGTTTGGCTGTGTCGGGGTTGGATTTCAGTAAGTCATTGCTGTCCAAAGTTTCTTGGAGATCAACTTCGGAAATGCTTTCCCCTCCGATAACTTCCCCATTGGAGTCTTTGGCAATGATCAATAGACTGTCATGAGACAAGAAAAGCGATAAATCTGACACCGCTTGGATGTCAAATTTATCGCTTAGATATTTATACTTCATGTTCTCTAATGGATTTACCACTATTATTCCCAGTTACCTGAAGTAGAAGAGTCAGTTCTAGAACCTACTCTCAATGCTTTTTCGTTGTTGTTTTCCCTTCTAGTTGGGTTGATTGGAGCTGGGTCTCTGATTTCAAACACTGCGATCTCCCTGTTGTTACGGGTGATTTTGTCAGCAAAGAATTCAAATTCTCTACCTCCGGAACCTGGTACGATGTGAAGGTTTTCAAGGTTGAAGTTAGGATGTCTTCTTTCGTTGAACAAGGAATCCATTACCGGCACGGAACCCAAAGTGTCATAAGATACAGTGGTTTCTTCCTTACCGTAGTCCAAAAGGACGGTGGTCTCAGATCTTTGTACAAGATAGATATCTCCATCTTGGATAAAATTTCTCAAATCTGGCCAGTTGTCGGCATATTCGCCTTCGCTGGCTAAATAGGCAACTTGGGCATCACGCAACATTTGAAGCTTTTCCACAACTCTGGCTTCGAGTCTTGCAATTCTTTTTTCCTCTTCCATTACGGAATCTATGCCATTGTACAGTACATAGCCCAAAGCAAGAGCGCCCACTAGGAATACCAATGATAAGATCTTAGTTACGTTCATTTTTTAAGGATAATTAATTCGTCTTAATAAGGTTGATGCTGTCTTTACAAGATGCTATTTTATGCATTTATTTTCAAAATTAAAATAACCTTTCCATATTCTTACATCATTTAATGATTTAAGGCCCCAAAATACCTGATGTTTGGTATCATTGGGTATGGATTGCAGTTCAGCTAGATCCATAAATCTCACCTCTTTGATTAGTTGAGTGGCGGCTGGTAGTTCAGGATCACTGCCCATGATGGGAATTTGACCATCTGCGCTGACCTCGAAAAAAAGCTCCACTGCATGAAGGGGCTTTTCCAGATATTCATAGGTAAAAAGGAATTTGTCTACCTCAACAGTCAATCCCGTTTCTTCGGCAAATTCCCTAGTCAGGTTGGTTGTAGCTGAACTCCCAAACTTCATACCTCCTCCCGGGACATTCCAAAGACTACGGCCCCGGCCCATATCATGGCGGATCATCAGAATCCTATCCTGTCTGATCAACACACCATTAACGCGAACCCGTAACCTGTCACCAAACTTGTCGGATATTTCTTTTGCGATATTCGGCATTAAAGCTTTAGATTAGCATCATGAGTAAAGATACGCATCCTCTGTCAAAACCTTCTAATCTGATCAAAGGAAAGTTTCCCCATACCCCCACTCAAGGGCAGGAGACTTTTTTCAGGCTCTTGGATGAATTTCTTTCTGCCAAGATGGGAGAGAAGCCGACCTTCATACTTCGTGGTTACGCGGGTACGGGGAAAACCTCCGTGGTATCGGCCTTGGTGCAGACCCTTCCTCAGCTCAATTACCGCTCCTTGATGTTGGCTCCCACCGGTAGGGCGGCTAAGGTGATGTCCACCTATTCTGGGAAAAACGGTTATACGATTCATAAAATCATCTACACACCTTTGGGTGATCAGGGAAATTTCTCCGGCTTTGATCTGCAGAAAAACTATTACACAAACACGGTCTTCATTGTGGATGAGGCCTCCATGCTTTCCGATGAGGGCGGGATGGGGCAGAGCTTGTTGATGGATTTGGTCCGATATGTTTTCCAACACGCTTCTAATAGGCTTATGCTGATAGGTGACAGTGCGCAGCTTCCTCCTGTCAACAATATGAATAGCCCTGCTTTGGACAAAAATCACATGGTCAGGCATTATGGACTTTCCATCCTGGAAACTGAACTCACGGAGGTGATGCGACAAGAACTCGATTCGGGTATTCTATTTAATGCGACCAAACTCCGGGAGGAAGTAGTTAAGAAGCATCCTCAAATATCTTTTCAAGTAAAGCCCTTCAAGGATTTCTATAGGATGACTGGGGAGAAACTTGAGGATGGTTTGAGGTACGCCTACAATAAATTCGGTGTAGAGAACACTATCATCGTGACCAGGTCAAACAAGGCTGCCGTGCAGTACAATCAATATATTCGAAGGGCTATTCACTTTATGGATGAGGAAATCACCTCGGGGGATTTACTGATGATTGTGAAAAATAATTACATCTACATGGCAGAATCCGAGAAGGTAAATTTTTTGGCCAATGGAGATTTTGCGGAAGTAAGAAAAATTCGTTCTTTTGAAGAAATGTATGGGTTGAGGTTTGCAACTTTGGAATTGCAGCTGCTTGACTATCCCGATGAGCCCAGTTTTGAGGCCAAGGTGATCCTGGATACCCTTTATTCATCCACTCCATCCTTGAGCCAGGAGGAATACAGAGAGCTTTACCGGCAGGTCCAGGAGGATTATGCTGATATTGAGAAGAAAGGGGAGCGGATGGAAATGGTAAAGAAAGACCCTTATCTTAATGCCTTACAGGTGAAATTTGCCTATGCACTAACCTGTCATAAGTCGCAAGGTGGGCAGTGGGATGCGGTGTTTGTGGACCAGGGATATTTGAAGGAAGAGCAACTTGACACGGGTTTTATCCGTTGGCTATATACCGCTGTGACCAGGGCGACCAAAGAGGTGTTCATGGTGAACTTCCATCCGAGGTTTTTCGGGTGAGAAGAGCGGGGAGGTTTCACGCAGGGAAGTTTCACGCAAAGAGCGCAGAGATTTTACGCAAAGGGCGCGAAGGTTTTATTAATATTGTGATTAAAGTCTTTGCGATCTTCGCGCCTCCTTTGCGGTCTTTGCGTGAAACTGAAACTGACTTAGCGTCTTTGAGCCTTTTTGGCTAATATTTGTATCAATAAAAATTAACATATAATAAAATGAGAAAGTTAGTATTAGTGATGATTATGGCTGTGGTGGCGTTTGCGGCACAGGCACAGGAAGCTTCCAATAATAATGGAGCTACTATTACGTTCGCTGAAAAGTCCAAGGATTTTGGTGATATCACCCAGGGTGATAAAGTGGAGCATACCTTCAAATTTGAGAATACAGGTGGCGCTCCTTTAGTGATCAGCAATGTGGCTGCCACTTGCGGTTGTACTGTACCGGCTTGGCCAAAAGAGCCAATCGCTCCGGGTGAGTCTGCTGAGATCAAGGTTTCCTTCAACTCAGCCGGCAAAATGGGCAAGCAGAACAGTGTAGTGAGAATCTACTCCAATGCTTCCGAACCGATTGAGAAGGTGAGTCTTATCTCGAATGTGCAACCGAAGAAATAGTTTAGTGGCCTGCGGCCGTTGAATGGTTTAAAGATTAAGGATTGAAATTTATGGCCCGGGGTTGATCCGGGCCTTTTTTATTTTGAGGATTAATTTATAAATTGATCTCGTATCTAAGGTTTCGGTCTTCGGTCTTCCGTCAAAAAGTATTTTTTCGTACCCCATTTTTTAAACCATGAATAAAATTATCTATTTCATCATTGCCCACCGTAACCCAGCCCAACTCGAAAGGTTAATCAGAAATCTGGAGGGCCCAGATACGGTTTTTTATATCCATATGGATGTGAGAACAGCAATTGAGGATTATCTCTACCTGGCGTCTGAGGAGGTAAAATTTATCCAAAACAGGGTGGCCTGTGTTTGGGCCGATTATGCATTTGTGCAGGCGGTACTTAACTTGGCCGAAGTGGCACTGGAGGATCAGCAAGATGGAATGATTGTACTTTTGAGTGGGCAAGATTACCCATTGCAACCCGCTGGGATGATCAGAGCATACTTTCAGGCCCACATGGACAAAAACTTTATCAACTGTGTTCCCATTGAAGAAGCTTGGTCGGAATTCGGCTGCTACAGACGCAGGGAGACTTATAAAGTAAACTTTTCTGACAAAAGGGCCGATTTTGCCTTCTTCAAAGGGATGGATTTGATGCTGATCAACTGCTTGCTCAAGGGTAGGGTAGGGTTGGATGTATTCAAACTAATTTTTAAGAAAAGGGTAGAACCATTCAAACTTTACGGCGGATCTGCCTGGTGGGCCATTAATACCGAAACCTTCAAAAAGATTATGGAGTTTATGCAGGTGCGTGGTGAGGAGATGAAGAAGTATTGGCAATACACCTACTGCGCCGATGAGTCGTTTTTTCAAAGTTTGCTGATGGAACTGCTGCAAGGTGATAAGTCAAGCATCCTTCCGACCCCAACCTACGTCAACTGGACCCGCAAAAACTGTGAGCTCCCTGTGACATTCAATTCCGGTGACCTCGAAGAGCTGAAACAAAAATCCGACGAGTTCCTCTTCGCTCGCAAGTTTGTAATGGATAAGGATGAGGAGATACTTGATGATATAGATAGGGAGTTATTAGTTGATCGGAAAAAAATCACCACAGATCACACAGATTAGCACAGGGTTACTAATATACCCTCCTCCCTACTATCAAGCGTCTATGAAGCGTCTATAGCCCAACACTCACCCACACTAGACCCAATCCTTACCCAGCCATGGCCCAAGTTGTAGTTGGGTGAGCGTTGGGTGGGTGTTGGGCTATAGTTGGGGAAGAGAGGGGGAATAGATACTTAATTCATAATTCCCTCCACAACCCTCTCAGCCCAATACTTATAAATCTCCGCATCCGGATGCAGTTTGTCGCTAACCACAGCTAAAGGATAGTCGCGGTAGTGGGTGGTGATGTCGATGAAGGTGATGCCGTATCTTTCGGTGATGGCTTGCTTGGCGCGGTTGTACCGGTCAATTTCCTGGGCCACCTTTGCTTTGTCGGTTTCCTTTTCAGTGGCAAATGGGGTGATGCCCCAATCGGGAATGGAAAGTACGATCACTCTTTCTCTATTGCCGCCGGCAAACCCAATCGCCTGATCCAGCAATTCTTTGAATTCTGCCTTGTAATTATCCAGATCCCGTCCTCTATACTGGTTATTCACCCCGATGAGCAAGGTGACCAAATCAAAAGTTTGGCCTTCAATATCAGCCTCCTGGATGCCCTTTTGGAGTTCATCGGTGGTCCATCCAGTGGTGGCGATGATTTTAGGATCTTCAAAATCATGACCTTTATCCCTAAACATTGCAACTGCTTGATTTGGGAACCTTTCATGCTCGGACACTCCTTCACCAATGGTGTAAGAATCTCCGAGTGCCAAATAAGTATATTGCTGTGCCATGGTGCTTATGGTTGTGGTCATTGCAAGGATGAGAAATGTAAATAATCCTTTCACGATTGGAAAATTGATTCGGTTAATTGAAAAGTACCCTCATCGGCGTTCATTTTTGCTCTGGCACCGATGGGTACGATAAACTGCTTGGGCACATGCCCGATCATGGCACCGCGGTATGCGGGGATGTTCAATGGCTTGATGTAGTCATCGAAGATGTCATCCAACGTCAGTGTGCCATAGCCGCCCGTAGGACTGCAATCGGTGCATTGTCCAAAAATAAAGCCTTTGATCTGGCTCAGAGCTCCCGTTAGTTTGAGCGTACTCATCATTCGATCAATCTTGTAAGGTTCCTCTCCAATATCTTCCAGAAAAAGTATCTTATTGTGGAAGTCAGGGAGGTATCCCGTCCCCGCCAAAGCGGTTAATACGGTCAGGTTGCCGCCTACAAGTTCTCCTTCGACTTCACCACCTGTGATGGTCTGTATGCGGTTGTTTTTGACTATTAACTCGTCTCCCTTTTCCTGCTCGTTTTCAAACTTGTGCAAGGACTGGTTAAAAAAGACTTCCTCAAACTGCTTGACATTAAAGCTGTTCCAGCTGCCCGTGCCGTTGGGGCCGTGGAAGGTGATCAGGCCGGTTTTGGCAAAGATGGCATTGTGTATGGCGGTGATGTCGCTGTAGCCCAAGATTGGCTTTGGATTATGCTTAATGTTTTCATAATCAATCATGGGTAATATCCTAGCTGCGCCTGATCCGCCACGGATGCAGATAACGGCTTTGACCTCCTCGTCAGCAAACATGCTGTTCAGGTCATGGGCGCGCTCGGCATCGGATCCTGCCAGATGGCCGCGACGGTTTTGGAGATTTTCGCCCATCTTGACTTCAAAACCCAGTGCCTCAAGCGCCTCCTTGGCTAACTGGAACTGTATTCTTTCGGCCGTGGCCGCAGAGGGACTGATTAAGCCTACAGTGTCGCCTTTTTGTAAAGGTTTTGGTAAGAGTTTTTGAGTTGGAGAAGTTGATTTTATGGCTTTTTGCATTCCCAATATCGGGAAAAGACTTAGGGAGAGTCCCAAGGACTTGAGGAAATTTCTTTTGTTCATGTGTAATTAAAAATTTTCCCGGATATAGACCATCACTTTTTCCATTTCGCTTCTCACTTTGCTGGCCTTATAGGGGTAATTATTGTTCATAAATGCAAATGCATATAACTTGTCGCTCTTAGTTCTCACAAATCCCACCAAGCTATGGTTATTGGATATGGTGCCCGTTTTGCCAAAAACGTAGGGTTTTGGAGCATGGTAATTATTTTTCAAGGTTCCACTCACTCCGCCCTTTGGAAGAAGATTAAAGAGCATTTCATCTGGCAAAACCCTGTAGATTTTATCCATCAGCACCACCAATGACCGCGGGGTCATGAGGTTGTGTCTGGAAAGACCAGATCCGTCTACCCACAACATTTCGTCAGGAAGGTCAATTAAGTATGTTTTTTTGATATAATCAATGGCTCTTTCCGAATTGAGTTCCTGGAAAAGTTCATCGGATATCATCAATAGCAGGTGCTCTGCGATGAAATTGTCGCTTTCCAGCATCATTTCCTTGTAGAGAGCCTCTGTGCGGATGCCTTTAAGGCGTTGGTGGTCCTTGGGGAGTTTTTCCTTGGACGGCAATACCATCTTGTTAAGTTCCGAACTGGCCAACTGTACAAAAGTCTGCTGGCTGGTCAAAAATGGGACATAGGAATTCATTCCGTTATATGTGCGGGGATTGTAGAAAAACTGATTGTTGTGAAATTCCCGTTGCACGTTTCTCACATCTCTGTCGCTGGTGGTGAGGTTTTGGCGGAAGAGAGATGGGCTGATCTCTGGTTTATTGTTGCGGTTAATTACCTTGGCTACATTACCATAAATTGGGAATGGGGATTTTTCGGCAGAATAGGAAAAGTAATAATCATCCCATTGCCAGCCAAAACCAAATGCCTGGTCCTTCCAGTTGGCATCGGAGAAATTGATTTTCTCATATCTGTCAAAAAACTCTCTCAACCTTGGCTGCTGGGGCAAGGCATGGTATTTCCAGCTCGGGTCCCCAGTTCCCCATACGGTTACCTCATTTCCTTTATTCACATATCGCAAAATGGTGGTGCTATCACCTAATGTGATGAGGGAGGCAAAAAAGGTTACCAATTTGGTAGTCGAAGCGGGAATGAAGTACAAATGGCTGTTTTTCTCATAGACCGGCTGCTGTGTGTCTAAGTCATAGAGCATGAAACCGGTCAGGTGATTGTTGAAAAAAGAGTCCTTGCCCAGGTAAGCCTCTAGCTCAGTGGCTTTGTCTCTGGAAGGTTGGGCGAGGAGAGCATAGCTTTGTAGAAGTAAGAGGAAGGTTAGTAGAAATTTTTGGGTACCAAGAACCAAGTACCAAGTACCAATTAACTCAGTCATCGATCGCTGACTTCCTATTATTTTACTATTGTTCATATATTTTCTTTTGGTATAAAGGACAAGGTACCATCTTCGTACCTCGTACTTAATTTTTCGTACCTCGTACTTCGTCCTTCGTACTTCTAAGGTTTTTCGTACTTCGCATGGCAAATACTACACATATCCATCCTGCTATGAACGCCACGCCGCCGAAAGGTGTGATGGCACCGAGCCAGGTGATGCCGGTGAGGGAAAGTACGTATAGCGAGCCGGAGAAAATCAGTATTCCGGCCAAGAATAACCAGGCGCTAATTTTTAGCCACTTTTCATGCAATTTCAATAACGCTAGTATGCCTACCAATAACATTGCCAGGGCATGATAAAAATGATATTTTACTCCGGTTTCGAAGGTTTCGGTCCGGCCGTGCAGCTCCAAAGTGTCGGCAAGCCCATGTGCGCCAAAGGCTCCAATGCCCACAGCCAGCGCACCTAAAATGGCCGCCGTTTGAATGATTTTTTCTTTATGCATTTTAATTGTAATTTCTTGCTCCAAATATGGCGCTACCTATCCTCACCATAGTGCTTCCTTCCTCTTGTGCAATGAAGTAGTCACCGCTCATGCCCATGGAAAGTTCGTCCAGCTTCATATTGGGGGGAAGTGAAAGGGTTTTTAGCTTTTCGAAAAGGCTCTTGAGTCCAGCAAATTCCCTTCGGATTTGATCTTGGTCCTCCGTGAAGGTCGCCATTCCCATTAGCCCTTGGATCTTTACATTGGCGAGGCTTTCCAACTCTCCGCTTTGGATGAGCTGAACGAGTTCGTTTTCATCAAAACCAAACTTGCTGTCCTCTTCAGCGATATGGACCTGTAAAAGGCAAGGAATGGTTCTATCAGCTTTTTTCGCTTGCTTGTCAATCTCTTTAAGCAATTTAAGCGAATCTACACCGTGAATTAAGTGTACAAATGGAGCGATGTATTTGACCTTGTTGCGCTGCAGATGGCCAATCATATGCCAACGAATGTCGGTGGGCAATTGTGGCTGCTTGTCGGTGAGTTCCTGGACTTTGTTTTCCCCAAAATCACGGATACCGGCATCATAAGCCTCCTGCAGATCTTCGACAGGTTTGGTCTTGCTGACGGCTACCAAGAGGCAATCAGGATTTTTAAATGTGTTTTTTATCTCTTGAAGGTTTTCTTTTATAGTCATTCTCCTAAATTTACACTCTCAAAGATACTGTTTAAGATTAGGACGGGCAATCCTCCGGCCTGCATTGTTTTACATAAGCATATAAAATTATGGCGATACTAGGCACATTATTGAAACGGGGCATCCGCCTTCGTGAATCCCTGGAACAAGAATACAGTTCCCCCATTGAGCTCCAAAAGCGGGAGCTGAAGAAGCTGATGATTGCTGCCTCAAAGACTGAGTTTGGTAGAAAGTATGGTTTTGGAGAAAAACTTAAGGAGTTTAAAAAGAAGGGGAACACCTTTTATGAGACCTTCAAACAGGATATGCCCATCTTTGACTACAACAAAATGTACGATGAATGGTGGCACAAGCTCCAAGAAGGAGAAAAAAACATTACCTGGCCGGGGGCCATCAAGTATTTTGCCATGACCTCTGGCACTTCAGGTGCCACATCTAAGTATATTCCCATTTCCTATGAGATGGTGAAAGCTATCCGTAAAACTGGTGTTAGGCAAATCCTTACCCTATCAAAATATGAACTTCCGGACAGGCTTTTTAACACGGGAATATTGATGCTTGGTGGAAGTACCGATCTGGAATTCAACGGTACCTATTTCTCAGGTGACCTGAGCGGTATCACAGCTGGGAATCTTCCTATTTGGTTCCAGCGATTTTACAAGCCAGGTTCCGAGATCGCCAGAAACAAGAATTGGGGGGAGAAGCTGGAAAAAATAGTAGACAATGCTCCGAATTGGGATATTGGAATTATAGTAGGTGTGCCGGCGTGGTTACAGATTTTGTTGGAAAAGATTATTGAGCGATATGGGCTAAAATCTATCCACGACATTTGGCCAAACCTGAAGATTTTCGTTCATGGTGGGGTGAGTTTTGAACCCTATAAAAAGGGTTTTGAAAAGCTGCTTGATCGACCATTGATCTATATGGAAACCTATTTAGCCAGTGAGGGATTTTTGGCTTTCCAAGCTTTACCTGATCGTCGATCCATGAGGCTTGTTCTTAATAATGGGATTTTCTATGAATTTATTCCTTTCAAAGATGAAAACTTTGACGATAATGGAGAAGTGCGTCCAGATGCGCAAACCCTTTCCATTGACCAGGTGGAGGAAGGTAAAGAGTATGCCATTCTGATAAGCACCTGTGCTGGAGCGTGGAGATACCTTATTGGGGATGTGATCAAATTTGAATCATTGGCAGAAGCCGAGATAGTGATTACCGGTAGGACCAAGCATTTCCTCAGTCTTTGCGGAGAGCACCTTTCTGTTGACAACATGAACAAAGCAGTGGAATTGGCCTCAGAGGAATTAAACGTTGATATCAGGGAATTTACGGTCATCGGCGTGCCTCATGGGAATCTCTTTGCCCATCACTGGTATATTGGAACCGACGATGAGGTGGATTCTGGTAGGTTAAGAAATTTAATCGACGAAAAACTGAAGAGCCTAAACGATGACTATATAGTTGAAAGACAACATGCGCTGAAGGACGTGGATGTAAGAGTTTTACCTCAGGAAACCTTTATCGAATATATGCGCCTTCAGGGTAAGGAAGGGGGGCAAAACAAGTTTCCACGTGTGCTCAAAGGGGATAAAGCCGAAGCTTGGCTGGGCTTTTTAAAAGAAAAGGGATTCCAATAGGATGAATGTAATTGAAGGAATTGGAATGGGACTGGTGCTTTCGCTGATCATCGGCCCTGTTTTTTTTGCCCTTATCCAAAATAGTATGGAGAAAGGGTTTAAATATGCTGTTGCCATGGCAGCCGGTATACTTGTCAGCGATAGCCTGTATGTATTGCTTACCTACTTTGGGGTTTCCATGATTACAAATAATCCGATGGTGGAAATGATACTTGGATTTGTTGGGGGAGGTTTTTTAATCGCGTTTGGGGTATTGACCTTTATGAAAAAGGGAGTAGACAGGCCAAATACAGGTGGTTTTCCGAAAACCCAAAATAGACCAATGAAGCGAAAGGGCTTTGCCAAAGGCTTCTCCCTTAATGGTATCAATCCTTTTGTGTTGCTGTTTTGGACCTCCATTGCCGGTTTAGTTCGTTTGAAGGATAACTTTGGGACTGTGGATATTGTGGGATATTACCTTGGGATCCTACTGACTGTGTTTCTAGTAGATATTCTCAAAGCCTATAGTGCTAACAAGCTACGTACCTTCATCACCCCGAAGGTCATGCAGATTCTCAATCGGGTAGTGGCAGTGGTGCTTTTTGGGTTTGGGATAAGGCTGATAGTGTTTGCTGCGGAATTGGATGGGGATTTTTAGATTAAGTACGAAGTACGAATGGGGTTTAGAGGGTTATTTTCCCTGCGGGAAGGTTTAGGAGTTTAGCGCAAAGCGACGCCAAATCCAACCTGAAGTAATAAACCCCTCCCCACGCGAAGCGCCGGGAAATAAACCTCTCGACCGAAATGATGAATAATGAATGATGAATGATGAATAATGAAGAAATGTAAGGCCAAAAGGACTTAATACAGCAGTCTATCCTCCGATGTACTTTGTACTTGGTACCTGGTACTTTGTGCCAGTTTTTAATCCAACAAGAAGTTATTCACAAAACTACTTTTCAGCATCATCCAAAGAAACAGGAACACAAAAGCCCACATAAGGTAAGCCCGGTAGTAATCCTGGGTTTCTTTGTAGCGGTTTTCGATTATTTCAGCCTTTTCCAATTCGTCGATCTGGTCGAAAATATTGTCCAGGGCACCGTCATCAGATGCACGGAAAAACTGCCCTCCGCCGATTTGGGCTATCTCCCGAAGAGTGGTCTCATCCAGGTAACTTTCGATCATCTGGGGACGACCAAAGAAGTCAGTACCATAAGGCACCATCCCGTCCTTTCCTACGGCAATAGTATAGATTTTTATATCCATGGCCTCGGCAAGTTGAGCGGCAAAGATAGGATCAACATTGCCCGCATTATTGTCTCCATCACTGAGTAATACCATCACCTTACTTACACTTTCGGATTCTCTCATCCGGTTGGTTGCAGTGGCTAGGGCACTGCCAATCGCTGTACCTTTAGCATCCATCATATCAAAACTGATATCACCGATCACATCGTTGAGCATAGCGTGATCCGTTGTCAATGGTGCAAGGGAATAAGCTTCTCCCGAAAAAATTACCATGCCGATACGATCACCTCTGCGACCTTCGATAAATTCAATAGCGGTCTCCTTGGCAGCCTCTAGTCGGTTGGGTTTGAAGTCCTGCAAGTCCATGGACTCCGATATATCAAGCACCAACATAATGTCAATACCCTCCGTGGATTGCTCCACACGCTCATTGGTACGTTGGGGGCGAGCTAAGGCAATAGCTACCATCCACAAGGCCAACATAAAAAAGAACGTTGGGATTAGTCTAAGATAGGTCCAAGGATTACTATGGGCCACACTTTTTGGCAGGGTAAGCTCAAGGGAAGGGTTTCTCAAGAATTTGATGAAAATCCTCAATAGCATAAGAACCGGAATGATCCAGATCAGGTGCAGTGCCCAGATGTTTTCCCATTCGAAAGATCGTAGGGTTTCTGGGGTAAACCAATGCCATGAAAGCATGTCGCTTATATTATTCACGTTCATGGATCAGTTCTATTTTTTTGTTGTACATGTTACGGCAATCCGTTTTCAGGTTTTGGCAAATGGACGGCAATTGCTCGGTTTTGCGGTCCGCATAGATGATCAACTCTATATTCCGCAGGTCTTCTAGTATGCCTTCCCGCGGAAGATCGATTGCCACCTCTGTAGATGTCCACTCCTGATAAGGTCGATCAGTGACCAATTCAAGATATCTTTTCCAAAGTCCCAGCACATTGTCTGCATGTGGAGCAGTGGGTTGGGAGATGAAAGTTGAGGTGACATTTTCCCATTTCTTTTCAAACCTTTTCCATCTTTGTCTTTCCAACCAAGCCAGCCAATGGTTGTATATTTTATCACCAAACACAAAATAGATCACGATTGTCAGCACCAAAATAATGGATAAGGCAATGTAGAGATAAGGATAATTAAATTCCCTATCTATCTTCTGATAGGTGTCGTTGTCTTTAAAGGTTGGAGCCGGAGGGATTTCCGGCAAGGTTAAGATGAGTGCTAGCTCATCCTCTTCGGGAAAATATTCTAAGCTGTCATATTTCAGAACCTCATACACGGGCATTGTGAAATTTCGAACAGGGTCCAGAGAGAAATTGGATAGGTAGTAAATTACGCTGTCCCTAGTAAGTGTGTCACGTGTATCGGTGACAAAAGTTTTCCTACCCAAGTATTCCATGTCCTCAAACCTAAAGGAGGAATCTGGAAAGATCACCTGTTGGGTGGGACGGTAAGTGGCTTTGAGCACATACTCCACCCGCTCACCGAGTTTGGCGGAATCTTGACGGAAATACCCTTCAACTAGCACATCCTGTGCGGAAAGCATGAAAGGGAAAAGAAAGGCAATGATGAACAAAAATGGATGCTGCTTACCCACGTTTCCTGGTTTTATTTCGGTACTTGAACAATTCAATCAATGGCAAAACGATGTCCTGCTGAGTGTCAATGGGTAAGTAGTTGATCTGGTGTCTTTTGCATAGGTCGCTAATAGCTTCTCTTTCCTCAGTAAAGGTGGAGGATATCTTTTTAGAAAAAGTACGAAAGGCGGTGTTAACCCAGGTGGTTTTGTCTTCCTCTTTGTCATAAATGGGGATAATTCCCAATGATGGAAGCATGGTTTCCCGTGGGTCGGTCACTTGGATGGCTACAACGTCGTGTTTCTCACCCATGGCTTTAAGGGTGCGCTCGTAGCCCTCATCTATAAAATCTGAGATTACAATGATGATACTTCTTTTCTTGACCATATTCAAGGTGTATGTAAACATGGAATTTAGGTCAGTTTTGAGGCTCTTGTTTTCATGTTGGAAAATAGCGCGAATGATCTTGACCCCGTGGCGTTGGCCTTTACCGGGGAGGACCACCTGTTCTTTTTCGTCACTGTAGGAAATTAAACCGACCTGGCTGCCTTCGTAAAGTGCCGCCAATGTAAGTACCCCGGCGATCTCTTTTCCCAAGTCAATTTTTTTTCTGCCTTTGGCTCCGATATTTTGGGATCCACTGACATCAAGTAGGAAAATTACGGACTGATCTTTCTCTTCTTTAAAAGTTTTAACAAATGTTCCGTGCCCTTTTGCCGATACTTTCCACTCAATAGTCCTTACATCGTCGCCGTACTGGTAGGGGCGGAGGTCGTCAAACTCTAGACCTGCACCTTTGAAAATAGACCTATAATCCCCCTGTAAGTGGTTGTTGGCCACTTTTCGGAGCATGATTTCATATTTCCGGAGCTTTTTAAGCAGGTGTTTCATTCGAGGTTTTTTTCCTGAGGCCTAAATTTAACGCACTCATTTGAATAATAAAACGTGTAAGAGGTAACATATTATTTAAATTCGTTTGAAATGGCTAATTTTGCAGGGTGAATAGATTGATAATAATTCTGGTGCTGGCCGTGTTTGCCCTTTCCTGTGGCAACGGTGACAGACCAAAACAGTTACTAAGTGAGGATCAAATGGTGTCTATCATGATGGATATTCACATGGTGGAAGGCATATCCAGTGCTTTGCCCATTTCATACGATTCCTCCAAAAAAGTCTATCCCTACTTGGAACACCGAGTTTTCGAGAAACATGGGGTGGCTGATTCAGTTTACGTGGAGAATCTGCAATATTACCTTAGGGATGCCGCCAAGATGGAGCAGCTTTATGCCCGGGTGATCGATTCTTTGACAGTCAAACAAAATATAGGAGAACAATAATATATGCTATATCCTCAAAGCCTTGAACATAAGATTGACTTTGACAAGATCAAAGAACATATCAAGGCCGAATGTACCAGCCCTCTGGGGGTGGATTTTGTTTCCAAGATTTCCTTTTCGAAAGACCCTAAGCTGATCCAAAAACTTCTTGACCAAACTGAGGAGTTTCGCCAGATCATTATCTCGGGGGAAATGTTTCCAGCATCCAACTTTCTCAACATTTACCCCTTTTTGGAAAAGGCCAAGATTGAGGGGACCTTCCTCTATGAGGATGAGTTTCATGATATCAAAATGTCCTTGATTACCTTGAAGGGGTGCACCGCCTTTTTGGAGAAATATCAGGAAGAATATCCTAACCTTTTTCAGCTAGTGGGGATGGTCACTTTAGACAATACTTTGTTAAAAGCTATTGAACGAGTGATTGATGAAAAGGGAAAGTTGAAGAACAATGCCTCAAAGGAATTGTCGCTTATCCGTTCGCAGATCCTTTATGAAGAAAATAGGCTGAGAAAAGTGCTGGATAGGATTTTCAGAGAAGCGAAAGCAAAAGGCTATTGTCCTGATGATGCTTCCTTGACTATAAGAGGTGGCCGAATGGTGATGCCAGTGCTTGCCGAAAACAAACGGAAAATCAAGGGCTTTGTCCATGATGAATCAGCCACTGGGCAGACAGTTTACCTAGAACCTGCCGAAGTACTGGATATTAACAATGAACTTAGGGAACTGGAGTACATGGAAAGGCGGGAGATTACCAAGATCCTCACCCAACTCACCGATACATTAAGACCCTTTATTCCCGATCTGAGAAAGGCATTCCAGTTTTTGGGTATGGTGGATTTCATCCGAGCCAAGGCTAGGTTTGCCATCAAGGTCAATGGCAGCAAGCCTGAATATGAAAAAGCCAAGGTGATCGAATGGTACAATGCCAGACATCCGCTTCTAGAGATTGCCTTGGCCCAACAGGGGAAAAAGATAACACCTCTCAATATACAGCTCGACCATAACAGAAGACTCTTGGTAATCTCTGGGCCGAATGCTGGAGGTAAGTCGGTGACTTTGAAAACCGTTTCTCTGCTGCAATACATGGTGCAGTGCGGATTGCTCATCCCTGTGGATCCCCACTCCAAATTCAGCATATTCAGCAATCTGTTTATTGATATTGGTGATGAGCAAAATATAGAAAATGACCTGAGTACTTATAGCTCCCACTTGATGAGCATGAAGTATTTCACTCAGTTTGCCGACAAGAAAACCATTTTCTTCATCGATGAATTCGGGACGGGGACCGAACCTCAATTTGGGGGAGCGATCGCTGAAGCTATCTTGTTAGCCTTGAACAACACCGGCGCCTATGGCATTGTGACCACGCATTATGGCAACCTCAAGCAGGTGGCCGCCAAGCATCACGGAATGGTCAATGGAGCCATGCGATATGATGTTGATAAATTGGAGCCCCTTTATCAGCTGGAGGTAGGTAAGCCAGGTAGTTCTTTTGCTTTGGAAATAGCCTCGAAAATCGGCATCCGAAAGGATATAATCGAGGAGGCCAAGGAGAAAATCGGGGAAGAGCGAGTAAGGTATGATAAACTGCTCAATAAGGTAGAAGCAGAGAAGAACAAATATGATAGGCTACTTCTGGAAACCCAAAAAAAGGACAGGTTGCTCACCAAAAGGATGGAGGAGTATTCCCAGTTGAAGGAGACGCTGGAAAAGAATAAGAAGGAAATCGTACAGCAGGCCAAAGTGGAGGCCAAACAGCTTTTGGATCAGACCAACAGGCAAATAGAAGCCACCATCCGAGAGATTCGAGAAAGCAAAGCAGATAAAGAAGTCACTAAAAAAGCTCGAGCCACTCTTGAGCAACACAAGCAGGTGGTCAAGCCAGAAAAGCAAAAAGCCGCCAGCAGTACGGAGATAAAGGTTGTCGGTGGAGAAATACAAGCAGGCGACCATGTTCGTTTGAAGGACAATGGAGCAGTAGCCGAGGTGATTTCCATTAAAAACAAAGATGTAGAAATCAGCATAGGTGAGCTCAAGTCCAATGTAAAGCTTAGCAGATTGGAAAAAATCAGCAACACGGAGGTTAAAAAGGAAAAGAAAGCAATTTCCAAGCGGATGTCCTATGATACTTCGGCTGCCATGAGGGAGTTTAATGTCAATCTTGATCTGAGGGGGAAAAGAGGAGAGGAGATCTTACCTTTGGTGGAACGATTCATCGATGAGGGTTTTATGCTAGGCATGAAAGATCTGCGCATTGTCCATGGAAAAGGAGATGGTATTCTAAGGGACATTACACGAAACCTGCTCAGACATATGGAAAGTGTGTCATCTTTTGAGGATGAGCATGCTGATAGAGGAGGAGCGGGAGTTACGTTGGTGACGTTGAAGCAATAGAAGAGGAATTCATCATTCATCATTGGGTTTAATGATGAATGATGAATTTAGAATGATGAATAATGACAGTAAGCTACTCCTTTGTCAATTCAAAAACGTATGACCCTGCAACTGCATTGGTGCGAGCGTTTGGAAGTGGAATGGAGAAGGTGAGGCGGAGGTTGTCTTGGTTGCGGGTAAATTGTATTTCTTCGCCGGATGCTGGTTGCTCCCCGGTTAGAATCACGCGGTCAAGGTTGTTGCCGGTTAGTGACCAGTTGCCGGAAGCATCGAAGATCCCTTGTCCCTCTGAAGTGCTATAAGTACGGCTTTGGCCAGAGGCATTGAAGGTGATGGTGAATTCGCTAAACAAATCGGTTTGGTTGTCGCCATCTTTGGTGACAGATCCACCTTGCGCCACAGACCAAGTGGCCGTGCCATCGTTGGCCAATTCCTCAGTAGCCAGTTCTTCTGGTGTTTTTACGTCTGGTTCAGGAGTTTCGCTTCCGCATGCGGAGGCTGCAGCCAAAATAATAAGTGCCAAAATGCCTTTTTGTAGATGCTTGATCATAAGTACAAAATTGTTGTGCTGTAAATTTAACTATTCCCGACAAAAATCAAAGCTGCTTATTAAGCTTATAGTCTTCTATTGATAGGATTTGGTCACAGAAACTGTATTCTCTCTCATCGTTGGAGCAAATCACGGTGGTTTTCTGATCACCGAATTTTTTCACCATATCCAGATACCAATTAACTCCCTTCACATCTAAATTGGAAGTAGGTTCATCCAAAAGCATCAGGGGGGAGTCTGAGAAAAAGCACATACCCAGCTTTAATCTCTGTTTCATACCGCTTGAGAAAAATTGGATTTGTTTGTTTTTGTGCTCTTGTAAGTACATCAGCTCCAACATGTCTGCGATAGATAATCCAGAGATTTTGTTTTTAAATTTGAAATGAAAATCCAGAAATTCCAATAGGGTAAACTCCTCTGGAAGTTCCAAATATGGAGCACTCAAGGTTAGATGCTTATAAAAGCTATCTTCCAAGATAGTTTGGTTTTCTAATTGGTAAGTTATCTTTCCCTCCGTCAAAGGTATTAGTCCGGACAGGCATTTCAAAAAAGTGGATTTCCCTGATCCATTGCTGCCGGTGATGGCAGTTTTGCTAAAAGAAGGTAAAACCAGGCTGACATTTTTGAAAATCCAGTCATATTGGAATCTCTTGGCAGCCTGGTCTAGCTGTATGCTGATCATATCAATTGAAATATCCTTTCATCACTCCTCTTTCGGAGGTACGGATAAAATTGACAATTTCGTCTCTTTCCTTTGTTGCCGGTAGGTTGATTTCAATTTCTTCCAGAGCGCGGCTGTTGTTCAGACTGTTGAGGAACAAATATCTGTACACTTCTTGGATATGGCTGATGGCTTCACTAGAGAAACCTCTGCGTCTTAAGCCTAGTGAATTGACCCCTGCATAGCTAAGTGGTTCTCTGGCGGCCTTTGTGAATGGAGGCACGTCTTTTCGAACAAGTGATCCACCTGAAATCATGGAATGCATGCCGATCTTAACAAACTGATGGATGGCACTGCTTCCGCCCACAATAGCCCAGTCATCGATAGTGACGTGGCCTGCCACTTGTACAGAATTGGCTATGATTACATTGTCGCCAACAAAGCAGTCATGGGCGATGTGTACATAAGCCATGATCAGGCAATTGGCCCCAACCTTCGTGGTTCTTTTGTCCAGAGTACCACGGCTAATGGTCACACACTCCCTAATAGTAGTGTTGTCACCTATCTCCACGGTAGAGTCTTCTCCTTGAAACTTGAGATCCTGGGGGATGGCGCAGATTACCGCGCCTGGGAAAATTTTACAGTTCTTGCCGATTTTTGCTCCTGGGTAGATGGTTACGTTTGAACCTATCCAAGTCCCTTCACCGATTTCAACATTTTCATGAATGCAGGTAAAAGGGTCTATCGTTACATCTTCACCGATTACTACATTTTTATCTATATGCGCTAGCTTACTTATCATGCTTCTTTTCTTACGATACTTGCGGTCATGACGGCTTCACAGACCAATGTGTTCCCCACATAAGCCTCGCCTTTCATTTTGGCGATCCCTCGTCTGATTGGAGCCAAGAGCTCACATTTGAAGATTAGGGTGTCGCCAGGAAGTACCATCTTTCTAAATTTGCAACTTTCAATTCCTAAAAAGTAGGTCCAGTAGTTTTCGGGATCATCAACAGTGCTTAGTACTAGGATTCCACCAGTTTGTGCCATGGCCTCCACCTGGAGTACTCCAGGCATCACTGGATTGTTTGGAAAATGCCCCATAAAAAACGGTTCGTTAATTGTCACGTTCTTCACACCCGCCACTACGGTATCGTCTAAATAGATGACTTTATCAAGTAACTGGAATGGGTATCGATGTGGTAAAATATTGCTGATCTGGTTGATATCCAACACAGGAGGCAATTTTGGATCGTAATGTGGTATGTGACTTGGGCCGCTTTTTTCCATTGCTCTTTTGAGCTTTTTGGCAAAAGCCACGTTGGCCGCATGGCCAGGACGGGCCGCAAGAATCTGGGCCTTCAAAGGCCTTCCGACCAAGGCAAGGTCACCCACTACGTCCAATAATTTATGTCTTGCAGGTTCGTTTTTATAACGAAGCTCCACATTGTTTAGAATGCCTTCCTTGCGAACTTCAACTTTAGGCTTGTTGAACATTTTGGCTAAATTGGCCAGTTCTGCTTCTTCAACCACTCGATCCACCACCACTATGGCGTTGTTTAAGTCTCCGCCTTTGATCAGGTTTTGGTTGTAAAGCATTTCCAATTCATGCAAGAAACAGAAAGTTCTACAGGAGGCAATTTCATTTTTGAACTGGCTGATGTCGGTAATAGAGGCATGCTGGCTTCCCAAAACAGGGGAATTGTAGTCCACCATCACTGTAACCCTATAGTCATCCAATGGCAAGGCAGCCATTTCAACTTCCCGCTCTGAGTCTCGGTAGTGTATGCTTTCCGGAACTTCGAAGAACCTTCTCAATGCATTTTGCTCTTGCGAACCAGCGTCTTCCAAGATATTGATAAACTGTATGGAGCTGCCATCCATGATTGGGGGCTCGGGTCCATCAAGTTGTATAAGAACATTGTCAATCTCAAGACCAACCAATGCTGCCAAAACGTGCTCAACGGTAAATACCCTTGCTCCTCCCTGCTCGAGGGTGGTGCCTCTTGATACGTCCACTACATTGTCCACATCGGCATCGATGATGGGAAGGCCTTCTAAGTCAGTCCTTTGGAATTTATAGCCGTGGTTAGGTGGGGCAGGGGTAAAAGTCATGTTGGTGACTACTCCTGTATGTAGGCCCACTCCGGACACGGATACTTGTTTTCCTATGGTATGCTGTTTAACTTTCATTCAGAATATTTCTTTTCGAAGGGTCGAAATTCTATTGGATTTGACTCCAAATTTATTGTTTTTTTTCTAGATCTTTCAATTTGTTTTGAAGCTCCGGCAATTTTTTGAAAACAGCATAGGCTTTTAGAAATTCTTTCAGGTCCATTCCCATGTATCCCAACAGGGTGCTGCCAGGTTTTGGGATCGATTTGGAAATACCCGTATTTGCACCAATGGTGGTGTTGTCCGCTATTTTTAAGTGCCCAACAATTCCGGCTTTCCCTGCAATAATACAGTTTTTTCCAATTTCGGTTGAGCCTGAGATTCCGGCCTGGGCGGCAATTACTGTATTCTCACCTATCACCACATTATGGGCAATCTGGACTAGGTTATCAATTTTGGCGCCTTTTTTTATAACAGTGGACCCCATTGTGGCCCTATCCAAAGTAGAGTTGGCTCCGATGCTTACGTTGTCTTCAAGGATTACATTCCCCAGTTGTGGGATATTCTTATAAGTGCCGTCTGCCAGTGGAGCAAATCCAAAGCCATCAGCACCGATTACAGAGTTGGAATGTACGTCACAATTGTTGCCAATAACGCAATCGTTGAGTATTCTGGCGCCGGAGTAAATATTACAATTATCCCCAATACTTACCTTGTCCCCGATGAAAGCTTGCGGATGGATTTTGGTGTTATTACCGATCTTGGTATTTTTCCCGATGTGGGAAAATGCTCCACGGTAGCAATTCTCACCCATGGTACTGGTGGGATCCATGAAAGAAGGCTGTTCGATACCTATCTTGTTTTCTTTTATCATCATCTCATAGGCTTCCAGCAGCTGGGTGAAACCCGTATAAGGGTCCTTTACCTTGATGAGAGTGGTAGTGTAATCCTTGGAGGGCTGGAAATTGTCGGCCACGATCACCGCACTCGCATTGGTGGTGTAAAGGTGGTTTTCGTATTTCAAATTGGAAAGAAAACTGATTCCCCCAGGGCTGCCTTCTTGGATTTTGTCCAGTCTGCTTACCTTTTGAGAACCATCGCCTTCTACTTTGCCATTCAAAAGTTCAGCTACTTGACTGATGGTAAATTCCATGGATATTATTTTAAAGTTGGCTCAAAGTTAAATTTTTTTGGCTCGACAAGCGTAATACTTTTTTACAATTTTGCTCATGGCTTTGATGTTTGGCAAATCTGCCGCCTGTGCCACGTCGATTACCTCGCCCTTTTTTGTATAGATCAGGATGCTATCTTTGGCCACATAAGCATTGTTGCTGATGCTTCCGAAAGAAAAGAAGTAAGGGAGATATTCCTCTGGAATGTTAAGCCTTTCGATGGTCTTTCTTTTCATTTCATCTAGGTGTGCCTTCTCAAAAGGTTTGCTGACCAGGTCTATTTTGAAAAGGTTGCGGGTCAGAAACATGTTAGAAATACTTTTCAGCACAAAGTCTGAATTGGACTTCCACAATTTGACCGCACCCCAGATGTCAAAGTCATCAAGCTGGGTGAAAATATTGAGCAGTTCCCGTGAATTTTGAAAATCTTCTACAGTGTAATCGTATTTAAGCAAATGGATGAGTTCGTCGGTGCCATTAAGGTTAACGCCGGATTGTTGAACTTCTTTTGCCCTGGAGATTAAATTGATGAGCATTTTTTCGGCACTCACGGTGGTTTTGTGCAGGTAGACTTGCCAATACATTAGTCTTCTGGCACTTAGAAAATTCTCAATGCTGTAAATTCCTTTTTCCTCGATGACCAAGGCATCATCTTTGATGTTCATCATCTTAATGATCCTGTCTGCCCCGATGGTGCCTTCGGACACCCCAGTGAAGAAGCAGTCACGTTGGAGATAGTCCAGTCGGTCTATGTCCAGCTGGCTGGAGACCAGTTGATGGAAAAATTTCCTTTCGTACCTCCCGGTAAAGATCTTGATGGCCAGTTCCAGTTTGTTGTTGAATTCCTGGTTTAAGGCTTCAATGATTAGCAGGGAAAGCTTTTCGTGGTGTATGTCCTTGAGCAAGCTGAATTCAAGGGCATGGGAAAATGGCCCGTGGCCTATGTCATGTAGTAGTATGGCGATTAGGGAAGCTTCATATTCCTCATTGCTAATTTCATGGCCTTTATTTCGTAAATTGTCCAAGGTGATGCTCATTAGGTGCATGGCACCCAAAGCGTGGTGAAACCTGGTATGTAAAGCCCCGGGATAAATGAAATCCGTCAAACCCAGCTGTTTGATTCTACGTAACCTTTGAAAGTAGGGGTGATCAATGATGGCAAAAATGAGTTCGCTGGGAATGGTTATAAAACCATAGACAGGATCGTTGAGTATTTTATGGCTGTTCAATGGCCTTTATTTTTTGTGAGTAAAAACAAAAGTAATTATAATTTTAAAAGATATAAACCAAACAATATGCAAAAATTCAAAATCCTTTGGGCTGATGACGAAATTGATCTGCTGAAACCCCATATCATGTTTTTGGAACAAAAAGGCTACGAAATTACTACCGTCAACAGCGGAGTGGATGCGGTGGAAAAGGTAGAGGAAAGCAATTTTGACGTGATATTTTTAGATGAAATGATGCCCGGGATGACAGGTCTGGAAACCCTCCAGCAGGTCAAGATTTTGAAACCGCAGACACCGGTGGTAATGATTACCAAAAGTGAGGAGGAGCATATTATGGATGATGCGATTGGGGGAAAAATCGCCGATTATTTGATCAAGCCCATCAACCCTAATCAAATCTTGCTTTCTGTCAAAAAGATTCTTCAGAATAAAAGGCTTATCACAGAGAAAACCAACCTTAGTTACCAGCAAGATTTTAGAAATATCAGTATGGCTTATAATGATGCCATCGACCATGATGAATGGGCTGAAATCTACACCAAGCTGGTATATTGGGAACTTGAAATCGACAAAACCGAGAATAAGAGCATGCAGGAAGTGCTCGATACACAAAAAACAGAAGCCAACGCCAACTTTGCCAAGTTCATTAAGGAAAATTACCTCGATTGGCTCAACGAAAAAGGCATAGATAAACCCCTACTTTCACACCATGTGATGAGAGAAAAAGTTTTCCCTAAACTGCAGGAAGACAAACCTTTATTTTTTATTGTTATCGACAACCTCCGCCTTGACCAGTGGGAAGTGATTGAACCATTACTATCTACTCATTTTGTGGTGCAGAGTGATGAAACTTATTACAGTATTTTGCCCACCACGACCGCATATGCTAGAAATGCACTATTCAGTGGTATGATGCCAATGGATATGGCTCGGTTTCACCCCGATCTCTGGGAAGGGGAGGATACCGATGAGGGCAAAAACAACCATGAGGAAGAATTTTTGAATGTGAACATTCAGAGAAACAAACTGAATATCAAGAGCAGTTATCACAAAATTCTCCAAGCCCATCAGGGAAAGGCATTATTAGAAGCTTTTCCCAACATGATGAACAATGACCTGAATGTGTTGGTATACAATTTCGTGGATATGCTTTCCCATGCTAGGACGGACATGAAAATGATACGGGAATTGGCTCCGAATGAATCGGCTTATCGTTCCCTAACTGAAAGTTGGTTCACGCATTCCTCATTATTTGAGTTACTTAAAAAGATCAGTGATGCTGGCGCAGAAGTAGTAATCACCACCGATCATGGCACCAAAAGGGTACACCGGCCATATAAGATTATCGGTGACCGTACGGTAACCACCAACCTTAGGTATAAACAAGGTAAGAACCTTAATTTTGAATCCGGGAAGGTTTTCGAGATCAGAAAACCAGAAGATGCCAAATTACCAAAATTTAATGTATCGACAAGTTATGTTTTTGCCGTAGAAGATTATTTCTTTGCATATCCTAATAATTACAATTATTACGTAAATTACTACAAGGACACCTTCCAGCACGGCGGGGTATCGCTAGAGGAAGTGATTGTGCCTTTGGTCCATCTTACACCGAAGAAATATTGATTTGGAAGAAATTAATTATGAGAGCCTGCAGGAATTACCCAAGGTAGCCCAAGCATTGATTGACATCTGCAAGGATGACCTCATTTGGGTTTTCAAGGGGGATATGGGTGCTGGTAAAACCACTTTAATTAAAGAGCTCGCCCGGCAGTACGGAGTGGTGGATAATGTTAGTAGCCCCACCTTTTCCATTGTCAATGAATATCAAAACGAGAGGGGTGCCTTGTTTTATCATTTTGATTTTTATAGACTTGAGGATGCGGATGAAGCACTGGAAATCGGAATAGATGACTATTTTTATAGCGGTAATCCATGTTGGATAGAATGGGGCGAAAAAATTGCTGAATATATTCCAGAGGATTTTGTGTTGATAAGTATCAGTATGGACCCCTCCGGTAAACGAAACCTTAAAATAAAGACAGTTAGGGATGGGAGCTAAAATGGCGGAGATCACTAAGCAGGCGGGGATTTATCCCCAAGAGGCATTAGCCAAAGTTAAAAAGTCCAACAATTCGCTTATGATAGGCTTGCCCCGCGAGGTGGCCTTTCAAGAAAAGCGTGTAGTTCTTACGCCTGAGGCCGTGGCCCTATTGGTTAACAATGGGCAACGGGTAATGGTGGAAACCAATGCTGGCAAACTGTCTAAATTTACAGACAGGGATTATTCAGACGCAGGAGCCAAGGTTGTTTACACAGCTAAAGAAGCTTACGATGCAGAAATTGTACTCAAAGTGGAACCTCCAAAAGAGAATGAAATAGCCATGATGAGGCCAGGCGCCTGCTTGATTTCCGCTCTTCAGTTGGGGAAACAAAACGCTGACTATATCCATGCTCTCAATAGAAAGAAGGTGACTGCAGTAGCATTCGAAAACCTAGAGGACAAGGTAGGAGGGATGCCAGTAGTCCGGGCTATGAGTGAAATTGCTGGAAGTACCGTCATGCTAGTAGCTGCTGAGTATCTTAGCAGTGTCAATGATGGGAAAGGCCTGATTCTAGGTGGGATCACAGGGGTGCCGCCTACGCAAGTAGTGATAATCGGGGCTGGTACGGTGGCTGAATATGCCGCAAGAACAGCATTGGGATTAGGCGCAACAATTCGGATTTTTGATAACCATATATATAAATTACGTAGAATAAAGCAGTTGCTTGGTCAGCAAGTATATACCTCCACGATTGATAATTACACCTTAGGTCAGGCATTGAAAGAGGCTGATGTGGTGATTGGAGCATTAAGAGCTGAAAAAGGGAAGACCAAGGTGGTGGTTTCCGACGAAATGGTCGCAGCCATGATGCCAGGGAGTATTATTATTGATGTGAGCATAGACCAAGGAGGCTGTGTGGAAACATCTGAGATGACTACGCACAATAACCCCACATTTACCAAATATGATGTGATTCATTATTGCGTGCCAAACATAGCCTCAAGGGTTGCAAGGACCGCCTCTGTGGCATTGAGCAATATTTTCACACCCATTCTCCTTCAAATGGCCGATCTGGGTGGGGCCGAAGAGATGATATTTAACTACAAGTGGTTTATGAAAGGCGTGTATACCTATAGAGGCAGCCTGACCAATGCTCACTTGGCCAGGAAGTTCTCTATGTCTCACAAAGAGTTACAGCTATTACTAGCCGCACGTTATTAGGAAAGTAAATTTTGTCTTAATAGGAATTCAAGTTGATCATTGGCCTTGATAAGGCTTTTAGTCAACTGGTCATTTTTGCGCCTTAAGTCAAAAACTTCAAAAGCATTTTTTACAACTGTTCTCATGTAATCTTCATCCCATGGTTTGGTCAGGTAGTGGTAAACCTGTCCTTTGTTGATCGCATCGATTACTGCCTGGATATCGGTATAACCAGTCAGTAAGATGCGCATTGGGTCGGGGAAGTCAGGAATGATAGATTCCAAAAACTCCACACCAGTTTCATTGGGCATTCGCTGATCGGTAATGATGATTTCAACAGTTTGGTTTTCAAGGAGCTTCCTCGCCTCTTCTGCAGATTCAGCAAGAAATATCTGATAGTTCCTTCTGAAGGTTGCTTTGAAAGCTTGAAGGTTGTTCACCTCATCGTCCACATAGAGGACTCGTATTTTTTCGTTTACTTCTTCCATTATCCGTAATTGATCTTCGCTTGGGATTTGGTTGCTAAATTAGAGAAAATTTTGAATTTGCCTTCAGATATTCGCCTGAACCTTTTGAAATAATTTTTAAGAAAGGCCTAAAATTGAAATATTATTATAGCAAAAGAGGGTAAAGATGGGTGTGAAATGCATTTTTGGCCATTTAAATAAATTATTGTGTGAAATCTATAAAAATATCACTTCTAAAATATAACTTTACTGCCATATCAGCTTACAAAAAGTGCAATTCATGGAAGGTATTTTGGCCCCAACGCGTAATAAAGTAGAGTACCAGGCGATAATTTTGGACCCTCAATCCACTATTGATCAGGCTAGAATTGATCAACTTTTGGCCCAACCCTACATCAATTTAACCGATACTTCCCAATGCCAGGTGGAGGAATTGGTGAAAATCAATAACCCAACAGAAAAGTTTTCCCCCGAAGTATTGGCTCATAAAGCCATCGAGTACTTGGCTAAACACTCCAAGGCAGCATTGTTTAATTATGTATATTATCCTTGGAGAAATACGGTCACAGTATTGTTGAAGGAAAAGGATTTTGCCCACCTAAGGACTTCAAGAAACAAATTCAAGATAACTCAACAGGAACAGGACACTCTTTCCACCAAGAAAATAGGTGTTGTTGGGTTGTCTGTAGGGCAAAGTGTTGCTCTGAGTTTGGCTATGGAGCGCGGTTTTGGGGAGTTACGAATTGCTGATTTTGATACCTTGGAACTGAGCAATATGAACCGAATCAGAACCAGCGTGGTGAATTTGGGCGAGCCTAAAACTAGAATCGTGGCTAGGGAGATTGCAGAAATAGACCCTTATTTAAAGGTGATTTTGTTTGAGGAAGGACTTACTTCTGAGAATATGGATGCGTTTTTTGTAAAGGGAGGTAATCTGGACTTATTAATTGAGGAATGCGACAGTTTGCATGTAAAGCTTACCAGTAGATTGAAAGCCAAATCTTTAGGTGTCCCAGTGATGATGGATACAAGTGATCGAGGAATGATTGATATAGAAAGATTTGATTTGGAAAGAGAAAGGCCTATATTTCATGGGAAATTACAGGGATTTGGGGAAGAATCTACTTTGGTTGATGGTATAAATTCCAAAGGGCAAGAGTACTTTTCAAGTCTAGTGGACTTCCAACAGCTTTCGGCAAGAGCAAAGCTAAGTATAGGTGAAATAGGCAAAACGATAACCACCTGGCCTCAGTTGGCAAGTTCGGTATTATTGGGAGGCGCTGCCTGTGCGCATATTAGCCGGTCGATTTTGTTAGGGCAATCTCAATTTTCTGGGAGATTTTATATAGATATAGATCAATATTTATCTGGAAATAAATGAAAGTAAGAGTAAGGGTGGTAAGAGCAGTGGAAGATCTTGAGGCTACCACCAAATACATAGAAGGGCATCACCGGGTGTTGGAGTCATATGGGGTAACAAAAGTGACTTCTGCGGACAGTTCCTGGGCTTCCAACCCAAATGTCTATTTGATTTTGTTTGAGTCAATAGAGGATTCCAGAGTATTGGGCGGTGGTAGAGTGCAGTTAAGAAGTGAGGGGTTTCCCCTTCCTTTTGAAAATGCCATTTACGAAATTGATACATCGATTGTTGAGTACATGTCTCAATTCGGCGACTGTGAAGCCGCTGAAATTTGCGGTCTTTGGAATAGTAAAGAGGTGGCCGGGTATGGTATAGGTAGCATCTATCTAGTTCGAATTGGAGTTGCAATAGCCTCTCAACTAAACATCAAAAAACTGTTTGGGCTTTGCTCTCCTGTTACAGTGAAAATTTCCAGCAAAGTGGGCTATACGGTTATAAAAGAGTTAGGCAATGACGGGACATTTTTCTACCCCAAAGAGGATTTAGTTGCAACCGTAATGCATGTTGATGATGTAGAGAATATCCCTTTTGCAGAAGAAAAGGAAAGAGAATTTGTATTTAATGTAAGACGAGAGGGGCTGACCCATTTGGTAGAAAAAGGGCCAAAGGGAGAAATGGAAGTTTTGTTTGACCTGAAAATACCCACGGTACGTGTATGAAACAGTTTTACGATAGCAACAAAAATGTTTTTATTAGCTTCGGCGTAGTATTCTTGGTTTTTATTCTCCTGTTTTTGTTTTTACAGGATTTCAAACCAGTTCATGAACACAAAGTTAACCAGCTAAAAGTGCTTACCCAAGAGGAATTTGAAGCAGGAGTTTGGAGAGATCATAGGGAGTTTGAAGAGATTAATAAAGTCGATTTAGGGTTGATTAAGGAGGACTTTGCCATATTGATGGACCTGTCCGACTACCCAAATTATGGCAAGCATTCTATCATGGAGTTTAATTCTCCAGTTTTTCGAAAAGCTCATTTATACAGAATTGGCGAAAACGGGGAAAAGAGACTGGTTGCCAATGCCGGCAATCTTACTAAGGAAAGCAACCCTTTCAAGCACCCTAACCCTATTTATGAGATCCTCACTGAAGAAGGGGATAGCCCTTACTTGGTTGCAGAGTTTCAATCTGAAGTTCCGGTTAATTTTACTGTTACTATTTCCCCCAAGTTTAGTTTTTTTCAGGATTACAGCCATAGATTACTGATTGTGAGTATATATATGGGGCTTATGCTAGCTTTGTTTATGTATAATCTAATCTTATATTTTTCGGTAAAGGATAAGGCTTATTTATACTATTGTCTTTACATACTTTTCATAGGGTTGGCCCAATTGTCTATTATGGGATATACCTATTATTTCTTCCTAGGTGAAAATGCCTACTTATATGAAGTGAGTATAATTGGCTTTACTGTAATTGCGAGCTTATTTGGGATACCTTTTGTTAGGATTTTTCTTAAAACAAAAGAATATGTTCCAGTACTTGACAAAATCTTATTGATCCTAATGGGCTCTTATGCCCTTACTTTGGTATTGAGATTGTCAGGATTGGTAGAGATGAGCTATTTCCTAACAGATCTTAATGGACTAGCCATTGTAACGGTATTCTTGACAACGGGAATTATATTAGTGAAAAAGGGTTTCAGACCTGCTGTATATTTCTTAATAGCCTGGGGATTGTTTTTAGTTGGATTGGTGATTTTTATTCTTCAAAATCTAGGTGTTATTAATTTGGATGGATATGCCAATTTCCCAATGCTTGCCGGTACAGCTTGCGAAGCAATATTGCTCTCTTTGGCCTTAGCAGATAGGATCAATATATTAAAGAAAGAAAAAGAACAGGAACAATCTGAAAAACTTGCCGCCTTAAAGGAAAACGAGCGTTTGGTGAAGCAACAAAACTCCATGCTTGAAGAAAAGGTACACAGTCGTACTGAGGAACTTGAAAAAACTTTGAAAAATCTTCAGGACACCCAGACGCAATTGGTGAATCAAGAAAAGATGGCTTCTCTTGGTCAATTGACTGCTGGTGTTGCTCATGAAATTAATAACCCAATCAACTTTGTAAGCTCGAACGTCAATCCTTTAAAAAGAGATGTCGCCGATGTTATTGAAATCATGGAAGCTTATAGAGAGAAGGGGCAAAAGGAGTTCTCCGAAGAGACGCTCAAGTCCTTGAAAAGGTTGGAAGATGAAATCGAACTTGACTATGTGAAAGGTGAGATTGACCAATTGCTTCAAGGAATGGAAGACGGGGCAAAGCGGACTGTAGAAATTGTAAAAGGGTTGAAGTTGTTTTCCAGGGTGGATGAACAAGATGTTAAGAAAGTTGATCTACATGCTGGGATCAGTAGTACGCTTGTGCTATTGAATAGCAGTATGTCCAACAAGATACAAATTGTAAAAGATTTTGGTAAAATCCCGATGGTGGAATGTCTTGCGGGTAAAATCAACCAGGTATTCATGAATATCGTCAACAACGCTGTTCATGCCCTTACTGAGCATTTAGATAAGAACCCAAACCCAGAAATCATCATCAGAACCTCGATGGACGGGAATGATTTTGTCAAAATAGAAATAATAGACAACGGTCCAGGCATCCCTGAAGAGGTTAAAGCCAGAATCTTTGAACCTTTCTTTACTACCAAACCAGTGGGTAAAGGCACTGGTCTTGGACTTTCAATAGTTTTTACTATTATTGAAAAACATAATGGGACACTAGAAGTGGAAAGCTGTCCAGATGCTGGTACTGCCTTTATTATTAGGCTTCCTGTACATCAAGAATCTGACATGATATGATAATCGAAAAGATTAAGGTTTTATATATTGATGATGAAGATAATAACTTGAACTCTTTTAAAGCGAGTTTGAGAAAAGACTTTATTGTCCATACGGCAATCAATGCTGAAGCTGGTCTGGAGATGGTTAAGCTTGAGGAGTATCAAGTAGTCATTGCAGATCAACGCATGCCTGATATTACCGGTGTGGAATTTTTTGAAAAGCTTATTGCGATAAATCCCAAACCCATTCGCATTCTGCTTACAGGATATTCTGATATCAAATCTGTTATCGATGCCATCAATAAAGGTGAAGTCTATAGATTCATCGATAAACCTTGGAATATTGAGCAGATCAAAAACGCTATTTATAATGCCGGTGAAATATATTTCACACGAAAAGAATTAAAGGATAAAAACGACAAACTGAAAAAGGTGCATACCGAAATGAATCAGTTTGTCTATAGCCTTTCGCATGAGTTGAGAGGTCCTTTGATGAGTATTTCAGGCATTTCTAAGCTTGCCAAGTTGGAAGTTAAGGATCCAGAAATTCTTGATTACTTCAGCATGATTGATCATGCTACAGATAAGCTGGACGATTTCATCTATAAGATGCTTGATTTTTATAGATCCACCAAAATTGAAAACAAGGTGGTCCCGATTGATTTCAATAAGGTGCTCAACCAACAATTTGCTGCATATCAAGAAAAATGGGACCTAGAAGAGGTAAATGTTGAATTCCAGGTGACTCAGGAATTTGATTTTCAAACTGATGATTCCAAGCTTAGAGTAATTTTGAATAATCTTTTTGGAAATGCCTTTAATTTTCAGAAAAAAGATAATCCTTATAAAAAGATAAGAATCACGGTGGTGGTAACTGATAAAGAAGCCGTGATTGATGTCTTTGACAATGGAATAGGGATCGATGAAAAACTTCAAAAAGAAGTGTTTAATCTCTTCCAACGTGCTACTCAGCAGAATGTAGGCTCTGGTATAGGGCTTTATATGGTAAAAGAGTCTGTTGAACTCATGAAAGGCAATATTCATCTTCAATCCAATGTGGGTGAAGGCACTCATGTAAAGGTTGAATTACCAAACCTTTTGGAAACCCCAGTATCCCCTGTTACTGTTTAAACCCAAAGGTTACTAAGACTTTATCGCTTAAAGTTTGCTCTTCAGGTAGAAGGACCGGGGAGGCTTTGGCGCTTTCCATTCCAGCGTCCATAGACATCCGCATCATCGGTCTTGAAAAGTTATCCTGGCTTTTATACTGCACATGCTGCACAGTTAAATTACCCAAGTCCATGGCATCAGCAATCGTATTTCCTCTACGTTTGGCATCGTCCAGTGCCAAGCGCAATAGTTCCTCTTCCTTAGATTTTCTAAGATCGTCTGTCAATTGAAAGCTAACGGAGTAATTCAATTCATCATACTCGCCCAACACCTCCATCACTTTAAACAGTGACTGTTCCAGTTCATTCACTTTTATATTCAAAGTTTGGGAAGCTACGTAACCACTATCCTTAGAAGTGCCTTTTTGATATAGACGGTTGATGTTGACGAAATAGTTGCTAGTGAAAACTTCCATTTCTTTAATATCGGCTTTATCCAAATTTGAGATGATAGTGTTTGTTTTTTTATTAAGAGCCTGTGATGCTTGGGAGGCCTGCATGGCTTTCAACTGCAAATTGACTTGAAGAAGCGCCTGATCTGGTTTAACTTTGATCTCACTTTGACCCTCTACCTCAATTTGGTTTGTCTGGGCAAGCAAAGGTGTTGAAATGAACAGGATGAGGAGAAGGAATAGAAAGGCAGATCTCATGATTATTTTTGTTTTGTAGTTAAGACGCTAACGTGAAAGGTTATGCTACGGTTTTATTGAAAAATATATAACAAAATAGCAAATAATTACTTTGGAAACAGGTTAAATGGCCGTAATTTTGCGTTCCATTTGAATTTTGAAATTTAAAGTTTTTGATATGATAAATCCATGGCACGATGTGCAGATAGGTAAAGATGCACCGGAATTTGTGACCGGAGTAATTGAAATCCCAAAAGGTAGTAAAGGCAAATACGAACTGGACAAGACAACCGGTATGTTGCTTTTAGACAGGGTATTGTTTTCAGCTGTACACTATCCAGCTAATTATGGTTTCATTCCACAGACCTTCTGCGATGACCACGATCCACTCGATATATTGATTATTTCCCAAATTGATATTCCTTCCATGACATTGGTAAAAGCCAAAGTGATCGGTGTGATGAGGATGATCGATGGCGGGGAAGCAGATGATAAAATTATTGCCGTAGCTGCTGATGATCAATCGGTAAACTATATTGATGACATCGATGAGCTACCTCCTCACTTAATGAAGGAAGTCCACAGATTCTTTGAGGACTATAAGAAATTGGAAAACAAGGAAGTTAAGGTTGAAGATTTCTTAGGTAAGGAAGATGCTAAACGAATCATTCTGGAAAGTATAGAACTTTACGACAAAAACTTCCGAACAAATAAATAATAAATAAGCCCGGTTTTTAAAACCGGGCTTATTTGGTATTATTGAACCAATGAAATACTTTTACCTCTTATTTTTCATATTGCTGAGCCACTTTTCTCATGCCCAAATTATCCAACAGAACGGTTGGGAGCTTTCCGGATATGTGGAAACGTATTATAGCTATGAATTTAACCAACCCGAAAACCATCTCAGACCTGATTTCCTTTACAATTTTAAACGGCACAATGAGTTTAGTGTCAATTTAGCCTTTTTAAGGGCTAAATATGAGGATGAAAATATCCGAGGAAATGTGGCCTTAATGACTGGTACTTATGCTCAATTTAATCTTGCAAACGAGCCTGCTTGGGCGCAGATGGTATATGAAGCTTCGGTAGGTGTGAGGCTATATGATAAGATTTGGCTTGATGTGGGTATAATGCCCTCTCATATAGGTTTTGAAAGTGCCGAAGGGATGGAAACCTGGCATTTGTCCAGAAGTCTATTGGCAGAAAATTCACCTTATTTCCTTACCGGAGGAAGGTTGACTTATACACCATCGGAGGAATTGGAAATTACGTTTTGGGCGGGGAATGGCTGGCAAAACGTACAAAGGATTCGCGGTAACCAATCTTTGGCTTTAGGGTTAGGGGTGAATTATCAACCATTTGATGGGTTGGAAATCAATTACAGCAATTTCTTTGGTAACGAATATCCCCAGACTTTACGGCTAAACCGCTTTTACAATAATTTTTATACCATGTATTCCTTTGGGAAGTGGGGTGCGACTGTTGGTGCGGACTATGGAGTGGAGGAGGCTATTTTCCGAGCCTTCAATCAATGGTATGCCTATACGGCTTCTTTGAGAAGACAATTGGGGGAAAAGTTCTATGTGGCAATCCGAGCGGATCATTATTCGGATGCAAATGGTGTTATTCTAAATTCCGGAATGGAAGTTACCGGGTATTCGGTCAACCTGGATTATCAGGTTCATCCCAAGGCTTTGGCAAGAATAGAGCTTAGACAATTCAATAGTCCAGATCCAATTTTTGACCTTCCAGCTGGGCGTGTGAGTACAGGAAACACCGCTATCAATTCCTCTCTGGCAATACGGTTTTAAATGAAAAAGCCTCACGATAAAGTATCGTGAGGCTTTTCTAAGTTTTATTTTTGTATATCCGCTTTTTTGTCAGTAAGTACCATCAACTAATGAAAAGTTGGCTGAAAGCTAGATTTATGGCCACTTCGGTCATCGGTCTACCGACTTCCTGCTCCTTAAACAAGGATTTAATGCTTACTGGCATTATTGCGGATTTATTATATAATTAGCTTTAGCCTAGCTTAGCAAGACTTTCTTCCAAAGCCTTGATTTTGGCAATTGCGTCTGCTTCTTTTTTCTTTTCTACTTCCACGACATGGGCAGGAGCACCGCTTACAAAACGTTCATTGCTGAGCTTTTTTGAAACTGATTTTAGGAAGCCTTTGGTGTAATCAAGCTCTTTCTGCAGATTCTCTTTTTCCTGCTCCACATCAATCTGGTCTCCCATGGGGATGAAGAATTCGTCAGATTTTACCACAAAGCTTAGTGCATTTTCAACTTTGTCTCCAAAATTGATTTCACTAATGTTAGCCAGTTTTTTGATGATGGCTTCAAATTCTTGATAAAGCTCCTGCTGCTTTGTGTTGATGGTCAATTCAAAGCTTTCCTTTGGAGAAATGCCTTTGGAAGCCCGGGTGTTTCTGATCTGGCTCACTACTTCAAATACTACTGAAGCTTTGTCAATGAGTTTTGTGTCAAAATCACCAGCTTTTGGCCAAGCGGAAACGATCAAGGCATCCTTTACATCGCGACCTTTAATTTGATGCCAAAGTTCCTCCGTAATGAATGGCATAAAAGGGTGTAGAAGCTTAAGAATGGACTCGAAAAATTCCAAGGTCTTTTCGTAAGTCTCCAAATCTGTTGGCTTCTGATAAGCCGGCTTGATCATCTCCAAGTACCAAGAGCAGAAATCATCCCATACCAACTTGTAGGTAGCCATCAATGCATCAGAAATTCTGAATTTGCTGAAGTGGTCTTCGATTTCGGTGATGGCCTGATTTAATCTACTTTCAAACCACTGGAAAGCAGCTTTATTGTGGTTTTCCAAGATGGAGGAGTCTACTTCCCATCCTTTTACTAAACGGAAAGCATTCCAGATTTTGTTGGAGAAATTACGGCCCTGTTCTACCAATTTTTCATCAAAAGGTAAATCATTACCTGCAGGTGAACTGAACAACATGCCTGTTCTCACTCCATCGGCACCATAGCTCTTGATAAGGTCTAATGGGTCCGGGGAGTTGCCTAAAGACTTGGACATCTTGCGGCCAAGTTTGTCCCTTACTATACCTGTAAGGTAAACGTTTTTGAACGGTTTTTCACCAGTGTATTCATAGCCAGCTATGATCATCCTAGCTACCCAGAAGAATAAAATTTCTGGAGCAGTAACCAAATCATTGGTAGGGTAATAGTACTTTAGATCTTCATTTTTCTCACCTGTGGAGAATACTTCTGCATCAAAAACAGACATTGGCCAAAGCCAAGATGAAAACCAGGTATCTAGTACATCGTCCTCTTGTCGAAGGTCTGCTTCAGTATAATTTTTTCCATACTGCTCATTAGCAGACTTGAGCGCTTCTTCGATCGTACCCGCAACTACATATTCCCCATTGGGCAGGTAATAAGCTGGGATTCTATGCCCCCACCATAATTGACGCGAGATGCACCAATCGCGTACATTGTCCATCCACGCACGGTACATGTTTTTGAATTTCGGTGGATAAAGCTGGATAATGTCCTCCATGACAGCCTTTAAAGCAGGCTTGGTAAGCTCATCCATTTTTAGGAACCACTGGAGTGAAAGCTTTGGCTCTATGACTGCGTCAGTCCTTTCAGAATGGCCCACATTAGATTTATAGTCTTCTACTTTTTCAAGCTGTCCTTTTTCGTCAAGCTGTTTGGCAATCTTCTTTCTGGCGATAAATCTGTCTTCGCCTACCAAAATTTGAGCTTTCTCATTCAAAGTACCATCGTCATTCAGAATGTCGATGGATTCCAATTTATGCTTTAACCCTAACTCATAATCGTTTAAATCATGGGCAGGTGTTACTTTCAGGCAACCAGTACCAAATTCCACATCCACATATTCATCCTCAATAATTGGGATGGCTCTGTCTATCAAAGGAATGATGGCTTTTTTGCCTTTTAGATGTGTGAAGCGGGGATCATTAGGATTGATACATATCGCTACATCGGCCATGATGGTCTCAGGACGGGTGGTAGCAATGGTCAAATGGTCGTCAGACCCTTCGATTTTATAATTTATATAATAGAGTTTTGAATTGACCTCTTTGAAAATTACTTCATCATCGGAAAGGGCAGTCTTGCCCTGCGGATCCCAGTTGACCATACGGATACCTCGGTAGATTTTACCCTTCTTGTGCAGGTCCACAAATACGCTGATTACAGCTCTGCTAAGGTCCTCATCCATGGTAAACTTGGTGCGGTCCCAATCGCAGGAAGCGCCAAGTTTTTTTAGCTGCTCAAGAATAATTCCCCCATATTTTTCTTTCCATTCCCAAGCATATTCTAAAAACTCCTCACGGGAGATAGATTTCTTGTCAATGCCTCTTTCCTTAAGCATGGCTACCACCTTGGTTTCCGTGGCGATGGAGGCGTGGTCCGTGCCAGGAACCCAGCACGCGTTTTTTCCTTCCATTCTGGCCTTTCGGACCAAAACATCCTGGAGGGTATTGTTCAACATGTGGCCCATGTGCAAAACGCCGGTGACGTTTGGCGGCGGGATGACCACCGTGTAAGGTTCTTTATTGTAATCTACTTGTGAGCTAAATAATTTGTTGTCCATCCAGAACTGGTACCATTTGGACTCCGCCTCGGAAGGATCATACTTAGTAGATAAGGACATATCAGTTTTTGCTATATAATTGTGTAAACAGAGCACAAAAATAACATAAATATCTTTTTGGGCATCAAGGTGAAGCTAATAACCTCTCTTTTAAAAGTTAGATTGTATTTTGAGTTCGGCTATTAAGTTCTAAATTTGTCACAAACTAATTTTTGACGATGAAGAACCAAAAAGTAGCCTCAAAGACAACATGGGTTCAGGTGCCCAAAAACTCTGATTTTACCATTTATAATTTGCCTTTTGGGATTTTTAAAAACAAGCGGCTTTCTCCTAGGGCGGGTATTGCCATAGGAGATAAGATCGTGGATTTGTCCGTGCTGCATGCGGAAGGGTTTTTCTCTGACATGCATCTGCCGGATGATATTTTCCTTAAGGATTCTCTGAATGAATTCATTGACCTAGGCAAAAACGTCACGCGGAAGGTAAGGGAAAAAGTCCAGCATCTTCTCGAAGAGGAAACCCCAGAACTTAAGGACCACCAATGTAGAGGAAAAGCAATGGTTAACCGCCAGGAGGCAGAAATGTTGATGCCAGTAAAAGTTGGTGATTATACTGATTTTTACAGCAGCATGGAGCATGCCACTAATGTGGGAACCATGTTCAGAGATCCTGATAATGCCTTATTACCCAACTGGAAACATTTGCCAGTTGGTTATCATGGCCGTGCTTCTTCCATTATTCCTTCAGGAGTTCCAATCCACCGGCCAAAAGGACAGTATAAGGATCCAAATATGGAGACTCCGGAATTTGGGCCATCAAGAAGACTTGATTTTGAACTTGAATTAGCTTTCATCACAGGCAAATCTACCAAAATGGGGGATTCAGTCAGCACCAAAGAGGCTGAGGATTACATTTTCGGGTTTGTATTGTTCAATGATTGGTCTGCAAGAGATCTACAGGCATGGGAATATGTGCCCTTAGGCCCGTTCTTGGGTAAAAATTTCGCCTCTAGCATTTCACCTTGGATAGTGACTATGGAAGCAATGGAGCCGTTCAGAACAGCCGGTCCAAAGCAAGAACCGGAAGTGTTGCCATACCTTCAATGCCAAGGAGATCATGGTTTTGATATCAATTTGGAAGTGCATATCCAGCCAGATAACGGCAAGTCAACCAAAGTGTGTTCTTCAAATTATAAATACATGTACTGGAACATCGCCCAGCAACTTGCTCACCATACGGTCAACGGTTGCAATATAAACGTGGGTGATATGTATGCTTCAGGTACCATTTCAGGTCCTACTGAAGATAGCTATGGTTCTATGTTAGAGTTGGCTTGGAAAGGCACCAAACCTATAAAACTGGATTCCGGTGAAGAACGGAAATTTATCGAAGATGGGGACACGGTGATTATGAATGGTCACTGTCAGAAAGATGATATAAGGGTAGGTTTTGGAGAAGTGTGCTCCAAGGTTTTACCAACCAAAAAGTAACAAAAAAGGCGGCTGATTATTTTAGCCGCCTTTTTTAATGGGGTGTTATATAAACTTCACTTTCCAGTTTTGATTCAGCAGCACCTCCATAGGTACCAACCACCGGAAGGGTCAATCTAGGTATAGCACTGCTAGCCAAAGGGAGGTAATGCTCATCCGCGAAAAGTCCAAGGCTGGGATCAATACCCACCCATCCTGCACCGGGCAAGAATACTTCTACCCAAGCATGAAGCTCATGCCCTTCTTCCAGTTCAGGATTGAAGGCATAGCCGCTTACGAATTTACAAGCCAAACCAATACTTCTGAGCATCTGAATCAACATCCAACTGAGATCTCGACAGCTTCCCGACTTTGCTGCCAGGGTCTTTTCAGGAGTCCATAAGCCAAAATCCTCCCGAAAAGTATGCTCCCACTCTTCGTGGATAGACTGAAGCATACCGTTTAGAAAAATTAGCGGATCATCTTGATCGGTGGAAAAGGATTTGGCAAAGGCTGTTATTTCAGGTTCAGCGCTAAAATGCAAGGCTGCATGTAATAACTGCTTATCCTCTTCAGAGTAAAATGAGTCTTTGTTTTTCTGAAAATCCTCGGTGAATTTATGGTCCAGAATAAAGGCAAAAGGATTAAATGCTTTAAGCTGAACTGAAAAGTCCACTTTAATTTCCAGCTTTTCTGTCTCGCCTTCAAACCACGATAAATAGTAGGGATTGTTGTCAATATTGTGCCGTAGTTCCATGTCCATCGGCTTAGGCGTAATCTCTATCTTATAATTTGACAGCGTGTAATGGCTTTTTTGCAACGGGCACAAAAAAATCGAATGAGGGTTTAAAACCACACTTTCTGAGTAACTATATCTGGTTAAGTGGACTATGCGAAGTGATTTCATTCCATTTTTATATTTAACTGTGGGTCATCCTTGCTTATAGCTTTATTGAGTGACTCGGATGGCAGCGCGTTAATAGCTGCTTTAATCCTAGTGTTCCAAAAGTCGGAAATATGCCTTAATTCAGGTTGCGTAAATCTTTTTTCAATGGTGAAATAGGAATCATTTTTTAAATAGACAGTATCTATAGGGTAGTCAACATCATTTGCCGATATCCGAGTGGCGTCAAAAGCCAGAAAAGCACATTTCAATGCAAACTCCATCGAGTCGGTATAATGCAACGACCGTCTAAGAATAGGTGTTCCAAATCCGCTGTTACCAATGATGACAAAAGGTGTTCCTTCTTGAATTTCTATCCAGTTTCCTTCTGGGTAAAGTAGATAAAGTTTTGATTCCTTGTCATTTTCCAGTTGACCTCCAATAATGGAAAAGAGGTTAAAAGAAAGCCCGGCATCCACCAGGCTTTGTTTGTCTTCTGAGGCTACCCGTCGGATTTGGGAGCTAAATTCGTTTACAGCTTTGTAAAGCTTGTCGAAAGAATCATCCCTTTCCTCTATACTTTCCAGAAAATAAGTAATGGCCTTGTCCCTTACGGAACGAAGTCCTGAAGTCATGATGAAAAATGAATGCTTCTCCCGGTTAAGGGTAAATACTTTTCTGGATGTGGTCGTGTCGCTCCCTGAGGTAATACGGGTGTCGGCCAGCCCCAATATTCCAGACTGTAGTTTGATTCCAATACAGAAGGTCATGATTGCTCTTGAGTTTGAAAGATCAAGTTACTTTTAATCTGGAAATAATTTTTATTCACTTCGTTGGAAATTTTATTGATTTTTATCTGAAGTTTGTCCAGATATTCATGAAGTCCGGTGGATATTACATCGTTAACATCATCATATTCAAGTTTGGAGCGGAGTTCGCCCATCGCTTTTTCTGCGCTATTTTTAAAACCCACACCATCGGAACCTGAAATCTTGTAAAGACAATTCTCGGCCTCTTTCAGACAAAAGTAAACCGACCGGGGAAAATGTTTATCCAATACCAAAAACTCCACTACACCCGAGGGGGTAATATTGCCGTAAAACCGTCTATAGGTATTAAAAGCAGTGACCGATTTCAAAAGTGCCGTCCACTGCAGAAAGTCTAAAGGAGAGCCAACTTCTTCATGGGAGGGGAGAAGGATGTGGTATTTTACATCCAAAAATCTACTGGTTTTATCCGCTCTTTCCAAATATTGGCCTAACTGGCGAAAATACCAGCCTTCAGTCCTAGCCACGGTGTTTTCTGCCAACCCATAAAGGAGCAAAACGCTATCTTTAACATGGCTAAAAAACGACCTAGGATCTTCTTTTTTCCAAATGGACTTTTCCTTCCCTGATTTTACATAGTGATAGGTTTCATTGAGTTTTTCCCAAGTTTCTTTGCTGAGATTCTCTCGAATCATACGGGCATTTTCTCTGGCGTTTTGGACCGAATTGAAGATTGAGTTAGGGTTGTCCTCATCGAAAGCCAAAAAGAAAATAACTGTTTTACGGTCAAAATGACTGCCGTACTTTTTGACGTAAATATCCCGGTCACCTGTAATTTGTACTAATGGTTCCCATTGCTCTTTCATGTCTTGAGGCATATCGAGCATCAAATTGAAATTTACATCAATAAAACGGGCATAGTTCTCAACTCTTTCGGCATACCTGCCTAACCAATATATGGAATTTGCTACTCTACTAAGCATATAAAACAATTTTTAATATAAAACCCAGGTATCCTTGCTGCCCCCACCTTGGGAACTGTTAACCACCAACGACCCTTTTTTCAGCGCAACCCTAGTAAGGGCTCCAGGAATAACATCTATTTCCTCACCATAAAGTACATAAGGCCTCAAGTCCACATGTCTAGATTCAATGGAATCTTTTACAAGAGTAGGTACCGTGGAAAGTGACAATGTAGGCTGTGCAATGTAATTGGACGGATTTGCTTTAATCAGCCCTCTGAACTTTTCATGTTCTTCGGCCGTTGCTTTTGGCCCAATTAACATACCGTAACCGCCTGCGGCATTTGTTTCTTTAACAACTAAATCTTTGATGTTGTCCAACACGTACTTGCAGTCTTCCTCTTTGCGGCAGAGGTATGTAGGTACATTCGAGAGGATAGGTTCCTCATTGAGATAATACTTGATGATTTCCGGCACATATGCATACACAGCTTTGTCATCAGCCACTCCTGTGCCCGGGGCGTTGGCCATGGCAATATTGCCCGCCTTATAAGCATTGAACAGTCCCGGTACGCCCAACATGCTGTCTGGATTGAAAGCTTGCGGGTCTAAAAATGTATCGTCAAGTCTTCGGTAAAGAACGTCAATCTGCTCTTTACCTCCAGTAGTCTGCATGTAAACGATGTTGTCTTCCACTATGAGGTCCATTCCTACTACCAACTCGCAGCCCATCTGCTGGGCCAGGTAGGAATGTTCAAAATAAGCTGAATTGAAGACTCCAGGTGTCAACACTCCGATCTTTGGTTTGCTTTTGTCAGATAGATACTGCAACATGTTTAGCAGCCTTATAGGGTAGTTCGAAACAGGTCTTACCCCAAGGTCATTGAACAAGTCCGGATAGGCCCGTTTGATAATCTCCCGGCTCTCCAGCATATAGGAAACTCCAGACGGGCAGCGTAGATTGTCCTCCAATACATAGTATTGGCCATCCTTGTCCTTCACCAAGTCTGTTCCGGTGATGTGGCACCAAATGCCTTTGGGAGGGGTAAGGCCGATGCACGGCTCAAGGAAATCCTTGGACCCTAAAATCAGGTCTTTTGGCACGATCCCGTCATTGAGGATATTTTGCTCATTATATATATCTTGAAGGAAAAGGTTCAAAGCTTTGATCCTTTGCTTGAGACCATCCTCAATGATTCTCCATTCGCTGGAAGGTATAATTCGCGGAATGATGTCCAAGTGAAGGATTTTTTCAACCCCTTGATCATCATGGTATACATTGAAAGTCATTCCCATACCTACTTGTGCTTTGTCAGCAGCGAATTGAAGGTGGTTTAGTTTTTTTCGGGATACCCGTTTTATCAGGCTTTCGTATTTAAAATAATGAGGCCGGCAGGCGCCATTCTCATCATACATCTCATCGAAAAAAGCCTGAGATGATTTGGAATCGATTAGTGGCATATTGCAGAGGGTTTACTTATGAGCTTAATAATATAGTAAAAATCTTGTAAAAAGTCAATTTGGAAAGTGCTAATGTTATATTACAACATATTAATATTCAATTTGTTACTAATATTAGTTGTTTTATTTACAAATCTACTAGTTTTGACAGGATATATTTTTAAAATGAAAAAGGTCCATTGGAATTGGACCTTTTTAGTTTATATAAAGTTTGAGATGGTTATTTGAATTTTATCTCCGCCAACACAGGGAAATGATCTGAGGGAAACTTCTTCCCATAGTTATCGGATAGAGTGCCATGTCTGATGACTTCAATTTCAGGGCTCGCAAAAATGTAGTCAATTCTGTTTTCTGGAAGTCTTTCCCAATTGAAAGCATTGAAAGTACCTTTTGGACCAATAGAAGGGAATGGTGAAAGATGATAGGTGTCTTTCAGCATTTCTGTTTCTTCAACAGTTTGATATGCAGGGTTATCATCGGTTACGTTCATATCCCCCATGAACAAGACGGGCAACCCATCTGGATTAATTTCTTTGATTTTTTGCATGACCAACTTGCTGCTTTCCTCTCGGGCCTTTTGGCCAACGTGATCATAGTGGACATTGAAGACATAAAATTCACCCATGTCCTCATGTTTGAATTTGCCATACGTACAAACCCTTGGCAACTGTGCATCCCAACCTTTGGACGGTTCGTCTGGCGTTTCTGAAAGCCAAAAGGTATCCTCTTCCAGCAGCTCTAATTTTTCCGGGTTGTAAAAGATTGCGCTGAATTCACCCTCTTCATCTCCTTTGTCTCGACCCACGCCAATGAATGGGAAATCTAGGTCTTCCTCCATTTTTTTTAATTGATGATGCATGCCTTCCTGGGTGCCAACAATGTCCATCTGGTGGAATTTGATCAGGTTAATCAAATGTGGCGCCCTGTCCACCCACATGTTTCCCTCATCCGTAGGGCTGTCAAACCGTATGTTGTAGGAGGCGACATTGATAGTTTGGGCATACGAACATGTAGCAAAAAGACAAAGTAAAATAGTTAAGTTGGTTAAGAGTTTCATTTGGTAAAAATTTAAATTTGATTAATTATTCATTTATGCTGGATACACATCTAAAACCGATATTTGAGCTTCCAGAATAAATATCCTGACCGGTTCTGGAAGTGGTTCTATAGTTTATGCAATAATTATCGGTACAAAGGTATGAACCACCCTTTATGGTTTTTTCTTCTGCCAATGGGTTATTGGGATTAAAACATTTTGATACTGCGGAGTCTAATGGTGCGCGTTTGTTATCCATACGAGAGAGGGTATACTCATCATACCAGTCGGAGGTAATTTCCCAAACATTTCCCACCATATCATACAGACCAAATTTGTTGGGGGGATAGCTTTTTACTGGAGCGGTCCCTGCAAAGCCATCTTCAGAACTGTCATTATGGGGGAAATTTCCTTGGAAAGTGTTTGCCATGAACTGGTCATTTATCTTAAATACTCGACCCCATGGATAAAGTGAACTGCCATCGGCACCCTTGGCAGCATATTCCCATTCCTTTTCAGTAGGTAACCGTTTGCCGGCCCATTTTGCAAAAGCCTCTGCATCCTCATAGGCTACATGTACCACGGGATGATCCATTCTTTTCTCCAAATTGCTTTCCGGACCTTCAGGATGTTTCCAGTTTGCACCGTGAACCCACTTCCACCATTTATAAGGATTCTGTAAACTTACAGGGTGGGGTGGAGGGCTAAAAACCAAGGACCCCGCTACCAAAAGGGAGTCGGCAGGCCTTTCCGTGCTCTTAGAAAGTTGTTTTTTCAAGTCCTCCCATATTAGTTTTCTTTCGGCCACAGTTACATAACCAGTTTCCTCAACAAATTCGGCAAACTGTCTATTGGTGACCTCGGACTCATCCATCCAAAAGCTTTCCACTTCAGCTAGGACTGCAGGCCGTTCATTGGAATAAGCATCTCTTGAGTCAGTTCCAAAATTGAATTCCCCTCCCTGTATATATACCATACCATCTTGTGAAAAAGACTTTTCTGTCTTTTCAATGCTTCCCCTGGTGGAGCAGGAAAACAAGATTAAAATAAGGAGTCTTAAGGCGGTATGTCTCATAACGAAAAAAGACCTTGGGCCAAAGTTTTCGGCCCAAGGTCTTTAAGTTTATTTTTCCCAGTTTATCATTTCACTTTTCACATCTCTGGAATTTCCTCCTACCATGATTTGAAATTCTCCCGGCTCCCAAACATAGTCGATATCATAGTTGTAAAACTTCAATTCTTCGGTGGTGACTTCGAAAGTTACCGTTTTAGTTTCCCCCGCTTTCAGCTGGACTTTTTCAAAACCCTTAAGTTCCTTCACCGGTCTGGTAATAGAAGCTACCATGTCACGAATATAGAGCTGAACCACTTCTGCACCATCATGTTCTCCTGTGTTGGTTACATCTATGCTAACCTCTAAGGTTTCCTCACCTTGAAGGGAAGTTTTGCTCAGGGTTAAGACTCCGTATTCAAAAGTGGTATAGCTTAGGCCATATCCAAATGGATACAATGGCTCATTGCTCACATCTAGGTAATTTGAGCGGAATTTCTGGAACCACTCATCCTCGCCAAGAGGGCGTCCTGTGTTTTTATGATTATAGTAAATAGGAACCTGACCAACATTCTGGGGGAAAGTAGCTGTCAATTTACCTGAAGGATTAACGTCACCAAACAAAGCATCTGCAATAGCATCGCCCGCTTCACTTCCAGCAAACCATACATTGAGGATCGCCGGCACATTTTCTTCTTCCCATTTGATAGCCAAAGGGCGGCCGGTGAACAACACCATCACAACAGGTTTTCCTGTGTCCAAAAGTGCTTTCAGCAATTCCCGTTGGTTCTCCTGCAATTCAATATTTGTCATACTGGAGGCTTCACCGCTCATTTCGGCTGATTCACCCATGGCTGCCACAATCACGTCTGCATGCTTGGAGATTTCAAGAGCTTCTTGAATCAGCTCATCAGCAGGTCTTGGATCACGATCCGTGTCCTTTCCAAATATGCTCACTCTGGCTTCCAAAAGGGAGTCTGCAGCCACATTTGCACCTCGGGCGGTTACAATATCAGCTTCATCGCCCAAAGCATTTTTCAGCCCATCCAATAAAGAAACTGATTCATCATGCCGTCCAGCCACACTCCAAGTACCTGTCATATTCAACCTATTGTCAGCCATAGGGCCTACAAGAGCGATTTTTCCCTCTTTTTTCAATGGTAAAATATTATCCTGGTTTTTCAGAAGGACAAATGTTTGAGAAGCAAGCTCCCTTGCAATCTGACGGTTTTCGGAAGTAAAGACCTCATTTTTTGCTCGCTTTGGATCGCTGTAGCGATAAGGGTCGTCAAATAGGCCCAGTTTAAATTTGGCAATTAGGATAAGCCTAGCTGCATTGTCAATCTGTTCCTTGGTGACCTTGCCTTCTTCCAAGGATTTTTCTAAGGTTGTCAAGAAACCTTCACCCACCATGTCCATCTCCACACCAGCATTCAAAGCCATCGCGGAAACGGTCTGCAAATCGCCAAGTCCATGGTCGATCATTTCGTTGATAGCGGTATAATCCGTTACTACAAAACCGTTAAAGCCCCACTGGTTTCGAAGTACCTCAGTCATTAACCATTTGTTTCCACTTGCAGGAATGCCATCCACATCATTGAAGGCGGTCATCACCGATCCCACACCTGCTTCAACGGCGGCTTTGTAGGGAGGAAAATACTCGTTGTACATTTTCTGCCGGCTCATATCCACGGTGTGGTAATCCCTGCCAGCCTCTGGGGCACCATAAAGGGCAAAATGTTTAACTGTTGCAAGGATGGTCTGGGGAGCAGAAAGGTCATCTCCTTGGTATCCTTTCACCATTGCTTTCGCAATCTGGGCTCCTAAATAGGGATCTTCACCACTGCCCTCAGATACACGGCCCCATCTAGGATCACGGGAAATGTCGGTCATTGGTGAGAAGGTCCAGCTGATTCCGTCAGCACTGGCTTCTTGAGCAGCAATCCTGGCAGTTTTTTCAATTAAACCCATATCCCAACTACAGGAAATCCCCAACGGTATAGGAAAGACGGTCTCGTAACCGTGGATGACATCCATACCAAATAATAATGGGATCCCCAAGCGGCTATCTTCCACAGCAACCCGCTGCACATCCCTGATTTTTTCGGCACCTTTTAAATTAAATAGCCCACCGACTTGCCCGTCTTTGATTTTTTCGGCAATGTTTGCACTTTCTGCCTGGCCGGTGGTAATGTCTCCAGCTGCAGGAAGGTTAAGTTGCCCGATTTTTTCATCAAGAGTCATCAAGGCTAGCACAGAGTCCGCTTTGCGGGTGTACTCATCCTGTGCCTGGGCCGTTCCAAAGGCGATCCCAAAGGAAACCATGCCGAGAAACAGGTTTTTACTCATTTTCATGTTAATAAATTTAATAGGTATGGTTCTAAGAAAATTCTAATAATAAAGATAGTTAGTTTACCTCAATAATCTCTGATCTGTCAGAAACACCGTTTTCGTTAAAAGCCTCAATGGTGAAATAATATTTTTGGTCAACGGTAAGGCTTTTCATTAGTAATTCATCGTCTTCATAAATCAGCCAAGAGCTATAAAGCTTATCTGGAGCAATTCCCCATAGAATGTTGTATCCCTGAGCATCATCTTGAGCCTCCCATGTGATCATGGCATCTCTACTGTCCGACTGTCTGTCTACATTAAATGATCCGACCTTTGATGGGGCCTGTCCTTCTCCCAGTCCGAATATCCTTAAGCCGGAAATTGCCAAATGGGGTGTGGGAACATGAATATTTTTATACCGAATGTACCGTACTTTCACAGGATTGGCCAATTCTACATAATCATTGGGCACGTCCTTGAAGCTGTTCTTTCTGTCGACCAAAGTAGTCCAAGAATCTCCGTCCATAGAACCCTCTAATTCATAGCGGTGGTATAAATCCGGAATCCTCCCGTACATATCTGACTCATGATCATGGAAATTCACCTGAATGGCATGGACCGTAGAGGCATTTTCCAGATCGATCTCTACCCATTGCTGATCATCGGCTGATTCGGCAAGCCAAAAAGTTTTGACTTCCTCATCCACCAGGTTTTCAGCATTGTTGCCCTCTGCGCTGCTGGAAGCCTTAGCTGGTTTTTTATAAGAGAGCAACATCCATCCTGCAAACTCTCCTTTTTTGCCTGGGGTGGCAGGAGCATAGTGAGGGTAGTCTCCAAAGTAGTGGTCCATATACATTAGCCCGTCTTCATCGAAAAAAGTGGGAGCCATGCTCACCCTTCTTTCCCATCCCACGGTGACAGCCACCGCCATACTGGCAAAATGCCAATACTCACCACCGGGACCAACTACGGTGCTGCCATGTCCTGCACCGTTCATAAACCCTCCCGGTTTGTAAGAGACAGGGTTGTTGGGAGCATATTCATATGAGCCAAGAGGGGTTTCACTCACATAGACGCCATCTCCATACACATTAAATTCTGTCCCTGGTGCTGCATACTGCATGTAGTATTTGCCGTTATGTTTGGTCAGCCAAGGACCTTCAATGTAGCCGCCTAGCTCGGTATCGGAATGGTTTTCCCCAAACCGTTCCCAGCCATGCTTTTCTTCATTTAGGTTGAAAAGCTCAAAGGTTTCTTCAGAGGGCCTGAATCGTAGGTCTTTGTCCAAAGTTTTAGCTCTGATGGGATATTTGTTAGAAGATCCCCAGAAAACATAGGCTTGATCATCTTCGTCAATAAAAATATGCGGATCTTGCAGGCTGTTGATGATCCCCGGAACTGCTTTCCAGTCCCCTTTTTTGGGATTGTCTGTATAGAGCACGCTCATGTGCCCAGAAGGATTACCTGCCACATACAATACTGAATCTTTATAATTATGGGCGGTGGGTGCATTTGAGCCTTCAAAATACCACTTCTCAGGTTCAATAAATGTCCAATTTTGCAAGTCAGTAGAATGCCAATAACCCATTGAGCGAGTCACGAACATATAATACTCACCACGGAACTCGACCACAGCAGGATCTGCACCAGATCTGTAGGACATATCCTTATGAGCATTATAGATCATATATGTGTAATCCAGATTGACGGGATTACAATAGGTGCTCATATGGGTGTCTTGGGCTTCAGCTGTTTTGGGAAACACCATAGAGGAAATTACCAAAAACAGTATCAATAGCCATCTTAAAGTAGGGGGGAGTAGCTTCATATTAATCATTATTTAATTCTTACTATCGGTGATCTTCGGGAACTTCATACTTGTCTTGTAGGTCTCTAAGTTCAACAGTTAGCCTCTCGGCGATTTCTTCAGTACCGTGCTCGTTATAAATATTTTCCATTTCCATGGGGTCATTCTGTAAGTCAAAAAGCTCCCATATGTCTTCCTCATAGAAATAAATCAATTTGTATCTTTCATCCCTTATGCCATAGTGCTTTCTCACACTGTGAAAACCAGGAAATTCATAATAATGATAATATAGGGACTGTCTCCAGTCGTCTGAACTTGACCTATTCAATAAAGGCTTGAAAGTCTCACCCTGCATATCGGCTGGAACCTGAATGCCTAAGTAATCTAAGAAAGTAGGAGCAAAATCGATATTTTGGGTGAGTTGGGTTATTTGCATGCCTGGGTCAATTTGATTGGGGTATCGGATCATCAGGGGCATGATCATAGATTCCTCATACATAAATCGCTTGTCGAACCAGCCATGTTCTCCTAAATAGAATCCCTGGTCAGAGGTGTAGACCATAAGGGTGTTTTCAGCCAATCCGTTTTTATCCAGATAATCCAGGATTTCTCCAACACTTTCATCTACTGATTTGATGACAGCTAGATAATCCCGCATATAGCGCTGGAATTTCCATTTGGCAACTGCCACAGAATCTGATGGGTCCAAATCAAAATAACTCTCATTCTTTTTATGATAGGCTTTCCAAAAAGTCTCTTTTTCCTGATCGGTCATCCTGTCCAAGAATACATCTGGCCAAGGGTCAAACCGAAGACTATCCACTCCTTTTTCAGTACTCAGCTTGAGGTCATGGCCTTCATACATGTCCCGGTAGATATTCATCTCCTGTTGGGAAGCTGCATACCTGCCCTTATAATCATCAAAGTAATTATCCGGCAAAGGGAATTCCGTGTCATCATAAAGGTGGTAATGCCGCTCAGCGGGTACCCAGTTTCTATGCGGGGCCTTATGGTGCATCATCAGATAGAATGGTTTTTCAGGATCGCGCTGGTTCAACCAGTCCTTAGTCATCTCCGTAATTAAGTCGGTCACATAACCCCTCTTTTGTGTCGTGTCCTTCGAAGTTATAAAATCAGGATTATTGTACTCACCCTGATCGTGGAGGATCTCCCAATGGTCAAATCCGGTTGGCTCCGAAACCAGATGCCATTTACCGATGATAGCGGTTTGATAGCCTTCTTTTTGAAGGATTTTTGGTAAAGTCTGTTGGGTGCCATCAAAACCTACGTTGGTGTTTTGCATGAAGCCGTTTTTATGGCTATGCTTTCCGGTCAAGACAGTGGCCCTACTTGGACCGCAAATGGAGTTACCACAATAGTTGGCTGTGAATAGTGCGCCAGAAGCCGCAATTCGGTCAATATTCGGCGTGGGCGCCAACTCGGATAATGGATGCCCGTATGCACTGATGGCCTGCATAGCGTGATCATCTGTCATGATAAACAGTATATTTGGCTTGTTTACTGACGTTTCATCATCCATGCTGCATGATGAAAAAACGCAAATAAGTAATAGGATTTGCAAGAGTAGAGTAGAGTTTCTAATCATGTCTAAAACTGGTTAATATTATCAATAGGAGAACTGCAGCCTATTCAGGCCGTTTATCACATCTTCGTTTTGCATAAATAGATCCCATAAAAGCCCCGATCGGTGGTTTTCTATCATCAGCACAATTGGACCTTGATCAATTGCCAGATAAGAATCTGCATACCATTGCTCAGTAATGTTGAATGCATCGTGAAAGCCAAACTCTCCCCACAGCCTATCTCCCATGGTGTAATAGAAGAACTTTAAGGCATCCATGGACTCTTCTGGTGTATAAGGGAAGGAGGATAATGCAGCTGTTGGGGTGATTACACCAAGGTCATTTCTTGGCGAGTGAGCTGAGTACCCTTGATGGTTGTCGCTAGCCGTAAGGCCCCAGTTATTTTCGCCATACCCCACAAAACCTGATGGGTTTTCAATGCAGTAGGCACGGTTGATCAAAGTATGACTGACTCCCTGCTCCCAATAATTAGCGTATTGATCCTGCAAGTTTCGGGGGTCAAGCCCTAAGAAACTATAATGGGAAAAAAACATGGGACCGCCATAATCCTCCCCAAGAGGCAACTGATGCCCGTAAAAGCTTTGGCCATTAACCATATTCCCATTCCTTGCCCAGCCGTTGTCATAGACGCTTTTTTCAATTGAATGAGTAGGAGAGGCCGCAGCCAACACATAAGTTATTAAGCATTCATTATAACCTTGGACGGGCAGGTTCATGGCCCATTGCTGATCGGGCGACCAGTGCCAAAATAGAACATCCTGACCGCCACGGGAGTACCAGTCCCATTCTACTTCCTGCCACAGCTGGGTAATTCTTTCGCTGATGCTTCTTTCTCTAGGGTCATTTTCATCCAGATAAGATTGTACGGTCAAAAGTCCCTGGATCATAAAAGCTGTCTCAACCAAGTCACCCCCATTATCAGACGTGCTAAAAGGAATCACGCTGCCATTGTCACCGTTGAGCCAATGTGGCCACACCCCATGAAACCTGTCTGCTGCAGAAAGGAAATTCACGATCTTATCCCATCTTTCAACAGCATCCTGTCGGGAGATGAAATTTCTCTCCACTCCAACAATGAGCGCCATCACACCAAAGCCAGATCCACCTATGGTTACCAGATTTCCGGAACTGTTCCTCTCTCGGGCCAAGCCACTGTTTTCATGTGCAAAATCCCAGAAATAGCGGAAAGTCTGTTCCTGTACCGAAGAGAGGAGTTCCTCATCGGAAATAAGAGGGAATTTGGGAGTTTCATCCACTTGTGTGAAAAATGTACGGGTTGTTCCCGAATAGCTTTCGCCTTTCCCGCCTCCTAGGTTTTCATTTATAATAAATTCATATTTTGATAAATAATCCAGCGAACTGGAAGTGTTGACAATGACTTTGGTATTGTTTTCCTCTAAGGTAAAAGTGAGCGCCGGTCCGGATTGCCCTGAAAACCGTACTGACTGTTGTAATGTCTCAGGATTGATTGGCTGGGAAAAAACAAGTGTGATTTCCGGTTGTAATGGCACATTGGCTATTCTACCTCGGGCAAGTTCTTCAGCATTTTCAATGGTGAAACTTTCAAGTGATAGGTTGCCCAACTGTGTTTTGAAATAAATATCTTGAGTCGCAAAAGCATTCCCACTTGCTCCTTGAAGCTGTTCTGATAAATGAATTCGGTAGGAGGTATTGTTTCTTAACGTTCCTGAAGGATAAATAATGACTGACTTGTTTTGGTTGACAAGGTTTGTGGAAATGTCGACTTCATTTTCTGTATCGTAAAGACTGATCCCCGCTGAGACGCTGGCAGGGTCCAAAGCTTGAGAAAACTCCAATGTTATTGGACGGTCCAGGGGAAGATCGTCGGAAATGGGTTCCGAAAAGCTGATTTCCTGATCTCCCACTTCTGCTTTCAGTAGGTTCAGGGCTACCAAATCCGGCTCTATCTGATTACAGCCGATTAAAAGGAAAAAAGTAATATATCTAAAGTAGATCTTCATAGGTTTTTATAAAAAGGAAGGGCTGCTATGGCCCTTCCTTTTCTATTGGGTTGAAATTACTTAAGGCATTTCTGTTGCCATGATGGCCTGAATTTCAGTTTGGTCGAGTGATCTGTTGAAGAGTCTCAGTTCGTCAAACAGACTGGCATCGCCCAAGTGACCCCATTCGGTAAATCTTGGAGCGCCGGACCCAATAGTCATGATATCACTTCCTGTCCAATCAACACCAGAGAAATCACCCTGGCTGACCACTTCACCATTGAGGTAAACTGCCGCTTGGGTTTGGGAAATGGTAATTGCCACATGAACCCATTCGTTAGTTGCTGGATCCACATCTGCTGCCTCTCCACCATCAAACCAGCTGTCAGCTTCACCATCGCCCACATTCAGCTTGATTCTTTGCATCGGTCCGGCTGCTTCACGGAACAGTCTGAACCCACCGGTCCTGTTGTTCTGATTATCAGGATTGTCCTCATCTGGAGGCCCAATCGTCAATAGACCAGCTCGATCAGGATCACCGTTTACGTTGTACCAGAATACAGCAGTGAATTCATCATGCAATAGCCCCTCAGTCGGGTAAATTAGATGTGCATCGCTAGCTCCTCTATAAGCTCTATTGAGGATACCATCTGCAAAGCCTGGATTGCCAGATACTTCCGGGTTTTGGGTAGAAACCAGTTCCATAAAGTCCCCGTCGAATGGAAGGTAGAAAGTCTCCCCTTCATACACTGGGGTATAGGGTTCTACTTTTTCGAAATTGACTGTTTCGGTTGTAGTCTTGCCTGAGGCATCGGTTGCGGTAATGGTAAGCTCATGCTGTCCATTTGGCAGCTCATCATACCTTACTGTTTTTATAACCCTTCGGAAATCAAGAAAATCTGTGAAGGTCTCAATTTCATTTCCGTTTAGCTCTACTCTGATAGTCTCTACTTCAATATCATCGGTTACTTCAAATGAAATATCGATAGGAGTTACTTCTTCAGGAACTCTGATTTGTGTACCCTCAGAAGGATAGTTGATAATTACTTCTGGCGGCTCGGTATCCTCTCCGGGAGAAACGGGCACTATATCATCGATATAGCTTTCGTTACAGCCGGCCACTAGCCAAACCAAAGCAAGTGTCCAAATTTTATACTTTTTCATACCACTTAATATTTTAGATGTCTATTAATTTTGGCCGATTTGAGGTAGGATGGTGGTTTGCTCCAATGGATATGGAAGGAATCGGTGACTTTCAATATTGAAGTTTCTGCCTTCAAAATTCAGTTCTCCTTCAATTCCATATCTCATCAGGTCATAAAACCGGATTCCCAGTTCCATTCCAAATTCAGCATATTTTTCATTCAATACGTCCTCCAAAGCAACGCCTGCTACAGGTTCCAGTCCTGCACGTGCCCTGACCTGGTTGACCGCTTCATCAGCGGATAATGGTCCGGCTGCTCCACCGTTGACCACTGCTTCAGCATGCATCAATAGTATTTCCGCATATCGGATAGCCGTGAAGTTATTATTGGTGCCGTATGTAAAACGACCTTCAGTCAATTGCGTAGATGGTAAATAATGCTTACCGCTCAAGAAAAGATATCTCGGGTGATTGTTGAATACATCACCGTCTTGAGTAACGTTGGAAACCCAATCAGGAAGCGTTTCATATCCAGGTTCGGATTGAACTTCAGCAATACCGTCTGGGGTAAACAATACCGTTGTCTGAAGCCTCATCTGCTCTCCTCTGTCTAGCATAAATCTAATATACTTGGCTGTAGGAGCATAAAAACCCCACCCGTTTGAAGCACCCGCTACAGTTGGCGTCCAAGAAGCTGGTCCGTACGTTTCAAAAGGATATTGTGTCACTGTACCAGTACTTGTCCCGAAGTCAGAGTACTGGAATTCCAACACATTTTCTCGATTTAGCTTTCCTGGGACTTTGAATAGCTGGTAATAATTAGGCTCCAAAGCATAGGTTCCACTGCTGATAATTTCCCCAGTGGCCTCAGTGACTGCAGCCCAGTTGTTCAGTTCCAAATTAGCCATTGCTTTAACTGCCAAAGCAGCTCCTCTTGTAATCCCCCCGGCCACATCCGAACGTTCACTTGGATGTACATTTGGCAAAGCAGGAAGAGCTTCATCCATCAAGGCCGATACATATTGCATCACTTCCTCGAAACTCGAAACTTCAATATTGTAAAGCTCAGCAGGCTGGCTGGAAGTCGGTATTAGAATACTTCCCCAGAGCTTTGCTAGCTGGATCAACTCCAGGCCTTGCATCACTTTTATTTCTGCTATGTATTGTTCTGCATTTGCTGCATTTGCACCCGCCTCTTGGTACAATCTGATTTCTTCCATAGCTCCATGCCAGTAGATTAGGTCGGAATATAGGTTGAGCCAAACAGAGTTGTACATCCAAAAATTACGGTCATAGCGGAACAGGTCCGTTTCAATCAGGGGCACTTGGTCCCCAGCAGCGGTCACATCATCACCACGAACCCCAATCAAGGTATGGGTTTCCCATTGAGAGCGATATAATTCACCATAGGCCCCATACAACATTTGTATCATGTTGCCGGACTGAGTATAGTCGGTCTCATCAGCGATGATTTCATTTTCCAATGGTTCATCTAGCAATCCTATACAGGATGTTGGCACCACGCCAACCATAAATACTGCTATGAGAGCCGTGCATATATTTTTATAGATTATTTTTTTCATGACTTTCTTCGCTTTAATTAAAAGGTAACATTCAGTCCGACTGTGTAAATAGCAGGAATAGGATATACCTGTCTGTCAATTCCGTCAGGAACTTCTGGATTGAACCCATTATAGTTAAACACCGTCAATGGCCTTTCAGCAGTGAAGGTCACCCTTGTTCTTGGCATGTTTGCGCCAAATATGTTCGTGTCCACGATATTGTAAGCTAACTGTACATTTTGGATTCGGAAGAAAGAACCGTCCTCGATGAAGTAGCTGCTCATGTTCTGGTTCCAGCCTCTTCTCAAACCTGCCGCCGATGGGTAGCGGTCAGAAGTTCCTTCACCTCTCCAAAGGTTGTTTACAAGTTCAGCATCAAGATTAGTGTCATTGGTGAAGATCAATTCCCCACGCTTTCTGTTTAGGATGCTATGGCCCATCTGACTTTGCAATAGTGAACTGAACTCAAAGTTGCCATATCTGAAACCAGCATTGATACCCCAAGTCAAAGTTGGAAGGAAGGATCCCAATACAACCCTGTCCTCATCATTGATCACCCCGTCACCGTTAACATCCCTGAAAATCAGGTCACCTGGCTGAAGGTTGTTGTCATTGATAAAATCTTGGGTATAACCGCTGTTATTGATCTGTTCCTGATTTTGAAACACACCATCAACTTCGTATCCATAAAAAGCAAGATAAGGAGAGCCCACTATAGATCTTTGTCGGAACTCAGCAGACCCAGCATCCAAAAAGTCAGGTCCTCCTAGATCGCGTACGGTATTTTTAAGAGTAGACACGTTACCGCCTATCCAGTAGGAGAAATTATCAGTAATTCTATCCTCCCAATTTAGTGCAAGTTCCAAACCCTGGTTTCGGATTTCACCTACACTTCTTCTTTCGGTAGCTCTGAAAACAGGAGGGATAATAGAGACTGCTAGGTTTCTAGTATCTCTGATGTAGTAATCAGCTTCCAATGATAGCCTTTCCCTGAAGAATCTGGCGCTAATTCCGAAGTTTTGCTCAACAGTGGTCTCCCATCTGTCGATAAGGTCAAATGTTGGATTTAACCTTCTGCCAATGATCAGCACATCATTAATGGCAAGGTTATTTTCTTGAATGGTAGGTCTGCCCACTGCAGGGTTAATGGCGTCGTTGCCAAGTTGGCCCCAAGAAGCTCTGAATTTCAAGAAATCGATGGCTGGAACATTAAAGAAGTCTTCTTCAGAAAGCACCCAACCTGCACCGATGGTGGCGAAGTTACCCCATTTACGTTGGAATTTATTATTACCGTCCCTTCTGATAGTACCGTAAAATAGGTATCGGTCATCGTAATTATAACTCACCCTTGCAAAATAGGACTGGAAAAACAGTCGTTCTCCATCGTCACCTAAATCTTCTTCACCTATAACAAAATTGGTTGCATTAGCCAAGTACCAGAAATGCTGGTTGTTGAAATTTGGATTAGGATTTAGTCCTTCGCCTCGTGCGAAAAGACTTTCGAAAGTCTCACTTCGAAAAGACTGACCTAATACAGCAGTGAATCTATGTAATCCAAAATTGTCGTTGTAAGTCAGGAAATTATCAATAATTTGATCAAATCTTGTAAAGTTGTTTCTTTCAAGTCCAGATTGAAACTCTGTTACCCCATCATTTCGTGCAAAATTCACCACTCTGGTATTGATTTGTTCGATATTGTAATTATAGGCTGAGCGGAAGGATAGCTTCTCAGGAATTAGCTGTATGTCTCCATAGAAATTTCCCATGATAGTTCCTATGTTGTTTCTACTGTCTCCAAAAAGTATACTGTTGTATGGGTTTTGAGGAGACCGGTAACCTAACTGCTGGGCATTGGCCAATGGTCTGGGAACAGGTGAAGCAGCCGTGTTCAAATCATCATAAACCGGCAAGATAGGCACAGCATTATACGCTGTAAACCAAGCTCCGTCGTCTGCGTTGTGGCGACGGGCTGTGCTAATATTTAAATTTGCACCCACAGTAAGCCAATCCCTCACATCAGTGTCAAACTTGGCCCTAAAATTCAATCGGGTGTAGTCGTTTCTTCTGTCATTCATCAGACCGTTTTGCTCAAAATAACTACCGCCAATAGAGTATCTGGTCTTGTCAGTTCCGCCATTAAAAGTCAAAGAGTGGTTTTGGATACTGGCCGGACTCATGATTTCTGCATACCAATCGGTATTCACATTAGGAATACTGGGGTCAATGCGACTTCTGCCAAAGCGCTGAATAGCATTGTTCAAAAAGCTGATATCCGCTGCACTTCCCGTTTCCTGTACATATCCTGCATATTGTTGGGCGTTGGCCATTTGCAATACGTTTTGTGGATTTTGGATACCAACATACCCGTCATAGGTGATTTCTGGATCCCTGCCATAACTTCCAGTTTTCGTTTCTATCAAAACCACTCCATTTGCTGCCCTTACACCATAAATGGCTGCGGCCGAAGCATCCTTCAATATGGACATGCTTTCAATATCGTTGGGGTTCAAAAAGTCAATGTTGTCCATAAACATTCCGTCGACTACATAAAGAGGGGCAGCTCCACCTTCAAAAGACCCTACACCTCTCACACGCACAGTTGGAGAGGCACCAGGTGCGCCGTTGCTGACAATCTGCACACCCGATACCCGGCCTTGTAATGACTGCATGGCGTTCGTTGCAGGTGTTTTGACAATGTCCTCTGCGTTAACTTTGGAGATTGCAGAAGTCCTGTCCTGCTCCCTCTGGGTTCCGTACCCGATAACCACTACTTCATCTAAAGCTGTTTCATCTTGCTCCATATTGACATCGATGACATCGGAGGTGCCTACAACCCGTCGTTGGGCCGTAAATCCAACAAAGGAGAAGACCAATACTTCACCCTCTTCTGCCTCTATTGAATAATTACCGTCAATATCAGTAACAGTACCCCGGGTGGTTCCTTCCACTACGATGGTTACTCCCGGAAGAGGCTCGCCAAGATCATCCACCACTGTTCCGGTAATGGTTACCGGATCCTCAGAGGATATCCCGACTGCCATAGCCTCATTTTCATAATCCATACTCTTGGCATTGGCGTAAACCAGGTTGACCATCATCAACTGGAGGGCAAAACCGCATGCAGAGTACTTCAACCACATTAATAGATTTTGTTTCATAGTATTTTAGTTATTTGCTAAAATTTCATTCATTGATTGCTTCCGGCCTTAGGTTTTCCTCATTGTCTGTCTCCACACTCCAAGCTAATAAATCCGGATATTAATTAAGTTCAGGTAGGTTTTAAGGAACTGTGTGATGTTTCATAGGCGATTAATTTTGGGTTTTAAGCTTATATTTATTTAACAATTTTTTCTGCTGTTTGGAGTCTGTTTAGGTCGATAGAATTGAAAAATTTATTGTTTGAATCCTCCAGCCATTCATCTTTCCATGGTGAATACGTTTTGGTCTCGATCTTAGTGGGTGTTATATCTACTATTCGAAGAAATCCATTACAGCCTTCTCCGAAACCTTTTACACCCCGCTGGTAATTGGCTAAGTATTGATAAACCTCGTTACCATGCTCCCCTTCAGAGATAAGCTGCCCATGGCCATCGTGTAACACATGCCCGGAATACACCATGAAAAAATTAGGGTGGCGCTTGACAAGCTTGTCCCAAATTTGGTCCCCGTCATTAACTGCTTCAGGTCCTTCTCCTGAACCTACACCGTATCCATGTGCTCTCCAGTCATGGTCTTCACTTTGACGCTGCCCGTCAATATACATGTAGGCGTGGGTGATCAAGATTGCCAAATGATCAAAATGCTTATGTACTATCTGATTAGCCCAATCCAACACTTTGTTCCTCGGGCCAAACTCAAGCGATAAAATCAGCCATTTCCTGCCGAGGGCCTCAAAAGTGTGATAGGTGTTGTCAATTTTATCTTCTTCAAAGGCACCCTGAAGACCTGAATTGGACTTAAGCTTGTCCAATGGAAAGTATTTATTGGCTAAAGAACTATCACGAGTATCAGCAAACTTGTTGGGACCGCTTCCCATATCATGGTTGCCAAGACTTAGGGCGTAAGGAATTTTCCCATTTATTTTCTTGAAATATATTTGGGAAAGGGCCCATTCCGCAGGTGTGTTTCCCTGGGTGATGTCTCCCACATGAAGCACATAATCTATATTCTCATGGTTTTCAGCCAACCAGTCTAACTGGCTTTCCATGATTTCCGGGCAGGATTCAAGATAGGATTGGGTGTCTGGAAGTACCACCAGCCTTAATTTTTCCTCCTCAGCCTGCAGTAGGGATATTTTTAATAGGGCAATATATATTAATAATAATTTTTTCACTTTTCTGGAAATTCAAATCCTAGTTTCTCCAATCCTTCCTGAATCTCTGGAGCGCCCATAAAAAGCTCCCAGCCAAGACCTGATCTGTGGTTTTCAATCATGGCGACAATTGGTCCTTGGTCGATGGCCAAGTAGCGCTGGGGATACCAGTCCTCCTCCGGGCTGAAGGCATCATAAAAGCCATATCTCCCAAAAACCTTCTCCCCATAGTTATAATACATGTTTTTGATCACATCCATAGATTCATCAGGAGTGTATGGATAGCTCGAAAGTGCAGCGGTAGGTGTGATCACGCCCAGGTCGCTTCCCGGTTTGTGAGCCGAATAGCCATTTACCGAATAACTTGCCGTTAATCCCCACAAGTCTTCCCCATAACCATTGTATCCTTCAGGGTTTTCCACACACCAGGCTCTATTGATCAATGTGTGGTTTTTATTGTGCTCCCAATAATCGGCGTATTTGTCTTTCAACCCTTTTGGGTTTAATCCTATGTAGGAATAATGAGCCCAGAATAATGGTCCACCCATTTCCTCGGCGCCATTATGCTTGAGTTCCAATTTATAGCCAAAAGGGGTTTTTTCTGTTTTAATATCTCCGCTTCTTGCCCAACCATTGTGGTAGACATCAGCAGGAACAGTATGGGTAGGAGAGGATGCTGCCAGTATATAGGTGATCATGGTTTCATCATATCCCAAAAGCGGGAAATTCATATCCCAGCCATAATTGGGAGACCAATGCCAGAATAGCACATCTTGACCACCTTGGGTATACCAGTCCCATTCCATCTCTTCCCAAAGTTGATTGATTTTGGAAGCAATCTGCTTTTCTTGGATGTTTCCATCTTTATAATACTCCCTGACGGCCAAAAGTCCCTGCATCAGAAAGGCTGATTCAACTAGGTCTCCTCCATTGTCCTTTTCTCCGAAAGGCTTCACTTCCCCGGTTTCTCCATTGAGCCAGTGAGGCCAAATACCATGGAAACGGTCAGCTTCAGTCAGGAAATCCACAATTCTTTCAAATCGCTCCCTTCCTTCTTCCTTACTAATCCAACCTCTTTCCAAGCCCGCCAATAAGCCGAAAAGACCAAAGCCGGAACCGCCCGTTGTAATGATGTGCTCATCGTTTTGAGGATATTCCCCATCCAGATGGATTCTTTCTCTGGCCAAACCGGAATTTGGCTCTGCACCTTCCCAGAAGTATCTGAAAGTATAATAGGATACCATTTCGAGCAGCTCTTCATCCGAGAAGTCTTTCGTCTTGACTTCTTTAGTTCCAATAGTTTCCGCCTGCTCTGCTGTCGTAAAGGCTTCAACTTTGTAGTGAAGAGATAAATTGTTTCCTAAATCATTGACAAAATCCAAATAGAGTGTGTCTTCCAAAGTGGCTCTTTCAGAAAAACTCTCCCCGTCTGAACTCACCATTACCCTATATTGCACTGCATTTGGGTGCTTGGGCCATTGTAATTCCACATGCCTATCATATCCAGTAGCCACAAGAGTACTGTTTTGATTATTGTCCTCGCATGTAAATGCTAGACAGGGGAGGAGAAAAACAAGTAGGAAAAGGGAATTAGCGTGCTTCATGAATGTTATTTTAAGGTTTTAGAAAATAGCCAGGGCAATAGTTCCGGCATTTCAAATGTCGGATCCCAGGCATTGTGGTTGGCATCCGGAAATTCAGTGTAGGTGACGTCTGAATCAAGTTCCTGCAGCTTTTTGTAAATTCTTTGACTCAACACCACAGGCACCACATCATCCTGTGCGCCGTGGGTAATCCAAATACTCGTGTTATCAGCATAATTCTCGGCAAGGTCCAAGTTACCTCCTCCGCAAATGGCGATTGCAGCAGCATATTTTTCAGGATATCTTCCCAAAGTTTCAAAGGTTCCAAATCCACCCATGGAAAGCCCCATTATATAAACCCTATCGGTGTCTACATTTTCTTCGCTGATCAGCTTTTCTACAAGTTCATTGACCAGGGTGAGCTGTTCGGATGGTTTCTGTATAGATTGGTTGAAATCAGGGTCTCCTTCTCCAAAAAGCTCATCCCGAATACTGATATCGATCCAGTATTTGTCCTCCGGGCACTGAGGAAAAACCACTATAGCGGGGTGATTTTGGCGGTTTTCAAGGAAAAGGGCGCTTCCATGAGTAAGCTGTTTTTCATTGTCTGAACCTCTTTCTCCTGCACCATGCAGGAACATTACCAGAGGATAAGCCTGAGAACCGTCATAACCTTCCGGGAAGAGGATGCGGTATCTCAGGCTATCATTTGCTTGGTTAATGTATATTTCTTTCTCAAAAGCCTCAGACTGGCCTTTGGCTTGAAAAACTACCAGCAGGGAGACTGCCAGCACAGCGACAATATGTAATGCCATTGTATTCATATATCAAAAATTGGATGTTATGCCATCAATATTAAAAGCCTTCTTGATTGCTGAAAGGCTCCTGAAACTTGGTGCTTCAGGGCCTTATAAAGCAATCGGTTTACAGCTAGGTCTGATAGGTAATAGGTTGTATTCTGAATATTTTGTTTGGTGTTCCTGATTTCAATTTCAATCGTTTGCGTTGAATATTAATCCAGTTCAAAATTTAGGCGAAAAGCAAGAAAAGACATTAAAAAAATGAGAATAACTCCTAATTATGGCAGGTTTGAATAGCTTTTTTTATAGGTAGATTTCACTCTTTAATACCACTAAAAAACAGCTTTATAAGAAAATATGAGCGGGTTTTTACTTTTTATTCCCCTTTTAATACTAAAGCTTAAAATGAGGGGAAAGTTTTGGCAAAAGTCAGTTTTTGGGAATCAGGGGGTGTCCAGTTTTCACCACGTCTTGGTCGATAATAATATCTTTCCAATCCGCTTTTTCGGACTTACTATCAACTAACATTGATTTTACCTTTTTGCGGAAACTCCAAATAGTATTCTTTCGGACATCCAACTGTTCGGATAGCTGTTCCAAAGTCCAGTGCTGGCCGGAAATGATGGTATAGGCAATGAAAAAAGCTTTCTCCAACGGAAATCTAACACCATGAAAAGCAGTCCCGGCAGTAACGCTTTCTATATAACCACACTTACTGCAACGCCGGGTAAATAGCTTTGGTCCGTTGGAACACTTGTGGTTTCCACAGCTTCTACAATGAAAGGCTTTTGCCCATTTCAGTTCTTCCAAATATCTAAAACAGGCCGAACTGTCAGGGAAGATGTTGGAAAACTCCTCATGGGTTAAGGTGTCATTGTCCAGCCTCGCCTGAAAGGACTGTTTGATACTGCTCTTGAGTTTCCAGTTGTCCCTGTCCAAAAGTGCATTAATACGCTTGATCTCCTCATCCTTTTCTATGAGCTGGGAGTTGAAGGATTCCAGAAGCAGATTCTTGGATTCCAGTTCCTTGGTGCGCTCCTGTACTTTCTCCTCGAGTTCCCGGTTAACTTTTTCTTTTAAGGCGTAATTGGACTTCATCTGGTCCAAGGACCTTCTCAGCGCCAGATCCTTGTTTTTCTTCAGTATCCTAATCCGGTCACCCAAGGCGAATGTCAATAGTAACATTTCCACCAAAAACGCCAAGTGAAGGCTGTAGTAAATCAGGGTGTAATGCTGGATAACCGCCGCATTGGAAAGCACCTTGATGGCCATTCCAATAAAGAGTACCCCATAGGCAATTACGAAAAACCGAACTACCTTGTAGCCTTTTGACCAAATGTAAATACTGCTGTAAAAGATCAGAAAGAAAGGAATAACATCATAATACCTGATCTCAAACCAGGTAGGATTTACGAAGATGCCCATCAGAAACAGGACAGTCTTCATCCCCAATACCACCAAGAGTGCCTTATGGAGAAATTTTGCCCTAGTATTGGTGCTGAGAAAACGTATCGAAAACAGGGTGGCCCAAAGCACTATTGAGTAGCTAAAAATGCCGTTGGCAATCTGGTTCCAGGAGGGCGAATTGGGCCATAGGTACTGAAAGGCGATCCCGTCCACGCACATGGCGTAGATCCCAACACTCAATAGATAAAATGTGTAGTAAAGGTATTTGACCTCCCTGACGGCAAAATAAACCAGGATATTGTACAGAGCAATGATCATGATCATGCCGTAAAACAAGCCGTAAATGAAGTACTCATTTAAAGCGTAATAAAGAAACCTGTTTAAAGACCTGATTGCAATGCGGATATCGGCCTTTTGTGAACTTTGGATTTTTATATAGTAGTGATCAATCCCTATGCTCCCATTGTCGAGGATCAGCTCAAAGTTTTTATGGATAAAATTTCTATCATGAAAGGGCAGACCGTCACCCATTCTTACTATTTGGTAATTGCCCTTTTCATCGGGGGCAAAGACCTCGATCAGGTCAATCGTCTGATCATAAAATTCCATCACCCATTTCTTGGAGCTATTTGGAGTTTTCTCAATGGAAAGCTTTACCCAATAGGTGCTTGAGGTTTCGAAATCGCTTTTGGAAACCCCCGGCCTGATTTTAAAATTTCCCTGGAACTTAGGCGCCTTTACCTCGGCTAAAGTCAGACTACCGGTGGTATCTTCGAAGTATGGAAGTTTTTCTATTGAGAAAATCCTCTCCTCCAAGTTATCGTCGATTTTGAGCGTAGCCTTTTCACTGGACTTTTGGGCAAAGGCCATGGTGCAGATCAATAGAAATGCACATGTCAAAAGTCGCTGAAAGGTTATACTCATGTATGGGTGTGGTAGGATTTTTCAAAGATAAAGATGATGGTTTTTATTTTGCCATGCAAGGCAGGAAGAAATCTTGGTATTTTGGTAAAAACGCGGCTTTTAGGGATTTAGTACGAAACAGAAAAAGCTATATTTGGGTAGTTATAAAAATTGAAAGCTATTTATGATGAAAATTATAGACCCAAAAAACGTATCTACAGGAGAATTTCATAGTTACATGCTCGGCGCAATCGCTCCAAGACCGATTGCATTCGCAAGTACGGTGGACAAGGAGGGCAATGTAAACCTCAGCCCTTTCAGTTTTTTTAATGCCTTTGGATCCAATCCTCCGGTGGTGGTGTTCAGTCCCGCTCGTCGGGTGAGAGATAACTCCACTAAGCATACTTTGGAAAATGTACATGAAGTTTCCGAAGTGGTCATCAACATTGTTAATTACAAAATGGTGGAACAAATGTCCTTGGCATCCACTGAGTATGATAAAGGAGTAAATGAATTTTTGAAGGCGGGCTTTACCGAAGTGAAGTCTGAATTAGTGAAGCCTCCTAGGGTTGCTGAGGCACCGGTAGCCTTTGAATGCAAAGTTCTGCAGGTATTGCCTGTAGGTGAGGGTGGGGGAGCTGCCAATCTTGTAATCTGTGAAATATTACTGGCTCACATTGATGAAAATATATTGGATACTCAGGGGAAAATAGATCCGTTCAAATTGGATCCCGTGGCTAGAATGGGCGGAGATTGGTATTGCCGTGCAAGTGGGGAGTCGCTCTTTGAAATTCCGAAGCCATTGCGAACCAAAGGTATCGGCGTCGACAATATTCCTGCAGGGATAAGAGATAGCGTGGTTTTGACCGGTAATAATCTCGGCCGATTAGGGAATGTTGAAAAACTTCCAACCGGTGAAGAAGTGGAAGAGTTTGCCCATAAACCGGAATTACAGGAGATTCGAACCCGCTTCCAAAATGACCAGGAAAGCTACCTATTTCATCTCCACCAACTCGCTCAAGAATATATTCTACAAGGAGATGTGGATGGAGCCTGGAAGGTTTTATTGCAGCATTAAAATACACATAAAAAAAGCGGCCACCTCAGTTTTGAGGTGGCCGCTTTTTTTGTTCCGTTTTCGGTCTACTGTCTAACCTCTTCTATCTCTATTTAATCTCAATATCAAATGGAAGCCTCACCATGATTCCATCGTAACTCTTGATTCTCTCAAGTTGCTGGTAGAGGTAAAATTGCTCCCCACCAAGCTTGAATTTCATATATCGGTTTTGGACATCTCTGGAAAATTCGCTCAAGAATCTCTCAATAAACGTTTTTTGCTCAGGGAAATACAGAACTCTAAAATCATCCGCTACTCCAGCTTTTTCTGCGGCAATCCGCACCGCATCATCCAAACCACCAAGTACATCCACCAAACCATTTTCTTTGGCCTGTAAACCACTCCATACTCGTCCGGAAGCGATTTCCATCACCTGTTCTTTGGTCATGTTTCTGCCATCGGCCACCCTTTGAAGGAAAGTTTCATAGCCATCCTCGACTTGGTTTTGAACGATTTGCTTTTCTGCCGGAGAGATTGGGCGGGTAGGGTTCATAAAGTCTGAAAATTCTCCAGTGCCCACCTCGTCCGTAGTGATGCCTAGCTTATTATTCAACAAACCTTCCATATTAAACCAAAGTCCGAAAATACCAATAGAACCGGTTATGGTGTTTGGCTGTGCTACGATGGTATCGGCAGGTGCTGAGATATAGTAACCTCCCGAGGCAGCAAGTTCGGACATGGAAGCGATTACAGGCTTTTCCTTCTTGGCCTCCGCCATTTCTCTCCATATTACATCTGAAGCTAATATTGATCCTCCTGGACTATTGACTCTCAAAACTATTGCTTTGATGTCCATATCTTTTCTGGCTTTTCGAAGTTCGTTTGCAAATTTACGACTCCCAATTGACCCTTCGCTATCACCGGATACAATTTCACCCTCAGCTACAATCACTGCAATTCGATTTCTAGAAGACCTGTTTGTGGTCTCCGTAGTTTTATTAATATTAGTTACATTGACGGTACGAATATCATCATCTTCTCCAATTCCCAGCTTATCCCTTAAAAGATTGCCGACCTGATCATTGTACCAAAGACCGTCAATGAGTTTGAGGTCAAGAGCATCCTGGTTTTTGCGCACAAGCATTTGGTCGTTGATCTCTTTCAGGCGGGAATATTCAATGTTTCTGTTCTCAGAAATCTTTTGAAGAGCAAAATCATTGAGATCATTCAGAAAAACAGCTGTCTGCAGTCTATTCTCTTCACTCATTTTTTCAAGCATAAATGGCTCTACAGCACTTTTAAACTCCCCAACCCTAAAAATAACAGGTTCGATTTCCAGCTTCTTGAACATATTTGTGAAGAAAATAGATGTTGAGGATAACCCGTTAAACTCCATCGCTCCCATAGGATTGAGGTAAATTTCGTCAGCAACCGATGAAAGGAAATAACCACCTTCAGTGAAAATTTCCCCATACGATACGATAAACTTGCCTGACTCTTTAAATGCTTCCAATTCATTGCGCAATTCCAACAACAACGCAGGTCCACCTCCAAGCATTACCCCAGTTTGAAGGTAGATACCTTTGATATTATCATTATCTTTGGCTGTCCTGATAGCCGTCTTTAGCTCATTGAGCCCTACGGATGGTACAGATGAAAATGGACCAATAGATGGTACGGCAAAGGGATCTTCCAATGCTCGTTCCACGAGAAGCTTGTTTTCCAAATTAATGTGGAGAAGGGTGTGGTCCTTAATGTTGACTTTATCTTCCGAAGAGGCCATTATGCCTATAAAACCTATGAAGATAAAGAAGGCAATGACCGTAAATAGGAGCAAGCCTACAATGGTAGCCAAGACATTACTTAAAAATCGCATAAGAAGGATTGATTAATTTAATAGTCGAAATTAATTCTTTTTTTGTGAAAACCTGCTATTAATTACACTATAAACACCTATATGAGTCAAGTAGTTTTATTGCTGGGGGGAAATATCGGGGATAGGTTGAATTATCTTTCTTTGGCCCGGATGGAGCTCGAAAAGGTGTTTCCTTTTAAACAAACCTCCTCAATTTATGAAACAGCCGCCTGGGGTGGCAACTCCAAACAACCTTATCTAAATCAGCTGATAATTGTGGAAACCGAAACAAGTCCTGAATCAGTCTTGGATAAAACTCAAGAGATAGAGTTAAGACTCAATCGGACCAGGGAGGTCAAATGGGGAGATCGCACAATGGATATCGATCTGATTTATTACGATGATCTTATAATAAATACTGATCGGTTGAAACTCCCTCATCCCCTTTTGCAGGAAAGGAGATTCCTCTTAATTCCTCTTTTGGAAGTTCTGCCGGATTTTGTCCACCCCATTCTCGGGAAAAATACCAGGGAGTTGCTCGCTGAATGTATAGATGAAGGAAAAGTATCGAAACTTATACCTTAATCATCAAAAGTTAAAAAGAAAGACCGAGTTTCTCCGCCCGGTCTTTTCAAGTTAAAATCATTCTGCAGTGACCGGATCGATTATGGATGAGACCTCCGATACAGCGTCGACAGGAAATCCACTTTGTTTGGCATGTTGATGGATTAATTTTTCGTTTGGAGAAATATAAATGCAGTAAATCTTATTGCCTGCTACATAGCTGTGAATCCACTGAACTGCAGGGCCGATATTTGCCAACACATCACAAGAGGTTTGTGATATCGCCTTTAATTCCTCCGCAGACAATTTGCTTGCTCCTGGAATCTCTCGCTCAATCAGGTATTTAGGCATGGTTATATGGTTATTAACCAGTAGTATAGGGATATAATTTACGAAGAATAAATGCCAAAAAAAAGCTGCCCGAAGGCAGCTTTTACTTTTATTATATACTGGAAACTTCAGCTTCCCTGTGGATTTTTTTCACTAGGCCCTGAAGGACTTTTCCAGGTCCGCTTTCGATAAATTCAGTTGCACCATCTTTGACCATGTTTTGTACCGACTGGGTCCATTTTACTGGGGCGGTAAGTTGAGCGATCAGGTTTTCTTTGATTTTTTCCACATCAGTTACTGCCGTGGTGCTCACGTTTTGGTAGATTGGACAATGAGGCTTGTTGAATGTAGTAGCCTCAATCGCTTTCTGAAGTTTTTCTCTAGCTGGCTCCATCAAAGGAGAATGGAAAGCACCACCTACTGGAAGAGGAAGAGCTCTTTTGGCTCCAGCCTCCTTCATTTTTTCACAGGCTATCTCGATTCCCTTGTTACTTCCCGATATCACCAATTGGCCGGGACAGTTGTAATTCGCAGCCACCACTATTTCATTTTCAACGCTTTCGCAGATTTCTTCCACTTTGGAATCCTCAAGTCCCAAAATAGCAGCCATCGTGCTTGGGTTAACCTCACAGGCTTCTTGCATTGCCAAGGCTCTTTGGTAAACCAATTTTAAGGCATCGTCAAAAGCCAAAACACCATTAGCAACCAATGCTGAAAATTCGCCTAAGGAATGGCCAGCGACCATGTCAGGATTAAAATTAGGAGTAGTTTCTGCCAATATTACCGAATGTATAAATATGGCCGGTTGTGTTACCTTAGTCTGCTTTAGGTCTTCATCGGTGCCATTAAACATGATTTCGGTGATGTTAAAGCCAAGAATTTCATTGGCATGGTCAAAGATCTTTTTCGCCTCCTCATTGGATTCATATAGATCTTTCCCCATTCCTACAAATTGTGCCCCTTGTCCAGGGAAAATATATGCTTTCATAAATAGGTGGTTTAGTTTAAATGTTAGATTGGCCGCAAATATAATACAGAGTACTTCGTACCTCGTACTTCTATCTAATAATCTGAATATTCCCCTTTAGACTCTGCTCTCTTATTCCTTCATCCAATGTGTCAAACTGCACAGTGCCCGAATAGAAGTAGGTGCCTGCTGGTAACTCCTTGCCATTTTGATCATGGCCATCCCAGTTGATAAAGATGCTACCTTCAGCGCTGGTCCTTGAATTGTACTCAAATACTTGCACGCCCCAACGGTTGTAAATTTTAATTTCAACTGCCTCTACAAAACGTGGACATTTTTCAAACGGATTGTCAAACGCTCTGAAAGTGTCATTGACTCCATCAGAATTTGGTGTAAATACGTTTGGAAGTTCATAATTAGGACAATTGTCTATACAAACGATCTCACTAGGTTCGCTGACATTGCCTGAGCGGTCTACGGCTACCAAATAGTAACAACCTTTCAGGCTATTCAATCCTTCAATTCGGGTTCTCAATGTACTGGCACCAAATGTTCCAACTTGCTCAAATGTATTTTCTTCTCCTGTTTCTGAGAAGAACAACCTGTATTGGCTCAACTCATCATCACAGTCGCCACTCACATCTGGTTCCCAGCTTAAATCATGATAGAAGTTGCTGAAATTACAAGGCTTGTCCGCCAAAAAGGATGTACATTCTGGTCCTTCGTAAGTCAATACGGGAGGACAAGGTAACCTGTCATCATCTGGGCGCACACATACTACTTGAGAGCGGTTGATCAATGGATATTCTAGCAGTTCTATATTATAAGCGCCCAAAGTTTCCACATAATAACAGTACTCGATGTCTTTGTTCAATGGCACCCCATTATGGCTGCCGTCATCAAAGAAGGTAAAACCTTCAGTAGTGACATTCACTTCACCAATTAAGGTGAAGGTTTCCTCATCAGCTGAAGCTGGATCGGTACGGTTTCTATATACTCTATGTGGATATTGTGACATCGAGTTGTTCCATGGTACTTGAAATTCCCAATTCAACTCAATTGCCTCGTTCAAGATAGTGGGCTCTAATCGTACGGATGATGCTCTACTTGAAGTATCGATTCTTTCCCCGTCATTCAGCAAAATGATTCTATAATTATAGATCTGATTTGCCGTATTCAATCCTACATCGGTAAACACCGTGTCAGCAGTAGTGGTGACACTGAATTGATTCTCATTTCCGGAAAATCCTTGGGCTCTAATTAATTCATATGTATATGGACCAGGATATTCTTCTGTGTCAATGTCATAAGGTGGTGTCCATCGTACGATTATCTCTCCGATTTCATTATCGGTTTCATCAATATCAACATTCGTGATTACTGGAACATCCACATCTAGGGTAATACAGAATTCTTCAGAAACGATACTTTCTCCACTTCTTGGTTGTGGGAAAGTGGATACCAATCTGTAACAATAAGTATTGCCTGGGCTCAATCCCTGGCCCTCATTATCATCTAGGAAATTAAAGGTTTCCATATCGGTGGTACCGATAAGTTCCCAGCCATCCCTGATGCCTGTTTCGCATTCATCGGGTTCATAAGGATCGCTATTTAACCTCCGCCAGACTTGCATTTCTTCGGCGGAGCCGCTACAGGAGTAGGGGTCCCAACTTATTTCGGCACTCCTTCCGGGTTGCTGTTCTACTTCCTCGATGACGGGAGGGGGCCCGATGACGGTAATATTCCATGTTCGTATATCCACCAGCGCCGGCCCTGATTCCGGCCGGTCCGTTATTCGGATTCGAACCTGGTAAGTCCTTTCGCGAACATGGTTGCACACGGTTTGCCAATCGAAGTTGATTACTCCTGGGGAAGATTGAAATATAGCCACTGGACTATAGGTAGCAGGTGAACTTGAAATTTCGATTGGGTCTCCAAAAACTTCAATTCGAATATCATCTCCATCTGGATCACTGCCTTGTATAATTTCCTCAATCCTGGTACCCGCCTCCACGCAGAGGTCGGGGGGAAGTATGAGTTCCGGTCGCCTGTTATCGGTGTGCTCTATGATAATCTGCATATCACGGACTACATAGCCGATCATTTCATATTCCCCGTTGATTTTCCGCCATTCTTCAATTCTGAAAGCAATATTATATTGTCCTGCTATACCTGGGGCATCCCATATCAAGTCACCTGTGAGCGGATCCATGGAAATATAGGGGTTGGCTGAGCCGTCCTCCCGCTGGAAACTGAATTCACCAGAACCTGGGCTTCTATAGTTGTTTACCGGTCTTTGAAATTCCTGATTAGGTACGATGACATTTTCATCAAAATTATATGCTAGGCTATCCCCATCAGGGTCATATGCTCCTGGGTTGTGAATGTAGCGCACATTTACCGCGCCATTGTCCACTGGAGGTATAGTTAAAATAGGAGAGTTGTTGACTCCAAAAAATGGGTCGATCCGGATAAAAGTCTCCACATAGAACGGCGTGTCCACCGAATTATCCATGTTAAGAGTACCGTCATTCCGGTTAAACTCCATGAATCGGATAGTATAATTTCCCGGACCTTGATAAGTATGAGTTACAACAAATGTGTTTTTTTCAATCTGATTGCCTAAAGGTTCTGAGAAAGAAATGTCACTTTCGGTGTTGAGTTGAACAGTTGTACCGTCTCCGAAATTGATATTTCCAGGGCCAAAGCGGACCTGAGAACCGGTATCTGTATACCCCACGACAGTGATTCTATAGGTCAGTGCTTGAGTGGAAATCCTCTCTGCAATGATTTCTCCGGCCCTAATATGGGTAGCAGTTGCCTGGTACTGAATAGCGAATAGAAAACACAGGGTAAGGAAAAATAATGATTTAAATTTCATAAAAGGTGACTTAACTACTGTTAGTATACGGATTAAAGTTAAGCAAGTACAATTATTAATGAAACGAAAACCAAAAAATTAACCGCTTGGTTTTAGAAATGATCACCAATAGTAAGGAAAACTTCGCCAGAAAGGAGTTATTTAGAACGTTTTAAAATAAGATTAAAGGGAATGCATAGATTGTTTGATAAGTTTTCCAAATGTAAATTTGGCGGTCAAGTTTAAAAAATAAAAACAATCTATACTAAAACACAAGTTTATGAGTTGGGTAACGAAGACCTTCAACAGTTCGCTGGGCCGAAAATTGATTATGGCCCTTACAGGTTTATTCCTGGTTATATTTCTGATTGGGCACGTGACTGGTAACTTGCTTTTGTTCAAAGACGACGGTGGTCAGGCATTCAATGAATATGCCGATTTCATGACTACCAACCAGTTTGTACAAATCCTGTCCATCACCACCTATCTTTCGGTAATCCTACACGTAATTTATTCCATTGTTTTGACCTCCATGAATAAGAAGGCCAGACCAATCGAATATAATCAAGTAAACCCTCCCAAGGAAAGTAGCTGGAGTTCCAGAAACATGGGTATTTTGGGTACCTTCATTCTAATCTTCTTGGTGGTTCACCTTCAGGGATTCTGGTATCAGATGCACTGGGGCGACATGCCAAAGGTGACTTATGATAGCGGTACCTACAAAGACCTCTTCAAAATTGTCGTTTTTGCCTTCCAGCAAGAATGGTTGGTTGCTTTGTACGTGATTTCCATGATACTATTGGGCTTCCACCTTTTCCATGGTTTTGAAAGTGCCTTTCAAACTTTTGGCGCAAACCATAAGAAATACACGCCAGCCATACAATTTGTAGGCAGAGCGTTTGCAATCGTGGTACCTGCACTTTTCGCAAGTATGCCACTTTATATATACTTCACTTTGAATTAACAATAAGTAGATATGATACTCGATTCTAAAATACCTGCAGGTCCTGTAGCTGAGAAGTGGACCAAGCATAAATTTAACATGAAGCTGGTCAATCCGGCCAATAAGAGAAAGTATGATGTCATCGTGGTAGGTACGGGCTTGGCAGGTGCTTCTGCGGCAGCATCCCTGGCTGAACTTGGCTACAACGTAAAAGCTTTTTGTTTTCAGGATAGCCCTCGTAGAGCGCACTCTATTGCTGCTCAAGGTGGTATTAATGCCGCCAAAAATTACCAAAATGACGGTGATTCCATTTATAGATTGTTTTATGACACCGTAAAAGGGGGCGATTATAGAGCCAGAGAAGGCAATGTGTACAGACTTGCCGAAGTATCTGTCAATATCATTGATCAATGTGTGGCCCAGGGTGTTCCTTTTGCCAGAGAATATGGCGGACTTTTGGCCAACCGTTCTTTTGGGGGTGCACAGGTTTCTAGAACCTTTTATGCAAGAGGCCAGACCGGACAACAATTGCTTTTGGGGGCTTACTCTGCATTGAGCCGACAGGTTGCCAATGGCAAGGTGAAGCTTTATCCTCGTACGGAGATGATGGACATCGTCAACATTGAGGGGCAGACTAGAGGTATCATCACCCGAAACCTGATCACCGGAGAAATTGAAAAGCACAGTGCACATGCGGTATTGCTTTGTACAGGTGGTTACGGGAACGTATTCTTCCTTTCCACCAATGCCATGGGGTCTAATGTGACCGCGGCTTGGAGAGCACACAAAAAAGGTGCATTATTTGCAAACCCTTGCTATACTCAGATCCACCCAACTTGTATTCCTGTTTCTGGTGACCATCAGTCCAAGTTAACATTGATGTCAGAGTCATTGAGAAATGACGGTAGAGTGTGGGTTCCGAAAACCATAGAGCTGGCTCAAAAGCTTCGCAAAAAAGAAATCAAGCCTAGCGATATCAAAGACGAGGACAGAGATTACTATTTGGAAAGAAGATATCCTTCTTTCGGTAACCTTGTGCCAAGAGACGTAGCTTCAAGAAATGCAAAATATGTTTGTGATGAAGGTAGAGGCGTAAACGAAACTGGTGAAGCTGTATTCTTGGATTTCCGCGATGCTATCCAGCGTGATGGCGAAGATTTGGTAAGAAGCAAGTACGGTAACTTGTTTGATATGTATCAGCAGATTACCGGCGACAACCCATACCAGCAGCCGATGATGATTTATCCGGCGGTTCACTATACTATGGGTGGTCTTTGGGTAGATTACAACTTGATGACCAATGTTCCTGGTCTTTATGCCTTGGGAGAAGCTAATTTCTCTGACCACGGTGCCAACAGACTTGGTGCATCAGCTTTGATGCAGGGTCTTGCTGACGGTTACTTTGTAATCCCTTACACTATAGGTGATTATTTAGCTCGTATGTCAAGCGACAAGGTGTCTACTGATCATCCTGAGTTCCAAAAGGCTGAAAAAGAAATTAAAGACAAAATCCAGAAACTGCTTTCCATCAACGGATCAAAAACTATTGACCACTTCCATAAAAGATTGGGCAAGATCATGTGGGAATACTGTGGCATGGCTAGAACGGCTGAAGGACTACAGAAAGCCAAAGGCTTGATCAAGGATTTGAAAGTTGAATTTTGGAAAGATGTTAAAGTTTTAGGTGCCAATGAGGAGCTTAACCAGTCACTGGAAAAGGCCCATAGAGTGGCGGATTTCATTGAGTTGGGTGAGTTGATGGTAGACGATGCACTCCATAGAAATGAATCTTGTGGCGGTCACTTCCGTGAAGAATACCAGACCGAAGACGGTGAAGCACTTCGTGATGACGAAAACTTTGCTTATGTAGGTGCCTGGAAATTCGTAGGAGAGGGTGTGGAAGAAGAACTTCACAAAGAAGAGTTGAAGTTTGAAGAAGTGAAGTTGACGCAAAGAAGTTACAAGTAATCAATCATCAAAAAAAGAGAAATTGTGATGAATTTAACCTTAAAAATCTGGAGACAGAAAAACCACAAAGACAAGGGTGGTTTTGTAGACTATAAAGTAAGCGGCATTTCTAAGGATATGTCGTTCCTGGAAATGCTGGATGTATTGAACGAGCAGCTTTCCGAAAAAGGGGAGGACCCTGTTCATTTTGACCATGACTGTAGAGAAGGTATCTGCGGCATGTGCTCCCTATACATCAATGGACATCCTCACGGCCCTCAGCAGACGACCACATGTCAACTGCACATGAGATCTTTTGCCGATGGGGATACCGTTACTATTGAGCCCTGGAGAGCAGCAGGTTTTCCGGTGATGAAAGACTTGATCACCGATCGTTCTGCTTTTGACAGAATTCAGCAGGCAGGCGGTTATGTCAGTGTAAACACTGGTGGGGTTCCTGATGCCAACGAGATTCCAATTCCAAAGTTGATTGCTGATGAGGCATTTGATGCGGCAACCTGTATTGGTTGCGGAGCATGCGTGGCAGCCTGTAAAAATGCTTCTGCCATGCTATTCGTTTCTGCCAAAATCTCCCAGTTGGCTCTTTTGCCTCAGGGACAAGTTGAAAGGAAAGAAAGAGCGGAGAAAATGGTTGCCCAAATGGACGCGGAAGGTTTCGGTGCCTGTACTAATACTGGTGCCTGCTCGGCCGAATGTCCAAAAGGCATTTCATTGACCAATATTGCAAGAATGAATCGGGAGTATTTCTCTGCCGTAGCCAGTAGCGAGAATACCTGATAATTTTTATTACAATTTACAATTAGGAATTAAGAATTAGGGATGGAAACCAAGTTTTCATTTCAAATTCTTAATTCCTAATTTTTTTCATTCATCATTCAAAAATCACCATTGCACCCCCTTTTCGCATACTAATTAGGAATTCCCTTTTATTCCCCTAAATTGCATGGTTTGATTCACCAAACAGTCCATGAAGGACACCTATAAATGGCTTTAATAGACCTCATAATATTTTTTGTTTACATGATCGTGATGTTGGGAGTGGGGTATTATTTTATGCGCAGCAATACTGGGCAAGATGATTACTACGTCGGAGGCCGGTCCATAGGTCCTTGGCACATTGGACTTTCGGTAGTGGCGACTGATGTGGGTGGGGGCTTTTCTGTCGGCCTGGGTGGTCTTGGTTTCGTGATGGGGTTATCGGGTAGTTGGATGCTTTTCACAGGCCTTTTGGGTGCTTGGCTTGCAGCAGTTTATCTTATACCTAGGGTTAAATCCAATCCTGCTTTTGCCAGCTTTTATACTTTTCCTCAAATCTTCAAGCATCTTTATAACAATCAAGTCGCCATAGTAGCAGCCTTAATCTGCTTTATTGGCTATCTAGGCTTTACATCAAGCCAGTTACTTGCTGGGGCCAAACTTGCCTCAGGGACCTTTGATGGGCTTAGCCTCAGTACCGCCTTGGTCATTATGGGAATCATCGCTGTTGTGTATACAGTTCTTGGAGGCTTGAAAGCAGTGATCTATACGGATACTATTCAGTGGATAATCCTTTTGCTAGGATTTATTTTCATTGGTCTGCCAATCAGTTATTACCATGTAGGGGGCTGGGAGTCCATCAGGGAAACCCTCCCGGCGGAATTCTTTAGTCTTACTAATCTGCGTTGGCAAGATTTTGTAAATTGGGGAGTGACCATCATGCCTATATGGTTTGTAGGCATGACCTTGTATCAACGCATTTTTGCCAGCCGTGATGTGGCTTCAGCGAAGAAGGCTTGGTTTATCGCCGGGTTCTTTGAGTGGCCTATTATGGCCTTTATGGGAGTGGCGCTGGGACTATTGTCCCGAGTAGCATTTGAGCAAGGACTAATCGAAGCGGTTGGTGGAGAAATGGACCCAGAAATGGGGTTACCAATTCTATTGAGTACCGTACTTCCCGCGGGGATCATGGGCTTGATGATGTCGGCCTACTTCTCAGCAGTCCTTTCCACAGCAGATTCTTGTCTTATGGCCGCTTCCGGAAACCTCACAACAGACTTATTCAAAAAATTCTTTGACCGCCAATCCGATAAGAAAAACATGCGCCTTAGCCAGTTGTTTACATTAATAATAGGGGCTGTGGCTTTAATGATAGCACTTCAAATGACCAATGTGCTGGAACTGATGATATACTCCTACGCCTTTATGGTTTCCGGACTGCTGATACCTTTGCTTGCGGCCCTGTTTTGGGGAAATACGAACCCAAAGGCTGCCATGTCGGCTATGGTTGGCGGAGGATTGACTACCTTGGTGCTTTCCCTAGGTGGATGGCCGCTGCCATTTGGATTAGACCCCAATTTATTTGGAGTTACAGCCTCTCTAGCGTTATTTTTGCTAGTAAATAAGATGAAAACTAAAGAAAAACGAAATTATATTATCAATCAATAACCTATATGTTACAATTAGAAACCATAACACCATCGGACAAAGCCAATCATGATAAAAAGGATGAGATCGCATCTTTTCTTTTCCAGCATTTGGACCAATATGGCGACCCAAAAGAGGATATTATGAAATGTCTTGATTATGCCCTTAATGCGGAATTGAGCCGTGGAGGAGGTTTTGTTGTCGTAGCCAGAGAAGATGAAAAGATTGTCGGGGCGGTGGTACTTAACGAAACCGGAATGTCTGGATATATTCCTGAGTACATTTTGGTTTATATTGCCGTTGACGCCTCCCAAAGGGGTAAAGGTGTAGGTAAAAAGCTAATGCAAAAAGCCGTAGAATCGGCTAGTGGTGATATCGCCTTACACGTAGAGCCTGACAACCCGGCTAAAAAACTATATGAGAGCTTGGGCTTTACCAATAAATATTTAGAAATGAGACTTAAAAAGTAATGGCATTCTTAAACCTTTACAGGGATAAATTAAAAACCAATTTTGAATTTCTTAAAGCCAAGTTCAAGGACAGTGGTGTGGCCTGGGGAGTAGTTTCCAAACTGCTTTGCGGCAATGAACTGTATCTCAACGAGCTGATAGATTTAGGGGTGGATGAAATTCATGATTCTAGAATTAGCAACCTGGCCAAAGTCAAAGAATTAAATCCAGAAGTACAAACCGTTTACATCAAGCCGGCTTCCAAGCGGAACATGGTTGACATGGTCAAATATGCCGATGTGAGCCTCAACAGTGAGCTTTCTACTATCAAATGGATCAGCGAGGAGGCTGTTCGCCAAAATAAAAAGCATAAAATTATTATCATGGTCGAAACCGGGGACCTACGTGAAGGCGTGATGGGGGATTACCTGATTGACTTTTATGCCCAAATATTTGAGCTTCCAAATCTAGAAGTCATAGGTCTCGGTACTAATCTCAATTGCCTCAATGGGGTGATGCCTTCTACCGATAAGCTTATCCAGCTTTGCCTTTATAAGCAAATCATTGAATTAAAATTTAATAAAAAGATACCATGGGTATCTGCTGGCACCTCGGTTACGATACCGCTTATGCTAAGACATCAATTACCCCAAGGCGTTAACCATTTCCGGGTAGGGGAGACTCTGTACTTTGGAGTGGATCTTTTCGAGGAAAAAGTTATCGATGGGATGCATGGGGATGTCTTTGAGCTTTTTACCGAAATTATCGAAATGCAGGAAAAGCCACTACTTCCAACAGGCGTGCTTGCGGCTAATCCCCAAGGAGACATTCTGGATATAGATGAGAGTTTGTATGGGAAATCAAGTTTCCGGGCCATTTTGGACATTGGATTACTGGACGTGGATCCCAAATATTTACTTGCCGAAGACGGTGAATTTGAAATCCTAGGTGCCAGTTCAGATATGCTTATTTTAGATTTACAGGAGAATCCGCGTAATTACAAAGTCGGCGACCTGATTAAATTTAACCTTAAATACATGGGTGCGTTGGCCATACTCAATTCCAACTATATAGAGAAGAGGGTCAAATAATTAGACTTCATATTTCCTTAAATAGATAGCCATCTTAAAGGGTTCATTGTAAAGCCCCTTAAGATGCTATCTCCTTTTTAGGCCTATTGGCATAGATTTCGTAATAGATGGGGCATAAACCAACGTTTTAAATTTATGAAAAAGCTAATTTTAGGTATCATGGCGGCAGTGACTTTATCGTTATCTGCTAATGCCCAAATGAGAACTCCCGCAGCCGACCAAGTGGCTAACTTCGGTGTTAGAGGCGGGGTAAACTTTTTCAATTGGGGTGGAAGCGATGCCTCCAACAATGGCTACACCAATCGAACGGGATTCCATGCCGGCCTGTATGGTAACATGTTTATTACCGATCGGTTTTCCATTGAGCCAGGTGCTTATTACTCCGTAAAAGGTACCCAAAATGACGGCTTTGCAAATAGCAGAGCAATCCTAGATTATATTGATGTACCGATTCTCTTGAGATTCTATGCCACTGATGGTTTGAATTTCTTTGCGGGACCTCAAGGTTCTATCTTGCTTAGGTCTCGTTTTGAAGGTGATTTGTTTGGAAATACTTTTGTTTGGGACACAGACAATGTAAATTCCTTAGATGCTGGACTGGTTTTTGGTCTAGGGTATAATCTGCCTATGGGTCTTAATGTGCAGGGAAGTTATGACCTTGGTCTGACTCCTGTGTTCCAGGACAGTGAGGCTGAAATTTATAACAGAGGGTTCAAAGTTTCCCTGGGTTATAGTTTCTAATATAAACCAATCTAAGCAATTAGCAAGCTCCAACTCAGGGGCTTGCTTTTAATTTAAGTCTATGAAAAAGTTAATATTTGCCTTCATGATGGTGTTTTCTGCCGTCAGTTTTCAACAAGCGGAGGCCCAGTTTTTACAAGTGGGCGTAAGAGGTGGATTGAATTACCCCACTATTTCAGGAATTGAGGCGGGAACTTACACTGGTTTTCATGCAGGAACATATTTCAGATTTAATGCCCTGGGATTGATTAGTGTGGAACCTGGAGTTCAATATAGTCAAAAAGGCTATAGGGCTGGAGAGGCTTCTTCAATGGGATCGACTTCTGACAGGCTTCACTATATAGATGTGCCGGTGTTGGTTAGAGTTACCATTCTGCCATTAGTGAATATTTTTGCTGGCCCACAAGCTTCATACCTTGTCGGCCGTAATTATGATGGAGCGACTAGTTTTACAACCACCGATAATTTGAAGAATTATGACCTTAGCGGAGTAGTGGGTATAGGTCTAAACCTCCCTTTAGGGTTTAACCTGCAGGGAAGTTATGATTTTGGTATGACCAGCCTCGAGTACGACGGTATGGACACCCGCCATAATGTGGTCAAAATTTCACTCGGCAAAAACTTCTAAAATAACTACAGCCCCAACTTTGGGGCTGTTTTTTTTATCTAAGCATGATATTGATTTTTCTGTTTTTAAATTTCAACTCTACTTCCCTCTTCGGCTGACTTAAAAATAGCTTCAACCACTTTAATATCTTTCAACCCTTCCTCTCCAGGCACCATTACATCCTTATTCTCCTTAATGGCTAAGGCGTCATTATCCATCTGCTTTGCCTGCTGGTTTTTGATCTTGTCGCTAAACTGCGTTCCATCCGACGCAAAACCTTTTAAACCGCTGTAGGACTGGAATGGCTCCATCCTGAAATGCCCATCATGACCTGTAACTATCAGCCGGTTCATTCTAATGCCTAAACTCGTTGCACAGTTGGCCTTCAACCCATCGGGAAATTCCAAAATGAAGTTCATGGTCTCATCCACTTCGTGAAAAAGCTCCGGTCGTGTTGTGCTTTCATACGCCATTACTGAAATGGGTTCCTGCTGGAGCACATACCTAGCCGCATTGATGGCGTATACGCCCATGTCATAAAGTGCTCCACCTCCTAATTCTTTGTCCAAGCGCCAGTGGTCAGTTCTAGAGTCATAGAATCCCGCCACAGCTTCTATCATTTTGGTTTCCCCGAACTTTTTTTCCTGCGCCCATTTTTTAAACTGTTGGGTGTTGGGCTCATGCTGCATTCGGTAACCAATGGAGAGTTTGACATTGTTTTTCTTACAGGCATCGATGATGGACTGGCATTCTTCCACTGTTTTAGCCATTGGTTTTTCGCACCACACATGCTTGCCGGTATTGGCTGCTTTGATGGCATACTCCGCATGCATTCCACTGGGAAGTACGATATAGATGACGTCAATGTCATCGTTATTGGCAATGTTATCCATGTTTTCATAATTGTACACATTCCCATCGGGTATGTCATACTTTTTTTGCCATTCCGGGATCTTCTCGGGGCTTCCTGTTACGATCCCCGAAAGGTAACAATGCTCAGTCAGCTCTAAAGCCGGCGCCAATTGATTTTTGCTGTAACTGCCCAATCCTACCAAGGCCACGCCGATTTTGTCCTCATTATTTTGTTTTGAGTTCTTTTTGGAGGATGGCCAGATGAGTGGAAAGCTGGCTAAAGACAAAGCGGAAGTGGAAAGCATAGTATTGTGTAAAAAGTTTCTTCTGTTCATAGGTTTGATATATAGGCTGTCAAATTAAAAGGAATTAAAGTTGATTTTGTTCATTCGATGATACGTTTGACTTCATTTACATCGTAAATTGGTGTGGCTCCTTGCTGGCCGGCAACATAAGTTCCTAATGCGCAAGCAAAATCCAGCATCTCCTCTAGCTTTTCTCCCTCCAAATAGCCAAAAATTAAAGCTGCCAAAAATGCATCCCCCGAACCAACTGTGTCCACTACTTGAATTTCATAGCCTTCGTGTTCAAAAATCTCCCCGTTTTGATATATTAAGGCTCCATCTGCCCCTCTGGTCATACAAATAAACTTGAGCTCATAGGCTTCCTCTAGCTTTTCACAAGCGATCTCTATATTCTCGCCGAATTCATGGTAGTCGGCTAAAATTTGCAATTCCTGCTCATTTACTTTTAGAATATCGGTGTGGACAAGGATTTTTTCTAGCAGTTCTAGATCGTCAAAAGGTGGCCTTATATTAATATCGAAGACTTTTAATGTTTTAGTGTTTTTCAGGTATTTCAATAAACAATTACGGGATACTTCCTCCCGCACGGCCAAGCTTCCAAAGACAAACACATCAGATTCATCAATGAGTTTCTGAGACTCAGCTGTCCAGGGTATTGCATCCCAGGCGGCAGGTTTTACAATGTCGTATTTCACATTCATGGGATCAGAATCGTCCACGATGACAAGACCGGTGGGAAGAGAGTCATTGGTTCCGATAAAAGAAGTGTCAAGATTTCTTTCTTTTAGAAAATTCAGCAGCTCCTCTGCCTTTTGGTCATTGCCTACCATGGACAACATGTGGCTGCGGTATCCCAACTGTTGGAAATGTAGCGCCACATTCATGGGAGCCCCTCCGGGTATGGCCTTGTCCTTAAACTGGTCAAAGAGTACCTCCCCAAAACAAACGGTCTGCTTCATAACTTTGCTTTTTGTATAACTTCAATATCCTCCAATGTCTTGCCCTTGGTTTCCGGCATCACGAAAAGGACCCAAAACAATTGAACCACCATCATCAGGCCAAAAAAGCCAAAGATTAAACTCGGTCCAAATGTGCCCGCCAGAAAAGGGAAGACATTGGCTATCAGTGCCGCCAATATCCAATGGGTAAATGACCCTAAAGACTGTCCCTTTGCCCTGAGCTTGTTGGGAAAGATCTCCGAAATGAACACCCAAATCACACTACCTTGACCAATGGCATGGGCACCTATAAAAATAAACACAAATATTGGTAGCCAACCGGGTGGGAAAAACTCGCCTTGAAAACTTAGCGCCATCAAGGTAAGAGAGACGATATATCCTGCCGAACCCACAATCATCAAAAACCTTCTGCCCATTCGGTCGATGAGTAAAAGACCCAGCATGGTGCAGATAAGATTAACTGCTCCGATTCCGATAGTAGACAATAAGGCACTTTCTGTGGCTATTCCTGCCATTTCAAAAATTCTTGGTGCAAAATAGATGATGGCGTTTATTCCCGATACCTGGTTGAATACTGCTATGGCTACAGCCAGCGCAGTGATGCTGAAATATTCCTTTTTAAATAATGCGAAAAAATTCAAGCTATCCTCGTTACGGATGTTTTCAGGTCTAGCACGTTCGACTATGTCTTCGGCGGCATCTGGGTCTGTTTTCATCAGGATGGCCAAGGCCGAACTTGTATCGCCTTTTTTTACCACCAGCCACCGGGGACTTTCCGGGACCCGGAGCACCAATATGGTATAGATCAAAGCAGGAATGGCTTCCACACCCAGCATATATCGCCAAGCATCCATGGTGATAGTGATACCGATAAGATAATTGCTGAAATAGGCCATCAATATCCCGAAGACAATGTTGAACTGGAATAGGGCTACGAGTTTTCCACGATTATTGGCTGGGGCAATCTCGCTGATGTACATGGGGGCCACTACAGAGGAGGCTCCAACGCCAAGTCCGCCCAAAAAGCGGAAAATCATGAAAGTATAGACATCAGTTGCCATGGCAGATCCCAAGGCCGAAACGAAATAAAGGATGCCAATCCAGAGTAAAACTTTTTTCCTGCCATATTTGTCAGATGGCAGTCCACCGAACAAGGCACCAATTACGGTTCCATAAAGTGCTATGGCCACCGCAACACCATGGTACCAGTCACTCAGGTTCCAGTTAGTTTGGATGGACCTTTCCGCCCCAGAGATCACCGCTGTATCAAACCCAAACAAAAATCCTCCCAGAGCTGCCACTATGGAAAGAAAATAAACGTATCCTCTATTTTTCATCTACCGGTAAAAAGTTTATTTAAATTAGGTAAAAAAGAGAGGAAATGAAAGGGGTGGGTACAAAGTACGAAGTACCAGATATCCGTTGCGTTTGCGGCGCCCGCCGCAAGAACCCATTCTAATTAGTCTTCACCCCCGCCCTGCCAGCGTAAAAGGCAACATAAATAAAGCAGCCACTAAAGCGAAGGACAGATTCACCGCAAAACCCAGTAAGCGAAAAGGCAACAGGATAAGCCATACAATAGGGTATAGCAGAATCGCTGCCAAAGCAATCGGCCAGCAAAGTATGAGCAGTATGCACCAGAGTAGGAAGTTAGTCATGATTCAGGTTTACCATTTCTATCACCAAGTTCCATACCAGTGCCTTTTACAAGGAGTATGATGGGTTTTGAGGAATTGCTGTATCAGAAATGAACAGTTGGGAGTGCTTAAGTGGACATATTTGTTGGTATCTAGGAGCCCATACAAGAGCATTTTTTTTAATCACTTTTGAATTTATTAAAATTCTTGTTTATCTTGATCTACATTGATTTTTTGAAGATATTTTTATGAAAAGGTTACTTTATTTTTCCATGTGCTTGTTAGTTCTATTGATCGTTCTGAAAAGCATGGTAGTGGAGATTGATCAACCTGTGAGCTCAGTAGGGTATTGGCTTCTTTTACTATTGTTTTCTTTTGGAGAAATGCAGATTGTGTTTCTGATGGCTCTTTTATTTTGTTTGTTGTTTTTGGTATCAAGGAAGCTTTATTATCAGAAAGTTTTACTAATTGTTTATGGAATCATTAGCCTCGCCGTGCTCTTTCTGTCGATAGTGAATGTGTTCGCCCTTCCTATTGTGAATGGTCCGATCAATTATCAGATGATTTATTATTCCGATATTTTTGGTAGCACCTATATATTGGACACTTTCTTTTATTCAGAAATAGTAAGGGAATTTATAATTTATCTGTCTGCTGGATTACTGTTATTGATTTTTGCTTTTTGGGCTGGGTTAAAAATTCAGGCGGGTTCAAGGAAAAGTGAATTGGGGTGGGGATTGGCTTGTTTAGTTTTTTTTACCATCTATTTCATGTACCATTTTCCAAAGATTGGCAAAATACAGCAGGAAGATACCTGGGCCTATCAAAGGATTCAAAGTCCCGTACAGGTATTAGTGACATCTTATTGGGAAAGTTCGAATGAAGCATCCAAACTTGTGCTTGATATGGAGAATTACACCACAGAATTGCCCGATTTTAGGGGTAGTTTGGACGAGTTGAATTTTAACCTTGAAGGGAGTGGAATCAACAATGTCATAGTGTTTGTTCTTGAATCGGTGTCAGCGGAGTATGTGCCCGGGTATGATTCGGTGTACCATGTTATGCCGAATTTGAGTAAGCATATGGATCAGGCCTTGGTTTTTAGTGACGTGTATGCCCATAATCCCAACACGACCAATAGTCTTTATGCTATGCTAGGTTCAGTATATCCTATGATTTCCTATAAGAACGCAATAGTGGAAAACCCATATCTCCAATGGCCTACCATAAGTAAGTATTTTAAAGACCAGGGGTACCATACCTCTTTTTTCAACACCTCGGATAATACATATAGCAAGGTTAACGAATTTCTTTCAATTAGAGGATTTGACCAGATTATGGATTCGAACAATATGCCTTGTGAAGATACTCTCTTTTCCGAAGCAGAAGGAGTCGGAATGGGAAAGGCCGAGGGGTGTATGATTGATGCTTTTACTACCTGGAATAGGGAACATATAAGCAGCCCTTTTTTCAGTGTGCTATGGACGATACAGACTCATTGGCCTTATTTTGTTTTCGATGAAGAGGAAGATTATGTAGAGAAAAAAGGGTTGAATACTTTTCTGAATGCTTTACGGCAGAGTGATGAGGCGCTAGGGGAGCTGTTGGATTATTTGAAAATGAGCGACCAAGATAGCAGCACCCTTGTAGTGGTAGTAGGAGATCATGGGGAGGCCTTTGGCCAACATGGCAATAATGGACATGGAGCTGACCTGTATGAAGAAAGTGTAAAAATTCCTCTTCTTTTTCTCAATCCAAAGCTGTTTTCAGGTCAAACAAAAAAAGTAGTGGGAAGTCATATTGATCTAATTCCTACGGTTTTAGACGTGTTAAATATGCCCACAGAACCTGTTTGGCAAGGCGAAAGTTTATTCCATAAAGACCGGAATCAGCTAGCCTATTTCTTTTCAACCTTTAACGAATATATGATAGGAATGAGGTCACCCGATCATAAAGCCATTTATAACCTTTATCAAAACAAGTTAGAGGTCTATGATATCCAGAATGATCCCTATGAAATAAAGGCACTTAAATTGAGTAAAGAGGAAGAGTATCCTTTCCTATATTTCCTCTCCACCTGGCTTAATGATAACAAGGAGTTTTATGCGGGTTATTGATCAACCTTTTTTGTCATAGCCAAGTTTACAAGTTTCTCGGATCGCTCCCAGAGCTTCCAGGCAAGTTTATCGGAGATTTGTGAATTCTTTTTTCCAGGCTTTCTCTTGTAATAATATTCCCCGGTTTTCCATTTGTCAGGATTGGTCACCATCCAAATCAGGGTGTCTGCACCTTTTTCAGGACTGATCATGAAAAGGGTTTTTAATGGGGTGTTGTAAAACAGTTTAGCAAAAAAGCCTCCTTCACGAGCAAACCCGGTGGAGACTACACCGGGATGGAAGGAACCTGCCTTCACACCTTGGAAACGGTTGACAACTTCCATGGCATGCAGAATGTTCATCAGTTTAGCCCTTCCATATGCTTTCATGGAGCTATAGGATTTCTCGTTTTGAAAGTCCTTCAGTTTGATCTTTCCCATCACGTTGGCCATGCTCGATGTATTAATAACCATAGCGAAGGATTTTTCCAACCTTTCCTTCAAAAGCAAGGTAAGCATAAAACCTGCCAGATGGTTCACCTGAAAAGTCATTTCGTTGCCTTCTTTGGTAGTCATCCGGTCAGCAAATACTCCTCCCACATTATTGACCAACACATCTATTTTGGGGTGTTTTTCCAATAGGTTTTCGGCAAACTCCCTGACTGAGTTCAGGTCAGCATAATCTACTAAATGGTATTCACAGCCGATTTCCCTTGCCAGTTGTTTGGTCTGGTCAGACCTACCCGTAATAACCACGTTTGCACCTCTACCGGACAGTTCCCTGGCCGCCGCCGCCCCAATCCCTGAGCTGCCTCCCGTAATTACAATAGTTTTTCCTTTCAATCCCGACTTCATGCTTCATTAATTAGTCCACTTAAAAAAGTCTCAACTGACACAATTGTTTAAGTTTTCTGAATTAAGGGAATGATGTGGGTGGTTGTTCTAAGGCTTAGCCATGGAACCCTAAAAATTGAGGCTATGCCTCATGCTTATTTCACCTCAACTCCGTAAAATTATAACTCACTGCCAGCCTTGCTCCCGTCAAAATCCTGTTTTGATTATTGACCTCATAACTTGCTATAGAGAAAAAGGGCGGACCAAACATATTTCCATCTGGTGGATAATTTAGCCAGACGGCAGCCCATGATTTTTACCGCAAAAAAAATCAGTATTCCAAAAGTTGCCTTCTTTTTCATTCTTTAGCAACATCCCGCCACCCGCAAAAGCACTCACTCCCAGAAAGACGTGCAGCATTAAAAGCGGGTATAGAAAAAATGGGCGCTTCATAGTGTTAAAATTTCACCTAAGTAAATTTACACTTAAAGCCGGTATTATAATATGATATATATGAACTTATTAACCCTCATTACCCAGTACCCTTCAAACCTCCAGACAAGGCATTTACAAGCAGCAAAAGTTTTAAAAGAAGCTCATCACTTTGTTTGGGATCGGTCTCCTTAATTTTACGCCATTTGATAAGATTTTTAAGTTGCATTTCGTGCAACATATTCAGCGCATGGTTCCGCAATTTATGGTCCTCCAATTTTGAAATTCTACGGGACTCCAAGGAGGCGCCTAAAATTTCCTCGATTTTTTCCAAACAAGTATGGTAGTCGGATAAAATCAGTTCCATAAGGTCCTTTCTCGCGTCCTGTTCCTCGTAAAGCTCCGCAAAAGCCTGCATCACTTTTGGATCTGCAAAAAGTAAGTTCGATTCAATCTGGATTAGCATATATTTCAGAAAAGGCCAATCCCGCGTCCTGCGCTTCAACTCGTCAAAATCCTCCGGATGTTGTCTATGGAATTGCTCGATGGCAGTGCCCATACCAAACCAACCGCTGAGGTTGAATCTAGACTGGTTCCAGCTAAAAACCCACGGAATCGAACGCAAGTCCTCTAGGGACCTTTGACCTGTGCGACGAGCCGGCCTGGAGCCAATTTTACTTTCTTCCAAGACATCGATAGGAGTGGCTTTGCCATAAAAGTCTATAAAATGTGGTTGGTCCAACAGCTTTCTATAGGTCTTTCTGGCTGAACTTACCAAGTTGTCCATGATTCGATATAGTTTTCCATTTTGAAACTCTTCGACAGATATCATGGCTTGTCTGGCTGTACCTGCCAGCAGCATCTCCAAATTGTAAGTTGCTGTAAGCCGGTTGGCAAACTGGTTGGCAATAGTTTCACCTTGAACGGTCATCTTCATTTGACCGCTCATAGATCCAGGTGGCATACTGTCCAAGAAACGGTGGATCTTGCCTCCACCACGACTAATACTGCCCCCGCGTCCATGGAAAAATGACAGCTTAACTCCAAACTTTTTGGCCGTCTCAGTGAGCTTTTCTTCCGCCTTATATATTGTCCACCGGCTCGTCAGAATTCCCCCGTCCTTGTTGCTGTCACTGTAACCCAACATAATTTCCTGGCTAAAATTCTCTGAAGCCTCAATTTGCCTTTTCATTATGGGATGGCTTAGATAGGCTGATAAAATACCTGGACCTGCTTCTAAATCATCTATAGTTTCCAATAATGGCACCACCGGTAATCCTGTATCCCCAAGCCCCACCTCACGCAATAGGAGATAGACAGCCAAGAGATCACTTAGGCTTCTGGTCATGCTGACAATCATAGACCCGATTCCCTCCACACCAAAGCGGTCTACATATGTTTTGACTTCTCGTAAATAACCAAGCACATTGTCAGCTTCCTTTCCACAGGAAGTCCCAGCTACTAGAAAAGGACGGTTGCTTTGGAGTTCCCGATTCAAAAAACGCAGGCGCGCTTCCTCATCCCAAACCGCATAGTCCGAATCCTGATTCCCTGAGGCCTTCAGAATTTGGCTGATGGCTTTTTCGTGATAGGCACTATTTTGCCGGATATCCAGCTTTGCCAGATGGAAGCCAAAACACAGCACCTTGCGCTCCAAGGGAAAAAGCCACTGTTTAGCTACACGGGAAGCTCCAAGGCTAATTAACGTCTGCCGGAGTTTTTTGAGCTCAGAAGTCAGGTCTCCTGCTGAGCGGAAATACATATAATCCACCAATTCAGGACTGTCTAATTGCGTATTCTCCAACCTCACTAAAAGGAGGTTTACAAATTGGCGCAAAGGCTCTGAAGGATTTCTTTCAAGGGCTTTTTGACCTTTTGTGCCAAGCTTTTGGGCAGTTTCCTGAATTTCCTTCATAAAGGCATCTGGAAGTCGGTTACGGTAACTTGAGAAACTGAGCTTTGCCGCCAGCTCGAAAAGCTCGGTTTTTATCATGTTCAGAGCGGATTTCCGGTGGAGACTTAGGGTTGAGGCAGTAAACTCGGGGGTTACAAAGGGATGCCCGTCACGGTCACCACCCACCCAGCTACCAAATTGAAGGGTCGGAAAATGCTCTGGCCACTCCAACAATTCAGGGGGAAAGTCCAAGGTTGTCCATGCGTCCTTTAGCCGCTGGTCGGAATGGCTTAGAGCATTTGGAAAAACATTTAAGAAGTAATGCATCAGATTGCTTCTCTCGTCCTCCAATCGGGGTTTTTCCAAGTAGATTTCCCCGGTTCGCCACCACCGCTCCATTAAACTTAACATCTCATTCTTGATTACAATTTGCTCCGTGGTGGACCAATTGGGATTTTCTCTTTTGACCAAAAGAAGATACAACTCTCTATGTATGTCTAAAACAGTCAGACGTTTGGCCTCGGTAGGGTGGGCGGTCAGTACCGGTCTTACGTTGATTTCCTGGAGCTTTCTAGCTATCTCTTTCTCATCAAGCTTTTCTGTTTTCCATTGATTAAGCGTTTCCCCCCAAGAGCCCCTCGTAAATTCCAATCCCAACTCGGTTTCGGTTTTTCTTCTAAATACTGCCGCGGCATTTTCCTCAACCAAATTGAGCAACTCAAAGCAAATCCCAATGGCTTGGGCAAGTTTTTCATCAGGTTGTGCGTGGCTCTGCTGGGAACCAAAGGGTAAACTTTCGGCGAGTTCTTTTTCGCCTATGGACACGAGCATTTCACTGAACAGATTCAGCAGATAATGAAAATCTGTCTTGATTTTTTCTATTCCTTGGAGTTGTAGGGTTTCTTTGGACATGGGTTAAAAGTTTCATTACCAATTGCAGTTGATTTAGGAACAAATAAAAATAGCCAATTTAACCCCTGAAAACCAGATAATAGAGTGTTAATGGTTCAAAGGAAGTCCTTATACCATTACAATTTCACGTATTTTTCCTGGCAGGCCTCAATGCAAACATAGCTTATAGTTAATGTAGACCCTGTATGCTCAAATGGGTAAGGCCACTGCGGGTCGCAACCATCGGGGTTGATAGTGGAATCAGTGAGTGAATATGTGCCGGAAGAGGGTGTTCCCGGCTGGTCAAAGGTCCTACAGAGATCGGCATTGGATGTAATCGTGCCATCGCTGTGAAATTCAACATACTTTTCACTTTCCACTGGTTGAAAAGTACCGCTTCCATCTCCGGGATCTGCCAGTATCTCAATTAACCCCCACTTTCCAATCAAGTCGGTATCGGGAACCAAATCGTCTTCACTGTTACAGGAAAATGCAAGTAGGGCGGCTAGGAAGAATAGTAGTATTTTCATAGTGTAAAAGTTAAAAGAAAATTAAGGAGAAATCTGTTTTAAAGTATACCTAATCCCTACGTGGATTGAGATGGTGGGGTTACCTATTATTTGTCCTACCTTAATTTTTTCTCATAATTCCTCCTTACTTTTGCGCCTCGATAAATCAACCCTTAAATTATGTTAGAAGTACTCCAAACAAAGTTAACCGAAAAGCCAAGCAAAAAAGAACGTGAGGTGGTGATCGTGTATCCCTTCAATACGGAAACCAAGGAAATCTTCATGATCCAGGAATACATCCACGGCTATGACAGGAAGTTCTGGAAATTCGTGAGTGGGGGTGTGGACAAGGTGGACAAAGACATCCTGACCCACGCCATAGAGGAGCTGGCAGAAGAAGTGGGCATGCAGTCGGAGGTGGTTTGCCATCTGTACTCATCGGAACGCGTTTTTGGCAACAGGCCCATGCATTACTTCATTGCGGAAAACCCCGTTATCATGGAAAACCCGCCCGAAAATCCAGATCAGCATTACATCACCGATGCCAAATGGGTCAACCTGGAAGAGTTTCAGCAAATGCTCGACAAGCAGGAGTTAATCTGGGATCAAGGGACCATGTGTGCCTTGCAGGCCTTTTGAAGCTGTGTGTTTAAATTACATGGTTCAGCCCGCTGGATCCAACGGTGATGGTATCGCGCGTACTTCCTTTTAAAGTTCAATGGAGATTTTTACCTTCCCACCCAATCCTTTTTCAACAATTTCATAAAGGGTTTTTAGTGTCAGGTTGCTACCGTTGTTTTCCACCCTAGATATATATGTTCTCTTCTTATCCACCAATTCAGCTAGCTGCTCCTGTGTAAGATTTTTATCCTCCCTTGCCTTCTTTAAAAGAAGACCAATTTTAAATGACTCAAAATCCCTCTCCAGATCCTCCCTGCGTTCGGTACCTTTTGCTCCGTACACATCATCCTTGATTTCTTTCCAACTTTTAGTATTCATCTCTTTTTCCCTTTTAACTTTTCGAACTCTTTCTCTCTATAATATTCATCCATCAGTTTGGCGGCTTTTTCAATTTCTTTGGAAGGTGTCTTTTGGGTCTTCTTTTGAAAGCCATTAAGTAAGATCACCAACTTGCCTTCATCAAAAAAACAGAACACTCTCCAAATATTTGACCCCAACTGAACCCTTGCTTCATAAAGCCCTTTCTTTGTCTTGATCGGTTTTAGGTAGGTTTCAGGAACTCTTTCCAAAGTTTCAATCGCTTCAATGACCTTATAGATTTTGTTTTGAACTTTCTCTGTCTGCTTTTTAAGAAAGTTCTCGAAGTGGTCTTGATAGGCTATGACTTCCCTGACTTTATCCATAACGCTAATGTAACTTAAAAGTTACTATTTTTCAAAATATTAAAAAGCATATAGTGTGAATTGACGTTTTCATTATGCGCTTATGCCCAACGTGATTCAGCTTGGAGCCGGCGGGCTTTCCAAGCCGTGTGTTTTATGTTAAATGGTTCCGCCCGCTGGATCCAAGCTGATGTGTGTGCCTTGAATGGTGAATATAGTTCATTTAAATGAACGTTCCAACGGGTGAAAGTCCCTTAAGCGCGGGGGTAACGTCCCGAAGCCAAGCAAGTGGCAAGCTGGTTTGCCGTGAGGCATGCAGTGAAGTAAGCCAGTCTGCGGTGTCTGTACTGACGAACAGGAACCATATACTGAGGCTATGAGGTCGGATGAGGTAACACATCATGCCGAAGTCCAAACCTTCCAAAAGGAAGGAAGTACCAAAATAGTAGATATGGCAGAGATAGGCACAAGGATTTTCATCTTACCAAGGGAGATCTTGGAATAGACTCGGTTTCTATGAGCCAAGAAGTCAGCCGAAGTCATAGTAGTTATCGGTAACGAGCTGTAAGATCTACAGAGGTCTCACTGGGTAACGAAGGACTGAACGCTGGATTACGTCCAAATTCGATGGGGAGTACCAAATTGGTATAGCCTCATTTTAAGCGGACAGGGTTAACAAATTAATTATGATAGAAAAAGTACTCAACCGTAAGAATCTTTTCAAAGCCTACCGACAGGTGGTGCGGAACAAGGGTTCGGCTGGGGTGGACGGCATGAAAGTCACCGAATTGTTTTCCTACTTGGAAAACAACAGGGACAGTATTGCCACGTCCATTCTCAACCATACGTATGTACCTCAGCCTATCAGAGGGGTGGAAATCCCCAAGGAAAACGGGAAAACAAGATTGCTTGGAGTTCCCACAGTGGTAGATAGATGGCTCCAACAGGCAGTAAGCCAGGTGCTGATGACTAAGTATGAACTTATGTTCGAAGAATACAGCTACGGCTTCCGCCCCGAGAAGAACATCCATAAGGCAGTAACACAGGCACTGAAATACATCAATGATGGCTATCAGGACATTGTGGATATTGACCTAAAAGGGTTCTTTGACGAGGTGGACCACTCTACTCTTCTACAATTCATCTATCAGCGGGTAAAATGCCCGACAACCCTACGGCTTATCCGAAAATGGCTACGTGCACCAATCCAGATTGATGGAAAACTGCACAGGCGTAGAAAAGGCGTTCCGCAGGGATCCCCTATCAGCCCGCTTCTTTCCAATATCCTATTGGATGTTCTGGACAAGGAGCTGGACAGGAGAAACCTGAAATATGTCCGCTATGCTGACGACTTCAGCATCTACATCAAGTCAAAAAGAGAAGCCCGAAAGGTGGGTAACGAGATCTACCTTTTTCTAAAAGACAAGCTCAGATTGCCCATCAACAGGGAGAAAAGTGGCATCCGAAGACCCTCCAACTTTGAATTGCTGGGACACGCATTTGTTCCGACTTATCAAAAAGGGGTAAAAGGAAAATACCAGTTGGTGGTGAAACAGAACAGTTGGGTATCCCTGAAACGAAAGCTCAAGCAGATAACCAAAAAGACTAAACCGTACAGTTTTGAGGAGCGGTTGAAAAAGCTGGCTGAAGTCTGGCGGGGATGGGTAAATAACTACCGCCTTGCCAGTATCTCTGCAAAGCTGAAATCACTCGACGAGTGGTTGAGAAACCGCCTAAGATATTGTATCTGGCACGATTGGAAAAAGCCTGAGCGGAAACGTAAGAACCTGATCAGATTGGGGGTAGATCAAGACCATGCTTATGCATGGAGCAGGACCAGAAAAGGGGGATGGGCGATAGCCCAAAGCCCTATTTTGATTACTACTATTACTTTGTCACGCCTAAGAAGAAAAGGTTATGAATCGATGCTTTCCTATTACCTTAAAACGCAACCTACAATCCAGTGAACCGCCGTATACGAGACCCGTACGTACGGTGGTGTGAGAGGCGCACCGTGAGCTTATGGCTCACGGACGTCTACTCGATTATGGCTTGTTATTTCATTAATTTTATTGTTTATTTTTACGAAATATTCTAAAGCACAATTGATGTTTTCATCTTCATTTAAGCCTGAAAAATTTGCTGCATGATCTATGGAATTCACTTGAACATTATCCATTCTTGTTAGAGCAGTAGCAATATATGAAGAAAGTTCATCTGCATGTAATTGATTGGTTAACTTCTCAAACAATTCTAGTTGAAAAGGAATAAGAAACTTATCACGATATGGTTCAAAATTTGTAAATCCATTCCCTTTTAAGCTAAAATAAACATTTCGATATCTCTCTAAAAATTGAAATTCGGGATTACTCAAGTATTCATTAGGGCTAGCAAACTGAATATCTTTTTGTATCAATCCAACTCTAATTACAATAGCTAACAAATTATCTCTTACTATTTTTAAATCATTATGTAAAAAGCTTTGATGTTTTTCATTTTGGATAATTAAGTCGTGGTAATGCTTTTGCAAAAAATCTGCATGATTAAAAATATTTTTATAATCCCTGAATTTATTATCATTTTCTATGTCAAATTGCATAAACGAGTAATATAACTCTATATCATCTGACTCTGTTAATCTTTCTCTATCATTTGTTGCCAAAATTTGTGGAAAATGAAAATCAAGTGGTTTTTCTAATAAATCTTTCGCGTGAGAATCAAAATGTTCATTCTGTAGGCGACATGTTTTAATTATAGATTCTAATAAAAGTGAGAACCTTTTTAATGTGTTATAAGCCTTCTCTTTTTCTGCTTTTAATTTATTCTTTCTAACATTTCGATTCCCTAACCAATATATTATCAATGCGAAAAAGAATCCAAGAAAGGCTCCAATTACAGTAGAAAGGAAACTTATCAATATTGAATATTTATTGGATATTAAATATTCACAAATACTGTTATAATTTTCCATTGTTGTTCATTTTCTAATAAGCCATAACGTTTTGGCGATTGGCACATTGGCGGAATTCGTAGAACTTCACTGTCAATGTCCCATAAAGGTTGATGCGAGGTAGAATGTTCAATTAACCAAGTCCTCCGCCATTGGGCCAATCGCCTGTTATGGGTTGTTGTTCCCTTCACTCGTTTGATTTCTCGTTTCTTTGTTCATCCAACATCGCATATACATTGAAGTTACTTTTTTGTCTGGATAGAGGACTGTATAAAATGTATGCCCACCGTCAAGGCAATTTTCTGTACCATATTTTTCAGGATTCTTATTCCAATTGTCATTCTCACTGATTTCATTTCTTAATTCTTGGATGTCACTGAGATGATACCTTGATTCGTCAAAGAACAATTTTGTTATTTTTTGATTTTTTCTTTCGAAAGCCCTTATGTCATAGTTGTATCTTAAGGTTATATAAATTTCTCTTACCTGTATTTGAATAAAGTCAGATGGACAACCAATGCATATGAAGTCATAATTTTCAGTCAACAATATTGTATCCTGTGTAAATTCCTTCCTTAAACTATCAATAATAGTCAAATATTGAGGTCTTATTTTTCTATTTTGAGTAAGACCTGTATACATTCCTTTTGCAGCCTCGAAAGGTGAACTTGATATTGCTGCTTTTTGACTTTTATCAATCTGCTTATTAAGTTTTTGTGCTTGAGAGATTTGAGAACCACCAAGTCCAAAAATTATAAGTATCAATGTAGTTATAAATCTCAATTTCAGTCGTTTTTACAATAACCCATAACTTGTTTATACCCCTCACGCTTATGAGGCTTATCAACCCTGATAAGGGGGGATAAGCCTCATAAAGCAGAGGTTTTGTCAGAGTATAATGATACTAAACTTTTCTTACAAATCTTCAAACGGGGACCTGATTTTTTGCAGACTCTGAAGGCTGACATGGGTATAAATCTCCGTGGTTTTGCTGCTGCTGTGGCCCAACAGCTCCTGTATATACCTTAAGTCTGTGCCGTTTTCAAGATGGTGGGTGGCAAAGGAATGCCTTAACCAGTGCAGGGTTACCGGTTTATTGATCATGCTTTTGGCCAAAGCCTGTTTCAGTACGTTCTCCAGACTTTTTTCGCTGTATTTTTGCCCCTGCTTTTGCCCCTCAAAAAGATATTCGACAGGCTTTTCGACCTTGTAATATTCCCTCAGCAATTCTATTATTTTATCAGGCAAAGGCACGAACCTGTCTTTTCGACCTTTGGATTGACTGACCTTCAGCATTTTTCTTTTAGAGTCTATATCCAGTATTCTTATATTTAATAATTCACTTCTCCTTAATCCACAAGCATATATCAAGGAAAGCATTGCCTTATGCTTGATGTTTTTGTGGGTATTAAGAATTTCCTTTACCTCCTCTTTACTTATGACGTTTGGAAGCAGTTTGGGCTTTTTGGGCCTATATACGATCTCCGGATCCAGCTTCCTCTGCTGCCTGTTGCTGAAAAACAGCTTTACTGCATTGATCACCTGACTTTGGTAGGAAGCCGAGTACTTTCTGGCAAGTACATATTCCTTGTTGAAATGCTCCAAGTCTTGGTTGTCTACATCCTTGAGCGGCTTGTTCTTCAAAAACCTGAAAAAGGTGGCAATGGCGCCCGAATAGGTCTCGATGGTGGATTCAGCATACCGCTTGTTGCGCATCCAGTCCATAAAGGCTGCCACTTCTTTTGCTGTTCCGCATCCAAGTCTTCCAGTTCGGGTAATTGGGGTGCTGGTTTGGGTAGGGCTACTTTCTTTAATTGGGAATAGTCCAGCCAGGCTTTTCCCCTTAAAGCCTTTAGCAAAGCGTCCACTTGTTTTTCAGTATATGGGACATACCAAACCTTCTGGGCAACGTCCCATCGGCAATCCGTAAGGGACTTTACTATCTCTTTTAACTCCGCATCATAGGGGAAAACCAACTGAATGACGTGCTCCTTTAGGTAAAGCCCGTTTCTTAAAAATATCTTTTTCATAGCAAAAAAAATTGGCTACCTAATTTAATCAAAAACTTACGGCCGGCAAACATCGACGAAGATTCCAATGCGTAGTATTCCGTTATTTTTCAATCCCCGTATATTTTTTGTAAAGGGCCCTATATCCAAATGTCCTTGCCAACGGTCCAATGGTATGGATTAATACATTTTGCAGTCCCATAGGTATGGCAGCAAGTCTCGACGGGCTTTCCAGGTATCTTGCTGTTACCATTGCCTGTAAAAACGGTAACTTGCCCTCTTTGACTTTACCGTCATTTATCATTCCAAACAGGTTTTCTATAAAATAATCTACATCTATTCCAGGTATTATGGTTTGAATAAATTCAACTGGTTCATCAGAAGTATTATAATGGTTATGAGGTTTGTTTTTGGGTAAAATAATTTCTTCTCCAGCACTAACGTAGTTCTGCTTCCCGTCTAATAGATATGTCATTCTGCCTGATAATACTTTAAAAGACTCATCTTGCAAGGGATGAAGATGGTCATCCACAGTTTGGCCTTTACTTTTCAATGTCACTTTTAAAGTAACTCTTTCTCCATTTGTGTCTGAAGAAGTTTCGAGAAACTCTATTGTATCTCCGGTAAAGTTGTCGATTACTATTTGTCCTTTAGTTGGCACCGTTGGTGTATTTTAAGTTCAATAATTAAATACATCGTCTCGCTTGTAAGAAAAGTGACGGATTAAAAAGTGCAATTCTTTGCCTTTTATTATAATAAAAATACACAAATTTCCAGTTCAAGACAAATCTCTCCATTGGGCTTTCTTGGTCTGGGACAAAGGGACACAGAGTTTGAGGACACCGTAATACTGAGTAAACCATAACTAGTTCAAGCGATCTACAGGCCTTATTAAACTTCTTCGACTCAGTGATTTTTGTTGACTTCGTCGCAGCTCTGCGAAACTTAGTTTTAAACTCTGCGAAACTCGTGCCCCCTTGTTTTTATATTATCCCTAGGTACATGCTGTCAGACAGGTTATGTGTTATGAGGTTGGCTTTGCTGCGGCTGTTATTGGAGCTGAAAGCCATGTAAGCGTGGAGTTTGCCACGGTGCTCGTCCGGGTCGGGGATGGTCATCAGCAGGCTCTCCGCTGAGCGGGGAGGACCTTCTAGTATGTAAAAGGGCCTTCTTTCCTCCAGGTCATATAGCAACACCATTACTTTGTCTTTTCCCTTTGCATTGCCAGCAACGGCGTTGTTCGCCCAGCTAAACAAAACCTTGTTGTCTTCAGTCCATTTTGCCTTAGGAGCTTTTGGGCCGGTAAGGGTACCGGAACTTACCTTGACCAGACTTGGAAGAAGCGCCTGTCCGGTGTCTTGGTGCTCCAGAGCCTGATTCATGATTTGTCCGGAAGCCTCATGATAACCGGTACGCGCTCCCCTGATCCCGCGTTGGTGACCGAAATAAACAAGTTCCCGTATGGGCTCAAGAAACCAACGTGCGAGCCTTAGTTTTTCCTGCTGGTTGGCCTGGGCAGGGGTAGGAGGCAGTTTTTCGGACTTTTCCTTCTTTTCAGGCGCCGAGCGTACATAGGTGACACCATTGATGGTGTAGAAAATCATGTTGCCAATTTTTCCTTTTAGGCCCTGATACTGTGCTGAAGCTTTAGCCATGTGAATTGTGTTTAAAAGTATAATAAAAAAGACTGAGGCTAAGAACTGGGCCTGTGCCCTGAAATTTGCCAAACACTCAACTCAGATCCATGCCCTGTAGGTAAATCACCGGCTCGATTAAATAACGCCTAATCTCTCAATTAGATCAAAAGTCAAACGAATATAGCGGAAAGAATTAATAAAGCAAATAATTAGGTATATTTAATTTAAATAACAGACTATGTGAAAACAAAGATTATTCTGAGCAGCACTAGTAATATTAGAACTTGGTTAGAACATGCTTAGGACTTGCTTAGGGTATGGTCAGAAGAATATACGGTTTATATACGTTTCAGTAACGGGAAACAAAAGAATCTTAATTCTGGAATTCTGGGGTGGAAGACTAATGAGTTTCTCTTGAGATTGGTAAATCCCACAGAGGGTAGCATTTAATCGTACCTACTTCGCATTGGTTAGGTGAGGCTCCAGATATAAGCAGTTAAGTGTTAGTTTTTTGGGGTTAGGGGGAACAGTTTTTTTAGTGTAAACATTCTAGGGTTTTAGTTTTCTTAACATATCTTAGGTTTCATTAAGTCTAATCTGGGAATGGAATCTCTACCTTTGGTCTATAGAAAATTTTAATTACATGATTATGAAGAAATATTTTACTCTTTTTATACTTTCATTCCTGATATTCGGCGGTGAGTTGATGGCCCAGCAAACCATTGAATTAGAGCTGTATGGAGGCCCGGCTGTGTCTCATTTTAGTGCGGAGGTGGGTATGCATCGCGAGGAATTTTCCTTCCTTACACCCATAAGTGGTCATTTTGGTGTCAACCTGCTGACCAAATTAAATGATAAGTTTCAAATAGCAACACAATTAGAATACATGCAGTCCACATGGGAATATGAAAGGTCTCTTGGGACTGGAGGCACTTATACCACAGCCGCGAGGATTAATAGGAGTTTGAATTACAGCATTGGTCTTAGATATAACCATCAAGTCAAGAATAAGATATTTTTTGCACAGGCCGGATTTGGGGGAAGTAGATTCCTCTATGGCGATTTTTTGTCCCAGAGGATGAATCAATCAAAGGAACACCTGACTTTCCGCGTTGAAGTAGGGACTAGGATTTACAACAAACGCAATAATTACTTTGTGCTGGGCTTGCGGCATCAGCAGGGAATAAACCGACACACCGTGAAAAATCCTGAACCTATATTTAATACTCCACCGAACACCCTTCGGGACCGAGGATCATTTACAGGGCTATTTGTAGGATATGGAATCGGGTCAAATAATAAAAAAAGCATACTAAAAAGTTTTTAGCCTTAATTTTTATTGAAAATGAGAAGTTTTATAATGTTAATTTTTGCATTGGCTACCGGCAACGTGTGGGGCCAAGGGCAGATAAGCGGATATGTGGAGGATAAAGGCACCGGTGAAAAGCTTTTTGGAGCTACTATTTTGATTGAAGGAACTGGGCGCGGTGCCCATACCAATTTCTACGGCTTTTTTAGCCTTAACCTTCCCGATTCCACTGCTACCTTGAAGGTGTCACATGTGGGGTACAAAACCCAAACGGTAAACGTGGATTTGGCTGCCTCCAGGAAATTGACTGTGGGGCTACAGCCATTGGATGATCTTGACGAGGTGGTAGTGGAGGAAAACAAGGAGCTTTCCTTCGAAAGGCAGGTGCAGCTCTCCTCGATCAATATGCCGGCCCGGCAACTTAAACAGTTGCCTGCAGTAGGCGGTGAAATAGACCTGATCAGGGGGATACAGCTCATGCCGGGGGTGCAGGGCGGAAAAGAGGGACTTACGGGCATGTATGTAAGGGGTGGCGGGCCAGACCAGAACCTGATTCTTCTTGATGGCATTCCCCTTTACAACGTAGGGCATCTGGGAGGGATATTTTCCACCTTTAATCCTGATGTGGTAGCAGATGTCAGCCTGATGAAGGGCGGTTTTCCTGCCAGGTATGGAGGTAGACTTTCCTCTGTACTTAATGTGAAAATGAGAGATGGAAACCGAAATGAAATGCGCACGGAAGGGGCAGTAGGGCTGGTGTCAGCGCGAATCAGCAATGAGGGGCCTATCAATAAAGGCAAGGGTTCTTATATCGTAGCTCTCCGGAGATCTTATGTCGATATGTTTACCCGGCCAATAGCCAGAATTGCCTCGGGTGGGAGCCACGGTTTTGGTTACACCTTCTATGACTTCAATGGCAAGGCTAGTTATGACCTGTCCCCTAAAGACAAAATACAGGTGACAGCCTACAGCGGTCACGACAGGGGGGTGGTGAATGCGAGGGATTCGAGCAACATCAGGTCAAGTAATTATTTCAAATGGGGCAACCAATTGGCCACTGTAAGGTGGAACAGGATTATTTCCGACCGACTTTTCTCTAACACCACGATGGGCTATACCAATTATATTTTTGATATCGCCACCGATCACAGCAATCCCGAGGAAGAGCATTTCTATCATTTTGGCTACCAATCAGGGATCAGGGATTGGAATCTCAAATATGACCTTGAGTATTACCATAGCAAAAGCCACCTTTTTCGGGTAGGTGCCCAAGCCATCCATCACAAGTTTACCCCTGGGGTCAATGTCATAAGGAGCACAGATCAGGGTGTTCAAATGGATACTACGTTTGGATCGCAGAATGTGAATGCCTGGGAGCTTTCCTATTATTTGGAAGATGAATGGACGCTCAGCGACCGGTTTAGTGCCAATCTTGGGGTGCATTTCAATAATTACTTTGTGGACGGGGAGCAATATTTTTCGGCCCAACCGAGAATGACTGCAAGATACCAAGTAGGTCCAAGATCATCTTTAAAAGCCGGTTTTGCCCAGATGCAGCAAAATGTCCACCTTTTGAGCAGCACCGGTGTGGGAATCCCAACGGATTTATGGGTGCCTGCCACTGCACGAACCGGGCCCCAGCAGTCTTGGCAATATACGCTGGGCTATCATAGGATGTTAGATAAAGGTTGGGAGTTTTCTGTAGAGGGATATTACAAAAACATGACAAACCTTATCGCCTACTCGGACGGCGTGAACTGGCTGGAAGGCGCTGCGGATTGGCAGGAGCAAATAGAACGAGAGGGAGAGGGACGGGCCAGGGGCATTGAGGTGCTGCTTCAGAAAAAGGAAGGCCGATGGAGCGGATGGCTGGGGTACACCTTGGCTCAATCAGAACGCAGGTTTGACAATATTATGGATGGACAATTCTTCCCTGATCGTTTTGACCGAAGACATGATATAGGCTTGACAATGGCTTACCAGGTGAATGACAAAGTGAGCTTTTCTGCCTCCTGGACCTATGGGACGGGGGAGGCTATCACCTTGGCAGAAGGACGTTACCAAGCCTACACTGATCCTCCAATAGGTCTGTCAAGTGGATCGCTGCGTCCAAGTCCATATGTAGAGCATTATGAAGGTAGAAATAATTTTAGAATGCGGTCCTACCACAGGGCAGATTTTGGGATAAGATTCTCCAAGGATAAGAGGTGGGGTGAACGAACCTGGAATTTAGGCTTTTACAATGTCTATAATCGTGCAAACCCCTTCTACTATTATTGGTCGGGAGGCACCAATTTCTTTGGCGTAAATGCGGGAGGTACCATGAGGTTGAGACAGATGGCTCTATTGCCTATCCTTCCAGCATTCAGTTATGAATTCAAATTGTATTGATGATGAAAAGATTATTTTGGGGATTGATTCCCATGGCTTTGTCGGGTTGCTTGGGATGGATAAATCAGGAGGTGGAAATAGACCTGCCCGAACATAAATCAAAGATTGTTTTGAATGCCTTGCTTAAGGATGGGGATACCCAGGTGAAGTTGGGGATACATAGATCGCATGGAATGATGGATGAGGGCTCGATTAAGGATGGTTTGCCCGACGCGAATGTGCAGATGAGGGTGAATGGGGAGTTATTAGAGCGGTTTAGTTTTTTTGGTGGAGAGGATCCTTATACGGCTCCCTATCGCATCCACATCGGAGATAGCATTGATGTGGAAATCGACGCCCCCGGATATGCCTCAGTGAGCAGTTCCACAGTGGTTCCCGCCCCGACTGAGCTTATTTCTGCCCGGTTTGGAAGTGTAGATAGGGGATTGGGAAGTGTGCCGCAGCGGGAAGTGTTTTTCAGAGTTTCCCCGCCTGTGGAGGGCAAAAGCTATTATGTGCTAAAGTTTGCCCAGCAAAGAGAGGGGCAGCCGATGAGGACGGCCATACAGTTGACTTCCAACCTACCTTTCATCACCCCTATGTATCCCTTTAATGTGGGCTTTGAATCGACTCCAACGCAAGGGACCGAAGCTGAGATTGTAGTACTGGTAAGTGAACTCTTTTATTCAGGTACCCAAGAGGATTTGGAAAGTTACCTGATTTTGGAAACGGTGAGCAAGGAGTATTACGACTATGTGACTACCTTTTATTATCACTATAACAACCAGAGCCCCGATATTTTCGGTGGCGAGCCCACCCCCATGCCCAGCAACATTGTGAACGGGTACGGCATCTTCGGTGCGGCATCGAGTCATATGGTTAGGATTGAGTGATGGTGTGGGATGTCGGGTGTCCGATGACCGATGTCGGGTGTCCGATGTCAAACACTCCCTATGCTTTGAGGTTATGATTTCGAGCGGCGAACACCGGGAGAAATTGGTCTCATTACACCTTCATATTCTTCTTTGCGCATCTTATTTTCTTTGCGGTGGGAACTGTAAAGTTTGGTAAGGGTGCGTGGCGTTCTTGGCGACCTTCTTTGCGCCGTTGCGTGAAGCCTTTCCTAGGTTGTAGTTTTTTTCATGAACTCAAACGCTCCCTTACGCAGGTTGATGCCGTATTCCAAATATGCCTTAAGGCAGGCGAGGAAGTTGGCCCAGCCTTCGGTGTTTTCGATTAGCCATTTTAGGTTGGCTTCATTGATATCCTTTTCTTTTTCTTCTACCCGCACAATGACTGATTTGTCCGGTTGTTCTTCCAAACTTATCTTTACAGTCGTTTCCTTATCCCAGACAAAACTGATAGAACGGTTCTGCTCGATGGCAACCTGGTTTACTATACATTCATAATCTGGGAATTCCGGGAATTTCCAAATCAGTTCTTTTCCATCCTCAAGCCAACCGGAAGTTTCAGAAAGAAAGTACCGGGTTATCTTTTCAGGATTTACAATGCCATCAAAAATCTCTTCAATAGGCTTTTGTATTTGTATAGTGGCTTTTGGAGTTAGTTTCATTAAAGGGTTAATGGTTTAAAGGATTAAAGATTAAAGTTTAGAAGTTTGACTAATTCGTGGTCATGGGTATTTTTATTATTTGTATATCCGCTTTATTGCCAGTAAAAACCATCAACCAATGAAAAGTTGGCTGAAGGCAGGATAGATGGCAGCTACGGTCTTCGGTCATCGGTCTTCTGACTCCTTAAACAAGGAATTACTGGTTATTGGCATCATTGCGGATAATCATATTATATTATAAATAAAACTTATTTTAAATAAGATAACAATTCTTTAGCAATTTTGAATGAGGCGGGCATATAATTATTCATCTGCAGTAGCTCTTGCATTTTCCGCTCAAGAAGCTGAAATTGTAATCTTTACCAACCCTAAAACCTGTAGACATGACAATGACACATGCGCTAAATAAAACTGACTTTGGATCGGAGCAGAATATTGGGAAAGTGATTTCGGAGGAGGAAGCTCTTGAGCTGCTTTTCGATTGGGTAAAAAATGACAAATTGGCCTTTCACATGAAGCAGGTGGGCCATCTGATGAAAGCATATGCCTTACAGCACGGCTATGATGATCAGACTGTCCATATGTGGTACCTAGCTGGGCTTCTTCATGACGCAGATTGGGACCAGTGGCCGGATGAGCACTGCAGTAGGATCATAGAGGAACTGGAGCAAAGAAATCTTGACCCTAGAGTCATCAGGGCAATAGCTTCCCATGGGCCTCGGTATTTTGGTGTGGAGCCGGTTTCGGATATGGATAAGATGCTCTATGCATTCGATGAACTCTCAGGCTTCGTGCATGCCTATTCTCTAATGAGGCCTCAAGGCTACGAAGGTATGGAGGTCAAAGGCGTGAAGAAAAGGCTGAAAGATAAAAGTTTTGCCGCCCAGGTGAGCCGGGATGATATCAGCGATGCCAGTGAGAGGGCAGGGATATCCGTGGAGGAGTTGATTAGGTTTGTGATTGGGAATCAGTTGAGAGGGGAGTAGTAAATAAAACCTGCCAGGTTTGTACAGTAAATCAATGAAACCTGGCAGGTTTTTATTCATATCAAAATACACTCTTCACAATACCGCCATCCACTCGCAGGGCGGCACCGTTGATACCGGAAGCTTTGGAGCTGCAGACGAAGGTGACCAGGTTAGCTATTTCGTCTGGTTTAAGGAGTCGTCCCAAGATCGAGGTGGGACGGTTTTCTTTCATGAATTTTTTCATGCCTTCTTCAATGTCCACGTCCGAAAACTGTTCCTTGATCAGTTCCCTTACACTTTCCGTGTCGGTCGAACCGGGCATCACGGCATTTACCGTTACATCAGTGCCAGTGGTGAGTTCTGCCAAGTTGCGGGAAATTGACAGCAGCATGGTTTTCGTAGCTCCATAATGGGCCATGTTAGGGTCAGGGTTGACGGCTGTTTCCGAAGAAATAAAGACCACTCTCCCATGACCACGGTCAATCATCTTTTTGGCATAATGCTGACTCAACCTGACCGCACTCATGATATTTACATCAAAAATAGTCTGCCAGTCATCCTCGGTTTCTTCAAAGAAGGGGCTTGCCTCATAAAAACCAACGTTGTTGATCAAGATATCCACTTCTGGGTGGTCTTGGGTTATTTTTTCACAAGCTTCTTTTTTACCCAGATCTCCAACTGCGCTTTTGAATTTGTCACTGCCTGTTCTCTCTTTTAATTCTTTGATAGCCTTATTGACAGATTCCTCCGAGCGGCCATTAATGAGTACTTCTACTCCCTCTTTGGCGAGGGATTCTGCAATCGCGATTCCTATTCCGCCTGAGGAAGCCGTAACCAATGCCGTTTTGTTCTCCAATTTTAAGTCCATAATATATAAGGTTGTGGTTTAAGTAAATAACTGCTTATATAAAAGGTAGGAGCTTAAATTGTTTAGATGGGAAAAAAGACGGAAGACCGAAAGCTGTACGCGGAAAGTAAGGGGGCACGGAGTTACGCAGAGTTTGGAAGGGAGTTTCACAGAGTACTTTCTTCGCGGCCAAAGGATGAAATTAGGGATAAAATACTGAGAGCCCCATTTAAATGCAGTGCATTGAATGGGGCTCTCAGTAAAAAAAAACGGAGATAAACACCTGCTGGGCGCGAGAATGGAACAATGACAACCCTGACAACTTAGCCGGGGAGGCAAAGTTTACCTCCCGTGGAAGGCCGACCAATGGCGGGACAACTGCGAAGCGGACAACCACGTCACTTTTTGATTGGTCTCCTCACGCAGAGATTATCTTTCTTCGCTTTCGGCGTCAATGGATTCGTCGCTTACGGCTTCTAGCTCATCTTCCTCTTCAGTTTCGGATTCTTTTTCAACTCTTGCTTTTTCATTTTCAGAACGCACTTGGTCGCGGCGGGCCTGCTCCTCTTTTACCTCACTCACCGGTCGAAGGTTGGATGGAGGGGGCGGAAGTAGCTCCTCGTCATCTTTTTCATATGGGAATACCTCTACAATAGGGCTTTCTACTATGTCCGGCACGTTGAAGGAAACAAGCATGTTGCTCATGGATTCATATATCCTTTCATAGGCTTCCTTGACGTGGTGGGCGGTAATCAGCATGTACTGGGTTACCTTTTTTTCCTTGCCGCTATCGGCGTCGGCCACTACATAGGTTATTTTACATTTGTGCCAAATGTCGATGTCATCGTAAGGGAAAACATCAACAATATTGCTTTTGCCAATACTGGTCACCTGGAAATCCCCACGGATCACACTGCCCAACATATCGTAAATCCTGGCTTCAGCTTCGGTAAAGGATACCGCATCCACCAAATACTGTTCTGACACATTTTTGAGCAGTCCCTGCTCATTTTCCTTCGCGTATTTTACTTTACACAAAAACCAAGTTCTCATTGAATACTGTCTTAAGATTGACTGGCTAAGGTAAACATGAATTTGAGAAAGCCCAAAAAGTTAAGCCGGATTAATTGGCAGAATTTTTTCTGTATAATTGAAAACATCATTTTTATTACTTTATATTAGTCAAAAAAGACACCCTACATGTGGAATAAATTTTTTTACAGTTTTCCGATACAGTTGTTGATTCTTCATTTGCGTAAAAACATCTTGCTGATCGGTTTGTGGGTGCTATTGGGGGCGATAGCCCTTGAGGGCTTTGGTAAGGTGTTGGGCATTCCATATCTTTTCCTCGATCCGGAATACCTTAATAAGGTCAATTGGATGGGCTTTTTCTTCATGGGGATAGGGTTTGCCATCTATACGATGGCCTTTCATATGACCGTCTACATCATGGACGCCTCCAAATTCAAGTTTCTTGCCATCCTGCCCCGTCCTTTTCTTCAATTTTGCGTCAACAACGGCATCATACCGCTGCTGTTTTATATCGTTTATATTATCGCCGTTATCAGGTTTCAGTTGGACAATGACCTAGAAAACAACTGGGTCATTGCGCAGTTTCTCCTAGGGTTCATTGGCGGGACTATCCTGACTTTTGTGCTGCTTTTTATTTACTTTGGATTTACGAATAAGGACTTCTTTGTGCTTTTTGCCGATACTCTGGATAAGAAGCTTCGCCGAACCTCAATTCCTCGGGCCAATGTGATAAGCAGGTACAAGGACAGGAAAAAGAGCAGGGAAAAGGTCCTGACCTACCTCGATACTTCACTGCGGATAAGGGAGGTGCGACAGGACCTTTTCCGCTTTGAAGGAAACCAACTACTAAGGGTGTTTGACCAAAACCACCTCAACCTCTTTATCCTCCAGACTTTTCTGGTGATTTTTATCTTATTTCTGGGCTTCTTTAGAGAAGAAAAATTTCTACAGGTTCCAGCAGCTATGAGTTCCACTTTGTTGCTTGCCATCCTAACCATGGGAGTTGGGGCAATCAGCTTTTGGCTGAGAGGCTGGGCAACACCGGTGGCCATCGCTTTCTTTGTGGTGATCAATATGGCCTCCAAAACTACTTTGCTCAATAGACCACATACTGCGTTTGGACTGGATTACACTATTGATCCAAAGCCATACAACTTAGCCACTGTAAACGCCATACTTCATGCGGATACGGTTCAGAAGGACAAGGAGCGTACTTTGGAAATTCTCAACACTTGGAGGTCCAAATTTCCGGAAGGGGAAAATCCCAAAATGGTCATGGTAGCCACCAGTGGAGGTGGGCAAAGGGCTGCGCTTTGGACTGTCAATGTGCTGCAGCATATTCATACCAGAACTAAAGGGAAACTCTTTGAACGGACCCGGTTGATTTCGGGAGCCTCAGGAGGGATAATAGGGGCAGGGTTTTTCAGAGAGCTCTATTTAAGGTCATTAGAAGACCCGACTTTGGACATCACCGACTTTAGCTACCTGCAGCAGATTTCCTCAGATAACCTCAATCCGATAATATTCACCCTATTGGTGAATGACCTGTTGATTAGAAATCGATATTTTGACTACAATGGCAGAAGATATCTGCAGGATAGGGGATATGCATTTGAAAGCCAGCTCAACATCAACACGAAAGGAATATTGGATAAGCCGATCAGAGAATATGAGCAACCTGAAAGAGATGCACTCATACCTATGATGCCCGTAACTCCGTTGATTATCAATGACGCCCGAAAGCTCTTTATTTCCCCTCACTCCATGAGTTATATGGGGATTTCGATGGGAAGGGCCGACGGATGGAGGGAAAAAAGTCAGGGCATTGATTTCAAAAGATTTTATGCCAGCCATGATGCCGATAACCTAAGGTTTATTAGTGCCTTGAGGATGGGGGCGACGTTTCCTTTTATCACGCCAAATATTCAACTGCCATCTGACCCACAGATGGAAATCATGGATGCTGGTCTATCTGACAATTTCGGCGTACAGGATGCTATGCGCTTTTTGTATGTGTTCAATGATTGGATTAGTGAAAACACCTCTGGGGTGGTGTTGGTGTCCATCAGAGACTCAGAGAAATTTACCGAGATCGAAACTAAGTTACCGCCCTCTATTTTACAAAAGCTCATTACTCCATTGAAGAACATTTACATCAACTGGGATAACGTACAGACCTTACATAATGAAGTACTTTATAACTACATGAAGGAAATTCTTGAAGTGGAAATGGACCGGGTGGAATTTGAATATTCTACGAGGTCATTTGTGGAGGAACGTGAAGGCTTCCTGGATGCACGAGAGGAGGTCAAACAAGAGGAGGTGGATATACAGCGTGCCTCACTCAACTGGAGGCTAACAGCCCGGGAAAAACGCTCCATAATAGAAAGCATCCACAGCCCCTTTAACCAAAGGTCTTTAAACCGTCTTGAAGAAATGTTCGCTACTGATTAATTGACCTCCAGTTCTTCCTCCAATTTTTTGATGTTTTCAGGTTTGCCAACCACATAGACCACATCGCCGAGCTTGAAGCGGGTATCGCCGGTGAGGTCGGTAAAAGTGCGGCCTTTGCGTTTGATGGCTACTATATTAAGGCCCAGGTCTTCCCTGATATTCATTTCCTTAAGTTTAACGCCAATGTAATCCCCGGAATCCTTTTCCACCTTGAGGCTGACAAAATTGATTTCTGGAAGGTCGAAACCAAACTCTGACGTGGCGGTCCCAGTGGGACTACGGAACATCTCATAATTATGACTTCTGACCTCCTTGGTGAAATCTTCCACCTCATGTTTGGGAACCAGATATTTATTAAGTACGCGGGTAAAGATTTCAATACTGGTCTCAAACTCTTCTGGGATGACCTCGTCGGCGCCGAGTTTGATGTTTTCATCGATTTCATTCACGTATCTCGTTCTTACCATAAGAAAGGCATTCTGATTGAAATGCCGGATATTAGCTATGATGCCCTTGGTAGCATCACTATCTGAAATGGCAATTACCACTACCCTAGCGCTATGGATATTTACATGTTCCAATTTAGACTCATTAGCTGCGTCACCATAGATGATGGGTTCTCCGTTAGCCGATTCGGTTCTTACTGTTTCCGGGTTCATTTCGATGATAGCATAGGGGATATTTGCCTTTTTTGCAGCACGTGAAAGGTTACGGCCATTCAGACCATAACCGATGATGATCAGGTGGTCTTTCAGCGTATTATCTTCCTCTATCCCAGGTGCAGGAGTATCCTTATCGGGATTGATTTTTTTCTTAAGTTTTGTTGGCAGGGGTACTCTTCCCACTTTGTAGGCAAATTGAACTCTTTTCTTCAACACAAAGGGGGTGATTGCCATTGTTAGGATTGATATGGCCAGGAAGTACTGATAGGTATTGTTATCCAGGAGGTTATACCTGAACCCTTCCTTGGCTAGCAATAGGGAGAATTCACCAACCTGAAAGATGGAAAATCCCACTATGAATGCTTCTTCCAATGTAGCTCCTATGGATTTGACCGCTATTGTGGCAATAAGGAATTTTACCAAAAAGGTGAGTATAACCAAACCTGCGATAATCAGGAAATGCTCATACAGGAAAGTCACGTCAAACAACATCCCAACGGATACGAAGAAAAAGCTGAGGAAAATTTCCCTGAAGGGTAGAATTTTACCTGTAGCCTGGTGGCTGTAATCCGATTCACTGATAATTAAGCCCGCTAAAAAGGCGCCGAGACCCAAAGAAAGACCCAAAAGGGAAGTAAGGTATGCAACTGCGAAACAGGTTACAATGATAGTCAAAAGAAAAAGCTCTGCATTTCTGGTTTTAGCAACCCTGAAAAGCAAGTTGGGCATAAGATATTTGGCGCTCAGAATCGTAAGGAGAATTACAAGAGCACCTTTTAAAGCCATGTAAAGCAGGGACAGGGCAATGTTATCAGACTCGCCCGCAAGCATGGGGGTAAAGAGCATGAAAGGTACAATGATGACATCTTGGAAGATCAGGATGGCAAGGGTGGTCCGGCCTGAGATGGTGTTGACTTGTCCGGCTTCCTGTAGGAGTTTGAGCACAATGGCCGTACTACTGAGTGCAAATAGGAATCCAAAGAAAACAGCAATGTTCCAGTCAAAGCCTAAAAAGTAGGAAAAAATCGTGGTCGTGGCAATGGTCAGGCCGACCTGCAATGCTCCCCCTATAAACACTGCTTTTTTGATACTCAGCAGGCTTTTTAGAGAAAATTCCATACCTATGACGAAAAGCAGCAGGATAACGCCGATTTCAGACAGGACTTCCACTGTTGTAGAAGCAGTCACCAGGGAAAGACCATAAGGTCCCGCTATAGCTCCGGTAAGCAAAAAACCGATAATAGTGGGGATTTTAAACCTGGTAAATATGAGAATCACCAATGTGGCCAACCCAAAAATGACCACTATATCGGAAAGCATAGGGAGTTCAACTGAAGCTAAAATGAAATTCATGGGGTAGTGGTTGCAATTTAGGTATGTTGCAAAAATAAGGGAAAAATTATTACTGGCCGGTCAGTTGAGGTAGTTTAAAGTTTAAAGAGTAACGTTTAAGATTTAGCTATCTGCTATCCCATTAAACTTTAAACGTCCGCTGCAAGCGGACATTTAACCTTTAAACCTTAATATGCAAACCCAAACCTCTTGTAAATAAAATGCATGAGCCAGGCGGGGCCGATGAGGAGGAATTGGATGTCTTTGATGAAGGAGGGTTTTTTGCCTTCGATTTTGTGACCGTAGAACTGCAAGATCCAAGCTAGAATGAAAATCATAAGGCTGATAGCCCATAGAGGGACAGGGGAGAGGATAGAAATGAGGTTGGCTACAGCCAGGCAAATGGCTGAAAATAAAAACATGCCCAATGCCAAGGGAGGTGAAAGCAACACATAATATATTAGAACTATAGCCAAAACCAAAGTCGCCCAGTTAGAAAAATTGCCTAACAGGGGCCGAAGATCCTCCAGTGGACCCGCCGGAATACTGAAAACCAGGCCGACAATACTGAAAAAAATAGCCGGAACACAGATCCAGTGAATAGTTTTATTGGTGGGGTTTTGGTGGCTTACCCCATATTCGGCCAGTAATTCGTCAATCTTTCTCATTTTCCCATTAGTATAAATGTATCTTATATTTTAATCCAATCATTAATATACTAAATTGGGCTGAATATTTTGATACAATTTTATGAATAGATGTCGGATGTACAATAGCTTCGGTCATCCAACATCCGTCATCGGACATCCAAACTTCTTTTATGCTAAGTTACTGGGAAGAGAAAAACTTCGTTAATTATGATTTTATAGTAGTGGGTGCGGGGATAGTAGGTCTTTCCACTGCCATTCATCTAAAGGTGAAATTCCCCGATAAGTCGGTGTTGGTTTTGGAAAGAGGCATATTTCCTAGCGGAGCCAGTTCCAGAAATGCCGGGTTCGCCTGCTTTGGAAGTCTTACTGAAATTTTGGATGACCTTTATCACATGGATGAGGATGAGGTGTTAGAACTTGTGGCCAGACGATATAGTGGACTATCGGAGATCAGAGAGGTTTTCGGAGACCATGATCTCGGCTATGAGGATTTAGGCGGCTTTGAAATGTTCCGGGAGGAGGACCATCGAAGCCTGGAAAAGATTTATCTGGTTAATTCCTTGCTAAAAGACCTTTTTGGAGAGGATGTGTTTCACATAGAAAAGGACGTGAAAAGGTTCGGCTTTTCACCCGTTGTAAAAGCTGTGGTAAGAAATGATCTGGAAGGTCAGTTGGACTCAGGTAAATTCCTTAAAGCTTTGTGGAGTAAGTGTCATTCGCTTGATGTACAATTACTGACAGGTGCAGAAGTAACCGAAATTGACAAACAGAATGGGGTAGTGAAGGTGAAAAACCCGGTCTATGATTCGCATATCGAGTTTTTTGGCCAAAATATTGCCATCTGCACCAATGCTTTCACCAAGCAGCTGCTCCCTGATATTGAAATGAAACCTGGACGGGGGACAGTGTTGGTATCGGAACCCATACCAGGGCTGGCATGGAAAGGTGCTTTTCATTTTGACAAAGGTTACACCTATTTTAGAAATGTAGATAATAGGATTCTTATAGGCGGTGGAAGAAATATGGCTTTTGACGATGAGGAAACTGATATTTTTGGGGTAAATCAAGTTATAAAAAATTACTTGGTTAAGCTGACCCATGAGGTAATTTTTCCCAAACAGCCTATCAAATTTGAAATGGAATGGTCGGGGATCATGGCATTCGGTTCTAATAAAACTCCCATCGTCCAGAAACTCAATGAGCGCACAGGGGTAGCCATCCGCATGGGTGGAATGGGCGTAGCAATAGGTTGGCAGGCCGCCAAAGAGTTAGTAAACCTGTTTGAAAAGCCTTAAAATCAGATATTTTTTATTAATTTCAACGTTTATATAATACTGAAGCGTACTTGATGTTGACAAAACAGAAGCAACCAAGCCTATTAGAGGCTATATTTCCAATAGCATTTCTTATCGTTTTATTGGTCATTAATATTGGAATTTTTGGAACTGATGGTTTGTCTGGTTCCAATCAGATGGTATTGGTGATTTCCTCAGCTGTAGCTGCACTTGTAGCTGTTTTTAGGCTGAATTATAAATGGGAAACATTGCAAGATGGGATTGTCAAGAGTATCAGTGCGGCGATGTCATCCATCTTAATTTTATTGCTTATCGGTTCGTTGGCCGGGACCTGGATGCTTAGTGGCATCGTTCCGGCAATGATTTATTATGGCCTGCAAATTCTGAATCCTACCATATTTCTGATAGCTGCCTGTATCGTGAGTGCCATTGTCTCGATCGCGACAGGGAGTAGCTGGACGACTGTGGCCACGGTTGGGGTAGCGCTTTTGGGAATTGGCCGGGCCTTAGGTTTTGAGGAAGGCCTAATTGCTGGAGCTATTATTTCAGGAGCTTATTTTGGGGATAAAATGTCCCCGCTTTCAGATACGACCAACCTTGCGCCTGCGATGGCCGGTACTGACCTTTTTACACATATTAGACACATGGCAAAAACCACCGTCCCTTCAATAATCATCGCCTTGATCATCTTCGGAGTGATTGGTTGGATGAGTAGTGCTGAAGGTTCGGTAAGGCAGGTAAAGCAGATATCGGAGGTTATACTAGAAAAGTTCGAGATCAATGGTTGGCTATTTATCGTTCCAGGAGTGGTTTTGATCATGATTTTGAAAAAAATACCTGCTGTGCCAGCGCTATTGACAGGAGCCTTGCTGGGCGGGGTATTTGCTGTAATTTATCAACCAGATATCATAGTTGCCTTGGCTGATGCGCCTGATCAAGGGTTTGCCTATCAGGCTTTTAAATCTGTGATGATGGCCCTATACGGGGAAATCAGTGTGGTGACGTCCAATGATGTGGTCAACGAGCTTTTGATCACAGGAGGTATGGCCGGAATGCTCAATACCATTTGGCTCATTATCTGCGCGATGATTTTTGGCGGGATTATGGAGGAAAGTGGAATGCTAAGAGTAATTGCAGAAGCGGTGATTAGAAAAGTGCACTCTTTGGGTTCACTGATCGCTTCCACGGCCGGAACCTGTATGTTTTTCAACGTCACCACATCCGATCAATATCTGGCTATTTTGGTGCCGGGCAGGATGTATGCCGACATATATAAAAAAAGAGGATTGAAGGGAGAGAACTTAAGTAGAACTTTAGAGGATAGTGCCACTGTTACATCTGTGTTAGTTCCATGGAACACCTGCGGTGCCACTCAGGCCTCTGTTTTGGGGGTAGCTACGCTGACTTATTTGCCGTATTGTTTTTTTAACATCATCAGTCCGTTCATGACCATCCTGTTCGGTTATCTGAATATCGGTATCAATTACTACTCTAAAGAGGAGATGGAAGAAATCAAAGAAAAAGAAGAAGAAGTGGCTGTATGATCCCATTAAGAATATCAAAAACAGAAGTAAATGAATTGCCATTGGGTCAGTTTGAAGGGGAGATTATCTTAATTGACGACTACAAAGACATTCCTGAATTAATAAGGGACTTTGGCCAGGAAAACAGATTAGGCTTTGACACCGAAACCCGGCCGGCTTTCCGAAAGGGAGTAATGTACGATGTGGCCCTGTTGCAGCTATCAACCCAAGAAAAAGCATACTTGGTACGCTTGAATCAAGTGGGCTTTCCTGATTCTCTGAAAGAGCTTTTGGAGGAACCTTCGATAGTGAAAGTGGGAGCAGCCGTAAGAGATGACCTTAAGGCCCTCAAGAAACTCAACAAGACTTTTCAGCCCCAGTCCTTTTTTGACCTTAATGAGGAACTCAAAAAAATAGGTTTCCATAACGTAGGCGTGAGAAATCTCAGCGCCATGGTGCTGAACATCCGGATTTCAAAGTCAGAGCAGGTCTCTAACTGGGAAGCCGACTTGCTCACCGAAAAGCAGAAACGATACGCAGCCACCGATGCCTGGGCCTGTTTGGAGATTTTTCATGAGTTGGAGAGAAAGGGGTATTTGGAGGAGTTGTTTAAGAGGGGATATTGAGTACCATGTACCAAGTATTCCAGATTTTGACGTTTTTCTTTCTTAGTTAACGCCTATAATGTATTTGTGGTAACCGATTAAACCCTTAAACAGTCCCCGAGACGCCTATAGCACAGCTATGCGTCTCGGGGACATTAAATCTTTAAACTCACCGATTTAATTTCATCAAGCTTTTCCATCACTACCTCATAATTAGCCTCTCTCACGCGTATTGCCATTTTGCAGGTGTTGTCGAAGTCTTGGGATTTGATAGTAAGGTCGTAGTCTTTGATGAGACGCATGACATCGTTCATGTCCAGATAATCAAAGGTGAACTTGATGGGAATGGTTACTATTTCGGTGATGATTTCGTTGTTTTCTATGGCCTCAGCCGCTGCGGTTTTGTAAGCGGAAATCAATCCTCCGACCCCTAATTTAGTACCTCCAAAATAGCGAACTACGACAATTAGTACATTGGTCAGATTGTAAGACCTTATCTGACCCAAAATGGGGTCTCCGGCAGAATGGTTAGGTTCCCCATCATCGTTAGCCCTAAATTGCTCCTGATCTTTTCCCAGCATGTAAGCATAGCAGTGATGGCGGGCATCATAATACTTTTTGCGTAGAGCCTCCTGTTTTTCCTTGATTTCCTCTTCATCGCTGACCGGGTAGGCAAAAGCCAAAAATTTACTTCCTTTTTCTTTATAAAGGCTTTCTGATTCTCTAGCAAGGGTTAAGTAGGTGTCGTCCATAGGAGGTGCAAGTTACTAGATTGAGATTCAGGAATCAATTTTCATCTCCAACTGATTAAAACCAGCGCTATTAATGACATGCCTACTCCGATCAAATTGATTGGCATTAATTTGTCCTTGAAAAAAGTAACTGAGACCAAGGTGCCGCTGATGATGATGCCAATGTTGACCAAGGGGTAGATAAGTGCGCCATTGCCGCCGAAAGCTTCCAGGCTTTTTAGGAGAAAGATCATGGAAAAGTAATTGGGGAGCCCCAGCATCAAGCCTCCCAAAATGGCTTTGCGGGATATGGTCAGCTTTAAATAAAATAACCTGCCAAGACCCCAAAGGAATGTAAGGATAAAGATGGAGGTGACAAATACAGCATCATCAGCCGGGCTGAGATAGTTGATGTTGGCAAAATTGATTAAGGTATCCAGCATGCCTCCTAAGAGGAAAATGGAAATGGGCAATAAAATAGCAGCACCTCTCGGAAGGGTAATGTCTCTTTTTTCTTTTTTTATGGAAGCCAGCACGATTGCCACTAAGGCCAGGACGATTCCCAGATAATTGAGGGATGTGAAAGCGGCTTGACCCTTAGAGAATATGAGCAGACTGAAGGAAACGGGGATGACCAGGGAAAGCTTAGAGGCAATAGCGCCAACTGTTACCCCAAAAAGCTGGGTTGTTCTTGCCATCAGGGTGAAGGTGAGAATGAAAGCAAAGCTTAGAAATACAGCCAAGTAGCCCCAGGAGGGAAAGGCTTCTATCTGGGTAAATGAGCTTTTCAAATCTGTGAAGTTAAAGAGTAACCCAGTGACTACGCAGAAAAAGTAATTCATGGTAATGGCCGGAAAAGTAGGTATGCCCAGCCTGGGATAGAGGCGGAAAACCACAAAGATGAGCAGGTTTGCCAGGATACAGAGTAACAAATAAATCATGGGCGGTAAAATTTGGAAGAAATAGGCAAATAAAAAAGTTATATTCGTCTGTATGGTGCCATTAGTTACTGTTATCTGTACCTGTTGCAATCAGGAAGTCTTCATCCAATCTGCCTTGGACAGCGTTTTGGAGCAAAAAGGTGTGGAGGTTGAGCTTTTTGTGATTGATAATGGCAGTATGGATAACAGCAGAAAGAAAATTGAGCAATGGGTCGCTGAAAATCCCGGCTTGGCTGCAAATCTGATTTTTAGAGATGAGGCGATCAACTATTGCCGCTCATTCAATGAGGCTTTAAAATTAAGCAGGGGTGAGTATTTGGTAGACCTTTCTGGTGATGATAAGCTGCTTGAAAGGCATCTGGAGAAGTCTGTTCAAAAGCTGCAAGCTAACCCTTCTGCGGCAATTTGCTTTTCTGACGCCATGATCGTGGAGGGGGGTAAAAAGCATGGTTTCTATGAGAAAAACCGCTTCGGTCCTCCAGTCATTGATTGTGGAGATGTGTACGAAAAAGTGATTTACCAGTATTGTATTTCTACTGTGACGATGGTGTTCAGGACCTCTTTTCTAAAAGAGGTTAGTGGTTATGATGAAAGCTTAGTGTATGAGGATTTTGATATTGTCTGCAGGCTAGCTAGGAAACACCCATTTTGCTTCAGTGAGCATGTGGGAGTGGAAAAAACTCAGCATGCTACTAATTTTTCCTTGCAGCAGTACAAATCTAAGGATTCTAAGTTTCTCTGGAGCACGCTCTGGGTTTGTCAAAAAATCCGAAAAATGAACCGCACCGAAACCGAAAACCGCAATCTATCCAAAAGAACCCTTCATGAAGCCAAACATGCCTTGTTATCAGGTAATAGGGAAGTGGCGAGGGAGTTTTTAGGGTTGGCCGAAGAGTTGGGGTATTTGGGAGTGAGGGGTCGGGTGATGAAAATGATTTGTTAAATACGAGGTACTATTTGTTAAGTACGAGGTACGAAGGACGAAGAAAAATTTAAAATAAAAATAAGGTAACAGAGTTTCACAGAGTCTTGTTCGTGGAGAAATTTTGGGAAACTAGTTTTTTAAAATTTCCTTTTCTGCGAAGTGGCCTTCCCGATCCATTTCATTACTCGGGACTATGCCGTGAAACTCCTTTTAAAACTCGGTGTAACTCTGTGTCCCTTTTTTTCTAGCTAACCTACAATCACCTCTAAGATTCCGTCTTTGCGGAAGTAGGTCTGAGCAATGCGCTGGACGTCGTCGGAAGTGAACTGGCGGATGAAGGCAAGTTGATCTTCGTAAAAATCGTATGAGAGGCCGGCTTGGTTGACGTTTTTGAAGCGGCTGATCAGGTCAAAAGCTGAACTGAAACTGGATAGAAAGTGGCCAATCATGTAGTTTCTTAGGGTTTCCAGCTCATCTGGTCCCACCTGGTGTTGCTGTAGCTTTTCAATTTCAAGATAAACCTCGTCAATTACTAAATCAGCATTTCCCTTTTGCACATCGGCCATGACAATCCAGTAATCAGATAATCTCAGGCTACCAATAGAGCTGTAGATTCCGTAGGTGTGGCCTTTGTCTTCACGGATATTCTTGATAAGTCGGCTGCCGAAATAGCCACCCAAAATGGTATTGAAAACCGTAAGGGCATGGTAATCGGGATGTGTTTTGGGTATGAGGTGTTGGCCGAGACGAAGACTACTCTGCACGGCTTTTTCCCTGTGTTCAGCCAATCTGCGTTCAGGATAAATATCATAACCCGGAAGAGTACCATTCATTTCCAGAACTGAGAGGTCTTCAAAGTTTTTAGAAATGGCATCAATTTGTGAATCAGAAAGGTTTCCGGTAATGTAAATTTCAGGGTTGACCATTAAGGAGGTTTGGTAGAAATCTACCAAATCTTGTCTAAAAACATTTTTTACATCTTCTTCTTCGCCTACAAATCCATATGGGTGGTTTTGGCCAAATAGGGCCTTGCGATAAAGCTGGTTGGCTCTTGCACCTGTTTCCTCTCTTTGGATAGAAATAGTCAATTCCTTTTGAGATTTACGTTTAGCCAATTCCTTTTCTGGGAATACCGCTTCGGTAAACAATGATCTAAACACAGGAAGCACTTCCGAGAAATGTTTTTTAGTGGTAAGAAGAGACATACCACTTTGCTCAAAAGCACTGATGACATTCACCTCGGAGGCATAATGGTCAAAAAAGGTGTCGATCTCAGCCGAACTCATGCTTTTGGTTCCTTCCAACAGCATGTGTAGGGTAAAAAAAGGGACCAATGCTTTGCCAGGAGGCAAAAGGTGTTTGTTGGCTTCAGTGATTACTTCCAGTTTTACCGCATCGATATGCGGGGTATGGATGAAGTAGAGGTTGATGCCGTTTTTTAAAGTATGCTTAGTAGGGTGGGTAAGGGTAATGTTTTCGGGTATCTTAAAGTCGGGTGCTTTGCTCCGGTCTAATGTCATTATCTTGGAATGTTATAGGCTAGTGAGAATCTTAACGTCTCAGCTAAAGGATGGTTTTGAACCTGTGGCACTAAATAGGAAAAATCAAATCCGAAGCGCTGGTAATTAAATCCCACTCCCATGGTGAAATATTTTCTGCCACCCTTGTTGATGTTTTCATGGAAATAGCCTGTTCTGACCATAAATTTCTGGTCATAGGCATATTCAGCGCCAAAAGAAATCATGAATTCCTGCATCTCCTCCCTGAATCCTCCTGGTGCGTCAAAGAAAGAACCAAACATCCCACTTATCAGCGGCCTATTTGGGTCACGTCCGCTTTCTATTACCAAATTACCTTGATTGTCAGTCACCAAATTGCCTTGTTCATCTCTGGCGTAAATGGGAGGAGTTGGTACCATTAATTTATTGAGGTCGAAGGCCAAAGTCAGGCGGTTCATTTCATCCAACGGAAGGTCCAAGGCGGTACCTATTCTGAAGTTGGTAGGAATGTAATCGAGATCTTCGATGCTATTGTAAGTCAGTTTCGGGCCGATATTGGAGATATTTACACCCCAAGACCAGAAGGCTTCCTGACCAGCTATCGCCACCTCATCGCGATAATAAACACCGATGTCTGTTCCTACACTGACACCTGGACGACCTTCATTCCCGCCTCCCGCACCCACGTTTCCGCTTAGGTTGGAGTGAATAAAACGGGCTGAAATACCCAATGACAATACATCTGATAATTTCCTTGCATATGTACCACCTATGGCAATGTCTCTTGGGGTAAATTCACCAAGTTCATTTCCTCTGCCGTCGGTAAGTTGAATGTCACCCATATTGAAATAGCGCAGGTCTATCCCAAATGCGGAAACATCATCAATTCTTTTATATCCAGTTAGGTAATTCAATGACATATCAGGTACTAACCTTCCTAGCCAGGGGCTGTAAGAAAGAGAAAAGCCCATTTGATCATCAATGAAAGCTAGTTTGGCGGCATTCCAATGTGCGGAATTTGCATCGGGTGTGGTGGCCACACCCACGTCACCCATGGCGGAGTGGCGGCTATCCGGAGCAAAATTCAAAAATGGTACGGCTGTGGTGATTGGTCTACGGTTTCTGTCCTGTCCGGAAAGCAAAGCAGAGTTTTGCGCGTGCAGGGCGGAAGCCGTAAGAAGAAGCAAGGATAAAAAAGTAAATCCTTTTAAAGAGATTGAATTTATTTTCATTGAATAATTAGTTTCCCGCTCTTAGAATCAGAAGTTCCGTCGGTTTCTGACCGGAGCTCTAGTTTGTAAATATAAGTCCCTTTTGCCGGATATTTTGTTTTGGTATGCAAAAAAATCCATTCCAGGTCGTCAAGCTCCGCATCTGCATGAGGATAACGCTTGGAATAGGTGAAAATTTCACCTCCCCATAAATTGTAGACTTTCACATCAACCGAGATATCCTGTCCTGGCCGGTTGTGTTGTAGCCTAAACCTTGTGCTGCTGCTGGCTGGGTTGGGGTACACCGCTTTGCTGAGTATCTGAAGCTGCCTACTTCCTTCTACCCGAAACTCAAGGGTAGCAATTGAGATATTTCCATAGAGATCATGTGCGGTGAATTCCAAGGTGTTGAGTCCCTCCTCAAAACCTTCCAAAATAGTAGCGATGGCGCCATTTTTATAGCCATTGCCCAAGGCTCTATATTCGGCTGCCAAGATTTTTGGGGCTCCACCATTAAGAGATATCATGGGCTGCCAATCAGGGTTTTGCTCCGAAATGAAAATCCCGCTTTCATCCTTCAGAAAGATAAATAAAGGCGATTGGGTGGAGGAAATGATGCTTCGGTGATCCTCTGGGTCAAATAGACTTAATCGTATTTGGGGTCCCTCAAAGTCACTAGCTGGGGGAGGTTGATTCTGAATGAATACCTCCGAAGCACTAAAGGCAGTCTGGCCAGACTCGTCGTGTGCAAATATTTTTAGTTGGCCTCTCCCGAAATCTTGGACAGGCTCTGGAAGTATGAATTCCGTTTGCAACACGCCGTTTTCAATTTCCCCCGTACCTCTGAAGAGGGTTTGGTTTTCGTCCAGATAATTAGTTGAGGCTTCTGTATTTCCCAGCGTTTCTTTACGCTGGGGATGGTCGTAGAATGAAAGTGTAAAACTGCCATTGAAATTGGTCAAGTGGCTGCCTGTAAGAGGGTCGGTGATATGAGCTTTTAGGGCAGTATTTTCAAATGATCTTAGCGTATCGACTTGCACTTCTGAAATAGAAAAGTCCGGTAGAGAAGTGGCAAGTTCGGGCAAAGCTATCCGCATGGAGGGGTCTCCGATGAGGGAAAAGCTTTGGTTGTTTTGGCCCGTCGTGCCGTTATTTTTGGTCTCTTTATAGATTTCGCCTAAAGTAAGATTCTGGCCATAAGGCTTACGGAAAGCTGCTTCCAAGAAGGCCCTGTTGATGGCGTAATTAGAGGAGCTGAATACGGGTCTGCCTGTGGTTAGCAGGGCAATGGCACCTTTGTTGGGACGTATGAGCATTTCTTCAGCACCAGAGCGAAGAAATGGGCTATCTTGTCTTCCAAATTCACAGGTGGCCGTTACCAAAATGGGCAGGTTGGCTTGGGTTGGCCAATCTTCAAGCTGGGAGACATGGAAAACCTGTTCTGCAGTGAGCACTTCCTCATTACCGTGACCCACAAAGTTTATCAACAAGACACCTTCCCGGACCTGTTCAATCAGAGTTTTTGCAGCAGAAGGATAACGGTTGTTATTATGGTCCTTTTCAAAATTATCCAAGTATAGTTTATTCAACCTGAGTTCAGGATGCTGCTCATGAAGGAAGTTGGCGTGGCGTTCCGAATCATTGAGGTGAAGGTGGTTGTCTCCGTCATCTGCAAAAAGGAGTACCTTTCTCTGCCACTCGCCTTTGCTTTTTTCGTCTTCATCGTATGCAATCAATTTGTCCACCATGTTTACCGCCTCCTGTACGTTAATGGCGGGTAGGCGTCCAACACCAATTTGGAGATTATCGTCCTCAAAGCCCAGTTGAGCAAAAAAATCATCGCTGCTGAAAGTTGCTAGAGGATTTAGGCTTTCTGGGGAAGTGAAGGTAGGAACTAGGTTTGGTCTTCCACCAACGATTCCTTTATAGTCGAAGGTGCCTTTGCCGAAGAAAAGGACATGCTGCAACTGACCCCCTTGGTGGTATTCATTGGCAATGAAGTTTCTGACAGCGGAAACATCCCGGTTGCCATAACCCCATGAGTTATAAATTTCATCCAAAGTCACTACAGATGTTTTTACTCCTCGCTTACTTCTAAAATCAGCTAGGCGCTGGGCCTGGGTTTTGAGCAAGGGAACCGTAATAATCAGCATGTTTGCTCCGACAGATTCCGACCGTAAATTCAAATCCACTAGAGTCAAGCTTGAGACTGTTTTGGAAGAAGCTTGGTCAAAAACAGCAACCTTGGAAACTCCTGAGCCGTGCAAACCTGGTGACAAAAGTTGGGAGCTTCCATCTGCTTGAATTGCCAAAGTGTATTTTTCCTCAGGGGCAAAAAAATCATCTTGGTCCATGATATGGAAAATTCCAGAGGATTGGCTGCTGAGTTTTACGGGAAAACCTATAGTAAGATAATCTAAATACCCCATGCCGTTTGGATTGGCACTTTGATATTGAAGACTGACTTTTACACCTGATGAGGCGTTGAAGGAGTGGAATCCTTTGGCCATTGCTGTTCGGCCTTTAATGCCATAAGTGGTATTAGGGATAGCTTCTATCGTTAGTTGTTCGATTTCTTCATCATTGAGACGGAAGCTGTAGCTATTACTGCCGGTCGATTGCCCAAGGACGTTAAAATCATAATAGAAAGGAAGCTCACTTTGGGATGAGGGGAAAAACAGGTTTTGGACCTGACCGTTGAGGCTGCGGTTTCCCCACCACTGTCGGCCAGAGTTGAGTAGGTTGTGCGTTTCCCCCTTTTGGGTAAAAAGCTGATACACAATAGTTTCGCTTTCTACTGGGGAACTAGCTTCAACTTTTTCTACTTTGCGGCTAGGTTCCAAGCCCGTTTGAATCAAATAATGAAGGGTGTCGCTATAAGGGTGGTGATGGTAGCTTAGGTCGGTTTGCGTAAAGTGAGGTCCGGAAGCGTAAAAATAAAGTTCTCCCCCAATTTCTAAGGTGTGCAATTCTTGTAAGGAATTATAACCACTATCCAATAGAGATGGGAGACTCCCTTGATGGCCAAAGATTCTTACTCGGGAAATGCTGCTGCCCATTTGGGAGGCTTGCTGTGCGGTGATTTTGTAAATGCCTTCCTCTGTAATGGGGAATTTATAGTAATTGCCTTGAGCCAATGAATATAATGGCCCGCCCAGGCATAGGATTAACAGAAATAAAAAGTGGTATGGATTAAACTTTCCCATCGCTTTGCACAAGCCTCTCAATCATCGACAGTACAATGTAGGAAATTATTATGAAAGGTATGCCTGCCAGCCCGGCGAATAAGAGACTGGCCACTGCAATGAGGATAACCAAATACCTAAAGATATTTCCTTCCAAGCCAAATGACTTGAATTTCAAAGCTATCAATGGGAGTTCAGCTACCAAAAGGTAGGACATCAGAAGAGTCAAAATAACCAGAAAAATCGGGTTATAGATTATTTCAGCCGCTGTTTCCGACTTTTCCGCCAGAAATGGCAAGGTGGAAAGTAAGAGTGCTGTTGCCGGTGTGGGTACCCCGATAAATCTGTCCGTCTGTCGGGTATCAATGTTGAATTTGGCCAACCTGAATGCTGACATCACCCCAATAGCGAATCCAATAAATGGTAGATACGGTTCTGAGGAGGCGCTTTCCAGCAATTTGAAAACGATGAAACTTGGAAGTACTCCAAAGGTGACCAGGTCAGCCAAGGAGTCCATTTGCTTGCCCATCTCCCCGGAAACTTTCAGTAATCTTGCTGCAAACCCGTCGAAAAAATCGAAAAAAGCTGCCGCAAAAATAAAATACGCTCCATAGGTTATCTGTCCCTCAAGGACAAAATAAATTCCAGTCATCCCTGAAATCAGGTTCAATGCTGTCAGGGAGTTGGGAATGTGTTTTTTGATCATCAAAATCTGGCCCTTTCTCCTACAAACGGATTGTGGATTTTTTCTTGGCCAATGGTGGTCTCGGGCCCATGTCCAGGGTAAACTACCGTCTCATCAGGAAGGGCAAACATCTGGGTTTTGATGGCATGAAGTAGGGTGTGATGATCTCCGCCTGGCAGATCGGTCCGGCCGATACTTCCTTCAAACAGGGTATCACCCCCGATGCAGTTGCCTGATTCTTTATGGTAAAAAACTACATGGCCAGGTGCATGACCAGGTACCCAAAGCACCTGCAAAGTTGTATTACCAAACTTTACATCCTGACCTTCCTTCAAATATTCGTCGATGGAAGTTGGCTCGTATTGCTGAAAGCCGTAATTGGAGGCGTAGGATTCCACAGATTTGAGTACTACCTCATCATCGGCATGAACATACAGGTCCACGTTATATTTTCTTTTTACAAATGCATTACCCAGCACGTGGTCGATATGGCAATGGGTGTTGAGTAACATCACTACTTTAAGATCTTTGGACAGAATGAAGTTGTGAAGCATATCTTTCTCTTCTTTTTCATAACAGCCTGGGTCAATTATGACGGCCTCCTTGGTTTCGTCATAAAGGACATAAGTGTTTTCCTGAAAAGGGTTGAAGGTAAAAGATTTTATCTCTAGCATGTTGGAATCATTTTCAATGAATGCCAAAAATAACAAAGAAAGACTTTAATTTTGGGCATGGAAGTAGATTTTTTACTCATAGGGCAGGGACTTGCCGGTACAGTATTGTCTCATCGTCTCATTCAGGCCGGTAAGCGGGTTCATTTGATTGATGAACCATCTGAAAATCGGAGCACCCGAATAGCGGCGGGACTATATAATCCCATAACTGGGAAAAAGATGGTTAAAACTTGGCTTGCCGATACGCTTTTCCCTGAGATTGCCCCACTATATCAAGCTTTAGAACATAAGCTGAAGACCCAGTTTTTCTACCCCACCAAAATTTACAGGCCGTTTTTATCTATTGAGGAACTCAACGAGTGGATGGGAAGAAGTGGTGACGAGAACTTCCAAGCCTATATAGACAGTATTCAGAATAAGCCCCTTTATCAGGAGGTGGTGAATCCTTTTGGGGGTGTGATGCTAAAAAATTCGGGTTATGTTGATCTTAATCGGATGTTGGACAGCTACCAAAGTTACCTAATAGAGGAGGGGTTTTTGACTCATGAAAAATTCGAAGAAGAGAAGCTATTAGTAGATGGTGCACAGGTTGAATACAAAGGCATAAAGGCCTCCAAGGTCGTGTATTGTAATGGATTGGGTTCGATGGAAAGCAGATTTTTCAGGTTTTTACCATTTGCTCCAGTAAAGGGGGAGGTGCTTGAAATGGAAGAGAGTTTCCAGCCTCAGGAAATCATCAACAGGGGCGTATTTAGGATTACTTTGCCGGATGGAAAACTAAAGGTGGGATCCACATACAGCAAGGATGACCTTGAAACTGGCATCACTGAAAGGGCTAAAAAGGAGATTTTGGAGAAGTATGACAAGTTAATTAGCAATGGAGAGAAAAAAATTATTTCTCACCGTTTTGGCATCCGGCCAGCTACCAGAGACAGGAAGCCATTTTTAGGTAAACATCCTGAATATGAAAGCGTTTATATATTTAATGGATTTGGAGCAAAAGGTGTTTCGCTTGTCCCATATTTGAGTAAAATAATGTCGAATCTGTTACTTTTGAATCAGGAAGTGGATAAAGATGTTAATATAAGTCGTTTTTTTAAGTATATTTAAGAGAGTGTTTACCCTACATACATGAAGCTGAGATTACTGTTAGTATTGAGTTTTGTGCTACTTTTTGGTTTTACTCCTGAAACCAAAGCGCAATTTGACCGGGAGAGGTTCGGAAAAAACCGTGTTCAACATAAGAACATGGAGTGGTCCTTTTATTCTTCCAACAATTTTGAAGTCTACTATTATGATGGTGGCCAAGCCAAAGCCCGAATGGCAATTGATTACCTGGAGTCGGAGTTTGACCGCCTCACTCAAATGATCGGATATGTGGCCTATACCAAGCCTAAAGTCTTCATATACAATTCCCGCGAAGACCTTCTTCAAAGTAATCTTAACCTCAACAAAAACGAATATACTGTAGATGGTCAGACTTATTTTAGTAAGTTACTTGCTGAAGTACCTTTTACTGGAGAATATCCTGAATTCAAAGAAGAACTGATCTACGGGGTTTCCAAGGCCATCATTGAGGAAATGCTTTATGGTTCATCTATTGCCGATGCCTTTCAGTCCAATTTGATCAACAGCTTTCCAGAGTGGTTTGTGGATGGTGCGGCATTGTATCTGGCTAAAGGCTGGAGTAGGGAAATGGATGATTTTGTGCGGCATTATTTACACAACAATCCCCGTCCAAGAATGCACCGGTTGAGAGATGAGGAAGCGGGCTTAGTAGGGCAGTCCATTTGGAATTTTATTGTAGAAAAATATGGACGCAGATACATTTCTAGTATACTCAACCTTAGCCGAATCAACAGAAACGAGGAAAACAGTATTGCCAATACTATAGGTACAAATTATAGAAACTTTTCTGAACAGTGGAGAGGGTATTACGTCAATTTGAACGAACCCGTACTTTCCACTTTTAAGGAGGTCAATGAAGAAAAGGTCATCGCCACTACTAGTGGAAGAAGATTAGGAAGTATCAATGATGTTAAATTTAGTCCTGATGGGAAAAATCTAGCTTATGTGCTGAACAACAATGGAAAGCATAGGGTGATCGTCAGAGAACTGAACTCAGGACGGGAAAGAGCGGTTTACCGTGGTGGCTATAATGTGGATGACCAGCGGCCAAACTTCACCTCACCCGTGATTGCTTGGAAGGATACTTTAAACCTAGCCATAGCAACTTTCAGAAGGGGCGTATCTACTTTGAGACTTCGTGCCATTGATGGTAGCGGGCAGGATAAGATTTTCTTGAGAAACCTCACGCAAATTTTAGATATTGATTTCAATTCCAATGGTCGAAACATGGTGTTATCGGCGATCTCCAATGGCAAAACTGAGGTCTATACACTCAATATGAGAGGTCAAGGTCGCAGATTGACCAATGACGTATTTGATAATATCAGCCCGGTATTTTTAAATGATAGTACAATTGTATTTTCATCCAATAGGACAGACCTACCGGATAGTCTTTTAAATGAGCGGATATTCGATATTTCAAATCTTCCAGATTATTACAATCTGTTTAGGATTGATGTAGGTGATTCAATCGTAACTACAAGGCTTACAAATACGAATACAAAAAACTTTAAACCTAAGGTTCTTAACAGAAATTTCATACTTCACCTGAGTGATCAAAGTGGAATTATGAACGTCAGCAGGTATGGTCTAGGTTCCTCGGTATCCAGCCAAGTTTCTGCCTTCAACAAGAGCTTGATAGCATTTGATTATTCTCCGGAGACCAATCAATGGGCGTATGCAGTACAAGATGGCATCCAGAGTAAATTAGTGCTGGAAACCTTTCCCAACCTTGACCAATTTACTCCGAGTACGCCCAGGGTGCAACTGGCCCAGGCTAAGTTGTTGAATGAACGTGTTTCCACCCGAAGGGATAGACGAGAAACCCCGTTAGCAAGAAGGACTCGGGAGCCTGAAGTTCGGCCGGAGGATGTTGCTATTGACACGATAGCACCTACACCACCTGTAGAAATTAATCTGGATGACCTTTTGATCGGGGGGGCGGCGAGAGACACTGTACCTACTACCCCCCAGACTGGGACAATCAATATTGACAGACTAAGGTTTGAAGGGAGGGGAGGAGTAGATACTGATAATTATGTTTTCGATACCATTCCTGAAGTGGATAGGACTACAAGGCTCGCCGGAGCGGGAAGGAGTACTGCATTGGATGCTTATAGGCAGCAGACTATGCAAAAACGCGTGACAGGCCCTGCTACCTATGTGCCAAGGTTCATTGCTAGCAGTCTCAATACTAATTTTGTGGTGGATCCCTTGAGGGGCTTTGGGGTTAGTTTGAATGCTGAAATGACGGATCTTTTGGATAATCATGCTTTTAGGGGTGGGATTATGGCAACATTGGATTTCAGGTCTGGGTCAGATGTATTCTTTGAATATGAATATCTAAAACAGAGAATAGATGTAAGGGCAAGATTTGACAGAAGAGCTATATTATGGGCTGAGGGGATCGAGACTTTTCAGCGATATGTATTGACTAAGACCGAAGTTGGTATAAGTTATCCATTTACAGTTCACTCTCGAGTGATGCTAGCTCCCTTTGTGGCCAAATCTCAATATTTCAACCTAAACCCTGATTCGATAATTCGAGGAGGGGAAGGTATGGATAACAGGCTTGACATTAATTATGCTGGCGGTCGTGCTGAGTTTGTTGTAGACCGGACCAATCAATTGGGGCTCTATATGGAGCAAGGCTTTAAAGGTAAAGTTGGTTTCATGCACTATCAAGGTTTGAATGCAAGCGAACGGTCATTCAGTAATGCCTACTTGGATATAAGAAACTATCAAAAAATCTCCAAAAACATCACATTGGCCACACGCCTTTTTGCGGGGTCTTTTTTTGGAAACAATCCTCAAACCTACATGGTCGGTGGGATGGATAATTGGTTGTTTAACCAGTTTTACCAACCTCCAGCCAATAGACCTGAGGCAAGTCCAGTACGAAATCCGACGGGTAGAGAAAACACAAATTTGCTGTTTGCGGAGTTTGTTGACTTGAGAGGATATGATTATGACGAAATTAGAGGTAACAATGTAATCACCTTTTCCGCAGAATTGAGGGTGCCGATATTTTCATACCTTTCCAGGGGTAATATTGCCTCCAACTTCGTGAAAAATTTCCAGTTAGTTGGATTCTATGACGCCGGGTCTTCTTGGAATGAAGCAGCACCCTGGGAAAGAATCAATGATAGGAATACTGAAGTGATTGATACAGAAGGTTCTCCTTTTAATATAACAGTAAATAATTTCAATAACCCATGGCTTCAAAGTTATGGAGCAGGCTTGCGAACCGTACTTCTTAATTACTATGTGAAATTCGATGTCGCCAGACCGGTGAGGAATTATGCTGAGGAAAGGACAAGATTTTACGTAACGTTGGGGTATAATTTTTAGCCCAATTAATGAAACCGATTCAAATTCAAAAATAAAAATATGATTAAATCCATGACGGGCTATGGTGTAGCCAATCTTGAAAATGATGACTACATTATCAATGTTGAGGTCAAAACATTAAATTCCAAGTTTTTGGATTTGTCCTTGAGAAGCCCGCGCCAGTTTAGCGATAAAGAACTAGAGATAAGGAATGTCGTGAATGGCATTTTGGAAAGAGGAAAGGTAAACCTGTCTGTTGAATTTACCGCCAAAAAGAGCAACGAGTTGCCTGTCGCCATTAATGAGGAGCTTTTTGAAGCTTATTATGAGAAATTTTCAGCGATGGCTGGAAATGTTGGGGTAGACAGTCCTGATATATTTAAGCTGGCCTTACAATCTCCAAATGTCACTACCGTATTGTCAGATTCGGCAAGTGGAGCAGAGGATTGGGAAGAAGTGAAAAAGGTCATGATCGCTGCATTAGAGCATTGTGATGAATATAGGTTGGATGAGGGGGCTGTGTTGGCCAGAAAGATGCAGGAAAACATCACTATCATTCGTGATGGATTGGGCAAAGTAGAAGTTGAGGATCCTATTAGGAAACAAAGAGTAAAAGAGCGAATAAAAAATAATTTTAAAGATTGGCTGGACGAAAATTCCTTTGATGAAAATAGGTTTGAGCAGGAGTTGATTTACTATTTTGAGAAAATCGACATCACCGAAGAGATTGTTAGACTGGGAACACACTTGGATTACTTTGACAAAATACTTTCCAGTGATAAGAGTCAGGGCAAAAAGCTAGGATTTATCAGTCAGGAGATTGGAAGGGAAATCAATACGATAGGTTCAAAGGCTAATGACGCGTCCATCCAGCGGCATGTGATCATTATGAAGGATGAATTGGAGAAGATCAAGGAGCAGGCGCTGAATATCCTTTAAAAAAGTTTAATAGTTTAAAAGGTTTAAAAGTTTAAGATTGGGGAAAATAAAAAAGGGACTTTGAAAGTCCCTTTTTTTATTTGGTTTGATTAGCTCAATTTGAATCGGATTGGCAGTCTCATTTTTACCCTTACTGGTCTACCTCTCTGCTTACCAGGAGTCCATTTAGGGGCATTTCTTACTACACGAATAGCTTCCTCATCACAACCCCCGCCAATGCCTCTAAGTACGTCAACGTCTTGGATAGATCCATCTGTGTTCACTACGAACACAACGTAAACTGTACCTTCGATACCCATTCTTCTTGCTTGGGTTGGGTATTTAAGATTGCTGGAAAGATACTTGTTCCAACCTTCCATACCGCCCTGTGGCTGTGGTGGGTTCTCTACTACGTCAAAGATTTCGTCTGCTTTCTCTTCAACTGGTGCGTCAGAGATTTCAACTTCCTTAATTACGGTTTCCTCTTTAACATCCACATCGAAGTTTACTTCGATCTTTTCCTCAATCTCCACCTCATCAGGAATCTCCTCAATGATAGGCTGCTCTACCGGTGGTGGCGGTGGCGGTGGTTGTTCCGTAATCGGAATATCTAGTAACTCCTCAAAATCGTCGTCAATCGTGCCCAGATCCTTCAATGCTAGATCGTCATAAGACTTCCACTCAAAGGCTAACAGGACAAGACCAACACTGATCATCAGACCCAGATTCAGGAACATTCCTGTTTTTCTGGTAAGATCAGCTTTTTCTGTCTTTTTAGCTTCCATGTTAATTTCCTTATAAAGGTTTAAATAAGTTTACTTTATGTTAAAGAGATAACAATTGTAACTATTTTATTCCATTTATACAAGCTTACTTTTATGCTTGTGCAAATAATAGAATAGAACGGCGCCAATGGTCACTCCGAGTATATTGAACAGGATATCCCAGTAATCAAATGATCGGCCCGGTACCAACCGTTGAATATACTCCACTAATATAGCAAAAACAACAATAACAACTAAGAAGTTCGGAATGTATTTGCTTTTTTTTATTTTTTTATCTGTCCGGTCATTGAAAACCCTCGACCAGAGAAAGGCCAAGACCATGAATAACCCAAGATGGACAAGTTTATCAATACCGGGTGGCTTGGGTACATCAGGGATAGATGAGCCGGGTGTTAGTAATCCAATCAGTAAGAGGATTGTCCAGGCCAGTGCCAGTATGAGTCTATTATTCACTTATTGTCCCAATAGTTCTCCGTATTCTTCAGAAGTGAGTAAGTCTGATGGTAATTCGCCATCCACTTTTACCTTGATCATCCAACCTTCTCCATAAGGGTCTTCATTGACCAATTCAGGGCTGTTTTCAAGTTCTTCGTTAAATTCTAGGATTTCACCAGAAAGGGGCATAAATAAATCGGAAACAGTCTTTACTGCTTCTACAGTACCAAACACCTCACCGTGCTCAATAGTTTCACCGACAGTTTCAACTTCTACATATACGATGTCGCCCAGTTCTCTTTGTGCAAATTCGGTGATACCGATAGTAACTGTGCCACCATCAATTTTTACCCACTCGTGATCTTTTGTGTACTTTAGTTCTTTTGGGAAGTTCATAAAATTTTGTTTATACCTGTCCAAAAATACAAGCTTTCATTTAATGAAAAAACCTATTGGGATAAATTAAATCGTAATTGTCCACCAAAGGCGGTCGAACTTCGACGAAATGCAGTGGAAACCTTTGGATCATTGATAGTTTTGTCGAAATATAGGGTCACTCGCAAATTCTGATTAATTAAATAACCCACCGTCGGCCGTATTTGAAAATTGAGGTTTCCATTGGTCAAAGTGCTTGCTTCTTCGATTTTTCGCTGTATGGTTTGAGTATCCACGATTCGAGTAGAAAGACGGATTTCCAAATCATTGTCCAATACCTCTTGTTGCCCGCGGATCTTAAACGGAATGCGGACCCCAGCCTTGGTATATCCTAAATCAAACCTGAAATCCTTGCTGCTTTGCTCGGTTACCTGTGCATTTGAAAAGTTCAATCCTATATTTCTTTCCGTGTTGTATTCAAAACCAATGTTCATCCTGTCTTTAGTCAAAAGATTGACCCCAATTAAAGGGGCAAACCTTTCGGATACCACAATTTGATTCATGATAAATACAGGAATGAACTCACCAAACTCATTAGTCAAGGAAGCAGCTGGGAATTGGTGGACCGTATTGTAAAGTTCCAGACCGTTTTGGTAAAGCAGACTGTTTGAGAAATTACTTACATCATAGCTCGAGGTGTAATTATGTGTCAAGTTGATGCTGGAAAAATACTCCTGCAATGCCGGGATCCTTCCTAGCCCCCGATATTCAACTCGCCAGTTTGGAATTGGGATTTTCGGGAAAGGGGAGAGGCTGATATCATTGACATCCTGACCTGAATATGCCGCCAAGAATGATGGAATTAAAACGTCTTGACCGTTAAGCTGATATTCCCCGGTTGGATTGCCGGAAAATAACCTTTCCTGTATCACCGTGCGGTACTCTTCAAATCTGCGGAATAGTGGGCTATTATTTTGCCTATCATCACTGGCAAATGCTGTTCTAATCAAGCTATAACTTATACTATAGGCGCCTATCCGGTTGGGATTAATGGAAAGATATTCATTGTCGAAAAACTCATCCCTCCGGAAGATCTCGTTGTATTCACCCATTTCCCGTTTTCTCGCATCCAAGTTGATTCGGAAGTCCCGGATGGGTTCTACTAGGGCATTTATCTGTAAGTTTATGGTTTGGCTTTGCCTGAATGTCTGGGTAAGTTCGGTGCTCGGCGCTAGGAGCCCTTGGTTGGCCAAGTCATACCTGACCATTGGGTTTTGGGAGCCCATTACAAAGCCTAGGCCTGGGTTAAGAAAACTTCTATCCATACCAAAAAGCCCGGTGTTCTCCATGTATCCAGGCAAGAATGTTCCTTCGACAATACCGTATCGGAAATTGACTTCTTTTATCATCATGGCAAACTTTAAAAGGCTGTTTACCGGAGAGTCTTGTGACGATGCCTCTTCCTCCTGTCTTTGCCTGCCGGGTATGGTAGGCCGCCTTGGTGCGGTAACTTCCCTGAGTCGCTTGTTTTTGCTATATAGCTTCGCAAAATCCAATTTACCATTGACGCTTCGGTCTCGGGTGTTTTGGATCACATTTCCCAATGTATCTCTTTGTCCAATGGCACCAGTAAACCAAGCATAAGTGGCATCATATCGAAGGTCAGCTTTGATCCAGTCAGTTGCCGGTAATTTGTCCAAGGGAACAGCATAATTCAGCGTTGCCTGGTGGTGATAGTTGGTAGTTCTTCCAAGACGGAAAGCATTCATGCGTACAGAATCCATTTTCGCTTCGGTGTTGAGGTCACCTTCAGGTTCATCCACTACAGCGTTGATTCTACTGTTGAAATCAAAGCGAAGGTTGTTCGTCAGGTCCCAATTGAGTCCATAGAAGCGGTTGATGAAAAAGCTTTTTTGGAATAGGGGATCCACACCCTCTGTAGATAAGCGGTCATTTCGATATTGTGTCCTCATGAAGCTCCGGTCTACGTCCAGCCTTGCGGTCAACATGGAAGGTGTGAGGTTAAGGTTGAAATCCCGGATGAGCTGTAGATACTTGCTGCTCAGGAACCCCATGTTTTTAAATGGCTCAATCACCATTGGGGTTGGCTGGAAGTTATATAAAATGTTGCCTCGATAGGTTTCCCAATCGTAACTTTCCGTCCGAATGTTAGTCTGCCTTACAGTACCAATTGAATAGGAAAAAGCCAGGTTTTCCAAATCGTAAAAACGACTTTTGGAATCCTCGTTCCGTTTAAGTTTACGCACATTGTTGAAGGAGATATTTCTTCGTTTGACTTGATCCAGCACCAATTGTCGATAAGCCTCCCTTTCTTCTTCCGTTTGGAATTTGGATAAAGCAAGCTCAAAGGGAACATCTGCATTTAGCGGGTCAAATTCCGGGGTAGTGGTGGTATTTTCCATACTCACATACATAGGTACGCTTATGCCGAGACCTTCGGGGAGGATTTTGTCCACATTTATATTTGCAGATATGTCATATTGGGTGGTAGATTCCCTTGCCCTTTGGGAAAGCCTGGTTTCCAATCCTCCAAAGCCGAAAGTGTTGTGACGTATGGAAGAACTGATAACGGCCACGTCGGCTAGTTGAGCGTTCATCCGGGCATTTGCCGCCCAGCCTGAACTTCTATTAAAGTCCGTCACCCTTAATTCATTTGCCCAAATACAAATGGATCGACTGGCCCCACCTGTCGAGCCGGGGTTTTTGATACCTATCATCATACCTTGGACAAAACTCAGTTCAGGTCGGCCAATTACGGTAACTTTGTATTGACGTACCTGTGAGGTATAGGGTAGGTTTTGGGGTATACGTTGTTGATCACGTTCGGCTTTTACTCCTACAATTTCATTAATAGCAATGTCAATCTCATTTTCCAATGGCCAAATTTGTCTAGGGTCTCTGGTACCTCTTGGCGTAAGCATCAAGGGAACTTCAATTTCGTAATAGTTGTCTGTATAATCGGTACCCAACCTTAAGAATGCAGTGATTTCACCATTCTCAGCATCATCACTATCCGCATGCAGAAACATTTTCAACCTACCATACTGAACCAAATCTTCATTCACGTTTTTGAAAACAGCTCTGGCATCCCTAGCAGCAAGGTTGTCTACGCAAAGCTGTAGGGACTGCTCGTTCAGTTGTCTCTCCACTGTGGAGGTGTTGTCTCTGTCACGGGTAAAACCTGGAGGGAGCACATAAGGGCTCATGTTTTCGCTTCCCTGTCCGTTTTCCTCAATATTGACCACCCCAACTCTGAAATTGGACAAGTCTGGCTCAGGGATTTCGGCAAAGCCCCGTTGGAAAAGGGATTCCTCAAAGGTTCTCCACTGGCTACCCACCAGCTGGAATTTGGTCATTCTCAATACCACAGGTTGCTCAAAATCTGTCAAGTAGGTTCTCATGAACCTTATGGATTTAAAACCTGAAATATCACCTTGGGTACGGTGGGGCTGACGAACTGGAATACGGAATAGGTACCAGTTGACAGATTCTCCATTTTCGATATGGGTAACTTCATCCACTATGTAATTCCGGCCTGGGCGCATCTCGGAGGGACGTAAGTCTAAACTATATTCATAATAGCTTTCCACCTCATTAATAGTATTATCATTGTTTAGATCCTCATTGTCCGGTACGTTGCTACCAGAAGGAGTGTAGGGTAGATTCACATTAGAAGTGATCGGTGTGTTTCCCTCCATCCCGTTGAATTTCTTGTAACGTTCAAGAATCTTGACATTATTTTGGTCAAAATTCTCACTTAAATAATATTGAAAATCATCTGCAGAAGGGTCTTCAATGATCTGTTGAAGAGCTTCACCTGCTACATTGATCCGGTTGATAAAGCGATCTGCAAAAAAAGCAGCCTCTTCCTCACTGCTAAGCCCGTCCAATCCTACATCTTGATTTTCTCTTGCTTCCGGTGAATTGTCGAAAGCAGGTGTGAGGAATTGCTGCCTGGTAATGCGGCCCCATTCGTTGACAACAGTCTGAGACTGATCACCATCTTCTGGAAGACCGTTTTCAAAGGCATGGCGACCATCCCTAATAATATCCTCAGAGACTTCACCAAGGTTGAAAACTAGCCGACCACCCGTGGTGTTGTTATCATTGAAAATTCCATCCAGTACACGACCGTTTTCTCCACCTATGAAAGGATCCATTAGCCAGAATTCAATGTATTCAATATTAGTACGGTCAAAATCTACCTCAGAAGTGATAGCCCGGGTGATACCGCCATAGTTTTGACGGGGATTAGGCAAAAGGCCATCAGGTGTCAGGCTGGTGTTGTAGTTATACATCCCACGCTCGTGAGGAAAGTAAGCCATTTCAAATAATGGTTCTGGAGTGATAATAACATCCCTAAACCTTTCCCGGAATATTTCCTGAGGAATAACCCTTCGTACGTAATGGTTTTGTCTGTCTTGCCTACTGATATTGGAAGGGACGCCTGGACCCGATTCCCTATAAAAGACATTGTCAATTGAATACCAAGCTAATCTAGCTCTTCTATAGGCATTCCCCAGCCTGTCTTCAGTTTGGAAACTTAGGTCAAATCGGTTATCGTCTGTCGCTGGGGTAGCTGCCAAATTCCAGCTCTGAGGATTGGCGCCCAAGCTAAAAGGAGTAACTGCATTTTCAAAATCATCGATATAGGAGGTGCCTTCCCCATTTACTTGATTGGAGGTGCCGGGTAATAACTGCGCAAATTCACCGCTAAACTGGAACAGAGATTTTTCCTTGGTATTGGTAAATGGCAATGCATCTGTCAATTTAGTGAGGAACCTTGATTCATCGCTATAATTTAAGTCCAGCCCCCACATACTATTACGGATTGTCTCATTACCAGTGGCAATTCTGGTGATGTTAGGACGTTCATTGAGGTATAAAAAAGTACCCCCCAAAGTAAGGTTATCGTTGAAAATATAATCAAATCGGGTTCCTAGCAAGCTACGAGTCTGGAAACTCACTAAATCGGCTTTTTCAAAACTGATGGTTATCCTTTTTCCAGAGGCCAAAATGCCCTCGTTGATTATCATTACTCGACCAATGTTGTAATCGACCGTATAATCCACCCCTTCAGTAAGGGGGATATTGCCCGCTTGGACTAAAACCGATCCTTCAGAAATATTCAATCCGGGCAGCATGATCTCAGAAGCTGACCCGGCATTTAAGCTACCGACGATGAAGTATTTATTCAAGCGCGTTACAAGTTCTGCGTCTGCCTGAGTGGTACGGTAAAGGGTGTCAAAAACAAATTTATCTACTAAATTCGCCTCACCTGGTTCAAAAAAGTTTGCTAACGTTTGGCCAAAGGGCTCCAACACAGGGAAAGCCATAAGTCCTCGCTCGGGCATTATGGTCAGTCCAGGAACAAAATCAAAATTGCCATCCGGTTGAGGGTCATTTTGAGGGTTGAGGTTATCCAGCCCTGTCAGTCGTATTAGAGGTCTGTCCCGTACATTTTGCCCTTCCAATAAACTGGGGTTGTCCAAGCCTGTTCGGTCATCTCGGTAAATAACTTGGAGCTGAAAACCTTCTCTTTGAATTTGGTTAGCGTTCAGGTTATAGATGTTTTTCATCATCAGATCCCACGTCGGCAATCGGGTGTTGATGCTTGCAGGACGAAGCATTTTGAGGAAAAGTACTTCGCTTTCCGGTCTGTTTTGGTAGTCCTCACTTAATTCCCCCACTTTATAGGAGCGTCCATTGTAGGTGTATTCGTATGAAACGGCTACTACTTCATCGTTTTGAAGTTTTCTGAAAAGGGAAAGGTAACCAAGTTCTCTATGGAATGTAAATTCAGTTTCTGCAAGTTTTCTGGCTCCATTGATTTGGACAAAGTCGGTGCCTCTTGATAATCCTAACCCGCTTTCAATAGCCTGGCCAGCGTTGTCAAATGACCGGTAGGCACCATTCCGGGTAAGGTTACTGAATAGACTGTTAGCGTCATTGGAGTTAGGGGACGAGCTGTCACCAGCACCGATATTAGGATTTTCTGGTCGATGTATGCGCTGACCTTCGCCAAGATCGGTAAAGGCTATAAAGTTTCGAAGGGTTTCTGTATTATTTGCCCTGTTCATAATATATACTTCTACCCGGGTTATATTTACCCCTGAAAGTACTTGAGGTAGACCTCTCAACCATCTTTCATAATTGTTCCTAAAGAAGTGGCCAAGGAAAAAATGTCTGTTTTCATCGTAATCAGAGGCTCTCAGTTCAAATGGACGGCCTTGATTTCCGCCTTCAAGAACAATTTCGTCCCTTCGTCCTCTTTGTGTAGAGGCAACGGTAGTCATGAAAAGCTTACCAAACTGCAATTGGGATTTTACCCCAAAAAGGTTTTGAGCGCCTTGTATTAAACTGTTTTGAACAGGCATGCTGACATTCCCTATTTCGATGGACTTGACAATATCCTCCTCAAAGCCGGTGTACTCGACCTTGAGTTGGTTTTGAAAATCAAAGGAGTTGTTGGAGTCAAAATTGGCCCCGATTCTCATTTTCTGCCCCAGGGTTCCGTTGACCGCCATTTGTATTTGTTGGTCAAAGTTGAATCCTCCGTTTCGCTGCTGGCGAATAGGAATTGCAGGGTTGTCAATTCTTCTATATATGCCTCCGAAATCGAGGTTCACATTACCGTTGGGGACAATGTTGATTTCATTGCCACCAAATAACCTGTCAAATGTAGGGCTGACCGTCATGGGCGGGATTAGCCCTCTTCCACTGACGGCACTTTCCCCATCTTGCCCTCTGGAGCGGTTTCGCCAGTATTCTTGTCTGATTCTGAGCTCCTGCATTTTAGAGTACTCGTCAAAATCATACGTGTACCCTGGGTCAACCATTGCTGAGTCCAGTTGGTCCGAAACTCTATATCGCATGGTGGTGTCCATTTCCACCTGAACCTGCCTCTGTGTGGGTGGAGCCAGGAGGAAAGGAGATTGGCGGCGCATCAATGGGTTTTGAGGTGGAAAAAGCGGATTGGTATTAAAATTGTTCCAAAGAAGAAACGAAGGTTGTTGTTGTCGTTGGATAAGGCTATCCAACCTTGAAGGTAAGGTATCCGTAGGTATAGTATCTTTTGGTATTACGACTGTGTCCTGAATGCCGTATCCGGAATGTATGGGTAAAATAAATACGAGCAACAACAAGAGGTACCCTGTTGTTGAAAAATAGATTCGGGCTAAACTCGAAAAATAATATGAGTTTTTAAAAATCAAACGTACTCTCCAAGATTAAGTGGACTTTAAAGATGCCTTAATTAATTCTTCCAAAGAAATATCTGGACCGGTTTTTTTTAAGATCTTATCAATATTTTTTTCTGCGGTAGCCTTAGGAAAACCTAAGGTTATCAATGCTTGCAACGCTTCTTTTTTGATTTTATTGCCACTATTTAGGAATCCAGTACCAGTAACAGGCGTATCCCCAAAGGAGTCTTTTTTGATTTTATCTTTTAGTTCTAATACAATTCTTTGAGCTGTTTTGGCACCCACTCCCTTTACTCGCTGTATGGTTTGGTGATCATCATGAGCGATGGCATATTCGAGTTCATCGGAATGAAGTGAGGAAAGAATCATGAGCCCAGTATTAGGCCCCACGCCACTAATAGATATTAATAACAAAAAAAGTTTCTTTTCAGACTCTTCCTTAAATCCATATAGGACTTGAGCGTCCTCTTTGACATGCAAATAAGTGAGGAGCAAAATTTGCTCCTCATCTTTTATTTTCGAATAGGTATTCAAGCTGATCTTGACCTCGTAACCGACCCCATTGACATCTATGATGACAAATGTAGGATCTTTATATGCAAGCTTACCTTTCAGATATGCTATCATTATTGGTTTTGGGTTTGTGCATCCACTACAGCAATGGCTACCATATTTACAATATCACGGATTGAACTTCCTAACTGCAAGATGTGCACGGGCTTGTTCATACCCAAAAGGATAGGGCCAATAGCCTCAGAATTGCCAAGTTCTGAAAGCAGCTTATAGGCAATGTTACCCGAACTAAGGTCAGGGAATACCAACGTATTGGCTTTCTTCTGTACCATGGCGCTGAAAGGATAATTTTCCTGCTGGATTTCCTCATTAATGGCAACGTTGGCCTGCATTTCTCCTTCGATTATCAAATCAGGGAACTGCTCTTTGGCTAACTTTGTGGCCAAAGCAGTTTTGCTTGGTATGATCCCTTTAGCCGATCCGAAGTTGGAATATGAAAGCACAGCTACTCTTGGCTCAATGTCAAAGAATCGAACTGCATTAGCAGTAAGCCCGATGATTTCTACCAGTTCCTGAGCAGTAGGATTTACATTTACTGTGGTATCTGCAAAGAAGTAGGGCCCTTTGTTAGTATTCATGATATACATGCCGGCGACTCTGTCTACGCCTTCTTTCACGCCAATGACATGCAGTGCAGGTAAGATGGTTTTTGGGTAGTCTTTGGTAAGGCCGGAAATCAAGGCATCAGCCTCGCCTAATTCCACCATCATTGAACCAAAGTAATTCCTTTCCCTCATCATCTTTTTAGCCTCTTGAGGAGTGATACCTTTACGCTTACGTTTTTCGTAAAGTATCCTGCTATAATGCTCAATTTTAGCATCATCCGTAAATGGATCGATGATCAAAGCATCTTGCAGATCCAAAGAGTGCTCTTGAATCAGTTGCTTGATGACTTGACTGTTTCCGAGAAGTATCGGAATGGCAATGTTTTCATCCTTAATGATTTGTGCCGATTTAAGGATCTTAATATTATCTGCCTCCGCAAATACAATACGTTTTGGATTTTTACGTGCTCTGGAAATAACCCTAGACATCAATCGCTGATCAATACCGATTCTTTCCTGAAGCTCAAGCTCGTATGCGGTCCAATCGGTAATTGGGTTTTTGGCCACTCCCGAATCCATAGCTGCTTTTGCAACAGCAGGAGCGATGGTGGTGATCAACCTTGGATCAAGAGGCTTAGGGATAAGGTACATGGTACCAAAGCTGATTTTGCTATCTCCGTATGCCTTATTAACAATATCCGGAACAGGCTCTTTTGCCAATTTGGCGATAGCTTTTGCTGCAGCCAATTTCATTTCTTCATTGATGGCGGTAGCTCTCACATCCAAAGCTCCCCGGAAAATGTATGGGAAACCCAAAACATTGTTCACCTGGTTAGGATGGTCAGATCTTCCAGTGGCCATGATAATATCCTCACGCGCTTCAATGGCTAATTCATAAGGGATCTCAGGGTTTGGATTTGCCAATGCAAAAACTATCGGATTTGGACCCATCTGACGGATCTGATCTTGAGATACAATGTTCCCTGCAGAAAGCCCGAGGAATACATCTGCACCTGTTAAGGCATCAGTCAATGTACGGATATCTCTATCGGTACTGAATTCTTTTTTGATATCATCCAACTCTGGACGGTCGTTGCGGATAACTCCTTCTTTGTCGCACATTACTACATTTTCCCTTTTTACTCCAAGGGACATGTAAAAACGTGTACAGGATACGGCAGATGCTCCGGCACCGTTTACCACAAGTTTGATCTCTTCAATTTTTTTATCTACAATTTCGAGGGCATTTAAGAGTGCTGCACCTGAAATGATGGCCGTTCCATGCTGATCATCGTGCATTACAGGGATTTTCATTTGCTCTTTGAGTGTCTGCTCGATTACAAAACACTCCGGAGCTTTAATATCCTCTAGATTGACCCCGCCAAATGTCGGCTCAAGGGATTTGATAATTTGGATAAGCTTTTGCGGATCCTTTTCATCTATTTCAATATCGAACACGTCGATTCCTGCAAATTTCTTGAACAGTACGCCTTTACCTTCCATCACAGGCTTGGAGGCCTCGGGACCGATGTCTCCGAGCCCCAAAACTGCGGTACCGTTGGAAATTACAGCAACTAGATTGCCTTTGGCTGTATATTTATAGACATTTTCCTTGTCCTCAGCAATCTCGTTGCAAGGTTCAGCGACTCCGGGTGAATAAGCTAGGGCCAAGTCTAACTGGCTGGATAAGGGTTTGGTGGGGATTACTTCAATTTTGCCCGGTTTACCTTGGGTGTGGTAATTGAGGGCGTCTTCTTTTCTGATTTTAATAGCCATAAAAGGTTTGTTGGTTTTTGCTGCTTAATCGGCCTCTTCCCTGGGGAATTCTGTGGCCAACAATATGGTTTCAATCTCTCTCAATGCTTCCCTGTGGGCCTCATTAGGATAGTAGACAAAACCCTCCATATAATAGAGCTTTCCTTTTTCCTCGTCTACCACGATGTAGCTCAAAAATGAGCCACCCATGCTGTAGGTATTGGTTCTCCAGGAACCCCTCATTTCCACGGCATAATTACCCTGGATGTTGAAATTATTGAAAAGGGGTGGTTCCTCACGACGCTCGGTTACCAAATAGGATTCCCTATTATTTGGGTCCCCAAAGATATGGTTTCTAGTAATGCTATTCCTAAATTCTACCAGATTTTCTGGGAATAATTGGTCTTCTGACTTGTAGTCTGTCTCGTAGAAAAAGAGGCTGATATCCGGTCGGTCTGCCGTAGGGGTAGGCTGTCGGGCCCAGATAAAATTGTTTTCATCTTTGACCAGTTGATAGGAGGCCGGAATGTTGAGATCTATGGCAAATTTATCTTGACCCAATCTGCCGATTTCTCCGCTTTTCCTTTTTAGGATGGTTCTACCAAGGCGTTCCCTTTCTCTAACCTGAAAGAGGTTTTGCAACTTGGATTTGTTTTCCCGAAGGTTTCGGATCAAATCTGCTTCTGTGGTACCGAAAAGATAAAGAACCTCTTGGCCTACAGCAAACTCATCCTTGCTTCTCAGCATAAACATGCTAGGATCTTCAGCTACCTTTTGTCTGGACTCCTCATTGAATTGACTGTTGATTTTTTGGCTTCCTCCGCTTCTGTCGTCAAATGAGGTGACATATACGATATTATTGGCAAGCTTTAGCATCCTTGTGATGGAGCGGGGATCCACTCGTCGGACCGAAAACAGTCTCTCGGATCTCATGATGCCTTTTATGTCTTCTTGGAAAACTTCTCTCACTGCTTCACCGGCTGGGCCTTGCCACTTGGTGGAATCTATCACTACCAAAATTTCACCTATTGCCCCACGTGACTTGGGCTTATTGGATGAGCCATTGCCGGACCCATCGCCATCTCCCTCACATGAAAACACAAACAAGGCAGAAGCAATGAGCGAAAGGCTCAGGATTATTCTCTTAAATGTCATTATTTTAATTAATGGATGGTTAACCCTACAATTTAAGAAAATTTTAAATCAAGGGAAAATAAACAACTTAATAACTTAGTTAAATAATCTTAATTAACCGATGATTAGCTTTTGGCCCGGTTTGATAGAGTTATTGTTTAAGTTATTGAGCTTTTTGATTTGGTCAATGGTGACCCCGTCAAGTTTGCGGGAAATCAACCACAAGGAATCGCCTGGTTGCACGGTGTAGGTTTTTGAAGCGGCATCAAACGAATTGCTAGCCGAACTGCTTTTTGGGGATTCGCTGCTGGCAAGGTTACGGTTAAAAGAAGTATTTCCTTTTGGATATATGTATAGAACTTGGCCTATACGGATGGTATTGTTAGATAAGTTGTTCCAGTTTTTTAAGTTTGTTATGGTTACCCCATGGTTTTGGGCGATTTTTCCCAAGGCATCACCGGATTTTACCCTATAGGCAACCCTGTCATTAGTAAGAGAGGACTGAGGTGTGTAATCAGCTTCTTTGATAGCCACAAGTCGAGCAGTAGGAATGTTCAGACTATCGCTGATCCAATCTTGGTTTTGGGCGATGAATTGTGCTTTAGCTTTTGGGACTTTAAGCGCGAAATGTTTGTGGCTTTCTGGGATTCTTCGGTCTAGAATTGAAGGATTAAGGTGGTCTAAATCTTCTATACAGATGCCAGTTATGTCAGCAAACTGCTCCAAGTCCATAGATTTCTCGAATTTGATTCTTTCAAAAGCAATGGGGAAGGCGGCATCTTCCAAAATCAAATTATGATCATCTGCATGACGTAAAACATACATCATGGCTTGAAATTGTGGCACATAGCTACGAGTCTCTTTGGGAAGGAAGTCATATACGCCCCAGAAAGTAGTTTTTCCACCGGATTTCCGGATAGCTTTTCTAACATTTCCTGGACCACAGTTATATGCGGCAAGGGCTAGCTCCCAATTGCCAAACATTTTGTGAAGAGATTTTAAGTATTTGGCTGCAGCTTCGGTGGAAAGCTCAGGATCCATACGCTCGTCAATATCTTGCGTAGCGTGCATGTGGAACATACGGCCAGTTGCAGGCATAAATTGCCAAAGGCCCATTGCGCCTACCCGTGAGCGAGCTTTTGGATTTAATCCAGACTCGATGATAGCCAAAAACTTGATGTCATCGGGCATGTTGTGACGGGCAAGTGCTTCTTCGAAAAGTGGAAAGTAAGTGTCTTTTCTTTCCAATACCATTTTGGTATAGGTCCGGTTTCTTACTGTAAAATAATCGATGAAGCTGAAAATCCTTTCGTTTAACTCGAAAGGCATGTCCGTATCCATTTGACGGACTTTCTTCTTTACCTGATCATAGGTGAAATCCGGTATATGCTCATAGTCATATACCGGATATATCATTTCTTCTTCTTCCTCAGGGTCTGTTTGGTTAAGTATTTCCAGTAATTCCTGACTATGCGCCTTAGAAAAATAAATGGCGTTTAAGAATAAGCCTAAAACGAAGATTTTAAACAAATTTTTCATAATCAGTATTGTGTTAAATTAATTGGAAGCTGACAAATACTCTGCAAATGCATACAAATCCGCTTCTTTGAAGGAGTTGGCCATGATCTGAAGTCCAATTGGCAGGCCTTTTTCATCCTTGCCATTTGGAATGGATATGGCTGGCACTCCTGAAACAGATGCCTGTACGGTAAACAAATCCTCCAAATACATGGCTACAGGGTCATTGCTATGCTCGCCAAACTTAAACGCAGTTGTAGGCGTAGTTGGCATAATGATGTAGTCATATTTGTTTAAAAGGTCTTCCGTAAAATCCTTTATCAATCGCCTAACTTTCTGCGCCTTGGTAAAATATGCGTCATAGTAGCTAGCGCTCAATACAAATGTCCCCAACATGATCCGTCTCTTGACTTCTTCTCCAAACCCTTCCGATCTGGTTAACTTATACATACTCTCCAAGTTATGGGCATTTGGTGTTCTATAACCAAATTTCACGCCATCAAATCTTGAAAGGTTTGAACTTGCTTCTGCAGTAGTCAAAATATAGTAAGTTGGAAGCACATAATCAAGCAATGGGAAGTTAACCTCATCGACTTGGTGGCCTTCATTTTTCAACCTATTAAGCACCGCCAGGGTGTTTTCCTTGATTTCCGGCTGAAGAGCAGGGGAGTCAATAGTTTCTTTAAGGTATGCGATTTTTACGGGCTTACCGAAATGAAGCAATTCGCTGTAATTTGGAACAGGTTTTCTCGATGCAGTGCTGTCAAAATCATCCGGTCCTGCCATGGTTTCCATAACACGAGCGTTATCTTTCACATTCCGGCTAAAAACGCCAATGGTATCAAAAGAGGATGCATATGCAATAAGGCCATGTCGGGAAACACGGCTATAAGTTGGCTTGGTGCCTACAAGGCCAGTGAAGGCTGCAGGCTGTCTTACCGATCCTCCGGTATCTGTTCCAAGGGAAACTGTGCATAGATTTGCCTGAACAGCCACAGCAGAGCCACCTGAAGAACCGCCTGGTACTCTAGAGTTGTCCAGGTCATTTAGAACTTTTCCGTGAACACTGTTTTCATTTGAGGAGCCCATTCCAAACTCATCGCAATTGAGGCGGCCGATGATGATGGCATCCTCATTAATGAGACGTTGGACTGCAGTGGAGGTAAATTGGGATTCAAAGCCCTCAAGGATTTTGCTGGAGGCATTTACGGTGTGGCTGGTCAGGCAAAGCACATCCTTGATACCCAAAACCATTCCCGCCAGTTTTCCGGCTTTTCCCATAGCAAGCTTTTGGTCAATCTCCTCTGCTTGTTGCAGAGCGGATTGCTCATAAACTTCGACGAAGGCGTTGAGATGCGCCTTCGTCTTGATGTTGTTGAGGTAATGATTGACAATCGTTTTGCAATCAGTTTCCCGATTTTCCAACGATTTCTTTATTTCGTCAAATGAAAGAAATTTTTCCAATGTATGCTGCTTTTGCTTTTAGTCTTTTCTTTTGTCCTTGAGACCGTCTTCTAAATCATCCTGAATTTCCTTGGTCGCATCCTTAAACTCTCTAATACCTCTACCCAAGCCGCGCGCCAATTCAGGGATTCTTTTTGCTCCGAACAGAAGCACAATCACTAAGAAAATCAAGATTAGTGAACCGCCTCCGATATTTGGTAAGAAACCCAATGTCATCATCATGATAAGTAAATTTATGGTTTATAATTGATTGCAAAGATATCACTGTGGTATTTCAACACAAAGGAAATGTTTACAGTTCTCTATCTTTTTTTTAAATATACGAAATTCTGAGCATTATTTTTTAGAAAGCCAAATAGTGGGGTCCATTACCTGAAGGCCTTTCCACGTTTGGAAATGGACTTCCGAGACACCATTGGAAGAATTGGTATGCACGGTTCCTATAGGGGAGCGGGCTTTGATGGTTTCGCCAGACTTTACACTAATGGTCTTTAAGCGGCTATACATGGTATAGTACTCCCCGTGTTTGATGATTACGGTGCCACCCATTCCTGGCACGGTGGTGATTTTGGTGACCACCCCGTCAAATACAGCTCTTACGGGTTCGTCATTGTTGGTCTGTATATCAACCCCATCATTGGTCTCCATGATTCCCTTGAGGGTGGGATGGGGGAAAGTACCGTATTTTTTGGAAATGAAACCTTTTTCAACAGGCCAAGGGATGTTGCCTTTGTTGCCGGCAAAGTTGCTGGACAAAGCTGCCGCCTCTGGAGTCATGGGTAGACTCGAACCGGTTGATTTGCTAGCTTTGCTGTCTTTTTTCTTGGCTTCGGCTTCAGCAAGGCGGATTTCCTCTTCAATTACACGGGTGATTAGACGATTGAGTTCTTCCTGCTGCTTTTTGTGAGCTGCAATGTCCTTTTTAATTTGCTCCTCTTTCTGAGCAAGGGAGTTGACAATAGATTGTTGCTCTTTTTTAAGCAGGTCAAGGGCTCGTTTCTGCTCCTGTTCTTTCCGCAGCACGGCTTGCTTTTCGTCTTTCTTGCTTTCAAGCTGATCTTGCTGTGCAAGAAGCTGTTGGTTTACCTTTTCAATTTGGGCAACCTGTTTTTTTCTTGCATCGCTATACTGCTTGAGATATCGCAAGCGCATGTAGAATTGCTTAAACGTCGAAGAACTGAAAACAAATGTCAACACAGTTACGCCACTATTTAACTTTGAGGAAGTGTAAACCATAGAGGCATATTCCTCCTTCAGATTTTTGAGGTCATTGTGAAGAGACTTGATTTTTTGTTCAGTTTCGCGAATTTCCCTATTAAGAAGGTTCACCTCCCTATTGATAGTAGAAATATAAGCCGTTTGTGTTTCAAGTTTCTTGTTTACAGCATTTAGCTCGCCCATGCTGGCTTGCCGGCGGGTGGAAGTTTGCTTGAGTATGCGGTCAAATTCCTGAAGACGCTTCTGCACCTCGATCTTTTCCTTTTCGAGCTGTGCTCTTGATTTTTTGGTGGTTTGGGCCTCCGATACGGTATAATTTCCTAAAACAATTAACCCGATAATTATAATTAACTTAAAAAAACTTCTTAGCGGCATTCTATTAATAATTATAAGGGAAATTTAACGGTTCATCCAGCAATTCTACTCGATTGACTTCTAAGTTAACGGTTGTTTCCTGTATTCCATTGCCATCAGGGTGTTCCAGAGCCATAATTAACAATAGCCTATGAGCAAAAGGTTGATTTTCCAGGTCTTTAAATTCAGGATAAAAGGCAGAGATCTTTCCAGGGTGAGAACGGGAAGTCGTTTCCATGGAAGTTACCTTCCCATGACTGACATCCACTTTTGAGTGGTATTGAATGTAATCTCTCATCTGGTCCAATTCAAAACTATGACCGATGCGTAGCAAGCGGTCACGATAGCTAAACTCATGGGGAATGTTTGCAAAAAGTATGTTTTGGAAAAGCTCAAGGGATAGTTTCACGCCATATTTTTCCTCAAACTCATCATAGGTCATATCAACGGACTGCCCATTTATTCTGTCTTTAAATCGAATTTCCTCGCGGGTAATCAACCCTCTTGCCGCCTCTATGCCAAGCCCGGGTGTAATGCTGAACCATAAGGCGCTGTCTTTCTTGGCGCGCAAGTTCATCGTGCCTCTGGTGGTTTTGCCGTTTGGCTCTTCCAAGACTACCCGAGCACGTGCACTGAGGTATTCGTATTCTAAGTATTCGGGGTTAAATTCCTCCATGATTTCATCGGAGGAGTACAATACCGGTCTTTTGGCACAACCCAAGGTCAGCAAAATCCCGGCTATCAAGACAAATCCTGAAAGCTTACTCATAATATTGCTTGTTCTTGATTTTTTGGGCCAATAGTTCTGTTACCTCTTCTTTGCCTTCAGCTTTTTTCCAGTATTTCAGGGCTTCAGCTTTTTCCCCTAATTGATAAAGAATATCACCATAATGCTCGTACATGATACCGCTTGGGGCCTCATCTGCTTCTAAAGCTTTTTCCATGTAGTTTTTGGCCTGATCAAATTCTTCGAGTTGGAATAGTACCCAGGCGTGTGTATCCAAATAGGTGGAATTGGTCGGGTATTTTTTAACTAGCCTTTCGGACATTTGCTTAGCCTTATCCAGCTTTGTTTTGGAAAGGGAAAGGAAATAGGCATAATTATTCAGGATATGCTCATCATTAGGGTTGATCTCAAGTCCTTTTTCATAGTTTTCATAAGCCTTCTCTTCATCCCCTAAGCTATGATAAGTGTCACCCAGTTGTCCGTAGATGAGCTGTGATAATTGTTTGTTTCTACCACGGTTGGTTTTGTATGCCTGCTCAAGGCTTTCTTTGGCTTCTGTATGTTTTTTCTGAGCAGCTTTGGCTGTTCCGTCGAAGAACCAAAATTCAGCTCTGTCAGAGAATTCATCTACACCTATTTCGGTGTATTTTTCTATGGCTTCAAAATCTTGGTCCATTTCAAATTTCAAAGTAATAACACTTTGTAATGCATGGGCATTGTCTTGCTTGATAGCAATGGATCGCTGATAATATTGAAGAGACTTTTCCTTATTGTCTGAGAAAAGCTCCCGGTCTCCTAGTACAGCTAGCACATCAGCATCATTAGGGTGCAAGGTGATCATTTGCTCCTCCAAGTCTGCCAAAAGCTTTTCTGTGTCATCGGTTTTGAACTCTTGCATTAGATCTGCAAAAGCCTTAGCCTTCACTTCACCTTCTAATTCTGGGTTTTCGAAAGCAAGCCTTAGGTATTCATTGGCTGTGTCCCTTTCACCCCTTTCCTTGTGCAGGGTATAGGCAGCCATATGCAACTCGGGTTGCTGAGGGTAAGTGTCTAAAGATTCCTTCACCAAATCCAAAGCTTCATTGCCTTTGCCATTATTAAATAATATTTCAACCAAAGCCAGTACATAACTGCTGTTGCCAGGGTTGGCATCTATTAGCTTTTGACCTTCCTCAATGGCTTTGTCCAGTTTGTTTTTTCTTAGGTAAATCCGTTGCTTCTGAACGGTCAGTTGCTCCACTACCCCGTAGTATTCCTCAGCCTGATCCAAAGCGGACAAGGCATTGTCGAAATCCTGGGCGGTAAGATAAAGAGATGCCAACTCCAAAATATAATGCTGGTTGTCATCAGAACTGTCCATCAAACCCTGCAAAACTTCAGCAGCTTTAGCAGGTTTATTTTTCTTTTTGTAGACCTCGGCAATTAGCAAGTTATAATACTTGTTGCTTGGGTCCAGCTCAATCGCTTCCATGCCCAGCTCTAGCGCCTTGTCGTTTTCGTTGGCGCGGGCTAGGATTTCAGCCATTTTGAACTTAATGGCAGGTTCGTGAGGCTTGAGGTCTTGAGCTTTTCCGAAGTAAAAATAGGCTTTATCATATTCCTCCAGCATCATGTAGCGCTGTCCTTCGACAAAGAGCCGGTCACCCTTAACACTCTTGTCTAACTCTTTTCGCTCTTTGCGACTCAGTTTATCTTGGGAAAAAGTCTCACCCATCCCTAAAAAACAAGCTATGCTTAGGGTCAAAACCGTTTTTGAAATTGTAGTCTGGAATATGTTCATATGCAATTTTTGGCAGGGACTTAATGCTGGAATGCCTACTGTCCTTTTCGGTTACAAATTTAGTACCTTTTTGGTTCAGTTTTCAGTAGGAGGCTATTTGTTAAAGTTTTATAACAGATTAGCCTTTGCCAGTGCTGCCATAGCCTCCAGCGCCGCGGACAGTATCGGAAAGGGCTTCCGTAGATTCCCAATTGATCTGCTCGTGTTTCGCTACCACCATCTGGGCAATTCGCTCTCCATTTTGCACGGTGAAATCCTCATTAGACAAGTTTACGAGCAAAACCTTTAATTCCCCTCTGTAGTCCGCATCGATTGTTCCCGGTGTGTTGAGAACAGTAAGCCCGTGCTTATAGGCCAGACCGCTTCTCGGTCTGATTTGAGCCTCGTATCCGGCAGGGAGTTCGATGAAAAGTCCAGTTCCTATAAGTTGTCTTTCCAATGGTTTGATGGTGACCGGGGTTTCCAAGTGCGCCCGTAAGTCCAATCCGGCAGAAAGTTCTGTTTGATATTGAGGTAAGTCGTGCCCGGAGTTGTTGATTACTTTTATGTTCATCGGTTTATTTCTTTATGTTTTTAACGATTAAATATAATTCCTTTTTTTCCAAAAGGGCAATCATACCCAAAAAGAGAAGTATAAATGAATTTTGAGCCAAGAAGGTCAAAATGAAACTGTCGAAGTTTAGGTAAAAACCAGCATAACTTAAAATTATAGCTACTATGACATAAGTTAAATCTCTACCAGTCTGATAGGGGATAGGAAAGTACTTTTGCCCAAAATAATAACATACTATTGTCATGGATAAGTAACATGCTAAGGTACTCAGCGCGCCACCCATAAATCCAACCACCGGAACGACCAACACGATTATTATTATGGTAATTACAGCTCCTAATAGGGTAATGTAAAAGCTGTATTTGGTTTGGTCCGTAAGTTTGAACCAGATACTAAGATTGTAATATATACCCAAGAACAGATAACCTACTAGTAGTACTGGGACAATATCCAAGGCAATCATATAACCTTCACCCCGCAAAATCATCGGGCCAATCCAGTTGAGGTTGACAGCCACAGCGATCATTAGAGTGGTGCAAAAGATTACAAACCAGTGCATGACTTTCGCAAATAGGGCTGGGCTGTTTTTATCCTGCGACTGGTTGAAGAAAAACGGTTCCGCTGCAAATTTGAAAGCTTGGATTATCAAATTCATAAAAATGGCCAATTTGAAAGTAGCACCAAAAATTCCACCAGCCTCTCTAGCCGTTAGGTGGGGGTAAAGGTCTTCAGGAAGTACATATTCAAATAGCAATCTGGAAAATACCTCATTAGTCACTCCAGCAAGTCCCATGAAAAGAAGGGGCACAGCATAATGCCACATGGGCTGGAGGATCTCTTTTTCAAAACGGAGTCGGAATTTACCTATAATGAATATCATCAATGGCACCAGGAGTGCATTTGCCAACAGATTGGCTAAGAGAATATATTCAATGCCCTTGCTAGGGTCATAATATTGAGCCACCAAAGGTTGGAGTGCAGGTAAAATATCCCCTTGGAAAACGTGATAGGAAAAGGCTATAAGCAATAGGTTGAAGCCTACATTCAACCCAATGTTGAAAAGCTTGACCAATGCAAAAGTAAGCGCGCGGTTTTCGGCTCTAAGTTTGGCAAAAGGAATAGCCAACACAGCATCTATTGTTAGTATTAATGCCACCCATTGGAAGAGGTAGCCCTGTCCGGGGTATTCCATCAAGTTGGCTAGGTAGTCAGCTGATAGGAAAAGGATGGCGCCCATCGATAGGGCCGTGGTCAGGATAAGGGATTGTACGTTGGAAAAAACCCTTTGTGGGTCAAGTCCTTTTCCAGTTGAAAACCTGAAATAGGCGGTTTCCATTCCATAAGTGAATATGATGTTGAGGAAAGCGATGGCAGCATAAATGTTTGTAAAAGCTCCTACATCCTCCTTGGGAAGGTATGCGGTGTACATCGGGATAAGGAAAAAGTTGATAACCTTGCCCAGGATGCTGCTGATCCCGTACACGGCCGTCTGACCTGCTAGCTTTTTAAGTTGACTCATGGGCCAAAAATAAAAAAAGGGGACTTACTCCCCTTTGAAATCTGGTTTTCTTTTTTCTAAAAAGGCGGAAGTGCCTTCTGCAAAGTCATCTGATTTGACACATCTGGCAAAACTGTTGGCCTCAATTAAGTAGCCGTTTTCATCGTTGGTGTATACAGAGTTGACGCAATCCACTATCATCCCGATAGCAAGAGGCGCTTTGTCCATGATTTTACCTAAGATGTCTTCAGCTTTTTGAAGTGCATCTTCTTTATTTGAAGCCACATGGTTGACTAGGCCGAGAGTTTTAGCCTCTTCGGCACTGATCATATCACCAGTCATCATCAATTCGTTGGCTTTGCCTCGGCCGATGAGTATGGTGAGTCGTTGAGTGCCACCATAGCCTGGGATGATTCCGAGGTTTACTTCCGGCTGGCCAAATTTGGCATTGGCCGTAGCTATTCTCATATGACAAGCCATAGCAAGTTCGCAACCTCCGCCAAGGGCAAAACCGTTGACCACAGCGATAACCGGCTTGTGACATGATTCAATCATTTGGAAGATTTCCTGGCCGTTTTCGGCAAACTTGCGGGCGTTGACCTCGCTGAGTTCGGCGATTTCGCTGATGTCTGCTCCAGCCACAAAAGCTTTCTCCCCGGCACCGGTGATGATTACGCCTTTGATTTCACGGTTGTCGTTGACTTCGTCAAAAATGGTTTTAATTTCGTCAAGGGTAGCAAAATTCAAAGCATTAAGCTTGGATTCCCTTTGTATGGTTATAAAAAGTATCCCTCCTTTATTTTCGGAATGGACATTGGTAGATTCAGCCATTAGTCAGTTTTAATGTTGAAGTCCAAATATACAAGGACGTAAGGCAATCACAAAGCAATCAAACCAAAAATGATTTTTAAAACCATTATTGTCTTGATTTTTATTGCCTTATGAAAAAGACCCAATTATGTCGTTAGTCTTGCTAATTTATGATAGTTGGCACCCTTAGTCCGCCATTTTTTTCTATTTTTGTGTAACTCAAATTAAATCGATAACCAAATACATATATATGTCTTCTAAAAGAAAAATAACCGTAGCCTACGGAGATGGTATTGGACCAGAGATTATGAAAGCCACCCTCAATGTATTGGAGGCTGCCGGCGCTCAGATTGAAACTGATGTCATTGAAATAGGTGAGCAGGTTTATTTGAAAGGGATTAGCTCGGGCATGGAACCGAGTGCTTTTGAATCTCTAAAGGAAACAAAGATTTTTCTAAAAGCCCCGATTACCACTCCCCAAGGAGGCGGTTTTAAGAGTTTGAACGTGACCACCAGAACTTCTTTCGGGCTTTTTGCCAATGTGAGACCATGTAAGGCTTATTCTCCTTACATCAAAACGCATTATCCTAAAACTGATTTGGTAATCATCCGAGAAAACGAAGAGGACCTTTACGCCGGAATTGAGCACCGCCAAACACAAGAAGTGGTGCAAAGCTTGAAGCTGATATCCAGACCGGGTTCTGAGAAAATCATCAGATATGCCTTTGAATATGCCAAAAAATACGGCCGTAAGAGGGTAACCTGTATGACTAAGGACAATATCATGAAGTTGGCCGATGGTCTTTTCCACAAAACCTTCCTTGAAGTTGCTAAGGAATATCCTGAAATCGAAACGGATCATAAGATTATCGATATCGGGTCAGCCTTGATTGCTGAAAGACCAGAGATGTTTGATGTGATTGTGACTTTGAACCTTTATGGTGATATCATTTCTGATATTGCTGCACAGGTGACAGGTTCTGTCGGACTTGGTGGCTCTGCAAACGTAGGTGAAGAAGTAGCCATGTTTGAAGCGATCCACGGATCTGCTCCAGATATTGCCGGAAAGGATATGGCAAACCCATCTGGATTATTGAACGGTGCCATCATGATGTTGGTGCATATCGGTCAGCCAGATGTAGCTGAGAAGATTGCCAATGCCTGGATGAGAACTTTGGAGGATGGTATCCACACTGGAGATATTTACCAGGAAGGACTTTCTACCAAGAAGGCAGGTACGCAGGAGTTTGCTCAAGCCATAATTGACAGACTGGGGCAAAAGCCTCAGAATATGGATGCGATAGCTTTTGATAAGTCTGCGACCGAACCGATGAATATAAAGGTTTCCAAAAAAGAAAAAGCCAAAAAAGAGCTTATTGGAGTAGACGTATTTGTAGAGTGGGATGAAGAAGGAAGAGACCCAAATGCTCTTGGAGACAAACTTAGAAAAGCCGATGCTGATGGGTTGAAACTTCAACTTATCACTAATAGAGGTGTGAAAGTGTACCCTGGAGGAATGAGAGAAACCTTCTGCACCGATCACTGGAGATGCAGGTTCCTTACTTCAAACCAGGATACTGTTACCCATACCCAGCTCTTGGACCTTTTGAAACAAGTGGAAGGACTTGGTTTTGACTTCATTAAAACTGAGAATCTATACACTTTTGATGGAGAAAGAGCCTATTCTTTATCACAAGGAGAGTAAGCTTTAAAATAAAGTGAAGTTAAAAAAGCCAGAAGCAATTCTGGCTTTTTCTGTTTTGCCGGTCATAGTTAGGTTTAGTTTTTGTATTAGTATTGAGACAGATCTAATAATAGCTTAACATGAATAAGATAATATATTTATTTGCTTTGATAGGGTTGATTTTTACAGCCTGTAATAATGACGATGAAGTCCCTGCTGGTGTGACCATTGAGGGAGAATGGAGAATTTCGCGAGTGGATTATCAGGGTTTTCCTGAAGATTTTGATGAGGAGGATGAGGAATTTTGGGAGACCACCTATGTGTTTGGAACGGACAACCGCTTCACTAAAATCACCAATCGGCCTGGAGCCGGAGGGGAAGCTTCCGGCACTTACAGCAGGACTCAGCCAGATTCTGAGCTAGACCTTGATGAGGTGGAGGGGTATTACTCCTTAAGTTTTGAGACTGGCGGTGAAATAGTGGAATCTTGCGGCAGCCAGACGGCAGAAATTTTTACATTGATGCACACAGGTGAGTTAATCAATGAATTGGCTCCTTGTGATGGACCAAATCTTTATTATACGAAAGTAAACTAAATTGGGAGGTTAATCCTCCCAAACCGTTTTCAATACTTCTTCCGCCAGATCTACCATATCAAACTCATGTGGTGAGTTTCTGTTGGTGAGGATAATTATGCTTAAGTTTTTGGAGGGGATGCGGTAGAAAATGTTTCTGAAGCTAGTGGTGCTGCCGGTGTGGTATACTACCTTTTCATTTTCCCATTCCTTGATGTGCCATGCAATGCCATATGGGATTTCTTTCCCATCATTTAGTTTTCCGCGGGTGAAGGTCTGCTCAATCAATTCTTTCGACAATACTTTTCCTTCATAAAGATTCTTATCCCAGATCAATAAGTCCTGGAAATTGGAGTAAATGCCTCCATCACCCAGAACAGCGCTTGTGCTGCTCTGGTCTCGCCGATACCATTCCCCGTCTTTTTTATCGTAACCATATGCTCGATTGTTGACGTGGTTTTCACCTTTCACATGAGCTACGGTATTCTTCATTCCCAAAGGCTGAAAAATGTTTTCCTCCAAATACTCCGGAAATGTTTTGCCGCTATACTTTTCGATCATTACTGCCAATAGGGCATAGGCGGTATTACTATATCGGTATTCTTCTCCTGGTGCAAAGTATACCTTATCTTGCTGTTTGGTCAAATCGAGTACTTCTTCATCCATCACCTGATGAATCATCGCAGTATCCGGCACAAATTCCTCATAATCCCAAAGCCCTGAAGTATGATTAAGTAAGTGGTGAACCTTGATGTTCTTTCCATAATCTGGAAAATCCTCAAATACCTCATTTAAAGACCAATTCATATTGATTTTATCTTGTGCAGCAAGCTGTAAAATAGCGGTGGCTGTAAATTGCTTGGAAACAGAGGCTAGCCTGAAATTGGTTTGAGCATCCACCTTACGGCCGTCTTCCAAATTTGCTAATCCAAACCCTTCCTGAAAAATTAATTCTCCATCCTTAATTATTGCCACTGAAGCTCCTGGTTGCTCTCCGTGGTAATTTTTAAATATAGACTCTATGTTAGCTTTATCTTGAGCGTATGAAACGATAGCAATAAAAAGCATTAAAAAGGTTAAGTAGGGAAATTTCATATTTTTGGGTTTTGTAAAGGTCCAGTCTAAAATATAGATAAGCTTGGTCAAAAAAAAAACTCCTCAGTATTACTACTAAGGAGTTTTATATAATCGGTTTACGGTCTCCCTTTTCCAGTCTTGAAATTAGCTCAATTGCTTAGCCACTCTGTTTCTCTCGTTTTCATCCAAATGAATTTTTCTCATTCGGATGGTTTTTGGAGTGATTTCAAGGTATTCATCCTTTTGGATGTATTCCATGGCCTCTTCCAAAGAGAATTTCTTAGCAGGAGCGATTCTGGTGTTGTCATCAGAACCAGAAGCTCTCATGTTGGTAAGTTTCTTACCTTTTTGAACGTTAACAACTATGTCATTGTCACGGCTATGCTCTCCGATTACTTGACCGCCATAAAGCTCTTCTCCTGGATCTACGAAGAATACACCTCTGTCCTGAAGTTTGTCAATGGCATAAGCAGTACACTGACCACCTTCCATAGAGATGATGGATCCACTGTTTCTACCCGGGATAGGACCTTTGAATGGCTCATAAGCTGAGAATCTGTGGTTCATGATCGCTTCACCTTGTGTTGCGGTCAAAACGTTGTTTCTCAAACCTATTAGACCTCTTGAAGGGATTCTGAATTCAAGGTGCTGAAGGTCGCCTTTAGGCTCCATGACCAAAAGTTCACCTTTTCTTTGGGTGGCCAATTCAATCACTTTTCCAGAAGTTGTATCCGGTACGTCCACTACCAATGTCTCGATTGGTTCAAGTTTCTGACCGTCTTCTTCTTTGAAGATAACCTGAGGCTGTCCTACCTGAAGTTCATAACCTTCTCTTCTCATCGTTTCGATCAAAACTGACAAGTGAAGGATACCTCTACCGTACACCAAGAACTTGTCTTCGTTGTCAGTAGGCTCTACTCTCAAGGCAAGATTTTTCTCCATTTCCTTGAAAAGTCTGTCTCTCAAGTGACGGGAAGTAACGAATTTACCTTCTTTGCCGAAGAACGGAGAGTTGTTGATAGTAAACAACATGTTCATCGTAGGCTCATCGATGGAAATTCTTGGAAGTGGCTCAGGGTTTTCCAATGCGGCTAAAGTATCTCCGATTTCAAAATCTTCAATTCCAGTTACTGCACAAATGTCACCTGCGGTTACTTCTGTTACTTTATGTTTTCCAAGACCTTCAAATACATGAAGTTCTTTAACTTTTACTTTTTTGATGCTTCCGTCAGCTTTGCAGAGAGAAAGTTGTGCACCTTCAGTGACAGAACCTCTTTTTACTCTACCAATAGCGATTCTTCCCACAAAGTTGGAGTAATCCAAGGAAGTGATCTGCATCTGCAATGAACCTTCTTCAATTTTTGGCTCAGGGATGTGCTCAATGATGGCATCCAAAAGTGGAAGGATAGAGTCTGTTGGGTTTTGCCAGTCAGGACCCATCCAGTTGTTTTTCGCAGAACCGTACATGGTCACGAAATCAAGTTGCTCTTCAGTTGCGTCCAAGTTGAACATCAAATCAAATACTGATTCATGGACTTCGTCTGGACGACAGTTTTCTTTATCTACCTTGTTTACAACAACGATAGGGGTAAGGCCAAGGTCAAGGGCCTTGCCTAATACGAATCTCGTCTGAGGCATTGGACCTTCAAAAGCATCCACCAAAAGGATAACTCCATCAGCCATTTTCAACACACGCTCTACTTCACCACCGAAATCGGCGTGACCAGGGGTGTCAATGATGTTGATTTTATGTTCTTTGTAACGGACAGAAACGTTTTTGGAAAGAATGGTGATACCTCTTTCTCTTTCTAGGTCATTATTATCTAAGATCAGATCGTCGAACTGTTGGTTCTCACGAAAGATTTTTGAAGCATGGATGATTTTATCAACCAAGGTAGTTTTTCCGTGGTCAACGTGTGCGATTATCGCGATGTTACGAATACTCTGCATGATAGGTTATTAAATTGAAGGTGCAAAAGTAAGAATAAAATTTCGATTAATTTAGTTCCCCTCTTGTATGTCAGCAGAATATATAGGTGTTTATAACAAAAAATAATTCCCTTAAGCTTAAAATTTAATTAGGTATGTACCCTTGATTTACTCCTAAGGCAAAAAAAGAGGGGTTGGTTTGGAACCGACCCCTTTTAAAAGCATAACAGAAATTTAATTTTAAATTCTGTATTTCTCTGTCTTTTCATCCATGGATACCCCACTATCCTTGCGGGCATGGATTCTATAAAATATCAACACTTCTTCCGCACCGGCGTTGAATACTGCTTGTTGGGCGTGCAAAGCTACCTCCATAAGTTTTTCTTGAGGTCCTTCCATGACGGTTTCAAATGGTGTCACTTCGTATTTTACCCCTGATTCCTGAATTACCTCGATGGCTTTGTCTACCAGGTCATACGCTTCTTGTGATTTGCTTTTGGGAATGATCTGTAGCCCAAGATTAATAGATTCCATAGTATAATTATGTGTTGTGGTTAGTTAATTTTTAGAGAACAAAAAAGCAAGTTTTTACTTGCCAGTACCAAATTTAACAATTTTTCGGCCAAGAACCTTTGGATAGGTTAATCATTAAATTGACTCATGGTCATATTGATGCCAATGGTACAAAAGCCTTTGACCATATCAGCTGCCTTATCCATGAATATAGGTAATTCGTCGATCTCCTGCTGGGTCCATCTGCCAAGTACATAATCCACCTGTCTTCCCTTCGGGAAATCATCCCCGATACCGAACCGGAGTCGGGCATAATTCTGTCCGCCGGTGAGCTCCTCAATACTTTTTAGTCCATTGTGGCCGGCTGAAGAGCCCTTGCCGCGCATTCTGAGCTTACCAAAGGGCAAGGCAACATCATCAACGATGACTAGCACGTTTTCCTTCGGGATATTGAGTTCCTTCATCCAGTAATTGACAGCCTTTCCACTTAAGTTCATGTAAGTGGTTGGTTTGATCATGTGGATGTGGCGGCTTTTGAATTTGAAATCAGAAGTGAAGGCCAGTCTGTTGCTCGACCAGGAAGCCCCCTCTTGGTCGGCAATTCTGTCCACGGTCAAAAAACCCACATTATGCCTAGTCAGCTCATATTCCGGCCCGATGTTTCCCAGGCCAACGATTAGATATTTCATTTTGATGTCGGATGTCGGATGAGGGATGTCGGATGATGGATGGACCTTACATCGGTCATCCGACATCGGACTTCTAGCATCCGTTAACAAAAAATCCTGCCTCGGCGAAGAGGCAGGATCTTATGATGTGATATTGGTTTATTAAGCTTCAGCTTCAGCTTTTTTACCTCTTAGCGCTCTTGGGATACCGATGGTAGCGATAGAAACGTTAGGATTAGTCAAGATTTCAAAACCTTCAACCTTTACTTCAGAAACCTTTACAGATTTACCTAGATCAAGGTGAGTAATGTTTACGGGGATATAATCAGGAAGATCGTGAGCAAATCCTTTTACAGAAAGCGTTCTGGCTTTCATTTCCAATTTACCACCTTTTATGATACCTGGAGAAGAACCTTCGATTTTCACCGGGATGTCCATTTTGATAGCCTTGTTGTCGCTGAATGCCAAGAAATCAGCATGCAACAACACGTCACTCACTGGGTGGTATTGAGCTTCTCTTAAGATAGCTTTAACTTTGATCCCTTCGATGTTAAGGTCCACCATGTGAACGTCTGGAGTATAAATCAAGTCCTTGAAAAGGATGGCAGGAGCGTGGAAGTGAACCTGCTCTTTGATGCCAGGACCATAAACCACACAGGGTACGCTTCCTTCTTCACGGATTTGAGTCAATTCCGACTTGTCGAGATTTGCTCTTTTAAACCCTATAATCTCTAATGATTTCATAATAGTTTGTTTAGATATATTTATTTAATAAAATTCTTAAATGAATAGAGAACTGATTGAAGTATTGCCCGTCACCGCGTGGATGGTTTTTGCAAATAAATCTGCTACTGTCAATACTTTGATTTTTGAAGACTCCTGTCTCAATGGAATAGTGTCAGTGATGACCAATTCTTCCAAAACGGAATTTTCAATGTTCTCGTAAGCCTTTCCGGAAAGTACACCGTGGGTTACCACCGCTCTTACCGATTTGGCTCCTTTTTCCATAATGATCTGAGCTGCTTTACACATGGTGCCGGCGGTATCGATCAGGTCATCTATAAGGATCACATCTTTGCCTTCAACGTCACCGATCACCTGCATGGAAGCTACTTCATTGGCTCTTTTTCTGTGCTTGTCACAGACTACCATTTCCACTTCAAAATGCTTGGCATAAGATCTTGCTCTTCCTACACCCCCTACATCAGGAGCTGCGAAAATAAGGTCTTTCAAACCCAGGCTTTTCAAATAGGGCACAAAGATAGCTGAACCGTTCAAATGATCCAAAGGAATGTCGAAAAATCCCTGTATCTGGCCTGCATGTAGGTCACAAGTGATGATTCTGTCCGCGCCTGCAGAGGTGATCATGTTGGCTACAAGCTTTGCAGCGATCGAAACTCTAGGTTTGTCCTTTCTGTCCTGACGTGCATAGCCGTAGTAAGGTACTACAGCGACTACTTTATAGGCGCTGGCTCTTCTGGCTGCATCGATCATCAAGCAAAGCTCCATGATGTTGTCAGCTGAGGGCATGGTGGATTGGATCAAGAACACTGTGCAGCCCCTTACGGACTCGTCGAAGCTAGGCGAAAGTTCACCATCAGAAAATTTGGAAATGGTAAGCTTGCCCAAGTCCTTGCCGTACAGCTTGGCAATGTTTTTAGCAAGTTTGTGGGATTGGGTTCCGGAGAAGAGTTTGACCTCGGTCATGGTTTGAGTTTTTACGCGGGTTGAAGTATTTGTTAACGTGGTACAAATGTAACAAAAATTGGTTTTAAAGGGAATTTAAATTCTGCTTAAAGAATTTTGTTTGGAGGTCACGTTATAAAAAGGGACACGGAGTTTGGCGGAGTTAAAAATAGAGTTTCACGGAGTTTATTTAATATATAATCTTTGCGCTTCTCTGGTCCTTTGCGGTTTAAAATTTCCGTAACAAAAAAAATCCGAAGCTGAAAGTATCAACTTCGGATTGGATTGTTGACCCACTAGGGCTCGAACCTAGACTCTTCTGAACCAAAATCAGACGTGTTGCCAGTTACACCATGGGTCAGTAATTATTACGTTATGGGAGCGTTTTCCTTAACGGTGACACAAATGTAGGGGGTCTTTTCTTTTAATGCAAATCCTGCCAAAAACATTTTTATGCCTTTTGGCCTAAAATACTAAATCTCAGGCCGAAAAATTCACAGTTTTTTTCCAAAAACTGAAACCTTCCATTTCCTTATATGAACGGTCGCCATTAAACACCGATTTTATTTGCTGGAGTAAATTCCATTGGGCTTGCCCGAGCCTTTCTTCAACTTGCAGTTTCATTTCAATACCTATTGGACCTGGAAGAAGAAAGATGAGAGGAATTTTATTTGCATTGGCCCTAACTTTTGCGGCCATTTTTCAAACCCTTGCTCAAGGAGAGTTTAAAGGGACAGTGATTGATCAAGAGGATGGAGAGCCTGTTTTTGGAGCTTACGTTTTCCTTAAAGATAAGGAGGGAGAGACCCTCAAATCAGCCGTTACAGATTTTGACGGAAGCTTTGCCCTAAGCAGACCCACGCAAAAAGAATTTGTCCTGGAGATTTCCTATGTGGGGTACCAGACGCTAAGAAGAGAATTAACCTCCGATAGCAATGGCAATCTTGGTGAGATTCAGTTGATAAATGACGGGCAACTGATGGATGCCTTTGAGTTTGAAGCTACCGTTTTGGCAGGGGAAGTAAAGCGGGATACCGTGGCGTTCAACGCTTCGGCTTATAAAACCAGACCGGAAGCTGACGCCGATGAACTGGTCAGGAAAATGCCAGGTGTGATTATTCAGGATGGCACTATTCAAGTCCAAGGTGAGAACGTGGAGGAGATTCTAGTGGATGGTAGACCATTTTTTGGAGACAATCCTGCAGCAGCGCTTAAAAACCTTCCAGCAGAAGTGATCGATAAAATTGAGTTCCTTGACCGTGTGGGCGATGAGGCTCAGTTGACTGGGTTTGATGACGGAGAAACCATCAAAACCATAAATATCATTACCAAAAAGGGTAGGAGAGCTGGGCGTTTCGGTAAGTTTTATGCCGGATACGGAACGGGCCAAAACTATATGGCCGGAGGAAACATGAATTTCTTCAATGAAGCCCAACGTTTCACCATCCTTGGGTTAAGCAACAATATCAACCAGCAAAATTTTTCTTCCGATGAAATGGCCGGTGCCATGGGTAACAATAATAACAGGAGGGGTGGGAATGATATGGAAGTAGGACAATTGCCCGGAATCACTCGGACCAATGCTATAGGCTTAAATTTTTCTGATGAATATCAGGAAGGAAAACTCAAAGTGTCTGGAAGTTATTTGTTCAACCACCGTGACAATGTACTGAATAGAAATTCATCCCGCGAATATGTTTTGCCAAATGACAGCCTTCAACTTTATACGGAAACCCGTAGCAATCAGCAAGAGTTAGAAAGCCACAGGTTCAACATGAGAATTGATTATGATATAAATGACAAACACGGGTTGATTATTCGACCTAGAGCCAGTTTTGACCAGGCCAATTCTGTTAATCAACTTGTAGCGACCAATTTGATCGACAGCCAAACACCCATAAGTGGAACCACTAACACGACTACCACGCAGAGGGAAAACTTCAACTTTGGTAATTCTTTGACCTACCGATACAGGTTTAACAAGCGTGGAAGGACTTTTTCTACCAATATTTATACCGGTTCTTTCAACAACCAAAACCAGTCTGACCTGGTAGCGGTGAATCAAAACTTCAACAACCACAGCTTGGACAGCTTGATCCAGTTTTCGGACAATACGGCTCGAGGCTTCAATTATAATGTCAATTTCAGCTACACAGAGCCTTTGGGAGAAAAATCCCAATTGAGGTTCAATTATAGAGTCAGAAACAACATCAGTAGTACTTCTCAACAAGTATTGAGACAAGAGCAAGAGACTTCCATTATCAGACTTGATAGCATTCTATCCAATAATTTTGAAAACACCTACCAGACTCAAAGTGCAGGTTTAGGGTATAGATATAATAATGAGAAATTACGGGTTTTTGCCAATCTTCGATATCAAAGAGCAGATATTGACAGTGACAGAACCTTCCCGAATTTCGAAAACACACAGCGGGATTTCGGTAACGTGTTGCCAAGAATGGTTATCAATTACAGCTTCAGCGATATCAGTAATCTGAGGTTTGATTATAACACCAACACTAACCCTCCGGCTATCCGCCAACTTCAGGACGTGTTGGACAACTCTAATCCACTGCAGATCTCAAACGGTAACCCAAATCTAAACCAGGAGTATAGCCACCGGATTTTTACCCGATTTAGAAGGATTAATCCTGAGACCAACAGGTCCTTCATGGTGTTCTTCTTTGGGAATATTATCCAAGATTTCATAGGGAACGAAACCTTCATTGCCTCTGAGGATACCTTTATCCAAGGTGACGTATTGCTTCGCCAAGGTGGTCAATACAATCGTCCTGTCAATTTGGATAACTATTGGGTGACTAGAACTTACGTGAGTTATGGTTTCCCATTGTCCTTTATGAAAAGTAACCTAAACATCAATTCCAATGTAAGAATCAACAACCGTCCAGGTGTGATAAACGGGCAGAAAAACAACAATACCAATACCATGTTTGGTCAAGGATTCGTACTGAGCAGTAATATCAGTGAGCGGGTGGATTTCAACATTTCTACCAATGGTAATTACAACATGGTCAGAAGCAGCCTTCAGGAAAGTTTAAACAATAACTTTTTTGAGCAAAGAAATAGGTTTGATCTGTTTTGGAATTTTGCAGGCGGGTTTTTCTTCAGCAATAATATAAATCACCTGATGTATTCGGGATTGGGTGAAGACTTTGATCAGAACATCTGGCTTTGGAACATGGACTTCGGTTTTCGGTTTCCTCCAAGCCGAAAGGCTGAAATCAAGTTGACCGTATTCGATTTGTTGAACCAAAACTTAAGCATCAATAGGAATGTGACGGATGTGTTTGTGGAGGACGTAAGAACCCAAGTGCTTCAGCAGTTCGTCATGCTCACTTTTACTTACAACCTTCGCCGGTTTGGTGGAGTCAATATGGACCTCTAAATGTTTATTAGAAAGAGTCACTAGATTCTTAACGCGCATCTTCTTCGCTTTTTTCCGAAGGAGATGCGAAGGAGATGTGGATATGATATAAAATAAAAGTGGCTGGCTCCTCATTGGGGCCAGCCACTTTTATTTTAGGCTTGGTGGGATTCTACCCATTTTCTAGCGTTGACAAAGGCCTCTACCCATGGGGTGATTTCGTCGCATTCGTGACCGCTGCCGTAATACGGCCAGTTCCAAGGGAAAAGGGAGCGCTCAATGTGTGGCATGATGGCCAAATGTCTGCCATCCTCAGAAGCAATACCGGCCACGCTGTGGTCCGAACCGTTTGGAGCGGCTGGGTAAGCATCGTAGCTATAGCTCATACTGATGTTATAAGCGTCTTTTCCTTCAGGAAGGTAGAACTTACCTTCACCATGTGCCACCCAAACCCCAAGTCTTTGGCCAGCCAGTGATTTGAACATCACGGTGTTGTTTTCAGGGATATTAACATTCACGAATCCAGATTCAAACTTATGGCTGTCATTGTGAAGCATTTTGGCTTTCTTTTCGTGCTCAGACGTGATCAAGCCAAGCTCAACCATCAACTGGCAACCGTTGCAGACGCCAAGGCTAAGGGTGTCTTTTCTTGAATAGAAGTTATCCAATGCTGCTTTTGCCTTTTCGTTGTAAAGGAAGGCGCCAGCCCAGCCTTTGGCAGAACCCAATACATCGGAATTGGAAAATCCACCGACGAACACGATCATGTTGACATCTTCAAGGTTTTCTCTTCCAGCGATCAGGTCGGTCATGTGGACGTCTTTTACGTCAAAACCTGCCAACCAAAGCGCATAAGCCATTTCACGGTCGCCGTTTACACCTTTTTCACGGATGATGGCAGCTTTCTTGCCGGATTTTGACTCTCGGAACTGATCCAATTGGAATGAATCCATCTTTCCGTTCCAGTCATTGGCAAATTGATAGCTTAATGGCTGATTTTTATAATTGTCAAATCGCTGCTTGGCAAGCTCTTTCCCACTTTGCTGCTTGTCTAATAGATAGGAAGACTTATACCAGATGTCACGATAGGTCTTAACATCAAGGTCAATATCAATCCCATTTAAATGTACTTTTTGATCTAATGTGACATCGGCAAGCGATAGGTACTTGACACTATAATTGTCCAATACCGCCCTTACCTTTTCCATGTTGTTTACTTGGATAAGCACACCCGGATTTTCAGCAAACAAGGCCTTTATAAGGTCTCTTTCTGCTAATCTTTCCAATTTGACATTCAAGCCACACTGATTGGTAGGGAAGGTCATTTCGAGCAAAGCAGTAAGAATCCCGCCCGATGAAATGTCGTGTCCGGCTAAAACTTCACCTTTATCGATGAGTTTTTGTACAGTCATGAAGGCTTTTGCAAAATAAGTACTGTCCTTAACGGTAGGGACTTCATTTCCAACCTGATTGAGTGTTTGGGCAAAACTACTTCCGCCTAACTTAAAATCATCCTGGCTGAAATCTATGTATAAAACCCTCGATCCTTTCACCGGCTGCAGATCAGGGGATACGATTTTTTTGATGTTTGAGCATTCTCCGATTGAACTGATGATGACAGTACCTGGAGAATATACCACTTTGCCGTCAGGGTATTTCTGCGTCATGGAAAGGGAGTCTTTTCCGGTAGGGATGTTCACTCCAAGCTCGAGCGCAAAATTACTGACAGCTTCCACTGCTCTGTAAAGGCGGTCATTTTCGCCTTGGTTTTTGGCAGGCCACATCCAGTTAGCGCTCAGGGAAACGCCGCTGAGTCCTTCTTCAATAGGGGCCCACACCAAGTTAGTTAATGCTTCGGCGATGGCGAGTCTTGAACCAGCTTCAGGATCTGCCAAGGCTGCCACTGGAGCATGTCCGATTGTGGTGGCTATACCCTTATTTCCGGTGAAATCAATAGCCATCACAGCCACGTTGTTCAGAGGAAGCTGGATAGGGCCGGTGGTCTGCTGCTTGGCAACCCGGCCGGTTACAGAGCGGTCTACTTTATTGGTGAGCCAGTCTTTGCAAGCTACGGCTTCTAATTGAAGCACGGCTTCCAAATATTCGGTCAAATGACTGGTCTGGTAAGAAACCTCGCCAAAAGTGAAGGTCGTGGATTTGTCTTCCAGGATAGTTTTTGGCGAGCTGCCAAACATGTGGCCCAAATTCCAGTCAACGGGTTTTTCTCCGGTTTTGGAATGCTCAAACTTGAAGTGCATATCACCGGTAGTTTCACCAACTACATAGAAAGGTGCTCTTTCCCTCTCTGAAATATTCTTCAAGGTCTCCACGTCTTTTTCATGGATTACCAAGCCCATTCTTTCTTGGGATTCATTTCCAATAATCTCCTTGGCGGAAAGGGTAGGGTCTCCTACTGGAAGTTTCTCGATATCGATTGTACCACCGGTTTCTTCCACTAACTCAGAAAGGCAATTCAAATGGCCTCCTGCGCCGTGGTCGTGGATGGATACGATTGGATTGTTGGGGTTTTCGGCCATGGCGCGGATCACGTTCATGACCCTTTTCTGCATCTCAGGATTAGAGCGTTGCACGGCATTAAGCTCTATGGAGTTGCTGAATTCTCCCGTGGCTACGGAAGAAACAGCGCTGCCGCCCATCCCGATTCTATAATTATCCCCGCCCATGATGACTACCTTGTCACCTTTGATTGGGGTGTTTTTTAAACTGTAAGGGGCACGGGTAAAGCCCACCCCGCCTGCCAACATGATCACTTTGTCAAAGCCAAAATGCATGTCGCCTTCTTCATGCTCAAACGTAAGCACACTACCGCTGATCAAGGGTTGGCCAAACTTGTTTCCAAAATCACTGGCACCGTTTGAAGCTTTGATCAGGATATCCATTGGCGTTTGGTAAAGCCATTTTCTTTCCGGTAGATTTTTTTCCCAACTTCTTCCTTCGGCGGTTCGGGGGTAAGAAGTCATGTAAACAGCTGTGCCCGCCAATGGAATTGACGCGGTACCGCCAGCCATTCTGTCCCTGATTTCACCGCCAGTTCCTGTTGCTGCTCCGTTAAAGGGCTCCACGGTGGTGGGAAAATTATGGGTTTCAGCTTTTAGGGAAATTACTGTATCAATGTTCTCTGTATTGAAAAAGTCGGCAGTTTCCTGATTGGTGGGGGCAAATTGCTGGGCTTTTGGGCCTTTTACAAAAGCCACGTTATCCTTATATGCGGATACGATCCGGTTTGGATGCTCCTGAGAGGTTTTTTTGATCAACTGAAAAAGTGTATGTGGCTTTTCCTGACCATCAATTACGAAGGTGCCATTGAAGATTTTGTGACGGCAATGCTCAGAGTTGACCTGGCTGAATCCAAAAACCTCGCTATCGGTAAGTGGTCGCCCAAGATCTTTGCTTACCCCATTCAAATAATCCACTTCTTCCTCACTCAGTGCCAGACCTTCCGATTTGTTGTAGGCTGCTATGTCCTCAACAGACTTTACCGGCTCCGGCTTTATATCTATAGTGAAAATATCCTGACCCAACCCGTCATATTTGGACTGAAGCATGGGGTCGATTTTTCCGTTTTCATCCAAAGGATTAAATTCCTCGATTCTAATTATCCCATCGATGCCCATGTTTTTGGTGATTTCCACCGCATTGGTGGCCCATGGGGTGATCATTTCCTTGCGGGGACCAGCAAAAACACCAACGATTTTAAGATCATCTATGTGTTTGGCTTCACCGAAGAGCCATCTTAGCTTGTCGTAATCAGGTGTGGATAATTGTTGCTGGGCTTCCAGCGCGTAGATTTTGGAATCTTGGGATTGGAAAAAAAGAATCATATCCTGGTTTAATTGGATGGGTTTTTAAGAAGGAGCAAAGGTAATCAATTGGAGCGTAAAAAATTAAATATTGATAAGGAAGAATTGTGCAGAAAAAAACCAGCCTTTATCTAGGGCTGGTTGATGGGGTGGTGCTTGGCGGTGTCATTTGTTCCTCAGTGGAAAAACCTGCTTGATATAGAATGATCAGGCAAAGAATTTCAAATACGATCAAAACGAAAAGCGACGGCAGGGCAAAAATAACCGAAAGAAAGCCCACGCCAATTAAAACGCCTAGAATACCAGTGCTCAGAAACAGCGTTCCTGACTGTTTTCTTTCATTGATAAATCCAAGACCAAACAGCACATATAAAGCTCCGAAGACGATGGCTTCTATTGGTAAATATTCGGGCATAGCTTCCCCGAGGATAAAAAACTTGTAAAAATCCACAACAGTAAATATGAGCACTCCAAAGGCAAGTAGCACAGCTGAAATTTGCAAAAGCAGGTTTCCAAATTTTATACCCATCTGGAAGAACCCATACATAAAGATAGAGAAGCCAATTAATACGATAAATTTAATGGTGGAGTAAAGAAATCCGTTTACACTTTCCCCACCATAAAAAGTAAAATCCAACATGAATTCGACCATCGTGGTGATAAGGTAAATCATTCCGGCAAAAAATGCCAGTTGAAACCATTTGGGGTCAAGTGATATTTTTGCTGTAAGCTTAGAGTTCGGGATTTCTTCCTGTCGTATCTCCAATGCTTCCATTATAGCTTTTAAGGTAAAGGGGCGGGGAGAAACTTCTCCGGCTTCAATCCTTTGGAGGGTACGCACATTGAGTGAGCATTTTTCGACAAGTTCTTCTTGTGTCAAACCCTTAGCTTTTCTCCATTCTTGGATTTGTTGTCCTAGCTGTGGCTGTTTCATTTTAAAATAGTTTTTGATGTCCATGGCAAGTTGGAGAAAAAGAGAGAAATTTAAGGAGAATTTATAGCGGAATTAACCCGACATTTGCACGACAAATGGTCAATTTAATAATTAATGGCGATATTTGCCCAAATTTTTTCTCATCATGCCTACTCCTATCCAATATCGCGGACTAGAATCCGAACTGGAATTTCAGACCTCCAAAAGCAGCGGTCCCGGTGGGCAGCATGTCAACAAGGTCGAGTCCCGCGTCACGCTCCGTTTTAATGTACTTCAATCCATTTTGCTCAATGAGGAGGAAAAAGCCCGATTACAGAAAAGGCTTTCGCTAACCAAGGATGGGGAACTGATCATTAACAGCCAGGAGTCCCGCTCCCAGTTGAAGAATAAGAAGATTGTTATCTCGAAGTTTTACGAAACGCTCAGGGAAGGATTGGCGAAAAAGAAAATTCGAAAAGCCACCCGGCCATCCAAAGGAGCGGTGAAGAGAAGGCTAGAGGCCAAGAAGCAGCATTCTCAGAAAAAGGAGAATAGGGGTAAAGTGGATTTTTAGGAAAAGCTTGTACTAAGTAACGCTGACGTAATAAAAATTTAACCAATTAAAAAACTCAGGAAACTTTGAACTCTTCAAAAGTTTCCTGAGTTTTGCAGTTTAAAATAAAGCTGCAATTGGAGACTAGAGAGAAAATAATAGAAGTGACCACGGAGCGGATTGCGAAGTTTGGGGTGCGGAGCGTCACCATGGACGATATTGCTCGGGCCGCTGGAGTTTCTAAGAAGACCATTTATCAGGAATTTGGTGACAAGGAGCAGTTGGTGTATGATGTATTTACTGCTGAACTGGACCGGGACGCTGAAATAGTGGAAGGTTTTTTTGGGCAACCGGGAGGGGTGATCAGCCACCTTATCAAATTAAGCAAATTCATTCGGGATACTTTTACCAATATGCATCCCATGGTGCTCAACGAGATACAGCGATATTATCCACGCTGTTGGCAGCAGTTTGAGAAGTTTAAAGAGGAGCATGCGCTGAGCAGTATTGTCAAATTGCTGGAAAATGGGAAGGAAGAAGGCCTATTCAGGAAGGAGATCGACAGCGAGATTCTGGGCCAGCTCAGGATGGAGCAAATCGGCATTTCTTTCGACCCGCAGATCTTCCCGCCGGACAAATTCAACATGCTTGACGTACAGATGCAATTGTTTGACCTTTTTCTATACGGGATACTCACCCAAAAAGGGATCAAAATCTATCAGGAAAAAATGAAACATCAGGATTTAGAATTATGAAGAGAATTTTAAAATATATCTTTTTAGGAATATCAGCCCTCTTGATCCAGTTTAACAGCTTTGGTCAGGACAGGTTTGAGTTTAGTTTGGAGGAGAGTATTCGCTTTGCTCTTGAAAACAATGTGGAGGTGAAAAACGCTCTTCTAGATAATGCGGCAGCCAAAGCAACTATTAGTGAAACCAGGTCAGAAGGGCTACCTCAAATTAACATTAATGGAGGAGCAATTCATAACATGATTATACCAATAACCCCTTTGCCTGCAAATGCATTCAATCCTGAGGCGCCTCCAGGTGAATTTATACCGATACAGTTTTCACCTGCCTATACGGCAAATCTGACGGGGACTGTTACCCAAATGATATTTAGCGGATCTTATTTTGTAGGATTACAGGCAGCCAAAACTTTCAGGGAGTTGTCTGATTTTGATAGGGTTAAAACTGAGATCGATGTAGTAGAAAGTGTCAAGAAAGCTTATTATTCAGTGTTGGTGAACGAGGAGCGGGAAGAGCTTATTAATGCCAATAAAATCAGGATAGAGGCCTTATTAAAAGAAACAACTGTTCTTTTTGAAGAAGGATTTGCAGAAAGGATTGATGTGTCTAGGATTAAAGTGCAATTAAATAACCTTAAAACCGAACTGGACCGGGCAAGAACAGCCACTGATGTCAGTAAGCAATTGCTAAAATTACAGATGGGTATGCCCATGAACACCGATCTAATTTTAGAGGATAAAATATCAGTGTTGGAGGATGATTTTGAAATAGAAGTTTTGCTGCAGGAGCAGGGACAAAGGCGCATAGAAATAGATCAGGTAGAAACTACTTTGAAACTGGCCAACTTAGACTTGAGAAATAACAAGGCGCAGTATTTACCCCGTCTTGATGCCAATTACACGTATCAACGCAATACATTCGGAGGAAGTGTAGCTGACCTTACTAGGAACAATTGGTTTCCTGGGTCAATATTAGGAGTTACATTACAAATACCGGTATTTGATGGGCTTTTGAAGGCTTCAAGAATTCAGCAGAATAGAATCCAGGTCAGGCAATTAGAAAATCAAAGAGATTTTACTCGTGATAATATAGAATTGGAAAGGTTTCAGTCTAGAGCTAATCTGATAAACAGTCTAAATACCTTAGAGGTGCAGAAGGAAAACCGCGAACTGGCAGAAGAAGTATTTAACATTGCCAGGATCAAATTTCAGGAGGGGGTAGGTTCCAATTTAGAAGTAGTGGAAGCCGATGCGGCCTTAAAAGAAGCCGAAACCAATTATTATTCTGCGCTGTATGATGCGGTGATTGCCAAAGTCGATCTGGAAAAAGCCCTTGGAATCCTTAAATAAACTGTGAACACTATTTTAATTATGAAGACATATTCAAAATATTTTATTGTAATGCTTGGCCTATTGGCTTTTAGCTGTGACCAAAATGGGGGTAACTCTGAGGTGGACGAGAAAAAGCAGGAGCTTGAAAATTACAAGAAAGAAGCCGGTGAGTTGAAGTTGAAAATCGATGAACTGGAAAGGGAAATCGCAGCCTTGGATCCCAGCTTTGCGCGATCTGAGCGAAAATCGGTTCTAATCACCACTGTAGAGCCAGAGGTAGGTACTTTTCAGCATTTTGTGGAGGTGACGGGGTCCGTTATGTCCAAGAAAAATGTTAACATATCTGCCGAAGTAGGTGGCCGCATCCAAGAAGTCCCAGCAATAGAAGGGATGAGGGTACGCAAAGGCCAGGTTATCGCCAGAATCGACGATGAATCCGCCAGAAGGAATGTGGCTGAAATAGAAACCCAATTGGAGTTGGCAAGGACAGTTTATGAAAAGCAAAAGCGTCTTTGGGACCAGCAGATAGGTACTGAAATGCAGTATCTAGAAGCCAAGAACAGAAAAGAAAGCTTGGAGAAAAACCTGGAAAGCATTCGGCTTCAAGAAGACAGGGCTACAATTGTGGCTCCATTTGACGGCACTGTGGAGGAAGTAATGGTGAGAACCGGTGAGCTTGTGCAGCCTGGATCGCCGATTGTCAATTTCATTGGTGAGAGTGATCTGTTTATTGAAGGTGACGTGTCTGAGCGATATGTTGGCATTTTGAGCCAAGGAGATTCTGTGGAAGTTAATTTTCCTTCTCTAAGAAAGAACTTCAAGACTAAGGTGACTGCGGTAGGCTCGGTTATTAATCCTAATAACAGAACATTTAAGGTTGAGGTCTTTTTGCCAAGATTGGAAAATGTGAAGCCGAATATGCTTTCCACTTTAAAAATCATGGATTATGAAAGCTCTACGGCTATTACAGTACCTACCCACCTTATCTTACAGGATAACAAAGGAGAATATGTATATGTGGTGGAAAACAGTGTTGCCAGAAAACAATACATCCAAAGAGGTATGACCTTCAGTGAGAGAACAGAAGTTCTTGATGGCCTTACGGGGGAAGAAACCTTGGTAGACAAAGGTTTCCGTGAAGTTGGGGACAATTTTAAAGTGAATATTTCAGCCTAATATGTCGAAACAGGAAGAAAACAAAAAAGGTGTAATCCGGGAGTTTGGCCTTTCCACATTGTCAGTGGACAACCGGACCAGTGTGGTTATCCTAACTTTGATTATAGCATTTTTGGGTATGTATGCCTATCGTACCATGCCCAAGGAAAGTTTTCCAGAGATCGTAATTCCCACAGTTTATGTGGGTACTGTCTATCCGGGCAACTCGCCGGTAGATATGGAGAACCTGATCACCAGGCCCATCGAAAAGGAGCTAAAGTCTATCAATAACGTCAAGGATATATCCTCGACTTCAATTCAGGATTTTTCTTCCATTGTGGTAGAATTCAATCCTAACGTAGATATTTCTAAGGCACTTCAGGATGTGAAGGATGCAGTGGACAAGTCCAAAAGCGAACTTCCCACAGATCTTGACAGAGATCCTGATGTGATCGAGATCAATACTTCCGATTTTCCCATCATGAATGTCAACATCTCGGGCAATTATACCGAGGAGGAGTTGAAGAAATTTGGGGAATACTTGGAAGATGAAATTGAAAAGCTTCCGGAAATTTCCAAAGCTGAGCTTCGTGGTATTGTGGAAAGGGAAATCCGTATCGATGCCGATATCTATAAAATGGAAGCCCTTGGGGTAAGTTTCACAGACATATCTGATGCAGTTCAGGGTGAAAACGTGACGATCTCAGGGGGTAATATCTTAAGTGGTGAGTTTAGGAGGTCTTTAAGGATCACTGGTGAATTTAAGGATCCATACGAGTTATTGGACATCATTGTTAAAACAGAAAACAACAAAATAGTTTATTTGCGGGATGTAGCAGCGGTGAATGACACTTTTAAGGAAAGGGAGAGTTACGCCCGTTCCAATAAGATGCCTGTGGTCACGGTAAACGTGGTGAAACGTAGCGGGCAAAACTTGCTGGATGCCTCTGACAAAATCAAAGAAATAATTGAAAGAGCACAGGCCAACCGTTTTCCTGAAGATTTGGAGATTTCTATTACCAATGATCAGTCTAAGGACACTAGGTCCCAGGTTGACAACTTGGAAAACAGTATTATTTCAGGTGTTATCCTTGTGGTGTTGGTATTGATGTTTTTCCTAGGATTTAGGAATGCACTATTTGTGGGTATTGCCATTCCTTTGTCCATGTTTATTTCCTTCCTTGTACTTAATAGCCTTGGAGTCACCCTCAACCTGATGGTGTTGTTCTCCTTGATCTTGGCACTTGGGATGTTGGTGGATAATGGGATTGTGGTAGTAGAGAATGTTTATAGATTGATGCAGGAGGGGAAAAGTCCCGTTCGTGCTGCAAAAGAGGGGGTTGGCGAAGTAGCATGGCCTATCATTACTTCGACGGCTACTACATTAGCGGCTTTCCTGCCATTGGCTTTCTGGGATGATATTATTGGGGAGTTTATGAAATACCTTCCCATCACCCTGATCATCGTATTAGCATCCTCACTTTTTGTAGCCTTGGTGATCAACCCGGTGTTGACGGCCCTGTTTATGAAATTGCAGAATGTGAACGACATCAGGCCAAAGAAAAGGCCGCTGGTCATCGCTTTGATCCTCTTCACGCTTGCGATCATTTCTTACATGATCGGATGGTTGGCCACGGGAAGCTTGTTATTGCTCGCTGCGCTGCTGACCATCTTCAACATCTTTGTGATGAGGAAGGCCATCAAATGGTTCCAGACAGTATTTTTGGTAAAACTTGAAGATATGTATGAAAGGACGTTGGTTTATGCTCTTGGAGGTAAAAAACCATACCTGTTCTTCTTTGGAACGGTGATGTTATTATTTCTTTCATTAGTCCTATTGGCAATCCGTGCGCCTAAGGTGCTGTTCTTCCCTGACAACCAGCCAAGCTTGGTTAATATCTTTATTGAAAACCCGATAGGAACTGATATCGAAGCGACTAACGAATTTGCTAGTAGGATGGAAGATGATCTGGCTGATATCTTTTCCAATTATGAAGAAATCATTGAATCTGTGATCACCCAAGTAGGGGAAGGTGCAGGTGACGACCAGGGTCCGAGCATGGCCAGTACCCCTCATAAGGCTAAAATTACGATCGGTTTTGTGGAGTATCAGTTCCGAAACGGGGTCAACACCAATACCATCATGGAGGAAATCAGGGATTTGGCCGAAGGCTATCCGGGTGTACAGATTACGGTGGACAAGCAGAGAAATGGTCCGCCAGTAGGTAGGCCAATCAACATTGAAACCAGCGGTGAAAATTTAGATGACTTGATCACCTTTGTGAATTCCATGAGGGAATTTATCGCTGATGGCAATATTGAAGGGATTGAGGAATTGAAAACTGACTTGGAACTGGGTAATCCGGAACTTGTGGTAAATATTAATCGTGAGCGTGCTAGAAGGTTTGGTCTTTCCACTTCCCAGATTGCCAATGAGCTGAGAACGGCTTTGTTTGGCCTGGAAGTTTCCAAATACAAGGAAGGGGAGGATGATTACCCTATTCAGCTCCGATTGGCGGATGAGTTTAGGTATGATATCAATTCTTTGATGAACAAAAAGATCAATTTCAGAGACAAGTTTGGTAATCAGAGTGAGATTCCCATTGCCTCAGTTGCCGAGATCGAGTATAGTTCAACCTATGGATCAGTGAAGAGAAAAGATCTTGACAGGGTAATTACCTTGTATTCAAATGTGAATGAAGGGTACAATCCAACAGAGATCAATGATAGGATTAAGACCATGTTGAGAGATTATGAGATACCTGAGGGCATTTCGGTGAGATTTACCGGGGAGCAGGAGGAGCAAGAGAAATCAGCTGAATTCCTTACAAGAGCTTTGATGATTTCCGTTTCACTTATTTTCTTAATTATTGTAGCTCAATTCAACTCCGTTACTACTCCATTTATAATCATGGCCTCTGTGGTATTGAGTACGATAGGTGTGTTTCTGGGATTAGTTATCTTCAATATGGACTTTGTAATCATCATGACCGGTATCGGAATTATATCCCTTGCTGGGGTGGTGGTGAACAATGCTATTGTATTGATAGATTATACCAACTTGGTCAGGGAGAGAAAGCGTGAGGAGTTAGGACTTGAAGAAGATGAATTCTTACCTTATAATGAGATTTTGAGTTCGATTGTAATAGGTGGAAAAACCAGGTTGAGACCGGTGTTGCTGACAGCAGTGACTACAGTCCTTGGACTGATACCATTGGCTTTGGGGATGAATATCAACTTTGGTTCATTGCTTACCACGTTTGACCCAGAGTTTTATATAGGTGGGGACAACGCTGATTTCTGGGGTCCAATGGCTTGGACGGTCATATTTGGGTTAACCTTTGCTACCTTCCTTACGTTAGTAATTGTACCAGTGATGTACTTGCTGGCCGATAAGTTAAATATGAAAGCACGCAAGCTTTCCAAAGTATAGGTTAAAATAAAGGTTGGTGGTTTTTTAAATGTTCAAATCTCCGGGGTACTGCTCCGGAGATTTTTTTTATGCTTAAAAAAATGGGCCACGAGGACACGAAGTTTTAAAGAAGTTTCACGAAGGCGACTTCGCGGACAAGGTTTTACCAGGACTACTGCGTGGAAATATTGGGCCACAAAGAGGACTAAATTAAAAGATGTTTCAAGAAGGTATTCTCATTCCACTTACACCCCATCCGAAGAGCGAAGCTCTGAGGGAGGGCGACCAGAATAGGAACGGTAAATATCAAAAAAGCCTACAAAATGCTCCGGAATACGCTTTGTCCTGCGGTGTACCTTGTACTTCGTACTTTGTACCCATTCGTTGCCTAATACATCGAACTTACTTCAATAATTCATGGTATAAATATTGGGGCAAATATGGCAAAGCATAAACCTAATGAAGAAAAAAATCATTGCGGCCATTTTTGATCTGGATGGGGTGCTGACGAGGACGGCGGCGCAGCATGCCAAGGCCTGGAAGCAGTTGTTTGATGCTTATAATGAGAGGAGGAAAAGTGAAGGGGAGCAACCCTTTGAGGATTTTTCAATTGAGCAAGATTATCCCAAATATATAGATGGCATCCCCCGCTATGATGGCATCCGCAATTTTCTCCGATCCAGAAATATCGAACTTTCCGAAGGAAATGATTCTGATAAACCCAGCGAACTGACCATAAGTGGGCTAGGGAATAAGAAGAATGAGTTCTTTTTGAAGGTTATTGAGGAAGAAGGCGTGGAGGTATTCGAAAAGAACATCGAGCAAATCAAGAAATGGAAATCAGAAGGGATAAAAACAGCAGTCATTTCCTCCAGCAAAAACTGTAAGCAGATATTGGAGGTTACAGGAATTGAAGACCTCTTTGAAGTCCGTGTGGATGGTGTAGTTTCCCAGGAAAGAAACATCAAAGGAAAGCCTGAGCCAGATATTTTTTTGGAGGCTGCTAGAGAATTGGAAGTGAGCCCTAAGGATAGTATGATTGTGGAGGATGCCATTGCTGGAGTGCAGGCCGGAAAAGTTGGAGGCTTTGGCTTAGTGGTCGGAATTGTGAATGGAGCCAGTAAAATTGAACTTTTGGATAACGGGGCCGATGTGGCTGTAGAAAATTTAACACAAGTCAAATTGAAATAATATTTATGAAAGCACCCAAGGAATTACCTTCCGCATTAGAGAAAATTGAAGATTTCAAGCAAGCATTTGAAAGTAAAAAACCGCTCATATTTTTAGACTTTGACGGTACCTTGTCTCCAATAGTTGAAAACCATGAGGATGCAGAAATTTCTACCGAAATGAAACAAACGGTAGAAGAACTTGCTGAGATGTATCAGGTGGCGATTATCAGTGGTCGGGGGTTGGATGATGTAAAGAAGAAGGCCGGTATACAGAATATTTTTTATGCGGGAAGCCATGGATATGAAATCTCCGGGCCAGGAAACTTTCATGAAGAAAATGATGAAGCGCAGGAGGTGTTGCCAGCTTTTGATGATTTGGAACCCAAATTGAAATCAGAATTGAAGGACATAAAGGGAGTGAGGTTTGAAAGGAAAAAGTTCACATTAGCCGTACATTTTAGGCAAGTGGAGAAAGAAAAAGAGTCCGAGTTTTTTAAAATAGTTAAGCAATGTGTGGAAGACTTCCCCCGGTTGAAAATGGGAGAGGGTAAGAAAGTAGTTGAAATCAAACCCAACATCGATTGGCATAAAGGCAAGGCAGTAGGTTTCTTGATGGAGAAGGTTTCTAAAGATGTGGGAGAGATGTTTCCGCTATTCATTGGGGATGATCTTACTGATGAGGATGCCTTCCACGAAATGGTAAACGGGATAGGAGTACTTGTTGGTGATCATGGCAAGAAATCCTATGCGAATTACTCCTTGGGATCTGTGGAAGAGGTTGAAAAATTTTTGCGGCAATTAATCCAGTTAAAGAATGGTTGAGGATACCTGGAAAGTAGTCTACAAATCGTATGAACCCAAGGAAGAAACCCTAAGGGAAGCATTGTGTGCACTCGGAAACGGCTACTTTACCACCAGGGGCGCCGCCGAGATGTCTAAAGCCGGGCGGTTCCATTACCCCGGGACCTATCTGGCTTGTGGATTCAACCGTCTGAAAACAGAAATAGCGGGCAAATGGATAGAAAATGAGGATCTGGTAAACTGGCCGGATTGGACGGTGCTGAAGTTCAAGCATGAGGATGGAGATTGGATACAGTTGGAAGATGTAGACATCATTGGGTATAGGCAGGAATTGGATCTGCAGAAAGGCACCCTAACCCGAAAAATTCGTTTTAAAGACCATAAAGGCAGATCCACTCAATTAGTCACCCGTAGGATTGTGTGCATGCACAATAAAAACCTGGCAGCCATCAAATGGGAACTCACCCCGATTAATTGGTCTGGAAATATAATTGTTCACAGCGGTTTGGATGGCTCTGTGATCAATCATGGAGTGGAAAGGTACAAGGAACTGAACAGCAAACACCTTGAGGTGCTTGATCTGGGTACAATGGAGGAGAGTGGGATTTACCTGAAAGTTAGGTCCAATCAATCCGAAATCGTAATGGCTCAAACAGCCAGAACTTTGTTTGATGGGAAATCGAAGAAACCATTATTCAGGGAAAAAGAGCAGGAATACATTGGGGAAGACTTTGAAATTGTCGGCTCTGAAGGAAAGCCAATAGTAATTGAGAAAATCGTTTCGATTTTTACCTCTAGAGATAACGCCATTACAGAGCCACTTTTGGAGTCCAAAACATTGGTTTCCCGAACTGTAAGCTTTGATGATTTGCTTGAAAAACACATTGCAGATTGGAAGGGAATATGGAAGGAATGCGACGTCAAACTTGAGGCTGACAATGGAGAGGATCAGTTGGTTCTAAGACTCCATATTTTCCATATTTTTCAGACCTACTCGTACAATACGATTGGGATAGATGCCGGTGTACCCGCAAGAGGGTTACATGGGGAGGCTTACAGGGGACATATTTTTTGGGATGAGATATTTGTTTTTCCATTCTTCAATATCACTCGGCCTGAGATTTCCCGCTCACTGCTCATGTATAGATACAGACGACTCAATGAGGCGAGATATGCTGCACATGAAGCAGGATATCAAGGAGCGATGTTCCCTTGGCAAAGTGGAAGCAATGGTAGAGAGGAGAGCCAGGTAATTCACCTCAATCCGGCATCAGGTCGATGGGTACCTGACCACACCTATCTGCAAAGGCATGTCAATGCCACTATAGCGTACAATGTTTGGCATTACTTCGAAATTACAGGCGATCTGGAATTTCTGTCCTTTTACGGTGCTGAGATGTTACTCGAAATAGCAAAGTTTTGGGCAAGCATGGTGACGTTTAATGAGGAAAAAGGAAGGTACGAAATTTTGGATATTGTCGGTCCTGACGAATATCACACCCACTATCCAGGTTCCGATCAGCCAGGTTTAAAAAACAATGCCTATACTAATATAATGGCTGTTTTCTGCCTTATTCATGCTTTGAAAGCAGTGAAAAAACTGGATAAAGAGATTGCCAAGGTTTTGTTGGAGCAATTGGAAATAGACAAATCTCAATTAAAAAAATGGGATGAAATTACCCATAAGATGTTTGTTCCATTTGTGGGAGAAAATAAGGTGATCGAACAGTTTGAAGGTTTCGACCAACTTGAGGAAGTAGATTGGGAAAAGTATCACGCAGAGTATGGGGAAGTACTTAGGTTGGACAGGATTATGGAGAAGGAAGGGGATGATGTCAATAAGTATAGGGCAGTAAAGCAGGCCGATGTATTAATGCTTTTCTTTCTTTTCTCATCCGATGAGCTTTGTGATATGTTTAGCCGTATGGGTTATGATTTTAATCCAAAAATTCAGATTCCGGAAACTATATCTTATTATCAAGAAATTACAGCCCATGGTTCTACCCTAAGTAAGGTGGTGCATAGCTGGGTGTACGCTAGATCACGCAGAAAGGAAAGTTGGAAAAACTTCAAAAAGGCATTGATGAGTGATTTCAAGGATGTGCAGGGTGGGACCACCTCAGAGGGAATCCACTTGGGAGCCATGGCAGGATCATTGGATCTGATTCAGCGCTGCTATACGGGAATGGATTTCAGAGAGGACTGTTTGTTTTTCAATCCCAGGTTACCGGAAAATGTAGGGAAAATTCAATTTAGGATCCGTTACCGGAAACATTGGTTGGAGATTACAATCACTCAAGGCGAGTTTGAAATCCGCAATCGCGGTGGCTGGGGTGGCCAGATTCATATCATGTTAGTTAGGCAAAAGATTTCGCTGAAAAAAGGAGAGACCAAAGTGTTGGAATATAACCATAAAAAGGCTAAAAAAAAGGAGCCTGAAAATTGATCAGGCTCCTTTCTACTAGAAGGTGTTTTGGATGTTCCTAAAATTAGAGTTCAAGCTTGTTGTTTTCTCTATCTACATCGGCCATTCTTCCTGAAGGGTCAATTTCCACGGATTTGATGTCTGATTTTGGTCTGTCCAGCGTCACTTCGATGCTAGGGTTAGTCCAAGGCCATCTTTGTGTTTTTATGCGTGTAGGCATGCCTTCCTCTTCAGGTTTTTCGCCCCTCATGATTACCAATGGTAGATAAACCAATTCCTGAGAACCGTCCTGGTAGGTTACTACCAAATCGATCGGCATTGGCATCTGGCCTTTTCGCTCCAAGGTGATTTTGCTCTTGCCGCTATTGTAATCTTCCACACCGTTTACAGCATAATCGATAGTTTTGGTGGTGTAAACCCAGTACTCCTTATACCAATCCAATTCCAAACCGCTCTGTTTTTCCATCACGCGAATGACATCATTAGGGTTTGGGTGCTTAAATTGCCAAGTGTCCCAGTATTTCAACATCCCTTTGTCACGGTTTTCCTTACCTATAATATAACCCAACTGTTCCATGAAAACAGCACCTTTGTTATAGGAGGCAGCTCCATAAGCAGCATTGGTGTGGTAATGATCAGCATGGGTGGAAAGTGGTTCTTCCAGACCGGACTGCACCAATCTGAAATAGCCTCTATAAGAACCTCTATGAGGATTATCGCTTGGTGTTTCTGCAAAGAGCTCATTCATGGCCAGGTTTGATGCATAAGAAGTGAAACCTTCATCCATCCAAGGGTGTAGGGCCTCATTGGAGGCTAATACGCCATGGAACCAGCTGTGCGCCAACTCATGAATCATTACCCCCACCAGGCTTCCCAGACTTCTATGGCCAGTGATCAAGGTTGACATCGGGTATTCCATACCACCATCACCGCCTTGGATGACAGAATATTGCTTGTAAGGATACTCGCCGAAGTTTTCGCTCATAAATTCTATGGCCGCTGGCGTGTATTCTTTAAGTTTTTCCCAGTTCTCTTCCGTTTCTTCATTTTTGATATAAAGGTGGTGCACGGTCACACCATTATCCATTTCGATTTTGTCATGGGTATAATTTGGGTCAGCAGCCCACATGAAGTCATGGACTTTTGGAGCATGAAAATGCCAAGTCAAAGTTTTACCTCTATTGGATTTCACCTTTTGGCCTTTTTCTTCATAGCCATGCCCTACCTCATTTGGATTTTGGACATACCCTGTTCCTCCAAGTACATAGCTTTTGTCGATTGTAATTTTCACATCAAAGTCACCCCAATTGCCATAGAATTCTCTTCCTATGTAAGGGTTGGAATGCCATCCTTGATAGTCATAATTTGCCAATTTAGGATACCATTGAGACATACTATAGCGAACGCCTTCCTCGTTGTCGCGACCGGCTCTTCTGATTTGCAACGGCACTTGGCCTTCAAATTTCATATCGAGGGTCACGGTGCTGTTTGGCAAAATGGGCTCGCTCAAGTCCACCTCTAGGATAGTCCCTACATGCTCATATTCCACCTGTTTACCATCCAAAGTCAGGCTGTTTACTTTCAAATAGCCGATCTCATCTGACTTAAGATTATTAATTCTGTCACCAACTCTTCTGTCTGGGTCAGCTATGGTTCTGCTACGCACATCCATCATGCTGTTTGGTTGGAAGGCATTGTAATAGAGGTGGTAAAATACCCTGTGAAGGGTGTCGGGAGAATTGTTGGTATAAGTGAGTTTCTGGGTGCCAGTATATTGGTTTTTCTGCACGTCCATATCCACTTCCATTTCGTAATTTACCGCCTGCTGCCAGCGATCAGGCTGGGCAAATGCTGCAAAGCTCACTAAGCAAAAAAGAAATGCTGATAATGATATTTTCATAGAGGGTCTAAATTTTTTGCCTAAAATAAGCCAAAATAATAGCAGTAGGCAAACCATTAGTAAAAGATTGGCCGATATTGGCTGTGTTTTTGTTGAAGTGTTCAGCGGAAAAACGCCTAGATATTTTTTCGGGGTAGTCAAAAATATGCCCCAATTGAAGTTCCCTATTAGTAAATGGTAATTTAAAATATTAATTTAACGCGCTGAAAACAACAATTTACAAGTACGGGTTTCTTTGGACAGGAAACCTATTTTGTGACTAAGTAATATATAAAAACCTTATGAAATTTTTAATTACCGGGACAGCCGGTTTTATTGGATTCCACCTTGCAAAGAAGATTTTAGACAGAGGGGATGAGGTCATTGGACTCGATAATATCAACGATTATTACGATGTAAACCTGAAGTATTCCCGTTTGGCGAATACGGGGATTGACCGTGAGACTATTGAGTGGCATAAAAAGGTTGGCTCAAGCAAATATCCTAATTACTCATTCGTAAGGATGAATTTGGAGGATAAGGAGCAAATGATGGATCTTTTTGAAAAGGAGAAATTTGATGTGGTAATCAATTTGGCCGCCCAGGCAGGGGTTCGTTATTCCTTGACCAATCCGGATGCCTATATAGATGCCAATATAATCGGTTTTCTGAACATTCTGGAGGCTTGCCGGAAGTATCCTGTCAAGCATTTGGTCTATGCTTCCTCAAGCTCAGTTTATGGAGCCAACACCAAGATGCCATTCTCCATCCACCATAATGTAGATCACCCGGTATCTTTATATGCCACTTCCAAAAAATCAAATGAGTTAATGGCGCATACTTATAGCCATCTTTTCAATATTCCAACCACCGGTTTGAGGTTCTTTACTGTTTACGGACCGTGGGGAAGACCTGATATGGCCCTTTTTCTTTTTACAGAAGCGATTCTTAAAGATGAGGCAATCAGTGTGTTCAATGAGGGGAAAATGAAAAGGGATTTCACCTACATTGATGATATTGTGGAAGGTGTGGTCAGGGTGGCGGATCGCCCAGCAGCAAAAAATGAGGAATGGACTGGTGATGAACCGGATCCAGGCACATCCTACGCTCCTTATAGAGTATACAACATTGGTAATTCCAGTCCAGTACTATTGATGGATTTCATCAAAGCCATAGAAGTGACACTGGGTAAAGAGGCCAAGAAAAATTTACTTCCTTTGCAGCCGGGTGATGTGCCGGCTTCCCATGCGGATGTGGAAGACCTTATCCGAGACTGTGACTACAAGCCAAATACCCCTATTCAAAAAGGAATCGATGCCTTTATTGAATGGTACAGGGAATATTACAATAAATAAACTAAGATGAAAAAATCTATTCTAATTACCGGTGGTGCCGGTTTTATCGGTTGCCATGTGGTAAAAAGGTTTGTAAATAAATATCCCGAATACAGGATAATCAACCTTGATTCCTTAACCTATGCTGGAAATTTGGAGAACCTTAAGGAAATAGAGGGTGCACCAAATTACCAATTTGCCAAAGTCGATATCCTGGATGAGGAGAACTTGGAGCGTGTCTTCCGCGATTACCAAATTACTGATGTAATACATTTGGCAGCTGAATCCCATGTGGACAGGTCTATTACAGATCCTCTGGCATTTGTGAAAACCAATGTAATCGGTACGGTTAACCTTTTGAACGCAGCAAAGACGTATTGGAAGGATTATGATAACCATCTTTTCTACCATGTTTCTACCGATGAGGTTTATGGATCGCTTCATGATGACAGTTTCTTCTTGGAAACCACGCCTTATGATCCGCAATCTCCATATTCAGCATCCAAAGCTTCTTCCGACCACTTCGTAAGAGCATATGCCAATACATACAAACTAAAAACGGTAATCAGCAACTGTTCCAACAACTACGGACCTAACCAGTTTCCAGAAAAACTGATCCCGCTCTGCATCAACAATATCCGTAACAACAAGCCTTTGCCTATTTATGGAAAGGGTGAGAATGTAAGGGATTGGTTGTACGTGGAGGATCATGCTGCTGCTATTGATGAGGTTTTCCATAAAGGAAGAGCGAATGAAACTTATAACATTGGCGGATTTAATGAGTGGAAAAACATTGATATCGTAAAGACACTTTGCGCCAAAATGGACAAAAAGTTGGGTAGAGAAGAAGGAACTTCTGAAAAGTTGATCACTTATGTGACCGACAGGGCTGGACACGATCTTCGCTATGCCATCGATGCGACCAAAATCCAGCAGGAACTTGGTTGGGAACCATCCTTACAGTTTGAGGAAGGTATTGAGAAAACCATTGACTGGTACATTGATAATGAGGAGTGGCTGACAAATGTCACATCGGGAAATTATCAGCAATACTACGATAAGCATTATACTGAAAGATAAAAAAAACCGGCCTTGAGCCGGTTTTTTCATTTAAGGCCTCTACATTAGATGGTTTGCCAATTCATTCCAATCTAGTTATGAAAGCTTAACACTGAACACAGGGGTATCTGATTTGAATAAAATCGTTTCTGTGACCCCAATATTATATGCAGCGGAGGATTTTCTGTTGTTGCTTGCTATTCCTATCCAGCCGACGTTGTTGGAGTTACTGAAATCTAGGATTCCGTTTTCAACTTCTGCATGGTTGTAGACATGACGATGTATAGGCACTCCCGCATTTCCATTAATGAACTGAAACATTTGTTGCTCCATTTTCTGATTGGGTATGAATTTGCCAGGGGTATTTACGTAAAGGCAGTGAACGGACGAACCCATGGTTTGAAGAATGGGTTGCATCTTGACAAATGCGGGTCTACTTTCTTCGGTGAATAAGCTGGCAAATGTGAATTTTTTGAAGTCACTTAAGTTCATCACTTTTTTCACAGCGAGGACAGGGACAGTGGGCATGTCGAAGGACCCGCTGAATGGTGCCACCAATATATTTGCCCGACTCATGGCCTTTTCCATAAGCGCCGATTACGATAAGGTCTGCGGCCTGCTTTTTGGCAAGCTCGACAATTCTTTCAGCAGGAAGGCCTACCAGAGTGATTGCTTCAACAGGGATGTCTTGAGCTTTATGCTCCTGGACAAAGGCCTTGAGCTTATCTTCAGCTTCGGCTGCTAAATCCAATAATTCAGGGTGTTTGCCTCTATCGCCTTGTGACATGCGGTCCCATTCCAGCTCGGAATAAACCACATTTACACAGGTAATACTTGCATCTCCTTTGGAGGCTATTTTTACAGCAGTTTTAAATGCATTTTCAGCATACTGGGAGAAATCGATGGGAACTACAATCCTTTTCATGACCGTGGAAGTTAGGGTTTGAATAATTAATTTGGTTATTCAAATATCTAAAAATCAAGTCTTTAATAATATGACTTAGGTCAGTTTTTAAAGTGTTGAGCTACACACCCAATAAAACTTTTTTGATTGTTTCAAAAACTTCAAAGATCCGTTCAAAATCTCTTATCTGCATATTACTGCCACTAGGCATACAGACACCTTGCTGGAATAATTTTTCAGCTACTTGAGTTCCTTCATAAGGATAATGTTTATAAGCAGGTTGGAGGTGAAGCGGTTTCCACAAGGGCCTGGTTTCAATATTTCTTGCCTCTAAAGTATCCATGATCAGGTATTTGTCAGTTTTTTTGTAATATTCTGGGTTTAGCAAAATCGCTGAAAGCCATCTGTTAGATTTGAATTTTGCATTTGGAGCTGCTTGCATATGGACGCCCTCCATTTCATCAAAAAATTGTTTGTAAATCTTAAAGTTTCGTCTTCTAGCCTCAATTCTATTTTGAAGGACTGTAAGTTGTCCCCTTCCTATTCCAGCACTTACATTGCTCAATCGGTAATTATACCCCACTTCTTGATGGTGGTAATGTGGGAGGAGTTCTCTGGCATGGTTGGAAAGATATCGAGCTCTTTGTACAAAGATGGGGTTTGCTGTAATAAGGGCTCCCCCTCCACCAGTTGTGATGATTTTATTGCCATTAAAGGAGTAGATACCCATCTCTCCAAATGTCCCACATGCTTTTCCTTCATAAGTCGCTCCGAGTGCTTCAGCGGCGTCTTCGATCAAGGGAATGTCGTATAGCTCACTTATATGTAATAGCTCGGCCATTTTTGCTGGCATGCCGTAAAGGTGCACCACTAACATAGCCTTTGGTTTTTTATTTTGGGCTTTCATCTTCTTTATGGTTTCCTCACAAATGTACGGGTCCATGTTGAAGGTTTCATTTTCGGAGTCTATGAAAACTGGGATAGCTCCTTGATAGACGATAGGAGCCGCAGTAGCGGTAAATGTTAAAGTTGGGCAAAGTACAAAGTCACCAGTGGATATTCCCAAGATTCGCAAGGCGATATGGATGGCTGAAGTGCCTGAATTTAAAGCGACTGCATATCCGCATTCGGTTGATTTGATAATTTCGTTTTCAAAACCATCCACATTGGCGCCCATAGAAGTAATCCAGTTGCTTTCAAAAGCCTGTGAGATATATGCTTGTTCCTCTCCCGTAAGGTGAGGTGGGGAAAGTGAAATGCGTTGAGGGTTCATAAGCGTTTGGATTCTTGGTGTGGTGGTTGGGGTAGTGTAGATCCGGTAAACTTTTCCATAAACAGCTTTTCTTTTCCTTCCACTCCATGGGCTGTAATAACTTTCCAAGCTGTTAGGATTAAAATTTTTATATCAAATGCATAAGATTTGTGGTCTATATAATAATTGTCAAGTTGAAACTTGGTAGTCCAGTCAATATCGTTTCTTCCATTGACTTGTGCCCAACCGGTGATACCTGGCTTGACTAAGTGCCTGCGGCGTTGTTGTGGGTTGTAAAGTGGGAGGTATTCCATAAGAAGGGGTCGGGGGCCGACCAGACTCATTTTACCTTGCAAAACCAAGAAAAGCTGTGGTATCTCATCAAGGGAAGTTTTGCGAAGCCAATAACCAAATAGTTCTAATCTTTCCAAATCGGTTTGATTGGGGTGATGGGCGTCAATTAGAGTTTTTAATTTGATAATGTAGAAAGGGGTTTCATGCTGGCCTATCCGTATCTGGAAAAAAAATGGGGTTCCTTTATGGATAAATGTGTTGATGATTAGGCAGGGAATAAAAACCGGCGAAACCATGAGAAGGGCTATTAATGCCAAAACAAAATCGGTCATTCTTTTGTAAAAAATATAGTGCATAGTCAAAATCTAAAAATGTAAAGTAATTTAATAAATTTTCTATTGATATTCACAGGTTTCTTGTGATTTTATTTTGATTAAAAGGTTTAGTTGAATGAATGCTTGGGTTGAGGGGATTAATTGGTAAGTTTGTTTTTTTAACGTAGAAGCAACAAATGGCTGAAGACAAGAAATGGTACGTGATGTACACGGCTCCTAGAGCGGAAAAAAAAGTTACCCAAAGGCTTGAAGAAAACGGGTTGGAGGTTTTTTTACCTATGATCGAGGAAATCAGGCAATGGAGTGACAGGAAGAAGAAAGTTCAACGCGCCCTTTTTAATGGTTATATTTTTGTAAAGACCACTAGGGATAAGTTGTGGGAATCGCTTCAAGTGCAAGGGGCGGTGAAATTTGTCCACTTTGCTGGCAATCATGCAACAGTTAGGGATCAAGAGATTGATGCAATAAAACGGTTGCTTGAGACCGGAGTGGCTGTAGAAGTAGACTCTTCCGAAATTGAGACAGGGGAGAAGGTTAAGATTTTGGGTGGACCCATGCAAGGATTTGAGGGGGAATGTGTACAGAGAGGTAATAAAGATTATTTTATTATTAGAATTCCCACCATTCACCAAAATGTAATGGTGAGTATACCGAGAAAATTTCTGGAAGTATTGGGTACATAAAAAATCAAGACTTTATTAGACCACAGTATTGTAGTGGGTTGTAACATTTTGATTAAAAAAATCACATCATGAATAGGTGTGAATAGCTAGTTTCATGTCGGGTTGAAGGTTTGCCAGTAATTGTTACTTATTTGAAGAGCAGGTAATGATAAAAGAAGAAGTGGGAATATTTATTGAAAGCTTGTTTACTGAAAATGAATAACTTACCACTAAATCCTAATTATCATGGCTAACAAGCAATCAACATCGAACAATGGCAAAGACTCCAGATTCTTTAAGCTCTTCCAAGAGCAGTTAAAAGATATATATTGGGCTGAGAAAAACCTGGTGCCAGCTTTGGAAAAAATGAAAAAAGCCGCCACATCCAGTAAACTTGCCTCTGCTATTGAAAAGCACGCAAAAGAAACGCAGGGTCAAATTGAAAGATTGGAGCAGGTGTTTTCCCAGATAGAAATGGCTGCACGAGCTAAAAAATGTGAGGCTATGGAAGGACTGATCGAGGAGGGCAATGAGATTGTCTCCGATACTAAGGCTGATACTATGGTCCGTGATGCAGGCATTATCATTGCATCTCAAAAAATCGAGCATTATGAAATCGCTTCTTATGGCAGTCTGATTGCACTGGCTAACAAAATGGCCATGAAGGAGGTCGTCAAATTATTGGAAAAGACCCTGGAGGAAGAGAAAAAAACAGATGCTCTACTTTCTGATCTTGCCGAAAAAGAGATCAATGAAGAAGCATTAAAAGAATGATCTATCAATCAACAAATTCCCAGTTTGGGAGCATTTTAAAAGTATTTTAATAAAAATGCCTCTATTTCTAGAGGCATTTTTTTCTGTGGAATAAGATCAAAAAATAAGTACTGATTAAAGACTATTATAAAGATAAGCGATGATCCTATTAAATGAAAGAATTTAAATAGTTTTTATTTATATTTTCTGAAGTGGTCTTGTCTATAGAGTTTTTCTTAAAAAAATGACATCAAATGCTTCTATTTGATAGAAAAATATGAGTAAAATAAGGCCCTGTGTTTAAATGCTGTCATCTTTAATAATTGGTTGTAAAATTCATATTATATTTATAAACAAAGGATGATGAAAGGGGTTCAATTCCTAATGAAAGGCACATTTCAGTAGAAAAGTGCCGTTTTTTTCGCATTTGATATTCACCACCAACTAATAGTCGATGCAAAGATTTGGATATACTTTGAAAAAGTACAGGATTGTTTTGGCGATATTATTGGCTTGCGGGATTTTAGCCCACTATTGACCCTTTCTTTTAATTTTTTTATTGGGTGGTAGTTTACTTCTCATATCGATTCAGGCATTCTTGCAGATTTGGTGGGCTTATAGGCCTTATAGAAAATTGAAATTTGCACCGGTAAAAGAACAACCGTTTGTTTCTATTCACATTCCTACCTGTAACGAACCAGCAGAGATGGTGATCGCCACCATAAAATCTTGCCTCAATATTGACTATATTAATTATGAAATTATTGTGTTGGATAACAATACCCAAGATAAGCAGATTTGGAAGCCAGTAGAAAGTTTTTGTAGAAATTACTCGAGAGTAAAGTTTGAGCATATTGAAAAAATGAAAGGATATAAGGCAGGGGCGCTTGATAAATGTATTTCCCTATCCTCATCTCGAGCTAAATACTTTTTTGTAGTCGACGCAGATTATTTATTAAAAGCCAATTCACTGAAAAAGGCTGTTGGTTTTGCTGAGGCAGAAAAAGCGGCCATGGTACAGTTTCCTCAGCAATATTATAATGGTATGCGGATTCCTGGTTTGGAGGAAGAATACAGACATTACTTCAAGATTTTTGCATCTGGAAGCAACCATGGCAGCAGTACATTGCCTACTGGAACACTTTCACTTTACTGTAAGAAAGCCTTGCTGAAGGTTGGTGGCTGGCAGTCTCATTCGATCACCGAGGATGCAGAAATGGGGCTCAAGATTCGGCAACATAATTTGAAAACTGTTTTTTCACCCGTGATTTTGGGTGAAGGCTTAATGCCTAGTTCTATGCCTGATATTTGGAAACAGCGGGAAAGATGGTCTTATGGCAACGCCCAATGTTTGACTAAAATATTCAAATTGGAGGCCCCATTCAGAATCAAGCTATCAATTATCATTCAGCTTTCCGCATGGATTAATTTGACGGGTTTACCTTTATTGATTTTATTTGCCTCAATGGTAAGTAGCTTCTTTTTCCAAGGATACAGCTTTGATCTTTTCTATTTATTGAGCGTATGCAATCTTGTGGTATTCTACTTAGGAAAATTTATTCTTATGGCAATATCCAGTGATTTTGAGCCTAGGGCCTATTGGAAATCTTTTTGACGCATATTACCTTTCACAAGGTTCATGCATTTAGCTGGTGGGAGGCAGTATTAGGAAGCGAAAAACCTTTTACCCGAACTAATAAATTTAAAAGGTCCGAGGTTAGACCTTTTCTTCCTGTGGATATGTGCCTCATGTATTTTTTGTCTTGTCTGTTTTTCTTTGCTCAACAACATCCTGCAATTGCTGTTTTCTTTTTGGTGCTTTCTGTTATGCATCTGACGGGAGCGATGTTGTTGGAATATCAAATCAATAATAAACCTTTGGAAGCCATCAACTTTAAAACAATCAAGACATGAAGATAGCTATAATCGCTCACGCCAATTTCCCCATTAAAGAACCTTATGCGGGAGGCCTGGAAATGATTACCTATCAGTTGGTAGTCAACCTACAAAAAATCGGACATCAGGTTGACCTTTATGCTCATCCGGATTCCGACAGTTCCTTACCATTAGTTTCGTTAGGTGATTGCAATTTTCCTTTTTTTGAAGAGGAATTTCAACCAGACTCTATGGGACTTTTTGAGCAGACCATGTCGGCATTTTATGCCAAGGTATGTTCAAAAATAAAAAATGGAAAATATGACTTGATTCATAATCATTCCCTTCACTATCTCCCGATTATTTTAGGAGAGGAAAGTGAAGTCCCGTTTATTACTTCATTTCATACTCCAGTTTTCACTGAATTGAACTTTGCCTTGAAGACTATCCAAACCAGAAACCAACATTTCACTGCTGTGAGTCACAAACTGGCCGAGACCTATGCTGAGTTTGTTAAATGTAGAGTGGTTTACAATGGGATTGACTTAGGGAAATGGAATCTGGTAGATAGTAATCTTGGAGATTATGTTTTTTGGTATGGGAGGGTTTGTCCTGAAAAAGGAACCCATTTGGCTATTGAGGCTGCTCGATTATTGGGTAAAAAGATATTGCTTGCAGGACCCTTGAGTAATTTGGCATACTTCCACAATAAGGTCGAAAACTTAATCGATGACGACCAATGTGTCTATTTGGGACATTTGAATCAAGATGAGGTTAATAAAGTGTTGGGAATGGCAGAGGTGATGCTCTTTACAAGCACATGGGATGAACCCTACGGGCTTTCCATTGCGGAATCTTTGGCTTGTGGTACGCCTGTGGTCTCGTTTGATAAAGGTGCGGCAAAGGAGATATTGACTGAAAAAACCGGAAGGATTGTAAAGCCATTTGATATTGAATTATATGCTAATGCTATAGAGGAGGCGTCTCTGCTTGATCGAATTACTTGTAGAAAAAGAGCTGAGGAATTTTGCGGGGTGGAAAAGATGATGCAGGGATACTTGGACTTATACAACAGTTTGACTATTAGTTCAAGCTTAATACATAATTGATATGCTCGGATACTACGCACATCAGCATGGAAATGGGCATTCCAACTATGCCCAGATTTTTGCAAAGGCTTCAGGCTATAAGATCCCCATTTTTACCAGTGGATACTTTAAGTTTGATCCAGGTGTGAAAGTTTACCATCTGCCACAGGAAGATCCGGATGGCACGGAAACTAGCCAAGATATTATTCCAGTGCCTGATTACTTACATTATTCACCTGTGGGGCAACTTTCAATTCAGCAAAGAAGTGCAAAATTGCTTCAGACCGTTTTGGATGAGGGGGTGAAATTGATGATCGTGGATTTAAGTGTTGAGATGGCCGCTTTATGCAGGGCGGCAAGTGTGCCCTATGCTTATGTGAGGTTGCCCGGAAATAGAAATGATTCCGGGCATTTGCAAGCATTTCAAGGAGCTACCTTTTTACTAGCCTATTATCCAAAGGAAGTAGACTCAAATGAAATTCCCACATGGATTAAAGAAAAAACCATTTATTTAGGCTTTTTTGATCGATTTGGTTCAGATGAAAGGTCAACGACTGCATTTTCCAAGGAAATAAATACCGTCGCGGTAATTAGCGGGAAAGGTGGAAATGAAAACCTCAAAGCAAACCTTCCAAAAATATTTGAAAGATTTAAAGACAGTAGAATTGACATATATGGTTTAGGTTTGCCGAATGGGCAACATGATGATAATATACGGTTAGTCGATTATGTGGAGGGTTTTCAACAAGTGCTGAAGGATTCCGATTTAATCATTGGGAATTGTGGGCTTAATACGGTTTCGGAAATTTTGGGAAGCAGAAAACCTTTTCTTTCTATTGCAGAGGAGAGGCCATTTGATGAGCAATACAATATGATGAAATTTCTTGTCCAATATGACCTCTCTGTCAACCTAATGGATGCGTATGGTATGACAGACCAAGAAATTCTTCAAAAAGGTACAATTAATCCTGAATTTTTAAACCCTCAGGCACCTGCCCAATTACTCAATTGGCTGGACAAGCAGGCTTATCACCCAAGAAATATCGTACAAAATCTTCGTGAACGGAATACACAAACCTCAAAAAAGATTATTAATGAAATTTAGCCTTATCATCATTTTCAGTGGCAGGACAAATCACCTAAGAAAATTATTGAAAGGAGTGAGACAGTCCAGTTTAAAACCAACTGAAATCATGCTAGTGGGAATCAATGAGAGCCAGGTCGATTTGACCGATTTTCCTGACCTTCCTATATTTTTTCAAAACATACAAACAAGTTCAACATTATTGCCAATCGCTGAAGCTCGAAATGCCGGAGCTAGATTTGCCCAATATGAGAAACTTATATTTTTAGACGTGGACTGCATTCCCGGGAAAGATTTTTTTCGATCGGTGTTAAAAGATCAAGTTGTCAGTTCGGGTTGTGTGATGGGGACCCCATATTATCTGGATAGGGAATGTGATGTGGTGGAGGATGAATTGCTTAATTATTCCATACCCCATCCACATAGACCTTTTGACAAAGAGGTCATTCAAATCCTAGACTACAATTTATTCTGGTCCTTATGTTTTCTAATAGACAAAAAGACATTTTTTGAAATAGATGGGTTTGATGAAAGTTATAAGGGATATGGAGCTGAGGATACGGATTTTGGATGGAAGTTGGCGGAAAATAATATTAGTTTTTATCAATCTCCAGCCAGGGTTTTTCATCAGCAGCATCCAGTATACTCACCTCCTTACCACTATTTTCAGGCGATAGTCAGAAATGCCGAGATTTTTCATAAAAAATGGGGGAAGTGGGTGATGGAGGATTGGCTGGAAGCTTTCTCTAAGAAAGGGTTGATTAATTGGAGTTCTGACATGGAAGGTATCACAGTTATCAGAGAGCCTAAGTTTGAGGAAGTCCAAGAAGTGATTAAGCCCAATGCGAGATTTATGTAGGTAATTTTATCCAATAAGGTTGAGATTATTCATAATTTAGCTGTCTATCGAAACCTAGCCTTATGGATTTTGTCAAAAAGAGAAGAATTGCCTTGAGCAGTTTGTTTTTTCTTTCCGGATTATGCTTTGCCTCCTGGGCTACGAGAATCCCTGAAATTCAGCTCAAGTTTTCCTTGTCTGAGGGAGAACTTGGAGCATTGCTTTTGGGGATGCCTTTCGGGTCTTTGATTGCACTGCCCCTTGCAGGATACGTTGTTCACAGGTTTGGTAGCAGGGTAGTATTGTTGTCATCGGGCCTATGTTATGGATTATTTCTTGTCTTTATAGGTTTGAGCGACTCCCTTTATTCTCTTTCGTGGATTGTGGTGGTCTTTGGTATGCTGGGAAACATCATGAATATAGCCCTTAATACCCATGCGATAGAGATTGAGGATATTTACAAAAGGAACATTTTGGGATCATTTCATGGTCTGTGGAGTTTGGCAGGATTTACTGGTGCAGGAATTGGGGGCTTGACTATATATTTTGGACTGCCGGCTTTTCAGCACTTTTTAATCGTTGCAGCCATTGTTTTGGGTATTGTCCTAACTTCTCAAGGTTACATCATTAAAGAAAGAAAGGCCAGAGGAGGTTCAGGGATGGTTTTGAGAAAACCTGATAAACTGCTTTTGCGCGTTGGCTTGGTTGGTTTTTTTGGGATGATGTGTGAGGGTTGCATGTTTGACTGGAGTGGCGTTTATTTCAAAAAGGTTGTGGAAATACATCCTAGTTACGTGGCCACGGGATATGTGGCTTTCATGGCGGCAATGGCCTCAGGTCGCTTTATGTCTGATGCGATCATCAACAGAATTGGGAAGATTTTGACTTTGAGAATCAGTGGGGTGATGATAGGAGTTGGACTATTATTGGCCGTAATCTTTCCTTATGTTGTCACTGGAGTAATGGGTTTTATTTTGGTTGGTTTTGGAACGGCTGCGGTCATTCCGCTTTCATATAGTATTGCGGGAAGGTCGAAGGTTTTTTCCCCCGGAGTTGCTCTCTCGCTGGTGGCTACCATCAGCTTTTTCGGCTTTCTTCTCGGGCCGCCACTCATAGGATTTATAGGGGAGTTGTTCAATCTAAGGGTCTCCTTTACTATCATTGCGGTGATGGGATTATGTATTACCTTGTTGATGAGTATCCGGAAGGAAGTTTTTGAGGAGATAAAATAATAAAGCCACCGACCCAGGGCCGGTGGCCTACTCAGCATAGTTTAGGGTGATTAAACTTTCCGCTTGAGTATTTGTAGATTTGGCAGTTGAAATAAATGATTTCAAATCCTATGCCTTTTATTGGTTTTCGTTGTTTTGCGTAAGTGATTTTACTTATAACCATTTAAATACAAAAAATAAGTTAAGACATGGATCTAGAAAATTTTGAAACTTTGGTAAAAACGCATGAAGCTGTGCTATTTTATTTTTCGGGTGATACTTGTTCTGTTTGTTCTAGTTTGAAACCGAAAGTGAGAGATTTAATGGCTGCAAAGTATCCAAAAGTAACTGTATATTACGTGGGGACTTCAGAAAGCCCCATGCTATGTGCGCAATTAAGGATGCTGAGTGTGCCGGGTATTCTTTTCATCATGAAAGGAAAAGAGGTTTTCCGGTCAAACGGCCTTATATCTATGAAAGAGCTTGATTCTAAAATTAACAGAGCCTATTCCCTTTATTTTAATTAAAAATTCGATAATGTTTAATTCAATTATCAGAACACCAGCCGATAAAAGTATAATATTGATACGTTTAATGGTAGGTGCAGTTTTCCTATCGGAAGGTATACAGAAGTTCCTGTTTCCCGCTGTCCGTGGAGCCGGAAGGTTTGAGAAAATTGGCATGCCCAACCCTGAGTTTTTGGGGGGATTTGTGGGTTTTTTCGAAATTGCATGTGGTCTATTAATTTTGATAGGCTTGCTCACGAGGTTTGCAGCAATACCTACTTTGATCATTATGCTGGTAGCCATAGCCACGACCAAATCCGAAGTGCTGGCCCAGGAGGGGTTTTGGGAAATGATGCATGGAAGCCGTACAGATTGGGCCATGCTATTGGGTAGCATATTTTTGGTAATTAAAGGGGGCGGACGCTGGTCTGTTGACTTTTCCATGATGGGAAAAATAAGGTAGTCACCCTCCAGCTATGTCGTCAAACTGTTTTGGAAAATTAGCTTAAAACACCGTATTTGCTAATTGTTAAAATCTGATTCCCTTCCCCAAAAATGAAAGTTTGCATTGCTGAGAAACCGAGTGTAGCCAAGGATATCGCAACCGTAATAGGCGCCAAAGTGAAGAAGGACGGCTATTATGAAGGCAATGGATACCAAGTCACCTGGACGTTTGGCCATTTTTGCACGCTCAAGGAACCTCACGATTACACCACCCAGTGGAAGTATTGGCGATTAGAGGATTTACCCATGATCCCGCCTCAATTCGGAATTAAACTGATTGACAACGAGGGCGTAAAGAGGCAATTTGGGATCATTGAAAAACTTGTATCCTCTTGTGAAGAAGTCATCAACTGCGGGGATGCGGGACAGGAAGGAGAATTGATACAGCGATGGGTATTGCTCAAAGCCAAATGCAAGGTTCCAGTGAAAAGGCTTTGGATTTCTTCTTTGACAGAAAATGCCATTCGGGAAGGTTTTGAAAAACTCAAGGAAGGGGAAAAATACAATCTACTCTACGCCGCCGGAAGTGCCCGTGCAATTGGTGATTGGCTTTTAGGCATGAATGCCACCAGACTCTTTACCAAGAAATTTGCACAGCAAAAGACCGTCTTGTCGATAGGGAGGGTGCAGACACCTACTTTGGCTATGCTGGTGCAAAGGCAGAAAGAAATCGATGCCTTCAACATGGAGGTTTATTGGGAACTCAAAACCCTCTATCGCGAAACGGAATTCACTGCCAACATCGAGCGGATAAAAACGGAAGAGAAGGCCAATAAGGGGTTGGATTATCTCAAGCAAAACGACTTTGAAATCACATCTTTTGAGAGAAAAGAGGGGAAAGAAGGGAATCCAAGACTTTTTGACTTGACAGCTCTGCAAGTGGAGGCCAATAAGAAATACGGATATTCGGCTGAGGACACTTTAAAATATGTTCAGAGTCTTTACGAAAAGAAATATGTTACCTACCCAAGGGTGGATACCACATACCTATCTGAAGATTTACATCCCAAAATCCCAGGGATTTTGAGCAGTATGAAATTTTATGAAAGGCTCATAACGCCGATTTTGGCCCAGCCTATTCCGATGAGCAAATCAGTTTTTGATGACAAAAAGGTTACCGACCACCACGCCATTATTCCCACAGAGGTGTTGCCTACGGGGATATATGCAGCCGAGGAGAAACGTGTCTATGACTTGATCGCCAAACGGTTTATAGCGGTATTTTATCCAGAATGTAAAGTTGCCAATACCACTGTTTTGGGAATGGTGGGCCAGGTTGAATTCAAAGCGACAGGGAAGCAGATTCTCGAGCCGGGCTGGAAGCTTGTTTATGCCAATGATGCAAAGAAGGAAAAAGATAAGGATGAGGAGAAGCTTATGCCTGAATTTGAGGTAGGCGAAAAAGGTCCTCACGATCCCAAGGTTCATCAAGGCAAAACTACTCCCCCGAAGGCTTACACTGAAGCTACATTATTGCGGGCAATGGAAACGGCCGGGAAGCAAGTGGATAACGAGGAGATGAGGGAGCTCCTAAAGGAAAATGGTATCGGCCGCCCATCCACCCGTGCCAATATTATCGAAACTTTATTCAAGCGCAAATACATTGAAAAGCGGAAAAAGAACATTTATCCAACACAGACGGGAATAGACCTCATAGACTGTATAGAAAATGATTTGTTGAAAAGTCCGGAATTAACTGGGGTGTGGGAAAGAAAGCTGAGGCAGATCGAGAAGGGCGAATATGACCCAGCGGTATTTAAGGAGGAGCTGGTCAAGATGGTGGTGGATTTAACTTTTGAGGTGAAAAATTCACAATTTAGAAGGATTGAAGTAGTGGAAAAGGCTCCCGATCCAGTCAAGCCCAAAGCTAAGAAACAAGTGAAGGAAAAGGTCTCACCAGAGGATCTGGATTGCCCTAAATGCAAAAGCCATAAATTACTGACAGGAAAAACGGCCTATGGCTGTGGGAATTTCAAGGATTGCGGGTTTAAACTGCCTTTTATGGTTTATGGGAAAAAGCTCACGAATGGTCAGGTCCAAGACTTGCTTGAGAAAGGCAAAACCAGAAAACTTAAAGGACTTGTAAGTGCCAGTGGTGAAGTAAAAGATGCCAAACTGGTTTTTACAGATATGTTTGATATAGGTTTGGAATAAGAATTTCAGCCTTGCTTTAATTAGTTGACGTTTGCATCTTTGGACATTATGCGTGAGTGCTATATTAATAAATGATTAATTTCAGTATTATCTGAGACAAAAGTATTTAAAATACGTATAGGGAGTAGACTGCTAATTTTATTTGTATGAAAAAAGCTTTTACATCTCTCTTCTTTATTTTTGCGCTCCTTGCGGTTTTTATCACTGTGAATAAAGTCTATTCTGGGAAAAAAGAATTGGTTTTTTCTGGACTTTATGAACAAGTTAACGTGTTTTTGGGCAGCGGTAAAGATTATTTTAATTACGTGAGCTATCCGCAATCTTCTCCAACAGTTTCCTTTGATGAGTTTTTCATAGAAATTGTTCATCAGGGTAAAATGCTGTCCCAACCTGATGTTTTTAAATTTTTTGGTGTAAGCCGGATGGATATGGATATGCCAGACAGTTTTACTCAGAGAATCCAAGATATTCAAATATTTAGCGACAATACATTTCACGATATTCAGCCAGGGGAAGATTTGAAGAGATTTTTCTCAATTGAAAAAAAGGTTGGTCCAAAATATCCAGCAGAATGTATTAAACTAGAGGTTGAGGAGCTAGCAGACTTGAAGCTTCGCGATTTTTCCACTTTTCTGTTTACATTGAAGGATGCGCCAGAGTTAACTTCCACGCATCGTTTCAAAATCATCTATGAGTTGACTGACGGAAAGGTGCTGGAATCCATAAGCCGACCGATTACAGTGCTTGGACAAGTATTGTAAGAAAACTTCCGAACCAAAATTTGAGTTCGGAAGTTTTCTACCTGTGAAGAAGCAAAAACTAAAAGCCCTATTTCCTATTGCTAAACTTTTTACTGCTATCCTTATTTTTTTTATAATTCCTGATTTGCAGGCTCAGCAGTATACAGTAATCCCTATAGAAACTCCCGTGATAGAATGGCAACCGCGTGGTTATGTATTTGAAGGATTTACAGATGAAAGATCCCAAGAAGCGCTAGGTGGGGTATTTGTGACAAATACCCAGGTTCGGTCGGGGCACTTGGAAAGTGAAATTGGTGAAATTATGAGCCGGATAACACCCTCTCCGCAAAAGTCCGGTCAGAATAACGTCGTATATGGAAGAGTGATGGAGCTTAGTGTGGAAGAAAAAGTCCTCTCATCCAACGTGGTTGAAGGTAGAATTAACCTTTCCTATGCCTTTGAACAGCTCAAGAATGATTCATTTTCTCATTTGTTGGACTATCAAGGTGGGGTAACCTATAAAAGGTCAACCCATCGAACCGACCTCATTGGTTCAGCCTTGGGGAAAGCATTAGCAGCGGGTTTGAGGCATTTTCACGAATGGATGGAAGACGAGATGCAGATTAATCCCAGCTTTTCTACAGAACTGCTAATTTCCATTGAAAATTATGAAGAAGTGGAGGTAGGAGATACGGTATTTTATCATGCTGAAAGACCGCTTACTTGGGATGATTTTAAGGATAGACCAAATTCGGGGAGTAGGTTTGCTGCTTCTATTTTTCCTTCATTTAGCATTGATGGTGACAGTGAGGTGGTCGATGGAAAATTAATACTTAATATGAGGTTAAAGGTTTTTATGCTTAAAAATGCTTCTTGGGTGGCGGGTGATTCCAAGAACACTTATGGGCTGAACCATGAGCAAAGGCATTTTGATTTAGTGAAAATTGTCGGAGAAAGATTTAGGCAAATGTTACTTACCATGGATTTGGATCCCGAGGATTACGATAGCGAAATCAATTTTGAGTACTTAGAGGCTTTTCGGGAGATGAACCGGCTTCAGGCTGCCTATGATGAGGCCACTGCACATGGTCGAAATAAGCAAGCCCAGGCTGAATGGGATAAACTTATTGATGAAGTGTTAGAAACCCAGAACTGGCATTTGGTAGATCAACTTTTGAGGTAACTAACTTATGGCATTACTTTAGTTGATTTTATTAAGGTCATATTTTTAACTAAAAATTGTTTTGCCATGAAAAAAGGAATATTTACTCTCGTCGCTTTTGTATTTTGTCTGAGCTTTTCGATGGCTCAAGTAGATCCCCGTCAGTCACCACCCCCGACCTCAGCTAATGTAGGTAGCTCACCTGTTCAAGCGGGGAATTGGATTGTTGGAGGAAGTATCGGCTCCTTAGGATATAATTTTACCACGGAGTCATTTGGAGTGGTTTTAAATCCCCGTGCCGGTTACTTCATATTTGATGATTTGGCTGTTGGTTTAGGCGTTACAGTGGGTTTACAAACGATTCCTGATTTTGATAATATCTGGAGTTATGGTGTTACGCCATTTGTGAGATACTATTTCCCGGAGGGAGCAACAGCAACTAGCCGCTTTTTTGGAGAAGCAGAAGCAGGTCTTGCGGGTAGTACAGAGGCTAGTGATGCTTCTTTTTTAGCTGGCCTTCGACTTGGGTACGCGCATTTTATCAGTAATAATGTGGCCATAGAAGGTACCTTTGGTTATACCTACTCCAGAGCAAATATTAATACCGGAGCATCTGTAACAGGTTTGGCCGTAGGTTTGGGTTTCCAGATTTACTTGCCTGGAAGAGCCAATCGGTAATTTAGTTTAGTAAAATTATGGGTAAGAAATGTTACATTTTGTAACTACAATGAGGTATGTACTTGACTAATAATCAAAAGCAAAGCCCTGGGACTTTCCTCTCAGGGCTTTACTTTTATTTATTAATTGTGTGAGTGTCCTAAGCTGCAACCGCAACCATCTCTCATAAAACTATTGGATTCATCGTGCCACTCAAAGGCTTCATTAAATAGGTTATTTTCCCAATAGAAAGAACCTCTTTCCTTAGTTCTATTTCCAATTTCGTTCATGGTTTCAGTGTCATAAAGTCTACCGTTGATCATGGTGTATCGGATTGTTTCTGAGTTTCTAATATCTTCCAATGGATTTTTGTCCATTATGATAAGGTCGGCTAATTTTCCTACCTTCAAAGACCCTAAATCCTCTCCTGCACCAATGTATTCAGCTCCATTGATTGTGGCAGCTTTTAATGCCTCATGATTGCTCATGCCACCCTGCTGCAATGACCAAAGCTCCCAGTGAGCGCCCAGTCCTTGAAGTTGCCCATGACCCCCTAAGTTAATCTTTACGCCATTTTTAGATAATTCATTCACCGCTTTAGAAGTCATGATGTGTCCTGCTTCGTATTCCTCCTCAGGAGCCATAATACGAAATCTAGACCTGGAATCAATGACTGCTCTCGGGGTAAATTTCATTAATTTTTCATTTTCCCAGACATTGGTGTGCTGATACCAATAATATTCAGAATTCAAGCCGCCATAATTGACGATGAGGGTAGGGGTGTAGCCTACCTCAGAATTACTCCAAAGTTCGATTACATCTTTGTAAACTGGCGTTATTGGTATATTGTGTTCAATACCCGTATGCCCATCCATTATCATGCTCATGTTGTGGAAGAAAGTGGACCCACCTTCTGGTACGACGTTGATTCCTTCCTCTCTGGCTGCCTGCATGATTTGCTGACGCTGCTCTCGGCGAGGCTGGTTATAACTTTTAACAGATTGGGCACCAAAGGCCTTCGTTCTTCTAATAGAAGATCGGGCGTCATCGATATTGTTGATTACAGCTTTGAAATCACCATCAGCACCATACAAGATGAAACCTGTACTGTAAATCCTTGGTCCCACTACTTCACCAGCTCTTACCATCTCTGCCAAAGTAAATACAGTTTCTGTATTAGCAGAAGGGTCGTGAGCAGTAGTGACACCAAAGGCTAGGTTAGCATAAAACTGCCAGTTTTGCTTTACATTCAAGCCTTCTCGGAAAGCACCAATATGCGCATGAGCATCCACTATGCCAGGCATGATGGTTTTTCCTTGCATTTCATAAACTTTAGCATTCCCAGGCACTTCAATTTCATCAGATTTACCAATAGCGCTGATTTTGTTTTGGCTGATGATTATGGTGCCCTTTTCAATCACTTCATCACCTTCCATGGTAATGATTCGTGCATTGGTGAAAGCAATTATACCTTCCGGCCTGTCCACTTTTGCGGTCAATGTAATTTTAACACCTTCGTCTGTAGGTTTCACTGGCTCTTCCGGAGAATCTGGTAAGAAAGTGAATTTGTCAGCCAATTTGTTTGAATAATAAGTGTCACCCATCATCCAATAAATCACATCGCTATCTTTAGACCAATGGAGGTTCACTCCAGCATCCCTCGAAAGCTGAGAAACAGGAATAGAAGTGGATTTATCATCCAAGTCAAATTCGCGTCCAGTCATTACCAAAGGTGCCACAAAAGCCTTGTGAAGATGGGTAAAAGCAACCCACTTGTTGTCTGGGCTTGGGACAAGACGATTTGCATATTTGGATTTGATATGTGTCCTTTCATCTTGGCCGTTGAGATCCAAACTTTTTAATTCTTTGGTAAGGCTGCCAAAGAATGTCCCTCCTGTCTGTATGAAAATTCGGTCCCCTTCTTTGTTGAAAATGGGGTAATCGCCATCTTTAGTGATTAATTTGATGTCTTCTCCTTCAAAGGACATGGTGTAGATGCCAGGGTTCTTCGAAAATGTTCTCCCTTGGTCCATGTTACCGGACTCTCTTCGGAAGGCAATTCTCTTTCCATCAGGAGAAAAGGATGGTCTTCTGTAGATACCTTTTTCTTTGGTTAATTTAGTGGTTTTTCCTCCTGACGCTGGAACCTTATGGATTGCGCCCATTTCCTCATCGTCCCAAGTCACAAATACGATAGTTTTTCCATCAGCTGAAAAAGCAGGCTCGGATTCAAAATGCTCACCTGAGGTCAGGCGTTTTGGGTTGCCATTTGGTAGGTTTTTAGTGTAGATGTAACCAAGTGCATTAAAGGCTAATGTTTTTCCGTCTGGGGAAGTTACTGCGTTTCGGATCACTTTTGAGTCAAAGGTATCATCCGGAATAGGATTTTTCTTATGGACTCTTTCAGCAATCTGGATTTCAGCATCCACCGAGAACGGAATCTCTGCTACTTCTGCAGTTTTAATGGAAACCTTATTAATCTTCCCATTTGCCCAGAAGACAATTTCTTCATTATTTGGCATCCAGCTGAAACCTGGATAGACGCCGAAAATTGCCCATGCTGTCTGTTGATCTTGATTCAACCCATCATAAACCGGCCATTCCTCACCTGTTTCCAAGTCATGGATGTAAAGAACTGATTTGGTTCTTACTCTTTTTACAAAGGCCAGCTTTTTTCCATCTCTTGAAACTTGAGGTCTTGCAGCCCCTCCTGGTCCTCCAGTTATAGTGGTTATTTCCCCCGTAGAGAAGTCATATCTTTTGATAACGTAGATTTGCTTGTTGGGGTCCCTATTGTATTCAAATGCTCCACCTGGTGCCATGTCCTCACTATAATACATGTATTTTCCGTCAAGAGAAACACTTGGTTCGTTTGTGTCTTGCTGGTCGTTTCTGCGTTCGGTGAGCTGAATGCCATTTCCGCCTGTGATGTGGAATTGCCACATTTCCCCAGCGCCTAAAGAACGGCCGGAGGTGAAATGCTTACGGGCGATTAGGAAATTGCCATCAGGCATCCATGTAGCATTGTTAAGAAGGCGGAAAGTTTCTTTGGTAACCTGACGGGCTTCACTGCCATCTGGTTTCATCACCCAGACATTGTCGCCTCCGCCCGCGTCGCTGGTGAAGGAAATCCAGTTGCCATCGGGGCTGAATCTAGGCTGAACTTCAAAGGGCAATCCTGTACGTATTGGAGTTGCCTTGCCGCCATCGACAGGCATGGAATAAATATCACCAAGAAGGTCAAAAACTATTGTTTTGCCGTCAGGGCTTACATCGATATTAATCCATGTGCCTTCATCGGTGGTGAAAGAATGAGTTTTAAAATTCCAATCTCCCTTAGGTTCGGAGACATCCCATTTGCCATTTTCCTTATCTTCCTGGGCAAAAACAGCCAAAGATAGTAAGCATGCAAATAAGGTTAAGCTTAATTTGAGGTTTATCATAAGTCGAATACGGGTTTTTAAAGAAAACCAAATATAAGACTCGTTGCTGACTTCTCCTATGGGGATAAAATGGGATGCTAATATGTTTGAAAATTCGAAAAAATGGTAAGGTTTGCTTGCTCAAAATTAGAAAGAGGAGCTTTCCTGCTGGCTTAGCTCTTCTATTTTTTGGCCCAGAATCCATGCTGTTTGCTTCTTGGGACTTTCAAAGTTTTCCTGATTTTCATCAAACTGAATTTCTTGAAGAGCAGCTTTATACTGTTGAACCGCTTGGTTATAATCTCCTTTTTGTATTAATACCTTCGCTCTAAATTCAGCCTCTTGATAGACTTCATAGGGATGTTTTTCATGCTTGCTGGCGAATCTGAATTTATAGAAAAGAATTCCAAGTACTACAATTATCACCGTGAAAATATACATCAATTCAGATGATGAATCAAAATTGAAAGGGTTAAATAATGAAGTGGTTTCTGGGTTGATTTTGTTTACGCTGAGCTCCTCTTGGATAGATAAAATTGGAGATATTGCTCTAGGGCTATATAAAAACTCAAGAAAGGGATCTATAGTCATATCATTAGCGGCGTTTAGTAGAATAGTGCAATATAAGGGCAGCTTAATTAGCTGTTTTCTTGTTGAACGTCTGCAAGTAATGAAAAAGATCTTTATTAATCTAAAATTAACCCCGATAAATTGTTAAAACCATAAAATTTGTGTGTAAAGTGAAATAAATTCAATATTTGTCAACGCTTTGACGTGTTTCCTGTTGGATTACTTCTCGAAATCTCATTCCATAAACTTTTAATAAGTAAATGTTATCAATTTCGATTTTGTACTATTTCAAGTAGCATTTCCGGTTCATCCGTAGTGATGAAATCTGTACCGTGATCCAGCAGCCATTTCATGTCATCAGAATCATTTACTGTCCAAGCATTAACTGTTAACCCAAGTTGATGGGCTTCAGTAATCCAGTGAGAGTTTTTCTTAACTATCGATATGTGATAATCAAACCCAAAATAACCGTTTTCGGCTAACTGCTCTGGTGATTTTTCACCGTTCAAATAGGCAACCTGGGCATCCGGATCCAGTTCCATGATTTTTCTGCAGATATCTTTGTCGAAAGAAATGTAATCGACCCATTCTGAAGCCTTCAAACTTTTGACTAGCTCAACACTTTTTTGGGCGATTAGGAAATTTCGTTCTCTTCCCAATTCCGAAGGTTTGGCCTCATAAATCAACTTGGTTTTTTTCTGCTTAATACCCTCCTTTAAATATTCTGCCGCGGTTGGTATTTTCTCCCCATTAGAAAGTTCTTTTTCGTATAGTTGCTCCAAGGTGGAAGTTTCTATTGGCAAGCCCATAAAGTCAGCATCATGATTGACAACTAATATACTGTCTGCTGTCATCCAAACATCAAACTCTGAACCCTCGCAACCCAGTCTTATCGCCTCTCGGAGTGAGGCTATGCTATTTTGTGGGTGACCCGCCTTTTTCCAGGCACCCCGATGAGCAATGACATTATTGTCATGAAAACTTTCAGGGGAAGCCTGTTGACAGGAAAATAAAGAAAAGCAAAGCAAGGACAGAAAAAGAGGGAAATAAACGTTCATGGTTTTTTTTTATGAAAAATAGAGAGAATCCATTTTGCTCACAAATTTTTTGTGTCAAATAATGTCTAAGAAACCATTAAGCCAAAATGAATTTTTTACTTTTGGATAAAATAAGGAAAAATGGAAAGTATGTTGATTATTGGACTCCTACTGGCTTTGGGCGTTGTGGTTTTTTGTCTGCTTTTGATTTTTAAGATTAAAGGTAGTCAGGCTGTATTGGAAGAACAAAGGCGTGTATTGGAAGAAAAAGTTTGTGAGGATAAGGAAATTATTGCCGGCTTGGAAAAATTCGTTTCGGAAAAGTCAAATCTGGAAAGTGATTATAAACTTGCAATTGGTAGGCTGGAGGATTCCTTGGAGCGTGAAAAGGGGTTAAGTCGAAAAATGGAAAGCCTGCAGTTTGAATATTCTGATACCAAAGAGAGGTTGGTAGCCTCTAAGGAAAGGGTTATTAATTTGGAAGAAAAACTGATAGCCCAAACCGCTGATTTGGAGAATTTGGGCCAAAAATTTACACAACAATTTGAGCTGCTGGCTGGAAAAATACTGGAGGATAAATCACAACGGTTTAGCAAGCAAAATAAGGAAAATATTGAGCAGATATTAAAACCTTTGAATCAGGAGCTAGGTGAATTTAAGAAAAAAGTGGAGGAGACCTATGACAAGGAATCGAAGGAAAGGTTCAGTTTGGAAAAACAGGTCAAAGATCTGATGGCTTTAAATTACCGAATCGGCGAGGAAGCCAAAAATCTAACCGCCGCCTTAAAAGGCAATACCAAAACCCAGGGCAACTGGGGTGAAGCTATCTTGGAGACTATTTTGCAAAACTCCGGTTTGGAGAAAAACAGACATTATGTGGTTCAGGAATTTCTCAGAGATGAAAGCGGCGAGTATCTTTTAGGGCCCAATGGGAAAAGAATGCAGCCTGATGTGACTATCACGTATCCTGATGACCGCAAAATAATCATTGACTCCAAGGTCTCCCTGGTGGCTTATGAGCAATATTTCAATGCTGAAGAGGATGAAGTGAGGAAATCAGCCTTGCTTTCGCACTTAAAGTCTATCCGGACTCATATAGATCAATTATCTGCAAAGCAATATGACGGCTATGCCAAAGTGTTGGATTTTGTGATCATGTTTGTACCATTGGAGGCGGCCTACATTTCCGCTGTCCAAGCGGACTCCCAACTTTGGGAGTATGCGTATAAAAAACGTATTTTGCTTATCAGCAGCAGTAATTTGATAGCTGCCTTGAAGATGATCAAAGACTTGTGGATTCGCACCGACCAAAGCCAAAACGCTTTGGATATTGCCGAGCGCGGAGGGAAACTTTATGACAAGTTTGTCAATTTCATCGGTAGCTTGGAGGAAATTGGTAACCACTTGGAAAAATCCCAAACATCGTATGATAATGCTATGAAGCAATTGAAAACTGGTAAAGGGAACCTTATCGGCCAAGTGGAGAAGTTAAAGCAACTTGGAGTAAAAGCAAATACCTCCATACCCGAAAAAATGCTTAAAGAATAAGGGAATAGCTGGTGGCTCAATTTTTGAACTGTTTAGGGTAGATTGATTTTTCATTTTAACCAGAAAGAACTATGAGCGACTCCACGTATATGACCCCACTTTCCCAAGTTATGAAAAGGCTTGAAGAGAAAGGATATGGGGCTGAGTTTAGAACAAAAAAAGATAAAGGAGCTGTCCTTGATGAGGGAAATAAAACTTATTCAGCCGAGGATTTGAAAATTGTGAAGGTTTATCGTTTTGAGGGGGAATCTGATCCTGCAGACATGGCTATATTATATGCGATTCAAGCCAAAGATGGAAAGCACGGTTATCTTTTAGACGCCTATGGGACCTATTCTGATGAGGAACAGCAATACCATATCGACTTCATTAAAAAAGTACCGGCAGATAAGGATGAACGATTGGATGATATAGATTAATTATTTATAGGGGGATGCGGATGAAAAATTTGCATCCCTTTTTTTTCTTCGCTCTCCACCTTCACCTTTATTCCCTGTGCATCAAAGATTTTTTTTGCCGTAGCTAAGCCAATTCCTAACCCATTTTGTTTGGTGGTAAAGTACAGCTTGAACAACATTGGTTTATACTTGTCGGCAATACCGGGCCCGTTACCCTCTACTATCATTTCTATAACTTCGTATCCTTTTCGTTGAGGGTGATGTTAATAATTCCATCTTGAGGATTTACAGCAGTTTGAGTCTTTTCATCCACCTTAATTTCTGCTTCTGTGCTACCATCATTAGAGTCCAGGATATTCCTTATTAGGGTTTTAAAAAAGCTTGGTAATGTTGAAATATTAGTGTTTCGAGCACCTTGGAAGAGTTTTTGGGTGTTTTTATTGGTTTCTATCTCTTCTGTTTCATGATTGAAAATCAGGAAAAACGGGAAGGATTCACGTAAAATTTCATTGTAATCAATGTCAGGCAGTAGCATAGTTTCAGGAAAAAAATAGGTAAAAAAAGGGAGTTGTTGCAAATACTGCCTAAATCATACCATTCAATTAGAATTTTCAGAACCCCTTATGAATAAATACACACCATTACCAAAAAGGGGCATTGTGTTTCCTGAGCTAGTCATCAAGGGTGAATCTGTCAACTAAATTCCGAATAGAGAAATAGTATTTAAAGGTTTAAAAGGGCTTTTTGAATAGGTTTTTTGAGTGAAGTTGAGGGTTCAACTCAATTTGAATTCAAATGGAATACCCTTTGAACTTATATAAGTTTTAACCACTAAATATTTCAGTTTCATGGAGAATAATCCCAAAAACCAACCTGACAAAGAGCATGATTTCATGACCACCAATCAAGGGGTAAAAGTCAGCCATACCGATGATAGTTTGAAGGTAGGAGAACGTGGTCCTACCATTATGGATGACCATCATTTCCGAGAAAAGATGATGCATTTTGATCATGAGCGTATACCAGAAAGGGTGGTACATGCCAGAGGGTCGGCAGCGCATGGGTATTTTCAAGTTTATGAAAGCATGGCGCCGTATACTAAAGCTAAATTTCTTCAAGATCCATCCAAGAAAACTTCCGTGTTTGTGAGATTTTCCACGGTAGTTGGTTTTAGAGGATCAGCTGATACCGTAAGAGATGTGAGGGGTTTTGCTACCAAGTTTTATACTGAAGAAGGTAATTATGACCTAGTAGGCAATAATATGCCGGTATTTTTTATTCAAGATGCGATAAAATTTCCTGATTTGGTCCATTCTATTAAGCCAGAACCACACAACGAAATGCCACAGGCTGCAGCAGCTCATGACTCCTTTTGGGATTTTGTGTCTCTAATGCCTGAATCCATGCACATGATCATGTGGGTGTTATCCGATCGTGGGGTGCCTCGAAGTTATTCCAAAATGGAAGGATTTGGCGTTCATACCTTCAGGTTTGTAAACAAAGAAGGTAAAAGTCACTTCATAAAGCTGCATTGGAAGCCATTGACTGACATGGCATCACTAGTTTGGGATGAGGCCCAAAAGACGGCTGGCAAGGATCCAGATTTCAATAGAAGGGATCTTTGGGATTCAATCGAAATGGGAAATTATCCAGAATTTGAGCTTTGTGTTCAAATGCTTCCGGAAGAGGATGAGCATAAGTTTGCTTTTGATATCCTAGACGCTACCAAAATATGGCCGGAAGAACTCGTGCCACTTAAGAGAGTAGGGAAGATGGTGCTGGATAGGAATCCCGAGGACTTTTTTACGGAGACGGAGCAGGTGGCGTTTCACCCTGGACACTTGGTATCAGGTATTGATTTGACTAATGATCCACTTTTGCAAGGTAGGCTGTTTTCTTATTTGGATACCCAGTTGACTCGATTGGGTGGACCAAATTTTGCCGAGCTGCCTATCAATAAGCCCCACGCCAAAGTGGAAAACAACCAACAGGATGGCTTCATGCGGCATCACAATAATCATAGAGGCAATGTTAATTACTTTCCAAACTCTAGGGCCGAAGGTAAACCGCAAATGGCCCCAGAAGATGAAATGGGATATGTACATTATCCAGAAAATGTCTCAGGAAAGAAAATCCGTGGCAGAAGTGAGGGGTTTAAGGATTTTTATTCTCAAGCTACGCTTTTCTACCGAAGCATGACCGAAATTGAAAAGAAGCATATCATAGAAGCCGCATGGTTTGAGCTCGGAAAAGTTAAAGAAATGGCTATTAGGGAGCGCGTAGTAAGACAATTCTACCATATCGATGAGGACATGGCAAGGAAAGTAGCAGAAGGAATAGGTGTAAAGCCACTTGACCAATCAGAGATCGATAAAATTCAGCAGGAAGTCAAATCTTTCCAAGAAAACGTGTGGAAGGATAAAGTGAATATAGATGATTCACCTTCCCTAAGTATGGAAAAAGTCAAAAAAGCTGATTCCATTAAAGGGATGAAGGTGGGAATACTGGCCGAAAAAGGGGCAAATTTATCTACGGTCACTAAACTTAAAGAGTGGCTTAAAGAAAATAATGCGGATGCCGAGGTTGTATCCTCTCAATTCGGAATTTTCGGAGATGAAATGAAAGTAGATAAATCCTATATTACAACAGCTTCTGTGTTATATGATAGCATTTTTGTTGTTGATGGAAAGGAAAGCATAGAAGCCATGGCCGACAATGGTGACTCTATCCATTTTGTCAACGAATGCTACAGGCACTGCAAACCAATTGGATTGATTGGGGATGCTAAGGAATTTCTGGATAATACTTCCATCCGGAAATTAGTACAAGAAAATGGCGATGGTAATTGGTCGGACAAAGGAGTTGTGAGCGGAAGTGACTTGTCAGATAATTTCTTCAATGACTATTTTAAGGCTCTAGCGATGCAAAGACATTGGGGTAGGTCTAGCAAAGACAAAGTGCCCGCTTAAAGTAAAAAAAACACCCTCATGATATTCAGGAGGGTGTTTTTTTTACTTTAGGTAAAATGTATTGGCCAAAGAAGTCAATAAATTCTTTTTGATTACGATTGACATTGTGAATTGATATTTTCGAGAAACCCAATTTTTGATATGATCTGATGGTTTCAATGAAAAGATCAGGGTCGCTGCCCATATAAACATGGTCAGCGAGGTCCTCCGGTCTGACATATGCTGCGGCTTGTTCAAACTGTTTTGGATTTCCTAATTCAGCCAAGAGATCACTTTCAAAAATATTTGTTTTCCATTGGTCAAAAGCCAGTTCCTTCGCTTTATCCTTTTCTGGGTGGTATGAAACCTGTAATTTGAGAATCATAGGTTTATTTTCTCCTCCAGCCTTTTTCCAATTTTCAACAAATACTTGCATTTCGTCAAGCGGTTTGTTTACTGTGATTATACCATCTGCCCAGCCGGATAAAAAATTGGCGGTTTTGGGGGTGAGAGCGGCTCACACAACTACAGGAGGTTTTGGTGGGAGTGTATAAAGCTTGGCATTTTGTACGGTGAAATGCTTGTCATAATTGACCATTTTTCCCCTCCACAATTCCCGCATGATATGAACTGCATCCTTCAAAGCCTCATTCCGGTTATCCTTGGTCGGCCACTTTTTTCCGACAATGCCTTCATTTAACATTTGGCCACTTCCCACACAGATCCAAAAACGGTCGGGAAACATGTCCATTAAGGTAGCTGATGCTTGAGCTATAATGGCAGGATTTTATCGCATGTGGGGACAGTTGACAACACCCATTGGCAAATAAGTTTTTGCCAGCGCGGCCCCCAGCCAACTCCAGGCATAGCCAGATTGCCCCTGGTCCTCGCTCCAAGGATAGAAATGATCACTGGAAAGAGCAAACTGAAAGCCTTTTTTTTCAGCCAACTGAACCAATTTCAATAATTCAGAAGGGCTAAATTGTTCATGAGAAACATGGTAACCTATCTCCATATCAAATCACTTTTTTATGGACATTTATCCTAATCCATCTATATCCATAACCATTAACTTCAATTAAAGTAGCTGGAGCCTTATAATCCTTGTCTGCCAATTCATCCATCGTTTCAACATTTTGCAAATCATCTGGCAACCTTACTTTTTGCTTTTTTGAAGAAAAATTAAGGACAACCAATAATCTTTTCCCATCATGGGCATAGATTATCGATAGAAGCTCATCGGAAAGTTTGAGTCGTTCCCATTTCCCATAACCAATTTCAATGCAATCTTTTCTTAGTTTTATAAGATTGACGATAAAGTGATAGATTGAGCCTTTATCTTTTTGATGAAGCTCAACGTTTATGTTTTTATAACTGTATGGCCCTTGCGATAAAGGTGGATAACAGATTTTCTCCATTGGAGCTTGAGAAAATCCGCCATGCAGACTAGAATTCCATTGCATCGGTATGCGCACTGCAGCGCGAAGGTTCCGGTTGAGATCCTCACCCATACCCAATTCTTCACCAAAGTGTAGCATTGGAGATCCAGGGATGCCGAAGATTGACACATACACCAATTTGATTCTATTGATATCATTTTCCATCATGGAAACCAATTCTCTTTTGATTCCCCCTTCATTGAAAACCCTCATGTTTGGTTCTGGTGCAAATTTATGAAGTACCTCTTTTCGGTCTTTATCAGAAAGCTGAAGGATATTCAATTCATCATGATGGCGTACAAAATTGAGTGAATGCCCGCAGGAATAATCGCTAGCATCAAGCCCTTTGGCCAGAGCACTGCCTTTTTCCTGAGCCAAGGCCAGAAATAGGTATTGGTTGGTAAAGAAGTTGAAAAGCATGTGTATTCTATCTCCTTTACCAAAAAACTCTTTGATCTGGTCAGAAGAAACATCTGCCTCGCCCAATAATATGGCCTCAGGATTAATACCTTCACTGTACTCCCTGATTTCTTTGAAAATATTATTGTAATTACTAATTGAATTGGTGTCTATCAAGGTATGGGCGGCATCTATCCGAAAACCTGAAACACCTAATTGAAGCCAAAATTTAATAACCTTGAATATTTCCTTTTTTACTTTTGGGTTGGAGAAATTGAGGTCGGCTTGCTCCTTATAGTAACTATGTAAATAATAGGAGTTTGTTTCGGCAGCATATTCCCATACGCTGTCTTCTACTCCTTCAAACATAATTTTTTGATCGTCTTCTTCAGGCTTTTCATCCCTCCATACATAATAATCACGATACGGGGAGTTGCGATATGACTTGGATTGGATAAACCAAGGGTGTTCGACAGAAGTATGGTTAATAACAAGATCGATTATAACTCTAATGTTTTTCTCCTGACAGGCATCAATGAAATTGAGAAAATCATCCATATTTCCCAACCGTGAATCAATATTTAGGAAATCCTTTACATCATATCCATAGTCTCTTAATGGGGAAGGATAGAATGGCATCACCCAAAGACAATTGATACCTAAATCGACTAAATAATCTAGTCGTTGGGTAAGACCTTGGAAATCTCCGAAACCGTCATTGTTTGAATCTTGAAAAAGCTTGACATCTACTCCATAAATGATGGCTTCTTTATACCAATTTTTATCCATATCCTAATACTAAGTGAAAAGCACGAAAAATCTTTTTATTCTAACCCTGAGTGGTAGAAAGGGTTTAGATTTGGGATAGATCAAGTTGGTCGAGATATTCTTCAAAACTCAATGTGCCATGCTTTTCACCGATCATGTCTTTGGAAGAAACAAACCGGAAGTAATCCATATTATGAAACAATTCGGGTTTGAATACTGACAGGGGAAGGATGGAACCTTTCGCTGCCGCATTTGGAACTTTAAGTATTTCACCGCCTGTTTTTCGTTGTATCATCTCAGCCATTTCCAATCGAGTATGGATTTTGGGCCCGCCCACTTCCATGATTTCAGGGCCAGAGTTAAGATTTTCGAATATAAGTTTGGCTAAGTCTCCTTGGTAAATAGAGTTGGTTTTGGGCATTCCATCTCCTATGACTGGGATCACGCCGGCTTTACCCATTTTAATTAGATCATGTAAGCCTCCAAAAAAACCTGCGGGCCGGATGATTGTATAGTTTTTGAAATTATCAGCCAATGCTTTTTCAGCTTTGTAATGTACTTGCGCCAACTCAAGAGAATTTTCTTCAGAGGCTCCCATAATAGATACAAAAATTCCTCTTTTCACTCCAGCATTGCTTGCCTGCTCAAATAAGTTTTTGTTTCCATGAAAATCTATGCTATCATAGGTGCCGTCGGTACTTCTAAAAATGCTAACACTTTTTCCTATAGAGGAAATTAAGATGTTAATATTTTCGAAAACTCCAATTTCATGGATAGGATTTTGGACATCAAAAACCACAATATCATCGGTAAAGCGTCTGATTTCCTCGATATGCTTATCCTCATGAATCATTGCTCTTACTTGATGTCCATTTTGAGAAAGTATTTTCAGAACTTCCATTCCGAGAGTACCTGATGCACCTGCTAAAAGTATTTTATCCATGATTAGGTTGGTTTGAGTTATAGGTGAAGATTATGAAGATTTGGTTTTTACCGCTCTGGCGGTGCTCTTGTTACCACAGTTATCACACACAAAATCATGCCGTGTGTTTGCTTCTTTTGCACACTTGGCACAAATAACTGTTTGAACTTCTTCCGAAACCTCCTCGATGAAATCCTGATCAATGGCTGGCAATATAAGCAGACCAGGCTTTGGGTCTTTTTCTTCCACTAATGAAAAGGATCCATTACTTTCAAAATATAATCTTTTGACCTGGCCACTGTGAACCAGTTTTTCTGATCTCAGCTGGGCTTTAAGTCTTTCAGTGGAAATTAATGTTTTTTCCATTGTTTTGATGTCAAGGATTCCGTCTTCAATAATGGTAGCTACATCTCCTTGGACTTTCCTTTCAAAGTTTTCATTTTTTGCATTTACCCAAGAAACTACCCGTTGGGAAAACACAACGATAGTAGCTATAATCAGTGCATCCAAAAGCCCCTGTTCTGGTGCCAAAACGGGCACCCCGATAGCCGCGGCCAATGCTACCATGGAAGCCATTTCTAATCGACTGATTTGAGAAGTCATTCTTTTTCCCATTAGCCTCATAGAAACCATTAATAAGGCATATACAAAAACAGTCCTCAGCACCACTTCCAAAAGGAATGCTTCTGGCACCTCACCAAAAATAAAGCGATGATAATCAGAAAGGCCGATCTCCAATAATATCATAGCGTGTCAAATTTTACTTCCCTTTGAATTTTTTTATCTTTCATTGGAAGTATGTTATTTTCCTTAGCTGCACTTTCAGTTATATAGATGGATATTACTCCACTTGCTTCCAAATACAGACGTTTGACTTCCGAAAGGTGAGTAATTTGCTCGTTTCTCAACATGGCGAAGAGTTGGTTTTTGCTTATTCTAGCCTTAAACAATTCATTTTCCACAATTTGTCCGTCCTTCACCAAAATGGACAATTTTCCTTGTGTCAAGTCTTCAAACCAGCTGTATTTTACTCCCAGATAATTGAAGCCCCTTTGAAATAGGTATGCTATGATCAAGGCGGTCAAGCCCATAAGAAGCCCCCTGTCATATATTTGCATAGGTACAGCAACTAAAGCTCCTAGCGTGACCATTACAGCCATTTCGGATAAGCTTAATTGACCTCCCATTCTCTTACCCATCAGCCGAAGGGTGAAAAGGAGGATGGCAAAGATGATGATAGAGCGAATCAGTACTTCTACCAGAAATAAAGTAGGCACATCACCTATCCATATGCGGTGCCAGTCCCACATTTCAACATCAACATGTTCCATTTAAAAAAAATGTTAGGTTCTGAGATTAAAAGGTCAGAAGGCTTTCACTTGTTTGAATTTTTTGGGACATTTTGCGCTCAGAGTCCAAGTTTTCATTCAATATAGCTATGACATCAGTAAGCCCCATTTTACTCCCTACGGTCAAAAGTTGGCTGTAGCAGGCTATTTTATAGTGATTATAATGGCTTAATAATTTATAAATCTTTAAATCCAGAATAAGTGAGGAAGGCTGCTGGTTGTCGGATATTTCCTTGGCTTCCTTAGTAATGCCCATCAACAATGGTCCGTGAAGAGACTGGATGGGATTATCGACAAGTAAAAACAAGGTCTCCAGATTTTCAAGATGGTTGTTGCTGATGGAAGCATAGAAGCTGATAGTTTTAGCAAACTCTTTGGAATACTCTTTTCTAAGAAACAGCCCTAAAATGTCTATCATTTCTTTTTCAGTGCCGTAAATGCTCTTTAGATCATCTAAGAAGAGTTTGGCGAGTGCTTGATTTTGGTGATCTTGGAGTTTTTTAGGGGAAGGGTGGTCAGAGAAAATCATGATAGCTACGTTGGTTCAGTTAGTTATCCCCCTAAAAAGGTACCATTAATTTACCTTCAGGAACATTTACATTCAAAATCTTCACATTTAATTTTGTTCTTTTAAAGTAGATACTGAAAAGTAACATCTTGTTACAGCATAGCCTCAAATTCGTGTGAGGATTAAGGAATATGGAGCGTAGGCAAAGCCTAAATTTTTATTGACATTTTGGGGTGATCGGTAAACAAATTGGGACACCTGTCGAAATATTTTCTTGACAATTGTGTCTTTCTCCCTACAATTCTGTAAATGCAAGGGCAACTTCGGCTTTTATTTCTGGTATTTTTTGCTCAATCACGCTTAGGGTATAGACTTTGGCTATTATAATGGTAACCCAGAAATGGATAGAACTAAAAAGCAATCAAATGAAAGATATAAATAAGTCATTGTGGGAGGAAAATGAATACCCGAGTTATTCAATTTTAGATAATGGTGTGGAAACCCAAGTCTGTGTGATAGGAGGGGGGATAACGGGTTTGACTACTGCATTGCTTTTAAAGCAGAAAGGCTTTGATGTGATCTTGCTTGAGCGTGGCAAAATCGGTTCAGGCACCACCGGCCATACTACGGGGCACATTACTTCAGCGATTGACTTTTATTATCACCGTCTTATTCGATTTTATGGGGAGGAAACCTCCAAAGAAATATTCATGGCTACGGTAAAGGCTCGTAAGTTGATCGAAAACCTGATTAATAGTTATCAAATTGAGGAGGCTAAATATAAAAACTTGCCGGTTACCTATTTTGCAGATAAGGCAAAGCAAATGGATGAATTTTTTAAAGAGCGTGATGCTTTCGAAAAGCTCGGAGTGGGAATATCTCATGAGCACGAATGGAAGATTGAAGGTGAACTAACCAGTTTTAGTATACACAACCAAGGGATGATGGATGCTTTGGGTTACCTGCACGGGCTGTCTAAAGCGCTGACTGAGGCCGGTGGGAGAATCTGTGAATATTCACCGGTGACTGATTTTACTCATGTGAAGGACAAGTGGCATGTTAAGGTTAATGGCCATTTTGTAGTAGCAGATCATCTAGTTCAGGCTACCCACACCCCCTTGGGCCTAAATCCTGTTCAAATGGAGATGGTCCCCCATAATTCATATGTTATGGTTTTTAAGCCTAAGCTTCCGGTGCAGAAAGGAATGTTTTACGATTTTGACTCACCTTATCATTACATCAGACCATGTGAGGTTAATGGAGAAGATTGCTATATGCTTGGAGGAGCGGATAATAAATCTGGGAAGAAAAATCAGCAGCAACAAAAAATGCTTAAACTTCGGGCCTATGCTGAGGAGAAGTTTGGAATTGAAAAAATCCATCATGAATGGACGTCAATGTTTTTTGAACCCTCCAATGAACTTCCATTTATTGGTAAAACCCCATTCGGGAAAAACAACTTTATAGCCTGTGGATTTTCAGGTGATGGGCTTACGTTCGGTACCATTTCCGCTATGATGATTTCCTCTCTGATCTCTGAGGGTAGACATCCTTTAGAAAAAGTCTTCAGCCCGTCTCGTGTAGAATTCAATGCCATACCATTCATATTGAGGGAAAACCTAAATAATATGAAACATCTCATTGGAGATAGGATCAAACTCAAGAAGGAGAAGATCAAAACCCTTCAGAAAGGAAAGGGAATTATAGTAAAAATGGATGAGCAGACGGTAGGGGTAAGCTTAGATGACAACGGAGATCTCCACGGTGTGGTACCGATATGTCCACATATGAAATGCCTGGTGAAATGGAATGACCAAGGGCAAACATGGGATTGCGGCTGTCATGGAAGTAGGTTTAATGCCAAAGGAGAGGTAGTGGCTGGTCCATCGATGAATCCACTCCCATCAGTGAAAGTAGAAGTACAGCCCATTCCACCAATAACTAACACCAAAATAGAGTAAACTGCAAATAGGGGTAGCATTCGGAGCAATATTCAGAATGTTGCCTCTATTTTATTGTTGCAATTTGTTTACATATCGAGTCGATTAAACCACGCTATCATTTGATTGGTTTTCTTATGAGTAAGGGTGTATTTATCAGTTTAGCTTTAACTGGATCTTTTTAGTAAATCCCTCAGATTGGCTCGAATACTGCCATATAATGACCATTGGCTAAACAGAAGTAGTTTTGATAGCCAATTATTTTTATTGGCCTAAAGAAAAAAATGAAATGGGTAAAATGATAATTGTTTCTAATAGGTTGCCAATTAACTCAACTGGAAGAGGAGACAAGGGTCTATTGCAGATTTCGGCAGGGGAATATGCCTCCGGACTTTTAAATCAATTTGATTTTAATAAAGAGGAATTTCTTTGGTTTGGTTGGCCGGGTTTTTCCGTGCCAGAAGCTGAGGGAAGGGCGGAAATGATAGTGTCTCTTAAGGAAAAGGGGATGGTGCCGGTCTTTTTAGACCAGAACGAAGCCGAACAGTTTTATAATGGCTTTTGCAATGAGACTTTGTGGCCTACCTATCATTATTTTACTCAATATATAGCTTTCGATGATGAACTTTGGGAAGTATATAAGATGGTAAACGATAGATATTGCCAAGCTATCCTCAAAAAGGCTCAACCTGGGGATACGGTATGGATCCATGACTACCATTTATTATTGCTGCCTCAAATGCTTAAAGACCAACTTCCTGACTTAAAAATTGGTTTTTTCCAACACATACCTTTCCCTTCCTACGAAATATTTAGAGTGTTGCCTTGGAGAGATGAGATTTTAAAGGGTATGTGTGGGGCTGACCTTGTTGGCTTTAACACTTACGATGACATGAGACATTTTCTAAGTTCGGTAGGCAGAATTCTAGGCTATAGCCACGAAGCGGGCTTTATTCATACCCCCAACCACTTAGTCAATGTAGACTCATTTCCATTAGGAGTCAATTATGATAAATTCCAAGAAGCAGCCAATAGTAGTGAAGTTTGCGAGTTGGTCGATCAATATAAAAAGGAATTGGGAAGTCAAAAGCTTGTCCTGACCAGCGACCGGTTGGATTATAGCAAAGGGCTCCTACAACGGCTAAAGGCCTTCGATCTTTTGATTGACAATCATCCGGAATATCTCGAAAAGGTATCCATGGTCATGATCGTAATGCCTTCAAGGACAGCTGTGCCCGAGTATCAGGAACTCAAGGAGAAGATAGATACTCTCGTAGGGAGAATAAATAGCAAGTATTCCTCCTTGGATTGGATGCCCATCCATTATTTTTATCGAAGGTTGTCTTTTACTGAATTGGTTGCCTATTATAGGGTTTCCTCGGTGGCATTAGTGACACCTTTACGGGATGGGATGAATTTGGTCTGCAAGGAATTCATTGCCTCCCGCATTTCTGGAGATGGGGTGTTGGTTCTTTCAGAAATGGCTGGGGCAAGCAAGGAATTACAGGAAGCCATTATAGTAAATCCCAACAATATTAAAATGATGGAAAAAGCCATTTACTCTGCACTTAATTGTCCCCTCCAATTACAGCAGAAAAAAATGAAAATTATGCAGAGGACGGTTAAGAAATATGATGTCTTCCATTGGAGTAAGATTTTTTTATCGTCGCTGGATAAGGTAGTTCATAAACAGCAAAAATTAAAATCAAGGGCTCTAGGAAGTAAAGAAATCAGCCAATTAAAGCAAGATTTTGAGGGTGCTGAGAAGCCCGTAATTTTCCTTGATTATGATGGAGCTTTGATTGACTATAAAGACCAACCTGAAGAGGCTTTGCCGGATAAGCAGGTAATCAATATATTGAAAGAGTTGGGGAAAAATGCAGAAATAGTTATCGTCAGTGGAAGAGATAAATCTACGTTGGAAAAATGGCTGGACGGTACCCCCGTGCATATTATGGCTGAACATGGGGTGTATTGGAGATACCGTGACACTAAAAATTGGGTCACCAAAGTAGAGCTTGTCAATGACTGGAAGGCGGCTTTTCGAAAGGAAATGGATGAGTTTGTTGAACGCACACCAGGAACATTTGTTGAGGAAAAGGAGCATTCCTTGGTTTGGCATTATCGGAAAGTTGAAAGTGGTTTGGGGAATCTGAGGAAAAGAGAACTATTCAGTCATTTGAAATATGTAGCCAGAGGACACCAACTTCAGGTTCTGGAGGGAAACAGGGCACTGGAAATTAAAAAACCAGACATCAGTAAAAGTAAAGCATGCTTAGAATTTCTTGAAAACCAACCCTATGATTTTGTTTTGGTAATAGGGGACAATTGGACAGATGAGGAGACTTTCCGAAAACTTTCCCCTAATGCGGTGACAGTACGTGTTGGCTATACATATACCCGAGCCAAATATAATCTTCAAAATCACTTTCAAGTAAGAGAGTTTCTTAAAGGCCTTTGTCTGAAGAACTCTAATTTTACTCAAGGGGTAAATTTGGTATAAATTACATGAGTTTATGCTGTTTTGATTAATGAAGTTTAGTTTTGGTTAAACATTTTGGCATTATTTTAGTCAATTTGGTTTTTGAAAATCTTTTCAGCGTTATGTGCGTTATACTAAATACTTGTTATTTTATTGGTCAGATTATATTATTTTAAGGATGCAGAGAAATTTTGATTTTTCTTGAAGATCCAAAATCCCAAGAGTATGTCACAGTCAATGTTTGAGAACTTATCGCTAAGAGCCAAGGAACACACCCGAAACCAGGCTTTATCTGCACTTACTCAGGATCCCTTGGCTAAGGAGTGGGGGACCTGGCATTACGATTTAATTTTCAAAAAGCTCAGTTGGTCAGAAGAACTTAATGATATTTTTAAAGTAGAAGGAAAAAAAGGGCAGGGCTTTGAACCCTATTTAAATTTAGTGGTAGAGGAAGATAGGGAAAGAGTCAGAAATGCTCTCAATTTTGCTTCGCAAGAAGGAAAAGATGATGCTTTGATGCATAAGGTTAAACTGAAAAATGGAAGCATCAAAACCCTTTTCTTGGAAATCAAAATTGCTTATGACAATGTTGGAAAGCCTTTAATTGTATTCGGTGTTCTTAACGATGTAACTGATACCAAGCATGTTCAAAGCCAAGAGGTGAAGTTGTTGAATGTCATTCAGCATAGTGTGAATGAAATTTACTTGTTTGATGCAGAAACTTTAAAGTTTCTTTATATTAACGACGGCGCCCTTAATAATAGCGGTTATCAAGTAAGTGAAGTTAAGCAAATGACTCCACTGGATATAAAACCTGAATTTACAGAAGAGCAATTCCAGGCGTTGGTGAAACCATTGCTAGATGGCACGCAAGAAAAGGTTTTGTTTGAAACAGTTCATTTAAGAAAAGATGGCAGCCTTTATCCTGTAGAGATTCACTTACAACTCATGGGACATGGAGATAATAAGGCGTTTTTAGCCATTGTCTTGGATATAACCCAGAGAAAAAAGGCGGAAGAGAAAATCCAACAAAGTAATAAAACACTTAAGGATCAAAATAAGCAACTATTAAGTTTTTGCGATTTGGTCTTGAAAAATTTAAAAGAGCCACTTCATAACCTTGATGCACTAACTGAAGATCTTGAAAAAGCTTCAGGAGAAAACATAAGAAAAAGCCTAATCCCAAAACTTCGGCCTGAAATCACTCATCTTCAAGAGACTTTTGAGTATTTAATTGAAGGGTTGAGGGTAAGCCAAAACCTTGAAATGGAGGCCAAGGAAAATAATCTGGAAGCTTGTATTGAAAGAATTTTTGAAAAATTTGAAAGTGAGCTTGCTCTATATAAACCAAAGGTCGAGCTAGACCTTAAGAATATCAAATTCATAAAATGCCCACCTAAATATTTTTGTAGTATTATAGAAAATATAACAAGCAACGCTTTCAAGTATCATTCACCCGAAAGGGAACTTCAAATTAAAATTGGTGCTGAGTATGTGAATAGCAGTACGCTACTCACTATTACTGATAATGGTGTTGGAATGGATGTGGAGGAATCTGGGGATTCAATATTTGAAATAAAACAAAATATAAAGCATCCGAAATCAAAAGGCTTTGGCCTGTTTCTAACCAAAACCCAAGTAGACGCAATTGGCGGCACAATTTGGGTTGAAAGTCAGCTTGAAAAGGGAACTACTTTTTTCATAGAATTTCCCGACCAGAAATAATAAAGAAGAGACCGTATTTATCCGGTCTCTTCTTTTTGCTTTAAATATTCAGCAAACTTTTTTATCAAAATAGCTGCATAATCCTCCCGTTTCTCTTCTGGACTTTCTTTATCGCTTTCTATTTTTTTACAAAACAGCAATTCTCCATTTTGCGCTGCCGCTCCATAGGCATATAGATCATATATGCCCTCCTCGGGATAAGGAGAGGCAAAGCCAGTCAGAGCTAGACCAAAATCCGATTGATATAGCTTACAAATGTTGACAGCTAGCATTTTGGATACCTCCCATGATACCCCATTGCAAGGTTCGCTGAGAGATAGGGGGACCTCTAGCTGTCTTTTCTTCTGTTCGCAATTATAAACGGTAAGTCCACCTTCGAAAAATAACCCAGCCTCTTCTTCAGCACTAAACAGCAATTGGAGTGCCCCCGAAGAAGCACTTTCTGCAACCGCCAAGGTTAACTTATTTTTCTTGCAATGCTCTTTGATCAGGTCAAGGTCAATCTTAATGTTTTTATGAAATGCAATCGGTGTATCCTTTGCCATATACTCTCATTTATGCTTTAAACTTTAAGTACTCGAGATTTAGCGTGATTTTTAAAGATCAAAAATGTGGTTGACATATAACTAAAACCATTCCAATTTTCAGTGTGTATTTGATAATGAATTTGCGTGTTGGTACAGGTATCCAGTTGAAATTCAAAAGCATAAATTGAAGAAAGCTATTTGAAGTAATAAATTTTGTTTTTATAACCCTTATTTTGCTTTGTGATATTTTTTTTGATTTTAATAGAATTAATTGCTTGATTTGAAATGTAGGGTAATTGAATGTTTTGTTTCAGTTGTCGATAGTCTACATAAATTAGTATTTTGAATTTTCAACCAATTTCTCACCAACAAACACATTGATTATGGGGCAAGTTTTACAGAATGATTATCGAGCTTACAGAGTTTTGTCCATATTGGCAATCGTGTTCTTCCTGACACTTTCATGCTTGTTTTTCAGCTATTTGGAATTACAAATGCTCTCTGGAATGACAAGTAGAAATGCCATACCCTCAATGATGGTCGATTTGAGACAGGGTCTTTTGGGCAACCTTCAGATTATATTTCTGATTGGAGCTGCTTACCTATTTGTAAAATGGTTTAAAACAGCTTATCATAACCTTCATCAAATAGATACCAAAAGCCTGGCTTTCAATGAGCGTTGGTCGATTGTTTGTTGGTTGATGCCAATCTATAATTTTTATCACCCCTATCAGATCATGAAGGAAATCTGGGTAAAAACTCAGGAGTTTAACTACGGGACGCAAGTGCAGCGCACTCCCCTGATAGATTTATGGTGGGTACTATGTGTGATCAATGTAATAGGAAGAATTGTTTATTTGCGTTTAGCCTTTCATGCAGATACGGTTTTGGAAATTCATAATGCTACGCAAATGGGTATATTCATGGACCTTCTCGGGTTGTTTACTTTATTTATTACGTTTAGCTTGATCCATAAAGTGATGGAGTTTGAAAGGGATTTAATTACTGCTAGGCAGAATTTAATAGGAGCTTGATTAGTTTGGGTTTATATGTAGAAAAGGGCTGAGAAAACATTTCTTCAGCCCTTTTTATATTCATTGTGCCAAATAACCACCGTCCACCGGATAATAGCAACCTGTGACGAAGGAAGCCTTATCTGAGCTTAGCCATAATACCAATTCTGCCACCTCAGAGGATTCACCTAATCTTTCAATAGAGTGAAGGGTGACTAACCTATCAAGTTGCTCTTGGGCGAGGTTGTTGTCTAGTAAAGGCGTTTTGATATAGGCTGGACCTACAGAGTTCCACCGGATTTTTTGATTGGCATATTCCAAGCCGGTAGCCTTGGTAAGCCCAACCACACCGTGTTTGGCTGCCTACCAATTGTTGATTTCCATCAGCCTTACCAACATCAGCCTGGATAAAAAATGCTTCTCCGCCATCTTTTTTAATGTCGTCCACAGTTTTGTGGCCACCTTCTTCGTTTAAATCGCTTACGATTACTTTGGCGCCTTCTTTGGCGTAGGAGACTGCTACTGCATGGCCAATTCCAGAACCAGCTCCGGTAACAAGGGCTACTTTGTTTTCAAGGCATTTCATGGACGTTAAAATTTTAGTGTCATTTAGGAGGATAAAAGTTTAGGTTTTTTACATTATCGATCTGGGAATCTATAGTTGGTATAATGGTAATGCTTCCAGTAGTTTCTAATATGATTGCATCAATATTGGCTAGGCTAGCAAAGCCTTGATCGCGTGCTTTCGACCGGATTTCCTCTATGGTTACCCTTTCGTGCTTCATGGCTTTTTCCAATGGTCTTCCTTTATATAAAATTAAGGAAGGGGTGCTAGTTACCAAACCTTTAATAAAAGAAACCCTTACTGACAGCCAAGTGATTATAAATTGGAGACTTATCAATATGAAAAGGGCTAAAACCCCATCAAGCAAGGCTACATCTTTATTCAATGAAACATTGGCTAATGTAGAGCCTAGAGCCACTGTAATTACAAAATCGAAGGCGTTCATTTTTGAAAGGGTCCGTTTGCCCGAAGCCCTTAACATTGTAATCAGAGAAATATAGGCTATTATGGTGATAATGAAAGTTCGAAAAATGCTGTTCCAATCTTCAAAGAATAAGTCTTCCATGGTTAGGCTTTTATTAATAACTATGTACCCATCGATATGTTACGGGCAAATTGCCAAAAAAATAACAGGCTCAAAAGGTATGGTTTAAACAGGTCGGTAGGTTAAAAGTTATATGGTAATAATCTTACACACTAAATTTTTTAAAATATAATGAAAAACCTCACTAAAAACTCTGATACAGTCAAGACTGATGTTCTAAAGGATGAAAAGGCTACGTATAAGCCCAAAAAGTCACTATCAACAACTGATGCTATAGCCTTAATTGTGGGATTAGTGGTCGGAGCAGGGATATTTAAGACTCCCTCTCTTGTGGCAGGCCACGTGGACTCGGCTGCAGGATTCATGGGGGTTTGGGTATTGGGAGGTGTTTTTTCGTTTATAGGAGCGCTGTGTTATGCAGAGTTGACCACGGCATACCCAAATGCTGGAGGAGATTATCACTTTATTCGGCTATCTTTTGGAAGAAAAGTGGCCTTTTTATTTGCGTGGGCTAGGATGAGCGTTATTCAAACCGGTTCTATTGCTTTGTTGGCTTTTATCTTCGGTGATTATGCTACGCAACTATACGCTTTAGGTGACTATTCCTCCGTTATATATGCAGCTTTAGCAATTTTGATTTTAACCTCAATCAATATTTTAGGAGTGAATATGGGAACTGGAGTCCAGAAAATACTGACTCTTGCGGAAATTGTTGGTATTCTGCTTCTGATTGGAGTGGGCGTTTTTTATGGTAGTGAAAGTGTTGTCTCTGGCGCTGAAATGCTAGATAATGACTCAATTTTAAATACCAATTTCGGGCTGGCGATGGTGTTTGTACTTTTGACTTTTGGAGGATGGAATGAGGCTGCATACATTTCCGCTGAGCTGAAGTCGGGAAAAAAACAAATGGTAAGGGCTCTCTTGATAGGGATTGGAATAATTACTTTGCTGTATGGATTGATCAACCTTTCCTATTTAAAAGTATTGGGGCTAGAGGGGATGGCTACTTCTTCTGCCATTGCTAGCGATATGATGATGGCAAGTTTGGGAAGAGGATGGGCAATTGTTATCGTTGTATTGGTAGCAATAGCGGCATTGACCTCGGCCAATGCTACCATCTTTACAGGTGCTAGGTCCAATTATGCTCTAGGGCGTGACTTTGAGGTGTTTTCAGCTTTGGGTAATTGGAACCATGATCTTTCAGTTCCAAAAATGGCATTTATTGTTCAAGGGGTGGTTTCATTGTCCTTAGTGGGGCTAGGAATTTTCTCTAGGGATGGTTTTGAAACCATGGTAGAATATACTGCACCTGTTTTCTGGTTCTTTTTTTTACTGACCGGAATTGGTCTTTTCATATTGAGGGTTAAATATAGGGCGCAGAAATCTGCTTTTCAGGTGCCTTTTTACCCCGTCTTACCTATAATTTTCTGCTTAACCAGCCTCTATTTATTGTATTCCAGTGTGGCTTATACAGGGTGGGGGGCTTTGGTTGGTATAGGGGTGTTGATAATAGGTTTTTTTCCATTGGTACTTCAAAAGAATAAAAAATTAAAATCAAAATGACCTAAAAGTAGTTATGATATAATTCACCTAACCACAAGTTCTAATGAAAAACTTACTAAAATTATTTGCTGTGGGTATTCTGATTTTTTGTATTACCCCAATGGTATACGCTCAAAAGACCTTACCCTCGGTCGCTCTTGATGTACCGTATGTACCTACCAAAGAAAAAATCGTAAATGAGATGCTAGAAATGGCCGATGTGAAGGGAGATGATATTTTATACGACCTTGGATCCGGTGATGGTAGAATCCCTATTACGGCTGCTAAAAGATTTGGCACAAGAGGGGTAGGGGTAGATATCAATCCACTCAGAATAGAAGAAGCTAATGCCAGGGCCGAAAAAGAAGAAGTGACCGACAAAGTGAAGTTCATCGAAGGCAATATTTTCGATGTTGATTTTAGTGAAGCAACTGTTGTAACCCTTTACCTTCTACCTCAGGTTAATATGAAATTGAGGCCTAAAATCCTGGACCTGAAACCTGGAACACGAGTAGTATCTCACAATTATGACATGGGGGATTGGGAACCACTTAAAATGAGGAAAATTGAGAGTGACAAAGGTTTTGTTCACACCATATATTATTGGGTGGTGCCTGAAAAAGATTCCAAATAGAAGAAAAGCCAGGGCAATTTACCTACCCTGGCTTTTTTTTTATAACCATTTGACTTTGCCGTTGTCCACATCGTAAATGGCTCCAACGATTTTGATGTCCCCACTTTGTTCAAGTTCAGCGACAATTGGACTTTTTTCACGAATTTGGTCCATTACCAATTCCACATTTTTCTTTACTACTTCATTGACATATTCCAAATTTTTACCGTTTTTCTCGCCAGAAGCTTCTGCCTTATCCATGGCAGGCTCTATTTTTTTTAATAAGGAAGTCAGATTACCCATTTCAAAATGGTCGCAGGCTCCCGCTACAGCACCGCATTTTGTGTGGCCAAGTACGAGGACAATTCTGGTCCCCACAGCTTTACATCCATACTCCATACTTCCCAATACATCCTCATTGACTACATTTCCGGCAACTCGGATACTGAATATATCCCCGATTCCCTGATCAAAAATCAATTCTACCGAGGTTCTAGAATCCATGCAGCTCAATACTGTCGCAAATGGAAATTGTCCCATGGTGGTGTCCTGTACTTGCTCGAGTAGGTTGCGCTCAGATTTAATATTTTTGACAAACCTTTCATTGCCCTCCTTGAGCATTTCAATAGCCTTGTCTGGATTGATTTTGCTCTGAGTTTCTTTAGTGTGTGCTTTTAACATTGCTATTATAGTTTAGGTTAACGTATGATTATAAAATATAGAAACCTTCCGGTTTTATAGGGGCAGGTACTTTTTCTTCCCCTAGTAGTTGTTTAATGTTGACCTCTATGGTTCTTGCTATAGCAGTAACGGGAGTATCGTTAGGCTTGTTTTCGAAAGGATCCTGTAAATGGGAGGCAGCTTTTTCCAAAAGGAAAAACACTGAAGAAATCACCACTAACAAAGGGATTTCAAAAATAAAGCTGACATGTCTAAGTGAAATAGAAAGGATAATGACAAAGAGGTAGATGGACATATGAAGAAACATCTTGTATGTGACAGGGAAGAAAGTATTGTTAATCCTTTCGGCCATCCCCATATGATCAATTAATCTTGAAATAGTGCTGTTAATGTGGATATGGGTGAAACTGTCAATTTCTCCAATTTCCTTTAGTTTTTTTAACTCTTGAGCGTTCAACTGCTGAATTGCCAAAGCCTTATTAGTATGGGTAGAGAGGTGTTTGAGCTCATCCTTTTCTATGAATTCGTCCATTTTCTCCAAAGGGGAAAGTCCTCGGAGTGAGTTGCCTAACACGTAGCACCAGGCAATTTGTCTAAAGGCCATTTTTCGGATCAAAGGCGAAAAAGATCCGTCGATGAATGTTTGAAGCTGAATAGTAAAACTTCTCGAGTCGTTTACAATAGCCCCCCAAACTTTTCTGGCTTCCCACCAGCGGTCATATGACTGCGACATTTTAAATGAAAGCAAAATAGAAATTGCCGTACCCATAAACATGGGAATAGAAAGTGGCATGTCCGGTAAGTATGTATAAAATGACCTGGTAAGAAGATGTACAATTACTCCAACTGCAAGTACATAAAGCAAATCAAATCGGATTTTACTGATTATGTAAATGTATGGTACTTTCTTGGGGATTAACATTCCTTTGAAGAGGGTTTTGTAGATTAGGAAAAACTTATTCTCTAAACTTAAAGAAGGGGACTTTGGTTTAGGTAAAATTTACCCTAAATAATGGGAGCTTGAGCATAAAAAAAGCCCAAATTCTTCATTAGGCTTGATATAAGTCTTTTTAAAATTAATAAATCTAGTGGGAATTACCAAAGTACTAGCTAAAAGGCATCTATAGAAATAGTTGCAGTGCGGATTTGTGATTTTTTGCTCTGTGAATCTGTCCATGCAAAAACCATTTCATCTTCCCCTTTGGTCATTTGGGGAAATCCACTGCTCCTTTGATCGGAAGAAGTTGCAATATGGACGACAGGGCCCAATTGCCCGTCAAGCGTTACTTTTCTAGCTAGGATTTCAGTACCCTCCATCCAGCTTACAATTCCGCTGCTGTCCTCGATTAATGCAAAATCCACACGACCTATTGTGGTACCCGTATTAATAGTAACTGGTTGCAAAAACCTTTCTCCCGAATTTTCAGAAAATGCAACTTTTACTACCCCTTGACCTTGTGGAGCGGCAAACCACGCTACACCCAGAAGATTGTCCTTTCCATCAACTCGAGGTCCATTTACTGGACAGCCTGGGATTTTCCAGTTGTCTGGATACACCGGTCGGGGAGAGGTCCATTTACCATCTAAGTATCGTACAATGGCTATATCTCTAATCTCACCCTCTGAGCGATTTCGATATACAATTACAGGGCCATTGGTGGTCAAGGCAGAACTAGTCTGGCAACAATCGCAAACTCTGTCATCAAGCTCCCATTCAGCTTCCTTTTGCCCTTTATTATTAACAAGTGCTGCACGAAGTGTCATCGCCCCCTCGTGATGTCCGTGGTGATCAGCATCACTTTCTCCTCCCGTATTTCGGCCATCCAACCAGGCAGCAAGTATATGGGTTTGGAAAGGAACAAATGATACAAAGCCATGTTCGGCTTGCTGTCCATCATCATGCAAAGTGTTTGGTTCCGTCCAATCAGCTCCTTCTTCAGAATGAGTCAGCTTGATATCATAAGAGTAGACCCCATCACCGCTTTTTTGAAGAAAAAAACTTAAAAGTCCACTTTCGGCAAAACTACTGATTTGTGGATAATCCGCCCAGTTTACAAACCAATCAGTACCCTGGGCAATCAGGTTCGGTTCAGTCCAGGTGTTATTTTTTAGCTTGGTGTAAAGTAAATGAGCTTTTTCATCCTTGGTTTCAATAAAACTCATCAAGACCTCCCCTTGTTGATTCGTGTACAGATAAGGTTGCCCATAATGGGAAATGGTGTCCAATTCAAAAATTAAAGGTTTGACAATTAATTCTTCTCTTTCTTTAGCTTTCTCCTGGGTACAGGAGAAAAGTAATAGCACAGAAGCAATAGTCAATATGGATTTAAGCATAATTTCGGTAGTTGTACTGATATAATTGGGAAGTTAACAAAAGCAGGCTAAATATCCGATATTATTGATTTTACTTTTAAAATTTATTTTGTTGAATTTGTTCATGTTTTATTTCAACAAAATTAAGTGATAAAAGACAAGTCAATCTTAATATATTTATATAAACTGATGTTTTTAACCAAACGTGTAAGTGATTGATTTTGAGTATGTATTGGAGGAATACGCGTAAGAAATTATTCAAAGTATAAAAGTAATTTCTAGGTATTGTTAATCCAGACGTATACATTTGTCAACATAAGAATTTAAAATGTTTAACGATTGGATGATGGATATTTCATTAACGCCGATAGAAAAATTCCCAGGGATGTGGCAAAGCTTGGACGCCGACACATTACTCCCTCTCTTTTCATTAGCGGATGAAATTGAGAAAGAATACCAATGGGTAGACAAATGCGTGGGGAGAGTATTGACTCCCAAAAATGCTCAAACTTATTATAACCTTGAGGGCTTTGATAGCAGGTTTTTGAACTGTATCAGATTAACCGGTCTGTGCGTAGGGTTTGACTGGGAGGAATGGAAAGAGGAATTGAAGGATTTTAAAAACAACCGTTATGAAGACCTCATTTTGCTCAATTCACTTACCTTATGTAAAATCCTCACCGTTTTGATAATGAGTGAGAAGGAAACTCCCGGTGGTATTTCTATGCGGCTTCAGGATAAGTTTCTTTATGCCCTTATCAAAGCAATCCGTCATCAGTTTGATAACAAACTAACCTATAGCAACTCGGGTAGACCTATGTGCTAATATTCAGCTAACTTCCAATACCTCAAGTTTTTCTATAGTGTTTCCGATCTGAAACTCTAATTTTTCATGCAGACGTTTGCCGATTACAGCCTTGGCAATTGGAGCTGTAAAGGCAATTTTATTATTTTTCACATCTGCTTCATCTACCCCTACTATTTTGAATTTTCGGACCATTCCAGGCTTTAAGCCAGTAATGGTTTTTAGCTTGACTGTCGAACCAAATCTTGCCTCATCTGTGTTTTCGCTCGGTTCTACTACTTTAGCGGAATTGATTCTCTCTATCAATAGCTTCAGTTTACCCTCAATCATCAAATTTTCATAGCGACGGGCAGCATCATTTTCATGCTTATTCTGGGATTTAGCGTTTTCTAAGTAGATTTTCTCTTCCAATAATGCTTGAAGCCCCTCGGGAGTCACATAGTTGGTGACGCCAGGTGGAAGTGCGGCTCTTGGTGGTATGAGAGGAGCTTCTTCCTGATCGTCTTCTTTTACAAATCCACGGCTCATGTTTTTTTAGTTAAGTTAAACAATTTCAGGGATAACTGATACTTTTTGTCTGATCATCCTCTAAAATCATACAAATTTGAACAAACGCTGTCCGATAATGTACTCTAATTTCTAGAATTCTGAAGGAAAATTTTTTCTGCTAAGATTTTCCAAGGATAAACCTTGAATTTTTTCACTTAATAAATTAACTGTTTCAGCGATAATTTGTCCATTTTCAAAACATGTGGACAATTTAAAATCCAAAAATGTATAAAAGCGTACAGGTAGTTCCCTATGCCAGAATGGTTTATGTTGTCAATTGATTGTCAGGGATAAATGTGGAACAAAAGGTGGATTATTGGAAGTAACGAACTTCTAAATTTTACTTACTATGAAAACCTTATTCACATTCGCACTGGCCTTGGGTGTAACTTTGATGAGTTTTGCCGGCCCAACAAATAAATTATTGGAGCTTTCCGGAGTTTCTTTTGCATATGATAAAGCAAAAGTCACCTTGTTAGAGGGAGCAGGGAGAGTAAAAATTTCACTTTATGATAAGGAAGGCAATAGGCTTCATTGCAAGTCCCTGAACGTAAAGGAAAGTGTAAGCATTCCGTATGATCTTGCAGATTTACCCAGAGCTGCCTATACCATACGTATCGAAAATAGATATGAAAAAGTCGATCATGTGATAGAGACAAAATCCAGAGCTCCAAAATCACCAGGATTCAAAGCTGCTCTTAAGAGAGGAAAAACTGACAATTTCGTGAAACTTTCTGTTTATGAAGTCAATGAAGCAGGATTGGATGTAAAATTGTTTGATGATGAAAACAAGGTGATTTATCGAGAATTTATCGATAACGAAGAGCCTTTTGCTAGAAAATATAACCTTAAATCTATTTCGTCAGACAGAGTATTCGTAGTTGTGACGGATAAAAATGGGCACAAAGAGTATTTCCATAACTGACATACTAAAATATATAGTTTATGTACCGCCCATTTTGGGCGGTTTTTTTGCTTTTAATCTGGATTTTTTAATAAGGCAGAATCAGTTAATTTTGGGCTGTAAGTTTTATTTATGAAAGAGACGATGGTAATGCGTTCCAGTTTGGGCAACATCAAGTTGGTGGCGGAAGATGAAAAACTGATTTCCCTTTATTTTACGGAGGATAATTTCTCTTTGGAAATCAGTTCGGTGTTTCTTTTGGAAGTAAGAAGGCAGCTGAAAAGCTATCTTGCTGGCGATCTGCGTAAGTTTGATTTTTCATTTGAGTCCATTGGAACAGGTTTTCAGAAAAAGGTTTGGGAAAAAGTAGGTGAAATCCCATATGGGAGAACTTGCAGCTATGAAGCAATTGCCAATCAACTAGAAAGCCGAAATGGGGCTAGGGCAGTAGGAGCAGCCAATGGCGATAATCCGCTTTTGATTGTGGTGCCTTGCCATCGGGTCATATCCAAGTCAGGAGCACTGACTGGTTACGCTGGTGGATTGTGGCGAAAAGTAAAGCTCCTGCAGCTGGAAATGCGTGACCTGCCAGGCAATCAATATTGTCTCGGATTTTAGCTTGGCCACACAGTTTTTTGTCGCTGGGATAAAGTTTCTAAATTTGCAGCTTATCCTCACAACATGAACATAAGTTTAAAGCCAGGCCAGAAAGTTTTTTTCGCATCAGATTTCCATCTCGGAGCTCCAGATCGACAGAGTAGTAAAAAGCGGGAGGAGAAAATTATTCGTTGGCTGAATAGCATAGAAAAAGAAGCAGCGGCTTTATTTCTAGTAGGAGATGTTTTCGATTTTTGGTTTGAGTACGATAAAGTGATTCCAAAAGGGTTCATCAGATTTATGGGTAAAATCGCAGACCTGAGGGATAAAGGTTTACCTATTGTTTTTTTTACAGGCAATCATGATTTGTGGATGAAGGACTACTTTACCAAGGAATTAGACATTCCGGTTTTTGCCCACCCGATTCAGATAACGATAAACGACAAGAAGTTTCTGGTAGGCCACGGCGATGGCTTGGGCCCAGGCGACAATAAGTATAAAGTCCTCAAAAAAGTATTTACCAATGAGGCCTGCCAGTGGCTATTTAAGTGGCTCCACCCCGATATAGGGATCCGTATTGCTCAAAAGTGGTCTGGAAGCAGTCGGATCACCAATCAGGAGAAAAATGAGGACCACTTTAAAGGAGAAAACGAATGGTTATGGCAATACTGCAAGCAGGTGGAAAACCAGATGCATCACGACTTTTATGTGTTTGGGCATCGCCATCTGCCTTTAGAACTTCCGGTAGGGGATAGTGCCAAATATTTCAACCTGGGAGAGTGGGTGAGCCAATACACTTATGGAGTTTTTGATGGAGAGGGTATGAGTGTTAAGCCTTTTAAGTTTTGAAATGAGGTTTTGCACCTTGTTGCTCGCCTATTTTATTGTCAACTTTGGTCTGTTTGCCCAAAATAAAATAGAGTTGGTTAGTTTGGCTGAGGTAGACCTGAAAGGACTTAGTCAAATAGCTATTGACAATAGGGAGAACGTATTTGTATCTGATGGCAGTGGCGGTATTTATCAGTTTAACTCCCAAGGTGAGCAGATAAATCACTTTTCCCCTAGTCGGCAGGCACAAATCACTCACCTAGATGCAGACCGCACGGTGAATATTTTTGCCTTTTCCTATGACCTTCAGGAAATCAGCATTTTTGACAGATTTTTAAATCCAGTTGTTTCTAAAAGGTTCGACAGTCCAATCGGACTAATAAAGGCTGCCACTCTTGGTAATAATCAAGCAGTATGGATTTTTGATGAAAGCAATTTGGACTTGTTAAAACTAGATCACCGACGGATGGTTGTTTTGCAGCATCAACCTTTGAGTTTACTACTCGGGGAGGAAGCATTGGATATTAAGGAAATCCGCGAATACCAAAATTTACTTTTTGTCAGGACAAATGCTAAGGTGTTTTTATTTGATAATCAAGGGAATTATCTTAAGCAATACGCATATGCGGGAAAAGATAAAATGGCTTTATATGGCAGCCATTTATATTATGTCATAAACGGAAGTTTAAGCCAACAGGATTATAGAAATGGAAAAGTTGAAGAGTTAAATTTACCTGTTCCAATTTCAGGTTCTGCGGTACAATTGCAGGGAGGATTATTAGTGTTTTATAACAATATTGGCTTTCAGATATTTAAAAATCCATTTAGATAATTGGATATAAAATTCATTTTCTTATTTCAAACTGGTTAGATTTTTGCGAGTTTGCGGTCGAATGGAAAAAACTCTACGAGGCAAATTTTACATATTTCTTATCCTCATCACTTGCTTATCTCTGGTAAGTCTACAGAACACCTGTGCCCAAGGTACTGCAACTGAAAAAGAATTTAAATTCCCAAAAGATATTAATCAACCCAAGGTTGACTTTAATCTGGAAAGTCAAGGGTATAAGCAGTTTATGATAAAATTGAATACTGAGGCAAAGGTTTCTACTCGGGTAAAAGTCTATGATATGGTAGGCAACTTGATAGTGGAGGATACAATAAAACCTTCTGATGGTGTTCTGAAAAAGTATGATATGCGGGATGTCAATACCCAGCTTTTTGTGGTAGAGATAGGGAATTCAAAATACAACAAAACAAAGAGCATCTACGCTAATCCTGCAGGTCGGAGAAAAAAAGACAAATAAAAAAACCGGCCTAAGCCGGTTTTTTAAATTATGCAATCTCTACCAACTTAATGTCAAAGACCAAATCTTTTCCTGCCAATGGATGGTTCGCATCCAAAGTTATTTTTTCTTCATCTACGTGAACCACTTTTACAGGCATAGGCTGTCCATTTTGATTTTGTATAGAAAGATCCATGCCTATTTCCGGATTAATATCCGCAGGCACCTGAGTACGTGGAATATCTACCATCATTTCGTCTCTTTTCTCGCCGTATGCTTCTGCCGATGGGATAGTGACACTCTTGTCTTCTCCTACAGCCATACCGTGAACCGCTGAATCAAACCCTTTGATCATATTTCCATCTCCAAGAGTAAACTCAAGGGGCTCTCTGTTTTCAGAACTATCGAATACAGTTCCATCTTGCAATTTACCAGTGTAGTGTACTTTTACGGTATTTCCTTTAGTTGCTACAGACATTTAATATTTGTTTTTTTGATTTGTGATAAAAGTAAAGATAACGATTATAAAAGAGGATTAAAAGTATGTCCGGTATTAATCAGAAAAGTGTCCGCTTACATAAAGTATTTGTACGATAATGAACATCTCGATAGTCTAAAATGCCCAAATTTGCTTATATTCACAGAATATATATATGGCACCGTTTAGGCAATGCTATAGCTAAACTTTTCTTTAGATAAATATGGAAGACCAGAATTTAGGTAGGATCCTGATAGTGGATGATAATGAGGACCTCTTATTTGCAGCTAAAATGCTGCTGAAAAAACACGCCAAAGAAGTGGTGATCGAAAAGGATCCCCGTAGAATACCATTTTTGGTCAACAATAACAATTTTGATGTCATCCTGCTAGACATGAATTTTACTGAAGATACCACTTCTGGCAAGGAAGGTTTTCATTGGCTGAAACAGATTAAAGAAATCGATCCAAAAGCTGTAGTGATTCTAATTACTGGGTTTGGGGATGTAGAAATGGCGGTGAAGGCACTGAAAGAGGGAGCGACCGACTTTATCCTCAAGCCATGGCAGAATGAAAAACTTATTGCAACTCTTACCTCCGCGGTAAGACTCAAAGAAAGCTACAATGAAGTAGAAAAGCTTTCCAAAAAACAAAAAGCTCTTCAGGCGGAATTAAAAAAGCCTTTCGCAGATATTATCGGCAGCAGTCCTTCGATGAAAAATGTCTTTGCCATCATTGACAAAGTAGCGGAGACGGATGCCAATGTATTGATTCTTGGTGAAAACGGTACGGGTAAGGAGCTTATAGCCAGAGCAATTCATGATCGCTCTCACCGTAGCGATGAGATTTTTGTGGGAGTGGATATGGGAGCCATTACGGAAACGCTTTTCGAAAGTGAACTTTTTGGTCACAAGAGAGGTGCCTTTACCGATGCCAAGGAAGACCGGGCCGGTAGATTTGAAGTTGCAGATAAGGGTAGCTTGTTTCTGGATGAAATCGGAAATCTTTCCATGCCGCTTCAATCCAAATTACTTACCGTTTTGCAGAAAAGAGAAGTAACCCGGATCGGTACTAATAAGTCAATCCCAGTAGATATTCGTTTGATTTGTGCTACCAACATGCCAATCCATGATATGGTTATGGAAAACACATTTCGTCAGGATTTGCTTTATAGAATAAATACGGTTGAAATATTTTTGCCACCCCTTAGGGACAGGCAAGAGGATATACCTTTGCTAGCGGAGCATTTTCTGAAGGTTTATTCCAATAAATACAGAAAGAATTTTACGGGTTTTAAACCCAATGCGATGCAATTATTGCAGCGGTATACATGGCCTGGTAATATCAGAGAGCTACAGCACGCCTTAGAGCGGGCTATCATCATGGCGGAGGGTACCGAATTGGATAGCAGGGACTTTTTCTTCCTTTCCAACAAGCCTGTAAATGAAAAACATGCTCCCGCAGCAAATACGCTAAACCTGGATGACATGGAGAAAAACGTGATCCAAAAAGCAATTGATAAAAATGGAGGCAACATTTCAAAAGCAGCCAAAGAATTGGGGCTCACCAGAGCATCCTTATATAGAAGATTAGAGAAATATGGATTATAAAATAGGGTTGCTGGGCAGGGTGGTGCTGTTGGCCGTAACCCTGTTTTTGACAGCTTATCTCATACAGGGAGGCGGGGGAGTATTTCCCGTTTCCCTGTTGATTATTTTGGCAATTGCGCAATTGGTGTTTTTGATCAGGTATTCTGAAAGCAGCTTCAAGAAGGTGCGTGAATTTCTCAACAACATCAAGCAAAATGATTATGCCACCGTATACCCTGTGAAGTTTGATGGTACCGAAACAGATGATCTTCACATTGAATTCAATACTATACTTGCCAAGCTGAAAGAGGATCAGGCCGAAAAAGAGGCCAATTATCATTACTTCCGTTCAGTATTTCAGCACCTTAGCATTGGCCTGATAACATTTCAGGATGATGGTTCTATCCAGATTCTTAACACTGCTGCCAAGCGGATGCTCAATATCAAAAATCTGGAAAATATCGCTGAGATCAATAATGTCAACAAGGAGCTATATCACGCTATTGGAAGTCTGAGAACGGGTGGAAGTGAGTTGATTAAGATTGCGCATCCTGACGGAATCATGCAGCTGTCGGTATATGTGATTGAACTGGTGCTTCGCAAAACCAAAATCAAGCTGGTATCACTTCAGAACATTCAAAGCGAACTGGAAGAGAAGGAGATGGAGGCGTGGCAAAACTTGGTAAAAGTGCTGACCCACGAAATCATGAATTCCATTGCTCCAATTTCATCACTTGCTGCCACCATCCGAAGTGACATCGAGGATAAGATTGACCATAGTCATGGGGCTACTATGGAAGAGGTGGAAGATTACCTGATGGGGGTGAGTACAATTGAAAAGCGAAGTGAAGGACTTATCAATTTTGTGAGTGATTTCAGAAGCCTTGCCCATATTCCCAATCCCAAATTTTCCGCTATTACCATCGTGGATCTTTTTGAAAGGATGGAAATCCTTTTTCAGCACCAAAGAGAAAAGTTGGGTATAGAATGCGAGAAGGAAATTGTGCCTGCTGATTTGGTGTTTTTTGCTGACATTACGATGATAGAGCAAGTGTTGATTAACATTTTGCAGAATGCTTTCCATGCTGTAGAGCATTCGGAAGTGAAAAAGATCAGTATGAGAGCTTTTATAGATGACAATAGTAAGATCATAATTGAGATAAAGGATAGCGGAAAAGGAATTGAAGAGGAGGCGTTGAGCAAGATTTTTATTCCGTTTTTCACCACTAAGCAGAAAGGCTCAGGCATAGGGTTGAGCCTTTCGAAGCAGATCATGAGGCGCCACAAGGGGAATATCCAAGTTAGCTCAAAAGTAGGAGAAGGGACAGTCTTCAAATTGATTTTTAACGGATAAAATTCGAAAGCCAGCGATTAGACAGCTGGCTTTTTTAATTTTATCTTAATTTGCCATATAAGTGATCGATTAAAACTTTTGGCTTAAAATAAGCTTACATATTGGGACGATATTTTTGAATAAAAAACTTAAATTCGAACTCAATTTTTGGATGTAATTACTAAAATGAATATAGAAAAGCTCAAATTAAGAGAAGACCGAGATCGTAAAAAACACTGGAAAAAGTGGGGGCCTTACCTAACCGACAGACAATGGGGAACCGTCCGGGAGGATTACAGTGAAGATGGAGCCGCCTGGGAAAATGTGACCCATGATGATGCTCGAAGTAAGGCGTACAGATGGGGAGAAGAAGGGATCGGAGGTATTTGTGACCATAAGCAAAAACTATGTTTTGCATGGGCTTTTTGGAACGGAAAAGATCCAATGCTGAAAGAACGGTATTTTGGATTAACCGGCAACCAAGGCAACCATGGGGAGGATGTAAAAGAGCTGTATTATTACCTCGATTCCAGTCCTACCCACAGCTATATGAAAATGCTGTACAAGTACCCTCAGGCGGAATTTCCATATCAAGCACTTTTGGATGAAAATGCCCGAAGAAGTAAAAAAGATCCTGAATTCGAGATTCTTGATACGGGCGTTTTTGATGACAATGCCTACTTTGACATATTTATGGAATATGCCAAGCATGATGTTGAGGATATAGTCTGTAGGGCTACTATTCATAACAGGGGCAAAGAAGACCAAGAGCTTTGGGTGATTCCCACCCTTTGGTTTAGAAAAAACTGGTTTACGGGGCAGGAATCATTCATGCCTAGGCTTGCACAAGAGGAAAACAATACTATCGGAGCCTTTTTGCCAAAATCTGGCAATTACACATTTTCTTTCTCTGATGAGCCAGAGTTAGTGTTTTGTGATAATGAAACCAATAGAGAACGGCTTTATCAGATCGAAAACCAGAAAAAATACCTTAAGGATGCCGTAAATGATTACGTGATTCATGGTGATAACAAGCATTTAAACCCAAACTGTGTTGGCACCAAAGCTTCAGCAATTTATAAAGTTATGGTGCCTGCTGAAGGGTCTGTGTCGGTAACTGTTAGAATGTCGCATGAGAAGTCTGCTACCGGTGTGGATAGTGCGGATGAGATAATAGCCAGTCGCAAAAAGGACTGTGACGATTTTTACGCTGAATTGCAGGGGAGGGTTAAGGACAAAGAATTGGTCAACATTCAAAGGCAGGCTTTTGGAGGTATGCTGTGGACCAAACAGTTTTATTATTATAATGTAGAAAGATGGCTGGAAGGGGATCCAGGTCGGTACGTTCCGCCAAAGGAAAGGAAGAAGGGACGAAATACCCACTGGAGGCATTTGCAGAATTATGATATCGTTTCCATGCCTGACAAATGGGAGTACCCTTGGTACGCCGCCTGGGATCTAGCATTTCACTGCATTCCCTTGGCCAGGTTGGATCCTGATTTCGCAAAAGACCAGTTAATTTTGTTGCTAAATGACTGGTACATGCACCCCAATGGTCAGATGCCGGCCTACGAGTGGAATTTTGGGGATGTGAACCCACCAGTCCATGCTTGGGCAATACTCAGAGTATTTCAAATCGATCAAAAATACAATGGTAAACCCGATTATGAGTTTCTAGAACGGGCTTTTCCTAAATTGATCCAAAATTTTACTTGGTGGGTAAATCAAAAAGATAGCGAAGGTAAGAATATATTCGAAGGTGGCTTTTTGGGGCTGGACAATATAAGCGTTTTTGACAGAAGCAATCCTGAAAGATTCAGTGGAAGGCTAGAACAGGCGGATGCTACATCATGGATGGCCATGTTCGCATTGAATATGTTGAGAATTTCACTGGATCTCAGCAATCACAACAAAATCTACCAGCATACGGCGACGAAATTTATTGAGCACTTTCTCTATATAGCCGGGGCAATGGCCAATATTAAGGGCGATTCCATATCACTTTGGGATGATAAGGATAAGTTTTTCTATGATATTCTCCATATGGATGGACAGGAGCCCGAATTGATGAAGGTGAAATCTATCGTGGGTATAATCCCGATGTTTGCAGTGGAACCTATCCGGGAAGAGATGTTTGAGAACTTACCGGAGTTCAAGAAGCGGCTTGACTTTTTTCTTAAGGAAAAGCCCAAATTAGCCGCATTGGTTTCTAGTTGGATTGAGCCGGGTAAGGACAAAAGGCGTTTATTCTCTTTGCTGAGAGGCCAAAAGATGAAAAGCATTCTGAATAAGCTGCTTGACGAGAAAGAATTTCTTTCACCTTACGGCATTCGCTCTTTGTCCAAATTTCATGAGAAAAACCCTTATTCAGTTAATTTAAACGGTATTGAGCATTCCATCAAATACACTCCAGGGGAATCCGACACGGTGATGTTTGGCGGTAATTCCAACTGGCGGGGTCCTATTTGGTTCCCAATTAACTTCCTGGTAATTGAATCTTTAAAGAAATTCAACTTCTATTACGGAGGTAATTTTGCAATAGAGTACCCTACTGGTTCCGGAAAACACATGACCTTGGATATGGTGGCCAAAGAATTATCTTTGAGGCTGATAAAGATTTTCAAAGCCGACAAAGATGGGAGAAGGGCTGTTTATGGCTTAAACGAGCGGTTCCGAAATGATCCCCATTTTAAGGATTATATCCTTTTTTACGAATATTTCAATGGAGATACGGGTGAAGGTTTAGGAGCCTCTCACCAGACGGGTTGGACTGGCCTTGTAGCTGAGTTGATCCATAAAGTTTACAAAGAAGAAGAAGTTGTACATGACCCTTTTACCCTTTTTAGAATCTGACAGAGTAGAAGCGGGGTGTGATGAAGTTGGAAGAGGCTGCTTGTGTGGTCCTGTAGTGGCCGCGGCAGTGATATTGCCCCCTGATTATGCGAATGAATTGATCAATGACTCAAAGAAATTGACCAAAAGCAATCGACAGGCCTTGGTGGAAGAAATCAAGGCCAATGCCATTGCTTGGGCTATTGCCGAAGCGAGTGTGGAGGAGATAGATCAAATCAATATTTTGAAAGCATCTTTCTTGGCTATGACTAGGTCAATACAGTCCTTGGTTGTCTGCCCTGATCACCTGTTAATTGATGGAAATAGGTTTGTCAGTGAATTAAAAATACCCTACGACTGCATTATCAAAGGTGACGGAAAATTCGCGAGCATTGCGGCCGCTTCCATTTTGGCTAAAGAATACAGGGATGAGCTCATGGCCAAATACGATCAAAAGTACCCTGGTTACGGCTGGAGTACCAACGTAGGCTATCCCACCCAAGCTCATCGTAAAGGTATTGAGCAGCTAGGAGTAACGCCGATTCACCGAAAAAGCTTCCGGCTATTGCCCGATCAATTGGAGATTAGTTTTTGATAGTTGGTGTAAATTACTTAGTTTGCCAATCCTAATGAGAGTTTCTACCAATTAAAATTAAGTGAATGGGTATTTTAGGTTTAGCGATTACGGGTTTTCTTGGGTTCTTTATCGTAAGGACAATTATTCCAACTTATTTCATGAAAGAAAAAGGAAACCTGCATCTGAGGTTCAATAAGTCCAAAACCAACCTTATTCACTTTATTATCCCTTCCTATATTCAAGATCAGAGTGAGCAAAAGTTTGGCTGGTTGACACTGGATAAGGATTGTAATCTGGTAGCCATAAAAGAACACGAAGGTTTTGACCAAGCAAGTGGAGCTATGGTGGAGAAAACACTAGCTGAATTCAAGGAAGATTTGAATAAAGCCAATATGGTGATATCGTTTGATTCCAATACTATCTTAAAAGAATTTTCAATAGCAGAAACGGTCGCAAGTGAAGATGTGGTGTGTTTGAAAGTATTGGCGGCTGAGTTTACAAGAAAGGCAGGTCTAGAATCAGAAGGGTTCGGGTTGAAGGAAACTCTTGAAAACCTTTTTGGAACAGATGCCAAAGACTTTGATGTAAGCGATTTAGGTATCAATCTCTTATTGCAGGCTAAAGTGGTTCAGAAGTTCGGGGAAATGGAGATGATACCGGTGAAGACCCCGATTTTGATTAGTTAAAAAATTAGAAATTTGAGAAACAAAAAAAGCCGCTTTTTAGCGGCTTTTTTTGTTTGTGCGCACGAGAAGACTCGAACTTCCATGCCCAGAGGGCACCACCCCCTCAAGATGGCGTGTCTACCAATTTCACCACGTGCGCAGTAAAGGGAGAGCAAAAGTATGAAGGTTTTAGGGTGTTTGCAAACCGATAACCTATATTTTGCTCCTTGTATGAAAAATTATTTTGCATCAGCGAATTCTTCCAGAGGTACCGGGATTCCAACTCGTTGAGCCAGAAACTCTTTACAAGCTTCCAATACTGATTCCCAATCTTCGGAGGTAATAGCCGAACCGATTACATGATCATTTGCTTCTGGAAAAGCCATTTTCACTTTCATGTCCTCATCGGTTCCCAAATTCTCGAACATTTTCAGCATGGCTGGCACTGATACCACGAAATCCTGATTTTCTTCATCCATGAAATAATAGCCCATAAAGACAGGCTGCTTTACCTGCTCATAGGTTTGCATATTCATTTTTGATTTTAGCAAAACGGCTAAACTGGTGTAAGCATTCACATGATATTCCTCAGACCAGTATCGTGCCTTGTCCCCAGTCCGTTCTACGATTTGCACCCCTTCGTCATTTGTGATAGCTGATGCAAGTAGATTTTTCATCCATGGTTGAAATAGAAGCTCTAGTCGACCTTCAAAATCCCTGATCGCGGGTGATAAAAGAACTAAGGCCTCAATATCCTCTTGCTCAGAACCCAGCATCAAGGTCAATGCCCCACCCATGGAAGTGCCGATTACCACCACTTTCTCACCAATGGCTTTCCCAATGGAATAAGCCTCCCTAGCGGCATCTGCCAATTCCTGGGCACTCAAATGTTTAAATGCATCATTTCGGCTTATACCATGCTCAGGCAATCTGGTGAGAAATAAGTTTGCACCAAAATATTGTGCGAGCTCTCGGTGTAGGGGATGGCCTTCCTTTTCGCTGGCGCCAAAGCCGTGAATGTAGACGAAAGCATACTCGGTTTTATGCTTGGTAAGGGAATCTGCCCAAATGATTTTAGCCTCATTGTCTTCTTTAAGACCCTTAACGGTATCTTCCCGTTGTCTAAGATAAGTTTCTAATTCGTAAGGATCAGTTGGGACTTCAGGGTATTCTCCTGTCAACGGGGCAACCCTTTCCCTAGGTCCCATCACGTAACCAATAGCTAAAACTACTGCTAGCACGAGCAGCACAACCAAAATTTTTCTTAACATGTCTTAGGATTTTATCCATAAAACTAGGTGCTTTTAGGTCAAAATCCAATCTGCATTTATCCGAATAAGATATTTTGAGTATCTTGATCGTGTAAAATACACATATCAACAATTTTATGAGAAAAATGAACGCGCTTTTAGGGTTGGCCGGTCTGGGCCTTTTGTTCTCCTGTCAGCAAGAACTGGAAGAATACGACCAGCATTCTGAGATTATCAAGAAAGAAAACTTGGAAAGGCATATTCAGACTTTGTCTTCGGACGACTTTATGGGCAGGATGCCTTTTACTGAAGGGGAAACCAAAACGATCAATTATCTCAAGTCCAATTTTGAGGAAATGGGACTTGAGCCGGGAAATGAAGGCAGCTTTTTTCAAGAGGTTCCCTTGGTAAAAATAACAGCCTCCCCTGCGGATCAGATGAAGATAAAATCAGATAAAGGAGACCTTAAACTGGAAGGCCTGAAGGATTACGTCATTTGGACCCAGCGGACGGAGAAGCAAGTGAAATTTGAGGATGCCGAAATGGTCTTTGCAGGATTCGGAATTGTGGCGCCTGAATATGGCTGGGATGACTACAAAAATATTGACGTCAAGGATAAAATTGTGGTGGTATTGGTGAACGATCCTGGATTCGGGACTGAGGATGAGGAGCTTTTCAAAGGCAACACCATGACCAATTACGGTCGCTGGACTTATAAATATGAAGAAGCCGCGCGGCAAGGAGCATTGGGATGTCTGATTGTGCATAATACCATTCCGGCAGGGTATGGATTCAATGTGGTTCAAAACAACTGGAACACCTCCAAGCTATATTTGGATGATAGGGGATCAACTGCCTATAAAAATGCATTTGAGGGCTGGATTAGTTTACCAATCGCAAATAAACTGTTTGACCTGGCTGGGCTCAACGAACGTGAGATGCTTGCAAAGGCCAGAAAAGCTGATTTTCAGGCGGTGGCTCTGAATATGAAGGCTTCTTCATCAATGGAAGTGAGTGCTGAATATGATGTCTCTCAAAATGTGATAGCCAAGGTGGAGGGTAGTAAGAGACCTGATGAGTATATCATCTACACCGCTCACTGGGACCACTTGGGGATTGGTAAGCCTGATGAGACTGGGGACAGTATTTACAATGGTGCTTTGGACAATGCCAGTGGAACTGCCGCTCTGCTAGAAATTGCCAGAGCCTTCCAAGAAGCAAATGAAAAGCCTGAAAGAACAGTGGTCTTCTTGGCTGTGACTGCCGAAGAGCAAGGGCTTTGGGGATCCGCTTACTATGCTGAAAACCCTGTTTTCCCAAAAGAAAAAACAGTAGCCAATATTAATATGGACGGAATTAATCCTTATGGCAAAATGAAGGACATTGTGCTAGTAGGAAAGGGGCAGTCAGAATTGGAATTATTGCTTGAAGAAGAGGCTGAAAAAGTAGACAGATACACATCCCCCGAACCGACACCTTCTGCTGGGTATTATTTCAGATCGGATCATTTCAATTTCGCCAAAATCGGAATTCCAGCCCTCTATACAGGAACTGGAATTGACCATGCGGAAAAAGGTAAGGAATACGGCAAAGAACTTCAGGATAACTATACTGCCCAATATTACCACAAGCCAAGTGATGAATACGATCCTGAAAGATGGAACCTTGATGGGGCATTGGATGATGTAGAGTTGCTTTATCAAGTTGGGAAAAGATTGGCATTCAGTTCTGATTGGCCAAATTGGAAAGAAGGTTCTGAATTCAAAGCCGCGAGAGATGCCTATATGAAGTAATTTCAAACTTAAGTTCTTTTAGTGAAACAGTGGCCAATCCTTGATGGATTGGCCACTGTTTTTTATTCACTTCTTAGTTTATATTAACACTACCAAAGCCCTAGGTAATACTTGGGTATTAATTTAATATTAACCAGTCTTAGACCAGTATTAAACCAGTGTTAGACCAGTGTAGAAACAGTATATGATTGGTTAATTATAGGTTAATAATATACTGATTATCTATATAATCATGTATTATTGTTCTTTATAATATAGGTTTTACGTTCTTTTTATATGGTATTGTGTTGCGTTGGTTAAGGAGTGAGACTATTAAAAGTATAACAGCAATAATTGATAGTTCAATTGGTGCTTTTTTTGCTATCAAGTCCTAAAAGCATATTTTTTAATGGAAACCTTCCTGTCTGATATACGCGAACAATTTGCAGAATACTACGACTCTATCGTCGCCCTCACCCCTCGGTTGCTCATTGCATTGGTAATGCTGGTGGTTTTTTGGTATTTAAGTTTTTATGTAAAAAAACTTTCAACCAATAGATTGCAGAAAAACATGAATGATTCTTTATTGGCCTCTTTTTTTGCGAGGCTCATAGGGTCTGTCATCTTTATCTTGGGTTTGCTATTTGTGCTGAGATTTTGGGGGCTTACTGGCGTAGTGGGTAGTATTTTGGCTGGGGCAGGAATCACGGCTTTTGTTATTGGATTTGCGCTCAAAGACATTGGGGAGAATTTCCTCGCTGGAATTTTGCTGGCCTTCAAGCGTCCTTTCAGGATAGGTGATACTATTGAGATAGCAGGTGTAAAAGGAAGGGTTGTATCCTTGAATTTACGAGACACTCAGATGAAAACCTTCGATGGTAAGGATGTGTATATGCCAAACGGAACAATTGTAAAAAATCCATTGACAAATTTCACCATTGATGGTTTTTTGAGACATGAATTCGAGCTAAAGATCCCTGTTAAATCCGATTATGAATCCAAATTAAAACAAATCGAGGACCAAGTCAACCTTGTAGAAGGTGTGCTGAAAGGCCGGCGAAAAACATCCCTGCAGATTAAAGACATTTCCGGAGGGGTAGTGGTGGTCTCTGTCCTTTTTTGGGTCGATACCTTTACTCGAAAAATACCTGCTACACAAGTGAAAAACAAAGCCATGCTTACAGTTCAGAAAATAGTAGATACTTGGTAAACTTTGCTGAGAATAGTTTAATGTATCATTTTTTAAGATTTTTTTAATAAAAACTTTCAGATCAAAAAAACTTCCTATATTTAAGAAGCCTTTAGTCTGAAATTATGAAAATAGCTATTTTATCCGCGCTTTTCGCGTTAATTACATTACCTACTTTTGCCCAGGAAGTCTTCGGTCCACCAACACGTGCAGTGTATGTGGAGCTTGGAGGGGCAGGATTACCTTATTCCGTGAATTATGATTTCCGCTTTGATAGAGAAAGGGTTGATTCTTGGGGAATGCGAGTCGGAATTGGCGGTTGGGCATTAAACCAAGGTGAAAATTCATCCACTAGTGTGCTTACCATTCCCGTTCAAATTAATAGGTTATTAGGGCGACAAAAGCATTTTTTCGAAATAGGAGCAGGAGCCACCTTTGTGCGCTACAGGGATACCTATACACAGTGGTACGGTAATCAGTCGGTGCAAACGAGAACAAATTGGGACTTCATTTTGGATACCGGAGACACGCCAGCTTTGATGGGAACACTTAATTTAGGTTATCGAAGAGTTCCGGTAGATGGTGGGTTCACCTTCAAGGCCAATCTCAATCCTATTTTCAACCACAATGGTTTTTGGCCGCTTTGGTTCGGGATCGGGTTTGGGTATGCATTTAATTAACTATTTAATATTCAATTAAAATGAAAAGTTTATTTTTGAGTGTGTTTTTCTTGATTTCCCTTGGCCAGGTTTGCCAGGCTCAAGCTCCGGATAGGTCAAGAGGACAAAGCGTTTTTGTGGAGGTTTTGGGAAATGGGTTAATATATTCAGTTAATTATGACACACGATTCTCACAGGGTATGAATGGCTTGGGAGGAAGGGCAGGTATTGGATATATTGCCATGGATGGAGTAAGATTTACATCTGTTCCCCTGCTTGTTAATTATTTGTTTGGTCATGACAAGCATTTTTTTGAAATAGGGGTTGGTGCTACGATATTAGTGGGTTCAGCAGGTAATCAAGGTGGTTTCGGACCGGCCGGTGAGAGGGACCGAGAAAGTGGAGCAATTGGGACGATGAGCCTAGGTTACAGACTGGAGCCTACCGATGGTGGCTTTTTGTTTAGGGCAGGTATCACGCCGATTTATGACTCTTCTGCTTTTTGGCCCTTATGGCCGCAATTGTCGTTTGGATATGCATTTTAAAAAGAAGACCGAAGACGTAAGAAAGAATTAGCGGGACTTATTGAAATAAATCAGAGTTTCACATAAAATTATAACATTATGAATTCTAGATGTAATTATCTATTAACAGTACTTTTATGCTCATTGATCTTTTCGGTGGAAGTTTTTGCCTCGGATTTTAACGGAGAGTTACTGATTGAGGAGATTAACGAGAACTACGAATTGAAGCTTTATAGGGAAAAAAGCCTTCCCCTAAGTATATCCAAAAGCACAGGAAAAGGTCCAGGCTTTTTAAAAGCGAAGGGCAATTTGGATGTTATATTTGAACAATTGCTTCCAAACCATTTGGTTTTGAATGATGCTGATGATGATGGATTTGAATACCTGATGGAACTCAAGTACTTTGTGAAAAAAGAAAGCTTTATTGAGAAAATTACCTCTTTAATAGCAGAATCAGCAGGTTATTCTTTTGAAATTAAAGACACGAATCAACCTTCTTATCTATTAAAAACTTACAAGCGAGAATTAGCTCATGACGTTCATCAAGAAAAATTACCTGAAAACACAAAACTATATACAAGCCGAAATGGTGGGAAAATGAACATATATGGCTATACCTTAGGAGAAGTTGCGAAAAAACTTTCTGATCAAGCAGTTTTTTACACTGAAAGTGAACAAAGTATTGTAAACCTCCGATTTAAAAACACTAAAAATTTAAACCAGGTTTTTAAGGATTTACGAAAACAGGGGATCACTGTGGAGGAAAGCACACTTACCGTTCCAACTGTATTACTTGGCAAAAGATAGTTTTTCTCACTTCATCTACGACCACACCTGCCTTAAAGCAGGTGTTTTTTTATTTGTTAAAGCCACTTTTCCCTATCTTTGCAAGCTATGAGCAACAAAGAATTCAAAAGATATACAATTACAGCAGCATTGCCTTATGCTAACGGCCCTTTGCATATTGGCCATATGGCGGGTTGCTATATTCCATCCGATATTTATGTGCGATACTTGCGCTCCCAGCAACGGGATGTGGCCTTTATATGTGGTTCTGATGAACATGGAGTGGCAATTACTATCAAGGCCAAAAAAGAGGGGGTAACGCCTCAGGAAATCGTGGACCGCTATAATGCCCAAATGAAGGAAAGTTTCGATAAGTTTGGGATCAGCTTCGATCATTATTCCCGTACTTCCTCTAAAATCCATCATCAGACGGCGTCAGAATTTTTTAAGGATCTGTATGACAAAGGAGAATTTGTGGAACAGACCACAGAGCAATATTACGATGAAGAAGCAAATCAGTTTTTAGCCGACAGATATATAGAGGGTACTTGCCCAAAATGTGGTTATGAATCTGCCTATGGTGACCAGTGTGAAAAATGTGGAACCTCACTTAATCCTACGGATCTTATCAACCCCAAATCGAAATTGAGCGGCAATGTACCTGTATTGAAAGAAACCAAACACTGGTTTTTGGATTTGGGTAGATATACGGAGTTTTTGAAAAAGTGGATTCTGGAAGAACACCAAGGTGACTGGAAAAACAATGTGTTGGGCCAATGTCGTTCTTGGCTCGAAGCAGGTGAGGGCTTGCAGGCTCGATCTATGACTAGAGATATGGATTGGGGAGTGCCCGTGCCGGTCGAGGGTGCAGAAGGTAAAGTACTTTATGTATGGTTTGATGCCCCGATAGGGTACATTAGTTCCACTAAGGAATGGGCTGAGGAAAAAGGCATTGATTGGGAACCATATTGGAAAGATAAGGATACCAAATTGGTGCATTTTATCGGGAAGGACAATATTGTATTTCACTGCATCATCTTCCCTGCAATCCTTAAAACGCATGGAGAATATATCCTTCCGGAAAATGTACCGGCCAATGAATTTTTGAACCTGGAAGGCGATAAAATTTCAACCTCGAGAAACTGGGCGGTTTGGCTGCATGAGTACCTTGAGGAATTTCCTGAAAAGCAGGATGTGTTGCGATATGTGCTAACGGCCAATGCTCCTGAAACCAAGGATAATGATTTTACTTGGAAGGATTTTCAGTCCCGCAATAACTCCGAATTGGTGGCTGTATTTGGCAATTTCATAAATCGTGCGGTGGTGCTGACTCACAAATATTTTGATGGTCAGGTGCCTGTAGCTGGGGAGTGGACAGAGTTTGACCGAGATGCCATAGCGGAATTGAAGGCATTCCCAGCCAAAATTGCTTCTTCGATTGAGAAATACAGGTTTAGAGAAGCCTTATCGTTTGTGATGGATTTTGCCCGCTTGGGCAATAAATATCTTGCCGACACCGAGCCTTGGAAAACGATCAAAACAGACCAAGAAAGAACTGCCACGGTGCTTAATTTGGCATTGAACATTGCGGCCAATTTGGCAATTGTTGCAGAGCCATTTCTGCCGTTCACTTCCAAGAAGCTTTATGATATGATGCATTTGGATCAAAGGGAGTGGCAAGATGCAGGAAATGAGCAAATATTGAAGTCTGGAACCTCTATAAATAAACCTACTTTACTATTTGAAAAAATAGAAGACGAGTTAGTCGAAAGACAGGTGAATAAATTATTGGAATCGAAGAAAATGAATGAATTGCAAAATGCCTCGGTGCCGGCAATGAAGGATATCATAGCATTTGATGATTTTACGAAGCTGGACATGAGAGTAGTGACAGTTTTAGAAGCCGAAAAGGTAAAAAAATCCAAAAAGCTGTTGAAATTATTGGTGGATACCGGATTAGAGAAAAGGACTGTGTTGAGCGGAATTGCTGAGCATTTTGAAGCTGGAGACCTTATCGGTAAGCAGGTAACCATGCTGATCAATTTGGCGCCAAGAAAGATGATGGGGATTGATTCTGAGGGAATGATACTTATGGCAGAGGATAAGGATGGTTCCTTAAGACTTCTTCAGCCGAATAGGGATACAACTCCCGGTGCATCCATAAGCTAATTTAAGTTAGCTTTTGAAGATAGAAGAGGCCTTCCAGAGACAATTTGGAAGGCCTTTTCTATTTATCAAATAACTTTTAAAAAGGCTGCTGATCAGAATTCCCCCGAGCCTATGCCTTCCGAAATATGGACTGTATTACAATAGCATATGGGTAATCAAGCACTATAATAAGCACCTAAGTGAAATTGTCTGGAGAAAGCAGAGATAATTGGCAAAAAACATGAAAAAAATGTGAAAAATACCCCAATCGCGGTATTTCAGGATTAAAAATGATTGCCTAAATTGTCAAACGATTTGCTTAGTATTATGAAATTCTTTTATATAGACGAGAACCTGTCAGAATCTGGAGTCAAAAAAATTCATGCTCAAGGCTGTGCAAATATGCCTGACATGATGAACCGAAGATATTTAGGTCCATTTAACAATAGTGAGGAAGCCTTGAGAAGGATTTCCCAACAAGAGCCGGCGGCTAAAATCTGCCAAGAGTGTGGAAAATAGGGTGATTGTTTAATCCTGTCTTAAGTTAAAATCTCCTTGTTTCTTTTCTTCTAAAATAGGATTATTCCATACAGGATTAATCTGTAAGGAAGGGTTATGTTTTAAAAAGTCCGGCATATTAAAGTCCAACAAACGGGTCCGCATCGGAATAGGAGCAATGTACTGACTGGTTGGTCTATAATCAGGTAAGACCTCCGGAGTAAATGTCATTTCTGGTTCCTTTATAGTTTGTATCCTTCCGTTAAAAACATCATTATCTTCAGGCTGAAACTCTCTAATTTTCATAGGTGCCATTGTAGCTTGACCATTTTTGCTGTTATAGATTAATAATCCTCCATTAGGGGTTGGATTTGAGACCAAAATCCCTGAGGCATCTGGCACACCATTGGTCATCCGGTAAGTCGGGTAGCTGATCTGGGCATATAGAGGTTGGCTAATTATCAAAAATCCTAACAATATGATAAATCGTAACATGGCAAAGTTCGGTTAGTGTCCTTATTATAGTACGGTTTAAAATATAAATTGTTATAAATTAAAGATTCTGACGGGATTTTATCATGGGTATAAATAAAAAAAACAGTAAAGGCACAGCCCCTACTGTTCTTAATCCATGCGGTAAAAAATTATGGATTGTCACGATAACTCTTTATGACATTTAAAGCGTTTTTGATACCGCTCAACTGCTCATTCAGCAGGCTCCTGGTATTGCCGCTAATATATTCTTTTTCTAAAGCTTTTTCATAACTCTCAATTGCCGATTCCTCTCCAGTTATGCAGCCATCAACGATTGCCTCTCGGTCACCTCCTGTGAAAGTGGATTTTATGTCGAGCCAAGCTCGATGTAGAGCACCTTGTACATCTCCATCGCTATCCTTAGGCTTGCCATTTAATGCAATAATTTCCTGTTGCAGTTGACTGACATAACTAGCCCTTTCTTGAGAGAATTGTCGAAAGGAAGCTTTTGCCCCATGGTCTTCAATGTTTTCTGCGGCGTTTTCATAACCTTCTCTGCCATCAGCGGCAATGGCTATGAGATCATTAAGTTTGTCAATGCTCTCTTTATTCGGATTATCCATCTGTAATAAGGTTTTAGTGGTTTGTTCGATGAACACAGTGCCATCATAATGCCACTAAATAACCTAGTGAAATAGATTGATTATAAAGGAATAAAACACCTTTAATTGGTCTTATTTCAATGTTTATAGAAATTAATTACCTGTTCACTTGTTGAAAAGGATTGTAACTGAAGTACAAATTGGGCAGAAAAAGTTACACCTGTTGTTTTCTTAGTTCTATCACAGTGATTTCTGGCCATATCCCCACTCTTCCTGAAAAGGCATGAAAACCAAATCCCCGATTTACATATAAATAACGATTAAGGGATTGTGCCAAGCCAGCCCAATGAGGATATCTGTACTGCGCAGGACTCCATCGAACCACTGGCGTTTCAATTCCAAACTGCATCCCGTGCGTATGACCCGAAAGAGTAAGGTGAATATTTGAGGGATGGTCCTTTACAACCTTTTCCCAATGACTGGGGTCATGACTGAGAAGTACTTTAAATTCGTTTTTGTCTACTCCAACAAGGGCCTTATCGATATCACCTTTTTGATTGAACCCTACGCCCCAATTTTCCACTCCCAAGAGGCGGATGCTTGAATTCCCTTTAGATACGATGGTATTTTCATTCATCAATAACTGATAACCTAACTTGCCGTGTTGTTCAATCATTCTATTAAAGTTGGCTTTTTTCTCTTCTGGAGTGGGCCAAGGAATATAGTCTCCATAATCATGGTTGCCCAAAATGGAAAACTGCCCGTGTTTGCCTTTTATGGTGCTAAATTTTTCCATAAAAGGGTCAATCTCCCCAGCCCGATGGTTCACCAGATCGCCGGTAAATACAAAAAGATCAGGCTTCTGGTCAATTACCATCTGAATACCTCGCTCTACAGCCTCGAAATCCTTGAAGCTTCCAGAATGTATGTCGGATAACTGTACAATTTTAAAACCGTCAAACTCTTCTGGTAAATCACTGAAGAAAACAGGTTGGTGATGTATTTTGAAATTGTATTTCCCTTTGAAAATCCCATAGATAAAACCAGAGAAAGGTATCGCCGCCACCACCAGACCAAGTTGGGCGACAAATTTTCTTCGGGAGGGAAGTGTTGCTTCATCGGATGCTACATATTTTGCTCCCATTACCATACTTCTGACCAAATCTTCCCCTAACATAAATAGTATAAAGACTATCTGGGTGCTTGTGACGGTTAGGATTACATTAACTAGGTTGTATGCACTGGGCGGAATTTTACCCTCTACGGCAATCCGTATAAAGGTAATAACAGAGAATAGAGTGATTCCTCCGAATATAAGCCAGTAACCCACAAAAAAAGACCTCCTTGAATTGTGGCTCCAGTCCTCAACCAAAGTTTTAATGCCTTGAAAGACATACCAGTTGATAAAGGTAGATAAAAGTGAAAATATTACTATAAAGATGATTGTTCCTTTTCCATTCATATACTTTAGCTATATAGATAAGCAACAAAAAAGGCACATAACTAATTGTTATGTGCCTTTAAATTTTCTTAAGAATGATTAATTGTCATCATTCTTAGTGCTTATTTTTTCAGTAACTGATTCGTTAATACCTTCTTCGATATTCTTTTTTTCTTCAGCTTCTTCTTTTTCCTTTGCATCAATTTTCTTGGTGAATGCCTCGTATGCTGTTTCTTTTTCAAAAGGCCTTTTACCGATCAGTTTTTCTAAATCAGATTGGAAGAGAATCTCTTTCTCAAGAAGTTCTTTGGCCAATATTTCTAAGGCTTCCTTGTTATGTGAAAGAAGGTCTTTCACTCTTTCATATGCAAACAAGATTAACTTTCTAACTTCCTGATCAATAGTTTCAGCGGTGGCTTCAGAATAAGGCTTACTGAATCTATCTGACTGCTTGCTGTCGTAGAAAGATACGTTTCCTATTTTTTCATTCATACCGTAAACTGACACGATTGAATAGGCCATTTTGGTTACTCTTTCTAAGTCACTTAAGGCACCGGTAGAGATCTTACCAAACACAATTTCTTCTGCAGCACGACCACCAAGTGTCATACACATCTCGTCGATTAGCTGCTCTGTTTGATAAAGGAATTGTTCTTTTGGTAGGTATTGGGCATATCCCAATGCTGCTACACCTCTAGGTACTATACTCACTTTCACCAATGGATCGGCATGTTCCAGAAACCAGCCTGCCACTGCGTGACCTGCTTCGTGATAAGCAACAATTTGCTTTTCCTCTGGAGAAATGATTTTATTTTTCTTCTCAAGACCTCCAATCACACGGTCTACCGCATCTTGGAAATCCTGCATATCTACTGCCTTTTTATTCCTTCTAGCTGCGATCAATGCCGCCTCGTTACAGACATTAGCAATTTCCGCTCCGGCAAAACCTGGAGTTTGAGCTGCGAGTTTTCTTGGTTCCACATCTTCACCAGTTTTGATCGGCTTAAGGTGAACTTTGAATATAGCTTCTCTTCCTACAATATCTGGTTTGTCGATACTGATTTGACGGTCAAATCTACCTGGTCTTAAAAGAGCGCTATCCAACACGTCTGGTCGGTTAGTAGCTGCCAATACAATTACACCTGTATCAGTACCAAAACCATCCATCTCTACCAAGAGAGAATTCAAGGTGTTTTCTCTTTCATCGTTTGAACCTGGCATTTGGCCTTTGCCTCTTGATCGACCGATTGCGTCAATCTCGTCAATGAAGATGATACAAGGGGCTTTTTCCTTAGCTTGCTTAAACAAATCCCTTACTCTAGCGGCTCCTACACCGACAAACATTTCCACAAAGTCGGAACCTGATAGGGTGAAGAACGGAACACCTGCCTCACCGGCTACAGCTTTTGCAAGCAATGTTTTACCTGTACCTGGAGGTCCTACCAAAAGGGCACCTTTCGGGATTTTACCACCAAGCTTAGTGAACTTGCCTGGATTTTTAAGAAATTCTACAATTTCCTGGATTTCTTCTTTAGCTTCATCAAGGCCGGCCACATTACCAAAGGTGATCTTAACCTTATTTTCAGCATCAAATAACTGCGCTTTGGATTTGCCGACATTGAAAATCTGGCCACCTGGTCCGCTAGGTCCTGCCATCCTTCTCATCATAATCCAAAACAGGAAGAAAAGAAGTATTAGGAAGCCAAAACTTCCAAAGGCATTCCAGAGGCTTTCCTGCTTTTCGGCAGAATAGCCTATCCTCTGCTCTTCGGGCAATTGACTTTCCAATCTATCATAATCTTCGACAAACTTGTCGACAGAGGCAATGTTGATTCTATAATGAGGTCCTGAGGTGCTTGAAAACCTGTTTTGCAGATCAAGTTCATCCGCATACCGTGACTTTTCAAGAGCACTTTCTGTTAGAGTGACATCTACATAATTTTGATTGTATACAACTACAACCTTGGCCACATCATTGGCAGTAACCATGTCCTCAAACCGCTTCATAGTAATGTCCACCACAGCATTACGCTGGCTAAACCAAGAAACACCAATCAGGACGATCACCGCTGTGATAATCAGCCATAGTTGGAAGTTTGGTCTCTGAGGAGGTTTAGGAATGAATTTTTTATTCTTGTTTTTATCACTCATTGTATAATTATTAAGGCAATAAACTTAAAGTAGAACGTTTTTGAAAAATATAAGTTTGCAGGATTATCAGATTGTGGTCACTTTAGCGTCACCCCACAGTTCTTCAAGGGCGTAAAACTCCCTTTTGTCTTTCAAAAACACATGTGCTACTACATTGGCATAATCAATCAGGATCCATTGGCGGTTGTTTTTTCCTTCACTTCTCCATGGGGATTCCTGGGTAATCTTAAATACTTCATCTTCTACGGAGGTGGCGATTGCCTCAACCTGTGTGTCTGAATTTGCAGAACAAATAACGAAAAAATCTGAAACTGAATTATTTACATTTCTTAAATCCATTACTACAATATCGGAAGCTTTCTTCTCTTCCATTCCCTTCACGATAACTTTACTCAGCTGTTCTGCTGTCATATTATTAATTTAGTATTTTAAGCTGTATTTTTAGAGTTCCAAATAAACGATAAATATCTTTATTGTGGGACAAAATAACTAATATTTGTATGCATAAAATCCTTGCCAATACGATTTTTTTGGGAAAAGACATTCATTTTCTGCCAGAGTGTCACTCGACCAATGATGAAGCTATGCAACTCTATAAGCAAGGAATGGTCCGAGAAGGTTCCATTGTCATCACCGATAAGCAAACAAAAGGCAGAGGGCAGAGGGGGAACCAGTGGTATAGTGAACCCGCTAAGAATCTGACTTTTACCTTAGTTCTTGCTCCTTCATTCTTGGATGCTAGTCAGCAGTTTGATTTGAATATTATTGTTACGTTGGCAGTGCAGGAAGTGCTAGCCCAATATGCACCTGACATAAAGGTTAAATGGCCGAATGATATCTTACATCAGTATGAAGGTAAACTTGGTGGTGTACTAATAGAAAACAGTGTTAGCAACAGGGGGCTCGACATGTCTTTAGTTGGTATTGGTTTGAACGTCAATCAAACTGATTTTGCTTTTCCTGGTCCTACCTCACTTGCTCGGTTGACCGGAAGTGAAGTAGATTTGTGGGAGGTTTTTCGATTAATTATTAAGTCTATCGAAAAGTACTATTTATTATTAAAGAGGGGTGAGGTTGAGTTACTCCGAAAGCTTTTTATCCAAAACCTTTATCGATACAATGACTGGGCAAGCTACAGAGACACTAAATCAGGGGTGTTTTCAGGTAAAATCACAGGTATAACCATGGAAGGTAAGCTTAAAATTGAAAAAGACACCGGCCAATTGAACCTATATGCCTTCAAAGAGGTTGAATTTCTTTAATCGCCTAATTTTCTTTTGTCTCAGCATTTGAGTAAATTTGGCTTTCCTAAAATTGTTAATAATCCATAAATTAATAAATACATGTCAGAAACTACATCAAAAAAATACGTCAAGTATAAGGTTAAAGATATTTCTTTGGCTGATTGGGGGAGAAAAGAGATCAAGCTAGCTGAGGCAGAGATGCCGGGTTTGATGGCTTTGAGAGAAGAATATGGTAAATCTCAGCCTTTAAAAGGCGCCAAGATTGCCGGTTGTCTTCATATGACAATCCAAACTGCTGTCTTGATCGAAACCTTGGTAGCCCTTGGTGCAGAAGTAACTTGGTCTTCTTGTAATATTTTCTCGACTCAGGATCATGCTGCTGCGGCTATTGCTGCTGCAGGTATCAGCGTGTATGCTTGGAAAGGTCTGACTGAGGAAGAGTTTAACTGGTGTATTGAGCAGACTTTGTTCTTCGGCGAAGAGCAATCTCCTTTGAACATGATCCTTGACGACGGTGGCGACCTTACTAATATGGTATTGGACGAATATCCGGAATTGGTAGCGGGAATCAAAGGTCTTTCTGAGGAAACCACCACTGGTGTTCACAGACTTTATGAAAGAATGAAGAAAGGCACACTTCCAATGCCTGCCATCAACGTAAATGATTCTGTAACCAAGTCAAAATTTGACAATAAATATGGTTGCAAAGAGTCATTGGTGGATGCGATTAGAAGAGCTACCGATGTCATGATGGCAGGTAAAGTTGCTGTTGTGGCTGGATATGGTGATGTAGGAAAAGGTTCTGCTGCTTCTCTTAGAGGTGCCGGTGCTAGAGTTATTGTTACTGAAATCGATCCAATCTGTGCACTTCAAGCTGCTATGGATGGTTTTGCTGTGAAGAAAATGGTAGATGCGGTTAAAGAAGCAGATATCGTTGTTACAGCTACCGGAAACAAGGATATTATTAGTGAGCCACACTTCAGAGCGATGAAAGATAAGACCATCGTTTGTAACATCGGTCACTTCGACAATGAAATCGATATGGCTTGGATGAACAAAACTTTTGGTCATACCAAAGATGTCATCAAGCCGCAGGTTGATCTTTACAATGTGGATGGTAACGAAATCATCGTCTTGGCCGAAGGTCGATTGGTGAACCTGGGTTGTGCTACAGGTCACCCATCCTTTGTAATGTCTAACTCCTTTACAAACCAGACTTTGGCGCAGCTTGAGCTTTGGACCAATACGGATCAATATGAGCCGGGGGTATATGTATTGCCTAAGCATTTGGATGAGAAGGTAGCCGCATTGCATTTGAGCAAATTAGGGGTGGAATTGGAAACTCTTTCTGAGGACCAGGCCGAATATATCGGGGTACCACAGGAAGGACCATTCAAGCCAGAGTATTATAGATATTAATCTCAGAAAAATTAGAAAAAGCCGCATAGCGGCTTTTTTTTATGCCCTATCTCAAAGCTATACAAACTCTTAAAATATTTAACATCTATTATTGTTAGTATTACTAACTTATAATTACTTTTGCAAACATAATGTAATGGGTGTCGTTAGCTGATAGAATATGGAACAATTGCTGAACAGAATGCGGGTGGATGTAAACGAGAGCGTTTACCTAAAGGATCCATTTAGTTCTGAACTTGGGAAGGATATCATTGCCAAGAGTATAAAGGTAATGGCCAACCTTGGATTGGAAAGCTTTACTTTTAAAAAGCTCGCAGTAGAGGTGGGTAGCACAGAGGCTGCTATTTACCGCTACTTTGAGAATAAGCATAAGTTGCTATTGTTTCTAAATCTTTGGTATTGGGGCTACTTGGAGCTAAACTTGGTGATGGGGATCACAAACCTCTCTGATCCTAAACAAAAATTACACATTGCTCTGCAAATATTGATCGATGGACCGATTGGGAAAAACAATGAATTTGTAAACCCTGTCCCTCTCCGTCAGATGCTGATTGAAGAATCGTTTAAGGCTATTATGACAAAGGAAGTGGAACGGGATTTAAAAAACGGATATTTCTCTTCTTACATTAAAATCGGAGAAAGGATAGCCGAAATCATCCATGAGCTTAATCCAAAATATAAATTTCCCAAGACTTTGGCCAGTACTATCATGGAATCCAGCCTTCTTCAACCTTATTATGTCAAGCATATTCCCGTTCTGACAGAGATGACAGCATCAGGAACAGAAAGATTGGAGTTTTACAAGGAATTAGTTTTTAATGTTATCGATAAAAAATGAAAGTAGTTAACCCGGCAATCACTCCAATAAAGAGGTTTGGCAAATTGTTAAACCAAGAAAAGCGTGATGTTTATGCTATTTACTTCTATGCTGTCCTTAACGGTGGGGTAGGGCTGATTTTGCCTCTTGCTATTCAGGCTTTATTTAATTTTATTCTTGGTGGTAGGGTGTCTACTTCTTGGGGGATTTTAATAGGTCTAGTGGCAGCTGGATTTACTTTCAGTGGATTTCTGCAGATCAGTCAGCTTTATTTGACGGAGAAACTTCAACAAAGAATTTTCACCAAATCGGCATTGGGATTTGCCTATAGGTTTCCCCGCCTAAAAATGGATTCATTACAAAACAAATATGCACCTGAATTGGTCAACCGTTTTTTTGATTCGGTAAACCTTCAAAAAGGGACAGCAAAATTGCTTTTGGATTTTCCGACTGCGATCCTACAGGTTTTATTTGGGTTGATCCTATTGGCCTTTTATCACTCTTACTTTATCCTTTTTGGGGTAATCCTTATACTCATCCTGATAGCCATCTTCTACTTTACCTCCCCCAAAGGTATGGAAACTGCCTTGAAGGAATCTTCGGCTAAATACAACGTGGCATATTGGCTTGAGGAAGTTGCCAGAGCACTACCAAGTTTCAAGCTATCTGGGAGTTCCAAACTGCCTTTGCTTAAAGTAGATTACCTGCTTCAGTCTTATGTAGACTTCAGAAATAAGCATTTTAACGTACTGATCTTTCAATACAAAGTCTTGATTGCTTTCAAAGTCTTGATTGTAACAGCACTATTGGGTGTAGGTTCTCTTTTGTTGATCAATGAAGAGATAAGTATAGGACAATTCGTGGCAGCCGAGATTGTGATCATACTTGTAATTGGCTCTGTTGAGAAAATGATCTTGAGTCTGGAAACTGTTTATGATACATTGACGGCAGTCGAAAAATTGGGGTTAATAATGGATATGCCTATCGAGAAGCAAAATGGTACTGAAAAATCTCTCGTAAAAAATGTTCATGGCCTAAAATTCCAACTAAATAAACTTTACTTCAAATCGACCGATAAGCAGTTTAATATTCTAGAAAATATTAACCTCACTATAGACGCGGGGGAAAAAGTCATCCTAACTGGGGCAAGTGGAAGTGGAAAGACCACTCTATTACATCTTCTTGCAGGTCTTTATGAAGATTACAGAGGTAAAATTATTGTTAACGACCTACCGCTGGATGTATTGGACGTTAACAAGTTTAGAGGGTATTTAGGCGAAAGTTTCAATAACCAATACATTTTTCACGGCACGATGAGAGAAAATATCACATTGGGGCGTGATGTTGAGGAGCCCCAAGTAAGAAAGGTTTTGGAGCTTGTAGGGCTCAACCAATATGTGTTTAGCCTGCCAGAAGATATGGAGACCATGCTCATGCCGGAAGGGAAAGGTTTGAGTCAGGTAGATATTAGAAAACTAATAGTAGCTCGTTGCCTGGTTCATTCGCCACGAACTCTCCTGCTGGAAGACCTTTGGAGCCAGTTAAATGGTGAGGAAGAAGAAATAATCAATTATATATTCGATGGAGATTGGACAGCCGTTTTTATTTCAGATGATGATAAACTGATTTCTAAGGCTGATAAGGTAATAGAACTTTCGAAAGGTAAAGTGAAGTTTATAGGTACACCTGCGGAATTTAAAAATTATAAAAACAGTAACAATTAAGGATATGCTCAATATTTCTTCCAACAAGTTAGAAGGCAAGGTCAACTTTGAGAACTTCAAAAGTCTCAGCATGACCCTTCCTGCCAGCGAGAGCAAAAAAAGGGTGAAGATCCTGCTTTATATTTTCCTTTTCTTGCTGCTTTTCATTTTTCTTCCTTGGACCCAATCTGTCAGGTCCAAAGGAATGGTAACTGCTTTAAGGCAAGACCATAGGCCTCAGACCATCCAGACGGTCATTGCAGGCCGGATCGAACAGTGGAATGTAGCGGAAGGTGATTATGTCAACAAGGGAGATACATTGATGTTGATTTCTGAAATTAGGGATGATTATTTTGATCCTTTATTACTGGAAAGAACCCTAAAGCAAGTTGACGCAAAGAACCTTTCCGCAAGATCTTATGGTGAGCGGGTTAAAGCTCAGGAAGGGCAAATACTAGCCTTGAAAGCCAATAATGTCCTCAGGATAGAGCAGGCGGAAAATAGGCTTGAAATGGCCCGGTTGAAAGTGCAATCGGACAGTATCCGATTTGAACAGGCTAAAGTCAACTTTAATATTGGGGAGGATCAGGTAGCTCGTGCTGAAAAATTATTTGAGGAAGGTTTGCGCTCTCTAACTGATTTAGAACAAAGAAGATTGAGGTTTCAGGAAGTTCAAGCAAATCTCATCGCAGCTGAAAATACCCTTCTTAGTAGTAGGAATGAAGAAATTGCAGCTAGAATCGAGCTGAATGCTATTGATAATGAGTTTAGAGACAGGTTGGCTAAAGCTGAAGCGGATAAGTTTTCGGCCATGTCTTCCCAATTTGACGCTGAAGCAACAGCTACTAAGCTAGAGAACCAATATAGCAACTATGAGGTCCGTACAGGTATGCGGTATATTTTGGCGCCTCAAAATGGATATATAGCCAGAGCTTTACAAGTCGGTATTGGGGAAACGGTAAATGAAGGGATGCAAATTCTGAGCATCATGCCGGCTGATGCTGCCTTGGCTGTGGAAATGTATGTGGATCCCATAGATTTGCCATTGGTTCGATTGGGAAATAAGGTAAGGTTTATCTTCGACGGTTGGCCGGCGATTGTTTTCTCGGGTTGGCCCCAGATTTCCAATGGTACCTTTGGAGGGAAAGTGGTAGCAATAGATAAATTTACAAGTGAAAACAACCGGTACCGTGTGGTAGTAGCACAGGACCCAGAGGAAAAACCTTGGCCAGATGGACTTCAAATAGGTTCAGCAGCGGATGGTATCGCCCTGCTTAATGATGTTCCGATCTGGTATGAGATCTGGCGACAACTGAATGGATTCCCAGCAGATTACTATACTGCAGAAGAAAAGAGACAAGCTAGGAAATAATGAGGAGACTAATTGGAATAACTGGGTTGCTTGTTTTTCTGTTATCTAATGTCAGCGCACAAGACACCCTTTCTTACAACCAGTTTATCAAGTGGGTTTCCTTTTACCATCCGGTGGTTAATCAAGCCGTCATCACAACAGAGATGGGGCGTCAAGAACTGAGGATGGCAAGGGGAGGCTTTGATCCTTTCCTATTTGGCAATCTGGATGAAAAAGAATATAACAATGTGGGTTACTATCACAAGCGTGAAGCTGGTGTGGTAGTCCCTACAATGGGAGGTGTACAGTTGAAAGGATTAGTCGAGCAAAACACTGGACAATACCTTAACCCCGAAAGAAGAGTGCCCACAGAGGGTTTGATGACAGTTGGTGCTTCGGTTAATTTGGGTCAGGGTTTGATGATAGATAGCAGGAGGAGAGCGCTTCGGCAAGCTGAAATCTACCGGGATGCTACGCTCTCTGAGCAGCAATTGATGCTTAACAGGCTGTATTTGGATGCCAATCAGGTTTACTGGCGATGGGCGGCCGCTTATCAAGATGTCACAGTCATGCGAGAGGCGGTGGAACTTGCTAAGGTTAGATTTAGAGGTATCAGAGATAGCTTTATTTATGGTGACTTGCCGGCCATTGATACATTGGAAGCCCATACCCAAGTACTGAACAGGGAGTATAGACTTCAGGCAAAGGAGATGGAATACTTTGAGGCTCAGCAGATGTTGGAAATCTATTTATGGGATGAATACAATGAGCCTATGAATCTTGGTGAACAGGTGATTCCTCAAGACTTATCAAAGGGAATCGATATGTCATACAGTTTGGAACTATTGCGGGCTAATTTGACACGCCACCCAGAATTGCAATTACTTGACTTTGATCTTGCCTCCCTTGAGGTAGAGAGAAGATGGCGTGCTGATCAACTCAAACCTGTCGCCCAATTGCATTACAATATACTGACGAATACGACGAATGGGTTTGAAAACGGTGGTCATGTCTTTTTTGAAAACAATTATAAATGGGGAGCCACGGTGAGGATGCCATTGTTTTTGCGAAGGGAAAGGGGAGCATTAGGTATTGTCAAATCGCAGATCAACTTTACCACTCAAGACAGAGACATGAAATTTGTCAGGTTAAAAGCCACTTTGGAAAGTGAGCTTAACAATATGGAGACACTTCAAGGGCAATTTAGAACATTTTCTGAAAACCTATTCGGATTAGAACGCTTACTGGAAGGTGAGCAAACAAGATTCGAAATGGGCGAAAGTTCTCTATTCCTCATAAATGCCCGAGAAGTAAGTGTAATTGAAGGTCAATTGATCCTCAATGATGTTATTGCTCGCAAAAACATCGCTTACGCCAAATTGCTGTTTGCTGCAGGTCTCGGGTTTGAACAAGATGTCGAGGATTAGAACAAAAACTTAATACTGCAAGTGAGCTAAATATAAAAAGGCAGTCCCTGAAAAGAGACCGCCTTTTTTGCTATTTAATATTATATTAAAATAACAATTTAGAGGTGAATTAACTTAGTATTTTAATCTGCAGCTGTCATAAGTAATTTTTGCCCATTGTTCAAAACAACCTCAGCCTGATTGTCGCAATCTCCCTGATCTCCGTATAATATTTGGTGACGAACAGTGGTGCCGGTTTGCCTTTCTACTCCCCAGCTTTCACTTCCAATAGCTGGCATTTTAATTCCAGCTTGCCAGCATTCTTGTTTTTGGATTTTAGGATCTACTACCTGCATGGAAAAGGTCCTTCCTGCTAAATTTCTACCTGAGGCTTCTCCGGAAGTAATAATTTCATTGAGGGTATCGGATCGAAAAGTTAGCTCATGAGTCAGGTGGAGATTGATTCTAGTGCTAGAGCCAAAGGCATCAAAAATAAGAATATCCTCAGAAGTTTCGGAAATCAAAATACTGTCTTTAAGGAAGGTTCTTGAACCCTCAAGGGTGTTTTGTAGCACCTGATAATCTTGATAAAGTAAAGAAGTGGGGAGACTATCATCCTTAAAGCTGATCTCAAAAGCTCCACGACGTGGATTGCCATCTGGACATTCCTGGTTCGTGAAAGTCAAGGTTACTTTTCGGCCCTCCTCCTCTATATTAATTAATGGGCAGCCAGGCAGTTGTAAACTGTCATTCGAAGCCAATTGAAAGTCATCAAAATCCATTGTCAAATAATATAGATGCTCATCCAACACATAGGAGGCATTGAATATTTCCTGACCTTCCACTTCAGGATCCGTCTGAAGTTGATTGTCAAATCTATCGGTGCAAGCAAAGAAGATAGCGCCGATTAGGCAGCACCACACTATTAAAAATGGAATTATATTACGCATGACCAGTTCATTGCAAAATCAATGCAACTTTATCTTTTTTAAAAATTACTTGACGCATTTTACTTTTCCTAAAACTGGTTTTTGTTATTTATGCTATTTGTCAGCTTGTTATTTGCTCGGAAGTGTCGTTAGATAATTGAATTTAAGTGTGACTCTACTATTTTGTTTTGAAAAAATAAAGTGATCAAAAAGAAGATTAATTCTTATATTCAGTTTTTAAACAACCTAAAATCTAATCATGAAATATACCGAAGGAATGCTCCGGGATGGAGCCTTGGAAGGAAAAAATATATTAATCACCGGTGGTGGCACCGGGCTTGGGCGCTCAATGGGTGAGTATTTTTTGAAGCTAGGAGCTAATCTTATTATTACCAGCCGCAGGTTGGAAGTGCTGCAGCAAGCTGCCAGTGAAATGGAAGATTCTTTTGGGGGAAGTGTATTGCCGCTAAGTTGTGATGTGCGAGAAATAGAACAAGTGGAAAAAATGTGGTCCGACGCCAACCAAGAGTTTGGCCAGATTCATGGGGTGCTCAACAATGCAGCAGGGAACTTTATCAGCCCAACCGAAATGCTTTCTGCCAACGCTTTCCAAACAGTGGTGGACATTGTTCAAAAAGGCACTTCCAATGTTACCCTCACTTCAGGTAAACACTGGATAAAAAATAAGCAACAGGGAACATTTTTGAATATCGTGACGACTTATGCATGGACAGGATCGGGATATGTGGTGCCTAGTGCTGTGGCAAAGGCTGGTGTATTAGCTTTAACCAGATCCCTAGCTGTAGAATGGGCTAAATACCAAATTAGGTCTAATGCCATTGCTCCGGGGCCCTTTCCTACGGAAGGTGCTTGGAGTAGACTGCTACCAGGCGAATTGGTCAAAAAATTTGACCCAGCAAAGAAAATACCTGTAGGAAGGGTGGGAGAACATCAGGAGCTTGCAAACCTTGCCGCCTATCTTATGTCGGATTTTTCCGCTTTTGTCAATGGCGAAGTAGTCACCATCGATGGAGGCGAATGGCTCAAAGGTGCGGGCGAATTCAGCCATCTTGACCAAATCCCAAACGAAATGTGGACCCAGTTGGCAGAATCCCGGAAGAAAAAGTGATGGAGACTGGAGATGGGAACAACCTTCGGTCTCCCGTCTCCCGTCTTTTTTTAATCCTCCTTAAAAACAGGAGCTTTCTTATAGGGTAATATCAATGTATTGTTCCATTGGGGAAGTACCTTGTTCAAATTTCTTTCTGTAAGTGATGCGGTTTCCACAAAATACCACTTACTTCGGCCCTCGGTGGCAACTGCGATAAGCGTGTTTTCGGTGGTAAGTCTCCCTCCTTTTACTTTCGTCACAGATTGATAGGGAACAATGATATGCCATTCATCTCCTGCCTTCACTTTATCTATCGGCTCTTTGATGATAAAGTCACTCAAACTCATCCCACGGTTTTTCTGGATTTCATTTAACTGAAGTAAAACCTTCTTGTAGGCCTCCCTACCTCCGGCTTGCTCAATTACTTGCGGATAGGTGAAGTCCAGCAAAAGCTCATAATCTTCATTGAGGTTAGCCAAGGCGTATTGCTGTGCAGCCTCCCACACCTCTTCAGATGATTGGGCTTGAAGGTTGTTGAAAAGTGAGACGAAACAAATTGCTAGAAACAAAAACTTTTTCATGGGATGCTGATTTTTGGAGATAAATAAAATCAGCCACAAAATTACCAATTTCCGCTTTAGTGCAATATCAAGAATGAAAAAAAATCATTCGATTGATTGGGCAGAAAAGAATGAAAGCTCACCATTTTCAAAAAGAACCTTGATTTCAATGGGTTGACAACAAACTTCGCAATCCTCAATGTAAGTTTGAGCGGCTACGCTGGTGTCAATCAGTGCGGAGATATTGGAAAAGCAATAGGGGCAGGTGAAGAAATGTTCTTCAAGCATGAATGTTCTTTTTGTTCAGAACATTCATGCGAGGAGGATGTTTGGAATTTGAGTCTTATTTTTTGAGACTCATGGTGTGTACATCATTTTCATCGTCCACTCTAAAGGCAGCAGAGGAGAAAGATGGAGGGCCGAAGGTTCCACTTGCATTGTTGGAAAAACCATAGGCCTCTTGTGGTACACCAAGCAGGTTTTTGTTTAGTTTGCCGTCCTCATTGGCATCATGGTAGGCGGAAATGGCGTAATTACCATCAGCCATATCTTTAAACTGATACACGGCTCGCCCATTCTGAATTTTAACAACGGCACTTCCAACGGCTTTGTCGGCATTATCCGGAAAGCCATCTGGGGAATTGAAAAGTAATACCCTGACTACACCTTTGTTGTTTTCAAGGTTGTCAAATGTTACTGTAAGGTCTGTCTTGGAAGGTCTGATCATGATGAGCAATACCAATAATACCAGGATGTTTTTCATTTTATTCTAATCGTTCAATAGTTGCTCGCCTATTGATTTTTCCGGATGCTGTCACTTCAAATTGTTCTAAAAAAAAGACCTCTTTTGGAACTGCATACTTGGAAACTCGGGCTCGAATCTGCATTTGCAAATCCCTTGCCTGATTTTCATCGACTTGGCCAATTTCTATGAGCAAACAAACTTTTTGGCCCAGCTTGTCATCAGGAAGCCCAAAAATAAAATAATTTTTACCCGAAAATTTTTTTTCAAATATTGGAAGTATTTGATTCTCAATCTCCTCAGGGTGAATTTTGACGCCTCCAGAGTTGATCGTAAAGTCAGCTCGACCCTTCCAAATAAATTCCTTCTCTGAAAGAAGTTCTACAATATCTTGGGTTTCAAGACGGTTTCCACTGCCCATTGGGGAAGTTATCACCAATCTGCGGTCTTCAGTTTGGGAAAACTTCACACCCGGCAGGGCCTTATACACAGGCGTTTGGAGGTGATTAACTTTTGCCAAAGCCACATGGCTGACTGTTTCTGTCATTCCAAAGGTTTGGTATATTGAAATCGGAAAGGTTAAAGCTTTTTTTCGAAGACTTTCATTCATAGGTGCCCCACCGATGATCAGGTTTTTTATTCCTAATAATTTTGCTTGAGATTCCTCATGATTCATTATGGTCTCGAGCTGTAAAGGTACCATAGCGGCAAAGTCAAAATGTATCCCCTCATTATTGTTCTCCAGAGGATTTCCGCTAGGATTTACAACGTAAACATCAGCACCCCACTCCAAAGCCCTCACTAGCATCATTTTGCCGGCTATCATTTCGATATTTAAGCAACAAAGCAAGGATGCACCTTTTTGAATTTCGAAAAAGTCTCCAGTTCCTCTTGCGCTGGCTTCCATTTGGGCTCTGCTAACTAGGATTTTTTTAGGCTTTCCCGTCGATCCGGAAGTTTGCAACTCAAAATGCTGCACTCCTAGTAACCATTCTCTACAAAAATCAATAGCCTTCTGGAAATAACTTTCTTCGACTTGGATGTAGGTATTTTGAATTACGGTAAATGAATATGTTCTCTGATTGATTATAAGACTTCCCATGGTGAAATTTTTCCCTCCCAAATTTAAGCAAGTCCTTGCCTTATTAAAAATTACCAAAAAAATATAAAGCTATCTGACACCCATTTGTTATATTTGTTTCAATTATCTATCATGAATCGCTTTATAAAGATATCGTTTTTAATGATTTACCTGCTCTTTAACGCAGGGATGAGCTATTCTATGCATTATTGCAGTGAAAGGTTGGAATCGATTAGCTTATACGCAGAGGAAAAGAAATGCTGTTCCGAAAGTGACGAGGACATGGAATGCTGTGTTGACGTGCTGCACCATGAAATACAGCAGGCAGACCAGAATCTGTTGGCCTTGGCAGACTACCAGTTTCAGAAAGCTGATTTCTCTTCTGCATTTATAGCTTTTGTGGCCATGCTCCACAAGCTAACTTTCTCCTTGGACTGGGAGGAGGCTATCCCTGAGCCGCAATTGCTTACATATAAAACCACTCCTATACATATCCAAAACCAAAGTTTTTTGATATAACATTGTTGTTTTTGGTCAATCTTTGACCGTTTCTTTTCTGTGCCCAAATTCCAGACGGGCAAATTTTCAATTTTCTTCATTTGATCATTTTAACCAATGCTCAATTCTATAATCAAATTCTTTCTTGAGAATAAGCTGGTAACAGTATTGCTTCTCCTCATCATTGTGGTGTGGGGGATCGTAGTGGCGCCGTTCCGCTGGGATACGGGCTTCCTGCCCAATGACCCAGTGCCGGTGGATGCCATCCCTGATATCGGGGAAAACCAGCAGATTGTCTTCACCGACTGGATGGGTAAATCCCCCCAGGACGTTGAAGACCAGATCACTTACCCTTTGACTACGGCCCTCTTGGGGATGCCGGGTGTCAAATCCATCCGGAGTACCTCCATGTTTGGGTTCAGCAGTATCTACCTCATTTTTGAGGAGGACATTGAGTTCTACTGGAGCCGTAGTAGGATATTAGAAAAACTGAACTCCCTTCCTGGAGGGCTACTGCCCGAAGGTGTGCAGCCCCAACTTGGCCCTGATGCCACCGGTCTGGGACAAGTTTATTTCTATACCCTGGAAGGCCGTGATGAAGAGGGTAACCCGGCAGGTGGCTGGGACTTGCACGAGCTTCGATCCATACAGGACTTCTATGTAAGGTATGGGCTTTCTGGAGCTTCTGGAGTTGCAGAAGTGGCCAGTATCGGAGGCCATGTCAAGGAATACCAGGTGGATCTGGATCCTGATGCCATGAAGGCCAACAATGTAAGCCTGATGGAGGTCATGGAAGCCGTCCGTCAATCCAACCTGGATATAGGGGCCAATACCATGGAGGTCAACAAGGTAGAATATATCGTCAGAGGCTTGGGCTATGTCAAATCCCTTGAGGATATAGAGCTCGCAGTTGTGAAAATGAACAACAACGTGCCCCTCCGGATCCGGGATGTGGCAAAGGTGAACATAGGCCCTGCCAGTAGAGCGGAAAGGGCGATCCTCGACAAAGGAGGCGCTGAAGCGGTTGGTGGAGTAGTAGTAGCAAGGTACGGAGATAATCCATTGGCCGTCATTGAGGAGATCAAAAGAAAGATAGAGGAAATTTCCCCTGGTCTTCCGACCAAAACCCTAGAGGATGGTACCGTATCAAAAGTCACCATTGTGCCTTTCTATGATCGGTCAGGCCTCATCCATGAAACTTTAAACACCTTAAATGAAGCCATCAGCCTTCAGATCCTGATCACCATAATTGTGATCATTGTTATGGTGGTCAACCTGCGGGCAAGCCTTCTGATCTCGGCCCTGCTTCCACTTGCCGTCCTGATGTGTTTCATCATGATGAAATATGTGGGAGTGGACGCGAATATTGTAGCCCTTTCAGGTATTGCGATCGCCATAGGGACAATGGTCGATCTGGGGATTATCCTGAATGAAAATATTCTCCGCCACTTGGAGATAGCTGAAGAAGGTAAATCCAAGCTGACGGTAATCTATGAGGCCACCACCGAAGTAGCCACAGCGATCCTTACCGCAGTAATGACTACCATTGTGAGTTTTCTGCCTGTATTTACGCTTCAAGCAGCTGAAGGTAAATTGTTCGGGCCTTTGGCTTTTACTAAAACCTTTGCCCTGATCGCAGCATTGATCTTCACATTGGTATTTATGCCGGCCTTTGCACACTGGCTGTTCGGAGCCAGACTGAAGTCTGAGCGCAGCCGCAACATGGCCAATTATGTCATGGCCTTTGCAGGATTGGCCCTTCTTCTGGTAATGCCTTGGGCAGGTTTGGTCCTGTTGGCTTTGGCTATAAACAATATTGTTCACGCACATTTTCCAGACCGGACAATGGATGGGAGATTCAAGGACACTATTACCATTGGGGTAGTTGTGATAGCGGTTTCCTTTTTACTTGCCTTTGAATGGCGACCTTTGGGCCTGACCCAATCAGTCCTGGTGAACTTCCTGTTCATCATACTGGTGATAGGCTTGGTTTTGGGCACCTTCAGGATATTTATACGTTTCTATAAAGATTTGCTGGAATGGTGTCTTGCCAATAAAAGACTGTTCCTTACCCTTCCTTTGATCATCATGCTTCTTGCTCTGATGATTTGGTTAGGGTTTACCAGAATATTTGGCTTTATGGCCACAGGCTTTGACCAGGTTGGGTGGAACATCAGGACACAGAAGGTATGGTCTTCCATGGCGCATACCTTTCCCGGGATGGGCAAGGAATTTATGCCGGCCCTTAATGAAGGCTCCTTCCTGTTGATGCCTACTTCCATGCCACATTCCGGGGTGGAGGCAAACATGGAAATTGTCAAGCAATTGGATATGCTGGTACAGGCTATTCCGGAGGTGGAAATGGTGGTAGGTAAAGCCGGGCGTGCGGAAAGTCCCTTGGATCCCGCACCGATGTCCATGTATGAAAACATTATCAACTATAAAACAGAATTCATTCAGGACGAACAAGCCAATAAAATCAGGTTTGCCATCACCACTGATGGGCTGTACCGCCTCAATATCCTGAATGAAGAGTGGTTCTTGGATCGATCCAACCAGGTCATTCTTAAAGAGGATGGACAAGAAATGGAAGCCGCCCGTTCAAGAACCATAATCAGGAATATCAACAAATATCTGGTCCGGGATTCCAGAGGATTGCATTACAGGCAATGGAGGGACCAAATAACCGGCCCCAATGACATCTGGAATGAAATCCAGGCCAGAACTTCCAACCTTCCAGGAGTGACTTCAGCACCCAAGCTTCAGCCGATTGAAACCCGATTGGTCATGTTGCAGACCGGTATGAGGGCGCCGATGGGGATCAAGGTTTACGGGCCGGATCTGAAAACCATCGAGGATTTCAGTCTAAGGCTGGAAGGAGTGCTGAAGGAGGTTTCTTCCGTAAAACCTGCTGCTGTTTTTGCCGACCGTTCCTTAGGAAAGCCTTATTTGGAAATTGACCTGGACAGAATGGCCATGGGCCGGTATGGGCTGAATGTGGCTGAAGTGCAGGAGTTTATTGAACTTGCGGTAGGGGGCATGACTCTTTCTACCACTGTGGAGGGCAGGGAGAGATATGCTATCCGTGCAAGATTTGCCCGGGAATTCAGGGATGACCCTGATGCTGTAGCCAGGCTGTTGGTCAATACTCCAAACGGAGGGCAGATTCCTTTGGTGCAGATTGCCGAAGTGACCTACAGGCCAGGCCCTATGATGATCAGGGGAGAGGACTCCTTCTTAGTGGGCTATGTTCTCTTTGACCGGCAGGATAATGTGGCAGAGGTGACGGCAGTGGAGGATGCGGACCGACTGATCAAATCGAAGATTGCTTCAGGGGAACTGCAGGTCCCTGCCGGGGTGACCTATAATTTCAGCGGTAACTATGAAAACCAGGTAAGGGCAGAAAAAAGGCTTGCCATTGTGGTGCCGTTGTGTCTGACAGTGATCTTTCTGATCCTTTATTTCCAGTTCAGGTCCACAGCTGTAGCACTGATGATTTTCAGCGCCATAGCCATGGCCTTCGCCGGGGGCTTCCTGATGCTCTGGTTGTATGGGCAGACCTGGTTCTTTGATTTCAACCTGATGGGTACCAATATGCGGGAGCTCTTCCAGATGAAGACGGTCAACCTCAGTGTTGCGGTATGGGTAGGGTTTATTGCCCTCTTCGGAATTGCAACAGATGATGGTGTAGTGATGGGAACTTACTTGAAGCAGAGCTTTGACAGAATGAAGCCTGAAAACAGGGATGAGGTAAGGGAAGCTGTGGTGAAAGCCGGTTTGAAGCGGGTAAGACCTTGTCTGATGACCACGGCCACTACGATATTGGCATTGCTGCCGATTTTGACCTCTACCGGGCGGGGATCCGATATTATGATCCCAATGGCCATTCCTGCCTTTGGGGGAATGAGTGTGGCTTTGATTTCCTTGTTCATCGTTCCGGTGCTTTATTCCTGGAATGAGGAAAGGAAAATTAAACGATTGAAATAAATATTGACGATAAGCATAATTGAAATGTCAATGATAGAAATAAAAGTAAGAGAATATTTGTTCAAAGGCATAGGGATGATCCTGTTGTCAATGCTCAGCTTTTCGGTGAATGCCCAGGAACTCAATGAGTACCTAATAGAGGCCGGGGAGAACAATCCCGAGGTGAGGGCAAATTTCAGGCAGTATATGGCTGCCTTGGAGCGGGTGCCCCAGGTGGGCTCCCTACCGGATCCGCAGTTGAACCTAGGGGTATTCCTTCGGCCCATGGAAACCCTTATGGGCAACCAAAGAGCCGATCTTTCCCTGATGCAGATGTTCCCATGGTTTGGGATGCTCAGAACTCAAAAAGATGAGGCCAGTATGATGGCAAATGCCGCTTATGAACGCTTCAGGGAGTCCAAAAATCAATTGTATTTTGAGGTGAAGAACACTTATTACCAGCTTCATCAGCTTCAGAATGAAATAGAGATCATGGAAGAAAACCTTGAGATACTAAGGATGATGGAGCGTCTGGCGATCATCCGTTATCAGGGTGGGAGTATCGGGCAGGTCGCTACAAGTGCCTCCCAAGCTGTCAGATCTGCAGGAACCAATGTAAGCACACCATCCGCGGCGAGCATGAGTATGGGCGGAGCCGGCCAAACCGTTGGGGCACAACCCCAAATGGGACAGTCTCCTGCCGGTGGAGGCATGGGCGGTATGGATCAGGGCGGAGGTTCCGGTGGCAAGCTTTCCGATGTTCTGAGGTTGCAGATCCAGATAAGAGCCGCTGAAAGCCAGCTGGAAACGCTTGCGGACAACAAAGCCCCCCTGATAACCAGGTTCAATAAGCTTTTGAACAGGGAGAAAAATGCTTCCGTCGCCCTGCAAAGGGAGCTAATGCCCAAACTTTTGCTCTATGATGAGCAAAGTTATATCGACAGTGTTTTGGAAGACAATCCCATGTTAAAAATGTTCGACGCTGAGGCATCAGCATTTACCAAGAAGGAGGAGATGGCCAAGCTGGAGGGAAGACCAATGATCGGAGTAGGGGCCAACTATATGGTCTTTTCGCCAAGAGCTGAAATGGGCTTCCCAGGTGGCAGTGGCGCCATGGAATACATGCCCTCTGGTATGGGCAATAATATGGTGATGCCAATGGTGACTCTGACCCTTCCCATCTACCGCAAAAAGTTCAAGGCCGCGCAGGCAGAGGCAAGATATGGTAGGGAGTCTATGGAGCTCCAAAAAGAGAATGCCCAGAACAACCTCATCATCCAACTGGAAGAGGTGATCAGGGACATCCGTGACACCGAGAGAAAGGTGACTTTGTTGGAAGACCAGGTTGAATTGACCCAACAGGCATTGGACCTGATGGTGACGGGATATGCCAGTGAAGGCACTTCATTCGAGGAGTTGCTGTCTGTCCAAAGGGAACTGTTGGACTATAGGATCGATTTATTAAATGCAATAGTAAACCAGCACACTGCATATGCTATGCTGGATATGCTGGTTGCCAGCGAAGTTAGGGATTAGAAAAACCGGGGGTGCCCCTTTACGATAATTACAATGAAATCAAATAAACAAATCATCATCATCATAATTGGCTGCCTGTTTTTTGGAGGGGTTATAGGTTGGACACTTAGCCCTTCAGGCGGAGATCATGAAGGTCATGCCCATGCTGATGGGGAAGGGACAATTTATACCTGTTCAATGCACCCACAGATCAGGCAGGATGAGCCCGGGCAATGTCCTTTGTGCGGCATGGATCTAACACCTTTGGCCAAAAACGGTGGAGGATCGACCGATCCCATGGTTTTTGAAATGACCCCTGAAGCCATTGCTTTGGCCAATGTGGCCACGGTAAGGGTAGGTGAAGGCGGCGGAACCCAGCAGGTTCGCCTAAGCGGTAAGATCCAGCCTGATGAACAAAGGGTTAACAGCATTGCTGCAGATTATTCCGGAAGGATAGAGCAGCTTTTTGTGAACTTTACCGGGCAAGAGGTAAGTCGTGGAGAACGGTTGGCCACCATTTATTCCCCGGATCTCATCAACGCCCAGAAGGAACTTTTGGAAGCTTCAAGGATGAGGGAAAGAAGCCCTGCCCTTTATGAAGCAGCCCGGGAGAAGCTCAGGTTATGGAGGATCTCCGACCAGCAGATCCAACAGATCGAAGAAAGGGGCGAGGTTCAGTCAAACTTTGACATCCATGCTGATGCCAGTGGAATAGTGATGGCTAGAAATATTGCTGTCGGCGATTTTATCAGCCGTGGAACAGTCTTATTTGAGATTGTGGATTTGAGCAAGGTATGGGTTATGTTGGATGCCTACGAATCGGATCTCGGTTGGCTGAGCAGGGGCAATGAGGTGAAGTTTACCGTTAATGCCTTGCCGGGAAGGGAGTTTGAAGGCAAAGTGAATTATATCGACCCAATAATTAACCCTGCCACAAGGACGGTTTCTGTACGGGCCGAGGTTCCAAATCCGGGCCAGGTATTGAAACCTGAAATGTTTGTCAATGCCATAGTCCAAGGTGGACAGCAGGCTAAGGAGGGTGTGGCAACCTTGCCACGTTCGGCAGTGCTATGGACAGGAAAGCGGTCTGTGGCCTATGTCCAGAGGGGGACTAGAGATGCCCCTGCATTTGAAATGGTGGAAATCCAATTGGGGCCACGGGTCGGCGACCAATACCAGGTGCTGTATGGATTGAAAGCCGGGGATCAGGTAGTGTCCAATGGGGTGTTCTCCATTGATGCTGCCGCACAGCTAACCGGGAATTTTAGCATGATGAACAGACCGGAAGTCAAGACCTTGGAAGTGCCGGAAGGCTTCAGACTACAATTGAACGAAGTGATCAACCATTATTTGGAACTAAAAGAAGCCTTGGTTGAAACAGAGCCGGATGCTGCCTCAAAGTCTGCTCAAAGAGTGGTTCAAGCATTGCAAGCCGTGGAAATGAGCCTTTTGGATGGCTCTGCTCACGATATTTATATGCCTCTGCATAAGGTCATGAATGAAAACGTGCGGCAAATAGCTTCCCAAAATGATGTGGAGGAGCAAAGGGCTGCCTTTGAATTGCTGTCCGAGCACTTGATCGAGGCGGTGGAGTATTTCGGCATTGCTCAAGATGAGCTGTTCAAGCAGTTTTGCCCAATGGCATTTGATGATAAAGGAGCTTTCTGGTTAAGTGCCGAAAGCGAAATCAGGAATCCTTATTATGGAGATATGATGCTTTCTTGTGGGGAAGTGAAAAAGGTCTATGTAAAAGGGAAATTAAATTATAAGGAAGGTGAGGGAGCTTCAGCCACCTCGACGCACCAACATTAAAAAAATAACCAAAATAATAATTAACATGAAAAAAGTAATCTTTGCAGCAGCCTTAATGGGCCTCTTTATCGCTTGTGATAACAAAACTCAAGAAGAAGGTGATCACCATGATAATCATGATGATGGGAGCACTCACGTAGCATCCACTGATACTGAGAAAGGCGCAGATGTTCATGCCGATTTCTCTATATCAAAGCATTCACAAGTAGAACAAGTGAAGGCCTTTTATGGCGAGTATCTAAATCTGAAAAATGCTCTTGTAGAAAACAATCAAGAAGGCTCTGAGAAGTCTGTCCAAAACCTTCAATCCTTACTTAACAACGAAAATTTCAATTCTATGGAGGGAAGAGCATCAGCAGTAATTTCCCAAATGGAAGCCAGTCTTAGAAATATGGATGGCGAATCAGTGGAGGGGAAAAGAGAAGAGCTCAATACGTTGAGTATGTCCCTATTTACCTTGCTGAAGGCTGCTGACCATGGTGTAGAAAATGCTCACCTGCAGTACTGCCCGATGGCATTCGATGATCAGGGGGCTTACTGGGTCAGTGATGTGAAAGAAATACGGAACCCGTATTTTGGAGATAAAATGTTGAAATGTGGATCCGTAAAGGAATCAATTTAAAAGTAATAGTTGTTTAATTCCCGAAGACCTGCTGGGAGGCATTGACCTCCCGCGGGTTTTTTATCACAATGACATGAGAAAAATAATTTTATTCAATCTTACTCTTTTGACAGTCCTATGGGGTTGTGGACCGACTGACAGCAATACTGAGTCAGTGGAAAATCAGCATGATCACAATCATACCCAAGAAATTACAGAGGAAGATCTGAAGAGTCCAAAAAGCATTCCTCGGGAGGCTCATGGCCAAGTAGGCGACAATCACCTTACCATAAGGTACCATTCACCGGGAGTGAGAGGCAGAAATGTTTGGGGAGGATTAGTTGCTTTTGACCAAGTATGGGTGGCAGGTGCGCACCAAGCAACAAGTGTTGAGTTTTCTAATCCTATAGAAGTAAATGGCCAATCCATTCCAAAAGGAAAGTATGGATTTTTTGCCGTTCCAGGGAGGGAAACCTGGCATTTGATCCTTAATAAAAACTGGGATCAACATTTGACAGATGATTATTCTGAGGAAGAGGACTTGGTACGACTCAGGGTGGAACCAACTCCAATATCAATGGTTGAGCGCTTGGAGTATGAAGTAATCGAAAAAAATAATCAAAATGGCGAAATTGCCATGAGATGGGATACATTGGAGGTAATTTTGCCTTTTATCAATAAATAATTGATTTGATATGATTAAAGCCAATGGTATTTTCCAGCCCGGGAAATACCATTAATCAAATTATTTGGAAAAAAGCTTTTATATTAAAAAATGCCTATAATTTTACAAAGGAAATCGATTGCAGAGGCGTCCTGAAGTAAAGAAAATGGTTAGGTGGGTTTTTATAAAAGTTTTGGTAATATCAGTCCTTCTTGGACTTGTGGAACCGACCTATGCATCTGATATAGACACTTTTCATCTGCTTTTAGAAAAAGCCGCAAAGAATCAATATGACTCCAAAGATTCGGCTTTTTATTATATAAGTCAGGCTAAAGATATTTCTGCCAAACTTGGTGGCCGTAAATTACAAGGTAAGGTTGCTAACAGGGAAGGTGCTATTCATTATATAGCTGGCAATTATCAGATCGCTTTAGATAAATTCGTTGAAGCGGAAAATATTTTCCAAAAGGATAAGAATTCCCCAGATTATATTTTCGCATTAAATGGAAGGGGGCTGATTTACCTTGGACAAAAGCAATATAAAGATGCCATAGAAATGTGGGAAACCACTTTGCAGCTGAACCAGAAGATCAATGACAGCACCGCCCTTTCCAAAAATCATTTTAACCTTGGTATTGCTAATACCGAGTTGAAAAACTTTGACCTAGCCCTCAAAAATTTAAAAATGGGGTTAGGTTATCTAAAACCGGATACTACCAATCAGCTCTGGTTCATGATCAAAAATCGACTGGCCAAAACTTATTTTGATCTGGATGATATCCTTATGGCCGAAAAATATTACAAAGAGGTTTTATCGGATTCCGCAAAACTTAACAATTGGGAAAAAACCTTTGCTTACACTGGTTTAGCAGAGGTCAAGCAGCGGCAAGGAAAATATGATCGTGCCTTGTCTTTGGCGCATCAAGGCTATGAATCCGGTCTTTTGGTAGGGGCTTTTTGGGATTTGGACCGGGTTACGAATGCGTTAGCTAATATTTATGAAGCTAAAGGCGATTATGATCGAGCTTTGACCTTCAATAAACTCCATAAGAGTTACAGTGACAGCCTATATTCAGAATCAAAAGACTTTCAGATTGCTGCCCTTGAACTTAAACTCGCGAAGTCTGATAATGAAAACTTACGAGCTGAGAAGGAAATCATGGATGACATGGCGGTCCGTAAGAATTTCATTCTCTCTCTGTTGATAATGGTTTTGCTAGGTTTTGTATTTATCGCTTTTATATACCGAAAAAGTTTAAATCATAAGGAGGCTTTCAATAAGGAACTTAAAAAGAAAAATAAGGCAATCCAAAAGCAGAAAAAGGAAATTTCGCAGAAGAACAAAACCTTGAACCAGCTAAATGAAGCTAAAACCAGGATATTTTCCGTCTTGACACATGATTTGAGATCGCCAATTAATTCTATAAAACAGCTGTTAGAACTTCAGAAAGAAGGGATGTTTACTCAAGAGGAGACCGATCAAGCATTGGACTTATTGTATGAGCAGATCGTGAAAACTGATGAGATGATGGCGAAATTGCTCCACTGGGCCAATCAGCAGATTGAAGGTGCCGTTGTCAGGCCACAGCGATTTTCCCTAAGTAAAGAGGTAGAGGAAGTTATAGATCTTTATGAGTTTCAGGCTCAAGCCAAAAAAATTAATGTTTATCATGAGATTATTGAGGATGTTGAGGTGATTTTTGATAAAGGTGATTTAAGAATTATCCTTCAAAACCTACTCAATAACTCTATCAAATTTACGCCAGTGGAGGGAGAAGTGCGCTTTTCCTATTCTTGCAATTCGGCTGGGGAAATAATGTTGCATGTAAAAGATTCCGGGGTAGGCATGGATCAGGATCAAATTAATTTTCTGAAGGGGAGTGATTTGAAAATGATGGATTCCGTGATGGGGACAGAAAAAGAAAAGGGTACAGGTCTGGGCTTATTGTTGGTCAAGCAGTTTGTGATAAATAATGGCGCTAATCTTGAAATATTAAGCAAAGAAGGGGAAGGCACAGAGTTTATTCTGAGCTTCCCCCAGGAAGTGGCTGAATTGCAAACCTAAATAATTACTGAAAGGCGTAAACGAATTGGCCAAAGCGCTCGTGGATAGCTTTCTCCAATTCCTCGCGATGTTCAGGAGCCGCAATTTTCATAAGTTCATAGGCTCTTTGGCGAAGATTTTTTCCATATAGATATGCTACGCCATATTCAGTCACTACATAATGCATGTGGGCTCGTGTAGTCACCACTCCGGCTCCTTGCTTTAAGAATGGGACAATTTTAGATTTACCCCCTTTGGTGGCAGCATTGAGAGCCATTACTGGCTTACCTCCCTCGGAAAGAGCGGCTCCACGCATAAAGTCCATTTGTCCACCCACACCGGAATAGTGATAGCTCCCTATGGAATCAGCGCAAACTTGCCCGGTAAGGTCAATTTCCAAACAACTGTTGATGGATACCACCTTTGGATTTTTGCGGATCACCGCTGTGTCATTTACATAGGCCGCCTCATGGAAAGTAAACTCAGGGTTGACATGAACCCGGTTGTAAAGCTTTTCTGTCCCGATGGCAAATGAGGTAACGATCTTGCCAGGGTGTTTTTTCTTAAATTTATTAGTGATAGCTCCTGTGTCCAAAAGATCAACCACTCCGTCAGAGAACATCTCCGTATGGATGCCAAGGTCTTTATGGGTGGTAAGCGCCTTCAATACCGCATCTGGAATGGCTCCGATTCCCATTTGAAGGGTGGATCCATCTTCTATCAAATCAGCAATATATCTTCCTATTGTAAGTTCTCTTTCACCTAACTTTAAACCATAATTCACCTCCGGCAAAGCTTCATCCACCTCAACAGCAGCGTGAAATTTACTGAAGTGAATCAACCCATCCCCATGGGTTCTTGGCATTCTTTTGTTTACTTGAGCAATAATTATTTTGGCCTTTTCAATTGCGGGTTTTGCAATATCCACTGAGACTCCCATGGAACAATATCCGTGAGAATCTGGTGGAGACACATGGAGTATTGCCACATCAATTGGAAGTATATCTCTCCGGAATAACAACCCAATCTCACTCAAAAAGATAGGCACATATCCACCTTGCTCACAGTTTACTGCCTGACGTACATTTTCTGAAACGAAAAGCGAGTTGATGAAGAAACTGCCTTTGCAATCGGGATGGGCTAGGGGCATTTCACCCAAAGTGGAAATGGATACCACTTCCACATTTTCAAGCTCCTCTTTACGATCCGCCAACGCTTTTAACATCACTGTAGGTGTGGCTGCACTTCCATGGACGAAAATTCTTTGTTGACTTTTAACAATCTTAACAGCTTCTTCGGCTGAGGTATAAGAATAAGACATAGGTTATAGTTGATTTAATAAATGAGTGTTAAATAGTAGCGTTTTCCGCCTGTTGTTTATTGATCAATGCTGATTTTACCATGATAAATTCAGAGATGTTTTCTTGGTCGAGCATTCCCAGAAAATGGTTGTTTTCATAAACTAGGGCCACTTTTTGGTTTTGGGCTGCCATTTTTTTCATTGCGTCCTCCAGTGGCATATAGATTTCCAGAGTCAATGGAGAAAGGTTGGCCACCTTTTCTACTAGGATCTGGTCATTGCCCTCATTGAGCCCTTTGATCATTTCCTCTCTGCTCAAGGTACCCACCGGCTCATCATCACGGACAACCACAAAATGGGTCGCTTGCCCATCTAGCAGTTTTTCTATGGCTCTGCTAAGTGGGGAGTCAAAACTGATCACAGGAAAGCGGCTCATCAATACATTCCCCACAGTAAATCCATGAAGCAAGGACTGGTTTTTGGTTTGGGTTACTTCGGCTGAAGCCCCTAGGAATATGAATATCCCAATTAGAACCAAAATAGGGTTGTAGAATAATCCAAGAAATACAAAGCCAATGGCCAGGACTTGGCCTATGCCTCCTGCGATTTCGGTAGCTCTTACTCTCGGTATTTTGATCGAAAGTAGTGCTCTCAGCACCCTTCCGCCATCCATTGGGAAGGCAGGGACCATATTGAACAGAGCTAGGAACAAGTTTGCGGTAGCTAGGTACAGCCAAATGGTTTGCCCGTTGAGGCGCATTTCCTCCATTTGGGTCAAGTCAAAGCCTACGACACTAATCGCTACTGAAAGAATGAGGAAAATAACCACGTTGACCAACGGGCCAGCCAATGCTACCCAAAGTTCCTGTTTTGGGTCTTCAGGCAATTTCTCCAATCTTGCCAACCCACCAATCGGAAAAAGAATTATATCCCTAGTTTGAATTCCGTATTTTTTAGCCGTCAATGCATGGCCAAACTCATGTAATAGAACACAGAAAAATATCGCCAGAATGAATATGAGAGTCCAGGTGGTGTCGGCCATAGACAAGCCAGAGCGCATACTCGAGATCAGGATCCAGATTAAAAGCAAACTGAAAGTCCAATGAATGAAGACTTTGATGCCGCTATATTTGCCAAGATATAAAGAAAATTTCATGCTCGGTATTTGGCTGTTAAGTCAATGGTTATGTGCCTACTACATTTGAGAAGCCAAAATGTTTGGCTAATTCCCAAGAGATCAATTTACAATATTTCCCTTGATTCCTCTGCAAAGAACGGTAACCTACCTGCCGAAAATAATGATCATTGTCAGCTTTTTGGATGATTGTAATTAGTAGAATCAGATAAACCGTTAAAAATAAAGTCCTTTCAAAATTTCTTCCATGAGGAATTAGAATATTTAATGTATGGTTTGATGATATTCAGGTTAGAAGTAACAAAACAATGTTCGGATTTCAGACGAATGGTGGTTTAAAGAAATACATATTATTTACTATATTCGCAATTCAAGAACTTAGAACAGTTCTGCTCGGTTAAATTAGAAGCAAAAACCCAAATATATGTCAGTTAGTCAAACATTATACAAGCCAACCAACCATATTAGGATAGTAACGGCCGCTTCCCTTTTTGATGGTCATGATGCCGCCATCAATATCATGAGGCGAATCATCCAGTCCACAGGCTGCGAAGTGATACACCTAGGCCATAACCGGTCGGTGCAGGAGATTGTAGATTGTGCGATCCAAGAGGATGTACAGGCCATTGCAATTACTTCTTACCAGGGTGGTCACGTAGAATTTTTCAAATATATGCACGACCTTTTAAAGGAAAATGGTGCAGACCATATCAAACTTTTTGGCGGGGGTGGAGGAACTATTCTTCCAGAAGAAATTAAGGAACTTCATGATTATGGAATCACTAGGATCTATTCTCCCGATGATGGCCGCTCCATGGGATTACAGGGTATGATTAATGACCTGGTAAAACTTGCTGATTTTCCAGTGGGAAAAGATCTTGCTGAAGACCATAAAGTCACTAGATGTGACAAGCAGTCAATTGCTAAATTGATCTCAGCTGCGGAAAACTATCCAGATGAAACCAAAGCTAAGCTTGAAGAAGTCAGAAACGTCAGCAAACAGTCCAAAACTCCTGTACTTGGAATCACTGGTACTGGTGGGGCAGGCAAGTCCTCTCTAGTGGATGAGTTGGTGAGAAGATTCTTAATTGACTTTGAAGACAAAAATATCGCCATCATATCTGTTGATCCTTCAAAGAGGAAAACTGGTGGAGCATTGCTTGGTGACAGGATTCGCATGAACGCCATTCATCATCCAAGGGTGTACATGCGCTCCCTAGCCACTAGACAATCCAATCTTGCTCTTTCAAAATATGTGCAGGATGCGGTGGATGTGGTAAAGGCAGCACAGTTTGACCTTATCATTCTGGAAACTTCTGGTATTGGTCAATCTGATACGGAAATTATTGAGCATTCCGACCTTTCTCTGTATGTGATGACGCCAGAATATGGGGCAGCCACTCAGTTGGAAAAGATTGATATGCTGGATTTTGCTGACATCATTGCATTGAACAAATTTGACAAGCGTGGTGCACAAGATGCTCTTCGTGATGTCAAAAAACAATACAAGCGCAACCATAATCTTTGGGAAACCGCCGATGAAGATATTCCAGTATTTGGAACTATCGCTTCACAGTTCAATGACCCGGGAATGAACACCCTATACAAGGCGATCATTTCGAAGGTAAAAGAAAAGACTTCTGCCGACCTGACTTCAAGTTTTGAAATCACTGGGGAGATGTCTGAAAAGATCTTTATTATACCACCAGCTAGGACGCGTTACCTTTCTGAAATAGCAGAAAATAATCGTCAATACGACAAATGGGCGGAGGAGCAAAAAGAAGTTGCCCAGAAACTGTACAGCATCAAAAAGTCCATTGAGGCCATACAAGGTGCCGGAGTGGAAGATCAAGACAGAATGGTGAAAGAACTGGATGAAGTTTACGCCAAACTTGAACTTGAGCTTGATCCTAAAAACAAAAAATGGCTGGAGGAATGGGAGACTACCGTTGGAAAATACGGAGAAGACTACTATACCTTTAAAGTGAGAGATAAGGAGATCAAGGTGAAAACCTATAGCAGCTCTCTTTCCAATACTAGAATCCCGAAAGTAGCCTTACCTAAATATGAAGCTTGGGGTGACTTACTCAAGTGGGGCTTGAAAGAAAATGTGCCAGGAGAATTTCCTTACACAGCCGGCGTATTCCCTTTCAAGAGAGAAGGGGAAGATCCAGCCCGTATGTTTGCAGGTGAAGGTGGTCCAGAAAGGACCAATAAGCGTTTTCACTACGTTTCTAGAGGATTACCTGCCAAAAGATTATCCACTGCTTTTGACTCAGTAACCCTTTATGGAGAGGATCCGGGTGATAGACCGGATATATATGGGAAAATAGGCAATTCAGGTGTGAATATCTGCTGTTTGGATGATGCCAAGAAGCTTTATTCAGGCTTCAACCTAGCTGATCCGATGACCTCAGTATCTATGACCATCAATGGACCTGCGGCTACTATGACAGCTTTTTTTATGAATGCTGCTATTGATCAGCAATGCGAGATTTATATCAAGGAAAATGGTTTAGAAGAAGAGGTTACCCAGAAAATTGATAAAATTTACTCCGAAAAAGGAGTGGTAAAACCTGCATATAACGCTTCGATCCCAGAGGGCAATGACGGGCTTGGTTTAATGTTGTTGGGTGTAACAGGCGATCAGGTTTTGCCTGCAGATGTCTACGAAAAAATCAAGGCTGATACCATTGCCAAAGTTAGAGGAACTGTACAGGCAGATATCTTGAAAGAAGATCAGGCTCAGAATACTTGTATTTTCAGTACTGAATTCTCCTTGAGATTGATGGGAGATGTCCAGGAATTTTTTATTGAAAACAACATCAGAAATTTCTATTCTGTATCAATCTCAGGTTATCATATTGCTGAAGCAGGCGCTAATCCGATTACCCAACTGGCGCTGACCCTTTCCAATGGATTTACTTACGTTGAATACTATGTTTCCAGGGGGATGGATATCAACAAGTTTGCGCCAAACCTTTCCTTCTTCTTCTCCAATGGTATTGATCCGGAATATGCTGTGATCGGTAGAGTGGCTAGAAGAATCTGGGCCAAGGCGATGAAATTGAAGTATGGAGCAAATGCCAGATCCCAGATGTTGAAGTATCATATTCAGACTTCAGGTAGATCACTTCATGCACAGGAGATTGATTTCAATGATATCAGAACCACCTTGCAGGCGCTTTATGCCATATATGACAACTGTAATTCACTCCATACCAATGCCTATGATGAGGCTATCACCACGCCAACAGAGGCGTCAGTGAGAAGAGCTATGGCTATACAGTTAATCATTAACAAAGAATTGGGACTTTCTAAAAATGAAAACCCAATCCAAGGCGGGTTCATCATTGAGGAATTGACTGATTTAGTGGAGGAAGCCGTATATGTTGAGTTTGACCGCATCACCGAGCGTGGCGGTGTCTTGGGGGCTATGGAAACCATGTATCAGAGAGGGAAGATCCAAGAGGAAAGCCTTCATTACGAAATGCTCAAGCATACAGGGGAATTTCCTATTATCGGTGTGAATACATTCCTTTCTTCAGAAGGGTCACCTACAGTAACGCCAGGTGAAGTGATCAGAGCTACTCAAGAGGAAAAAGAAGCTCAAATATTTACTCTGCAAAACCTGCACAAAAAATATGAATCGCTTTCAGGTGAATTGTTGAAGGATCTGCAAAAGGCCGCTGTACAGAATGACAACCTGTTTGAGAAGCTTATGGAAGCAGCAAAGCATTGTTCTTTAGGTCAAATTACGCATGCTTTGTACGAGGTGGGAGGGCAGTATCGCCGAAATATGTAAAATCTAATTAGTATATTGCTAAATGTTTAGAAATGGGTCATTTAATTATGGCCCATTTCTTCTGTTTTAAAAATCTATTATGTCGAATAAAAGAACAGTAAAGGTCAACATGCTGGCTGATCATGAGTATGAGGCAGTTAATGCTTTTGGAAACAAAGTAAGCATTGATATGTATGACGGAGAGGAAAAGAACTATCAATCCCCAATGGAGTTGTTGCTTTCTGCTTTGGGAAGTTGTGCAGCGGTAGATGCTGTATCTATGATGAAAAAGAAGAGGAAAGATGTGGCAGACTTCACCATTGATGTGGAAGGAGAAAGAAATGACGGTATTCCTGCATTTTTCAAAACAGTTCATTTGCACTTTACTTTGGTATCTTCAGATGCAAATGAAGAAGAGTTGGCCAAAGTGATCAAGCTTTCAGTAGAAAAATATTGCTCAGTGGCCTCCTCACTAAAATCCGAGATCACTTTTAGCTCAGAAGTGAAGCGACCATGAGAATTGTCAGGGAATTGACGGTAGGTGATGTTAGGGTCAGTATCTTTTCTTGGAACAATAAGTACTTACTTAAGTTTGAGCAAGGTATGATCGAGCAAACCTTCAAAATTAGCGAAACGGATATTTTGGAAGAGGAAGATCTTAATAGGTTTATGGAAGGTGATTTCTTTATCGCTGTTCAAAAAAGATTCGAGGAAATGCATCAATCACTTTATAATCAGTTATAAAATAATTAATTTTGGCGCTGATTTGATAATTTTAAGATGAAATATAGTTATTTATTGTTGATTTTAGGAGCAATGTTGTTCTTCCAATGTGAAAACAAGGTTAATAAAAGAGAGATTGATAATTTCGCACAAATCGACAGTGTTATCCAAGAAATCGAATCTGAGCTTACGCCTTTGGAAAATGAGATCGGTAGACTTGCTACTTATACTACATACTTGTACGAAAATCAAAACGAGTTTGTAGGAAAGGCGGACAAGGGTAAATTTGCTGTAAGCGACTCTGGGGTGTTTTATAATCCAAGTCCACAGGAGGAGGAGAGCGCCGTGTATATTTCCACTTTAACGACAAATCGTCAGGAAGCTATAAGGCAGGCATACTTTACCGAAGATCAGGATTCACTTTTCTCTAGATTAGTAAATGAAAACCCCATAGTTTCCCAAGTGTTCTTCAATACTAAAAACCAATTTTCACGTGTTTATCCAAACTACAGCGTGTTAACTATGGTGGAACCTGACCTTGATCTTACGACGTTTAATTTTTATTATATGGGCGATGAGGTTCGTAATCCGCAGAAAGGCCCTAAGTGGTTGGAAGAGGTATACATTGATCCAGTTGGAAGAGGTTGGGTGTTGTCCTTAATCCATCCTGTATATCACAAAAATAAGCTTCAAGGAGTGTTGGGATTTGATATCACAGTAAATAATTTAGTAGGTAATTTTCTAGATAAATCAGCGAAAAATTTTGTTATTGTAGATTCAGGAGGTACTATAATCGCAGGTAAAGCCAATGCAATTGAATCTTTGGATATGCCTCCATTGAAAAATCATACATACATCCAGACAATCAACTCTGATAATTTTCCGGTAGAGGATTTTAACTTGTTTAAATCAAAAAACAAAGAGGTCAGGAGAATGGTATCCCGGTTTTTGCTCGAAAAAGACAACAGTTTTGAATTGAGTCTTGACGGAAAAACCAATCAAGTCTATTGTAAAAGACTCAATATTTTAAACTGGTACATTATTGATATCAATAATTTGTGAACGGAAGCACATTAGAACAAAATATTGATCGTCCCCAACGCTTTTGGGTGTTGACAGGTTTATCCCTCGTCTCAGTCCTATTAATTTTATTTTTAGGCTACCTGTTTTATGCTGCCCTTTCCTCAAACCTAATTGAGACCAAAGAGGAACTGCTTAAGAAACAGACCGAGATGGCTGCCAACGAGGCCCAAAGAAAATTCAACTCCCTTGAGGAGGATATAATCTATTATGCTAGTATACTAGAAAGCATGCATGGTGCTAGCATTGACGAGGGAGCAAACGAAGTCAGAACCCGCAGATTGCTTAATAATTATTCCAACCTTATCGATCAAATGGTGGTACAGCACCCCGCTGTGGATGGCCTTATTATTTATTCGACCCAAAAGGATAATCATATCAGTCGTAAGATCTCTACTGAAGTACTAAAATATGATCCGCGTGAGAGTTTTATAATTACTACTCCAGTTTACAATATTAGGGTTATCGTAAAGGTTAATCTGGAAAATTATTTTCAAAATCATGTCGGTAGTTACTATCTAGGTAGCCAGGGTTACAAGGCACTTTATACCATGGATACCTTTCAGATCCTTAATGGCACCGCCGACCATCATGAAATTGAATATTCCCCATCCCTTTCTCAGAAAATAAGTTACGATGTGGTGGCTGGACTGAAAGGTAACTATGAAGGGACCATTATTAAAGACGGAGAAGAAACACGGGTTTTAGCAGCCCAATACCCTTTTAAACTCAGGCAACTCAACCATCAGTATGCCTTTGTTTTTTTTCTTGAAAAAAGCTCCATAGTATCGGGGATCTATGAAGCCTACTTTTACCTTTTTGCCCTTCTGTTTGTTCTGTTGTGTGTTTTGTTGATCATGTTGTTCAAGTTTTCCAAAGAAACCACAGAAAGTTATCAACTACTTAGCAGTACTACTTCGGAGCTAAACCAGTTGTTCAGACAGCAGACAATGTTGTTGCAAGAGTCCAATAGTTTTGTTTATTACCATGATGCTAAAGGTAAGATCTTTAAGGTAAGCGAAAATATTGAATCAGTCTTAGGTTATTCCGAAGACGATTTCATGGACAATTTTCGTAAAATTTTCCCCCATAATGAGCTTCGACACGTAAGACAAAAGGCTAAGGAAGCAGTCAAATCTCATAAAGACTATTTGCATTTTGAATGTGATTTGGTCAAAAAGAATGGTGAAGTGATCCGTACTAAAAACTTTGAGAGACTTTATTATGGTGACAATGGACAACTTTCGGGAAGTGTGGGTATCTGCACCGACATTACGGAGAAGCACTTAGCTGAACAAGATATTATTAAAAGCGAAAATACGCTGAGGTCGGTACTGGAGAGTATTCCAGATATTGTATTTATTTACGACAACTACGGTGTTTTCTTAGATTACCACGTCAAAGATGCCAGCATGCTTCTCATGCCTCCAGAAGAATGCTTAGGCATCTCTATATTGGAAGTCCTTCCTGGTCCGTACAATGTGGAAATGATGGAGGCCTTGGAAAGAACAGCTGAAAGTGGTGAAATGCAGACTCGGGAGATGCAGGTTTATCTTCAGGGTGGGAAAAAATATTTTGAGATAAGGTTTATCAAATTGGATGATGAGAGGGTAATGTCCCTTGGTCGCGACGTGACAAGCCAGCGATTGCTTGAGAAAGGGCTTCGAGAAGCCAAAGAAGCTGCTGAGTCTGCAAGTAGAGCTAAGAGTGATTTCCTGGCAAACATGAGCCACGAGATTCGGACGCCTATGAATGGTCTTTTGGGCATGATTGGTCTACTGGCTAATACCAAGCTTTCAACCGAGCAGAAAAGGTTTATCCAAGTCATCCGTGATTCGGGTGATAGTTTGTTGACCATCATCAAAGACATACTCGATTATTCTAAAATTGAAGCAGGAAAACTTGAGCTGAACCTTACGGACATTAACTTCCGCGAGCAGGTAAATAAAGTGGTTAATATATTTTCAGCTTTGGTGGCGGAGAAAAAAATTAACCTTAAACTTGAAATTGAAAAATCTACCCCTAACTGGATTTTGATGGATAGGGACAAATTGTTCCAGATTCTATTCAACCTTGTTGGGAATGCTGTCAAATTTACTCCTAAGGAAGGTGATATTACCATAAAGGTAACTAGCGAGCAGATTCTAAATTCCAACATTATGCTTTACTTTACTGTGAGTGATACAGGTATTGGAATTCCAGAGGATAAAATAGCAACTTTGACTGATCCATTTACCCAGGTGGATGGCTCTAAGACTAGAGAGTATACTGGAACTGGGTTGGGACTTGCGATTGCTAATAAATTGATTGAGCTTATGGGTGGAAGTCTTCATATTGAAAGTGAAGAAGGTAAAGGCTCAAGTTTCTCATTTACGCTATTTGTAACCGTAGGCGAAAAGCCGATTGATAAGTCAGAATCAGCAAGCCAGACAGAGGTAAATCTTCCGGAGGAAAATTTGAGTGCGTTGTCTGAAAAATATCCTCTTAAAATTCTAATGGCAGAGGATAATGAGATCAACATTCAGTTTATGTCTATTATTTTCAAACAAATGGGGTATATCCCTGATTTTGCGAAGAATGGTGTGGAGGCAGTAGCAATGTGTAAGAGCAAGAAATATGATTTGATCTTCATGGACAATCAGATGCCTAAAATGAACGGACTGGAGGCCACAAAAGCCATTCGGGAAATGGAAGGTGATCATAAGCCCACTATAGTAGGCTTATCAGCAAATATTTTCAAAGATGAAATTGAAAAAGCTTATGAGGCCGGTATGGATGATTACCTTACAAAGCCAGTCAAAATAGATCAGATCGCTGAGCGAATCAAAATCAGTTACCAAAACATATACGGATAAAAAAACCGAGATGAAAGTCTCGGTTTTTTTGTTAATATTTAAATAGCATTTAAATATTGGTATTTAAATCGAAAGCCTCTAAGTATTCAGCCACTCTTTTCACAAACTGTCCCCCCAAAGAACCATCCACTACTCTGTGGTCATAGGAATGGGATAGGAACATCTTGTGTCTAATGGCGATTACATCACCTGTTGGGGTTTCGACCACCGCAGGTTTTTTGGTGATAGCACCTACCGCCAAGATGGCAACTTGAGGCTGCATGATGATAGGTGTACCCATTACATTACCAAAAGAGCCTACATTTGACACAGTATAAGTGCCTCCTGAAAGCTCATCTGGAGAAAGCTTATTGACCCTTGCTCGGCTTGCCAAATCGTTGATCTTCTTGGAAAGTCCAGTTAGGTTGAGTTGGTCTGCATTTCTTATTACAGGCACAATAAGATTGCCCGATGGTAGAGCTACCGCTACACCAATATTGATGTCTTTTCTCTTGATGATCTTGTCCCAATCTACTGAAATGTTGATCATTGGGAAGTCCTGTATTGCTTTGGCTACAGCTTCAACGAAGAATGGAGTAAAAGTTAGTGCCTCTCCATGCTTTTGCTTGTAGCTGTTCTTTACTTTATTTCTCCACAGTACAATATTGGTCACGTCTGCTTCCACAAATGAGGTCACATGTGGGGAAATACGCTTAGAATCCACCATTCTTTCTGCAATCATTTTGCGCATCCTGTCCATTTCGATGATCTCATCTCCAGCATTTACGCTCACGTTTACTTTTGGAGCTGGTGTTGGGGCAGCTGGTTGAGTGGTGGCGGCTTGTGTAGACTGAGAAACGGCTTGTGGTGCGCTTTTTCTATGCTTCACATAGGCAAGCATGTCATTTTTGGTCACACGGCCTGATTTACCGGATCCTTGAATTGAAGCAAGTTCTGACCTGCTGATCCCTTCTTCCTTGGCAATCGAAAGTACAAGTGGAGAATAAAATCTGTCATCACCCTCACCAGAGTTTGCAGGTTGGGAAACAATCGTAGAGGTTTGGCTTGGCGCAGCAGCTAAAAGTTCCTCTTTTTCTTCTTTTGGTACTTGAGAAGTAGCGGCTGCAGGGGCACTTGTGCCGTTTGATTCGCCTTCAATCTCAATGATGGCAATTGGTGCACCAACGGCTACTACGTCGCCTTCTTTTACTAAAATCTGTTTAAGTACGCCTGCATGAGTGGCTGGAACTTCGGTGTCCACTTTGTCAGTGGCCACTTCCAACACAGATTCATCTTGTTCGATAGCATCCCCCTCGCTTTTCAGCCAAGTAAGGATGGTACCCTCAATAATGCTCTCACCCATTTTGGGCATCACCATTTCTACTGTTGCCATATGAAAATTATTTAATTGGGTTTATTTCTGAATTTTAAAATTAAATTTTAATTCCTGCTTTCCAAAATCATTCAGGTAAAAATTCATTCTGTTATTTGATTTATTTCCAATCTAAGCAAATTCAAAACCGAAATTGCTGATAGCTGGATATTGATCAACCTATCATCGGTCAATTGCAACCGCTTAGTTCTTACTCCGGTTTCTGATGCGCAGGCAATCCAGACAGTACCAACTGGCTTTTCATCAGAGCCACCACCGGGACCAGCCACCCCGCTGCTGGCAAGACCATAGTCCGCTCCGAATTTATCTCGAACAGCCATTGCCATCTCTACCACCGTTTCTTCGCTCACAGCACCGTGATCCACCAGGGTCTGTGAATTAACACCTAAAATCTGTTCCTTAAACTGATTGTGATAAGGCACAATGCTACCGCTAAAGTAGGCGCTAGATCCTGCCACACTCGTAATCAGGTGAGAAATATATCCCCCTGTACAGCTCTCGGCTAAAGCTACAGTTTTATTTTGACTCCTCAAAAGTTGCCCTACAGCTTCTTCCAAACTCGTGTTATCAAAACCATAAATATACTTTCCTGCTAAAGGTTGCAGCTTTTCTATTTGCTCTTTAACCTCAATCGCCAATTTTTTTTCATCCTCTCCAAACGCAGTTAACCGGAGCCTAACCAGTCCGATGGAAGGCAAATAAGCGAGCTTGATGTGAGGTGGCAAAGCCTCTTCCCATTCGCTTACTTTATCAGCAAGCCAACTCTCCCCAATGCCTACAGTCTTTACCACTTTATGATAAATGACAGGCAGGGAAAAACGCTTTTTTAATTGTGGAAATACAAAGGTTTCCATCAGCTTTTTCATCTCATGAGGTACACCAGGCATGGACATCCAAAGCGTGTTGTTTTCCTCAAACCACATGCCTGGGGCCGTACCCATGGTGTTTGGAACATAGGTGCATTTTGTGGGAAGATGTGCTTGTAGAATATTTAGCTCAGTAAGCTCCCTGCCTCGTTTTTCAAAATAAGATTTTACCGCCTCTAAGGCTTCTGGTACAAGTTCAATTTTGCATTGAAAATATTTTGCCAACACAGGTTTAGTAAGGTCGTCTTTGGTAGGGCCCAAACCTCCTGTGATCAAGACAATATCCGCTCGCTTTTCAGCTGCTTCAAATGCCTCTAATATTGCCTTTTCCTCATCACTAAGGGTAGCCCTATGAACCACTCGAACTGCAATGTCCGTCAGCTGTTGGCTTATCCACAGGCTATTAGTATCCATGATTTGACCGTACAGGAGTTCATCGCCTATAGCCAAGATCTCTGCTCTAATTTCTCTCATGACTTACGGCTATTTTCTTTTGTAAAAAGCAATGTCAAACGAGTATTCGTTTTTTTCGCTTTGCTCAAAATGTTCGCGCTGGGTTTCTTTCCAATTTTCCCAATCTAATTCAGGAAAAAAAGTGTCTCCCTGTGGTTTGGCTTTAACTTCCGTTATGACCATTTCATCTACTTGAGGCAGGGCCATTTTATAGATTTCACCCCCGCCGGCAATAAAAACTTTTTCCAGCCCTAACTTTTTCCCTAAAGAAAATGCTTGATCAAGAGATTGCACACAATAATGGCCTTCAGGGACGGTGTAATTTTCTTTTCTGGTTACCACTATTGAAGTGCGGTTAGGAAGGGGCTTGCCCATGGATTCAAAAGTCTTACGGCCCATTATCAGATGTTGGCCTAGTGTGGTTCTTTTGAAATGCTTAAGATCGTCAGAGAGTTTCCAGACAAGATCATTATTTTTGCCGATTACATTGTTTTCGGCTTTAGCTACAATCAGAGAGACTTTCAATTCAAAAATGCTTTAAGTTGTACAAGTTATCCTTCTTAGAAGGTTATGTCAATTAAATGGAATTCTATTGCAATTTGTTTCCCCTCAAAAATTCCTCAACCCCCATACGCTTTTTGCCCTGTAACTGCAATTCTTTTATACCCAATAAATTGTCTTGGGTGTGAAAATGTATGTAATGTTTTCCATCTGAATCAAAGGTCCCCGGATTGGAATTTGATAATTTTTCCAATACTTCACTGGCGAAAATTTTACAGGACTTGCCATCAATCTCCGTCCAGGCAGCAGGGTAGGGACTTAACCCTCTGATGTGATTGTGAATATCTTCAGCCGACTGGTCCCAGTTGATCATACACGTTTCTTTGAAGATTTTTGGAGCCTCATGATGGGCTCGGCTTTCGTCCTGGGGTGTAGGATTGACAGAGCCTTCCTGAATAGCCTCAACAGTTTTTAAAACAAGTTTTGCCCCTCTTTCCATTAATCGTACATAAAGTGAACCGACGTTATCATCTGGTTGAATTGGTTCTGTTTCCTGAAAAATAAGGTTTCCGGTATCGATCTGGTGTTTTAAAAAGAATGTAGTTACACCAGTTTCTTTTTCCCCATTCATTATGGCCCAATTGATAGGTGCCGCACCACGATAATTAGGCAACAGTGAAGCGTGAAGATTGAATGTGCCTTTGGCGGGCATATTCCAAACAGCCTCCGGCAACATGCGAAAAGCTACGACAATCTGCAGATCAGCCTTATATGAACGAAGTTCCTCTAGGAATTCCGGATCTTTCAGGTTTGTTGGCTGGAGTACAGGCAGATCATGTTTCAATGCAGCCTCTTTGACGGGGGAGGGGATTAGTTTCTGTCCTCTTCCCTTGGGCCTGTCGGGAGCGGTGATCACCGCTACCACATTCCAGCCATTTTCTACCAATATATCTAATGAAGGCACCGCAAATTCTGGCGTGCCCATATATATAATCCGAAGTGTTTTTTCCATAATACTTATAACTTTCCTATTGAAAAGGCCTTTTCCTGTTCAATATTACGATTTTTTGAGCAAATCGTCCCCGTGCTTACTGGACTAAGCAGTAATATTTAGGTTATAAAAAAAAAAGATGGACATATCTGTCCATCTCTCATTAATAACATTCAGAAGGTATCTAATATAGAAGGTATTTAGACCTCATTTTTTCATATTCGCTCAGGTCCTTTTCCCATGAGGCCCGTATATCTTTTTCTGGTTTACCAGCAAGGATGTCTTTTCTCAATTGATCCGTGCCGGCAAGCTTGTCAAAGAAGGCGTTGAAAAACTTTTCCTTCTTACCAGACTTATTATAAGCATCAAGTAAATAGGTTAGGGTAAATTGGTGGGATAAATCCTCATTTCTCAAATCCTTACCATAGCAGGTTTTATCCTGATGGGGAGGGTTTTTGGACATACCTGTGATGCTTTTTGGGGTGAAGCTGAAATCTCCGAAGCTTTCATCCGGGTAGCCATACACTTGAAAAGGAAAAGTGGTGCCTCTTCCCAAGCTGATATCCGTACCTTCAAAATAGCAAAGTGATGGATACAATCTAATCGAAATGTCGTTAGGCAAGTTTGGTGAGGGCTTGACAGGTAAGGAGTAAGCCTGAGAGTGGTCCCAGTTTTCAGCCTTGATAATAGTTATGTCCGCTTTCACCTTGTTTTTCAACCAACCTTCTCCATTGATCATTTGTGCAAGCTCTCCTACAGTGAGTCCATGAACAACTGGTATGGGGTGCATTCCTACAAAACTGGTAAAGCCTTCTTTTAGTACTGGGCCATCTACATAATCTCCGTTTGGATTAGGCCTGTCCAGGATGATCACCGGGATGTTTTGCTCTGCAGCGGCTTCCATGACATAATGAAGGGTGCTGATATAGGTGTAAAATCTAACACCAACATCTTGCAGGTCATAGATCAAAATATCAATCCCTGACAACGCCTCTTTGCTTGGCTTTTTGTTGTTGCCATATAGCGAGATTACGGGCAGACCTGTTTTCTGGTCTACTTCATTTTCCACTTTCTCCCCGGCATCGGCATCACCTCTAAATCCATGCTCAGGCACATATACTTTTTTCACCTTTTGATTTTTTCCAAGGAGAAAATCCACTAGATGGAGGTTGTCTTGTTGTGTCAAAATAGAGGTTTGGTTCACCACCATGCCAATATTTTTGCCATCAATCATGTGAAGGTATTCATCATGTCGATCCGCTCCGGTAATGGCGGTGTTTTGATTTTCCTGTTCGTCTTCTGACATACGGTTTTCCGCAGGGCTGCAAAAAGCCAAGGTGTTGACTAAAAAACCTAGGATAAATATTAATTTTAAATGCTTCATGTTAATTTGCAAAGGATTTTAAACAAAATAAAACAACTCCTTGAACCTTTCCTATTTCATTGCCAAAAGAATTAGCTTTAAAAGGACCGGCGGTTTTACTGGCACCATACACAATATCGCTGTAGCCAGTATATCAATAGGTTTGGCCATATTGCTGATTGCTTTCTTGATTTTAGGCGGTTTCAGGCATGTGATTGCTGAAAAGGTCTTCTCATTTACAGGGCATTATCAAGTGCACCGCTTTTCGGCAGGAAATATCTTGGACGACACCCCCACATCCAAAAACAGTCAATTTTATAAAAATTACCAGGATATTCCCTACATATCCCACGTGCAGGAATTTGCCCAGAAGCCGGGTCTGCTCAAAGGCGATGAGGAAGTGGAAGGCGTAATTCTCAAAGGGGTGGGGGAGAGTTTTGATGTGGAAACTTTTTCAACATCTCTTAAGGAAGGACGCTTTATCAATTTTGACGACCAAGCTGCTTCTAACGAAATACTGGTCAGTCGAACCATAGCCAATAAGCTTTTGCTTTCAGTTGGGGATAAAATCACCATGTATTTTGTGCAGGATCCTCCACGATACAGAAGGTTTGACGTGGTTGGGATTTATGAAACGTTTTTAGAGGATTTTGACGACAGGATCATCATTGGCGACATACAGACCATCCGAAACCTCAATGGTTGGAGCAAGGATAAAGTCGGCGGTTTTGAGGTCTTTATCCATGACCCTAGCAAAATTGATCAATACGCCGATGACTTTTATGACTGGGTGGACTATGATCTCAATGTGGTTAAAGTTACAGATAAGTATATTCAGATTTTTGATTGGCTGCTATTACTCAATAATAATGTGTATGTCTTTTTGGTTTTGATCCTCTTTGTGGCTGCCTTCAATATGGTTTCCATATTGTTTATCCTTATCATGGAAAGAACCCAAATGATTGGAGTTTTGAAAGCCTTGGGGTCACGCAACCGTCAGATTAGAAGGATTTTTGTATGGAACGGGATTAGGATTATTGGCCGGGGGATGTTGATAGGCAACCTTATCGGGCTTGGATTTGGCTTTATACAGGACAAGTTTAGGATTATCAAGCTGGACCCGGAGAATTATTACATGGACTATGTGCCCGTACACTGGGAATGGGCTTATTTGATTGGGTTGAATGTACTCATTGTGGTGGTAACCACAGCCGTGCTGTTTATTCCGGCTATGATGATTGCTAATGTAAAGCCAATAAAAGCAATCAGGTTTGATTAAAGGAGCATTTTATGCTGAACGACGGTATTTCTTCGGCTTAAAAATACTTTTGACTTTCATATGTATCACTCCTAACACTGCCTCTTTAAAGATGTTTTTAGACATTTTGGAGGTTCCTTTGGTGCGGTCTGTGAAGATAATGGGGATTTCAACTATTTTGAAACCCAATTTCCACGCGGTGAATTTCATCTCAATCTGGAAGGCATAACCGATAAATTTGATTTTATCAAGGTGAATTGCTTCCAAGACCTTTCTATGATAGCATTTAAAACCTGCAGTGGTATCTTTTATGGGGAGGCCAGTGATAAACTGAACATATTTGGAGGCGAAAAAGGACATGAGCACCCTTCCCATAGGCCAGTTGACTACGTTTACGCCCGTGATATATCGAGAACCGATGGCCATGTCAAATCCATCTTTTATGCAAGCATTGTAAAGCTTGACTAAGTCATCTGGATTATGGGAAAAATCAGCATCCATTTCGAAAATATAATCATAGCCGTTTTTAAGGGCAAACTTGAATCCCTCTATATAAGCGGTGCCCAAACCCAGTTTCTGCCCTCTGTTGATGAGGAAAAGTTGGTCCTTGTGATTTTCCTGTAATTTGGCTACTTCTGCTGCCGTGCCATCTGGACTGCCGTCATCAATTATTAAAACATGGAATTTCCCAGGCAAACTCATCACCTTTTCAATAAGGTCATGGATGTTTTCCATTTCATTATAAGTTGGAATAATTACGAGCTTGCTATCTGCCATTTCTGATAATAAAAGATCAAATTTATAACTATATGATAATTTAACCGTTTTTTACGGAAAAAAATACCAAATTTAACCCTTCAAACTTATCAAGACATGACGGGGAAAATAGGTGTGGTGACTTGCGAGTCACTTGGAGATTATAACAATAATGCAGAAAGTGAAGACTCTATTCTTTCGGAACTACTTACTGCCGAAGGTTTTGACTTCAAATTTGAAGTTTGGTCTGACAGGGCTGTAGATTGGTCACAGTATACCCACTTGGTAGTCAAATCCCCTTGGGATTATTTTGACCGTTATGTGGAATTCACCACTTGGTGCCAGACCATAATTGAATCAGGGATTCCCGTTTTCAATAATTTGAAAACCATTCTATGGAATTCTGATAAAAAATACTTGCAGGAAATTCAGGAAAAAGGCCACAAGATCATTCCAACTCATTTCCTGCAGAAAAATCAGCCAATATATTTGGAAGATGTGTTTGTTGAGTTTTCAACTGATGACCTAATATTCAAGCCTACAATAAGTGGGGGAGCAAAAAATACCATTAAACTCCATAAAGGGGAAACTGATGCCATTAGCTCCAACCTAGAAGAGTTAGTGAAAAATGAGGACTTCTTACTTCAGCCTTTTATACCGGAAATTGTTGCTGAAGGTGAGTATAGCCTAATATTTTTCAATAATAAATTCTCTCACGCTGTTCTGAAAAGTCCTAAGGATGGTGATTTTAGGGTTCAGCATTTCTTTGGCGGCAAAATCACTAGCATACAACCTTGTCCATCGCTTATGAGAAACGCTGAGCTGATAATCCAAGATTTTGCCCAAGATTGCCTTTACGCTAGGGTAGATGGTGTAATGATTGAAGGAGTTTTCTATCTGATGGAGCTGGAGTTAATTGAACCTTATTTGTTCCTTTTTACACATCCGGAGGCTAAGGCCAACTATATTATGGCTTTGAAAGAAAAACTAACTATTGGCAGTATTTAGCCAAGTTTTCTAAAGCATATTTACTCCCGTTCTTAGCAGCCAAATTAAGATCGGAACATGCCTTATTTGGGTTTTTTTTGGTAAGGCAAACTCCTCTGCGTGCCATTGCTTCATAGTGCTTGGGGTTTTTCTCAAGCACTTTGTCAAAATCCTCAATTGCCCATTCCCTCATCCCAATAGTCATGTAAGCGAATCCCCTGTTATAAAGGCCTTGTAGACTTTCAGGTTCCAATGTCACGTACATGTTAAAAGCACCGGCCGTACCGGCAGGGTCACCCAGTTTTCCTCTAGCAATGCCCTGGTAATAATATACCATCGGTTCTTTAGGCCTTAGCTCTTTGGCTAGTTCTAAAAATTCTTCAGCAGATTTATAGTTTTCATTGACTATCATGGCTCTTCCAAGTAAAAAAAGTATCTCAAAATCTTCTGAATCATGGTAGGATGCTATCAGGAGATGCTTTTCAGCTGTTTTGTAATCTTTTAATTTGAAGGCCAGGCTTCCTAGTCCTGCGTGTGCTTGTGCGTAGGTAGGCTTTAGCCTGATGATGGTCTTGTAATCCTTAGCAGAACTTTCGTAATCCCCCAATTCTTCATAAGCCCTTGCTCTTAAATGAAGTGCTTTGAGGTCTGTTATGTTGAAGAAAAGGGTTTTATTGAGGCTGGAAACGGCTTTCTCATAATTACCACTCTGATAGTAGGCTTCACCGCTTTCAAATGTACTGCTGCAGGAGAAAAGTCCAAGGACAAAAATGTAAATGATAAAATTGGGGTGTTTCATGGCTGTGGTTTTACCCGAAACTAATGAATAAGTTTTTAAATTAAAAACCTAACCTTAAAAAATATTCCTGGGGCCTAACAAAATAGACCCCAGAAGTATTATAAAACGCCTTTGGTACTAGGCAATTGATCTTTGCTTTTAGGATCGTACGCAACAGCCATTTTAATCGCACGGGCCAATCCCTTAAAGATTGCTTCGATTTTATGGTGCTCGTTTTGACCCTCAGCCTTGATGTTAAGATTGCATTTGGCAGTGTCGCTGAATGATTTGAAGAAGTGAAAAAACATTTCAGTAGGCATGTCCCCAATTTTTTCTCTCTTAAATTCAGCATCCCACACCGTCCATGGCCTGCCCCCAAAATCAATCGCCACCTGAGCCAACACGTCGTCCATTGGAAGGAGAAAACCATAACGGTATATGCCTTTTTTGTCTCCTAAAGCCTTCAAGTAAGCTTCACCCAAAGCTAAAGCAGTGTCTTCAATAGTGTGGTGCTCATCTATGTGCAGATCGCCCTTTACTTGAATAGAAAGGTCTGTTCCACCATGTCTGCCCAGTTGCTCGAGCATGTGATCAAAGAATGGCAATCCGGTATCAATACTGCATTTGCCGCTACCATCTAGGTTGACCTCAATTTGGATTTCCGTTTCTGAAGTCTTTCTCTGGACAGAAGCTTTTCTAGCTGGGTTTTTCAAAAATTCATGAATTTCCTCCCATGATTTTGTGCAAAAAGTGGCAGCTTCATGGGGCTCCCCGATAAAAATGGATTTTGCTCCCAAGTTTTCGGCAAGCTTCACATCCGACAACCTGTCACCAATTACATAGCTGTTTTCCAGGTCATAATTCCCGTTCAGGAAATGTTGTAGCAAACCTATTCCTGGTTTGCGAGTTGGAAGATTTTCGTGCTCAAAAGATTTGTCGATATGGATTTCCCTAAAAGCTATGCCTTCTTGCTCCAATATCCTCAACATTTTGTTTTGGGCGGGCCAGAATGTTTCCTCGGGAAAAGAAGATGTACCCAAACCGTCCTGATTAGTAATCATGATCAATTCATAATCCGTATCATCAACAATTTTTTTAAGGTTGGAAATGACCCCTGGATAAAATTCAAGCAGTTCCAAGCTATCTATTTGAAAGGTAACCGGCGGCTCGAGGATGATGGTGCCGTCACGGTCTATAAACAATACTTTTTTCATTTTACGGTTTGTTTAAAATATGCCCCGAATGCATTCAAGAACACCTCATTTTCTTCTGGGGTGCCTACAGAGATACGCAAGCAGTCCTCACAAAGGGCCACTTTGCTGCGGTCACGGATGATGATTTTCTCTTCAATCAAATAATGGTAAATCTCTCGGGCCTCTTTGACCTTGATTAAGACAAAGTTTGCATCGGATGGATAGACTTTGCTAACCTCTGCCATCCCTTCTAATTTTTTCACCAAATCCTTTTTCCCTTCCATAATCTTGCCGACCATTCCGTGGACAGCATTGGGCTGGGACAGGGCTTTAAGTACTTTTTCTTGGGTGAGGCCCGAAATGTTATAAGGAGGCTTGATAAGGTTGAGAATAGCGATGATTTCTGCGGATGAAAAAGCCATCCCAATACGCAAGGATGCCAATCCCCATGCTTTTGAAAAGGTTTGAATGATGACCAAATTGGGATATTTTCCTAATTCAGATATCATGCTGACCTCTGGAGCAAAATCAATATATGCCTCATCCACTACTACTATTCCGTCAAAATTTTCCAAGATCTGAACTATGGAATTTTTGTCCATCAAGTTGCCAGTGGGGTTATTGGGACTGCAGATGAAGATAACCTTGGTGTAATTATCCACCATCGCCAAGATTTGTTTCGGCTTCAACTGAAAATCTTCGCTCAATTCCACCCTTTTAATTGCTACGTCATTTATAGCTGCGCTTACCTCATACATACCATAAGTAGGAGGGAGGATGATGATGTTGTCTTTACCAGGGTTGCAAAACGCTCTCAGCAATAAGTCTATAGCTTCATCGCTACCATTTCCCAAGAAGATTTGATTTTGGTTTACGCTTTTTATCTCAGCAAGCTTTTCTTTAATCTCATTCTGATATGGATCAGGATATCTATTGAAACTACCCGGTGCAGTGGATCCAAATGGGTTTTCATTGGCGTCAAGAAAAACTCCCTCCGTTCCTGCATATTCATCCCTTGCTGAGCTATAGGGTTTAAGACCTGCAATGTGTGGTCTTAACATTTTTTGAAGTTCAAAACTCATGATTGCTCACCGTTTAAATATTGCAGACGGAGGGTTACCGCATTTTTATGAGCTTCCAAAAGCTCAGCTCCAGCCATTACTTCTATAGTTGGTCCTAGGTTTTTAATGCCTTCCTCGCTAAGTTTCTGATAAGTTATTTTCTTCACAAAACTATCAAGAGATACCCCACTGTAATTCTTGGCGTAGCCGTAAGTGGGTAGCGTATGGTTGGTGCCTGAAGCATAATCACCGGCCGACTCAGGAGTGAAGTTCCCAATAAATACTGACCCAGCATTTCTAACCTTATAGGCTACTTCGTCACTGTTTTCTACCACCAAAATCAAGTGCTCTGGAGCGTATTCGTTGATTAGTTCGAGTGCCTTGTCTGGATTAGGCATCACCACGGCAACGGAATTCTCAAGCGCTTTTTCGGCAATGGCTTTTCTTGGAAGTTTCTCAAGCTGTTTGTCCACTTCCATAATGGCTGCCTTAGCTACTTTTTCACTGTTTGCTACCAGGATGACCTGGGAGTCAACCCCGTGTTCGGCCTGGGAAAGCAGATCTGCAGCCACAAAAGCAGGAACTGCCGTTTCATCCGCATACACCAACACTTCTGAGGGACCTGCAGGAAGATCTATTGCCACTCCTTTTTTGGTTGCCAGTTGTTTGGCTGCGGTTACATATTGATTGCCTGGGCCAAAAATCTTATCCACCTGGGGTACTGATTCTGTGCCGAAGGTCATGGCTGCAATGGCTTGAGCACCACCTGCTTTTACTATTTTATCAATGCCAATCAGGTCGGCAGTGTACAGGATCGCTGGGTGTATTTGGCCTTCCTTGTTTGGTGGAGTACACAGGACAATTTCTTCACAACCTGCAATGTTGGCTGGAACGCCAAGCATCAACACTGTTGAAAACAAAGGTGCTGTTCCTCCAGGTACATATAACCCAACCCGCTGAATAGGTACGCTCCTCCGCATACAGGAGACACCTTCCATGATTTCCATTTTCAGGTCGGGTGTCTGTTGGGCCTCGTGAAATTTCTTAATGTTTTCGAGGGCTAGCTGAATGGCTTGCTTCAGCTCAGTCGAAACATTCTCCTTTGCCTCTACGATCTCCTGTCGGCTGACCAACAATTCTGTGATTTCTACATGATCATATTCGAAAGCAAACTTCTGAAGGGCCTTGTCGCCTTGACGTTTTACTTTTCGCATGATGGGCTTGACCAGTTTCTGTATTTCTTTAGTCTTAAATACAGGCCTTGCGATTTCTTTTTTCCAATCCTTTTTGGAAGGGTTGTTCAATATTTTCATCTTCGTGTTATATTACCATTTTTTCAATCGGTACTACCAAAATTCCCTGTGCACCGGCATCCTTCAATTCCTCAATTACTTCCCAGAATTGATCCTCCGGAATCACGGAGTGAACTGATGACCAACCCTCTTCGGCCAAGGGCAGAATGGTTGGGCTTTTCATTCCAGGTATCAAACTCGTAATCTTTTCTAGGGCACCATTCGGGGCATTGAGGAGCACATATCGGTTGCTTTTACCCGTTTGCACAGCATTGATACGGAAAAGTAATTTGTCAATAATTGCCTGTTTTTCGCCGTTCAGTCCCTTGTGGCTGATCAACACGGCTTCGGAGTTGAAGATTTTCTCCACTTCCTTTAGACCATTCATCATCAGGGTAGAACCCGAGCTTACAATATCACAAATTCCTTCAGCCAAACCAATACTCGGAGCAATTTCTACCGAACCGGATATTTCATGGATTTCTGCCTGAATGTTGTTTTCAGCAAGGTAGTTTTCCAAAATACGGGGGTAGGAAGTTGCTATGTTTTTTCCGTTGAAATATTCCAGACCGGAATACTCTTGGCCTTTTGGGATTGCAAGGGAAAGGCGACACTTTGAAAATCCCAACTTATGAAGGGTTACAACTTCTTTGTTTTTTTCAACCAGTTCATTCTCTCCCACAATTCCAATATCGGCTACCCCGTCGGCTACATAGCCAGGAATATCGTCATCACGCAGGAACAAAAACTCGATGGGGAAATTGGAGGAAGGGGACTTAAGCTTCCCTCCGCCATTGTAAAATTTGATCCCACATTCTTTTAGCAAGGCTAGGGAATCTTCACTTAATCTACCGCTTTTCTGAACGGCAATACGGATAATATTTTCCATGATGGATTGGATAAGTTCAATTGTGAAATTGGAGATGGTGGTCTTTCTGAAAAGACACAGGGACAAAAGCTTAGCTTAAGCCCACAATGGGGGCGATATGTAAATAATATTCCTCTTTAAGAGGAATGATGGAAATGATGAACAGAGGCAGACGCCACTGAAAAAGTGCAAGTATAGATATGTTGCTTAGGGTTGTTCATCTGGACCAAAATTAAGTAGCTTATTTGGATTTACAAAACTTTTTAAAGCTTACTCTTCAATAATGTATTCAAAGCTATATTGTTTTGAAATGTAGACCGATATTTTGGGGATATGTGCCCTGTTTTTATTTAAAAATAAATTGAAATTATCAAAGTGAGGATTTAGAACCCTTTTTGGAGGTCCCAAGAAGATCTCATTTTGCACTCACAAACCGATTTTTGTACTGTCAGTAAGGTGACTAAATTATGGTTTTCTAATTTTTAAAAAAAAAACCGATTAAATATAAATATTACCGCTCATACCTTAAAATAAGTTGAAAAATAACTATTCTAAGATTAAATATATTTATTTCAATTTTTAAGGATCTGTAATTGTACAAAATACAAAATGTTGTAAATAGTTGATTAGGAAAATGTAAAATGTTAAAATTTGAAAAATGCAATAAATAATTTTACTTTATATTATAACTAAACTATAAACAACCTTATGAGAAAAGTTTTACTCTTTGTCCTTGCGTTTCTCGTCATGGCCGCTAACGGCCATGTTATGGCGCAACAGCAGCGGGTAGTTACCGGTACGGTAATATCCGAGGAGGACGGGGAGGGGTTGCCTGGGGCAACCATCCTCGTTAAGGGAACTTCGATCGGGACCACCACAGATTTGGATGGTAATTTCTCGATCAGCGTTCCGGCAGGCTCTAATGTCTTGATCATTTCCTATGTAGGACTCACTACACAGGAAATACCTATCGGAGATAGGAGCAATATCAACATTACTCTTGCGACGGATGCAGCACAGCTTTCGGAAGTAGTTGTGACAGCCATTGGAATCGAAAGGGATAAAAAAGCCCTTGGATATGCTGTAACTACAGTGGGTGAGGAGCTTATCACCAACAGGCCAGAAGCGGACGTGTCACGAGTATTGCAAGGTAAAGTGGCGGGTGTGAACATCACAGCTACCAATGGTACCTCTGGAGCTGGTACTAACATCATTATTCGGGGTTATTCCTCAGCCACAGGTTCCAACCAACCCTTGTTTATTGTGGATGGTGTTCCATTTAACTCTGGAACAAATGCTCAGCATTCAACGAAGGGGGTGCAACCACATCAAGTAGATTCCTTGATATTGATCCAAACAATATCGAAAGTGTAAACGTGTTGAAAGGCCTTTCCGCAACGGTTTTGTATGGTGACCAAGGTCGTAATGGTGTAGTATTGATCACTACTAAAAGTGGGGCGGCCAAAAGGAGACCTTCTGAGATCACTTTGAACCAAAGTTACTTCTCTAATACAGCGGCTTCATTACCAACTTACGGAACAGTTTATGGAAACGGTTTCCAGCAACAGCCTGGTTTCTTCTTTTCCAACTTTGGTCCTAGAATGGATCAGGGTCTCACGATAGCCCATCCAATAGCGGCCTCATCAGTGGCTAATATTCGGAACGCTTTTCCGCAATTTTTTGATGCAGATGGAAACCCGGTAAGATATGATTTCAGGGCTTATCCTGATCCAAGTGAAGTTTTCTTCAGAAGGGGCAATATTCACAACACTTCCCTACAGATGTCAGGCTCATCGGATCGTACTGGATTCAACGCCAGCTTTGGTTATACCAATGAAGAAGGTTTTATCCCTAATAACACGTTGGAGAAATTCAATTTTGGCTTGGGGGTGTCATCAGCGGTGACCGACAGAATGACGATCAATTCTTCTTTTACCTATGCCATCACAGACGTAAAATCACCGCCTGTTAATGCTGCATTCGGTTCAGGGCCGAGTGGCGGTATTCCTTCCATTTTCGCTCACGTGCTTTACACACCACGTTCGGTGGATTTGGGTGGACTTCCATATGAGAATCCTCTGGATAGAAGCTCTGTATATTTCCGTTCCGGTAACGATATCGTGAACCCGCTTTGGGCGGCTGAGTATTACAGAAATTCATCTAGGGTTAATAGGTTCTTTAACTCTACTTCCTTGAACTATGATTTCACTGATAATTTTGCTGTTACCTATCGATTAGGTTTAGATACTTATACTGAAAATCAGGAAGTAAGACTTAATCGTGGTGGCCCTTCTGACAATGCCAACGTTCAAAATGGTATTTATAGAAGCATCGATATTAGAAACACCATTTGGAACCAGGATTTGGTATTTAATTACAACACAAGGTTCTCTGATGCCATTGGTTTCAGTGCCTTATTAGGAGGTAATTATAGATATGATGTTTATGAGCAAAATGGTATTGCTTCGGTGGGTCAATTGACTTTTGACCTTTTCCGACACACTAACTTTGAAAGTTCTGCAGCAAGAGATCCATTCAGCAATCTCCCCTTAAATATTACAGAGGAGCAGAGAAGGATGGGGATTTATAGCCAGTTGACTTTGGATTACAATGATTACCTATTCTTGACTGTATTGGGAAGAAATGATTGGACTTCAACTGTGGAACAGGAAAACAGAAGAATTCTTTATCCTGGTGCATCACTTTCATTCCTTCCTACAGATGCGTTTGACTTTGCTTCATCTACATTGAACAGCTTGAAGTTAAGGGTTGGCTATGGTACTTCGGCAGGTTTTCCTGATCCTTATAGAACCAGAACCGTGATCAGCCAAAACACCAGAGGTTTTGAGCAAGGAGGCAATTTGTTTCCCACGCAAGGGTTGGGAACTGTTTTAGGAAATCCAGATCTGAAACCAGAACTTCATGAGGAAGTGGAATTTGGTGTAGAGGCAGCTCTTTTTGACAACAGATTGAGATTTGACCTTTCCTTATACCAAAAGAACACGAGGGATTTGATCACTTTTGCCCCGATTGACCCTTCGACCGGGTATATGAACACAGCTTTGAACATTGGTAGAATGAGAAACCGAGGAATGGAATTCCAGGCAACTGCGGTTCCACTGCAGACGGCTACTGGGTTCAACTGGGAGTCTATCGTAAACTTTGGCCTTTACAGACCGGTGGTTACCGAGTTGGGTGGAGGTCTTGAGGAAATCGTTGTGGCCGGTTTTGCTGATCTAGGCAACTTTGCCATAGAAGGCCGTCCATTCAACATCATCAAGGGTACCGGTTTTATCCGTGATGAGCAATCCGGACAGCCAGTGGTTTTGCCTACCGGTGACTATGGTACTGCCTCTGAACTGGTAGAATTGGGGGATCCAAACCCGGCTTGGACAGGTTCATGGATCAACACATTTCGTTACAAAGGTTTCACGCTTAATGTGATGATGGAATACCGTCACAAAGGGGTGATCATGAGTAATACCGTAACGGCAACTTTGGCCAGAGGTGTAACCAAGGATCCAGTGGTGGACAGAGAAATGACTTTTATTCTACCTGGAGTGAAAGAAGACGGTTCGGTTAACGATATCCAAGTAACTGCTTCCAACTACTTCTTTAATAATTATCACTCAGGTCCAGATGAAGCCAACGTATTTGACGGAAGTACTGTGAGACTAAGAGAACTTTCTTTTGGCTATGATCTTCCTGAGGCACTTTTGGGCAGAACTCCATTCAAGAGAGCTTCTGTGGCACTCAGCGGTACCAACCTTTGGTTTAGAGCACTTAATTTCCCCCCAAACATGAACTTTGATACTGATGTGTTGGGTCTTGGTGTGGGCAACGGTTTGGGTTTTGACTTCGTGACAGGCCCTAGCTCAAGAAGAATCGGTGGTACACTAACCCTTACATTCTAACCAGTAAATGAGCATGAATATGAAATCGAAAATACTAAGTTTAGTGATGGGGCTTTCGCTTGTGCTGGTATGTTCTTGTGATCTCGACCTGCTCGATGATCCAAACGTACCAACTCAGGAAAATGCCTCCCCGGAATTTCTGCTTAACCAAGTCCAGGTTCAATTTGCAGACTTTTTCAATACCACAGGTAATATAGGAATGAGGTTGACACGAATGATTAATCAACCTTCTAATACCTACCAGCAAGCCTGGATTCCCCAATCCTTCAATGAAATTTGGAGTATAGGGTATGTGGATGTGTTGAACAACATAGCTTTGATTGAGACTCTTGTTGCGGACAGCGAGGTACCTAACGACCGTCATTTAGCTATTGCCCAAACCTTAAAGGCTTATACCTTGATGACCCTAGTGGATAATTTTGGTGATGTACCTTGGAGCCAAGCGTTGGACAATACCAACTTCAGCCCACAAGCAGACGACGGTGAATCAGTTTACCAAGCTGCTTTTGATGCACTTCAGATAGCAAGAGCTAATTTTACATCTGATTTGCCTCCAGTACAGCCAACTGATCTTTACTATGGTAGAAATTATGACAGGTGGTTAAGATTGGTAAATACCTTGGAATTGAAATATCACCTCAACAGAAGGTTGATCGATCCAGCAGGTTCCACTGCGGCTATCAACGCTCTGATATCAGGAGGGGATTTGATGCAAGAAGGGGATGATTTTTACTTCCAATATGGGACTAGTTTGAATGACCCTGATTCCAGACACCCACGGTTTGCTATTGACTATACCTCAGGTGGTAACGATTATCAGTCAACGTGGTACATGTGGCATTTGACTGAAGAAGGATTCAAAGGCTTCAATGATCCAAGGGTAAGATATTACCTTTACCGTCAAGTAACGGCCAATCCGACTGACCCTGATAAATTGAGATGTATCAGTGAGCTGCCTCCGGCACATTACCTGATTGGGGGCTTCCCATTCTGTCTCCCAGGCGATAGAGGCTATTGGGGAAGAGACCATCTTAACCCAGAAGGTATCCCGCCGGATAACTTGGAAAGAACTGTTTGGGGATTGTACCCTGCAGGCGGTAGGTTTGACAACAACTCCGCTTCACCTGTGAACAACCCACTTTTGGGTAATCAAGGTGGGGGCATTCAACCTATCATGCTAGCAGCATTCAATGATTTTATGCTTTCGGAAGCGGTTCATACTTTGGGTACCACTGGGGATGCTAGAGAGTATCTACTGTCTGGCATCAGCAAGCATATGAACTTTGTGCGCTCCTGGTCCATGACTACCAACGAAGCTGACGTGATCGAAGGGTTCCAAACTCCAGAAGCTTTTGCTACTGCGGTGACCAACTACCTCAATTATGTAGGTGGTCAATTCGACACTGCAGCGGGAGATGGTAGAATGCGTGTAATTGCCAGAGAGTATTGGTTATCGCTATATGGCAACGGGATAGAAGCTTATAACCTATACAGAAGAACCGGTCAGCCTGACAACATGCAACCTGGTTTGCTTCCTCAATTTGGTACCTTCCCACGTTCCTATTTGTATCCCAACAACTACCTAACAACCAATGCGAATGCTTCTCAGCGGGCATTTACGGATAGGGTGTTTTGGGATACTAATGCAGCTGACTTCATTGATTAACCTAAAATAGAACAACGATGAAAAAAATATTATATACAAAAGGGTTATTGCTGGCTTTGATAGGAGTAATGGCCTCTTGCGTGGATTTCGTTGACCCTAATATTCCGTACAAGGATTTTGATACGGGAGCTTACTTGCGGACAATTGAAAGAAGCAGCATAACATTTTCCTACGATGACCTCAATGATGTTTTTGATGTGGAAAACTCAAATTTTGCATTGATCTTGGAGGCAGTTGATGCCCAAGATGGCTTAACCGTTGAGTCGGTTGAAATACGTGCTAGGCATAGGAGACTTATTCCTGGTGTGGGATTGGAATATAGACCTGCATTGGAACAAGAGGATCCAGTTGTTAGAACCCTCTCACCGGCGGACTTTGGTCCAGCTGAAGGTACTCGATTCTTAAGAACCAATTTCACCATTCCTGCTGCTGAAGTTCTTGCGGCTTTAGGCATGACTGCTGCTGATGTTAACAGAGGTGATGTTTTTGAGATGAGACTGGTGCTAGTAGATAACCAAGGTCGAAGATTCTCAAATAACAACAGAAGCTCAGATGTGGCTGGTGGCTTCTTCTATGATTCACCATTCCAGTACAATGTTAATGTGGTATGTCCATCTGAATTGGGAGGGACTTTCACCTACACTACAACCAATGCTGTGCCAGCAGCTGCAGGATGTGCACCATCTGTTTCTGGTGAGGTGACTATAGAGCCTGTAGCAGGAATTCCAGGGCAATATTCCATTACCGATGTTTCCTTCGGGGTATTTGCCTGCGCTTATGGAGATACACCTCCGGGCGGTTCTGTAAGACTATCAGATTCTTGCGGATCCTTAAGTTTTACCGGTACGGATAAATACGGCGACGCATACGACATGGTGTTTGTAAGCAATGATGGGACAAACTTGACCTTCAACTGGACCAACACTTGGGGAGATGGTGGAACAACAACACTTACCGCTCCAGAAGGATTCTGGCCAGCTAACTTAAGAACAGACTAACTCTAGTAAACTTTTCTTTTTATAAAAGGCAATCTCGGTAGAGGTTGCTTTTTTCATTATTACTTAATACTAAGATGGATCATTATATGAGAGGATATCCTTATTCCTATTAGTAATTCATTAAAAAAAAAAAACGTCTTTTTCGGAAAAGAAAAAGACGTTAAATTATTCGGCTGTCTTCGGTCTCCGGTCTCCTAAACCATAAACTTTCCGCGCAGCGGAAAAATAAACCATAAACCAACCTATCCTCCAGATTTTTTGGCCTTGTACCCGGCTGCTTGCAGGACTTGGAGAATTTTGTCCCTATGATCACCTTGGATGAGGATTTCACCGTCTTTCACGCTTCCTCCCACGCCACATTTGTTCTTAAGCATTTTTCCCAGATCCTTCAGGGCATCATCAGAGCCTACAAACCCGGTAACCAAACTTACCTGCTTGCCTCCTCGGGATTTCTTTTCCAGCATGACCTTGAGGATTTGCTGCTGGGGAGGGAGGGTCTCTTGATCCTGGTCATCATCTTGGTCAAATTCAAAGTCCTCATTGGTGCTATACACCATTCCTCCTCTATCTTTCCAGTCGTTCTTTTTCTTCTTTCCCATCTGGCACTTCATTATTCATCATTCGACATTCATCATTCGATATTTCCGGAACAAAGTTCTCGTAATTCTTCGTACGAAGTACTTCCTATCTTTTTCTCATCGTCCACACTGGTCTCTTGGCGTGATTGACCACGTCTTCGGCGATGCTGCCGGAGATTAGGTGCATGAAGCCTGTTCGTCCATGGGTGGCCATGGCAATCATGTCAGCATTGATGTCATCAGCATACTCAATGATGCCCTCTTCTTCTGAACTGCTGTTGTAAATTTCTACTTGAACATTGGAGATTCCCAATTTTTCAACAAACTTTTTAATCCTGCTTTTGGAGTCTCTGCTGTTTTCAAACAGGCTTGGCGTATTTACTTTTACCATACAGATTTCAGCTCCCAAGAGAGTTTGAAGGTCTTTCAATTCTATTATGATATCGGAATCTTCCTCATCGTTGAAGTCGCTGGCAAATACTATCTTTTTTATTTCCTCGGCTTTAATCGGGTTTTTGACTGTAATCACAGGACATTTGGAGTGCCTTACCACTTTTTCGGTGTTGCTACCAATCAGAAGTTCTTCAATGCCGCTGGAACCCTTTGAGCCCATAATCACCAAGTCAGCTTTTACTTCGGTCACCTCATTACTGATACCTGCATATGGATTGCCAAACATCAACCTGGTAGAAAACTCATAAGGTGCATTTTGGTATAAGGTATCGATTTCGGCTATCTGCTTCTTTCGTTTTTCCACTAGCTCAATCATGAAAACATTGTTGATTTCATTATCTGCCATGTTGATTTCACCCATAGTGTTGAAACTTTGAGTGGTGGGAAGCTCCACTATATGTAGCAATTTAAGCTTACATTTGGCTTTGGTAGCCAAATCTTTTGCAAATTCAAAAGCGTTGATAGCCTCTTGAGAAAAATCGTAGGGTACTAAAATCGTTTTCATCTGGTTGTGTTTAGTGTTACAGCCTTAATTTACAATAATTCTACCAAATTTACCCCTACACCAAATGCCAAAACCCAAAGTAAGGTAGAAATCGCCATTTTTTTTAAAAAAGGATCAAGCTTGTCCGAACTGATTTCCCTATTTACCCCCCTTCCAACTTTTAACATCAAAGGCAAAACTAGCAGGGCGGCTATTCCTCCCCAAGCATTTTCTAACAACACATAAAGTATAAGGAAAGCATTGCCTCCAAGGATAAGGGCCCAATTGTACCGAATAGCAGCCTCACGGCCAATTCTAACTGGGATAGATCTTTTTCCAGCCTGTTGGTCACTTTTAATGTCTCTGATATTGTTAATATTCAACACCGCCGTACTAAAAAGTCCCAGTGAAATGGCAGGCAAAAGTGTAGGGACATGAAAGTCCAATGCATGGAGAAAATAGGTACCCAGCACCCCCGTTAAACCGAAAAATAGAAAAACGGAAATATCTCCCAAGCCCACATATCCATATGGGTTTGAGCCGGAAGTATAAGTAATGGCCGCAAGGATGGCCAGTAAACCAAGTCCCACAAAGGCGGCAAACATCACCCAACTGGCAAGCGACACATATAATAAAAGTAACCCACTTAGAAATGAAAGCCCTGCGAAAATGTACATGGCGACCTTCATTTCTGCCAAAGGGATGATTCCTGATTGGACAGCCCTTATCGGCCCTTCACGATCAGCACTGTCAGCCCCATGTACAGAGTCCCCATAATCATTGGCTAAATTGGATAATATTTGGAGTAAGGTAGTGGTGAGGGCGGCTAGGATAAATACCTCCCATCTATATGTACCATAAAAATAGGCCATAAAGCTGGCCATCAGAATACTGGATAAAGCAAGAGGCAATGTTCTCAGCCGCAAGGCATGTAGCCAGGCTTCCCGTTTGCTGGTTAATTTTATTTCCACGGTTAATAGGGACTTAAACCTGCCAGGATTATGGAATAACCGAGACCTGCCAGGTTTCTTTTATTTTTATTCAAACCTGCCAGGTCTATTAATTTTTACGAGACCTGCCAGGTTTTTTTATTAAGCTTCTATGTGCTTTGTTATTTCCTTATCCATCGGACTAACCGAACTAGGGAAGAACTCAATCAACTCACCATTTTCATCCACAAGATATTTGCAGAAATTCCACGATGGCTCTTTGTCGTTCCAGCCGTTCATATCCTTGTCGGAAAGCCATCTATACAGGGGATGCTTGTCAACTCCCTTAACTGAGATCTTTTCAAACATAGGGAAAGTCACACCATAATTTTCAGAACAAAATGCTTTGATATCATCCTCGGTGCCTGGTTCCTGTCCACCGAAATTGTTGGCTGGGAAACCTAGAACCATCAAATCATCACCATGTTTTTCATGAAGTTCCTGCAGTTTAGCGTATTGGGGGGTGTAACCACATTTGGAGGCCACATTCACCAGCAAAACTTTTTTTCCTTTGAAATCAGCAAAGCTTACTTCCTTGCCATCGATGTCATTCAATTTAAAATCATGAAATTCTTTTGCCATAATCATGTCATCTAAACTGACCACTGAAGCTTCCACAGTTTCCTCTGTGGTAGAGGTATTCCCCTGGCACCCAAAAGCTAGCAAGGCGAATAATATAATTAACTTGTTCATATCAATATTTTATGGTACAAAGTACCAAGTACCAAGTACCAAGTAGACCCATACATGACGCTTAGTACAATAATTTACATTCGATCCGGTACTCTCACACCCAACAACTTCATTCCAGCTTTAAGTGTTTTGGCAACCTGGTCGGAAAGTGCAACCCTGAATGACTGCACTAACGCGTCTCCTTCATTAAATATAGGTAATTCCGCATAGAAACGGTTGTATTCCTTAGCCAAATCAAACATGTATTGAGCTATGATGGAAGGAGCCAGGTCTTCTCCAGCCTGACGGATCTTCTTCTCGAAATCATTGAGCACGATGATCAAATCTTGCTCAGAAGGCTCAATCTTTTCCAGTTGGGAAAAGTCTGCAGTTTTATAGTCTACTCCAATCTGGTCGGCCTTTCTTAAAATTGCAGAAATTCTCGCATGGCTATATTGGATAAATGGACCGGTATTGCCTTGGAATTCAATAGATTCCTGGGGGTTGAAAAGCATCCGCTTCTTAGGATCCACTTTCAACAGGAAGTACTTTAATGCCCCCATGCCCAAGATTTCATAAAGCTCTTTTGCTTGCTCCTCTGAGAATCCATCAATCTTGCCCAGTTCTTTGGTGTGGCCTTCGGCGGTGTCGATCATTTCCTGCATCAGGTCATCGGCATCCACCACGGTTCCTTCCCTGGACTTCATCTTTCCAGTAGGCAAATCTACCATTCCATAAGAAAGGTGGTACAGGCCATCGCCGTAAGGTCTTCCAAGTTTACGCATGATTTTGAATAGGACATCAAAATGGTAATCCTGCTCATTGCCCACTACATAAACAGACTTGTCCAAGATGAAATCTTTATACTTCAAGTCTGCCGTGCCCATATCCTGGGTGATATATACGGAGGTGCCATCACCTCTGAGTACAAGCTTTTCATCCAGACCCTCCTCAGAAAGGTCAACCCATACGCTTCCGTTTTCTTTTTTATAAAATATGTTTTTTTCTAAGCCTTCCTCAACGATATCCTTGCCTAAAAGATAGGTATCCGACTCATAGTAGAATTTGTCGAAAAGTACGCCCATGCGCTTGTACGTGTCGTTGAATCCTTGATAAACCCACTGATTCATCTGGTTCCACAGGTCCACAGTATCTTTGTCTCCAGCTTCCCATTTGCGGAGCATTTCTTGAGCTTCCATCATCCAAGGAGCCATACTTTTAGCCATTTCCTCAGATTGGCCACTTTCCTTAAGTTCACCTACCTGCCTCTTATATTCCCGATCAAAGGCTACATAATATTTCCCTGCTAAGTGATCACCTTTCAATCCTGCAGATTCTGGTGTTTCACCGTTGGCCAGATGCTTATAGGCGACCATTGACTTACAAATGTGGATACCACGGTCATTCACCAAGTTGGCTTTGATCACTTCGTAACCGTTAGCTGCAAGGATTTCAGAGATGGAGAAACCTAGGAAGTTGTTTCTCAAATGGCCTAAATGTAGTGGCTTGTTGGTGTTTGGACTGCTGTATTCCACCATGACCTTTTGGCCGTTGGAAGGAAGTTGGGCTACATTTTCCTTAGAATATAGCTTCTGAAATACATCCACCCACAGATTTTCTTCCACCACTAGGTTCAAGAATCCTTTTACCACATTGAAGTCCTTTACTGCAGCACTATTGTCCTTGAGGTATTGCCCTACCAATGTGCCACTCTGCTCCGGGTTGGATTTGGTGACCTTTAAGAAGGGAAACATCACAAAGGTATATGTGCCTTCAAATTCCTTCCTGGTAGGCTGCAGGGAAATAGAAGATGGCTCAACTTGGTGGTCAAACAATGCGCTGAAGGCAGCGGAAATGTCTTGTAAAATCTGTTCTTGAATTGTCATGGTGTTTAATTCCGCTAAATGCGGGGTTATAGCTATAAAAATTAAAAATTCTTTTCTAATGATCTGGTTGTGGCCTCTAGCACTTCAAAAGCATTTTCGGCCATGAGGTTTTCTGTGTCAAGGGTAGGGTTGACTTCCACGATTTCCCAGCAACAAACCCTTTTGTCCTTGATTAGCTCCACGTTTAGGGAAATGGCCTCCTCAACATTAATGCCATTGGGTACCGGGGTGCCAGTGCCTACAGAAATTGAGCTGTCCATGGAATCCACATCAAAGGAAATGTAAATTTGTTCACAGTCCTTCAAACGCTCAAGAGCCTTTTTCGCTGTTTCTTTTATTCCAATTCTTTTTACCTCATCAGTCTTTATATTCAGTACGTTATGCTTTTTGATGAGGTAGTTTTCCGGTTCCTCTGTGTCTCGCACGGATATGAAGACAATATCCTCAGGGGCAATTTTTGGCTCAGTTCCTCCGATGCTTTTTATTTTCTCCCAGTAGAGGATGGTTTCTTCAGAAGGATCGTTGACTTTACAATCAAGGTTGTCAAGGCCCATACACATGGCCAGTGGCATGCCGTGCATGTTGCCTGATGGGGTAGTGTATGGTGTATGCATATCCGCGTGGGCATCGATCCAGATCACTCCAAGACGCTTCGAAGGATCAGCTGCCTTTATAGCCATGATGGTCCCGGCGGCGGTGGAATGATCTCCGGCCAAGACAATGGGGAATTTCTTTTCATCCCTCAGAGGCTTGATGGTATTATATACGTTGTTCAATACCTCATATACTCCATCAATGTACTTGGCGTGGGGAAATTTATTGTTTTTCCACAGGTAATTATTGGCGTCTGGGACGTTGATTGGGTCAAACTTGGTGAAAAAGTTGGAGTGCTTGTCAAGGCTTGCGATTTTCAATGCATCTATACCAAGGCTTGCTCCCCTGGTGCCTGCAGCGATCTCTGATCTCACCTCAACTAGTTTAATGTTACGCATATAAATTGGTTTTATTCAAATCTTGTTCTTTCACATGGAAAGTAAGTGCAAAATTAGCTAAAATAGTTAGGAATAGCATAGCGGAATTGATTCTTCGTCACCGGAATAAAATTGACATTTTTATACAGAACCATCTTTTCCAGTTATGGGTTATTATGACGAAATGGCCAATTCGTAACCTAAAAAACTGCTAGTAAACTATGCGGATCCAATATTTGTCTGATCTACATTTGGAGTTTCCGGAAAATAAGGAGTATCTAAAACAAAATCCTATCAAGCCCTTGGCTGAATACCTGGTCATCGCTGGGGACCTGGTGCCTTTCCGCATAATGGATAGGTACAATGATTTTTTCGATTACCTAGCTGACCATTTCGAGCAGGTTTATTGGCTACCTGGAAATCACGAGTACTATCATTCCGATATCTTTCAGAGAAGCGGTCAAATCCACGAACAGATTCGCCCTAATGTGCACCGGATCAACAACAGGTCGGTCGGAAAAGGAGAGGTAAAGCTAGTTTTTTCCACAATGTGGACAGAAATCAAACCTCAAAACGCCTTCTTCCTCCATCAAGGTCTTACTGATTTTCATAACATTAAAAATAATGGGAAAACATTCCGCGTGGAGGATTTCAACCAACTGCATTATGAGGCTATAGGTTTTATCAAAAAAGAAGTCCCCGACGGGTTCATTGGTAAAATTATCATGGTAACCCATCATGTGCCGACCTTTCTTAATTATCCCGAAAAGTATAAATCAAATATTCTTAACGAAGGGTTTGGCGTGGAGCTATTTCCCTGGATTGAAACTCATGGTCCTGACTACTGGATCTATGGGCATCATCATACCAATACCGAGGACTTTCATATTGGGGATACCCTCATGCTAACTAACCAACTCGGCTATGTGGCAAAGGGGGAACATAAGTGTTTCCAACCCACAAAGGTGTTGGAACTTTAAATCTGGATGCATAAATTATTTTATCTTAATCTTGACCGAGCTGCCTAGTTTTTTATTTATTTTGCGCCCCGATTGGCTGGATTACCTCAGTTGGCGGCAGGTTAGGTAATTCCTGTATGGTATTTGTGGGCCTAAAGGCTTTCAATCCCATTCCAACTTTCAAACCATAAACACTGATAATGAACAAATACAAAGACCTCATCCAACAGACATTTGACTTTCCTACCAAAGAATTCCAGGTGGAAGACAACAAACTTTTCTTCAATGGTGTAAATCTGATGGACATCATCGAGGAATATGGAACGCCTCTCAAGCTTACCTACCTGCCAAAGATCAGCGACAACATACAGAACGCCAAGACGATTTTTAACAATGCTATCAAGGCCCATGATTACCAGGGGTCATACACATATTGTTACTGTACCAAATCTTCCCATTTTAGTTTTGTAATGGATGAGGCGCTTAAAAATGATATCCATATTGAGACCTCTTCATCATTTGACATACCTATCATCCGCAACCTTTTCGAAGGAGGTAAGATCTCAAAAGAAACCTACATCGTCTGCAATGGCTTCAAAAGGGAGCTTTATAGGGAACTCATCACCGGTTTATTAAATGATGGATTTGTAAACTGTATTCCTGTTTTGGATAACTTGACGGAGATTGACTATTATCTGGAGCATGTCAAGGTGCCTTTCAAAGTAGGTATTAGAATTGCATCAGATGAGGAGCCAAAATTTGGTTTTTATACCTCTAGATTGGGAGTTCGCTATAGAGATATCATAAAACTCTATGAGGAAAAGATCAAAGACAACCCAAATGTCAGCCTCAAGATGCTGCATTTTTTCATCAATTCAGGCATAAAGGATACCGCCTACTACTGGTCAGAATTGACGAGATTTATCCAGAAATATGTGGACCTTAGAAAAGTGGCTCCAGAGTTGGATACCATGGACATCGGAGGTGGATTTCCAATAAAAACCAATGTATTTTTCGATTACGATTACCAGTATATGGCAGATCAGATCGTCAAAAATATCAAGTGGATGTGCGCCAAAAACAACACTGTAGAACCCAATATCTTTACCGAGTTTGGTAGCTATACGGTAGGAGAGAGCGGAGCAGTCCTTTATTCAATTTTGGATGAAAAACTGCAGAACGATAAAGAGCTCTGGTATATGATTGACGGATCCTTCATTACCCAATTGCCTGACAGTTGGGGATTAGATCAGAAGTATATCATGCTTGCTGTGAATAACTGGGAAGAAGAATACCACAACATTTCTTTGGGAGGGTTGACCTGTGACAGCATGGATTATTATAATTCAGAAGCGCACCAGTTCAATATTTACTTACCTAAGATCGAGAAAGGTAGAAAACAGTACATCGGCTTTTTCCATACTGGTGCCTACCAAGAATCTCTTGGCGGCTACGGTGGTATTCAGCATTGCCTTATCCCGGCTCCTAAGCATGTCCTCATCCAAAGGGATGAAAACAACAACATCACCCACGAACTCTTCGCCGAAGAGCAGACCAGCGATTCGATGCTGAAGACGTTGGGCTATGTGAAGTAGTTCCAGATAAAATTTCATTGTAACCTGCCAGGTTTTTTTGAACCTGGCAGGTTTTCATTATTACTACCCGAAGTGAGTTGGTGTAATGATCAACCAATCAGTAAAGAATCTCAGCAGGATATCCGCAGGATACTAGCAGGATGTAGGCATGATGTCGGCCATATAAGTAATACATTCCCGCCTATTCGGTAAAGAATTTAGAAACCATTGTATTTTTCAAAGTGTGAATTCCTAATGTTAAACTAACTGTTGTTTAGCAGCTTGGAGGTGCTCGTCGATCTTTGTGGTGATAGCAAAATATCCATAATTTAATGGAGAGGCAGTGTTTCTTTCTATGGCTTGTGCGTACATGTGGTCCCAAACTCTGCCTCCCATTTTCTCATATTCCGAAATAAGGCTTTTCAGACTATCTTCCCCAAAGACGTTGGCATGACCTGAGAAATCCATGGAGGGGTCGCTAAATTGTCCTTCTGACCAGTCTATAAACCCACTTACCGTGCCGTCTTTTTTTGTCAGAATATGCCCAGCATAAAGGTCACCGTGTACAAAAACTGAATAATCCGGCCATAACTTGTCATCGTCCAGCCATGCTCGCCAGCTTTTTTCCAGGCTGGTCTTCATCCCCAATTCCCGTTTCACCGCTTCCAATCGGTCCAATATTTCTTGCCGCTGCATTTCAGGAGATAGGTGTTTGATATCTTGGGTTTTCGCTTCCTCCATTGGAGTATTGTGAAGGTCTACTAAGGTTCTAGCAAGTGAGGGGATTATATTTGGACTGTTTTGATCCACATGCCAGGTCACCTCGTAGGTTTGCGCATCATAAGTCAACATTGGCATATCCACCAGTAATGGATAAGCGATAAGTTCGGGGCTGGCGATAATCCATTCGGGGACGGCTATCGAGAGATGCTTTTTTGCCAAGTCAAGAATCTTGCTTTCTTGAACAATCTGCTCCCCCAGTCCCTCTCTTCTCGGAATTCTCAAAACCCAGGGCTTCCCCTCCAAATCTTTGGCAAACGCCACTTTAAAGTCAATCCCCATTTCATTAAAAGTGATGTCGTTCCTCAGCCCTAGACCGTGGGATTCTGCCAATGTGATGATGTCTTGATTTTTCATTATAGGTAGGTGGGAAATGATAAGGAAATCAAGTTAAGGAAAATTGATGAGAAAGATAATCACGAATTATCATTTGAGTTTAGATGAGAGAGAAATAAAAATTTACTTTATGCTTGCATAATATATGAAAGTTTTATTTTTTTATATCTGTTAAAAACTTTTGATCAATGGAACATGTAAATACAATACATCAATCGGAGGAAACCTCCACACTTTACCAGGCTGCAATTAGGGCTGGATTAATCTTGGGTCTAATAAGTACGGCCATCACCTTCTTGGTTTATTTCATAGACTTCACCTTGCTTGCCTCAGGCTGGCTGGGTTTTGGAAGCTTTGCTATAATGCTAGCTGTGGTCATCTATTTCGGGATCGAATACAGAAAGGAAATTGGAGGCTTTATGAGCTTTGGCAAGGCGTTTCAATTTTCCTTTTTCGCATTAGTGGTAAGTGCTCTCATAGCCTCAATTGGAAGTATTTTGCTCTTCAATGTGGTGGATCCTAATCTTCCGGTTACACTTGGAGATGTGCAGCTTGAAAATACACTTGCCATCATGGACAGATTTGGAGCAGCAGACGCTCTGAGTGCAGATCAAATCGATGAGATGCGAAATGGGTTTTATGACAATTACAAAATAGTAGGAGTTGTGAAAAGTTTTGGGTTTCTAATCATTGGCTCGGCCTTTTTTGCCTTGATTTTAGGAGTCATTATAAAGAAAAGGGACAAATCCCTGGATATGTAATGTTAGTTTTGATTCATACTTTTTTAATGTTTAAAGGCCCGGTTTCGGGCCTTTTTCAGTTTTACTTCCACGTTTATCTAGGAACTAGAAGTTTGATTAAAAGTGCTAAATGCAAGGGAGGTCCTACGTGTACCTGGTACATGGTATCTTGTACTTTGTACCCAAACACCTTTTAAAACATATATTTTTATGTATATCCGCTTTACTGCCAGTAAAAACTATCAACTAATAAAAAGATGGCTGAAGGCAAGATTCATGGGCACTTCGGTCATCGGTCTTCCGTCGCTTAAAACAAGGAATTAATGACTACTGGCATCATTGCGGATAATCATATATATTTTTATTTCATTTTGTATATCTTTATTCTTAGACAAATAGTATTTCGAAACGATATGGTCCGGAAAATAATTTTTATAGGATTAATGTTGCTCTGGTCATCAGTTCTAGATGTGCAGGCCAAAAAGAGTTATAAAATCAACAAGGTAAGGATTGAGGCAGTTGTTTACCCAAATGGGGATATGCAAGTCAGGGAAACACGCGCTTATAATTTCAAAGGAAGTTTCTCCTACGCATTTCGGAATTTCCCCAATCAGGACGAAGTCACCTTCAGCGACATGCAGGTTATGGAGGGAAACAGGGATTTCCCATTTTCGGGAGAGGAAGAAAAAGGATATGCTGTCCTGCTTGATAAGAACAACCATCAAGAGCTTGGTTGGGCCTTTGAAGCCAAGGATGAAGTTAGGGAATTCACTGTCACTTATACAGTAAATGGGTTGGTCAACAGACATGAGGATGTCGCAGTGCTTTACTACAAATTTATAGACCGACAATGGGAGGTTCCCCAGGAGGATATAACCATAGCTATCCAATTTGCTGGCAAAGGCAATGAGCAAGGAGAAGTTTTGTATTGGTTGCACGGTCCTGCCCAAGCTTTTTCAGAAATTCAAGAAGGAAGCACCATCCAACTTAAGAGTAGTCATCTGTCCAAAAAGCAATTTTTGGAGGCCCGCGTACTCTATCCTGAGAGTTGGTTTAAGGAAAGTCCCCAATTGCAGGGCTTTGTAGCTGAACAGATTATGGAGGAGGAAAGAATCTGGGCAGAGGAAGCAAATGCCAAAAGACTAGCCGCCCAAGAGCGGAAAGCCTTTTACGATAACGTTTATGCTAAGGGTCCCTACATAGCCATGACTATTTTCTTGATTGGGTTTGGACTTGCACTTTTCATCTATAGAAAATTCAGGCCAGATCATCCCAGGGTAGAACGTAGCCATTCTTTAGAAACCCGACCGCCTTCATCACTCCATCCGGCCTTGGTTAATTACTTGATTTATGGCTACTTAATTGGAAAGGAGCTTACAGCTGTACTTTATCAGCTTGCCTATAAGGAAATTCTTACATTGGAAGACCGAAATCAGGATGGTAAAAACAGTAAGAAAAATCTTTATTGGTTGTTGAACAGAGATAAGTATAATGAGCTGGAAGGGAGTCTATTTCAGTTTGAACGAATGATAATAGAACATATTTTTCAGAAGATTTCTAAAGGTAAGGATGAGGTGAGTTTTCATGAAATGCAGCAGGCCAAGCATAATTGGACCTCGGTGCTTGCCAAATTCAACAAGGAAGTAGGCGAGGAAGGTAAAAAGTTGAGTATATGGAACAGGAAAAGTATTAGCGGTATGTATTGGCTGATTGGACTTTCCATTTTCATGTTTGTCACATTTGTAATGGGGCTTGTTTTCCTGAAAGAATGGTCCTTGATTCTCTTACCTCTGCTTGTAATTTTGATTACGCTAAGTATTCAAATCAGGAAGCGCCAACCAAATTATCAAAAGGAATACTACCGCTGGATTAATTACCGTAAATATCTAAAAACAGCCTTGAAGCGAAAAAGTACTGAGAATGTGGATTACGACTTGTTGAATGAACACCTGATATATGGTACCGTGTTAGGCCTTACCAAAAGCAATATTGACAAGCTGCTGACCGAAGTGCCTGCAGGGAATTATTCGCACTACCTGTTTTGGTATGTAGTTTTGTTTAATAACGGTTCAACCCCCACTTCAAAAAACATCAGCAATATGGTCGGCAACCTAGCAATATCTCCAATGAGTTCCGGCGGTGGAGTAGGGGGCGGTGCGTCATTTGGTGGCGGCGGAGGTGTGTCTGCAGGTGGCGGAGGGGCCAGATAAAATGTAAAGATGTAGAGTAGGTTAGGCGTGGAAGCTCTGATAAATTTTTCTTATCTTTATTGAAACACACGATTTTTTATGGCTGAAATTAAGACAAAACAATCAGACGAAGATGTTCATGATTTTATAAACTCCTTTGCTAATACAGAGCAGAAGAAAAAGGACAGTTTTGAACTTCTTCAAATCATGCAAGATTGCTCTGGGCATGAACCCAAAATGTGGGGAGAGTCCATCATCGGGTTTGGGGTGTACCATTACAAATCTGAAAGGAGCAAACAAGAAGGGGATTGGCCGTTGATTGGTTTTTCTCCTAGAAAGTCAGCCATTTCTCTTTATGTATACACAGGATGTGCCGGCCAAGAGGATCTGCTTCAGGAGCTGGGGAATTTCAAAATGGGTAAGGCCTGCATTTATGTTAAAAAATTGGAGGACATCAACTTGGAGGTTCTCAATAAACTCATGAACTCAACCATCGGATTTTTACAAAACAAATACGGAACAAAGAATAACAATGGATAAAGCCACACAAACAATGATTGATAACCTGTATAATAATACAGGTAAAACTTTGGAAGAATGGGTTGAGATTGTGAACAAGGAGGATTTGCCTAAGCACGGAGAAAAAATCAAGTTTCTTAAGGAACAACATGACTTTACCCATGGCTTTGCTAATCTGGTAGCCCAAAAAGCTAAAGAAACAGAAACAGGCCCCCAAAGTACAGACGATTTGTTTACCTCTCAATATCAGGGGAAAGAACATTTTTTACCTCTCTATGAAAGGCTAATGAAGGAAGTTCAATCATTCGGGGCTGACATCGAGATTTCCCCTAAAAAGGCTTACATGAGTCTAAAGCGCACAAAGCAATTTGCCACCTTGAAACCGGCCACAAAAACAAGGTTTGAGATCGGGGTCAACTTAAAAGGTGTGGAGCCTTCTGGAAAATTGGAAGCTGAAAAACCCAACTCCATGTGCACCCACAAAATAAGCCTCAGTGGAATCGAGGACATTGACGGGCAAGTGATCAGCTGGATCAAAGCTTCATATGAGAATGCAGGTTAATTCTATTTTTCAAAACTATCTTAAACATGACTGACAAAACTAATCAAGAAGCCGGTTCTCAATCTATCGATGACAATACCCCTAAGGTGACGGGAATTGGTGGGATTTTCTTTTTTTCCGAAAATCCTGACAAAACTAAAGATTGGTATTCCAAGCACTTGGGACTTGAAGTGAACCAATGGGGGTCCAGTTTTGAATATAGGAACGCCAACCGACCGGAGGAAATAAATTACCTTCAATGGAGTCCTTTTCAAAAAGGCAGTGAATACTTCTCACCATCCCAAAAAGAATTTATGGTCAACTACCGTGTTCAAAATATTGAAGGGTTGGTCAAAAAACTGAAAGCAGATGGTGTGACTGTTATCGACGAGATTGAAACCTATGACTATGGAAAATTTGTCCATATTATGGATGATGAGGGAAACAAATTGGAGCTTTGGGAGCCGGTGGATAGGGTGTTTACGGCGATGGATTTGAAGACGACTAAGTAGTTGTACTAAGTACTATGTACTAAGTGGTGTTGCTGCCCCCTTTTTTCTAGGGTAGCGATTTAGGAATGCGATTACCGTAATATCTTCTCAATCTTTTTTCCCTTAGCCAGTTCATCCACCAGCTTGTCTAAGTACCGCACTTGTTGGGTTAAGGGAGTTTGGATGTCTTCTATGCGGTAGCCACAGATCATTCCTGTGATAAGATGGGCATTGGTGTGAAGGTTAGCTTGCTTAAAGAAAGTCTCAAAGGTAGCTTTCTCTTCAATGAGTTCCTGCTGTCTTTTTTCATCAAAACCTGTCAGCCATTCAATAACCTGATGAAGCTCCTCCTTGGTCCTGCCTTTCTTCTCCACTTTGGTGACATAATGCGGATATACTGAGGCGAATGTCATATTCGCCATTCGGCTATCGTGCTCGGGAGTGGTATTCATAATTATAATAGGTTAAGGTTATACAAACAAAAATAAGATATTTCTAATTTGAAAAGAAGGACTATCCTCTACTCTTAACTTCTCTGATTGCTTCGGAAGGCATAAAAAAAAGCCACCGATTACCTCGGTGGCTTTAAAATATTTAAACCTCTTTAGCTTCAGGCTTGTAGTTGAGGAATTTATCCAAACTATCGTTCATTTCTTCCATCCATGAAGTATGGTGCTTCACTGCCAAGGTATTTGTCATTACTGATTTATACACTTGGTCCCTATATGTAAGGATGTTTTCCTCCTTTTGCTTGAGCCAAATCTTGAATAGCTCGGCGACACTATCCAGATCAAACGAAGGATAATCTGTGTTATCAATCAGTTCCCTTACGTAATCGGTCTGGAAATCAACATGATCTTCATGCGTAACGGTGGCAGCTTCACCCGCCATCCATTTGGCAATATCTGTCTGCCTTTCTTCTTGAGTAGGTATCTGTATCTTGCCCATGATGATATCCCGGACATACCAAGCTTGCGCATCAAACATGTTGAAAGTATAGTATTGGTCCTGCATCCCTAAGTAGAAAAGTTGTGGTAGATTGTCAAAAACTACTCCTTTATACAGCCCGTCAGGATATAGGCAGTTGTTTGTTTTCAACCTCATTTCACTTGGAAGGAAAGGGAATTTATGCTGGTACCCGGTACACATGATTACCGCATCAACCTCTTGTTGGGAGCCGTCACTGAAATAAGCCGTTTTCTTATCAAAATGAGTCAACAAAGGAACCTCTTTAATGCCTTCAGGCCATTCCACACCAATTGGGTTGGATCTGTAGCTTAAGGTAACCGATTCGGCCCCGTGCTTGTAACACTGCACTCCAATGTCCTCTGCAGAATAGCTGCTTCCGATCATTAGAAGTTTTTTACCCTTAAACTGATCCGCACCTCTAAAATCATGAGCATGCATCACGGTGCCAGGAAAATTTTCTATACCCTTAAAATGAGGCATGTTTGGAGTAGAGAAGTGACCCGTGGCTATGATTAGGTGATCAAACGTCTTAGAATAAGTTCTGTTATTTTCCAGGTCATCCAGTACGAGGGTAAACTCCTTTTTTTCTTCATCAAAACTGACCCAACGGGCAGCAGTATTGAATTTGATATACTTTCGGATATCTGCTTTTTTGACTCTTCCTTGGATATAGTCAAATAAAACCGGCCGGGGAGGGTAAGAGGAGATAGGTTTACCAAAGTGCTCATCAAATGAGTAATCAGCAAACTCTAAGCATTCCTTTGGTCCATTTGACCAAAGATACTTGTACATACTGCCGTGAATGGGTTCACCGTACTGGCCTAAACCCGTTCTCCAGGTGTAGTTCCATAGACCACCCCAATCACTTTGTTTTTCAAAACATTCAACTTCAGGGATTTCAGCGCCTTTTTTTGCTGCTGATTCAAATGCTCTTAATTGTGCTAAACCACTCGGGCCTGCTCCAATTATTCCAATTCTCATAAATATTGATGTTTAATAAAAGATTAAATTTGACAAGATCATATAATTTCTACTCCTGCCCATGGTAGTGGAGGATGGAATCAATCCTTATGATAAGGGGGATGCGTTAAGAAAGGGCTCTAAAGCCCAACTGGGAAATCCAACGCAAGGTCGTGTATCGCCGGGATAAGGTTGTTTATATACAACTAGAAGCGGGACCTATATTCGAAATTTATATAATATTTAATTTCAAATATATATATAATATACTGAAAAACCTATTAAAAATGCCTATTCCTAACTTTCATTCTGCCGCAAAATTTGGTCATTGGCGTGGAAAATTGACTTGGGATATCCCAAAATCAGATATCATATATAAAATGTCTAAACAGAAATGTTTATTGGGAAGTTTATTTGTAAATTGTATTTCACAAACATCTTGCATTAAGTGAAATAAATAGATTATTTTTTCTATGGATTATTTGGAGAAAATCCTCACGGCATTCGAACTGCATTCCCCAGAAGAAATACGGGAGTGTTTTGAAAACGGGATAAGCCCGAACCAGTTGGTAAATGGCAATCCACTTATTTATAGTCTAATAAATATGTAAACCCGTGGAAAATTATTTAAGGATTGCATTAAAGCTTTTGTGGACTATGGGGTAGAGTTTGAGGATAAAGTATTATTATCAGTTTTGCTAGATGATTCATATGAGCTTAATAATCAATTAATTTCAAATAGGGATGTTTTACTAAAGAAATATTCATTTGACTGCACATTTACTCCCCTTTACGAGGTTTCTTTATTACATATTTGTGCGGAATATAATCATTTGGACTGTGCTGAGGTTTTAGTGAAACACGGTGCGGATATCAATGAAAAAGCTGGACATGACTCCCATGGCTTCGGAGGACAAACGCCAATTTTTCATACCGTAAATCAAGATGCTAATAAGTGTGTTGATGTAATGAATTTTCTCATTTCTCAGAAAGCTGACTTGACATTGACCATAAAAGGACTTGTGTGGGGTAAAGGATATGAATGGGAGACATTCATTCCTGCAGTAAACCCGATGAGCTATGCCATGATGGGACTTCTCCGCCAATTTCAAAGGACAGAGGAACAAGTGTATGAGGTCGTTTCAATACTGTTAAAGGAGACTTACGGAATCATATATTTTCCATCCAACCTACCAAATAAATACCTTAGCAATTAATCAAATATTCGGAAAAAAGTTCGAATTAATCTGATACAGAACTGAAGTTTTTAATACCCATAAAAGAATCAAAAATGGGAGATAAAAAACTAAATTAAAATGGAAAAAGATTTTAAACCTAAAGGTTACAGTTCACTTTCACCCTATTTCATAGTAAATGGTGCTCAGAAGTTTATTGATTTGATGAAACAAATTTTTAGCGTGGAGGAGCTAAGACGGTATGATATGCCCGACGGAAAGATAATGCATGCAGAAATACAAATTGATGATTCGATAATAATGATCAGTGACTCGACTGATAAGTATCCTCCGTCACCCATGATTTTGCATGTTTATGTCCCCAATGTTGACCAAACATTTGAGAAGGCTATCAAGGCAGGTTGTGAGATTGTTGAACAACCAAAAGAAAGTGAAGGTGATCCTGACCGACGTGCAACTTTTAAAGACTTTGTAGGTAATACCTGGTCAATTGGAACCCAACGCTGAGGCTTTTATAGTCAGGCAGGCTCTAACCCTCCCGTCGCGCATTAGCGCCGGGAATTAACTCTCTACATGCTATTACCCCACTCTGGATTCAGAATACAAATCATAGGCTGCAATTAAGGATTGCCTCTCTGGGGTAGTTCCGTATTTACGATAGTCGGAAAGGTTTTCTCTTTTTTCCACATATACCGGAGAATATTCTTCCTCCAATTCATCCCAGATGATCAATAGGTATGCATAGGGCATCAGACTGGTACGTCCTTGTTCCAGCCATTTTTCAAACGTGCTTTCTTCAAGTGGTTGGGGATAATCGGGGCTATCAAACATTCAGTGTATATGGTATAGTAACAAATATAAAGGGATAAGTGGGATTTTCACAAAACCCTTTCAACTACCAAGTCCCTATATGTTTTATAACTACCCTTAAGGGTTTCGTCATCCAATGTTGTAAGGTCCATATTTTCAGGTATGATTTCCAACACTTGCAATACATCCCTTTCTTCATAATCATAGCGATCCTCAAATCTGTTTAGCTTGACCGTACCATTGTCATTATATTTGAGATAATATAGGGAGTCCAAATAATAAAATATGAAATATTGATTTTGATCCAAGAGCTTGATAGAGTTGGCAGAATGTTCTTTTATAACGAGATCGAAGAATTTATCTAAGAAGTATGGGTTGTCATATTGAATCAATGCCTCAAAAAGGTGTTGCTCACAGGCCGCCAAAAACTCCACAAACATATTCGCATCTGTTATTTTAAACTTATTAAGTAATATAGGGGTTATTTTAGGTGTCATTAAACTTATATACGTTTATCATAATTTGGTACACGATATTAATCAATATGTTTCGAATTATAAGGTGAATACTTTAATGATTTCATTAGGGTTGCTCCAATTGGCATTAGAATTAATTTTTATTTTATGAAATTTGTGCCAACCAGGTTGTTATGAAGAGAAACCAAATAGATCCCCAGAAGAATATGTCCATGCTACAGGCTATGGTGGCGTGTAAATGTCCTGTTTGTACAAAAGGTAACATGTTCAAAACTGCTGCCACCGACCTTTGGAATTTCAATGAGCTTAAAGAAGAATGTGAAGTCTGCGGTTTCAAATTCATGCCTGAACCGGGTTTCTACCAGGTTTCACTCTTTTTTACTTATGCTGTGGGTGTCGCAGTTTTCATTGTATTTGGCTTTATCGCTTATTATCTTTTCAATGATCCCGAACTTTGGGTTTACTATGTAGTAATCTTAATCCCAGCAATATTGGTAACCCCATGGAACCTCAGGTATTCCAAAGTACTAATGCTTTATTTTCTAGGAGGGGTATGGAATTCTGAAAGGGAAGAAGAGTAGAATGTGTTTGAGGCCATTTCATTTTGAGTGTTTTTAAAAGGCATCTACTTATTAGTTGGTGGATGACTGAGAAAGTTTCCCTAACTTGAGATGATAATTTTTACTACAAATTATTTGAACCTAAAGAACCTATGAATTTTCACCTTCTCAAAATCTATTTGCTTTCCATAATCTTCCTGATCACAGGTGCCTGCAATGTAAATGATGACCCTTTTGAAAATGATATTGTCGAGGAGGGAGCGCAGCAATATGGAACTCCTTTAGGTCAAGTTCCGGAGACGTCTGAAATCATTATGTATGAGGTCAACCCTTTGGTGTTCAGTCCGGATAGGAATTTTAAAGGTGTCCAGAACAGGTTAGATGAGATTGCAGATTTAGGGGTGAATGTGATTTGGCTGATGCCTATTCATCCGATAGGGGAGGAAAAAGGCATTGGATCCCCATATGCGGTGAGGGATTTTTATGAGGTCAATTCTAGGTATGGCACATTGGAGGATTTGAGGGAGTTGGTTTCGGAGGCTCATGCAAGGGGAATGGCCGTCATTTTGGACCTTGTTGCCAACCACACGGCGTGGGATAATGAATGGCTCAGCACTAATAGGTCCTGGTATGTACAGGATGAGGCGGGAGTAGTTCAGTTTCCCAACACTTGGCAGGATGTAGCTGAATTGAATTTCGATAATCCGGCTATGAGAAAGGAGATGATTGAAATAATGAAATACTGGGTGCTGGAGGCGAATGTAGATGGGTATCGTTGTGATCATGCTGATGGTGTTCCGATTGACTTTTGGACTGATGCTATTGCTCAATTAAGAAATTTACCCGACCGTGATATCATCATGTTTGCGGAAGGTGGCAATAAAGGGTTGTTTGCTGCTGACTTTGATATGATTTTCGGCTGGAATTTTTACCATAATTTGAAAGAGGTTTTTGAAAAAGGGGATCCGGTAGATAGACTTTTTTCAGCGCAGGAGGAAGATTATAGCAATGTACCGGCTGATTCTCATTTTCTGCGTTTCACGACCAACCATGATGATAACATTTACGATGATGTGCCACAGCATATCTTTAATAGCCAGGAAGGAGCCATGGCTGCTTTTGTGATCACGTCATACTTGGGCGGAGTGCCCATGTTATATAATGGACAGGAGGTAGGAACACCTGAAAATATCCCTTTCTTCTACCCCACTGATTATGTAATAGATTGGTCTATCAACCCGCAAATATGGGAAGAGTATAAAGCGGTCATCGACTTAAGAAAACAGAGTGCTGCCATAAGAAATGGAGAATTGCAAGCTTTAGGACCCCATTCGGATATTGTGGCCTTCACCAAATCTACATCTGAAGAAGAGATTCTGGTACTTGTAAATGTTAGGAGCAATGCTGTCAATTATTCACTTCCAGGGACGGTAGCAAATAGTTCTTGGCTTGACGGTTATTCTCAAGAGCCGGTGGATCTGGGTGAACAAGTTGAAATGGAGGCTTATTCATATCGGGTGTTTAAAAGGTAAAGAGGTCAAGAGGGGTAGAAGTTTAGGAATGAGGCATGGGTCTGGATTCCTGCCCTTGCACTCATCTCTAAACTTCTAAACCTCCCGCCGCGCACCAGCGCCGGGAATTAAACCTCTATACCAACTAGTAGTTGAATTCTGGTATACTTGGTACCTGGTTCCTTATACTTGGTACTCTTTTCAGTACCTCCCTAACTCTCTCCTCCCATTTTCTAATCAGCTCATACTCATTTTGCGGACTGAAGAATTTTTCGGTTGAGAAGAATTCTAAGTTTATTGAGTGGCTGCCTGGTATATGGGGTATAAAGCTTAATTGCAGATCGGTTATTACATTGGCTCCCCCATTTTTCCCTGAATTCAAATATGAAATCTGCAAATCCACTCTGTCTATATGGTTCAAATCCACGGTTTTTATCACTGGATCACCTTCTCGTTCCATATAAAGGATTGTGGAAGCTGAAAGGTCGATTCCTATACCATAGCGGAACCTCCAGGTGTCAATTTCATCCAATTTCAATCCTTTTTCAGCAGCGTAATGGTGTAAAAGATTTCGGGTGGTCTTACGCTTTTTGGCAGCTTTTATGGCATAGTATATAATGGGCACGGAAAACACTGCCATGAGAATCAGGGAAGTTATAAGCCCTGAGATATTTATATCAATCATTGTTTTGTAGGTAGGCGACCATACACCTCAACTTAATGAGGAATTATAGTCTGGTTTAAATATAAAATAATGGCCCATCGAGGGGCTGGATTGATAAAAATATCCTACCAGAAATAGGCAAATGGAAAGATGAGTTCTTTGATGGTGAATGCTACCCAAACGGTAGCTTGGGTAGTTAATTGGGTTTTTACCTCTTGGTTGTACCAAAAGAAAAGCGCAAATGAACTAAAAAAATCCGACTCGATACTTACTTCCCCTTTAGGGCTATAAGTTTCGGCAAAAACAGGAGATGTTAAAAATTCCCAATGTCCCGATGATTCAAGTTTATCCTGAAGTTGAAAAGAGAATTCCGAAGTTTGGGTTTGCTGGTCCGCAAAGGAAAAGGGCAGTCCTACCATAAAGTAGAATGCCACCACCATTAGGCCTCTTGAGATGCTATGCTTATGTCTTCTCACTTCGAATGTCTTGATAAGATTCAAACGTAATTAGGAGATAAAAAGGTTTTAGAAGGGTAGGGAATTAAACCTCTCAACCCAAAATTGCTCTGGACCTAGTACTAAGTACTTAGTACCAAGAATACAATATATCCTACATAAACAATCAGCAACATCCCTCCTTTAACCCTTCCCAGCGTATGGTTTTTGTCCAGAATGAGGAAAAGCCACAGCAATAGAGAGGCAAGAAAATTGGTCATCAAGTCGAAATAGTATTCCTGTCTGAAGGGTAAAGGGCTGACTAGGGCACTGGATCCCAAAATCAGCAGCGTATTGAAGATGTTGGAGCCTACCACATTGCCGATGGCTATATCGCTCTGCTTTTTGTAAGCTGCTATTGCAGAGGTTGCGAGCTCGGGCAGGGAAGTGCCTACAGCCACCACAGTTAGCCCCACCAAGGCCTCGCTCATACCCAGTCGCATGGCAAACTCCACTGCACCGTCCACAATCCATTTTCCACCCAATATCAAACTTGCCAAGCCAAGCACTACCAACCCAATGGCCTTGGGATAGGAAGCGGATTCAGCTTTGGGATTGGGAATGTTTTCCTCCTTTTTCCGAGGAATTCGAAAGGTATAAATGAGGAATATCAGAAAAAACACTAAAAGCACCAGACCGTCCGTGATCCCCAACCCCAGGCTCTCAGTCTTGTCCCATAATTGGTCACTTACTAATATGATCAACAGGGTGGCGACAAACAGGCTGAAAGGGATTTCTTTCTTGACCGTGTTGTTCAAAGCCGTAAGTGGAAATATAATCGCAGAAATGCCTAGTATCAGAAATACATTGGCAATGTTGCTTCCTAAGATATTGCCGATGGCTATATCCGTATTGCCAATATAGGCAGCGTAAATGTTGACCGTAAACTCCGGGGTGGAAGTGCCAAAAGCAACAATGGTAAGTCCGATGACAATGGGGGTTACGCGTAGTTTGTAGGCGATGATACTAGCCCCAGTGACTAACCATTCAGCTCCTTTGAGAAGCAATATCAATCCAATAACGGAAAGAATAAATAAGATCATAGCAAAAGCATCGAAGTATTTGAGTTTTAACTGAACATTGACCTTTCAGGTTTAATTTTAACTTGGAAGGTCTAATAGGAAAAGTACGAAGGACGAGGTACGAAATACGAAGGTTTGGAGGGTTAGGGTATACCCCAAACAGCTACATCGGAGTCGTTCGCAAATCGGATGTTTTCAATATTGTGTGATGTAGAAATGATTTGATGAAATGATTAAAATTATTACTTAAATTTATAAGATAAATTGTAGATAATGACATTGCTGTTATTTTACCTGTTTCTTGCTCTGGGTATTTCGTTTGTATGTTCCCTTTTAGAGGCGAGTTTATTGAGTATTTCGTCCTCCTTTATTGAAACCCAAATTCAAGCAGGAAAGAAGTATGCTTATCAACTAAAGGTGCTAAAAGAGGATATTGACAGACCTTTGGCCGCGATATTGAGTTTCAATACCATTGCCCATACTGTAGGTGCCGCGGGGGTTGGTGCCCAAGCGGTCAAGGTGTTCGGCAATGAATATTTTGGGATTATTTCTGCGATTCTTACATTTTTGATCCTAGTTCTTTCAGAGATATTCCCAAAGTCACTTGGAGCGGGATACTGGAGGCAACTCGCTCCTTTTATTGGAACCATGTTAAATGGAATGATATGGATATTATACCCAGTCGTGATTATGTCAGAAAAGCTGACCAAAATATTTAAGGGGAATAATGGCCAAACTACCAGTAGGGAAGAGGTCGCGGCCCTAACCCATATCGCAACCCAAGAAGGGTGGTTTGCTGAGAGCGAATCCAAAATCATACACAACTTAGTCAGATTCAGAACAATTCAAGTCAACCATGTCATGACTCCCAGAACAGTTACTTTGGCCCTAGACGAAGAGTTGAAGCTGAAGGAATTTTTTACCCGTAAAGAAGTGAGAGCCTTCTCCAGAATACCTGTGTATAATGGAAGTATAGATAATATTACGGGATACATTCTTAAATATGATGCTTTAGAGAAACTTGCTCATGACGAATTTGATGTTAAATTAAAGCAGTTAAAGAGGCCCATAACTGTAGTCCAAAACACTGATCCTATTCCCAATATATTGGAATTGTTATTGGGGAAAAGGGAGCATATCGCCATGGTGGTGGATGAATATGGCGGCATGAACGGTATAGTAACCATGGAGGATATTTTGGAAACTTTATTGGGCTTGGAAATCCAGGATGAAAGTGATGCTACACAAGACATGCAGGATTTGGCTAGAACACAGTGGAAAAGCAGAGCGGCAAAAATGGGGATAATTATACCACCTTCAGAAAATGAGGATTGAGGTTTTAAGAAAGAAGTTGGAAGAGGGCTGGCGAAAAAAAACATTCATGTAGGTTGTTGAGTTTTGCCAATATCTTCATAAATAACTATGGCCTCCAAAAATGTGAATATTGCCGCTAGCCTCATCATCATTTTTTTGGTTGTGGCCATCTTGTACCTCCTCAAGGGGTTGGTAGTTCCCTTATTATTTGCCCTTATTTTCGGGGTTATGCTCTTCCCAGTCTGTAGGTTTTTTGAAAAATGGAGGTTTCCCCGTGCTTGGCTTCAGTTGTGTCCCTAGTGTTAATGATATTGATAGTTGCTGGGGTGATTACCCTACTCGTTAACCAGGTAATTGTGATCGGTCAGGACGGGGATGATCTTGGTAAAAACTTTGTCGAGATATATGATTCCATTACAGCCTGGGTTGAAACAACATTTGGCATACAGCGGGGAGAGTTAACCTTAAGAGTCCGGGAAGAGGGGCAAAAAGCAGCATCTAATGCCGGAACTTATTTATTAGCCATCTTCGGTTCAGCTGGAGGGACAATTGCTAATTTTGTTCTAGTCCCCATCTTTATATTCTTCATACTTTATTACCGTGATTTTTTCAAGGAGTTTTTAATCCGCGTCAATAAAGAGGATAGCCCGGAAAGAACTAGAGAAATCCTAAAAGAAATCTACAATGTTATTCAAAGTTATTTGCTGGGGTTGATTCTTGTAATGGGAATTGTGGCAGTTTTGAACGCTGTGGGACTATTATTTATGGGAATCAAATACGCGTGGTTTTTCGGTTTTTTTGCAGCCGTGCTATTGTTGATTCCATACATAGGAATTACGATTGGATCCATTGTCCCTGCCCTTTTTGCTTTAGCCACGATGGATAGTTATTGGTATGCCTTAGGAATCATAATCTGGTTTCAAGCAGTACAGTTTCTGGAGGGTAATTTTATCACCCCAAACATAGTAGGAAGTCAAGTTCACTTAAATCCATTCTTTGCCATCCTGTCACTTCTGTTGGGAGGAATGTTGTTTGGATTGGCTGGGCTGATACTGGCTATCCCTATGATGGCAGTTCTGAGGATTCTATTAGGACTCAATGAAAGTACTAGACCCTATAGTTTCCTGATTGGGGAGCCGGAGAAAAGGCATTTGGGAAGTACGAAGGACGAGGTTGGAAGTACGAAGGGAAGGAAAAGACCGCCAAGTCGTCCAAAGTTTAAAGGAAAGTCGCATGGAGTTTAGTTGGAAATGAAAAGTTTGATACGTGCGAAGTCGGAGACATTCACACAACTGGTTCCCTAAGGCTTAAATGGCTGAAAATAACGATTGAATCTTGGCATACTTGGTACATGGTACCTTGTACTTGTACAAATTTTTGATCCCTGCCAAGTCGGAGACATTCGCACCTCGGGGCTGGGCAACCTACTAGATCCGTCACATCTGTAAAGTGCATATAGCATATATATGATTTATATAAACCAGTCAAAAACCAATGTTAAACCAGTGTTAAACCAGTGTAAGAACAATCTTTGATTGGTTTAGTATAGGTTTATTATATGTTAAATAATGGTTTTTATTTGGATTATAATTCTTTGTGATATATCTTTTGCCTTATTTTGTTTCACTTTTAACACACAACAACAATGGCAAGAGTAGACAGTACAACAGGGGCGCTCAGCGGGGTGCTCGGGGATATGGTTTTGGTAAGGATCGGGGATAAGATCTATGCGAGGAAGAAACGTAGAAAGATGACCAAGGCCGAAAAAAAGCGGGTGAGCGAGCCCAAGAAAAGCACCTACAACAGAATGGGGCAGTCACAGAGATTTTTGAAAATCCTGACCAAACCTATTGCTTTTGGCTTCCAAGAGCATATTGATGGGGCAAGGAGACCCTTTCATGTCTGCTTATCTCACACCCAAAAGAACGTGTTTAGACATGACGGCAAGAAGTATGTATTGGACCCCTGCCTGTTTAAAATTAGCTTGGGCTCTCTTCTTCCTCCTCAAGGCGTTCATGTGGAGCGCACACCTGAAGGACTACAGTTACAGTGGGAAGACAATTCCTGGGTAGGAAGCGCAAGGTCTACGGATGAGGCCTTTTTGGTTTTGTACAATCCCGAAGAGCAGCGGGTGAAATGGGAGACTGCTGGAGGCCAGAGAGCAGCAGGTGGGTACCACTGGAAACTTTCTGCTGATCAGCATGCCTGGAAGGGACACCTGTATTTGGCTTTTAGCCAAGTTAGCCTCTGGGACAGGAAATCAACCGTTTTGTCCGATTCTGTTTATTTGGGGTGGGTGTAGGTTAAGAGTATGCGCAGTCGGAGAAATTCGCACAACCGAGTATGAATTTAGGGTGGTTTTTACTCAATTTGAGGATTGGGGCCACAAGTGTTCCGGTGTGAGGAGAGATGTTTAAACTAATAATCACATAATATTATAATACCAAAAAAATCTTTCATGGACCCTCTGGGGCTGTTGATACAATTTTTCTTTTTATTGTCACAAGAATGAATCGCTCATTTATTTGTGTATTAGGAAAGAAAAGTGTTTGAATATAGGGATTTTATTACAACACATTAGATTATTAGTGGATGAGAATCAAAAAGAGACTTCCAAGGAAGCCTCTTTTTTAAAAATGTAAGCGCAATTGTGGTAATCTGTTTCGGTCTGGTTGTTGTCAACCCAACTTATGTTCTTTATATAGCCTCATCATCATGGACCAATTCATAGCGGGCAATGGATCTGTTGGGGCCAATGATGAATTTGACAGCTTTCACATTGTCGTATTCGGAATCTTCATCTCCAAGTCTGGCTGATTTGGAACCCGTAGTTCCTGGGAGTTTATTTTGAAATCGTTCATAAATCCATATGGAATTGAGCCCGTCTTTTTCAATTCTGTCAGGTTCTCCCCACTTCTCAATCAGTTCATTTTGGTTGGCACCAATCCATTGGCTCAGGGCTTTTCGGTTGGACATGCAGGAAAAAGTAAGCGATAAAAATATTGCTATAAATGATAAATTAATAAAGAAAGATTTGGGTGAAGGAGGACGCATAGTAATATTGTTTTACGTAAATAATGAATTAAATAAACAAATACAATTTTTGTTCCATTGGAGTGAAATAGGCGAAATAGAACAGAAATTGAATTTTGAGCCTCTAAAATAGGTATACGGAATGAAATTTATTAAGTTTGAAGTTTAAAATGCACAAATATTTTAATTTCGTTTAACCTTGAGTTCGATTGAAAGATGAGTAGATTTTATACAGTAGCCATATTATTAATGTTTTGCAGCTTTTCGGCAGTGGGGCAAACCCTTCAGAATTATGAGGGGCCTTATAGGATCGGAGAAACGGAAGAAGGGGAAGCGAAATTCACCTATTATACCGATGGGGAAGATGAAAGAGTGATCAGCGGTCCTTTTACTTATGAAAACCAGTTTTTTGATGAAGAGGGTAAGTTTGTGCAGCGAGACTTTTCTGGAAGTTATGTGGATGGACTTAAAAATGGCAAGTGGAATTATTCTGACAATGTGTTTGATATAAACATTAGATCAGTAACAGATAGGCTTCAAATTTTGGCTGACCTGAACGGATTCAGGACTAGATTGGAAGCCAACTATCAGGACGGGAAGGCCCACGGAAGCTGGGCTTTGTCAGAGCAGAAAATTGAAGATGGAAAAGTTGCAGGATTTTTTACCCGAATCCAGATGAATTTCAACGAAGGGCGAATGGTTGGAAGGTTTGCTTTCCAAGGTGAAGACGGAGAAGATCCAATCAAAATAGAAGGCAGTTTTAGTAACGATCATTTTTTCGACGGCACTTGGAGATATGAGTATGTGCTCGACAGTGTACCTGTATTGGAAACAAGAATCTACGACGATGGCTTTTTGATCAATCTTGAGATTGAAGATAAGAAGAACAACATCACCCTTTTTGATATTGAGTTTGAAGAAGTTCAACAGAAACTTGGTCAAGTAAGAAGGGGAGAAGAAGACCTAGGGTTCACCATAGGCGATACCTATTTTGGTTATCTCTTTGACGATGGTTTCCCTGATTTCTCTGAAGAAGAGGTGTCTCAAAAGGTGGGAAATGAGCTATTGTCCTCCATTCTTGGACAGTTTACCAATAAAGAAATGGCAGGGCTTCGTCTTTCTGGAGTTGAAGAACTGCAGGCAGGGGTAACCAGAAGATTTGAATACACTTATACCGAAGATGAGCAGGAAGCGCTCGAAGAGGTTGATCGGACATTGTCCCAATATATTTCGGACATCCAGAAATTTGTCAACAACACTTCATTGTCACTTAATAGACAAAGATCAGATTCCTTAGCTTTCACTTATAAGTATTTAGATAACACCTTGAATAAATTTGAGCTGTTGCAGGAAAATGTAAAACTTCTACAAAGCGAGGAATTCAAGTATCAAAGTCGTGAATTTTATTATGCAGATGGTATAGAAGGGATTTATCAGTACGATACGATTACCTATACTTATGATGAAGAAGAGCGGGTGAGGATTTATGATAATCGCGTATCCCTTGATGGTGAAGGTGTCATATTCAATATAAAGGAATATGTAGAAGGGAAAACAGCAATAGTTGACCAAATAGATCCTTTTGTAAGACAATCTATCAGGGAGATCGAAAGGGATATGGTAAGTCAGCAATTGGAGCAGGATATGTTGGTGTATATGGATAGTGTGACCGCAGTATTTAATGTTTCAAGAGGAATGACCCGGCCAGATGCAAACCAAATTCCTTTATCTAGAGCCTTAGTCACTTTATATGAAAGTTATCAGAGGAAGCTGGACAGCAAGATGCAGCGGTACAGTAATGCTGAGGGTTTTGAGAAAAAACAAGAGGCAGGGCTTGAAATAGTAGAGCTAAGCCAAATTTATATTGATTCGTATGAAGTGATTGGAAGGCTTCCAGAGCGACTTGAGACCTTGGATCAGTCCTATACCAAACTTTCCTACAATCCATACATGGACCGTTATGATATTCCTACTCGCATCAAGCGTAATATATACTTTGCCGCCATTGATCACTTGATTCCTCATTACAGGAATGCGATTTTGACAGCAGAAGACTACCGAGAGCTTCCTGAACTTACACGGGAATTGGACAGGATCTTTGACAGGTTGATTGAAATCTCCAAATTGGAGGATTCAGAGACCAGTACGATAGAAAGAAGGCTAAGAAGAGAAAGTAACCCAGACAGAATCAAAAGACAGCTAGATATTTAAGTCAAACCTATGCGAACCACCAAAAGTAAGCTGTATTTACTTTCAGTAATACTATTATTTATTTATGCTCCTCTACAAGCTCAAATATTAGACGATGAGGCCATTGGAGATAGACCTCCAAGGCAAATGTTTGATGAGAGGGTGTTGTATTCCAAGTTCATTTTCTTTGATTATTTATCAGATGCCAAAACCTGGTTTTACTATTTTGATATTATTCACAGGAGGCAAAGTGGATTAGAAAATAATAACCTAATTGAGCAACCGCTCAGAACTAGTATTAGGCCTTATATTGCTTATCAGTTTGGTCGGTTTACACGGGTTCATTTTAGCCCGGTAGCTTTGTTTATAAGTGATCCACGTCAAGGCCAGCCTAATGATGTTCAGCAAATAGGAGATTCAGAGTATGAGTTACGCTCGACATTAGAAATTACGCAGGATGCCTATATCAAGAAAGCAGGTAAAGAATGGATAAACATGACTCACCGTTGGAGGTTTGAAAGTAGATGGAGAGGAGTGGATGAGCCCATGGGCCCTGTGTGGAACTATAGGATGAGGCAACGTACCCGATTTAGAATCCCGATCAATGGAAAGCACTTCTATGATAACAACGTGATCTATACAGTAAACTATCATGAACTTCACATAGAGTTCGGGCCAAATATGAACTTGAACCACTTTGCGCAAAGTAGAAATTTTGTGGGATTAGGTTACCGGTTTTGGGACTGGGCCAGAGTAGATGTGGGCTATCTTCATCAATACAACTTTAGAGGAGATGGACGTACTATTGATATGTCAAGAGGTCCCATGGTGTATTTCTTCATTGATTACTTTTCCAAGCTTAGGATTGGAAGGGATAGATTGTAAAGTTATTAGACTAAATCAGACATGAATTTCATAAATCAGATTAAAATGATGGTCCTAATATTAGGATTGTCATTTCTTTATTCTTGCAGCAACATTCTTGAGTTTGAAAGCATTGATCCATGTATCAATGATCCAGAGAAGGTTGTAGTCCGCACTTGGAGCTCAGTAGATGGATTGGTAAGATATGACCAAGAGCGAATGGAATATTTCATCGTAGCTCGATTTCCAGAAGCCGATAACTTAACAGTATTGAGGACTTGCAACATTCCTTCAGAGTTCGCTTCAGATCAGGCTGAAATTCGGTTTTTCGGAAATGAATATTCCCCGCTAGTTGAAGAAACGGTAATAGAGGACAATCGAGAAGCTAAAGTAGTACCTTTTGAAATTACCTATATAGAAAGAGTAGTAAAAAAATAAAGCAATAAGTTTTGAGAATTAAAATAAAATATTTCGCGATCATCCTTGTTTCTTTAACAATAACAATGATTTCCCCTCAATCGGGTGTTTTGGCTCAAGGTGTCTCAGTTAAATCATTGGTAGGGTATAGAGTGGCAGGAAATGTAAATACGCCATCCGGTATCGTGCTTCCCAGAGAAGATTTCAATTTTCAATTGGCTGCTGAGTATGAACTTGGGAATGGGATTGGGTTTGATATTTCCTATATGGCAGGACCATCTGCAGTGAAATTCAGACCTAATCCACATTCGAATTGGAATAGATTGGGTGATATGAGTATTAGAAGTTTGATGGTAGGTATGGTTTATACTCATACTGCTGGCTTTCCTCAAGTCCGGCCCTTCGGTGCATTTAGGGTAGGGAGCTTGAATTATAATTCAAACACTCCTGAATTCAGTTCTCAAAGGAGTTTTGCTTTGAATTTGGAGGGTGGAGTCAAAGTACCTTTGACGCCTAGACTTGGCATTGTCACTCAAATATCGGCTTTTCTGCCGGTTAGGTTTTCAGAACGAAATTTTATGGGGCCAAATTCCTCTACACTGGACTTGACAGGCAGTCCAGGAATAAGTATGTTATTTGCGCTTAATTCAGGACTCTATTATAACTTTTGGTAGTGAGAGGTATATATAAGAAAATAGTATTATGTCTCTTTATTTCCTTCACTTCACTGGTGGGTTATGGACAAGAGATGGATTTTGAGTCTGGAGCTCCTACTCGAAGGATGTTTGATGAGCGAATGCTTTATACCAAATGGATCGTTACAAACTTTCTAACCGAGGATAAAACTTGGTTTTGGTATACCGATGTGGTGTATAGAAGGCAGAGTGGACTTGAGAATAATAATTTAATTGAGAATCCCCTAAGGTTTAGCGTGCGTCCTTTTTTTGCTAGACAGTTTGGCCGATTTACACGAGTTCACCTTAATCCCATAGGATTATTTGTGAGTGATGCTAGATTGGGTCAACCAACTGATTTGGGTAGCCAATCAGAATATGAGTTACGTTCCACTCTTGAAATAACTCAAGATGCTTACGTGAAAAAAGCAGGGAAAGAGTGGATAAACATTACCCATCGATGGAGATTTGAAAGCAGGTGGCGAGGAGTGGTTGAACCGATTGGACCAGATTGGAACTTTAGAACTAGATATAGAACAAGGTTCCGGATCCCATTAAATGGGAAACATTTCTATGATAACAATGTCTTTTATACCGTCAATTATCACGAACTTCATCTGGAGTTTGGACCAGGTGTACGACTTAACCAGTTCTCTCAAAATCGAAATTTTTTTGGCGTGGGATATAGATTTTGGGATTGGGCTCGGATCGATATAGGGTACCTTCACCAGTATAATTTTAGAGGTGATGGCATGACCATAGATATGTCACGAGGTCCCATGTTTTACTTATTTATTGACTACTTATCTAAACTTAGGATAGGAAGAGATAAGCCGAGATTATAAGTTTGCCATAAACCTACTTAATATCATAACATTTATGAATATTATATGTTGTAACATTGAATTTAACCCTAATGATCCAATGTTATGACACAAGTAAAAGTAGCTGTAATCTATTATACCAGCACTGGTGCTAATTATCAAATGGCCAAATGGGCCCAGCAGGGTGCTCAGGAGACAGGAGCAGAAGTGCGCCTGCTAAAAGTAAAAGAAACCGCTCCACAGGCAGCAATTGATTCTAATGAAGCCTGGAAGAAAACGCATCAGGAACTTCAAAACGAAACCAAGGCAACCGTGGACGACCTGGTTTGGGCTGATGTGATTATTTTTAGTGTACCTACTCGATATGGTAATGCTGCTGGCCAGTTTCAAGCCTACCTCGACCAAACTGGTGGTATCTGGGCCAATGGCAAAACCATCAATAAGGTTGTTACAGCCATGAGTTCAGCGCAAAACCCTCACGGTGGACAAGAATCCACCATTCAATCCATATACAAAACCATGTGCCACTGGGGCTGCATCATTGTTCCTCCGGGATATTCAGATGAATCTGTTTTCGGAGCCGGAGGTAACCCATATGGATGCTCGGCCACCGTAACCCCAGGCGGAGAGATTACTACAGATAACCTTCAGCCAGCTGTTGTTCACCAAGCTAAAAGAACTATTCAGGTAGGACAATGGGTGAAGGCAGGAATGGGTGGTTAAAGTTTATTGTTCCGCTAAAGAGCGGAACGGTTATAGTTTAAAAACAGGGACACTTGATTTAGTCAATTGCCCCTGTTTTTTTTCTTAAACCTTAAACTTTAAACCTTAAACAATCGACTATAACCCCCCTGGTATATTCGGGTCCGTTGATCCCAAGTAACCGATGCTTAAATGATTTTGTAGACTGTCTTGGCTTTCATGAACCAATACCAAGCCATCAAGACTAAGCCATTCTTCAATAGTTGTTTGCATGCCTTGAATTTGATTGACGTTGGTGTGGCTAAGGCCTTCTCCATCTATTGGGTTCAGAGTAATTACTTCAGGCCAATCCAGGTGCTCTGAGGCATTATTAATTGAAAGTGGGTAAGATCTACCTGCTTGGGTTCCTTCCACTTCCACTGTAATAAATATATCCCTAAGCAAGTCATTACTAATTCTCACTGTGCCCATCACTCCGGAACTATCTACTTCAACCATATCATAGGTAACCTCAAACTGGTCCGGTACTGGGTCATCATCTGTTTCACAAGCGGAAAAACTGACTAGAAAAATAAATAGGGGTATAATGTGTAAATACTTCATGGCGAATAGTTGGTTATTCTATATTAACCCCATTCAATTGTTAAGGTTTGATAGAGAGTAGATTTTGCTTCTTTCCTCTACCCACTTAAACCCTTAATCAGGCCACTGGCCTATTCAACCTTTTAACTAATTCCAGTATTGTCAATCAACCGGTGCTTAAACATGATCTGGTTGACAGATTTAAGCTCGCTGCCGACATTGGCGCCTTGTTCTTGAAGTTTGAGGAGACTGTCTCTATATGCCTGGAAGGATTTTTGGGCATTTTCTTTATCATCTTCCCTTAGATACAAAAGCCCAGCCTCCTTATCAATTTCAATCATGGGGCTTATAGCTAGGTTCTTTGCCTCATCGAGGAAACCAAGTGCTAAGGCGTTTGCTTCAGGAGTGTTGATAGTTTTACGGTAGACCTTCGAAAGGAGTAGATAGTCTTCCTCTGTGGCAAGGTGGTTGATATATAGCCTATCCACTAAATTTAAGGCATAATCATAATTCTTCAAATGATATTCCTGCCATGCAGCGTAGCTTATTGCTCCAGAAAGGTTGGCCAAAAACCGCTCGCTGTCGTTGTCGTAAATGTCTGAGTTGCTCGAAAGGTAAGTTCTGGCGATAGAGGCGGCGAGCTCAAACTGTTCTAAGGAGTATTTGGCTCCTATGTTTTGGAGTATTCCAGCAGAAATGAATTGGGCGGAAATACCAAGGTCCAAGGCATCGTAGGCATCAAAGTATGTCCCATGTTTGGAGTTGCTGTAGCCCATGGCCGCAGCCGAAGCAAAAGTGAACACATTGCCCCACATATTAGCTCTTCTTTCAGCTTTAATCGCTTTTTTGAAGTTGACCAGATTGTGTTCCAATACTACATTTGATACTCTTTCAGTAAGTAAGTTGACAAGTTCCTCCTCATTATTAATTTGGGCAAGTTGGGCCGTAGTTATTACGATCATGCCATTGTCAAAGGCAAAAGACTCTGGAGTCACTGACTTGATCACGATGATACTGAGGTTCCTGTGCCGGTGTTTAATGAGGTCTTCTGGAAAGATTTTGAAGGTCAACTGGTAGAGGTAGTCCATCAGCAGATCATCTTCAAAGATCATGTTGTTGTTTTTGGCGTTGGAAAAGTATTCCATGGCCTCTTGGTGGAGGTCATCCCGTAGGTCCTTATCCCAACCATCTTTCTTTATCTCTGCGCCACGGTTCTCAAACCAAGCATTTTCCCAGAAGTTGAAGTTAGTAGGAAGTAATTGAACGCGGTCTTGTGAAACGAAATAAAATGCCTGATTTTCTCCTTGGATAAAATACTGGTGTTTTTTACCGACAGGTTTTTGTCCATAGATAGGGATAGTGTCACCTACTCGATGTGGAAGGACCTCTCCTTTGACCACGCCCCATGCGGCAAGCTGGGCGAAGGAAGATTGGGAAATGATGATAAAGGCTAGGAAGGATAAAAGTGTTTTTTTCATAATCTGCTTTTTATATGCAGCTCTAAGATATGAAAAAAGAATTAAATAGTTTGGATGGTTTATCTTTAAACCCATCATCCAGGCAACAATTTCCCAAAGGGAAATTGCCCGATTCAACCCTTCAACTCCAGTTTTTCAACTCCCGATACACCAAATGCACTGGAAGTCCCATGACGGTGTAGAAGCTGCCTATGATCTTGTCGACCCCTACGTAGCCTATCCATTCTTGGATGCCATAAGCGCCTGCCTTATCGAAGGGACGGTAACGTTCGATGTAATAATCGATCTCCGCATCGTTGAGCTCTGCAAAATGAACTTGGGTCACATCATCAAAGCTGATGGTTTTGTGTTGATCCATCATACATACGCCAGTGATAACCCTGTGGATGCGCCCTGATAGGTTTTTGATCATCTGATGGGCATGTTCTCGGGAGGCTGGTTTTTCAAGGATCCTTTGGTCGGTAATTACCACGGTGTCAGAAGTGATAATGAGGTCATCCACCTTCATGCCGGAGCGGAAAGCTTCGGCCTTTTTCCTGGCGAGGTATTCCGCTACTTTTTCATGGGGCAGCTCGGGTGGATAGGACTCGTCGGTATTTTTGGATTTTACCTGAAATGAAATATCCAATCCTTTAAGTAACTCTTGCCTCCTCGGTGACTTGGAAGCTAGAATTATGTTTTTATCCAAAATCAACATGACCTAAAGACTGCTTATGGTGTTCACATTTTTTTCAAATAGCTCATAGGGAAACTCAAAGTCCTCCTGTAGGATGGAACCGAAAATCAAACCCGACAAGGCTTTTGGATAGAAGTAAGTGGATTTTTGGGGCATCACCGAACCACTTTCACATACCCTCATAACCTCCTTCATCGATATTTCTTTGGTGATCACGGCAAAATCCGCTTCTCCTTTGGAAATCTTTAGGTGGCAACGGCTTAGATTTCGCTCGTAGTCGATCTGGTCCGAGAATCGTTGTTCTTCCATTGGAATACCCAGAATTCTTTCAATGAAGAAGAAATGCAAAATAGAAAGATCTAGGTTTTTGACAGCATCCGGAAGGTCATGGGTGAATTCCACAAACTTTTCAGGCTTCAGTCTGATTTTATATGCTGCTTCGGTAAAGATTAGTCCAAAAGCCCACTGCTTGTGCAATATCAACTCCTCAATTTCCTGAGGGTCATTGAGAGTCTTGATAATAAAGTCCTTTTCCAAGCGGGAAAGTATTTCTTCTTCGGAAAGGTTAAGGTTTTGGAAAACCCTATGGGTGGGCAATATCCTCAAATCCTTAGTTTCTGCATTGGTGAGGTACATCATGTGATAGTTGTAAGCCTCATTTCCGTTATGAGAAGGATTGTTCGCCATCATCTCCTTGCGATAGGAGAGGGCCCCCTCATATCGATGGTGACCGTCGGCTAGTATGATTTTCTTTTCCCGAAGGGTATGGATAAACTCAGATATAATCCTGGCGTCATGTATCACACCTAGTTTTTCTCTAACGCCTTGATAATCCTCTATGTCGTAAAGTGGATCTGTTATGGCTTGGTCCATATACTTTTCGAGTACATGTTCAGGGTCAGTATATAACCCGTGAGTTGGGCTTGACTGAAAACCTGTTTCCTTCAAAAGTTCAATTCGGTCATTTACTGCCTTGGCAATAGTGTTTTCATGACGGAGTATAATTTTCTCGTCCCAATCATAGGCTTTAATATTAATGATAAAGCCTTTGCGGCACATTTCACGCTCCTGACCAGGGAGGCGGAAGTATTGGTAATATACATAGATACCTGGGATGCGGTCTTGCTGGATCACCCCATTACTTTTCCATGATTCCAAGGTGAATTTGGCCTGCTGAGCAGGGTTAGGACCTTTAGGTACGGAAAGGTGTATACTGTTGTGTGGGTTTTTGTATAAAGCTTCCCTTTGCTTGGGCGATACGACATCAAATAGCGGTGAAGACAGCTCCTCTATTTGGGAGTTGAGTCCGGTACTGTATCGCCAAGCTTTAATAGGTAGGATTTCAGCCATTTTTGAGTCTGTTTTTCCAATTGGAGTTTACACTTGCTGTGCCACTCTCCACTTTTTGGTGTTTGGGTTTCTGTTGTTCCAATAAAAATACACCTGCCGCTGCTAAGAGGTTCTGTTCTTCAGGAGTAAAAGCTTCTTCCAGTTTTTCAGGAGAGAAATGCTTTTCTACAAATTTGGTATCGAAATCACCGCTGACAAATGCATCGTGTTCCAACACAAACTTGCAGAAAGGCAAAGTGGTTTCAATTCCGGTGATTTGATATTCATCTATGGCTCTGACCATTCTGCCGATTGCCTTTTCACGAGTCTCCCCATGAGTGACAAGTTTGGCAATCATGGGATCATAATAAATCGGGATGTCCATGCCTTGTTCAAAACCATCATCCACGCGGATACCAGGGCCTTGAGGTCTCTGATAAGTCACCAGCTTTCCGATATCAGGAAGGAAATTGTTTTTAGGATCTTCTGCATAAACCCTCACTTCTACGGAATGGCCGTTGATTTTGAGGTCATCCTGTTGGAAGGAAATTGGCTGGCCTTCAGCGATTAGGATTTGTTCTTTCACGAGGTCAATCCCGGTGATAAGTTCGGTGACAGGATGTTCCACCTGCAGTCGGGTGTTCATCTCCAGGAAGTAAAAGTCGAGGTTTTCATCCACGATAAATTCCACGGTTCCTGCACCATAATAGTTACAAGCTCTTGCGACAGCTACGGCAGCCTCTCCCATGGCTTGGCGCTTTTCTTCGTTGACCACTGCAGATGGGGCTTCCTCGATCACTTTTTGGTGACGACGCTGTACGGAACACTCTCTTTCGAAAAGGTGTACGATATTGCCATGCTGGTCTCCCAACACTTGGATTTCAATGTGTCGTGGAGAAGTGATAAATTTCTCTATAAATACGGCTCCATCACCAAAAGCAGATACCGCCTCGGAAATGGCACGTTGCATCTGCTCTTCAAATTCTTCCTCGTTTTCGACCACACGCATACCTTTACCGCCTCCGCCTGCACTGGCTTTAATCAGGATAGGGTATCCAATCTCTGCTGCTGTCTTTTTCGCCTCAGGGATATCGTCGATTGCCTCTTCGGTGCCTGGCACCATAGGGATGTCATATTTGCTGACAGCCTGCTTTGCGGCAAGTTTACTTCCCATCACCTGGATAGCTTCCGGAGAAGGACCGATAAAAATAAGTCCGGCTGCGGTTACCTTTTTGGCAAATTCAGCGTTTTCGGATAGAAAGCCATAGCCGGGATGGATGGCGTCCACGTTTAGCTCCTTGCACACTTCAATAATCTTGTCGCCAAGCAGGTAGGATTGTGCAGATGGGGCAGGGCCCAGGCAGACAGCTTCATCAGCATATCTGACGTGCAGGGCATTACGGTCAGCCTCGCTATAGACGGCCACCGTCTTGATGCCCATCTCACGGGCAGTCCTCATCACCCTTAAACTTATTTCTCCTCTGTTGGCTACTAAAATTTTACTGATTTTGCTCATGTATAGGTATGCTTAAACTAAGAATCGTACGAATTAAGCAAATAATTATGAGCTTTAGAAAGAATATTTGATTTGTAGGCTTTTTTTTGTTGTAACAGTCAAAATGTAGTAGTTTTGAGCGTTTGTGGACTATATTGGGTCGACAAGGAGTTATTACCTAAACCTTTTAAAAGCTTTGGATATATTTGAGAAATTAAATACCAATCTTGGCCCGTTGGGCAAGCATTCGGAATTGTCAGAGGGTTATTTCATGTTTCCTAAATTAGAGGGTGAAATCGCCCCTAGAATGAAATTTAAAGGCAAAGAGGTGTTGACCTGGAGTTTAAATAACTACTTGGGTCTAGCCAATCACCCTGAAATTAGGAAAGCTGATGAAGAAGCTGCCAAAAGGTGGGGAGCAGCCTACCCTATGGGGGCACGTATGATGTCTGGCAACACGGATCTGCATGAGCAGTTGGAAAATGAGTTGGCCGAGTTTGTGGGTAAGGAAAAGGCTTATCTTTTGAACTACGGTTATCAGGGAATCATGTCTGCTATCGACGCTTTAGTGGACCGCAAAGACGTGATTGTATATGATAGCGAATGCCATGCCTGTATAATTGATGCGTTAAGAATGCATCTGGGTAAGCGATTTGTATATCCACATAACGATATGGATAGCTTTGAGAAGCAACTTCAGAGAGCTACCAAGTTGACAAACGAAACCGGAGGTGGTATCTTGGTGATTACTGAGGGCGTGTTTGGCATGACTGGCAACATGGGAAACTTGAAGGGCATAGTGGCTTTGAAAGAGAAATACCAATTCAGACTTTTGGTAGATGACGCGCATGGCTTTGGTACTATGGGAGAAACGGGTGCTGGTGCTGGTGAGGCGCAGGGTGTGCAGGATGGTATTGATCTTTACTTCTCTACTTTTGCCAAATCTATGGCTAGCATTGGTGCGTTCATCGCCGGTGATGAGAAAATAGTACATTACTTGAAGTATAATATGCGTTCCCAGATTTTCGCTAAATCCTTACCGATGCTGTTGGTGGAAGGAGCTTTAAAGCGTCTGGAATTGTTGAGAAATAGGCCGGAATTGAAGGCAAACCTTTGGAAAGTGGTCAATGCACTGCAGGAAGGGTTGAAAGAAAAAGGCTTTAACCTGGGTACAACTACTTCTCCGGTGACTCCCGTGGTTCTTAACGGTACAATAGGTGAAGCGGCTACCTTAAGCAAGGACTTGCGCGAAAACTATAATATCTTTTGTTCTGTTGTTATTTATCCTGTCATTCCTAAAGGAATGATAATTTTGCGATTGATCCCAACTGCCGCACATACTTTGGAGGACGTGCGTGAAACTATAGCTGCCTTTGAGGCCGTTAAAGACAAGTTGACAAGTGGGTTTTATAAAAAATCTGCCCTAGCGGTCTCCTTTGGGGAATAATTTTTATATCAAAAAATTTGGCTAGTCTGTTGTTTTATAAACATTTTACCTATATTCAACCAAAAATTAAACTTATCATCAACCAACAAATTAATTTTTATTATGAACAGATTTAATGAAATCAAGGATCTAGTAATGGGCATGGAAGCTGATTTTGAGAAATTTTACGACAAGAAAAATCAAGCTGCAGGTACCCGAGTAAGAAAGGGCATGCAGGATCTTAAGAATATTGCTCAAGATATTCGTAAGGAAGTTCAGGACATGAAAAACGCTGAAGCCAAGTAATAAAAAAGGTGACCAATCGGTCACCTTTTTTGTTTATCGGCCTACGGCCTAGTTTAAAGTTTAAATCTTAAACTTTAAGCCTTAAACCATCTTTCAAACCTTTTCCATTGCCGCATTGATTTTTTGGTCTAGTTCTTTTGATGCTCTTAAGAGTGGTAGACGGACTTGGTCACCACATACTCCTAGGTGCATAAGGAGGTTTTTAACTCCTACAGGATTGCTTTCGGCATACATGAGTGGATTAATTTCCAAAAGTCGAAATGTGGCCTCCTTAGACTCTTCTATGCTGCCATGGCAAATCGTTTTGAAGATGTCTGGGTAAGCATTGGCTAAAACAGAAATAACACCATCCGCTCCAATCGCTATCATGGAGGTAGTAAGTAGGTCATCTCCAGAAATCAATAAGAAACTATCAGGCCTCTGAGCCGCTATAGACATACATTGCTCCAGGTTGCCGCTGGCTTCTTTTATGCCTATGATGTTGTCATGGGCAGCAAGAGTAATAATGGTGTCGGCAGTCAGATTGGACATGGTTCTGCCGGGAACGTTATAAAGAATCACAGGTACAGGACTGGCATCGGCAATTGCGGTGAAATGCGCAATGATTCCATCCTGGCTTGGTTTGTTATAGTAAGGACTTACGGAGAGGATTGCAGAAATGCCTTTGAAATCTGTATCCTTGATCTCATCCAATACAGCTTGGGTGTTGTTGCCTCCAATCCCATAAACGATTGGCAGACGGTTGGCGGTAACTTCTATGGCATGCTTAAGTACACTTCTTTTTTCTTCTTTAGTCAGGGTGGCTGTTTCGCCGGTGGTGCCTTGTATGACTAAATAATCGGCGCCTCCCTTGATCAGGTGATTGATCAATTGCTCAGCTTCCACATAATTGATGGAGTAGTCTTCATTGAAAGGCGTTACCATGGCTACGCCCGTGCCTTTTAAGTTTTTCATTTCGTAATATTCGGGTTATGATTCAGGATGATAATCAGACCGGATTCCGGCGTTAGTTTATCTTCTTAAGGTACTTGATAAGGTTATCAATGTTTTCGGTAAGGGAAATGTTTTCCTTTTTGAGCATAAAATCCAAATGCACCTGGTGGGTCTCATTGTAAAATCCAACGCGGTAAACTTGAGGGAGCATCTGTAGCACATGAGCAGAAAGGGGGTCCATTTCCTCTTGGGTCACTAAAACCAAGTCGGCAGATTGACTGGCAAATTCTTTGATTTTTTCATTAGGCTTTCCCAGCAAGTTGAAGTCCTCGTAGTCAAAACACTCCATTGCAGGATTTTTCTCCTTAAAAATGCAATGCAAGTTTACGGAATGCGACCAATGGCTGGGAAGTGCTCTTTGGGCCTCAATTGCTTCGGCTTCACTTTCAGCTATGATGGATATATGTCTGATCTGGTCAAATTTGACCATGTTGTGCTTTCCAGGTACCTTGCTCTGCTTAGAAACCTTGTGCCCAATAAATATCTTTTTAATCCACTTCATATTCTAAATTTAAAGCAATTTTTGGGTTTTTCGCTCTAATTAAATTTTAAACTGCTTTAAGACCGTAGTCGGAATAAGGTGAAAAGTATTAGCTAATCATTTGTAGGAACTCCTCTTCGGAGATAAGCTTAACTCCAAGCTTTTCGGCTTTTTCTTTTTTACTTGGGCCCATGTCCTCACCTTCTATGATAAAGTCTAAACTTTTAGATACAGACTTGACATAAGTGCCTCCGTGGCTTTGCACTACATCAATAATTTCATCTCGCTTGAAATGATTGAGTTTGCCAGAAGCCAGAATTTTCATGCCTTCTAGCGAGCGGCTTTCGAGTTTCTGCTCTTTGTCCTGAATCTCAAACTGCAATCCATGTGCTCTCAGTCTCTCAATGGTTCGGTTGTTTTCCTCATCGTTAAAGTAAGCTTGAAGGCTCGTTACCAAGGTTTCTCCCACACCATTGATCTCAAGCAATTCTTCAGCGCTCGCGGACTTTAAATTTTCGATGTTTTTGAAATTTCTAGCTAATAATTGTGCCGTGTTTTCACCAATATTTCGGATACCTAAAGCGAAGAGGACTTTCTCAAAGGGCTGTTTTTTTGATTCTTCTATCCCTTTAAACATGTTGCTGACCACCCCTTCCTGGAAGGTGTTGCCTTTTATCCGGTTAATTTGATCGAGATGGGCAGGCTCAATCTCGCCTTCATATTTAAGCATGATATCATGAACGGTGTTTTCCTTACGGCAAATTGACCTGAAGTCCTCAGGAGATTTTTTAAAGATAACGGCCAAAACCACCGGAACTGGAAGGAAATCTTCAATATGGTCAAAGGAGCTGTTTTGAAGACTATCTTTCAATCGCCAAATAACTGGAACATTGTAGGCGATGTTTTTTTTATTTTTTCTAACATAACTTTCAAACTTCTCCAAAAGTTCGGTCTGTTCAAGCCCTTCATGTTCGGCAAGAAATTGATCCATTTGAAGTAAGGAGATAGATTTGGTCAAAGCGTATAAAGCTTTTTTCAAAGAAACGAAGAGGTAGCCTTCGCTGCTTTTTGTGTATTGCTCATTGTTTACTTCCAAACCGAGAAGCTGCTCTCGTTTGTCGGGCAGCTCGTAAATGTCAGCGGGGGATACGATGAAGTGCTGCTCAATCAATGCCCTAATCCGCTCAGTGCCCATGGTGTCGATATCCATGGCGCGTTTATGGGTGAAATGTTCTATTCTTCCCAAGGCCTGTGGAGGACAGGTCTGAACATTGGGACAGTAGTGTTTGGCTTCTCCTTCGTTGCGGATGAGTTCAGTTCCACACTCTGGGCATTCAGTGATGTAGGAAATGGGATTGGTGTTTGGTCTTCTGCGCTCTAAAGACACTCCGGTGATTTTTGGGATTATTTCACCTCCTTTTTCCACAAACACAAAGTCCCCTTCATGAAGATCAAGTCGTAATATCTCATTAGCATTGTGCAGGGAAGCCCTTTTAACAGTGGTGCCGGCAAGGGAGACAGGTTTCAACTGGGCAACCGGAGTGATGGCACCCGTCCGGCCAACCTGATAGGTGATGGAAAGCAACTCTGTTTCCGCGCTTTCAGCTTGGTATTTATATGCAATGGCCCAACGTGGAATCTTTGCTGTAAAGCCAAGTTCTTCTCGTTGGTCATAAGAATTTACTTTGATAACAACGCCGTCTGTTTCCAAGGGTAGCTCAAAGCGTTTTTCTCTCCACAACTCAATATACCGAAACACCTCATTGACATCCTTACATTTTTGGTAGGTAGGGGAAACATTGAAGCCCCACTTTTCCAAAAGGTGTATAGCCTCATCATGCTCAGTGACTTGTAATTCCTCACCTAAGAGTTGGTAGAAATAGCAATTGAGTCTCCTTTTAGCCACAATGCTGCTATCCTGCATCTTAACAGTTCCAGAAGCTGCATTCCGTGGATTTGCCAACGGTGTTAACTCGTTTCTATTTCTGTTATGTTTCTCATTTTCAATTCTTATTTCTTTATTTCTCTCCTCTATTTCCTCATTTAATCTATCAAACTCTTTTCTCGGAAGGAATATCTCTCCGCGGACTTCAAAGCTTTCTGGAATATTCTCACCTTTTACCGTCAGGGGAATATTTCGGATGGTTTTGATGTTTTCTGTTACGTTATCGCCCTTATAGCCATCTCCTCTGGTTACAGCTTTTGCCAACTTGCCGTTATCATACACCAAGCTGATTGCCACTCCGTCAAACTTAAGCTCGCAGAAATAAGTATAATCCCGATGACCCAATCCTTTGGCTACACGCTCGTCAAAGGACTTTAGCTCTTCCTCAGAATAGGTGTTACCAAGGGATAGCATCCTGTAGCGGTGTTCTACGGTTTGAAAGTCCTTGGTGATAGTTCCACCCACACGTTGGGACGGGCTGTCTTCATTCAGGAATTCCGAATATTCTGTTTCCAAGGCAATGAGTTCTTCCAACAGTTGGTCAAATTCAAAGTCGGTGATTTCCGTACGGTCTTCTTGATAATATAGGTGGTTGTGATAGTTGATTTGCTCGGTGAGGGTGGCAATACGCGCCTTGGCGGCTGATTTCTTATCCATTTGGCTCATACAAGATCTGGGTTGGGTTTTCCCGAAAAACTCAAGACCCAAAACTAGTGTTTTTGACTGATAATTGCGGGCAATCGGTCTGATTCTTGATGAATTTTGGGCAGTGATTGTTCGAGTTTCCTATATTTGTTGCAAAATTGGCTATTCGGGTATCCTTTTGAAATGATTCCGAGGCGATAGTTTCTTAGGGCCTATACAAGGTGCCATCAAATTAAAAATAAAATTATGAGTAAAAAGGCGGATATAGAAGGCAGAATTCTGGATGAGGCTTACAAGCTTTTTCTTAACAAGGGGTACAAAAATACTACTATGGATCATATCGCGCAGAGCTTGGGTATGAGTAAGAAAACGCTTTATAAATATTTTCCCGGAAAATTTGAACTGCTTTCAGCAGCCTTTGATTTATTGCGCAACAAACTTTCCATCAAAGTTGAAGCTTTGATAAGTAATGCCCATATCACTTTTCCCATCAAGCTTAAATCCTTCCTTACCATTATTGCCAAAGATTTGGCACCAATAAATCCGGAACTGCTGGCTGATCTCCGGGACCATGCCCCGGAGATTTGGACAGAGTTGCAGGAATATATCCGTGATTCCGCTTTCTTAAGATTCCAAAGGCTAATTGAGGAAGGTGTAGATAAAGGCTTTATTGCCTCGCACATCAACAAGACTATTGTCGTTCTCATATATAGCTCAGCCATACAAAACCTTATGGATCCCAAATTCCTAGATCAGTTCCCAGATCAGATGATGAGCGGGCTGGTCACCAAACCAGCTGATATCTATGACCAGACTATATCAATAATTTTTGAGGGGATACTCACTGATGAGGCTAGGGGGAGTTACAAGGAAGCTTGAGGGGTGGCTTGCGAACGGAAAAAATAACCTGCAAAAGGAGAATAAGAGCTTTCGGAATTAAATAAATTCCTAATAGGGAATTTTGGAATAAATTTTGGTAGTAATGTGCATGTAGGGTTCAAAATGTACCTAATGTAGGGTGCATTAAGAGGCCTTCATAAATTGCCCAAAAAATTCTATGCAAACGTTTGTTTGACGTTTAAAAAAATCTTTTTACCTTTCCGACAGGTTATTCAATCGATTGAATAAACACAATAGGTTTAATAGGTTTGATAGAACAAGAAAAGGTTTGGGCAATGCTCGAACCTTTTTTTATTAAGGTTTCTTATCAAGATATGACCATGTTAAAAATTAAATATTTTTTGGGATCAATTTTTTACCTGCTCTTACTCGGGTGTAGTGGTCCGCAGGAGGGCAGGCAGGAGACTGGAGGATCTACTGATACCCTTTTAAGCCAACCAAATTACGAACAGATACTTCACATGGGCATACAAAAGATGCCTCGCTGGATTGAGCACTGGCAGATGCAAGGCCGGGATTTTGATAAAATGGCATTTAAAATGCATAGGAAAACAGACTATGAGGCTTTGGAATGGCCCGAGGACTATGTCATGCAAAGCGATTATCCTTTAAAAGCTCATCAATTTTCACACCCAGAAGATAGAGGGGTAGTGGATCTGTACGATTACAAAATTGATATAGGTGCAGATGGAAGAGTCGGACTTAACCCTGATAGCGAGGTAGCTTACTTTCGTGCCAATGGTATGAAGGAGCGACTGTTGTTTATGGGACCTTCTGGTGTATTTGAGGATGCAGTTTGGGTGACAGGAGCCCATTTGCTGGTAGCCGGTCATGTTCAGGAAGGCGAATATTATCTTCCCCGACTATGGCTGATCCTGCCGGATGAACATAAGTATATAGAGTTTCACCATCCCTTTAGCACTACACAATACCAATCTGAGCAGTATTTAAGGAAAAAGCTCACTAATTTAAATTTCCCTCAATGAAGCTTACCGATGTTATTAGAAGATTTGAACGTAATTTGAAAAAACCATTGCCAGGAAGAGAGGGACAGATTTTGATGGCGCCAGAACCGTTGGATGAAGCGAGGTTTTATACCAAAGAACCAAAAGGTGCCAAAAGGGGGGCAGTACTTATTTTATTTTACCCTAATGAAAACGGAGTTGCTATACCTTTCATCAAAAGGCCTGTATACAGAGGAGCGCATAGTGGACAGGTTTCCTTTCCAGGTGGTAAATGGGAAGAAAACGATAAAACTTTAGAAACCACAGCCGTAAGGGAAACCCATGAGGAAATTGGCGTAGATATGGAAAAAGTGCAGGTGTTTGGACAACTTTCCAGGCTTTTTATCCCGCCCAGCAATTTTGTGGTAACTCCCTATTTGGGTTTTTTGGAGGATAAACCGAATTTTCAACCTGATCCAAGGGAAGTAAAGCGAGTGATTGAATGTGAGTTTAGTTACTTAATTGATAAAAATATCAGGAAACGTAAGGTTATGAATTTTAGGGATGATCTGAAAATGGATGTGCCTTATTATGATATTGATGAGGAAATGGTTTGGGGAGCTACAGCAATGATGCTGAGCGAGTTAATGCTTATTTGGGATAGGCTATAGCAAAGCTTTTGTTTCAATGGCTTGTGGTTTAATCTCATTTGCCGTATTTATGTGGTCAAAATCAAGAGACCATGCAGGAAAATACACCGATTATAACCAATGATGCCGTAGTATTGGGCCTCTTGGTTGCTATTTTAGCTTTAGTATTTGCAACCAGTGCCAGCAAACGCCCCGTCTGGACAAAGTTTTATAGGGTTGTTCCTTCCATTTTGTTGTGTTACTTTATACCTGCAGTATTGAATTCATTCGGGTTGATTTCAGGTGAATTTTCCAATCTTTATAGAGTTGCTGCAGATTACCTTTTGCCAACTTCCTTGGTATTACTTACACTTAGTATTGACTTTAAAGCCATCATAAAGCTCGGGCCTAAGGCTTTGATCATGTTTTTGGCTGGAACTTTAGGAATCGTATTGGGTGGACCTTTGGCAGTTTTAATCGTGTCATTCTTTGCACCTGAGGTGATAGGAGGTGCTGGACCAGATGAGGTTTGGAGAGGACTGGCCACCATTGCTGGAAGCTGGATAGGCGGGGGTGCCAACCAGGCGGCTATGCTGGAGATGTTTGGTGCTAGCCCAGAACTATTTAGTCAAATGATTGCGGTGGATGTATTGGTTGCGAATGTTTGGATGGCTGTGTTACTTTATTGGGCGGCTAAGCCTAAGGTGATTGATAAGCTATTCAAAGCAGACAGTTCGGCAATTCATGAACTTCAGGACAAGGTTGAGAAATATCGGGCAGGTATAATGAAGATTCCAACCATGGTGGATACCATGAAAATATTAGGAGTGGGTTTTGCTCTTACGGGTTTTGCTCATTTGGTGGCTGATGTGATGGCTCCCTGGATTGCGATTAATTATCCGGGCTTAGGTAATTACTCTTTGGACAAGCCGTTTTTCTACATCATTGTAGTGGCGACTACAGGTGGTATGCTGCTCTCGTTTACTAAAGCAAGAAATCTTGAAGGTGCAGGTGCATCCAGGTTAGGAAGTGTATTACTTTACGTTTTGGTAGCCACAATTGGTATGCAAATGGATTTGTTGGCAATTTTTGATAACCCCACTTTGTTTTTGGTCGGGATAGTTTGGATGTCTATGCACGTGATCATCATGCTGGTGGTAGCGTACCTGATCAAGGCACCGTTTTTCTTTGTGGCGGTGGGATCACAGGCTAATGTGGGTGGTGCTGCTTCAGCGCCGATTGTTGCCTCGGCATTTAATCCTTCATTGGCCCCTGTTGGTGTGCTTTTAGCTGTATTTGGATATGCAGTAGGAACTTATGGAGCTTTTATTTGCGGCCTGCTGTTGCAATTTGTATCAACGAATTAAAAAACATGGCTGAACAGAGGGATTTCATTTTTGTGTGTACGGGTTCGGATTGTAAATCTGGAGGCTGCAAAAAATTACTGTCTGAACTTAAAGAAATGACAAAATTCCCATCGTATAGAGGGCGGTTTAAGATTATAAAGACTAAGTGCATGGATTTTTGTAAGACTGGCCCGATGGTGATTTATAAGGAAGAAGTGGTTAAAAAAGCCTCCATAGTAACCTTGCGAGAATTGTTTGATAAGTGATTTTACCCAGAATAAGGTGGAAAGAATACTTTTCCTTTGAAATATTTAGTTGGATTTTATAATTTAAACGTGAGTTATAATCCCAAAGAAATGCAAAGAACGATTACCAATCCCATTTTTGACGATAAAGTAACCTTTTTAAAGACCTCCGAAGAAACCAAAGGGGAATGTACGCTCCTAGAAATTGAACTGGCGCCCAAAGGAGGCAACCCTCTCCATTTCCATACTTGCTATACCGAAACCTTTACTGCCAAGGAGGGCATGTTGGAGGTAAAGCAGGAGGGTGGCAAATCCAAAATCCTCCAACCAGGGGAAAGCTATAAAGTAGCCCTCATGGAGCCGCATGGTTTTTACAACCCCAATGATGAAAAAATCACCTTCCAGGTAAAGCTTGAGCCTGGGCAAAAGGGCTTTGAGGATTCTATAAGGATCATGTATGGGCTTGCACATGACGGTCTAGCTGATAAGCGGGGATTGCCAAAAGATTTGGCCACCAATTTCATTTTGGCCGAGATGGGCAATATGGAAAGCCCTGCATTTATATTCAAGCTGCTTTCACCTTTGGGGAAATATATGGCCAAAAAAGCCATTAAGAAGGGGAAGAAAAAGGAGCTTTTGGAAATGTATTGTAAGTAAACTTAACTAACCGCAGAGGGTAAGAGGACGAAGAAATTACTTAAGAGTAGCTTAAGTTGGATTCAGGTTAAAGTCCTAATGTAATAAGCTTTTGATTATTAATTGATTGTGTGTAAATTGATTGTAGTTAATCACTGAGCTATGTTTCGATTAGTTAAATTTTTTGTAATAATCCTTCTGTTTTGGGGTTGTGTAGATTTGGAAGAGGAGCATGGGCCCCCGGAAGCCGAAATTGAATGGTTTGAGGATGTGCGGGAAATATTGCGTGGTGATCTTCGGCAACCCGAAGGGCTGTTGAGCAAAACACTCTATTACCACAATATGGATAATGCCTCTCTGCGCAATTATGTGGAACACCTCTATAACTCGTTTGACCGAGAAGTTTTAAGGCTACAGCTTTCCCCTGAACTGGATACTATTTCGGTTTCTGTTTTAAATTATGATCCTCAAAATCTGCTTAGCGAAATAAAAACCTACTCACTTCCGAGTGCCCTGGGCAGCCCCGATCCAACAGACGGCAGGATGGATAAGTTGGTATGGACCCGTACAGTGTATCAATTTTTTGATGACAAGAGGAGGTTGAGTTCTGTTGAATTAGAGACGCATTACCGGGAGCGTGAACTGTGGAGGACATTCACTTATGAAGATGATTTTTTGAAAAGAATGGATTATTTTAACCAAGGAGATGTCATAGCCTTTTATCAATATGAATATCAAGATGGCTTGATGATAAAGGAGAGCCTTTTTGAATCCCCATTTGAAACAGCCTGGCGAGATTGGTTCATAAATTATAATGACAAGGGGCTCATGAGGGCCAAATCAACTGAGCTTATGATGCCTTTGGGGGAAATGGGAGATGTGTTTGTATATGAATATGATGAGCAAGATAGGCTTGCAGAAGAGCGGGAATATGGGGTCAATTGGGGGTTGCCGCTACTATGGAGAAAGCGGTTAGAGTACTTTTAACTTAAACCCTAATTACTTTCCTCGGTTATAATAATCATGAATAAATCAGGATTTGGAAGAAGAGATTTTTTAAAGGGGTTAGGTGTGGCAAGTCTAATGCCATTAGGGGGATTTGAAAGCTTTGGAATCCAGGGTAAGAGTTATCATAACTCAAGAAACTTTTTGATAATAAATGCCCACATCATCTCTATGGATAAGTCCATTGGCAATTTGAAGGTGGGGGATGTTCTGATTGAGAACGGTCAAATCTCCCGGATAGGAGAGAGGTTGACTTCTGAAAACGAGGTGGAAGTAATCGATGCTAAAGGTATGGTTTTGCTGCCGGGGTTTGTGGAGACCCACTGGCATGTATGGACCGGACTATTTCGAAGCATGTCGGTAAAGCCTCCTGGGAAGGGGTATTTTGAAACCCAACAGGAAGTGGGGCCTCACTTTACTCCCGAAGACATGAAAGTAGCCTGCGAACTCGCAGGTGCTGAAGCCATAGATTCTGGAATTACCACTCTTCACAACTGGTGTCACAACGTTCGTAGCTTTGAACATGCTGTGGCAAGCTTGGAGGGGCTTGAGACCTCCGGTATTCGTGCCCGATATTCCTTCGGAAATGCTGTAGGTCGTGGCAGTGAGGAGCCTATTGATTTTGCTCCTTTGGAAAAGCTAGAAAGTGACTGGAGAAAATACGATCATTCAGGATTATTTGAACTTGGCTTTGCCTGGAGGGGTATAGAGGGGAGCATTGAAACTGGAAGTTATGATTATCGGAGGGCTAGGGAAATGGGGTTGCCGATCTCTACCCATTCTTCGAGGGCAGGGGTGATTGGGAGACTTTCCAAAGCCGGTCTGTTGGATGAAAATTTGCAATTAATTCACGGAATGCAAGCCACTGACTGGGAAATTGAGGCTATGGTTGGAGCAGGCTCACCCATTAGCATTTCTCCTTTCAGTGAATTAAGGATTGGGTATGGGTTTCCTGAAATGATTAAACTTTTGGACAAAGGGGCGACGGTAGGACTTTCTGTGGATACCACCACTATTTCCGGTAATGCAGATATGTTTGCCATAATGAAAAACATCCTGAATATCACCAATGCTAAGGCTCAAGACGAATTTAAAATTTGCGCGGAGAGAGTATTGGAAATGGCGACTATTGAGGGTGCCAAGTCCCTAGGGATAGATGAAATAACAGGTTCGATTACCCCAGGCAAACAAGCTGATTTGATTCTTATCGATCCAAATGCGCTTAATCTTGTACCATTCACAAGTCCGGTAGATATACTTGTCGAGGCAGGTCAACCCAGAAATGTCAGCATGGTGATGGTAAACGGCCGGGTTCTCAAAAAGGAAGGAAAACTTCAGCAGCAAAATCCTAGTGATGTTATAGCTCGGGCGAATGCAACTTTTGAAAGGATAAAAAGTAAGGTGTAATTTTTATTTTACCAATTTATATGTTTTCCCCGGAAGGGACCTTATTAGACCCAAAAACTCCAACTGTAATAGGGAAGAAGCAAGCACGGATATGGGGATGTTGGTGCTCCAAGACAGCTGGTCAATCTGTTGTTCGGGATTTTCCAAAAAAGCTTGAATAATAGGTCGGTGCTCCTCTGCGACGGTTTCCAAAGAGAAAGGTTGGGGTTGGGGAGCTATGGTACCCTCTCCTTTAACCCAAGAAAGAGATTCTTCCAAATCCTTAGTGCCAAGGTAAATATTGGCTTTCATGTATTTGATCAGATAGTTGCAGCCCTCGCTGTAGGGGGATTGGAGGTTGCCGGGTACAGCAAATACCTCCTTGTTGTAGCTGAAGGCTATCTCTGCAGTAATCAATGCGCCACCTTTTTTCGCCGCTTCTACCACAATCAACGCGTCTGAAAGTCCAGCAATAATTCTGTTTCGCTGAGGGAAATTGCCAGGTACCATGTCGCTACCCGGTCGAAACTCGCTAATAAGTCCACCGTTTTCCAGCATTTGATCAGCGGTGTTCTTATGCTGGTAGGGATATATTTTGTCAATGGGGGAACCCATGACCGCAACGGTGGGGAGGTCATGATGAAGTGCGGCTCGATGAGCTTCAATGTCTATTCCGTAAGCCAATCCACTTACAATTACAGGTTTGTATGGAGCAATTTCTTCAATTATTTTTCTGGTAACGGATTTGCCGTAATCGGTTGCATTTCGGGTGCCTACGACTCCCAGCATTCTATGTGAGTTGAGGTCAATGTTTCCTTTTACAAATAATACCGCGGGTGAGTCTTCAATGGCTTTAAGTCTTTTTGGAAATTCGGGAGAGGCATAGGTCAATATTTTGACGCCAAGTTTTTCGGCCTGTCCAATTAACTTTTCAGCCTGGGAAAGGTACTGATTTTTCTGGCGTAAAGATTCGAGAAGTTTGGAGCCTATCCTGGGGATTTTAGCAGCTTTACCTACGGGGAGGTTGAAAAATTTTTGAGCGGAACCGCTGTAACTGATGATGTTTTTATAGACAGAAGGCCCGATCTTAGGAATCAGGCTGAGTGCAAGGCTATAAAGGTGTTCATCGTTCCTGGTGTTCATTTATATTGTCCCGAATTTCAATTAAAAAGCTTTTGATTTTGTGAAGCCTTTCAATCATGGCAGCTTTGTCGCTGACCTGATGAAGGTCTTTCTTGATTATTTCTTGGGCTCCCTGTAGGGTATAGCCTTTTTCTTTGACCAAATGATAGATAAGACGAATCTTCTCGATGTCATCCTTTGTAAAACGTCGGTTGCCTTTTTTGTCTTTTTTGGGTTTAATGATTTCAAACTCACCCTCCCAGTATCTGATCAGTGAGGTGGCCACTTTGAACATGGTCGCCACTTCTCCTATGGAATAATACTTTTTCTCTATTTCTCTTTCTTTGTAAGGCACTATACTCTTAAGCTAAAATGGTCCCAGACATCCGGGCATGTTTGCCAAAAATAACAATTTAAATTGAAAAAGAGAATTTAAAAATAGGGCTAAAAAAACTGCCCGGAAAAAACTTCTGGGCAGTAAATAATTAGGATAGCGATTGATTTTCCCTTGATGCAAGTTCTAGGATTTTGTCAAACTCTGCTGGGTTGAGGTCTTTGAAGAAATAATGAACTGGATTGACAAATTTCCCATCCTTTTTGACTTCGTAGTGGACGTGTGGGGCAGTAGAACTTCCCGTATTTCCAACGTACCCGATACAGTCTCCGCGCTTTATTTTTTGACCGCGCTTTACATTAAATTCGTTCATATGCGCATAGCGGGTGGTAAACCCAAAACCATGGTTGATGATTATATTTTTGCCATAGCCACCAAAATCGGTTTTGACTACTTCGACTACACCATCACCAGTAGCGTAGATGGGGGTCCCTTTAGGTGCAGAAAAATCAATACCGCTGTGCATTTTTCTTACCTTTAGAATAGGATGGAGACGCATACCAAATCCTGATGCCAAACGGCTTAGTTCTTCGTTATGTACAGGCTGAATAGCAGGGATGGAAGCCCAATATTCCTCTTTGTTCAGAGCCGTTTCAGAAAGTTCATCATAGGAAACCGATTGTACGTATAGTTTACGCTTGAGTTGGTCCACTTTCCCCATCACATCGAGAATCATTTTCTCTTGGTTGAGTCCTTTGTCCTTTATGTTTCTGTAGCGGTCTGTGCCTCCAAAGCCAGCGTTCCTTATTGAAGTGGGGATTGGTTCGGATTCAAAAATTACCCGGTAAAGGTTGTCGTCACGGTCCTGAAGGTCGGCCACCATGGCGTTCATAAGCTCGACATCGTCCTCCAGAAGGGAGTAGTAAAGTTTGAGTTCCTTATTTTCGTTGATAAGCTTAAGTTCTTTTGGACTATCAAAGAAATGGTTGAACATCATAATGAAGGCAATAGCAAGTATAGATGCCATTGAAACGATGCCCAGAATGTTGATGCCGACGTCCCATTTGCTGGGGGTGTACCTTTCGTACTTGCAGCTCTTTGGGTCATAGTAATATTTTATCCTACTCATTATTAATTCCTTGGTAATTCTTATAATTTTGTAGCCTTATCTTCGGCAGGACACATGTATTTGCATGATGCCTGCTAAGATAGAAAGAGTAAACTTTATATCCGAATATCGGTTACAATTCACCTATTATATGCGCGCCAAAGAAATCAGAAATACTTTTATAGAATTCTTCAAAACCAAACAGCATTCCTTCGTTCCTTCATCACCAATTGTAGTCAAAAACGACCCCACCCTGATGTTTACCAACGCAGGGATGAATCAGTTTAAGGACTATTTCCTTGGAAATGAGACACCCAAGGTTAATAGGGTGGCTAACAGCCAAAAATGTCTAAGAGTTTCAGGAAAACACAATGATTTGGAAGAAGTGGGAGTGGATACCTATCACCACACCATGTTTGAGATGCTTGGCAACTGGTCTTTTGGTGATTATTTTAAGAAAGAAGCCATTGAGTGGGCTTGGGAGTTGCTGACACAGGTGTACAAATTGCCAAAGGATAGGTTGTATGTAAGTGTTTTTGGTGGTGATCCTCAGGACGAACTTGATAAGGATATGGAAGCCTTTGACCTATGGAAAAGCATTGTCGATGAAGAGAGGATAATTTTTGGAAGCAAAAAAGATAACTTTTGGGAAATGGGGGATACGGGTCCATGTGGACCTTGTTCGGAAATCCACATTGATCTTAGATCTGAAGATGAAATAGCACAAGTATCAGGCAAATCATTGGTAAATGAAGATCATCCACAGGTGATTGAAATTTGGAATCTTGTATTTATGCAATTTAATAGGCAGTCGGACGGCAGCCTCAATCCCCTTCCTGCTACCCACGTGGATACCGGGATGGGTTTTGAAAGGTTGGTTCGTGCCATACAGGGCAAGACTTCCAATTATGACACAGATGTGTTTATGCCTTTCATTGCCGAGTTGGAAAAGAAATCCGGCAAAAAGTACGGTCAGGAAGAAAAGTTAGACATTGCCTTCAGGGTAGTGGTTGACCATATCCGTGCGATTGCCTTTACCATTGCTGACGGTCAATTACCATCCAATAATAAGGCTGGCTATGTAATCAGAAGGATTCTAAGAAGAGCGGTGAGGTATGGATATACTTTTCTAGGATTTAACAAGCCGTTTATAAATGAATTGATGCCATTGTTGGCCGAGAATTTTGGCGAGATGTTTCCAGAGATTGCCAGCCAGCAGGATTTTATAGCCAAGGTTATTTTCGAAGAGGAAAGTTCTTTCTTGAGAACGCTTGAAAACGGTCTGAAAAGATTGGAGCAGATCAGAGCTGAGCTAAAAGATAACAAGGAGCAGGTCATTGACGGCAAAACGGCATTTGAACTATATGATACTTACGGCTTCCCGTTGGATTTGACTTCTCTGATAGCCAGAGAAAATGATCTTTCAGTAGATGAGAAAGGTTTCCAAACCGAAATGGAAAAGCAAAAGACCAGATCAAGGTCTGCAGCAGAGCAAGAAACGGGAGATTGGGTGTTAGTGAATGAGGATAACGGAGTTGAGTTTGTAGGTTATGACTCATTGGAGGCAGACACCAAAATTTTGCGTTATCGGGAAATTAAAGAGAAGAAAGGTACCAAGTATCAGGTGGTATTGGAAACTACGCCATTCTATGCGGAAAGTGGCGGACAGGTAGGCGATAAAGGTTTGCTTCAAAGTGAAGAAGAGAAAATCAAGGTAGTTGACACTAAAAGGGAAAATGATCTCATTGTTCATTTTGTGGATAAGTTGCCTGCTAACCCTAGTGTAGCATTTCATGCCCAAGTAGATGCTAGGAAACGTTCTTTTACCATGAATAACCATACGGCGACCCACTTGCTACAATCCGCCCTGAAGACCGTATTAGGCGAGCATGTGCAGCAAAAAGGTTCCTTGGTGAATGACCAGTTGTTGCGTTTTGACTTTTCACATTTTTCCAAAATGACTGAAGAGGAAATTCAACGGGTAGAAAGCTTGGTTAATGAAAAAATCAGGGAAAATATTCAGTTGGACGAAAAGAGAGATGTTCCTATTCAGGAAGCTGAAGCCATGGGGGCTACAGCGTTGTTTGGAGAGAAATATGGTGATTTTGTGCGAGTAATAACCTTTGGGTCGGATTATTCGGTGGAACTTTGTGGGGGTACCCACGTACCTTCCACTGGGAAGATTGGGTATTTCAAGATTGTTTCAGAAAGCTCGATTGCTTCAGGAGTGAGGAGAATTGAGGCGATCACAGCAAATGCGGCTGAAGATTATATTAATCAGCAATTGGCTTTGGTGAAAGAGGTTCAAGAGATATTGAGAAATCCGAAAGACCTGAAGAAAGCCGTTGAAATGCTTATCTCCGAGAAAAATGAACTTAAGAAAGAAATAGAGGCGTTACACGTAGGTCAGGCTGCAGGAATTAAGGAGGAGCTTAAAAAGCAAGTTCAGCAGCAGGCAGGAGTGAATGTGTTGGTATCCCAAGTGAATCTTCCATCAGCCGATGCCTTGAAAAAGTTAGCCTTTGAACTTAAGAATGAGTTGGCTCCAATAGTCGCGGTACTTGCTGCAGATATTCAAGGCAAGCCACAGGTTGCGGTGATAATTGACGAGGAGTTGGTTAAAGATAAGGGCTTAAATGCCGGGCAAATCGTCCGTGATCTTGCCAAGGAAATCCAAGGTGGGGGAGGAGGACAGCCATTCTTTGCCACTGCCGGTGGTAAAAAGATTGAAGGACTGCCTGCAGTGGTAGAAAAGGCCAAAAGCCTGTTTGCCAACTTGAAGTAATTGATCAAGATTTGTTTTTATAAAAATAGTACTTCAAATTTGAAGAGCTAGATTTAACCTATAGATAAAAAGAATGCTTTCAGCAGAAATTAAAGATAAATACGAATTGGTGGTAGGACTTGAAGTCCATGCTCAGTTGCTCACCCAGAGCAAAATGTACAATTCTGACTCTACCGAGTATGGCAATATGCCTAATACAAACATTTCGGTCATCACACTGGGCCATCCAGGTACTCTTCCCAAGGTCAATAAAAAGGCCGTGGAGTTTGCTTTGAAAATGGGGATTGCTTGTGAGTCTGAAATCAACAGGACCAATATTTTTGCCCGTAAAAACTATTTTTACCCTGACCTTCCAAAAGGTTATCAAATAACCCAAGACAAAGGTCCAATCTGCAAAGGCGGGAAAATCTATATCACCCACAATGGGGAGGAAAAAGCTATCGCAATCACCAGGATCCACATGGAGGAAGATGCTGGAAAATCCATGCACCTTGCTGGTGAGGTAGATACGCTAGTGGATTTTAACAGGGCAGGAGTGCCGCTTATCGAGATTGTGTCAGAACCTGATATGAGATCATCGGAGGAGGCCTATGCTTACCTTGCTGAGATCAAGAGATTAGTGAGATATTTGGATATCTGTGACGGTAACATGGAAGAAGGCTCCCTGAGATGTGACGCAAACATCTCTGTGATGCTGAAAGGTTCAGAGACTTTTGGAAAAAAAGTAGAGGTGAAAAACATGAACTCTTTCAGGAATGTAGCCCGAGCGATTGAGCACGAATATGAAAGACAGATTCATAAGATTGAGACAGGAGAGGATATTCCCTCGGAGACTAGGACCTTTGATGCCACTACGGGTACCACTGCAAGCATGCGAAGTAAGGAAGATCTGAATGATTACAGGTATTTCCCTGAGCCGGATTTGAGTCCTGTTTTGATCTCAGAAGAATGGCTACAATCAGTTAGGGCAGAAATGCCAACTTTGCCTAGACAATTGTTTAAAAGGTTTGTCAGCGAATATGGACTTCCCGAATATGACGCAGGGGTATTGACAGATTCAAAGGAAATAGCAATTTACTTTGAAGAGTTGTGCCAAAAAACATCAAACTATAAGGCTGCATCCAACTGGATGATGGGTCCGGTGAAATCATACTTAAATGAGCTCACCTTGCACATCTCTGATTTCCCAATATCTCCAGCTCAATTGGCTGAATTGATCGCTCTGATTGATGATGGTAAGGTCAATTTCTCAGTAGCTTCGCAAAAGATTTATCCAGCCATGATTGAGCAGAATCAAAAGGCACCACTTCAGATTGCTGAGGATATGAACTTGATCCAGGAAAGCGATGAAGGCTCCATCAGACCGATTATCGAAAAGGTAATTGCGGCTAACTCTGCTAAGGTGGAAGAATACCGTGCCGGTAAGAAAGGTCTTCTGGGGATGTTTATGGGACAGGTAATGAAGCAGTCTCATGGCAAGGCAGATCCAAAAGTAGCAAGCAAGATATTGACAGAACTATTAGAAAATTGATATGAGTACATTCAAGAACAATGTAGTATTAGTAGCTTTCATCCTCCTGGCTATTTCCTGTACGACCGATAAGGAAAAGTCCTTTGACGGGGAGGTAGTCATCAGCGGCAGCTTCCAGAACCAACCTGAAGGAGCTTTGATTTTGTCCAAATACAAGGACAATTCTAAAGAAACTATAGATTCGATTGCAGTGGATAATGATGGGAGTTTCAATTATACTTTGTCCTTGGATGGACCGGCATTTTATGATCTGAATCTGATGAACCGTAAAAACATTAGATTGGCGCTTTATAACGAGGATGTGGAGGTAAATTATGATTTCAATTCAGATGAAAAGCCAAATATCAGTGGATCTTCCGATACTGACCAGCTAAAGAAAATAGATAGACTTTCAGAAGAATACCAGGAGGAAGTAAACCAGCTGAATTCCCAGTACTATGAAGCTATGAATGCTAACAATCAGGAACGCATAAAGGAGATTCAGGAAAAGGCTATGGGGCTTGAAGGCCGTCAGAGTGAGAAGGTAAAGCTAGCAATTCAAGATATGGATGGAAGCTTTGCTGCATTAGCAGCTATCGGGATGATCAACCCAAGGTCTGAGTTTCAGTTTTTGGATAGTGTGGTCACTGACCTTGACCAACGATACCCCAATACGAGGATGATTACCACGTTGAAGTCTCAATTGGATGAGATGCGAGCCTTGTCCATTGGTCAGCCCGCACCGGAAATTTCCCTTCCTAATCCTGAAGGACAGACCGTGAATCTTTCCGATTTGAGGGGAAGTTATGTTTTAATTGATTTTTGGGCGGCCTGGTGTAAACCCTGTAGGGAAGAAAACCCCAATGTGGTTAGGTTGTACAACAAATATAACGAAAAAGGCTTTGAGGTATTCGGAGTTTCTTTGGACCGTACTCGTGAAGCTTGGTTGAGAGGAATTAAAGAGGACGGCCTGCCGTGGACGCAAGTTTCCGATCTACAGTATTTTAATTCTGAGGCTGCTTCTCTCTATCAAATTAACGCGATTCCGGCAACTTATCTAATCGATCCAGATGGCAATATCATCGCCAAAGACCTTCGTGGACCAAGCCTGGAAAGCAAGCTGAGCGAGCTCTTTGATTAATCCAACTCGCTTTGGAAAACTTAAGCCTTTCTTTGAAATAAGAAGGGCTTTTTTCGTTATTACTTAAGACCTTAGCCCGATACTTAAAATATGTTAAGAGGTGTAAAAATAATTATATCAACACCTTTTTTTATCGATTTATTCATTGCAATATTGCATCCAATTAAAGGACGTCTGCCTTTAGCAGAATCCCTTTCCAAAATGGGTTAAATCTAGGTCTGGAATGGTTTTTGCAAAGGGTGGGACAACGAAAAAAACAATTTAAACAATCCCTCTAAAATCAAACATGAAAAAAAGAACTGCAAAATCCCCTTTGAGTAGGCTGTTGACCCTCGCTCTATTTTGTCTATTAGCAATGGGTGCTTGTAAAAGTAAGAAGAAGGTAACTGAAGCGGCCCCAGAACCGCAACCAGTAGAGGAGCCAGCTCCGGCTCCTGCGCCAGCCCAGCCAAGTGCAGAAGAGGAAGCGGTAAGCAAGCTTGAAAATTATTTCAATTCCATCGCCAATTCTTCCAATGTAAACAGCGCCAACTCCTCTATCCAGGAAGCTCTATCAATGTTTGCCAATCAGCAGACCCCAGTGTTGATCGTGATCTATGAAGAAAACGGTATGAAGGACTACGATGAGCCTACCACCATCGAGAAGTATCTTAACTATTTGAAGGACACTAAGAAAAACCTGAACTTCATCAGTGACGTAAGAGTGGACAACAGTGGCAAAGTGACTGAACTTGAATTACGTCGAAGAAGATAAAATCCCAATCCTTATAAAAAAGAATCTAACTAAAAATGAAAAAATACTTCCCTTCATTTATCTTAATGTTTTTGCTGACTTCAGTAGTAGCCGTTGCCCAGTCTAACGACATTAGCCCTCAGAGAAAACAAGCCATTGACTCCTTGGCACTGGAAAAAGTAAAGGACCTTAGCAAGTACATCAGCATCATCGGTAGCAAAGAAACCCAGTTTTCTGAAGCTAACCGTGTAATGGACAGAGCTGAGGAGCTTTTTGCACCCGATGCAGAGATGGGCGTTTCATCCATCAACACCAAAGAAGTAGCTTACTACAAAGTAAGAAGGTACTTCGAAAGATTGATGGCGTTGAACTATGACAGGGTAAATATCAGTTGGTATGATATCCATTACATCAGTGATTTGGAAAGACAGCCTGACGGCAGGTTCGTAGGTGTGGTGACCGTGTACCAGAGATTTGAAGGTACATCCCAAGAAGCTGGTCTAAACTATAGAGACACCACCAAAAAAGACATCACCATCTACGTGGAAAGAAAATCCACTCAAGTTGCGGGTAGAACGATCGAGTTCTGGGACGTAATGCTTGGTGATATTCGTGTGACTGAAACTACCTCATGAGAAAAATAGCATTATTAGTAATATTAATAATCTCATCCATACAGTTTGCGCCGGGGCAAGGCTTATACAGCCCCGGCCAACCTTCGGATGATGGCAGATTTGCCGCCTCCACTAAACAAGTAAATCAATTTTTTAGAAGGTTTAATGCCGAAGAGAGCCAGGATGGCAAAAAGCGGTATTATTCCAATGATGCAGAGTACAGAAGTACAGACTTGCGCAAGAAATTCCTAGACATCCTTTTCGATAATGAGACTTCAAGTATAGAGGCAGCTCTCAAGAAAGAATTTGTGATTGATGTCATCGATGAAGAGCAGCCAAAATACCTTGATTTCCATCAAGGAGAATGGTTTGCTGAAGTACAGACCACCTTTAAATACCAAGGTAAGTCCGAGAATGTGACTTTGTTCATGAAGCTCCAGCCTGAGGGATTAGGATACGAATGGGTAATTGAGCGGGTAGGTTTTGAGCCGTTCCAAAAATATTTTGACAAGGACTCTGGTTCCAAAAAACAGTTCCTTCATCCTTTGAGCCATGAACTGGATTTTATGAATCTGAGAAGGGCTTTTCAGGAAAATCCCAAGCCGGAGTCGTATACGCCCACCGACTATGAGCCGGATTATTTGACATTGTTTCTTTATGAAATCAAAAAGGGTCACTTTAAATTTGAGAACGTGACTGACCTGAAGTTTCATTTTTTCCAAATTGACAATTGGTATTTTGAACTCGCCCAGTTCAATAGACCTGGTTTCAATACGGGATGGCTAATTTCCAATCTTGTCAAGCTTCAAGAAGGTGATGAAGAGGCCGTATTAAAGTATATTTATGATCAGAAATAAGGTAATTTGTTTAGTAATTGCCTTCTGTGGACCCTTTTCAGCAATTATTGCGCAAGATTTGGGAACCTACACCAAGCAGGAGGTAAAGGAATTTTCGTCCAAAGCAGAGGATCAGGTCAAATTCCTGGAGTATTTCCTTAATACTGTTGGAAACAGGGAGACCTCAGCACGTGACAAAGATGTCATGGTAAGGGAGAGTTTTGTCAAAATCTTCCGTGATGGGAAAGTTCAGGTAGAAGATGATCTCTTGCTTGATAGAAAGGTCATTACCAACAAGGATGTCACTGCCTATCTTAAGGATGTGGACTTTTTCTTCCGTCACGCTAATTTCAAGTTTAATATCAAGGAAGTAAAACCATTTCTTAGAGACAATGATGAATTGTCCTTCTTGGTCACCCTGGATCGTATTCTTTCAGCTGAAGGAATTGAAGGTGAAAAGATTGAAAACACTAAGCCGAGGTTTATTGAGATCAACCTTGATCCTAAATCCAATGACCTTAAGATCGTAAGTATGTACACCACCAAACTTAGCCGTGACAAAGAGCTGGCTGAATGGTGGGAAAGCCTTTCCTATGAGTGGAGGTCCTATTTTGAGGAAGAGTATGGGCTTTCTGAGGGGGATTCTGTAGAAATAGAGATGATCACCCGAATGAGCGCCATAGACAGCATTGACCTTTCTGGTAGAGAAAGAATATTTGATCTGACTCCCATTTATGCTCTACGTGATCTGAAGTACATCAATTTGAGCAATACCAATATTGAGGACTTGGGACCTGTTTCGCATGTGACTTATCTCAAGCATTTGGATATTTCCAACACACCGACAGAGGATATACAATTTATCAAATATTCTGAGGCCTTGGAATACTTGGATATTTCCAACACCAAGATTTATGATATAGAAGTGCTTAGTGTTTTGCGAAATCTTAAAACTCTTAAAGTAGCCAATACACCAATCCGTAGTTTTGGTGTCCTGAACAATTTTGGCAACCTAGAGGAGTTGGACCTAACAGAAAGTGGTTTCAACAACATGGAAAGCATCAACGAGCTGAAAAACCTTAGAAAGCTGAATTTGAAAGGTAACTATTTGATCAATTATGAATATGTAGCTGAACTTTCAAATTTGGAAAACATCAAACTTGAGGACACGAATATTCTGGATCTTACCCCATTAGCAGAGCTTGAAAATCTAAAGATTGTAAATATCAACAGCTCCGAGGTAAGTAGCTTGGAACCTCTTAACCAAAAGAAATCACTTCAACGGATCTATGCCGATAGGACAAGTATTTCTGAAAAAAATGCTGATGAGTTTACACGAAGAAACAGAAATGTGCTGTTGATCCATAACGTGGAAAACCTTCAGAGTTGGTGGAGTACATTGCCCGAAGGCTGGAGGGAAGTTTTACAGAAAAATTACCCTGGTCTTTCTGATAAACCTTCTGTAGAAGATTTATCTAGTTTAGTGGGAAGTGATAATTTGGACCTTTCCAATAGTGAAATAGTTAATCTTAGACCTGCAATTAAGTTCAAAAAGATATCGGAGTTGGATTTTTCCAACACTAAAGTTCATGACTTAAGTCCATTGGCTGAGGTTAAAACTTTGGAAAAATTGATAGCCAACAACTCAGCAGTTACTAACGTGGAGGCACTAGAAAACCTCAGTGGGTTGACAATAGTTGAGCTGAAAGGCACTCCAATAAAGTCCATCAAATCGCTTAACTTTCTTAAGAATTTAGATTTTGTCGATGTTGACAAAACTGAAATTCCGAAGTGGGAGGTTGAAAACCTTCTCCAGATAAACCCGCAAACCAACATTGTTTTCCGTTCGGAAGAGCTAAACAGCTGGTGGAGAAATCTTGAGGGTGTTTGGAAAAGCGTATTGAAAGATCAATTTGGAATAGGGGAGAATCCATCCAGCCGAGAATTGCATAAGGTTACTGCTAGCACTACTGTTAAGATTAATGGAGAAAGAATAAATAACCTGGAACCATTGACTATTTTCATTAACTTAAAAGAACTGGAAATTCGAGATGTACCCTTGACAGACATAAGTGCTTTGGGTAGAATCGAGGGACTGCAGAAAATTAGCATCACCCAGGCACCGGTGATGTCGGTAGCACCATTGTTCAACCTTTATGAACTTGAAGAACTGAATCTTTCCAATACAGGAGTAGAGGACCTTAGACCTCTGGCTAAACTGACCAAATTGAAAGATTTGAATCTTTCAGGTACCAATATTAAAAGGTTAAACGGGCTGGATAATCTTTACGATTTACGTAGTCTTGACATTGCTAATACCAATGCCAGAACCTTAAAGCCTATTATGGGGCTAAGGAATTTGGAAGAGCTTAAATGTTTTAATACTCGAATCAACAGAAGGCAGGTCGAGCAGTTTCAACGCGCCAATCCTGATACCGATGTAAGATATTATTGATCTGACTTTCAATGTTATAAAATAGCTTTAAAAGCTCCGGGAATCATTTCTCGGAGCTTTTAGTTTTATTGGCTTATCTAAACAGTTTATTTAATTATTAGCAGAAGAACTTATTTAGAATTATTTTGCGACCAAACTGTGATTTAATCGAAAAATGAGAATGATTTTACTAAGTGACCTTAATTTTTCATTACCGTTAAGTAATCCGGTACTTATTTTTTCAATTATTCTATTCATTATTCTTTTTGCCCCACTTCTGCTCAACAAGCTTAAAATTCCCCAGCTTATAGGTTTAATTATTGCAGGCGCTTTCATTGGTCCACATGGGTTTCATTTACTTGAGCGAGATAGTAGTGTGATTCTTTTTGGAACAGTAGGTTTGTTGTATATCATGTTTTTGGCTGGATTAGAGATTGATCTTGCCGATTTCAAGAAAAACAGTTCAAAAAGTATTGTATTTGGATTGTTTACATTTTTAATCCCGATGGGTTTAGGCACACTGAGTGGTTTATACATTCTCAACTTCAACATGATGACCTCAGTACTGCTAGCGAGTATGTTTGCCTCTCATACCTTGATTTCTTACCCTATAATCAGTAAAATGGGAATAACGAAAAACAAGGCGGTTAACATAACCGTGGGTGGTACGATGATTACTGACACACTTGCACTTTTGGTGCTGGCGGTGATTGCGGGAATGGCAACAGGGGAACTAAATAATGAATTTTGGATACGCTTAGTAATATCTGTGATTGTTTTTGCCCTTATTGTAACACTTGGTTTTCCTTTAGTTGGGAGATGGTTTTTCAAAAAAAATGACGACAATATAAGTCAATATATCTTCGTCTTGGGTCTTGTCTTTATGGGGGCCTTTTTGGCTGAAGCGGCAGGGATAGAAGCAATTATCGGTGCTTTCTTAGCTGGATTGGCCTTGAATAGGCTCATACCTCATACCTCCCCGTTAATGAACCGGATAGAGTTTGTAGGTAATGCTCTTTTCATCCCCTTCTTTTTGATTGGGGTAGGGATGTTGATTGACTACAGCGTGTTTTTTAATGATGTAGAAACAATATTCGTAGCTGTTACTATGACGGTGGTAGCGACGCTATCCAAATATTTGGCGGCCACTTTGACTCAAAAAACCTTTAAGTTTAGCACAGCTCAAAGGGATGTTATTTTTGGACTTAGCAACGCCCAGGCCGCTGCGACACTTGCAGCAGTTTTGATAGGCTATGAAATTATACTAGGAGAGGCCCCGGATGGTACACCAATTAGGCTTTTAAATGAAGCTATTCTTAATGGTACCATTTTGATGATTTTGGTGACATGTACCATAGCATCCTTCGTCGCCCAACGAGGAGCGACAAAAATAGCCATCCAGGAAAATCAAGGCAAAAAGGATGAAGAAGAGGAGGAAGAAGAAGCCAAAGAGAAAATTCTTATTCCTATCAATTATCCCGAAAATATTGAGGAGTTGATTAACCTGGGTGTAACTGTAAAGTCCCAATCTGCCAGAAATAATCTTTTGGCTCTCAACATAATCCCTACAGATTCCTCAGATGAGAATTTAGAGAAAAATGCTAAAAAATTGCTGGAAAAGGCCAGTGTATTGGCTGCAGCAACCGATAATATTCTTACGGAACTCATTCGATATGATTCCAATATTGTAAACGGTATTACCAATGTGGTGAAGGAAAACAAAGTTTCAGATATAATTCTGGGTTTACACAAGCAGGGAGGGATCTCAGACTCATTCTTAGGTAATTTGACTGAGGGAATTCTAAGTAAATGTAATGCCACTACGCTTATTTATCGCAATGCTCAACCTATTAATACCATACAAAGACATCTCATAGTGGTACCAGAAAATGCCGAGAAAGAAATGGGATTCCCGTTTTGGTTACTGCGGGTTTGGAATATTGGTAGAAATACAGGTGCAAAATTGGTGTTTTACGCATCATCTCCAACTTTGGAATTTATCAAACAGGTAAATAAGAACCATCCCATCGAGGCTGATTTTGTAGAGTTCAGTGATTGGGAGGACTTCTTGATCATCTCTAGGGACATGAAAGCCAATGATGCCTTGATGATTGTGATGAGTCGTAAAACTGGCATTTCTTACAATCAGATTATGGGCAAGATGCCAAAATATCTGAACAATTACTTCAACAATAACAACTACATATTAGTATTCCCGATGCAGTTTGGTTTTGATCAAAAAAATATGTCAGACTATTCCGGCACAACTTTGTTCAACCCCCTTTTGAACAATATGGAAAAATTTGATGACTTAGGAAAAACCCTTTCTAAGCTCTTTAAAAAGAAATAAAACCATCTTGTAGTTTTGTTTATTTCCTGTGAATTGAGGACAGATCAAATGTTGATTTTTATTTCAATATGTTTAGAGTATTCTTTATACAGAAGCTTTATTAAAACAGTATTAAAATTTGGATTTATTGGGATATGTCCTAATATTGATTAAGTGTTTTTTATTTGTTCATTGTGTATTTGACCAATGTTGAGTCAATTTCAGACTGTTTCTACACTGGTTGAACACTGGTTTAAGACTGGTCTTACACTGGTTTAATTCTACTAGATATTATAATGAATAATAAGTTAATTGACGGGCATATATAACTTTGTAAGGGATATAGGGTGGTATAAAAAAGAGGCCGATAATTGATCGGCCCCTTGAGTTTACTTTTTACATTTTCATCTTGATGATCACTCCTCTTTCTGAAAGGATGTTAGCATCCAGTGGTGAAGTTCGATACTCTTAATGAAAGCAACCAACATATCCTCTGTCGCTAGATCACCAAGCTCACCTACACTCTCGGCACAATCATTCATATTTTCTGCCAAGATCTCGAAGTCCTTTAACACCTCATTAACCATGGCAGTTGATGATAGGTCTGTTCCTACTTCTTTGATGTCAGAGTGCTCAAGATAGTCAGTGATTAGGCTATAAGGTGTATATCCAAAAACCCTTATCCTTTCGGCAATCAAGTCAATGTTTTCCATAGCCTCATCATATAGTTCCTCGAACTTCTCATGAAGGTCGAAGAAATCTCCTCCTGTAACATTCCAGTGGAAGTTTCTTAACTTTTGGTAATGCACATGATAATTAGCCAATAGCTTGTTAAGAGATTTTACGATCTTGTCAGTTTCATTTTGTTTGTATCCAAGTTTTTTGAATACTCTCTTATCTTTATTACTCATAGTTATGTTATTAGTTTTTGGTTTCATCACTAGGTGGAATCTCCTTGAATACCATATCCAAGGAAATGGTTTCAGCAGAGCTGTCTAGCACTTTACTTACATGTTTTGAAATAAGGATGGGAGTTTTAAGGCATTCTCTTTCTTTTTGAATAATTGTGAGAAGATCACTTTCTTCAACATCATTACCTTCAATATTCTCTCTGAAATACTCCGAATTGTGGTCCAACAGGTCTATGATCCTTACATCTAATTTGTTGGCCAGCTCTGAAATTTGGGTTGGGGAAAGTTCATTTTGGTAAATATCTAGCTCGTTGATCACGTGTTGGTGCAGGGATTTCACGTAGGCTAAGGTTTCTCTATCCCCCAATTTGTTACTATTATATAGAAACTTTATCTCATTGCCTTCAACTTCAAACATATGGGCCGTATTTTAAAAGTTTGTGGAAAATATTTTTTGTTCCTACCAATTGGCAGGTTTGATTAGGCTAAAATGTCCATAAATTATGCCAAGGTTGCCTTGTATCTGTTACTTTAACAAGGTATGGAGGGGAATGTTTAGAAAGGATTTTCTTATTTGGTAATGACTTGCTGGAGGTTTAACCGCAGGATTTGTCCCATGTTTTTGCACTTCAAAAAATCGTCATTTTTGTAATGCTTTGCTAGGTCTTTCTTGAGCGAATTAATATTTTCTGGGGTAGAAATACTATCCTGTTCCATGGCCTTTAGGATGTCCTCAATCTCGTTTGGGGCAGTTTTAAGTCGGTTGGCAATCAGCGCCCGCTCCTCCCGCTGATATTGTACCATGGATTCCGGAGTGATGTGCTTGATGCCAAGCTGGATCAAGGGGTTATTTTGCTTGAAATACTGAGGTAAATAGATGCTTTTTTTGCCCTCATAGGATTGCTGGTCAAAATCAATGGCTCGAATACGGTAATGGATTTCCTCAAAATCAGGGGTAATATCCACCACAAAATTGCTTGAATGCATGTCGCCTAAAAGCCTCACAAAGCAGCGTTCATTAAATTTCACAAACTCTTTAGCCAGACGAATAGGATTGAGCAGGCTGCCGTTGATATATTGTCTCATGAACATTTCTCCAGGAATTCCCGCAATATGTTCCTCAATCAACGTGTCCCGGTGTACCAAATAATTGATTCGGTTTGGGCTAAGCAGATGCTCCAATTCCAAACCGTAAACTCTACTGGCATCGGCATTCTTAATATAAAAGTAATCGAAGTTGTCGTTTATTTTGTTGACGATCCTTACTCTAAAGGGTTGAGTGTTACCATAGATGCAAAGATCCACTCTGTCCACATAAAGGTGCTCCATAACCCCCATGTCCCCCTCAGCTTTCAGTAAAGAGTAGATTTTCTTCAGGTTGAAATAAATCTCATTGCGGTCTGATTCATCAAAGAAAACTGTTTCCCAAAGGGTGTCATTACCTTTGTAGTCATATAAAGCGATGGAGCTGGTATAGCGCAGTAATTCCTTGTAGTGAATCGAAATGTCAACCTGGCGCCCATACTTATCCAAATAATTCCTTAAATGGTCATTAATGGGGTAAATGATTTTTTTTTTGCTTATAAGCGCCATAGTGGGTTTGCTTATGCTTTTTGTTCTTCCAAGTAATGATACTCTTTCTTGAGTTTTCTATCAAACAAAAACGGGCCAAATGGCAGCACCGAGACTATCAATCCCCAAAAGGTTTTGGAATAGGACCACTGAAGTTTTTTGCTTGTTGGGAAAATTATGTAAATGTACAGGACAAAAAGAACACCATGTGCCCAGCCTACATAAGTGACAGCAAGTGGCATATCCATGGTGTATTTGAGCGGCATAGCAATGAATAACAGTACCAAAAAGGAAATACCTTCCGCTATACTTATAAATCTAAATCGTGTGAGAACTTTCAGTTTTTCGCTGGGAGTCATATTATTTTTTGATTTGGAACAAAGCCTGTAGGCTGGCCCATAGTTGCTTTTTAAGAGGAACATTTTCAGAAATATCCTTTAAATCATCCGCAAACATTATCTCAAAATTTGGTTGTGAGATGGAGTATTTACCTTTATTGTGCTCCATGATAGGATGATGTATTAATCCAAAAACAATCACTTTGCTAGGGTTGAGGGTATCTATGCAGGATTCAGGCATATTCTCAATCGCATCTGCACCGATAAGGGCAATGTCCTTCAAAGAACAATTAACGGCACCAAGAATTTTCAACAAAAATTCCTGAAGGTTACTTTCAAGTTCATGGCCTTCGTGAATGACCACTATACCTTTTTGAAATTGTCCCTGGACTTGGGCTAAAATGTCTTCGATTCTTAAATCATCTACATTGCCATTCTCCTGCTCAAGTTCAACTTGGTTAGGGACTAGGGCTTCATTGTTCTTGAATTTTTGGGAAAGGGAGATTTTTTGCAATTCCTCGGGAATGATGACCATTTCCTCCGTGAGGAAAAGGCTAAGGCTGCTCAGGTTCATTTCATCCATACGGCTAATTTGCCTAAAAATTGGGCTTAAAGCAATTAATGCAGCCGATAAAAATTTAAAAGACAGAAGACAGAAGAGGGGAGACCGGACACGGCAATACTTCGATCTCACGTCCTCGGTCCCCCGTTGTTTTATTTTTTACCCTTGCTTTCCTTTTCAGGGTCATCAAAGTTGAAGATTGACTTAAGCTCGACTGCATCATTTGGACTCATTCTTTTGGCCAATACCAGTCTAAGCTGTCGGCGACGAAGCGCACCTGCATATAATTCTTCTTCCTCAGGGTTGGAAGGTTTTACAGAAGGCACTTCGATAGGTCTGCCATTTTGGTCTACAGCCACGAAGGTGAAAAATGCACGGTGAGTTTTGACCTTCTTGTTTGCAGGAATATCTTCGGCCCAAACCTCGATAAAAACTTCCATAGAAGAATTGAAGGAACGGGTAACTTGGGCTTTCAAAGTAACTACATTGCCTAAGGCAATCGGATGCTGGAAGGAAATACTATCTGCAGCAGCGGTTACCACAATTCTGTTGGAGTGCTTTTGGGCGGCAATGGCGGCTACGATGTCCATCCAATGCATTAATCGGCCTCCCATTAGGTTGTTTAGCGGGTTAGTGTCGTTTGGCAACACCAATTCCGTCATGACCACTTCTGATTCGCTTACTAATTTCTGCTTTACCATAAAAACTTAATTTAATGTAAAATTAAGAAATTAAATTTCTATAACCTGATAATCCTTATGAAAAATCAGAATTTTATTTTGATGATTTCCACCCCTCATCACCCAAAAGCGGTACAAAGGCAAAATTATCATATTCCTCCTGCAAGATTTCGGTTTCGGAAACTTTGGTCAGCTTAAGCATCTTTTGCGTATTTCTGTCCCCAACCGGAATGACCAAATATCCATTAACGCTGAGCTGTTCCAATAGGGAGTGTGGCACCACTGGGGCTCCGGCCGTTACGATGATTTTGTCGTAGGGTGCATTTTGAGGAAGTCCTTTGGATCCATCTCCTTGGTAAAAATTGATGTTGATACCCAGTCTGGGCAAAAACTTCTTGGTACGCTCATAAAGTTTTGGCTGATATTCTATGGAATGCACCTCGGCTCCAAGAAGAAAAAGAACGGCGGCTTGATAACCAGAACCTGTGCCTATTTCTAGGATTTTGTCGCCCTGTTTTACCTCCAAAAGTTGCGTTTGGAATGCAACAGTATATGGCTGACTGATAGTTTGACCTTCGCCTATGGGGAAAGCCTTGTCCTCATAGGCATGGGAGTGCAAGGCACTGTCAAAGAAAAAATGCCTTGGAATAGCATTAATCACGTTCAGAACATTATCATCCGAGATTCCTTTTTTCCTCAACAAGTTTACTAATTCCCTTCTTTGGCCTTTGTGGCGGTAGCTATCCTCTAGTCTAATCATTAACTATTTTTTTTGAAAAATGGTATTTTTGCAAAGTTACGGCTTTAAATGGCTTAATTTGAATTACAGTTGCAAGATATCATTTTGACGCTGAGTATTTGCATTTAAAAATTCGCAGAGATGTTCACAGGAATTATAGAAGCTTTAGGAGAGATTAAAAATATAGAAAAAGAGGGGAGCAATGTGCATTTTACCTTTGCCGCACCCCTGACACAGGAACTGAAAATAGACCAATCCGTCGCTCATAATGGAGTCTGCCTAACGGTAGTAAAAACTGAAGGGGATCAGTACACCGTGACGGCTATTGAGGAAACCCTACAGAAAACTAGCCTTGGAGAATGGACTTTGGGGCAAAAGATCAATCTAGAAAGGTGCATGCCTGCCAATGGCCGATTTGATGGACACATCGTTCAAGGACATGTGGACCAGATAGGGGAGGTGGAAAATATAAGTGAGAAGGATGGCAGCTGGGTTTTTGACTTCAAATTTGATCCGTCCTTTGGAAATGTCACGGTGGAAAAAGGTTCTATTACTATCAATGGTACCAGTTTGACCTGCTTTAACTCCAAAAACGGTAGGTTTTCGGTTGCTATTATTCCCTATACTTTTGAATACACCAATTTCCACCAACTCAAAATTGGGGATAAGGTGAATTTGGAATTTGATGTGATAGGTAAATATATCCAACGGATTATTCGGGGATATGAGAGTTAAGGAGTTTTGGTGAAATAGTTTTTCAGGAACACAGCGACCAGCCAGGAAAGTATGGCGCCAATAACACCAACTAAGGCCCCCACTAAAATATCGCCTGGATAATGTACACCAAGGTAGACTCTGGTAAAAGCATAAATAGCTGCCCACAAGAATAACCAGGCCACCCACGGCCTTTTGCCCAAAAACACCAAAGTGAAATAGGTGGCCACTGCAAAAGCATTGGAGGAATGGGAGGAAACAAAGCCAAACATTCCTCCACAACCTCCATAATTGTTAATGTCGTCCATCCAGCGCTCATCGTGGCAAGGACGTAATCTTCCGAAGTAGGGCTTCATCAAGGCTGATGCGACTTGGTCTGCAAAAAGGATTGCCAAACCAATTCCAACTAAGTACCAAAAAGATTGCTTTCCGTAATCTTTGAATACAAAATAGACAATGAAAAGGTAAAGTGGGATCCAAATTACAGAACCCGTGAAGGCAAGCATCACAGGATCCAGCCAATCTGCGCGAAGGGCATTTAGCTGCAAAAACAGCTTTTCATCGTATTCAATTAGTTTTTCAAGCACCGGTGGAATCGAGAATGTTGACCCAATCTATGTTTTTTTGCAGGTGTTTCAAGGTAAAGTCCTCGGTAGTTCCTTCTTGAGGAATGTGCATATATTCCCAGTTGGCCATGGGAGGCATGCTCATAAGGATACTTTCCGTACGACCGTTAGTGTCAAGTCCGAACTTGGTGCCAGCGTCCCATACGAGATTGAACTCAACGTAACGGCCTCTTCTCAAAGCTTGCCATTTTTGGTTCTCTTCGGTGAATGAAAGCTGAGCGTTTTTAGCCATGAAGTGACGGTAGATTTTTGGGAAAAGATACCCGACCTCCTTTACAAAAGAGAAAAGCTTTTCAAAAGGCATCTCATCATCGGCTTTCAACCTGTCGAAGAAAATACCTCCAATACCTCTGGTTTCATTTCTGTGCTTGATGAAAAAGTAATCATCCGCCCATTTTTTAAATTTGGGGTAATACTCAGAATTGTACTGGTCACAGAGGTCCTTTAGGGATTGGTGAAAGTATTGGGCATCTTCCAAGTCCACATAGTGCGGAGTCAGGTCAATCCCTCCCCCAAACCAGTATACGCCATTAGACATTTCAAAATACCGGATATTCATGTGAATGATGGGCATCATCGGGTTTTTGGGATGGATAACTATGGATACTCCAGTGGCGAAGAAATCCGCTTGGTCCAACTGTAATTTGGCCAAAATCTTAGCTGGAGTGGGACCACTTACTGCAGAAAAGGCTACCCCGCCTTTTTCGATGATTTTGCCATCCTGAATGATGCGGGTTCTACCGCCACCACCCTCAGGTCTACTCCACTTGTCCTCCTTGAAAACAGCCTTTCGGTCCCCCAGTTCTAATTCTTTGCATATATAATCTTGAATGGACTGAAAGTCCCGGGAAATTTCCTCCTTGCTGATCCTCATGTCGTTTTTATTTTTCACATCACAAAATTAAAAAATCAGAAAGGATATCCTATCCCGATATTAAATACTGCCTGTCCGCTCTCACCAAGGGGCCTATTAAGGGAGATTTTGTCAAGTACAAATCTTTCACCCTCAGGCTGGGCAGGATCTACAGCTTTGACCCCCATATCCAAACGCAATACGAGAAAATCAAAGTCCATTCTTAAGCCAACTCCGGTGCCAACTGCAATTTCCTTATAAAACTCAGTGGCTCGAAACTGCGCACCATCTCTAGTTGGGTCGGGGAGGAAAGTCCAGATATTACCTGCATCAATAAAAAATGCTCCATCAAAGTAACCAAACAGCTTGCGACGGTATTCAAACATGGTTTCGAATACTATCTCACCAGGCTGCTCGAATCTGTAATCAAAAGTACCATCCTCCCTCAATTGTGGCGTAAATGAGCCTGGACCCAAACGTCGGGGCTGCCAAGCTCGGTTACTTGTACTACCTCCAGCAAAGAAGTACTTTTCGTATGGTAGTACTCCGTTACTTATTCCATAAGGGCGAGCAAGACCTAAATTAGCTCTATAGGCAAATGTACTCTGATTGTTTATTGGAATATAACGTCTCCAGTCAAGTTGGACTTTGACAAATTGAAAGTAGGCCAATGATCTGTTATCAAAGAATTCAGGAGAAAGGAAGTTGTAGGTAGTACCACCGCTTTCTCCAAAAACCCTCAAAAGCGATGCATTTCTTTTTCCAAACAACCCATACTCATTGAAATTGATGATCGCCTGCCCCGATACGCTACTAACATAGGAAGACAAAAAAGAATTGATAAGATTGTTTCCTTGATTCTGGAGCTCTCTCAATCGGTCATCGAAATCTGGATTAAGGTTGGACCTAATGAAGTTTGCATCAAGCAGGTTCATAGTAAATTGTTGCCTCAAGTCTCTTGTTGCCCAATTGTAGGCGAAAATTGTGTTTAGCGCTTCCCTCACATATTCGGGGCGATTTACGTAGTTGTAACCGAATAGAACCCTTGTTCGCGGGTTGTACCGGCCAAATTGGTTAAGTGCCCAGGTATTGAATGGGAATAGGAACTGGGGGAAAATAAACGATGCGGAGGTGTTGAGCTCCCTACTTCGGTACACACCACCTTCGGCAGTTGCGGATGCCACACCTTCCAATCCAGCCCTGAAGTTCAATTCAAAGATTTCCAATCCTCCAAAAAGGTTCCTATTTCTTAGCGAGTGGCTGAAAAATGGACCCGGCAACTGCTCTGTAACACTTGCACCTAACTGATTTATCACCTGATATTTTTGACTGGGACTAGTAAAAATACGTGTGTGGATTTTATTTCCCAAAGTATCAAAGCTTATGTTGACAAACCTAAATACATCTAGATTTGCCAGTTGTCTTTGGGTTTCAAGAACGTCTCGGCGATTATAGACATCTCCTTCGTTGATGAATATCCTGGAATTTATTATCCTTTCCGCGTAACGTTCTCTATAGAGAATGAATTTTTTGTCATCAAAGTTAGATTCAATTTGCTTGTCGGGGATTATCTCGCTGGGTGAAGAAATGCGGAAAGTAACCGAATCAACCCTGTAGACACGGTGCTGCTCATCATAGACAGGCTTTCTTATCAATTGTTCGACTTTGACATGTTTCTCAAGCGTGTCTTTGTAAACATTATATTCAATGTAGGATTTAGAAAAGGTATAATACCCGTTTTCTTTCAACAAGTCCTCGACTCGCTGCCTTTCACGGCTGATATTGGATTGTACATATCGGCGATCCGGAACTATGAAGGTGTTTTTGTTAGAGTTTTGAAGCAATTGATAAATATGTGGGTCATCCGACCTCGTGAAAACAGAGTCAATTATATACTCATCGTTTTCATCTACTTGATAAGTGATATGGGCTTTTTGCTTTTCTTTGCGGACTGATGACGTTACTTCAGCATCAAAAAAGCCATTGTTGACTAGATAGTAATTAATCTGTTTTTCTGTTTCAAAAGCCTTGATGCTATCATAAATTACCCTAGGGCTCCCTGTCCTCATAAACCAGTTACCGTATTCCAGTTTTCTTTCCAAATTTGAAATACGAGAATTGATTTTTATGTATCGTCGCCGAAGTTTACTTTGGGAGGGATTTTCTTGGAGAGTGGCTTCCAGAAAGTCCCTTTCTTCCTCAAATTCATTTTTTCGCTCAGCCAATTTGATACTGTCATAGGTAACCATTCCCAGATCATGTAGGAAAATGCCAGGGGAAAAATTGATAAGTGGAACGCGGGTATTGGGTTTTTGGGCAATGAGGTTTCGGACTGCCTCACCGTCAGCATTTTTAACACCTTTCACTTCGATATCATAAACCAAATACTGCCCCTTCTCCAGGCCTTTTGTCAAACTACAGGCCGTGGTTACGATTAGGAACAGAAGAAAGTTTATATATTTGAAGTAATTCACGCTATAGATATCCCAAATGCTCAGCAAAAATACGGTTAAGTTTATTAAATCCTTGCAACAGAAGAAATTCAGGAGGCAAGAAAACTCTTTTTTCGTAGAAGGTGCCAAGAATGTAACGGAATTATTACGTTCCGAATATGAAATTACTCATTTGCTTTTTACTGAGACCTTTGAAATAGAGAATATCAGCTTAATTAAACGATGCGGCGCAGAAAAATATAAAGTTACCCAAAAGGTATTAGAAAGTGCGGGTTCTTTTCAAAGCAATGATGCCGCTCTTGCCGTTGCAAAAATCAAAGAAAATGAGCCTCTTAAACTGGAAAAGCCTGAATTAATTCTAGCCTTGGACGACGTGAGAGACCCAGGAAATCTTGGAACTATCATCAGAATTGCCGATTGGTATGGTTTGAATAAAATAATTTGCAGTCCTCAGTGCGCCGACATTTATAATCCAAAAGTGCTTAATTCTAGCATGGGGTCATTTACAAGGATGAATTATTTTTACACAGAACTTCATAAGTTTTTGGAAAATTGCAATAAACCAATATTCGGTGCTTTTTTAGAAGGGGATAATATTTATGAAAGCGAACTTCCTGCCGATGCTGTTATTGTGATGGGAAATGAATCCAAGGGAATATCTCCCGAGATAGAGAAATTGATATCACATAAGCTTACAATCCCGCAGTTTGGCCAAGCCGAATCTTTGAATGTAGCGATTGCAACAGCTGTGATTTGCGATAACTTTCGCAGATTTCAGTGGAAGAAGTGATCAGCTAAAAAAAGAGGTGTCGGAAGAAGCCTCATCCATCATCTTCTGTGAAGTCTCCTTGCCTAGGTATCGGTCAATTACACTGTGCCCTAGATAAAGCATAGGGGTCAACATTACGGCCACAACAAATTTGTAGATGTAATTCATAATGCCTACTGAGATGACCTGAGCCCAAGTCCAATCGCCAAATACATAAAAAGCTATTATCAGCACCACAAAGGAATCAAAGAACTGGCTTATAACTGTAGAGCCTGTGGCTCTTAGCCAGATTTTACGGGGACCGGTGATTGCCCGCAGTTTTTGGAACACAAATACATCGATCAATTGGCCAAGCAAAAATGCGATCAGGGAACCGGCAATGATGCCAAGTCCCTGACGAAATATGGTGTTGAAAGCGAAATTGATATTAAAGGGATTGCCGGCATCGTCTATTGGAGTGACGGTAAGCCAGAAAGGTGCGGGAGGCAAACCTGTCACCACGGTAATGACTATGAAAATGTATGCAATAAAGAATGCAGTGAGAAAGCTGATTTTTCGTACACCTTTTTTACCAAAATATTCATTTATGATGTCAGTGGTAACAAACACAACCGGCCAGATAATGGCTCCTGCGGTAAGGTTGAAGTCCAATACATAATCCTCAAAAAAGGTCCAGTTGGCAGGGGAGAGCCCTACAGTTTTTTCTCCGGAAAAGATTTTGACTCCGATGATTTCGGCAAGGATAGCATTGGTAAGGAAAATGCCTGCCAGTATGATGAAAAGGTTGGTTTTTTTTGACTGGAATCGTTGTTCAGCTAATAGGGCATCCATTCTTCTAAAACGTGGGTTATGCCTTCAATACTTAACTCGGTATTAGGGAAAACTTCCTTAGCCTCCATTAGCAGGCCATTTAATTCCTTGTACCTGACCGAATAATGGCCCAGGAGAAGTTTTTTTACATTGGCCTGTTTGGCAATGCTAGCCGCCTGTGATGCTGTGGAGTGAAAGGTTTCCTTTGCCCTTTCCTTTTCGCTTTCCATGAAAGTAGATTCATGGTAGAGCAAATCTACCCCTTCGAAATTGGGAATCAATTCCGGGTCAAAAATCGTGTCTGCACTATAAGCATAGGACCGAGTGTGGGGAGGTGGATAAGTGAAATCATCCAAACTGTAGATTAACTCACCGGAATCTTCATCAAAGACATTCTTGCCAGCCTTTAAGTTATTTATTGCTTCCAAGCTTAATTTATGTTGCTGCAACATTTCCTTTCTCAGGTTTCGAGGTTTAGGTTTCTCCTCGAAATAAAACCCATTGCAGGGAACCCGATGCTTCGTTGGGAAACTCTGAACTTCAAAGCTTTTATGGTCAATCAGTTTTTTCTTTTCTCCATCAATTTGTACAAAGGTAAGAGGGTAATTAAGTTTAATATTACCGTATTTTAACTGTATTGTGATGATTTCATCCAGACCTTTCGGTCCAAATATGGTAAGTGGCTTAGTTCTCTTATTGAGGTGAAAAGTGGATAACACTCCCATCAGGCCCAAATAATGATCACCGTGGAGATGGGAAATCAAAATGTACTCAATTTTAGAAGTCTTTATTCCAAACTTCCTGAATTGAATTTGGGTGCCTTCTCCACAATCCACTAAAACAGAAACCCTCCCAATAGTGACTAATTGGGAGGTCTGGTTTCGGTTGTGGGCCGGAGCGGCTGAGTTAGACCCTAAAATGGTGACATGGAAATCCAATTCTATTCTTCCTCGTCAGTTGTGTTTTTGATTTCATGGATAAATATAGCCTCAGCTGCCTCTTCATGATTGTCAGCCAAGTTAAGTACTTTGTCAAGCATGGATATCTTTATAAGCTTCATCACATGTTCTTGAGGATTGCTAATAACGAAAATACCACCGTCTTCATTGAAGGCTCTGTTGCCTACCAAAAGCGCACTAAGTCCGCTGGAGTCCGCATATTTGACTTCACTCATATCCAAAATCATGTTTCTGTATCCTTCAGCATGCACTGTAAGCAACTCTGATTTCAAAACTGGACTCAAAGCAGAGTCAAGTTTTTCCTCGTGGGGAGTGAAAACTACATATTGCTCTTTTTTATCAACTGAATATTTCATAGTAGTATAGGTATTAGAGACCTTGGGTGGTCTGCTGTGTATGGTTTAAAATTGCTTTTTCTATTCTTTCTGTCAGGTTTTCGGACGGGGCTTTTACAAACTTTTCTCCGGTTATCTTTTCAAAAAGTTCTATATATCTATCAGAAATCTCAATCACTTTATCCTCTGACATAAATGGTATTTCCTGACCTTCCTTCCCTTGAAAATTATTGGCTATAAGCCATTGACGTACAAATTCCTTTGAGAGCTGTTTTTGAGGCAAGTTAGCCTGCTGGTTTTTCTCATAACTATCGGAGTAAAAATACCTGGAAGAATCAGGGGTGTGAATTTCATCTATCAAAAATATTTCACCCTTATATTTTCCAAACTCATATTTGGTGTCTACCAAAATCAGGCCTTTTTTTGCAGCCAGCTCAGTACCCCTTTCAAATAAGGCCCTCGTGTACTTTTCTAAGAATTCATAGTCTTGCTGGCTTACTATTTTTAAAGCTAAAATATCTTCTCTGGATATATCTTCATCATGACCCTGGTCTGCTTTTGTCGTTGGAGTAATGATAGGTTCTGGAAGCCTGTCGTTTTCTTTTAGGCCGTTTGGCAAATAAACCCCACAAACTTCTCTTTTGCCATCTCGATACTCTCTCCAGGCATGCCCGGCCAAATAACCACGTATGACCATTTCGACTTTAAATGGTTCGCATTTTTTGCCAAAAGTAACATTAGGGTCAATTTGGGCAGTCACCCAATTCGGAACAATGTCCTTGGTAGCTTCCAAAGACTTAGCCGCAATTTGGTTAAGTACTTGACCTTTGTAAGGGATAGGCTTTGGCAAAACAACATCAAAAGCGGAAATCCGGTCTGTAGCCACCACGGCTATAGAGTCTTCAAACATATAGACATCTCGCACCTTGCCACGGTAGAAATCCTTTTGGCCTGGAAAGTTGAAATGTGTCTCTTTAATAGCGGAATTCATCCTTTTTGGGTTAATTAAAACAATACTTCTTAGTTACTTCCAAAATCCCAAAAATCATCAATTGAGAATGTGGATGTTTAAGCAATAACAAAAATATAAAAAGCAGAAGGATTACAGGGTTAATCTGCGGATTTTTCTCCCATATTAAATTCTTCCTCTTTTACCAAGTTCTCCTCCTGATCGAAGTACTGCCATTTACCGTGCCTTCGATTGGCCTTGAACTCACCTTTGACGGCCATACTTCCATTTTGGTGAAATTTTTCGAAATGGCCTTCTTTCCAGTTTCCTATGAAGGTCGTACTGCTTTCTTTTTCCCCAGAAGGAAAATATGAAATCTCCTCACCCGTTTGTTTACCATTCCGGAAACCCCTTTCTAAGATCAAATTGCCATCTTCATCGTACCTCAAGTATTTGCCTTCTCTTCTACCATTGACATAGAAAGTTTCCTCTTGTACGTTACCTGACGTGAAATAGGTGATTTCTTTACCATGAATTCTTCCTTCTCTAAATGGTGTTTCTTTTTGAAGTTTGCCGTCTTCGTAAAAGATTTTTGCCAACATAGGGTCCCCGTATTTGTCATGGGTAGTCACTGCCATTTTTTGGCCGGAAGGATAATAGGCGACAATATCTCCATCAATTTGACCCCTTTTAAAACGGGTGCTACGGGAAAGCTTGCCGTTTTCATGAAATTCCTTAAACTGCCCATGAGGTTGCCCCCTTCGATAATTGCCCTCCTTTTGTTTTTTTCCACTTTCAAAATAAGTCACAAAGTCACCATTCTTTACACCTTGGCGATGAGAAATGATGGAAGCAATTTTTCCCGAAGGAAAGTAGGTTTTTAAGTCTCCTTCCAGCTCACCATTTTTATAAAAAGCTTCTTCCTCAACTGTTCCATCGTGATAGTAAGAAATAAGCTTGCCTTCCAGCTGGCCTAATTCATAAATGGCTTCTTCCTGAAGTTCACCAGAAGGGTGGTAGGTCCGAGATTTGCCATGAGGATAATTTCTTGAAAATTCGGCTACGGATTGTATCGCCCCGTCTTCGTAATAAGTTTTCACCTCTCCTTCAATAATGTCGGATTGGTAGGTGGTAGTTTGGGAGATTTGCCCGTTTTTGTAAAAAGTATGTGATTCACCTTCTTTAAGGCCATCTTGATAATTAATCACACGAAGGGTGTCCTCGGTACCGGGATGAAAATCCACGAAAGAACCTATCTTTTTACCATCCTTAAAAGTGCCTTTTTGAGCAAGAGATCCATCATCATAATATAAGGTGTAGGAGCCTTCTGGTTGATTGTTCACTTTATGATAAACCTCCCTTACTTGAGTTTGACCTGGGTCATAGTAAGTCCTGACGGGTTCTTGAGCTTTAGTTTCAAAAACCAGCATTGATAGTAGCGAAAAACAACCTATAAATAAAGGTGCCTGTTTCATATGGTAAGAAAGGGAAATTGGGCAGCCTGACGCTGCCCAATATGAAATTACATTTTTTCAATCACAATGGCTGAAGCGCCACCGCCACCATTACAAATTCCGGCAACGCCAATTTTTCCGCCTTTTTGGTGAAGTACACTATTGAGAGTTGCGATGATTCTAGCTCCAGAAGCTCCAAGCGGGTGACCCAAGGAGACTGCTCCGCCAAATACATTCAGTTTGTCATTGTCCAAATTCAGCTCTTTTTTATTGGCAATTGCCACCGCTGAAAATGCTTCATTGATTTCATAAAAATCAACGTCAGCTTCCGAAATGCCAGCATTTTTAATAGCCTTAGGAATTGCCAAAGCAGGTGCGGTGGTAAACCACAACGGATCTTGAGCAGCATCAGCAAATCCTCGGATTTTCGCGATTGGCTTAAGTCCTAATTCTTCAGCTTTTTCCTTACTCATAAGAATAATAGCAGATGCACCATCATTCATAGTAGAGGCGTTTGCTGCGGTAACAGTACCTTCTTTATCGAATACGGGACGCAAAGATGGGATTTTTTCAAACATCACATTCTTGAATTCCTCATCTTCATCGATTACAATAGTTTCGCCTTTTCTGCCTTTGATCTCTACAGGAACTACTTCATCCTTGAAGGAGCCGTTTTCCCAAGATGCAGCACTGCGCTTGTAAGACTGAATGGCGTATTCATCCTGATCCTCACGGCTGATGTTCATTTCTTTAGCAGTATTATCTGCGCAGTTACCCATTGGAAACTTGTTGTAAACTTCAAAAAGCCCATCTTTCACCAAGCCATCTACCATTTCGGCATTGCCGTATTTATAGCCAAATCGAGCTTTAGGAATGTAATAAGGTACATTTGACATGCTTTCCATACCACCAGCAACTACTACATCATTTTGGCCAGTCATAATACTTTGAGCGCCAAACATTACAGCCTTCATTCCTGAAGAACAGACCTTATTAACAGTTGTACATGGAACGTTATTGCCGATTCCAGCTCCAAGAGCTGCTTGCCGTGCAGGTGCCTGACCCAAATTGGCCGAGATTACATTACCCATCAATACTTCCTGAACTTCTTTTGGATCGAGGCCTGCTTTTTCCAATGCACCTTTGATTGCAATACTGCCAAGTTCAACAGCAGTCAAAGCGCTAAGCTTTCCTCCAAAACTTCCAAGGGGAGTTCTTACCGCGGATATGATATATACTTCTTTCATTTGGGTTTATATATTTATAGTTAACAAAATTAATTTTACCATTCTGGCAGCCCACGGTTAGTACGCTGCGTGGGTTTTCTACGATTTTGCTGAATATGCCGCATTTCGGTATTGTTCATAGCGTCCAAAATTTGAGCGGCCTGTTGAGGAGTGATGTTCATGTCCTGAAGCTTCTCCTGCATTTGCTGCATTTGTTTGTCACGTTCACTCAAGTCACTTTCTTGATCAGAAAGCTCATCTGAAGGTTGCTCCTGTTGGGATTTTTCGCCCTGGCGGTCTTCTGACTTTTCACTTTCTACATCTGCGTCCTCATCAGTTTGCTCGTCGCCTTCACCTTGCTTTTGGTCTTGGGAGTCCTGCTGGTTTTCCTGATCTTGGTTTTGGCCATCTTGTTGATCTTGCTGGTCTTGTTGCTGATCCTGCTCTTCCTCGTCTTCACGGTTTAGCTTTTCCAATAATGCCTGCATTTTTCTGTCTCCGGGAAACCTTGAAAGCCCTTCAGCAAGGGTCTGGCCAGTACTTTCCCTGTCTGCGTTGACATATTGTTTCGCTGCTCGATTGAAATAGTCTATAGCGGATTGTGCATGAACCAAGTGACTCAGGCCAAAGGCTAGAAAACAAACTAATAGAAATTTATTGATTGTTGATTTCATTCACTTCATCTAAATATTGAATAAACTCCTGATAATACGCCACCGTTTCATCAATCTGCAGCGCTCTTTCCATGATGCTTTGGGCTTCACCAAAGTTAAACTGGTCCACCATTTTATCCGCTTCCGCCTTCATACGTTTGGCGTAATTGGAAGGCTTCAGCTGATCATCTTCCGGCTGGTCATCCTTTTCTTCTGGGTCTTCATTTTGAGCCAGCCAACGGGCGAGCATTTCGTAATTATGTCTGGCAGTTTCGTTTTCTGGGTTTCTGACCAAGGCCGCCCGAAATGCCTGCAATGCCTCCTTGAATTCCTTCTCCCTTCCGGCAATAGTGCCGTTTTGATTGGAGGCCATGGATGCAATTAACCTGTTTGGGCTCTCAGTTAGTTCCTGAAATCCACGTTGAGCCTCCTCTTCCTGCCCATTTAACTGATAGCTGAGGTTTAGGTTAAAATTTGCTTCGGGTGAATTGACGTTAAAATCATTTTTGAGAGCCAAATGTTCTCGGACAGCGGATTCGTAGTCGGTTTTTTTATAGGCAGTCTCCGCTCTATTGAGGGCCTTGTTGCGTAAGGCAATTTCTTTCCAGGTAGCTGGAATTATAAGTAGAATGACAAATATGAAAGTTATAAACTGATTCATTCCTTACATTGAGATTGTTCGTAATGGCAAGATCATATCTAAAAGTGCAAGTCCCAGTCCGGCCAAAAGAAAAAAGAAATATTTGTTAGCCGAAGCCTCTACCATTCTAGTTCCTGTCACTGTTCCCTCAATTCTTTCTATTGCTGATATAAGATAGGGTATATCCATGGCCGTATCGCTAAGTTCAAAATATTGACCATCAGTACGGGTTGAGACGGTTTTGAGGGTGGTGGACTCCAGTTTGGTAATTGCTGGACGTCCTTGGCGGCGGTCCATTATTACTCCGCTGCCTTGCGGAATTGTGCTCCCTTCGGCAGTACCGACTCCAAGGCTAAACACCCTCACACCAGATTCATTGAGATTTTTGATAGCGTTTTCAAGGTTTTCTCCAAAATCCTCCCCATCACTAATTAATATGATAGACTTGGAAGTGTTTCCTGGATTTGCATCCTGGTTGAACTTGGTAAGAGCCAATTCTAAAGGAGCAGCTAAGTCGGTTCCATAATTTGGGACCAAACCTGTGTTAAGTCCATCGATATGAAGCTGGATGATGTTTTGGTCAAATGTCAACGGGCATTGGATAAATGCCTCAGAGGAGAAAATGATGATGCCTATTCGGTCCGAGTCAAAGTTTTTGACAAGCTTCTTCATTTCCATTTTGATCCTTTCCAACCTGCTGGGAGCGATGTCCTGCGCATCCATGGATCTGGACAAATCTACTGCAATGAATATATCCTTTCCTTCTTCCTTAATTTCCTTAAGCGCGCCCCCGATGGAAGGACCCGTAAAGGCGACCAGAAAAAGAATAAAATATGCTGTCCGTATCAACAGTTTCACCAAAAGCGTTCCTTTTTGGACTTTAAGTTTGGTATTGATACGATAAAAGCGATATAAATAAATTACGTATAGTAGGGTGAAAAAAACCGCTAAAATACTTATGGTGTTAAAATCAGGATATGCCCAAATCATGGCTTGAAATTAGGTATTTTTATCAAAACGAAATAGGAGAGGATTAATTATTCGTTACGACTGTGTTATAATTTATGTTAATTTTTGCTCTTTTGAGGGGAAACTAATTGTTTTGGGAGTTGTTATCGGTTTAGCATTGTCTTTGGATAGGAAAAGTTGAAGATTTATATAGAATTTAGGAATAAGAAAACACACCTGCTTTTTGGGCTGATTAGTTTGATTTTTACGTTTGTTAGCCCCATTTCATATGCACAGGACCGTGCAGTGATAGAAGGGGTGGTCTATGATGTGGAATCCGGGGATCCCCTCCCCGGGGCAAATGTCTATTGGGCAGGCCGACCTCAGGGAGGGGTGGTGTCCGACGAATATGGGCGTTTTCAACTTCAAAAAATCACTTTACCGGCTGAATTGGTGGTTTCATTTATTGGTTATCAAGAAATAAGAAGACAGATCCAAGACAACGACAAAAGTATAAAAATCTACCTTCGTCCTGAGGAATTTGCTTTAAGTGAGGTGGTCGTAAGTGAAAGAAGGCCTGATGAAAACGTGAGAAGTTTGGAGATGGGAAAATCTGTTGTGCCTATTTCGACCATCAAAAATATTCCGGCCCTCTTTGGCGAGGTAGATATTCTGCGGTCATTACAAATGCTTCCTGGAATCCAGACCGCCGGTGAAGGTACCACAGGTTTATTTGTTCGGGGTGGATCTGCTGATCAAAATTTGGTACAGCTGGATGGAGCACCCATTTATAATCCTTCTCATTTTTTCGGGTTTTTCTCAGTTTTTAATCCCGATGCGATAGATAATGTGTCGCTTTATAAAGGCAATATTCCAGCCCAGTATGGGGGCAGGCTATCTTCTTTGGTTGATGTATCTCTGAAAGAGGGAAACACAAATAGGATCAAAGGTGAAGGTGGAATTGGGACCATAAGTTCGCGATTCACAATTGACGGGCCGATCAACGATAAACTTACGTTTGTAGCTTCTGGAAGAAGGACATATGCAGATATTTTTCTTGGGCTTTCAAATGATCCAAACATTCGGAACAATTCGCTTTATTTTTACGACCTCAGCGGGAAAATAACCTACAGGCCGAGCGACAAAGATAAAATTACGATTAGCTCTTATTTTGGTAATGATTTTCTGGGGCTTTCGGAGCAGTTTGGTTTTGGTTGGACGAATTGGGTTAATAGTGCTGTGTGGAATCGCACCTTGGGTGAAAATCTGTTTTTAGATGTAAATGCTTATCATAGTTCCTATAATTATGCGGTTTCATTTGAAGATGAGGACAGCGGGTTTGCATGGGATAATTTATTCTCAGAAAGCGGATTGAGAGGAGAATTGGTGTATACGCCAAAAGAGAATCTTCAATTTAATACAGGTTTGCACACCCAATATTATCATTTTGCTCCACTGAACTTCCAACCTGATGAGGGCAGTAGTCTTGAAGGAATCGGAACTACTGCCAGGAATGCGATTCAATATAATTTGTTTATTTCATCCCAGTTGGAAATTAATCCCAGATTAAGTGCAGAGGTAGGGTTAAGAAAAAGCATTTATCAGCAAATTGGTCGAGGTATAGAATATGAATATGAGAATGACAATCCACAAACGGAGGAAATTACAGGAATAATCAGTTATGATAATTTCCAAACTATGCAGGTTTATTCCGGATGGGAACCCCGTGCCGCCCTTCGCTATCTTGTGAATGAGTCCAGTTCGGTGAAAGCCTCCTACAACAGGAATTATCAATATCTTCAAGTCGCTTCAAACAGTTCAGCCGGACTTCCTATAGATAGATGGGTACCAGCGGATAGGTATATGAGTCCTATTAGTGCCGACCAGTATTCTGTAGGTTATTTTAAAAATCTACGCAACAACCGGTGGGAATTCAGTGTGGAAGCATATTATAAGGACTTCCAAAACATCATCGATCTAAAGCAAGGCGCGAATGTGCTATTTACCGATAATGTAGAAACCGAAATCCTTGCAGGAAGAGGTTGGGCTTATGGTGCTGAATTCCTTATCCGGAAAAATGTGGGATCCACAACAGGCTGGATTGGTTATACTTATTCGAGAACTTTCAGGCAGATTGAGGGTATAAGTATGGGGCAACCATTTAATCCCCGTTTCGACCGACCTCATGATCTGAACCTAGTACTTAATCAGCAATTTAATCCTAAATGGTCCGCCTCATTGACTTTTGTATATACCACTGGTCAAGCAGTTACTTTCCCGATTGGGATTTATGAGGTGGACAACCAGCGGTTGCCTTTGTATTCTGAGTTGCGAAATGAAGACAGGTTTCCTGATTATCACCGCATGGATGTTTCCTTTAATTATAAAGCTCCCGATAAAGGAAGAAAATGGAGAGGGAGTTGGAATTTCAGTGTTTATAATGTTTATGGAAGGAAAAACCCATTTTCTTATCAATTTGCTGAAATTCTTAACGAGACAATTAATTTTCAACCATCATTGGATAATCCTGTCACTACCCGCAGGCCCGGAGTGGTCAAAACATACTTATTTACTTTCCTTCCGTCCCTAACCTATAATTTTGAGTTTTGAAGAAGTTAATAATATATATAGTCCTGCTTAGTAGCTTTTTGGTTTATTCATGCCAGGAGGAGGTGTTTATAGATTTGGAAAGCCAGCCGGATATTCCCGTGATTGAGGCTATTTGGACGGATGCACCTGGCTTAAACCAGGTTTCGATTTCTTATTCAAAAGATTATTATAACCTTGAGGAAAACCAGGTAGAAAGCGAGGCCGATGTTTTTATTCAAGATGAAGAGACCGGCCAGGTTTTTCCTTTTCGGTTTGTGCCTCAAATAGGGGCCTATTTGCCAGTCAACAATCAAAAAGCTCAAGTTGACCGTGAATATTCATTGAATGTCTTATTGAATGGAAGGCATTACTATTCCAAGGGCAAAGTACTTCCACCGCCCACTTTGGACAGCATCGCAGTTAATTTCAGAGAAGAACGTTTGTTTAGAGATGAAGGGTATTATCTCACATTATATGGGGACATTCCATTTGATAGGGATAACAATTATCGTATTCGAATTGTCAGAAATGATACGCTACTCAACCGGCGAAATGATTATTTGCTTTTTGATGACACATTTGGTACCCAGATTTTAAACAGAGGATTTGAATTGACTGGATATGCTTTTAAGGAAAACGATAGAATAAGATTAGAACTTTTCAGACTTAATCGGGAAGCGTATGATTATTTGAACGAATTGGTTGGATTATTATTTAATGATGGAGGCTTATTCAGTCCTCCTCCTCAAAACCCCACCACGAATATAATAGAACTCAATGAAGAGGGAGAGGTTTTGGGATATTTTAAAAGTAGTTCTGTACTTAGTTCCATAATCACCATAGGAGGGTCGGAGGAATGATTTCTGAGAGCCAAATGTTTGGGAATAATGAGTCAAATAAAATTTCGTAAGTGATGTTCAAACCTATCCAATTGATATTTTTTTGTATTTTTAGGGAGCGGATATTTTAAAATCTGCCTCAAACAAGAAACTTGATTGCATGGGTGTGTGGATAAAAATACTAGGAATCAGGCGGTTAAGTGGAACTTGAAAATGTTATAGTAGTGTCTGTGGAACGAAAAGAGAAATTTATAGATATTGAAAAAATCCTTGGAGATAAAAACCCAGGCTTGAAAAAGTGGCTACCTTCTCCAATTTTAAAGTATATTAAGAGAATTGTTCATGAGAATGATATTAACACTATCATGAACAAACATGGTCACCTTCAAGGTCTGGAATTTGTGGATGCTTTAATCAATGAATTCGGAGTCGAGGTGGAGCTCAGAGGTGAGGAAAATATATCCTTGGAAAAAGGGGTGATATTTGTAGCCAATCATCCATTGGGCGGCTTAGATGGAATAGCATTTATGCATGTGCTGGGTAAGCATAGACAAGACATCAAGTTTCTGGTCAATGATATATTAACCAATATTAAAAATTTTGAATCCCTTTTTGTACCGGTAAATAAGCATGGTAGTCACGGAAGGGTAGGAATAGCAGCGATCGAGGCGGCCTACTCGGGGGATGATGCTTTATTGGTTTTTCCAGCAGGACTGGTTTCCAGAAAGCAACCTGAGGGCATCAAGGACTTAGAATGGAAAAAAAGCTTTATTTCAAAAGCGAAAAAATATAGAAAGACGATTATTCCTGTATATATCGATGGGAGGAATTCAGGCTTCTTTTACAACCTTGCCCGAATCCGAAAAATGGCAGGGATAAAAGCGAACGTTGAGATGTTTTACCTTGCTGATGAAATGTTTCAGCAAAGGGGCAAAAAAGTGATAATTCATATTGGGAAACCGGTGCCTTATCAGCATTTTGACAGCAGTAAAAATGAAAAACAATGGGCAAGTGAAATGAGGGATCGTGTGTATCAGATGGCTCAAGATAAATAGACTTATGCAAGAAATTATAGCACCTATAGATAAATCAACATTAAAGAATGAATTGAACAGGGACAGGTTTCTCCGTTATACTAATAATGGAAATAATGAAATTTACTTGGTCAATTATCATAATGCGCCAAATGTGGTAAAAGAGATAGGTAGATTAAGGGAGATTACATTTCGACAGGCTGGGGGTGGTACAGGCCTTCCTTTTGATATTGATGAGAATGATACAAATGAAAGGTGCTATGACCAGTTGATTGCCTACAATCCTGAAGACGAAGAGATAATAGCCGGCTATAGGCTAATTAATTGTGGTCAAAACGGAGTCAGCCAAAACGGGAAGTTGAATCTGTCGACAGCCCATTTGTTCAAGTTTTCCGAAAAATTCATCAAAGACTTCCTACCACATACCATTGAGTTAGGCCGTTCATTTGTTCAACCGAAATATCAGCCGAGTAAGGATAAGAGAAAAGGCCTTTTTTCTTTGGATAACCTCTGGGATGGTCTTGGGGCCATAGTTATGCTCAATCCCGATGTGAAATATCTATTTGGTAAGGTGACAATGTACCCGCATTATAATAAGGAGGCTCGTGACCTGCTACTCTATTTTATGAATCATTATTTTCCTGACACCGAAGAATTAGTAAGACCATTGGAGCCTCTTGGCTATTATGGGGATACAATTATGTTTGAAAAATTGTTTGAAGGACTTGATTATAAGGAGGGTTATAAAGTACTAAACAGCAAGGTCCGGGCCTATGGGGAAAACATTCCGCCATTGATCAATACCTATATGAACCTTTCTTCTAGCATGAAAACATTTGGTACCTGTATGAATAACGAATTTGGAGCGGTAGAAGAAACTGGGATTCTGATAACCATAGATGATATCTACGAGACTAAAAAAAGCAGGCATATGGATACCTTTGAGCGGGATAGGGTAAAATAATCTTATTTTTTTAGCCAATAATTTAAAATTATTGGCTTTTTTGTTTTTAACAAGTATCTTTAACCAAGATTTGAAGATATTCCTATTGCTTATTTTTTTAGGGACTTGGCTTGATTGACCCTTCAATAATCGAATTTGATTACCAAGATCAATTTTTAAAATTCCCAGTATGAGTTTTTTCTGCGTTTTAAAAAGCAGTTTTTTCTGCCTTTTTAATCAACTTCCAACGGTATTTTGGTCAAAAAATACTAAAATAATCCTTTCAATAGGAAGGTATAAATCCCCTTTCCCAAACCTATTTGTTGACATTGGCGATTTTTCTGTGGAAAATTTTGCTAGATGTTTGTCTAGTTAAATACAAAAATGTATATTCGAAAAGCATTTTGTTTTATTTGTAACCAGTTTTTAGGATAAACTTCTGATTTTTTATGAAGACCGAGTTTTTACGAGTAGCGTATGTATTGTTATGTGTAACTGCATTTTCAAGCTGTATTTCTAATAAAAAGATCATATATCTTCAAAATCTTGCCGGAAAAACGGAAATTAAAGAAGAAACCTTGGTAACCTATGATTTGCCTGTATATAGAATACAGCGGGATGATATAATTGATGTACAGGTTCGCTCCACTAATATAGAGGTAAATGAAATTTTTAACCTCGCTTCTGGAATGGGAGCAGGAGGGCAAATGGGTATGGGCGGTGGCTTCATGGGTGGCGGCGGTGGTGATATTTACTATATGACCGGGTATACCGTAGACAAGACTGGTATGATAGAATTGCCTTTTGTTGGAAAACTTTCCGTTGAGGGTCTAAATACGGATGAGATCAAAGAGCTCGTTGAGAAAAACTTGATGCAGTATTTTCAAGATGAAATTTTTGTTCGGGTTAAGCTTGGAGGTATTAGGTATGCGGCCTTTGGAGAATTTAAGATGGGTGGTAAATTCGTAGTACTCCAAAACCGACTTACCATTTTTGAGGCAATTGCAAATGCAGGGGATTTGACCATCTTGGCTAAAAGGGATGAATTACTGGTGTTGAGGCAATATCCTGAAGGCACTAAGCTTCACCGGGTAAATCTTAAGGACAGAAACATCATTAATTCGCCTTTTTACTTCATACAGCCCAATGATCAACTATATGCCGAACCGATCAAAGCTAGAGAAATAGGTGGGGGGGAAACTGGAGTGCAGACTTTTCAATTGTTTATGACTTTGCTGTCAGCAGGTCTATTTATTTATGCAATTTTTCTAAATGACTAGGGTATGAAAAACAATGTCCAAAATAATTCGCAAAACAATCCTTTTGAAGCTACTGGAGATGGTTACGATTTTCAGGCTTTGCTTAAGAAGTTTCTTGCTAAGTGGTATCTTTTCTTGATATTTCCCGCTATAGGCTTTGGTGTTACCTATTTTGTCAATGACATCCTTTTTACCAAATACAAAGTAGAGTCATCAGTGCTGATTGGTGATTTTGGAAAGGAAAACATGAATTCCGTTTTATTTGAAAATTTGGTACCCCAAACTGGGACCAATCTCGAAAACGAAATCGGAATTCTATCTTCATTTGGTCTTCATGCCCGCACAATTGAAAATTTGGATTTTAATGTTTCTATCTCCGAAAAGAACATTTTAGGAGACGAACATGATCTGTATAGAGTAGCACCTGTTAATATAAATTTAGATCTTAATAAACCCTATGTCGCCAACGGTACCATGATATTGTCCATTACGGATGAAGGGGCAACTTTAGAAACGGAAGGAGACAGTTATAATATTTATAATCCAGTTTCAAAGACTTATTCCTATAATGAGGGTAATTTGAAAGCTAGGTTGAAAGATGGAGCGCCGCAGATGACGCCTTTTGGGGCTATGACCTTTAACATTATTGATCAAGAGTTTAGAGGAGAACTAATTGTAAGATTTCACCCCACCCATGACCTGGTTTTGGGGTATTTGTATTCTGTGAAGTTTGAGGAACCGTTGAATGAAAGTACAATTATCAAATTATCAATGATCAGTTCTTCTCCTGAAAAGGCCAAGATTTACTTGTCTGCTTTGATGAATCAATACATACAAGAGGAACTGGACCAAGCCAATAAGACTGCAGAGAACATCGTCAACTTTATTGATTCTCAACTAACTGGAATTACAGACAGTCTTAATCATATAGAAAATAGACTTGAGAATTACCGGACGAATCATCAAATTTTTGATTTAAGCAGTGAGGGGGCCTCTATATATGGAAGGCTTGCTGATTTAGAGCAAGAAAAAGCGGTTTTGGATATGAGTTTAAGGTATTACCATACTTTAAATGAATATGTGCAGGAAGAAAGGTTTGAAGATTTGATGGTGCCTTCATTGGCTGGGGTTACTGAACCGGTACTGAACCAGCTTGTGGGGAAAGTATTGGAGCAACAAGGGCAACTCTCAACTTTGAGATTGGCCTTAACAAAAGATAACTCCAGACTTAAGAATGAAGAGGAAAAACTTAGAATCGTTATCAGATCTCTGAGGGAAAATCTTAAGAACCTACTCATTAATACCCAGGCGCAAAGTGAGGATCTAGATCGTAGGATTGCCAAAGTAAACAGTGAGGTAAATAGTTTGCCAGCAACAGAAAGACGATTACTATCCATTCAGAGGAAATTCACCATCAACGAAGGGATCTACAATTACTTGCTACAACGAAGAGCAGAATCCGCTATCTCTAAAGCTGCTACCAAAAGTCAAAACAACATCCTTGATGAACCAAGAATTATCGAAGCTGTTTTTCCAAAACACCAGAACAACTTGGCTATTGGGATCCTACTAGGCCTTATAATTCCTGCTCTATTCATTTTTACCAAGGATTTTTTCCGAAACAAGGTGGAATCAGTCTCAGATATCAAGAAATATTTTACTTATCCCATAATAGGTAATGTACCTAAAAGCAAGGTTCAAGGTGATTTGGCTGTTTATAATTTCCCTAAATCCCACGTGACTGAGGCTTATCGGTCAATTAGAGCAAACTTCAAGTATTTGTTTCCTGAGAAGGAAATGAAATCTCTTTTTGTGACCTCTGGTCAACCCAAGGATGGTAAAACCTTTACTGCTGTCAATCTTGCTTCAATTTTCGCATTAAGTGGTAGGAAAACAGTGATCGTAGGTGTAGACCTTAGAAAACCAAGGCTTCATGATTCATTTCATATGTCAAACAAGTTAGGGTTAACTTCATACTTAATCGGGCAGAACAGTTATGAGGAAATTGTGACGCCAACCGATTATGAGAACCTTCATGTAGTAGTCGCTGGTCCGATACCTCCAAATCCTGCTGAGTTAATATTGACCCAGAAATTCAGAACGTTTGTGGCAGCTTTACATGAACAATTCGATACGATTATTTTTGATACACCGCCCATGGGGGTAGTTGCAGAGACCTTGGATATCATGTCTTTGTGTGATGCAGGGTTGTTTGTGATAAGAAAAGATCAAACAACTCTTGAAGCTCTTGAGGCATGTAAGGATACTTTAGAGAAAACCAATTTTAATTCGCTTTATATAGTTTACAATGATTGTGAGGATGTCCGTTCTGGATATGCTGCTGGTTATTATGGTGATGAAAGTGAGGGGAAGTCAAAAGTTTTAGTTAAAGATCCCGCTTGATTTTTTGAATTTCTTGAACTGAAGTAAATATAAAATTTATAATCAATTGATGCTAAGCTTGTTAATGGGGCTGACGGGGCGAAGCCGTGCATGGAGTATTGTTAACTATTAGTTTATAATTTTTAGAGTAAAATTTCCTATATGGATAGTATTAAAAAAATAATTTTAAAATATTTTTCATCTTTTGCATATTTCTTCTTTCATCTAAGGTTTAGGATATTTATCGCTTTGGGATTAAGTCTGTCTGTAGGGCTTATGGATGGTTTGGGGATTGCAATGTTCTTGCCTTTACTCGAGTCAACTGATGGACAAGCTTCAGCAGAAGGTTTGGGAAATCTGGGTTTTCTTCTTGCCTGGATGGACAATATTGGATTAGGTACTGGAGTTGGGGCCGTGTTAATAGTGTTAGTGTTTTTCTTCTGTATGAAAGGCCTATTTTACTTCTGTTCTGAATATTACTCCGTGATTCTTAGAAGATTTTTTATAACTAAAATGAGGTTTGATAATATTGATAGTCTTTCAGATTTTAATTATAAATCCTTTGTGCTGGCTGACTCAGGAAGAATTCAAAATACTTTTTCGGGAGAAGTAGGTCAAGTTTTACAATCATATATTTTTTACTTCCATACCATTCAGGCAGTAATAATGGTTTCTGTATATGCCGCTTTAGCATTTTTTGCTAATCCTCATTTTGCACTTTTGGTGGTAATGGGAGGTGTGGTTACCAATTATTTATATGGAAAAATCTATAGAAAAACTAAAGATCTTTCTGCCCAGATTACTGAAGATGCTCATGATTTTCAAGGTTTATTGGTCCAGAAAGTTGCGTTTTTTAAGTATCTAAAAGCTACTGGATTGGTTTATTCATTCGGACAAAAGCTTAAGAGAACAATTGTTAAAATAGAGGATAGCTCTATGAAAATTGGGAAGTATGCAGCTATATTAAGCGGTTCTAGAGAACCCTTGGTGGTAAGTGTAGTAGCAATTGTTATCCTTGTTCAGCTCAACTGGTTTGGGACCAATATGGGGGTTATATTGCTAAGTTTGCTGTTTTTTTACAGGGCTCTTGCCTATTTAATGGGATTACAAAACACATATAATTCCTTCATAGGAACCACGGGTTCTCTTAAAAATATGACAGCTTTTATGAACGAATTAAGAGCTGGAAGAGAACAATTCGGTAGTATACCTGTCAAAACAATCGAAGATGGGATAACCCTTACTAATCTACATTTCAATTATGGTATTACTCCAATATTGCAGAATATCAATCTTGAAATTAAAAAGAATGAAACTATTGCTTTTGTCGGAGAAAGTGGAAGTGGGAAGACTACATTAGTCAATATCATTGCTGGACTTATGGCTCCCGATCGTGGAAGTATTTATGTTGACGGTATGGATAGGTCGAAGATAGATGTAAGAAGTTTGGCTTTAAAAGTTGGTTACATCACACAGGAACCGGTAATTTTTGATGATACGATCTATAATAATATAACTTTTTGGGCAGATGATAATGAACACAACAAACGTAGGTTTTGGGAGGCTTTAGAAAAGGCCTCGATTGCAGAATTTGTGCGAAGTATACCCGGGCAGGAATATGCTAAACTTGGAAGTAATGGCGTAATGGTAAGTGGAGGGCAAAAACAACGTTTATCTATAGCTCGGGAATTATATAAGGATATTGAAATCCTAATAATGGACGAGGCCACTTCAGCATTAGACTCTGAAACCGAAAAAGCTATCCAACAAAATATTGAGGATTTAAAAGGTAATTATACTATACTGATTGTTGCCCATAGATTAAGTACGATAAAGAATGCCGATAAGATAGTACTACTCCAAAAGGGTAGAATTATGGGGTCTGGCGAATTTTATTCTTTGGTAGAGGATTCGGTTGCTTTTAAAAACATGGTTGCCTTACAAGAGATTTAGAATAATTGATGATTAATAAGAAATCTATTTTTATACTAATTAACACATTACGTGGTGGAGGTGCTGAAAAAGTATTGATTGATATTTTGGAAAGAATTAATTATAATAAATATCAAATTACACTCGGGTTGGTGTTTTCAGGAGGCGTTCACTTTGAAAAAATTCCATCAAATGTTCAAATTGTTTATTTGTTGCCGCAGAATACGTACCTACTGAGATTTTTTAATAAGATAATGTTTGAATGGCCTAAGAAATTGGGAAATGATTTTTTAACAAGATTTTTTGTTAACTATAGATTTCGAAACATTTACGATCTTGAGATTGCATTTATGGAAGGTCTATCAACCAAATACCTAAGCTATAAAAAGAATGCAAATAAACGTATTGCATGGGTGCACACTGATCTGAAGAATAACCACTACACATCTACTTTTTTTGAAAGTGTGGAAGATGAATCCCAGTTTTACAATTTATATGATAAAATAGTTTTTGTGAGCAAGGATTCCATGTTGGAATTTAACGAATTGTTTAATGTTCCGAAGAATAAACAGGTGATACAAACTAACCTAATACCTAAATCCTCTATTCTATTAAGGGCTAAGGATTATACTGTTGAAAAAAACAAATTTATAATTGTTTCAGTGGGGAGATTAGAAATCCAAAAGGCTTTCTATAGACTAGTGGAAGTTGCAAAACTTCTAAAAAATACTGGATATGTATTTGAGGTTTGGTTGATCGGGGAGGGAGAATTGGAAAATGATCTAAAGGCGCAAGTTCAACATTTACAACTCGAAAAAGAATTTATTTTCCTAGGTTATAAATCTAATCCCTATCCGTTTTTACAAGCAGCGGATGTATATATAAACACCTCTATAACCGAGGGATACCCCTTGACGGTTTGCGAAGCAATATGCTTGGGAAGAACTGTAGTATGTACTTCCAGTCCAGGTTCTCGTGAGATTTTAGGTAATAATGAATATGGGATTATTACTAGTCATGATTCTTTCTCGATTTATTCTGCAGTTAAATCCCTAATTGACAATCCTCATATGTTACTTGAATACCAGTCTAAGGCATTGGTTAGATCCGAGATTTTCGATGAAGAGAAAACAATGTTAGAAATTGAAAACCTATTAATTTGATGTTACTCTCAATTGTTTTACCAACGTACAATGTCGAGGATTACCTTTCCAGATGTTTAAAAAGTATTCTAGATCAAGAGGTAGAATCATCTCAATATGAAGTAATAATAGTAAATGATGGCTCCTTAGATCGTTCAGGTAAAATTGCTGAAAGATTTTCAAAACTTTACGGAAATGTGCATTTAATAAACCAAGAAAATAGAGGCTTGAGTGGAGCTCGCAATACAGGGTTGAGGGAGGCTAAAGGAAAATTTGTTTGGTTTATAGATAGTGATGATTGCATAACGGAAGGTTCTCTGAAATATATTCTGGCTTGTTTGATTTCACCTATCGAATCCTTAATAGTAAATTTTCAAAGATGTACTGAGGACGGTAAATATTCAAATTCTTCCATGGTCAATCATCAGTTTGAAGAAAATAGGGTGTATAAAGGGGTTGAATATTTTGCAAATAGGCCGGGTGATTTTTTATGTTCTTGGAGATACATCACCAAAAGAAAACTGTTACTTGAGCATAACCTTTTTTGGAAAGAAGGAATCGTCCATGAAGATAATGAGCATACTCCTCGGCTGTTATACTTTATAGAAAAGTTGCAAATATTACATTCAGCAGTTTATATCTATCAAATCAGGTCCGGTTCAATAATGACGAGCTTTAGCCCTAAAAAAGCAAAAAGTTGGATAGAGATCTTTAAATCTTTGAGAGATTTTAGAAATTCATTGCCGATAACGGATGCCTATAGAAGATTGTTGAATGAGTATCTACTTCAGCAGTACAGCAATTTTTTGCATGATAGTTCCATTTACCCAAATTCAGATGCTGAAGTCAAATCATTGAAGAGAATCGGTTTCCTTGAAAATTGGAAAGGGATGAATATGAAAGAATTTGGGAAATACTTTTGGTTAAAGAATTTCCCACTTTTATTTAGTAAGTTCTCATTCTATTATAATAGGCTTATATAATGAGGATATGTTTCCTTACCTATAGTGTTTTTACTCATGGTGGAATGCAAAGGATTACTGCTACTATGACTAAAGAATTTAGTAAAAAGCATGATGTTCATCTCCTTTTGACATCGGGAAAGAAAGATGGTAATCTTTATAACATGCCAGATGCCCAAAAAATTACTGTTTATGAGCTTAGTATTCCTAGGAAAATCATACGAAATACATTGAATATATTGGCAAAAAAGGGTTTTTTTAATGCTAAAAGGGTTGAGAAATATGGATCTTTGATGTTTCTAAAAAAGCAACGAAATTTTTTGGTTGATTTTATAAATGATAATCAATTCGATTTAGTGGTGGGCTTTGATACTGGGAGTGATCTTTGGATGGCTTCGGTTAAGGAAAGAGTCAAAACACCAATGGTAGGTGTGATCCAAGCATCCTATGATCACTTCTTTGGAAGTTCTGATCGAGGAAATTACAAACATGAGTTCATATTCCAGCATTATTTAAAAAAACTGGATAACCTGATCGTATTATCGGATGATGATAAGAAAACTTTTTTCAATAAGTTGGGGCTTGAGGCAGTTAGAGTATATAATGCTCATGACATGGAGTACGATGAAATTTCCACTTTATCCAATAAGAAATTTATTGCTTTGGGTAGATGTGCGCATCACAAAGGATTTGATGTGTTATTAGAGGGATTCAAAATTTTCGCACTTACAAATAAGGAGTGGACTCTTGATATAGTTGGAGATGGCCCATTAAAGCCTTTTCTAGAGCAGAAAATTGATGAATTCAATTTAAGGGATAGGGTAAAACTTTTTCCATATACTAGTAATGTAAAAAAGCACCTTGCTCAGGCCTCAGTATTTGTATTTTGTTCTAGATCAGAAGGATTTGGAATTGTCCAAATTGAGGCCATGAGTTGTGGTTTACCAATAGTGGCATCGACCATACCAGTAACCCAGGAAATTCTCACCAGCCAGAAGGTAGCCATATTTTATGAAACCGAAAATCCATATTCATTAGCAAAGTCCCTTCATGAAATCATCACTTCTGATTTGAAAAAAATGAGTAAAAATGCAATCCAGTATTCCAAAAGCTTTACTGCAGAAGAGATAGGAAAACAATATGAAGAAATTTTTAATGAAGCTGTAGGATGCGTTCCAGTATACAATATTTGATTAATCTACTTATGCCTCTAATTCCTGAAACCAGGCTCTTTAGTGTAAAAAACAAACTGTATAAGACTGCTGGAGCAAAGCTTGGAGCTGGGGTTCGTATCTGTTCCTCAGTTCAAATTCGCGGTATAGGGGATTTGACTATAGGTGAAAATACCTGGGTGGGTCATAATTGTCACATAATTAGTGCTTGTAAGATTGAAATAGGGAAAAATGTAGATATTGCTCCAAATGTATTTTTCACTACTGGATCACATCATATTGACCTGGTGGGAGATAGGGTGGCAGGTAAAGGAACACAGGAGGCTATCAAAATTGGAGACGGAAGTTGGATTTCCGCTGGTTCAATAATATTAGCAGGGACCTCTATAGGAAGCAAAAGTATAGTCGCGGCAGGTGCGGTAGTCAAAGGTGAATTTCCCCCAAATTCCTTAATCGGTGGAGTTCCAGCAAAATTGATCAAAAAATTGACTTAGCTTTAAAGAGAAATTGAATTCATTTATTAAATATTCAGCTTTTTTTGTGGGTGCTATAGGTATCAATCAGGTTTTTATAGTTAGTCCTGAAGTGAACCAAAGTATTTATTATGGTATCTGTGGTTTGTACTTTGTTCTCCTCTTATTTTCTGGAGGGGCTAATAAGTTAAATTTATTTTTGTGTGGATTTTTGTTTTTTGCAATGGTAAGTATATTGTTGAACAGTATTCCTTCCCAATTTCAACCTTGGTTTAGATTGGCTTCTTTCCTAATTATGATTGGATTGTTAGGACCATTTATTTCTTCCCCCAAATTTTTCGCATTTCGATATTTTACTTTTAGCAAGGTTAACCTGTTCATTTTAATTCTAGGTTCCGCAAGTTTTTTAACCAAAATTCTACCATTAAGAGTTCCTGAGGGAAGGGGGGGCTGGAGCGGATTTTTTGTGCATACCATGATCCTAGGTCCTATGGCTTCTATTTCCTTATTGCTTGCTCTTTATTTATTTTATCATGAAAAAATTTCCAATCGACCCAATAAAAAGTTGATACTTTTATACCAAATTTGTATGTCGTCTTCTTTTCTAAGCCTATTACTAGCTAGTTCTAGAACTGCAATTCTTGCTTGTATTGGGGCTCTTTTGTTTTTTTTCTATAAAATTTACCAGCAAAGGTTATCCAAATTTCTATATACCATTTTAATTATATCTGGTCTCATAGGGTTGTCAAGCCCTATTTGGCTTTCCTATGCCGATGGAATTCAAAATAAAATGCAAGATAGCGATAAAAAGGGTGATCTCGTTGCTACTCGTAGGTCTATTTGGGATGCAAGATTTCTTGAATTTTATGAATCTCCAATATATGGAGTAGGCTTTTCGCACTTAAAATATAATGCAAAAAAAAAGATAGATGATGATGGAAAAGTTGAACCGGGAAGTTCATTCTTAGCCGCCTTGTCCATGACAGGGATTTTGGGGTTTTTGATGCTCATAGGTGTTTTTGTATCCTACATCGCATTTGTAATTAAGGATAAAACTGATATATTGAATATAGGAGTATTAGGTAGTCTTTTAATATTTTTTTCTATACATATGCTTGCTGAAGGATATCTACTTTCTTCTGGTGGAGTAATGTTTTTTTACCTATGGTTATTATTAGGGAATATTGAGATTTTTAAACAAACTGGTAAAATACAGATAATTTAAAGAATGAGGACTTTTATTTTTTGGCAGTATGCTTTAAGCATTCACCAGTCAGCCTTTTTAAAAAATATTGCTAAAAGCAATAAGGTGATTTTATTAGTATCCAAAGAATATAGTGAAAACAGAAAAGCATTAGGTTGGACAGCTCCGAATTTTGGAGAGGTAGATGTTCGGGTAGATGCTTCCTCAAGTCAGGTAGAATCAGTTTTTAAAAATCATCCCAATGCTATTCATGTTTTTGGTGGAATCGATGCATTTCAATTTGTCTATGAGGCATTTAAAAGAGCCATAGCTCTCAATAGTCATATTTTGGTCTATTTAGAAACGGTTAATTTGAAGGGTTTGAAGGGGATTTTAAGATTTATTAAATATAAATTACTTTTTCTGAGGTATGAAAGAAAGATTCAAGGAATTCTTGCCACAGGTTTAACTGCCAGATCCTGTTTTGTAAAAATTGGGTTTCCCGAAAATAAAATTTTTGATTGGGGATATTTTACGGAAAATCCCGAAATGAGGAGAGATACTCAGGTTATGGAAAGAGGGAAACCGAGCTACCTTTACGTTGGAGCACTGATTAAGAGGAAAAACATTCTTTCAGTGTTGAAAACTGTAGAAAAATATTCTGAGCATTTCCATAAATTTACAATCGTAGGTGTTGGGCCTTTGGAAAATGAAATTAAAAAACTGTCTAATATCCATTCTAAAATTTATTTTTTAGGAGGGGTAGTCAATACCGAAGTATTCGAGCAAATGGAAAGCCATGATTATCTAGTCCTTCCTAGTTTTTTTGATGGCTGGGGGGCTGTTGTCAATGAAGCTTTGATGTCAGGAATGAAAGTATTGGTGAGTGAACAATGTGGAGCCAGCGCATTGGTTTCACAACAAAGTGTAGGGTATATATTTAATCCATTTTCAGAGGAATCTTTTGAAAATGCTTTTAAAAAATCTTTGGATTCAGGGATTGTTAATATCGCAACTAGGACTTCAATAAAGGTGTGGGCTTCAAATACAATATCAGGCCCAGTAGTTTCTAATTATTTTGAGAATATTATAGAACATATTTTTGATGGTTCAGACGAAGTTCAATCTGCTCCTTGGCTTTAACTTTTTAAATTTTTATGCAAGTACTACATATTATTTCCACACTAAACAAAAGTTCTGGGGGACCATCTCTAAGTTCATTTACCCTAGTTAAAGGTTTACAGCAAGTTGGGTTAAATATAGAAATGCTCACTTTTGCGCCAAGAAAAGAGAACGAAAGGTTAATTTCAGAAGAAGTTTTTATATGGAAGTTACCCTACTCTCTTTTTCCAAAGTGGGAATATTCCTTATCCGCAATCAAGTTTTTGAAACATAATCATAGGCAGTTTGATATTTTCCATATTCATGGACTTTGGGAATTTTTGCCACATACCGCAGCTAGACAAGCTATAAAATCTAAAAAGCCTTATATTTTCACTCTTCGTGGGATGTTATACCCATCAGCCCTGGAGCATTCTAATTTGATAAAATCAATCGCTTCTAAGTTTTTTCAGGATTGGGATTTAGCGTGCGCTGCTGTTCTACATGCAACATGTGAGGAGGAGTATAGAGTGATAAGATCTTTAAACTTTACTAACCCAGTAGCTATTATTCCTAATCCCATAGCTCTGCCATTTCCATTTGAAGTAATTGAGAAAAAATGTCGTAAGGTAGTTAGGTATGGTTTTGTTGGGCGATTGAATTTTATAAAAAATATCGAAGGGTTAATTGAAGCATGGAGACTATTTTTAAAGGATGTAAATAGCGAAAGAGTTGAGCTTGTGATTGTTGGAGATGGTGAAAAAAAATATAAAAGAAAACTTGAAATTTTAATTCATCGGGCAGAAATTAAAAATATTGCTTTTACTGGATTTTTGGATGGAGAAGATAAAGAAAAAATGATCTCATCTTTTCACTACTTATTATTACCAAGTAAATCCGAAAACTTTGGAATGGTAGTTACTGAAGCCCTTTCAAAAGGTGTTCCTGTAATCGCATCAAAGGGAACGCCTTGGAAAGATTTGGAAGATTTTAGATGTGGGTGGTGGGTAAACAATGAACCGCAGAATTTAAAGTCCTACATATTACGCGCCTTTCATCAAGAAGAGAGTGAAAGATTGAAAATGGGGATAGCTGGCCAGGAGCTAGTTAAAAATAAATATTCCCAAATGGCGGTTGCGGAAGAAATGAAAACCTTATATAAGTGGGTGTTAAATAGAGACACTACTCCTCCAACTTTTTTAAAACTTGACTGATGGTTGAAGAATATACATTTAAGGTCAATTTATCGAAATATGAGAATAAACTCAGTTTTTATAATAAAGCTGGTAGATTTATTTGGGGCTTTGTCTACTTTCTACTAATTAGACCATTTACACTTACTATTTTTAATTCCTTTAGAGTTTTTATCTATAATATATTTGGGGCTAAAATTTCCTATAAGGCTACCATCAATTCATCAGCAAAAGTTTGGGCTCCTTGGAATTTGATTATGGAAAATTACTCTTGCTTAGGACCGAAAGTGGACTGCTACAATCCTGGAAAAGTCACTATTGGACAGAACTCCACAATTTCGCAAAAAGCCTATCTGTGTACAGCTACGCACGATATTACACTTGCCCATCACCCACTTGTTGTTTTTCCCATAAGGATTGAAGATCAGGTTTGGGTAGCTGCAGAATCATTTGTTGGTCCTGGGGTGACGCTTAGACAAGGAGCTGTAGTAGGGGCTCGAGCTGCTGTTTTCAAAGATGTTGATAGTTGGAGTGTAGTTGGAGGAAATCCGGCTAAGTTTATCAAAACTAGGAAATTGGTAGGATGAAAATTAGCGTAGTTATTTTGACATTTAATGAGGAGATTCATCTTCAAAGATGTCTTGATAGTGCAAAGGCTATATCGGATGATATTCATGTGGTAGACTCATTTTCGACAGATAAGACGAGTGAAATTGCCAGAGAAAACCTGGTAAACTTTTATCAGAGAAAATGGGAAAAGAGTCATGCAAAACAACTCAATTGGGCATTAGCAAGCTTACCTTTTCAGGGTGAATGGATATTGAGGTTGGATGCGGATGAATATTTAACCTCAGAACTCATTCATGAAATAGAAAATGAATTGCCTAATCTTACCTCAGAAGTTAACGGGATTTATCTTCCTTTGCGAAGAGTATTTATGGGAAGACACATCAAAAGGGGTGGAGCCAATGGGGTGAAAATATTGAGGTTGTTCCGTCTCGGTAAAGCTATTTCACAGCAAAAATGGATGGATGAACGCATGGTTATAACATCAGGACAAACAGCTTCTTTCAAAGGAGAGTTTGTGGATGAGAATCTGAATGATATCAGTTGGTGGATAAACAAGCACAACAACTATGCTGCGAGAGAGGCAATTGATGTTTTATCATCTAACTTCACTTACTCGGGTAAAAAAGGTCCAGATGAAACGATTTTGAGTAAGGCAAGCCAAAAAGGCCTTTACAATAGATTTCCACTATTTTTTAGATCTTTTCTGTATTTTTTTTACCGCTATTTTATTCAGTTAGGATTTTTGGATGGTAAAGAGGGTTTTGTGTGGCATTTTATGCAAGGTTGGTGGTATAGAACATTGGTTGATGTCCTTCTTCTCGAGGTTCGTGTCAAATATGGGAAAGATACTGAAGCCATAAAAACACATTTTTCAAAAAAATATAACATAGATTTTTAGCTGATTCAATTATGAAAATAAGCATTGTGACTACTAGTTTTAATAGTGCAACCACCATTAGAGATACCATCGATTCAGTGTTAAGCCAGGACTATCCTGACTTGGAATACATTATAGCAGATGGGAACTCAAAGGATGGTACAAAGGAAATTCTTGAATCTTATGACGACCCGAGAATTGTATGGTTTTCAGAATCAGACCGAGGGATATATGATGGGATGAATAAGGGATTAAAAATGGCATCTGGAGAGGTAGTGGGGATATTGAATTCCGACGATTTTTATAAGGATAGCAGGGTTATTTCTAAAATAGCCAAAGAGTTTATTAACACGGATGCAGAAGCTGTATTTGGAGATGTGAGGTTCGTCAACCCCCAAAAGTTAAATAGAACAGTTAGGTATTATAGTTCAAAATTTTTTAATCCCTCGTGGTTTAGGTATGGCTTTATGCCGGCACATCCAACTTTTTTTACTCGAAAAATGTGGTTTGAGGAATTTGGGTATTATCAGACAGACTATAAGATAGCTGCTGATTATGAGTTGTTGACCAGGTTTCTATACAAACATAAACTACCTTATCGGTATGTACCCTTAGATATGATCATCATGCGAACTGGGGGTGCAAGTACAAAATCTATTTACAGTAATTATATTTTGAATAAAGAAATAGTAAGAGGTTGTAAAGAAAATGGCATAAAAACATACCTTGGAGTTTTGGCTTTTAAATACTTTGTTAAAGTTTTTGAATTGATGCCAAGGTGGAAAGTATCCTGAAAAATACTATTTTTGAGCTGTTTTGAATTTTTAATCCATATGCAGTTGCATATAAAAGAGTATAAATGAAAGGAATTATCTTAGCCGGGGGCTCCGGCACGCGTTTACACCCATTGACAATATCTGTGAGTAAGCAGTTGATGCCTATTTATGACAAGCCAATGGTTTATTATCCTTTGTCAGTTTTGATGCTTTCGGGGATAAAAGAAATTTTGATAATTTCAACCCCACATGACCTTTCGGGTTTTGAGAAACTATTGGGTGATGGAAGCCAATTAGGAATAAAATTAAGTTATGCGGAACAGCCTTCACCAGATGGACTTGCTCAAGCATTTATAATTGGAGAGGATTTTATTGGAGATGATGATGTTTGCCTAGTTTTAGGAGACAATATTTTCTACGGAGCAGGTCTTCCCAGCCTTTTAACTACGTCAGCAAGCATTGCCGAAAAGGAGAAAAAGGGGGTTGTTTTTGGGTATTATGTAGAGGATCCAGAGAGATATGGTGTTGCCGAAATTGATGAAAACGGTAATGTCTTAGGTATTGAAGAAAAGCCCAAAGAACCAAAATCTAACTATGCTGTGGTTGGCTTGTATTATTACCCTAATAATGTGGTGAAATATGCAAAGGATATTAAGCCATCTGAAAGAGGAGAGCTTGAGATTACATCCATAAATCAATTATACTTAGAGGATAAGAACCTTAAACTTCAAAAACTAAGTAGGGGATATGCCTGGCTAGATACAGGTACCCATGAATCCATGAGTGAAGCAACAGAATTTGTAAAGGCCGTTGAAAAAAGAACAAGTTTGAAAATTGCCTGTATTGAGGAAGTTGCCTATAGAATGGGATATATTTCTAAGGACGAATTAAGGAAGTTAGGTGAGCCTTTGGCAAAAAGTACCTATGGTCAGTATATTTTAAAAATTGCAGAATAATTTTTATAAAGGGGTTGCTTTCAGCAATTCCCTTTTTATTTTTTTATGACATTAGTTACTGTCTTAATGCCTGTTTACAATGTGGCTCACTGGTTGCCAGAAACCATTCAATCCATATTGAATCAAACTTTTTCGGATTTTGAATTTTTAATCATTAATGATGGAAGCTCTGATAATAGTGCGGAAATCATCAAATCATTCGAAGATCCTCGAATTAGCTATATTAAAAATGAGCAAAACTTAGGATATATTGAGTGTCTCAATTTTGGATTAAGAAGGATCTCTAGCAAATATATAGTCAGAATGGATGCGGATGATGTTTCATTACCTGATAGAATTGCTCATCAGGTTAACTATATGGAAGATCATCCCGAAGTGGTGGTTTGTGGAGGTAGTAGAATTAATATTTTTGAAAATTGCTCGCGTAAACCGCAATTTGTAAAAGCCATAATCAATGAGACAGAACTTTTTGTAAATTCTCTTTTTAACACTTCCATACATCATCCTTGTGCCATTCTTAGAACATCGGTTATAAAAGATAATAAGCTTCAATATGACGAAAGATTTTATTATGCCGAAGATAAAGATCTTTGGCTAAGAATGTCAAGATTTGGTGTACTTGCTAATTTATCAGAACCACTTTTATATTATAGAATTCACAAAAAACAGGTGACTTCATTGTTTCTAGAAATTCAACGGGATAATAGTACTGACATAACTTATGAATTTTTTAAAACTATGGGTGTTTATATTGATAAAAATAGAATTCCATTGCTCAAAAAAATTTGTTATGAAGAACAATGTAAGACTTTAAAAGAGCTCTTCGAAGTAGAACAGTTAATTTTTCAAATAATTGATAAAGCATATACTGTTGAATTTAAGTTTGTGAAAGAGTTAGAGAAGAGTCTTCATGATCGTTTAGCTACAATTGTTTCTAGGTCATCAAGGATTGGACTAGAAGTTTTGGTCTTTGTCCGTAAGAGTGAATTGATGAGTCTATATCAGGTTAGGTTTATGACATATGTTAAAATAATTTCAAGGTGTTTTTATAAAGGTGAAAACCTGTTCTTGAAATTTTTACATAAAAAACTATGGTATTAAGCATTATTGTTACCGCCTATAATTTAGATAGGTATATCGAAGAGTGTATAGAATCCTTAATTTTTGACGAAGATTCATATGAAATTATTGTCGTAAATGATGGGTCTTTTGATAATACCTTGGGTGTTCTTTTAAGGTTGTCATGTAATTACGGGAACATCCGGATCTTGAATCAAGAAAATAAAGGGGTAGGTGCAGCTCGAAATCTTGGTTTAGCATATGCCTCTGGTGAATACATTTGGTTTGTCGATGGTGATGACGTAGTATTCACGGCCAATCTTCAAAAGGCTATTAAGTTGTTGAGGGATTGTGAATTGGATGTTTTGGGTTTTTCTTTCAATTTGGTAGATGAAAAAGGGAGGGAGTCTGATTGGTTAAATTTAAATCCAGTGTTTAATGACTCAAAAATATCCAATGGAGAAGATTTTTATTTACATAATGTGCAATATAATTACATTTGGCAATATATCATTAGAAGGGCTATTCTTGTTAAGAATGGCCTGAATTTTATTACACCCTATAAAATGCAAGATTATGAATTTTTGCCCAGGATGATGTACTGTGTAAAGCGGGTTAAATCATTTACAACGCCATTAGTAAAATATAGACAAAGATTAAACTCTGCTGTTAATAGCGATAATGATTCAGAAAGATTGTTTTTTTATGAATCAATGATTGTTGTTTATAATTGTATTGACTGTTTTAAAGAAGAGGTAGAAAAGAAATCATCTCTTTATAAAGGGTTAGAAAAAAGATGTGAAGACCTTAACCAAATGCTTTATTTAGACTTTTTGAACAGTCAGTTTAGCAAAGAAGAAGAGATAAAACTATATCAGAAGCTTAAATTCTATAAACTTTTTCCATTTAGAAAGATTAAAGGGTTCTCTTACAAAATGAACTTAAGATTAAATTTTTATCGAATTTTACTAAATTTTGATCCATTTTTATTTAAAAAAATTATTAGAACTTTAAATTAGTATGTTTTGAATAAAATACAAAATATTCATTGTAAAGTATCTAAACCCCAGACGGTTCATTGTAATCAGATTTTTACAGGTTTTTATATTTTAAATAAAACTGGAATTATTGACTTAGAAATTTCAAATCTAGATAGTGAGAATGACGGATTTTTTGATGTAGTGATAAATAGTAAGTTAAAAATTAGGTATGATCTTTTGGATGGGTTTAATTGGGTCAATAAGACAAGTGAAATTGATAATTTGAAATATTTCAAAACGGTCACAAAGGGAGTTGATTTTTATTTTAAAAGAAGTTTTCAACCTTCTCTTTATGATTTTGCAAGTCCAACATGTAAGCTCTTTCCCTTAGGCTTCAATTTCAACGTAGTTCCTTCTCCATATTTTTTTCTCAAATCGGATATTGATTCCTTGATTAATACTCCTAGAGTTTTGGTAGAAAAGTTGATTCAGTATTCGCAGGAAAATATTCCTGAAAACATCTATGTTCACCCTCCTGCTGATGAAGATCCATGTCAGATACTTTTTTATACTCGTTTGTGGGATCCCCATGATCATACTGACAATCCTGATTTTGCCTCAGAGTTAAAGGACATCAATTTTTCTAGGATAAGTGCTATTGAAAAGTGCCGAAAAGAATTTGGCAAACAGTTTAGTGGTGGGTTATATGACTCTCCTTTGGCTAGAAGAATGGCGCCTCATTTAATTCTCGAAAAAAGAAAAATTAGAAAGCTGAATTATCTAAAAAAAGTTAAAAAAAGTAACATTTGCATTGCCACTCGAGGACTTCATAATTCTACAGGATGGAAATTTGCAGAGTATATTGCGGTAAGTCGAGCTATTGTAACTGAGCCACTTACTTATACTACTACTGGAGATTTTAAATGTGGGAGAAATTTTTTGGAATTCAATAGTCCACAATCGCTAATTTCCAAGATCCAAAAGTTGTTAAACGACAAGTCTTTAAGGCAAAATATGATGGAGGCAAATTTTGAGTATTATAACTCCTATTTAAAACCAGATCAACTTGTATTAAATTCTTTAAAGAAAATTTTTAATAGTTTATGAGTGAGGTAGTTACGGTTCTAATGCCGGTGTTTAATGCTGCAAATTACATTAGAGAATCTATTGAGTCAATTCTAAGTCAAACTTATAAAGATTTTATATTTTTTATTATCGATGATGGCTCCACTGATGAAACACCGGAAATAATTAAGTCTTATGCTGATCCGAGGATAATTTTCCAAATTAACCCATTTAATAAAGGATATATATATTGCCTTAATCTGGGGATTGAAAGAATTGATTCTAAATATATCGTCAGAATGGATGCGGATGATATTAGTCTGCCGGATCGATTGGGAAAACAAGTTTCTTTTATGGAGACCAATCCTGACGTAGTTGTTTGTGGCAGTGGTAAAATTAACTTTTTGGATGGCCATCCAGAAACAGAAACGAAAGTATTCAATATTACAGATTCAACCGATCTTCTCTTTAGTTCTATTTTTAACACCTCTATACCCCACCCAAGTGCCATTATAAGAAATTCAATCTTGAAAGATCATAAAATAGTTTATAACGAGGAATACTATTATGCTGAGGACAAAGCCATGTGGTTAGACCTCTCCAAGTTTGGCAAATTGGCAAACCACCCCGACTATTTGATCAAATATCGATTACATCAAAATCAGGTTTCTACCACGAAACATACCATTCAAAGGAGAAATAGCCTTGCTAAAACTCGACTAGTATTACTTGACTATGGGGTTCAGCTACAAGAAGAGGATTTGCTACCTCTACAGTATATCTGTTATCCTCAATGTTGTAACTCCTTAGAAGAATTAGGGGATATTGAAAGATTAATTTTGAAATTTATTGAAACTTTTAAATACCATGATGGCTTTCAAAGAAAATTTGTAGAAAGCTTTCTGTTAAATCGAATATTAACAAATGTCACATGGTCTACACCAATTGGATTAGAAATCATGGGTTTTATTAATAGTAGTAAGTATCTAAAATGGGAAATGTTTGATACCAAATTTTTTCTCAAATCATTACTCCGTAGAAAAACTAGGGGCTTATTCCCTTAAATCAAGGTTTATGAGGATTGTTTATTTGATATTGGCCCATAGATATCCAGAGCAACTAATCAAATTGGTTGATAGATTAAATATGGACCACACCCACTTTTTAATACATTGGGATAAAAAAGTTGGTAATAATGATTTTTCATTTTTGGAAAGCACTTTTCTAAAATATGGTAATGTTGAATTTATCAAAAGGTATACTTGTCATTGGGCTGGATTTGGTATTGTTGAAGCTAGCTATGAAGGGTTGAAACTGGTTGTTGAGAAAAACATTCCATGTGATTATTTGTGTTTAATGAGTGGTCAGGATTATCCCATTAAATCTAATGAGTATATTCTTAATTTTTTTGAACGTCATAATGGAAAATCATTCATTAACTACAATCTATTGCCCCATCCAACATGGAGAGATCACAATGGAGGGTATGATAGGCTCACCAATTGGTACTTTGTTACTAAAAGTCAGCAATATGGTTTTCCAAACAAACTATTTAGATCTAGGCCTAGACTTTCTCATTTAATTAAAAATACTATAGGAAAGTTATTTCCCAATAGAAAATTTCCAAGCGGATTTATACCTTATGGAGGGGCTCAGTTTTGGGCCTTAAATATAAAGCATGTGAAATATATTTATGAGGCTATTTATGGCAATCCTGATTTTTACAAATTTTTCAGATATGTTATGGTAGCTGATGAATTTATGTTTCAAACAATTATGGGTAATTATCCGAATCAAGAAGAGTTAGTTAATACGACTCTTCACTTTTTGGAATGGGATAGGGTTGGGGCTATACTTAATTATGGGGATAAAGAAAATATTCTAAATACCGACCATTTATTTGCCCGAAAATTCGATTTTAATGTCGATCCTTCTATAATGGAATATCTTGATAATCAAGTCTTATGAAATTTCCTAAATTTTTCGTATGTCAAAAGTCTTAATTACTGGTTCCTCTGGCTTTGTTGGGAAAAACCTTGTCAAATATCTTGAGTTGGACGATTTTTTTGATGTCACAACTGTAAACAGGAAGCCCCAAATTGAAGATGATAAAAATATTTCCTTTAGTAACTTCTATTTAGATGATTCACTTTTTTTTCATAATTATATTCATCTAGCTGGGAAGGCTCACGATATAAAAAATACATCCAATTCTGAAGAATATTTTGAGATAAACTTTGAGCTATCTAAAAAGGTGTTTCAGAAATTTTTACAAGATTCTGAGGCTGAAACTTTTATTTATATAAGCTCTATTAAAGCTGTTAGAGACTGTGCTGAGACGGTTCTAACTGAAAACCTGGAGCCAGACCCTCAAACAGCATATGGTTTATCTAAATTGAAATCAGAACAGTATATTTTTTCAAATTGCCCAGTGGGAAAAAAGGTGATTATCCTAAGACCATGTATGATTCATGGACCTGAAAATAAGGGAAACTTAAATCTTCTTTATAAATTTATTTCTAAGGGGATTCCTTACCCTCTAGGTGCATATTCCAACATTCGCTCATTTTTAAGTATTGAAAACCTTTGCTTTATTCTAAGCCAAATTATCAAAAAACCAATAGAGTCTGGTGTTTACCATATTTCAGATGATCATCCAATTAGCACGAAAGATTTAATCGAAATAATGGGTGATTCGATTGGCAAAAAATCAAAAATAATTCATATCCCTAAACCTATTATTTCAGGCATTGCTAAAGTAGGTGATCATCTCAGGCTGCCATTGAACTCTGATCGACTTCGAAAGCTTACTGAAAATTACATTGTTTCCAATTCCAAACTAATGCGTACCCTTTTGGTTGAGCTTCCTGTTTCCAGTCAAGAAGGCCTTTTTCAAACGTTTAAATCTTTTCAAAAGCTATGTATTATCTTTTTGCCTTATGCGCTCTTTTAATCACAGAAATTATTTACATCCAATTAGCCAGGAATTATAGAATAGTAGACATTCCTACTGATAGATCATCCCACAAAGTACCAACGGTAAGGGGAGGGGGGGTGATTTTTCCCATTGCACTTATTTTGCCCTTTTATTTTGGCGAAATTAATCAGAGTTTGGTTATCGTAGTTCTTTTGGTAGCGACAATTAGTTTTTTGGATGATATGTTTTCTTTGAGCCAACTACCGAGAGCAATAGCTCAGATAGCTGGAACTTTATACATTTTCTATGATTTAGGTGTTTTTCAAATAGAGTGGTTTTATATTTTGATCTGTACGGTGTTGTTTTTCGGATGGATTAACGCCTTTAACTTTATGGATGGAATTAATGGGATTTCTGTATTATACTGTCTTGTTTCCTTAATTTCTTTCAGTTTTCTTGAAGTCAATTTTATCTATCATGAGACTTTTGTTATTTTGGGGTTAGCCTGCATGGTTTTTTCAGTTTTTAACTTACGTCAAAAAGCAGTGGCTTTTTTAGGGGATGTAGGGAGTATTAGCCTTGCTATAATTCTCGGGTATTTTATGGTGCACACAATTGTTCAAACGGGGAATTTCTTTTACCTTATATTCTTCTCAATCTATGGTGTTGATACCATTATTACAATTTTTATTCGCCTTATTAAAAAGGAGAATATTCTTCATCCTCATCGATCACATTTGTATCAATACTTGGTCAATGAGCGGGGGATAAGTCATCTTACGGTTTCAGCCACATATGCTATTTGTCAATTGCTGCTAAATACGGTTTTAATTCATTTAGTGGGCATGGAGAATATGACAGCAATTACTTTTACATTGACTTTATGCTGTATCTTCTTTCTTTACACTTTTATCCGAATTAACTATAAGATCAAACCTATGTCCTGATTTTACCTATATTCGCGTAAAACATAAAAGGGCCAAACGTATTCGTTTGGCCCTTTTATATTCATTAAAAATTTATTGTGACAAAATTTTAGCAACTCTAAAGTCATCTTCATCCACCTCTTTGTCGTCCACAATTGCTCTCTTAATTGGTGTGTATACAATTTTATTATTTATTACTCCAGCCATGACATCTTCTTTTCCATGTATTAAACCTTCTACTGCCGCAACTCCTAATTTACTAGCTAGTAACCTATCGAACGAAGTAGGTGAGCCACCTCTCTGTAAATGGCCTAAAATAGTAACTCTAATATCATAGGTTGGTAAAAACTTTTTGACTTTTTTGGAAATCTCCAAAGCCCCACCACTTTTTCCTCCTTCAGCGACAATGACTATATTGGATTGCTTTTTGGCTTTTGCCCTTGACTTTAACCTTTCGATAAGGCTCTCCACAGGCATTTTCCGCTCTGGAATTAAGGTTGCGGCTGCACCACTACCAATTCCCGCATTTACGGCAATGAAACCTGCATCGCGACCCATTACTTCAACAAAGAAAAGTCGATCATGGGAGCTTGCCGTATCCCTAATCTTATCAATTGCCTCAATTGCCGTATTGCACGCAGTGTCAAAGCCTATCGTGCTATCCGTACCAGAAAGGTCATTGTCAATAGTGCCCGGTAGCCCTATGGAAGGGATGCCAAATTCCTTATAAAAGAGATGGGCACCAGTTAGGGATCCGTCCCCTCCGATTACAACCAAGGCGTCTATGCCATGTGATTTTAAATTTTCATAGGCAGTTTTTCTACCCTCTGAGGTCCTGAATTCTTGACTTCGGGCTGATTTCAAGAAGGTGCCCCCTCGTTCCAGAATATAAGCTACATCTCTGTTCTCCAGTTTTTTGATGTCATTTTGGATCAATCCTTCATATCCCCTGAAAATCCCATAAACTTCCAGATTGTAATATTTCGCCGATCTTACGACTGCTCTGATGGCTGCGTTCATCCCCGGGGCATCTCCCCCAGAAGTGAGCACACCGATGCGTGTGACCGTTTTATTTGCCATTTTATTTATTAATTGTGTTCAGGTGTTTAAACATTAATTCTGCAGATGCCAAGTTTGTGGCTAGGGGAATATGATGGACATCACATATCCGCATCAACATTTGCACGTCAGGTTCGTGGGGGTGCTTATCCAAAGGGTCTCTAAAGAAGACAACCATGTCCAGCTCTTTTTGTGCTGCCATAGCTGCTATCTGAGCATCACCGCCCATGGGCCCCGAGAGTAATCTTTGGACTTCGAATCCGGCTCTTTCTATATGGAGGCCTGTAGTGCCGGTGGCCACAAGTTTTATGTTTGCTCCTTTGAGCTTTTGTTTGAAGCCGCTAAGAAAATGAACCATATCAGCTTTCTTGCCGTCATGGGCAATTAGGGCAATTTTCATATGTTAGTTTAATAGGTTTGGTATAAAGTTAAAAAAATACATTGAGCATAAACCATTTTATGAGAATTTTAGAAAAATTATCCGGGATCCACATCAACGATAAACCTCGCTGATTTAAATGATTTATCTGCTGATAACTCTTCGATCATCTCGATCATATGGTGTTTGAAGGTTGCTGGAGCATTATTGTTTTTGTCCAACTTCACCAGTATTTCAAAAATATATAGGTTTTTTATCTTCGCAATCAATGCCTTTTCCGGTCCTAATATTATCTTTTTGACCTTAATAGTGGCTAGCAGGTTTACCAAATGCTTAGCCGCCCGCTCTGCCACGTTATACTCTTTGTGCTTTACACTGATTTTGATAGCCTTAATGAATGGTGGGTAAAAAAAACTTTTTCGTTCCCCCATTTCCTGCAAGTAAAAATTCTTATAGTCTCCGTTTATGATCGAATTATAAATTGGATTGTCCGGTTGTCGGGTTTGAATGATTACGGAACCTATTTTTTCTCTTCGCCCGGCCCTGCCTGCCACTTGTGTGATTTGCTGAAAAGCTCTTTCTCCTGCCCGATAATCCGGAAAATATAGAATCCTATCAGCATCCACTATACCCACCACTGTCACTTTATCAAAATCCAGCCCTTTGGTCACCATCTGAGTACCTACCAAAATATCGATATTTCCTTGGCCAAAATTCTCCAACAACTTTTGAAAGCCATATTTGCTTCTGGTGGTGTCCATATCCATTCTCGCAATTCGGGCTTCAGGGAATAGCATGGAAAGATTTTCCTCAATACGCTCAGTTCCCTGACCCACTGTGGTTATCTGTACACTTCCACATGCCTCACATTTCTTTGGGAGTTTTTCCTTAAACCCACAATAATGACAGCGCATCTCCTCGCCAAATTGGTGATAGGTCAAGCTGACATCACAATGTTCGCATTCCGGTATCCATCCACAGTCCTCACAATTGACAAATGGTGCATATCCACGACGGTTTTGGAAAATTATGACTTGTTCCTGGTTGTTGAGTGCGGCTTGAACCTTTTCCCGGAGCTGCCGTGTAGTATCTAGCTTCAGCAGGTTCTTTTTCTTATCGCTCAAAATGTCCGATAGGACATAATCTGGAAGTTGGGCATTGCCATACCGATGAGTCATTTCCACTAGCCCGTATTTATTCTGTCGTGCATTATAGTATGACTCAAACGATGGTGTGGCACTGCCCAACAACACCTTCGATTGGTGAAGGTAGCCCAGCATTATGGCGGCATCCCTTGCTTGAAACCTCGGTGCCGGATCAAATTGCTTATAACTAGTCTCATGCTCTTCATCAACTATGATAAGGCCTAGACTGTCAAAAGGAAGGAATAAAGAGGATCTCACACCCACGACCAAGGGAAAGCGACCACTTAATACTCCTTGCCAAACTTCCACTCTTTCATTGTCGGAATATTTGGAATGAAATACCCCCATCTTTGAACCAAATACTTTTTGGAGACGGTTAACTATTTGGGTAGTTAAGGCAATTTCTGGTAATAGAAATAGGACTTGGGAGCCACTTTCCAATACCTCCTCAATCAATTGGATATAGATTTCAGTTTTGCCACTTCCTGTAATTCCATGCAGGAGAACAGTCTGTTTGTCTTCAAAATGAGCCTTAATGGCTTTCACCGATTCTTCCTGATTTTCAGATAAAATTATAGGCTCCGTATCAATGACCTGTGTTTCATCAAATCTGCTAATCACCTTTTTGTACTCTTCAAAAATCCCATTCTTGACCATGGTTTTTAGAGTGCTTGGGGATGAACCTGCTTCTAAAAGCAGCTTTTTCTCTATCCCTAAGGTATTTAGTTCAGGTTTTTGATAGATTGGCACCATTTGAAGGTATCGAAGCAACATGCCCTCCTGCTTGGGTTTTTTTGAAAGTAATTCAAATAGGTCTTCCAAAGCAGATTTTCCCACAACATACCCATCTATAAGCTTGACTCTACTTTCTATTTTAGGCGAAAACTTTTCCTTTACTTGGTCAAAAATTAATATAGCCTCCTTAGCCACTAAACTTTTGATAATGTGATGCGCTGATTTTAACAGTAATAACTTTCCGCATTCCTCATACGTCAGCTCATCCTTGGTTTCCAGCTGGTCCAAGATCACTTGCTCCCTTGGGTCAATGGGGTATTTGGTTTCAAGGGGGTCGAAATTTGGGTTCAGCTGGACCTTGCTTTCACTACTTAATTTTAGACCCGAGGGCAAAGCTGCATTCATCACCTCTCCGATATGGCAACAATAATATTCCGACATCCAGGTCCAAAACTTTATTTGGATAGGATTGACACTTGGCTGGTTGTCCAAAAGCTCAAGCAGAGGTTTGGCTTCATATTCTTTAGGGGGTTTTTGATGGACCTTACCAACAATTCCAGTCAAAACCTTCCTTTTTCCAAAGTGCACCATTACCCGTTTACCAATTTGAATTTCATTTAGAAATTCAAATTGGACTTTATAAGTGAACATTTTTGGGATAGGAACAGGGAGGATAATGTCGGCAAAATAACTAGCCTGATCAGGTGCGGAATTATCAAATAAAGTGTTGTCAATCATCTAATTCAGCTTTGGTAATTGATTCAAGGCCTCCTGAACGGTACCTACTGGTTGTTTACAGGTTTGGTTAAAACAAACGAAAATTCTAGAATCACCTACCTCAAAAGTTTTTCCTTCCAATAGTGGAGGGTAGGTGGTTTTTTGAGAGGAGAATCCAAAAATTGCATTCGGATGAAATTCAGCTGCAAATTCTTCGGAAAGCTTTTCTGCATCTGAGCCCACTATCGCTACTTCTCCAGTCGATAAATGGGTTTCCAGATAATGTAAAGCCCAATGAGCCATGAATGTTGGATCAGATAGAATTAATTTATTTACCATTGCAAGCATCCTTTTGGAAAGGTTGAGATATTCATTATTGTAATAATACAATCCCAAAAAATGGAGATTTCTGGCCATTTTAGCATTGCTTGAGGGAATTACGTTGTCGAATATTTCTTTCTTATTGGCAATTAGTCGCTCAGCTTTGGGATTATTGAAGTAGAGTAGCGGTTCCTCTTTGTCTAGAAAATTCTTAATTACCATTCCGGCCATATCATTTGAATGCTCAAGCCAATTTACATCCCCGGTCATTTGATACAATTTGATCAACGCTTCTATTAAGGCAGCATAATCCTCTAAAAACGCATCATTATAAGCCGTACCTTCTTTATATACCCTGTAAAGTCTTCCATTGAGGTATACCTTCTCTATTAAAAACCTAGCTGCGTTCAAGGCAAGTGTTTTATATTCCTCTTTGTGATAGGCAAAATAACAATCCACCAAGCCTGTGATAGCTAAGGCATTCCATCCAGTCAATATTTTGTCATCTAAACCAGGTTTTGGCCTGTTTTCCCGATGGGAGTACAGCAGGTGCTTGATTGCTTTTAACTTCGTGTGAAGATCAACTTCAGTAAATCCACTTTTCTGGGCCAATTGGTTATAATCTAAGGTCTGAAAAAGTATGTTTGCACCATCTTCCCAGTTTCCAGGATCTTTAATATTATACAAGTCCCTAAACCAGTCATAATCCTCTCCAAGGAGATCCTTTAGATTTTGAGCTTTCCAAGTATAGAACTTACCTTCTTCTCCCTCGCTATCGGCATCTATTGCGGCATTGAAGCCTCCCTCTGGCTGTAGCATGTCGTTCTTTAACCATTCAATTGTTTCTTCAATTTTTTCCTTAAAAAACTCATCTCCACTGCTCTGATATGCTTTTGCGTATAGCGAAAGAAGCTGGCCATTATCATAAAGCATCTTTTCAAAATGAGGGGCAAACCATTCTGCGTCCACCGAATATCGAGCAAAACCGCCACCGATGTGGTCATAGATCCCACCCATTCCGATTTTTTTCAACGTGAAAAGAACCTTGTCTTTAACTTCTATATTTCCAGCAATTTTAGCATAACTCAGCAGAAATTCCCAAATGGCAGGCATTGGGAATTTCGGGCTTCGAGATAGCCCTCCCCACTGATCATCAAATTGACGCAAAATTTCTTTCGCGGCTTTATGAATCACCTCACTGTTTGTTTCCATTTGCTCATCCGAAAGCCCATATTTATCCTTCTCAAGCCTGGCCAGTGTTTCACCAAAACCATCCGCACTCTCTGAGAGCTTGTCATAATGAAGTTCAAATGCCTGAGAGATGTTTTTCAGCAAAGCCTTAAAATTCTTATTCGGGAAATAGGTGCCGCCGTAGAATGGTTTTTGGTTTGGCAAAAGAAACACATTTAGCGGCCATCCACCGTTCAGTCCCATTGCTTGTACGGCATCCATGTAAATATTGTCCAAATCGGGGCGTTCTTCACGGTCGATTTTTATACAGACAAAGTGCTCATTCATGAGCTCGGCGGTGGCATCGTCCTCAAAGCTTTCCTTCTCCATCACATGGCACCAATGGCAGGCAGAATAGCCAATGCTCACCAAAATGGGTTTATTTTGCTCTACAGCCTGCTGCAACGCGTTATCGTTCCATTCCTGCCAGTCTACAGGGTTGTAGGCATGTTGCAGTAAGTATGGACTTTTACTGTTGATCAATCGGTTAGCTTTCTTCATGGTTGGTTAGCTGGTTATGGATTTGTTGCTTCTCAGCTGAGAAATCTAGGTTTTTTGGCAATTGATCTATTTTTTGTAATAATCTATTTAAAAACTTTTGATGTGCTTCAGAACTAGGATTGAAAGGCTTATGCAAGAGATCCTTCTGGATTGAAGTGATCATGTGATTCAACTTTGACTCATCTTCCCTCAGAAAGGTCTCTTCAAATTTCCCCCAAATGTAATCCTCAGCCATTGCGGTAGGATGCAATAAGTCTTGCTGATAAAATCGGTAATCCCTCAAATCATCCATCATCAGTTCAAAGCTGGGGAAATAATTGACGTCTTGATATCGCTCAGTCAATTGATGGGTGAACACTCTTAACAAGCTTTTGCTCACTTGGTTTTCGGAAACTCCATCTTTGATGTGCCTTACCGGACTGACAGTGAGAATTATTTGTATTTCAGGGTTGATTTCTTTAAGGCTGCTGTAAAAACCATCAAAAGCTTTGTTCATTTCTTCCAACTCTAACATGCGCTTCTTAAACAGGCTTGCAGGTTGCTTATGACAGTTGGCCACCACTTGACCTGTCACCAAATGTTCATAGACATAGGAAGTCCCCAAAGTTATAAAAAGATGTTTTGAAAGCTTCAGGAATTCAGCAGACCTCTGTAGCTTCTCACCAATTAGCTGATTTAAAGATTCTTTAGAATCGGCCCGTAAATCTGAGTGTGTTTGGTAATGCATATAATTGCCGGAAGCCTCAAGGAGCAAGGAAGGCTCAAGCTGATTTCCGAGCAAAGAATGATGTAGTAGCTGAAATAGAGATACTGGGTTAAAAATAATTCCAAATGGATTTGATAAAATCTGATATTTTCTTTCGCTCAACTTTTTGCCGAGCATATTGGCAAAACATGACCCCACTGAAAGAACCTTATGGGAGTGGGAGACGGGCACGGGAAAAATGGGTATTGGAAAAGTGATGCGAAAATTCATAACCTAAAAATAAGAATTAAGAGCGAATGACACATAAAAAAAAGCTAAGAACGTAAGTCCTTAGCTTTCTACATTTGAATTAAAATAGAGTGCTTACTCAGCTACTACTTCAAATTTCACGTTAGTTTTCACTTCTCTGTGAAGATCAATCTCAGCTTCGTATTCACCGGCTCCAACTACTGGAGAAGTGATAGCGATTTTCTTTCTGTCTACATTAATGCCTTTGATTGCAAGAGCGTCAGAGATCTGAAGTGTGGTTACCTTACCGAAAATTTTACCTGAATCACCGATTTTCGCTTTGATTTCCAAAGTTGTTTTTTCGATTTGTGCAGCTAAATTTTCAGCTTCAGTTTTGATTTTTTCTGCTTTATGAGCAGCTTGCTTGATATTTTCTGCTAGGATCTTCTTGTTAGAAGTAGTGGCCAAAACAGCGAAACCTTGAGGGATAAGGTAGTTTCTACCATATCCGGGCTTTACTGCTACCAAGTCGTTCTTATAGCCAAGTCCTTTTATATCTGTTTTTAATATAACGTCCATTGTCGTATTGATTTATAAATATGGGATAGAACAGGGCGGATTACTTCAATCCGTCAGTCACGTAAGGCAATAAGGCTAGATGTCTAGCTTTTTTGATAGCCGTAGCAACTTTTCTCTGGAATTTTGCCGAGTTACCGGTCAATCTTCTAGGAAGGATTTTACCTTGCTCATTTACAAACTTCAATAAGAAGTTAGGATCTTTGTAGTCGATATACTTGATGCCGTGCTTCTTGAAGCGGCAGTATTTCTTTCTGTTTTCTCCTCTGTTGATTGGTTCGTTCTTAAGTGTCATTTTGCAGCTTCCTCCTTAACTTCAGATTTTTTGTTAAATTCACCTTTTCTTCTTCTTTCTGCATAAGCCAAAGAATGCTTATCCAAAACAGTGGTCAAGAAACGCATAACTTTCTCGTCTCTTCTGAACTCAAGCTCAAACTTCTTGATGAAGTTAGGGTCTGCGTTGAATTCAACCATTACATAAAAACCGGTGCTTTTTTTCTGAATTGGGTAAGCCATTTTCTTAAGGCCCCAGTTCTCAACATTTACGATTTCTGCCCCCTCTTCTTTTAACAAGTTCACGAACTTGTCTACGGTATCCTTCATCTGAACATCAGACAAAACGGGAGTTAAAATGAATACCGTTTCATAATTTTTTTGGAACATTTGTTTTTTCGTTTAATTTTTAAATATTTAAACAGACCGCAAAAGTATCACTTTCTGGCAAATTATCAAAACTAAGTTCCGTAAATCTTAAACAGAAAAGCACCTGCAGAACAGCCGTCTGCAGGTGCTTTGGATATTTTCACTTTACTACTTTAAAGGTGGTTTAAGATTATCTAACTTCAAACTCCCTGTTTCCAATCTGGAAACCATCAGCGAAAATTCTCACTTTATAAGTGCCAGGGGCATAATCAGTACCTTTTTCATAGTAATAAGTGAGCTTTTGGCTGGTGTTATTATAAAGGATATCTTGTTTGGCTGTGAAAAACTCTTCTTTGCCTTCTAGGTCGAAAGTACCTGATCCTCGGGCGATGTCAAAGATTACTTGATTGTTTGGCGCAATTACCTGTACAAAGATGTCCTTGGTTCCTGCTGGAGTAATTTCGTTTTCAATAAGATCAAATGATATCTTAAGCTTGTCCAATTGACGGTTTCTAAAATTATCCTCCCGCTCACGTCCTCGGGAATTTACGGCCGCTACTAGTATGTTTTCTGCTCGTAACCTTTCCGCCTTGGTGACTTTTTCGGTCAGTTGTTGCTGCTTGATGTTAAGTTGAGCCACTTCCTCCTCGATCTCCGCTTGGGTGGTTTTCAATTGTTTGTTTTCGGTATAAAGTTCTTGGTTCTGCTCACGCAAGGCTAGAATTTCAGTATCCTTTTCTCTGAGAAGGGTAGAATAACCGTCGATTTTTCGGTTAAGGTTTGCAATTTCCGTAGCAGATCTTTTACGGTCATTGTTTCTTTCATCAATCAATTGATCCCTAATCTGTTTTAAAGAATCCACATCACCTCCCAAAGTCTCAATCTCATCAATTCTGAGTGTGAGTTGGTAAGTCATGGAGTCCAGGCGTAGGTTGAGGTCATTGTTTTCCTCCGAAAGAATGATGATCTCCTCTGTTTTTTTATTTTTGTCTTGGTGATCCATATATAATTTGATCCCGCTGACAATCACCAAAATGATCAAGACGATAATTAGGATATTTTTGCCTTTCTCGGTGTTTGGAGCTTTTCCCGAAGGAGTATTGTTACTCATAATATTATTTAGACCTAAGTTATATTTGTGAAATATAAAATGCGAACGATGTTAAATGACCAATATTGGACAAAACGATATTTAAATAACGAAACTGGCTGGGATGCCGGAAATGTTACTTTGCCAATAATGCAATATTTAGACCAAATCAGGGATAAATCCCTCCGAGTGCTTATTCCCGGAGCTGGCAATGCTTATGAAGCCGCTTACACCAATTCAATTGGTTTTTCGAATGTTCATATTTTAGATTTTTCCCCCGTTCCAATTGAAAATTTTATCAAGGAAAATCCCAATTTTCCTATGTCGCAAATTCATTGTGAAGATTTTTTTGATCATAAAAATAAATATGATCTTATACTTGAACAAACTTTCTTCTGTGCTCTTTTGCCAGATCAACGGGAAAATTATGTAAAAAAAATGAAATCCCTATTAAATCCAGGAGGAAAATTAGTGGGGGTGCTATTTAATAAAGACTTTTCGAAAGTGGGGCCTCCGTTTGGAGCATCTATTGAGGAATATCAAAGTTATTTCGGGTCAACTTTTCACATCCAAGTCTTAGAGCCATGTTATAATTCCATTGCCCCACGACATGGGAGCGAATTGTTTATTATTTTGATCAATAAGTGAGAATATAGTTTTCTTTTTGAAGATCTTTTTTGAAAAACGCCACTCCACATTCAAAAAAATCAAAAGTCATCCGGACCTCAGGGTGCATCTTGATTTCATCCCATGCTTTTTTCATACCCTTAGACCAGTAGATGTCACCTATAATCATGATACTGTTTTCATGCAACCGTGGGACCAGCATGTTGAAATACTTTATTGTGGCCTCATAGGTGTGATGCGCGTCAATCAACAAAAAATCTAAGGAATTCATTTGGCTAGCAATTGTTGGTAACACATTGGGTATCTCATCACAGAAAACCTCAACATTCGGTAATTTCTGAAGGTGGGAAGCAGCCAAATCGCAGATCGATTTATCCGCCTCAATTGTTAAGAGACTCTTTTTAGTGCATGCAGCTAAATATTGTGAATTGATACCTAGGCCTGTTCCCAACTCTACAGCGTAATCTGCAGGGGTTTGTGAGAGAAAGTATTGATAAAGGAGGTTATATTTTTTAGGAGAATTACTATATAAGGCAATGTCCTTCACCTTGCGTTTGGAATTAGGAACCATCTTACTTCCAGCTCCATAATCCGTGACAAATATTTCAGTATTATCGCGGAGGAAGGAGGTTCTTATCTTTTCAATTTCAGGGTACTTAGCAGTTTTGAAGTGATTTATTAGTCCATCGTAAAGCTGAAATGCGAAGGGGGACTGCAGGCTATGCCTGTCTTCTTTTCTCAGAAAATGAAGAATATACTGTACTGCTGAAAACATGCGAATTTAATTCGAGAAGATGTCAGCTACTAGTTGGAATTCGGGAATTTCTACCTCGATTATTTTACCATCTACGACTCTTTCCATATAGTAGTAACCTTTCATTTTTCCGAATCCAGACCGAAGATTGCAGCCTGATACATAACTATGAGATGTTCCGGGTTCTAGAACAGGTTGGTTGCCTACTACTCCATCACCTTCTACAAGTTTTAATTCCTCAGCGGCGTCCGTGATTTCCCACTTTCTCCTCATGAGCTGTAGGGTTGATTTGCTGTGATTTTCTATAGTTACCTTGTAAGTGAACACATAGTGATGCTGGTGCGGGCTGGAAAACTCCGCTTGGTATTTCGCATTTATGCTTACTTTTATACCTTCTGTTATTGCAGTCGCCATGGAGAGATATTATGATTTCGAATATAGTTTATTAATTTCAAATTACAATCATTAGCACATGCACTTTGACATCCATGAAAATTGGGAGGTTGTCCTCAAATCCGAAATGGAGAAACCCTATTATCGGGAATTGTTGAAATTTGTAGAAGAAGAATACAAATATAAAACCATTTTCCCCCCAAAGTCATTAGTTTTTAATGCGTTAAATCATTGCCCTCCTGAAAATACTAAGGTGATCATTCTTGGTCAAGACCCCTATCATGGTGCCGGTCAGGCTCATGGACTGAGTTTTTCTGTTTCTGACGGGGTAGCTTTCCCGCCTTCTTTACGGAATATTTTCAAAGAAATACAGCGTGATTTGGGGATTTCGGCGCCTTTTTCAGGGAATCTAGAAAGGTGGGCCGAGCAAGGTGTGTTACTTTTAAACGCCACAATGACCGTAAGAGTTTCCCAAGCTGGGTCGCATCAAAAGAAAGGGTGGGAGGAATTTACTGATTCGATAATTCATCACCTTGCTGAAGATTACAATAATTTGGTTTTTATGTTTTGGGGATCTTATGCCCAGAAAAAAGGACAATTTATTGATGAAAGTAGGCATTTGGTCTTAAAAGCGCCTCACCCAAGCCCATTATCAGCCCATAGGGGATTTATTGGTTGCGGGCATTTTAGTCAGGCCAATGAGTATTTAGCGCAAAATGGTAAAGCCACAATCAATTGGTGAAAAATAAAATGGCCCGATTCAAAGTTGAATCGGGCCATTTTATTTTTACCGTATGGGTTTAAAAAATCTTTCCCATCGTATTTTGCTAAACATGTTGCGGTGTTTGTCTAAGGATAGCCATAAGAACCAAGCCTTCCCAACTATATGATCCTCTGGTACAAACCCCCAATATCGGGAATCAGCCGAATCATGCCTATTGTCACCCATCATGAAGAAATAATCCTGATTGAAGGTATAGCTTTCTTGCAATTGGCCATCAATGTAAACCTTGTTCGCTTCGATGCTAATTTTTTTATGTCCTTCAAATCTTTCAATGGTAAAGGCATACCTTCTCACCATGTCTTCATCGGTCAGGTCAATAGTCCAGCCTTTTGCTGGGATTTCCAATGGACCGAAGTTATCCCTATTCATAGAATAGTAGGAGCCGTCTGGCATAATGTCAGGCTCACCTAGGCCTTCTTTATAAGAGCGGAGGTGTACGGCAGAAATGCTGGAAACTTTTCTTAATCTTTCAGCGGTCGCGGGAGTGGTGGAAACTAAATAGCCAGAGCCATTTGAAAACGGCATGATGCTTTCTGGATTAATTTCATAATCTTGGAAAAATTCCAACCCAAACCTTCTTTCAGTCATTACTTCGTAGGAAAACTGCATCAATTCCGGATTGTCCCCAGGTTGACCATTGATAAATAGCTGGGTATCTTTAATTTCGATCACATCTCCCGGCATTCCCACGGCTCGCTTGATATAGTTTGTTCGCAGGTCTGATGGATGTTCAAACTCCACCGGATAATTGAACACTACCACATCATTTCTTTTGACTGAAGTGAAACCGGGAAGCCTAAAATAAGGTAACTGTACGGCGTCGCTATAAGACTTCATGTTGGTCCCCCAGATCGTCTGGTGGGTGAGGGGCATTTGGAGAATAGTCCTAGGTGCCCGGGTTCCGTAGTGCATTTTACTTACAAACAGGAAATCACCGACTAAAAGGCTTTTTTCCATGGAAGGGGTTGGGATGGTAAACGGTTCAAGCAATAACCACCTGATCAAACTGGCCGCAATGACTGCAAAAACCAATGCGTCCAGCCACTCACGGGCAGGGGATTTTTTCTTTTTTTCTTTAGTCTTCATCTATTTACGCTTAAAAGGATAAAAAATCATCCATGGATAAAATTCCTTTTCTGTCTTTTATCCATTCGGATACTAAAACTGCACCAAGTGCAAACCCTTTGCGTGAATGTGCTGTGTGTTTGATCTCAATATCGTCTATATCAGAGGAATAGGTCACAGAATGAGTGCCTGGAACTTTGTCGATCCGCTTGGCACTGATTAGTACGTTGTGTCCGTTTTCGACCGATTCGGTGTCCAAATTCCAACGCTTTGCACGGTCGATTTTGTTGATGATATCTTCAGCCAAGGTGATGGCTGTCCCGCTAGGTGCGTCCTTTTTCTCAGTATGATGTATCTCCTCCATTCGAATCCCGTAATCGTGCTGCTCATCCATGAGTTTTGCCAGATATCTGTTTACTTTAAAGAAGATGTTAACACCTATGCTAAAATTGGAAGCATAAAAGTAAGCGCCCCCTTTGGATAAGGTTAACTGCTCGATTTCATGTTTGTGCTCTAACCAACCGGTGGTGCCACAGACTACTGGGATGCCATGGTTGATAGCCCATGAGAGATTGTCTACCGCCGATTCTGGCTGGCTGAACTCAATGGCCACATCTACGGATGAAGCGTCCAGGTTTTCAAGTTGCTCTCTGTTATCTGAGGTGATTTTGGCGACTATGGTATGGCCTCTCTCTTCTGCTATTTCAGAAATGATTTTGCCCATCTTCCCATATCCGAGTATTAATATATTCACTTTATTAAAAGTTGATTTTAAATGATAATCCAATTAATCCTGAACCGGCATAGAGGTTTTCGTATGCTGGTTTTAATTCAAAGCTGAGGTCATCGCTGACATCAAAAGCCGATAGGTGGGCATCCACCTGGGCATCCACTAAGTTAAGCGCATAAATGATCACGAAGATCATATAGTTCAAGTCCCGGTTTCTTCTCCAGTAGTTCACGTTTCGGACCAGCCCGTCTTCGTTAAGGTTTGGAAAAGGGTTGAGACTTGGATCAATGTTAGGGTCTCTGGAAATTCTCAATGCATCACGGAAAAGCTGATAGCGCCTATTGTTAAATTCTACAAAGTAAGCGGTAGTAGTTATTCCCCCATATATAATGGGCACTTTCCAGATTTTCTCATTATAAACCTGTCCCGCACCTGGCAGTATGGCTGAGAGTATCGTAGCGGTCCGGGGATCTTTAGCCTTGGAAGGTGTGAGTCTGATCCGGTCTGCATCGGAACTTTCCATTACCACCCCTTGAGCAGTGGTGTCCTGTACCACTTGACCTATTGCAATCTCCGAAAAGCCAAACGATAAAACAAAAATAGCAATAGCTTTATATAAAACTATTGCTTGAAGTTTTTTTGCCATCAAACGACTTTCAAAAATCTGCAAATCTCTAAATGATTTCAAGAATTTCAAGAATCCGGTTAAGGTCCTCTGTTGATCTAAACGGTATTTTGATCTCACCTTTATCTTTATTGTCTGACTTTAATGCAACCTTGGAACCGAAATGGGAAGCTAATTTTTGCTGCAGTTTTCCCAATTCATACTTTTTGACAGGATCAAGGTCTTTTTCTTTCTTTTCAGCCTTTTCTTCAGGACCATCATTGAGGCTTTTTACCAATGCTTCAACTTTCCTAACACTTAAATCTTCCTCGACTGTCTTTTTAAAGATTGACAACTGGGTGTCAATGTCTTCAATATTGATCAACGCACGGGCATGGCCCATACTGATTTTTTGATCTCTAAGACCTGCCTGAATATCCGGCGGCAATTTAAGTAAACGTAGGTAATTATTAACCGTAGTTCTGTTTTTTCCCACACGGTCACCCAATTGCTCTTGCTTAAGGTCGCATTCACTCAGTAATCTCTGATAGGAATGAGCAATTTCCAAGGCGTTGAGGTTTTCCCTTTGAATATTCTCAATTAAAGCCATTTCCAGCATCTGCTGGTCATTGGCTGTCCTTACATACGCGGGAACTCTAGTCAATCCGGCCAATTTGGAGGCCTGGAACCGTCGCTCACCTGAAATCAACTGATACTCATTGTCTGCGAGTTTCCTTACAGTAATGGGTTGAATTATGCCTTGAACCCTTATGGATTCGGCAAGCTCTTCCAAGGCTGTTTTATCGAAATGAGTCCTCGGCTGAAAAGGGTTTACTTGTATTTCCTCTAAGGGAATCTCGTTGATGCTTGATGAAGGATTTGCCGTCGGTAATACCTCGGGCCTACCTTTTTTGGGACTGTCCTCTAATAATGCACCTAAACCTCTGCCCAATGCACTCTTCTTTTTCATAGGTTTATTATTAGCCATAATTATCCGTTAACTTTTACCAGGTTGTTTTTCTCTGCGATCTCGCTGGCCAGATTTAGGTAGGCCACAGCGCCTTTACCCTCGGCATCAAATGCCACTACTGGCACTCCAAAGCTTGGAGATTCACTCAGACGCACGTTTCTTGGGATAATCGTTTCAAAAACCATATCCTTGAAGTGCATCCTCACTTCTTCAACCACCTGATTGGAAAGTCGGAGCCTTACATCATACATGGTCAATAAAATTCCTTCTATTCCCAATTCCGGGTTCAATCTGGTCTGGATGATTTTTATGGTGTTGAGCAATTTGCCTAACCCTTCCAGTGCAAAGTATTCACACTGTACAGGAATGATGACTGAATTAGCTGCTGTAAGGGCATTAATGGTAATCAATCCAAGAGAAGGGGAACAGTCGATGATGATGTAATCATATAGGTCCTTGATACTTTCAATAACCTCTTTCATCTTTTCCTCCCTGTCTTCCAAGTTGATCATTTCCACCTCGGCACCGACTAAGTCGATATGGGAAGGTACAAGGTCGAGGTTGTCCATCTCGGTCTTGATGATAATGGTGTCGATCTCGATGCCATCCACCATGCATTCGTAAATACTAGTTTCGATTTCTTTGGGATCTTGGCCAAGACCGGAAGTGGTGTTGGCCTGAGGATCAGCATCGATGACTAGGGTCTTGTACTCTAATACGGCCAAACTTGCCGCGAGATTCATAGCTGTAGTAGTTTTACCTACTCCACCTTTCTGGTTTGCAATAGCAATAATTTTTCCCATTCTATGCGATCAAAGGGTGATTATTTCTCCAATATTAAGCATTATCAATTCTTTTCCAGCTTCTTCAGCTGTTTTTTTTGCATCCTGCTCATCAATCTTGATGTAAGGAAAAGTGTCATAATGCATGCCTATGAACTTATTTGTACCTACAAAGTCGGCCGCTTTGCAGGCATCTTTGATCCCCATGGTGAAGTTGTCACCGATGGGCATAATGGCAAAGTCCAAATCAAACTCTTCACCGATGAGCTTCATGTCATAAGTGAGTGCTGTATCTCCGGCAAAGTAGAAAGTGCCTTCCTCAGAACTTATCACAAACCCTCCTGGATTTCCTCCAGGGGAACCATCAGGCAATGTGCTACTGTGGATGGCATTTACATATTTCACCTTTCCAAAATCAAATGCCTTGCTTCCTCCATGATTCATGGGGTGCACATTCTCTAGCCCTTTTTCTTGAAACCAACTTATTACTTCAAAATTTGAAACAACCATGGCCCCAGTGTTCTTGGCTATGGCTTCCACATCTGCCACATGATCCTCATGTCCATGGGTAACTAATATGTAGTCGGCCTCAATTTCCTTGATATCTATGGACTTGGCCAGTTCATTTGGAGTAATGAACGGGTCAAAAAGGATTTTCTTACCTGAAACAATTATTAAAAATGTGGAATGTCCAAAGTATTGAAGTTTCATGATGATAGCATTTTTGGGTTAGTGAGATTCTACAAAGATAAAAGTTTAATCTTTACTGAAAACAGATTCTTATCCACATGCAGTTGTGGATATATATCAAAACAGTAATTTAATCTTTTAACGACATATTTGCTAATAAATTTTACATAAAATAAGGAGCAAAAAAAAAAGGGCAAAATATCTTTGCCCCTATATTATTTTTATCTAGAAGATTATTTCTTTTTCTTTTGAGCTTCACTGGCTTTCATAGCCTCTTCAAGCTTGGTTTGAAATTTACTCTTTTTCTTGTTGGCATTTTTGGCTTTGCTCTCTTCTACTTTAGCTCTGATCTTGGAATCGTCCACAAAAGCTTTGATCAAGTATTGCTGACCAAAGGTCACCATGTTTGAAACAAAGTAGTAGAAACTCAAAGCTGCTGGGTAGGAGTTAAGCACAAACATAAAACCTATCGGCATGATATAGCCCAAGTTTTTCATTGGCCCCTGTGCAGCGGTCAATTGGTTGTTGAACCTTGTATAGACAATTTGCGAAATGGTCATCAGCAAGGTGAACATAGAAACGTGCGAGCCATAAAAAGGAATAGTGAATGGCAAATTAAGTACAGAGTCATAAGTTGACAAGTCATGCGCCCACAAGAAGCTCTCCTGTCTCAACTCAATAGAGTTTGGGAAAAAGAAGAACATGGCAAACAGGAATGGCATCTGCAACAACATCGGAAGACAGCCGCTAATTGGGCTTACTCCAAGCTGACCAAATAGCTTCATCTGCTCTTGCTGCTGCTTGGTCGGATCATCTTTGTATTTTTCCTTTAACTCATCAATTTCAGGCTTGATGACCCTCATTTTGGCCATGCCGACATATGATTTGTAGGTAAGCGGGAAGAGGAATAACTTAATAATGAATACGATCAAGATAATGATTACACCATAGTTGGTAAAGAACCTTTCCAAGAAGTGAAAAAGGTTTACAATGATGTATTTGTTGACCCAGCTTACAAACCAATAGCCCATTTCGACATTTTTATCGAAGCCAGGAGCGATTTTCCTTAATAGGTTGTAGTTGTTTGGTCCAAAGAAATAGGAGATATCGGAGCCGTTTTGATCTAGATTAAAGGTCAAGGAGGCAGACATGTTTTTTACCGACATGGTATCGGTAGGCGTCTCTTGAGCTAAATTGCCATCTAGGAATTGATCACCGGCTATGATACTGGATGTGAAAAACCGCTGCTTGAACGCCACCCACTTCAATGGATTTCTTACTTGCTCAGCATCTGAAGATGAAGACGCGCTCAAGTAATCATAGCTTTCGTCAGCAGTGAAGAAGTTCATGTAGGTCTTTCTACGTGACTCCTCAATGTCAGCTTCATGCTTTTTCAACTGGCCTTCCCAATTGATGGTAATGTTTCTATCCGTAAGCAGGGTAGCTCCAGCAGAAAGATTTAAATGTTGATTAAGGACATAACTTTCATTTGGTAGAAAATAGGTTCTAGATAAAGTACCGGATGGAGTCTGAGCAGTAAAAACCACTTCTTGACCAGGAGCTTCAGCTTCGGCCACATTTCTAGTTTGAACATCAAAGAAAATGTTATTCAAGCTAATTGGTCCTTTTGCGGTTTGTACCTGATACTCGAGGGAATAAGATTCCTCATCAACCAATACCAAAGGTCGCTGATCCCAAGTTTTGAAGTTTTTCAACTCAACTTCTCGGATCTCTCCTCCTTTGTTAGAGAAAGTTATTCTTATCACTTCATTTTCCACCACCAAAGACTCCTCGGTTCCGCTAGCCAATGCTGCAAAATCTCCAAATTGGGCCTGATTTTGTGCTTGTATCAAGCTGTCAGTAGGCTGAGTTACAGCTTGAGGTGAACTTTGTTGTTCTGGTTGGGTGGAGTCCACCACCTCCGTCTGAGCGGGAGTTTCTGTCGCTTCCGGAAGTTCTGGTCCCTTGGCAAAGAACATCGAATATACCAGAATAACTGCTGCGAATAGGATTAACCCTGTCGCTTGATTTCTGTCCATACTTTACTTTTTAGAAGAGCCCATTTTTAAAATGGCTCCGAACTAACGTTAATTTTTAGTTTTATTCTCAATCGCTGCTCTTACAAACCTTACGAATAAAGGATGAGGGTTCAGCACGGTACTTTTATATTCGGGGTGAAACTGTGAGGCTACAAACCATGGGTGGTCTTTAATCTCTACGATTTCCACTAGATTGGTTTCGGGGTTAATTCCGGTGGCAATCATTCCGTTTTTCTCAAATTGCTCCAGATACTGGTTGTTAAACTCATATCTGTGGCGGTGTCTTTCGTTAATTTTTGTTTTCCCGTAGGCGGCACTGGACTTTGTGCCTTTTTTCAGCTCACAAGGATAAGACCCGAGTCTCATGGTTCCGCCCATTTGCTCGATGTTCTTTTGTTCTTCCATCAGCGCTATTACCGGATGCTCTGTATTTGGGTCCATTTCAGTACTGTTGGCTCCCTTGAGATTCAGTACATTACGTGCAAATTCAATCACGGCCACTTGCATTCCCAAACAAATTCCAAGAAAAGGAATTGCATTTGTCCGCGCAAATTTAACAGTTTCTACCTTACCATCAAGGCCTCTCTCACCAAAACCTGGAGCAACTAAGATTCCATCAAGTTCCTCAAACTTCCTAGGGGCATTTTCAGAGTCGATTTCCTCAGAGCTAATCAGCTTGAGATTGACTTTACACTCAGCTGCCGCACCAGCATGGATAAAACTTTCAATTATAGATTTGTAGGCATCAGGAAGACTAACATATTTCCCAACCAAGCCAATGTTGATTTCAGAGGTGGGGTTTTTCAACCTGCCTAGAAAATCTTTCCAATGTTCAAGCTCTGTGTTAGTATTCGTGCGCAGTTTTAATTTTGACATTACACGCTCATCAAGCTTTTCTTTTTTCATTAGTAGCGGTACGTCATAGATGGTTTCTGCATCTAGTGCCTCGATTACACAGTTGAGCTGTACGTTGCAGAAAAGAGAAAGCTTCTTCTTCACTTCTTGTGGCAAATGGTGTTCGGAGCGGCAAACCAAAATATCTGGCTGAATACCTGCCTCAAGCAATTGTTTTACTGAGTGCTGGGTTGGCTTCGTCTTGAGTTCCTTGGCGGCAGCTAGGTATGGGATTAAAGTAAGGTGAACTACAAGGAAATTGTTGGGACCTAGGTCCCATTTCGCCTGTCTTACGGCCTCAATAAACGGCAACGATTCAATGTCACCCACGCAGCCTCCAATTTCAGTAATCACTACATCATACTTGCCGTCTTCTCCAAGTTTGTAGAAATTCGTTTTAATCTCATCAGTGATATGTGGAATGACCTGAACTGTTTTTCCCAGAAACTCTCCTTTTCTCTCCTTGGTGATCACATTGTTATAAATACGACCGGTGGTGATGTTGTTGCTTTGGGAGGTTGGAGTATTTAGAAAACGTTCATAATGACCCAAATCCAAGTCTGTTTCTGCCCCATCATCAGTTACATAACATTCCCCATGTTCATAGGGATTCAGCGTTCCTGGATCAATATTTAGATAAGGGTCAAATTTTTGGATAGTCACGGAGAAGCCGCGGGATTGAAGCAGTTTGGCAAGTGAAGCGGCAATAATGCCTTTGCCTAATGATGAAGTTACTCCCCCTGTAATGAAAATGTACTTGGTATTTGAGGCCATAGAAGCTGAAATGAAATTTTGTTTTGAACTCTATGGGATGCAAAATTAAGTAAATTTTCAGAGATTCCTGATGTTTGTGAAATTAAAGTTCTGAACCCTGCACACTTCTGATATTAATTCAAGTTTTCCTTAAAACAGTTTAAAAAGTTCTTGTGTGCGAACGATGATTGTGGCCCTTTTCCAAACTCGGCCACGCATTTTCTAATGTTATTCGAATTTCTGTTATACTTTTGGGGTATCAAAGGATTTGTAGAAAATTGAACCTATAATCATAAAGTGGATATCAAGAAAATTACCGACACCATAAAGTCCAAAGGCAGGGTTAGTATTCAGGAGAAATCAGGGATGAAGTTTGATCTTATTACCCAGGAAAGCTGGGATAGTAAAACTGATGATTCCCAAGGGGTTTACTTATTATTCGACTTGTTTCAGATCCGTTCCTTAACAGAGCAATTTTCCGAGATTTCCTTGGATATTGTTGAATTTACCACCAAACCTGTGATATTTCACTCTCCTGTAAACAGGGTGGTTATAAACGGTCCGCTTGTAAGTGGAAAGGTGAAATTTTGGATGATCCGAGAAGGGGTTTGGAGTAAAGTTTTGTTCGCAATAGGAAAGCCAGTTATTTTTCAAAAATCCTCAGCTGCTCCTGATGTAGTGGTGGATGAAAACTTTATAATGGCTAATAAGGAGATGTTTTTGGGACCGGAAGGTGATGTGAAAATTTTGGGTTAATGAATTTCAAGGAGCAATTAGAGCAAGTAGATATTTTTAGAAAAGTTGGGGAATGTGCCGATCAGCTCCAATTGGATACCTATGTGGTAGGGGGATATGTGCGTGACCTGATTTTGAAAAGGGAAAGTAAAGACATCGATATTGTGTGTGTAGGCAGCGGTATTCAGCTGGCACAAAAAGTCGCTGAAAGCCTCGACTTCCATGTTCCGGTTTCTGTGTTCAAAACTTACGGAACCGCCCAGATCAAACTGGGAGAATGGGAAGTGGAATTTGTAGGTGCCAGAAAGGAGTCTTACAGATCCGATTCCAGAAACCCACTAGTAGAAGATGGAACTTTGAAAGAAGACCAAGATCGTCGTGATTTTACCATTAATGCCATGGCCATAAGTGTCAATAGGGAGGATTTTGGTGACCTTATTGATCCTTTTGATGGTGTCAAAGATCTCAAGAGAAAATTGATCCGTACACCTGCTGAGCCTAACATTACATTCTCAGATGACCCTTTGAGGATGATGAGGGCGATGCGGTTTGCAACTCAACTCAAGTTTGATATTGAGCCTGACACCTTTGACGGTATCGTGGAAAATGCCGAAAGGCTACAAATTATTTCTGGTGAAAGAATTATTGAAGAACTAAATAAAATCATCCTTTCCGACACCCCTTCCTATGGCTTCAAACTTTTGTTTGTGAGCAAACTGCTGCACCAGTTTTTCCCAGAAATGGTAGACCTTCAAGGTGTGGACTCGGTAGGGGACAAGTCGCACAAAGATAATTTTTACCATACTCTGCAGGTTTTGGACAATGTTTCCGGCATGTCAAATGATCTTTGGCTACGTTGGGCCGCTATCATGCATGATATAGCTAAGCCAGCGACCAAACGTTTCAATAAAAAAGTAGGCTGGACCTTTCATGGACATGAAGATAAGGGAGCAAGGATGACTCCCGGAATTTTCAGAAGGTTGAAGTTGCCGATGGACGACCGGATGAAATATGTGCAAAAGCTCGTAAGGCTTCACCTAAGACCAATTGCTTTGGTAAATGATCGGGTTACGGATGCCGCAATTAGAAGATTGCTATTTGATGCTGGAGATGATATTGAAGATTTGATGATGTTGTGTCGGGCCGATGTTACTTCCAAAAATAATAATAAGGTGAAGCGATTCTTGGCCAATTTTGATAAAGTAGAAGAAAAAATGCAAGCTGTAGAAGAACATGACCATGTCAGGAACTTCCAGCCGCCGATTTCCGGGGAGGAAATTATGGAAATTTTTGATTTAAAGCCATCAAAAATGGTCGGAGAGTTAAAAGAAGAAATAAAAGAAGCTATATTGGAGGGCGAAATTCAAAACAATAAAGAAGAAGCTTTGGAGTTAATGTATAGATTAGCCGCCCAAAAAGGATTGAATATTAACAGATAAATGAGTATGAACCAGAAGTTTAGAATCTTAACCTTAGTACTGGCCCTTTGCAGCGCCAACCTTTTTGCCCAGGAACAACAACCTGAACCAACTGACACCAATAAGGTGAAAAATGAAACTGATCAAAGAATCTATCAGATGGCTTTGAGGTACAATGACGTAGATGTGGCTAAATCCAAACTCTATGATTTGATCGCCAGAAACCCAAATAATGCTCGTTATGCAGAGATGTTGGCCACCATGTATTTTGAAATGGACCAATATGCATCAGCTGCCTTAGTGGCTATGGATATCATAGAAGCGAACAGCAAAAATGTGGCTGCTTTGGAAATTGCCGCATATTCACTTGAGCAATTAGGGGCATTGGATAGAGCATTGGGGCATTTTGAATCTTTATACTTGCTATCGGATGATATATTTAGTCTCTACAAAGCAGCTAATCTTCAATATAGCTTGAAAAAGTACGATGAGGCATTGAATTCTCTTAACATGTTGTCCAAAAACAAAAAGGCTGATGAAGAGAAGCTTGCTTTCCCGACTAAAGATAATTCTCAGCAGGAGATATCAATGAAAGCCGCCGCTTATAACTTGAAAGGCTTGATCTATAAGGATAAAGGAAGTAGTTCTGAAGCAAAGGAAGCTTTTAACCAAGCCTTGACATTCGCACCAGAATTTGAGGTTGCAAAAGAAAATATTGCTGAGTTAGACTAAATGTAATAATAATCAGCTAAAATTTTTAAGGGGCTTTTAAGCTCCTTTTTTTATTGCCTGTTTTTAAACTATTTTAGAGGATGCTAAAAATCACCATATGAGACTTTTGAAATTTGCCCTTTGTTTTATCTTGTCAATTACAATGAGCCAGATCACGTGGGCCCAAGGTAAAGACAACCCATTTAAAGGAGAAAACCCCTGGCCAGAAATCAGAAAAAAGCGCCTTGCAGAACTACTACCACAGGCAATGATTGCCGCAGAGATAGATGCTTGGGCGGTGGTCTGCAGGGAAAATAACAATGATCCGATAGCCCCACATGTAGGAGGGGAGAATGCCGGTGGCACTGCCGTTTTCTTGTTTTATTTGGATGGAATTAATGTTATTTCCAAAGTTTTTTCACCAATAGGAGAGGCTACAGCTCTTTCCGATCTTAAAATACACGATGAAGTAATTCCCGTTGGTCGAACCGAGTCGGCCATATCTGCGGCAGCAAAATATATTTCCGACAAAAATTTCAATTCTATTGCAGTGAATAGCTCCAAAGATAATGAAATGGCGGACGGGCTGAGCTACACCCAGCGGCTTGCTTTTGAGGATGCTTTGGGAGAAATGTCAGAAAAGCTGGTTTCTTCTGACGGCTTGATTTATGAGTGGCTTAGCATCAAATTGCCGGAAGAGGTTGAAATTATGAGAAAGGCTGCCCAGATTACTGCAGACTGGCAGGTTGAAGCTTATAAACAAGTGGTTCCTGGTAAAAGTACTGATGCTGATATTGCCAAGTTTTTGAAGAATAAGATCGCTGAGTATGGTTTTAAGGATGGCTGGCATCCCGATCAAAACCCAAATGTGAATTCTGGCCCTGACCGGGGCCATTCCCATGCCACGGATAAAGTAATCTTGCCCGGTGATGTGATCCAGATTGATTTTGGTATCAAAGTACATGATATGTGGGTTACCGATATCCAAAGATTTGCTTATGTGTTGAGAGAAGGAGAGACCACGGCACCGGACTCCGTTCAGCAATATTGGGAAAACAGTAAGCAGGGTTCAAGGATAGCTCTGGCAGCTATGAAGCCTGGGACTACGGGTTTTGAAGTAGATAAAGCTCAGCGCGATTTCATGAAAGAAAAAGGTTCTGAGTATGTTATGTGGAGCACAGGACACCCAGTAGGTTTTGTTGCCCATGATGTGGGTCCAAACCTTGGAGGTGCCCAATTGGACGAGCCACGCCCTTCATCACTGAAGGAACTTAAAGAAGGGATGACCTTCGCCTTTGATGGATTTTATACTTGGAAATTACCTGATGGAAATGAAAAGACAATGTCAGTCGAGGAAATGGCAGTAGTGACAGCAGATGGTGCCGAATACCTTATTGAACCTCAAGAAGATCTTATTTTAATTCCAGCGCAAGGGAATTCCAATGTGAATAATTGATATAATTTTAGGAAAGCCGTTTAGGCATTTTCATGGAAAAGATAAGGCAAAACTTCAAAGTTTTGCCTTATCTTTTCCATTCAACTGTCATTGCCTCCCATTTAAATAAGTTTTTCTGCACTTTGAAAATCAACATTGATTCATGGAACTGAAATGTATACTTTTGTAGTTGAAACACTGTTGCAAATAATTAAGTACGCTTGAAAACACTCTTTATATTATTTCAAATTTTACTTATCGGGGCCATTTCTGCCTTCGGTCAGACGCCTACTTTTTCCGTTTCGGGTACAGTGGTGAATGAAGAAGGTGAGGGACTACCTGCTCAAGTTCTGGTTCATGAACTTCAAAAGGGAGTTATGGCCGATCTCGATGGAGGTTTTGAGTTGTCTCGCTTACGTAAGGGTAGTTATCACTTGCATGTGACTATGATGGGTTTTCAATCTGCCTCCCAAACCATAATTATTAGAGATCAAAATATAGACGATCTCCATATAGTCCTTAAGGAGTCCACTTTTAATTTAGAAGAATTGACTATTGAAGCCAATCCATTTAAGAACGGCCCTTTGCAACACAGCCAAACCATAGAAGTGGTGGATAGAGCATACCTTGAGAAAAACAATGCAGGTACTTTTGCCAATGCCTTGGAAAAACTTCCTGGCATCACGACCATTAATACCGGAGTGGGTATAAGTAAGCCAGTAATCCGTGGTTTAAGCTTCAACCGAATTATGGTCAATGACCGTGGTATCAAGCAAGAAGGACAGCAATGGGGTGCAGATCACGGTCTAGAAATTGACCCATTTGACGTGGATAGGGTAGAGGTAATCAAGGGGCCAGGCTCACTTATTTATGGATCTGATGGTATGGCTGGCGTGATCAATATTTCCCCCGCCCCGCTTCCATCCCCGGGTACAATTAATGCAGATGTGATGTCCACTTATCGCTCTAACAATAATATGTGGGGCAATACTGTCTCTGTAGAGGGGAATGAGAGTGACTTTGTCTTCAAGGGTAGGTTTACTATGCAGGATTATGATGATTATCGTGTTCCGACCGACAGATTTACCTACGCGGGTTTTGTATTGCCAGTTCATGGTGGGCGGATGAAAAATACAGCAGGCAAGGAAAGGCATTTTAGTCTTACCGGAGGTTTGAGAAAAGAATGGGGACATTCCACAGTGACGGTAAGTCGATTCTCTCAATTGGCCGGCATATTTCCTGGTGCAGTAGGTATTCCCAATTCTTATAATTTGCAACATAGAGGAGATCATAAGGATATAGAGCTTCCAAACCAGAACAATTCCCATTTAAAAGTAATCTCCAATACCAAATACCTATTGGGCAAAAATTGGCTTGAATTAGACTTGGGGTATCAGAAAAACAACAGAGAGGAACACTCTCTTCCCCATACTCATGGAATAGGGCCCACTCCCTCTGGCACTATGGCTTTGGGACTAAATTTAGATACTTACACTGCTAATTTAAGGTACAACACTTCAAGATCGGAAACCCACCAGCATATATATGGCTTTCAGTTTCAGCATATGAAAAACCAAAAAGACGGTTTTGAATTTTTGCTACCTGAATTTACCACCACTCAAGGGGGAGTGTTTTACTTTCACGAAATGACTTATAGTCCCAGTCTTATTCTCAATGCAGGAGTGAGGGTGGATGGTGCTGTACATGATATTCAAGAACACCTTCAGCCTATCTATAGACGCCAAGAAGCAACAGGAGAGTTTGATCAAAGAAATCCGGACATCAACAGGTCTATGTATAACGCCAGTGGGGGGACCGGCTTGTCTTGGATCATTAATGATTCCAATAACCTGAAGGTCAACTTAGGGACCAGTTATCGTATACCCACTGCCATTGAATTAGCGTCCAATGGCATTCATCATGGGAATTTTAGACATGAAATAGGAAATCCAAATTTAGAAAGCGAGAGGAGCTATCAAATAGATTTAAATTATACTTATAGAAAGAAGAACTTTTATGTAGGGATAAGTCCATATTTCAGTTTCTATGATAAGTTTATATATCTGGCGCCTACTGGTCTTTTTTCACCACTGCCTGCCTCTAGTATGATGTGGGAATACCGTCAGAATGATGCTTATTTCTTGGGAGCCGAATTGAAGACAGAGATTGCAATATTGCCGAATCTCCGGTTTTCCACGGCTTTGGAATACGTTTATAACCAGAACCTAGATACTGGGCTTCCTTTACCTTTGACTCCACCGTTTTCAGCCCTTTCGAGACTAGAGTATTCCTTAGGGAATATTGGTCGAAGAATTGAAAACTTCTATGTGTTTGGAGAGGTAAGAAATGTAGCCACTCAAGACAGGGTGGATAGAAATGAAAGGGTTACCGAAGGTTACACGTTATTGGAATCTGGAATTGGAATGGATTTAAGGTTGGGTAGCCAACTGGTTAAGTTTAATGTTTCCGGACAAAACCTTACCGATACTTATTATTTTAATCATTTGAGCAGATATAGACTACTCAATTTACCAGAGCAGGGAAGAAATATAAATTTCAGTATCAAGATACCCGTTCAGATAAGAAAATAGCCGTTGATGCTATTTTTAATGAGAATTTAAATGCAACACTCTTGCATTTTAGTGATTTGAACTGTATTATTGCAATGTGATTGCAAATACAACTAACTTACAAAATATAAATATTATGATTAAGAAGTACCTTTTATTGTCAGCTATGGCAGGTGTAGTTTTTTTCAGCTGTGATACAGATGATGACATGCCAAGAGATATGGATGCTCCCGTAATTTCAAAAGCTGAAGGTCGTGATGAGATTAGACCGAGACAAGGTGAAAGAATGGCCGCAACTAATGATCATATGCACGTTAGATTTAGCGTGACTGACCCTTCAGGGATTCAGCAAGTGAGAATTGAGGTGCATTCCGGTTTTGATGGCCATACTCATGGTCGAGTTGCCCAAGGTTTTGAGCCTTTGGTGGTTTCAAGAAGAATTGACTTGAATGGAGACACTTTTTATAATCAGGATGGTCATGACACAGATATCTATTGGGAGGGTGAAAATTCTGAGATTGATGGAACGGTGTTAGCTGGTCCTTATCATTTTGGAATCGACGCTACCGATATTCACGGTAATGTGACGAGCTATGCTGATAACAATAATTATTCTTCAACTTTCTATTTGGAGAGGCCTTATGCTCCTGATATGCAAATCACCAATTTGGATGGGGATGAGTTAGAAGGAGAGCCAGGGGAAGCGTTATCTGTACAAGGTACTGTTCACAGAAGGGATCATCAACTAAGTTCTGATATTACCTTTTTATGGGTAAGACTTGTAGAAGAAGATGAGCATGATGATGACGATGATCACGGTCATGGAGAAGATGTGTATGAAGAAATGTGGGGTCAATCTACTTGGAGACAACACAGCAATGGCAATTGGTACGGTGGAGATGCACTTCCTTCAGGAGCCTCAATAAATTTAGCTGACGTGCTGACTGGGGAAAATGCAATTGTATTACCAGCTGGTGATCATCACTACGAACTCATCATCTGGGCTGAAGATGCCAATGGAAACGTAACTAGAAGAGCCTACGAGGTTCATGCACATTAAGGGTTAAGGTTAATGAGTTAATAAAGGCCATCCGGATAGGATGGCTTTTTTTTGTGTGCCTGCTGGGAGGGAGTGCGGATGGAAATTAGAAGGGCTTCCAATAATTCCTGTAAAAGCGCTCAGAATCTGATTATCTTTGTAGAATGGAAGATAACTTGCAGGAGGCTCAAAGCCAATACCTCAACAATCTCGGCATTGAAAAATTAAATGAAATGCAGGGGGCTTTTATCAAAAAAGCAAATAACGGATACAACCTGATGCTCTTGGCGCCCACTGGGTCAGGCAAAACACTTGCTTTTCTTCTCCCCTTGATTTATCAGCTCAAGGCTGATGTCAAAGGCATTCAGGCTCTCATCATAGTTCCTTCCAGGGAACTGACCTTACAGATTGAACAGGTTTTTCGCTCCATGAAGACTTCATTCAAAGTGAGTAGCTGCTATGGAGGGCATGGTTTTAAGATTGAGCAAAACAGCCTTCAAGAAAATCCTGCTGTTGTAATCGGTACCCCTGGCAGGCTCCAAGATCATGTTATTCGGGGGTCATTCAAAACAGATTCGATTAGCATGGTGGTGCTGGATGAATTTGACAAATCCCTACAATTGGGTTTTCATGACCAGTTAAAAACAATTTTCCAGGGTTTAAATGGGGAGCAAAAGCACCTGCTTACTTCGGCCACCAGATTGGACAAATGGCCTGAGTTTTTAACTTTTTCCTATCCTGAGACTGTAAGCTTTTTAAGGCAAGAAGCCTACTCCAGGTTGAAGTTGGGAGTAGTCCATACGGATAGCATCGAAAAGGCTCAGACCTTGATGAAACTGGTAGCAGGTTTTAAAAACGAGGTTTGCTTGGTTTTTTGCAATCACCGGGAGGCTGTAGAGCGGATTAGTTTGCTTTTATATGATCATGATTTTGCCCATGGTACTCTTCATGGAGGGATGGAGCAAATAGACCGTGAAAAGAACCTGATCAAATTCCGGGGAGGGGCCTGCAATGTTCTTGTGGCCACAGATCTGGCTGCAAGAGGCTTGGATATTCCTGAAATCAAGCATGTGGTGCATTATCAATTGCCCCCTAAAGAGGATGCTTTTATTCATCGGAACGGAAGAACGGCTAGAATGCACGCCGAAGGTCAGGCATACCTAGTGTTGGCCCATGATGAATCGCTGCCTGATTACTTGGAGGGTTCTGTCGAAGACTTCACCATTGATAACCATATCGAGTTGCCTGCTCCACCTGATTTTGTTTCCGTCTACATCTCCGCAGGGAAGAAAAACAAGATAAGCAAAGGCGACATCCTTGGGTTACTGACCAAAAAGGGAGGACTCAGCAGTGTTGATATTGGATTGATTACCGTATTGGACTTTTCTTCCTATGTTTCAGTCAAAAGGGACAAGATCACCAAGCTATTGGCAAAAGTTAAGCATGAAAAGCTTAAAAAACAGAAAGTGAAAATGGAAGAAGCTAATTAGCAGCTACTCTATTTCAAGCATAAATGGAGCTGGCGTAAAGCATAAGATAAATATTACCACAGCTGCCCATCCGATAAGTTTTTGCTTTTGAGAAAGTGGCCTTTTGTCCTTGACAGAGGGATGTTCGATTCCCAACACCCTTCCCAGAATAAAGGCAAAAAACAACCATCCGCTATAACCCAAAGCTTCCGGATTGATAAATATTATAGAATACTGGATGGCTACGATTCCCAAGGTAAGCACCCATTTGGTTTGGTTGGCCATACTAGTTTTTCGGAGACAGATGTAAATAAAGCCTATATAAAGGGGCAGGGCAAACATCAGATAGTTTGGATCATCGAAGGGGCTTACCATGCCCAATCCAGCATAAAATATGAAGAGACAATAGGCCGTGATGGTGATGATTTTATGATGTTTCGGAAAAAGTCCAAAAACCACGTGCCCTCCGTCCAATTGGCCAATTGGTAATAAGTTTAAAGCTGTAAAGAAGAGGGTAAGGAAGCCTGCAAATAAGTAAGGATAATGGTGGACTTCGTCCATAGTTGGCATCTTTTCTGGGTCGGCCAGCAATTTTTCCATTCCATAAAAAAGGAGATTATACCCAAAGGTTACCTTCATCAATTCCCCCTCAGACTCCTCTGCCTGATTGCTTTCCAAATACTCGGGATGGATTTCATAGATGTAATGAGCCTCAGGAAGATTTGTGAAACCATAAGCCAAAAGACCAACTGCGACTACAAAACCAGCAATAGGTCCAGCTACGCCAATATCAAAGAACTTTTTCCGGCTAGAGATCACATCTTGGATTTTGATCACTGCTCCAAAAGTCCCGATGGATGGCGCTCCTATAAACCCCAGCCAGCCTGGAATAAAATAGGGTAAGCTAGATTTTACCTTATGGTGGATGGAAGTAAATAGGTGTCCCAATTCATGAATAAGCAGAATTCCAATGAAAGGAATTGAAAAATGAAGCGACTTCAGAAAATACTCCCAAGTCAGCGGGGATTCGCTGGAAAGTACAGATCTGCCATAAATCCACTCACCACCGGCCAAGGTGGTAGCTACAAGGGTCAGAAGGAATAATATGGTGTGTTTAAAATAATCTCTTTTACTATACATTATTTTTAAAATAGCCCACCCAGGCATCTGGGTGGTCAACGTGATACGTTTTTAAACCTGCTATTTCAGCGCCTTTTAGATTATCCTTTAAATCATCAAAGAATAGGCAACGGCTTGGCTGAGTATCTAGCTGGGCGACCATTTCATGGTAGATTGCAGGATCGGGCTTCTTGTAACCCATTTCATAACTTAAAAACAGCTTGTCGAAGATACTTGAAAAACCCTGCAGTCCACAATCCCTGAGCAATATTTCCTCCACTTTTTTAAAGTGGAGGGAATTGGTGTTGCTCAACATGCATATTTTGTAGTTTGATTTCAATTCACGTAGCAAGTCGATCCTTTCCTGAGGGATTTTGATTAAAAGTGAATTCCACATTTCATCAATCAAATGGTCTTCCCAGTCCTTTGAAAACGATTTTCTCACCAAATCCCTGAATTCTAGTTCAGCAATTCGTCCGGTTTCAAAATCAGCATGGATTTCGGACTTGAAAAAATCCTCCGCAAGAATATGTTCGGTATTGTGCAGGTTTTGTTTTAACAAATTGACAGTAAGCGGGATATTGATATCAATGATAACATTGCCCAGATCGAATATTAAAAAATCTACTTCAGGTAATTTTTTCATGCTACAAATTGTTGTTAATTTCAATTCAAATATGTAACATTGCAGTCCCAAAAGCAAGGTTTTATTAATCTTGTCCCGGGCCTCTAGTTCTGCCGAAAGCTTTCGGGAGGTTAGAGCTTCTGAATCCCCCGAAAGCTTTCGGGGCAGGAGGTCACTAGAATAAAAATGTAGGGCCTATAGCTCAGTTGGTTAGAGCTTCTGACTCATAATCAGGAGGTCCCTGGTTCGAGCCCAGGTGGGCCCACAAGCCGCTTAAGGAATTAAGCGGCTTTTTTTGACTGTATCCTATAGGCTTTAAACAAAAATATCCCCATCTCATTGATGGGGATCTCAATATCATCCTTTCTCCTCAAGCTCTCGGTAGGCATTGATACCTCCCAGTAAGTTGCGGACTTTGCTGAAGCCTTTGGTTTGCAAAAACTTCTTGGCGTTATCACTACGGGCACCCGAACGGCAGTGCACTACCAATTCCTTACTCTTATAATCATCGATTTGGTCTAATTGATGTGGAAGCTGACTCAAGGGAATGTTCAAGGCTCCTAAGTTGTCCTCTTCATATTCCCACTCCTCTCTCACATCTACAAACCCAAATTCTTCTTTCTTTTCTAGTCTTTCTTTAAGCTCTTGTACGTTGATATCTTCCATGGTTATTTCACTAAAATTCTTACTGATGTTGGTTTTTGGTTAATGTATGTCCGTATCAAATATACGCCTTTTTGCTTTCCTATAAAATCCAAAACTTTCCCACTGTCACTCTCAGTTATGTTGATCTGTATTTGGCGCCCAAAGGAATCATAAACCATTACATCACCGGTAGCACCTTCCAATATCAACCTTTCGGTCACAGGGTTAGGGTAGGCCCTAAGCTTCGTTTCAAGGGGTACATCTATCGTCTCTTCAGGCCCCTGTTGAGTAAGGTGTGGACGTATTAGTAATGAACCCTCTACAATTTGGTTTTGGGCCCAAGCCCCGGTGACGTTATAAAAGATCACCTCTCCGCTATCATTTGTCTTATCAAGACCCACGTGGATAAAATCATTGGTGAATTGCCTGTACCCTACATAGAACTCTCCTTGAACATGCAATAAGGTATCCAAGTCAAAATAGCTGATTTCCCGCAAGGATTCCTTCTGTGGGATGGTCCTTTCCCTTGCATAGATCGGTTCCTGATCCAAAGAGGTCCAGACCAAAATCTCAACAGGACTTCCGATCTGTACAAAGTTGGTGAAATTGATACTCACCCCGTTCACATACGCCTCTTCCTCCATTTCAAACCTAACGGCTAACATCCCGGCTCGTTGGTTAATGCCTGCTGCGTAATCTATGGAATTATTGTCATAGGCAAAATAATCCCTTAGAGGAATGATTTGCCTTATTGTATCATTCACCCTAAAATCCACCTGGGTATGAAATGCCGTGTCCTGGCCAATTACCTGATTGATCAGATAATTGTCTCCTGTGGTCAAATAAATTACCGCTTCTAAATCTACCCCCTCGGTAAGGTCTGTCTCAAGTTCCTCAAAAGGATTACTTATAAAATCCCTTCGTTCCCTACTTAAAGGTACTGGGTTAAATGGAGTATCAGAGTTGATATTTTGAATAATTCCACCAGTCTCCGCATTTCTCAACTGCACTGTGTATTCCATGGCCCGGAACCTGTTGTCAAGATTGTGAAATTGGCTGGCAATTATTCCTGAGTATAGTTCTGTATGATTTTGATATTCAAAATAAGGAACAGCAACATATCTTCCCATAGGGGAGGAGGGCAATTTTGTAAGCGCTCTATCGGGAAAATGAGTGTTTGCGGGATTTCTGCCTGTATTTAAAAATATATAATCCACGATCCAAGCATCAAATGGACCAGAAAGCCTTCCTCGGTTTTGGAATCTAAATCTAAAATTATCATGGGCAAATGCTTCAGGAATTTGGATAAAAGCCTGAGTAAAAACCTCCCTCTGTGTAAGGTCTCCCCCTGGCATTTCCCACACCATCTGCCAATTACCTAATGTATCCAACAGGTGCACCTCTAAAAAGTCATCCCCATCGGGAAATTCAGCTTTACCTCCGGCTTGAAAATAAAAGCTCAAATAAAGTGTTGAAATTTGCTCCTCCGATAGGCCTGAAAGGTCAAAAGGAAGTGAGGTCAGTTGGTCTCCCAGTCCCTGTTCACGCATCCTGGTGGAGTAGGGAGCACCCCTTTCATCACTGCCATCTAGAATAAGGCCGCCTTGGGTGATGGCGTTTATGGCAACTGATCGCGAAACTCGTGTTCCGCTGTTTTCCCACTTGGCAGTGTCAAGATTGCCGGAAGAAAAGTCATCCCAAAAGGGTAAAGTAAGATTTTCTTGCTGAACTCTAAGCTGTGGGGTCCTATTACTGGAATTCTCATGGGGCACAGGAAGTTGCTGTAACTGGGCTTTTGCATTTTCAGAAAAGAAAATTAAAAAAGTACAGCACAACAAAAAACCTATGTATCCATGTCTTTTCATTTATTACCAAATCTTAGGTCTTCGCTCCTGCCTGCCTACCAGCAGGCAGGAGCCCCATCTCCCATCTCAATTATACTCTTCCATTTCAGAAATCCAGATATCGATAATCTCTCCAGTCTTGGCATTGATGCCAGCAGGTGGAGATTGCTGCACGATGGTGCCTTTAGGCACCGTGTCCGTTTCCACATAGGCTATGCGGCCCATCCGCAGTCCAGAACCTATGATCAGGAATTCTGCATCTGTTTCATCCATACCCAATAGATCTGGAACCGATAAGTTTTGCTTACCCAATCCATCACCCACGACTAAGTCGATCTGAGACCCTTTGCTGATTTCAAACCCTTCTTTTACTGGTCTACCTCTATATTTTTGCTCCAATACCACGTTGGTCCCGATATCTGGGACATATACAATATCACCCCTCACCAATCCGTGATTGGCAATGATTTCTTGGGCGTTTTTCAACGGTGTATTGACCAGGTTTGGCATTTTGATCAATGGGGCATTTTTAGCGTTCAAAGTAATATAGATTTTCCGGTCTTTCTTGACTTTAGAACCGGCTCTTGGATATTGTTTCAAAACAGCCAGTGGCTTGGCCTCGGCCATAAATCCGCTATCAGGGGTGATTTCGTAGCGAAGGTCTTTACTGATTATGATGTTTTGCAACTCCTCGTAAGCATAGCCTTGTAGATCCGGTACGGTTACCGTTTCTCCATGATTGGTGTAGCTAGGTAGATATACTCTGAAGAAAACGATCAGTAGTATAAAAAGGGCCCCGAAAATCAATAAAGTATGTAATCCTAATTTCTTTAATGCTGCTTTTAAAGTACTCATCTTATAATGTTATGAAGAGGTAAATTTATACCTATTTAATTGAATTTCCATTTACTATATGAATAATACGTTTTGGAGACTTTTCAAGTATGGATCCTGGGTTAAAAAATCCAATTATTGAATGAGTAGCCTTTTTGTATCGTTGATAGAAGGACTGGTTATCTTAATGATAAATACGCCTTTTGAGAACATCTGTGTACTGAAGGTATAAGTCTGGTTCAAAGTATTTGGATAGTTGACATCGTGAAGCACTTTTCCCGATAGGTTTATAATCTTGATATTTACATCTTCAAAACTTTCGAAATTGAAGCCTATGTTAAAGACATCAACCGCTGGATTTGGATACAATATGGATGTGCCCACATTTGGAATCACCGGGTCAGAAGTTCTTGTGAAAAACAACTCCATATTGTCTACATAAATAGGGGATGTGGTCGCATTTGCCTGATCCACCACAAAGGCAACTCTAATATTGTCATTTCCCCTCCCCGTAAATTCGGAAAGATCCACAAACTCTCTAGTCCAGTCTTCAGGATTATTGGGGTTGACCCCCCCAGCACTTTCGATGGAGGCGATTTCAGAGCCTACTTGGGTAAATACTTCATTATAGGTGGTGCCACCATCATTGGTGATCAAAACCCTAAAGCGCGCATTCCCTCCTTGATGGCTATATGCTTTATCGAAGAAAACGCTTGCCGCCCCTGTTCTGCTGAGATCAAACTTCGGAGTTGCCAACCAATAACTATTCCCCTCTACCATATTAGCCAACTCCATGACTCTTTCCGGATTGTCTCGGCCTGATAGGCTGAAGAATCGCCATGCTCCCAAATTGTTTTCTGGATTAATTATCACCCATGGGGCAAGCGATCCCTGATTGAAGTCTTTTCGCCATGGAGCCCGTACCGTATCAGGTGATTGCACGATGAATCGGGTCAATCGGGATACATTACCTTCATTTTGGTCAAAATTTGGTTGGCTAATTTCCAAGTTTAGTCTATTGGTTCCATTGCCAAAATTACTGGCAGGCAGGTTAATCTGGGCAGTTTCTCCCACAGAAACTGCTTCTCCCTGAGCGATAAAGCTCTGAACGCCACCACTATTTACCTGTCGGGATAGGATGAAGGATGAGACTGGTAAATTACCTATGTTTGTGACCTCTAATACCTGGCTCTCCTGACTTCCATCAACTACTGGACCTGGGCTGATAAGCCTGTTTAAGCTAAGGTTGTATTCAAGCTCCTCTGTTGGCGTGATATTGATGTTTTTGATATAGATATTATTACCGTAGCCATTTAGACTTACAAATGCTATCCGCACATTTGGTTCACCTTCGTATTGGCTAAGGTTAAGGATCTCTTTTCTAAACTGGTCTTCAGAATTAGGGACAAATTCGTTTTGTTCGGGGGCAGTTGTTTGAAGTTGAACACCCTCTTTTCTGTAAGGTGCATTGAACAAGTCAAAGGTGTTTCCACAATCTGTAGAAACCGCAATCCAAAGCCTATCTTCCAGTCCTTCCTGTGGATATGGTGCATATGCCAGATCAAAGGTCATTTGTGCATTTGGAATATCGCTTAGATCAATTGGCGGGGATATGAAGAAATCCCGCTCTCCGATGCGTTCATATTCAAAGCTTCTAATGAATATAACCTCTTGACTTACTCCCGAAATATTAAGGGCTTGAGATTCCCAAGTAAATCTATTGTCATCGTTTCTGATAGACCAAGTAGATTCGAAATCACCAGGAGAGTATGCATAAGGTAAAGGCAAACCATTCTGCAAAATAGGAGTGCTGCTTACTAAATTACTGCTCACATTGACATCAGCGTCCAATCCATTGATTTCAATTATTTCCAACTCAAAAGTATTGTCACTGGAAGGACTTAGATCCACGGGGTTAAAAGTAAGAGTGGTTCTATCTCCAGTAGGAAGGTTTGTAGTAAGTGTTTGTCTGTAGGAGGTGCCGCCATTTACCCGGACTTCAACTCTTAGGGAAGTTATGGTGCTTTCTCCAATGTTTTGTACCTCTATTTGAGGATTGAGGGGAGTGTCGCATATGAAATCACTCGGTTGAATTAATCTTCTAATTACCAAGCTGTAAGGTGGTAGGCCTGCAGGTGGGGTGGTTGCTCTGTTATTAACTAAAGTGACTCTTCTGGGGCTATTTGCCAATACTACCCACATTCTTTCCGCCTGTCCTTGCGTAAAAAGGTTCATGCAACGGTCAGGAGTATAATCCATGTAATTTTCAATCATGTCCCGTGAGTCACAAGTGAAAACCTCTGAGGAGGTACAGCTGGTATTTGCCCGTTGTTGATTGGGAGTATCGTCCACGAAATCATCTACATCACAACCACTGGTGCCCCCAGGAGGATCTCCCCAGGTATGTCTAAGTCCTAAGAAGTGCCCAATTTCATGAGTAAGTGTTCTTCCCCGTACATTGCCGATAGCGTTTCCCCCTTCACCAAAGTATCTGTAGTCAACGGTTACCCCATCCAACTCTCTAGTGGTGGGAGGAAAATTCAATCCAGGAAGATCAGAAATGGGAAAAGATGCATACCCTATATTCGGAGCAGATAATCGAACCACCCAGATATTGAGATATTCCTCAGGTGGCCAGAGGGCAAGACTTGAAATCAGGCTGGCGTCCTGAGGTGCATAGGTATCCGAAGATCCCTGTACTCGGTTGATTCCGGTAGTAGGCAAACCATCTGGGTCTTCCTGAGCCAAAACAAACTCAATTCTGGAATCGGCCGCTACTCCCTGAAACTCTGCAGGAGTGTCCACAGCATCCGGATTTGTTCGGCGAAAATCTTCATTCAGAGTTCTGATTTGGGCTTCAATCTGAGCCCTAGGTATATTTGCGCCATCACCCACTGCGGTACCATTATGGATCACATGGATGACCACGGGTATGGTTCTGATGTCGTCTTGTGTAGTTCGTAACTGGGGGGCTTGTTTGAGTTCTTTGAGCTGACCCTGCATCCAGGTTTCAAAATATTCCTGGCTGCCATAGATACCCATGGCCTCAGTCTGCTTTTGCTCAATAAATGTCGCCGCACATTTTTCGTCGTGCTGGTGTACTGGAGCGGTACTTAAAATCTGCTGGGAATGGCCCTGAAAGCCTAAAAGTAAAAATAAAAAGGATAAGACCAATCTCATCCTAAAAATCAGTAATATCCTTTTCATTCAAGACTAATTAAATAATCGCTATTAAGCCACAGTGATGTTTACGGCTTCCACACGTTTGATCTCAGGGATTGCCTTCTTCACGGCTTCTTCCACCCCTGCCTTCAAAGTCATGGTGGACATGGGGCAGCTGCTGCACGCTCCGGTAAGCTCCAGCTGCAAGACCATGTCTTCGCTCAAACCCACTACTTTAACGTTGCCGCCATCTGCCTCAAGATATGGACGGATACTGTCCAAAGCCCCTTCAATTTTTTCCTTCAACTCTATTTGCATTTTCTTATGCTTTTACCTGTACGATTTCTGTTTTACTTTTATCAGCATTTCTGATGGCTACCTGTCTGGCCAAATTTTCGGCTAGGGCCATAAATGCTCCTTGGGTTATTCCTTCCTTGAATACAGCTGGGTAACCGCTGTCTCCACTTTCCCTTATGCTCTGCACAATAGGTATTTCCCCTAAAAATGGAACATCAAATTTAGCGGAAAGTTTTCTTCCTCCCTCTTTCCCAAATAGGTAATATCTGTTGTCAGGCAATTCTTCAGGTGTAAAATACGCCATATTTTCGACAACACCCAATATAGGAACTTTTATTTGCGGCTGCTGGAACATGGTAAGACCCTTAGTAGCATCAGCAATGGCCACTTTTTGTGGTGTGGTCACAATTACTGCTCCGGTGACCGGAATAGTTTGTACCATGGTCAAATGGATGTCTGAAGTGCCAGGAGGAAGGTCAATGAGTAGGTAATCCAATTCTCCCCATTCCACATCAGCGATAAACTGCCGTAGGGCTGAACTAGCCATCGGGCCTCTCCAGACCACTGCACTATCGGCAGGAGTCAGAAAACCAATTGATATCAATTTAACCCCATATTGCTCAATAGGTATGATGATATTCTTGGCATTCTCCTGCTTCACAGCCGGTTGCTCACCTTCCACGTTGAACATGGTTGGTATGGATGGGCCGGAAATATCAGCATCGATCAAACCAACCTTAGCGCCTGTTTGAGCAAGAGCCACTGCGAGGTTGGCAGAACAGGTTGATTTTCCCACACCGCCTTTTCCCGAGGCAATGGCGATGATGTTCTTGACTTGAGGGATTAATGGGGCATTGTCACGGGCAGTGGTCACGTTGGAAGTCATGAAAATATCTATTTCGACTTCTGGGCCGAATTCTTTTTCTATAGCTTCCAAACAATTGTTTTTGATCACTTCCTTCAGTGGGCAGGCTGGTGTAGTGAGCACCACCTTGAAACTGATTCTACTTTCGTCAATTTCGACATCTTGGATCATTCCCAAAGTGACAAGATCTTTCTTTAAATCCGGATCCTCTACCGTGGATAGAGCCTTAAAAACGCGTTCTTTATTGATACTCATTCTTTTGCTAGCTAATTGAGGCGCAATTTACTTCTTATAAATGCTTTTTTAAAACTTAATAAGGAATAATCCTCGGTATTTGTTCCATAATCGCCCATCATGGGTTAAGCATTTTTTTTTTATCTTTATGCCTTAATTCTTCGATTGAAATAATTTATGGCCATAAGTCACAGCACCACAGAGAAAGTAAAGGAAAGAGCGGATATAGAGGATGTGGTTAACGATTATGTGCCCCTCAAGAAAAAAGGCCAAAACCTTTGGGCATGTTGCCCTTTTCACAATGAAAAATCACCATCCTTTTCCGTTTCCCCAGCCAAGCAGATTTACAAATGTTTCGGCTGCGGCAAGGCTGGCGATCCAATTCAGTTTGTCATGGACGTGGAAGGCATCGGTTTTAACGAAGCCATCCGGCATCTAGCCAAAAAGTATGGAATCGAAATCGAAGAGGACAAAGCCACCACGCCGGAGGACATTCAAGCTTTCAATGAACGTGAAAGCCTTTACATTGCCCTAAATTTTGCCAAAAACCTTTTTGTAGAAAACCTCCAGAGCGAGGAGGGCAGGTCCATTGGACTCAGCTATTTCAAAGAAAGAGGATTTACCCAGGAAATTATCGAAAAGTTTGACCTGGGTTATGCGATGGACAGCTGGGATCATCTGCTCAAATCGGGCAAGAAAGCCGGTCACAGTGAGGATATCTTACTTAAAGCAGGCCTGGTGCTTCAAAAGGAAGACGACAAATCCAGAATTTACGACCGGTTTCGAAACCGAGTCATTTTCACCATACACAATCTAGGAGGCAAGCCGATAGCCTTTGGGGCCAGAGTTCTAACCCAAGACAAAAAGCAACCCAAGTATATCAACTCTCCCGAGACGGAGGTTTACCACAAAAGTGGTGTCCTCTATGGTCTCTTTCAGGCCAAGCAGGCCATGCGACAAGCTGATAATTGCTATTTGGTAGAGGGATACACCGATGTAATTTCTCTGCACTTGGCAGGTATACAAAATGTGGTGGCCTCATCCGGTACCTCATTGACCGAGGGACAGATCAAATTGATCAAGCGCTTTACGGATAATGTAACCGTACTATATGACGGAGATGCTGCAGGCATAAAAGCCTCCTTGCGCGGAATTGACATGTTGCTGGAAGGTGGACTGAATGTTAGAGCAGTTGTGTTCCCTGACGGGGATGACCCCGATAGTTATTCCAGAAAAGTAGGAGGGGAGGTTTTTCAGGAATACTTGAAAAACAATGCTCGTGATTTCATTGAGTTTAAAATTGACCTTTACGCTAAAGAGGCGGAGGGAGACCCCATCAAGCGGGCCGACGTTATCAGGCAAGTAGTTCAGAGTATCGCCAAAATTCCCGATCCGATTATAAGGACTGTTTATGTGAAGGAATCCGGTCGTCTGCTCGGTATTGAGGAGGATATTGTATTGGCCGAACTGAACAAAATCCTGCTCAAGGGTGAAAAAGATGCTGCCTTCAAAGCACAACGGGAACAGGAGGCAAGTGCCGCTGATATTCCTTTTGAGGATCTTTTGCCGGTAGCCAAGCAAGAGGTACCACCCAAAGAAATCTTAGCCGCACAGGAGGGGGAAACTTTGCGCTTGTTGATTTCATACGGGTTTGAAAAAGTGAGTGATGACCTTCATGTCTGCGAATACTTGTTGCAGGAAATTTCTGATTTAAGTTTTGAGACTCCAGTCTTTCAGAAGATACTGGTTCGGTATAAGCAAGCTTTGGCCAAGGGTGAATTGCCCACTGCGGAATATTTCCTTCATACTCCTGACGCTGAAGCGAAATCTGTAATTGTGGGAATGATATCTCAAAAACATGAGCTATCAGAATCCTGGGAGAAAAAGCATCAGATATTCACGGCAAGAGAAAGCGACAATCTTAGCAAAACTGTTTATGATACAGTTTTGAGACTAAAAAGGAATGTGTTGAAAAAGATGATTGACGAAACTAAGCTCAAGATAAAGATAGCCAATGAAGAGGAGTTAGATGAATTACTTGGGGTGTATCAAGAGTTAAAGAAGTTTCAGGGGGAAATAGACAAGTATTTCGGGACAGTGATCTCAAATTAAACCAAACTAAAAATCGCTTTAGTCGGTTTTAGTGGATAAGAAGTGTATTTTTGCACTCGAATTTCGATCTTTCAAAAAATATTATGGCAGAAGAATTTAAGCTCAATACCATTGAAGAGGCAATTGAGGCAATCAAAAACGGGGAAATCATCATTGTAGTGGACGACGAAGATCGTGAAAATGAGGGTGATTTCATCTGTGCTGCAGAAAAAGTTACTCCTGAGATCATCAATTTTATGGCTACCCATGGCCGAGGACTTATTTGTGCATCCCTCATTGAGGACCGTTGCGACGAATTAGGTTTGGAATTGATGGTTGGCAAAAATACCGCTACTTACGAAACCCCTTTCACTATCTCTGTTGATTTGATCGGTCACGGTTGTACCACCGGGATCTCTGCAAGTGACAGAGCCAAAACCATAAAGGCTTTGGTAGATCCGGATACAAAACCGGAAGACTTGGGTAAACCTGGCCATATTTTTCCGCTTAAAGCCAAAAGGGGTGGTGTTTTGAGAAGAACAGGCCATACTGAGGCAGCAATGGATTTAGCTCGACTTGCAGGATTTGCTCCAGGTGGGGTATTAGTGGAAATCATGAACGAGGACGGTACCATGGCGCGCCTACCGGATCTTGTGGAGGTAGCCAAGAAATTTGATTTGAAACTGGTATCAATCAAGGATCTCATCGCATATAGACTTAAAAACGATACCCTTATCAAGAGGGAAATCGGAGTAGATCTGCCGACTGAATGGGGGGATTTTGACTTAATTGCATTTAGACAAACCAATACAGACGAAATCCACCTTGCCCTTATCAAAGGGGAGTGGGAAGAGGATGAGCCTGTAATGGTGAGGGTTCACTCCAGCTGTATAACCGGAGATATTTTCGGATCTTGCCGTTGTGATTGTGGTTCCCAACTTCACACAGCCATGGAAATGGTAGAAAAAGAAGGAAAAGGGGTCATCATCTATATGAACCAGGAGGGAAGAGGCATTGGATTGATTAACAAATTGAAAGCCTACAAACTTCAGGAACAGGGGATGGACACCGTTCAGGCAAATATTGCTTTAGGCTTTCCTACCGATAAAAGAGATTATGGTGTTGGAGCGCAAATTTTGAGAGACCTAGGGGTTTCCAAAATCAGACTGATTTCCAATAACCCCACCAAGAGGGCAGGTTTGCTCGGTTATGGGCTGGAAATTGTTGATTCCTTACCTCTGGAAGTGATTCCCAATCCTCACAACACCAGATATTTGGAAACCAAACGCGATAAAATGGGGCATACCATTTTAAAAAAAGAGATAGATAAAATCAAGTAAAAACAAAGCCCGGGACACCGGGCTTTGTTTTGACCATAAAATCGTATTTTCTCCTAACTTTTCTGAGGTTTACTTCGTTATGTAGGTATAAAAATCATCCAAAATGAAAAAATACTTTTATATAGTCTTACTCACCCTAATTAGCGTATCCTTCGTGCAGGCTCAGGAGTTTCCTAGCCAAGTATGGCATGAAGGACGTCTCTTTTTGATTGATGGGGAAATCCTCGAGGGACCCATCAAGTATGATCTGGAAACCAACACGGTTCAGAGGAAAGGTAACACCATTGAAACCTTCAACGCAACTTCTTTGGAGTATTTTGAAATCTATGATGAGTACTATGGCGGCATTAGGACTTTTTACAGTTTGCCCTATGCCATGAATCCTGATTACGAAGTTCCTGTGTTTTTTGAACTTCTGGTGGATGGCAATAACCTGACTCTTCTTTGTAGAGAATTTATCACAGTTGATAACCGAATGGGAGGTATGGGCATGGGAGGCATGTATATGAATCCAATGTGGGGAGGCCCGATGATGGGAGTGAACAAACTTGCCTTCAATTTCTATTTCCTTCAGGAAGGAAAAATTCAGAAATACAGTCAGAAGAGGAAAGAGCTGTTGAACATTATGGACGACAAGTCTTCGGAAGTCAAGCTTTTTATCAGGAAAAACAGGCTGAACCACGATCGTCGTGGCGACCTGTTAAGAATCACCTCATATTACAATAAATTAAAAGAATCTTAAATGTCAAGACCGCTTATTTTGGTCTCCAACGATGACGGTATCACGTCTAGGGGAATTCGTGTGCTAGTAAATATTATGAAAAAACTCGGGGATGTCGTAGTAGTCGCCCCCGATAGTCCCCAATCAGGCATGGGGCATGCCATTACAATTGGAAATACACTTCGATTAGTAGAGGAGGAAATCTTTGACGATGTACTGGCTTACAAATCAAGCGGTACTCCCGCAGATTGTGTTAAGCTAGCCAAGCACTATGTGTTAAAGGATAGGTCTCCTGATCTTATTGTGAGTGGTATCAACCACGGTAGCAATACCTCCATCAGCGTTTTGTATTCAGGAACAATGTCAGCTGCTATTGAAGGCGCAATCGAAGGTTATCCTTCCATAGGATTCAGTCTTTGTGACTACAGCTCCAAGGCTGATTTTTCCCACGTAGAAGAAATTGTCTATAAAATAGCCAAGCAAGTTTTGGATAATGGAATGCCTAAAGGAGTTGCCTTAAATGTCAATTTCCCGCCAAAACGCAATGAAGCTATAAAAGGAGTAAAACTCTGCCGTCAAGCTCGAGCAAAGTGGCAGGAAGAGTTTAAGGAAAGATATGACCCCAATGGGCAAAAGTATTTCTGGATGGCGGGCAACTTTGTCAATTTCGACAAAGGCGAAGACAATGACGAATGGGCAATAGCAAACAATTTTGCTTCAATAGTACCTTGTCAGTTTGATATGACCGCTCACCATGCCATCACCCAACTTAATGAAGATTGGGATTGGGAGGAAATGAAGTGAATTATTTGAAAAACTATATACCATCAAAGAGGCCGATTTTATAATCGGCCTCTTTTCCTTTTTAAGCTTATCCTCCCCAAAGTAATCTTTTTTCTTACTTTTCTAGAGTTTAAACTGGTTATATAATTACCCTTAAACCAGTCTTTAACCAGTGTAAGACCAGTGTTGAACCAGTCTAAAAATAGTCTGGTACTGGTTGGTTATTGGTTGTGTAATGATTGTGTATTTGTATAATACTAGTTGATTGTTTTGGGTTTGAGTAATTATGTGTAATTATATATAGATTTTAGGTTTACTTAGTTAAGGTGTTTCTCAGAAGATGTGTTTAAATAAAAAAGAGGCTTTTCGAAAGCCTCTCATAATTTTTATGTCAATTTTACAAAATTTAAATCCACCAGTTCTTTTGGGGGAAGTTCCTGTTCGATTAAACTTAATTCTTCGAGAATGGTCATGGTATTGATCAGAGTGATTTTTTCCATGTCAGGATCCGTGGCCCAATTCAAGTCTTTCAACCAAGCTTTGATATCATCAAGTTTTAAATCATAATAAATACTCAAGTCTTCCGCAAGGGAGTCCTCATCCTTTAGCTCAGCAGAAGTTTCATATAGGCCCTTCTGAAGCTGTTTTAATTCGTTTTCGTAGTTTTCAAGTGCTTTCTGACTTGCCACTATCACAAAACATGGCCATGGAGTAGGGATGGAACCAATCCGCCTAAACTCCCCATTGTCCACATAAGGCTTGGTGGTGTATTTCTCCCAGAGAAAGGCCTGCGGCTGATTGGTACGAAAACTTTCTCTTGCCCCATTCAGATCTCCAATTACCTCAAATTTTAAATTGTCAAAAGGCCATCCTCTCTGCTTGGCCAGTAAAAAGGCCATCAAATGTGATCCCGAACCTAAGCGGCTGACTAGAAAGGGATGGTTTTGAAGTTCCGTCAACTCCGAAACTTCACAGTTGGCAGGGACGTGTATGCCCCATGTCAATGGACTTTTGACATGGTATCCAATTGCTGTGGCGTTTAGTTTTTCAATCTTAGCCTTTATGTAACTTTCAGTCAGCAGGATAGCGACGTCTGCTTCCCCCTTTTGAAGGGACTGAACCATAGCACCTGAACCTTTTGGTTCATCCTTCCAAACTACATTAAATTTAAAGGGTTGCTTTTCTACTAGTTTCTTCCAAGGAAAATTAAAATGCTCAGGTACTCCGGTTATCGTTATGTCTTTCATTGAATCACTGGGTTACAAAAAATCGAAATCGTCTTCATGTTTTTTCAATTGGTAATCCAATAGCGCTAAATAAGGATCACCCTCAAGACCTAACAATTTTGCAAAGGCCGGCTCTGTTTTCATTCCCTCTTTTTTCAACTCTATTATCTTTTCCTTAAAATCATCATCGAATTTTTTCAGGATATGATATTCTATAATCATATGCCTAAAAGCCAGCTGTTTTTCTGTTTGAAGGTCCTGGCCAAAAACCTCTATTTCATATCCCTCTAATTCAAACCGACATATTGTGGTGGGTTTTTGATGGAGTTCAACTTTCTTTAGACTAAACCACTTTTCTTTCCCAAATTTGTCAATTAAGTCTAACTTAAATTGTTCAGGATTTTGGGTTTCACATATGATGTCCAAGTCACTTTTGGGGATATCTATAGCCAAAGGAATGGTTCCAACCAATATTGGATTATAAGGTTGAAGTTTGACCATTACATGATGGTCGGTCAGTAACTTATAAACTTGTTGCTGACGGAATGTTCCATGCTGTAGATACTCTATTGTATTAAAGGGATACATATATTACTCTTTAAGATCTCTCCATTCATCTGCCAAAATTCCATAGTATATGGTGTCTCTGCGGCGACCTTTGGTCATTAGGGTATGGCTTCTCAAAACACCTTCTTCGGCTATTCCCAGTTTCTCTAAAGCCTTTCTCGCTACTTGATTAAGCACATCAGTTTTAAACTCTACCCTCCAAAAGTTCACCTTTCCAAAAGCATAATTTAGCATGGCTTTCTTCATGTCTGCATTATTACCTTTGCCCCGAGCGGAAGTGGATAGCCAGGTCCAGCCTATTTCGATCCGTTGGTCTCGTAAACTGATGTTTCCAAAACTACTTGAGCCTATTATTTCTCCTGTAACCTTATCTTCAATTGTAAATGGAATTCTTTGCTTCGATTCCTTAAGTTTTAATCCTTCCAGAAGCCACATTTCCAATTCTCTCTCATCAGAAAGATCGTGCGTAAAATATTTCCAGTCCGCACCCGAGGTCAGTTTTTGGAATTCTGGCATGTCCTCAAGCCGCATGGGCCGTAGTCTTACCATATCACCATCTAGGTTAAGATTGAAGTCAAGGTATCTAGGGTCACATTTCATTGGTATAGATTTTTAGGATCCGCGTGTGCAATATCAATATATAATTCTGAAAGTTTGTCGGTAACATCATTGAAAAAACGCTGGCCCTTTTCCCTAGAAGCTGCCTTTGGGTTGCCAACTCCGGTGTCTTTGGAGATAAGCGGCCAATTTCGTTCAGTCCATGCCCAGCCCTCGCGAAAACCTTTAATCCTGTTTTTCTTCTCTTTGCCTTCACCTGCTTGTTCCAATGGTAGAACTAGTTCCGGGGCGAGATGCATGATCAGGCTGGTTTCCATTTCATCAGCATGGTCACCATCTTGATCGAAGTATTTTTCCTTTTCCATTGATCTAAACCAATTAGAGGTGGCCAAAAACATGTCTGGATACTTTAACCCTAACTCTCTTAGGGAAGTTTTAAAGTCATTTCCCCCGTGACTGTTAACAATCAATAATTTTTTAAGTCCCTGCCTGTTCAACACCTCTATGATATTGTCCAGAATGGCCATCTGGGTAGAAGGGTTAAGATTTATATCCAGGTAGATGTCTTTCTGACCCGTATTGACCCCAAAAGGGATGGTTGGCAACACAGTGACTTTCGTACCTTTTTTCCAGGCTTTTCTGGCAGCTTCAGCAGCGATGTGCTCTGATTCGTAATTATCTGTTCCGTAGGGAAGGTGGTAGTTGTGTGCCTCAGTGGCCCCCCAGGGGAGCACAGCCAAATCAAAACGAAAAGTTTGAAGGTCTTTCCAGTGGCTTTCCGCCAAAATATATGGTCTACTCATGTGCGTGAAATATATCCTCTATATGTTCGGGTAATTCCTGTAAAGTTTTCAATTTCCCCTCTATACCAATGTATATGTCCATTTCTGCATTTTTCCGATCTCGAATTTCACTGCTGTAAACTTCAAAATCTGTTTTGAATTTTCTGTCAATATCTGATTCCCAGATTTGCTGCCAAGTTTACGAGTGACATTCCGTTATTTTTTCACTTGAACGTACCTTTAGATATACTCCATTTTCCATTTCAAAAGCCTGCATTCCTTCAGGGATTGTATCAATATTTGAGACTTGACAACCTACTACAAAATCAAAAGGCTTACTATGGTCTGTCTCATAATTAAGATATGCTGCCACTACATTGTCGTTTACCTTATTTTGGATTTTATCCAAGGAGCCTTCGGTGACAATTTTTTCCCATAAATCGTCACAGTTGTCATAAAAATCAGATTTTTCGTTATGACTTATGCATTTTGTGGCAATTCCCACCACGGGGAAATCTCTGATGTGTACTATTTCAAGTTTAAGCTTTTTCATTTAGAGACCTTTATAAAGACAAATAAGTTAATGAATTAAATAATCAGACGAAAGTCTGGTGTATAAAAAAGAAAGATTCAATGATAAGATATGTTATTTTGTATGTATCCAGGAAGCCCCTCAAGTTGGGCGGCACTTAAAGATATGCCAATAAAAACATCCATGTTGGCACTTCTCCAATGTTGGATATCGGTGTCATAAACCTCAAAATCCGTTTTAAAAGTTCGGGCCATGTGGGAAGCCCAAATAGTTTTCCATGTATCGGTATGACATTCAGGAACCTTATCAGTGGTGGTGACTTTCAAGTAAGTGCCACCTTCCACAGTCAGGCATTTCATTCCTTTTGGTACTTCTGTATCAGCAGAAACCTTTGACCCTACCAAATAGCTAGCTTTTTTTGCGTTGATTTCTGGATAATCGAAATATACTGCGTACACTTTATCATCAATTTTATTTGGTATTCTTCCTGAAACTTTTTCCATAATGAACTTCCTCCAAACCTTCCCGCATGTATCCTCGAAAATCATCTCATTAAAATCACAACAGTCTTCAGAAGTGATTCCTATTACCTTAAAAGATTCTACATTTATGAGTCTAAGGTTTAATTCTTCCATTTTGAGTTTCGGTTTTGATTTCCTCTGTATTGCAAGTTATAAACAGATACTATTCCTAAATACTCATATTTAACCTTTTTGGTATCGGAAAAGTTAAATTTTCATTTCTATAACTTTGAGAAGCTAACAGAAAATGCCTTAACCCTTTCCCAATTAGTAAACTCCATAGCTATGGGAGGGAAAATTGGACCGTTAGTGAGCAACATGATCAATCTGATGAGCCACTTGTCTCCAAAAGTATATTTACTGTAATCCAATTTACCTGCAAAGACCCCGACCATAGTAGGTTTCCATTCAATTTGGGATAAGAATTTTTTGACATAAGGGTTTGTCTCAGCACTAGTCTTGTTTTCTTTTCGTGCTACTAAATTTACTGATACAAATGCTGAGGGTTTTTGATTGAGCAATACATGGTGCTCATTGATGTATGCAGATAATTCTTGGTTATGCTTTCCATACCGGATACTCGACGCCAAAATTATCTTTTGATAACCAGTTAGACTTGATGGCGGGTTTTGGATCGAAATTAAATTAACAACGTGTCCTTTCTCTTCAAGATGTATTTTGATTCTCCCACAGATATCCAGAGTTTGTCCATCCACGCTAGAATAAAGAATCAAGGTTTTAGCTGACATGATTTGGTTAAAAATTAAATCTATACCTAAACTTAATGAAAATAGCCGCAAAGGCTATCCCCCTTACGGCTATTTCTATACCAAAGCAAAGGTGTCCATCCCTTTCACTTCTTACATTTCACATTTTTCTAACTTTGTTATGCTTTCATTCAACCCTCTGTGCCCTCAGTGCCTCTGTGGTTTTAACCTCGAGGTTATTCAACTGAATCTTCCACAATTACCACATCATCCTTATCTTCAACAAACATCACACATATTGCTGCGATAAATAGAATGATTCCCGCCGAAAGAATAGCATATATCGCCTGTCCACCATAGAGATATTTCACAATATATCCTCCAAAAAACCCATTCACAATCTGAGGCGCAGTAATGAAGAAGTTGAAAATACCCATATACACACCCATCTTTCTCAAGGGAATAGAACCCGCTAGGATTGCATAAGGCATGGCCAAAATACTCGCCCAGGCAATTCCGACTCCTATCATAGAAATGTTTAGCATCCAAGCCTGGGATGGATCGGTAATAAGCATTATTGAAGCTAGACCTAATCCCCCCGCTGTTAGGCATACAGCATGTGTCCACTTTCTGCCTATTTTCGCCGCAATCACGGGAAGGGCTAAAGCAAAAATGGCCGATACCAAATTGTAAACCCCAAAGATCACTCCTACATAGTTGCCTGCCTCATTAAAAGCCAATGAACTTCTATCTCCAGGAGCCAAACCCCAAACGTGTTGGGCGAGGGCAGGAGTGGTGAACACCCACATAGAGAATAAAGCAAACCAGGAGAAAAACTGAACCAAGCCAAGTTGTCGCATGGTCTCCGGCATCTTCCAAAAATCAGTGAATATATCTAAAATACCCTTGGATTCTGCTTTGTGTTTGTCTAAGGTAGGCCCATCAATAGCTGCCTGCTCTTCTGGAGTGTATTCGGTGGTCCGCAAAACGGTCCAAAGAATGGAGCCAACCAAAATCATTGCGCCGATAAAAAATGCCATGATCACGTTCAGAGGTATAACCCCTTCTTCTGCTGTGGTGGCCACTCCAAACCAATTAGTCAGAATATACGGCATCCAAGAGCCTAATACAGCACCTAGTCCTATCAAAAGTGTCTGAACTGAAAATCCCAAAGTCCGTTGATCTGTTGGAAGCTTGTCCGCAACCAGTGCACGGAAAGGCTCCATGGCAACATTGAAGGAGGCATCCATGATCATCAGAAAGCCTGCCCCAACCCAAAGGGCCGGAAGATAGGCCACGAAGAGAGAGGCGTTTGGCATAAGAATCAAGCCTATTGCTGCCAATATCGCCCCGATAAGGAAATATGGTCTTCTACGTCCTAACCTAGTCCAAGTTCGATCACTATAATACCCTATAATAGGCTGAACAATCATTCCGGTGATGGGAGCCACTAACCAAAACAAGGAAAGGTGCTCTACATCGGCTCCGAAGGTCTGTAAAATTCTACTAGCATTGGCATTTTGGAGAGCAAAACCCATCTGTATACCTAGGAATCCAAAACTCATGTTCCAGATCTGCCAGAAGCTCAATTTTTTCTTTTCCACGAGTGTTGCCATACTTAATTGGTCAAAACTCTATAACCCCAAGGCTCCATGTTCAAACTGGAGCCAATCTCTGAGGCTTCAGGTTGGAAATAGTCCTTTAAACCCTCACTATTATCAGTGATTTCATAAGTGCGCTCTTGGTCACTCAAGTTGATTATGGTAATTACTCTGCTATTATCTTTTATTCGTTCAAAAGCATAAATTCCATCATCCTCTGAATTTGGAAGCCTTTCGAAGCTTCCCCCATGCTCACCGTTCCAAAGTGCTTTATGCTCACGCTTTAAAGTGTTCAGTTTAGAATAGAAATCTGCTTTTTCTATATTACCCCATTCGATGGGGTCTTTTTCAAAAAACTCCAATCTCTTTGTGATATTTGCCTCCTGACCTGAGTAGATCAATGGCATCCCCGGAATGGTATGAATCAATACAGCCATCGCCTCATGTGCAGGACCCAATAGGGAATCAATAGTTCCTTTCCAGGTATTTTCATCATGGTTTGTAAGGAAGTTCATCTTGATTGCGCCTTTTGGTAAATCCTCCACACCTTCCAAAATTGCTATATGTAGGCTGTCGTTGTTCATTTTTCTTTCACCAGCCAAGTCCACCAGAGCGTGAAAGACATTCCATGCATAGGTCATGTCAAAGGCTTCATACAACTCAACCTTTTCTCCTTCTGCCAACATAAACACCGGCTTAATCTCATCCAAGCTTTTTCTAGTGTTGTTCCAGAATTCCATAGGTACCAATTCGGCTACATCGCATCTGAAACCATCAATATTATGTTCCTTGACCCAATAGAGCATGGCGTCCTCCATTACTGTGTGTACGTCGGGATTATCATAATCCAATTCAATCACATCTTCCCAATCAGTTCCTGCCGGTGGAACAAACCCTCCATCATCATCTTTGGAGTAATATTCTGGGTTGCTTTCAGTCCAAGGATGGTCCCAGGCGGTATGGTTTGCTACCCAGTCGATTAGGATATACATATCGTGGTCGTGGATAGTCTTGACCAGCCTGTCAAAATCCTCGTGGGTCCCAAATTCGGGGTTGATGCTTTTATAGTCCTTGATAGCATAATAGCTACCCAAAGTTCCTTTGCGGTTTTTTTCTCCAATTTCATGGATTGGCATAAACCACAAAATATCCACACCCATTTCCTTCAATCGGGGAATCTCCCTCTCAAAAGCTTCAAAAGTCCCCTCAGGAGTAAATTGTCTAACATTGACCTCGTATATATTCTTGTCCTTGACCCAATCCGGAGCTTCACTCGCTTCGGTTGTATGTTGAGTGGTTTCTGGCTTGTCGGTTTCCGGGGCAGGTTTGCAGGCAACCGTACAACCTATCAGGATTAACAATAGGTAATTTTTAATAGAAATCTTAGTCATTCTGGGTTTTCGTTGGGTTCGAGATTAATTATTCTCAACAGGTTAATGAAGCTCTATATCTATAGGATTGGTAGTATTGTCGATTTCAAATGTCAAAACATTCTGTACCTCATGGAAAGGGTGTAAATGCTCTGGCAAAGGATCAAATTCCGTTAGTTTTTCCAAGAATGCCAAACTCTCAGTCTTTAAATTTTTATTTTCTCCACCAATTCGGATGGATTTGGCCTTGAATCCATGGAAATGGAGCTTATACTTCTTATAAGTGGAGTTGTGATCACCAGCTTGTTCGGAAATTTGAACCATTTCTTTTTCTGAGTTTAGAGTTATGGTCCTTTTACAGAAGTCACCCTCTTTATGAGCATTCGAAAGCCCATCATCTTCATAGTGAAGGTAAGTAGCTTCTCCTTGCCCCTTATAGAAATGTAAGTTTAAAACACCGTCATGGTCTTCTCCTGTATGATAGGTTTCAGACTGCAGGGTTAGAATACTTCCACCTTTCACAAAGACCGGTAAGTAATTTAATGGCGACTCTATGAAGATTGAATTTCCGCCGCTGTATTTGTGGTCATTAAAGAAGTAATACCATTCCCCCTGTGGTAGGTAGACTTTAGCGATATCGCGCTTACTTTTTACCGGGGCCACAAGGAAGGCATCGCAGAAAAGATATTGGTTTTCGAATTTGGTATCAAATACATTCGCGTCCTGCCCATATTGTATGGCGAGACTTTCCGTGATAGGCAACCCGGTCTGAGTGCTCTTGTAGAATGCGCTGTATATAGTTGGAAGTAGTTTGTATCGAAGCTTAATATAGTTTCTTGAGATTTCTTCTACCTCCTCTCCAAAAGCCCAAGGCTCGGCATCATTACTGTTGATCATGCTGTGGGCGCGGAATAGCGGGGCAAAAGTGGCTATACTCATCCAGCGGGCATATAGACTCGGAGCAGCATCACCAGCAAATCCCCCAATATCATAACCCGAAAAAGGAATACCGCTTATTCCCATACTGTTCAAAAGTCTCACGCCTGCGAGCATGTGTTTTTCAGAAGCTACATTGTCCCCCGTCCAAGCGGCTGCATATCTTTGAATTCCCGCAAATCCTGCTCTGGTCAAGACAAATGGCCGTGCATCGGAAATTAGCTTTTCAGAACCTTCTTTTACACTTCGGGCCATCTGCATTCCGTATATGTTTCGCGCTTTCCTATGACTTACTTGTTGGCCTTCATAGTCAAAATCGATCAGATTTGGCGTGCACTGTCCCCAGGTGGCTGGTTCGTTCATATCGGTCCAAAAACCATCCACACCTGCCTCCGTGTAAAAGGCCATTTTCTCGGCCCACCATTCACGGGTTTCTGGCTTAGTAAAATCAGGGAATGCACACCATCCTGGCCATACTTGCCCTTCATAAATGCTGTCATCCGGATATTTAAGGAATAAGCCTTTATCTTTCCCATCCACATAAGGTTCGTAACTTTCCTCAGTTTTAATTCCCGGGTCCATGATAACCACCACCTTAAAACCTCTATTCTTTAAAGTTTTGATCATGGCTTTTGGATCTGGGAATTTTTCCCCATCAAAGGTGAATACCTTATATTTTTCCATATGGTGGATGTCTAGGTAAATGACATCTGCCGGGACTTTTTTATCTCTAAAAGTTTGAGAAAGGGTCAGCACTTCACTTTCTGGGTAATAAGAATACCGACATTGCTGATAACCTAAAGCCCATTTGGGGGGCATTTGCATCCGTCCTGTCAATTCAGAATAGGCAGTGATGATTCCTTTCACTTCTGCATCATGGAAGAAGTAATAATCCATCTCCCCATCTTCTGCGGAATAATAAGCAAATCGGTTGTTGGACGCACCGAAATTGAAAAGAGTCTTGTGGGTGTTGTCAAAGAAAATACCGTAGCTACCTTTGTCATGAATGCCGACGAAAAAGGGAATAGACATATATAGTGGGTCATCTTCAGTCCCATAGGCAAAATAATCCGTATTCCAGTTCGTGTAGGCGCTTCCACTGCGATCTAGATTCCCTGTTTTTTCCCCAAGACCAATAAATCTTTCGTTATCCTGTAGTTTCTTATAATTAGTAACCTCGGTGCCAAGCCACGAAACAGAAAATGCCTGATCATCCTGATTGATGATTTCGCCCTTTGAATCTTTAAAAGTTACAGCGAATGGTGTTTTGCTAATTTCTACATTTATAAAATCAGTCTGTAACAACAGGTGACTTCCTGCATCACTGACCTCAAATCCTTCTGATAAAGGAGCCTTTACCACAGAATAAGGATTGGGCTGAAAATCACCGGTGCGGCTGACCTGAACCCTGATGGTGTGGGGGCCATAGACGGATATGTTAAAAACCCCATATTCTGTGGTTCCTTCCAATCCAAATGAAGTAGGGGACCAAGAGTTCACGGCTCCGGTATGTAGGTTACGGGAAGAAGTAGTTGATTGGACTTTTGGGGTCATATTGGGCGTAATTTTTTAGCGTAATTACAAACCTGGTGGAAAAATTAATGGGTTTGCTAAAGGCTAATTTAGAAAGTATATCCAAATGAAAAAACCATCCCCACAGGACGGGGATACAAAATTATGCCCTGAAAAGACCAACTTTCACGTAAAAAATGAATACAAAACAATTTCAATCGTTTGCACTAAAAAATCAAATTTTGTGATAAAAATTTAATATTAGCCATTTTTTAGGGAAGACCCCCTTATCAAAAGCTCGGTTTCGAGGATTTCTGTAATAGGATCAAAGGGATCCTCTTCTTTTTTATTGATCATTTGAAGCAGTAACTGACTGGCTCTTTCTCCGATCTTAAACCCAGGCTGTGACACAGTGGTCAATGGAGGGTCCACCATGGAAGAAAATTGCCAATTGCTGAATCCAACTATACCTACATCCTGAGGTACTCTTAATCCTAAGCTTTTTACCGCTCGCATAGCTCCTGCGGCAGCAATGTCATTAGCCGCGAAAATCGCATCTGGTCTATTCGTAAAATCCTGATATACTTGGGTAATAATTTTGAAGCTTTCCTCCTCGGTACCAATTGGGCACGATTCTACTAAGGTAGGGTCATATTCAAGGCCTGACTCTTTGAGGGCATCAATATAACCATCTTTGCGGTGCGCGCTTATCAACAGGTTTTTTGGTCCTGCCAAGTGGAATATTCTCTGATAGCCTTGATCAATCAAGTGTTTTACTGCTTCCTTAGCCCCAGAATAATCGTCGACTGTTACATTAACCGTATTTGCTAGTTCTGGAACCCTATCAAAAAACACGATAGGGAAATTATGGTCGATGAGTTTTTGAAAATGGCTGAAGTCAGTGGTTTCCTTAGAGTAACTGATTAATAACCCATCAATCTGATTACTGATAATAGTGTCCACACTGGACATTTCTCTAGCGAGGCTTTCGTTGGTCTGGCAAAGAATGACATTATATCCATTGGCAAAGGCTATCTCCTCGATACCGCTTATCACGGTGGAGAAAAAAAAGTGTACCACCTCGGGTATAATCACTCCTATAGTAAAAGACTTGCTTTTCCTAAGGCTCAAAGCTACCGCATTTGGCCTATAATTAAGCTTCTCGGCTAATTCCTTTACCTTTCTCTTGGTTTCCTTGCTGATGCCTGGATAATCCTTAAGTGCTCGGGATACAGTGGAAGAGGAGACATTTAATGCTTTGGCAATATCTTTTATGGTTGCTTGACCAATTTTCATGGTTTTCCTTTTTACTGATACAGAATTGGTAAAGAAAGCTTATTTTGATGATTATTCATAAAAACAACCTGAATAATTTAAAGTTTACTATCAATGTCAGATTGTTTTAATTATTCGGTAATATATCTCTCTAAGTATTGAATAATTCACATTTTTAATGGTCTGAACTTCAATAAATTGAATTTTTTTAAGATTTATAATATCCTGCCCATACAGTTAATTCAAGATAATGAGTTGTTGGAAATTTAACATTTTAACAATCACAAACAGGTTTTTGTATAATGTACTAAAATTTTTTTCATCTATGCAAACGATTGCGGTTTCGTTTGCAATAAAAAAACCTTGAAATACCTATTGGGGCTCCTTGGTAGGGAATTATTTTTTGGTTAATATTTCCTAAAATATGCACAGGGAATAAGAATGATATCATTTTCCAATTCCTCCGAACAGCTTCTAATGAGCATTGGAATTGGAATATTTAAAGAATTTTAGCCTTGTACTAATTAAATAAATCCAAAATAAAACAGTTATGCGAAAAGTTTTTACCGTATTTAAGCTCACGGTCGTATTACTGTCCTTCATTTGTTGTCAAGAGTTGATGGCGCAAGAAAGGACAGTGACAGGTCAGGTAACAGACCTCAACTCAGGGGAGGAATTACCTTTTGTCAATGTAAGTATCAAGGGTACCACCCGTGGTACTACGACCGACATCGATGGCAACTATTCATTAGTTGTACGATCCAATGAAGAAGTTCTTGTTTATTCTTTTATAGGTTATACAGCTAAAGAGGTAGTTGCTGGTAACCAGTCTAGAATAGATGTACAATTAGAAGGTGACACCAAACAGCTGGATGAGGTAGTTGTGATCGGTTACGGTACCCAAAGAAAAGCTGACCTTACAGGTTCTGTAGGTTCTGTGACAAGAGGTGATTTCAACGTTGGTCAAGTGACAAACCCGGAGCAGCTAATTACCGGTAAAATCGCTGGTGTAAATATCACGCCAAACAGTGGTCAGCCTGGTGCAGGTGCTAGGATCAGAATCCGTGGTGGTTCTTCCCTTAACGCTTCCAATGATCCACTTATAGTAATCGATGGGGTGCCTTTGGACAACTCCTCAATTGCGGGATCAGCTAACCCACTAAACTTTTTGAACCCTAATGATATTGAAACCTTCGATATCCTGAAAGATGCCTCTGCTACCGCTATTTATGGTTCAAGAGCTTCTAACGGTGTGATTTTGATCACCACTCGTAAGGGTAAAAAAGGACAGGACTTGAGCGTAAATGTAAGCTCACTGATGTCTGTGTCACAGGTGATGAATACTGTTGATGTTTTAAACCCAGATCAATTTCGTCAAATCGCTGCAGAGCAAGCTACACCTGCACAACAGGCTTTGATGGGTGATGCAAACACCAACTGGCAGGATGCAATCTACAGAGACGCTATCTCTTTTGATAATAATGCCAGCATCTCCGGTTCTTTCAATAACGTTCCTTATAGAATTTCGGTAGGTTACTTAGATCAAAACGGTGTGTTGAAAACTGATCACATGAATAGAACCACTGCTGGTCTTTCCTTGACCCCGACTTTATTCAATGATCAATTAAAGGTAAACTTTAACGTTAGAGGAGCCTTGACCAGGAATAGATTTGCTGATCAAGGAGCTATCGGTGCCGCAGCCGTATTTGATCCTACCCAACCAATCTACGATCCGGAAGGTCTTGGTGGATTCTGGGAGTGGAGAAACGCAGATGGAAGTCCTCAGCTTTTGGCTCCTAGAAACCCAGTAGGTTTGCTTGAGCAAAGAAATGATAGAAGTGAGGTACAAAGAAGTATTGGTAATCTTCAGCTGGATTACTCCATTCCATTCGTTGAAGGCTTGAGAGCTAACTTGAATTTAGGTTATGATGTAAGTAGAGGTGAAGGTACTGTGATTATTCCTTCAACTTCGGCTTCTGGATTTAATCAGGGAGGTGAAATTTCCCCTTACGCACAAAACAACAGAAACTTATTAGCGGATTTCTATTTAAACTATGTCAGAGACTTTGGCAATGCGGGCAGAATTGATGTTACGGGTGGTTACTCCTGGCAGGATTTCTATTGGGAAAATCCACAATTCCCAACAGTAAATGAGGAAGGTACTGAATTGACCCCAGCTGGAGTCGAAACCAGACCTCAATACAGATTGATCTCTTTCTTCGGAAGAGCGAACTACAACTTGATGGATAAGTACTTGTTGACCGCAACTATTAGAACAGATGGCTCTTCAAGATTCAGTCCTGAAAACAGATGGGGTGTATTCCCCTCTTTGGCCGCAGCTTGGAGAATTAGCGAAGAAGGTTTCTTGGCGGACAATAATACCCTTACTGATTTCAAATTGAGATTAGGTTGGGGTATGACTGGACAACAGGATATAGGATCTTTCTTCCCATACCTTCCAAGGTATACAGTGTCTGATAATGCAGCCAGATATAGATTCGGAAACACCCTTTATAATACATTGAGACCTGAAGGTTATGATAGAAACATCAAATGGGAAGAAACCGTAACCTGGAATGCAGGTGTGGATTATGAATTCCTAAATGGGAAAGTGTTTGGTTCTTTGGATTACTACTACAAAAGGACTAACGATCTATTAGCTGTAATTCCAGTTCCAGCAGGTACTAATCTTACCAACCAACTCTTCACCAACGTAGGCAATATTGAAAACTATGGTGTTGAGGCAGCGATCAATTACAACATTGTCAGAACTAACGAGCTCGATTGGACAATAGGAGCAAACTTTACTTACAATAGGAACAATATCTTAAGCCTAAGTAATGTAGCTGAAGATGCTGTTGGTATTTTGGTAGGTGAGATTTCAGGTGGTACAGGTAACACTATTCAGGTGCACACCGTAGGTTTCCAGCCTAACTCATTCTACGTATGGCAGCAGGTATATAACCAAGATGGTAGACCAATCGAAAACGTATATGTGGACAGGAACAATGACGGAATTATCAATGAGCAGGATCTTTACAGAAGAGGCTTCCCTGATGCTCAATACTTCTTCGGTTTCAATTCTCAACTTCGCTATAGAGATTGGGACTTCAGCTTTGTATTGAGAGGAAATACAGGAAACATGGCCTATAACAACATCCGTGCGGCCAATGGTGCTTATCAAGGTTTAAGATTCCCAGGTTATTTGAATAATATAACCGGTGATATCCTAGAAACAGGTTTCCAGAATTATAGACTAAGGTCTGATTATTACCTTGAGGACGCTACTTTCGTGAGAATGGAGAATATTAGCTTGGGATATAACTTCGGTAATATTTTCAACTCCAATATCAATTTAAGAGCAAACGCAACGGTACAGAACGCCTTCTTGATCACCAGCTACTCAGGGATCGATCCTGAAATTCCAGGTGGTATAGATAACAACTTCTACCCGTTCCCAAGAATTTATTCCTTCGGTGTAAACTTTGGATTTTAATGGACTCAACCAATGAAAGAGTCTGACTCTTTGATTGAAAAAAATATTGATAAGATGAAAAAACAACTTCTAAAAATAATGGCCTTGGTGATGGGAACATTCTTCTCTTTCACCTCCTGTACCGACTTGGACTTGGAGCCCTTTAATGAGCTTACCTCCATACAGGTATATGACGATTACGAAAATTATGTACAAGTGCTGGCCAAAATGTATGGTGGGCTGGCAGTATCTGGTCAATCCGGTCCAGATGGTAGGGGTGATATCGGTGGTCAGGATGAGGGAGCTTCTACCTACCTTCGTGCTTACTGGAAACTTCAAACATTACCAACTGATGAGGCAATCATCGCTTGGAATGATGAGGGACTTCCAACCTTGAATACCATGACTTATTCAGCTGACAACGGTTTTATCGCCGCTATGTACTACAGAATATTTTATCAAATCACATTGGCCAATGAATTTATTCGTGAATTGAGTGACGAGAATATGGCATCTCGAGGTATTTCGGAAGCCAATCAAAATACCGCTAGAGGTTATAGAACTGAAGCAAGATTTTTACGTGCCCTTTCTTACTACCATGCTTTGGACCTTTATGGAAATGTTCCATTTGTAACTGAAGCCGATGTAGTAGGTTCATTCTTTCCAGAGCAAATTGAGAGAAGAGACCTATTTACTTATATTGAAAGTGAATTGATTGACATCATTCCTCAGATGGTTCCTGCTGGTCAAAATGAGTATGCAAGAGCTGATCAGGCTGCCGCACGAATGCTTTTGTCAAAACTTTACCTAAATGCGGAAGTGTACATAGGCGAAGCTAGATACACTGAAGCTCTTGCTCAATTGAATGAAGTAATAGGTGCGGGTTACTCTTTGGAACCAAACTACAACCATCTTTTCTTGGCAGACAATGATAATTCTCCGGAGATCATTTTCCCAATCGCATTTGATCAGGTCAGTACAATGGCTTGGGGGGGTGCTACCTTCCTAGTGAATGCGGCCATAGGCGGTGAATGGAGCGGAATTAATTTTGGTGTTCCTGGTGGATGGCAAGGTTTGAGAGCTAGACCAGAAGTAGTAAACCTATATCCTGGTACAAACGGTGAGCCGGATGCAAGAGGATGGTTTTACACTGATGGGCACCAGATTGATATTGAAAGCGTTTCTACATTCCAGGATGGTTTTGGTGTAATTAAATTCCGTAATGTATTGAGTACAACCGATGGAAGGCCTGATGGTCCAGTCAATGATCACGTAAGTGTTGATTTCCCATTGTTCAGACTTGCAGATGCCTACTTGATGTATGCTGAGGCTGTATTGAGAGGCGGTTCTGGTGGAAGTCAGGCACAAGCTCTGGCTTATATCAACGAACTGAGAGAAAGAGCTTATGGTGATGCCAGTGGAAATATCACTAACGGTGATCTAAACCTAGACTTCATCATTGATGAAAGAGCCAGAGAGTTAAAGTGGGAAGCTCACAGAAGAACTGACTTGATTAGATACGGAAGATACTCAGGCGGTGAATATGTGTGGCAATGGAAAGGTGGAGCATTTAACGGCGCCAGCACTCCAGCCTCTAGAAACCTGTACCCGCTACCTCAGGCAGATTTGATCGCTAATCCTTCTTTGAGACAAAACGACGGTTATTAATTCAAAATCAGACGTAATATGAAAACTTATTATAAATTATTCTTTGCAGTACTCGCTTTGGCATTTGCCTGGGCTTGTACTGAGGAAATGGAGCAAGTCAGGATAAGCGAAAATCCAGAAGCTGCTACACTTACTAGTCCCTCAAGTGGGCAAGCTTTTGTTCTTACGGAAGAGGATGCTGGAGAGCGAATAGCCTTTAATTATGAACCAGCTGACTTTGGTTATTCGGCTGCGGTTACTTATATGGTTCAAATGGATTTGGTAGGTAATGACTTTGCCAGTCCAACTGAAGTCGGAAGCTCAAATGGTACATCTGTAGAGGTGTCTTATGCAGAGTTTAACCAAAAACTTGTTACTAAAGGACTCGCACCTGAAGAAGAGGCTGAGATAGAGATTAGGGTAAGATCATCTGTTGGTTCTGCTGTTCCTGCCAATTATTCAGCTCCTATTCCTATGGTGGTAACTCCTTATCTTGCCGCGCTTACTTTCCCAAGAATGTACGTGCCGGGTGATTATCAAGGCTGGAATATTGAGAATGAGAATACGGTTATATATTCAGTAGAAGGTGATGATGTTTATGAAGGTTATGTTCATATGCTAAGTGGCTCCGGGGAGTTTAAAGTTGCCGAGCAGCCTGACTGGGGCTTCAATTGGGGCGGCGAGAATGGTGGCTTAATCTGGGATGGACCGAATTTTGTTTTATCGGAACCATTCGGAACATTTAAGCTTACCATCAACTTAAACGATGAGACCTATGAGATTGGGGACCGTCAAGTTTGGGGTATCGTAGGGGATGCCACTCCAGGTGGATGGGATGCAGATACTCCGCTAGACTTTGATGCAGATGAAAACGTACTGACTATCACTACTGACCTAGAGGCAGGCGAGATGAAGTTCAGGGCTGATAACAACTGGGATCATAATTATGGTGCTAGCAGCCCAGAAGGGGGAGTACTTGAAGCTGGGGGACCTAACATTCCTGTAGAAGAAGCAGGTAACTATACCATAACAATGGACTGGAAGGTTCCTGGTGAGATTAGCTACACTGTTGTGAAGAATTAACAATTCAAACTATATAGAAAGCTACCGGGTATGTGTCCGGTAGCTTTCTTTTTTATAAAGCTTTACTACTGCCTATGAAAGCAACTTTTACTTTACTAATATTTTGGGCATGTATACTTCTGCCTTTGTGCGGGAAAGCCCAAATCACTACTGACCCAGAATTCCCGAGGGCAAATGCCCCGATGACCATCCGGTATGATGCCACTCAAGGTGCCTCCGGATTACAGGGCGTTGAACAGGTATATATACATATCGGCGCCGTCATTGCCGGAGCCAATTCTACAGCTTGGGAAATTGTCCCATTTGATTGGGGACAAGATATAGATGAGGCCAAAATGACCAGGGTCGAAGGCGATGTATGGGAATATGATCTGACTCCAAATGAACTGTTTAATCCCTCTGAAGATCAGACAATCTATAGATTGGGTTTGGTGTTTCGTAATGTAGATGGTTCGCAGGAAGGAAAGACTGAAACAAATCAGGATTTTTTCATTAACTTAAGCCAGGGTTTTGACTTGCAGTTTAATGAGCCTATCCGATCTTCTGTTTTGCTGGAAATTGGGGATAACCAAAACATTTCATTCTCTACATCTGATGAAGGTGATCTAACATTGGAGATCAATGGAACGGTTGTGGCCTCCGCTGATAACGCTTCAAACGTGGACTATACCTTTATTGCCACAGAAGCTGGAAACTTTGAGGTTGTGGCCAAGGCCGTATCTGGTGGGGAGACTGCCGAAAGAAGCATAAGAATAGCCGTAGTGGACGAAAGTCCGCGAGGAGATCTTCCAGTAGGTGCCCGAAAAGGGATAAATTATGATTCAGATACTGAGGTGACTTTTGTATTGGAAGCTCCTGGGAAGAAAAACGCCTTCCTGATTGGGGATTTCAATGACTGGCAGACAAATCCGGATTTTCAGATGACCATGACCCCTGATGGAGAGATGTTCTGGTTTACGCTCACCGATGTCGAGCCAGGTCGTGAATACATTTTCCAATATCTAGTGGATGGGGAGATTAGGATTGGTGATCCTTATGCCGATAAAACTTCCGACCCTTTCCATGATCAAGAGTTAATTGACCAGGACCGATATCCGGGCCTGCTACCTTTCCCAGATGGAAAAACAGAATTTCAGGCGACTTACTTCCAAACCGCACAGCAGCCCTATGAATGGCAACACTTAAATTACAATAAGCCCGAGCCGGAAGAATTGGTGATTTATGAATTGCTGGTTAGGGATTTTGATGATCGCCGTACTTACAAGGCGGTAACCGAAAGGTTGGATTACCTGCAGGATTTGGGCATCAATGCAATTGAACTTTTGCCGATTAAGGAATTTGAGGGTAACCTTTCCTGGGGGTATAACCCTTCCTTCTTCTTTGCTCCTGATAAATTTTATGGCACCAAAAACGATCTGAAAGAACTTATTGATGAGGCGCATAAAAGGGGTATGGTAGTATTGCTGGATATGGTACTTAACCATGCCTTTGGCCAATCGCCATTTGTGAGACTTTACAATGACGGGGACTATGGAGCTCCAACGGAGGATAATCCTTGGCTCAACAGAGTGGCAAGACACCCATTCAATGTTGGTTACGATTTCAACCATGAGAGCCCCTATACACAGGAATTCGTCGACTCTGTTAATAATTACTGGCTTACTGAATACAAATTTGATGGGTACAGATTTGACTTGAGCAAAGGTTTTACTCAGGTCAATTCAGGTGACAATGTGGAACTTTGGTCGCAGTTAGATGAGTCTCGAATTGAAATCTGGAAGCATATTTACGACCGTATCAAAGCCAACCACCCGGATGCCTATGTGATCTTGGAGCACTTTGCGGACAATTCCGAGGAAACTATCCTCGCCGATTACGGCATGATGCTTTGGGGTAATATGAACTATACTTTCCGAGATATAGGTAGAGGTCTAAATAGGAATTTTAACAACGCCTACTACCGAACCCGTAACTGGACTAAAAATCACCTAGTGGCCTATATGGAAAGCCATGACGAGGAGAGAGTCATGTTCGAAACCCTGACCCGTGGCGCTACCTCACCGGTTAACCTTCGAAACCTGACCCATGCCGTCAACAGGAAGCAGTTGCTTACCGCATTTTATTTCGCCATTCCAGGGCCTAAGATGATCTGGCAATTCGGAGAATTCGGTTATGATGTTGAGTTGAACGATGATAGGCTGGGGATTAAACCTACCAAATGGGAATACTTGGACGATGATGATCGATTAAGGCTATATTATCTTTATAGGGCCATGATCGGCTTAAAAGAAGAGCATGAGGTTTTCAATAGACCCGAAGAGGTAAACCTAAGTCTTAACGGTTCGATTAAGACCATTTCCTTGAAACATGGTGATATGAATGTCTTTGTGGTCGGTAATTTTGCTTTGGCAGATGCTGAAAATGCATCAGTGAATTTCCCTTCATCAGGCACATGGTATGATTACCTTTCCGGGGAGCAAATTTCGGTTGGTGGAAGCATCTACCGTTTGGATTTTGCTCCAAATCAATTCCATATTTTCACAAGTGTGCCTTTGGAAAAGCCTGAGGAAGAAATTCTCTTCAACGACCCGATTCTGAGTGTGAGTGTGGAGGAAAAGCCAAGCATGGAAGGCTTGAAAATGTACCCAGTGCCTGCTTCCCATTCCCTTAATGTTGAATTGCCTCAAGGATTTGGACAAGCCAACTACCGAATCATGGACGTAACCGGAAAGATGCTACAGGAAGGCACCATAGAGGTTGAATTTGTGAATCTAGGCCTACAATCTATCAAGCCAGGTGTGTACGTCCTCGAGATGTATAACAGTGGCAATATCGTTAGGAAGAGATTTGTAAAAGAGTAAGATTAAATAACCGCAGAATCGGAAGAGCCTGAGTAATGAATTCTTTTCTCTGTGGCTCTACACCTCCCGATTCACTTTGCTCTCGGGACAAGTTCTGCGGTTATTTTTATTTTTTGAAATATTTCTGCAGTCAGCTCAAACGACCTCAACCGGTCCTCATGGTCATAGATGTTGGTGGTCACCATAATCTCATCTACTTGAGTCTCTTGGATGAAATCCTCTAACTCCTGCTGTATGCTTTCTTTTGTTCCTATAAAAGTGCAAGCCATCATATTCTGAATGGCCGCAGCTTCTGCAGGGGACCAAATACCCTGCATGCTCTTCACAGGGGGACGTAGTGGGTAGGATTTACTTCTTACAATTCCCAAGGCCATCTGGTAAAATGAAGTGGCTAATCTCTGTGCCTTTTCATCGCTATCCGATGCAATTACATTGACACAAGAAATTATGTAAGGCTTCTGGCCTTTTGAAGAAGGCCTAAAGTTGGCCTTATAGTATCTGATTGCCTGGAGAAAATATGTAGGTGCAAAATGACTTGCAAACACGTATGGAAGCCCTCGCTCAGCCGCTAGTGCTGCACTGCTCATGCTCGACCCTAGAATATAGAATGGGATATCCAAACCCTCGGCGGGAAATGCTCTGACTGTTTTATCGAAATTGGATTTGGAAAAATACTGTTGAAGTTCAACCAGATCCTTTGGGAATTCTTGAACGGTCTCTACTCTTCCTCGACGTAGGACAGCGGCTGTTTTTTGATCTGTACCTGGTGCTCGGCCAAGGCCAAGGTCAATCCGACCCGGGTATAAGGTTTCCAATACACCTATTTGCTCTGCTACAATGAGGGGACTGTGATTAGGTAACATGATGCCTCCTGAACCTACACGTATAGACTTGGTTCCTTGAGCGATATAGCCCATCAAAAGAGTAGGTGAGGAGCTCCCCACGTAGGGCATGTTATGATGCTCGGCAAGCCAAAAGCGTGAGAATCCCCATTTTTCGACATTCCTTGCCAGGTCCAAGCTTCTTTCATAAGCATCTCTGGCATCGAAGCCCTCTTTTAATATGGCCAGGTCAAGAACGGATATTGGAAAAGTATTTTTCAAATCAACAAGTAAATTAGGTTTCCCTAGCAAAACGGAAGTCTATCGCTGAGGGTTCCATTTGTAATTATCGTCTAATCAAGCGATACTTATATATTATCGTCTATTTGGATGATATTTTGAATTATCATTTAATTAAGCGATAATTAATTTTAAATAAAGTAAAAGGATAGCAGTAATAAAAGGAGATATTGCCAATTCCAGAGATATAGGAGAACCTGAAACTTGGCTTTATCCCTTGAAGCAACAGTTAAATAAATGGGGGAAATCACCTCAAGCCTGGGAAATCCTGTGGGGAGACTTTTTTCGGCTAGAAATTGCAAAGGCTGAGGATGTCCTACAAGCAGCCCTGGAGATCAAAGCTTTGATCAAATCTATTGAAGTGGCCACAGAGGTAAATCTGGATGTGCGTATGGCGATAGGAGTAGGTGAGAAGACTTTCTCAGGGGAACGCATTTCTGAAAGCAACGGCGAGGCATTTGTGATGGGTGGCGAAAAGTTTGAAAAACTGAAAAAGGAAAAAATCATGCTGGGAATTCAAACTAGGAGGGAGGATTTTGACCAGGATGTAAATCTATTTCTAAAGCTAGCCTCACTTTTTATGGATAAATGGACAGTGTCTTCAGCAAAGCTCATAGGACTGGTATTGGAAAACCCAAAGATCACTCAGGAAGAAATTGGCCAGATATTGGGTATCAAACAAAACTCCGTGAATGGCAGATGGAACCGGGCAAATGTTGACGAAACCCTGATTGTGAAGCAGGTATTTAGAAAAAAAATACTTAAGCTTATCAAATGATTCTTTTTGTAAAATTGATTTTTGCCCACCTGATAGGGGATTTTGTTTTGCCCAGTGCTCAATTTCCTACCTCAAAAGTCACTACTTCTCTCAAAACCTCACCATCCTCCGATACACCTTCAATTATTACCCTATAGGTACCCGGGGCATCCGAGGTATAGAAGTTTAAGGTTTTTCTTTCCTCATTTTTCAAATGTATGCTGGGATTCCAGTAGATGGTGCTACGAAGATCGGGTAAGTCATAATAATCCATGTCCTCATGGGTGGGGGAATAGAAATTCCGAGTTCTGGAAAAACCCTGGGCCTGATGTACCACGATGTGTTTTCCCCCTTCTATATCAATTTCCTCCTCATAACCGATATCGGTAAACATCGCGATTACCCCTCCGCCACCCCGGCCTCCATAGATTCCCGCAGCAGAGGGGCGTCTGATTATTTCCACTCTGCTGATATCAAAAGGATTGATCATCTGAAGGGTGCTTTCAGGAATAGGCATGCCATCGAGCAAATACATAGGAGTACCCTGGCCTCTGATCGTGGCCGTAAATTCATTCATGCCCCTTCGGATGATTCGAAGCCCAGCAACCCTTCCCTGTAGGCTTTCTAAGATATTACCCGATGGAGCGACGGGAAGCTGTTTGCGAAACAATACCATATCGGGCTGGGTATGAAGCCTGAAAGGCTTATGGATCTCAGACCTCCCTTCTACTACAATTTCATCTAAAAGCAATTCCCCGAGTTCCATAGCCCCAATTTCTGCCTCTGTACGGCGAAACTGGTCCATTACGGTTCGGGTGTAGTTTTTTGGCGGCTTACTCTGGAGCCTAATCCGAGTATCAAGGATGGATGGTTTATATTCATCTTCAGTCATTATGACTTCGACTTGTTCACGCCTGCCTCTATGGTCAGAACCTTGGATCACGACTGGGATCTCTCCTGCATAGTAAAAACCTCGAAAGGCAAATTCTCCATCTTCATCCGTATTGGTACTTACAAAGGTTTGGAAGCGGTCTTTTAACCACAATAAAGCCTCTCCGTTTTCTACAGGTTTTCCGTTTTTTACCAAATTGCCCCTGATATTGATTTCCTGTTCGTTTCCGTATCTAATTTGTGGAAATTTACCGCTAATTATTTCCTCCCAATCATACCTTTTCAGGCTTTGGTCTTGAAGCAATTCCTGAAGGGCATCCTGTCTATCTGTTTCGGAAGAGCTGAAATAATTACCAGCATTGGGTAGTGGGTTTTTTAACTCTGAGCTCAAATAAAGATAGCTGAGGATATTTTCCTGGTCTGGAATATAGGGGACAAAATTATCGACTGTTACAGCAAGTGAAACTTTTGCCAAAGCGCCTTCTTCCAAGCCCAAGGCATCTAATGAAAGCTGAACTTCCTCTCGGGATGAATAGGACTCTTTATCGGTTTCCGCTGAAAGTGAAACAGTTTGCTCTTTCTCGATAAAAAACAATTTCTCTGTGACTTGCTCTCCCTCTAGATCAATAAGGCTGAATTTGGCAATCCCATTATTGAATTCCTCCTTGGGTATGCGTATAGGTTCTTCTTCAGTTATGGCTTTTCTATATACCACCTTGTCACTTGATATGACAAGAAGTGTTACATCTTCTGTGTCAATATTCTCAATTGAAACATTTATGTTTTTCCCATCAATTTCAATTTGTAAACCACCTGCAGTTTGCTTTTGGGGTTGTACCGGTCTAGCCTTTTGCTCCAATTGCTCAACATCACTGTCTTCATCAAGGATTTGAATTTCCTTTTGGAAAAAGGTTTCTTCTCCAAAATTCCGCATCCATCGGGTGTAAGCTGTGATTTTGTAATTTCCTGCCTGCAAATCATCCGAAAGAGAAATGTCCCCATATGCTTCACCTTCTGAAATAGGTAAGGTTAATTTTTCCACCAAATCCCCAGCATGATCAATAAGGTCCACATATAAAACTCCGCTTCTCTCTGTAGCCTTAAGACTTGAAGACTGTAGGACATATGCTTTCAGCCAAACTATTTCTCCCCCCATATAATGGGGCTTATCCAGCTGGAGATAGACTTTTTCCGGATTGAAACTTTCCCTGTAGATCTTCAGGTTTTCCTCCAGCTTTTGGGTAAGCTCCTGAGCAGTCAGATTGGAGGTGATGAGAATGGAAAGTAGGGTTATAAGAAAGTTTAATTTGCGCATAAGTGATTAAGAGAACATTGGTCTCTTAATCAATACGTTAATAAAGATAAAAAGATTTTTGCCAAGTAATTCCAATTTTTAGAAGATCCCAGTGGGATCAAAGTAGTGCCAAAACAGTATCAAAGTAGGGATACTTGGGCCACGCTTTCCGTTTTTAAATATATATTGGAATATTTATAGTCCGCGCTTTGTTAAGAGCTTGATGTTGCTTTTGCAATTGCCGTGCATGCACTATTTGCCTAACTTTCCTAAAAGTGCTCAAAAACTCAATGAAAGATCAAAACCCGTCAGATATTCTAGAAAGCAATGAAAGTAAAGTTCAACCTGAACACACCTCTTTCCTTGATTCGGAGGGTTGTGGCTGTGATGCCCATGCCTGCAGTACACATGAACCTGCCCCTTCCAGGTTTGACTGGAAAGTATACTGGAAGGCTGCCTTGAGTTTTGTGCTTCTGGCTTTGGGAATCGGCTTCGATTTTACTGAAGTGAACTGGTTTGAAGGTCCTTTTAGATTTTTATGGTATGTGTTGGCCTATGGGCTGGTGGCTTATGAAGTGATTGGTCCTGCTGCAAGAAGTTTGGTGAAGGGCTCCATCTTCAACGAGTTTTTCTTGATGACCATTGCTACCTTTGGCGCTTTCTATCTTGGTGAGTACGCTGAGGGAGTTGCTGTCATGCTATTTTATACCATTGGTGAACATGTGCAGGCCCTGGCGGTAAGAAGATCCAAGAACAGCATCAAAGACCTAATCGATGCGCGTCCTGACACGGCTTTTGTCAAAAGAAACGGGGTATTTACAGCAGTTGACCCCAAACAAGTACGAGTAGGTGAGACTATCCAGGTAAAAGCCGGTGAAAAGGTGGTGCTTGACGGCGAACTGCAATCTGGCCCGGCTGAGTTTAATACTGCTGCCTTGACTGGTGAATCCCTCCCGCGGGTATTTGACCAAGGTAGCAAAGTGTTATCAGGTATGATAAACCTGAGCAGCCTTGTCGAACTGAAAGTTTCCTCCCGTTTTGAAGATAGCACCTTGTCCAGGATTCTTTATTTAGTGGAGGAAGCGGGCTCACGCAAGGCAACCACTCAAAAGTTTATAAGCAAGTTTGCCAAGATTTATACCCCGATTGTTGTCTTATTGGCGCTTGGGTTATTGCTGTTTCCGATTTTATTTGTTTCTGAATATGTCTTTCAGGATTGGCTTTACAGATCTCTTGTTTTTCTTGTGATTTCCTGCCCATGTGCCCTGGTGATCTCCATTCCTTTGGGGTATTTCGGCGGACTGGGAGCTGGAGCCCAAAATGGCATATTGTTCAAAGGAGCCAATTATCTTGACGTTTTGGCCAAGGTGGAAACTGTGGTTTTTGATAAGACAGGCACTTTGACAGAAGCCCGGCTGAAGGTATCTGATGTCTTTCCGAAAAGCTTTGGAGATACCGATATAGCTCTTTTGAATAGAGTAGTGGCCTTGGAGAAGACATCCAACCACCCGGTTGCCCAGGCTATTGTTGCGCATTTTGGACAGGGTGACTCGACTGTAGATCTACTAAACGTGAGGGAACATGCTGGAATGGGGCTTACAGCAAGTACGGAGAATGAAACACTATTCGTCGGAAATCTAGCTTTGCTCGATAAACATAATATACAATACCCAAAAGAGCTTCAAGATCATCAGTCAACTCTTATCGCCATTGCTTATGGTGGAGAGTTTAGAGGTTATGTTTCACTGGAGGATAAAATCAAGTCAGAGGCAACTTCTATGATCTCCCAGTTAAAGGATCTAGGTATAAAAAATCTGCTGATGCTGTCAGGCGACCGAAAGATGGTTGTTGATTCGGTGGCCAAAGAGCTGGGATTAAACGGTTACTTTGGTGAACTGCTTCCAGAGGACAAGCTACGGAAACTGGAAGAATTGAAAAGCAAAACTTCCAAATTGGCATTTGTGGGCGATGGGATCAATGATGCACCGGCACTAGCTTTAGCTGACGTAGGGATTGCCATGGGAGGAATGGGGTCCGATGCGGCTATAGAAATCGCCGATGTGGTTTTGCAAGACGATAAATTGATCAAAATTCCTCTGGCAATTAAAATTGGAAGAAAGACAAGACAGATCGTTTGGCAAAATATAGGCTTGGCATTTGGGGTAAAAGCACTAGTAATGGTTTTGGGAGGAATGGGAATGGCTTCCCTTTGGGAGGCGGTTTTTGCCGATGTGGGGGTGGCTCTGCTGGCAATTTTAAATGCTGTAAGGATACAGAAACATTTTGGCAGATAAAAAACAACCCCGATCAGTTAAGACCGGGGTTGTATACTCCTATAGGATTGGAATTATTTTCCTGAGTTTTTGAGTTCAGTGACCTCTTTACGGATTTCCTGAGCAAGCTTCTTAGCTTCGTTCATACCGTTTCTTACTCTGGTCCCGGCAGCCTTGTTGCCTTTTTCATAGAACTTTTGGAAGTCATCTTCCAGACCTGAGATCAAATTTTTAACTTCTTCAAATCTACTCATTTTTGTTTTTGGTTATGTTAGTTAAAATATTACCTGTGGGAAATGTAGTTTAGATTTTTTAAATCACCAACAAATAGTTTTAAAAAATTAAATAAAATTTTTTCTACCACCCGTTCCATGTGGCTTTAAGACCTTGATTTTAAGGAAGAAAATTGTTTTCATTGAGTTTCACTGATTTTAGGGGGATTTTCTTCGGATCAGTCAATTTGGTGTTATTTACCAGCGTAGACCATAATGTTCCGGTTTTGGTCATCAAATTTTATAATTGCCTTTAATAGGGACATTTTTCAAATAAATTCTTGTTTTCAGTGATTTTAAACTCCTTGTTTTTATCTTTGAATAACCCTCCCTTAGGCTTGCCGGCCAAAAGGGATTTGAAGAAATTTAACTTTTAAACTAAACAAGACCTATGAAATTTAAACCAGGAGTAAAATACGGCCAAGAACTTCAAGACCTTTTGGCATATGCCAAGGAAAGTGAATTTGCCATGCCTGCAGTCAACGTGATCAATACAAGCACAGTGAACGCAGTATTAGAAACAGCCAAGAAGGTGAATTCTCCGGTAATGATTCAATTCTCCAATGGTGGTGCACAGTTTTTCGCTGGTAAAGGTCTTCCAAACGATCAGCAGCAGGCATCCGTGGCTGGAGCGGTTTCAGGTGCCATGCACGTACACAGAATGGCCGAGGCCTATGGTGTGCCCGTAGTGCTTCATACAGACCATGCTGCCAAAAAGCTCCTTCCATGGATCGACGGGATGCTGAATGAAGGTAAAGCTTATTATGATGCTTTCAAGAAGCCACTTTTCAGCTCACACATGCTGGATCTTTCCGAAGAGCCTTTAGAGGAAAACATCGAGACTTCTGTAAAATACTTCAAAGAGTTTGTCAAAATCGAAATGGGCATTGAAATCGAACTCGGCGTGACTGGGGGAGAGGAAGATGGCGTAGATAATACCGACATAGACAGCTCCAAGCTTTACACTCAGCCTGAAGAGGTAGCCCATGCATATGAGGAACTTAAAAAAGTGGGGGATGCCTTTACAGTAGCTGCGGCCTTTGGAAATGTTCACGGGGTTTATAAGCCTGGAAACGTCAGCCTTAAGCCGATAATCCTTAAAAACAGCCAAGACTTCATCAATGAGAAATTTGGCACCACAGGCAAGCCTGTAAGCTTTGTATTCCATGGTGGTTCCGGTTCATCAGTTGAGGAGATCCGTGAAGCAAATAGCTACGGTTCGATCAAAATGAACATTGATACTGATATGCAATGGGCATTCTGGGAAGGTGTGTTGAAATACTATCATACCAATGAAAACTATCTGCAAACCCAGTTGGGTAATCCTGACGGAGACGATAAGCCAAACAAAAAATTCTATGATCCAAGAGCATGGTTAAGAAAAGGCGAGGAAAATTTTGTAAAAAGACTCGAGCAGGCTTTTGATATGCTTAACTGTATTGACAGAAATTAACACTATATATTCCATTAATTTATAGTCCACAATCCAGGTCAATTTGATCTGGATTGTGGACTATATTTTTAACAATCAAACCTATGCGTAAACTCTATTCTTTATTCATTTTACCTCTCCTGATCTGGACCGCTGGTTGTGCACCTTCCCCAGATGTGGTTTCTGAGAATGTTGGTAAAAAAGACCATTGGCCCCATGCTGGCATTACCTATGAGATTTTTGTACAGTCCTTTTACGACACAGATGGTGACGGTATTGGCGACATTAATGGAGTTACCAAAAATTTGGACCACGTAAAAGACTTAAATGCCAACGCTATTTGGTTTATGCCCATTATGCCTTCTCCAAGTTATCACAAGTATGATGTGACCGACTATAAGGACATCCACCCTGACTACGGGACTTTAGAGGACTTCAAAAAATTGATCGAGGAAGCTCATGAAAAGGATATCCGAATAGTGATCGACATGATCATCAACCATACAAGCAGCGAGCATCCATGGTTTTTGGAAGCTAAAAAAGGCCCTGAAAATCCATATAGGGACTACTATGTTTGGGCAGGTAAGGATACCATTGCTGATCATATTAACAAGAAGAAAACCACTCTGGACAGCGACAACATTCGTCAGTGGCACGATCCAGGACAAGGGGATGAGTTTTACTATGGCTTTTTCACTGGCAATATGCCTGATCTGAATTTTGACAATCCAGAAGTAAGGAAAGAGATCTATGAAATCGGTCGCTTTTGGCTGGAAGAAATGGGCGTTGATGGATTCAGACTTGACGCCGCGAAACATATTTATCCTGATGACCGACCCGAAGACAACCATGCCTTTTGGGTGGAATTCAGGGAAGAAATGGAGAAGATCAAATCAGACGTCTACTTAGTAGGTGAGGTTTATGATATGAAGGAAGTGGTAGCCCCTTATTTACCGGGATTGCCCGCGTTGTTTAATTTTGATTTTCATTACACACTCTTGGAGTCCTTTGAAAAAGAGGAGGGAATGCTTTTGGCCGAAAGACAAAAGGAGATCCTTGACTTCTACAATGAAATCACCGATGACTTTATTGATGCTACATTCTCTTCAAACCATGACCAACCACGATTACTGAGCAGCCTAAAGGGTAACGAGGAAAAGGCTAGGCAAGCTATCGCGATTTTGATGACCATGCCTGGGGCTCCGTATTTATATTATGGTGAGGAGATTGGAATGTTGGGTGAAAAGCCTGATGAGCTTATCCGGGAGCCATTCCTTTGGGATGCCAAGGAGAATGATTCCGGACGCGCAACCTGGATTGAACCCAAATTCAGCACCGATGAAACCGTTACGCCTTTGGCCATACAAAAGGAAGACCCTTCAAGTAAGTTTAACTTTTACAAGGAAGTCACCTCTCTACGCGCTAATGATGAGGTTTTGACCTTGGGCTCGTTGGAATTGATGGAGGATGAGTTTGATTCTGCTGTGATGGCTTACGAAAGACATTATGACAGACAGATTTACAAAGTCTTCCATAACATAGGTGAGTCAGATGTGGAGTTCGAGCTAAATAGCGGAGATTTTGAAATAGTATACCGCCATGGTGATAGCAAAATGGATGATAATGGAAAGGTCAAAATGGGAGCTTATAGCTCGCTTGTGATTAAGTAAACTTTTGATAATCAGTGGTAAACCTCACCTTCGGGTGGGGTTTTTTTTTGTATAAATTTTTTATAAACCATTTGTTATAAAGTGTTGATAATAAGTATATTATGGGTTATTGTTTAAATAATAACATTCGCAGGTTGGTGAAAAAAATTGCATAACTCTCTAATTTTTAGCCTAAAACCTTACTTTTATGAAATCTTTTTATTTATATTTGAAATACAAAAACAAGTATTTTTTATACAACCACCGTGTCTATGAAATTTTTAAACCGAGTGAGTATTTTACCGAGATGGACAATAGCACTTTTTGATAGTTTAATTCTGGTTTATGCAGTTGTTATTGGATTTGCCTTACGCTACAATTTTGATTTTACTGCTTTTAAGACCTATTCTCTTGCTGATGGTTTGTTGCTCTTCCTCTGCTGTGGTTGGGTTGCTATGGGTTTAAGCAAAAGTTATTTGGGAATAATCCGGCATACCAGCTTAAGGGACGGAGTTATTTTGGCAAAAATGATCCTAATCACTGCGGTATTGGCAACAGTAAGCAATTTTTTAGCGGTACATGTACTTGGATATGAGTGGATATTGTCCTCAGCTGTTTTGATGATAGCTTCAGGTGTGGCTTTGATGACATTGTTGTTTTATAGAATGATTATCAAGGAGCTCTTTGGCTTCATCAAACACAGTAAGAAGGATATTATACCCGTGGCAGTTTTTGGAGCAGGGGAGGCTGGTGTTCTAGCGCAGGAAGTGTATGCCAATGATAACCAAGTAAAGAAAAGGGTTGTAGCTTTTCTTGATGATGATCCCCACAAAGCGGGAAAAGTACTTTCTGGGGCCAAGATTTATTTGGGTCTTGAAATTCTTGCCTCGGTTGCAACCAAATATAAAATCCGGGAATTGGTAATTTCTGTCCAGGATCTTTCCCCCAATCGAAGGAGACAGATAATCGATGAATGTTTGAGACTCAATATTCACGCTACCATCATCCCTCCGGTAAAAGAATGGATTAATGGTACTCTGGGTTCCAGCGGAATCAGGGAGGTCAAGATTGAAGATTTGTTATCTAGAGAAGAGATAGGTCTTGACAATGAGCATGTGAAGCAAGATATTGAAGGCAAGGTGATCATGGTTACCGGTGCTGCTGGGTCAATAGGAAGTGAACTTGTCAGACAACTAAAAATATACAATCCAAAGCAGGTATTGTTGGTAGACCAGGCCGAATCACCACTTTACTCCCTTCACACGGAAGTTAATTCACAGGGACTTGAAATTGAATTAGTGCCATTGCTAGCCGACATTAGGAAAAGGAAAACTATGGCGAGGATCATGAGTAAGTATAGACCTCAGATTATCTATCATGCGGCAGCTTACAAGCATGTGCCTATGATGGAGGAGTTTCCTGAGGAAGCCATAAAATCTAACATTCTTGGGACCCGGACTATTGCCGACTTGGCCGTACTCAACCATGTTGAAAAATTTGTGATGGTAAGCACAGATAAAGCTGTGAATCCCACTAACGTAATGGGGGCTTCCAAAAGAATAGCTGAAATGTACGTTCAGGCATTGAATGATGCCATTGCCGAAACCAATGATTCAAGAAAAACCCGCTTTGTAACCACCCGTTTTGGAAATGTTCTGGGCTCCAACGGATCTGTGATTCCGCTTTTCAAAAGCCAGATTCAAAATGGGGGGCCTGTTACAGTGACCCATCCGGACATTACAAGATACTTTATGACCATCCCGGAAGCATGTCAGCTGGTGATTGAGGCAGGTGTGATGGGTAATGGAGGGGAGGTATTCGTCTTTGATATGGGAGAACCGATTAAAATTTTAGATCTGGCCAAGAGAATGATTCAGTTGAGTGGCAAGAAGCTTTGGAAGGATGTTGGAATTGAATTTTCAGGTCTACGGCAAGGGGAAAAACTTTTTGAGGAGCTTTTAACTACCTCCGAAAAGGTAGTTGAAACCCACCATCCCAAAATTATGATCGCCAAGGTCAAAAAGGTGAATTTTGAATCAATTGTAAATAAAGTAGAGGCATTCAAAGTACTTCTGCACAAAAATTCAGATATCGCATTGGTAAGCCACATGAAAAATATCGTGCCTGAATATATAAGCAATGCCTCAAGATTTAGCTTTTTGGATAAAATGGAGCTCAAACAATAAAATTACCTCAGTTTAACCACTACGGCCTCCCAACATTTTTTGGGAGGCTTTTTTGTCTGAACAAGAAATGTAAGACTCAGATAATCAGAGTAATTAGAGGATTTTTTAGTGGGATGAATTTCGTATTTGAGTTAATTTTTTTGATTTTTAAACTGAATGAGTGAAGAAATAGTAGTATTTCCATTAAAAAAATAAATATTTCAACTCTTTAATATTTGTCATGGTATAATAATTGTATCCTATATTATTGATTTTGTATTTGGTAAAATTTTTTTACATTAATAATAGGATATGTTTCGTTTAGTTGCCTTTTTAGCTTTTTATTGCTGCTTCCTTTTCGCTCACGAACTAAAGGGGCAAAGGCATACTCCGGTGATCGATTTTTATGATATTATCAGTGATACCTTGGTGTTAAACCATGATAATTTTCCTGAAGCGTATCGAATGAAAATGGTCACCAATCATAAAGGAGCAGATTTTCTCTATGTTTTTGATTGTAAAAAAGGAGGTTTTGAAATCTTCGACCTTTGGACCAAAGCCCATACTAAAAGCATAAACGCTCCGGTGGTAGATGGATTGCCAGGCTTTGCGGCAGCATCTTTTGACATCGAAAGCCCAAATGAGATTTATCTGCTTAGCCAAAAAGGTAACCTAGTACAGCTCGACAGTTCTGGCAAAATGGTGGAACATTGGCTGGTGACTCAGGAATTGGATGGAGAGGAATATGCTCTCAGTATTTCTGACTATTTGAGCAATTTTGCCGTGATGGATCAAAAAGCTTATCTGCCTATCATGCATACCTACAAGAAGAATGGGAAATTTACTCTAAAGGGAAAACCAGCCATGGTGGTGTATGATCTGGAAAACGGTGAAGTAGAAAAAGAATTTGCAGGATACCCCAAATCCACCTATAAATCCAGCAATCTGCCTAGCCCAAAATATGAGTTTGCCGCTCTTAAACTCAAAGAAGAAGAGCGCTTGGTGATTTCATACCTGAAAGACCCTGAGCTAAAAGCTTATAAATTCAAGAATAATAAAGCTAAATCTAGTAGAGCGGAAAGCCCATTCCTGAATGATAACAAAATTCGTCCACAAAAAGACCAGTTTGGAAACGTCATTCAATATAGCAACCCCAACGGTTTCTATCATAATATTTACTATGATGAAAACCGTCAACTATTCTACAGGACCGTCGCTCACCATCATGACAATGGCAACAGCTTAGCCAGAAGGCCTTTCTCCATACAGGTTATTGATAAGAATTATAACTTGCTTTCTGAAATCAAAGTGCCTGGAACGGAACCTTTGGACCACATGAAGCTAACAGTAATCAAAGAGGGGCTGTTGCTTCAGATCTGCCAGCAGAAAAATCCGAAAGAGGTCCATTTTTTGGTATTGGACGTGAATAAGTCATTTAGAGACTGATCCGTTTATCAGGCAAAAAAGGTATTCATAGAAAGTTCAGATATAGTTTGTCCATAATGTTTTATATTAGGAACCTATCCGGTGATACTGGATAGGTTTTTTTGTAAACAAATCCTTACCCAAATGAAAAAAACTATACTGATTCTGAGTTTGCTGATTTCAGTCCAATTTGTCAGTCTTGCACAAGAAAGACAGATCGAGGTGGAGTCGGCCAATACCACCAACCATGAGATTACTATCAAAGGCCAGCGGGTTCCCTATTCTGCCACCGCAGGTACCCAGCCTGTTTGGAACGAAGACGGCAAGCCAATAGCTTCTTTGTTTTATACCTATTATGAGAGGACCGATGTTTCAGACAAAGCCACCCGACCATTGGTGATTTCCTTCAACGGTGGACCTGGATCTGCTTCCATCTGGATGCACATTGCCTATACAGGCCCAGTGCTTCTCAATATGGATGATGAAGGCAACCCCACTCAGCCATACGGTACCCGCTCTAATCCTCACTCTATCTTGGATGTGGCCGACATCGTATATGTAGATCCAGTAAATACTGGTTATTCTCGTATAGTTGACAAAGAAACTGACAGAAAGAAGTTTTTCGGTGTGAATGCTGACATCGAGTACCTATCCGACTGGGTTAACACTTTTGTAACCAGACAGAACAGATGGGCCTCCCCGAAGTACCTTATCGGCGAAAGTTATGGTACCACTCGTGTTGCCGGTATGGTCAACCGTCTTCAAAACTCTCACTGGATGTTCTTCAACGGTGTGATTTTGGTATCGCCAACAGGATTAGGTATAGATAGAAGTGGTCCAGTAGCAGCAGCCAACTACCTGCCATACTATGCTGCCACAGCTTGGTACCACGAAGCCCTGGATGCGGATCTTCAAAATCAAGATCTAGATGACTTCCTGCCAGAAGTGGAGGAGTTTACCATAAACGAACTAATTCCAGCAATGGTGAAAGGTGGCTACTTGGAAGAAGAGCGCAAAAGAGAGCTTGCCAAAAAGATGTCTCATTATTCAGGCTTAAGTGAAAAGGTAATATTAGAACATAACCTGGCTGTTCCTACCAATTTCTTCTGGAAAGAATTGAAAAGAGAAGAGGGGTTGACAATTGGGAGATTGGATAGCCGATATAGAGGAATTGACCGTCAGGGTACAGGAGACCGTCCTGATCATGATCCCGCACTTACGGCTTGGAATCATGCATTTGCTCCGGCGATGAATCATTATGTAAGAAATGTTCTGAAGTTCGAAACCGACCTTACCTATAATCTTTTTGGCCCTGTGCATCCTTGGGATAGAAGCGGAGATAGAACAGGGGAGAACCTGAGATCAGCCATGGCGCAAAACCCATACCTGCACTTGCTTGTGCAATCTGGTTATTATGATGGCGGTACGGATTATTTCAATGCTAAGTATAATCTTTGGCAGATGGATCCAAGTGGTAAGCTAAAGGATAGAATGGACTGGAAAGGATATCGTAGCGGTCACATGATGTACCTGCGTGCCGAAGATCTAGAGACCTCCAACGAGGACATCCGCCAGTTTATCCTACAAGCCACCCCAGAAAAAGGAGCGCCAGCTAGGTATTAGAGAAGACGGGGCTTTAGGAAATGAAGGATCAAGATACTTAAAGCAAATATGACCTTTCAGGTTTTTTTTAACCTGGAAGGTCTTTTCCTTAAGTTGTGCATTTCTCCGACTTCGCGTTAATCAACTTGTTACTTCCCAAAGACAACCCTTATATATCCCAACCAAGTGTTAACCTTATCCCTAGGGTCATCCATAGATGTTCAATGGATGTCCCATAGGTGTCCCATGGGTTCGTTAGTATTTCGCTAAAATCTAAGATTTCATTGTACTTTTTAAATAAGCGTAATGCCTTTGCAGACTCCTCCCTATATCAGTTAAGTATCCTTACCGAATTTCCCGAAAATTAGACTCTGAAATCAGCCGTAGTTGATCAATTGTCGCCATATCGTGGGTTTCTCGAGCCTCTGGATTACTACTTTCTAAAAGAATACACTTCCAGAAACTCTCCAAAATTAGTCACCACCTTTTCCAAACCCATCAACACAGAAACCTGCCGATAAACATCCTCTGGCTCCAATCCTATGCTACGCATGTAATGAATAGAAATACTTCCGGCAGATTTGGAAAGTTTTTTATTTTCAGGGGTAAGGATGAGAGAATGATGATGGAAGTGGGCATTCAAAAAGGATGGCCTCTTCAATGCTTTAGCTAAGAGCAACTGAGCTGCAGTGGACCTCGAAAGGTCTTTGCCCCGCACAATCAGGTCCACGTCAAAGTGAAGGTCGTCCATCAAAGAAGCTAATTGATAGGCTGGCAAACCGTCTTTTTTCCAAACTACAAAATCTTGCATCCTTTTGGAAAGCTGTAAACTTTCTACTGTCCCAGCGATAGGATTCACTTTAGTTGAAGTAAAAGCTTCAATCCTAAATCTCCAGTTGCATACTCTATTGTTATCCAGCGATTTATTTCGGCAAGTTCCAGGGTATCGCCCATTTTTACTGGCCAGCGAGACCTGCTTTCTGCTACATTGGCAGGCAAAAACCAGATTATTTATTTTCAAAGATTCAAAAGCCTCCTGATACATTTCCAATCTTCTATGTTGGGACCAGTTCTGCTCGAAATCCAAAGGGTCAGCTGGTCCTTCATCATAGGGTATTCCTAGAAAAGTTAAGGTGTTAAAAATGTCCTTGACATACTCCGGACGTTTTCTAGATAGGTCAAGGTCATCAATCCGCAGCAAAATCTTGGCATCCATCTTCCTTGCAAGAGCAGCTGTGGTCAGAAAATTGACCACATTTCCGATATGCAGGTAGCCACTGGGGGTAGGAGCAAGTCTTGTCGTGGAAAACTTCATGAAGTGCTTATACTTTTTCACTAAGTTAAAAAATTATTGAGATCTACGGGTACAAACCTAGCGAAGAGATCTTCCTTAAACCAGCCCTCATTGTTGGCCATTTTGAGCACCTGTTTGTGGTCTGATTGATAGGCGAAATTCTTCATGCTGTCCAAGTCTTTCCATTGAGAAAAAGTGGCCTGTTCCACTAGAGGGAACTGTCCAATTCCCTTTGCGAATATCAATCCAGGCGAATTATAAAGTGCCTTGGTCGTCAGGGGGACATTTCTCCAAAAGGATAGCAACTTGGTTTTATCAATGCTCGCCCGAGTTAAGGCAAAAACAGGCCCGTCCTCATAATGGGCCATTTCGTAACCTTGAAAGGGATTGCCTTTTTCCCAGCTACCATAAGATTGCAGGCAGGACATCCAGTGAGTTTGGTAGCTGTGGCTCTTAGAGGCAAAAGTTGTGAAGGTTGCTGATTGTTCCCAGCTTTTTGCTTTTTCAAATGAGTCCCAGATACACAGAATGACATAGGTTCCGAAATCTGGTTTGATGGAAAAACCAGACCCACCGCCACTTCCCAGAAGCTTGGCAAAGCTTGCACCGGGAATTTCAAGGTCGGAATGCTGCATTTGACGGAGTGCCCACCATTTTTGGGTAAGGGGGAAATTGAAAAAACTGAAGGATACCAGGGATTTACTCATGACTTTTTGCCCATTCAAAGTGGGGGTGATTATTGGGTGTTGTAAGGGGAAACCCACAAAAGGGGCATTAGTTTTCGATTTTCAAAAGGATTCTTAGCCTGAATCGTTATAGATTTAGTAATTTTGCGGACTTCAATGACCAGGTACGTCTCAGGTACATCCTGTAAAGATATAGAATGAAAACATACTTCCGATTACTTTCCTTTGCCAAGCCGATTGAAAAATTCGCGATTCCCTATCTGATTTTCACCTTGCTTGGGGTAATCTTCAATACGCTGAACCTTGCTTTGTTGGCCCCTTTGCTGAATACGCTCTTTGCGAGTAAGGATGCCGCTCCGGCCCGACAGCCCGAAAGCTGGACCGATCCAGTGGGGTACCTCAACTATTACGCGCATCTTGCTAATGAACAGTTTGGACCTTATGGTGCCTTGAAGGTTGTCTGTGCGGTCATCGTCATTTCAGTTTTATTCAGCAACGTGTTCAGGTACCTTTCCCAACGGGTGATGGAAAATCTACGGATCCATACCCTGTTGAACATGCGTAAAAAGGTTTTTGACAACGTTATGGATATGCATGTCGGCTATTTCAGTAACCAGCGAAAAGGTGATATTATTTCTAAAATTGCGTCTGATGTGCAAGTCGTTCAGTTTAGCGTGACCGGGACATTGCAGGTGATTTTCAAAGAACCGTTACAGTTGTTGGCTTATATCTTTATGCTTTTTGCCATTTCCTTCAAGCTAACCATTTTTTCACTTTTGATTATTCCAATATCGGGATTTGTAATAGCTAGGATTGTGAAAAGGCTGAAGAAGCAGGCTTCGGAAGCCCAGCATCTGTATGGTGTGATGATCAGCTATTTGGATGAGGCGCTTTCCGGCATTAAAATCATCAAGGCTTTTAATGCTACAGAAAACATTAAGAACAAGTTTAATTGGGAAAATGAAAAGTACTCCAACTTGAGTCGTAAAATGGTGAAGAGGCAGCAGTTAGCTTCACCTGTGTCGGAGTTCATGGGAGTGACTATGGTTGCGATTATTGTGCTATATGGAGGTTCATTGATAATTGACAACCGTTCCGAACTTAGTCCATCAGAATTTATCGCCTACATCGCCATATTTTCTCAAGTAATGCGTCCTGCAAAGGCCATTACGGATTCTTTCAGTACAGTTCATTCCGGGATAGCAGCGGGGGAGAGGGTGTTAGCCTTGATTGACGAGAAGCCTGAGATCACTGATGCCCAGGATGCCAAAGAATTGAAAGAATTTCAAGAAGCCTTAAGCCTTGAGAATGTGGATTTTGATTATCCTGGAAGGAAAGTGCTCAACAATATTAATTTAAAAATACCGAAAGGTAAGACAGTTGCCCTGGTTGGTCCGTCAGGGGGAGGTAAGTCAACTTTGATGGATTTGATTCCAAGGTTTATAGAGCCACAGGGAGGAAGGATACTGATTGATGGACATGATATCACTCAATTAACAATGGAGTCGCTTAGAAGCCAGATTGGGGTGGTCAACCAGGAATCTATTCTATTCAACGATTCTATCAGGAGCAATATAGCTTTTGGGAAGCCAGATGCCACACAGGAGGAAATCGAGGCTGCGGCCAGAATTGCCAATGCCCATGATTTCATCTTGGAGACCGAAAAGGGTTATGATACCAATATTGGGGATAGAGGTATGAAACTTTCCGGTGGGCAAAAGCAGCGGATATCCATTGCACGGGCAGTATTGAAAAATCCGCCTATCATGCTGTTGGATGAGGCCACCTCCGCATTGGACACTGAGTCTGAGAAACTGGTACAGGATGCCCTTAACAAACTGATGCGTAACCGAACTTCTTTGGTCATCGCACATAGGCTTAGTACTATTCAAAACGCGGATTTGATAGTCGTGCTGGAGGATGGCAAGATAACTGAGAAAGGTACTCATCAGGAGCTTATTCTGCATGAAGGTGTCTATAAAAAACTGGTGGAAATGCAGGAATTTTCTACCACCTGACCTAGGGTGAATCCATTTTAAAAGCTGAAATAACAAAGAGCCATATTTCTATTTTGTTTAATTGATATTGATTTTTTATTATTAATTAAGAGAATGGTATAATAATTGGTCTTTAAATAGATTATTTAATTGTTAATTAATTCAGGACCAAAGGGATAACCATGCAAATTAAAAAACCACAACCACTTGTATCCATTGCAGTATGTACTTACAATGGAGGCAAGTATCTTACTCGCCAGTTGGATACTTTGGTTAATCAGACCTACCCAAATCTTGAGATTGTGGTGCTGGATGATGGTAGCACGGACACTACTTGGGGAATACTTAAGGAATATGAGTCCAATTATACTTTTTTTACAGCAATCCAAAACCCTGAAAACTTAGGGTATGTCAAGAATTTCGAAAAGGCATTAGGTATTTGCAACGGAGATTATATTGCATTATCTGATCAGGATGATCTATGGGCCCTTGATAAGATTGAAAAGCAAATGGCTGCGATTGGTGATCATTTATTGGTGTATCATGATTCCCATTTTATTGATGAAAAAGATGAAGACCTTGAAAAAGGAATGACCGATATTATCAATCTTTACCATGGTTCCGATCCAGAACCATTCCTGCTTTTTAATTGTGTATCAGGTCACAGTATGCTAATCAAAAGAGAGTTGCTGGACTATGCACTTCCTTTTCAAAAAGGATATTTTCATGATCATTGGTTAGCTTATGTGGCGGCAAATGTAGGTTCTATCGGATACATTGATGAGCGTTTAGTTCACTATCGTCAACATACGGAGAGTAATACTGATATATTGAATTTACGAAAAAAGAACAGAAATAAAAGGTACCATTCCAACCGGGATATTAACAAATTACAGAAAGAGTTGAGTTGGTTGAAAATGTGTGCTTCTTATCCAAATAACAGAGATAGTAAATTAGTAAAAAAGCTGACTAAAATGTTTGAAAACAGGATGTCATCTTTCATTTCTATAGACTATGCTATGTATCTTTTTAAAAATCGGGATCGTTTTCTTTGTATTCCGAAAAAGAGTGCAGCTAGTAAAAATACTTTTATCTATAAGCAGATATGGGGCTTAAAGACCAAATTGTTTTGGGATAAATTGACCCAGAAGCAATTTCTGCCAGAACTTCGCTCATTTTTACATTTGTAGCTCAAAATTGAATCTTGAGAGTGAGAGGGTATAACTTAAAAATCGTCAATGATTAGCATCATCATTTGCTCGGTCAATCAAAAGCATTTAGACCAAATTTCTCAGAATATTTCTCAAACTATTGGGGTAGAATATGAATTGTTAGCAATTGATAATTCCAAAAATCCAAAAGGGATAACCTCAATTTATAATGAGGGTGCGAAAAGGGCCAAATATGAGTACCTTTGTTTTGTTCATGAGGATGTTCTTTTTGAGACTATGAATTGGGGTGAAAAAGTTTCCCAAATTCTGAGAAATAAATCTATAGGACTTGTGGGGATTGCTGGTAGTGTTTATAAATCCCTCGCGCCCTCAGGTTGGTATCTATATGAACTCAATTATCCTGCAAAAGCATTTCAAAAAATCCGTCAGGCATACAAATTTCAGGATCGTCCTGCGAGATTAGTGGACTACAATCCGAGCAAAAAAAAATTAAATGAAGTAATCTGTATAGATGGGGTTTGGTTTTGCACGACAAAAAGTGTTATAAATGACATTCCATTTGACGAGTCATTTGATGGATTTCATGGTTATGATGTGGATTTTTCCTTAGCAGTTGCCCAGAAGTATAAAGTAATGGTAACCTTTGATGTTCTTTTAACGCATTTTTCAGAAGGGAGATTTGACCGTAAATGGTTAGATGCAACTTTAAAAGTGCAAGAAAAATGGAATCATTGCCTTCCCTTCTACCTATCAGATGTGCCCAAAAATTTAATTTATAAAACAGAAAAAGGTGCATTCAAAAAGTCCATAAAGCAAATGTTGGATTGGGGTTATTCATTTGGCGAGATTAAGACTATGCTTGATAATGCAAGGAAATCACCTTTTATGAAAAATAAGCTATTTTTTAAGCTTTATTTTTACCTCATAAAAAAGAGACTTTTTTATAGTCTTACCTATAACAGAACACCGTAATTGCCATATCAAAAGTTTCACAGATAAGATTTTTATCCACGAAAGGCCTTCTTCTAGCACTAGACTCCTTAATATGATACCTAAACCCCTCCTCAACAATCAAAGCGAGCAACTCATGAAGGGACTGGGGCTTATGGATGTCGTTGTGATATTCAAAAAATATGTGTTGCACTTTAGAGAGTGACCCCTTGCATGCTTTAAGAACCTCTACTTCTGCACCTTCTATGTCCAGTTTTAGAAAATCCACACCTTTGTTAAGCAAAGTTTTTAACTCTACAGTTTTTACTTTCTCGACTGGCTTTCTTTTGGATTTGTACAGGTTGTTTACTCTTCCGCCCATTCCTCCATCAGTGCTGAAGGTAAGTTCAGTTTCTTCTGTCCATACGGCCTGCTGGTGAAGGGTGACATTATTAAGTTTAAATTTTTCAACATTCTCCTGTAATACCTCGAAAATAGCTTTTTCGGGCTCGAAAGCGATGATATTATGTTTGGGATAGTTTTTGGCGAAATACATCACACTCAAACCCATGTTAGCGCCACAATCTAGGATGGTGCCTCCAGTTTTTATTTTAGGACTGAATTTATATATCTCCTCTTGGAATATCTCCATGTATGTATTGACAAAGCTTGCGGCATGGTGATATCTGAATGGGGTGGTGAATATGGTAGAGTACCCTTTATGGCTACTAGAAAGATCCCGTAACCTGTTGAGTTCTATGATTTTTTTATCTGGAAGGGCTGAAGTTTTTTTCTTAAAAAGGCGGGTAATAAAGCGCATGCTTGTGTCAATGGTTTTATGAGTTCTAAATATAAAACAAATAAATGGGCACAGCTAAGCAAATAGTGACAAAATTGATAGGTTAAAGCCAGTTTTTTGTGGCACTTTTTTTGGTTAATTTCGCCTAAGCAAACATTGATAACATGATCAAGAAAATCATATTTATTTTAGCAGTCGCATTCATCATCGAAGGTTGCGCTAAAGTGCCTCTCAGTGGGAGAAGGCAATTGAGTATCATCGGCAATTCAGAAATCCTACCCATGTCTTATGAGCAGTATGATCAGGTAAAGGCAGAGAGCAACCTGGTAACGAATACCGCCGAGGGTCAAATGGTGCAAAATGCCGGAAACCGGATAGCCAAGGCAGTGGAAACCTATCTCAACGAAAGAGGATATGAGGACGTAACTGAAGGCTTTGCTTGGGAATTCCATCTCATTGAAGATGACCAGATCAATGCCTGGGCAATGCCTGGAGGTAAAGTGGCATTTTATACTGGAATTATGCCTATAGCACAAGATGAGACGGGTGTAGCCGTGATCATGGGCCATGAGGTGGCACATGCCATAGCTAACCATGCTCGTGAAAGAATGTCTCAAGGTTTGGTGGCTAATGGTCTTGTGGGAGGGCTTCAAGCTGCTATGGGGCAAAACCCAAGCATGACTCAGTCTATTTTCCTACAAGCTGTAGGATATGGTGGACAAGTGGGGATGCTTAAGTTCTCTCGTGACCAAGAACTTGAGGCTGATGAATTAGGACTTACCTTTATGGCCATTGCTGGCTATGACCCAAGGGAAGCACCGGTATTCTGGCAAAGAATGGAAGCCGCCTCAGGAGGAGGACAAAGACCGCCGGAATTTCTTTCGACACACCCAGGACCAAATAGACGTATCGATCAGCTTAACAAGATGATGCCTGATGCGATGGAATACTATAATAAGAATAAGAGATAAGTACGAGGTACGAAGTACGAGGTACGAAGTTGGTTTCAGCTTCTCGTACTTCGTACTTCGTATTTCGTGCTTTTAAATCATTTGTTGAAGCTTCGTAATTTTACCTGTGTGAACTTACGTTTGGTATCTAGTGGAAAGTCCCCTTTCATCATCCAATCGTAGTAGCCAGGTTCTTCTTTCAATACTTGCTCAATTGGTTTACCCTTGTGTTTACCGAAATTGAAGCACTCTACACCTTGGTCATTGAATATAAACCTTCCAGCCAAGTCTACCATTTTTTCATTGAAGAGTGCGTGTAGCTTCTTAACATCATTTTCAATCACACCGAGTTTGTTACCCAATAGGTCTTCTACTTCTTTTCCGTCATATCTCTCGATTTGGGCTTTGAATATTTCGTAGGTGGCAATCGTATCTGCTTCTGCGCTGTGCGCGTTTTCTAGCAATTTGCCACAGTAGAATTGGTAAGCAGCCGTTAGGTTTCTTTTTTCCATCATATGGAAAATCTTCTGGGCATCCAGTAGACTTCTTTTTTCAATGTCAAAATCCAGTCCTGCACGTAGGAATTCCTCAACTAATAGAGGAATGTCATACTTCAAAACATTAAACCCGGCCAAGTCGGCACCTTCCAGAAACCTGTAAAGCTCTTTTGATACGTCCTTGAAGGTAGGCGCATCTTTCACATCTTCATCATAAATCCCGTGAATCAGGGAGACTTCCTTAGGTATAGGTATGGTTGGATTTACCTTTTTGGTCAAGATCTCCTCAGTGCCATCAGGCTGAACTTTAACCACGCTGAATTCCACGATGCGGTCGGTGGATATATTGGTGCCAGTGGCCTCTAGGTCAAAAAATGCAATAGGTGTTCTTAGATTAAGATTCATTATTCAGCTTGGTTAAATTTGTTTTTCAATAAAGTCAATTCCATATCATCGTAATTGCCGGAACTCATCAGCAAAAGATTGGTGCTGTCAAAACTCTTGCTTTCCAGATAATCTTTCAACTCTTCCATCACGGTGAAGAGTTTGAGGTCTTTTCTCTTAAACCCATCTTGCAGGGTTTCCTCACTCATTAATTCAAGTTTTTTTAAAGCTACTGCTTTTGGGTTGAGATAAATCAAGGCCTCGTCGGCTGCATCAAAAGTATGGGCATAATTGGCAAGAAAATCCTTGTTCAGGGAGCTATAAGTATGGAGCTCCTGAACGGCTATCAATTTTCTGTTGGGAAACTGTGATTTGACAGCTTCTACAGTAGCTTTTAACTTGGAGGGAGCATGGGCGAAATCTCGGAAAAAGATTCTGTCTTCTGCCTTGGCCAAGATTTCCTGTCTTTTCGCCGCACCTTTAAAGTGCTGAATGGCGTCATAAAAAGCCGGGGCGCTTACCCCAATTGCTTGACAAACTTCCATGGCACCTTGAAGGTTTTGAAGATTATGCTCCCCAAAAACGGCAATCGGAATATTTCTTTCCGAGGTTTTCAGGTAGGTGATGCCTTCTACAATGTCGTATGGGTGGGCTTCGTATGAAGTTTTTTGGTATTTACCAAAATTGGCTTCGCCTAGCTTTTTGACCTCAGGATCCCTCTCACAATAGATAAACTTCCCTTCATCGGGAGTCATTTCAACCAAAGTCTTGAATTGCTGTAGGTAGTTGTCAAAAGTGGGGAATACATTGTAATGGTCCCAGGCAATGCCGCTCATGAGCAGGATGTCATGATGGTAATGGAAGAACTTTGGCCGCCTGTCCATAGGGGAGGTGAGGTATTCATCCCCTTCGATGATGATAATGGGTGCATCGGATAGTTTGACCATTAGATCAAAACCTTCAATCTGTGCTCCGACCAGGTAGTCAAAATTTAATCCATGGTATTTGAGCACATGAAGGATCATGGAAGTGATGGTGGTTTTGCCATGGCTTCCTGAGATTACGATGCGTTTTTTCTCCCTACTTTGCTCAAAGATGAATTCTGGAAAGGAAAATATAGGGATGCCAAGCTCAAGTGCTGCCTGCAGTTCTGGATTTTCCTCTCGGGCGTGCATGCCGAGAATGATACCGTCAAGACCTGGATGGATTTTTTCTGGAAACCAGCCTTTTTCTGCGGGGAGGATTCCGGCGTTATCGAGTCGGGTGCGGGAAGGTTCGTAGATCTCATCATCTGATCCACTAACCTCGTAGCCCTTCGCAACCATTGAAAGAGCCAGATTATGCATCACACTGCCTCCAATGGCGATAAAATGATATTTTTTGGACATAGGGTAAAGTTAAGAAGTTCAAAAATAAGAAATTCATGGATAACCTATTTGTGTTTAAAGGCTTTGTTTGAAATAATATGGACTAATTGGGCTTATCCGATTATAAGCATTTATAAACTAGTGGTGTGTGGGATAGGGAGTTCCATTTTGAATCTAACTGCTCCCTCCTCTAATTCATCACTTTTAAAAATATTTTTGAGATGCTTGGTTATTGTGGTTGTAGTGGTTTTTATGTTTAATTTTTTACCCTATTCATTATGAGAAGTTTATAAAATTTTCGTTTTCCTCTGTTGATAACCTAGTGCATAAATTGTTTATTAACTCTGGATTAAACGTCCTACATTTGTTTCTATGGCAGAGAACAAACCCGCAGGTAAAGATTGGAGTCCTTCCAGGAGAGGTAATTCCTTAAAGCAGAATATTGGAGTAGGCAAGTTGCCACCCCAGGCCCCCGAGTTGGAGGAGGCGGTGCTGGGTGCATTGATGTTGGAAAAGGATGCCCTCACGACGGTGGTGGATATCCTGAGCCCCGACAGTTTTTATAAAGACTCCCATAAAGTTATTTACCAGGCCATACTGGACCTTTTCAACGGTAGTGAGCCTATTGACCTTCTGACAGTCACCAATCAGCTGAGGAAAAACGGTAAACTTGAAATTGCCGGTGGAGCCTATCATATCACCGAGCTGACCTCCAAGGTTTCCTCTGCTGCCAACATCGAATACCACGCCAGGATTATCACCGAACAAGCCATGAAGCGGGACATGATCCGGATCTCCTCTGACATCCAAAAGGAAGCTTACGAAGAGACCACCGACGTGTTTGAACTCTTGGACAAAATGGAATCCTCACTTTTTGAGATTTCCGAAAGAAATATTAGAAAAAACTATTCGGATATGCGCTCAATCATGAGATTGGCCATTACTGAACTGGAAGGCAAAAAAGGCCAGAAAGATGGGCTTACCGGGGTGCCAAGTGGGTTTACAGCACTCGACCGCGTGACCTCTGGTTGGCAGAAATCTGACCTTGTGATTATAGCCGCCCGACCTGCCATGGGTAAGACAGCCTTCGTACTTTCTACCCTGCGTAACGCCGCGGTAGACCACAACAGACCGGTTGCAATTTTCTCCCTGGAGATGTCCTCCGTACAGCTCGTCAACCGTCTCATTTCTTCTGAGGCAGAACTTGACTCTGAAAAAATCAAGAAGGGTAACCTTGCTGACTACGAGTGGGAGCAGCTTATCCATAAAACTAGCAAACTTTCCTCCGCTCCTTTATTTGTGGATGATACCCCAGCACTTTCCATTTTGGAACTTCGGGCCAAGTGTAGAAGATTGAAGGCACAAAGTGACATACAGATGATCGTAGTCGACTACCTTCAGCTGATGTCTGGTGACAGTAAAGGAGGAGGTAACCGTGAGCAGGAAATTGCAAGTATTTCCCGTGCTTTGAAAATGATCGCCAAAGAACTTGAGGTTCCTGTAATTGCACTTTCCCAGTTGTCACGTTCAGTAGAAACAAGAGGAGGAGACAAGAGACCCCAGCTTTCGGATTTGAGGGAATCAGGAGCCATCGAGCAGGATGCTGATATGGTAATGTTCCTTTATCGACCTGAATACTACGGTATCACCGAAGATGAAGAGGGAAACACCACTGCCGGCGTGGGTGAAGTTATCATCGCTAAGCACAGAAACGGCTCGCTGGAAAATGTTAAGTTGAGGTTTATTGGTAAATACACCAAGTTTTGTGACCTGGAACTCAATGCTCCTTATCAGCCACAGGATGCCATGTATGGCCATAAATTCCCAAGCGCCTCTAGTGGACAAGGTTTTGACGATGGTGGTATGATCAGGCATCAAAGTAAAGCCAACAACAATGATGAGCCATTCCCTGGAGGATTTGGAAGTAAGGATGATGCTCCTTTTTAGGCTTAAAAGTTAACTTCCGAAATTAGACAATAGCTGCGCATTGTCTAATTTCGGAAGTTTAAGGGTTTAATAAGTAGTGTTACTTTCAGCTTTCGATAGCTTTTAAGATTTTTGTGCAGGCTTCCCTAATTTCGTCTTCCGTAATCACGAGGGGAGGGGCGAGGCGCATGGAGTCATCGCAGAATAGAAACCAGTCGGTGACCACACCCATCTCTATAGCTCTATCTATAATCGGTTTGAGTTCTTCAAATGATTCAAATGCCACACACATCATCAAGCCTTTATTTCTAACTTCCCTGATCTTGGGATGGACGAGCAATTTTTTGAATAAGTCGGCTTTCATTTCCACTTGTTCGATGATATTTTCCTCTTTTAGAATATTGATTGTCGCCAAAGATGCGGCTGCACTTACTGGATGGCCTCCAAAGGTGGTGATGTGGCCTAGTAGGGGATCATTTTTGAAGTGCCCCATAATTTCCTTGCTTGAGATAAAAGCTCCGATAGGCATTCCACCGCCCATTCCTTTGGCACAAACCAATATGTCGGGTTGAATTCCATAATGCTCAAATGCCCAGAACTTCCCCGTTCGGCCAAAACCTGCCTGAATCTCATCCAATATCAGCAAGGTTCCGGTCTCATCACATCTTTTCCGCAGGGCCTTAAAATAGGATTCGCTAGCTACCCTGATTCCTGCTTCACCTTGAACCGTTTCCATAATGACGGCTGCGGTATCCGTAGTGATGTTTTTTAAATCGTCTTCTTTGCCAAAATGGATGTGCGAGATACCAGGGAGCAAGGGTCGATAAGCCCTTTTAAAGATTTCATTCCCTCCCACAGAGAGAGAGCCGTGGGAAGAACCATGGTAGGCATTCACACAGGAAATAATTTCTCTTCGATTTGAATAACGCTTGGCAAGCTTGAGTGCACCTTCCACCGCTTCACTTCCGCTATTGACCAAATACACATTATCCAATTCGGCGGGAAGGGTATTAGCAAGAGCCTCGGCAAGTTTGGTTTGTGGAGTTTGAATGTATTCCCCATAAACCATCAGGTGTAAGTATTTGTCCATCTGATCCTTCATTGCCTGAAGGACTTTTGGGTGTCTATGACCTACGTTACTAACTCCAATGCCTGAAATCAGGTCTATATACCTTTCCCCATTGGGGCCATACATATATATTCCTTCCGCTTTTTCTATCTCGATCATCAATGGAAAATCGGTAGTCTGAGCTAAATGGGAAAGGAATAGTTGTCTGTTGTGCATAGTTGATTTATTTATTAAAATGACGAGCTTCCGAAAAAAAAACACAGAGGGCCGGAGGGCGTAGAGAGTAAGGATATTGACCTTGGCAGTCTTCATTTATTTCTCTGCGCCCTCAGTGCCTCTGCGGTTCACTTTATTTTTCCCTCCGTACTACAATTTCCTAAACCTAAAGAAAATTCCCAATGGAAGCTTTTTCTGAAAATTGTCTTCTAAATACAGCTCACCGTGTTCGGCATTTTCTACTTCCCCAAAGTTCGAGCGGACCAAATTTGCTGCGATTATGCTGGAGAAACTTAGGGAATACATGTTCAAAATCAAGAAATGGTGCTCGGGCTCTAGGATCTCCGAGCAAAGTTTAAGCAATTCGTTAATCTCCTCTTCCAACACCCATTTCTCCCCATTTGGACCACGACCGTAGGCTGGAGGGTCAAGGATGATTCCGTGGTATTTGTTACCTCTTCTGATTTCTCTTTTAACAAACTTCATGGCATCGTCTACTACCCAACGGATTCCCTCTTGGTCTGAGGACTCCATGTTGTGCCGGGACCAGGTGACCACCTGCTTCACCGAGTCCAAATGGGTTACATCTGCACCGGCGGCTTTGGCTGCTACGGATGCGGCTCCTGTATAGGCAAATAGGTTTAGTACTTTTGGTGTTTCCACCGGCATTTTCGCGATAGTTTCGTCAATGTAGTCCCAATTGACTGCCTGTTCTGGAAACAAGCCGATATGCTTGAATGAGGTCATGGCCAGATTCAGGGTCAATTTCATGCCCGACGGGTTGTCGTATGTTATCTGCCACTTGTGGGGGATCTTCTGGAATTCTTTCCATTGACCCTTTTCGGGGTTGCTTTTCTCTTTTGCGAAATGCGCATGTGCCTTCTCCCTCCATTCCTTCTCGTCCATGCTTCTGTCCCAGATGGCCTGTGGTTCAGGGCGGCTTATGATATATGGGCCAAAGCGTTCTAACTTTTCAAAGGCTCCACTGTCAATCAGTTCATAGTCCTTCCAATTCTGCGGACTCAGGGATAAGATGGTTTCTTTCATGGTGCAAAAATAGGGATATTATTATAAACAACCTGCCAATGTCAAATACTCCTTTAACCACAGAGGACTCAGAGTCACAGAAGGAGCCGACCCAAAAAAAAGTGATACTTTCTATTTTGTACTGGTGCAGCAAATAAGTTTGTGTGAATAAAAATGAAATCAAAAGAGGAAGAGAATACATTGTTATTCTTATGCGAAAAGGTTAAATTTATAAGTATAAACTTTATACGGTTATGAAAAGAGTTGTCTTATTGATTTTTTGCCTTTCAGTCTATTTTTCAATTTTTGCCCAGGAAAGAGCGGATGTAAATGAAAATGAATATCTTTTTGTCACAGAGTATGGTAAGACATCCAAGTCCAAAGGGGTGAAGGGTACTCCTTTTGTTTTTGAAGAGATGGTAAAGGGAGATATTATAATGACGGATGGGAAAAACTACCAAAATGTCAGTCTCAACATTTACCCTAAAAAAGCACAGGTGTTTATTGGTGAGGAGTTGCCTGATGGGGAAGGGAAGAGTAATAAGACTATTGTAATGGATAACAGAAAACTGGATAAGGTGGTATTAGAAGATGGGGATAGGATTTTCCGTTACTTAAAGATCAAAGATATCTACATGATAGGAGAGGTGCTGTATGAGAAGGAAGATGAAAAGCTAGTGGCCTATCATGAAAAAAGGTTTTTACCCGCTCAAGTTGAAGCATATTCCATCAATGCCTATGATGTTTTTCAGGATGTGATAAAGTATTTTATAGTAAAGGACGGCCAAGAACATGAAGTGAAAAAAGGGTCTTCTGGCCTAAAAACAATATCTTCCGATCACTGGAAAACTTTGCGAAGCTATATGAAGGACAGTAAACTGGATTTTGGGAATCCGGCTGATATGAGGCAGGTGTATTTGAAGTCGAAAGAATTAGGTGGGTGACCGATGTAGGATGTCGGATGACCGATATTTGAAAACGGAACACGGGAGACCAAAGAAAAAAAAGAACTCCCGAGGCTTATTAGGTTCGGGAGTTCTTATTTAATGAAATATTGAAAATAAGACTTATTTTCTGGCCAATGCCTTCTTAGCTTTCTCTACGATATTCTCAGCTTTCAAACCGTATTTTTTCATCAAGTCCATTGGCGTGCCTGATTCTCCAAAGCTATCGTCTACTCCGACAAACTCCATAGGAACAGGGTTGTTTCTTACCAATGTCTGTGCGATGCTATCTCCAAGCCCACCGTTGAGCTGATGCTCCTCAGCGGAAACACAGCAGCCGGTTTTGGCAACTGATTCCAGGATAGCCTCCTCATCTAGAGGTTTGATGGTGTGGATGTTGATTACTTCTGCAGAAATGCCTTCTTCGGCAAGCATGGCTTCGGCAACTACCGCTTCCCAAACCAAGTGTCCGGTTGCGAAAATAGTAACGTCCTTGCCTTCAATCATTTTCCAAGCCTTTCCGATCTCAAATTTTTGGTCCTTGTCGGTGAATATTGGCCAGCTAGGGCGTCCAAATCTCAAGTAAACCGGTCCTTCATGCTCAGCGATGGCCATAGTGGCCGCCTTGGTCTGGTTGTAGTCACAAGGGTTGATCACTGTCATGTGTGGAAGCATCTTCATCATGCCTACATCTTCAAGGATCTGGTGGGTTGCACCGTCTTCACCTAGTGTCACACCAGCGTGAGATGCACAGATTTTCACGTTTTTGCCAGAGTAGGCAATCGACTGACGGATCTGGTCATAAACACGGCCAGTGGAGAAGTTGGCGAAAGTTCCTGTAAAAGGAATCTTGCCACCAATAGTCATCCCCGCTGCAAGGCCCATCATGTTGGCCTCAGCGATACCAACCTGGAAGAATCTTTCCGGAAACTCCTTCTGGAATGCTCCCATTTTGAGGGAACCGATAAGGTCAGCGCAAAGTCCCACTACTTCAGGATTTTTCCTTCCAGCTTCCAATAAGCCGTCACCAAAACCTGAACGCGTGTCTTTTTTTTCTGTATAGGTGAATTTTGTATTCAAAGTCTTTTCCATTGTGCTAAATTTTTGCCTCTTCCTTGGGAAAAGGATTTTTCAATTAATAATCTCCTAGGGATTCCTCAAGTTGGCCTAATGCATTTTCCAGCTGCTCATCGTTTGGAGCCACGCCGTGCCATTTGTGAGTGCCGACCATAAAGTCCACACCATATCCCATTTCAGTATGCAGGAGATTCATTACTGGCTTACCTTTTCCAAGAAGGGATTTTGCTTTTTCAATCACAGAGATCACTTCTTCCATGTTGTTACCATCTTTGGTTTCCACGACTTCCCAGCCGAAAGCCTCATACTTCTTGCGCAAATCTTGAAGATCCATCACCTCGGTGGTTAGTCCGTCGATTTGTTGCCTATTCACATCGATGGTGGCAATTAGGTTGTCCACTTTGTGGTGAGCTGCGTACATGGCTGCTTCCCAAACCTGTCCTTCTTGCTGCTCTCCATCTCCCATCAACACAAACACAGTCTTGTCATCGCCATTGATTTTTTTGGCTTGAGCCGCACCGATTGCTGCAGACATACCTTGTCCCAAAGAACCTGAGGCGATTCTGATTCCAGGAAGGTTTTCCTCAGTAGTAGGGTGGCCCTGAAGCCTGCTGTCGATCTTTCTGAAAGTAGCCAGTTCCTCTACGCCGAAATATCCGCTTCTTGCAAGTACGCTGTACCACACCGGAGAGATGTGGCCATTGGAAAGGAAGAACAAGTCTTCGTTTCTGCCGTCCATGTCAAAGTCGGTAGTGTGCTCCATTTGGTTGAAATATAGCGCCACAAAGAACTCAGTGCAGCCAAGAGAACCTCCTGGGTGACCTGAATTGACCGCATGAACCATGCGCAGGATGTCTCTTCTTACTTGAGAACAGGTTTTATTAAGTTGATCGATTGAGAGTTTTTCCATTTTGGTGGAATAGTTTATTTAAGTATTTGATTTGTATGCTCTTTTGTCTTCACCTTTTCGATGATATCGGCGATGTTTCCTTCCTCATCTATGATGAAGGTTTTGCGTGCCGTGCCCATGTACTTCCTACCGTACATGTTTTTTTCCACCCAAGTTCCATATTTCTCGTGAACAATCTTTTCAGTGTCAGCGAGTAAGGTGAATGGAAGCTCTTGTTTTTCTATAAATTTCTGGTGTGCTTTTTCAGTATCGGTGCTTATGCCCAACACTTCAAATCCTTCTTTTTGAAGCTCTGAATAATTGTCACGAAGGTTGCAAGCCTGTGCCGTACAGCCAGGGGTGTTGTCTTTTGGATAAAAATAAAGTATAACTTTTTTTCCCTTGTAGTCAGAAAGTTTGACTGTTTCTCCATCCTGATTTTTCACTTCAAAATCAGGTGCTTGCATTCCTTTTTCTAGTGACATATGCTTTTATTTTTTGGTTTGTCAAATCTTGGAAGTAAACTCGGCCTCGTTGCCGGCCTTGTCCCTGACTTTCAGCAAAACTTCTCCTTTGAAAGGTTTGGCATCCAGCTTTTCGGACCAGATCACAGATTGCTTATGCTCATATCGCATCCATACCCACTCGCCGTCCACATAGGCCTCAAAGCTGTCAATGCCCGAAAGATTGTCCGTAATGGAAAACCTCAAGCCGGAAGAATTAACTCTCACCGGAACGATCCTGGGCGGGGTGCTATCCTCCGCGATTACAAAAGTACCAAAATTTTTGGTTTTGAAGGTGATTTGATTCCCACTCCATTTTCCTCCTATAAAAGACTTCCAGCCATTTTCGTATTTAAGGTAGACGTGGGCTTTGTCCCTTGCACCCTCAAAATGACTGGCATCCATGTCCACTTCAAAATTGTTCCATAAGTATTCATGAGGGGAATTGACGGTCAGTTCTCTTTCAGGACCGATTTTTTGATAGCTGTATCTTAAGTATAAATCGTCAAAGTGGGTGTTTTCGGCAAAGCGGAAACCTGTTTTTCCATCAGTATAACGGAGTTCTTCTTGAAAAGGAACTTTGGCTTTCACGTCAGGAAAAAGTTTTTCTGTGCAAAGGTCTACCGAATCAGGCATTCCGTAATCCATATTCCAAAGGTATGTTCGTTTGTTGGAACCCACATATGCAGGAGGTAGCTCAAGAACGAATCCATTGACGAAAAACTTGGCCAATACACCCTCTGCGGCTCCTTCACCATTGAGTACCATAATGTTGTTTTGGTAGGAGATTTTCTCTTTGCCAGCAGTGTTGTTGCTGCCTGTCAATTGGCTTTTTGATTCAACACCTTTGAAAGTCAATTGTAGATTTGACCTGTTTTTGTACACATCTTCCAGCAATACCTCTATGGAGCGTTTTTCTCCAGGCTCAGCCACAATGCCTCCACTCCAGGGTTCGCTTGGAGTGTAGAAAGGGAAAAGGTTGTTTTTCGCCTTATAAAGCTTGGTGTATTTATTTCTATAAGTATGGACCAAAAGGTAGCGACCTATATTGAAATCGATCACATCCACATTGCTTTCAAAAATCTTTTCTCCTTGATCATAGATTTGATAAATTGGGAAGCCATTCGGGTTATGCATTTCATCCAGCTTGTCATAGGCAAGCACCTCAATGCCTACCTTGCCGGTGATCTCAACTTCTTCCCTAATTGTAAACTTTTTCCCGTCATAAATTACAGGGAATTCGGTACGCTGAAACTTGCCATTTACTCGACTTTCAATAGTAAGTGGAGTGATCGCGACTCTTTGGACAGTGGGAGGGGTGTTGTCCACTATTTCGGAAAAGCCAAATTTCAAAGGGTCTAAGGCCCTGTCGAGGGAATCCCGGATTTCAAAGTGTAGGTGCGGACCGGCAGAACTGCCTGTGTTACCGCTATAAGCTATAATATCGCCCTTTTTTACCGGAAGGGCAGTTGGGTCTGGATAGATTTCTATTTCATTTTTGTGTAGGGCATAGGCTTCATTCCGGATGAAATCTCCAATCTCATCGTTGAAGTTTCGGAGATGGGCATACGTGGTAATCTGCCCGTTGGGATGGCGGAGGTGGATGACGTTGCCGTAGCCGAAGGTAGAAGCCTTCATGCGGTAAACATATCCGTCGGCCGCGGCATAAATTGGCAGGCCTTGGCGACCCTCAGTTTTGATGTCGATGCCGCTGTGGAAGTGATTGGGTCTGATCTCACTCATGTTTCCGGCCAGGAAATTTTGGTGGCCAGGTTTAACGGGAAATAGATAATACCCTTTTTCAATATTTGCCGAGGCTATCAGGACAGCCCCGGCTATTAATGCAATTGCAAAAAGAAATTTATTTGATTTCAAAGTCAAGCAGCTTTTTATCTTCTATGTACGCCTCTAATCTGTCCCCGATGCTGATCTTGCCGACTCCGGCTGGAGTCCCGGTGAATATGAGGTCTCCTTTTTTTAACGTAAAAAACTGTGAAACATATTCTATAATGGTGGCAAAATCAAAAAGCATCAACTTGGTGTTCCCTTTTTGCCTTTCCTCACCGTTGATATCCAAATGAAAATTGATGTCCGAAAAATCCTTGAACTCAGAAACCGGTAAAAATTCCCCGATAGGTGCTGAACCGTTGAAAGCTTTCGCGATTTCCCAGGGAAGGCCTTTGTCCTTACATTTCTGCTGGAGATCTCTGGCGGTAAAGTCAATACCAATACCTATTTCATCGAAATATCGATGAGCAAACTCTTTTTTAATGTACTTGCCTTCCTTGTTAATTTTTAACACCAGTTCCACTTCATGGTGGATGTTTGAAGAAAAATCAGGGTGGTAAAAAGGCATATTGTTCTTTAGAACGGCCGTGTCAGGCTTCAGAAAAACCACCGGTTCGGAAGGCCTCTCGTTTTCAAGCTCAGCAATATGCTCGGTATAATTTCTGCCTATGGCAATGACTTTCATGGGTGTGATTTTAAGGTGCGGAATCTGGTATGCAAAGAAACTTAATTCGGGTTGATTTTGAAAGGGATAGGGTGAAAAAGGTGATGGGGGAAATGAGCTATTGATTTTCAAAAAAATCAAAATTAGTTTTAATTTTTAAGGTTTTAGTCTAGTTTTGGAATCCCAGTTTTGAATTCTTATTTTAGCTATCTCTATATGAGTAAAATTTTTACCCTCCTCTTAACCTTGTTTGCCACAGCTTCTTTTGCCCAAAAAATTACTCTGAATGGAACTGTGAAAGACAAAGAAACAGGTGAAAACCTCATTGGCGTTAATGTCTTCGACAAAAACACACAAAGAGGCGCCGTTTCCAATAATTACGGTTTTTACAGTTACACCAGTCAGGGTGGTGAGGTGGAGATCCTCTTTAGTTATGTGGGCTACAAACCCTATATTTTAAAGCAAAACCTTACTGAAGACATCACGCTCAATGTGGAATTGACTCCGGCCTCCCTTTCAGAATTTGTGGTAGAAGGTTCAAGAGAGGAGCTTATCCAGGAAAATACCCAGATGGGAAGTATCAACGTGCCCTTGAGGCAGATCAAAGATATGCCTGCGCTTTTTGGGGAGGTGGATGTATTGAAGGTATTGCAGCTTTTGCCAGGCGTGCAGTCGGGGACCGAAGGCGCAAGTGGCATGTATGTGAGAGGGGGAGGGCCTGACCAGAACCTAATCTTGCTCGACGGTACCCCGGTCTACAATGCTACCCACCTTTTCGGCTTTTTCTCTGTTTTCAATGCTGATGCGCTGAACAATGTGGAATTGATCAAAGGAGGGTTTCCGGCTAGATTTGGAGGTAGGCTTTCTTCAGTGATCGACATCAGTATGAAGGAAGGCAACATGAAGGAATTTCACGGAGAGGGATCAATTGGGTTGATTGCTTCAAAACTGACTTTGGAGGGTCCAATTGTAAAGGACAAAACCTCCTTTTTGGTGTCGGCAAGACGGACTTATATTGATTTGTTGGCCCGACCTTTCATCCGAAGGGAAACAGGAGGTCAAGAGAGTGCTGGATATTATTTTTATGACCTCAATGCTAAGGTAAATCATATTTTTGATGACAAAAACAGGCTTTACTTAAGTGTTTATGGAGGAGAAGACGTGGGTTACACCAGGTCTGATTATTCGGCAAATAATAACAATGAACGTATTAAAAGTAAGTCAGAAACCGGACTGGGATGGGGTAATCTTATCACGGCCCTCCGCTGGAATCATATTTTTAACAATAAACTTTTCGCCAACTTTTCAGGCACTTACACCAAATATCACTTTAGGATCTTTGATGAATATGACTACAGCAGGGTAGGGAATGGTCTGAATGAAGATAGGTTTTATCAGGCTGATTATCGGTCAGGAATTAGGGATTACGCCTTGAAGGCCGATTTTGACTACATCCCAAATACCAATCATTATGTCCGTTTTGGGGCAAACCATATTTTCCACCGCTTTACCCCGGGAGTCTTTACCGCAACGGAAAGGGCCGAATGGTTTGATATGGAAAGTGGAGATATTTATGATAGTCAGGAATATGCGCTGTATGTGGAAGATGATATTCAGTTGGGAAGAAAATTCAAATTAAATGCAGGCCTCCACTATTCAGGTTTTTTGGTAGATGGGGAGCATTACAATTCCCTGCAGCCTAGAATTTCCTCCAGATATCTTGTCAATGAAAGCAGTTCGGTAAAGGCTTCTTTCGCCACCATGACCCAGTTTATCCATTTGTTAAGCAACGCGGGACTTGGGTTGCCAACTGACCTGTGGGTGCCGGCCACTTCCAATATTGGTCCCCAACAGTCCTGGCAGACAAGTTTGGGTTATTACAAGTCCCTACCTGGCGGATTTGAGTACAGTGTAGAAGGCTACTATAAGGAAATGGAAGGCTTGATCGAGTATAAAGACGGAGCGTCCTTTTTAAATATGGGTGAAAACTGGGAAGACAAAGTTGAAGTAGGAAGGGGCAGAAGCTATGGTGTGGAAATGCTCTTGCAAAAGAAAATCGGCAAAACCACAGGATGGCTGGGTTACACACTTCCCAAAACGGAACGCCAATTTGAAAATCTCAACCGTAACCAATGGTTTCCATTTCGCTATGATAGAAGACATGACCTTAGCCTGACAATTTCTCATCACATCACTCCAAAAATCCACCTTTCCGGAACCTGGGTTTATGGAACAGGTAATGCCATATCCATTCCAACAGAGATATATCAGAGTTACGAGAATCATCAATTTTACGGACACATGATGGGGCAAGTGGAGCACTATGATGCAAGAAATAATTTCAGGATGAGGGATTACCACAGGTTAGATCTGGGTGTGAATTTCATCAAGCAAAAGCGCTGGGGGGAAAGGGTTTGGAACATCTCCGTTTACAATGCTTATAATAGAATGAATCCATTCTATATGGATATAACACGGAATCGGCAAACACAGCAAAAAGTGCTGGCCCAATATTCCCTCTTTCCGGTATTGCCTTCTTTTTCTTATGGATTTAAATTTTGATTTTGATGGTGAATTTTAGATTTGTTTTAGCCATTTTCATGGTAATTGGATTGGCTTCCTGCGAAAGATATATGGAGATCGAAATGCCAACCCATACCCCAAAGTTTGTAGTCAATACTGACTTGGAGCCAGGCAAACCAGTCACCGTTTTTGTGACCCAAACAAGAGGAGTTTTGGTGGATAGTGATTTTTCACCCGTACGGGATGCCAAGGTGGAGATATTAGAAGAAGGGGGACAAGCGTACCCTTTTAGTTTTCAGGAGTTTGAAGGTCGCTTTAATAATATCCAAAATGGATACGTCTCAGAGGAGCTTGAAATAAAACCTGGACAGACTTATCAGGTAAATGTGGACGGGAAGTTTCCCTCAAGTAGCACAACTGTAACTATCCCCCAAGAGGTGCCGATCAAGTCCGTGGAGATAAGGGAGACCGGGGGCGATAATGTTGAGTTTGCATTGAAATTTGATGATCCTACGGATAAGAATTTTTATGAAATAACTGTCTTTTATGAGGGGTACAGGACTTATGAGTTTAGTAGTGACGGTAGAATAGATACGCTTTTTGACAGTAGCTCAGTTCGATTAGAAGCCCTCAGTCCGGCTTATCAAAGGGACTTTCAAGTTGGGAGTGGATATGAAAGTGGATTATTGATAGACGACCAGTTATTCAATGGAAATGAAGCTACCATAGAATTTTCGACAAATTTGCGATATACATTGATAATGGAAGTAACCGTGGTGCTCAAAAATGTAACTGAGGATTACTACCAATATGAAGTGACGCGCGGTCTGCAAAGGCATACCGGAGGTGACCCCCTTGCCCAGCCTGTAGCGGTTCATAATAATGTCAACGGGGGTAGGGGTATCATCAAGGCTGGTGTTGTTTCCAAGGAGAAAATACCGTTTGTTTTTTCTGGGGCTCAGGGGAATTAAGCACTCAGGATTTATTACATGTAAACCCCGAACACATGGAACTTATTATTGTTCGCTCATCCAGACGGCGACCCCCTAAATCAATTTTGTGACTGAAAAGTGGAACATTGAATGCTTAATTATGGATCAGGAGATAGGACTAGGAACTGACCCTTTATAATGTCCGTAGGATCTAGGGTGGCACTAGGCTCACACCCCTACTGGGAGCAAAGTGGGTCCCAAGTGGATTCCTAGTGGGTGCGAAGCAGACTGCCTTAGCCCTAGGTTCACCCTGCCTAAGGGAAGAGATGATGAAGCGTTATTTGGAAGTTATGGTGGGAAGGGTATAAGGATTTTCCCCTCCATAAAAAAAGCAACGCCCTTCCCGACATTACCTTTACAATCGTTAAACCATTAATCCTTTAACCCCTTAAACCCTATTTACACCGTACTGCTAAACAGCTCTGTCTCCGGTTTGTTTCTCCATAACCTGGCATCCAGGGCCATGCAGATGTTGCGAATGAAAGGCTTGCCTTCTTCGCGGACGGTGATTTTGTAATCATCGATTTCAATTAAATTGTCATTTTCAATGTCCTTTAATCTTTCCAAACCTTCCATTATGGCAGGAGTGTAGGTGCCTTCCTCATCCCAATTGGTATGAAAGGAACACATCAGGTTCAGTATATGCTGTCTGATGATCAGATCCTCGTCGGTCAGCAGATGTCCCCTGAAAATCGGGAACCTTCCTTCATTGACCGCTGCTTTGTAATCTTCGATCTTTTTTAGGTTTTGTCCAAATGCCGTCCAGGTGTCACTGATAGATGATGACCCCAGTCCGATTAGCAAACCGGTAGGGCTTGAACTGTACCCCATGAAGTTTCTGTAAAGTGATCTGTTTTGAGAAGCGATGTACAACTCATCAGTTTTCTTGGCAAAATGATCCATTCCGATTTCTACATATCCAGCTTCTTCCAAAAGCGCTTTGCCTGTTTCATATAAGGTCCGCTTTTCTTCGTTTTTGGGAAGGTCAGCCTCTGTATAAGACCGCTGTCCGGGACTGTTCCAAGGCACGTGGGCATAACTGTAAAATGCTATCCTGTCCGGTTGTAGGATTTTTACCTTTTCAATAGTATTAATGATACTGTCCAAAGTCTGCAAAGGCAATCCATAGATCAGGTCAAAATTGATGGAGGTGTAGCCGATCTCTTTGGCCTGCCTGGTCACCCGTTCCACATTTTCGTAAGGCTGAATCCTGTGAATTACCCGTTGGACTTTTTCGTCAAAATCCTGGATGCCAAAACTCACCCTCCGGAAGCCTAAATCATATAAGGTCTGAAGGTGATCTTCGGTAGTGTTGTTGGGATGGCCTTCGAAACTCATTTCAGGCTGATCTGCCAATTCACTGTTTTCAAATAATCCCTCGATCAAAACTCGAAGATTCTCGGGAGAAAAAAACGTAGGTGTGCCTCCGCCCAAGTGGATTTCCTTGATCAATGGTTTTTCACCAAAAAGAGCCAAGTACATTTTCCATTCTTTCAGCAATGTTTCGATATAGGGTTCCTCCACCTTATGATTGATGGTAATCCTTTTGTTGCAGCCGCAGTAAGTACAAAGCTTTTCGCAGTAAGGAAGGTGGATGTAAAGGCTCAAACCGGCCCCGGTAATTCCCGAAACGGTAAATGCCTTTTTAACATGGCTTTTCCAAGTTTCCTCTGTAGGAGAGGTTTCCCAATAGGGCACTGTCGGATAGCTCGTGTATCGTGGCCCTGGTACGTTATATTTGGTGATCAAAGATTGACTCATAGTGATTATGTTTTGTCCGATGTCCGATGTCCGATGATTGATGTCGGATGACCGGTGATTGTATTAAATTATTTTAACCCACACATTGTCATCCCTGCTTCCACAAACTCAAGCACTGGGCTTAAGAAGGGAATTCCAAGTTCCAGCCCCCTTACGATGAGGACAAGTCCAAAGGCTGCTGAGACAAAGGGGATGGTTTGGCGGATTTGGTTTCTAATTTTTAGACTCACAAAATTTCCCGCAAAAACCAGAACCAGCATGGCGGGTAGCGTGCCCAAGCCAAATGTGGCCATGTAAATGGAAGCTTCAGCAGGAGTATTTTGCAACAGGGATGCTGCCATGGCAAGGTAAACTAAGCCACAAGGCAAAAACCCATTGAGAAATCCGATCGAATAAGCGGATAGCATTCCTCTTTTCTGAAATTGCTGCCTGATTTGCCCTTTGAGCCAGTTGACCATTTTGGCCAGTTTGCTGCTGGGGCTGATTTTGTTTTGAACTGCAGCGGGGAGAAAGACTACCAATTGGATAGAGACGCCAAGTATTACCGATAGACTTTTTTGAAAACCAGCCAGGGCTATCCCTGTTCCCAGAAGACCAAATACCAACCCTAACAGGGCATAAGTGGTCACCCTGCCAATGTTGTAATTCAGCCGGTTGAGGAAAAAGGCAAACCTGTTTTGGTTTTTGCCGGGCAGTGCCAATGCGATAGGACCACACATGCCCACGCAATGGAAGCTTCCCACAAAACCTAATGTAAGGGCTGTCCAGATTTCCATCTTAACGGAAGTTTAGGGTTTCTTCGGTGTAATATTCCATCCCTTGTGCCTGCCAGTTGATTTTTACCCGATAGAAGCCTGCCGGGAGATTGTCTACGGGAATGGACTGGTGAAAATTTTCATCTAACTCAATGGTTTTCTCCAAGTCAAACATGGAATCAGATGGACGGAAGATATGAATATTGCCTTCGATTCCAGGAAGGGCAGGGAAGGTGATGTTAACCGTATTGCTTTTGAACTTGACAGCTACCGGAGTTTCCAGTCCCTTGTCATTGTTGATTTTGTCGATCTGCTGTTGGAATTTCAGCTCCTGTTCGTAGTAATTATCCGTCACCAGATCAATGTTTTGCTGAAAGCTTTTGACCACCATGAAAATCATGAAAGCTACAAAGCAGGTGAAGAAAATTGCGATTCCGTGTCCCCAGTTCATAATGTTTAAATTTTACATTACAAAGGTGCGGCAATTTGCCAAGGTAGGTTATGAGAGGTGTCACGGAAAAACCTGATTTATGTCAGGTTTTTCCGTGGTAGTTACCTTCCGATAAACTTGGTTTTCACCTTTTTGAGTGGTCGTCCGTCCTCAAAAATTTGCAGAACTACTGGTTGGGATATGCCACTCATTTCACCTTTTTCCATATAAATGAAGAGCGCGCCTTCCGCCGTGCCTTGAGCGGGAAGGGTGATCTGGTTTTTGCCGACCAAGGTGGCAGTGCCGGTCAGGCTTTCCAGTTCGAGGGTTATTTCCCTGTTGGTCTTATTGATGATTTTGTAATTGTAAAGGTTACTTACCCTGCCGTCTTCGTGGGACTGGGGCATCATGCCAGGGGTACGAAGGATGGTGGCATCCACATCCGTTCTCAAGAAAAGCAATCCGGTAAGTAACCCGGTGATAGCAATCAATACAATGGTATAGGCAATGCTTCTGGCGTTCCAGTTGAATCCGCTTTTGCCCTCAGCTATATTTTCCTCCGAATCATAGCGGATTAGCCCTTTTTCCAGTCCCACATTATCCATGATGCTATCGCAGGCGTCGATGCATGCTGTGCAATTGATGCATTCCAGCTGGGTGCCGTTTCGGATGTCGATTCCGGTGGGGCATACGCTGACGCAAAGGCTACAGTCTACACAATCCCCTTTTAGAGCGGTCGATCTGTTTTCGTTTTTGCGGAATTTCCCGCGGTTTTCACCTCTTTTGTAATCATAGGCAACCACTATGGATTTCTTGTCCAAAAGTACGCCCTGCAGTCTGCCGTAAGGACAAACATTTGTACAAACTTGTTCTCTGAAAAAGGCAAAGACCCCATAAAACACTCCGGTAAATACCAGAATAGCAATAAATCCAGAAAGGTGTTCTGTTGGAGGTTCGGTTACGATTTTTAGCAATTCCTCACTCCCGATGATATAGGCTAGGAAGGTGTTGGAAATGATGAATGATATCAGAAAGAAGATGCTGTGTTTTAGCCCTTTCTTCCAGACCTTTTCGGTGTTCCATTCCTGTTTGTCAAGTTTCTTTTGGGCTGTCCAATCACCCTCAATCCAATATTCAATCCTACGGAAAACCCCTTCCATAAAGATAGTCTGAGGACAGATCCAACCGCAGAAAATCCTGCCATAAACGACTGTGAAAAGAACGATGAAAATAACCCCCACCATCATTGCCAGGCCAAAGAGATAAAAATCCTGAGGCCAGAAGATTTGTCCAAAGATGATAAATTTCCTTTCTAGAATATTCAACATCAGCACGGGTTGTCCATTGATACGGAGAAATGGACCCGCAAAAAGAATGATCAAAAGGATGGTGTTGACAATGTGTCTCCAGTTGGTGAACTTGCCCTTTGGCATTTTGGGATAAATCCATAACCGCTTCCCGGATTGGTCCACTGTTGAAATTTTGTCACGGAAATCTGTTTTCTCGACGGTTTTCATTGCGTATTCCTGGGCTTAATAGGTATGGTTGCTTTGGGTAATTGTCAGGTGAAGCGGGAAAGAAATAGGACCGAAGGCGTGGTCAGTCGCCCCCGGCCCAAAAAAATGGGTTTATTGTCTGATAAACTCGTCACCTTCCGGTGCTTTGGCGTTGGCAGGTTCTGAACCTTCCTTGCTCATAATATAGCTGGTTACCATCTGGATCTGCTCAGCTGATAACTGGCCTTTCCAAGCGATCATACCTTTTGAGGGCACACCGTCGCGGATAACTTTGAAGATATCACCGACTTCCCCACCGTGAATCCAGAAATTATCTACCAAGTTTGGACCTACCGTTCCTTGAAGTTCCTGTCCGTGACAGGCTCCACAGTTACCGTCATAGATGCTCTTTCCTTCGGCCAAGCTTTCTTCGTCAGAAAGGAATGTTACATTAGTCTCGTTCAGTGCACCGCCAATAGACTCAAAATAGGCGTCAATTTCAGCTTTGGCAGTAACCATTTCATGCTCATACTCCTCAGCCTGCAATTTCCCCCATCCGAAAATATGGTAATTGGCCATATATACCACTGCAAAGACGATTGTCACATAGAACATCGCTTTCCACCAAGGAGGAAGGCTGTTGTCAAGCTCCCGGATGTCGTCGTATTCGTGGTCAGTCATGACCTCAAACTCACGCTCCACCGGTACGGCGTCAGTAAGTCTAAACTCAAGCCTTTTCCAGAATCCCACTTGTTCGGGTATGATTCCAAGCTCGGCAGCTTTCTGTGCATCCATCACATTCTTCAAAGCTAATAGTGCATAAGCCAGTCCGAGCAGTGCCAACACCACGAAACCTCCAAGCATGATCACCGCCCCCAGCATTAGGTCAGCTGTGGTCCAGCTGGCGTAATCCAGGGTAGGGGTAGCCTGTGCGAAGGCCGATAGGTAAGGTAGGGCCACCAGTCCTAGGGTGAGTCCCGAGCCTTTGATAATCGAGGTTAAGAAAGATTTTTTCATGGTAAGTTGATTTTATTGCCAGTCTTTGGAGTAGTCTCGTCTTCATCCAAGGGCAAGTTTGCTATACCGTTGAAGAATTCTTTTTTGGTATAAAATGCCCACAGGATCAACGTGGTAAAGAAAATAAAGAAGATCAGCAGGGAGATCATAGGGTATATCTCTATCCCTATGATCGAATCCATATGTTGTTTTACAAATTTCAGCATGGCTTATTTTTTATCTGGTTGGATGTGGTAAGGTTTAGCCTCTTTGCCTTCAGGATTTATGTCAGTACCCAAGCGCTGCATGTAAGCAATCAGGGCTATGATTTCCCTGTCGTTTTTCACCTCGATGCCGCTTTTGGCAAGATTGGCAGTGATTTCATCAGCCTGTATGTACATGTCAGATACAGCTTGGTTTTCATAACCTTCAGGGTATGGTACACCCAATCTTCTCATCACATTGATTTTGGCCTCGGTAGTTTCCACCTCGATATCTTTTTCAAACAACCATGGGTAGCTTGGCATGATCGAGCCAGGAGACATTGACTCCGGATCCAGCATGTGGTGGTAGTGCCAGCTGTCGGGGTACTTACCGCCCAGCCTCAACAGGTCAGGTCCGGTACGTTTGGATCCCCAAAGGAATGGGTGGTCATATACGAACTCCCCAGCTTTAGCGTATTCACCGTAGCGTTCGGTTTCGCTTCGGAATGGCCTTACCATCTGGGAGTGGCAGTTGTTACATCCTTCTTTGATATAAATGTCACGACCGTGTAGTTCCAAAGAAGTATAAGGTTTCACACTTTCAATTGTAGGAATGTTGGAGTCGATCAGGAATGTTGGTACCATCTCAACCGCACCGCCAATCATGATTACGATCAAAGAACCTACTAGCAATTGAACAGGTCTTCTTTCGATCCATCTGTGCCAGTGCTCACCTTTGTGCTTCACATAAGTATCGCTCAATGGCGCTGCCTCTGCTTCTTCGTTTTTCAGGAATGATCCTTTCTTGGCGGTCTTGTATAAGTTGTAACCCATGATCAAAGCACCGATGATGTAGATTGCTCCACCTCCAGCTCTAAGCGCATACATTGGCTTAAGTTGAGTTACAGTTTCCAGGAAGTTAGGGTAAGCCAAAAGTCCTTCTTGGGTAAACTCTTTCCACATTAGGGACTGAGTAAAACCGGCCCAGTAAAGTGGAAGGGCATAGAACAAGATCCCGAGAGTGGCCAACCAGAAGTGGGTGTTGGCAAGTTTTTTAGAATAAATCTCGGTTCTGTATAGTTTTGGGAAAAGCCAATACAACATACCGAAAGTCAACATGCCGTTCCAGCCCAATCCGCCGATGTGTACGTGAGCCACTGTCCAGTCAGTAAAGTGGGAAATGGCATTTACGTTTTTCAATGAAAGCATAGGTCCTTCAAAGGTGGCCATACCGTAAGCAGTGATAGCCACTACCATGAATTTCAAGACTGCGTCTTCTCTCACTCGGTCCCACGCCCCTCTCAGGGTCAAGAGTCCGTTAAGCATACCGCCCCAGCTTGGAGCCAATAGCATGATACTGAATACCACCCCTAAAGACTGAGCCCAGTCAGGTAGAGCATTGTAAAGCAAGTGGTGAGGACCAGCCCAGATATAAAGGAAGATCAGGGCCCAGAAGTGGATGATGGAAAGTTTATAAGAATAAACCGGTCTGTTAGCGGCTTTTGGTACAAAGTAATACATCAAGCCCAAGTAAGGAGTGGTAAGGAAGAATGCAACCGCATTGTGGCCATACCACCACTGCACTAGAGCATCCTGAACACCAGCGTAAAAGCTGTAGCTTTTCATGAAGCTGATCGGTAGCTCGAAAGAGTTAACCACGTGCAAAACCGCTACCGTTACAAATGTGCCTATGTAGAACCAAATGGCTACATAAAGGTGTCTGGTTCTTCTTTTGATGATGGTGGCAAACATGTTCCATCCAAATACCACCCATATCAGTGTAATGGCGATATCGATAGGCCATTCCAATTCTGCATATTCCTTTGATGTGGTAAAGCCCAACGGAAGGGTGATCACTGCAGAAAGGATAATCAACTGCCAGCCCCAGAAATTGATACGGCTGAGCATGTCGTTGTACATTCTGGCCTTACAGAGCCTTTGGAGTGAATAGTACACCCCTGTAAAAATACCGTTGCCCACAAAGGCGAAGATCACCGCATTGGTGTGCAGTGGCCTGATCCTTCCAAAGGTGGTAAACTCGGTGTTGAAGTTCATGGTGGGAAATACCAATTGTAAGGCCGCCAGGAGCCCTACCAACATGCCTACCACGCCCCATACCATGGTGGCGACGGCAAACATTTTGACAATTTCATTGTCGTATGAAAAGCGATCCAGTCCCAGGCTGGATTGCCGGTCACTGTTTGGCCTTTCTAGAATTGCAGCTTCCGTGCTCATAGAGATTAAATTATTGATGGTAAAATGTTTCTATTTTTTAGTGTTTGATGATGGTTTGCTGAAAGATGAGGCCTTGTCTTTAGAGGCTGGTGCCTTGTCGTCGAAAAGCATTCGCACCGCGGGGGTGTAGTCGTCTTCAAACTGCCCGCTGCCCGTGGCCCAGAAAAAAGCAAACAGAAACCCGAAGGCGACCATTATACTTATGATTATCAGAACAAATAGTGCACTCATGATTTTTAGATTTATCAGTCATGCAAATTTGAAGGAAGATGTAAAGTTTTATTATGATGGTCATCAGAGAGAAATATGACTTTTATCAGGTTTTAAAAAATAATAGTTAACTTCCTTTGCAGTACATATAATGTTGCCAATCCATTTTTGGGGAAAGCTTAAAATTTGAACATTTATTTATGGACGTAAGAGTTAAATTTTTGGGTGGGGCCAAGTCTGTGACAGGTTCCAGGTATCTTTTGGAGATTGACGAATTGAGGATCTTGGTCGACTGTGGTCTGTTTCAAGGACTGAAGGAACTCAGGGAGCGTAACTGGGATGAATTTCCGGTGGATCCAAGTACAATCGATATGGTATTGCTGACCCATGCCCATATTGACCACAGCGGCTACTTGCCAAAACTCGTAAAAGGGGGCTTTTCCGGTCCAATCTATGCTACTGATGCTACAATTGCGGTGGCTAAAATTTTGCTTAAAGATGCGGGGAAGCTACAAGAGGAGGAAGCAGATTATGCCAGAAAAAAAGGCTTTTCCCGTCACGAAAAGCCAGAGCCCTTATTTACTATTGAGGATGCGGAACGGGTTTTTACGTTGTTTCAGCCGGTTCCTTTTGAAAAGGAAACCAAACTCGCAGAAAATGTTATTCTCAAAGCCTTCAACGCGGGACATATATTAGGGGCGGCGATATTCAAACTTCGATTAAAAGGAGAAAATCAGGAGAAGAAAATAGTCTTTTCTGGTGACCTAGGCCGTTTTCTTGATCCGGTCATGTTTCCTCCCGTCACGCTTCCCCATGCCGATGTGCTTTTCTTGGAGTCTACCTATGGAAACCGGACGAGCATAAGCTCCAAAGCAGAGGACCAACTTGGACAGGCGATAAGGGAAACATTCCGAAACAAAGGAGTGGCCTTGATTCCGGCTTTTGCAGTGGGGAGGTCGCAAATGGTGCTCTATTATTTGCATAGGCTCCAAAAGAAGGGGAAAATTCCCCAGATTCCCATTTATATTGACAGCCCTATGGCTATTGATGTGACGAAACTATATGTTGATTTTCCCCAGTATCATAAACTTGGGCCTTTTTTTGATGAGCTAGGAGCCAATCCTTTTCAGCATAAAAACCTTCATTATTATACTAGCCAAGAAGCTTCTTTAACCCTGAATCATATCAAGGGTGATGCAATCATCATTTCGGCAAGTGGGATGGCTACTGGTGGTAGGATTTTGCACCACCTCTACAATAGACTTCCGAATGAGCAAGACAGTGTGATATTTGTTGGATATCAGGCTGAAGGTACTCGGGGCCGAAGATTACTAAACGGGGAATCAACTGTGAGGATGTATGGGATTGATGTTCAAGTCAAGGCTAAAATACATTACGTGGAGGGCCTTTCTGCTCATGCGGATCAGACCGAACTGCTAGAATGGTTGGAAGGATTTACCAACAAACCTAAGATGACCTTTCTGATCCATGGGGAGGAGGAGCCCGCCCAAGCTTTGGCGGACAAAATCAACGAGGAGCTGGGCTGGCAAACAGTTGTGCCGGATTATTTAGAGTCCTTTGAATTATTTAAGGGGATTTGAACTAAATTAATTATATTTAAATTTAGAAATTCACTTGAGGTGAAGGATTAGGTTGGAGTTAAATCTTAAATAAAAGATAAAATAGTATTTAACTCTAATAAGTAATACATTTGTCGAATTGAAGATACTACTGCCATTATGAGTTTTAACAAAGCGCCACAAATCAGCTGTGCAGATTGCAAAAGTAGAGGAAGCTCCTTGTTCGGTGTTCTTTGCGCACATGAAGTAGCACAAGTTTCTGACGCAAAATCCTGCACCAACTATAAAAAAGGTCAAGTGCTTTTCCATGAGGGAACAAGACCTCTTGGTGTTTTCTGCATCAATAAAGGAAAAGCAAAAGTTTATAGATTAGGAGCAGATGGCAAAGAGCAAATCATGAAGATCTCCAAAGAAGGCGATGTACTTGGCTACAAAGCCATGATCGGAGAGGAAACTTATCCGGTGACTGCGGAGACTTTGGAAGATTGCACCATTTGTTTTGTACCGAAAAGCGATTTTTTAACCTTATTATCTGACAATCCAAATTTCAACAAAAAGCTTTTGCAGGCTGTTTGCCAGGAGATTGGAGTGATGTCCGAAAAACTCACCAACCTTGCCCAGAAATCCGTGCGTGAACGTTTAGCCATCACATTGCTGATGCTAAAGGACACTTATGGCATCGATGGAGACAAAGAACCCGTTGAGATCAATCTTACCAGGGAGGATTTGGCCAACATTGTAGGGACTGCCACCGAAACTTTAATTCGCCTGCTTCACGATTTTAAAGAGGAAAATTACATCAGCACCAAAGGTCGAAAGATAAAGGTAGACGATGTAAAAGGTCTTGTAAGGGCAGCCGGACTGTTTTAACCTCCCGAATTACCTGACATAAATCAGTTTTTTCTTTGATGACCATCATATAATAGGTTACAGCTTATCCTGACATTTGCTAATGGTACCGTGATTACGGTTCCGAGGTAGCGAAAATAGGGAGAACTAATGGACCGGATAAAAATCATCATTGGATTTTGGGGGAAACTTGATCACAAAGAAATTGACTTTATTTTTAAACTGATTCCCAGAAAGCAGGTGCTTTTTGTGGGAGCGGTGGTCAATGACTTGATCGGTGTGAGCGAAATCCCGCCTTGTCAATCAGGAAAATGCGATAAAGATGCCTGCAGACAGAAAAAGGAAAATGAGGCCAGAAAATCCTGGTACCGATATCTAGGAGAAAATTGCAAAAGATCACACAGCAAATACACCATTCATAAGGAGGAAGGCTGCTCGTCTGCTGATCTGATGCGGGAGACCCACTATGCTGACTTGATGATCATCAACCAGGAAACATACCGTGGCCAGGTGGGCAATGAAGATGGTGAGCTTGTTCCATTTAGGAATCTGCTTGCGAGTTCCGGTTGTCCTGTATTGGTGATTCCAGCCAACACGATGGATATTGAGCAGGTGGTAATGACTTTTGATGGGACTTCCCGAGCCATGCATGGAATCAAGCAGTTTAGTTATCTTTTGTCGGAGTTAGGGCAAAACCTTCCTGTAACAGTACTGACCACCTATTGTGAAGAAGGTCCTTCAGCGATGGAGGAAAAGCTCTTCATAGAATATCTCAAACAACATTTTCAAAATCTGGCTTTGCATAAGCTTAGCCACGATACTGAGCATACCATTTATTCAGCGGTTGGGTTGAATTCCAATACCCTGATGGTAGTAAATAACCCTTCGCCAGAAAACCTTACCGTGTTGGGTAATCTGCTCAATAGTGAGGATTCCATTGTACCATTCAAGCTTTACACCCAAACACAACAAGGTTGAAAATGGAAGAAGTGAAGGTGAAAAGCACATGTTATCACTGTGGGGAGGATTGTAAGGAAGCCTCGATTTTGGCTGATGAACGGGAATTTTGCTGCCAAGGCTGCTTTGCCGTGTACGATCTTTTACAAGGCAGTGATATGGCTGATTACTATGAAATCGAGAACACGCCAGGTTCCAAAAGAGTTGAGGAACATGGCAACCGTTGGGCTTTTCTTGACAATGAAGAAGTGATTCAATCCCTTTTTTCATTTTCCGATGGGAAAATTAGCAAGGCTACCTTTTATATTCCAGCGGTCCACTGCAGTTCCTGCATTTGGTTGTTGGAAAATCTACATATCTTAAATAGTGGAATTAGACAGGCTACTGTTAATTTCACTAAAAAAGAAGTTGCCATCACCTGGCAAAATGAGGTACTGTCTATGAGGCAGCTTGTAGAGCTGATGAGCAAACTGGGCTATGCTCCGGATATCAGTTTGAACAAAAAAGAAAAAGAGGTCAAGACTGACAGAAGTTTTTATTATAAAATTGGTATCGCGGGCTTCTGCTTTGGCAATATCATGATGCTAAGCCTTCCCGAATACTTAGATACCAAAAACCTGGTGGATCCTGAATATCAGGTTTTCTTCACATTTTTAAACTTAATCCTAGTCTTGCCAGTGGTGTTTTATTCCTCTTCGGATTTTTATAAATCCGCATGGAACGGGCTGAAATATAAATACTTGAATCTGGATCTGACCATTGCTTTGGGGATATTGACAATTTTTGGTAGAAGTGCTTACGAAATGATCACCCTAACCGGGGCTGGGTATATGGACAGCCTTTCAGGGTTGGTGTTTTTCCTACTGATCGGAAGATGGTACCAAAGCAAAACTTATGAGGCCTTGGGTTTTGAGCGGGATTACAACAGCTATTTCCCTGTAGCGGCCACGGTAATGAAGGAAGGCAAAGAAGAAACCGTTTTGTTGAAAGACCTTCAGGTCGGAGACCGTATATTGATCCGAAACCAAGAGCTAATCCCTGCTGATGCCATCATGATCAAAGGAGAGGGCAAAATTGATTATGCCTTCGTGACCGGGGAATCTGATCCAGTTAGCAAAAACAGTGGAGACTTCATGTATGCGGGAGGAAGACAGACTGGTGGCATGATTGAAGTAGAAATCCAAAAGCCGGTGGAAAGCAGTTACTTGACACAACTTTGGAATCAGGAAGTGTTTAAAAAGAAGAATCAGTTCCAGCTTACGGAAGTGGTTACTTCACTTAGCAAGAGATTTACATATTTCATCATCATCCTTTCCATTATCACTGCAGGCTATTGGTACTTCGCCGATCCGTCCAAAATTTGGAATACGGTGACGGCTGTATTGATTGTGGCTTGTCCATGTGCGTTGGCCTTGGTGATTCCTTTTTCATTTGGAAACGTATTGAGGGTGCTGGGCAAGTGGGGGTTTTATATGAAAAGCTCCGATTCGGTGGAGGCTCTGGCCACTGCTGATACGGTAGTTTTGGACAAAACGGGAACTATCACCCAAAAGTCTAAAGGCAAGCTATCTTTTGTAGGGCATCTTTCCGATAGAGAAAAAACCTTGGTAAAATCCATTGTCCGAAACTCCACACATCCCCTCAGTCAAATGATAAACAATCACTTGGACGATCATGAACTGGTAAAAGTTGAAGGTTTTGAGGAAACTAGTGGAGCAGGGCTCAAAGCAAATGTAGGCGAGTTAGACATTAAAATAGGCTCCGCCAAATGGGTGGGTGTTGAAAAGCCCGACGGCAATCAAACCCGTGTGTACATTTCTATCAAGGGAGAAAATAAGGGGTATTTTGAATTTATCCCTCAATACAGGGAGGGCTTGTTAATTCAGTTGGAAAAATTGAGAAGAGCCGGCATCAACCTTCACCTGCTCAGTGGGGACAATGACCAGGAGAGAGAAACGCTGGCACCGTTTTTTGACAGCCTGGAGTTTAACCAGCAGCCGATGGAGAAGCTTGAGTATATCAGAAATCTCAAATCTCAAGGAAAGAAAGTAATCATGATCGGAGACGGGCTAAATGATGCCGGAGCGCTTCAGGAAAGCCAGTTGGGAATAAGTGTAAGTGATGATATCTACCATTTCAGCCCTGCCTGCGACGTGATCATGGACGCCAAGAGTTTTCCAAAACTTCAGAATGCCATGGATCTTGCCAAGGGAAGCATGAAGGTGATCAAGATTGCGTTTGTCCTTTCATTCCTATATAATATAATAGGGCTTAGTTTCGCTGTTACGGCACAGTTAAGCCCGATCGTATGTGCCATCTTGATGCCTCTGAGTTCAGTGACTATCGTAGGTTTCGTGACCTTGGGGATTCATTGGTGGGCTTCCAAACTGGAAAAACCAAAAGCAAAACCAATCGCACAGGATTGGCAAGCAACAGCAATACCACAAACCGCTTAATTATTAACCTTTATTCAATTATGAGTAATAACACATTCAAACATACTTTCCACATTCCTGTGATGGGCATTGGATTTACTATCGACACTCCCATCCGAGTGGCTCCTTATGGGATCTCCTCGGCCATGTCGCTAGTAGATGACATGTTAATCGAGAGGATGAGGGAGTTTTATAGCGACAAGATGAAAATGCCTTTTGAGGCCATTACCAAAAAAGTAGATGACTTCAGGGCCAAAAGGATCACCGCTTACCTTAACCTGGTGGATGAGTTGGTGGACCGTAAATTTCAAGAGATTAAGGATTCCTTTGAAAAACAGGAGGGAGAATGTGAGAAATACCTTCGCATGCTTCCCGCTTCGTTTCAAGAGCAATTTAAGCAGCTCATGGAAAGCAAGGGTAAGATGGAAAAGCATGTTTGGGATTGGGCCAAACAGCAGCTGACCAAGGGAAGCATTGATGTGAACATCATGACCAAACTTGACAAGGACAATTACATCAAGGATGAAAAGTTGCCCGTTGAGTATAACGATGCGCATGCGGCCTTGAGAGGATATGCTCAAAGTAGGTTGGAAAACAGTAGCATCATTTTGTCCGCAGGAATGAATCCGCGACTTTATAGTTACATCGAAAAGTTTGAGGATTTCTTTCCAAACACAGAAGGGTACTTGAAAAAGAAGGTGACCTTAAAAGTAAGTGATTTCCGATCTGCGATGATTCAAGGGAAGTTTTTGGCAAAAAAAGGGATTTGGGTTTCTGAATATAGGATCGAATCTGGACTAAACTGTGGAGGGCACGCCTTTGCGACAGATGGATACTTGATGGGGCCTATCCTTGAAGAGTTTAAGACCAAGCGAGAAGAATTGATAGATGCCACCTGGGATCTTTTGACCCAGGCTTGGAAGAAACAGGGTAGGAGTATTCCTGCCAATAAGCTTTCCCTAAAGGTGACTGCTCAAGGTGGGGTTGGGACTTCGCAGGAGCATGAATTTTTGATGAAAGAATATGACTTAGATTCAATAGGATGGGGCACGCCTTTCCTTTTGGTTCCCGATGCAGTGAGTATAGACGAACCGACCATGGAATTGCTGAGCAATGCCAAGGAGGACGACCTTTACTTGAGCAATATATCTCCATTGGGTGTGCCATTTAATAACATAAAGGGCAATACTGAAGACATTGAAAAACAAAGATTAATTGACAAAGGAAGGCCAGGTAGCTCTTGTCCAAAAAAATACGCCTCATTAGATACAGAATTTACCGAAAAAGTCATCTGTACAGCTTCTCGCCAATATCAGCAGCTTAAGATAAAGCAACTTGATGAAAAGGGACTTGAACCTGTTCAATACCAAAATGCTTATGATAGGATCACTGATAAAGCCTGTATCTGCAAGGCATTAGGTACGGCGGCCTTGCTAGAAAAAGGTATGGAAACCAAGAAAGAGGGGCCAACTATTGCGGTATGTCCGGGGCCGAATATGGCGTACTATTCGGGGAAAAGAACTTTGCTAGAAATGGTAGACCATGTTTATGGAAGGAAGAATATTATTGGTCGGGAGGATAGGCCATTTATTTTTGTAAAGGAGCTGGCGTTGTATGTCAACTATCTAAAGGACAAAATCAGTGAATTGGAAGTGCCCATTACCCCCAAGCAGTCAAGATATTTTGCTGATTTTGAAAAAAATCTTCAGAAAGGGATTGCTTATTATCTTAACCTGCTTTCTCGGGTGGAAGAAGGTTTAGGATGGGATAAGGAAGCTCTTTTCGAAGCGTTTGAGGAATTAGTTAAAAAGATAGATAGCTTAGAACTGAATGAAGTTATCTAAATGATTTCGATACCACTAGGTCAAAAAAACCTAGTGGTTTATTTACTGACACCTAAATAAACACCTATATCAGGTTATAAAGCCGTGTAAAATTTTTTAGTCGTTTAATATAAGTAATTTTTCTTTATTATAGTTTTATTTTTATTTATCTAATTTTATATTTGAGAGTGAATTCACTTTTTTATAGAGTACTAACCTTATCCTTTCCATTACCGATTTTAATTTTTGAACGATGAGGAATAATTCCTCCATGTAGTATGGCCTCCAGTAGTTCATTTTCTGGGATGCATGCGTTGTCTTAGAGGTTGATTCCTTCAGGATAAAGCTATGCGTCCATAAGAGAATGTATGTCTACTGGGGATTAGAAGTTCTTTCGATTGTAGGTGGAGCAACCTGTTCCATTCGTAAGGTATTATATTATTTTTTTACTTAGCTCAAATGACTAAAAATTTTAAAACTTTTAAAAAAAAGCAATTCCTGCTGCTTTGGTTGGGGTTCACGCTAACCAGCTTGGGTATTTCAGCCCAAACAATTGAGACAGAAAAACCAGATTATATGCCTGGAGATACGGTATTAATAACTGGAAGCGGCTGGCAACCTGGTGAAAAAGTGGATCTCTCTATTAAGGAGGTCCCAACCGATCTTCCAAATGTGAACATAACAATAATAGCGGACAATGAGGGGAGTCTGATTTCAAAGGAATTCATAACTCAGGAGCACCATTTAGGCAAGGCTTTATTTATTGATGCAAGGGGGGATATGGGTGGTATGGCGGACGTTCATTTTACTGACGCCTCTTTTTCTACTGTCAAATCAGGACCATGGAATAAAGGTGAGACATGGGGACATCCTGGAAATGATGTTGAAGGATTAGGCTATCCTGGTGCCAAAGATGTAGCAACTATTTTGAATGGGCATTCGGTAACTTTGTCTGAAGATGCTGCTGCCTTGCGGGTAACCATATCCGGAAATGTTGAAGGAAGCACTAAACTTGACCTCAATGGTTATCATTTAAGCGCAGCGGAGTGGGTGACACTTGCAAGTAGTGTTTCTGCTTTACGGAGATGCGAACTTCATGTTAACGGAGGAACTTTGACCACAACGCAGGTAAATGTCAATACTCTTAATAATGGCTTTTCTAAAGTTTACCTACTTGCAGGGAGGGTGAATACTAATGTTTTCCGTATTGATTCCCATTACTCAAACGCATTCATCAGAGGATGGTCGGAATTGGAATTAGGGGATGATGGGGTGCTAGATGTCACTGGAAATTTCATCAGGACTGGTACTGGGGACAGTAAGTTTTTTGCAACAGAAAATAGTCATGTTTTGTATACCGGATCTCAAGCTCAACTTTTGAGGCTAGATGGCGGATATGTTTATGGAAATGTCATAATCACAAGTAATTCAACTGTGAATGTGAAAGACCATATTACTCCTGAAAAGGTTAAAGGAAATATCATTATTGAAAAAGGTACTTTTTATTTAGAAAACAATACATCTATGTCAGGTCAACCAGGAAAGGTTTTTCATCTCAAAGATGGAGCGAGACTAAGACTTTCGGGACATTGGTCTAATTCATTCCCCACTGTAATTATTGATAAAAACAGCACGGTTCAATATGCCACAGGAACTCAAAATATTGGGGCTATTTCTTATGGTAATTTGGAGTTGACAGGGTCGGGGAATAAATATCTTACCGGTACGACCACTGTGCGTGGAAGATTTTTTATTGGCCTTAACTACTCCATTCGGGCAGGGAATCACAATTTGATTCTGAAAGGAAATTTTGTGAATAATGGAATTTTTTACCAAGAATCATCAACGGTTGCCTTCAGTGGAAATTCAAGTATGCAAACGATAACAGGTAGGGCCACTACATTTAACAATCTGATTATTGATAAGGAGGATGGTGACTTAGAGCTAGGGAGTAACAATATTTCCATCAATGGATTACTGGACCTTAAACGGGGAAAGATAATCACTGGAATGCATGAAGTAAGGGTGAATGGTAATGGTGAAATAGGAGGCGGGTCTGCTTTATCCTATATAAGTGGAAATTTAAGAAGGCAAATTACACCAGCTAAACAACAGTATGACTTCCCAATCGGCACCGCTTTGGGTTTTACGCCATCATTTCTTGAATTTCAAGAGTTATCAGGATCTGGAACCATTTTAGGAAAATCCAAAGATGGGCCTCATCCCTATGTTTCTGATCTGGGTTTTGAGCCGATACTTAACCGCCATTGGGAATTCGAGAATGACGCAGTTGGGTTTAAAAATTTTAATCTTTCGCTGGCTTTTTTACCAGCCGATATGAGTGAGGCTTTCAACTACAATAATTTCATGGTGGGTAAACACAACGGATCCTCGTGGTCATATCCAGGAGTCGGTACAAAATCGCCCAACAGCATTCAAGCCACAGGGCTGACTTCCTTTAGCAGCTTTGCAGTTGGAAGCGGGCAGGTAGCTACAAAGATTACCGTTGAAAACCCAGAGCCTGTAATTTATGGTACCGAAAGCATTATCCTCTCTGCCAAGGTGGAAAGGGAAAATGATGATTCGACTCCTATTGAGGAAGGTTTTGTGGATTTTTTTATGGATGAAATCAAGATCGGGACATCCGAAAAGGTTAGTGAAGGAGTAGCAACATTGGAATTTGACCCCTCCCATTTAAAAGTTGGAAGCTATCAGCTATTGGCTATTTATAGCGGGTCGGGTATGATTTCCGACAGCTCGTCTGATTTGGAGGGAGGTGGAGTATTGGTAGTGGAAAAAGCTGGTTTATTAATTAGGGCCAAAGACCAAGACAAAATCTATGGGGATGCTTTCAATTTTTCTGATTCCGATTATCTTGTGGAAGGCCTGGTAAATGATGATAGGGTACACTCTGTTTCTATTTTTAGCTTAGGAATGGATGTTACATCAAGCGTTACCCCAGAAGGAGTGGTTTATCCTATTTTAGCCAGTGCCGCACAGGGCGAAGGGTTGGAAAATTATGATATACAGTATCTAGAGGGGAAATTTTCTGTAGCCGCCAAGCCCATAGCCCTAAAAGTTAAAGATCGGATAAAGACCTATGGTGATGAGCTTGATCTCGGAGTTCTTGCTTTTATTGTTACTGAAGGAGCTTTGGTAAATGAGGATATCATCCAGGGGGTGAAGTTGGAAAGTTTGGGCGCCTTAGCCTCAGCAACAGTAGGGGATAATTATGTTGTTGTAGCCAGTGGAGCCTTTGGAGAAGGGGTTGAAAATTACTTGATTGAATATATTGACGGCCAATTGACTGTTGAAGCCAAACCCATATCAATTAGCGCGTCAGACAGGGTGAAAACCTATGGGGATGAGCTCGATCTTGGCACTACAGCTTTTACTGTTCCTGAAGGAGCTTTGGTAAATGAAGATATTATCCAGGGGGTGAAACTGAAAAGTTTGGGCGCTTTAGTCACAGCAACAGTAGGGGATAATTATTCTATTGTAGCAAATGGGGCCTATGGAGAAGGCCTTGATAACTATGTGATTCAATATCATGATGGAAATTTGACTGTTGAAGCTAAACCCATATCAATTAGCGCATCAGACAGGGTAAAAATTTATGGAGATGAGCTCGATCTTGGCACTGCAGCTTTTACTATTCCTGAAGGAGCTTTGGTAAATGAAGATTTTATCCAGGGGGTGAAGCTGGAAAGTTTGGGCGCGCAAGCTACAGCACCAGTAAGGGATAATTATATTATTGTTGCCCGTGGGGCAGAAGGTTTAGGTCTTGAAAATTATGACGTCCAATATGTAGATGGGAAATTGGAAGTGATTAAAGCACCACTGTTGGTCAGTAATTCAGACAAGAATAAGAGCTTCGGGGAAAGTTTGGAAGATTCGTATTTTACAGGAAGTTTGATTGGAGTGGTAGCGGGAGATCAAATTACTGTATTGAGGAGTAGTATCGGTGAAGAAGAATATGTACCGGTGGGTATTTATCCCATAATTGGAACATTGGTGGATCCTGATGATAGGCTAGGCAATTATACTGTAAGCAATGATGAAGGAACTTTAACTGTTACCCAAGCTTTAACCTCAATAACTCTAGCAGACGCCATCACAGATTGTGCAGGCAAGGTAAGGCTGATCGCTACTGTTACTTCCACCGCCCAATTCGAAATTAATGAAACTGGAGGCAAGGTAGAGTTTTGGAAGGGGGGCGATTTGATTGGGGATGTAGAACCTTCTGAAGTGATAAATGGAGTGTTTAAGGGTACTTTTGATCATGGTTTTGATGCCGGAAATGTATATAATATAACAGCACAGTACATTCCGATCTCAAATAATCTTCAAGGTTCTATTACTACTAACTCTGCCGAAGTAAACGTCCTCAACGCCACAGTTACCTCAAGCGTAGCCGAAAACGGAAAAGGAAATGTTGTAGTATTCGAAGGGGCGGCTTCTTCATTTGGCTTGCCTTCCAGCACCACTTTAACTGCATCCTTTACACCTTCTTTAGCCAATGTGTCCTATAAATGGTGGTATGTAGAAAATGGGGTCAGGAAGACTGTAACGAATAATGGTTCTACTTTAAAAGTAAATGCATCCGGTGACTTTGTAAGGGAGTATGATGTGGAAATCTCCAACAACGGAGTCTGTGCTGCAAGTGCCACCTTCAAGGTGATTTCAGTGGAAGCCTCTTGTGGCAATGGCGGCAATAAGGTTCAGGTGTGTCAAGTGCCTCCTGGAAATCCAAATGCTCGTAAAACCATTTGCGTTAATGCCAATGCAGTACAAGCACTATTAGCCAATTCTGATTCCTTCATCGGAAGCTGCAACGTTTCCTACAGAGAAGGTGAAGAGCCTGGTTTCGAAGATGCAACCCAACTGCTCGGCGACTTGGTAACTGTTTCTTGGAAGACCTCCTTTGAAGAACTGCAGACTAGCTTGAACAAAATCGGCAGTGAGCTGATGAATGGCGAAAATGCTCAAATTAAGTGGTTCAGCAATGGCTACGATCCAATTGTTGCAGGATTCTATGAGATCAACGGTGAGGTGATTAGCGTCAATGCAAGAAATATTGGATCCATTATTATCCCGATACTTGTAGAGGACAAAGCCCTTCCAACTAACATCCTCCTGAGCAGTGAAGTTATTGCTAAAGGTATCACAGCCGGATCTTCAATTGCGGATCTGACCACTGTGGATGAGGCGGATGATGTTCATGAGTATGCTTTGGATAACGGCTTGTTGGACAACAGCTTCTTCAGCATCGCAAACGGAAGACTTATCTGGAACAGCACCGAAAGTGTAAACAGCAGAATTAGCTATCAGGTAGCCATCCAATCCACCGATAGGGTAGGCAACATGATCAGCAGAAATTTCATGCTGTATGCAGAAAAATCAGGTCTGGATAAACTCGAAATCTTCAACACCTTTACACCGGACAATGACGGGGTAAACGACACTTGGGGAGTAGAGGAATTGAAAGCCTACCAAAACATCCGTATCACAATCTTTGACCGAGGTGGCAAGCAGGTGTTCCAAACTGATGATGCAAAAGTACAGTGGGACGGAACCCATCAGGGCAGAGCATTACCGGTAGGTGCTTACTTTTATGTCATCGAAACAGGGCATGGAGATATGAGGAGAGGTACCTTAAATTTGTTGAGGAAGTAGAAGGACAAAAAAGGGCAGATGGCAAAGGCTATCTGCCCTTTAATTGCTGATGGTAAAGGTTTAATATGGAGAATCTAACTTCTTGCAAACGCAACCACAATAACTGACAGGATTAGTAGAAAACCCAATAAAAAAGCAATTCCCCCGCATGGTTGCCAGAAGGCTACCGATCTAAATCCGAAGAAGGTCCGAAAATGGTATGGGTTTATACCCTTTGTTCAATCCTTTCCATGATCCGAGCACCGTAGATGAGGCAGATGATGTGCATGAATATGGCCTGGACAGCAGCTTCCTCAGTATCGTAAACGGAATTCTAATCTGGAACAGCACCACCTTTACTTGTATTTGTCCAATCCCATGTCCCTGGTTTATTTTAACACGAAACTGGTCTTCAACAGTCTGGCTAATTGTTTCTAAACGATTACTACCGAAAAGTATACAAAGGAACTGCTGAATTTCTTACGGGACGGACGATGGTGTGGGAGGTCGACACTAATCCCGCTAATCTACCAAGTGATTGAGCTCCACAATTTTAGGGCCAATTGAAAAAAGGACCTTATTTAGAAAATTAATTGAGGGATTGTAAAAGTTCTGTTTTTTATTTGAAAAAGAATATAATTGTTAAGAGTTAAATTTTTTCACCTATTTATGGCTTTTTTTATCTTTATTTTGTGTCGTAATATTAACCGATTAAAATTAATTAATCGGTTAAATTTATTCAAACAGCATTTTAGTCTTTACATATTGCATTTTAAAGTATATTTTTATTACAAAGATCCTGTGATTTTTTCAGGTTTTCATATGGCTCATTTTTTATAAGGCAAAAAAAAATCTACAAATTCCTAATTTTTATATCCAATGAAAAGAATTTTACTCTTTCTCTTCTGTGTCTGGTGGGCAGCAGCTGCCCATGCACAGACGCCGGCCTATCCAGTCGGCAGCGAACCCACGGTAGTCTCCGATAAGGACGACTATGCACCAGGGGAGGTCGCCATTATCACGGGGTCCGGGTGGACCCTGGACACTTCGGTGCGGATCCATATTGATGAGGAACCGCATTATGATCATCATAATGATTTCGACATCCAGGTCCGTGAAGACGGAAGCTGGATGTTGGAGTTTCCGATTGATGAGAGGCATTTGGGTGTGGCTTTTCATTTGGAGGTTACGGGAAATGTGACGGGGTATGTGGCAGAGACGTTTTTTACGGATGGCAATGTCACCTTCTCAGTAGGTGGGTTACCTTCAGGTGCATCAGCAAATGTTTCCTATCAATATACCCAGGCTACTGGGCAGCCTACAGCAATAACTGGAAGTGATAATACTGTTTTTACTATTGCTTCAAGAAATAACAATGATGTGTTTTTTTCTTATCCCGAAACGATAACTTATGATAATGAAAAATATAATCTTTCGTCTGTAGTTGTTTCTCAAGGAACCTTACAATCTGGTAATAGTCTATATGATTTTAGATATAATTCACCATCCCAAGCTAGAACAATTACCGGAAATTATATATTATGTCCAAAACCAACAATTGAACCAGTACTAGGTCAGACTGTTATATATGGAACAAATACGGAGTTTATCGTTTCTTCAAATAGTACAAGTTCTCTAACCCATCAATGGCAAGTTGACTCGGGAAACGGTTTTGAAAACATTCCAAGTGGAGGGATTTATTCTGGAGTTAATGCTGCCACTTTAAGCTTGACTAAGCCTACAGTGGCTATGTCTGGTTATAAATATAGAGTTGTTGTTGCAAATGACTGCGGAGAAGTCACTAGTGATGGTACTGCGACTTTAACTGTAAATGCTAAAGAGGTATTTGGGGCTTTTACAGTAGAAAACAAAACCTATGACGGGACTACAGAGGCAGAAGTACTTACAAGAACCTTAAATGGAGTTTTGGACAGTGATGAAGTTGCTTTGATCGGCGGAACAGCTGGTTTTGCAGACAAGAACGTTGATAATGACAAAGTAGTCACTCCTTCAGGTATGGTATTATCAGGAAATGATGCAGATAATTACACCCTTACTACCATTGGAACTGCTACTGCTGACATTACTCCTGCTACCCTTGTGATCGGTATATCTGCCCAGGACAAGGTTTATGACGGCAATGTCACTGCCTCTACCACAGCTTCTATCTCAAGCGGTCTTATTTCTGGTGACGATGTAGACGTGAGCTCCAACAACGGTGAGTTTGACGACAAGAATGTGGGCAATGACAAGGAAGTGACTGCTGATGTGGCCAAGTCCGGATCGGATGCTGGCAACTATATTGCGAACGCCACAGCTATTGCCCAGGCCGATATTACGCCTGCACAACTAGTGATCGGCATCTCTGCTGAAGATAAAGTTTATGATGGCAATGTCACTGCCTCTACCACAGCTTCTATCTCAAGCGGTCTTATTTCTGGTGACGATGTAGACGTGAGCTCGAACAACGGTGAGTTTGACGATAAGAATGTAGGTACTGACAAGGAGGTGACCGCTGATGTGGCCAAGTCCGGAACGGATGCAGGCAACTATATGGCGAACGCCAGCGCTTCAACAACAGCTGATATTACACCAGCTACTCTTGTGATCGGTATATCTGCTGAAGATAAAGTTTATGACGGCAATGTCACAGCCACTACCTCTGCTAGCATTACTAGCGGTCTTGTTTCAGGCGACAAAGTTGATGTGAGTTCGAACAACGGTGAGTTTGACGATAAGAATGTGGGCACTGGCAAGGAGGTGACCGCTGATGTGGCCAAATCCGGAACGGATGCAGGCAACTATATGGCGAATGCCAGCGCTTCAACAACAGCTGACATTACACCAGCTACTCTTGTGATCGGAATATCTGCTGAAGATAAAGTTTATGATGGCAATGTCACTGCCTCTACCACGGCTTCTATCTCAAGTGGCCTTGTTTCAGGCGATGAAGTTGATGTGAGCTCGAACAACGGTGAGTTTGACGACAAGAATGTAGGAACTGACAAAGAAGTGACTGCTGATGTATCCAAGTCCGGAACGGATGCTGGCAACTATGTTGCGAACGCCACAGCTATTGCCCAAGCCGATATTACACCAGCTACTCTTGTGATCGGTATATCTGCTGAAGATAAAGTTTATGATGGCAATGTCACTGCCTCTACCACAGCTTCTATCTCAAGCGGTCTTATTTCTGGTGACAATGTAGACGTGAGTTCGAACAACGGTGAGTTTGACGACAAGAATGTTGGTACTGACAAGGAGGTGACCGCTGATGTGGCCAAATCCGGAACGGATGCAGGCAACTATATGGCGAATGCCAGCGCTTCAACAACAGCTGATATTACACCAGCTACTCTTGTGATCGGTATATCTGTTGAAGATAAAGTTTATGACGGCAATGTCACAGCCACTACCTCTGCTAGCATTACTAGCGGTCTTGTTTCAGGCGACAAAGTTGATGTGAGCTCCAACAACGGTGAGTTTGACGACAAGAATGTGGGCACTGGCAAGGAAGTGACTGCTGATGTGGCCAAGTCCGGATCGGATGCAGGCAACTATATTGCGAACGCCACAGCTATTGCCCAGGCCGATATTACGCCTGCACAACTAGTGATCGGCATCTCTGCTGAAGATAAAGTTTATGATGGCAATGTCACTGCCTCTACCACAGCTTCTATCTCAAGCGGTCTTATTTCTGGTGACGATGTAGACGTGAGCTCGAACAACGGTGAGTTTGACGATAAGAATGTAGGTACTGACAAGGAGGTGACCGCTGATGTGGCCAAGTCCGGAACGGATGCAGGCAACTATATGGCGAACGCCAGCGCTTCAACAACAGCTGATATTACACCAGCTACTCTTGTGATCGGTATATCTGCTGAAGATAAAGTTTATGACGGCAATGTCACAGCCACTACCTCTGCTAGCATTACTAGCGGCCTTGTTTCAGGCGATGAGGTTGATGTGAGCTCGAACAACGGTGAGTTTGACGACAAGAATGTAGGTACTGACAAGGAAGTGACCGCCGATGTGGCCAAGTCCGGAACGGATGCAGGCAACTATATGGCGAACGCCAGCGCTTCAACAATAGCTGATATTACACCAGCTACTCTTGTGATCGGTATATCTGCCCATGACAAGGTTTATGACGGCAATGTCAATGCCTCTACCACAGCTTCTATCTCAAGTGGCCTTGTTTCAGGCGACGAAGTTGATGTGAGTTCGAACAACGGAGAGTTTGACGATAAGAATGTGGGTGCTGACAAGGAAGTGACTGCTGATGTATCCAAGTCCGGATCGGATGCAGGCAACTATATGGCGAACGCCACAGCTATTTCCCAGGCCGACATTAACCCTGCACCAACCTCCATTAGTATAGCTGATGCAATAGCTGATTGCGAAGGGGAAATTACACTGCTTGCTACAGTTTCTTCCGCAGTATTGTTCGAGGTTAATAATACAGGTGGAAGGGTGGAGTTTAAAAACGGTGGAAATCTGATTGGTTTTGTTGAACCTACGGAAGTAACAAACGGTAAATTTGAGGGCACCTTTTTACATAATTTAAATGCAGGGGGTGAGTATAATATCCAAGCCGAGTTTATACCTCGCTCTGGTAATCTTTTAGGATCTAATACTACCAACTCAGCCATAGTCACTGTACTGGATGCGACAGTAACTTCAAGCGTGGCTGCCAACGGAAATGGCAATGTGGTGATCTTTGAAGGTGCAGCTTCTTCTTTAGGGCTTCCGTCAAGCACTACCTTGACCTCCTCCATTACACCTTCCTTTGCCGGTGTATCTTATAAATGGTCCTATTTTGAAAATGGAAGTGCTAAAACACTTTCTACCACCACACCTACACTTCAGGTAAATGCCTCTGGTGATTTTGTAAGGGAGTATACAGTGGAAATTTCAAGCAACAATGTTTGTGCAGCAAGCGCCACATTTAAGGTGATTTCTGTAGAGGCTTCCTGTGGAAATGGAAACAATAAGGTACAAGTTTGTCAAGTCCCTCCAGGAAATCCAAACAATAGAAAAACTATCTGTGTAAATGCAAATGCAGTAAGTGCTCTTTTGGCAAACTCAGATTCATTTATTGGCAGCTGTAACGTGAATTACAGAGCTGAGGATGAAGAGGCGGATTCATCGCAAACTGAAGACGATTTCGAACTGGTGGTTGTTAATTGGAACACCTCTTTTGAAGTTTTGCAAGACAAGCTCGAGAAATTGAGTCAAGACAAGTTTGCAAGAACATTAACAGTAAAATGGTTTGCAAATGGATATGACCACTTTATGCCGGGTTACTATGAGGTAATAGGTGAGGTAATTGAAGGTGGCAATAGTTTCAGTACAATCACAATTCCAGTATTGGTTGAAGACAAAGCTCTACCAACCAATATCATAATCAGTTCTGAATTGATTACCAAGTCAATCGTTGCGGGTGCTACTGTAGCAGATATTTATACAGTAGATGAAGCAGATGATGTTCATGAATACACAATGAACACTGAAGTAGCCGATAATAGCTTCTTCAAGGTGCAAAGTGGCAGATTAATTTGGAATAGTACTGCAAATGTTCATGACAAAGTAGACTATAAAATCTCAATTCAGTCTATCGACAGAATGGGCAACACAATCAGCAGAACCTTCACACTAATGGTCGAGGTGACGGGATTGAATGACTTGGAAATCTTCAACACCTTCACTCCGGACAATGATGGGGTGAATGACACTTGGGGAGTTCCTGCACTGAAAGCTGTTAAAGATGTGAGGATAACCATCTTTGATAGATCAGGCAAACAGGTGTTCCAGACTCAGGATCCAAACGAGTACTGGGATGGTAAACATCAGGGTAGAGACCTTCCGGTTGGCGCTTACTTCTTCGTGATCGAAAGAGGTCGCAACGGTGACGTCAGAAGGGGTACACTGAACCTTTTGAGAAAGTAGAATACAATAAAGGGCAGATAGGTCTACCTATCAGCCCTAATTTTTAAAAGATTTAAATAACAGAGTTATGAATAGAGTTTTTTTCTTTAGTCTGTTTTTGATCATGTGCTTTGTAAAGGAAAACTCAATAGCACAGTCGCGGAAACACATCAGCCAGTTTAGCTTTTTTCAAAGTTATTATAACCCAGGGTTGACAGGTTATGAGGGAAGTACCTTGAGAGGGTTTGTGCGTAATCAATGGGGAGGTTTTCAGGGGGCACCTAAGACTATGTTTTTTAGTGGGGAGTTTGATTTTGCCGAACTTGCTGGAAATCATAATGCGGCCCTGACTGGTAAAAACGCAGCTAGTGTTAACCTCTTATATGACAGTTATGGTGCTTTCAATGAAACCGAATTGATGCTCGGTTACGCCACAAGAATACGGTTGTCCCATGAACATAATTTAAGATTAGGGGCGGGAGTCAATTATATGAATGTGAGGCTGGACGGAACTGCTCTCAGTACGGAACAACAGAGTGATGAAACCTTGGTTGGGTATCTGGGGAGTTTTGCTGATATGCAAATACTTGATTTTAACATTGGAATTGCGCTAACCCATGAAAATTATTATTTGTCCTATGGAATGCACAATGTCAATAGAGGTCGGTTTTCGCAAGGTGACAACTTCATGGATGGCAGGCCTGTCAGTTATATAGTGCAGGCTGGATTCAGGGGAAAATTGAGTGAGAATATAGGCTTAATTGGGAATGCGTTCTTTAGGGAGCAAGAAGGGGTTCCTTACAATTTAGAGGCAAATGCTAAGGCTTTGTTTATGAACAAACTGTGGCTGGGGGTGGGGCACCGTCTGAATTATGCCCACAATTTTCAAACGGGATTTGTGATGCAAAATTTAAGACTTGGATATGTTTATGAATTGCCGGTTAACAGGAGTTTTATGATGGGTGGGACTATTCATGAGTTTATGGTGATTTTTCATTTATTTGAAGGAAAGGATTTGTCTGGAAGACAAATCTCAATATGGTGATTACTTTCAATTTGTGTCTTACTGAATTAGATAAAGCTACTCATTTGATTGGGTAGCTTTTTTTATTGATCGTTGTAGGTTTCATTTTAAATTGATTAGTTATTTTTACATAAAATTGTTCGAAATGAAATATATATTAAAAACACTTCCTCTTCTTATTTTTCTTTTGGCCTCTTGTGCCAAGAATCCGGTTACAGGTAAAAGAAACTTTGTGCTTATTTCCGAGAATCAGGAAATAGCCATGGGGAGGGAGTACGATCCTCAGATAGTCCAGTCATATGGTCTTTATGAGGATGAAAAAATTCAGGCATTTATAGAAGAAAAGGGCCAGGAAATGGCTGCTATTTCCCATCGGAGCAATTTGGAATACGAATTTAAAATTTTGGATTCGCCAATATTAAATGCCTTTGCTGTGCCTGGGGGGTATGTTTATTTTACAAGAGGAATTATGGCTCATTTTAATAATGAGGCTGAATTTGCAGGGGTGTTAGGGCATGAGATTGGGCATATAACGGCGCGACACTCGGTTAGGCAGCAGTCAAAAGGGATTTTAGCGCAAGTAGGGATGTTGGCAGGTTTGATTGCAAAACCTGAGCTTGCCCAGTTTCTAGATCCAGCCAGTCAGGCGTTAGGGATACTGTTTTTAAAATATGGTAGAGACGCCGAACGGGAGTCTGATGAGCTGGGTGTAATTTATTCCACTCAGGTGGGCTATGATGCAAGGGAGATGGCTGGATTTTTCCAGACTTTAGAAAGGCAACAGGAAGGGGCAGGAGCCGCACCTTTACCTGATTTTCTTTCCACCCACCCTTCTCCTGCTGATAGAAACAAAAGGGTAGGACAGTTGGCTCAGGAATGGCAGCAAAAGGAAAATCTGAAAGATCCTAAAATTAATAGGGACGCTTATTTGAGCATGATAGAGGGTATGGTCTATGGAGAGGACCCTCGGCAGGGGTTTTTGGAAGATCGAATATTTTACCATCCAGATCTAAAATTCAGATTTGAAACTCCGGCCAATTGGAATTACCAAAACACTCCTCAACAAGTGCAATTGGCACCAAAGGAAGGAAATGCGATCATCCTGCTCACCTTGGTTTCTGGCAAGAATCCCCAAGAAGCGGCTGCAACTGCAATTGAACAGTATAAGTTGACTTCTACCCAAACGGAAAACAGAAGGATCAATGGCCTTGATGCCACTGTAGTGGAAGGAGTGCAGCAGCAGGAAGGAAATCAGATCCGTGTTCAGTTAGCCGTTATTTCTCACGAAGGGCAAATCTACAGTTTGTTGGGTGCTGCAGGTGAGCAGGATTTTAAAGGGTACCGAATGGCTATAGAGCAGACTCTTTATAGTTTTTCAGAATTGAAAGATCAGGGTAAGCTGGCCAGAAAACCACTTAGGATTGCCTTGCAAAGGACTAATAGAACAATAAAGTTAAGAGATTTTTTAACCCAGAATGGAGTAGAGGCGGACGCTATGGAAAGTATTGGAGTACTGAATGGGATGGATCTGGATCAAGAAGTTTCAAGTGGGACGACAATAAAGCTTGTCAAATAATAAACGGAAATTTAGGCCTTCTTAAATTTTGACTGGTTCAGTTGGGTTCAATGGATGTTATGGGGAATAAAGTATAGAAATGTATTTTATAATAAAAATTATGATTTAGATTTACCAAAACTTTCCAAATAATAATTTTTTTTGCTATTTTAAAAGTCCTTTTCAAGAAATACATTTTATCAGATTCTTTAAACGAAAATATAAGTGGAAGGATTTACACCATATTATCTGATTTTTGCAACTCTAATTTGGGGTGTGGTGGGTTTTTACATATTATATGTAAGCAAAAAAATCTATTTTCCTAAAGCATTTAAGCGGGTTAAATCCAGAAATTCTGACAATGAATACTTTTCTGATTTAAAGCAGATATCTTTAAAAAACAAATATGGTAGGAAAATACATTCCATCATGGGTGCTCAGTTATCTAATCCAAACTTCACCTCGGATCACCTTGCAAGAGAGTTGAGGTGCTCACCTACCGAACTGCATTCTATTATTACCAAGTTGATGCATCAATCCCCAGATGATTATATAGTGTCCAGTCGCATGAAAAAGGCTGCTTTTTTATTAAAGTACAATTTTGGGAATATTGAGGAAATTTCCAGGCAAGTCGGGTTTAGGGAAATGGATGATTTTGGAAAGCAATTTAAAAAGTATTTTGGATTGCCTCCACAGGAATATTTGAAATTTTATAAAGATTCAGGCCGAGACCTTATAGAGGTCTAGGTTTTTTTACTCAAAACTTCAAGGGCACCGATACGTGCCCTTTTTTTATATGTGCCCTTGTGTTAGTCCTATAATTTGGGCATAATGATAACAATTCTATTTTTAAAAATAAAACTGATGTACAAAAATTAGGGTTATATAACTATTACATGATAGTTTATTGTAAAATTTATCTTATCTTTATGAGACTAAACCGCAAACATACCATACACAATTCCTATGAGTAAAATTTTGATAATAGATGATGAGTTATCTACCTGTAACCTTTTGGATAAATTTTTAACGAAAAAAGGGTATAAAGTAAGTATTTCAACGCAGGGAAAACACGCCATAAGCCAACTAAAAGAAGAGAAATTTGATCTGGTAATCTGTGATTATCGGCTTGGAGACATGGATGGGTCCCAGGTATTTGAAGAAATAAAGGTACTTGCTCCGGAAACCGTTGTAGTGTTTATAACTGGTTATGTGAATTTGAGAGTAGCTGTAGAGTTGATCAAAGGTGGTGCATATCACTATCTTGCCAAGCCTTTAAATCCCGATGAGCTAATCTCAGTGATTGAGCATGGACTTTCCCAAGAGAATTCCAGAACTACTAATGGAGAGTTGACTCGGATGTCCCAAAAATCTGTGACTATGCCTGATTACGTATACGGAGACAGTGAGGCATCTAAGAAAATGATTCAGCATGTAAAATTGGTTGGTCCAACCAATTATACCGTGATCATAGAAGGAGAGACTGGTACGGGAAAAGAAAGCTTAGCTCGCTTAATTCACATGGAAAGCTCAAGACGTGATAAACCATTCATGGCTATCGATTGTGGAAGTCTATCTAAAGAAATTGCAGCAAGTGAACTTTTTGGTCATGAAAAAGGGGCCTTTACTGGGGCTACCTGTGCTAAGACGGGAGTGTTTGAAATGGCTGATGGAGGTACAGTATTTTTGGATGAGATAGCAAACCTATCTTTAGATATTCAGATGGCTTTGTTGAGAGCTTTGCAGGAGAAGTTGATCCGCCGGGTAGGTAGCTTGAAAGAAATTCCAATAGATGTTCGAATTATTGTTGCTACTAATGAGGATTTATTCAACAAGTCCGGGGGAGCGATGTTTAGGGAAGACTTGTATTATAGACTAAATGAATTTACGCTACGAGTACCTCCCTTAAGGGAAAGGGTGCGTGATTTACCGATTTTTATAGATTACTTTTTGGAAAAAACCAGTCAGGAGCTAAATAAGGAAAAACCAGTGCTCTCTGATGAAGTTTATCAATATTTCAAAAGATACAACTGGCCAGGAAATGTCAGAGAGCTTCGAAATCTTATCCGAAGAGCGTGTCTTTTGAGTAATTCTAATAATGTGATCGAAAAAGAGACCCTCCCTTTACATTTCATTCAGGCAATGCAGGAAAAGGAAAATGCTACAGATAATTATTTGAGTCAAATTCACGAAGATAGTGTTGAGCCAGATCTGAAATCGACAGCTAAGATTGCAGAAAGTAAAAGAATAATGGAAGTGTTGAAAGAGGTGCATTATAATAAAACTAAGGCTGCCGAGATCTTGAACATCAATAGAAAAACCCTCTATAGTAAGCTTAGGATGTTGAATATTGAATATTAATATTTTAGGAGAAACGTCTTCTTAAACAAAAAGCCTTCAGATGAAGGCTTTTTTGTTTAAGAAGACTGCCCAGCAAAAAAATGTAGGTAAAAAAATCTCAATCCCAATTCGCTGATTAAAGGGCAATATTTTGTAAGCGAATGAAAAATGATATTAAAAAGCATCTGATCAGGTTCCCAGCTTCCTTCACAGATAATATACTATTAACCAAAACCATTCCAAAATCTTTTTATAGGTAAACATTTATCTAAAAAACTTTAAAATACCGCCATGGAAACCTTGTTTATATTAATTTAAAGGTTGAAAATATAATTATTCATAGTTTTTTATAATGATTTGAGGCTCGGCTCCAATCAATATTATAGCCATTTTTTAATTATAATTCCAAAGTCTTCTATTGGATATTAATACTTTGGAATAATTTTGGTATGAATATTCAAATAAAAAATTGTTTAAAATTATGGAAAAATCAAGCCAACCTTTTAATACCACAGAAACCATGTCACAGGACCTTTCAAACACTTCGAAAAAGAAAAGACAAAGAATAATTAGAAAATCCGAAGTAACAGTGCATCAATGGACCTTTAGTACTGAAAAATAGATATTCCATGGCGAAAAACCAAACCAAACCAGCCCAATCCCAATCAACCCAACCTGGAAAGGAAGATGATATGAACCCTGAACCTCAGGTAGGCAAGGGAAATGTAGTAGTTCAAAAGCTAAAAGGAAAAGTAGCTCTTATCACTGGCGGTGACAGCGGAATTGGGAGGGCAGTCGCCGTGGCGTTTGCCCAACATGGTGCAAATGTGGTCATTTCCTATCTTAATGAGGAGAAGGACGCCCGAGAGACTTTGCAACTGGTAGAAAATCACGGGCAAAAAGCTATTTTAATTGGAGGGGATGTGCGAAGTGCGGATCATTGCCGAAAATTAGTAAATCAAACTGTAGCTGAATTTGGACAGTTGGATATTTTGGTCAACAATGCCGCAAAACAATTTCCTCAAGAAAACTTTGAAGATATTAGTGAGAAGCAACTCGTTGAGACATTTGAAACCAACATTTTTTCTATTTTTTATGTAACTAAAGCAGCTCTACCTCATCTGAGAAAAGGAAGTAGTATTATCAATACCTCATCCGTCACTGCATACCGAGGAAGTCATCACCTCATTGATTATGCTTCTACTAAGGGAGCAATTGTATCTTTTACCCGTTCCCTCTCCAAAAATTTAGCTTCCAAAGGAATTAGGGTCAATGGTGTGGCCCCTGGCCCAATTTGGACACCACTTATACCTGCTACTTTTCCTGAAGAGCATGTAGATAATTTTGGTAAGGATGTGCCTTTGGGCCGGCCTGGAGAACCTGCAGAAGTGGCGCCAAGCTATGTGTTTTTGGCCTCAGATGATTCTAGCTATATGACAGGTCAGTTTCTTCATCCTAATGGTGGGGAAATTATTAATACTTAATTAAATACAATCAGCAACCATAACCCATGAAATCATGATTAATTCGAATATTAATTTCAACCCATTTCTGCAAGCAATTCCATTTATATCACTTGGTTCGAATAACAAAGACGATAGAAAAGATTCCAAAGAAAACAGACCGCAAAGGGACGAGCATAAAAAGGATGAAGCCATTGAAGAATTTGTAGAACCAGACCCAAATGCCAAACCTAAGAAAAAGAAAAAGCCAGAAAAAGATGACAAAATGGGTAGAAGTAAGGAAGCTGAGGAGGGGCCTTCAGATGAAAGAGATAGATATATGAATGATTAAGATATGAGCAATCAAGAAAAAGTCCATGACCTTACGCTAACCCGCATACTTGGCAAGTACCCTGAAATACCCGTTGGGGGACCTACTTTACTGGTCAGCGCGGGGGTTCATGGAAATGAACCGAGTGGAGTCATAGCCCTTAAAAAGGTATTTAATAAATTAGAAAAAGAAAAGCCTCAAATAAAAGGTCAAATAATTGGGGTTTGTGGAAATCTAAGAGCCCTAAAAGAGCAAGTTCGCCTGGTAGATCGGGATTTAAATAGAATTTGCACTCCTGATAATGTTTCAAGCATCGAAATGGGAGAGGAGTTGGATTTTCATGAGGCCAAAGAATTTCAAGAACTTCTCAAGGTTATCGAAGAAATTGAAGAAAATCCACTTTCTACTAGGCTGTTTTTCATGGACCTGCATACTACCTCATCACCTACTGTTCCTTACATAAGCGTAAATAAAGGTGAAGAGTGTTATAATTTTGCGATGAAATTCCCTCTTCCTGTAGCGAAAGGGATAGAGAAATATATTCCAGGACACTTTGATCATTATCTAACTTTACTTGGACATGTGGGTTTCACAGTTGAGGCAGGTCAACATGAGGCTCCGGAATCTGTTGAGTATCACGAAGCGATGGTTTTACTAGGATTAGTTAATACTGGTTTAATTAAGGAAAAGGAGCTGAATGATTTTCAGGTTTATTTTGATAAACTGAAAGAAACCTTTGGGGGAGATGAGGGGTATGAAGTAGTACATCGACACCATATCGAAGTTGGTGATGACTTTAAGATGGAGCCTGGATATTCGAACTTTAAGGAAGTGAAAAAGGGAGAGCTTTTGGCTTACTCCAATGATGAGCCGGTCTACTCAACCATGGATGGTAGGATATTTCTCCCCCTCTATCAAAGTCAGGGGAGCGATGGGTTTTTCATCGTGAGATAAAAAGAAAGACCGGAAATTTTCCGGCCTTTCTTTGTATTAGACATCTAATGTCGCTAAATAAGAATTAGGTAACTTACCATCATAGTATTTTTGATATTCAATCTTTTTTTCGATAGCATTTATTATCGCTGCTGAAAACTTTTCTTTCTCTAGCTTTTCAATACTCACAATTCCTCCTGGGCTATCTAGATTTAGTTCCATAATCTTATCACCCACTATATCAATTCCGGCCATAAACATGCCGTCTCTTTTTAGTTTAGGTCCTACAATATTGCAAAGCCTTTTTATATTATCCGTTATTTGTGCCTTTTGGGGGACTCCACCTGCGTGGATGTTGCTTCTGATATCATCGGCTTTGTTGACCCGATGCATAGCGGCGGTTTTACCTTTAACTTCAAGGATCTTTCCGTTGAGCATAATTACTCTTACATCCCCATCTTTAGCCGCCGGTAGGTATTCTTGAGCAATCACATAGCCATATCGATTAATTGATTCCACAATCTGATTTAAATTGGTGGAATTGTCCATGAGGAATACATCCTTGCCCCCAGAACCCTGTAATGGTTTTAAAATAATTTTTTCTCCCTGTTCTTTATAAAACTCTTTAATATCATCTGCATTTCTTGATATCAAGGTTTTTGGACGAACTTCTTCAGGGAAATGTTGAAAGTACATTTTATTAAATGCAGTCATAAGATTATAGGGGTCATTAAGCACGAGAACACCTTTTTCCAAAGCGATTTGTCCAAAAATCATCCCTGCAGTTTGTGCCCAGGCTCTATCACCTCCATCTTCACAGGGATTGTTTCTCAAAAATATCACATCAAGTTCTTCAGAAGATACGTGCACTCTTTCCTTGGCATTGGCTTGAATAGCTTTAAGGAAATTTTCCATGCTTCTATTTTTGCCATTTTGGACTTTTACTGCAAATGCACCCATATGACCATTGGCCATATAGTTTAAGTCCCCGACACCCATTAGGTATACTTCATGTCCTTTGTGAACGGCTGTTGACAACAAAAGCGTTGTGTCGTACCATGCCTCCTCAGTGGCTACGTCATTTACTACTACTCCAATTTTCATGTTTGTGGTATAAAGTGGTTGTTTTTCATTTAATCATATCAATCAGGGACAGCCCATCCTTGATTTTTTCCAAGCGTTCCAAGGAATTTTCATTTAGGAAAAACCTAGGAGTCATGGGTGCAGGTTTTAAGATCTTTCTCATCCTGAGTTCTTCTATCAACGGAATGTGCTTAAGGGCAATTTTGCCAATAAAGAGTGGTTCCAATTCACCGCCATCTTTGAGATAATCTATTAACTTAATTAGCCCTCTGAGGTAAATGATATCCTTTGTACATCCACCCCCCTGGTGGATTCTGGCAGTGACTTGAAAAGCAGATTCTTTATCTAAATTGTACTGTTGAGTAAGCTCCATAAAAGTTTCCTCAAAGGTGGACCCTTCTGTGAGGCAATGGCCAGCAACTACTCTGGCGGCTAATAAACGTAATCTGTCACCAGTAAGTCCACCTACCAGATATTCGGCAAGTACGGCTATCCCTTCTTGTAATTCTTCATAGCCAGCAAATCCGATGCTCAATTGTTTAAAAGGCTGAGCCATGCCATTATAAAATGTTAATACGTGTGTGCCAATCTCGTGGTGGACCAATGCTTCAACCCTTTCTTCAGGCACCTTAAAACTTTTTCCTATATAGAGCTGTCCTTTAGAAACCAACATTCCGACGATGTCATTCTTCACCTCAACTTTTGCATCAAGCCTTGGGTAATGCTTTTGGTAAAACTTTACCTCTTCTCGGCATCTATCAGCAAGTTCATCAGCTTCTACCCAGCGAGAATTGCTAAAATCCTCTGGTGGAATTTCCTTCAACAGGTATCGTGCGGTTTCATATAAATCCTTATCTACAGAACTATATAATCTGATACTGCTGAACATAAAGTTGGAAGTTCCCCTCTCTTTCAACATGGTTATCTGCTTTTCTAATTCTTCCCTTTTATCAGAAAATAAAATGGCCAAAGTAGGATCTTCTATACTTCGGATGTTGATTTTGAATAACTCCTCCTTCAATTGATCAGGGTCTATGGGCAATAGTCGATATAGAAATTTGGGATTTGTTCGATAACTTTTCTCAATGAATTCAGCCTTGGCGTCCATGGTGTTTATAGGGGATATGAGAAGCAGAAACTGAAAGTTTTCTTGGATTTTATACAGCTGCTTATCAACATCCCATACTGAAGGACCAATTACCGTGCTACCTAAAACCTGATAATTTCGGATGTCAAAAGTGGTCTGCACACGAATGAATTCGTAGATGGACTTTCTTAAAATTTTTGAAAATTGGGTTTTGAAATCCCTGAATACCATATAATAGAATTCGTCCTTTTCCTCGTCTTCGAAAAAAGGCGGGATTTCTAAACCAACCAAATACGCGCCTGCTTCCTGACATTGGTCTAATGTCAAGAGGGGAGGTAGATCTTCAGGATGTCTATTTGGAGTGTATTCAATCTCAGCCTTTAGGTCATGCTGATGTGAGCAGAAGTCGACCAAGCCCTCATAGAGTGAATCCACTGTGGCAGGTGCTTTTTCTTTTGAAGTTTTAATTTTAAATGTATTGCATTCTGCATCACCGATCCATATTTCAATAATCATCACTGCCCGATATTCTTCTGAAAGGGTTTTGGAAATTAATTTGATTATTTCAGCCATTTTGTCGTTGGAGTCCTTTTCAGTATTGGTGACGAGATAAGAGGATTCTCCAAGTACCAAACGCAGTATTTTTTTATTGTCGGGATCAGGGTTTCTATAGATCAAAAGGAAGGGAAGTCGCCGTTCAATTTTTACTTTCCCGTGAGGTTCTAGGTTTAAATTGAGAGACTTTCCTGTTTTTAAAGCCTTTTGAATTGATTCTCTGGTTTTTTCAGTCATAATTATTGGCCATTTGATTAGTAGGAACCAGTTGGCATGAGGCTTTACCTGTTATTGTGGTTATTTGGCAACACTGTGGCGTATAGTGCCACGGATTTAACCCTCTCTGTCTTTTTTCTTTTTAGAAGCTCTATATACAAAGAAGAAGATGATGACAATAATCGGTAGTACTATATAAAGGATAATATCAAATGTTGAGTTGACCTCCATTGGTCCGGTATCGGTAGGTAAATCCCGAGGTACTTGAGCAGAAGCAGCAAATGAATAAAGAATTGCCGCCATGAGTAAAAGTTGTTTTTTAATGTTGGGGATCAGGGATAAGTTGATTTTCATTAGAATAGTTTTTTTAAATGTTAAAGTGAATAAAACAATTAAAACAGGTGATAAATGATAGGTGAATATAAAAGTACATAATATTACAAAATAATAATGTATTACATACATCAAATGTTTAAATCAATTTGAAAAATTATCTTTTAACTCAGAAAATTTATAAATTAGAACTTATGGCATAGGATTTGGATGTTGTGTACCCTGAAGATCAGTTATTGATCTATTTGAAAAACTAACCACTTAATGCCATGAAAAAGTTATTGTATTTAGCAGGAATTCCAATAGCCCTTATGATGGGGGCTTGCGACAATTCTCCCAACACTGGGGAAAGAACCAACGATGCTGATGGCAGAGCTGTTCTAGAGGATACCTCCAGAAGAACGGATGTAGACCATAATAGAACAGATCTGGATCGCGATGCCAATAGAGGCGGGGAAACTACTCCAGGTACCCAGAGAGAAATGGATCGCCAAGATGTTGATAGGACTAATGTGCCACAAAATATTCAAAGTCGAATTGATAATGATGCGAACCTTCAGAATAGGGAGATGACTAGATCTCAAAGGTATACAAGAGATGGTATCACGTATTATGAAATGACATTTAGGGATCAAGGCGGACAAGAAAGTGTTGTGACCTATGATCAGGACGGTAATAGAACTGATCAATAAGAAAAGCAAATTGCTTATTTTCAATTTATTAATTAATAACCATAACCACAATTTATCATGAAAAAGCTAATGTTAATCTGCGCTTTGGGAGCGTTTGGCTTTACCGCTGTAAATGCTGCACCAGTTTCAGTTTTGAACACTACCGAAATCTATCAGGAAACTACTAGAGTAGCTCCGGAAAACCTTCCGCAACAAGTTAAAGATGCTATTGATAGAGACACTGAAGATAAGGATGCAAGAATTGTTTCTGCAAATCAAAGAACCAAAGATGGTCAAATGATGTATGAAGTTACCTTCCAAAAAGAAGATAAAACTTGGACCAAAAAATATGATGCACAAGGAAACAAGGTAGATGACGATAAGTAATCTATTTATTTCTTACAATAACGAAAGTGCCAGACTTATGTCTGGCATTTTTTTTCTTTAGATTTAAATTCAAAAGAAAATGAAAGAGGACCATGAAAAAAAGGTTTCTGAAAAGGAATCTGATAGAAAAGATTTGCTTGTCGGAATGTTCAAGAATAGAGATGATGCCGAATTAGCTTTTGACGATTTGAATCAACTAGGGTACACCAATGAGGAGATCAACCTCTTGATGTCTGAAGAGACGAGAACAAGATATTATAATAATAAAGAAAAAGAGAAATATGACACCGAATTGGGGAATAAAGCCGCAGAAGGAGCAGGCACTGGCTCCCTTGTGGGTGGGGCTTTGGGCGCTATTGCAGGTGCGGTGGCTGCCATAGGAACCACCTTGTTGATACCAGGTCTTGGAGTAGTTATTGCCGGACCGATTGTCGCTGGATTGGCTGGTGCCGGTGCAGGAAGTTTAGCAGGTGGGTTAATTGGGGCACTGGTCGGTCTTGGCATTCCTGAAGACAAAGCACATCTTTATGAGAAAGGAATCAAAGAGGGAAATATTGTTATTGGGGTGTATCCCCGGAATGACGAGGAGAGAAAAATAATTAGTAACAAGTGGAGAAACCGCAATGTATTGAACATTCATTAAACAATTTTCCATTTAAATGATTTAATAATCAGTGGTATAATAATTGCGACTTTTTCAAGTGGGTTATTTATCATGAGAATTATTAAAAGTATAATCTCTTTTATCTATTACTTTAACCAATAAATAAACTATGAGCGCAGGAAAAGTATTGTTAGGAATAGCCGCTGGAGTGGCGGTAGGTATACAAATCGGTATTCTGATCGCCCCGGAAGAAGGCAAGAAGACACGCAAAAAACTGTCCAAAAAAGGAGAGGATTACTTGGATGATTTGGGATCACGATTCAATCATCTGATAGATGACATCAACAGTCAAGTATCTAAAGTTAATAAAGATATAAAAGAACTTGCTGATAAAGGTAAATCCCTATCAGAAGATCTTGCCAAAGAGGCTAAAAAAAAGGGGGATGACTTAAATAGTGACGCCAAGTCAGCTTTGAAAAAATCAGTATAAATTGAAAGGGGCTTTTGCCCCTTTTTTATTTATTTTTGTCCTCTATTCGCTTTAATTCAGTTTTTATTTTTGCTGAATCAAAATACTGTCCGTTTAGAAATATTCCATCTAGTTCTTTCAAAACGCTAAGATTATCTAATGGATTGTCACTCACCATTAGAAAGTCAGCAGCCATACCCTCTTTGATCTCACCAAATGTTTCAACATTAAAGTAAGTAGCCACATTCTTCGAACCGCTTTTTAAGATATCAATAGGCTTCATTCCTGCCTTTTGCATGGATGCTAATTCGTGGTGGGTTGAAAATCCTGGCACATTGAAAACTTGAGGGGAATCAGAACTCAAAAGAATCAAAACATCTGCATCATATAAAGCCATAAGAATTTTTTCTCGAAGTTCGAGATATGGCTTTACTATGCTTTCATCTAAAACTCCATCAGCTTCAAGTTTCAGTTTCTGCTCTTCCCATTTCTCAATCTGATCCTTAGGAAGGTATTTCATTTCAGGTCTATCTTTTAATTCGGTTGCTGGAATATATCCGAAAAAATGCTCAAATAATGTCATGGTTGGAGCCACAGCCACCTCGTGATTCTTAGTAAGGCTAACTAGTTCCTGGAGTTTGTTCAAGTCAGCTTCTGGAGTCAATTTCATGGAGAAAGGCCCTGCTTTATCAGAATCTTTAAAATCTTCATTTGGTAGCATGGCTTCCAAATAACCATCCATATGCTCTATTGAGCGGTAACCGTGAAGAATTGAATTCTCCAGACCAACATCCAAAGAAACATGCCCACCCATTTTTATATCTCGTTCTTTGGCCGTTTCGGCAATTGCAAGAAACTTGTCCATATTTAGTCCGGGATGGAGCTTCAGATGATCATAGCCTGCCTCGGCTTGCTCTTCTACAAGTTGCTTGGCATGTTCGGAGGATTTGACACTATTTCCATTCAGAGAGGGCCCGGCTGCAAAAATCTTGGGTCCAATTATGCTTCCTTTTTTTATTTTTTCTCTAAGTTCTAAATGGCTGGGATGGCCGATCATACCCCTGACAGTGGTCACTCCATTGGCCAAGTAAAGCCACATGATGTCTTCTAAATAAGTGAAATCCCCATTAGTAGCAATTGGTATGTGTGAATGCATTTCAGCCAGTCCTGGTAGGATATATTTCCCGCCACCTTCAAATACCGAATCGGCCGCAACCTCGAGGTTAGAACCTATAGATTGTATGATTCCATCTTTTACAAAAATGGTTTGATTTTCTAGAACATGATTTTCAATATCAAAAGTTATAATATTTACATCTTTTATTAAATAAGTTTGTGCGCTGAGGGTATTGGTCAGCATAAATAAAACAACCACTAAAAGTCTCATGATGAATAGGATAGGTGTAAAGCTAATTTACGGAAAAATTACATGGGAAAAAAGAGCGAAATTTTGGGGATTTAAAAGGGATATAAATTTTTTGAAATGAATCATTTTTCTTAAAATTGCTATTCAATCGGGGTGTAGCGCAGCCTGGTAGCGTACTTGCATGGGGTGCAAGGGGTCGCTGGTTCGAATCCAGTCACTCCGACATTAAAAAGAGCTGGTATATTCCAGCTCTTTTCTATTTAAACTCGATTAAATGCGGTTTTAAATTGTTTGATTATTTCCGGGTCAATATCCACTTGAGTTTTAGGATTAGCGGAAATCTGGAGGCTCTCATTTCTATAAACCTCTGTAGTGGTTATGATTTTCTTGCAACTTGCATGTATTTCCTGTAAAGGAACTTTTTGAAATAAACTGTGCACATGCTCTGGTTTACTTCCACCGCCAGGCATTATAATAATACGATCCTGCGCCTTTTCAATCAATTGAAGTAAATTTGCCATTCCCTCAGAAACAGTGTTGTGTCCTCCTGAGGTCAGTATTCTATGGAAACCCAAAGAAATAATGTCTTCCAAGGATTTTTCTAAGTTGGGTGTGTTGTCAAATGCTCGGTGAAAAGTACAAGACTTATCGCCTGCCATATTTAAAAGTCTGGAACATTTTTCCAAGTCGACTTCTCCATTTGTCTTTTGAACCCCAAAAACAAAACCGTCGGCTCCTTCAGAAAGGAAAATTTTTATATCCCTAACCATAACCTCGATTTCTCTGGCAGTATATACAAAATTCCCACCCCGAGGCCGGATCATTACAAATATTGGAATGTCAATCTGGGACTTTAAAGTTTGAAACATTCCCAAACTGGGCGTAGTACCTCCTTCTGTGAAATCTGAACATAGTTCTAGCCTGTCCACTCCGAATTCTGCTGCGTGGAAAGCAGCTTCCACAGAGAAAACCGGTGCTTCCAATAAAATATTTGCCATTAAAATTTACTTTTTGAGTCTATTAAAAAATTCCCTTTCTTGTCATGCTTTGCATAATTAAATCCAGGATGCACTGAATAGGCTCCAACCTCTCCCTCTTTATTAATAGCCAAAAAGCCTGCTTGAATATTATTAATGTCTTTATTTTTTGCGATTAATCTCTTTACAGCCTCCTCACAAGCTTTTTGTGGTTCCCAGCCTTGACGCATCAGTTCTACAATCAAAAAGCTTCCGCATATTCTGATTATCGATTCACCCAATCCAGTAGCTGTTGCAGCACCAACTTCATCATCAATGAAAAGACCGGCACCAATGATCGGGCTGTCACCCACTCGGCCGTGCATTTTGAAAGCAAGTCCACTAGTAGTACAAGAACCTGCCAAATTTCCATTTTTGTCCAGACCTACCATTCCAATTGTGTCATGGTTTTCTATGTTGATAATTGGTTTATATTCAGATTCTAGCTTCCATTCTTTATAAGCCTTTTCCGCCTCGGGACTTAACCTCTCAGGCAAAATTTCCAAGCCTTGTTCGATTGCAAATTGTCGCGCTCCTTCCCCAGAAAGCATTACATGAGGGGTTTCCTCCATAATTTTCCTAGCCAATGTTATGGGATGTTTTACTTGGCGAACAAAAGACACTGTGCCACACGCACCATTTCCCTTCATGATGGCTGCATCAAGCGTGACAATACCTTCTCTGTCAGGCAAGCCTTGTAACCCTACAGTAAGATTACTTAAATCTGATTCGGTAACCATTACGCCTTGTTCGACGGCATCTACAATGCTTCCAGTTTTTCCCAACACCTCCCAGGCTTTTTCATTGGCAGGAATTCCATGGTTCCAGGTAGATAAGAGAAGCGGCCCCTGACTCGAATAAGGGTTTACAAAGTTTATATTATCAGCATAAAGGCTTAAAGGAAGTAGTGCCCCTGAGGATAAGAGTGAGGTTTTTAAGAATTTTCGTCTACTGGACATTTTGAAAGAATGAATTAATGCAAAGCTATTATAGCGATTCCGATCTCACTACTCCAGTTAAACTTTATGGATGGTTCAAATTCTATTTAAATACCTAATCCCGGAATCTGGTGAAAACAAAGTAATTAATACTGGTAAATAGTTCTAAATATGTTTTGTTAATTCATTAATTAATGCTTTAATTTCAGGTGTATAGATGATTTTAAGTACATCATATAAGTGTTTGTGAAAAACATAAAATTATATTCTAATTAAGGAATTACATTTTTTATATGTAAAATCGCAATTTAATGTATTTATAATTAAAGTAGTTTAAATGGGAAAACTTTACAATAGGGGATTATTGATCTGTTTTGCGCTAATGACCTTGGCATTTGATGCTTTAGGCCAGAGTGGCTTTCCCTATTGTGAACCATTTACAGGAATTGAAACCCGTGCCGCAACAAGGCTTGGAGGAAACGCTAAATTGACTGCGCCAAATCCAGATAGTGATGGAGATGGGGTTTTGCAACTTACACCTGCCCAAGGTAATCAAAACGGTTATGCATATGTAGATATACCTTTTTCTTCTAAATATGGAATAAAGACTTCGTTTGAGTTTTTTATCTATGGTGGAAATGGAGCAGATGGTATGACTTTTTTCCTTTTTGATGCAGCCATCCAAAACTTTCATCCAGGAGGCTATGGTGGATCTTTAGGGTATGCTCCCAATACTAATTCCGAAAGTAATTTAGGGCTTTCTGAAGGTTATATCGGGATTGGACTGGATGTTTATGGGAATTACGGGAACACCATTGAAGGAAAAACGGGTGGATTTAGTACCGGAAGTACTCGTTATCAAAACAGTGTTATAATTCGTGGACCTCAATCTGATGATTACAAATTTATAAAAGGTGTAAGAACAAATAATAATGGCGATTTCAGTTTGCCACAAAACCAACGTTTTCCTCTCTCATCTGGAGGCACCGGAACCGAAAGAGTAACTTCACCCACCCAAAATGGCTATAGAAAAGCCTATTTTGAACTTCAGCCTAATCCTAATGGGGTGGGGTATTTGGTAAACATGGCTATCGAGGTCACTACTTCGACAGGTAACCGGATTGTTGAAATTTTTAAGAACGAGCCATATCCGTATGAAGCACCGCAAAATTTGAAACTTGGATTTGCCGCATCTACTGGGGGGAGTAATAATAACCACGAAATTAGAAATGTCATTGTAGAGGTTTCCGATGATTCAGATCTTCAAGATCCTATCGCACAGAATAAATCTGTACAGGCTTGTGATGGGGTTGTGAACATTTTTGAAATAAAAGCCACGGAAGATGTTGAGTTGTTGAATGACTCTGAAAATAATTTTGTTCGTTGTCTTCAATTAGCAGAAAACCTGGAAGACTTCCAATCTGATGATTTTGATATTTGCACCACCGAACAATGCGACCCTTCTAACCAAAATCTAAACACTTCTTACGGTGTTTTTGAGTCAGATGCAGAAGGTGGAATTATTCGTTTTACTCCAAATCCAAATTTAGTAGGGCAGGAAGTTACAATTTATTATACAGTAACTGATAATTTTGGAAAGACATCCGAGCCAAAAGCAATTCAGGTCAAAATCAACTCTTCTCCCGAAGCCATTATCACTACGGAGGATGAGACTACTTTTTATCTTGGAGATAAAGCAACTTTATCTGCAAATGTTGGGGAAGGCATTTTTTATCAATGGTATAAGGATGGAGAAATTATTCCAAACGCAACAGATTCGCAATATGAAGCTCTGGAATCTGGCAACTACCATGTCATAACTAGGAATGAGAAGGGCTGTGAAATGACTTCAAATGTCATTTCTATCACCACCAACATTCCTCCGAATATTGAAATAGACTTGGTAAAAAGGGAATCAGAAATATGCCAAAAAGAAGGAAAAGCAGAGTTTAATATTACTAATTTATTTGAGGTTTCATATTATAGGCTAATTCGCTCAGGGCAAGAAATTCAAGCTTGGACAGAATTTGAAGGCCCTGACCTAAATCTTTCCAACCTCAGTCATGGAGAGTATACACTCTTGATTTACGATAGATATAGGAGTATTGAATTTCCGGTAGAACATAAATTCAATATAGTTGATAATAGAGATATTTCTATCGAGTTAATGTTTCAAAACATTAAGTGTTATGATGGAACTACAGGTAATATCCGATTTAACCTAGAGAAGATGTCTGCTCCTCGGGCGATCCGAGCAAGTTACAAAGAAGTTAAAGAGGAGGGAGGAGGAGATTTTTTGGATGCAGGTATCATTTCTGAGGGAAACAATAATGTTTCAGAGTTTGTGAAATACGAAGACGGCACTACAGAATTCCCCCAAGGTGAATATATTTTTCGTATACGTAGAAATAGTGGTGGAAATAATTCCAATGCTTGCTATGTTGATTTTAACATAAAAATTCAACCCCCTTCAGAACCTCTCACCGCCTCCGTCATCCAAGAATTAGACGTTTGCCCAGTAAACCATGTCACGGTCCTTCCCGAAGGTGGCTGGGGTGAGTACACTTATGAATGGAGCAACGGTGCCACTTCTCAAACCGTGTCGGCACTATCCCCGGGTACTTATTCGGTCACTGTGACCGATAAAGAGGGTTGCTACGAGACGGTCGATAATATAATTGTCCCTGAAAATGACGCAGTGTCTATTGAACCAGATTTTCTACAGCCTACCTGCGGCGCATCGGATGGGGCGATAAATATCACTTCTTCCAATCTTGACTATGCCCGACATGAGCTCGTGTGGCGCAAGGATGACCCCCAAACCGGGGAGATCATCGCCGGTGATGAAACCGGGATCACGAATGTGGAAGCAGGAACATATTACCTGATCCTCAATGAGTTGGTTAATGGCAACTGTGACGAGTTTGTGAAAGAATATGAACTGAAAAGCCAGCCGACTCCCATCGAAATGGATTTTGAAGACCAGGAAATTTGCGAAGGGGAAACGGTTAGCTTTTCACCATCCATCTCCTCCGGCTCTACAGATTATCAATTCAATTGGTACCGTGACAGTGCTAAGCAGCAACCTATATCCAATGGGGATCTTGGACAGGAGGTAGTCTATACCATTCTGCCTGACGGTACCCTTAAAATTGAAGGCCTGCCTTTCTCTGAATCCGCTTACGAATACTTCGTGGATGTGTCGGGTGTGGACCTTTGCGAATCCAAGCCGGATGATATGACCAAAATCTCAGTACATGTAAAACCCAAGCCACAGGCACCCCTGGTGCAAATCAACGGTGGCTATCCCAGAAATATAAATTAAGAAACATTTAAAAGTACCTATTATGAAAAAGCAATTTTACTTATTTATCGGAATTGTAGCGATGTTGGTTAATGCCAATGCTTTTGGCCAAACCCCAATTAGTACCTATGAAGACTTTGATGCAAAATATTCGGAAATTATTGTAGATGGAACATTTTGCTTTGGGGATAATGTGTCCTTAGAAGTAGAACAAGATGAATCACATGATAGATATGAATGGTATTATGTAGAAGGTAATTCGCAAACCTTACTACCCGATGAAAACACTTCAACTTATACAGGAAGTTATGGTCCAGGTTATCACATTTTCCGTGTCTTGGCATTTACAGATGCAGGATGTTTTGAAGAAGAGGAAATAGGTGTCTATGTCCTTCCAGAAATCTCTGTAGATCGAATGGATGATGAAGAATATTGTGTGAATGATTTGCCTCCTACCGATGGGTCTGAGGGTTCTATAGAATTACTTGCTGAAATTGATCAATCAGGTTTCGACGATGAATTTGAACTTTTCTACCAATGGAAAAAGAATGGAGAGGCAATTTCAGGTGCCACTAACAGTACATATATAGTTGGTTCTATAGATGACGAAACAGAAATCGGAGTTTTTGAATATTCTGTTGATATTTCATTTGCCGTGAATGATGGGGGTTGTTTAAAAAATCACTCTATTGCTCAAATCACGGTTACTCCAGCTCCTGAGAAGCCAGAGATTCAAATTGGGACAACAGGTCACACAAGAGGTCAGTAAATTAGTAAAAGTTGAGCAAAATAGCTCCATACCCCCCTTCGATCAAAGGAATGGCTTTGGCTTTCCTTATCGGAGGGGGTATGTCTTTTTCTCAAGCATTTGCCACAACTAATCAAAACCAAACTGTCCGGCTCTGCGAAGGGGAATCCATTGAGTTGACCGCAGCTGGAAAGAATGCTACAGGCTTCCAATGGCTGAGGGATGGTCAACCGATTTCGGATGCGGGACCAACCATAGAAATCACCGAAAACGGGGTTTATGAGGTCATGACTATCAATGATCTCAACTGTAGTTCAGAAGTATCAGATGCGGTTATTGTCAACTTCCTTCCACCACCAAACCTAAGAGTTTTGCAACCTGCAGTACTATGCGAGGGTGGAAGTATTGATTTTACAGCCTCCATCGACGGGTATGACCCGGAAATTTTCGAGTACACAGTAGAGATGCCTTCTGGAAAAAAACACCGTTTGCAGGATGTTCCAGTGGTGGATGAGGGCGGGGTGTACCAAATACAGGCCAATTACAAAGATTTGGATTGCGCCTCAGTAAAGCAAAAAATCATTGTTGAAGTTTCCGATGACCCGGTACATGCCTTGTTCGATTACAAGATCAACGGTTTGGGTCAAAAAGGAGAAGTTTTAGCCAATGACGAGGTGGTCTTTGAAAGCCATTCATTAGGTGAAAATCTGAGCTATCATTGGGATTTTGGCAATGGGACAACCAGTGTTCAAAAGTCTCCGAAATTTAAGTTTGATGAGAAAGGCCGCTATTTGGTATCCCTCACGGTAACCAATGCTTATGGTTGTACTTCATCTATGGAAATGGGAATTGAAGTTAATGAGGCTTATCTAATCATGATTCCTACTGGGTTTACACCACTGGATAAGGAAAATCAGACCTTCAAGCCGAAAATGAGAGGTGTAGCTTCTTATGAAATGTTGATTTTCAACACATGGGGAGACCTGCTCTACGAAATGAACAGTATGGAAGATCCAGGTTGGGATGGGAAAACGAATGGCAAATTATCCCCTAATGGAAATTATGTGTTCAAAGGAACATTTACCACGGTAGATGGCAAGCAAGTTACGAGGTCAGGTGTATTCACATTGATACGATAAGGTAGGGTATGAAAAAGTTATGGATTGTAGTCTTTCTTCTTTGTAGCATCCAGTCATATGGACAGGATGTGCAGTATTCTCAATTTTATGCTGCTCCGATGTATATGAATCCGGCTTTTGCGGGGTCAGCTGAGCTTACGCGGGTTGGACTTAATTACCGGAATCAATGGCCAGGACTGGATCATACTTTCAACTCTTACTCAGCCTATATCGATCATTATATGTTTGATATCAATAGTGGAATTGGGCTCCAGGTCAATGGGTCACAGGAAAGCATGTCTTCATTGAGTACAATGGAGGTTGGATTAGTTTATTCATATAGGTTGCAGCTAGGGTTCAATAATTTCCTGAGATTTGGCGGGCAGGTGAGTTATGTTTCTCGTGATGCCTACTTTGGGGATGTAATTCTTGGTACTCAGATGGACATAGCCCGTGGGATTATCACCGATCGCTATGATGGGCAATTGATGGTGGACAGCCGACGGCAATTTGCTGATTTCAGCTTTGGAATGCTTTATAACAATGAGCATGTCTGGCTGGGAATGTCAGGCCATCACCTCAATGAACCCAATATGTCCTTTTTGGATGACCAGCTGAGCGTACTGCCTATGAAGCTTTCGGCTCATGGTGGGGTTAAGATCAATCTGCCAGATGGGACATACAACAGCTATTTGAGTCATAGCAGACAGGAACGTGCGCTGTTATTTGCCTTCAACTTTAGGCATCAAGAGCCTTTTAATCAGCTTGAGGTGGGTTCTCAACTGTTGTTGGAACCCATCACTTTGGGATTGTGGTATAGAGGTCTTCCTGTCAAATACAGTCTGCCAAATAACGAGGCTATCATTGCTTCCTTTGGTTTCACATTTGATTCGGGTCTGGATATTGGTTACAGTTTTGATTTTAACACTTCACGGCTTGGATTGAGAAATTCTGGTGGTGCCCATGAGGTGTCTGTCCGGTATTCCTTCCTTTATGGAAATGCTAAGGATAGAAACAGGAAAAGCACCATTTTACCATGTTTTAAATTTTAAATTTATCAATTAATTAGGTATTAAAATTGCACTTTCAAAACCTCCTGAGCTTTCAGGAGGTTTTATTTTTTTCACCCTTTCAACCTCAATACCTATGAGATCAATATGGAATGGTTCGGTAAGCTTTGGTCTGGTATCCATCCCGATAAAGCTGTATAGTGCTACTGAGGACCGGAAATTGGACCTAGACATGCTTGACAGTGCAGACCACGCCCGTATCCGCTATAAGCGTATCAATGAAAATACAGGGGAGGAGGTTGCTTGGAAGGATATTGTCAAAGGATATAAAAATGATGACGGTAACTATATCGTCTTGAGTGATGAAGATTTTGATCAAGCTAATGTCAAAAAGAGCAGGACTATCGAAATCGAGTCATTTATTGATTCTTCTGATGTGGCCGATATGCTATTCAAAAAACCCTATTATTTGGAACCACAAAAGGAGGGAGGGAAATCCTACAACCTACTCAGAGATGCTTTAAAAAAAACCAAAAAACTTGGCGTTGCCACATTTGTGATGCGTCAAAAGGAGAACTTAAGCTTAATAGGAGTTTATGAAAACGCATTGGTTCTTCATGTTATTCGCTTTTCTGATGAGATCAGGAAACCTTCAGAACTCAAATTGCCGGACACGAAGGTCACCAAAAAAGAGGTGGATATGGCCTTGAGCCTGATAGATAATTATACAGAAAAGTTTGACTTTGAGAAATTTAAAGATGTGTACAATGATCAGTTGATGAAAATCATTGAAAGTAAAAAGACTGGGAAGACGGCAAAGGTTGCCAAATTTGAAAGCAAACCTACTCCGGCCAAGGATCTTATGGCCCAACTCAAAGCCAGTTTGGATAAGAAAAAGTCAAAAAAAGCATCATAATAAATGGGTCTTTCAGCGTATTTTGATAAACGAGATTTTGACAAAACACCAGAACCTAAAGGGGGAGAAGCTAAGAGTGATGAGCTGAGGTTTGTTATACAGCGCCATGAAGCTACCCGCTTGCACTATGATTTGCGGCTTGAAATGGAGGGGGTATTGAAAAGTTGGGCAGTGCCCAAAGGACCTTCCATGAACTCTGGCGACAAAAGGTTGGCTATCCATACCGAAGACCACCCATTGGATTATTTATTTTTTGAAGGTGATATACCTAAAGGTAATTATGGGGCAGGTCGGATGCGTATTTGGGACACCGGTACATTTCAATCTGCAGGAAGCCAAACGCCAGAAGAAATGCTTAAAGCCTACCAAAAAGGTGACCTCAAGATAAAATTCAACGGTAACAAGATCAATGGTACATTTGCTTTGGTTCGAACAGACCGGGGAAAGGAAGGCAACCAGTGGCTATTGATCAAAAAGAAAGATGAACATTCTACCGATTCCCCATATGATGCTGAAGATTTTCAGGATTTTTCTGAAAAAGGTAAAATGCCAAGTGGTTTCCTAAAACCTATGCTGGCTACCAAAACCGATAAAATCTTCAACAAAGCTGGCTGGATCTACGAACTCAAATGGGACGGTTACCGGGCAATTGCAAGCATCCATGATGGTAAGGTGAACTTGTATTCTCGGAATGGCATTTCTTTTAACTCCAAGTTTTCCAATATTCATACAAATCTCAAACAAGTTCCCTATGACGTAGTGCTTGATGGTGAGATAGTTGCCTTGGATGAAAATGGATTGCCCATTTTTCAAGCCTTACAAAATTATCCAGATTCAGAAGAAGGTCAACTGCGATATTATGTTTTTGATATGCTCAGGCTGAATGGCCATGATATGACTGGTTTGCCTTTACTTGAAAGGAAAAGTTTGATTCAGGAGGTGATTGAGGGAGTTGACCAGGTTGTCTATTGTGACCATTTGGAAGATATGGGCAGCGTTTTCTATGAAAAAGCTATCGATATGGGCATGGAAGGCGTGATTGCAAAAAAAGCAAATTCCAAATATTATCCCGGAGCCCGCTCTGAGTTTTGGTTGAAAATCAAAGCTATGGAAAGCCAAGAAGCCATAATTTGTGGATATGTAATAAACAAAGGTGGGGGAGGTTTAGGCTCACTGATTCTTGGGATGTTTAAAGATAAAAAACTGGTTTACATTGGAAACTGCGGAACCGGTTTTGGAGAAGAGGAAATAAGGAAATTATTAAAACTTTTGGACCCGATCGAAAGGGAAGAGTCACCATTTTCTTCCAAAATCAACCTAAAAGGAAGAAAAGCAATATGGGTAGCCCCGGAGTTAATCTGCGAGGTTAGTTTTACGGAATGGACCCGGTCGGGAAGTTTGAGGCACCCTGTTTACAAGGGCTTAAGGAAGGATAAAAAACCGATAGATATTACTAAGGAGAAATCAGTTTCTATAAAAACCACAAAGCAAAATTCACAGCAGGAGGATTCTAAAGGAAGCTTAGAAATAGATGGAGTCAACGTCCCCATCAGCAATTTGGAAAAAGTTTATTGGCCGGATGAGGGATATACTAAATTTGATTTGATCAACTATTACTTACAGGTCTCTGATTTAATGCTACCCTATTTAATAGGAAGGCCTCAAAACATGCACCGCCACCCAAATGGGATCAATGGGGAGAGCTTTTATCAGAAGGATACCGCTGGAATTTTCCCCCATTGGATAGAAACGCTTAAGGTTCACTCCAAATCAAAAGAAGATCAGATTGAATATATGCTTTGTCAGAATGAGGCAACATTGATCTATATGGCTAATCTTGGGTGCATAGAAATAAACCCCTGGCTTTCTCGGAAAGAAGACCTAGAGCATCCCGACATGGTTGTGATCGATCTTGACCCTAGCGACAAGAATACTTTTGAGCAGGTAATAGAAGTTGCTCAAGCCACTAAGGAAGTGCTGGAAAAAGGCAAGATTAATGGATTTTGCAAAACTTCAGGTTCTAGCGGGCTACATATCTATATTCCTTTGGATGCTGGGTATAGCTACGATGAAGCCAGAGATTTTACAAAATTGCTGTGCTATCATGTGCATGAACTTTTACCGAAGCTTACAAGTATGGAGAGAGCCGTGAAAAAGCGTAAGGATAAGATATATCTTGATTTTATGCAAAATCGAAAGGGGCAGACATTAGCAGCTCCCTATTGTGTAAGACCTGTGCCTGGAGCAAGGGTTTCCTCTCCGCTCAAATGGGAAGAGGTAAAAGTTGGTTTGAAAAAGGAAGATTTTACGATTAAGACCATGCCAGAGAGAATCGAAAAATATGGTGATCTTTTTGAAGGGGTTTTGAATCAAAAAAACAGCATGGAGGAAGTACTTGAGAATTTGAGCTAAAAAAAGCCGGGTTTCCCCGGCTTTTTAATTAATCTACTATTTCAAGTTTATATACGCCACTTTCTTCCTCGTCTGTGAGGATATAAAGATTGCCATCCGGCCCCTGTTTCACCGCTCTGATCCTACCGATTTTGTCCTCCAACATTTTTTCATCGTGGGTGACTTCTCCATTTTCAATAACTAGTCTATAAATTGCTTTTTGTTTCAAAGAACCAGAAAATAGGTTTCCATTCCATGCTTGGAAATTGCCGGTATAAAAGGTCAATCCTGAAGGGGCCATATTGTCTTCCCATATATGCGCAGGCTTTTCAACACCAGGGGCTTCTCGGCCGATACCTATTTTTTCATCCGTATCATATTCGGTTCCAAAGGATACTTGTGGCCAGCCATAGTTTTTGCCTTTTTCTACTTTATAAAGCAGGTCGCCCCCATTTGGGCCATGATCGGAAGCCCAGATTTCACCGGTATTTGGATGGATCACCATACCCTGGTTATTTCTATGACCAAAACTGAAGATTTCAGGTCGTAAATTGCCTGGTTCCTTGTTTACAAAGGGGTTGTCCTCAGCTGCCCCTCCATCTTCTTTTAATCGGATAATAGAGCCCGCGGGATCAGTCAAGTCTTGGGAAGGATATCGAATGCCACGGTCTCCAATGGAAAATAGAACAGTTCCATCGCCAGGGAAAATAATCCTCGATCCATAGTGTCTACCAGGCTCTGTTCTTGGCGTCTGAGCATACACGACTTCATACTCACTGAAATCAGTTCCCTCATCATTTAGTTTTGCTCTGGCTAGGGCTGTACCTGTAGCGTAATCTTCATCACCGCTAAAATTTGAGTCATCGTCCCCAGGACTGGAGTAAGTGAAATAGATCCACCCATTATTTTGATAGTCAGGATGAACGGCAACATCCAATAGTCCACCCTGATTTCCCCCTTCATCGGGAGTTTTGTCATCCTCGAAAAGGTCAATTTCTGGAAGATTTCTTAATCGATGAATGTTATCTCCATCCATGATAAGAAAACGCCCCGGTCTTTCAGTGATGAGCATTCTCCCATCCGGAAGCCAATCAATTCCCCAGGCATTTTCCAACCCGTCAACAACCTTGGTAATCTTGATATTGGTTTCTTCGGTCTCAATACTTTCCTCGATTACCTCCTCAGTCACACTTTGAGCTATTAAAGGCTGGCCCAAAAGAAGACCAGCTCCTGAGAGCAGGCATAATTTTGAAAATGAATTCATATTGTCAGTGGTTTAAATGGTTGATAAAAATGCAGTCTTTCCTAAAATTAACATTGAGTTTAAAATATTGTTTGGGTTGGGTTCAATCCTTCCTGAGTATGATTGCCGAATAGGCAGGTATCATCAATTTCGCTGAATACTTTTGCTCCTCTTCTTGATGGGCAATCAATTCCGTAGGACCTGCATTTCCAAATGCTTGATCATAGATTTGGCTGTCGCTATTGAAGATGGTTACCCATTTACCTTCCTGAGGCAATGGTAAAATGTACTCTTCATGGGTTTTTCCATTGAAATTTATGATTATAAGCACAGGGTTTTCTATAGCTTCATCCGCCCATCGCTTATAGGCAATGACGCGAGTTTCAGCATCTGCATGTAATATTTCGATGTGTTGTCCGCTAAGTCCAAGAGTTTCGTTTTCTTTATTGAGTCGTAAAGAAATGAGGTCCTGGAAAAGTTTATAAATTCCTTTTCTTTCCTCCAATTTGACCCAGTTCAAGAAATCCTTTTCATTAAAGGCTCCTGCTTTGAGAAATTCCTGTCCTTGGAAAACCATAGGAATGCCAGGTGCTGTGAAGGTCAAGACGGCCCCTAGAGCGGATTTTTTCTTAGCAATCCAAGAGTCAGCCTCTCCTGGGGAGGCTTCTTCAGGCAATCTTTGGTCTTCAATGGCCACAGCGTCATGGGATTCGGAAAAAACTATCCTATCAAATGCATTATGATTGTAGCGAAATTCCAATGCTTCTATAATTTTTTCGAGGTGCCATTGGTCATCATCGACCAAGGATGGTTTGATATGTTCCACAAAGGTGGAGTTCCACTGTGCATCAAATCCGGCACCCCCATCCTCGGTTTTAAGGGTAAGAGTACCGTTTCCTCTCACATCCTCGGCAATTAGAATTACCTTCGGTTTCACTTTTCGGCTTTCCTCATTGGCCCATTTCATAAGTGACCAACCATCAGCCAAGTCTTGGTCCTTGAGGTGTTCCTCACCTTTACAATTTCTGATTAGCGCCGTTCCATCCCATCTTAACCCATCCACACCAATTTCATTGATCCAAAACATCACATTATCAAAAATGAATTTCCTCACTTCTTCCCTTCCATAATCTGGGCGGGTATGTCCCCAAGGTGTTTCCCCGCGATCATCGTTGTAGAAAAAAATTCCACCACCTTCACCTTCATACCAACCGTCAAATCTCCAAAGGTCAAGGTCCGTTGGGCCCCAGTGGTTGTACACCACATCCAAGATCACAGCAATTCCTCGGTTGTGCGATTCCTCTATCATTTTGCGAAACTGTAGCCTACCTCCATAACTCGTCTCCACTGCGAAAAGATGGGAGGGATTATATCCCCAGCTAAAACTTCCAGCAAACTCGTGTACAGGCATCACCTTGATGATATTGATTCCCAACTCTTTCAAATAGTCAAGTTTAGCAATGACATCCATAAAAGTCCCAGGTCCTGACTTTGTGCTTTTACTGAAGGTCCCCACATGTAGTTCATAAATGACCGCTTGATGCAATGGTGGTGGGTCAAATGGGTCAATTGGTGGCAAGGAATGACAAATGATGCTGTTTCCCATAGAGTTGGTCACCTCTGTGGAATAGGGGTCCAGTCTAGAAAATTCCTCTTTGCCTTTTTTGAGAAGGTAACGATATTCCTGGCCCTCTTTTCCTTTGATTATGTTGCCTTGCCAAATGCCATACTCATCCATTTGTAAAGGATTATTGGCTTCCCAGTTGTTAAAATCACCAATTATATGAACCGATTGGGCATGGGGAGCCCATAACTTGAAATAGCAGCCGTTCTGATGCAGGCAAGCTCCCATAGGGTAACTGTTTTCCATTGGGAAAATTGAAAATGTATGTTGATTTAAAAAGATGTGGTATCCCAACCTGCTGATTTTATTCCAGCAGAGTAGGCACTATTCAAGAATTGTTTCAATTCCTGACTAGGATTATCCTTGTTTATCAGGTCATGATAATGAAGCAAAGCCATGGGGCTGCCGTTGTTGTCTATCCATTTAGCCTCATTAGGGCTCAAAGGGTTTGTTTCCAAGCCTTCCGGATTTGGCCAAGTATAAGAATAAAATGCGGGTTCTCTTTGTTTTTCATCTCCGGCCCAAAAGCCAAAGGAGATATTTTCGTGGGAATAGGCTTCTTTATCCGAAGTGGTTGACATCCCACTGTTGTCAGCTTTTTTGCCAGAAAATCTAGTTACCACCAGATCCATGTGATGCCAAAACAATTGGACAGGAGAAGACTTACCTTTGTACTCACACTCGAATGCTTTAAAAATATTATCTACCCACAACAACACTTTGTAATACTTTTGAACATAATTCGGATCATAATGGTAATGCCTAGTTAAGCTCGAAAAGGTGCCCTCTATTCCCATATCATATGGAGATGGGTTTTTGATTTTTACCGAAATGTTGAGTTGCAGTAGTTGATCTAAAAGAAGTGAGTAAAATTTGGACACGGTTAAGCCATACATTATTTCAAACTTTCTAACCCCTCCAGTTGAGGTATTTATTTGAATTACATGCTTTAGGAGATCAAATTCAATGGTAAAGTTTCCTTGGCCATTTTGAAAGGGAATGGGACCGGTGGTCAAACCTTTGGAGGAAACTCTAAAGGTTATGTTCCACCAATGGTTTTTGGGCGGCATCAAGGCAAGTTTCACTTTGCCGACAATTTGTAAAAATAAGTGTAGGGTAATTTTACTTTTTTCCCATTCTTCTAAAGGGAGCGAGGGTAGTTTTTGGGTGGACTTTTCTGACATTTTGTTTTTTAGGTGATAGTGTTTCTGGTTAACTATCAAAATGCCTTTTGAGTTATGAGTAAAAATAAAAAAAGCCCGACCATATTTTGGTCGGGCTTTTTCAAAGTGCGATTGCAGGATTAATCTAACATTCCTCTTCTAGTTGCGTTTCGCTGATTAGGCCAAGTCATTTGTCTTCCTGATCTTGGATTTACAGGTAGGATGCTTTTCTCTCTGTTGAAGCTTTGATCATCTTCGCTGGCCATATAAGTAAGGATAGCGGTAAGAATCACGTTGTTTTCAACATCATCAAATACAATCTTATCATACGTGTCACGGTTGGTGTGCCAGGTATAATTGAAGTAAGACCAGTTAAGTGAGCTTAGGGAAAAGCCTGGAGCGCCTACAGCTAGGAACGAAGCGTAATCAGATCCACCTCCAGCTGGGCTGCCAGGAAAAGTAGTCTCGATATGTTTGCGCACATCCTGTGGCACTGGTTCCAACCATCTATTGATGAATTCATAAGAATGAAGGAAACCTTGACCGGAAATGTTAACCACTCTACCGGTTCCGTTATCCTGGTTGAATACTGCCTGAATGTTTTCGACTATCTCTGGGTGGTCTTCTACAAATGCCCTGGAACCGTTTAAACCTTGCTCTTCACTTCCCCAGTGTCCTGCAATGATGGTTCTTTTTGGGTTAGGATACATTTTCTTCAAAATTCTCATGGCTTCCATCATTACAATAGTACCAGTAGCATTGTCAGTAGCACCTGTTCCACCATCCCATGAGTCAAAATGAGCTGAAAGAATTATATACTCCTCAGGCTTCTCAGTTCCTTTGATTGTAGCTACGGTGTTGAATGTTGGCATTTCTCCAAGATCTTTGGATTCCGCATTGATTCTAAGCTTTGGCTTAGCATCATTCTCCACCATTCTGTATAGCATACCATAGTCTTCTAAGGCGATATCCACCATTGGGATATTTTTAGTAGTGGCTCCAAAGATTTTTTGCACACCAAATCCCTGAGACCAGTATGAAGCTACCACACCAGCTGCACCTGCTTCTTCCAAAGCTGCCGGAAGTGTACGGTTGTTGTAACCAGTCTTCTCAATTCTATCAGCCCAGGATTGCCCAGCTTCCTGTCTGTCCTTCCTCATTTTCTCAAGCGACTCCTCAGTTGCAAATTCTTTCCAGTTGTACTCAGGACGACCTGAAGGCTGCATCATGGAAATCATAACAAATTTGCCTTTAACATCATTGGCTAACCAGTTTTGGAAGGCCACTGAGTCCTCAAGATCTGGTACGATAACCACCTCGGCTGTAACTGGCCCGTCAGTAGAAGGACTCCAAGCCAACTGCATTCCTTCCAAAGAAGTCACTCTCGGTTCAACTAGATCAATGTGAGAAACACCTCTTTCCCAACCTTTCCATACTCCCCATTTCTCATTTTCGGCTTCGATACCCCATTCACCATAAGTGTCAACTGCCCAATCATGAGCATGTTGCATCTGGGGAGTACCTACTAGGCGAGGACCAATTAAGTCAGTAACTTCATAGGCTAATTTTTTGAGCTGGGAATTCTCCTTAGCTTCTTTGATCATGTTTTCAATTACCTGGTCTTTTTCTTGAGCTTGAGCGGTAAACCCAAATGCAACTAGAAAAAGCACCAAAAACGAACTTTTGCGCATAACAAAATATTTAAATCTAAAATATGAATGTGTTGACTGTGTGTGGCCATTACTTGGCACAGGCCTAAAATAGGAATAATTTTCCGGCCCAAATAAAAATTATCTTATAAACGTAAAAATCACCTTATAATCGGTATAAACCTTAAATAGAAAAAGGCGACCCATTTGGTCGCCATTTTCTACTTATTTACATTTTCCCCAATATTACTACTGTCTTAAGAAGGCTGTCGTGAAGCCCTTTTCTAATCTCGGCATATTTTGGTTTGAAGGAAAAGTTAGTATACTTACTCAGGTGGATTGACATTTGATTTTCACCTTCTTCAAGCTCTACGGTAAGTTTGAGGCCGCTAGAATACTCAATCTGAACCATGTTTTTGGCTTCAAGTTCAAGTGTGCCTTTTCTTCCCGTTAGCTTGTTATGAAAAGTCTGTTTCTTATAATCGGAAAGTAGGACTAATTCATCGGCCAAATCATCTACAGGAGGCTTTGTCCTGAATTTGTCAAAGATCTTTTTGATGCTTGTTTCACGGCTGATTTGGAATGTTTTTTCCAGATAAAGCCTGTATTTAACCTGCAAATCAATGTGTCTGTCAAGAACAGTTTTATCCTTTTCAGCCATATCACTGAGCAAGTTCATCCACATTTCCAAAATAGCCTCAGGATTTTTGTCAACCTCGGGGGTTAAAAGAACGGTGTTCCGGTCATCAATGGCAATAATTTGCTCCACCGAATCAATATTAGCCTTAACTCCATTTAAAAGGTTTTCAAGCCCGGAGTGAGTGGTTTTTACAGGGACTCCATTTTTAGTTGCAATGCCGTCGAGCTGGTCGGAAAGGATCACAGACTTGATAATCATCATGCCAGATTCGCCAAATGGACGGTCCCAGATTACCTGTTGGATCAAATGATCACTGATGAGTGCGGCTTGTTGATGTGCGTTGAAAGCCTGAAATCGGCCTTCTGCATTTTTATAGCCAATAATTATTCTGTGCATTGAGCTGTCAAACCCCAAAATCACATCATAACCCTCAGTCTTGGCCTCTTCCACAGCAGGCATTAGAAATTTAAAATTCAGTGTTTCATCATCCACAGTCGAATCATAGGAGAGTTGGAAAGTCTCTACCTTGTCGGTGGAAGCAGGAAGTTTGATCTTTGCTGCTTTGGGCAGATAAAAAAGACATTTCAAAGGTTTGATTAATTGATTTTCAGCGGTGTTTTCCACAGTATCCATAAGGGTGTTTTAAGATAAAATTCCAGAATGCGAATAGAAATGCATTATTATAATAAGGTTGGGTATTCCTTTAAATATGGAATGCATTCTTGGACGTACGAATGTCCAAAATTAGCCTAAAATCTATAGAAAAGCTAAAGAATTGACGTCCTCTTATCTCCACCCTCTACTATTCTACCAATATTATTGAGCAATTCTGTCATATTTTCCAAAGTTTCAACTTGATCCTCAAGGTTATACTTCTCTTTCCAAAGCGTGGGGTCGGTGTATTTAACAGTTACATTTCCATTCCGTTCTATGATAAGTAGCCGCAAGGGAAGCTCTATGGCAATATCGGGATCTGCTTGCATTAATTTTGTACCAACTTGGGGGTTGCCAAAAACGATTACTTTTGTTTTTTCAAGCTCCATTCCTGCTCCTTCTGCATTATCGTCGTGGTCTATGACTTGCATAACCTCTATGTCCCTTTCATCGAGAGATGATTTGATAAGCTGGATAGTTTCATCAAAACCATATTGGCTCTGATAGCTTTTCAAATTACTTTGACCATTGGAAGCTATACTGGTTAGCATCAAACCGAGTAAAAATGTGTGAAAAATTTTCATATATAAATATATAAAAATAACCTGGTATAGACCAGGTTAAGGGTTGGACATTATTTTGTACCGCCTCCGTATGGAGGCTTATGGATATTTGGTTTGTCGGGGTTTCGATTAGTACCTTTTTCCAAATGAGGGGGAATCGAACCATCTTCTTCCAAATGCTTTTTCTTCAATTCCTTCTCTTTTTGGATCTCTTCTTCAGTTTTCCCTTTTTTGATTGCCGCCTTGTCCTGTTGTCCAGGATCTGAAGGGTTTGATTTCCCCTGTGGAGAGGGCGAATTTTTCTGATCTGACATAATTAAATATATTTTAAAATGTATAACATTTGAATTCAATAATAGAACTACTGAGATCTGTTATGGTTTGTTTTTTCGTGGATAATAGGGAGGATTAAGATGGTTTTTCGGATTAAATATACCTAAATCAATATAAAATGTGATAACGTTTATGTTTAATAATTGTGTAAATTTGTTTTGTTATTCACTTATATAAACAAATAATGTTATGAAAAAATGTTTATCGTTAGTGGTTGTATTTGTTTTGGTGATTGGGGTTTCCTTTGCGCAAGGTCCCGAAAGAATGAAAAAGATCACCAAAAAAATGGAAATGCCTTACGAGGCTGAGTATTCATCCAAATTTAAATTGGGGGATGATAGGCATTCTTTCAAAGTGTTGGAAGTTTGGAAGGATTATGAGGAAAATATGCTCGAAAGAAATGTCGAATATTTTGCAGACGATGTTACAATGGAGTTTCCTGACGGCACGAGGGTATCTGGACTTGAAAAGTTAATGCAGGTGACCAAGCAACATAGGGAAACGCTTGACAATTACCAAAGCAAAATTATTTCTTATGTCAGTCTGAAGAGTGTGGACAAAGATGAGGATTGGGTTGCTATCTGGGGTGAGGATTCCTTCATTAATTCAGATGGGGAGAAAGTAATAAGTCCCATTCATGAAGTTTGGAGAATTAACAAGGATGGCAAAATTGCATTTATGAAACAATACCACGCTATGGCCATTCCTGATGAGGAAGATCCTGATTATGAAAATATGGATCGGAATGATGACGATGATTGGTAAAAAAAATGGAGCTTATAACGGCTCCATTTTTTAATTATTTTTCTATTCGATGTAATATGGGTCTTGCAAATTGTCTTCCACGAGTATAGCATGTTTTTTTGGTTTGATGCCATGACCAAATTTCACTGCCCAGTTGCGGGTAAATTCTGCTCCGAAGAAAACAATCATACACACGTAGGAAATCCACATCATTACCAAAATGATGGAACCAGCCGCTCCGTAAACTGACTCAGGTTCGGCAAAGCCAAAGTATAAGCCAAGGGCAAACTTGCCGATCTCAAAAAGGAAGGCTGTAAGAAAAGCCCCGACCCATACAGATTGCCACCTGATGATAGCATCGGGCAAAAGCTTGTACATCATGGCAAAAAGAGTTGCTATCACCGATAAAGAAACAATGAAATTAAAAATATAAAATAAAACATAGAGGTATGAAGGCCACCAAGACATCAACCAATCCCCAAGCACGGCCATGACCGATGTCAATACTAAGGAAATAAGCAGCAGAAAGGCTATCACTAATACCAGCCCAAATGAAAAAAGCCTGTCAACCAGCATTTTTTTAATGGCTTGATTTGGTTTGGGTAATACTCCCCATATTCGGTTAAGGCTTTTTTGCAATTGGAAAAAGACGGTGGTAGCACCAAAAATCAAAAGGGCAACACCCATGATCACGCCCCAGGTGCCGCTGTCAGCAAGGGTGGCATTGGCTACCAAGTCCTCGACCATTTCAGCCGAATCCGATCCAATCATTTCAGAAATTTCATTTTGCAGATTGCCCGATACGGCTTCTTCTCCGAAGAAATATCCAGCAATAGCGATGATTATTACCAATAGGGAAGGAAGGGAAAATATGGCGTAAAATGCGATGATAGCACTTTGTCTAAACGGATCCGCATCATTCCAACGCTTGGCAGTCTGTAGAAAAACCTCTTTGATATATTTGAATTTGAGTTCAGAAAGTTTAGGCATAAGTGGTTTTTTTAAAAGTTTGCTTAAGGGGATAACTGAAATAAAAAAGCTTGGTTTAATTATATTTTAAAAAAATTGTATAAAAATCAGAATAAAAAGTAAAAGAAACGAAATTTAGAATGCTATTTGTATTACTCCCTGTTACATTAATCACCTTGACATCATGGAAGTAAGTTTGAGAATTTTAGGATGTGGAGATGCATTTTGCAGTGGGGGAAGGTCCAATACATCATTTTATGTTTCTTCCCCGGAAATTAACTTTTTGATTGACTGTGGAGCTACTACACTTTTGGCATTGAAGAAGTATCAGATCCCGACTGGGGATATTGATATGATTGTTATTTCCCATATGCATGGGGACCACTTTGGTGGGCTGGTTTTTTTCTTGTTGGAGGAAAAGAAAAACAAGCGGAAAAAGCCCATCTGCATAGTATGCCCGGTCGGGATGGATGAAAAAGTAAAACAAGCGGTTGAATTATATTACCCTGGATCTAGTACTCTTTCAGAACTGGATATTAGGTACGTATTTTTCGGGTCCCACCAAACATTAGATTTGGAGAAAATCAAGATCGAGAGTTTCCCGGTAGTTCATTCCCAAGAGACCTTACCGCATGGTCTTAGAGTGACGGTGGGGGATAGGGTGATTGCTTATTCAGGAGATACCGAATGGACAGATGAGTTGTATGCCCTCTCTGACAGGGCTGACCTTTTCATTTGCGAATGCAACTTTTATTTAGATGGGGGGCCAAATCACATTTCCTATTCCACTTTGAAAACCAAAAAGCTTACTTGCAAAAGACTGATGCTTACCCATATGGGTGAAGAGATGCTGGATAATGCAGAATCTGTTGAATTTGAAATGGCGGAGGATGGAATGGTAATTAATTTCCCCAAAAATTAATCTGGTATGAAAAGTAGAAAACCCCGTTAGAATACGGGGTTTAATATCATTTGTTCGCTTCTCTTTTTTCAAGTGCCTGAAGGAGTGCATATTTTTCCATATCGATTTCCTTTCGCGTCCGGATCTTCAGTTTCCTAAGAACCACTAGTGGCGGACACCAGCCCTGAATTGCGTGCTGAGCCAAAAATCCTGTAACTATGGCTGATAGCAGTAACCATTTCTTGCTGCTCAAAGCTCCAAGCGCTACCCCAGTAAAGGCCAAGGTGGATGCATTCAGCTGCAGAACCCTTTCAACATCCCATTCTTCATCCAAATCTTTGATTCTTCTGCGAATCGTAATGGGGTTTTGGATGGAATAAAACCGGACATTTTCCTCAATATCGTTGTCTATCTCTTCGTTGATTTCTGGGTCTGAAACGTTTCTAACCCTGTCATTAGTCAAATATGAACTGCTTAACATGTTGTTTGTGGTTTGATTTGAAAAAAGTTCTTCAATAATCCCTCAAAATCAATGCCCTTGTCAAAGTTGCTTTAGACTTTTATTTTCTTCCGAAATAATAATAGCGTTCAAAAAAGGCATGTAATAAACTGGAAACATCCTCGTGATCAAGGTCAAGAAATTCATGCTCAATGTGATGTAGGTTGAATTCAATGATCAAGCTATCGAGCTCCTTGTCATTGAGCTGATACTTGCTTTTTAGTACTTGCATCACAGAATCGGATTTGATGATTTCTAAGTAGGGAGCTTGCCGCGATTGTTTTTCCATGGCTCTTCTGTATTGCCGCTTATTCCTCTCCCTTTTGGTAAAATAGGAAATCGGACCATCCACAGTAAAACCAGGGGTCATTTCCGTAGCACTGCCGCTGTGTCCACCGTAGACTCTTCCTGGTCCTGCCGGCTTACGGTTCGGATCCAAGTCCTTTGATATCCCTGGAATATAAAGGGAAGGACGTTGGCCAAACACGTACGCTGGAGGCAATCCCACAGCATCAAAAGTCAACGGAATCAATTGATGTTCCATTTCTGTTACTTCCCAATAATGTGGTACGTAGCCCTCCTTGGTAAATAACAAGGAGTCTCCTATGGAAGCACCTATTCTAAAATACCCACGGTCATTTGAAATAAAGGATTCCGAAGTTCTTAAATTTTCCACTTTGACATCCTTCAAATTGTAATTGTCAAGCACATCAATAACATTACCTGTCAATGCTTGCCCAAAAGCCGCAGAGCCACAGATAAGGAATACAAAAAGGTAAATTAGTATCCTAAAGGAATAGGACATGTCAGAATGGGTTATCGTTTTTCGGATATTGTTTTAATAATTTCTAAGGCTTTTTTCCAAGTGGCTGTAAATTCTTTTAGGGATTCGGAGGGCACAGGGCCCGCTGAAATGGATAAAAGGGTTTTGTTTTCAGTAGAATCCAATAAATATTGTTCCCGGTAGCTTCCAAGTGTCGAATTGGGATGGGCTTGAGGTTCATCGAAAAAGCCAATCTCCACAAGACGGTTACGATCAATGGCCATTACGATCCCACTTGCGATTATTTTCCCCGACTTATCTTTCCAAGCCACTAAGCCGCCTTTCTTCCAGTCCGCCTCAATCCATATGCCTTCCCCAAAAGGTGCTGCCCATTGGGGAATCAAACTTGGATCCAGTAATACCTCCCAAACAGTAGATACGGGTGCCTGGATTTTCAAATGCTCTTTGACAATACTCATAAGATGTGGGTTTGAAAAGTATGCTCAAATTAGCCAAAATCGCCCGTATTTCCGAAATCCCACCGTTAAAGAAAGCTAATTTGCATTTTTAAAGCGGAACGTCAACCCATACCAAAGTACCTTTACCCTTCCCGCTCTCAATATTAAACTCACCTTTTAACAGCTTGATTTTGGCTTGAATAGTCAGAAAACCAAAGCCATGGAGTATGTTGGAAGTGTCCATACCTTTACCATTATCCTCCACGGTAAGATTGATTGATTTTTTGTGGTGGATTAACTGTATACCCAACTCACTCGCACCGGCATGTTTCAATACGTTTTGGACTAGTTCCTGGCATACCCGGTAAAGAATGAGTTCCAATTGTTCGGGAAGTCTTTTATCGAATCCCAACATTTGAAAATTAATGTTAAGTTGTTGGGAAGTCCTCAGGTTGGAGATGAAGCTTTCAAGCGCCGCGTTCAGACCAAATCTCTTTAAACCGACCGGTGACATCTCATGGGCTATTTTCCGTACTTCCTCAATGGCTATGTCTAGCATACTAATGGCACTGTTGAATCCGGGGTTATCCATCAATTCTAGGTTTTCTTGTACGTCGCCAAATCTGAATTTCACACTGGAAAGCAAAGAACCAATGCTGTCATGCAAATCGCCAGCAATTCTGCCTCTTTCTGAGTCAAGGGATTCTACCATGGCCTTAAGGTGTTCGTCTTTTTGCCTTTGGATGAGCTCTGCTAGCTGCTGTTTTTCCTCCATTTCTCGGCGCAATTCCTGGTTTAGCTTAATTGTGTTTTCGTGGATAAGAGCGTTTTCTATGATGATCAAACCCTGATTGGCAATCATTTTGGCCCATTTTATAAGCTTTTGATTGTACCAATCATAGGCGAGGGTGTTTTCCAAAAATATTACCATTGACAATGCCCCCGAGATGGAAATTGGAAGAATGGCAAAAGACTTAACCTTCCTTTTAGTCAATTCTGGTACATGTTGGGCAGTACCTGACTCAGTGTCCCCGATGATTAATGGAGACATAGTTTTATGCGCCATTAGAATTAATGACTTTGGAAATTTCTCCTTGGAAATAGGTGCTTGAGGGTAGGAGAATGACTTACCTACCCGAGTTAAATTCCCACCATTTTCTGACAAATATATGCCAACTCCTGAACTCCCTGTAAATCTGAGCATCAACACCATCAATTTTTGAACTAAAGACTTGATGTTTAAATCCCCACTTAATTCTTTTTGTATGGTTTCAATATCCAAATGGTCTAGACTATAAATAGTCGAAGAGGATAAGATACAATCATATTGGAGCTCTAATTGGTCAACCTTGGAAAGTGCTCCCCATTCGGCGTATAGTTTTTTGGATTCAATCAATAACTCTCGAGCATCTTCCAAATTTTCATTATTCGTCAGCCTTGATTTTGCATACAACTCCTTGATTAGTCCCTGTAGAAAATAATTGTCCTGAGGAGCTTCCTGAAATGCATTTCTATAGAAGGATTCTGACTCTACAAAATTCTGAGAAGTCACACAGCTTTCTGCTTTTAAAAGTAATAGCTGGGCAAGAAAATTGGATGGGTTAAGTGTTGCCCAAGTCTCAAATTGAGCCAAGATTTCTTCAAATTTGTTATAATCTGCAAGGCTATTATTGCTAGAATGGTTTTGGGAAATGGATAGTGCAAGTAAGAACAGATTGGCTGAAAGCAGGGGGGATCCCTCCTGCAAAGTGCTGTTCTCCTGAGCTTTCAGTGCTGTTTGCTTGGCTATTTCGTAATGGCCACCCAAGAAATAGTAGATAGAAAGAACATAATTTCTATAAAAGGTTTCCTCTTGTATTGTCAAAACCGCCGCCAAATAGGAAGGTTGCTGCAGTGGTAGCAAAAAAGTAGAAGTTCGCCTTAACAAGTAATTAACTAAATGTTGCTGATATTGGGTGATGTAATAAGTCAACTCCATGCGGGGAGGGGTTTCTTCAAATTTTATCTGAAGAAGGTTTTCCAAAGGCCTCCCGGAAATAAAATGAAGGTTAAACAAATGGGTCTTCAGAATGTACAGTCCAATCAGGTCCCCTGTCAGCCTTCCTGCCTCAATTCCCTCATTGAGTATTTCATTACTTTTCGAAAAACTCTCTTTCCATGGCAAAATATAAAAACCATAAACTCCAAAAACCCTACAACGATATTGATGATCATGGTTTTTAAGGTTGAAAATCATTCCTTTTTTCCCAAGCTCCAATCCTTTTTTATAATCCCCGGTATTAATTTTCAGTCTGGCATAAGAGACAAAGCCAATAGCCTTAATGGATTGATTTTCTGACCATTCTGAGCGTAAAATTATTTGTAGGGCTGCCCAATTCATTAGCAGGTCTGAAGTATGGTGGAGAGCCATGCCACCAACATTTAGCAAATCGGTTATATATTGATTGTTTATCGCAGGTAGGTCATTTCCAAAGTCTACCCCTTTCTCCTGTTTCTCAGCTAAGAGTTTGACCTCATTTTTCCATGCTTTTTTTGGAGGCAAAATCAGTCCCAGCTCAGTGAGACTTTGTTTTAATATCTGCAGGACTTTACGGTATTTCCCAAAATGATTGTTGATGACAATCTTCAGACGGTAAACAGGCGTCCTTTTTTCCATATCCTTGAATTTCTCTAATAGAAAATCCAAATGGACCTCAGCCAAATCAAAATCTCCAAGATAATATTCCACCTTGGCCCTTTCCATGTAAACCTGATAGATTTGGTCTGACACTTTTTCCCAATCACATTCTTTGAGCAAGTTACCGCTGATTTTAAAAAATGATTTTGATTGGCTAAAAGCCTTTTCTCGCTTGGACATCATCCCAGCCTTATAATTCAGAATGGCACCAAATTCAAGTTTTCCACTTCTTCTTAGATAGGAAATGACCAAGTTGGTATGAGTGGCCGCAATGATAAATAACTGCGGATTAGATATGTTTTCCTCCGTTTTATAAAGAAGTTCTGCAAAGCTGAAATGGTAAATATCCTTTTCCTTTTCTGGGATGCTTTTGTAAATCAACTCCCCCAAATGAGTGTCACGAATATGGATATCTTGCCCCTTTTGAGAAAATATCCCTTGTTCAAACCCCTCCTGCAAAAGCTTCTCCAGAAGCTTTTCATTTCCCCCATACCATTCTCCCAATAATTTTTTGGGGATTGAGCCTACACAAACCATCTTATAAACCAACTCAAGTGCTTCTGAGCTTAGATTTTTCAACTTAATCTGGTGGAAGTTTTCCACATGTTGGTTTTTGAATAGAAGCTGTATCGCTTCTGTATTTCCAGACCATCTGCTATCTGATTTCCATATCAGGTTTCGACTCTTGAGGTCCTCCAGTATTAACTGCAAATGCAATAGTTTCCCTTGACTAAGTTTATGGCATAATTCTACCACTTTTGGACAGCAAGTTCCATCAAGCTGCTTCTCAATAAAGAGGGTACTTTGAGCTTTGTTAAGATTTTCAATACTAATTTGCTCAATTAATCTATTTTCAAAACCGAGACTATCTATGAGATGGGGGATAGGAGATTCCTTACCTTGAGAAGGCCTAAATGCCCCAACCCAAATGAGAGAGTCCTTTTGTAAATGGGTAAGGAGGTATTTGAGTAAGTTCAATTCAGCTTCACTCATCCACTGCAGGTCATCAGTGAAAAGAAGAATGGGTTTTTCAAAAAAACGCCTCAAAAACTGAAATAGCCTTAAAATAAGAGGGTAAAGTTGGTTTTCTATCGAAGGGGCAGTTTTGTCTACTTCGGTACTGTGCTGACCAGCCAATAAATTAAGCTCAGGGATATAATCCAAAATAATGGGAAAATCCTTACCAAAATATTCCTTCAGTGCCTGCGAAAAAGTATAAAAGGTTTCGGAAGACTGATCCTGATACAATTGCCCAATAAATCCTCCTATGGCATCCTTAAAATCTGAGTAAGGGATGTACCTCTGCTGTTTTTTATGTTGAGTTTGAAGTAAGGGATATAGAGAATAATATTCCGTGAGGAATGATTGAATCAAATGGCTTTTGCCGGTTCCTGCTAATCCAGAAACCAAGATGCCTATATGCAGGGGGTGGTCCGTTTTGGAATCCAGTTTACTGAAGGCAGCTTTAAGCTTATTCCAATTTGGATCTGTATTATGAATGGTGGGGGAGGTTTGGGAAATAGCCATAAAGAATATGGTTGGTTGGAGCAAATAAAATAAGAATAAGGGGAAACTACAAAGTCTCCCCTAATTACAACCACAATCCAACTAAACCAAAAACTCTTTATTGTTATTCTAAAATCAACGTATTCTAATATTCCCCCTTCTTCCTCGAGTTCTTATTTGCACCGCGTTGCTTGGCTCACTTTCATTGTGAAGCCTGTCAAATGTACTAACTTGATATGTGTAGTTAGTCCTTCTATCGGCAGTGTGATCCGTCCATTGCTGATTACTGTAAGCAGAGCGTTGCACGATTGCAATGATGTTGGCAGAGTTTTCTAGATCCAACTGTTCTTCTGAGCCTTCCGCTCTATATACGACATAATAGGAGTTATTATATGGCAAACCATCCCTCCAGGTTAAAGTAATTCCCCCACCTTGTGAGCCCTCTATTTCATCCAAAATTGGAGCAGCTGGATCATCTGATTCTATCCAAGGCATGGTCGGGACCAAAGCTTTGTGTGGGTAAACTTCCCTCATCTTTTCATTCAAAGCGCCTTGGTCATTCATGAAGGTTTTTGCACTGAAATACATGCTGCCATTTACGTTGGCATTGTCGCGGTTATAGGCAATTTGATTTTGAACTTCCTTAGGATCTTTCCAGCCGTCTTGTCCCAGTCTATATACGCCTTGGCCGATATATAGGTGTTTTCCATAAGTGTGGTCGGCCCACCAATCCACCAAGGTTTTATATTCAGCTCTCTCAAAGCCAATCTGCCAATAAAGCTGAGGAGTGATGTAATCAATCCAGCCCTCTCTAAGCCATTTAAGCACATCAGCATACAAGTCATCATAATTTGTCACACCAGCTTTGGTGTCCGAGCCCATTTCGTCCATATCCTTGTTTCTCCAAACTCCAAATGGGCTGATTCCGAATTTCACAAACGGTTTTTCTTGCTTAATTCTTTCGGCAAGTTCCTCTACGAAAGTGTCGACATTTTGTCTTCTCCAGTCATCAATATGGTCAAAATCTTGGCCATGAACCTTGTAGCTTAAAGAGTCAGGAAAATCCTCATTGGGAACCTTGTATGGATAAAAATAATCGTCAAAATGCACTGCATCTAGGTCATAGTGCTTAACCGTTTCGATGATAGAATTAAATACAAATTCCCTAGCCTCAGGAATCCCTGGGTCATAATACCACTTGCCCCCATAATGGACAAACCAATCTGGATTAGATATCAGGGGGTGATTTTCATTTGGAATAAAATCTTTCGAATTACTCGCCCGGTATGGGTTAAACCATGCGTGAAACTCTAGGCCTCTTTTTTTCGCCTCCTGGATTAAAAATGTCAATGGATTATAATAGGTGTTCGGCAAACGGCCCTGTGAACCTGTTAGGTATGCAGACCAAGGTTCGTAGGAGGAAGGATAAAATGTATCAGCCGTAGGCCTCACCTGCATGATGATGGCATTCATACCCAACTCCTGAAAATGGTCCAGCATCTTAACATACTCCTCTTGTTGCTCTTGAGCGCTGATGTTGCGCGTTGAAGGCCAGTCAATGTTTTCTACTGTTGCTATCCATACAGCTCTCAATTCTCTCTTTGGCTGGTTTTGAGCAATCAAATTCGTGGAAATAAGTAGAAATATGGCGACAAGAAGGTTTTTTATCATTTCGATTTATATTGGTGGGAACAATGGTATTGGATTAGACCGTCCATAGGGTCGGCCATGATGGTTCTGATTTTTATCCCTTTATCAGCGGCCACCTCCAGTAAAAATTCCTGAAAATAAAATCCAACTGATCCTACCACACCAATTGTGATTTCTGAATTGGAGCGATAGGGGCGGATGTAATAATCCATAAATTGAGAAAACCCAAGCTTAATCATCTTTCTCAATTCCGGTGTTTCAGCATGCTTTCGTAGAAAAGGAACAAAGCTTGCTAAATATCGATTGGCCAACGGCTTGTTGTAAACTTTGTCAAGTATCTGAGATGTGCTTAAAGTAAAGTCTTCATGAAAGCTGTTTTCGACCATCTTCGGAAGTCTCTTTTGGAACAGCAATGCTAAAAACTCCTTGCCCATTACCGCTCCACTACCAAAATCTCCCAGCATGTAGCCAAGAGATGGTACTGTCTGGGTGATTTCTTCGCCGTTGTAAAGGCAGCTGTTGGTGCCCGTCCCGATTACGCAGGCGATTCCTGCAGAGTCATGAAACAAGGCTCTGGCCGCACCCAAGATATCACCATTGACCTTCACATCATACACGGACAAGCCATTCTTAATTGCTTGTTTGACAACCTCTTGCTTTTGAGGCGTACCGCAACCAGCCCCATAGAAATGTACAGACCTTATGCTATCTATCTTAGGAGCAATCTGTTCATGGATTAGTTCTGTGATTTTGTCTTCTGAGAGAAAATATGGATTAAGGCCGATCGTTTTGATGGACTCCAAAACCTCCCCATTTCCGTTGATATATTTCCAATTGGTCTTAGAAGAGCCACTGTCAGCGATTAATAACATGCTTATTGGTTAAAAAGAAAAACTGTTGCCCACAAATATGTAGGTAATTGGTTTTTCCTGCATCCCTGAAAATAGGGATTTACCATAATCACTGAATTAGCCGCTCTTTGTAGGCATTGTTTACTAACTCTGCTGTGTTTTTGGCCTTTAGCTTAAAAAGTAAGTTTTTTCGATGGGTTTCCACGGTGTTTTTGCTAATAAATAGTAGGTCGGCTATCTCCTGTGTGGTAAGTCCGGTAGCGATGCTTTCGAGTACTTCCTGTTCTCTGCTGGATAGTTTTTCGACTTGAAGACTTTTGCTTTTTTTCATAAAACTGTTGAGCAAGGTCTGCTGAACCTCCTCGCCTAAAAATGTCTCTCCGGCATAAATGGACTCTATGGCAGTGATTAAATTTTGCTTGCCCGTGTTCTTGAGAATATACCCATGAGCTCCAGTTTTGAGCATGTCGGAAATGAAGTTACGGTCATTATGCATGGAAAGCCCCAGAATTTTTATTTCTGGTTGAATTTTTAATAGTTGCTTGCTGGTTTCCAAACCATCAAGCTCCGGCATACTAATATCCATGATAACCAAATCCACCTCTTGGTTTTCGCAAAGGGTCAAAACCTGCTTCCCATTCATGGCCTCTGCTACAACTTCAATTTTTTCCGATGCTTCCAACATGGATTTTATACCATCTATAAACATTTGATGATCATCGGCAACCAATACTTTAATCATTATTGTGGGCTTTAATAATTATAACTGCAATATACCAGCCTTTATTGACTAGGGAAACTGATTGTTTTTCAAAACTGAACTTAACTTAAAATTTTGTCAATGGAATTGCCATTAATCAAATAAATAAAAAATCTTTTTCATCGCTCGTTATTTTGCCTAATATTGGGGCTTTAAAAATAAGTACCCAGCAATGAAGGCACCCACCATTATATCCAAACCACTATTATCTGCCAAGGGGCAGCGTTATCTTTCCCTTGATGTATTGAGAGGTTTGACAGTATGTCTTATGATTGTGGTGAATACTCCTGGCAGCTGGGGGCATATCTATGCACCATTTAAACATGCTCCCTGGCATGGGTTCACACCGACAGATTGGGTTTTTCCATCGTTTCTGTTTGTGGTTGGAAATGCCATGAGCTTTGGATTGCGTAAATTCAAAGAAAGTGAACGTACTGAAGTTTTAAGTAAGCTGTTTAAAAGAGCAGGCTTGATTTTTCTTTTTGGTCTATTGCTTACCCTATTTCCTTTCATCTATCGAGATGGTGAGGGACAAATTTTGGTCAAAGATTTTTCAGCTGTTAGAATAATGGGGGTGTTGCAAAGAATTGCTTTATGTTATTTATTTGCAGGCTTTATTATACACTTCTGTAAAATTAAAACTACTTATTGGGTAGGCGCTGGGATTCTTCTTTCTTATTGGGCAGTAATGTTCTTTTATGGAGACGCTGCTGATCCGTATAGCCTTAAGGGAAATTTTACATTAAAATTTGATGCTTTAATAATACCAGCTGCAAACTTATACAAAGGCTTTGGTTTACCTTTTGACCCTGAAGGTTTATTTAGCACTTTACCAGCAGTAGTAAATGTACTTGCTGGATTTTGGGCAGGACTATTTATCCAAAAGGAAACTGGCCTGCTTCGCAAAACCAGAATGCTACGACTTGCCGGGGCACTGTGCGTGTTGCTCGGTTTGCTTTGGGATGTTTGGTTTCCTATCAATAAACCCATTTGGACAAGTAGCTTCGTCGTATACAGTGCCGGCTGGAGTTTGATAGTTTTATCGGGATTAATTTTCCTCATAGAGAAAATGCAAATATCGAAGTGGACCTATTTTTTCGAAGTCTTCGGCAAAAATCCTTTAATTCTTTTTATCCTGTCAGGAGTCCTGATTAAGACACTTTCCATCATTAGGGTGGGAGGGGTGCCCCTTTCCAGATGGATTTATCAAAATGCTTTTTTAAGCTGGAATGTGGATAAAACAGCCTCTTTGCTGTTTGCCATTTCCTTTATGCTTACCCTGTGGGTAGTGGGCTATTTCATGGAAAAGAATAAAATTTTTATTAAGGTTTAAGTACTATTAAAGCTAGTTAAGGCTTTATTCAATCAAAACGTCCCTTATTCTCCAGCCATATTTTTTCTCTCTTTTACATCTGAGTTTTAAATCAGTGATTTGCCAATATCCCTGTTTTCAGGGATGGATGGGAAGTGAAAAATCCAAAAATTTACCCAACAAAAAACCTATAAAGTAACCTTAGCTTTTTAACCTGCTGTTTGTGAAGGAGGTGGAAGGTTTTGGTACCTATTGAACTAACTAAAAAACACTATTATCAAAACCCTTAATTAATTAAACACATGAAAAAACTTTTACAGGCCTCCATCTGGTCTTTATGTTTTCTCCTGTTGCACTTTTCTGCCTTAGCGCAGACGAGGACCGTGACCGGGGTAGTTACATCGGCAGATGACGGTGAATCGTTGCCAGGTGTAAGCGTAATGGTCAAAGGCACCTCCACAGGCACCTCCACCGATATCGACGGCCGGTATTCCATTGAGGTGGATGAAAATGCCGTGCTTCGCTTTAGCTTTATCGGGATGCTAACCCAAGAAAAGCAAGTAGGTAACCAATCGGTTATTAATGTAGAACTTGGAACTGACACCAACACCCTGGATGAGGTGGTAATTGTTGGTTACGGTACTCAGAAAAGAAGCTTGGTGACCGGTGCTGTACAGACCGTAGATACCGAAGTGCTTCAAAGTAGACCAATTACCGATGTGGGTAGAGGGCTTCAGGGTACTACCCCCGGCCTTACCATCACCACGCCAAGTGGGCAGATTGGCCAGAATCCAAATATCCGATTAAGAGGGATGACGGGAACCTTGAGTAACACCGACGGTGCCCAGCCTTTGATCCTAGTGGATAACGTGGAGATTGAAAGCCTTCAGCTCATTAACCCAGAGGATATCGAAAGCATCTCCGTATTGAAGGATGCTGCCGCATCTTCCATTTACGGTTCGCGTGCTGCTTGGGGCGTGATTTTGATCACTACCAAATCAGGTGTGAAAGGTGGCAAGCCAAAAATCACCTATTCCAATAACATTGCTTATAGCACGCCTACCACTACTCCGGTAATCGCTCCTGGTGCTGATGGCGCTGAAATGGCTTTCCGTGCTTTGCAGAGAACCAACCCTTCAACCAACGTTTTTGGCGCAGTGGGGATGTTCTTTGACCAAGAGGGGATCCAAAAAATGCGTGAGTGGGAAGCCAATTATGGCGGACAGGATTTAGGAATGGAAATGGTGATGGGACGTGATTTTGAAATCCGTGACGGCCGTCTGTTCTTCTACCGCTCTTGGGACCCAGCAGATCTATTCCTAAGACAATACACCCCTCAGCAGAAGCACGATATCTCTGTATCTGGAGGAACTGAAAAAACAAGCTATTTCTTAAGTGCCGGTTATTTGGGCCAAAGTGGCCAGTTGAAAGTCAATCCTGATGAGTATAACCGTTACAACCTTAACTTTTCTGTAAATACAGCGGTAACCGATTGGATGGATGTAAGAGCCAAAGTACTTTATACAGAAAGTAATTTTACAAGACCTTTCTACTTCTCCTCCGAGACCTATGACCCTTGGTATTACATCTTTAGATGGCAGTCTGTGTACCCTTACGGTACCTATGAGGGGAGACCTTTCAGAAATTCCATTTCTGAAGTAGAGCAGGCTCACATGAACCAAGAAAACGAGACCATGTCCCGTATCAACTTGGGTACTACCTTGAGACCACTAAGAGGACTTTCCATTAATTTGGATTATACCTATTCGAATAACAACACCAACCTGCACCAAACTGGGGGTGTGCTTTCTGCCTATAATTTCTGGGCAACAGGTGCTAACCTGATTTATGAACCATATAGTAGCCCTGCCTACAATAGAGTGCAGTATGATTCCGAATGGTCCAAGAGACATGTTGGTAGAGCAATTGCCACCTATGAATTTGACATCAACAATGACCATAACTTCAAGGTGATGGCAGGTTCGGATATGGAATCTTTTGAATTCTGGTCGCACTGGTCTCAGAGAAGAAATTTGATGGATCCGAATAGAGGAGAAATTTCTCTTGCAACGGGCGATATGTTTGTGGATGGTGATAGAAATGCTTGGGCTACTTTGGGTTTCTTTAGCCGTTTCAACTATAACTACAAAGAAAAATACCTTTTTGAACTTAACGGTAGATATGATGGCTCGTCCAGACTTTCTCCAACTGACAGATGGGCATTTTTCCCATCCATGTCGGCGGGTTGGGTAGTTACAGAAGAGGATTTCATGCAGCCACTCGCACCAGTTTTGACCTTCTTGAAACTTAGGGGCTCTTATGGTTCAATTGGTAACCAAAATGCTTTCCTAGGAGACATTTATAGAATCATGGGTTCATCCACTTCAAATTGGATGATTGGAAATGAAAACATGATCACTACGGCCACTCCAGGTGCACTACCTACCAACTTGACCTGGGAAACCATCAGTACTTTGGACATCGGGTTTGATGCCAGATTCTGGAGAGACAAGTTCGGCGTGAGCTTCAACTGGTACGAAAGAACCACCAGCGACATGCACAGTGCCGGTTTGGTAGTGCCAACAACCTTCGGTACCACGCCTACCAAGCAAAACTGGGGTGAATTGCAGACTAGAGGTTGGGAGTTGGCCGTAGATTATAGCCACGCTTTCAACAACGGCTTCAGATTGAACACCACGCTAATGCTTTCTGACTTCCAAGAAAGAATCACTGAATTCGCTGATAACAGAGGTATCGATCAAGACAGACCTGGAAAAGTATTGGGGGAGATTTGGGGTTACGAAACCGACAGATTGTTCACTGCTAATGATTTTGTGCAGGATGCAAACGGTGAGTTTGTATTGGAGGATGGCCGGTACATCATGAGAGACGGGATTCCTGATCAGTCTTTCTATGAAAGTGGCTGGTTCTTCTACGGACCTGGGGATGTGAAATACAGAGACCTTAACGGTGATGGTTCCATTACTCCTGGTGATGGTACTGTAGATGATCCAGGTGATAGGAGAATAATTGGTAACTCTACACCTAGGTATCAGTATGGTTTGCGAGTAGGTGGTGATTTCAAAGGTTTTGATTTCAACTTCTTCCTTCAAGGTGTAGGGAAAAGAGATTTCTGGGCCAGTGGACCTTTGGCCGTTCCAGGATTCCGTCCAGGAGAGGCTTGGTATGCGCACCAGTTGGATTATTGGACGCCTGAAAACCCGAATGCCTTCTATCCAAGGCCTACTGACCAAGGACAGTCTGCAAATGCAAGAAACTTCCTGCCTCAGACGCAATACCTTCTTGATATGTCATATTTGAGAATGAAGAACATAACCCTTGGTTATACACTTCCAACTGAATTGACTCAAAGGATAAAAATTGACAGGGTGAGGGTTTACATCTCTGGTGAAAACCTATTTGAGTTTACAAACTTGGATCTTCCAATTGATCCGGAGACCGATTACACTCAGGCGGGATTAGATGATCCAGCTTCTTTCGGTAGAGTTTACCCTTATAGAAGAAGCTATTCAGCAGGTTTCCAGTTCACACTTTAAGATTTAAAATTTTAGCATAATGAAAAATAAAATAATCGGATGTTTACTCACTGCCATGGTGGCGGTTGGGGGCTGTGCAGAGGATTTTCTCGAAAAGCCACCAATCGATCAGTTGACAGATGAAACATATTGGACTACAGAAGAAAATGTCAGGACTTTTGCCTGGGGTTTTTATTCCAAATACTTCACAGGATATGGTACAGGTTGGACTTGGGGAAGTTACTTTTCAGGCCAAAGCTTGAATGATGATTTTTCACCTACTACCCCCCCTCAGTACCGCTTAAACCCCGTGACGGCCTCAACTACTACCTATTACAACTTTAACTGGGTAAGAAAGGCTAATATCTTCATCGACAGAATTCAGACTTTACCGATGGAAGAGGCTGCTATCAACCATTGGGTAGGTGTTGCAAGGTTCTTTCGGGCCATGGAGTATTCCAATATGGTCAACCAATTTGGAGATGTACCTTGGATAGGTGAAGAAGTGGATGAACAGGATCAGGCGCAGATCTACAGACCGAGAGATCCTAGAGCTTATGTGATGGACAGAGTGTTGGAAGATTTCCAATTTGCAGCTGAGCATGTAAGAGTGAGTGATGGCGTATCTGGGTTGACTGTAAATAAAGATGTGGTTTTGGCCTTTATGTCTAGAGCCATGCTTTTTGAAGGTTCTTGGCAGAAATACCACGACGGCAACAATGCTAAAGCTTCTGAATATTTCGAAGCTGCCAAATGGGCTGCTGACCAAGTGATAGCTTCAGGACGTTATTCCTTGGGTAACTACCGTGAGACTTTTACTTCATTAAATCTTGCTGGAAACCCTGAGGTTATCCTTTATAGACACTACGAGCCTGGAATGTTGTCACATTCATTGATGAGCTACAATAACTTTGAGCCCCAGACTGGGGTGTCTAAAAATGCCATCGATTCCTATTTAATGGTAGATGGTCTTCCGATTTCTCTTTCTCCTAACTATCAGGGAGACAGAACTCGTGAGGAGTACCTTTCCAACCGTGACGGTAGAATGTACGAAACTTTCGTAACTGATGAGTATAGAGTAAATGGTATCATCCCAGAATACAGTACTTCCGGTATTTCTACTCACAAGTTTTTGAATGAAAGCATAAGAAATACTCCCGAAGGTAGCTCCAACCTTAATATAATCGATGCCCCTGTAATCCGTTATGGAGAGGTTTTGATGAATTATGTGGAAGCTGCAGCTGAACTTGGCGTATTGGGTGGCGCTGGTATTACACAAGAGGATATCGATAAAACCATCAACGTGCTAAGAGCAAGACCAGGAGTAGATATGCCGGCTGTTCAGCTAGCTGGTGAGCAGTTCTCCGTTAATGGAGTGACTTATCAGGATCCAAACCAAGACCAATCTGTTTCTCCATTGATTTGGGAAATCAGAAGAGAAAGAAGAATCGAATTGATGATGGAAGGATTCCGTCTGAACGATTTGAGAAGATGGAAGAAAATGGAATACACGGATACTAGAGAAAACCCAACGATCAACAGAGGTGCTTGGATCCGTGAATCTGATTTTCCAGGACTTCAAAGCAGTGTAGTTCTTTCTGAAGGGGATGAAGGTTATATTATTCCTGCTCCAGTTGAGGCTGCTCAGCGAGTATTCAACAACCCAAGAGTTTATCTTGATCCTATTCCAATCGATCAGATTGCCCTTTACAGGGAAAATGGGGTGACGCTGGAGCAAAATCCAGGTTGGTAATTTCAATCACTTCAATTAATACCAAAAGGCCCTTCGTTGTGAAGGGCCTTTTGTTTGCCTCTTCCACCCAATTGTCTAATTTTATCAATTGAAGACCTTTTCAAAAAAGCTAAATCCCATTAATTAACCTCATGAGAATTTTCTATAAAGCCTTTCCTCTAATGCTGATGCTAGTCTTGATTCAATTAATGACTGCTTCAGTGCTAATGGCCCAACAGGAGGAGTATCAAAAACCGGTATTTTTGAACCAAGAGAGCGATTGGGCCGATTCTGTTTTCAACACGATGACCGAAGAAGAAAGAATTGCACAGCTGATCATGATCCCGGTGTATTCCAACAAAGACCAAGTGCATATTGACTCCATCAGCAACTTGGTGAAAGAACATAAGGTTGGGGGGCTGATTTTCTTTCAAGGCGGCCCAGTGCGACAGGCGCAGATGACCAACCGTTTTCAGCAAGAAAGTAAGATTCCCTTGATGATTACCATCGATGCGGAGTGGGGGCTAGCTATGAGACTGGACAGCACAATGAGATTTCCCTATCAAATGTCGCTCGGTGGTATCGAAGACGAAGAGCTCATTTATGAAATGGGAAGGGAAATCGCCCGTCATTGCAAAAGGATGGGTATCCATGTCAATTTTGCACCAGTGGTGGATATCAACAACAACGCCAACAACCCTGTGATTGGATTTCGTTCATTTGGCGAGGACAAGGAAAACGTAGCACGAAAAGGAATCGCCTACATGAAAGGCATGCAGGATGAAGGAATTTTGGCCAACGCCAAACACTTTCCCGGACATGGTGATACCAATGTAGATTCCCATTACGGCTTGCCTGTAATTCATTTTTCCAAACAGAGGTTGACTGAACTTGAGCTTTATCCATTTAGGGAGCTTTTCAAAGAAGGTTTGGGCAGCATCATGGTTGCACATATGAGTATCCCCACCCTTGACCCCACCGAAAACCTTGCTTCAACTTTGTCTACACCCATCGTTACTGAATTATTAAAAGATGAAATGGGCTATGAAGGTCTGGTTTTTACTGATGCGCTTAACATGCAAGGGGTAGCTAAATTCTACGAACCTGGAGTGGTGGACGTGAAGGCCCTGCTTGCAGGTAACGATATGTTGCTGAATACCATGGACGTCAAGAATACCATTAAAGAGGTGAAGAAGGCTTTGGAAAACGGTGAGATTACCATGGAGGAAATTGACCGCAGGGTGATGAAGGTTCTTAAAGCCAAACATTGGCTGGGGATGGATGAAATGAGGCCAATAGAAACCGAAAACCTTATCGAAGACTTGAACAGTCCGGAAGCTGAATTTTTAAACCGAAAGCTTACTGAAGCATCCCTGACACTTTTAAAAAACAAGGATGATATAATACCCATCAAAAACCTCGGGGAGCAGAAAATCGCAGCCATGGCTATAGGAACAGACAATACCACCCAGTTTCAAAAAGGCCTTGAAAGATATACTAAGGTTGAGAGGTTTTTCCTGTCCCCAAATGCCAGCCTAGAAGAGATTGCGGACATGAAGGAAAAGTTGAAAGATTATACCACAGTTCTAGTGGGAGTTCATAAACTTCAGCTTAAAGCAGGAGGGAGCAATTTCGGAGTTACCTCAAATGTCAATTTGTTTCTCAAAGAACTGATAGAGCAACAACCTACAGTGATAACTATTTTCGGAAATGTTTATAGCTTGGAGAAATTTGAAGGCCTAGCAAAAGCCCATGGAGTTATCGCGGCTTATCAGGAAACCGATATGGCACAAGAGGTGGCTTCCCAGTTGATTTTCGGTGGAATTGGAGCTAAAGGGAAGCTTCCGGTAAACGTCTCTTCTCAGTTTAAAATTGGAGATGGACTGACTACCCAAGGAGGATTCCGTATAGGTTATTCTTCACCGGAGGAATTTGGATTGGTTTCGAATGATTTTAATAAAATTGAGGAATTGATTCATGAAGCTATAGAGCAAAAGGCCACACCAGGTGCCCAAGTTTTGGTAGCTAAAGAAGGAAAAGTCATATATCATAAGGCTTTCGGCCATCATACTTATGACGATGAACAGGAGGTTCACTTGGACGACCTGTATGATTTGGCCTCCCTGACCAAAATTTCAACTACCTTAGCGGCTTTGATGAAGTTGAAAGGAGAAGGTAAGTTTGATGAAAATCAGACCTTAGGTACTTACCTTCCCATGGCACAGGGCACTAACAAAGAGAACTTAATTTATTCTGATATCCTCACCCACCAAGCCGGGCTGCAAGCTTGGATCCCTTTTTGGAAAAACACTGTAAGGAAAAGCGGCAAATTCAAGTGGTTTACCTTCAAGTCTGACTCGTCACGACGTTTCCCGATCAAATCTGCCGACCAGCTTTATATCCATAGAAATTATGCAAGGAAGATTTACAAGGAAATCATGCATTCACCAATTTTGGAAAGAGGAAAGTATGTGTACAGCGACCTTTCTTTCATTTTGGCTCCAAGGGTGGTGGAAAGTATCACCGGAGAGGAATTTACTGCTTACCTTGACGAAAATATTTTCTCTCCAATAGGAGCCACTAACCTTACATTCAATCCATACAAAACTTACCCTCTTGACCGGATTGTAGCGACCGAATATGATAGCCTTTTCAGAAAGCAATTGCTCAAAGGTACTATCCATGATGAAGGTGCTGCTATGTTTGGTGGGGTGAGCGGGCATGCGGGCCTTTTTGGAACTGCCAATGACTTAGCTAAACTACTTCAACTTTATCTTCAAGACGGTGAATATGGTGGTGAGGAAATCATAAAAAGTAACGTGGTGAGTGAATATAGTAGGTGCGTGCATTGCGAGGATGGAAATTATAGGGCCATGGGTTTTGACCGTCCCAATCGTCCGGGTGATCCCAAAGGAAACACAGCACCTAGTGCTCCAGCAACAAGTTTTGGGCATACAGGCTTTACGGGCACTTACGGATGGGTAGATCCGGAGAATCAAATCGTTTATGTTTTCCTTTCCAACCGTGTACATCCCACAAGGGAAAACACCCAGCTTTACAAGTTGAATACAAGGACAAATGTAATGCAGGTGATCTATGAAGCCATGGAAAGTGCCGCTGAACAAAAGGCCAGCTTTTAGACTTAAAATATGGAGCAAGAAGTAACCTACTCCACATGGTCGAAAACAAAAACCTGCGTACAATAATCCATTATTTACCAATTTACGGGTCATTTGCTACTGGACTTTTATATGCGGCTATCGGCGTGATGGCGATGCTTTCTCTCTTAAAAATAAAAGAAGGGGGAGCGGATGAAAGTAGTATGATGGCCGTAATGGAAGATAGCATTGCTGGTCAGATATTTATTTGGATTATCCTCACAGGTGGACTTTGTTTTGTCTTTTGGAGGATCATTGAAGCTTACAAAGACCCCTACAATTATGGAAGCGGATGTATAGGCATCGGCAGAAGAATAGGAATAGGCCTCAGTTCTTTGGCCGATGCCTTTATTGTGTATTCCGGCATCATGGTGGTATTTGGTGCCACAGGTATCCGTGAGGATGGCGAGCCCGAAGAGGAAAGGGAAATGGTAGGGGAGATGCTGGAATATGGGGCAGGAGAATATTTAATCATTGCGATTGGAGTGTTGGGGGTTTTGGTCGCTTTGGTGCAGTTCTATTATGGGGTGACCAAAGGCTATGATGAGCGGGAGGAGATCTCCCATTTCACCTCATGGAAGGAAACATTGATTCATATTTTGGCTTGGGCGGGGTATTTTGCCAGAGGCATAATCATCGGCATCATTGGCTATTTCTACATTGAAGCCGGATTTGATCAGAATCCCGAAGTCATCGTAAACACAGATAAGGCCTTTAATTTTATCGGAGAAGAAGTAGGCAAGTTTGCCTTTGCCGTGGTAGCTATAGGGACGATTTTTTATGGGTTTTTCATGTTTGCTATGGGGGTGACCTATGATCATGATAATCAGGAAGAAAAGGTGTGATTTCTTGTTAATATTGAGATCAAAAGGGATTGTTTTTCGTTAAATGAAAACGAGCCTGCTTTTTGCGGTAATTTCTTTAAATTTTATGGAAGATCAACCACAGACGATAAAAGATTATATTTCTGGATTCCCTAAAAATGTTCAATTAATGTTGGGGTTGGTTAGAGCGGTGGTCCGCCGGACCGCCCCCGATGCGGAGGAGGTAATTAGCTATGGAATGCCCACTTATAAGCTGAACGGCAACCTGGTTCACTTCGGGGCATTTAAGAACCATATTGGTTTTTACCCCATTCCTTCTGGAATTGAGGCGTTTGAGGAAGAACTCGGGCCTTACCGCAAAAGTAGGGGAGCGGTTCAATTCCCATTGGACAAACCGCTTCCTTTGGACCTGATCAGCCGAATTGTGAAATTTCGAGCTGAAGAAAATAGGAAAAAGGTTTCTTAGCTAATTACTCTTTAAGTTTATAAATATAATATCCCCCGCCTTTATCATAACTGCAGAAAATCAAGGTTTTCTCATCCGGACTTACGCCAATTCCTCTTGCCTCAGCACCATCCACTTCAGGTAATTCCATAGTCCACATTCTTTGCTGCTTTTCATCTCTAAAGTGAAAAGTGGAAGGCTTGACCCCACTTGCCCTCACGGCCAGATAAAGCTTGCCATCTTGCGTTACATGGATGGCATTCGACCCCGCTGATATGCTTGTTATATCAGCCTTGCCTTCATAGTCTTTTTTATTTTCACTTTTGAAAACCTGTATATAGGGACTTCCTGGATTTGGAAAGTAAAGTGTTTTCCCATCACTTTCCATCTCAAATGTTCTGGCAAGAATTCTATCGGGCAAGTCAAGTGTTCGAACCAACTCAAATGTCTCCCCGTTTTGTTTCAAAATAAAATTCCCGTCTTCTCCAAAAAGAGACATCGCATAGATTTCTCCATTCCTGGCAGCGCGGGGCGAAGTTATGGCTCGGTTCCCCTCTGGGACTTCCCAGTGGGCTATTCCTTCCCCTGTTTTGCAGTTCACCTTGATCAAATGCCTGTTTTTGCCTATCAGTATGTTTCCATCGTTGTCCAAACCAATTCCATTTACTGGATTTAATGAAATTTCTTTTTCAGCAAAACTTACTGATTGGAGAGGTGAAAAGGCCGTTTCTTCCCCATTGGAATCCAAAACGGTTATTTTTCCCCCATAATCAGCCAACCATAATTTGCTATCATTATCCCAGATGGCTCCATATCCGGCGCCACTTGCCTCTTCAATTTTACCCATGTACTCAAAGTTTGGAGCAGGCACCTCGATGAAATCATCCAATGGCTCGTTACTTTTCATAAGATGGATGGCACTTGGAGCTGTGGGGCTAATGTTTTTACCGTCAGAGGCTAAAACTCGGTGATAAAGGGTTACCTGCTCACCTTCTTCTGCATCCCCCAACAAGCCATACCAATCACTTTCCAGCATTTTGATAGAGTTCACCCTTTTGGTGTCCTTCTCAAATAGCAATTCATTAAAGTTCTTATCAGCTGAAATTTGGTAAGTATAACTCACCCAATGCCCCAATCCATCTCCAGTTCTTTCCCATTCAATGGGGTACAAAGCCTCAATATTTCTTACACCGTACACATTTTTTTCCTGGTGGCTGGTGAAAGAAGTTGGCGTAGGACCTGGTTTTGATTGATGGAAGAAATGGCTTTTATCATTTCCATCAATTAGGACAAATAATGCTCCCGAGGAAAGCCACTCATGCCAATCCCGATCATATTGAAAAGTTTGTTCAAAATCCCCGTTTCGGTCCGTTTTGAGGCTAATCTTTTCCACAAGCTTCCCTTCTTCGGTATTTCTTCCCTTATAAAATTCCAGGACAAGTTCAGTTCTCGCTTTAGAATTGCCCCTGAAGACAAAGGCATCATTGCTGACCGATAACTTGATCGGGGTTTCATGCCCCGCTTCAAACTCTTTATTCAAAGCCAAATCTCTACGGATAAGGTGGCCATTCACTCCAAAAACAGCTGGAGGCAATTTCTTTTCATCGAAAACCGGCATCTTATCCGCATCTTTTTCTTTGATGTCATAAGTGGTGTAGACAATGCTGTCCTGCTCATAAAAAATATCCATTATCGTAATCGTATGCTGCGGTGCATAATCCATGTCCAGCCAGCCTCGAGGCCCCGACCCGGCCGCGCCTGCGTTCAAAAGCTCCAATTCCCCCCGCTTTCCCGGATAATAAGCATGCTGATGCCCGCTGATATAAGTGTGGACATCATATTTTTGAAGGATACCTCTCAATTTCTCCGGCTCTTCTAGCACATTTCCTTTTGAATCCCGCTCTTGTGCCACTGCATACAAAGGCATATGTCCCATCACAAACCTGTACTGCGCATTTTGGGCTATCTCGCTGGAAAGCTGCTCCTCAAGCCATACCAAATTTTCAGAAGTGATCACAGGCGAACTTGCTTCCCACGAGATAAAAAATGCCTTATCTTTTTTGAATGAATAATAATTAGGGAAATGGGTTTGGTCCACAAATTCGAGTCCGGTCTCCATTTCTGGATTTTGCCAAAATTCCCTGGCGGCTTTATGCTCAATGGGGTAGGACCTAGGGCCATCATGATTCCCAAGCGTAAAGGCAAATGGTATTTTAGCTGCTCTTAAAGGTTCCGCAATGTGCTTATCAAAGCCTTTCCACATCTTGCTGATCACCGCAGTATCATTGACTCCCATGCCTGCAACCATGTCCCCACCACATACCACCATATCTGGCCGCCAAAGTCTTGGAATTCGCTGAATAATACTATCCACCTGCCATTCATAGTCAGCGGCTCCCAAACCGGAGTTTAGGTCACTGATCACCGCAAGCCTCAGATCTCCTTTTCTCGGGATTTTTGAAAGATCATTGACTTCAACTAGTCTTATGGCATCAATGATAATTTTGCCCTCACCCTGCGGGAAAAATTGGACTTTGGCATCTTGGTCAAACTCATACTCACCCAAGACATTCCATTTCCCGCTGGTTTTAAGATCACTTTGATTAACATACATACTGTCAAGACCTTCAGTGTGATTAACTACAATCAAGGTCTTTTCCGAATTGGTTTTGGTATTGACAGTCCACCAACTTGCCAGTTGGTATTTCTTATTTTCAATTTCTGAAAGAGAGTATTCTGCCGAATTAAACTCACTTTCAGCATTGGCGATACGGCTGGGAGACTTACCGTAGTAATTGGAATGGTTGCTGTCTTTCCAAATGCCTTTTTCAGAATAATTCGCATTCTCGGTGTCATAAACATGGCTTTTTGGCTGCTTTCTATCTCCCTTTTCATTGATGACAAAAGCTGATGCATTTTTGCGGAGGCTGTTTCTGTTGCCACCGGGGATATCTGAGGGGATGTTAGCCACCTCGTCTGCCACAATCATAGCCGAGGAACCACCTCCGTCCCAGTTTAAGGCTTCATGGCAACCCACGCTGGCCATCAATGCTGCCAGTTCATCCAGCGTTACGCCGGCACTCGATTCCTGTCTGCCATCCACCAGCATCAAAATGAGTTCATTGTTCTTTGTATAACCCACCGCTGTGCGGGGATGTCTTGCCAAATGGCTACCGCCAAAACCCTCTTCTTTTCCAAAGTTTTTGACTTTACCTTCTTTCATCAAGACAGGTCCTCCTCCAATTGCTTGGTTGGCAGACCAACGTTGTGCGTTGGAAAAATCTGCCTCACTAATTTTGGGATTCTCGAAAGCATAAACTTCCTGTTTGTTTGGGTGTATATGGGGCCACACTATTTCCGGTTGACCATTTACCATCCCGAATGCTCCACGAGCTGTGCCTTTTGCAGGTCCGCTGGCAATCAGTTGTCCATCGGAAATCAGCAAGCTAACCGATTCATTTGAGGAAAAGTAGCCGCCATTTATGGCGATCAGCGCTTGATTCTGCTGAGCAGTCTCCAAAGTTGTCTCACGCTTGGTGTTGCTGCCCACAGCTTTAAATTGCAGGCTTTGGTCCTCCAAGTCAATAATGGTATAGGTAGCTTTTAGTGGCGAACCATCCGCAAGCTTGCCATGGGCTTCAAAGACTTGCACCGAATGGGGTAATAAAATATTGAGGTCCGATCTTTCTGTCCATTCCAGGGTGAATTCCTGAGCAGATACACTGGTAAGTACAAACAGAAGAAATGAAAATAAGCATATTCTAATCTTCATAGCTCGGATTTTAATTGGGGAATCAAATTATATAGATTTTTTCCAGGACAGGAGGTCATGGCTTGGTCCAAATGTCCTGATAGGGTGGTGGGGGACAATGCGTATTGCTCTGAAAGGTGAAAAATCAGGTCTTGGAGACTTGCTAGCTGCTCCGGAGAAACCTCCTCCATTTCAAAGTTACCCTCCAAAACGATGGATACATGCCCATCAAGGTCATATTTGGTATTGGAATCCCCCTGAAAAGTCACCTTTCTGCCTTCTGCGATTTTTCCCTCCATGTCGATGTAGAAATGGTAAGGAACATCCGCCCAACCTTTTCGCGGTGTGCCATCCGCCAAAGGGTCATTGGAAATAGAAAAGGCCTGAAGGTTACGGAGTTTTTGTTCAAGGGTAACATCTGGGTTCTTCTTTACCCCGGTATGGTGTATGGTGATAAACTTTGGAGTGTGCGAAGGGATGTCAAACTTCGGGGGAAGGGCCTTCCACTCCTCCCTTTGCATAATTTGAATGGAAGTGTTAACATCAGCCTGACCAAATGCGGAAAAGGTCAGAAGGGTAAATGATATGGCAAAGATGGTATTTAACATAGGCTAGAGATGGGTCTTGGTAACTAAAATAGGACTTAATACCGATCCCGCCATGGTGATTTTTATAAATCCCTGTTTTCAGGGATGGGGGGAGACCTTTAATCTAATTCTTCCGGCCTAAATCTTATACTTTTTGGATAAGGAAATGCATGGAGTAATTCCTCGTTGAGGATACTTTCCTTAATCGAATTCCAATGGTCAGGATTGAATAGTTTTGCATGAAATTCATGAAAGTGCTCTTTAACATCCGCCCTTCCAATCATAAACCGCTTGAAATCCTCCGGAAACACATCGTTTCTGGCAATATCATACCAAGGCTCTGAGGCATAGATTTGCTCATAGGTTTCCGCTTTTGGCTTCCACCTGAAGTTCATATCTGTTAAAAGCTCAATTTCATCATAATCATAGAAAACCACACGTTTTTGGCGAGTCACCCCAAAATTCTTAATCATCATATCGCCCGGGAAAATATTAGCTTGGGCGAGTTGGAGAATGGACCTGCCGTAATCCTCAACAGCTGCTTTAGCGTCCTCTTGGTTACAGGTGTCCAAGTAGATGTTTAGCGGAGTCATCCTTCTTTCTGTATAAAGGTGTTTGATAATCAAAGTGTCATGCCTAATTTCCAAAAGTGAATTGACCGTATTTTTTAGCTCAGTAAGGAGTTCAGGGTGGATTCTGTCCAATGGCAATTTGAAATCTTCAAACTCATGGGTATCCGCCATCCTGCCCACCCGGTCATGTAGGGAAACCAGCTTATATTTTGCCCTGACTTCCTGCCTAGTCATGTTCTTGGGCGGTTCAAAATGGTCTTTGATAAGCTTAAATACGATGTCATAGGAGGGTAGAGTAAAAACCGTCATTACCATCCCTTTGATGCCTTTTGCAATAATAAATTGGTCATGGCTCTGCCCCAAATGAGCCAAAAAATCCCTATAAAACTCTGTCTTACCGTGTTTGTTAAAACCGATGGCGTTGTAAAGCTCATGCACCTTCTTCTGGGGAAGAATGGATTTCAGGAAGGCCACCAGTTGTGAAGGAATTTCAGTTTCCACCATAAAGTAACTTCTGGTAAAACTGAATAGGTTGGACATGATATTTGGGTCAAAAATAAAGGTGTCCACATACAGTCCGTTGGGTCCGTGGAGTAGGGGGATGATGAAGGGCATCCATTTTTTTCCCACATAAGTTCGGCCGACCAGGTATGCAGCTTTGTTTCTATAAAAAACGCTTTTTAGTATTTGGGTGGTGGTTTTGTCATCGGCCTTGTAGCGGCTAAGAATCACGTCCCTCACCGTTTTGACCAAAAACTGAATGTCCTTCTCCTTTGAAAGATGGGGAACGCCCATGTCAAAATCATCTACGATTTTGCGGATTATCCGCTGTAATCCCCACTCCGCGGGGTAGTTGTGAAAAAGATGCTCACTCGGGTAAATGTCGCATGCATCAAAACCTTCCCGAACAAACATAATGTCCTCTTCTGCTGACACACCGGGGACAGTTTTGCGAATCACGCTATTGAAATAGGTCTCCGCCAGCTCCCTGTCCTTCAGCTCTGTTATTTGATGCCTATATTCTTCCTTGACTTTTTCCCAAAACAACTTGTCCTTTGAGCCATCTAGTTGGTCTAATATCCGGAGTTTGGAATCTCGAACTTCATCTTTGTAAAGTCTTAACCTTCGAATGTGGTTTTCCTGCATACGCTTCCAGTCTTTGCGTCTGAAAAGTTCAGAAGCAAGAGTAGTTAGCGCGTTAAAAGTATCGATGTAGTTGTTGTAGGCTTTAAGTATCTCAGAGGCGATAGAGTCTGGTAAGTCTTCCTTCATTTTACTAAACTCCGAAAAATAGCCTAAATATCCTCGTGAAGGTCAACTTTTCCTCACTGTCTCAAATAAGCCCGTGACCAGGTCCTTCTTTTGTGGGCTAACTTTGATTTTTTCTCCATTTTTCATAATCACATAACCTCCATCACTTCGTTGAAATTTAGCCATATGGTGTGGGTTGACTAGGTAGCTTTGGTGGATGCGAATAAAGTGATGCTTATTCAGAATGCACTCCACTTCTTTTAAAGTTTTACTAATCAGGATTTGATCACCATTTTCTAGGAAAAATGTGGTGTAGTTGTTTTCACTTCGGCAAAATAGAATTTCTTTTACTTCTATAAATTCATATCCGTCAGAGACAGGGATAGCGATTTTGCTTTGAAACAAACCATCCCTTTTCATCTTTTCGAGCAATCCCTCTAGACTCTGAAGTTGGTTCTGCTGATCCTTTTCCCTTTTTTGCCGCCAATGAGTGATGACGGTGGCCAATTCATTTTCATCAATAGGCTTAAGGAGGTAATTGAAAGCATGGTACTTAAATGCCTGAATGGCATAGCGGCTGTAAGCTGTAGTGAAAACTACATCTGGCACATGGGGAGCGAGCTGTTCGAGTAACTCAAAACCGTTTAGCTTTGGCATTTGTACGTCCAAGAATAGTAGATCAACTTCTAGTTCAGGAAGCCTTTCCAAAGCTTTTTCAGGTTTGGTACTTTTAAAAACAATTTCCGCATCAGGAACCACTTGCTTTAAGTCTAAAGCTAAACTTTCCAAACAATGCTTTTCATCATCCAATAGCGCTATATTCATGTGAATCTTGTGGTTTTTTGAGACTTTTAGAATTTAAGGTGACGCAGACTTTGGTGCCTTCTTCCAAGTCATAAATATCAAATCCAATTTCCCATTTACTGGTTTGGTTGAAGAGTTTTACCCGGTCCTGGGTTATTTTGGTGCCTAGGCTGTTATGTTGGCCATTTTCTGAGGATTTTCTTCTCCCTACACCATTATCTATGATGCAAACTTCATAGCCTTTCGGAGTGGAGTTGATATCAATCGTGACTCTCTTTTCGGGTTTGTCACTTTTCAACAAGCCATGCCATATTGCATTTTCTACAAAAGGCTGCAAGAGCAAGGGTGGAATGGAAATGTCCTCCAGTTCCGATTTGTTTAATCCATCATGGTTCAGATAATAACTGAAATGGTCATCAAACCTGTTTTTCTCTAATTGTAAATATTGAGAAATCAGCTCCAGTTCTTCATTAAGACTGATTAAGGGGTTTTTACTAGTTTCCAGCACCTTTCTGACAAATCTGCTGAAAACCACCAGATACTCTTTAGCGGATTTGTAATCCTCAATCTGGATCAAATACTTGATGGCATTTAGGCAATTAAACAAAAAGTGAGGGTTCATCTGGAGACGCGTGACCAAAATTTCGGCCTGAAGAAGATTTCTTTCATACTCAGCCTTAAACCTCATTTTTTCCTGCTCCTGAATCCTTCTCTCTGCTTGTTTTCGATTTTTTATGTTCCTCAAAATAAGTACTCCTACAACTACTATCGCCAAAAGGAAAATGGATAGGGTAATAATAAAAGCTTGATGCTTTTTAAGTTTTTCACCCTGGGCACTGAGTTCGGCCTGTTGCAAGTCCTTATCTTTTTCCAGTAACTCGATTTGGGTTTCCTTTTTCTCTATATCATATTGCCGTGTAAGGGCTGCTATCTGGGTCTCTTGTTCATGCAGATTGATACTGTCTTTATAAGTCTCGGCCAGTTTGAGGTATTTCAAGGCAAGTTCAAAATCACTGTTGGTTTCGCTTATGTTAGATAGGCCAAGAGCATTGCTTTTTGCTAAAGATTTCAATGACATGGCTTGTGAGATGGCCAATGATCTATGAAAAAGGGTGCTCGCTTCCTCTTGGTTTCCCATTTTTTCCAGAAGAATGGCTTGACTGTTCAATAGTCCGGCAAGCTTGTGCTGGTTTCCCAGTTTTGCGAAAAGCTCAATGGACTCCTGGAAATAGCCCTTCGCTTTTTTAAGATTTCTTCCTTCGGAAAAATAGTTATGCCCCAAATATTCGTAAGTGATAGCCAAGCCAAAAGTGTCCTTTCTCTCCTGGTTAAGTTTTAATAGCTTTTGAAGGTATTCCCTAGATTTTAGATAGTCTTTCAGGTTGGTGTAATGGTCACTAATGGAAAGGTAATTCATTGCCACCCCCAAACTGTTGTTCCTTACCAATTCTGCTTCTAGGGATCTTTCGAAATAGGATAGTGCCAACTCCTCCTTTCCGTTGATGTGGCTATAAGTATTACCGAGTCCATTGCAACTGATAGCGATGTTTTTCAGGTCATTTTCCCCTTCAGCCAACTTCAGAGCCTCTAAATAATGGGAAATTGCTTTGTCATAAGCCTGGTCATACCTGGCGGCAACTCCTGCATTATTGGCAAAAATCATCTGGTTAAGTGACGGTAGGGAGGCTTTCCTTGCCATCATGAAAGCTTGTGCATGAAGCTGAAATGACTGGGAGTAATTTTGATGGTACCGGTGCAACAATCCTATATTATCCAAAGCCCTCGTATAGAGCAGGGTGTCCTCTTTACTTACAATAGTTAAGGCTTTTCTGGCCAAGGCCAATTCCTCGGCTTCGTCATGTTCTTGTTTGTGGATGACTCTCGAAAGGTCGATTAAAAGATTAACGCTATCCTCGGATGTAGCGGCCAGTTGTAATTCATGACGCAGACTATCCTCTTGGGCAAAACTGCCTTGCAATACAAAGCAAAAAGCAAAAAGTAAAAAATATCTCATTTCAAAAATAATTGGTTCATGGTAATTATAAAGTTACTCATTAACTAATTGCAAATCAACCTCAAGCGGTTTTAAGAAGATGGGGGAATATATATACTCAATGAAATATAGTATATAAGAGACCAAGTTAACAGAATACTCATCTGCTATTGGGCTAATGGCTTAAGTTGACCAACTTTAGCTAATCATTTTTCACAACTTAATTTATTTAATTATGAAAAAGTCTCTAATAACCTTATTCTTTTTTATCCTTACGCTTTCTCTTTATGCTCAAAAAGATAACAATTCATTAAATGCGGGCCTTGAAGTTGGGCTGCCGGTTGGTGTACAAAGCAATTGGTTGTCGGTAGGGCTTGGGGTTACAGCCAAAGGATTATACGGGGTAGGTGAAGCCGGACAGGTGAGCGGAACCCTCGGGTATATCAGACATGGCTACCAAGGTGCAAGCACTGTCAATGGAGGAGTGAGTATGATTCCCATCATGGGAGGCTACCGGCATCATTTCGAAAGTATTTATGGGGAGGCTCAACTTGGGTTAGCCATTGTAAACAGTGCTTTTCGTGTGGAAGGTTTTGGGGCTTCCGGCAGTACGCTTAACGGATCAGTCGCAATCGGGGGAGGGTACTTGTATGAGGATTTCGATTTTTCTGTCCGATACCAGAGTTATGGGACAGGCTTTAATACGCTTGGCTTAAGGGTGGCTTACAGGCTTCCAGTCGAGTTTTGACCGAAGCCCAAAGCAAGAGGTAAGATGAAGTACTACAAAACACTTTTTATGATGAAAAATGAAAGGACTAAACAAATTGAAATCCTACATGATAGGGCTGCTGGCGGTAGCCTTGATCGTGGGCTGCAGCGGTAATGGTGACGAAGATCCCATACTGCGGGATGATGATGAAGAAATACTGACGGTTTCCGATTTGACCTTTTCGGGGGCCGAGACGGGAAGAAAAGTTGGGGGAACATTTATTGGTAAGGCTATCACCAGCGACGGGGGGCATTTCATGACGATCGTGATGGCCGATGAAGATCCCGATACATATACCTTAAGTATAAGCCGCCTAATGTCCCAGCCTTTTAATTTCGCCCCAGGGAGTTATACAATTCCTGCTTGGACGGAAGATGACGACCCTACGGAAGGTTTTTATGCCTCGCTGACCATGACCGGGAATGCCGCGATGTATATGACTTATGGGGAGGAAACCGGAGGCACCTTTAGGATTGACCAGAGAAGGACAATAGGCGGAAGAGAATATGTAGAAGGAAATCTTGCTTTAACATTTGCCAATCTGATGGATAATGCCACGCGGGTTTCTGTTCAAGGCACTTTTATGGGTTTTGTGGATGATTTGGGGGTCATTGATATGGATGAGGATTAACGACCATATTTTTTTAAACTCCTAACCTTACCTCGGGGACGTGATGTCCCTGAGGTATTTTTTTGGATGTTGGATGTTGGATGTCGGAGGTCAGATGTCGATGTTAAAAAAATACAGATTCTTAAGGTTTCACAGAGGCTAGCGGATTTTGGACAAACAATACGTATCACCCTTCGCGCCTCTCTCTGCGGCCTTTGCGAGAAATCTTTACCTAAACCACCTGAAGTACCTTCATGCCAGAATTCCCCACCATCTCAAGGTGAAATCTATCCGAATAGCCCAGGAATTTGGCCACTATTATGATATCCTTCACGTCCTTTGAGAACTTCAGTTGCTGAGTAGTGACCGGTTCCAGTTGCTCGCCATCTGCGGTCAATTTGAGGGTGGAGATTTCAAAGTTTTCAATTTCCGGGATGTAACCCAAAAAATACAGGTGAAGGTCAAAGCCTATCAACCCAGTGGCTTTCATAGACAAATATTGAATGGCGGACCAATTAAACTTAAGTACGTTACCTTGCCTATTCACCCACTCCTTGCCAAAGGACAGCCCAAATCGGTCAAATGGTTTTTTCTGAACCAACTCCATTCCCACCAAAGCTTCCCAAGCATACTCCCCATGCAAATTGTAATACTTGTCCAACTTAGCCAGCATGGGTTGGTAATTCTTGGTGCTGAAAAGGATGCCGGAATTATTTTTGACTACGGTGTTCAACAAGCCAGCCATCTTGTTTTTGACAGCAGGAGCCTTAGTTCTGGCTTGCAATACATCGTTTAGTACCGCCTCTTTATGTGTTCCCCTAGGAGCGCGTAAATGCTCCCCATAGGTCTCACTGTTTACAAAAGTTTGGTTTCCGATAGTGCCGGAAAGAGGGCCAAATTTGGATTTGATTTTTGCCATTTATGGATTTTGTTTATGGTGTAAGGTGCAGGTATTCAGATACGTATATAGGATAAATATAGTTTTAAAATCCTAAAAATATTTTATTGTACTTAAATTTGGTGATTCTTTAGAAAGTCAATTCATCTATCATAGGGACCTTACAGGGAATTTATAGGGACATTATAGGGACCTTATAGGGATATTGAATTAGGGATGAGCTAGGTCTACCCCCATAGCCGGTTATCTCAAATTTACAGTTTGTCCATACCTAGTCCGTAGCTCCTCCGTACCATGCTTCGATGTAAGATGGGGATACTAGGAATATGAAATGAGATTTAATAGGCATAGCAGTGACTGGGGTGCAAGTATCACTCCTTAGATGACCGGGCTACGCTAAACCGCATCAGGGTTGATGGGTGAGATTTTGTATTGCTGCCAACAGCCGAGGGTTAAGGGATAACGTTTCATATTACCGCTTTTAATCCATTCATGAGTCCTAAAGGGAATATAGAGCAGCTATTCCCTTCAGGACATTAATCCCTTCAACTAATGTCACAGAGCAGCTTGCGATTAGGTAGATTACGCAGAGGGTTGGGAATTATGAAAAAATATTACGTTCCGCTCTTCGCGCCACTCTTTGCGTCCTTTTCGAGAAACTTCCCTAGCTTAAAACAAAAAAAAGCCCGTCCAGATGGACAGGCTTCAGTGTCGGGGTGGCAGGATTCGAACCTGCGACCTTCCCGATCCTTTGGCTCGGGACGCGATGACCGGGCTACGCTACACCCCGAACGGTGCAGAGAGTGGGGGATTCGATTCGCCGCGGGGAAACGGTTTGATCCTCCGCGGCGGATGGTTTAAGTCACCAGTAGTGGTTGATGGTATGTACAAACAAAAAAAGCCCGTCCAAAGGACAGGCTTCTATGTCGGGGTGGCAGGATTCGAACCTGCGACCTCCTCGTCCCAAACGAGGCGCGATGACCGGGCTACGCTACACCCCGAACTTTGATGGCAGAGAGTGGGGGATTCGAACCCCCGGTACGGTTTAACCCGTACGACAGTTTAGCAAACTGCTGGTTTAAGCCACTCACCCAACTCTCTCTGTTTTTGGGAAACGTTTTTCCCTTAAAGCGTTGCAAATATAAACCATAATTTCGGAAAGAAACAAACTTCTAGGGCCATTAAATGGGAAGTTTTTTGCCTTTTTCGACAATAAATTTTTAACCTCCTGAGATACAATAATAAAAATAAAAGGGGGCGGATGGTGGATGACCGATGACGGTTGGTAGATCACGGATGACCGATGACCGGTGACGGATGAAGGTTTAATCAAAACAAATCTAAAAGGAAGGGCTTTATATTAAAAAAGATTATGAAAAATTTCCTCACTTTATTTTTTCTCACCTTTCTAACCACTCCATTGTTTGCTCAATGGTCGATTGATGTAGAGCCCGGAATAGCCATCCAAGGATATAATGAAATACGGATTCCTGATGAGGGTGGAACCTTGTTTGATTTTAATCAGGATTTCAACCTGCAGGGACCAGTGATCCCTATAAGACTTCGCCTCGGTTTTACCTTCGGGGAAAGGAATCACATTTTTGCCTTATACGCACCTTTGGGATTGCGGTATGATGGAGCCGCCCCTCGAACCATTGACTTTGAAAACAGCACTTTTCCACAAGGCAATAATATTGATGGCTATTACCAGTTCAACAGTTATAGGCTCACCTACAGAAGAGATCTGGTACGAAACGATCGTTGGATAGTAGGGGTAGGGTTTACCGGGAAAATCCGGGATGCTGTAGTGAGACTCCGTGACGAGAGTTCCTATGATTTCAACGATGACGTCGGCTTTGTTCCCCTGATTCATTTATACACCGAATACAAGCTTCCCAAGTGGAGTCTTTATCTAGAAGGGGATGGGCTCGCTGCACCCCAAGGAAGGGCCTTTGACTTCCTCGTTGGGGGCAAGGGCAAAATCGCGCCAAATCTTGATCTGAAAGCGGGTTATAGAGTCTTGGAAGGTGGGGCCTCCAATGATACGGTTTACAATTTCACAATTGTGAATTTCGGCGTAGTGGGGTTGATTTATACTTTGTAATGAGAAAAAAGAAAAGCCTTCCAGATGGAAGGCTAGTGTGATCCTGTCAGGACTCGAACCTGAAACCTACTGCTTAGAAGGCAGTTGCTCTATCCAGTTGAGCTACAAGACCATTTATTTAAAATTTGATTCGAATCTGAAACCTTCCCGACCTGAAAGGACGGGATGCTCTATCCAGTTGAGCTAGAAGACCATCATCTTTTCGGATGCAAATATGGTGCAATTATGGTTTTTTGGCAAGTTACGATGGTGGTTTTTGGTGAAAAATATTTTAAGGGGCTCATTTTGAGTGGATTTATTTATTGGTTTTTTATCAACCAAACTTTTCTCCCATCAATGGATTACATATAGAATGGGAATGCTTCATAAAAATGCTTAATTTAAAACATGGTTATAATAGTTTTTGGAGTGTCGGGCTGTGGAAAATCGACAATAGGTCAGTTGCTGGCCGACCAGTTGAACATGCCCTTTCATGATGCTGACTTTTATCATCCACCTGCAAATGTCGCCAAAATGTCTAACGGCGAACCTCTTTCGGACCATGATAGAATTCCATGGCTCGAAATTTTAACTTCGAATATCCGAGATTGGGATAAAGATGGTGGGGCGGTACTTGCCTGTTCGGCACTTAAAGAGAATTACAGAGCCATGCTTTCCTCTTCTGGAAATGTCAGTTGGGTATATCTCGCTGGTAGTTACAAAACCATCAGGGAAAGATTGATAAAGCGAAGGAAACATTTTATGAATCCCCGGTTGCTGGATTCCCAATTTGAAATTCTCGAGGAGCCTGATTACGGAATACGGATAGATATTGATTCTTCACCACATTTAATTGTAAAGGAAATCATGGACAGACTACATCAAGAAAAAGTACAGTTTGGAATAATAGGTATGGGCGTGATGGGTAAGAATCTCGCCTTAAATTTAGCCGAAAAAGGGGAAACGGTAAGCATATATAACCGGCATGTGGCTGGAAGTGAAGAAGGGGTTGCCCAAGCTGTGTCTGATCAACATTCCGAATTGCCTCTGCAGCCATTTGATGATTTGGAAAAATTTGTCCAAGGCCTTGAGTCCCCCCGGGTAATCATGCTGATGATACCTGCAGGAAAGGCCGTAGATATGCAGATTGAGCAACTTGAGCCTTTGCTTTCCAAAGGGGATGTGATCGTGGATGGGGGTAATTCTTTTTTCAAGGACAGTGAAAGGAGGGCAATGGAATTGAAAGAAAAAGGGCTTCACTTTCTTCCCATGGGAATATCTGGTGGGGAAGAAGGGGCCAGGAAAGGCCCGAGTCTTATGCCTGGTGGTACCGCTGAAGGGTACAACCACCTCAAAACCTACCTGGAAAAAATTGCCGCCTTGGACAAAAAAGGCAAGGCCTGTATTACACACGTGGGTACAGGTGGAGCCGGTCACTTCGTGAAAATGGTGCACAACAGCATTGAGTACGCGGAAATGCAGCTGCTTGCAGAAATCTATAGCCTCATGCATCAGGGGTGGGGCTTTGGGCCGGAGAGAATTGCTGATATATTGGAAGATTGGGCCGGCTATGGATTGAACAGCTATTTACTGGAAATAACAGTTTGCATTTTGAGAAAGAAAGACGGGGAGGAGTTTCTGTTGGATAAAATATTGGACCAGGCGGAACAGAAAGGCACTGGCGGATGGTCAGTAAATGTGGCGCTTGAATATGGGGTGCCCTATGGACCACTGGCAGAGGCCGTAATGGCTAGAAATATCAGTGCAAGGAAGCCTCAAAGAGAGAAGCTGGCCAAGAAAATAGCTTTCAAACCTGACCCAGGGTTTGTTTTTGATGAAAAACCTGAAATCCTTAGAAATGCCTTTGCTATGGTAAGCTTGATAAACCATACGGTAGGGTTTGATTTAATCAAGACAGTTTCGGATGAACACGATTGGGGAATTGACCTGAGTGAGACCGCCAGAATCTGGACTAATGGCTGTATAATCCGGTCTGCCCTGATGGAAGATCTTGTCGATGTTTTCAAGGAAAATTCAAGCTTACTGGAGGCCAAGCAGTCCTTGGAACTTTTTGGGAAAAGTCAACATGATTTGGCATTTGTGGTAACCCAAGCAATTGAAAGCGGACATGCCATTCCGGTGATTTCCTCAGCCCTGAATTACTATTTGAGTTCCATTACAGCATCCTCTTCTGCCAACCTTATTCAGGCCCAACGGGATTTCTTCGGTGCCCACACCTATCAGAGGACGGATAAGGAGAGAGGAACCTATTTCCACACAGATTGGCAGGCAAATGATTGATATTGGGCTCCTGGCGGCTGTACTCACGGGAGTTGCCGTATTGATTTTTTTGATCCTTTATTTTAAGATTCAGCCCTTTTTGGCTTTATTGATTGCCAGCATAGGTGTTGGTCTTATGGCTGGGATGGCTCCTATGGCGGTTTTGGCCAGGGTTCAGGAAGGAATGGCCGGAACTCTTGGCTTTATTGCTATAGTAGTGGGTTTAGGTGCCATGCTGGGGGCTATTTTGGAAAATTCCGGAGGCATACAGACTTTGGCCGCTTCCATATTGAAAGGGGGAGGGGAGAACAAAGTATCCTTAAAACTGATGTTTACCGGGTTTTTGGTAAGTATCCCCGTGTTTTTCGACGTGGGGGTAGTGCTGTTGATGCCAGTAGTCTATGCACTTCAGCGAAAAACTGGCCATTCCCTGTTGAAATATGGCATTCCGCTCTTGGCAGGGCTTGCTATTACCCATGCTTTTGTGCCTCCTACTCCTGGTCCTGTGGCAGTGGCCAACATTCTGGGCGCAGATATGGGCTGGGTGATCGTATTAGGCCTATTTGCTGGGCTTCCCGCTGCCTTTTTCGCCGGACCTGTTTTTGGAAACTTTATTGCCGAAAAAATTAAAATCACCGCACCGGAGGAAATCGCCCATTCAAGGGAGCAAAACAATTTACCTTCAGTCGGTTTGATAGTTTTATTACTAGCGGTCCCCCTGATTCTTATTTTTATGAGCACGTTGGCTCAGATGGCTCCCCAAAATTTTCAGCAATCCAATCCAGATCTTATTACGCTTTTAAGTTTTATAGGACATCCATTTTCTGCCCTTATCATAGCTAATTTACTGGTTTGGTATGTTTTGGGTACCAGACGGGGGGCTTCACGCAAGGAATTATTAAACATAAGCAACCGTTCATTGCAACCAGTGGGCTTGATAATCTTGGTTACCGGAGCAGGTGGGGCTTTCAAGGAAATCCTGACCGAAACGGAGGCAGGACTGATGATCGCCGACTTTCTTATGGCCAAAGGAATGAGTGCCATTTTCTTCGCTTACCTTGCTGCAGTTGCCATACGTCTGCTGCAAGGCTCCAGTACTGTGGCGATGATTACCAGTGCAGGTATGAGTGCTGCAGTGCTTGCAGGAACGGAATTAAGTCCAGTTCAACTTGCCGCTACCGTGATAGCTATTGCAGCGGGAGCATCCATCTACTCCCATGTCAATGATAGCGGTTTCTGGTTGGTTAGTAAGTACTTCGGGATGACAGAAAAACAAACTTTAAAGTCTTGGAGTATTATGACGACAATTGTTTCCTTAGTCGGCTTTGCTGTAAGCCTATTGGCTTGGAGTTTTGGTTAACAAATTTTCACCTGCAAAATTTTGCATATACTATTAAATAAGTTTACTTTGAAATCAATTAAACCTAAAATTATGAAAACTGTATTGACAAAGATTACTTTCTTGTTTGTTTTTCTGATTACTCAAAATGTCTTTGCCCAGTCTGCAGATGATATTAAAGGCGTATGGTACAACACCGAGAAAGATGCCAAAGTGGAAATATTTAAAGAAGGGGATAAATATTTTGGAAAGATAGTATGGCTAAAAGAGCCGGAGGAAAACGGCCAGCCGAAAGTAGATAAAAACAATTCAGACAAATCAAAAAGAGACAGACCTATCATGGGCATGAGACTACTTCGCGATTTTGAATTTGACGGGAAGGCTTGGGAAGACGGTACCATTTATGACCCTAAAGAAGGGAAAACTTATTCCTGCATCATCAAGATGAAAAATCCTAACACTCTTGAAGTAAGAGGTTATGTAGGAATATCACTAATCGGTAGAACAGTTGAATGGACTAGAGCTGAATAGTCTTCTGCATAAGCTTAAATAAAGAAAGGCATCCAAATTTGGATGCCTTTTTTGCTATCTGGTTGTAACATTGCTACCGTATTGCCTGGCCACACTCATCATGTGATCCCATGCAGTCATCAGGTTTTCCTCTTGTGCCCGACTTTGACTGATTACTCTGCCGGATTTGGGAAACTCGCTATCCTTGTGGTTAATGTAGAAGGCTTTTAAGTGTAGTTGATTATCATGATACAAATGTGTAATCCTATAAGAAACACTGTCGTTTAAAGCTATCCAAGGATTGTTTGCAGTTCTGTTCTGTGAGGATCCGATAAGTTTTGCGTCCACTTTATCGCTTTTCCTTTCCATGGAGGCGGCCTGAACGTCAGTATCCCCATTTTCATCATCCTCTTCCTCGTCGACTACAGCTACCTGACGGCTTTCTTGGCCCGATTCATTTAAGTTTTCCTGGAATTTTGTGGCATCAAATCCTGTATTTTCATCTAACCGGACAGATATGATGCTGTTTTCATCCGCTTCTTTGAAAAATCTGCCTTCATATTGCTCCACCACCACTTCCTCTTTACCGGATATGGAAGTTTTATAGGCATGATCACTTGTGCATGATACGCCCGCGATAAGCAAAGAACAGGTAAGTATACCCAGTGTTTTCGTGTTCAGTTTCATGGTCATTAATGGTTAGTTTATGATTAAAAAAACAGGCCTAAACTTCATTTGTTGGGCTCAGTGGCGGGTTTTTCTCTTTTACGAAATTTTCCCATTCCTCAAAAGCCTCCTCCTTCATCACCTTGGCAAATTTGACCTGTCCGCCTTTTTTCTTCTTGAACTCGTTGAAGTCATTAAAAAGGTCTACGGGGATGATCTTGGTTTCCACGCCTTTAAGTGATTTGCTTCTGGCAACTTTGTAATTCTTATTGTTTTCCTGAAGGATTTTGTCCAGCTCTTCGGCCAAAGCCGTTTCATCGGTTCCATCCCCATCTACGCCAAAGTACCAGCGGTGGATATACTCACCATCCTTCTTGACTGCAGCCACTGTAAACTCTGGAATGGCTATAGAAAACTGTTCCTGAATTTGCTCTATGGCCATGTCCATCTGATGTACGCTCAACTGGGAGCCTACCACGTTTAGGAAAAACTTAGTCCTGCCGGTGATGATAATCTCACATTTTTCCTTGTCGGTAAACTGGATCGTGTCACCAATCATATATCTCCAAGCTCCTGCAACGGTAGAGATAACCAAAATATAATCCTCGCCTTCTTCTACCTGGTCTATGGTCAGCGCTGGGGCATCGGGATGTATTCCACCAGACTCTGTCATGTTCTCAGGCTTAAAGGGTACAAATTCAAAGAAAACCCCATTATCCACCACCAAGGTCATGGAAGAGGTATCAGGTCTACTTTGAAATGCCAAGAAACCCTCTGAAGCTAAATAGGTGTCTATATAAATCAAGGGATGGGCAAGCAATTTCTCAAAACTCTTTTTGTGTGGCTCAAAAGCTACGCCTCCGGGGGTGTAAACTGCCAAGTTGGGCCAGATGTCATGGATATTTTCAACCTTATGGTATTCGATGACCTTTTTCATCATCAGCTCAATCCAGGACGGAATGCCGCTTATGCTTCCTATATCCCATTCCTTGGCCTTTTTTGCTATAGCTTCCACTCTTTCGTCCCAGTCCTCAATCGAGGAGATTTCTTCGCCGGGCTTGTAAAAGTTCTTAAACCAAAAAGGAATTCTGCTGGCACTGATTCCACTAATTTCCCCTTCGAGAAATCCATTTTCTTCTTTTAAGTCTGTGGAACTTCCAAGCATCATGATTTGCTTTTCGAAGAAATCTCCTGGCAAATCATATTTGGAGAGGGTCATTATCTGTTTTAAACCGGTTTTCCTGATAGCATCAAGCATATCGTCGGTCACCGGAATGTATTTGCTGGCACTGGTTGTGCCGCTACTGACGGCGAAATATTCGTTGAGGCCTGGCCAAGTGATGTCCTCGTGTCGATCCCGAAGTTTGCACCACCACTTATTATACATATCGTCATAATCGTGATAGGGAACCTTTTTAGCAAAAGTCTTTTCAATATTCTCGTCATCGTCGAGAATTTGTTGAAAACCATAGTACAACCCAAAAGAGGTATCTTTCGCTTTATCAAGCAGGGATTCCAGTACCTCTAATTGAGCTTCTCTTGGGCTTTGGTCAGAGTTTAGCTTCTCACCAAATTCAATTGCCTTCTTAATAATTTCTCCAATAACTGTCATTTATTGTAATTGTGGTAGGTGGTCAAAAGTAATGTCACTAGTATATATGCAACTATTAGACCATTCAAAGGTTCCCAGTTTTCAAAAAATGTATGAAAGACGGGAGACGGAAGACCGGAGACTGAAGACGGATGTCGGATGTCGGATGACGGGAGACTGAAGATCGGAGAGGGGATACGGGGGATCTAAACCTTTAAACAGTCCCGAAGTGCAGAAAGCAAAGCTCTGCATTTCGGGACGCTAAACCTTTAAACCAATTCCCTCAGATCAACGGGGACTACCCTGGATACTCCTGCTTCAATCATGGTAATGCCATAAATAATATCCGTGCTCGCCATAGTGCGCTTATTATGCGTCACAATGATAAACTGGGATTCTTCTGAGAAGGCTTGGATGATGTTATTGAACTTATCGATATTGGCATCATCAAGGGGGGCATCCACCTCATCGAAAATACAGAAAGGTGCAGGCTTGAGTAGGTAGATGGCAAACAACAGGGAAGTTGCCGTTAGTGTCTTTTCTCCACCGGAAAGCTGGTTGATTGTCAATGGTCGTTTACCTTTCGGTTTGGCCATGATTTCAATAGTGGATTCCAAGGGGTTAGACGGATCTGTCAATCTCAAGTCACAGTCATCCTCAGCTGTAAATAAGCTACGGAAAACCTTCATAAAATTAACCTTAATCTTATCAAAGGCATCCAAAAAGGTCTCTCTAGCCACCAAATCGATCTCTTTGATTGTGGAAACTAAAGACTCTTTTGCCTTTATCAAATCCTCTTTCTGCTCAGTAATAAAGGTGTGGCGCTCCTTAATCTCATTATAGGCCTCCATGGCCATAGGGTTGATAGGACCGATTTTATCCAACTTTTCCTTAGCCCTGTTTACCTCAGTCCGAATAGTAGATTCCTCCTTATCAAGGTATTCCTCATTGACCTCGGGGTCCTCCTCCATCAACTTATCCAAGTCAATCTCGAATTCCACGCTTAGTCTTTCCTTCATGCTGCTCATCTTGAGTTTGACCTCATTGAGTGCCTGCTGGAGTTCCATGATGATGGTATCGATGTTTTCTTTCTGCTTCTGGAATTCCCGCATACCTTTTTCAATGGCATCAATGTCACCCCGCGCAGCATAATAATCCTTCTCAGCCTCGTTGACGCCATTCTCAATGGTTTCCTTTTCGGAATACATCTCGATAAGCTCATCGTCTTTGATCTCATTGTTGTCCAGCAGCCCACGAATCTCCTGGTCAATTCCACTCAATTCAGTTTGTGAAACCTCAATTCGCTGCTTACTTCCCTCAAAAGCATTTTGCTTGAAAGTAATTTCCTGTTCCAGGCTGGAGACTTTATTGAGTTGTTGATGATATTGGATGTTTTCCTGATTATAGGCATTGGACCTCACGGTGAGATTTTCACTTTCGAGCTGCAGGTTTTCGGTCAACTCAGCCAGTTCATTTTCCAAATCCTCGAATCCGGCCTTGCTTTCCTGTAACTTTGGACCGAGTTCCGATACCTCATCATTGAGCGTTTCAATCCTCTCCAATATGCCCTCCCTCTTGTTGGCATTGGTGGAAAGCATCTCAAAAAGTTGCTCCTTTTTAGTGCGTACGGATATGTAATCCTGATTCACCTCATTGATTTCCTGCTGAAGCTCTTCGATTTGGGATTTATAGGAGACTTCCTTAAGCTTCATCAGGTCACCCACTTTTCGGTCAAGGTCGGCTCGGGTTTGGCTTACTTTTTTGTTCAGTTCCTTGATGTCCCGCTCAAGTTTCTCCAGGTTTTTGGCCCGACCAATTCTTTTTCCTTCAAAAAGCCCCACCGAACCTCCGCTGAGGCTGAATTTTCTTTTGGTTACTTTCCCGCTTTCGGTAATGAATATGGCATTTTCATCCTTAGGAATGTCTCTGTATTCCCCTCTCACGATATAGACATCATCGAGGATGAAGCTGATCAGCTTGGCATATTTGACATCAAACTCGATGATCTCTGTAGCCGCAATGGCATTTGGAAAAAGCTTGTTGACCGATGGCTTGAACCTTTCAAAATGCTCAAGGATGAAGAAATTGGCCTTACCTCTAGCCGAATCGCTCAAAAGGTTAACCGCTGCCACAGCCTGATCCTCCGTGTCGACCACGTAATAGTTCATATACCCCTCGAGGTAATTTTCAATCGTTACACGATAGTTTTCCTCTGTGGTCAGAATATCCGAAAGCAAAGGGGTGTCTTTGCCCCAGCTGCTATTCTTTTTCAGAAACTTGATTGCTTCCGGAAACCCTTCCAGATTTTCAACCAAAGATTTGGTCAGGTTGTATTCATTCTGTTTGGCATCCAGTTTTCGGCTTATCTGGGTTACCTCTTCTTTGATCAGATCAATGGTGTGAGTAGTTTCCTCAATTTTTTCAAGCTGTTCATTTTCAGAAGACTTGATTTGGGTCAATTTACTCGACTTCTGGTCAAGATCTTCCTTAAGTATTAAGAGCTTATCCTCAAATTCTGCCAAGTTGGCCTCTTGAGAATCATCATCCAGGGTGGTTTTTTCCAATTCCTGCTTGAGGGTAGAAAGCTGGATCTGCTTGATCTCAAGATCTTTCGAAACCTGGTAAATGGTATCTTTTCTCTGGGTAAAATCCCTGCTTAGCACCTTCTGCTTTTCCTGAAGCAGGGCATGGTTTTCCTTTTGCTCCTCGTAAGTTGCCTTCAGGTTTTCTACCACCATTTCTTTCTCCAAAAGCTGCTTTTCGGCACTTTCCATTTCCTGCTGAAGAGAGCGTATGCTGAACCCAGCCCTGTCATTGCTCTTGCGGTCCTGGTCTATCTGCTCGCGAAGTTTCTGCGCTCTGTCCTCCAAAAATCGCAGCCTCTCATTCTTTATCTTTTTGTCGCTCTCAAACTGCCTGATTTTATTGACCTGTTCGTTCAGGGCTTTCTGGCGGCTGGCCAAAAGTTTCTCTCGGTGGATGAGGTCTGCTTTTAACTGCTCCAGTTGCGCCTCCCTTTCCGATAAGTGGGTGTTGTAGCTGAGTTTGCGGTCCTGCTCTTGAGTGATTTTACCACTTAGGTCTAGGAGTGTTTCGGTCTGCTTGCTGACGCTCTTTTTTGCCAAAGCGATGCTTGCAGCTTTGTAATCTTTCTTGATTTGAAAGTACTTCTCGGTCTGCTTAGCTTGCTTTTCCAGCTGTTTGAGGTTTTTCTCTATTTCAAAAAGTACATCTTCCACCCGGTCAAGATCCGCATCGGTATCCTCTAATTTCTTAAGGGTTTCTTTCTTTCTGGTTTTGAATTTTGAAATCCCTGCTGCTTCTTCAAAAAGATCTCTACGGCTGTTGTTTTTATCATTAAGAAGCTCATCAATCATTTTGAGCTCGATGATGGCATAACTGTTTGAGTTTATGCCAGTATCCATGAAAAGGTTGGTGATATCCTTTAGACGGCAGGCAATCCCATTCAACAGGTATTCACTCTCCCCAGACCGGTAATACCGGCGGGTGATGGTGACATGCGTGTACTCGGTGGGCAGGAGGTTTTTGGTGTTTTCAAAAGTGAGTGATACTTCGGCCAAGTTGGTAGGCTTCCTGTTTTTGGTCCCATTAAAGATGACATTTTCCATTTTGTCGGAACGTAGCATCCTGGTTTTTTGCTCACCCAGCACCCAGCGGATGGCATCGACCACATTGGATTTGCCGCAGCCGTTGGGACCTACGATACCCGTGATGCCTTTGTCAAAATGGATGACTATCCGGTCCCCAAAACTTTTAAACCCCTTAACTTCTAGCTTGGTAAGCTGCATTTACTCTTCTGATAATATTCAAAAACAAACAAAATTAAACAGATCGAGGCAATTACCAAGTTTGCCCTAATAATTCTCACTCTGCTTCCCGCATTTCGCACTTTAAAATGGTCGAAAAGGGAAAATTTAATTACCTTAGTGAGGAATAACAGATAATTTCATGGACGCGGGTACTCTCATTTATATTGCTTTAGTCATTTTATACTTTCTTTTCACGGCCTTTAGAAAAAAGGATAAGCCGCAGGAAGATGAAAGGTTTGAAGGTGAACAGGAGGGGGAACGTCGCCCGGCCTCTTTCGAGGATATGCTGAAGGAGATCCGTCGGGAACAGCAGGAGCGGACCCGGGATTTTGAGGATTCAGGTCAGGGAGAAGTATTGGAGGAAGTAGATACCTATGAAGAACACCAGTATTCAGAACCCAAACCTGAGCCAAAACCCAAGCCAAAACCGAAGCCTCAGTCCGAGCCCACCAACCCTTATCGCAAATATTATGAAGGAGGGGAGGGCAGTCTCAAAAACACAGAGAAGGCCCCGCTCAAGACCCTAGATGAGCAGGTCGACATCAGTATTGATGATAAAATCATCGGTGAAGTAGAGGATGTCGCCGAGGTTCAAAGTGCTGTAAACCCTTACGCAAAACTCCTTAAAAACCCGAGTACGGTAAAAGACGCGGTGATTTTAACGGAAATCCTAAATAGGAAATACTTTTAAACGTTCTGCCAAGTCTCCGACTTGCGAATCCCTGAGTATAGAGTCTCCGACTCGGGAAAGAAAAAAAAGGTCACGGAGTAGTACATAGTTTCAAAGAAGTCGCACAAAGTTAATGGTTGCCGTTGTTCCATGGCTTTGCCTTGGAACTTTGAAAATTGAGGCTGTGCTTCCTTTTAACTCTCTAAACATAAAAGGCGCCACCAATGTGATGCCTTTTTACATACTGTTGGGTTTTGGGTGCAGTTAATCGTGACCTTCCACTTTTACGATTTTGTTGTAAAGTCCCAATAACAAAAACGATGGAGCCCACTGGCCGATAAAAAGGGCCGTTTGGTCCTGCTTAAAGAGTTTTAGGGTAAAAGAAACCCCCATTGATGCCACTGCAGCCCAAAGATATACATCTGAGGGTAGTTTTGCAGTTTGGTCCTCTAAGGTTTTTGCTAGTTTGCCTTCTTTATGTTCCTGATTCATAACATTGTGGTTTTAGGTTGGAATAATGGTTTCATTTTCAGTTGAATTCCAAATTCTATTCCATGGCTATCATAGCTTATGGATTAGCTTAAAAGTCATTTAATCAAGTAATTAACCTTCTCCCTTCCGAAAAATATACCTGTAATAGTACTTCCCAAATATTAAGGGATGTCCTATAAAGTAAACGTATCTCAAATTAGGATACATACTGTTACAAGATCGGGCCACACCTGTTGTTCCAAGGATTTGCCTTGGAACCCTGAAAATTGAGGCTGTGCCTCCTCTTTTATCAATCATTTCTGCCACTAATCAATGATCTGATAGCCTTTCTCTAATGATCTTAGTCCAGCCATTAAACTCTGGATCCCTCCGGCTGTTCTCATCTGAATGTTCTAGCAAATCCAGTTCGTAGGTTATAGATTCGTTTCTAAAAATACTTACTGTAGCTATTAAAACATTTCGACCAACTTCTTCTCCATCTTCTTCCGTGATATGTCTTACGGTTACTTCAAATTCAGTAGAAATTTTTGGTCCTACTTCTGGTTCCTCGGGTTCTTCAATGGGGTCTTGACTTGGAGGCCTTCTTCTTCTAGACCGTCTTGGTGGTGGTACATCCTCATCACCTTCTATCCTTATTTGATGAATTAAATCTTCCTCATAACTACCAGGTATATAAAGTGCAGGCCTATACTTTTGTTGATCTGCATCAGTGGGAGTGAATGTCTGTTCAATTTGATATCCTCTTCTCCAGGTGTCTGGATCATCTTTAAAGAGGAAATCAACTTTTCCTTCTTCTAGATTTAATATTCTAAAATTCAGCATTCCTGAAAGTCTAAACATCTCTATTTCGATTTCTACTGGCTCTTGGGCAACCTCAAATATAGCTTCACCCACAAATTTATCGGATTCTGGATATCTCCCTCCTGTGGGCCGAGGGGAACCATTTAAATTTAAATTTGTAATAAAGGGATTAATCTGCTGGCTTTCCTGTCTTTTATAGGAAACAACGTTTTGGATTCCATCGCTGAATGTGTTACCAAATACCGTAGTTCTAAGTGAAAGATCTGTACTTTCGTCTAACCTCACATATGACATTTGTAAAATGTATTTCCGGTTAGGTATGAAATCCAATTCCAGCTGACTCAATTGTCTGGCTACTCCATTCGCATAATGAAATGTATCCTCCTCAAATATTTCTTTGATCGAAAATCCATACACTTCCTGATACCTTATCATACCGTTGAGGGGAGTTTCGCTAGTACTTAGATCTCCACCATTGAGCTTTATGACACCTTTTATCTTATCGCTTTCAGGGTCAGGTAAAGTAAACTCCTCTTGTTGGAGATTACAGCCTACTATTAATAGAGAAATTAAAAAATATGCTTTTCTTAAGTTCATGATATTCTATTTACCAATTCTAATAGTTTCACCCTCGATTAATTCTTCATCCACAAAGTTTAGTCTAGGTCCAGACTCCTCTTCATTCTCACCCTCATCTAAATCAAAATCAGACATATCAATTTCGTAGGTCATAAGATGATTCCTTTTAAGTGAAATAGTGGAGCTGGTCAGCTTTCGGGAAGTATCCCCAGTCCCGTTTTGATTATGGGATTTATAATATATTTCTACATTGTATTCCTGAGTATTATTATCAGGATCTGCTTTTATATCATCTACATATCTTTCATCAAACCGAGAAAGAGAAGTATAAGGTCTTAAATCTTTTATGTAATCCTCGTCATGGGTCAATACATATTTGACACTTCTTGTTTCAGAAAATTCAGATTGGGTTGAAGGATTTACTATGATTTCTAACTCCCCATCTTGTAGGTTAATTGCCTGAAAAGCTAGTCCAGCAGAAAGTCGATACATGTCAATTTCAAGAAAAGGCTTGTCTTCTTCAATATAGAGTTTGGTATATCCAATAAACTTGTCGGATTCAAATCTATCGTGATCGATATTAACTTGCTGATAACTCGCACTTTCCACGGAGGTTGTAAAAGGGCGGATTTCGGGCCTATTTCGTATTTGGCTTGGGTCATGAAGCCGGTAAATTGGCCAATCAGAGACTGGACCAATTCTTCTCATGTTGAAAAGGAAAGCTTTTGACATGTCAAACTTCTCGTCAAATTGGACGCTGGATACCACAACTAGGTATTCCAACCTCTTTTGAAAGGGTATCTCTACTTCAGTAATATCATTAGTAGCCCCACTTGCGTGGTATATTGAGCCCCCGTCATGTAATTCGAATACATCATATCCGTAATATAAGGGTTGTTCCTTTTGTCGGTTTTGCAACTGACTTTCTCTTGCCTTTTCCCATTCGTCCCCATTTAGTTGAAAGCCCATAATCACCACATCTTCCGATATTTCATCAGTTTGATCAAGTGGTAGAGGGTCTACCAACTCTTCACTACACCCAAACCATAAAAAAGCTAAGCAAAATACTATGTGTTTTTTCATAAAAAATAATATTTAAAATATTAAAGTCTAACAGTACCTCTGTCATTCATTCCTTCTTCTACAAAATCCAAGGTTACCTCTCCACTTTTCCTTTCTCCATCATACTCCTCATCTGGATAGCCGCTTTCATTTTCATCTTCGTTGTTAATGTCTATGAAATCCGCCAGATCAAGCTCCTATGTTCGAAGGTGATTTCTTCTAAGTGCAATGGTATAACCTGATAACAAAACAGTCTCGACAGTTTCATCTTCACTGTCCTGATCCATATAGATGATATCAATGTTGTATTCTTTTATACCCTCAATTGCCAAAGAATTGTTTCTAAACAAGGGGGTAGATGGAAAAACGTTATATAGTGGTAAAATTTCTTGGACAGAGAGTTTGTTTGGAAGGAGTTTGTACTCCTTTTTTTGATTCGTATCCTCAATACGGAAATGTATCTCTCCCGATTTTAGGTTTAGTGCTTTGAAGGCAATACCTGCGGAAAATCTGACCATATCGATGGAAATGGCCGATTGGTCTGTGACGGTCAGGTCGACTTGGCCTATGAATTTGTCTGAGGCAGGCCAATTTTGGAGTTCAAAGTGATCATCTCTAGTACTGCCAATTGCGGTTACATAAGGGTAGGCCCGTTTGTTTGGCTCAGGGTACGTTTCCAGATAATTGTAAATGGAGTCCGCGCTTTCTGTTGTTATACCAAATAGAGATATTTTACCATCTTGTTGGTAGTCACCATTGAAGGATACCGTAGACATATCTATTTGGTATTGCTGGCCTGTTTCCAATTGAAGTTGTACGCTGGAAATATCCTTTGTTATTCCCGCTATAACAACAGTATCATTGTCTCCTTCGATCTTTTTGACCTGGTAGCTATAAAAAAGATGATCAATTTGTCTGGAGTTTATGCGCCCTTCCTGAGCCGCTTTCCATTCGGCACCATCTAATTCAATACCCAGCGTAATAATTTCATGGGACTCTAATAAATCCGGAACCTCTTCTACAAGTGCGCAGGAATAGAAAAATGAACTTAAGAGTACTCCAAGTAAAAGCTTTTTCATTAGGCAAAAATTAGTATTAAAAAGCTATTAACTTAACCAATATTGTGCCATAACTGGTAAAATATGATTTTATTAATGATTTAATAATAGTGTTATTTTGCTAAATGCGGTAGTTATGCATGAGGTCGAAAAGGGGTTGGCTGTTCCTTTTTAAACCCTTCGAGGTTGATAAGGATATTTAAAAGTCATTACTCCGTCCCTAACTCATCGGATTTATACTTTCTATACAAGTTTTTCAGCCCATTAAAAAAGAAGATTAAACAGAAAATCCCAAATATATATAATGACACAAAGATATGATGGGATTGATAGTCCTGCCTAATACCTGAAGCTAAATGGAATAGGTAAATTCCAGCAAAAAGATTGATGGATAATTTTGCGATTTCAAATAGTATTGACGATTTTTTCATTGCCCGTTTTTTTGAAGTAATTGATGAATTCGGACTCAAAGACCGAAGAAGTAGGCCTGTTTCCGTCTTCGGGCTTCCGTCTCCGGTCCATAAGCTTCTATTTAATCGACTCCAGCATTTTATGGAAGATTTCATTGTTTTCATAAACACCCTGGAAATTTTCAGAGCCGGGGCCAAAGGCAAATACAGGAATCAAAGCTGCTGTGTGCCCACCTGTAGAAAATGTGCCTGTTACGCTTTTATAACCATCCTTCCCGCTGGATAAGGCGTACCCTCCAGTCTCATGGTCAGCAGTCACTATTACTAAAGTATTCCCATCTTTTTCGGCAAAATCCAAAACGGCATTTATGGTCTTATCAAAATCAAGCATTTCATCCACGATATAATCATGGTCATTGGCATGTCCACCCCAATCTATTTGGGATCCCTCAATCATGACAAAAAAGTTATCATTTGTTTTTTGCAGCTTATTGATGGTATAAAGGGAGGCTTCTGTCAAAAAATCTCCTCTGCCTTCAGATACTTTTTGCATGGCACTTTCGCCCATCAAATGGGCTTCTTTGCCAGCTGGATTTTCAATCTCTAAGTCTTGATCACTTCTTGTTTTTACATGGTAACCTTTTGACTTGAGACTGTCCAAGTAATTGATGCCATCTTTTCTGGTTTTAAAATATTTTTCACCTCCCCCGATTACGATATCTAGATCGGCCTCATAAAGCTGCTTGGCTATTTCCTCTTCCATTTTTCTATGGGCTACATGGGCGAAAAAGGCCGCAGGGGTGGCATGGGTTATAGAACTTGTGGCCACTAAACCTGTCTTCCAGCCTGCCTTGGACAGAATTTCCACAATGGTTTCTACTGCAACGGTGTCATTATCTACACCAATTGCTGCATTGTAGGTTTTGATGCCGCTAGCAAAAGCGGTTGCACCTGCTGCAGAGTCAGTAATCCTGCTGTCGGAAGATGCTGTTTTAATAAATCCAATATTTTTGAACCGATCAAAGCTGGCAGTCTTATCCTCAAAAGCATATAGAGAGGAAATCTGGGTAACACCCATTCCATCCCCGATTAATAATATGATGTTATTTGGATTTGTGGTTTCCTCCTCTGCTGAAAGATGACTCACTTCGGAGTCATTTTTACAGCCAATAGCTGCAACCAGCAAGGAGGCAAAAATTAACTTTCTCATTTGACTTTTTTTCAAAGATAAGCTTTTAACGATAGAGAGTATAAATATTCATGTTAAAGGTAAGTTATGCCAAGTTAAATTTCTTTGACTTACTTTTTTTGGTTGTGTGTCGTGCATGATAGCCCCTGTCGATACTGGAATAAATCACTAATGATTTAAGAATAAATAATACTATTATTGTATTATAAACTTAATCCATTTAATTTGACCTAATGTTTTAGCTTAATGTTTTTATGAAGAATAACCTTTTACTACTCGTTTCAACTTTAATTGTTATTGGCTGTAATAACCCTTCCGAACAAGGTGCTCAAAGCTCTTTGGATGGTGAATGGGCTTTGGTGGATTCAATTACTGTAAATTACATTGGAAATATGACTCTTTCCGATATATCGCCTGATGGGAGACATCTGCTAGCGGCTGATTATAGAAAAAATTCTTATTTTATAATTAATGATTCCGGTGAGATATTGCATGAACTCCAGAAGGGGGGAGATACTCCGGACACGTATGGTCAATATTTATCCGAAATGGGGTTTTGGGATGACCAAACGGTATTTATCATGGGTACCAAAGCCATCAAATGGTATGATCTGCAAGGCAATCAAGTGAAAAGTACTCCCATGAAAGGGGATTATCAAAAGTCGGTAACCATGAGATACACAGGAGGGCAAGCCCAGAAAATTTCTCTAGGGGATGAGCAGTACCTCTTGCATCAGGGTAATATGCCTACTTCCAAAAGGACGGAAAAAAGATATATGGATGAAGTGAGAGGAGGTACCCTTATCAACGTCAATAATTTTGAAGTGACTGACCTTTTTCCATTAGAGGAAGACAGCCGTTTTCGGGATGGAAATCTTTATGACAATGGGGACCTCTATTCCAGATTGGCTGTGGGTGAGAATAAAATTTATATTAGCTATGATGGGGATCCTACCCTATATGCTTACGAAAAACAGGAACCTTATAATTTGGCTTTCAAAAAACCTTTGGATCTAAAGAATATACAACCCAATGAGGGAATGCCAATGGAGTATGCCGATGTGTCTGTCTATTTTGATCCTGCAAAGGGTGGTTTGAGATTTTTGCAAACAGATAACAAGGCTGTTTATCTTCAATATTTTGAGGGGATTCCTAAAGAAAGAATGGCCGAACTTGAGCAGATGGATGACATGGACAAGTGGATTGTAGCTTATGAGGAGGAATTGCGTACAAGAGAAAACAGACTGAAACAGTTTGATGCGGAAGGAAATGAAAAAGTGGACTTACGACTGCATGATAAATTTGATGGACAGGCAGGATACCTAGCCCGACATGATCACCTTTATTTTAACAAGGTGAAAAATGAGGAGGAGGAAGAGGATTATATGGTGTTTTATAAGGTGAGGGTAAAATGAGGGAAGACCGAAGACCGAAGAATAGGCGGGACATTTAGTGTCAAAGAGCCTTTATAAAACCGGGGTTTTTAGTAAATTTGGTCTCATATATTTTTGAATGAAGTATGGCCAAAGTAGAGCAACAAAAAATTCTTCGCGTATTTAAATTAATCAATCTTTTAAGGACCAGAGTCGGTAAAAATGTTCACCGTTTAGCGGAAACATTAGAGACGGATACTCGGACCATATACCGATATTTCAAGCTTTTGGAGGAGGTAGGGTTTCGGATAGAAAAGGAGCATGGCAAATTTAAGATTGTGGATATGGTGGAGACATCATCCCAAAATCTTGTGGGCACCTTTACCGAGGAGGAGACAAAATTTCTCGCTCAGGCCATATCAAAAGCAGGTAAGAAGAGCCGTCTAAAGGATTCCCTGCTTGAAAAAGTTAATGCAAGGACTGAGTTTCAGCAAAGCATAGAAAGTCTGTTCAATGCCAAATTGGGCCTTTTTGTGGATGAGTTGGCCGATGCCTTGAAGAAAGGGCTGCAAGTGGAATTACAGGACTATTATTCACTTCATACCGACTCGGTTAGGGACAGGGTGATTGAACCTGTGGCTTTCACCAAAGACTATGATTACATCCAAGCCTTTGATGTGGAAAGCAAGTCCATGAAGAAGTTTAAACTCGAGCGGATCAGTGACCTTAAAGTAACCAATAAAAAGCAGGTGTATGGGAGTCTGCACGCGGAGGTCAATGAATCCATGTTCGGTTACTCCGGTCAGGCTAAATACAAGGTAAAGCTGAAGCTTTCGCATAAAGCCTATCAATTGTTAATCGAAGGGTTTCCCGAGTCGAAACCCTATACCACCATAAAAAATAGGAAGCATTATTATTTGGAGACTGAAGTAGCAGAACTCCCCGGAGTGGGCAGGTTTATTTTGGGTCTTCCTGGGGAAATTCATGTGGAAGAGGGGAAGGAGCTTTTAGAATACCTGAAAGAGCAGAAGGAAAAGTTTACTTTCTAGTAAATGATTATCTGCAAGCAAGTTTACTAGTCGATATTCAACTCCTCCGGAGTTGTGGAGATTGAATGTAAGTATCCACGGGTTTCACCCGTGGATACTTACATTCAAGTCTTCCAGACTTGGGTAGGTAAGGTCTTAGTTCTCTCAACTCAAACAACCCCAGGTGGAACCTGGGGGACGGTAAAGGTGAGAATACAGGCAACCCCGGAGGTGGTTGAACCTTGTGTGCAAAGGCCACCCATAATGACGTGTTGGGTATTATCCCAACATATATTTTTCTTTAAAAGTCATTCTAGATTTATGGCCTTCAGTCATCGGACTTCCGGCTCCTAGACAATTTCAAACTTAAACTTTTGGCCAGGTCTCATTTGTACGGCCAGATTCAGTTGGCCTTCTTCCAAAAACAAGATTCTGGGGTAGCCGCCGGTTACTTGGGCCTCCCGTAAAAGCAAAATCATCTTTCCACTCGGGGTAAGCTGAACCATCCCGGGAAAAATGGGAGAGGTGAGGATTTCAAACCTGTTTTCTGGAAGAAATTCCTGAACTGGAGCAGCCATGCGGTTTCTTTCGGAGGTAAAGCTAAAGCTGTCCTTCTTTATTTTATGAACAATATCCTCCGGCAAAAGATTGAATTCTGGACCTTTAAAGGCCTTTAACACATTTACCTTTTCCCATGGAAATTCCGGTTTCACCTTGGCGGAGGATTGTGAAAATTCAAGATTTTGTTTGCTATATGGGATTTTGTAGCCTTTAGGCAAACTTGAGATTCGGGTAATGCCTGGAGATAAACTTTGACTTCCCAGTATATTTTCGGATTCAAAACCCCCATAAATACCTAGGTAACCCCATGATCCTGATTCCAGGTTATTTATTTTTAAAACGTCTTCGGGCTTTAGGTTAAGAATGCTGTTGTTGGCTAATTCCAGACTTTTTCCATTGAGGGATATGTTTGCTTTTGCACCTGTTAGGGTTATCGACGCAGGTGCGTGGAATTTTAGCGTTGGGCCCGGCGATGTGAATTCCAAACAGCTAGTGTTAGGGTCGTTTTGAAGAATATGATTGGCCAGATGGAAGGATTGGAGGTCCATGGCCCCAGAAAAAGGAAGGGCAAAGCTACCTTGGTTGATTCTCCCCTCATCCTGAAGGCTACAAAAAAGTCCGGGATCAATAACTTCAAGCATGCTCTACTTTTTCAGGTTTTTTACTTAGGTAATCTGAGAATTCTTCTTCAGAAATCTGGAAAAACTCCACCATGTCGCCTTCGATTCCCCAAACTGGTGGAGATTGACTGGTATCGAACATTCGGATAGGAGTTCGGCCGATCACATGCCACCCGCCGGGGCTGTTGGAGGGATATATTCCCGTTTGGTTGCCTCCAATAGCTACACTGCCTGCCGGGATTTCTCTGTCTGGAGTGGATTTTCTTGCTGTTGCCAGCTTTTCATTTAAGCCTCCCAGATATATAAATCCAGGTAAAAATCCATAAAAATGAATATGATAGCGCTGTGAGGCGTGTAGCTTTATGAGTTTGGCTTTGGATATGTTTTTCTGCTTGGCAAGATTGTTCAAGTCTTTTCCGTCATAACAGACAGGAATTCTCCAAAGAGTACTTCCAATTTTCTTGCCCTCAGAGAATTTGGCCAATATTTCTTTAGAGATCTGAGAAATTTTCTCTGATGGCATAGGCTCAGAAAAGTATAGCCCAAGCATGTGGTAACCGGAGATGGCTCTCAGCAATTTTTCATGGAATTGCTGAATGAGCTGTTTTTTCAAATAAGCTTTTCGCATTAAAATATTCACTGAAATTTCTTTCGGCCATTGTATTTCTACAATGTTTGGCGCTATTTGAAATACTTGGATCATTTGAATTCAGGGAAATTTAACCGGAGAAGCTTTGCTATTTCCAATGCATTTGGGTTGTCCCCATGTATACAGAGGGTTTGAACTTCAGTTGGAACAGCTTTTCCACTAATGGTTATGATGTTTTTGTCCCTAATCATAGCAGATACATGGGGTGATATTTTAGTGGTATCAGTCAAAACAGCATATGGCAATTGTCGACCTACCAATTCTAAGTCATCGGTGTAGTTTCTGTCTGCGAAACCCTCATTCCAGGTTTTCAAGCCATGTGTATTTGCCGCCTTTTCCAGTTCACTGTCCTTTAAGGTATAAATAATTGCCTCTGGAAAAACCTCCCGAACAGCATTTACCACGCATTGGGCAGTTTCTTTATCCTTAGCAGCATGGTTGTATAATGCCCCATGGGGTTTGACATGATGGAGCTTGGCTTTTTCTTGTTGCAACAGGCTCTTAAAATAATCCAATTGGGAAATCAAGGAGCTTTGTAATTCTGATTTGGAGATAGTCAGAACTTTTCGCCCATAGTTTTCTCTATCCGGGTAGGAGGGGTGGGCACCTATTTTCACTCTATGCTGAGCTGCTGCTTGAATAGCCGCAGTTATGTCTGGTTCAGAGCCGGCATGGCCTCCGCAGCTTATGTTGCAACTTGTGAGGTAAGGCATCAGCTTTTCATCCTCAAGGCCCCCTTCACCCAAATCACAATTTAAATCTACCATATACCTATTACTTTTAACAAACTACCTGCCCCAAGTATTAAAGTTAGCAACCAGCAGGCAATCCCCCAAAGGTTTTGCCATGGAGAATTCACCAGGTTTTTGAGCAGTTTTTTCTGATTGATGACCACCAAAATATAAGCCGCAATTAATGGAAGAAGGATGCCATTGGTAAGCTGAGCAAATGTGATCAGCTGAACGGGCCGTATGCCTAAGGAGGCAAATATCAACCCTAACAGCACGATGAAACCCATCGATAGCCTCATGGGCTTGGTTCGGATGTCCTGTGATAGGCCAAAACACCCTGTCAAAACCAATGCCCCGGCCAGTGGAGCGGTCATCGCTGAAGTAATGCCTGCAGCGAGTAGACCTAGGGCAATCAGATACTTTGCCAGAACACCAAAGGTGGGTTCCAATCCCAAGGCTAGGTCTGCGGCACTTTCAACCCCTATAGCCGAACCACCCGCCGCGGTGACTACGATGGCAGCAGAAACCAAGCCGCCCAACCCTACACTAAGCATGGTGTCAAGTCTAACCCATTTCAAATCAGCTCTTGTTTTCCATTTTTGGGCTACAAGAGCACTGTGGAGAAACAAGTTGTATGGCACTACGGTGGTTCCCAGTAGTGCTACAATAGTGATAATATTTGTGGGGTGTACGGTAGGTGTCAATCCCCGAAAAAGCTCAGCCAAACTTGGCCTTGTCATGATCGCTGCAGTAAGAAAAGTTATACTCATCAGGATAACAAGCGCTATGAGGAACTTTTGAATAGATTCATAGCTGCCTAGCAAAAGTAAAAGCAAGGCTACAACACCAATGAACAGGCTATATAGATTAAGGGAGAAATCACCAAAATCTAGGGTGGGAAGGTCTAAAAGCAGTGCAGCCCCTAAGGCTCCGCCGCCAATGTTGCCGGCCTCATAAGCGGCATTTCCTAGAAAAATGGCCATGATGACGAGTCCTATGGCCAGGAACCGTGCAATTTTATTCTGTATGGTTTGATTCAGTAGATTGGCGAGGCCTGACTGGGTGGCTAAACCAATTCGAGATGACATTTCCTGAAAGACGATAGTGACCAAAATAGACAGCAATATAGCCCATAAAAGGTCGTAACCGAAATTCACTCCGGCTATGGTGCAAACGGTGACGGTGCCAGGTCCAATGAAAGCTGCTGCAATCAAGGGGCCTGGACCGATATATTTTTTGAGGTTAAGTTTCATGTTGATGGGTACAATATACCCATCGCATTTATTATTTACCTAATAAATATAAATTAGAAGTCAATCCCAGTTGCAGATAGCCTTTAGTTTTTCCGGAGAAGTTCTGGGCCATATAGCCGGCTTGAAGGTTAGTTCCGGTGGTAAATTGATAACCTAATGCTGTATAGAAGCGATTCCGGTCGTATGGGCTGGATTCAAATTGGTGCAAGAAAATTTCATTGTAAATTGCGCCAAAGAAGGTTTTGGGCTGCATTAGGCGGTTGTTGAAAGGAATGGTTGCCATCAAGCGGTAGCGGACACGGTCCCTATAGCGGTCCCCTACAAAGCGCTGCTCCAATCTGCCGCGGTGCTCAAATGCCACACGTCCTATAGAGTGAAAGTGCATCACCTGCTGCCAGATGCGGTGCTCCACAATTTTATCGGCGACCACGTCATCAGGTGGATAACTTTCAATATAGCCATAACCGGCAGTTAACCAAGTTTTTTGATTCAAATGGTAATTCAAGCCACCCCGAATCAGGAGTTGTTCCTCTTTGGCCGAAACATCATAAAACCGATCCTGGATTTCAGTATGCAAACTCCATTTTTCATGAAACCTAGTCCTGTTAAAAAACATCAACCACCCCCCAACTTCATTATTGACCAGACTTTGGCTGAATACTTCCATGGAAAATAAGAGTAAGCAGGAGAGGAGGGTGATTCGTTTCATAATTTTTAACGGTCCTTGAAAGGCTAATTTTACTGAAATTTACTACCTTAATAACTATTATCAAGTGACAAATCGTACATTCAGGCCCAAAATGATTATGAACGGTACGAGATGCATCACTTCAATTAGCGTAGCAAAACATGATAAAAATAAGTTTTAAGTGCGAGGATTTAATTAAAAGGAAACCACTACCTTTTGTACCAATATTTATAATGCTTTTCTTTTCATTTGTGCAGACTTCTTTGGCTCAGGAAGTGGAAATTGAGGTTGATGCTGAAGATAGGGAGAAGGCCATTCGCCTGACTGACCAAGGGATAAGCCAGATGGAAAGGGGGAATTATCCCGCTGCTATCCGCGATATTGAGGATGCCATTGCTATTGATTCCACATTCCATCCTGCTTATATCAATTTGTATTCAGCGTATTCTAACACCCAAGGTGACAAATCTAAACTTATCCGGTTATTAGAAAAGGGCAGCCGGATATTTAGGGAAGATGATGAGCTTACTTATTATTTGGGTTATGTATATTATGAAAATAATAACCTGGAAAAGGCAATTGCGCTCTTCAGTGAGGCCATCCGCTACAGTAAGATTAACGGTGAGGATTTTCCTTTGGTGTATGCCTATCATTTCAACAGGGGCAATGCTCATTTAAAACTCAAACGATATCAAAAATCCGTTGACGATTTCAGCTACGCCTTGAAGCTGAACCCAGGACATCCAGATATATTGGTAAACAGGGGGATAAGCTATTATAGGTTAGGAAAAAAAAATCAGGCATGTCAGGATTGGAGAAAATCTGTAAAAGAAGGGAGTGACGCAGCCACGAAATATATCAACCAATTCTGCAAGTGATAATATAGATGATTTCTGAATTAAAGTTTAATTGTGAAGTTTTCAGAATAATGTACGTAAATTTGCCACCTGCCTAAAAAAACGTAACGTTTCAGGATATGAATATAGTCATCGCAGGGGCTGGGGATATGGGTTACCACCTAGCTGAGCATTTGAGTTATGAAAATAAGGATATCATCCTAATTGATACCGAGAAGGATATTCTGGAAAACATTTCGAGTAGACTTGATGTGTTGACTGTTTGGGGGGATTCGGCCTCTCTAGATATTTTGAAAAAGGCCAATGTTGGACAAGCCAGTTTGGTGTTGGCGGTGACCACTTCGGAGAAGACCAACATAGTGACGGCTATGCTGGCCAAGCAACTGGGGGCCAAAAAAGTGATCGCAAGGGTTCGAAACCATGATTACCTAGAGCCTGAAAACCAGAGTTACTTCCATAATTTGGGCATAGATTCCATCATTTCGCCTTCCATGCTTTGCAGCGTGGAGATCTCAAGGATGATGAAAAACTCCACTTTTTCCGACGTTTTTGAATTTGAAGGAGGCAAACTGAATGTAGTGGGCATCACTTTGGACCGCAACAGTCCACTGATAAATAAAAAGCTTTCCGATTCCAGCACCAACCCGATTTTTGAGGACATCCGAATTATTGCCATTATCCGCGACCAACTTACAATTATTCCACGTGGGGATACCGTGATCAGAAGCAATGATCACGTGTTTTTTATCAGTAATAAAAAGGCTGTAGATTCTATCAAGGAGCTGATTAATCACAAGGAAGTTCCCATCCGCAACCTCATGATGATCGGGGGGGATGATTTGGCTTACAGCACAGCCCTGAGAATGGAAAACAATTACAGGCTTACCCTGATCCATAAGGATAAAGAGCGCTGTAAGTGGCTAAGCGAAAGACTTTCGGAGACATTGGTGATTCATGGGGATTATAAAAATGTTGATTTGCTGATGGATGAGGGGTTGGAGGAAATGGACGGTTTTTTAGCCCTGACAGAAAGCTCGGAAACCAATATCATCACCAGTCTAAGCGCCAAAAACCACGGAGTCTACAAAACTATTGCGCATGTGGACACAAGAGAATATATCCATATTTCGCACAGTATCGGGGTGGATTCTCTTATCAACAAAAAGCTAGTGGCGGCCAACCAAGTGAGCAGGTATTTGAGAAAAGGAAAAGTGGAAGCGGTGACAGGCATCTATGGAGTGGATGCTGAATTTGTGCAATACGTGGTTACGAAAAACAATAGATTAACTAAAAAACCTATCCGCGAGCTGCATTTCCCCAATACCGCCATCGTGGCTGGGGTGATTAGAGGGGAGAGGGTCTTCATTCCGGATGGGGATTTCAGGCTGGAGCTGAATGACAAGGCGATAGTTTTTGCCTTGCCGGCAGCCCAACCTATCTTAGAAAAGCTTTTCAATTAAGTTATGATTCATTACACCGCGATTGGAAAAGTAATGGGTGGGCTATTGATGCTATTGGCTATTTTGATGGTGCCCAGCATACTTTTTTCCCTGTATTATGGAAGTCGAGATCTTCTACCACTTGTACATGCAGGGTTGATATCAGGAGGTTTTGGAGCCTTGCTTTTTTTTAGTTTTAAGCGTCAGGATAACCTGATTAGAAAACGTGAAGGATACCTTATAGTAGCCATGAGTTGGGTTTTTATGTCAATTTTCGGGATGTTGCCCTATCTTTTCAGCGGTACAATTTCTTATTTGCCGGATGCGATTTTTGAAACGGTATCAGGTCTGACCACCACCGGGGCTACGATATTGGAAGATATCGAAAGTATGCCGGTAGGAATTCTTACCTGGAGAAGCATGACCCAATGGATTGGTGGTTTGGGTATTATCGTTTTGACGGTGGCCATTTTTCCTTTACTTGGAATAGGTGGAATTGAATTGTTTGTGGCTGAATCACCTGGCCCTACTTCTGACAAACTTCACCCCAGAATCAGGGAAACGGCCAAAAGACTTTGGTTTGTGTATGTAGGTCTGACTGTCTTGGTAATGATATTATATAGAATTGGTGGAATGGACCTTTTCGATGCAGTAAACCATGGCTTGACCACAATGGCAACTGGTGGCTTTTCTACCAAAAATGCCAGTATGGCCCATTTTGATAGTTCTTTTATTCATTATGTGGCCATTATATTTATGTTTGTGGCCGGAACAAATTTTATATTGATTTATCTGGGCTTGAAAGGTAATTTTCGAAGGGTCTGGGCCAGTGATGAGTTTAGGGCATATTTCGCAACCGTTTTGTTTTTGATAATAGCCCTTACGGGTCCGATTTTCTTTTTATCAGGAACTACATTTGAACAAGCGTTCCGTGATACTTCCTTTCAGATTATTTCTTTGATCACGACCACTGGTTACGTCACGGCCGATTATACGGCTTATTCTGATGAGATGGTGATTATCTTCTTCATGCTACTTTTCTCAGGTGCAAGTGCTGGCTCGACGAGTGGGGGTATTAAATTTATCCGTCACCTTACCTTTGTTAAAAACAGTTTTCTGGAGTTTAAACGGATGGTTCACCCAAGAGCTGTTGTTCCCTTGAAAATCAATGGGGAAAGAGTAACAGGCAGGGTCATTACTCATATCATGAATTTCCTGTTAATTTATTTGGCTATTTTTGTAATTGGAAGTATGGTGATGTCTTTTGCTGGTTATGATATGTTGACCTCTTTTGGGGCTGTAGCTACTAGTTTGGGAAATGTGGGTCCAGCGGTTTCGCTGGTGGGTCCATTGGATAACTTTGCCTTCTTTTCTCCATTTGCCAAAATATTCCTGTGTTTCCTGATGCTTCTGGGAAGGTTGGAGCTCTTTACTATTTTGGTATTGTTTTCTCCTTACTTTTGGCGGGCCAATTGATGGAATTGGTTTTTAAATTTGATGATGAGCAGGGTTTTGCTTATTTTGAGAATTAAACCGGAAAGAGCCTTTTTATGATCTTAAACTATCAAGTGATTGCTGTTTTTACTGACAGATCCCTAAATTATACTGGAAATCCCGCCGCATGTTTTTATTATAAAAGCCCCCTTACTGATGAGCAGATGCAGCAAATCAGCACTAAAGTTCGTCAACCTGCATCTACATTTCTGTGGCCTGCAGAGGAGGAAGGACATTTCAATGTCAGATGGTTTGCCGTAGATGATGAAATAAACCTATGTGGGCATGGAGCTGCCGCTGCTGCTATTTTTCTGGGCAAAAAATTTGATACCCACGAACCTTTCACCCTACACCACAGGAAAGGCAGTGTTCGGGTGCAGTGGCAGGAAAATGACACGTTTATTATAGAATTAGAGGCCATCCACCTAATTAAAGAAATTGAGGTGCCGGCAGCTATTGAAGAGGGGTTGGGGATCCCAATCATGGCCATGTATGAAACCGATGGGAAGCATATCATTTTAGTGGAAAATGAAAAGATAATAAAGAAGATGAATCCAGATTTTGCCAAATTGAGGGGTTCTGACATCTATAGTTATGCCATCACTGCTCCAGGTAAGAATTCACATTTTGTAAGTAGAACTCTGGTGCCACATTATCATCAACTTGAAGATCATGCCACCGGATCATCCCATGCTGCATTGGTGCCCTTTTGGTCTAAAAAATTGATGAGTGATGATATGACTGCCTTGCAGCTGAGTGACAGGGGAGGGAGATTCGTATGTAGATTTAGAGAAGATAGAAATAAGGTTTATCTCGAAGGGAAGTATCAGATAATTGAGACCTGTACAGTAGAGATTTAAGCTTTTGGAAGAGTAAAATAAAACGTGGTGCCTTCTCCCTGAACACTGTTTAGGGAAATGGTGCCATTATTTTTTTCAATCAGTTCTTTGGAAAGCAGTAAACCCAAACCGCTGCCTTTTTCTTTTTTGGTACCTACGGTTGTATAGAAGTTTGTTCCAAAAATCTGGTCTATATTTTCCGCAGCGATGCCGACTCCAGAATCCGAAATCAGGATCTTCCAGCTATTGCCCAAATCTTCTGCCTCAACATTTATTTCCCCTCCTTCAGGCGTAAACTTTAGCGCATTAGTTAAAAGATTCCGCATGACAATGTCAATCATTCCGCGGTCCGCTTTGACTAAGACACTTTCATCAATCAGGTTATTAAGACTGATGTGCTTTTTCTGGGCAATTTGATTCAGGTGGTCGGAGTTTTCGTCGAAAATGTTTTTTATTTTGATTTTTTGCCTCAAAGGTCTCATCCCTTTCATTTGAGACCTGGACCACATGAGTAGGTTTTCAAGAAGGATGCTATTGTTACCCACGTTTTGACTTATCAATGGAAGTATTTCCCGGAACTCCTGTTCTGTCAAGCTTTCCTCCTCGATAAGCTGGATTAATCCCCGAAGACTATTCAATGGCCCCCTAAGGTCATGAGCCAAAATTGAAAATAGTTTGTCTTTTACTGCATTTAGGTTTTTCAACTCTTCGGCCTGTGTGGCAATTTCCTGCTTTTGGGCGTTGAGTTTAGCCAGGTTGAGTCTTTCCTGCTGATAAGAGCGGTAATAGATGAAAATCATACATCCGGAAAGGAACAATAGAAACAACAGTCCAATGTTGATTAGTCTCTTTTTGCTTGCTTGCTCTTCCTGGATTTTCCTGTCTAACTCTAGGGATTTTATAGCAGCTTCCTGCCTTCTGATCTTAAGGTTGGTCAGGTAGGTGTTGGTCCTTTCGTCTAGCAACTGATCTTTACCATTAATATAGGCCTGCTGATATTCAAAAGCTTTTTCAAACTCCTTATATGAAGAATAAACTTCTGCCATTCTGTGGTAAACAGAAAGTATGGCTTCCAATGATGGGGTTTCTTCATGGATTTCCAAAGCTTTGTGAGCGTATTCCAATGCCTCTCTGATATTTCCTGACTGGTAGTTCCATTCAGCAAATCGCTTATAAGCAGTCAGTTCTCCACGTGGATAGATATCTTTTACATGCTTATAATAAACCTCATAATCCTGATAGGCTTTATCAAAATCCTTTAATTTTAAATAAAAGTCGCCCCGAGATAAAATGGAGGTTAGGTAATTCCGGTCAATATGGCTGCCGCGTATTTCCAATGATTTGTCAATGGCCTGGATAGCATCTATGTATTTTTCCATTCCTCTATAGACCGCACTTAGGCCGATATAGGTGTAGCCCAAACCTTCCTGATGGTTTATGGACTTAAAAATAGCCTCAGCATCTTTGTAATAATCTAGGGCTTCTCTAGAATGACCCTGATAATTCAGAATCTGGGCAATGTTGTTTAATGCGTACCCTTCTTCTTTTTTGTTTCCTATTTCCTTGGAAAGCACAAGGGCATGCTCATAATACTCTAAGGCTCTTTCCTGTAGGTCTAGATTTCGAAATACTACTCCAATTCTATTATAGTTTTGAACAAGGTAATTCGCTTCGTTCAATACTAAACTTAACTGTATGGCTTCCTTGTAGAATTTTTGCGAACTGTCAGAGTTATGAATCAGCCAAGCAAATTCAGTGAGTAACTTGAGTTTGGTATGGTCATCTTTTTCCTCTTGAAGTTGGACATACAATTTCTGCGGATCAGTATCAGGGATCTGTGCAAAAGTCAAAGTAGTAATCAGCCAGAGAAGCAGAATAAACGCGGGCTTCAAAGAAATGAATTTTGTCAATGTAAAAATGCTTTTGCAGTTATTTGGTATGTGATTGATAATCTTAGGTTTATTTGTGTCTGTCTAAACCTAACGCAATTTATTACTTTGGGCATATTCTGCAAAATATTTTTGCTTTATTTTATTAGTTGCGCCTGAATTTTTGCAATCCGATCCTCTAGTGTTTCCGATGTAAGGGTCGCTCGTAGTCTATCTACCATTATGGGAAAAGCGAATGGCGTAAAACGACGGGTATGGACAAGTTTGATTTTTTGTTGGTTGATGCGGTCAATTGCCTTGAGTAACCGATCTTTTTCCATCTGCATGGAAAGGGCTTCGTCTTTAGCCTGCTGAAGCAACAGGTTGTCAGCATCATATTCTGCAAAAACGCCGTAAATGATTCCCGAAGTTGCCTGTAGGTGCCTGTTGGTGATAGGTTTGCCAGGATATCCCTGAAAAATCAATCCTGCAATGGAGGCAATATCGCGAAATTTTCTTTTTGCCATCTCGCTTTCGTTGATGCTGGCAAAAATGTCTTCAAAAAGGTTTTTGGTGCTGAAAAGGTCTTCTGCCAAGGCATCCTCGAGGGGGATATCACTGTCAGAAAGCAGTTCAAAACCGTAATCATTCATGGCAATGCTAAAACTGATGGGATAGCTAACACTGATTCGATAGGCTACCAAGGCGCCGAGAACCTCATGTACAAACCGACCTTCAAAAGGGTATATGAAGACGTGTGAACCTTCCTTGGAAACAGCCTTTTCTATCAGTAAGGTGCCTCTGTCGGGCACGATGGATAATTCCTGTTGAAGTTCCAAAATGGGCTGGATGGTTTGAATTTCTATTGATTTCCTTTTGCCAGAAATGGCATTTTCCAGTTCTTCCCTAAGCATCTCTGACATTTGGGAGGAAAGCGGCAACCGTCCTCCCATCCAACGGGGGATGATGTTGGTCTTTTTCTTGGAACGCCGGACCAGCACGCTCATTTCTTTTAATTGTACAAATTCTAGACTTTTACCTGCAAAGAAAAACACATCACCCTTATTCAACTTGGCTATGAAGCTTTCCTCAACTACCCCTAGATACCCACCGGTCATATACTTCACTTTCAGCATTGGATCGCTTACAATTGTACCCATGGAAAGTCTGTGGCGCATGGCGATTTTGCGACTGTTTACCTTATAGAGACCGTTCTCCATGACTTCTACTTTCGAAAACTCCTCATAGCTGCCAAGAGATTTTCCGCCTTGTGTTACAAATTGTAAGGCCCAGTCGTAAGCCTCTTGGGTTAAGTTTCTGAAAGCATAGGTGGCCGTGAGTATTTTGTATAAGTCTTCTTTGACGAACCCATCACCGACAGCAATGGTCACCAAAAACTGGCAGAGTACATCATAACTTAATTCGTGCGGATATTGTACTTCAAATTTTTGCTCTGCGATAGCACGCCTCAATGCGCTGCCTTCAATCAGTTCAAGGGAATGCGTAGGAACGAAAAAAATCTTGCTTGGAAGTCCTGGTTGATGGCCAGCGCGACCTGCCCGTTGAGCAAATCTGGAAACCCCTTTCGGTCCGCCTACCTGAATAACCGTATCCACAGGCCTGAAATCCACTCCCAGGTCAAGGCTTGAGGTGCAGATAACTAGTTTAAGTTTTCCTTCATGAAGGGCTTGCTCCACCCAAGACCGCACTTCATTGTCCAGTGAACCGTGGTGCATGGCGACTAAGCCGGCCATTTCTGGGTATTTGTCCATAAGTTTCTGATACCAGATTTCCGTTTGCGAGCGGGTGTTGGTAAAAAGTAGGGTAGTATTGCTTTCTTCAATAATGGGTATGATTTTATCAATCAGCTTTACACCCAGATGCCCTGCCCAAGGGTACTTTTCAACTTCATCGGGCAAGATGGACTCAACAATGATTTCTTTCTCGATATCTGCTTTAATTATGAATGGCGTGTAATCCCCAGGACCCATGAGCGTGGTGTAGGCCTGCTCCATATTACCTATTGTCGCGGAGATGCCCCAAGTTTTGATAGGGGTCGGAATGATGTGGCGAAGATAGCTCAGCGCAAGTTGAATCTGAACTCCGCGCTTGTTGGCCATCAACTCGTGCCATTCATCGATAATGATGGTTTTGAGGTTTTTGAATAACAGATAGTTGTCTTTTTGGGCGAAAAGCAAATGCAAGCTCTCGGGCGTTGTTATTAGACATTCGGGCATTTTCTTTTTTTGGGCCTGCCTTTCTTTAGGACTTGTGTCACCATTACGGATGCTGACTGTCCAAGGAAGGCCTATTTCTTCACAGAGGGTTGACATTGCTTTTTGTATATCCTTTGCCAGAGCGCGCAAGGGAGTCACCCAAATTATTCTCAAGCCGTTTTTTTGTTGGTTTTGCCAAGTATTTGGATTTTCCCTCATGTATTCCAAAAGAGTGGGAATCCATAAGGAATATGTTTTTCCGCTTCCGGTAGGGGCATTCAGAATCCCGCTTTTTCCTGCTAAATAAGCCTCCCAGGTATCATGTTGAAATTGGAATGGTTTCCAGCCTTTCTGCGCAAACCAGCGTTCAATAATGTCAAGCGGTTTTTCCTCCATATAAGTTTAATAGCTCCTTTAAATCTGTTAGAGTATTCGCTTCCTCTGGGTTTTTGTCTTTTCTCCATCGGGCAATCCGGGGGAATCTCAGGGCAATCCCTGATTTGTGCCTGCTGCTTTCTTGGATGCCCTCAAAAGCTATCTCAAAAACCAACTCGGGTTTAACTGTCCTCACCGGCCCAAATCTTTCCTTGGTGTTTCTTTTAATAAAATTGTCAATTTGCCTGAGTTCCGCGTCAGTCAAGCCTGAGTAAGCTTTGGCAAAAGGCACCAGTTGTCCATCCTGCCAAACTGCCAACGTGTAATCTGAATAAAGGTCGGCCCGTTTACCACTGCCTTTTTGTGCGTAGAGCAGTACTCCGTCGATGCTGAGTGGCTCAATTTTCCATTTCCACCAATCTCCCCGTTTTCTACCAACCCCGTAAGCGGAGTCCAATCGCTTTAACATAAGTCCTTCAGCCATCATAGCTCGACTATCCTCACGGATGTTTGCCAATTCTTGCCAAGAGTTACCTTCCACCACTTTGCTTAGTTCAAACTTTTCATGCGGATAAGTTGATTTTAGATCTTCCAAAAGCTTTCTTCTTTCCAGAAGGGGCCTGTCTCTGATATCTAGCCCTTTCCATTCCAAAATATCGTAGGAGATAAATGAAATGGGGGCCTCATTCAATATTTTTTTGGTGAGATTTTTCCTGCCAATCCGAGTCTGCAATACACCAAAGGAAAGCGGAAAACCGTCCTGGAAAGGGATGATTTCTCCATCCAACACGGTTCCCCCCGGCAGTTGTTGGCCAAGCTCCAGAAGTTCGGGGAATTTTTCAGTAACTAATTCCTCACCTCTAGACCAGATGTAAACTTCGCCTTTCCTGTTGATCAATTGCCCGCGGATGCCGTCCCATTTCCATTCGGCCAGATATTGAGAAAAATCATCCAGATTTTCTTCAGGTTCCTCTACGGGATGGGCTAGGTAAAACGGGTAGGGACGAGATAGGTTATCTTCCTGATTTTCCTCGATCAACAATTTATCAAAACTGGTCTTGTCCGGATCCCAGTTGCCCATGATGCGGTGAGCCACCTCGGTTTTTTCCATTTCATACACTTCTGCCACAGCTCTGGTGACAAGGTTTTGGCTCACTCCAACTCGGAAACTTCCTGTAATCAATTTGGTGAAGACAAATCTTTCCTGCTTATCTAAGACGTTCCAAGCCCAGGTAATTTTGCTTTTTTTATCTTCATCCTCTAGTCCTTCCATTTGCTGCAGATAATTAATCCAGAAATGCAGCGGCTTGTCCTCTTTGCCACCGCTATGAGGAAGGAGCAGGCTGATGGTTTCTGCCAAATCTCCCACGACATGATAGGATTCCTGGAAAAGCCACTCCGGAATCTGGGCAATCTCCTGGCACCAAAGTTTCAACCTTGTAGTGGTTACCTGTCTTTTTGGTCTTTTATGGGTAAACAGCGCCAACGACCAAAGCTTGTCCTTGTCTCCAGCCTGAGAAAAGTAACTATGGAGAGCTTCAAGTTTGTCTGAAGTTTTGTTTGTCTGGTCTAGCGCCGCAAACAGTGAGGCGAAAAGTTTCATCTCAATGGTTTCTTAAAGCCTCGATGAGTTCTTTTTTACTCATTTTTGACCTATTCTCTATACCAACCTCCTTAGCCTTGCTGTATAGTACTTCCTTAGTCCACTCTTCATATTTGGGAGATTTTCCTCCTTTCTTTCCTGTTGTAGAGCTATCGGAATTAGCAATTCGGGCTGATTTTTCCTTGGATAAACCCTGGTCCCGCAAGGCTTCATATTGCTCCTCGTTTTTTACGCTTGGTCTTTTATCTTTGGCCATATTTCGAAAATTTGGATGATGAAATAAAATATATGAAATTGGATATACACAAAAAATAACTCGGAAAGGAATAAAACGTTTACAAATTAGATTTTAAGATCAACCAAAATGATGGCAGTAGGCATTTCCCCTTTGATTTAAGAGTAGGAAGGCCGAAGACTGGGGACCCAAACATCGGCCAATGTAGATACCGACCAAGAATCTTTCTGGATTTAACATTTGCGGATATAAATTTTAGATTTAATTTCCTTTATGAAAAGATTCCCAATTGCCCTCGCTCTAATTTTAATTTTTCTTTTTGCCTGCAACTCTCAAGAGGATGAACTATACACCGGCCGTGAACTCCAATACCAGCTTTTCTCTAGTAGTGAATACGATTATTTCGGTGTAGCTAGTGTAAGGGAATTGATTAGAGGAGGCATTGAGATTGAAATTCAGCTGGAGGGCGAAAGTAGTAATGATGTGTATTATTATCCAGCCCACTTGCATTTTGGTGAAGCTACCGAACAAAGCACTGATATGGCTTTTATGCTTAATCCTGTAGATGCCCGAGTATTGCTGAGTATCACAACTTTTCGGTATTTGGTAGATGGAACAGAAATGAATTTCGAAAGATTTTCAGAATTTAACGGGCATATCAAAATTCATTTGGCCGAGGATGGGCCAGAATATCAGGTGATTTTGGCCTTGGGGAATGTGGGTAGTAATGCATAAAAACCATAATTAAGTAATAATGATTTTTAATAAGCTTAGTTCATTATTTATTTCTTAAAAACTCTTATTTAAAGCAATAATAAATAACCCTCCTTCTATTTTATTTTTCAAAAACTGGTCTGGTCATTGCCTTAAACACAGTAAATCCGTAAAATGTTATAATTCATTTATTGTTTAGTATTATAGAGTAAATTTTTACTCAATAATTCATTTTTCGGATAATTACATTTTATAACCCTTATTAAATAATTGATTATGTTTAAGCCAGTTTACCGTTTCATTGGAAAGCCTTTGACGCTTTCAGCTTTTTGTCTGGCCATAATGGCCTCAGGTTGTCAGGACAGTCTTGACGAGCAAAGTATTAACCCCGATAATATGGAAGTAGATGAGGAATTCGTCGGCTATCTTAACGGTGACGTGATACCAGGACAATACATTGTTATTTTGAATGAGCAGGGGATTACTTTTAGAAAAGACGGTACCTACGCTGAAATTCAGGAAGCTATGAAAAAAGGGGCAACCGACCTATTGGTGTCCCATAAAATCGGAGGCGAAAACCTCAAAGAGGTCTTTGGTGCTTCAGTGGAAGGTTTTTCCGTTCGCATGAGTGAGGAAGAATATGATAGGGTAAGCCAAGATCCTAGAGTTAAATATATAGAAGAGGACAGAATGATGGCGGTATCGCGTCCAAGAAGGCGTTCCAACCGATGGGATAATAGTGCCCCTTCCAATACTCAGGAGGTTTCTTACGGTGTGGCAAGAGTGGGAGGACATACTAGGTATACTGGCGACAATGTGGCCTATATATTAGATTCGGGAATTGATTTAGAGCATGAAGATTTGAATGTAAATGCATCAAGAGGTTTTAATGCATTTACAAGTGGGAGTGATGGGGAAAGTCTGACTGATGAAAATGGTCATGGTACTCACGTGGCAGGAATTATAGGCGCCCTTGATAATTCTGTAGGCGTGGTCGGAGTTGCTGCAGGCGCACCAGTTGTTCCCATCAAAGTGCTAGACGCCAATGGAAGTGGACCATACTCAGGCGTAATTGCTGGAATTGATTTCGTCGCCGCTAATGGTAATGCCGGGGATGTGGCCAATTTGAGCCTTGGAGGCCCGGGTTCCAATGCCATGGATGATGCAGTGATTGCTGCAGCCAATAAAGGGATTTACTTTGTCTTGGCTGCTGGAAACAATAATAATGATGCAGAAAACTACAGCCCGGGAAGGGTAAATGGACAGAATATCTACACCATTTCCGCTATGGACTCCAGAGATAGATTTGCATCGTTTTCCAACTATGGTAATCCTCCAATCGATTATTGTGCTCCTGGTGTGGGAGTAAATTCAACATGGTTAAACAATGAATATAGAGTCTTGAGCGGAACATCAATGGCTGCACCTCACGTGGCAGGCATCAGATTGTTGGGAGAGATTAACAGTAATGGACGGGTAAGAAACGATCCTGATGGAAACAGAGATGTTATAGCTGTAAAATAAAGTTTTTCAAATTTTTTAATGGAAGTCACCCTGCAAAGGGTGACTTTTTTTTTGGATAATCACTTCAAGTGAAATGCTGTACGGTTAAATGGTTGGAAATAAATGTGTTGTGGGGTGTGGCCTAAGTAATATTTTATGAAACTAACCTTTATAAAAATAATTTTGCGTAAAAATATGGAAAACTTTCCTAAAAAATTTTAAAAAAGTTAAAATCATAATTATTCGTATTCATAAGGGGTAATTATTTAAAAATAATTTTGATTACGTTTATTGAGTTATCAAAATAACAATAATATATTTTGTTTTTTGAATAATGGTAAATTGGTGGTGTTTTTGTCTGGTTTGGTTTTTGCCAACTAATTTTTCATAATTACAAACCGATACAGAATATTGTATCACTAAACTTATTTTAACACCCTTAATTAACTAAATGTATGTTTAAACCAGTTTACAAATTTATTGGAAAGCCATTCGCGCTTTCAGCTTTTTGTCTCGCGCTAGTAATGTCGGGATGTCAAGACAACATTGATGAGAAAAACCAATTAGAAGTGGATGATCTTATCGCTTTTTCAGATAGCGACCTGATTCCGGGTCAATATATTGTAGTTCTAAATGAAAGCGGGATTTCTTTTAGAAAAGATGGAAGCTATGAGGAAGTTCAGGCCGGTATGAGAAAAGATGCCTCCAACCTTTTAGCTAAGTACCGCATCAGCGGTGAAAATTTACGTGAGGTTTACGGTTCATCCATTGACGGTTTTGCTGCAATGTTGACTGAAGCTGAATTCGATCAATTGAAGTCTGATCCGAACGTAAAGTATATTGAGCAGGATAGATTTGTTGCTCTGGCTCCACCTCCAGGTAGAGGAAACGGTGGCGGCGGAGGTGGATCCACCGGCCAAACTGTTCCTTATGGTATTACAAGAGTTGGAGGCCACGTAAATTATACGGGTAACAATGTAGCTTATGTATTGGATACGGGCATTGAATTGGATCATGAGGATTTGAATGTTGATGCATCCAAAGGATTCAACGCATTTACTAGCGGCCGTGATGGTAATTCCCTAACAGACGGTAATGGGCATGGTACTCACGTAGCAGGCACTATTGCTGCAATTGACAACAATTTAGGTGTGGTAGGGGTAGCTGCTGGAGCTCCCGTAGTGCCTATTAAGGTATTAGATTCAAGAGGTTCTGGTTCATATTCCGGTGTTATCGCAGGTGTAAACTTTGTAGGAGCCAACGGTAAAGCTGGAGACGTAGCTAACATGAGTTTGGGTGGTCCAATCTCTCAAGCATTGGATGATGCAGTCTTGGCTGCCTCGAATAAGGGGATTTGGTTTGTTTTGGCTGCTGGAAATGAAAGTAGAGATGCTAACCTTTCAAGCCCTGCCAGAGTAAATGGCAATTATATCTACACTATTTCTGCTATGGATTCCAACGACAGGTTTGCATCATTCTCCAATTGGGGTAATCCACCTGTTGACTGGTGTGCTCCAGGTGTAGGCATCAATTCTACTTGGATCAGCAACAGTTATAGAGCGATCAGCGGTACTTCCATGGCTGCACCTCACGTAGCTGGTATTAGACTACTTGGAAGTGTGAAGCAAGACGGAAATGTTCAGAATGATCCTGATGGCAATCCAGACAAAATTGCTGTGAGGTAATCTAATATCCTAACTAACCATTGAGGCTGTTTTCTTTAAAAAGGGAACAGCCTCTTTTATTTTTAAGATAGGGCAGTAAAGACCATTAGACCAAATAATATATTTCAAATACAAAAAAAAGTCAATTGAATAAAAAAAAGTGTGTTATATGTTTGTTTCTTAAGTTTTATTAACGTACATTTATATCACTAAGCAAATAACTTTTTCATATGTCACTAGCAGCGTGAATGGCCCAAGGTCATTCACATTTTTTTTGTGTACTTTTCTCGAAGGGGGACTAGGAGGTATTCTAGTCCGTTCAATTTGATTTCATACATGGTGCTGAGCCACATGCCGAGTTTTCCCTCAGGGAATCCTTCTCTTTTCATCCAAACCAGATAGTGTTCAGGGATGTCGCAAATTATAAATCCTTTATATTTTCCAAATGGCATCCGTTTGGTCACTACCTCTTTTAATACTTCGTTTTCCATCACGCTAAGGTAAATCTATTTGCTTACTTTGTAAATATCGGTGATTTATGGGAGAAGAGTTTATTTAGATTAATCCTAAATTTTCTAAGAAAAGAACAATGGGATGTAGAGGTCGTTTAATAGTTATAACCAAAAACTAAATACCATGAAACCATTAAAGAAAGAGTCTGCAATCAACGAATGTCCCATCTGTCATGCTTCTGCAGTGGAGCCATGCAAAAATCCGGAGAAAAAAGCTTCCAGGGAATGCCCCAGAGTAAAATAGGCATTTTCAAGACATTTGAAAAAGTAAGAAACAGGTAACCGCAAAATAGGAAAGCTATTTTGCGGTTTTTTCATTTATGGGAAAATACCCAGATCCATATATGAGATGGCAATTCTCTCTAGGGCAAGCACGAAGCCCGCGGTTCTTAGGCTTTTGATGTTCTTTTTCTTACGGATTTCGTTCATATTGTGGTAAGCCTTGACCATGGTTTCTTCCAGTCCGGATTCTACTAGGTCTTTCTCTGAGGCTCCCTTTATGATAAGTTCTTTTTGCTTCTCAGAAAATTTCTGGCCCGTATTTTCTTCCATCATATCAAGCAAATCTTGAAACTTTTGCTTTTCATATCTTTTCTGAAGTTTGCCAAATGAAACCCTAGACAAGTTTTTCAGCCACTCAAAATACGAGACCGTTACACCACCAGCATTGATATATAAATCCGGGATTATCAGCACATTTTTTTTCAAAAGTATTTCTTCAGCTTCTTGAGTAACAGGACCGTTGGCTGCTTCAGCAATAATTTTAGCTTTCACATCCTTGGCATTGTTCGAAGTGATTTGGTTTTCTAGTGCGGCTGGTACGAGAATGTCGCATTCATAGGTGAGTAGTTCAGTGGAGTTTTCTATAAACTTACCTTTATTATAATCCTTAAAGCCATCGTTATCCATTTTGTATTTGTTAATCTTCTGGATGTCGATGCCTTTTTCATCGTATATTCCTCCATTGTATTCTGCAATCCCGATTACCTTAGCGCCAGCTTGCTCCAAGTACATGGCGGTATGATAACCTACGTTACCTAAACCTTGCACAATTACAGTTTTTCCTTTAAGTCCGGTTTTTAGGCCGAGAGTTTCCATGTCCTCTTCTACGCTTACCGCCTCTCTTAGACCGAAAAATACCCCACGGCCAGTGGCCTCGTTTCTTCCGGGAATCCCATGAAGGGAGAGTGGTTTACCAGTTACACACCCTTTGGCATTGATAGAGTCTGGATGGAATGCCATATAAGTATCTGTGATCCATCCCATTTCTCTGGCCCCAGTTCCATAATCAGGGGCTGGGACATCAAGGGCTGGTCCTATAAAATTCTTTTTGATGAGTTCGGAAGTGTATCTTCGGGTGATCTTTTCCAATTGGGAAACGGTGTAGTTTCTGGGGTTAATTCTTACACCTCCTTTTCCCCCTCCATATGGTATCTCTACCAGAGCACATTTATAGGTCATCAAAGCAGCTAATCCTTTAATTTCCTCGACATTTACTTCTTCACTATACCTGATACCGCCTTTTACGGGGACTTTGTGGTGGGAATGTTGAACTCGGAAGCCAGTTAGCACTTCTTTGGAGCCATCGTCATTTCGAAGAGGAAAATTGAATTCGTAAATGCTGTTGCACTGTTTAATTTGCTCTATAAGTGCTTTATCTAGGTCCAAATGCTTGGCAGCACTTTCGACAAAATAATTAACTTCATCGAATAAGCTGTAATCATTATTTTCAGACATACAAGATTGGGGTTAGGTTAAAAATAACATTACTTAATTAACTCCAAATCGTGCTTACTGTTATTTTAAATAGAAGGAGCCGGAATCAAATTCCGGCTCTTTCTAGGTTTTTAGCATTTTAATTCAACCAAGCTGACCATGGTATTCTAGAGAGTATCAATAAAAGTCCGATTCCATAAAATATGTAAATGCTTCTGTAACGGTTTCTAGGTATGGAAATCTTCTTTGCTCGGCTATAACCGACAGTAATTAAAATGACCGCGATAAGGCCAACTAATGGGTGCTCTAAAGCATAAAGCCTGGAAGTCGCATCTCCCATAGTGTGACTTCCAAAATTGGAAACACCCAGGGGACTGATAAAATATAAAACCAATCCAGCTAGTAGTTGAATATGGGCAGGGATAAGCCCGAATAGGCCAAATTTCTGGTCTTTAGCTGTAAATTCTCTATTAGACAAAGCTCCAATCATGGCATAAATAAAACTGATGGAAATACCAATGATTACCAAATAAGCCAAGTAGGAGTGTAGGTGTAAAAATCCTGTGTACATCTTAGTAGTGTTGATTAAGGCATAAAAATAAGTGATTTTTTTCAATAACCTTAACCGATGCTATAAAAGACGGTTTTTATCCTTAGGTTCCTCAATATCATTTTTGCTAAACAGGTAGCCAAACGGGTTGAGAACTGGAACATGGCGGCATACAACAGTAACCATACCAAAGATCGGTATGGCTAGCACCATTCCAATTACTCCCCAAACCTCATTGCCAAGGATGACCGATAAAATGATGAAAAACGGATGAACATCCACCTTGTCTCCCAAAATGATGGGCTGGAGTATGTAACTATCGATAAACTGAGTAACTAAAAAGGTGATCGTAATCCCAATTAAAGCACCAGAACCTCCGTCGGTTAGTAATCCTAAACTTAGAGCTATGACGTAGCCGATCATATTGCCAATAAATGGTACAATTGAAAGCATGGCTGCTATCAAACTGATAACCAGAGCATTTTCCAAACCTGAGATCAGCAGTCCTGTAAAATAAAATCCGGTTAAAATAGCCATAAGAAATAGCCTACCCGCTAAATAATGGCGGCTTACTTTTGAGCTTTTGGAAATTATGTTGGAGACTTTAGCCCTTTTCTTGACAGGGAAAAATCTAAGTATAAATTCCTTGAAACGACCTCTAAAATGGATAAATAGAAATACGTATACTGTTGTCAACAAGACATTTGTTAAATAGGTCATGATAGTGGTAACTACCCCCATGGCTTGTTCTGCCGTCTCATCTTCATCGCTTGACTCCTCCTCCTCTTCATCTTCACCCTCTTCTTCCTCGGAGTCGGGAGTCACTTCTTCAATTTGCTCTTCCTCAAGCATGGTATTGTCGGCTAGGTAGGTGCTGAATTCCTCTATTTTGGTGAACATCTGGGTCTTCATTTCCTCCCAGTCATCGACAAAGTCCTTAATTTGCCAAGAGACTAAAGCCACTATGCCGAAAGTTAACATGATTAAAATCAAAGTGCTGCTCAAGGTTGCCCAAACTTTTTTCATGCCCCATCTTTCAAACATATAGGTGACCGGCAACATCAGAAAAGCTAAAATCATGGCAGTGGCCAAGGGGGCCAAAAAAGCCTTAGAATAAACTAGTCCTTGAAACAAAAAGTAAATGCCAACAATAAAAAGGGTGCTATATAAAAGTACTTTTTTTCCTTTTTCCATAGATCGAAAAATGCTTAACAATATGAGTAACTATACAAAATAAGGTTTCTCAACCGAGTTTTATTTAATTTGCATTAATTTTGGGTTTAACGAATTATTGTATGTACAAATACTTTGCGAAACTATTCTGTTGTTTTTTATTTTTCACAAATGTCACCACTGCTTGGGCACAAGTGACAGGGAGAGGAGCTGAATTGGATACCGGTAGGATTATGGAATCCATACCCTTGGCCTTTTCGGAGGTGCCCTATTTCACTTATGGTCAAGGATTGGGGATCATGGCTCCAGATAGTCTTTTCGCCATGAATATTCGTTTTAGGATGCAGAATAGGGCAGGGTTTACCTTTCAAGATGATGAAGCGACACAGATTGAGGCCAGGGTGCGGAGATTGAGGTTAAGATTTGATGGTTTTGTATATAATCCTCGGCTAAGTTATGTTCTCCAACTTTCTTTCACGCGCGGGGATATGGATTGGGAAAATACTGAATTTCCCAACATTGTCAGGGATGCGATGATTTTCTATAGAGTTACCGATAAATTGGTACTTGGATTTGGCCAGACTAAATTGCCGGGAAATAGGCAAAGAGTAAACAGTTCCGGGGATTTGCAATTTGTAGATAGAAGTATTGTCAATGCTACTTTAAACGTTGACCGTGATTTTGGCCTTCAAGCAGCATATACGGATAAACTTATTAATAATTTTCACTACGTTCTCCGTGGGGCAGTCAGTACAGGGGAAGGAAGGAATATTCTCGCCACTGATGGAGGATTGGCATATACTGGGAGGGTGGAAATTTTGCCATTTGGCATGTTTGAACGCTTTGGAGATTATTTTGAAGGGGACCTTATCCGAGAAAAAACACCCAAACTTTCCATAGGAGTAACCTCCAGTCTCAACCGAAATACACTTCGAACCGGTGGTCAAATTGGAACCTTTCTTTATGACAGAAGAGATATGGACACCTATATGACAGACTGGCTCTTGAAATATAGAGGGTTTGCCTTTGCAAGTGAATTACTATACAGAACCTCGCCAAATCCCCTTACTTTCAGTCAAGAAGGGGATAGAAGATATATTTATACTGGTTTGGGACAAAATTATCAGGCCAGCTATATATTTTTCAACAACGTAGAAATTGCAGGGCGATATACTCAACTGGCACCTCGCTCATTGATTGATGAATTAGAACCATTGGTTCAGCATTATACCGTAGGAGTGACAAAATATTTAAAAGGTCATCGGGTGAAAGTCCAAACAGACCTCACCTATGAGGACAGGCAATACACTAATCCATCCAATGACTTTTCCAACTGGCAATTACGCTTCCAAGTGGAATTAGGCATATAAAATAAAAGCCCATCATTTTGATGGGCTTTTATTTTATATCATTTGTTTAACAGACTATCCAGCTGCTTTTCCATTTTTTCAAACTCAAACCTTGCCACGGCTTGGTCCATTTTCTCCTTAATCTCATTTAAGCAAAGGTTCCCAATTGAGCCTTCATGAGTATGTTTTACTTCCGTAGGAGGGCTGTATGTACCATTTTCTATGCTCATTCCGACTTCCTTATAGGCATCACGGAAAGGCTTTCCTTCCAATACCATCCTGTTGACTTCTTCCACACTGAATAAGTGCTGATAGAAATCATTTCTCAAGATATCTGACTTCACCTGGATGTTTTCAAGCATCAACCTGGATATACTGATACAGGATTTCAACTTTTGAAGGTCTGGAAAAATGGTTTCTTTCATCACTTGAAGGTCCCTGTGATAACCCGTGGTCAAATTTGTCAACTGGAGAGCCAAAGTATTTGGACTGGATTGGATTTGGTTGGTTTTTGCTCTTACAAGTTCAAATACATCCGGGTTTTTCTTATGCGGCATGATACTGGAGCCTGTGGTCAGTTCATCAGGAAACTTGATAAAGCCGAAATGTTGGTTCATGAAGGTAATGGAATCCGATGCTAGTCTATTTAATGTTCCCGCAATTCCCGCTAAGGCAAAAGCTAAGGTCTTTTCAGTTTTTCCACGGCTGTTTTGGGCATTGATGACGTTATAATGCATCTCTTTGAAACCCAAGAGTTCGGTGGTCATACTTCTGTTCAAAGGGAAAGAAGATCCATACCCTGCCGCAGAACCGAGTGGGTTTCTGTTTACCAAAAGATAAGCAGCATGAAGCAGGTCCAAGTCTTCGGCAAAACTCTCAGCCAAGGCGCCAAACCAAAGCCCAAAGGAGGAAGGCATTGCCAATTGAGTATGGGTATAGCCAGGCATAAGATCAGTTTTATGCTTTTCGGCCAATTTCACCAAAAGGTCAAAGAGGGATTTCACCTCACCAATCAAGGATTTAATTTCCGCTCTGTAATAAAGTTTGAGGTCAACCAAAACCTGGTCATTTCTGGACCTTCCACTGTGTAGTTTTTTGCCAACATCTCCAAAACGCTGTGTCAAAACAAACTCCACCTGACTGTGTACGTCTTCCACGCCCTCGCCTATCGTAAAAGTCCCATCCTGGATTTCCTGATATATATCTCGAAGTCCTTTTTGAAGGGTTTCAAACTCATCTTTGGTTAGCAGACCGATGCTTTCCAGCATTTCAGCATGTGCTAGTGAACCTAACACGTCATAAGGTGCCAATAAAATATCAAACTGCGGGTCATCTCCGATAGTAAAAGTTTCTACTTCCTTGAGGTTACTTTTTTCCTTTTGCCAAAGCTTCATGTCGGTATTCTATTTGGTTGGTCGCATTGCTGCGTAGGTTTCAATTAATTTTATATAAAGCGCAATCCCTTCCTCAATTTCGTATTCGTAAATGAATTCATCTGCGGTATGCGACCTTGCCGAGTCCCCCGGGCCTATTTTTACTGAAGGGTAAGGAATCAATGCTTGGTCGGATAGGGTAGGGCTTCCGTACTTTTGAATGTTGAGAATATTGGCAACTTTGAGAATGTCATGGTCTTCAGCGATTCTGGATGAATTCAGCCTCAAGCTTCTTGGGGTTAGCCTGGCTTGCAGACTTGATTTTAACTCGGTCAAAGCTTCCTCTAAGCTATACGCATCCGTCACCCGTACATCTATGGTATAAATACATTTATCAGGCACCACGTTGTGTTGGCTGCCGGAATTCAGAATAGTGACCGTTGCTTTACTTTCACCGAGGAACTTGGACTCTTTCTCAAATTTGAAGTTTCTTAAAACGTTCAGGTCATATAAAGCCTTATAAATTGCATTTTCCCCTTCATTTCGAGCAGCATGGCCTGCTTTGCCGGTAACTTCTGCATCGATGACCATTAGTCCTTTTTCGGCAACAGCCATTTGAAGCAAAGTTGGTTCTCCGACTATTGCCAATTCGATCTCCGGTAGTTCTTGCAGAATGGAAGCAATTCCATTTTTCCCGCTGATTTCCTCCTCTGCGGTGGCGGCCAAGATTAGATTGAACGGAAGGTAATGGTCGTACAAATGGCTAAAAGCAGCAATCAAGGAAACCAGACAGCCTCCCGCATCATTGGAACCTAGGCCATACATTTTACCATCCTCAAATTTGCAGTTAAATGGATCTTTAGTATAGCCAGCATTTGGCTTTACCGTATCATGATGACTATTCAAGAGTACGCTGGGCTTTTTTGGATCAAAGCTCATGTTCTTAACCCAGATGTTGTTTCCTTTTTGGAAAAAGGGAATATTTTTACTTTGAAAATATCCCGCAATCAAAGAGGCCGTATTCTCCTCCTCCCTGCTCAAAGACGGGGTTTCTATTAGGGATTTTAATAACTCTTTTGCCTCTTGGCTTAAAGTATGTGGATCCTTTTCAGTCAATTTTAATTGGTTTGGGTTTTTAGAAATGTTCCTTTGGATTTTGAATTAATTGCTTGTCGTACATCTTCGGCTTTTCCTAGCCAAACTTGGTTTATTCCCTTGGAAATTGCTTTGAAAGCATTATCCAATTTTGGAATCATACCGGAGTGGATTGTTTTATCCGTTTGGAGGTGCTGATATTCCTCAAAGTTTATTTCAGGAATGTTACTGTCGTCATCATTGATGTCCTTTAATACACCATTTTTATCAAATCCATAAAATAAGGAAACTTCATGATGCTTTGCCAACCCCAAACCCAATTCAGCTGTAATTGTATCAGCATTGGTATTAAGTAACTGACCATTTTTATCGTGGGTGATAGCTGCAACGATTGGTACATAATTATGCGAAAGAATTGTCTCCAACAAAGGAACATTCACCTCAATAATATCTCCAACATAGCCATAATCGATGTCTTTTACAGGTCGCTTTACTGAAGTGATAAGGTTACCATCTGCACCAGTCAATCCAATGGCATTTTCGTCCTGAGCCTGTAGTAAGGCCACAATTTTCTTGTTAACCAATCCGGCATATACCATAGTTACCACATCGAGAGAATTTTCATCAGTTATTCTACGGCCATTTACCATTTTAGGCTCAATGTTCAATTTTTCACTAAGTCTTGAGGCCAGAACTCCACCTCCGTGGACCAATATTTTTGGCCCCTCGATACGTGAAAACTCTTCAATAAATTTTTTAAGCGTTTCAGGGTTGTCGATTACATTCCCTCCAATTTTGACGATATTGATTTGCAGCCTTTCTTCCATCTGCTAAATATTTTTATGTGGGTGACCTGCCTGTGAATTAAGTACTTCGCTGATTACCGCTTGAGCTGCAAAAATTCTGTTGTGAGCCTGTTCCTGCACCAAACTTCTGGCGCTGTCCAATAGCTCATCGGAAAGTTCCAAATTCCTTCTTACCGGAAGGCAGTGCATCACCTTGGCATTGGGGCTGTTTTTAAGCTTTTCTTCATCCAAAAGCCAATCCTCTCCTGCATGGAGAATTTTTCCATAATCATTAAATGCACTCCAGTTTTTTACATAGACAAAATCAGCATCTTTCAAGGCTTTGTCCTGGTTATGGGTAATTGTGGCGCCATTTGTAAATTGCTCATCCAGCTCATAGCCTTCGGGGTGGGTGACGGTAAGGTCATAATCACAGCCAAGTGCCCATTCGCAAAAAGAATTAGCTACGGCATGAGGGATGGCTTTAATGTGAGGAGCCCAAGTTAGGACAACTTTCGGCTTTTTTTCCTGAGTATTTTCCTTGATGGTCACCATGTCGGCCAGACTTTGCAAAGGATGGCGGGTTGCACTTTCCAAACTGATGATTGGTTTCCCAGTGTATTTTAGAAACTGGGTGAAAGTATATTCATTCACATCCTGAGTTTTATTGGTAAGGGAAGGAAAAGCCCGAATAGCTAAAATGTCAAAATATGAACCCAATACAGCTGCAGCATCTTTGATATGTTCAACTGTATTTTTATTCATGATAGCGCCCTCTTTCATTTCCAGGGCCCAACCATCTTTGTCCATATTTAAAACAATAGGCTCCATGCCAAGATTGCTGGCTGCGATCTGTGTGCTTATCCTTGTTCTCAATGAAGGATTGAGAAATATCAATCCTATCCTTTTTCCTCTTCCCAGATGCTTATCCAAAAATGGGTCTTTTTTATACTTTAATGCTAGATTAATAAGACTTTGTGCCTCTGAAAAATTTGTGAATGAGGTGAAGTTTTGCATCGTGTTAACTTTTATTTAATTTACTTGAACTGAAGTTGAGTTTAAGGTATGGGGTAATGCTTCCAAGAATATATCGAGCTCCTCCTGGGTAATGGTCAATGGAGGAAGTATCCTAATGGTATTTTTAGTAGCAGCATTTCCGGTGAAAATATGGTGCTTTTCAATAAGCGCTTTTCGGATTGGTGCGGCCTCAGTTTCCAAGTCCACACCAATCATCAAACCTTTGCCTCTGACTTCCTTGACCCCCTCTATGGATTTAAGTTTTTCCATAAGGTAATTTCCAAGTTCTTCGGCTTTGGAGCAAAGATCTTCCTGATGAAGCACCTCCAAAACTGCCAATCCTGCCACGCATGCCAGATGATTTCCGCCAAAGGTTGTTCCCAGCATGCCGAACTTTGCTTCCATATCAGGATTGATAAGCACTCCACCGATTGGGAAACCATTGCCCATACCTTTGGCTATGGTAATGATGTCTGGCTTCAATCCTTCCACCCACTGATGGGCAAAGAATCTGCCTGTTCGACCATACCCTGATTGTACCTCGTCAAGAATCAATTTCGCCTGATATTGTTGACAAAGCTTTTGTAGGCTAAGTAGAAACTCTGAAGATGGTGTATGGATACCTGCAATGCCTTGAATTCCTTCGATTATAATTCCTGCAACTGCATGATGTTTAAAGACCTGCTCTACCTTCTCCAAGTCCATTTCAAGAATATGTACCTCATGGGAGGCGTTGAAAGGAGCAATGATTTTTGGATTGTCGGTAAGGGCTACAGCGCCGCTGGTCCGCCCGTGAAAACCGCCTTTGAAGGAGATGAAAGCATTTTTTCCTGTTTCAAAGGATGCGAGTTTCAAGGCGTTTTCGTTTGCCTCAGCACCGGAATTGCACAGGAACAGATCGTATTCCTCGTAGTTGGACACTTTTCCCAAAAGCTGGGCTAGTTCATCCTGCTCGGGAATCTGAACTGAATTGGAATAAAAAGCTATTTTATCCAATTGGCTTTTGATTCTATCTGTATAGTGTGGGTGATTGTGGCCGATAGAAATGACTGCATGACCTCCATAGAGATCCATGTACTCTGTGCCGTTGGAGTCCCAAATTTTGCATCCTTCCGCTTTTACGGGAGTGATGTTCATGAGGGGGTAAACTGCGTATGGTTTCATAATTAAAGTGGTTAGAATGCGATACTTTTCAAATTGAGGCCAGTTTTTTCATCCAATCCAAATGCCAGGTTCATGTTTTGTACAGCTTGTCCGGCCGCACCTTTGAGCAGGTTGTCAATAGCTGCATAAATGACCAATTGCCCCTCTTTTTCCTGCAAGGAAATAAGGCACTTATTGGTGTTTACGGCCTGTTTCAGCATGATTTCGTTATCTGAAACATGGGTGAAGGGCTCATCAGCATAAAAAGCCTGATACTTTTCTTTCACTTCCTCAATAGACCTGTCCAAAGTTCCGTAGGCTGTTATCCAAATTCCTCTTGAGAAATTACCGCGGTAGGGGACAAAAAACAGGTTGTTTTTGAATTTCATGTCAAGCTCATGAAAGGTCTTCTTGATTTCCTTTAAGTGTTGGTGATCAAACAACTTATAAACGGAAACATTCTGATTTCTTTCGCTGAAATGGGTGGTTTCACTCAATTTTTTACCGGCACCAGTGCTGCCTGTTACTCCATTGATGTGGATGGGTCCTTCTATAATTCGATGGGCGATTGCTGGGGCCAATGCTAATTGAATTCCTGTGGCAAAACAGCCCGGGTTTGCAATTTTTTTGGCGTTTATAATTCTCGACTTGTTGATTTCCGGCATGCCGTATACGAAATTTTCACTTTCATCCCTAAAATCCGTACTCAAATCGATAATTACTGTGGAAGGTAAAAATTCATTTTTCTCTAAGAAACCCTTAGCCTCGCCGTGTGGCAAAGCTAAGAATACCGCATCTACATTTTTGTTCACCTCATCGGTAAATACCAAGTCCGAATCGCCAATAAGATCTTGGTGCACTTCATATATTTTTTTACCTTTTTGGCTGTTGCTATGGATGGATACCAATTCAATCTGGGGGTGAAAAACGAGCAGTCGAATAAGTTCTCCGCCGGTATACCCAGCTCCACCAATGACGCCTACTTTGATTTTATCCATTATCTAAAGTCTTGTTTACTTGATGAAAAATTGCAGTTTGGTTTCCGAATATTTTGGTGAATCCCTTCACATCTTCGGCAGTCCAACCTTTGTTCATTTCACCATAAGCCCCAAATTTATTGGACATCAGATCGTGTTCGGACTGAATGCCGATCAATTTGAATTGGTAAGGCAAAAGCTTGACATTGACGGTACCATTAACGAAATCTTGGGTCGACTCCATGAAGCTTTCCAGGTTTCTCATCACAGGATCCAGGTAATGGCCTTCATGCAGGTGATTACCATAAAACTCGGCCATTTGGTTTTTCCAGAAGGTCTGCCATTTGGTCAAGGTATGTTTTTCCAAAAGTTGATGAGCCTTGATAAGAATCAATGCTGCAGCAGCCTCAAAACCCACTCGGCCTTTGATGCCGATAATGGTGTCACCAACATGAATGTCACGACCGATGGCAAAAGGGCCTGCGAGTGCCTGCACTTTTTGGATAGCCTTTACTGGGTCCATTTTCTCACCGTTCACGGCGACAACTTCACCTTTTTCAAAAGTAAGTTTTAAATCTTCCGGATCCTTTTTAGTCAATTGGGTTGGAAAGGCCTCTTCCGGCAAGGTGTCGTGGGAGTTGAGAGTTTCCTTCCCTCCCACAGACGTTCCCCAAATACCTTTGTTGATGGAGTAGGCGGCTTTTTCGAAATTCATTTCTACTCCATGTTCCTTCAAGAAAGAAATTTCTTCCTCACGGCTAAGCTGCATGTCCCGGATTGGAGTGATGATTTCAATTGATGGAATCACCGTTTGGAAAATCATGTCAAACCTCACCTGATCATTTCCAGCACCGGTACTGCCATGAGCGATGGCTTCTGCATCGATTTTTGCAGCATAATCTGCCAGTGCTTTGGCTTGTACGATTCTTTCTGCGCTTACCGAAAGGGGGTAAGTTTGGTTTTTCAAAACATTGCCAAAAATCAGGTATTTTATTACTTTTTCGTAATAATCTTGAGTGACATCCAGCACTTTAAAACTTTTCAGTCCTAGTATTTTGGCTCTGGCTTCAACCGCTTCCAACTCCTCATTTTCAAACCCACCAGTATTCACCAAAACGGCATGGACTTCGTAGTTTTTTATTTTACTTAAATACAATGCACAGTAAGTGGTGTCCAGGCCTCCACTGTAGGCCAGTAATACTTTTTTCATGATTGAAGGTCGAGTTTTAACGCTTTGTTGAATTTTACTAAAATACTTTTCTTGATCTTGGTCCAACGTTCAAACAGGTTGAGGTTGCCATAAAAATCTTTTCTTAGTTTTTGTCTGTTAGGCTGTCTTTGGTTTTTTGGGACATAGAGCATGGCTGTGCAGAGACAGTTCTGCCGGTTTTTGCTAGTCAGGATAGCATAGTTAACACAGCTTTGACAACCTTTCCAAAACTGCTCATCATCGGTAAGGTCCGAATAGCTCACGGGATAATAACCCAACTCGGAGTTGATTTTCATCACGGCTGCACCAGTGGTAAGACCGAAAATCTTGGCAGTTGGGTATTTTTTTCTGCTCAGTTTAAATATGGCATTTTTGATTTCTCTCGCTAAGCCTGACTTTCTAAAATTTGGGGATACGATTAATCCTGAATTGGCCACGAACTTTTCGTGCCCCCAAGCCTCAATATAACAGAATCCAGCCCACTCACCGGTTTTGCTCAAGGCAATTACGGCTTTTCCTTCCCGCATTTTCTGCATGATGTACTCGGGGCTACGCTTAGCAATGCCGGTACCTCGAGCCTGGGCGGAATTGGCCATCTCCTCTACGATGGTGTCGGCATACTTCAAGTGCTCCTCTTTGGCCACTTGAATAATAAATTGCTTGTTTATCATATGCATGATAATTGTAATATGGTTTAGAACCGACCTAATTGTAGGCTCGGCTTTCAAGCGTCTGAAATGAAATTATCTTGGAAATAGAATCGGAAAGCGGCAACCCCATAGGTTACCATAAATATAGCAGGGACTAGGCCCTATAAAAGTTCCTTGTCCTTATTGAAAAGTTCATATCCGTGAAATCCGCCTGCTGGAGAGCAGGGGTTGGGTATTCGGCGGTTATGTTTATCTTATTGGACATTGTTGAATTCTCAAGACAAAGTTTCAAAACAATAATTTTAAAAACAAACAAAACTTCAATTCTTTGAAGTAATGATAAAAAACCTTCACAGGAGTTTATTAATCCTTCAACGATATTCAAATCTTGTTATGGTAAATAGTCCAACTTTTATGCCATAAGTTCACTGAGATTATTAAATGTGACCAACGGGAACTCTATTCGATAATTTCCCCTTTGGAAAAGAAAAAACTTATGAAAGTTGAGATTTGGTCGGACGTAATGTGCCCCTTCTGCTATATAGGAAAGCGAAGATTTGAAAAGGCTTTGGAAGATTTTGAAGGCAGAAATGATATTGAAATAGAATGGAAAAGTTTTTTGCTTAACCCTGACCTTAAAACAGATACCACTCTTTCCCCCGTAGAGTATCTCTCCCAATCTAAAGGAATGAATATTTCCCAAATAAAACAGATGATGGTTCAAGTGGAAGAAATGGGGAAAGGCGAGGGGTTAAAAATGGACTTAACCAAAACGGTTGTGGCCAATACTTTCAATGCCCACCGCCTTATTCAGATGGCCAAAGTGCATGAAAAAGGTGATTTGGCTGAGGAACTGCTTTTTAAAGCTCATTTCGAAAAAAAAATGAATACCGATGATCCGGATGTACTTCTAGAATTGGGAGACAAGTTAGGCCTTGACCGCGATGAGGTTGAATTAATGTTAAATTCAGACCAGTTTTCCGAAAGAGTACAGCAGGAATATTTGGAAGCTCAGCAGCTTGGAGTAAAGGGTGTACCGTTTTTTGTCTTTGACAGAAAGTATGGTTTAAGTGGAGCCCAGTCTTCCGATGTTTTTCTTCAGGCTTTGAATCAAGCTTATGAAGAACAGGTGTCGAATTCTAACTCGTGCGACACAGACGGCCGTTGTTAAACTTTATGTTTTCGTTATGGTTGTCCTAGTAGTTTTTAGCACATTTTGAAATCACAATTATGAAAGGAAAAGTAGCATTGATTACCGGTGGGAGTTCAGGAATAGGTTATGGAATAGCCCAAGAGCTTCTTAAGAAAGGTGTAAATGTCGGAATAACCGGAAGAGATAAAGGACGGATCGAAAAGGCTGCCCAGAATTTAGAAGGACTAGGAGGGGAGGTACTTCCCATCCAGGCAGATGTTCGGAAATTTGAGGCTCAGAAGAATGCCGTAAAAGCCGTAACGGATAAGTGGGGCCAGTTGGATTATTTTGTGGCAAATGCCGGATTGGGTCACTTTGGAAGTATAGAAGAACTCACCCCTGAGCAATGGAGCGAAACCATTGACACTAACCTTACTGGTGTGTTTTATAGTATCAAAGCGGCTCTGGAACCACTGAAGGCCTCAAAAGGATACTTCATCACTATTTCAAGTTTGGCAGGGACCAACTTTTTCGCAGGAGGATCCGCTTACAATGCCAGTAAGTTTGGGCTGACCGGATTCACCCAAGCAATTATGTTGGACTTGCGGGATGCGGGAATCAGGGTCAGTACCATTATGCCAGGTTCAGTGGCCACCAATTTCAACAACCACACCGTGAATGATGAAGATGCCTGGAAAATCCAAATCGAGGATATCGGGGAAATGGTCGTGGGCTTGTTTGAGCTCAACTCCAGAACTTTGCCGAGCAAAATTGAGGTAAGGCCTTCTCAGCCACCAAAGAAATAAAAAAAAAGCGGGTTCTCCCGCTTTTTCTATTTTTCGACCAATAATCCCCTTTTTTCTAGCTCCTCCAGAAATACCTCATTCGGTCTATGATAACCTTTTTTGTTCTTATAAGTGGTAATCCAGTTATTGACATAGTGGTTGAGGTATTCCAACTCTTCCTTTTTCTTAATTAGGTAATGTTCGATTTTAATCACATGGGTACACATTTCCTTTAATTGGCTAAGATGAGCCATGGCAGAACGGTTTACGACTGTATCATGGGAGAAAAACTCACACGACCCTAAGTAAATGTCCGGGTCAAAATTGTTGTGCCGCATAGACTCGGACAGGTAATGGCAGAATTTTTTGAAGAAACTGGCTTTCTTTTCTACCCTATAATCCGGTATGACAAAAGCAAACTTGGTTAGGCCGTTGCTGAAAACCAAAAACTTTTTACGGTTGACATAAAATATGTCCCCGTACCATCTGTAAAACTCATCTTCAATATTATCCTCAGGCACGGTAGCCATATCAAAAAACTCCGCCCCGATCATTCCCTTCAACTTTTTTGAAAAATAAAGGCTAACGATATCTGATTTTTCCTGCATGTTTTTAAAAATTTATAGTGGTTAAATTTATTCTGTCGTGGATTTTTCCTCTTTTTTAATGGAGTGGCCCTTAAAATTATTCATGGAACTGTATACGCCAAGATATTTACCTACCAGGGTATCAAACCATCTGGTTGGAAGAATGCCTTTCAAAATCGGCGTTAGGTAAACTGATTTAGGCATTCTTACAAAAACGCTGTTTCTTCTTATCCCCTCAATAGTCAAAATTGCGGCCTTTTCCGGAGTGACTATTGGCTGAATCCAGTGGGTTTTAACCCCTTCAAACATTCCTGTACCAATGTAACTTGGTGTTACAGTGGTGACTTTGACGTTTGAATTAACCTGCTCAAGCTCTAGCCTCAATGACTCTGACCATCCGGTTACCGCCCATTTGCTGGCTGCATATACAGCCATTTTGGGATTTCCCACCAAACTCGCCGCTGAGGAGATGTTGACAATATGACCTCTGTTTCTGGCCATCATATGCGGTAGGCACTTCAAGGCTATGTGCATCAAAGCTGTGGTGTTGATCTGTATTGTTTTATCTATATCCTCATGAGTGTTTTCCCAAAAATAACTACCCTCCACAATTCCTGCATTGTTGATTAAGATATCGACAGTCAGTCCATCCGATTGCATCTGCTCAAACGCGGAATTGATATCATTAAGGTCAGCGATGTTTACCCGGTAGGTGTGGACACTACCGAACTTGCCGAGTTCTGCGGAGGTCTCCAGCATTTGCTTTTCGTTGATGTCCCAAATGATAAGGTGACTTGCAGCTTGCTCAAGAGCTTTACGGCCCATTAGCTTCCCTATTCCGGACGCCCCGCCAGTAATTAGTACAGTCGAATTTTTGATTTTAGTCATGGAGGATCTGTAAAATTAACTCTGGTAGTTTTCAAGTAACAAAACCTAACCGGTTTTGTCCTTGAGTCTCTGCTAATTTCGGAAATAAAAAATTCAATCCTGACAATTATCATACTTTGTTCAAGGAAATTATAAGAGTTTTGCCTTTAAAATAGTCGTTATGCATACTTCTTTTCAAAAGTCTATTTATCTCTGGTTGATTTCAGGAGCCTTGTTGGTTACTATGATGGTGGTGGTTGGGGGAATTACTCGGCTTACGCAATCGGGTCTATCTATGGTAAAATGGGAGCCCATTACAGGAGCCATACCTCCCTTAACCGAAGAAGCCTGGCAGGTTGAATTTGAGGCATACCAGCAGTCCCCCGAATTCGAGTTCTTTAATACCCATTTTGAGCTTTCAGATTTCAAGAAAATATTCTTTTGGGAATATTTTCATCGACTTCTGGGCAGGATAGTCGGTTTGGTCTTCCTGGTTCCCTGCATTTACTTTTGGGCTAAAAGGGCATTTAGTTCAAAGTTGAAAAAGCAGGTGATCATTATATTTCTTGGCGGGTTATTCCAAGGAGTATTGGGTTGGTATATGGTCAAAAGTGGTCTTGTGGACAAGCCATATGTCAGCCATTATAGACTCGCCGCTCATTTACTAACTGCACTAGCATTGGTGGGATATATTTATTGGGTGGCAATGGAAGTAAAGGGAGTAAAAAAGAAACCAAATGCCCTACTTAACAAACTGGGTTGGTCAATGCTGGTTCTGATGTCGGTTCAAATTCTTTACGGAGCTTTTGTGGCTGGACTGAAAGCAGGATTGATGTACAACACTTTTCCCAAGATGGGGCAAAATTGGGTGCCAGCTGAGCTGTCCTATGGGGTGGATATGTTTGGTTGGGGGGGGCTTTTTGAAAGCCATGGGATAGTACAGCTCGTCCACCGAATCTTAGGAATGACTGTATTGATTCTGTCCTTTATCATCTTGTTGAATGGAGTGAAATCAGACGGGTATCTCAGAAAGGTAAGTTTCTATCAAGGCTTGGCCGTATTTGTTCAATTTGGATTAGGCATTTGGACGCTCTTGGCCGCAGTACCAATAGAATTGGGTGTGCTGCACCAAGTTGGAGCTGTAGGCGTACTGCTTTCGGTGATATATTTGGTTTTTGTAACCAAAAAGCAAACCGAACAATCAATTTGTTCAATTGATACAAGAAATAGATATGTGGCTAATTTGTAGGTTGTGTTTTTAAAATTTAATTCTAATGTCTGGCGCCTTCCATTACCCTGAAGATGTGTAATATTGCTGGGAAAACGGCATCCATAGATTCCGATGCTCCTTTTGTGGAGCCCGGGAGAGCCAATACCAAGGTATTGCCGATCAGTCCTGCAACACTTCGGGAAAGCATGGAGTAGGGGGTACGCTGCTGTCCATAATTCCGGATGGCCTCCTCAATTCCTGGAACTTTTCTTTCCAGCAATGGGGCTACCGCTTCTGGGGTAACATCCCGTGGAGAAAGGCCCGTGCCACCTGTAAGAATGATGAGGTTTATGCCGGCTGAACAATAACTTTTGACCTTTTCCTGGATTTCATCAAACTCGTCAGGGATGATTATATAATCTTCTATTGAAACTTTAAATTGCTCCAACTTGCCTATAATGGCCTTTCCAGCTCTGTCTTCCTTATTTCCTTTGGAAATGGAGTCCGAGCAGACGATCACTGCCGCCTTTAAATTATCGACTTCTTTTTTGTTGAAATCAGTTTTTCCTCCCTTTTTCTCCAAAAGTTTTATTTCATGGATACTCACCCCTTTATCTATTGGCTTGAGCATGTCGTACATGGTGAGCGCCACCACCGAAGCCGCATGCATGGCTTCCACCTCCACTCCAGTTTTATAGATAGTGTGGATTTCTGCAATAATCTGCACCTCCATATCCTGAATCTGGTAGCTGATTCCCGTGAACTCAATGGGTAGGGGGTGGCAATCAGGAATTACATCGCTGGTTTTTTTGGCAGCAAAAAGCCCGGCCGTTTTGGCCATTTCCAAAACATCCCCCTTTGGGACGGTGCGGTCCTTTATGGCCTGGATTGTCTCTGGTTTGCAGACCCTGATGATGGCTTGGGCCATTGCTTTTCTTAAAGTGGAATTTTTATGGGTGATATCAACCATTTGAGGTTAAAAGTTAAGATTTTAATTATTTTCTTTCCAAGTTGATTTTTGCTTGTCGGTGATTTCCTTGCCCCAGATAGGAAGCTCCTTCTTTATTCTTTCGACAAGCTCTTCGCATGCATCCATGGCCGCTTTGCGATGCTTGGAAGATGTGAAGACAAACAGACAAATTTCACCTGCCTTTACGGTACCAAGACTGTGATATATATGCATGCAGGTAAGTGGGTATTTGGAGAAAATCTCCTCCCGGATCTCAAATGCCTGTTCCAAAGCCATTTCCTCATATGCGGAGTACTCGATGGCGGTAACTTGGCCTATTTCTTTTTCGTCAGCCCGCACCTGTCCCAGAAATATGCTGTGTCCGCCGATTCCAGTTTTGCTGCTATGGTTGGCAATTGAGGTGGCAATGGAATCTGGGCTGATGGGTCCTTGTCGAAATATGTTTTTGGGTGTTCTTTTCTTTTCTGTCATGTTATTTAAGGTTTTCTGAAAGGGCGTTTACACCTCCTTTGATTGAGAAAAACTCTTTACCAATTAAAATAGAACTTAATTTCTGAGCAGTTTTCACACTTCTCACACCTGATTGGCAACAAATTAATATCCTGTTCTTCTGAGCAAAATCTTCCAAGTGGTCTTCAACTTCTGACATTGGGATTTGGGTATGGTCTATCTTTTCCAATTTAGGCATCTCATGCGGTTCCCGAATGTCCAATAGTAGGTTGTCTTCTTCAGTCAGCAAATCTGCCACCGTTTCCCAAGTGATTTCCTGTACTGTTCCGCAAGATAAGGCGTAATTCATTCTCAAGAACTCAGTAGGCGTTTTTGGAAAATGACCTTGTGTTTCTGGATTTTTTTCCACTTCGAAAATAGTTGAATTATGGATTAACAAGTCATAAATCAATAACTTTCCATCCAAAACTTCTCCATATCCAGCTAAGAATTTAATAGCTTCTGAGGCCTGCAGGGATCCGATAATCCCAGGTAGAACACCCAACACGCCAGTTTCGCTGCAATTGAGAACTTCGTGGGCTTCGGGTGGTTCGGGGAAAATATCCCTATAGTTTACACTTTTACTTCCGTGGGCATTCAAGAATGAAACCTGTCCTTCATTTTGAAAAATGGATCCCATGATCAAAGGTTTTTCCAGCAAAGTACATGCGTCGTTGACCATGTAGCGGGTCTGAAAGTTGTCAGATCCATCGATTACCAAATCATGATTTTCAATTATTCCCAGACAATTTTCCTGAGATAGATAAAAGGGTAAACCGTCTATTTGGATATCATTATATTTTTGGGAGAAATACTCTTTCACAACGTCTACCTTTGGCTTGCCAATGTCTGAAATGCCGAATAACACCTGCCGATTAAGGTTGGAAAGGGAAACAATATCGCCATCCACAACGGTAATATGGCCGACGCCAGCAGCTGCCAGGTAGAGCAAGGCCGGACAACCAAGCCCTCCAGCCCCAATAATTAAAACTTTGGCGGTGGCTAATTTTTGCTGCTTTTCCTGACCGAAACCGCTTAACGAATACTGTCTGACAAATCTATCCATATTAGCCACCTGAAAATGGGGGTAACAAAGCTATTTCATCATAAGGGCTGATGGCCGTATTTGCCGTTGCCAATTTTTTGTTGACTGAGATGGTAAATTTAAGGTTCTCAAGCTCGGGATATGAGGAAACCAATTCTTTTTTGAGTTGGTTGGTGTCTTCTGTTTGGGGCAGTATAAGGATTTTGTCGCCAAGTTTTTCAGCAATCACCCCAAATGCAAGTATTGTTATTTTTGTGTTGGTAGTATGCATTTTTTTTAAATTACTCTTTAAATTGATGTGTAAAAAATTCGTCTGTTTGATAAATTTTTTCACCAATAGTACACTTTTAACAACGTTCCTTCCTCCACTGTGCACATTTCCTCAGGAATTTCTACGAACACATCGCAAACGCCAAAACTGATCAGGTTGAAAGACTCCTGGCCTCCCAAAATCCGAACCCCTTCTGGAGTGATTTGTCCTTTTAAGAAAAAGGTGAGGGGTGGTTTTTTTTCGAAGGAATTGGCGGTCGGCAAATATGCGGAAGATGCCCAAACGTCGGAATGGCCCATCCAATGTTTGATCATGGGTTTTACATACTGGTTAAAGCAATTAATAACTGATGCGGGATTTCCTGGAAGCGCGAAGACCAATTGGTTTTCGGTTTTTCCTGCAAAGAGAGGCTTACCAGGGCGTTGTTTTATTTTATAAAATAGTTCTTCAACTCTGTTAGCATACAGGGCCTCTTTGACAAAATCATAATCCCCTACGGAAATACCACCTGAAAACAAAAGGATATCATATTGAGAAAGAAGGTCTTTCACTAGCATTCCTAGACTTTCTGCATCATCTTTTACTTTGTAAACTTTCGAGCTCTCAACTCCCAAGTGCTTTAAATAAGCCTGAAGGGTTGGGCCGTTTGAGTTGTAAATTTCTCCATAAGCTAATTTCTCACCAATTTCCTTGAGCTCATCACCTGTCACCACCACCGCAATAGACGGCGGTGCATACACTGGGACTTCAGTAATGCCAACAGAAGCCAGCAGACCTATTGTTCCAGGAGTTATTTTGCTTTCACTTTTCAAAATCAAGTCACCCTTATTATTTTGGTTGCCTTGAAGTCGAACATTTGAGCCTTTTTTGAATCTATCTATTTCAAAAGTTAGTTCATCAGCACTTGACTCCACATATTCTTGTGGAATGACAGTGTCGGATCCAGCTGGCATCGGAGCTCCTGTGAAAATCCTGAAAGCTTGATCTGGAGATAATTGTGGGATTTGGCCGGACCCGGCTTTTCCGCTAACCGAAAGGTTGAGTTTACGCCTGTTGTTGCCCTCGTCCCATTTGATTGCATAGCCGTCCATGGCTGAATTATCAAAATTGGGGACATCGCAAGGGGAATAAATATCTTCGGCCGTTACTAAGCCCAAGGTTTGTGCTATTGGTAATTTTATGGTTTTCCCTCTTCTGGCATTATCAGAAAGGATTTCTTTGGCTTTTTCTACAGCAATCATATTTAATTTATCCTCCGATTTTGATCATACTGCGGTTCTTAAGGGTCCCCGCATCAATGTTTTCATAACCTTTGGCAAATTGCCCACCCATGACGGCGTGTTTTTCCTGAATGGATTCTATTATCAGTTTTTTGATGTCCTTTCCATTTCTCAATTCACCAAGCAGGTCCTTTTCTTCATTTCCAAAAAGGCAGTTTTTCATTTTCCCGTCGGCTGTCAATCTCATCCGGTTACAGCTGCCGCAAAAATGCTCGGTCATGGTGGTTATAAAGGCAAATGTTCCCTCGTGTCCGATGACTTTAAACTTTTTGGCGGTGGCATGAGGCTCGTCCTTAAGCTTGACAATGTCAAATTCCTCAATCACTCTATCTAGCATTTGCTTAGAGGTGATAACTTGCTTGCTATCCCAAGCATTGCCATCAAAAGGCATAAATTCTATGAAGCGCACGTGCAATGGCATATTCTTGGTGATTCTGACAAAGTCTAGCAGCTCTTTCTCCACCATACCCTGCATCGCCACCACATTTATTTTCACTCGAAAACCATTCTCTATCAAAAGGTTGATGTTTTTCCAAACTTTATCGAATTGGTTTCTTTTTGTGAGGGAAAAGAAGGTTTGAGGATTTAGGGTGTCGAGGCTGATATTGATAGTTCTCATACCCGCTTCCTTAAGATTTTCAAGGTAGGTGTCCACCAGCACGCCATTGGAGGTCATTGTAATCTCCACTGGGAGTTTGGCTAATTTACCCAAAATGGAGGCAAACCCCTTTCTTACCATGGGTTCCCCTCCGGTCAATCGGATTTTTCTAACGCCTAATTCAACAAACACTTTAGCAATGGTGATTATTTCCTCTTCACTCATCAGGTGGGACTGGGGCAGGCAAGGAGTGTTCTCATCCGGCATGCAGTAGCTGCATCGAAAGTTGCAGCTGTCGGTAAGTGAAATTCGTAAATAGTCATGTACTCTATGGTGCTTGTCTATAAGCATAGGCTATTCTATATTTAAATTCTTAGCACCAAGATAAGCATTAATATTATATCGGTAATGACGGTATTGGTTTTATTTGGAGACACCGGTAGCCATTGAAAGCTGATGTCCTTTTAAGCATTTATTTTAAAGGGTATCTCGGGTAAAAGGCACAAAACGCACCGGGGCGACACTTCGGCTTCTGATTTTGCCGTTCTTCTTTTCGATCAGGGTTAGCTCTTGGATTTGGTTGACAGGCCCGATCGGTACGACCATCTTTCCCCCTTCGGCAAGTTGGTCAATAAGCGGCTGGGGAAGTCTGTCCGGTGCAGCGGTCACGATAATGGCATCAAAAGGCGTCTCTTCCGGCCAGCCCGCATAGCCATCGCCTATGCGGACATTGATGTTTTCATAACCCAGATCTGAGAGGTCCTTCTCGGCTTTTTCCCCTAGAGACCTTATAATCTCTATGGTATAAACCTGGTCAACCATTTCGGCGAGTACGGCGGCTTGATACCCGGAGCCCGTTCCGATTTCCAAAACCCGCATGTCTTTATTGGGATCGATCAGTTGGGTCATGAAGGCTACTATGAATGGCTGAGAGATTGTTTGGCCATCCCCGATAGGTAGTGGTCTGTCCAGGTAGGCGTTGGGGCGTTGGCTTGGAGGCACGAGTTTGTGCCTGGGTACGGTTCTCATTGCTTTCAACACCTTTTTGTTGTGAATACCTTGAGACTGTATATGATCTTTAACCAACCTATCCCTAGCGGCAGCATATTTCTCCTCCTGAGGGAATATAGTGAAAAACATGATCAAAAATGGCCAAAACATATTTTTATATTTTTTGCTGACTTTCCTTTTAAGTTACAGTATTGTGCTTTCAAAACCAAGAATGCCAATGAGTTAAAGGGGTGTAAATAGTTTGTTTTTTCTTAAAACCCTTTTAAAAGGCTATCCTTATTAAAATCAGGAGCTTAAAGTAATTTTGGTATCAAATACTGATAATAATCATGTTTTTCTGTAACCGGGGTCATAACCTAGGCTGTAGGGTATAGCTAGCTTTGTAATGTTGAAAGAGAGAAAAAATCAACATTCACCAAAACAATAATGCTATGAAAACTGTCAACCGAACCTTCCAAACTTTTCTGATGGCTTTTCTAATGTTTACCGCTTTTACGGTAAATGCCCAGGAAACGCTTACCCTGAATGGTAAATCGGAGTTTAAGGTTTCTGGCACCTCCACTATTCATGATTGGGACATGATTTCTGACAATGGTCAAAAGGGAAGTGCTAAGATCAAACTTGATAATGGTAAGATCGCCTCAATTGAAACTTTGAAGGTTTCCTTTCCAGCTAACACCTTAAAAAGTGGTAAAAACGGAATGGACAAAAATGCCTACGAAGCTCTAAATGTGAAAAAGCATCCCGAGATCCTATTTGAACTAACCGAAGTCCTCGATATTTCTGACAAGGTGATCAAGGCCAAAGGAAACCTTACCATCGCGGGTAAAACCCAAAATGTGCCAATGGATGTCAATTACACAGTAAGTGGCAACAAAGTAAATTTCTCGGGCAACCAAAACATCAAATTCACACAATTCAACATAGATCCTCCTACGGCGATGTTCAATACGATCAAAACAGGAGATGACCTCAAAGTAAGTTTTAACACAACATTCAACTAATTTCTTTTACCCCATAAGCTATGAAAACTTATAAAAACTTGTACAGAACGGGACTGTTATCAGCCGCTGTACTAATGGCAGGCAACGTTTTGGCCCAGGATATCCAGCGAGACACTGATCTCCAGTATTTCCGACCAAACAACAAGGATGGCATCAACATGTTTGAGGCGCCAAAAGAAGCAAAAGGAACATTTGAAGGCGTACGAGTAAGAGTAGGGGGGGATTTTGCACTTCAGTTCCAAGGTTTGCAGCAAAGCAACACCATGAACAACCTGGTAGACATGGAAAGAAACCTAAACCTTCCTGCTGCCAACCTGAACTTGGATGTACAGCTTTACCATGGTGTGAGAATGCACCTGAGAACCTACCTTTCTTCTAAGCACCACAATGAAGCTTGGGTAAAGGGTGGTCACTTACAGATTGACCAGTTGGATTTCATCAAGCCAGGCTTTTTGGAAAACCTCATGCAATACACCACCATTACAGTAGGTTTGGATGAGTTCGGCTACGGTGATGCGGTTTACAGAAGATCGGATAACGCTAGAGCAATCTTCAACCCTTTCATTGGAAACTATATCATGGATGCGTTTTCTACAGAAGGTTTCGGTCAGGTGATGTATAGAAGAAGTGGATTCATCGGTATGGCCGGTGTGACAAACGGTAAACTTAATCAGAACGTGATCGTGAATGAGAATACTGACAACAGGCTCTCCTTCTTCGGTAAGCTAGGTTACGATGACTATATCACTGATGATCTTAGAGTGAGATTCACTGGATCTGTTTACCAAAACAACGGTACTACAACTGGACAAAACCTTTTCGGAGGGGATAGAGCTGGATCTAGATACTACGCCATCATGAGAACTGTTGAGGGTGACGGTACAAACTTCGAGGGTCGATTCAATCCTAGATTCACTCAAATGACTGCGGTTCAATTCAACCCATTCGTGAAATTCAAAGGTCTTGAGTTCTTCGGTATCTACGAAATGGTGAACAACAGCTCTGAGCAGGGCAACGGTAACTTTAACCAAATCGCAGGTGAGTTGCTTTACAGATTCGGTAACACGGAGCAGTTCTACATCGGCGGACGTTACAATGAGGTACAGGGCAAGATGAATGAGGCAGCTGGTGAGCTTAAACTTACAAGATTGAACCTAGGCGGTGGCTGGTTTATGACCAAAAACATCCTTACCAAACTTGAGTATGTGGACCAAAGATATGAGGGTTTTGCAGCTACCAGCAAATACAACGGAGGTAGATTCCATGGGGTAAACATAGAAGCTGCAATAAGTTTTTAACAATTCATCAGAGGTGGGGACATAAGGTCTCCACTTCTATTTTCCTTTTGGAAAACAAGTGCAACCTCTCTTACCGGAGGATTTGCTGTTCCTGAAAAAACCAGTTCACTTTTTTATAATATTATTATTGAATAAAAAGTGTAGAAACCATGGCAAAGCTATTCATACTTATCTTGATTCTTGGACAGGCTGTAATGATGCCAACTGGCTCCATCGAGACAGCTAAGTGGAAGGTTTCGGAAGACAGCCGGCTGGAAATCAACGGTTCCACTAATGTGACTCCTTTCTATTGTGTGTCTGTCGACTATTCAGGTAATGATGTGCTATTTGCCAATGATATACAAGGGGCACAAAACCTCATCTGGTCTGGTGAGATCGTGATGAAGGCCAACAACTTCGATTGTGCCAACAACATCATGACTAAGGATTTCCGCAAAACCGTGCAAGCAGACGATTATCCTGAAATTAAGATCAGGTTTATCAGCCTTCAGCAAAATCCCAAAAACAGATCCAAGGAGCAGTTTGAAGGCAAAGTTGAGATTTCCCTAGCTGGGGTGGCCAACCAATTTCCCATTACTTGTCAGCTAAAAGATCCCGGAAATGGCAAGAAAAAGCTTACTGGAGAGCAAACCTTTAAGTTCTCTGATTTCCAAATCGATCCACCTGTAAAATTTCTAGGTGCGGTGAGAGTCAAAGATGAAGTAACCGTAAATTTTGACCTTATACTAGAGGCAAATTGAATAAACCCTAATAACCAATCAAACGATGAGAGATCCCAAAGAAGCCTGTGAGATCTGTCTAAGCAGAAAATTATCCCTTTTTGCTAACCTGACAGAGGAGGAGTTGAAGAAAATTTCGGCTGCCAAGAACATGATTTCCCATAAAAAAGGACAGACGCTTTTTTATGAAGGCACCAAGCCACTTGGGATTTTCTGCGTGAGATCCGGAGTGGTCAAAACGGTCAAAGCGGCTTCTAACGGCAAAGAACAACTCATCCATTTGGCCAAAGAGGGAGATTTTCTGGGTTATACTTCACTGCTTAGCGATGATGTGTATTCCTCCACCTCCACCATTATCAAGGATGCTCGGGTTTGCTTTATTCCAAAGGAAGCCTTCATGGATGTACTTCGAAAAGACGTGAATTTTCATTACAAGGTCACTGAAAGCATCTGCCGGGATATCGGCAATATGGAGGAAAGGCTTACAGATGCTAATCAAAAATCAATAAGGGAACGCCTAGCTTATGTGCTGCTGAAACTGGTGAACACTTTTGGAGTGAAAGGCGAAAAAGGGGAGAAAATAGAAATTGTGCTGAGTCGCGAGGAGATTGCCTCCCTGGTGGGTACTGCCACGGAGACCATCATCCGGCTACTATCTGAATTCAAAAAAGATAAGCTCATTGCACTTCAAGGAAAATACATTCTGGTTTTGGATAAAAAAACCCTTTCGAAAGTGGCGGATTTTTATCAATAACTGCTTTAAAAACTGACAATAATCACTTTTCATACGAGTAATTGTCATAATACTTTTTGCATTCCCACAGTAGATTTGCATAAACATTAAGAGATATGGCGACGATAGCAGAAACAGCACTTCAATTCGAAATTCCTGAAAATATCCTCAAGTTCCACGAGCTGGAGTCTATCCTGAGGGAATTCGATCCTAAGAGTGGTGATGTGAAGAGTGGCGAAAACCCTACTCTGATCACGGCTAATCTCCCGCAAGTATTGGAATGGCTGCATAACATGGACAAGCCTAGAGAGCTGGAGAAGAATCCTTGTGATACCCCATTGCTGCTCTTTGACCATGAGGTGAATACTGAGAAAGTCCTTTTCCATTATGACGGAAGTGAAGGGTCGGCTCAGATCATTAAACACTTTATCAAGCTTTTTAACCCACGTCTCAAATCTAGTCAAGCGACCATCATTTCCCCCAGCTTTATACCCAAATCAAAACTGTCGGAGGAAAAGGAATTGGTGACATTGATAAATGAACATTTTGACGAAACGTTTTTCATCAAGTTCAATTTTAGAAAGATCGCTGACTTTTGGTCATACGCCACCCAGACCAAGTGTAACTTGATGGTCACCTCCAAAAAATATCAGGCTGAGCTGGCAAAGGTGCTTTATCATTTTTACAAAGGTGAAAGATGGTATGACAAGCTATCCATTTATCTGGCTAAATAAATCACCTGTCCACCACTTCAATTTTTGGAGTCGAAAGGCTCCTTAGATCCTGCAAAGTAGAAGATCTGCCCATTTTACCAATCGTATCGGTATCGGTTTTGAATTGCTGTATATAGTAGATACCTCTGTATCCAATTTTTTCCAGATAGCTAACCATACGCTTGATTTCCTCCCTGTCAATTAGCTCCGAATGTACAGTAGTCCTCACTTCAAATTCAATACGGGAATTGATTAGCAACATCAATGAGTTCTCAAATTGCTGAAATAAATTGGAACCAGTTATGTGCTGGAAATTCTTTGGTAGAGACTTGAAGTCCAAAGCCACATAATCAATTAGTCTTTCTTCCAATAGTTGGTTAATTCGCGAAGGTAACGCTCCGTTCGTATCAATTTTGATTTTCAACCCAAAGGTTTTTATGATCCTTGCTAATGGTAGCAAGTCACTGTGAAGGGTACATTCACCTCCGCTAAAAACCACTCCGTCAAGCAATGTTCTCCTAGAATAGATAAAATCTAGCGCTTGGGCAAGATACAGTTTGCCTTTTCCCGTCACGATTTGGGGGTTGTAGCAATACAGACATCTCATATTACAGCCTGCAAACCAAAGGATGCAGGCTGTATGTCCAGGATAATCTAGCAGGGTGAATGGCGTGATATTAAATATCGGCCTGGCAACTCTGTCCTTCTTTAAAATGTGTTGCTGATCAAGTTTGACCTGGCCCGCATTTCCATCCGAAAATCCGGTTTTCAACTGAAACCATCTACCATCCAATTTTATGGTATGGGTGGGTGCTATTTCAAGTGACCCTTGCAGGAAGAATGTTAGCTGCGACCCTTAAATACACGGAAGTCCGACAAAGTTTTGGCGTAGTAAATGGCTGGACGGTATTAGGCATGTTTGGGTTGATGGCATTGGTGTTGATATGGAAGGTCTATGGCCAAACGTTGTTTGCTATGATTAACAAAAAGGTGACATTAAAAAATTAAATTTTCATAAGGCTAATTGAAAGCAGAGAACCGTGGCTCCTTGAATCACGGTTCTTTTTATATCCTGTCCTGCGGCTACAGTCTCCGGTCTTCCATCTTAATTATCATTCCACACATCATGACTGGTCTTCCATGTCCCGTCCGACTGTCTTTTCACAATGTTGAGGTATTTGGAACTGCTTTGGGTCGTGTCGCCTGAAGTTTTGTCAATTAAGGTAACCCTTGCTTCACCTCGGGCAAACCCTAAATCTCCGGAAACTTCAATTTCTTCATACCAGCTGTCCAGTTCCGCTTCATATTCCTCAAAGATTTTGGCATAATAGGCTTCCACCTCCTCAGTACCTATGGCAACCTCCTCACCTGGAGCCATCAAAACTCCATCATCAGTGAAGTGGCTTGCAATTGTTTTGGCATCACCATTATTAAAAGCTTTGGCTCTTGCCTTGCTCATTTCAGTGATAGCCTGATGGTCATTGTTTGAGGCATTATTTTCTGCTTCCGAACAAGAGTAAAGGAAGAGGAAAGTGATGAGATAAGTAAAGGAATGTTTCATAGTTATATGGTTGGTTGATAAAGGTACTAAAACCCAACCTCAAGCCAACTTCAACCTAACCCTCACCCAACAAAACCTTGGGTGAGGGTTGGGTCAGTGTTGGGTGAAGGTTGGGTCATGGTTGGGCTATAGACGCTTCATACACGCTTGATGCCTACTTGATACTCCCGTTATACTACCAATCTTTTCTTCTCCTCCTGCGTCAGTTTCTTATATTTCCACCACGCTAATATTGAAATCACCAACAGCACAGCTACAATATAATAAACCCAATTTGGCACCGGTACAGGATCTCCAGCGGCATAGGAGTGCAAACCAGAAAGGTAATAGTTTACCCCAAATGAGGTCATGATGATAGTGGAGAAGCCCCAAAGACTGGCCAAATTATAAAGGAGGCTATTTTTCAACGGGGGGATCAATCTCAGGTGCAGAATTGCTGCGTAAATGATCACCGAGATCAAAGCCCAAGTCTCTTTTGGATCCCAGGCCCAGTAGCGTCCCCAGCTTTCATTGGCCCAAACGCCCCCAAGGAAGGTCCCAATGGTCAGCAGGAAAAGACCTATAGTTATGGACATTTCGTTCACCACATTCAGCTCCTGCATGCTGAGCCACCATTTGGCTTTTGGACTTACAGGTTTGAATATCAAAAGCATCAAGCTTAGAAGTGCAATTATAGCCGAAAGGGCTAAAGGTGCATAGCCACTTACAATCACCGCCACGTGGATTTTCAACCAGTAGGAGTGGAGAACAGGCATCAGGTTGGTAATCTCAGGATTCAGCCAATCCAGGAAGCCTACAAATAGGAGGGTTCCTGCAAAAAGAAGTCCTAAAGGAATGGTAAACTTTGACTTGTTGGAAAATAGCAGTCCGAAGAAAAGCACACCCCAAGCCACAAATACTAGCATTTCAAAGCCATCGCTCCATGGCGGATGCTTGGCAATGTACCATCTCAATCCGAGGTGGAAAGTAAAGACCAAAAGTCCTATCCAGCCCATCACATTGCCCACATTCCAGGCTATGTTCATAGGCTTGTTTTCTTTGAAAAGCATGGTAATTCCCAGCATCAGCATGCAAATCCCCAGCAGCCAGAATGGACCAAACATCCTTGTACCCAGGTTAAGTCTGTTGTAAAGGACTTCTGCCATGATCAGGTTTTCACTTGGGTAGACCTCTTTACCTGCATACTGCTGAAACACATTAATGTAATTGAGCGCCTCGTAGGCTTCTTCCCACTTGTTTTCTTCCAAACCTTTTTTGACTCCGTTAAGAAAAAGCGGAGTAATGTTTTTGACGAAGATTGCATCTTCTTCCTCAAAGCCTTGCTGATGCTGCTGGCTGGTAAACCACGTGTTGTTTTGGTCCAGTTTATTTGGAAAAATCCTGAGAAAATCACCAGTCAGCAAGGCATAGAAGATATTGAAGCGCTCATCGGTTTTGAGCAATTCTTTATGCCCTTCATTTCTTTCCGCTGGCTTTAGCATGTTGGCGATTTCAACCAAATCATATAGCCTGTACTCCCCCTCATCAGTTAAGAAATCTCTGAAGCTGATTTTATCAGTCGGATCCAAATCCAAAGCTGCAAAAGCATGGAGTGATTTTTCCTTGTAAATTTTAATAATCGGCAAATGGCTGTAGCTAACCGGATCCAATTGTATGGCCAGCAAAAACTGCTCAGCAGTCAATCTCTCTGTCCCTGCATCCGTTGGAATATCCACGTAGGATTTCCCGGCGATTTTACGGACGATCTCATTGGCGAGTGTATTGAGGGGCTTCATCCGCCCATCCAAATCCTGCACGATCAGTTTGCCATATTCATCGGCAACTTCCACTGGAACGATACTCTCAGGAGCAACGGTAGGCGTAATTGTTTGCGACTGTAAACTTGCAAGGCTGAGGATAAATATGGGTAGAAGTACCATTGCTTTCTTCCTCAAGGTTCCAAGTTTTGTGTTCAGCATTTGGAATCTGCTGCCTTTGACAAACAGGGTCATAAACATCCCGATGGTCATCAAGAAATAGCCGAAATAGGTTAGGTAGGTTCCCGGTCTGTCTTGATTGACCGAAAGCACTGTTCCCATTTCATCGGTGTCATAGGAGGATTGGTAAAATCTATAGCCTCTGTAATCCAGCACGTTGTTCATGAATATCCTATACGGGAATTCCTCTCCATTGTCCCGTACCATTACTTCACTGGCGTAACTTGCCGGGCTTTGGCTACCAGGATAGCGATCCAGTTCAAAGGCATTGAGATAAAGGTCAAAAGGGAAGGAAATCGCCTTAGGACCGTATGCGAAACTAAACTGCTGGCCATTGTAATCGAATGAATGCCAACTTGGATTAAGGGATGTAAGTTTAACATAGGCATTTGAAATGATTTGGTCATCTTGGTCACGCACACCGATCTTGATTATATCAGCTCTGTTTTTGGCAACTTGAGGATCTGGCTCGGGGCCGTAATGTAATTCGGAATTCTCTTCTATTGATTTAACAATAAACGCACCCGCATCCCACTGATAAAGGGAGCGGTATCTTATCTTTTGTGTTTCTCCAGCATGCATGACGCCAATCTGCTGGGTGGTCATATCCATGACTTGCAGGTGGATATCGGTTTGAATAACCCAACTGGAATCCGTGCGGAAGATCTTAACCGGACTTTCTGAGTCCATAGTGGTCCCCAATTCAAAACCTTTTAGCTTTACCGTTTGGCCGGGATTGATGAGATAGTCCTCTCTACCTTCACCCACTGCCACAGCAAGACCTATATAGGTATTATCTCCAGGTTCAAATTCTTCCCTTGCCCCGACAATATAATCCTCAAAGGTAAACTTAAAATTAGGCTCGTTGAAAGAAACCTTGTGGGTTTGAGGTTTGAAATTATGACTGATCAGGGTTACCGGTTTCTCAAAACTGTTGGCCTTGTCAGCATCATGTCTTTTGACCTGAAGGTAGTGGGCAGTGGTGCAAAAGGTGTTTTCTGCATTTCCCTCGCGGATGTGAATCATACCTTCTTCACTCATATACCTGGTGATCCCCGCACCAATGATAGTGATCACAAAAGCAATATGAAACAACCCAATTGGCCACCTCTTGGCGCTGAATAATTTGTAATGCTGAATGTGGCTTAGAAAATTAATGGCAAGCCATATCATGATAATCTCAAACCACCAGGAATCGTACACCAGCCCTCGAGCGACGGCGGTTCCATGGTCATTTTCTATGAAAGTTGCCCAAGCCATACTACCGGCAAAAGCAATCAACAGCACCAAGGTGATTTTGGTGGAAAACACTAACTTCACAAACCTCATTCTTCCTACAGTAATATTCCTATAAATTTATTTTTCATCGTTGGCCTAAAGATCATCATCAGATAAGCCCAGTTTTGTGTATCTCTTAAATTTCTATTGCCTTGTACTGCACGGAAAGTGTCTGTATAGAAAAATTGGCTGTATCCTCCCTGAAGGGAAATTGCATCTGTGAAAACATACCCAAAGCTTAAGTCAAGTTCGGTTCCCATGAAGTTACTCAAGGGCTCAGGCGAAATAGTGGGGCCAAACACGCTGGAGTATGAGTAGAACAAATGAATATCGCCCTGGAGAAAGAACCTATTATTGAAATCGTACCGGCCTCTTAGGAAATAATCCTGTAGGCCAACATTGTTTTCGTGGGCTCCCCCTACATAGAATAAGTCCATGTATCCATTGAATAGGTGGTTGGTACCGTAGGATGGGGTATAGGCATTATTGGTCGTAGAATCCACACCACCACTAAGAATTTCAAATCCACCCACGAGTCTAAATCTACGGCCTGCTTCATTGTCTATGTCAAACTGCTGGGTTACCTGGGCACTTACATTGTAAGCATTGATCCTTCTTCTTTGCACACCATTCCTGTCTCTTCCCAACTGGTGATAGTAATATCCCGAAAAGGTCGTATTTCCCATTTGATACCTCAGGGTAGGTAGACCAATGGTTTGGCGGAAATCCACTCCGGTGGTGGAAAATTCACCATCTTCCACCGTCCAAAATTGCCTTCCATCATTCCATAATAAGGCCGAAAAATGGAAATCGCCGATTTTGTTTTCATACCTAGCCATTTGGGCGGCTTTATATTGATTAGGTACCACATAGGTGTTTTCAAACAGAAACATTGACTCCTGATTAAAGCCACCACCAAAATGGAATTTTATGTCCTCCTTCTCGTATTTTACAAGAGCAAAATCATGTGCTCTGGCCTGAAGTGCCCAGTCCAGGTTACCCAAAAACCTAGCATTGTCATAATTCAACTCCTGACGACCAAGCTTGATCTTCCACAATGGCCCTAGGTCTGCCTCAAGCCAGGCTTCATGTACAGATAAAAAATTATCTGTTAGCTTGACCTGAGACGTGTTTCCCCAGGTACGGATATCTTGTACGCTCATGAAAAAATTAAAACCATCAAGTCGGTAACTAGCCTGAAGCCTGGCTCGGTGCGCGATGAAAGCCGCCGGGTTTTCACCTTCGGCGATAGGCCTTCCAAATCCGTTACGAAATTCACCCCGGATAATGTACTGCCCATCAATACTAAATTGGGCCATTGCGCTGTGGTAGGAAAGCATCATTATCATGACCAATCCGATGGTTAATAATTTTTTCATAACCTTGATATATTTAAAAGGAAAAAGGATTTTTTTTAGTATAAAAGCTTGAATTACAAGTAAATATACAAAATTTACAAGTGCCTTATTTCCTTGGTTTTATATCATTTACTGCTGAGTACTTTTACTTCCTTTTGAGCCTCTCTAGCCTTTCCTTCTTTTAACCATCTAGGTACTACCTGTTCTAGGAATTTGCCTTTTGCTTCGGTCTCTTTCTCTAGATCAATACCAATATAGGCCTGCAATGCACTTTTGCTGTTCAAATCTGGTGTATTAACTGGTTCATTGTGCCCAAAATTTGCAAGAACTCTAGTCAATTTGATTCTGGTTTCCTGAATGATGTCAGTGGCAGAAGTTACAATCCGGCTAGTTTCAAGTGGGGCGTGGAATGCCGCTCCGTGGGAAGCCACGGCATAATCCCATCTCCATTGGGCATGTCTGATTCCGGTTAGGATATCCTTCATTTGAGCCTCGGTAGCCCCGAGTTCCCAAGCTTTTTCGGCTTCAAAGTGGGCCATTGCAATCAGTCTTCTAAGTTTATTTGTTCCTTCCTTGATTTTTCGCTGGCGCTCATACACATCGTTTACAAGATCCGACACTTTTTCTCGGTGACACACGAAACAGCTGTTTTCGACATTGTTCAAGGGAGAACCGATGTGGTGATCTGTGAATTTTTGTCCGCCTTCGGTTCTGTAGGGCATGTGACAATCAGCACAGCTTACGCCCCTTTTAGCATGTACACCCATTGAAAATATTTCATAGTCGGGGTGCTGAGCTTTTAGCATCCTAGCTTTACTCATCGGGTGAATCCAGTCTGCAAAATCGATGTTGTCGAAATATGCCTCAATGGATTCTACGTCCATACCATCCTTCCAAGGGAAAGTCAGGTATTGTGCTCCTTCTTTTCCAGGCTTGTCCTTATCAAAATAGTATTCCACGTGACACTGAGCACACACTAAGGAGCGCATTTCCTGGTGGGTGGCGTCATTGATATCCTTGCCCATGGCTTTAAATGCCTCGATTAGGGCAGGCCGAGTGATGGTAAGGTTCATCGTTTCCGGATTGTGGCAATCTGCACAACCAATTGGATTGATCACCTCTGGACCCAAATCCGAAAGCTTTTTGCTGTAGTATTCAGTTACACCCATTTCGCTCATAAGCCTTGGAACATCCGGGCTTTTACAGGTCCAGCAGGTACTTGGCATCACACCTTCTCCAGCCTCCATAGGGGCGCCGATTCGGACAGAATGAAGTACATCGTGCACCGCATATGCATGGCCGCGAGGCTCGTTGTATCCTTTACTGAATGCGTAACCAGCCCAAAGAATTACCATTTCGGGTTGCTCTTCGAGGGCATCTCGAAGAGCACTGGTATTGTATTTACTAGTAAAAGTGGTATCGGCAGTTCTTTGGTAGGACTGATACTGTCTTGGGTAATTGAGGCCCCATATTGAATCTCTTGGCTCAATGCCATCTATGGCCACTTTGGGCTGATAGGCAAATCTGGCCTCAGTTTTTCTGTCCATAATCGTGTAGGCCAGCATGGCCAGGAGGAACACGACTACGATGGTGCCGATGAAAAGAATCCAATTTCTCATTTTAAAACTTATTTAGATGTGGACGGAGTGTTTCTTTTATTTTTTCCTTTCATGGTATCCCTTAGCCATTTGGGGACAATTTGTAAGTCGGAGGGAGCATGGGCCCGGATTGGTTCAATCTGGTGGCCCACTGAGGAAAGACTTTTGACCCTTCCATGAGGCACCTCTCGGTGGCATTCCCAGCAGAGTCTATCAGTTCGCTTGGCATGATGATCCTCGACAAAGCCTGCCATTTTAGCATCCGTAACCTGAGTCGTGTGACATCTGATGCAGTTATTTTGGATTACTTCCACTGAAGGCTCTCTCGCCTTTATTACCTCTGGTTCGGCTCGTAGCGTAAAAATGGCTGAATGGTACAACCCGTCCATGGCTTTGAAATAATACTTATTAAATGCATTATCATGAGGCACATGGCAATCATTGCAATGGGCCACTTCCCGATGGGCGCTGTGGTTCCAGGTAATGTATTGAGGGGTCATCACGTGGCAATTGACGCAGGCCTGAGGGTCATCCGAAAGGTAGGAAGCAGCATTGCTAAGTTTGACCATATATAACCCCAGACCTATGATTGCAGCCACCAAAATAGTAGCAGCGGGTCGCCATTTTCTTGGGGGGATCAAGGAGTAGCGGAACATAAACCGCTTAAATTTGGGAAGTCGGCCCATAGGTTAAAAGTTTTGTTCAAAATAGGTAGACTCAAAAAGCGAAACTATGACCTATGTCATATATACCAAAAATATAAAAATAATGTAGGTTTAAAAAATCCAGTACGTTGAACTTATTAAGGGATAAAAATATCCGAAATATGTTTATATTTGCCAATATCTAAATAAAGGTAAATATGGGTAAGCCGTTGAAGAGACATGCCGCATTGGTTCCATTGAGTAGGGATCACCATTTTGGTTTGCTACTTTCTTGGAAAATAAAAAAAGGCCTTAATGTTGGCTTTGAGAAAGAAAGGATTGTTCGATATCTGGAGTATTTCTTTGCTGAGCATTTGGAACCTCATTTCGAGCTTGAAGAAAAGTACATATTCACCTTTTTAGATGAAGATCATCCTATGCGAACGGTGGCCGAAAGGCAGCATAAGGATTTGAGGACAAAAGTTGAAGGGATAAATAACCTTCCTAAAGGTGTAGGTGAGGAGCTTAGTGACTTCGCAGAAAAGCTAGAAGAGCATATCCGCTTTGAGGAGCGCGAACTTTTTGAACATATACAGCAAGTAATTCCAGAAGATAAGCTCGAGGAGCTGGAAGAAAAACTAGCTTTTATTCATAGAAAAGTTGAGGATACCTGGAGCGACCGGTTCTGGGAATAATGTAATTATCGGCACAGTTTAATCTGATTGGGCCAAAATATTTAGAAAGAATATGTTTTCAAAAGCAGCAGAATACGGCATACGCGCCGTAATTTATATATGGGGCCAAAGTAATAAAGGTCTCAAAATGGGTGTAAAGGATATCTGTAAGGAGATCGATGCACCGGAGTTTTTTACGGCAAAGGTTTTGCAATCCCTTGCAAGGTTGAACATCATAAGTTCAGCTAAGGGGCCGAATGGAGGGTTCTACATAGACGAGGAGCAGGAAGAGATCAAGCTCATCGATTTAGTGGTAGCTATTGATGGGGATGGGATATTTAAAGGTTGTGCCCTTGGGTTAAAGCAATGCTCTGAAACCAACCCTTGCCCCATCCACAAAGATTTCAAGGCCATCCGTGACGACCTCACCCAACTCCTCCAAACCCGTTCGATCCGTGAACTGGCAGAGGATGTGGAGAATGGCTTGGCAACATTGGTGAGATAGGGTGCTTTTTCACCCTCTCAATTTAACCTGCAATCCTCTAAGAAAATTTCTCAATACCTGATCCTTGCAGTCTCGGTATTGACTTTGGGTGGGTTTTCTAAAGAGGGCTGACAGTTCATGCTTGCTGAAGCGGAAATCTGCGAGCATGAGGATCTCCAGGATATGCTCGTCTTTTAGCTCAAGGGCTATTTTTAGCTTTCTGAATACCTGGTTATTGTTAAGGTTTTTCTCTGGTTTAGGTTGCTCACCATCCTTCTTTCCACGTTTATCGATGATAAGGCCATTAAGGAAGGCGGACAGATCCTTATCGTATAAAGGTATAAAAGCTTCGTCATCCTCCTTTTTCATCCAATCGCTGACTTCGGATCTGGATGCGTCATAACCGCCAAGGGCAAAAAGCTCATCATTTTATCATCATTGAAGTCGAATGCGTACCGAATGGCGCGAAGTATGTCGTTGTTGTTCATTTAGCCGTTATTTTTGAAGTGGCAAGTTAATAATTCCGACTATCTTTTTCACCATACCACCTAAACTCAAAACTTGAGAATGAATTCTTGTAGGTTTTCTGACCTTTCCAATTGCAGCTTTTTCCTCAATCTATAGCGGGCAATCTCAATTCCTCTGGTAGAAATGTTCATCAAGTTGGCAATCTCCTTGGAGGAAAGGTTCATCCTCAAGTAGGCGCTAAGTTTGATTTCCTGAGGGCTGAGATTTTCATACCTTTTTTTAAAACGCTGCAAGAAATCACCATGAACCTGATCAAAATGAATCTCAAACTGCTCCCAGTCCGCATCAGCTGCGATGTTCTTTTCTATGCTTTGGACCACTTTTTCCAACTCGTGCTTTACCTCCTGGTTTTTGGTTTTCTTGATTACAGAAGTCACTCCAGTTTTTAAATGGTTGATAAAACCGTTTTTGTTGATTAGGTGCATAGTGGCTGAGGCTAGCTCCTTGTTTTTGCTTTGAATCTGGTTTTCAAGCTTTTCGGTTTGGAGCCTTTCGATTTCGGCTTGAGAGTCCTTAAGGGCCATTTCCTTTTGCTTCAAAGCCTGTCTTTGAACGGAAGTTATTTTGGCTGTTTTGAGTTTATTGCGCTTTTCGATCCATTGATAGGATGAGTAGATTCCAGAAATTGCTATCAACCCGTAAAGGATATAAGCCCATGAGGAGCGGTACCAGGGCGGTAGAATGGTAAAAGCAAATCTAGCTTCCTCGCCAAGCTCTCCGTACAGATTCTTGCTTCTAACATGAAAGATATAATCCCCTTCCTTTAGGTTGGTGTAGGAGCGATCCCGTCTGGGTGACCATTCTCCGTATTCATTTTCGAGCCCTTCCAGCCAAACCTGGAACTGTGTGGAATTTTCTTGGTTTGGTACTGGATTACTGAACTCAAATCTAATGTTGCCATTTTCATATGGGTAGGAAATGATGGTCTCATTTTCTACCGTTCCATAATTGCCGTTGAAAATTAGCGAATCGACAGGGTTAGTGAGATAAATCGACCGGATCAAAGTCGGGTAGGCTGGGGAAGCAGGTTTGTTTTGGTCTAGCCTGTACCAAATAAACCCTTCCTTGGCAGCAAAGAGCACTTCATTCGATTGAATGAGTGCTAGGTTCTGTAGGTCGTCATTTAGTAAGGGTTTGATTTTGTTGAAGACCTGATGATTTTTTAGATATCCGCCGTTTATCTGCTTTTCCAAAACCCCCACTTCCTGACTGGCTATATAAAAAATATTGCCCAAAGGGTCTTCAGCCATGCTGGTGATTACTGTGCCTTCATCAAAATAGGCGCTGAACATTCCGTCTTTTTCGAAACTTTCGCTAGAAGAGTTAAATGTATAGATCCCGTTTTCGGTTGTGAATACGATGCGATTGTTGATTTTCCACACACCGTTGAGCAGATTTGAGGGCAATCCCTGCTCTTGGCCAAAATGTTGAACGGTCAAATTATCCAGATTTTCATCCAACTGCAACTTGTATACACCTTTATAACCATGTGCCATCCAAATAGTCCCATCTTCATCCTGCTCCACAATTCTGGAACTTTCACTGAACTCCCCCAGCTTCTTTTTAAACTTGAGTTCTCCATTGTGCTCTTCAAAAAGAAATAACCCGTTGTAACCTCCGCTTAGAACCAGATTGGGATGGTTTTTCAAAGGTTGAAAATTCCAAATACCACTTGTTTCTTGGATTTTGGATAATTGGTCACCTTTATAAATTAATGCTCCATCGTTATGCCCTACCAGCAACTCACCCTGATGGTCTGAAATCCAATAAACCTGCCCATCGGTTTTGGGAAGGGCAGTGACATTACCTTGAGGCTTTTCCAAGCTTTGCATATAAACGCCATCATTGGTGCCGTAATACAATTTTCCCTGTGCCATATGCGCATCGTAACCCGTCCCCTCTAAGCCTGAAAACTGGTCTATTTTCCTGAAAGGCAGGTTCAATTCGAGTAGGGTAATACCATTATTATGACCCATCCACAAGTTGCCACCTATGTCTTCGAAAAAGGAGAGGATTGTGTTGTTCTGTATTCCGTTACCTTTATGAAGGTGCTGGGTGATGCCTTCCAGTTCATGGATGAGATACATGCCGTCATTTTGTGTGCCGACAGCGATGCTTCCTTCCTTCAGTCGAAAAACCTTGTTGATTTTAGAGTTTCTCGGTAATTGATATTTCCATTTTTTGAGACTGGAGGCAGTGTGTAAATAAATCCCCTCATCTCTAGTGAAAACCAGTCGCTGGTCTTGGGAAAGGGAAATGACTCCTGAGAGAATGGATCCTGCAAGTTTCTGACCATTCGGCATGGGTATTAAATTATCTTTTCCAATAACATGAATTCCTTTATAGGAATCATTTATATAGATTTGATTTCCAGTGATGTGATAGCTTTCAAAGGCACCATCACTTTCAATGTTTCCTATATAATCAAAGTTATGGTTGAAAATAAAGATGTGTTCCACTGTACAAAAGTAGATGCGATCGTGGACTTTGAAGATTTTCCAGACCTCATTGACATTTTGAAGCTTAGAAGGAATCTTTTCTATCAAGGAAAAGAATTCCAGATTACCCTTTCGGTCTGGAGAAAAATAGCCAAAATCCGCCTGGCCACTCGTCAAAATTTTTCCTGAATCATCAATAACAACATCTCTTACTTTGGTACTGTTGGGCAAGGAGTACCGCCTCCAGGTGGTACCATCATATTCTAGGAGTCCAAAGTTATTTGCCACATAGATAAGTCCTGTTTCACTCTGGGCAATGGAAAAATTTTGAATGCCCCCTTGGTACTCTTCGCTTGAGTAATATTTAGAGAAGGGGAGACCCAGATTTTGGGCTGAGGCAGAAAAATTTAATGTTAAGAAAAGGAATAGAATTAACGAATACTTCATTTTGGCGGATTAAGAGGACTAAAGTAGTAATTTTTTCATGATGTAGTGATATGAGCTGTAAAGTTAGGGTCTCTATTAAACTGAAAAAGAGCCAATAAATTAATTTAAGCTGGATTTTAGGACAAAATGATGTGTTTTTGTGAAAAGGAAAAAGAGGGGTTGATGTAGTATTGTTGTAACTGTTTTTTTTGCGGTGGGGCGGTAAATGATTTGATTTCGGGGATTATTTCATAAATCCAAAATTTACCGCATGAAAAAAATTTTATGGTTTTGTCTTGCCATGTGCATCAATTGTAGCCTTTGGGCGCAAACGATTGCAATATCTGGCACAGTCACTGACGAAACCGGGGAACCGCTCCCGGGCGTGAGTGTCTTAAAAGTAAACAGCACCGTTGGTACGGTCACTGATCTTGACGGAAGGTATAATATAAATGCTTCCCAAGGAGATCAATTGAGGTTTAGCTTTATCGGCTTTACCACCGTTACCAGAACGGTTGGTTCTTCCACTACTATAGATGTGGAAATGGATTCTGATGTTTCTTCTCTTGATGAGGTGGTCGTAGTGGGGTACGGTACGGCCAAGAAAAAAGAACTTACAGGAGCAACTTCCCAGGTAAGAGGGGAAAGTATTGAGAAAATGAACATGCCACGTGTGGATCAAGCCCTTCAGGGTAAAATCGCCGGAGTGAATATTTCCACTAACTCTGGTGCTCCAGGGGGAACCTCAAACATACGTATAAGGGGTGTCAGTACATCAGGTCAAAACAACCCCTTGATCCTTGTCGACGGGGTAATTTATGACGCAGAGGGCTTGAACGCTTTGAACCCAAATGATATTGAGTCAGTAAACGTTCTTAAGGATGGTACTGCCGGTATATATGGAGTACGAGCTGCCAACGGTGTGATCTTGATTGAAACCAAAAAAGGAGCAGTTAACTCCAAGCCATCCTTCAATGTAGGTGCCTATTACGGTGTGCAATCTACAGCACGCCAACTCGATTTGTTGAATTCCAGAGAGTATGCCATACTCAAAAATGAGGCATTTGCAGCAGGTGGTCAACCACTTCCTTTTGGGAATACCAATTTAGGATTGGGTACTGATTGGCAAAACGCCGTATTTGCTGAAGCGCCAATTCAGGAATATAACATGTCTGTGACAGGTGGTACAGCTAAGTCAAGCTATTCAATAGGAGGATCTTATTTTGCTCAAGAAGGTATTGTGGGTGGTCCAAAAGCCAATTTTGAAAGATACAATGCCAGAATCAACTTCACTACTGAACTAGCGCCTAGAGTGAGGCTTACCAACGTATTGCTTTACACGCATGAGCAAAGTTCCACCATTCCGCAAGGAGGTATAGGCTCGGTCCTTTACAATACGGTCAATGCCTATCCAACCGAGCCTCTTAGGATTGATGGGAGATACTCATATCTTGACAATGTAAACGACATCATCAACCCATTAGCTCAGATGGCTAATACCTACAATGATGCTTGGGTAAACAAAATTGTGGGTAAGGAGGAAATCTCCTATGAGATCAACGACAAGTTTACAGCTGTAGGTAGAGCAGGTTATAACTACGCTTTAGTAGATACCAAAAACTTCAATCCATTGGTTTGGTACGGTACAGGTAAAGCTCCTAACACAGCTCGAAATGCCAATTTGGATCCGGTTATTCTGAATATCGGTGAATTGGAAATCGAAAGAGGTGCAAACGTGTCTGAGGCCAGAAACACATTCTTTGATTACAATCTTGAGGCATTTTTGAATTACGCTGAGACCTTCGACGAGGATCATAGAGTAAGAGGTACAGCGGGGGTTTCCTATATAGGTAATCGCAGTATGGGGCTAAGTGGTGTTGGTTTCAATATACCAAACAACGATCCTGCCTTGGCTGACATTTCAGCAAACCAAGCTGCTGGAGGATTTTTGAACAACGTAGGTTCATTCCAAACCAGACAAAGATTAACTTCAGTATTTGCCAGAGCTGAATATGATTACAAGCAAAGATATTTTATTTCTGGAATCGTAAGAAGAGATGGTTCTTCAAACTTTGGAGCCAACAACAGAATCGGTTATTTCCCATCCATCTCTACTGCTTGGATAATCTCTGAAGAAGACTTTTTTGGGTCAGGTGCTATCGATTTCTTGAAGTTTAGAGCCAGTTATGGACTTTCAGGAAATGATCAGATTGGGCTGTTCCGCTATAGAGGCCTATTGAATGGTCAAGCGAGTTATGTTTTCAATGATCTTATTGTCAACGGTGCCGCTATCGGTACTACAAGCAATCCTGATTTGAAGTGGGAAACCACCGAACAGACAAACTTTGGTGTAGATGCAACCTTCTTCGGTGGGATAGATTTCACCGCAAACTACTTCATCAAAAATACCAGAGACCTTTTGTTCCAGCCTGAAGTATCTGCCTTGCTTGGCTCTTATGGTGCCGGTGGGTTCCCACCTGTGATCAATGCCGGTAATGTTAGAAACAGAGGGATCGAATTGGAGCTAGGATATGACCTGAGAAGAGCATCCGGTCTTAACATCAGGTTGGATTACAACGTGACTTTCCTTGATAACAAAGTAACAAGCGTGCCTACAGGTTTAGACTTTATTCCAGGTGCTCCATTTGGAGTGGGCGGGAGTGTAGCTACCCGATTTGAGGTTGGTTATCCAATCGGTTACTTCGTAGGATACCAGACCGACGGTATCTGGCAATCAGAAGAGGAAATTGCTTCTAGTTCCGTTGCCCAACCCGGAGCTCGACCAGGTGATCTTAGATTCGTCGACCAAAACGGAGATGGTCAAATCAATTTCGGGGATGATTCCGACAGAACCATGATCGGTTCACCAATTCCTAATGTGATCATGGGCTTCAATATGGCAATGGATTTCAAGGGCTTTGATCTTTCTGCCAATGTTTATGCAGCACTTGGACAGGACATCATCAGAAACTATGAGCGTCAGCAGCCTTATGCCAACATGCTTTCTTACAATTTAGAAAGATGGACTGGTCCGGGTACTACTGACACCTATCCTAGATTAACTACTGGACAGACCAGAAACACAGTGTTCTCTGATTTTTATGTGGAAGATGGTTCTTTCGTAAGATTAAGAAACGTGACCTTGGGTTACACACTTCCTAGAACAGTAACCGAAAACCTGAAAATCTCATCCTTAAGATTCTATGTAGCTGCCAACAACCTGTTTACTCTTACTCGCTACATGGGCTTTGACCCGGATGTGGGAGCTGGCAACCCGCTTTTTGCTGGTGTTGACAACGGTATTTATCCGCAAGCCAGAACAGTAATGGGAGGTCTAAACATTAAATTCTAATTGAGATGAGAAAAATATATTTATCCATAATATTGGCAATGGGGATTATGGTCACTTCTTGTGATTACCTTCTGGACATTGAGCCGGAATATACTCAGGATGCCGAAAACTTCTTTGATACGCCCGAGGATTACGAAAGGGCTTTGGTGGGGGTTTATGACCTACTTCAAACTAGCTACCTGCATATTTGGATTGGGGAAATTGCTTCTGACAATTCCATTGCTGGAGGTGAAAGTGTGAATGATAGTCGGGGACTTCACGAAATCGACAACATGACCCATGGGGGCGTAAACACTGAGTTGAGGGACATCATGAGATGGAACTACACCGGTATTGCCAGGGCTAATTACATCTTTGAGCATAAGGATAAAATCGATTTCGAAGGTAAGGACCAAATCCTAGCTGAGGCCAAATTCCTCAGGGCGTATTATCATTTTGTGCTGACAACTTATTTCGGCGATGTACCATTGATTGTGGACAGAAGACTTTCACTTTCTGAAGTTTCTGCAAGTGAAAGAACTCCTCGTTCACAAGTCTATGCACAGGTGGAAGCAGATCTCAACGATGCAATCAATGTGTTACCTGATCAGCAAGCTGAAATTGGTAGAATTACCAAAGGTGCTGCTATTGCTCTTTTAGGGAAGGTACAATTGTACCAAAACAAGTTCAGTGAGGCTGCCCAAACTTTGGATAGAATCATCAGTCAAAACCAGGCGGGTTACGACCTTTTCCCTGACTTTGAAACTCTGTTTTATGTGATCAACGAAAACAACAGTGAGGATGTGTTTACTGTGCAGTATTCTGGCCAACAAGGTGGGGATTACGGATGCTTCGTATGTCTTCAAGGCAATCCTGCTGTAGGTTTTCATGGCGTAAGACAGTACACTGGTCCTTTCTACGGGGATGGAAACAGCTACAACCTTCCAACCCAAGATCTTTACGATTTCTTCAGCGAAAATGATCCTAGGAGAGAAGGTACTATTTTGGACATTGATGCCTTTATCTCATCCCAACCAAATGCTGGCGAGATTTCCTATGCTGTCGGTGCAGGTGGACATACTGGCTATTTCAACAACAAGTATATCAAAAGACTTGACGAAAGAGGTCTTCCTGATGATGACTTGACCAGCCCGTTGAATTACAGAGTGATCCGTTATGCTGATGTGTTGTTGATGGCGGCTGAGGCTTTCCAGCAAAGTGGAAATGACGAAAGAGCCAGAACCGAGCTTAACAAAGTCAGACAGCGTGTTGACATGCCGGCCATAACTAGCTCAGGCAACCAGCTACTGCAAGACATCTATAGAGAAAGACGATTGGAGCTTTCTGGTGAAGGTTACCGATTCTTCGACTTGGTAAGAACTGGTAGAGCATCTGATGTTATTCAAGGCTTTGTCCCAGGCAAGCATGAGCTATTCCCGATCCCTCAGGTGGAAATCGACCTTGCAGGAGGCAACTGGCAGCAAAATCCTAACTATTAATTTTCTGAAAAATGATTAAGAAATATTTTAAATATCTGCTTCTCCTGTTGCCTTTCATTGCATTGGCAGCCTGCGTGGAAGATTATACCTTGGAGGCAAATCCGCCTACCGAGGAAGATGCGCAATTTTCCTTTCAGTCTACAGAGGAAAATGACAACATCATCCAATTCTCTGCTTCAAAGGAGTTTTTCATGATGAACTGGGATTTTGGCAATGGAGCTCAATCCTCTGGAAGAAATGTTACGGCAACTTATCCGATGGCGGGTACTTATACGGTTACTTTGACTGTGTTCAACAAAGGAGGGAGTGCTACCTTCAGCCAAGATGTGGTGATTGAAAACACAGATCCGCTTTTGCTTGACAAGCCGCTTTACAACATGCTAACTGGTGGCGTTGATGCCCCTGAGGGGAAGACTTGGGTAATAGATGCTGCAAGGTCTGGCCACTTTGGTGTAGGTCCGAACCCATCTTCAGGTGCGGGTGATATTCCTGAGTGGTATCAGGCTGGACCTTTTGAAAAAGAAGGTGGTGGAATGTATGATGACAAATACACTTTCTTCTTGGCGGATTTCAGGTATGTGATGGAAACAAATGGGAATGTGTATATCAACGCCGCTCAAGCTGGTGAATTCCCAGGTTCATTTGCTTCTGAGGTTGGTGATTATACCGCACCATATACGGCTCCAGATGGTCTATCATGGTCCATGGCCGAGCCAGAAGGTTCCTATCCTGAATTGACAATCTCAAATGGTGGTTTCATAGGTTACTATGCCGGTGGGCGAACTTACCAGATCGTGAATATTGAGGAAAATGAGTTGTCCCTAAGGTTTGTTGACCAGGCCGATAATGGGCTTGCTTGGTATATCAGGCTTGTCCCTGAAGGTTACGATAGCGGGGCTGAACCAGAGCCTGAGCCAGAACCAGATTTGGGAGATGTTGCGATTACTTTGGGTGATTTGATCGGAAGCGGTCAAAAAGCCTGGAAGCTTAAGCCAGCTGCCGGAGCCTTCGGCGTAGGTCCAAATCCAGGCAGTGATGAGTGGTATCCTGGTGGTGCAGATATTTCAAGTGAGCGTGAATGCTTGTTCAACGACCTATTCATTTTCGGAGAGGGTGGTTACTACGAGTATGATCCTCAGGGAGATATTTACGGTGAGGCCTATATGGGAGTAGATGACGGATGTCAAAGTGTGGACAATCTGCAGGGAACTCCAGGTGAGGCTTGGGGTCCAGGTGTCCACGAGTTTGCCTTCCAGCAAGGCACTCCTGAGAGCAACCCAACCATTACTGTAACCGGAACAGGTGCATTTATAGCCTTGCCTAAAGCATTTAACGGAGGGGAGTACGAAACAGGTCCTCCTACTGCTAACCAATCAGTAACTTATACGATTATAGATTACCAAGAAGAGTCTGAGGAGATGACAATTACCATTGATATCTCAGGAGAAGGAGGAATATTCTGGTCATTTGTATTAGTACCAGCAGAGTAATTTTAAAGAATGAGAGAACGAATGAAGTTAATTATAATAGTATTTCTACTCCTTACTGGGGTAAATGGCTGTCAACAACAGGAATCGGATGAAGGGGTTACCCTTCCATCCGACCTGACAGTCCAGGTGGAGGAGTTGGGTAACGGGAAAGTGAAAGCCGTTTTCTCTGCCAGAGACGTCAATTTCTTTAGAATCGATTTTGGGGAAGCCAAAGCTGATATGCAGCGTGCTGAAGGACGTGAGGCTACCCACAGCTATAGATCGCCTGGTAATTACACTATCACAGTACAAGCGCATACCACTGAGGATGACTTCATAACTGAAGATACTCAAATCGAAATCACCGAACAGGCTCTTGGGCTGGGAATTCCGACTGAGGGATATGAAAGCCCAGAGGCATATGAGGGATATACTTTGGTTTGGAGTGATGAATTTAAGGAAGCAATCTCCCCAGACTGGACCTTTGAAACTGGGGATGGTTGCCCTTCCCTTTGTGGCTGGGGTAACAATGAGTTGCAGTTTTATCGACGTGAAAATGCGGAAGTAAAAGATGGTATGCTCATCATTACAGCCAAGGAGGAGAATTTTGGTGGCAAGAATTACACGTCCACTAGAATGAAGACGCAAGGCAAGCAATCCTTTACTTTTGGAAGAATTGATTTCCGTGCTGTTTTGCCAAAAGGTCAAGGTATTTGGCCTGCCTTCTGGATGCTTGGAGAAAGTATCACGGAGATCGGCTGGCCCGCCTGTGGTGAAATTGACATTATGGAAATGGTGGGTGGAAATGCCAATGGCAGAGACAACACTACCCATGGTACCTTGCATTGGTCAAACAATGGAACCTATGCGACTGCAGGGGGAAAGAAAAGTCTGCCGGAAGGGGTTCTGAATGATAATTTCCATGTATTTTCCATTATCTGGGATGAAAAAAAGATCACTTGGCTCTTGGACGGGGAGGAATATCATACCATTGATATCACTCCAGACCACATGGATGAGTTCAGAGATCCGCAATTCATTCTCATCAACTTGGCCATTGGAGGCAACTGGCCTGGGAGTCCAGACGACTCGACCATATTTCCGCAGCAATTGGTTGTGGACTATGTGAGAGTGTTTCAGAAGGATTAAGCCCTATGTCGAAAGCAGAATAATAAACTATACCTATTAAACCTATTAGCCAAAAAGCCTGAGGATGCTGTCCTCGGGCTTTTTATTTGGCTAAGCAGTTATGAGAACCTAAGCTTACCAAGATTTTAACTGAAAAGGTTTATATTTAGTCAAAATTTGATTGTTTTTACTTAATACAATTGATATGAGTAGTACATTAAGAAATGTAATAGGGCTAATTGCAGGTATCGTAATAGGCAGTTTGGTCAATATGGGGATCATTATGATTAGCGGACAAGTCATTCCACCCCCTGAAGGTGCTGATGTGACCACCAAGGAAGGACTTCAGGCATCCATACACCTTTTTGAGGCTAGACATTTCTTTATGCCTTTTCTAGCTCATGCCCTAGGGACTTTTGTAGGGGCATTTATAGCAGCCTATATTGCCGTCAGTCATAAACAGAAAATGGCCATATTTGTGGGATGCTTTTTTCTGCTGGGAGGAATAATGAGTGCAATATTGATTCCCGCACCTATGTGGTTTATTCTTGCTGATCTCTTTCTAGCCTACCTGCCAATGGCTTATCTTGCAGGAGCTTTGAACAGAACCCAAGTGCCGGTAGCTTAAAAATAAAAATCTAGTCTGGAGAATTTTCACTCAGGGCATCAGCCGGAAAGAAGCTGAAAATCAAGTTCAAATAACAGGAAATGAGGAATCAGGACGTTATTAACTGAAAATGCTCACAATTATAGGTTAGTTAACATCTATTTACTTTCAATTATCATCCTACTGTCATATTTTCGTGGCAAGAAACAGACAATCATGGAACTACTTGGATAGACAATCGTGTATAGTAGCGGATGTTGAATTCTCAATCTCAAACGAAATAACCCCATTATAGTAATGAAAAGAATCTTATTTGTACTTCCGGTTTTATGTTTTGTCTTTTTGTTTTCTTGTTCCCAAAACTCCAGCCAACAAGTGGATGCTGTAACTACAGGGGAAAACGGTGAAGTTTTTAATCACCACGAACCTCAGACTACACCTGTAGCCTCAAATTTGGAAACATTTGAAGCCGAAATGCATGAGGACGGTCTTGAGAAAGAGCTGGTTTGTATGGTTAACAATGCCTTTATGGGCAAAAAACAGTTTCCGGTCGAATTTGGCGACAAGATGTACTATGGCTGCTGTGAAATGTGCGTAAATACAATCCAAAATGACCGTAGTGTAAGATATGCCAAGGATCCTTTGACAGGTAAGGAAGTGGACAAGTCTAAAGCTTTTATCACTTTGGAGCCAGGCCACCCTTATGGAGGAGTGCTCTATTTTGAATCAAAAGAGAATTACGAAAAATACAATAAAAAGTCCTAAGGGACTTTTTTTCATACTACCAGTAGCATGTCAGCATCCAACCCACCCATTCCAGCAAACGAGCAGGAAAGACTCCAAGCTTTACGCGAATACAAGATCATGGATACCTCAGAAGAAGAGACATTTGACAGTATAGCCAAACTTGCCTCCTATATCTGCGAAGTACCCATTGCACTTATTTCCTTTATTGACGAGGAGCGGCAGTGGTTCAAAGCCAATGTTGGAATGGATGGTGTTGCTGAATCCCCTCGTCCCCTGACTTTTTGCCAATATACTATAATGGATGATGGCCTTACCTATGTGCCCGATGCTGCGGAACATTCAACCCTAAAAAACAATCCGTCAGTAAGAGAGGGATTGGTTCGTTTTTACGCAGGCACGCCGCTTACCACCCCAAGTGGTCATCATATAGGTACCTTATGCGTGGTTGATAGCAAACCAAAAGAGCTGAATGAAAACCAAAAGTCAGCTCTAGCAACCTTGGCCAACCATATTATGGCCCATTTGGAGCTGAAGAGGAAAAACAAGAAACTTAAAGGGGAAGTTGGTAGGCTCGCAGAAAAAGCCTTGGACGGCATCGCCAAGGAACTTGATTATTACAAAATGGCTATTGACGAAACCTCTATTGTCTCAATCACAGATGAGACTGGGGTGATTTCTTACGTCAACGATAAGTTTTGTGCCATCTCTCAATATAGAAGAGAGGAATTGCTAGGGCAGACCCATAAAATCATTGATTCCGGTTTTCACAGCAAAGATTTTTTTGAAAACCTCTGGAAAACTCTTTTATCAGGCAAGGTTTTTAAAAATGAGATTAAGAATAAGGCTAAGGATGGGACCTATTACTGGGAAGATATAGTTGTAGTTCCATTTCTCAATCCCCAGGGAAAGCCTTATAAATTTGTGTCCATAAAGCGGAACATTACTGAAGAAAAGCAGAGAAAGCAAAGGATCCTCAATCTTATTAAAACTCAGCGTTCTATCTTTAATGGTGCAAGTTATAGTATTATTTTCACCGATACCAAAGGTTATATCCGAAGGATCAATAAGGCTGGGCTTCAACTGTTGGGCTATCAGGAAAATGAACTGGTCAAGGTAAAATCGCCTTTAATATTTCATGATCCGCTGGAGTTACAAAGCAGGAAGGCAGAACTCGAAATGGAGTGGGGCAATGAATTGTCCAGTGAAATTGAAGTGCTGGTAGGAAAAGCCCAGAGGGAAAATTCAGCTGATTCTCGGGAATGGACTTTCATCACCAAATCTGGCAAACGTATCCCCGTATGGCAAACTATTACTTGCATCAATGACGAAGAGGGACAAGTTCAGGGGTATTTAAGTGTAGCGGAAGATTATTCCTCAAAGAAAAAAGCTGAATCCAAACTCATCGAGGCAAAATTGCTTGCTGAACAGGCAGTAGCCATGAAGGCTAACTTTTTGGCTAACATGAGTCATGAAATTCGCACCCCTATGAATGCCATCATTGGGTTTACTGACCTATTATCAGAGACACCGCTCAGTCAGTCTCAGGAGGAGTATGTGAGTCATGTTAAAATGGCCGGAGAAAACCTGATGTTGATTATTAATGACATACTGGATCTTTCCAAAATTGAATCAGGCAAGTTGGTAATTGATCCGCAGCCATTCAAAATTAAAGAGGACCTGAAGCATATTTATGAGCTTCTAAAAATTAGAGCAGATGAAAAGCTGTTAGAATTTAACCTTTTCTTAGATGCTGGACTTCCTGAAATGATCATCGGGGACAAGGGTAGACTTAATCAGGTAATAATGAACCTGGCCGGAAATGCCATCAAATTTACGTCTGAAGGTGAAGTCAATATTTTAGTAAAGAAGCTAAAGGAAGACGATAATAAAATCACTTTGAAGTTTACCATAAAAGATACCGGTATAGGAATTCCGGAAAGTAAATTGGAAAGTATTTTTGAGCGTTTTTCCCAAGGAGAAGAAAGTACTTCCCGCAACTTTGGGGGTACAGGATTGGGTCTTAACATAGCCAAGCAACTTATAGAATTGCAGGATGGAAAATTGGAGGTGAAAAGTAAACTGGAATTTGGATCGGAATTCTATTTTTCTCTTACTTATCAGAAATCCAATGATTTAACTATCGGAAAAGAAAAAATAGTTGAACTTCCTGAGGTTTCTCAAAAAGTCTCAATTTTATTATGCGAGGATAATGTAATCAATCAGCGATTGGTGAGAAAAGTTATTGAAGGTTTTGGATTTGATCTGGATATAGCTCATAATGGAAGGGAAGGAATAGAGTTGTTCTCCACCAAGCAATTTGACCTCATTCTGATGGATCTGCAAATGCCACTTATGGATGGTTATCAGGCCACTGTTCATATTAGGAAAGAATTAAAATCCGACATTCCTATAGTGGCGATGACAGCCCATTCGTTTATTGGGGAAAGGCAAAAATGTTTCGACATGGGAATGAATGCCTATGTCCCGAAGCCATTCAGAAAAGAAGAACTATATACCAAAATCCTGGAGGTTTTGGATCAGCATGGAGGAAAGCAGGAAGTGGAGAATTTGAACGGGGAGAAGTTGGACGCTACACACAAGTTAGATTCAAAGATAGATTTGAGTTACCTGAAGGAGCTTTCAGATAATAACAAAGAGTTTGAGAAAGAGATCATCACAATGTTTTGCCAGAAGGTGGAAAACGAGATGGAGGTTTTGGAATTGGCAGTGAAAGAAGGGGATTTTAAAGGAGTAAAGGAATTTGCACATGCAATGAAATCCAGCGCATCCTTGTTTCTTTTGGAAAAATGTGTTTATATTTTGAACCAAACGGAAAAAGAAGCTACCGAACTCTGGAAATCCGAAGCCACTGAACTCTCTCAAGAAGTCCAAAACGGACTGGTGGAACTTAAGCAAAGATTCATCGAGACCAAGGAGAGTTTGTTGGAATTGCTGGAGAAAGAATATTTGTAAAAGTACGAAGGACGAGGTACGAAGTACGAAAGATGTAAAAGTGACCAAAAAACAAGGCTAAAAGTGCTAAATTCAACGGTCTGTCCTCCGATGTACTTGGTACATGGTACTCTTAGTACTTAGTACCAAAAAATGATGAATAATGAAGATAATACTCGCTGAAGTTAACGACCTACTACGCAAATCCCTATCCTTCTTTTTAGGCTCTAAAGGCTTTGAGGTGGATCAATTTGATAATGGGAAGGATGCTTTGGAGGCGATAAAGACCCATGAATATGATATTATCCTCACTGACATTAATATGCCGGGCATTAACGGTATGGAGATGACCCAATATGTGAGGACGGTATTAAAGCATCAAACCCCAATTATCATTTTTACTTCTTCCAATATTGAGCAGACAGAGTTAGACTCCTTCGATATAGGTGCTAATGAATTTATTCCTAAACCTGTAAGTCCTGCAGTTTTGCTGGTAAGAATGAATAAATTACTGAAACAGGTAAATTAAGCTTGAATATTTAGGATTGGGTTGATGGAGAAATTTTGGGACTTGTATGCCGACAAAAATTGGGTGGAATCATTTTTGGTTTATTCAATCGCCATATTTGTATTAGGTTCCGTGATGATGTTTTTGACACTTATCCTGATTCGTTATAGAAGGATACATCGACAAACTTTAGTTACAGAATATCAGGTGACAATAGAGGCAATCCTGATGGGTGTTATGTTTTCCGATAGCATCTATGCAACTATGGTAAATGATGCCACCATAGCGAAACTTTTTCGCAGTCGCCTGTTTAGGGACACTTTAATGGAAGGAACGCTTAACCTACATAGAAATTATGAGGGTCAGTATGCCCAAAAATTGGAAAAATTCTACGCCGAATCTCACCTGATTCGGGATTCCTTCGAAAAAATCAAACACAGAAATTGGGCGAAAAACTGTCAGGGAATAGAGGAGCTGGCTGAAATGGAAGTAGGGCAGGCATTTAATACTTTCGTTCAACTTTCAAAATCCAAGGTCCGCCCCCTTAAAATTGCCGCTATCAAAGGATGTATCAAATTGAATGGAACTCAAGGGCTTGGCCATTTGGTCAGACACAAAAATCTAATTGACACCTGGACGCAGTTATCCATCATTCATGCTTTGAAAAAAGGAGATATTGAAACTACAAAGGGTATAGACAAATTGCTTACTTCATCAAACAAATCGGTAGTAAGCTTAGGACTAAAGATTATCCAAGCCCTAAAACTATCCGAAAACACTTCTGCGGTAATTAATCTCCATAGCAAAACAGAAAACCTTATGATCAAGACGGAGGCACGTAGGGTAATGGAAAAACTTGAAAATCTAAATTGATGCTGGATACCTTTACTTTAGGTTTCGAACTAAGTTGGATTATCGAAATTTACCTCGGTTTGATACTGCTCTATGCTGTGACCATTATGGGATCTTATATGGTGCTGGGATATTTGTCGGTGATAGAATTGAAGGATTATCTCACCCGAAACAGCTTTGTAAATTATGAAGTGTTGTTGTCCAGTGAATTCGCGCCCCGACTTTCTTTGATTGCTCCGGCATACAATGAGGGCTTGACCATTGAGGAAAATGTAAAATCCCTGCTTTCTCTAAACTATAACAATTACGAAGTCATTGTGGTCAATGATGGTAGTAAGGACAATTCCATGGATATCCTTATCAAAACGTATGATTTGGAACCTGTGGAGATGGAATTGGATATAAAGCTGGCCACCAAACCAGTAAGAGGCTTATATAAATCCAAAAACCAAGCCTTCAAAAAGCTAATTGTAGTAGATAAGGAAAACGGTGGTAAGGCTGATGCCCTCAATGTTGGGTTAAACATTGCCGGTAATCCTTATGCCGTTTGTATTGATGTGGACTGCATTTTAGATAAAGATTCCCTTCTGAAACTGGCTAAACCCTTCATGGAAAATGATGGTAAACGGGTGATTGCAACCGGTGGAGTGGTACGTATTGCTAACCAATGTGTAATCAAAGATGGGCGCTTGATCGAAGTAAATGTGCCTGACCGCATGCTTCCCAGGATTCAGGTTTTGGAATACCTGCGGGCATTTTTATTGGGAAGGATGGCTTGGGAAAGGCTTGACGGTTTATTGTTGATCAGTGGTGCATTTGGAGCATTTGACAAAGAAATTGCCATTCAGGCGGGTGGATATAATACCAAGACCGTCGGAGAGGACATGGAACTGGTGGTTAGAATGAGAAGGTACATGTTGGAAAACAAGCTCCCATATACTGTTTCTTATATTCCGGACCCTCTTTGCTGGACCGAAGCGCCGGAAAGTGTCAATATTTTTAAAAAGCAGCGGAGTCGCTGGATGCGGGGAACTATTGAGACACTATTTATACATAAAAAAATGTTTATGAATCCCAAGTATAAGATTTTGGGGATAATATCGGTGCCATATTGGACCTTTTTTGAGTTTTTGGCTCCATTAATAGAGTTTATTGGAGTAGTAATCACGTTGGTATTTCTTGTTTTAGGACTTTTGAATTGGAAACTTTTTCTTTTGTTGTTACTATTTGTATATGTTTTTGCGGTGATGTTTTCTGTATTGGGTTTGCTCAGTGAGGAATTAACCTATCACAAATATCCCAAGGTGCGGGACTTCCTAAAATTGCTGGGGGCGGCAATAATTGAACCTGTTTATTTTCATCCACTGGGTGTGTACTCCTCCTTACTTGGGTATTGGGAAAAAATGAGAGGTAAAAAGACTTGGGGTGAAATGACTAGACAGGGTTTCCAAAAGAAGTGAATTCGGGAGGATAAAAGGGACTTAGTGGTTCGCAGAGTTTGCAGATGAGTTCATAGAGGATTAACATGACTGTATGCTGCTGTGCTTTATTTTTTTTTGTGAATTCGTGGAGATTAATCCAAATTTTTCTAAACAAAAGCCTATAGTTTATGCTTTAATACATGGAAACTCCTAGTCACTATCTCTAAGTGAACCATCTGATAATCAGGTAAAATCCCATGAGCATTTTAAGAAAAACTTTAAAAATAGTAGGTTTTATACTTGTAGGAATAATGCTATTGCTTTTGGTAGCAGGGATCATCATTGACCCTATTGCCAAAAATATGATGGTAGACCAAATCAATGAAGCTGATCAGGGGCAGTATTCTGCACAAATCGACAATGTTAACATTTCTCTACTTTGGGGAAATGTGGTGGTGAATGGGGTTAGGATACAAACCGATACTGCTGTGGCTCGAGAAAATGAAACTCCAGTTATAGACTTTCAAGCAAAGGAGCTTTCGATTAGAGGTTTATCTTATTTTAATTATCTCCTTAGAGACAAAGTGGACGTTGGTGAAATCGCAATGTTGGACCTAGTTGTAGAAGCCAAAGTTCGGACAGTAGGTGATGACGACGATGAAGATGCAGGCCCATTCCGCTGGGAGGATTTGGATATTTACCCGATGATTAAAGACCAGGTGGACCGTGTGCGACTTAGGGATATCACTTTTGGAAATATTGACTTGACTTTGATCAATATTGATACGGATGACACGCTCTTTTTTGATGCCGAACAATTTCATGTTAACACTGATGATATTTTGATAGATGCGGACAGGGTTTTTACCGATGGCCGAGCATTTTTCGCCTCCCGCATAGATATAGACGGCAAGGATATTCATGTCATCAGATCAGGACTCAATCCATATGAAATTGGTCTTGGTGTTATAGAGTTTGAAACAAGGGAAAGTGATTTCGGCATGTTGTCGGAAAATGCCTATTTTTTCAAAAAAGGAACGAGTCCCCAGGATACAGTTTTCTTTGCACTTGCCGAAAAGTTTGATGTCAATGAACTTGACCTCAACCGAGTACAGGAAGATAGTGTTGCCTCGATTCAAAGTATACTGCTCGATGGGATGAGGGTAATCAACAATATGGAAGTAGAGGAGGAGGAAGTAAAGCAAGGGCAGGAACAAACCCCTGATATTAATCTGGGCGAATTCACATTAGGTGATTTTTTACCAGAGCTGCTTGACAAGGTGAAGATTACCACAATCTCGCTTCAGAATATAGACTTTCGCCAAAAGGAAGATATAGAAGTTTGGGGCATTGGCTTTGAAAGTCGGGATATGGTAATTGACAAAGTTCCTGCTTTTAGGAATGAAAGGTTTTTACATGCAGAGGAATTTAAGTTTTCTATTGATACATTAAGTTTTTATGAACCTGATCAGATGATGCATCTTGGATTTTCTGATTTGAAACTGGATATAGAGAATGGTGTGGGAGATTTTGGTCTCAATAATATTCAAGCGAAGTACACAGAGCGAAAGCAAGGAGAGTTGTTTGCTCAAGCCAAATTAAGTGGTTTCAACATCACGGGAATTGATACCCGTGAATTATATGAGAGGATTTTTGCCATCGACAGTATTTCTATTGAATACCCGCAACTTTATGTAGACATGGGAGGAATGGCAAACGAGGGGGAGCAAAACGCAGAGACACCTCAGGAAGAAATCGACCTGGATTTTTATCCTGCCATAGAAGAGTATTTAAGAGAATTCAGAATAAATAAAATTGCATTAATTGAGGCCAATATTAGTGTGGATGGGCTCGAAGAAAATGGTGAAACGGCCCGGTTGCCGGCCGTTTATGCTCAGGTTTCCGATCTGCATATCGCTGAAGGCAATGCGTTTGCCGGAAGCAGGTTCATGCACGCCGATGATATTGCGTTGAGGCTTGAAAGAATTGACTTTCCACTTCCAGAAGATGCACATCGAATCGAATTGGATCTGTTCAGAATGAGTACCCGGGAGGGTTTTATTCGAGCAAATGGCTTCAAATATGGGCATGGAGGAGATCATGAGGAAGTTTTGGATGAAGGCGATATGGACCAGGTTTTTACCATCACAAACAAGTATTTCTCAATTGAAAATCTATCATTCTCCCGCTTGATGAAAGACGAATTCATTGCTGGCTCCATTAATCTGAATGGGCTTGGTGTGGAGATTTTTGGAGAGATTCCAGAAGCGGTAAAAGAAGCCTCAGAGGAAGCTGCTAAAGAAGCTGAGAAAGAGATTGAAAATATGGATTTGATGGAAATTTCTGAATACTCTATGCTAGGTGTATTGCCTGAGGGGATGAAGCGGTTGGCTATAGGCCGGATTTCCTTAGAAGATATCAACTTACAGCAAGAAGATTTAGTGAAATTAAAAGGGTTTGGATTTTCCGTCGAGGAGTTTGTTGTTGACCAGCGTCCAGCTTTTGCTGAAAACAGGTTTCTCCATACCAAAGCTTTAGAGTTAACTATAGATTCTCTGAATTATATCGAGCCGGTTGAGGATATTCAGTTTGCATTGGAAGACTTCAAATTTGCCATAGATAATGGTAAAGGGGAATTTGGAATTCACAACATCAAGGCTAAGCATAAAGAGGATCATGATGGTGATATGGAACTAGAGGCAGAAGTGGATGCCTTCAAGATTACAGGTATCAATACCCAAGAGTTAATGGATAGAAAGTTTAGCATTGACTCCATATCCATCGATTATCCCAAAATTATAGCTGACCTTGGTGGTATGGGTGAGGAGAATGATGAGGCAGAAACCGATGAGGAGGATATGGATCTTGATTTTTATCCAGCCATCAAAGATTACCTGGACGAGTTGCAAATTTATCATTTTGCCTTGAAGGAAGCGGATATTTCTTTGGCTGGGCTCTCGGATGATATGGAGATGTTGGGACAATTGCCAATGATCAATTTGCGGGTGACTGATATTAAAATTGCCGAAGGGACAGCTTTCCAAAATAGCAAAATTCTACACGCTGATGATATTGCTCTGAGGATGGAGGATATAGATATGCCTCTTCCTGACAACGTACATAGGGTAAAATTGGATCTTTTGGATATCAGCACTGGTGAAAGGTATCTTCAAGCCGATGGATTTCTTTATGACTACAACGAAAACTATCCTAAAATTATGGAAGGCCCCGAGACCAACATGGTGTTTAAGGCCAGAAATGAGAAGTTCCTAATTGAAGGGCTCGACTTCTCCCAAGCCATGAGCCTGGAGGGGGTGTTTGCAGATGCAATTACAATTGACGGGCTAGATGTGGGAGTGTTTTTGGACAACAACTTCCCTGCTGAGGAAAGCGAAGAAGAGTTGCCGGCGACAATTCAGAAGCTGATAATGGATATTGAAATGCCTATTTATCTTGGTGATTTTACGTTGAACAATGGCCATATAACCTATGAGGAACTTGCTGAGGGAGGGGAAGTACCTGGGAAATTTACTTTGGAGGAGCTTTTTGTCAATATGGACAATGTTACTAATGTGGATGAGAAAATTGCCGAAAACTCCGAAACAAGGATTAATTTAGACGCTCACGTGATGGGAGAAGGACATTTTCAAGCCCAACTTTCGATCCCAATGCATGATGAATATGCTAAAGCTAGGTTCTCGGGAGATATCGATTCTTTGAATCTGGTAGCATTGAATAGGTATACTGAATACACATCACTTTTCGGCTTCGAAAGCGGAATGATATATACTTTAAGATGGGATTTTAATGCTGGGAATGATCACGCAGCTGGAATTTTTGGACTGAGCTATGAGAACCTGAGCATTCAGTTGAGTGAAAGTGATTCTCCAGACCCTGCGGGAGTGATTTTCCAGATTGGGGCTTATTTAGCCAATGCCTTGGTTCTAGATGAAGATAAGTCCGAAGATAAATCCGACCCACCTAAGAAGGTCGATTTTGATCGGCAAAAAGAGGAGGATGAAAGTTTCATAGACCACTATATTGCCTCCTTAATGGCTGGTTTTATTGAAATAATGGGCTTTCCGCTGAATATAATTGATCCCTAGCATTTGAACTAAGTTAGTGTTGAGGCTTTTCAAAGGTTTCTGTTAGAAGTTAGGAGCGGGTCTCTCGTCTGGTATTTTACTTTTTGATTAGCAAAGCTTCAAATACATCCTCAAAAGTATCATAATCACCTTTTAACATAGAATTATCCAACTGGATAGCAAGCTTATTGGCGTATGAATATTGAAGAAAGGTTTGGACTTTTGGACTTTCAAAGGTTAGGTGAGAGTCGAGGCGATTGACGGAGAAGCTCTTATTTTCATCAAACTTGAGAAAATACACAACTGAATGATACTCCACCAAAGAGAAAAGGGGGCCAACTTCTGGTTTGACAGCATTATAAGTGTGTTGAAGGATTACGATATTGAAACAAGCTAGCATAAAGGTCCGATTGGGGTGGGAACTAATAGCATCCAAAAAATTATACTCACAACGGGTACAGAATTTTGAAAAATCTTCCTTATCGGAAAATCCAGCCTCCTTATAAGGGTTGCTAGGCTCATTTTTGCGGTTAGTGTACCTTAAATATCTATTCAAACTCAAAAGGCAGACATTCTTTTATTAATTACCAAAAAGCAAATATGGGATAAAAAGAATTATATTTATTCATGTTTAAATCAACTTATTTATTCATAAGTGATGATCTGCTCTAAAATGGTTATGAGTGGTTGTAAATTGATGTTTCCGGTATGCCCTTTAGTTCATTTGTTTATGAATTTGGTTGTTTCATTACCCTAACTATCAAATTCGTACCAAAATGTATGGAGTTTTAATTATAATTACTATCTTCGTTATACCCAATAGCAATATTGTTGCATTCATGATTTTTAATTTTAAACTACTGACATGATTAAATCGAACTTTTCTCAAAAAATCTTTTTCTTATTTGCTTGTCCTATTTTATTCCTTTCTAGCTGCATAGGTGATTTATGCGGTTGTGTCGATATGGCGGGTTTTCACTATGATATGAGTGTGGTGGATGAACAGGGTAGAAATCTCATTTCGGAAGAAACACCAAACCATATTATTCCATCAGATATCCGAATTTTTATTGTTGAAAACGGGGAAGAAGTCATGGTCAGACAAGAGGGTGGAGTAGAGATTGAAAGCCGTCATGGAGTAGTGACAGTTGAGGTTGGAGATGAAAAACGGTTGAGGCTTTTTTATGACTCTGAGGGTCGCACCGAAGATTTTACAAGTATCATCCAATGGTCTGAAGGCGATAGAGATATATTAGATCATAGGTTCAATAGTGAGAAAAAACTTATTCAGGTAGTTCGAAATGAGGAAGTGCTTTGGGATGCGGAAGGAAATGCGGGGGCGGTGATGTTTACTATGGTGAAAAAATAGTACTAAGCACGATGAAGTAGGCATAAAGTGCCCTGCAGTACGGCCGCTTATTCTGTGATCAGCTTCCTTTAATGAGGGTCTTTTGTGATCTTTTTTACCCCCCCTTCTAGTCGTTTCTTCGCTTCTTGGGTATCGACATCGAAGGCGGCTAATGGAAAGGCCACGCTGATTACTTCATTGCCCAATGCTTCAATCAAATTTTTGGCACCTGTGTCACCCTGGAGTTCCAATAGTTGCGGAAATAAAGATTTATGAAAAAGTGTCGGAACTCCTTTTCTCCCTTCATATAGACTTGCCACTACTTTCTTTCCGGTTTTTTGCTGAGTGTCAATCAGGGTTTGGAGATGGTCGCTTTCCACATAGGGCTGATCGCAGAGCATGATCATCAGATACTCCAATTGAGGATAATGAATCATGATATGATTGACTCCCGCCCTGATGGAACTTGCCATGCCTTCTTTGTAATCAGGGTTTTCTACCATTTCAGCACCTGTCTTTTCCACCAGATCAAAAAGAGTTTCGTCTCCTGCGGAAATCACTGCTAGGGTTACTGCTGTTTTGAGCGTAGACGCTTGAGTGATGGCATGTTGCAATAGGGTAGAGCCTTTGAAGGGCACGGCCTGCTTTGGAGAACCTAGCCTTTTCGACTCCCCGGCAGCCAACAGTAACACTCCGTAAGCTTTTTTGGAAAGTACCATTCCCATTTTTCTATGGTGGATATGTCCTTTGAGGTCTCTTAATGGCCCGCCTATGTTTTCGGTGAAGGTTGCCTGAATTTCTGCGATGATTGAGAGGGCGATTTCCTCTGAGGTTTCGGCTCCAAGCTGCAGGCCTGTGGGTGCATAAAGGTTTTCTGGAATTTCCATAGCCTCAGGAAGCTGTATGCCTTCTTGTGCCAATTCCTCCAACATCCTGTCCCGCTTTTTTGTAGGGCCTAGTAGGCCTATGTATTTGACAGGACTATGCAGAATGCTTTTGAGCACCGCTTTGTCATAATCGTAGTTATGGGACATCAGTACAAAAGCTGTCTTTTCATCAATGTTGATTTTTGAAATGGCCTCTGACGGTTCTGTTAGGACCAACTGGCAACTTGGAAATCTGTTTTCATTGGCATACATGGGACGCCCGTCCACGATGGTGATTTCCCAGCCTAAGGTTTCTCCTATTGCCACTAAAGGAAAAACATCATTACCTGCGCCTGCTATAATCAAGGCAGGGGTGGGTTCTATATACTCAAAGAATGCATTGAAAACAGATTCGCCAGCCCCGATAGGTGGGTATTTCACAAATATGGAGTGCTTTTGCTTCCATGCGTTTTGAATATCAGGTTCTAAATCAGGAAATCTCATCGGCAATCTTTCTTCATCAGTAAAGATGCCGGTTGGGGTAAAAAGCAATTTAGTACCTTGCGCTTGGTTCTTTTTATCCTCGGTGGAGAAAAAAGTAACCAGGATCGTCTTATGTCTTTTATGGACTGCTTTTTCAAGCAGCTTGATAGGATTAAGAGGATTCTCCTCCTGAATTGGTTCTAATAGTACACGGATGATCCCATTACAGCCCAAATTGACGGTGATGATGTTACTTTCTTCATCCGATGTGTCATAAGTGACCAGAAGAGGATTACCAGTAGTCATAACCATCAGGGCCTTTCGTAGGATATCTCCCTCCAGGCATCCACCACTGATGGCCCCGGTCAGTGAGCCGTCCTCAGCTACCAACACTCGTGCGCCTGGAGCCCGGTAAGAAGAACCCTCAATATGGACGACCGTGGCCAGTACAGCCTTTTTTCCGTTGGAGTGAGCCTGTTGGTATGCTTGGATGATTTGTTTGATTTCCTTCATTTTATTGTTGAGCTGGAGATAAGGAAAGGATGGAGGTAGTCAGCTTGTCTATAGTAAATTCTACTTCCTCTTCTGTGGTAAACCTTCCCAAACTGATCCTAATGGAACCGAAGGCTTCTTGGTCAGTCAAACCCATGGCTTTCAGCACATGTGAAGGCCTCTGGACATTACTCGAACAGGCGCTTCCCCGACTCAAGGCCAGGTCTTGGGAAAGGGAAAGAAGTAAATTTTCGGCATTGACTTCAGGAAATCGCAGGTTAGTCACTTGGGGAAGACGTGTTGACAGGCCATTGATCCGAGAACCTGGAATATTGGTTAAAAGGGACGTTTCTAGTCTGTCACGTAGCTTTACAAGTTTGCTGTTTTCAGTGGCCATTTCTGTTCTACATAGCTTGGCAGTATGCCCAAAACCCACTATTCCCGGGACATTGAGCGAACCGCTTCTGAGTCCCCACTCATGACTGCCCCCATGAAGGTGAGGGATGATTTTGGATAGTGTTGAATTTTGATTGAAATAAAGTGCACCTACTCCCTTGGGTCCATACATTTTATGGGATGAAAAGGCCATAAGATCAATGCCTACATGCTTGACATCTATAGGGATTTTACCTACCGCCTGGGTTGCATCACAAAAGAAAGCCACATTATGCCTGTTGGCGAGTTCGGCGATTTTGTCTATTGGATGTATAACCCCAGTTTCGTTGTTAGCCCACATAAGGGCGAGGCAAAGAGTTTTAGGCGTTATGGCTTTCTCTAGATCTTGAAGGGAAATTTCCCCGTGTTCATTGACTTTCAGGTAGGTAACCATGAAGCCTTTGCTTTCCAAATAGACACAGGTGTCAAGTACTGCTGCATGCTCTGTCTTACAGGTGATAATGTGTGTTTTTTCTCCCTGTGTATTCTCAGCCAATCCTTTAAGTGCAAGGTTAATGGCTTCTGTTGCACCTGAAGTGAAAATTATTTCATCCACCTTGGCTCTGATCAAGCCAGCGACCTGCTCCCTTGCGTCATCGACTGCTTCTTGGGCCTGCCAACCGTAAAAGTGGTCCTTACTTGCTGAATTGCCAAAATGCTGGGTGAAGTAGGGTAGCATATTTTCCACCACTCTGGGGTCACAGGGAGTTGTGGAGTTGAAGTCAAGGTAAATTGGTTTGGAGATCATTTTGTCAATACTAGTCTATCAAATATTGCCAATTTAGCCTAAAAGAGCAAGTTTGAGGGATTGTTTAGTCAAGTAGTTTACAAGATCTACAATTGGCTTGAAAAAATTATATGTATTCTTGGGATTTAGCCAAATACTAACGAACCTATGGGACACCTATGGGACACCTATGCTTCATCTATAGGACACCAACTAAGTATCTATATGAGATGTATGGTTATTGAATGAAGTATCTATAAAAGAAAGATGGGATTTTATACCGTCCTAATTCATTTTCTACGGAATCAAACGATCCGCACGCAATTGATCAAACAGATCAAAAAACGATTCTTCCGTACTTTGGTATGCAGTAAAGCCGAGCTTGCGGCTCTTTGTCATGTCTGTCATCACTTCTATGGGGCGGCCCAGATCCAGATCTGTGTGCCATGGTGAGGCCAGTTTGTTAAGATCCGATTCTATCAGATCGTGCCTTTCTGCGATTTCATGCCAGATAGATGCATCCTGTGCCATCTCGGCTTCAAGGGGATGGATGGTACCATCAAAACCAACAGCTTCTATCCCAAAATAGCCAGCAAGTCTCTCCCAAAGCCATTTCCAACGGAAGTATTCCCCGTTGACCACATTGAAAGCTTCGTTGCTAGCTTGCTCTGTAGTTGCCGCCCATGCCAAATGTTTGGCCAGTACCCGCACATCTGTCACATCAGATAGACCGTTCCATTGTGCTTCGGAACCCGGCCATCTGAAGGGGCGCCCGGTTTCCTTACATATGCTGGCATATATGGCCAGCGTGGTACCAAGGTTCATGAGGTTACCGACCGCTTTTCCTATGACCGTATGGGGCCGATGGATACTCCAGGTGAAATTATCCCGATCCGCAGCAGCATATACTTCATCTTCCTGTGCATAGTAAAAATTCTCTATGTCCAAGCGGGGCTGCTCTTCGCGTAGAGGTGTTTCCGGTAGAAACCCTTCCTTTGCATAGGCTTCAAATGGCCCCAGGTAGTGCTTAAGACCAGTGACCAAGGCAACATGCTGTACTGATTTCTTAGGAGATAAAGCATCCAGAAGATTTCGCACCATGGTACCGTTGACCCTGATATTTTCGGCTTCCGTATCCATACGCATCCAAGTGGTGATAAAGACATGGGTAGGGGCTATATCAGTCAGGGCAACTTCTAGACCCTCTGGACGGAGTAGATCCGCCGGGACAGGTTGGAGCCCTTTTATATTATTGTTGGGATTACGTGACAAACCATAGGTTGACCATCCCTGTGATATCAGTTCTTCAGCCAGGTTGCTACCGGTAATACCGCTGGCACCGACTATTAAGGCTGTCTTATTCATTAGTGAGATTGATTTTAAAATGCATTTGTTCAATTAGAAGCTTCTTTGTCACTGAAAGGTTTATAAACCAAATTATTCCCTTCCGAATAACTTATTCTTATGATTTAGCCCCCAATCTTTCAAGGCATAAATAATGGGAGTTAAGGTATCGGCATAAGGTTCTGCTTTATACAGAATCTTAACCGGGTAATCTTCTATTATTGTTCTTTTTATCAATTGGTGCTGTTCAAGATCTTTAAGTTCCTTAGCCAAAACTTTCGGAGTAATTCCGGGAATACTCTCCTGTATATCGGTAAATCGCTCATTGCCAACAGTAACAGAGATGATGATAGGCAATTTCCACTTACCATTGATTACATCGAGTGCATCCCGCACGGGCTTTACTGTCTCAAGACAGGGTAGATAATTTTTTTTTGCTGCCATAGGTCTTCGTACGCTTGTTTTTCACTTTCCTTTAGGAAAGGACTATACAAAGGAAAGTAAAAATTCGTAAATTTGCAATAGCTGAAAGTGAGACTATCAAACACCCTCGTGTTCTACACAGCGCAAATAAACTAGAGAGAAATAAGTAACCCTCGATAGATTAAAATAAAATAGATAACATATGAAAATAGGAATCATTGGCGCCGGAGTAATTGGCAAGACATTGGCCAAGAAGTTTAGTGAAGCCGGACATAAAGTTACACTCGCAGATGCCAGAGGCGTGGAAAGTATTCAGGCAATTGCAAACTGGGCTAGTGTAAAAGCAGTGGAAGTAGATGATGTTGTAGAGGATGTGGATGTGCTTGTTGTATCCATTCCGTTTGGCAATATTCCAGACCTGGTAAAAACACTGGAAGGCAAGATTGCCGATGATGTAGTGATCGTTGAAACGACTAACTACTGGCCGCACCGGGATAATAAAGTAGAAGCGGTTGAAAACGGGATGGTGAATAGTGTATGGGTACAGGAGCAGTTTGGCCGACCGGTAGTAAAAGCGTTCAGCAATATTGGCGCGTACAGTCTGGCAGTAGAAGGTAAACCCAAAGGGAATAAAGACAGGATTGCCTTGGCTGTCTCCGGAGATGAACAAAGATCAAAAGATGTGGTACTAGGCCTAGTGGATGACGCAGGTTTCGACGCAGTAGATGCCGGACAGCTGGAAGATTCTTGGCGACAACAGGCTTGTTCGCCGGCTTATTGCACAGATCTGATATTACCTGAGCTTGTCCAAGCCCGGGCGTCAGCCAACAGAGAAACACTAATAGAAAAGCAACAACTGTTGTTTAGTAAAATGCAGGAGATAGGCGAGGAATACTTTAAAATCATATTGTCAGGAGATTACCCTGAAGGTTTCGTAGACCATGCAGTAGACATTGTCCGCTCTATCAATAATCTGCCACCAAGAAAGCATTAGTATTTATAATATTGATTAACAATTTAAATGAAATATAAAATGAAAATCGGAATTATTGGAACAGGCGCTATTGGAAGCATCCTTGCAAGAAAATTTTCCAGTGCAGGGCATCAGGTGAAAGTAACCAACACCAGGGATATGGCTACACTCAGAGATATAGCTGCCGATCTGGGTGCCGAAGCGGCTAGACTTGAAGATGTAGTAAAAGAGGTAGAGGTTATTATTTTTTCTATCCCTTTCAATGCTTATAAGGACCTGCCGAAGAATCTCCTTCAGGACGTACCCCAGGAGGTTATCATTATGGATACTTCTAATTATTATCCTTTTCGTGATGGCGAGCTTTCCGGCCTCGAAGGCAAGACAGAAAGTGAATACATTTCTGAAACCCTGGGAAGACCTGTTATCAAGGTTTTCAACAATATCATGGAATACACCCTGAAACATAAAGGGAAAGCTGCCGGTGAGGATGGCAGAATAGCTATTTCGGTTGCCGGGGATAACGATGCACACAAAAAAATAGCCGCCGAACTGGTAGACCAGACCGGTTTTAATACCGTGGACGGCGGAAGTCTTGCCGAATCATGGAGACAAGAACCTGGGACACCTGCCTATTGCACAGAACTGAATGTTGCAGAATTAAACCAAGCGCTTGCTGCAGCTGAAAAAGGAAAAGCCCCTGCCGTATGGGATGCTATAATGGATAAAATCCAGCATTTTAAGACCTTTCCTTCTAACGAAGAACTGGTTAATATAAATCGATCTGCGGCTGCCGGAAATCTAAAATAGGTTTAATTTTTTATAATTGACTGAAGGGCTGCTATTAGCATTACAGTGTAACTCACTTTTGCTGGTAGTAGCCCTTTTACAAACATGCCAGACTTTAGCCAAACCATAAAACAAAAGGAAGATTTTCAAATCGATCTAATATGCCCAGCTACAAAAAAGCTGTACCGGATAGCCGTCTATAATTTCAATGTGGAGTTGCCTAAGCCCACCTGCAGAAGGATTACCTAAACAATCTAGGCATCCTGTTCCACCTAGGCTTCAAGCAGATGAGTGGTACCATCAAAACTTTCCGATTCTATTCAAGAAAAGTCAGCCAGTCTCTCCCGCTCAATCACCTATACAAAGGACCGAAAATCATTTTGCTGAAAGATGGGTGGAAAATGGGGAAATATGTAAATTTCACTTAAATTTCCTGATATGCCCCTAGAGTATCTCCCATTGATATTTTTTTTTATTGCGTTATTCTACAGCTCGGTAGGTTTTGGAGGCGGATCCAGTTACCTGGCCATACTTAGTATTTTTTTTACAGACTTTTATGAGATACGTTCTACTGCACTATTGCTTAATATTTGTGTGGTAAGTATGAGCACTATTATATTTATAAGGCATCGGGTATTTAACTTTAGGTTATTCTGGCCGTTTTTACTTTCCAGCATTCCACTTGCTTTTTTAGGAGCTCAATTCAATCTATCGCAACAAATCTTTTTTTTGATTTTAGGTGGCGCTTTGGTCCTTTCGGGATTATTTCTGATGCTTAAATTTCTTCAGCATACCATAGAATCAAAAGACTTTCTTAATCATAAGAAATTCTTATTGGGAGGATTTGTAGGTTTACTTTCAGGGATTTCAGGCATAGGAGGGGGGATATTCTTATCTCCTGTTTTAAACATTGTTAATTGGGCAAACCCCAGAATTATCGCTTCACTGGCTTCAGTATTCATCTTGGTCAACTCTATAGCTGGGCTGGTTGGGTTACAGATGGCTGGGACTTTTCAAATAAACTACGACCTAATATATAAATTAATTATTGCAGTAATTCTTGGCGGAATCATTGGTTCGTATCTTTCCAGTAAAAAATTTAATCTAAAATTTCTGGGTATTCTTACTTCAATCCTTGTGTTTTATGTTGGTATTCGATTAATATTATTGCACGGATTTGGAATAAAAATATAGAGATACTTCGGGGGGATGGGTCATTTCCCTTACCGAGAAGTCCGATTTTTACCTTTTTTTTTCCATAGATTCCATATATTCCACGTTCGTTTGTAGGGGAGTTTAAAGGTTTGTTAATTAGGTGGTTGGATGGACATTGTGACGGGATGAAGACGCGTTGAACACGGGTTAAACACGGGATGGGGGCTATTCGACTTTAAAGGAGAATCAACTTTAACCCAATCAAATCTATGGCAAGAGTACGCGGCATCATCTCACTAGGAGGGCAGTAGGATGGATTTAGTGCGTTTGGAAACAGTTGGACATCACTCTGTTGTTTTCCTTCGTCAATGTTTGCCTTTAATTTTCTTTTTCTTGTCCCACCAGACATATCCAATGAAGCCTACAATACTGATTGTACCAATCCATATCAGGCCTGTACGCAACCTTTCAGCCTCTTCGAAATAAGCGATCAGTAGGGTTAGTGGTAGAATCCCAAGCATGGTGGCTCCTATAAATTTCCAGTACCCCATCTTCATTATTCCAGCGACAAGACTGATGGCGTCATTGGACAGAAAGGGGGAAAAGCGAACCACAACGACCGCCCAAAAACCGTAATCCAAAAGAAACCCCTTTATGTTGTTCTTGGATTTGGAGCCGAGAAATTTTTCAACCATAGGATTACCTAATGCGGACCCCAAGGCATAAGCAATTGAAGAAGCTATAAATATGCCGGCAAGAATAATTGCCGAACCAATAATGGGTCCATAGGCCAAAACAGATACGACCATTACTAGAGGTGTAGGTACCACTAGCACCACCATTTGTGCTGTCATTGCCATAATCAGTACAAGGGGGCCTGTCCAACCAAACTGGTCCACCCATTCGGAAATTCGATTCTCATCTCCACTGCTAAGCACTTCGTATGCTTCTGTGACAAAATCTTTTACAGCTGGAATGGTGAAATAAAGCAAAACTGAACCCAATACCAACACCAGAGACAGGTAAATAGGCCACTTGGATTTGCCAAGTTTTTTCTTTTCTGCCATTTTCAAAAATTAAGTTTGAACCTATTGGCTCAATTTGTATGCTAAAAGTTGTTGAAATCTTAATGGGCAATTGTCATTGAACACCGCAAGGATTTTGAAGCCTCATTTTTATTGATCCAACCAATCCTTAAACATCCCCACCTTTTCCCTACTTACCAAAATATCATTGTCCTCGCATTTTTGCAATTTGATTTTAAGCCTGCTGTTGGAGTAGGTGTAAATCCCGTCAATCACGTCCACAGCTGCTAAATACTTTCGGTTGAGACGAAAAAAGCGCTTGGGGTCAAGCATTTCCTCCAATTGGTCCAAGGTGTAGTCCAGCACATACTTTCTTCCGAGCCTTGTCTGAAGGAAAACCATCTTTTCCTGACTGAAAAAATAGGCAGCGTCATTCGTTTCAATGCTCTGGATGGTTTCTCCGTAGCGCACCATAAATCTAGACTTATAAGTTTTCTCGTTTTGCTGTAAAATGGATTTCAGTAAACCTGCATCCAGCGTAGGGACCATTTTTAAGCTTTTAAATTTGCTTAGGGCCTGATCCAGCTCTTTGGGGTCAATGGGTTTGAGCAGGTAATCTACAGAATTGAGCTTGAAAGCCTTAATGGCATATTGGTCAAAGGCTGTGGTGAAGATGATGGGGCTCTCAATTTTGACCTTTTCGAAAATCTCAAAACTCTGTCCATCGGCCAATTGTATGTCGCAGAATATCAGGTCAGGAGCTGGGTGGTAATTTAACCACTCCATAGCTGTTTCAATGCTGTCCATATGCCCGAAAATCTCTGCATCGGGAAGCATCTCCTTTAATAGCTGTTTGAGCCTATTGGCAGCGGGTCTTTCATCTTCAATGATTAGTACTCTCATGATGACAAAGTTAATAGGGGAAGTTTTACTGTATAGGTACTGTTCTCTTGGGCGATTTCTGGTTCTTGGTTGCTGAGTAGCTCATAGCGGCTTTTGATGTTGTCCAAACCAATACCGGAACTCTCTTCTGGTTTTGAACTTTTAGGCTGAAAATTATTGCTCACCCACAGTTGATTGCCTTTTTGTTCTATTTCAATAATAAGTGGCTTGGCCATACTGGCAACGTTATGTTTGATTGCATTTTCCAAGAGCAACTGAAGAGAGAGGGGTGGTAGATATAAATCTTTGGCTCCGTTGACCATTATATTATACCGCAGACTTTCCTCAAACCTCAATTTCTGCAGAGTAAGATAATGTGAAGCAAATTCAAGCTCCCGCTCCAGCGGGATCAATTCTTCCTGCTGCACATCCAGTACATAGCGGTAAATGTTAGAAAGCTGCCGGATGAAGTGAGCCGACTTGTCAGCATTCTCATATACCAGATGGGAAAGTGCATTCAGGGAATTGAAAAGAAAATGTGGGTTCAATTGGTCCTTTAAGGATTGGTACCTGCTGGCAATCCTTTCCGTCTTGAGCTGTTCAGCCTCGATGGCTGCCTTTCTCCATTCCACCAACCAGGAGCGGGTGATGAAGATCGTGATAATGACAAAGGCAATGGCAATAGGTTGCTTGGTATTTTCGATCATTTTATCCCACGGCATGTTGTGGAAGCCAATGCCGTCGACAGTGATAACCACAAAGAGGGTAAATAATATAAAGCTGATGATAAAGGTGTAAAGGAAGTATGTGCCAGCAGTGAAAAGGAGTCTTCGAATGGGGTACTCCACCCAAGAGATCCTTTCCTCAAAATAGGTATCCACTCTTTCCCCACCGAAACTCAGGGAGCAGGACAGCAGGAAGGAAAGTATTAGGAAATCCAATACTTCCAGAAAACCTGAAAATGACATCAGACATGTAGGGCAGTAAAATAGCGACAAGACTACGACAATGCCCAGGTTAAGAAGCAGGAATTTCCAAAGGGAATTGAAGATGCCGGTTGTGCTTTTTTTCTTAATAGTCTTTTCCAAGGAGGACAGGTGTTTTGGTTAAAGATAAATAAAATTGTCGGATGTTGGATGACCGATGTCGGATGGTGGTTGTTGGTGTCATGTCCTGATATAGCTTGACTGTTATTGACAGATAAACATGACAGATTATGGCAAAAAGTGAAAGAAAAGTGGTCCGGTACGGCATTGGATTCAAAAAAATGGTAGTTTCGGAATTAGAGGAGGGAGCCTCGGTTGGCTTCCTCCAAAAGAAGTACGGAATAGGCGGGGCTGCCACCATCCAAGGTTGGGCCAAGCGTTTCGGTAAATACCAATTGTTGAACAAAATTGTACGGATAGAGAATATGTCTGACCAGAACAGGTTAAAAAAACTTGAGGAAGAACTGAAAGCCACAAAAATTGCCCTGGCTGACTCCCTGATTGCTAAACAGTGTCTTGAGGCGCTAATAGAAGAGGCCAACAAGGAGTATAAAACTGATCTAAAAAAAAACTTTGGGTCAGATGCGTCAGCAAAAAAAGGGGAGAACTGAGTATAAGGACACTTTGCAGGTATTTCGGTTACTCGACTTCAGCATATTACAGCCGCGTGAAGCAGTTGGCCAGACAAGAAGTGGACAGAACCCTTATTCTTGAAATGGCCCGCAGGGTAAGGAAAAACCACCCCAGGATGGGCAGTAAAAAGGTCTACAGGCTTCTGGAAGCTAATATCAGGGATATTGACCCTGGGATGGGAAGGGACAAGTTTCTAGCCTTGCTCAGACAGGAAGGGCTTTTGGTAATCCGCAAAAAGAAATATGCGGTAACCACCCAGACCTTCTACAGGTACCACCAGTACAAAGACCATTTCAACGGTAAGACCTGGAATATGCCTGGGCAAGCCTGGGTTTGCGACATTACCTACATCAGGGTGCGGGATACGTTTAAATACCTGTTTTTGATGACAGATGCATTCAGCCGCAAAATTGTCGGCTGGCACCTGGCTGGGACATTGGAGTCTAAGTGGGCTGTAGAGGCGGCAAAAATGGCCATAAAACAGTGTTCCAGTACGGCTGGGCTGGTGCACCACTCGGACAGGGGGTTCCAGTATTGCAGCAAAAACTATATAAACCTGTTGAAAAAGAATGGTATTATCACTAGCATGGGCCAGGCGGGATACTGTTACGATAATGCAATGGCTGAGAGGGTCAACGGTATTCTAAAAGAAGAATATGGGTTGGATTTGACTTATCAGAGCGGTGCAGAAGCTTTTACGGCTGTCAAGCAGGCGGTAAAGTTTTACAATGAGGGAAGGCCACATTGGTCACTTAAGTTGGAAATTCCAGCAAGGGTTCATGACCGGCCGGAACTTCACCCCTCCCATAAACGCAAAGATAGTTTTAGCCGAGAACCTGTCAAGGCTAAATGAACTCCGCTCCGCTCCGGCCTTGACAGAACCCCGGCTAAAACTGGTGTTGCATTTAGGAGAGAGTTGAAAGAAAAAAAGTGTCAAGTAAATTTAGGACGTGACATGGATGACCGATGTCGGGTGAGACGGAAGACGGAATAGCGTGGTCTTCCGTCTCCGGTCTTCCGGCTTATTAACAGCTTTTCTCTAGTCCTTCAGCTAATTCCCGGCCCCAGGTTGGGTTGAGTGTGTTTGACAGGGTGGTTTCTGATTCTTTGTCGAAGAGTTCTAAACTGGTTTTTGCCAGTCGGCAAGCTTTTTCGGGGCCTTGACCGAAAAACTGGGCCATTCCGTTTTCCATTTGAGCCATCAAGGCCATTGCTCGAGGATTGGTTTTGTCAAGCCCCATAGCTTTGCCAAAGGTCTGTAGAACGATAGGCGACAAACTTTGGCCACGGCTACCTGGATCGGCACTCAATTTGGCCATGATAACATAACCTTCCATTGCGACAATCTCGGAATTGGAAGGTGAAATATCAGCAGCTTTTTTGACATGTTCCATAGCCTTATCCAAAAGTGCATCTTTTTCCTTCATGCTTCCCTCTGCTCTCATTGCCATCTGGGTATAGGCCAAGGCAGTATAGTAGGGGGGATGCCAGGCATCGGTATTCATGTTGCCGATTCTTTCGAATGCATTTGCAGCGGCTTGGTATTCAGTTTTGCTGTTTGCTGATTTCAGGTTTTCTAGCTGAGTGAGCATAGCTTTTTCATAGGCAGGATCATTTGCAAAGGCCAAGGAAACCCAAGAAATGAATAAGGCGAGTGTTAGGATTGATGTTTTCATGATTTTGATCTTTTATAGGGTTTTGGATAAATGATAATGATGTCCGATGTCGGATGACCGATGTCCGTCTCATAGGTTATTTAATTGATTAGCTGTTTTGTCTTTTGAAAGGGTAAGGAATATCCCAAGGAATAGAAATCTCGGAGCGCCCTGACGGATGGGCAGTGATTCAAATTGCCCCGCTTCGTTTGGTTCTTGGGTGAATTGGTGTCCGAAAATGTTATTTCTTCCCAGTACATTGGAACAGGCCAGGTGGATGATAAGGTTAGGCTTAGGAAGATAGCTCCAGCTGATACTCAGGTCTTGAAAGCTTTTAGTTTTACTGTTCATCTCCCCAGGATGGTTTAGATCCGTGAAAGTATAGCCATCGTTGAAGGAAGATGAGGTACCAAGTTGGGATTGTAATTTTGGAATGAAATGCTTGACCACCACTGAACCGTTATGCACGGGGGCAAAACCTGGTTGAACTTTAGTGCTGAAGTGGGCGAATTGTCTTCTGCTGTTTACATAGCTATAGGTGATCCAGAAATCGGTGTTTTTGATTGTTTTCCGGTCCCTGTAAAACACATCCATGCCCCCTGCATATCCGGCACCATCTTGCCGCAGGTTTAACGCTGCCTGAGGCAAGCCCTCAAAGGTCACCAGTTGCTTATAGTCTTTGTGAAATGCTTCTGCCCGGAAAGTCCTGCCGGATTTGGAAATGAAATAGTTAAGGATGAGGTGGCTGGCCTTTGTGTTTCCCAGCTCCGGATTGATAACCCTTTGCTGCTCTAAGGGCAACTGGCTGAATGTACCTGCTGCAAAGGAAAATTGGCCCTCATTTTCAAGTTTATAGGCCAGGGATACCCGTGGGTCCAACCAACCTTCCCCGGCCAAACTACTATAGCCTGACCTCAGTCCCCCTCTGAAAACCATTTTGCTGCTAAAGTAGTAATCCGTTTCGGTAAAAATATTGACCTGTTGGTCCAGATAGGAGCGGCTCAACCCTTCTTCTACCAAGTGCTCTACATAGTTGTGAGTAAAGGTTTCCAGACCGTTTTTAATGGAAAACCTGTCTGAAAAGCCTTTGACTCCAACGATTTTCCCATGGATTAAACGGTTTCTTTGCTTTACATCAATAGTGTTCAGGTTAATTTTATCTGAATTGTCCGAATAAGAAATGCCACCATAATAATTCCAATCCTTTTTCCCACTCTGCCGAAAGGAGGTTTGAGCAAAGGTGTAGCGGTTGTGGATGGTAATCATTTGACCACGACCTTCCTGTCCTGGTTGAGGTTGCCAAAGCTGCATTCCTCCCGCTTCGGTGTGTAAATAGGCCTTTACCATCCCGTTTTTGCCCCACTTCCTTCTGGCTGAAACTTCCGCATCCCAACTGTAGGGGCTCCTTTCCCAGTCAAAGTTTTGTTTGATCAGTGCCTGATAAGGGGAGAGGTCCATAAAATTTGCAGACGCAGTGAGGCTGCTCTTTTCTCCTGCAAGAGTTTGGGTATAACCCATTCCCACTGACATCAGACTGATGTCCCCTTGGTTTCGTAAAGGAAGGTCAATGGTTTGCAAGGCTAAAGCAGATGACAAAGCCTGCCCGTATTCGGCTGAATACCCTCCAGTGGAAAAAAAGGAACCTTTGAAGAGATTGGGGTTAAATCGTGTTCGGGTAGGAACATTGTTTGCAGTGGTGCCAAACGCATTCCCTACTTTCATGCCGTCGATGAAAATGGCCGTTTCCGAAGCATCCCCGCCACGAACAAATAGTCGACCATCATTGCCAACGGTACTTGTGCCTGGTAGGGTCTGAAATGCCCCGATGATATCTCCCATGGCGCTAGGTGTGGTTACAATATCCAGTGGCCTAAGAACCACAGCCTTCTTTTCATCGGAAGCTTCCATGGCACCTGCGGAAATGGTCACTGCCGTAAGTTCGTTTATGGATTCTTTAAGAATAATTGAAAATGAGGGAGCGCTTTCATTAAGGTTTATACTCAATTCTTGCGACTTGAATCCCATGGCCTGGAAGGCGAGAATCTGCAGTCCGGTTTCCTGAGTTTCGAAAGCAAACTTCCCATCTACGTCAGTGGTGGTCCCATCATAAGTCCCCTTAAGAAAAACACTCACCCCTGGCACCGTCTCCCCATATGAGGTCTTTACCATACCGGTAAGCTGTGTCTGGCCATTTGTGAAAAACGGTAGAAGTAAAAATAGAATGCTATTAAAAATCAGTGTTTTCATGCCCTGTTTGTTTAATTCAAATTTGGAGAGAAACCGAGCAAGGAAAAATTAAAGCTGACTGAAGCGTAGGAATTGGAGGATGAAGTTTTGAATATGAAGTACGAAAATACGAGGTACGAAGTACGAAGTGAAAGGCGCGGAAGGATGAGTAAAAAAAAGTTGACCTAGTAGGTCTTTAGAACCTGCTAGGTCTTTTATATTTCTGTTTAAATAATAATGATTGATGAGTAGCGAATGATGCTTGCCCGCTGTGGCGGGAATGATGAAGTGGTTAACGTTTGATAACCATCATTTTTAGCCTTGTCATTTCGTGCATGGAGTAGGGGATGCCGCCAAGACCCTCGCCTGAGGCGTCCCGGCCTCCGAATGGCATCCAGTCAACGCGGAAGGCTGTGTGGTCGTTGACCATGACGGCGGTGGCGTTGAGCTTTTCTACGCACTCTAAGGCGGTGTCGATATTTTTGGTGAAGACGGCAGCCTGAAAGTGGTATTCCATTTCATTGGCCAGTCGGATGGCTTCCTCTCGATCAGAATAGGAATAAATGCAGACAACTGGGCCGAAAACCTCTTCTTGGCTTAGCTGTATGTCCTGGGGTGGATTGTATACTACGGTAGGAGCATAACATGTTTCGGAAAGCTTCTTTCCTCCACAAAGGATATTTCCGCCGCTTTTTTCGGCCTCCCGAACCCATTCCTCAATTCTCTCCACCTCATCGGTAGAGATCAAAGGTCCAACCTCGGTTTCTTCGTCTAAGGGGTCACCTACTTTGAGTTGGTCAGCAAGTTCCGCCAATCTATTTGCCATATCCTCGGCGATTTCCTCATGAACAAACACTCTCTGAACTGAAACGCAAACCTGCCCAGCATGGTAAAAACCACCTTTTGACAACATAGGAAGCATTTCATCCATATCTGCATCTTTCTCCACAATTACTGGTGCCACACCACCATGTTCTAAGGCTACCCTTGTACCTGGGGCTACTTTGGTCTTTAGGTACCAGCCCACTTTGGCTGAACCAATAAAGGAAAGGTAGTTTACCCTTTCGTCAGTAACCATATATTCGGCCACCTCGTTGTCACAGATGACGCATTGAACCCATCCCTTGGGCAATCCTGCTTCTTGGAGGATGTCCATAAAAGCGAGGCAAGATAGGGGAGTGTTGGCTGCCGGCTTGATGATTACGGGGCATCCGGCTGCAAAAGCGGTAATGGTCTGATGCACAATGAGGTTCAGCGGATGGTTGAAAGCGGAAATGGACAGGACCACACCAATAGGTTCCCTCATGGTGAAAGCTAGGCGGTTTGTGGATGCTTCTGTCAAGCCCATGGGGATTTGCTCCCCTTTTAGATGGGAGATTTCCTCATTGGCGATTTTGACTCCATTGATGGCTCGGATGACTTCAACTTTAGAATCCTTATAAGGTTTGCCGCCTTCCTGGGCTGCTGTTTTGGTCAGTTCTTCGACGCGGTCTTGCATCAGAGCAGCTACCTTCTCTAGTATTGCCTTCCTTTCGAAAGCGGGAATCCATTTAGATTTATCCAAAAATAGATTATGGGCGATTTGCAAGGTTTTTTCGACTTCATCTTTACCCACCATGGAGATTTCCGTGATTAATGATTGGTCGTATGGAGCGTAAACCTTTAATTTTTTGCTCATAGTTCTTTTGATTTTTCTTTAAGTTTCACATTTAGTATAGGGTGATTTAGAGAGTAGTCCACCGGTAGATCAATGATTTTTACACCGTCTATTTCCAGACACTTGTACAAAATCTCCTGAAACTCCTGGTCATTGCTTGGTCTGAACCCTTTGGCCCCATAACTTTCGGCATATTTGATAAAGTCTGGGTTTTTGTAATCCAATCCAAAATCGGCAAAACCCATGTCTTCCTGTTTCCATTTGATCATACCATATGCTTCATCATTCAGTATGATTGCGGTTAGATTTAGGTTCAAGCGTACTGCCGTTTCCAATTCCTGAGAGTTCATCATGAAGCCACCGTCTCCGCATAGGGTCACAACTTTTCTGTCCGGATAAACTATGTTGACCGCCATAGCTGAAGGAAGCCCAGCGCCCATAGATGCCAGGGCATTGTCTAATATCAATGTATTGGGTTTATGGCAGGTGTAATTTCGGGCGAACCACAGTTTGTAAATACCATTATCGAGGGTAATGATGTCTTCCGAAGCTAATTTTTCTCTCAGAATATGGATCAATCGCTGGGGAAGCATTGGGAAGCGCTCATCCTTAACATATTTGCTGAGATGTTGGTCCACTTCTTCTTTGACTTTTTTATAAAATGAAAAATCCCAAGAATCCTGTTTTTGCACTTCGTCTGACAGTTTGCGAACCGCACTTGTAATGTCACCGACCACATTGTGTTGGGGGAAGTAAACCGGGTCAACCTCTGCTGGATCGAAGTTCACATGAATGACTTTTTTGCCACCTTTTTCCATAAAGAAAGGTGGCTTTTCGATAACATCATGTCCCACGTTGATGATAAGATCTGCTTCCTCTATTCCGGCATGAAGAAAGTCATTGCTGGACAAGGCTGCGGTGCCGAGATATTGCTCATGCCTTTCGTCGATCACACCTTTTCCCATTTGAGTGGTAAAGAAATATATGCCGGTATGATCTACGAATTCCCTTAAGGCTTCACAAGTGATTTTCCTGTTTGCTCCTGCTCCGATAAGGAGAAGGGGTTTCTTGGAGGCCTGTATCATTTCTACAGCTTTTGCAATGGCCTTATCATCTGGTTTGGGGATGATATGGCCGACCACTTCGAAAATATTCTCTTCGCACTCCTCCTGGGCTATGTCTTCCGGAAATTCAAGGTGGACCGCTCCGGGTTTTTCTTCGATTGCCAGGCGGAAAGCTTCCCGAATATTGGAGCTGATGACATTGGAATCCACGATCTGTTTGGTGAATTTGGTCACCGGTCCCATCATTTCAACCACATCTATAATTTGAAAGCGTGCCTGTTTACTTTTCTTGATTGGTTTTTGACCGGTGATCATGACCATGGGCATACCTCCAAGCTGGGCATAGGCTGCTGGGGTCATCAAGTTTGTAGCTCCTGGGCCAAGTGTGGCCAGACAGACGCCAGGTTTACCCGTCAACCGCCCATATGTGGCGGCCATAAATCCCGCTCCCTGCTCGTGTCGGGTTAGGATAAGTTTGATGCTGGAGTCTTTGAGGGATTCGAGGAAATCCAGATTTTCCTCACCTGGAACGCTAAAAATATATTCAACCCCTTCGTTTTCAAGGGCTTTTACAAATAGGTCTGAGGCTTTCATTTAGTGGTTTTTTTAAATTGAGGTTGACGTATGAACTATGTCAGATAACGGATGACAGATGACCGATGTCTGCTGCTATCCGCTTGCACTGGATGGCAGATATATGTATAAGTGATTTGGAAGGTGAAATGATTTGGGAAATGTAAGAAACCTGTTTGGTTTAAATCAATTTTTACGAAAATACTAGGTGTTTTGATGGGAATAAACCTGCCAGGTTTAAATCAAATATCACGAAAAATTGGATGGTTTCAGTTTTAATCAAATATTCACGAAAACCTGGCAGGTTTAATTTTTCAACAAGTTTTATGATCCAGCAATTGGCGAATTGAAAATACCAACTGCCAGTTCCGCCCAAACTAGAAAAAAGGCCAGCAAAATGATGGCGCAAACGGCCAATCGATGGGTAGCTTTCTGTAATTTCCGGAGGGCCCACTCAACTCCTAAGCCTGTAGAGAAAAGTAAGATTCCGGCGATAATGAAGTCGGACGCTGTCCAGAACACCTCATCTGTAAACTGCATGGCTACTAAAGGTAGCATTAGAATTAGAACTGCGGAAGAAAGTATTACCACAAGTCTAGTGTTATTGTTTTTCATGGCTTTGGGTGTATAAAACCATACAAAAGTTAATTATTTTTTTTCTTATTTGGAATAGATGAGAATTCAGGATTTTAATTCTTGCCTATCCTAACAGTCAGAAGGACAAGGAGAAAAGACTTAAATATTAGCAGGTGAAATAGTTTGTGCAGAAACCCATAGCCAGGCAGGGTTTTTAGTAATTGATTGGTAATTTCAAAGTTTAATGTTTTATCACCAACTTTTTCATGGTTTTTGCATGATAAAGGTTTTGAATAAAATTAATTAAATTTTTACCATGAAGACAATTATTCAGTTGACACCGAGAATTTATAAGTTGATCATGCTGCTTTTTGGCATCGGCAGTTTTGCTGCAGGCCTTTGGTTGCTTTCCAGGGAGCGGGTTTCCGACCTTAAGCTCTTGGTGGGGTCAGGTATGATGGTGACCGGGATATTGGTTGCCTTGATTCTTTTGTTGCTGTCCCGTCCGAATAATTTCCTTACCCCTAAGATTCGATTCGGCAGCCAAGGTATAATTATCAAGAGAAACATGTTCTTTGGCAAAAACTATATTCCATGGGAAGAGGTACGGAGCCTGCAACTCAATGAATTTGAGCTGTGTATCAAAGCTTCGGAGGATAAAAATGATTATCAGGTTCAAATTCCAAGAGATCTGTATGTATGGGATGATCTACACCGCATTCTTAGCCTTACAGCCGATGGTAGGAAGATTCCGTTGAATGTGGAGAAAACGGGGTGAAGGGAAGTACGAAGTACGAAGTGGGAGGTACGAAGTGACCCCGAGTTTAGGAGTAAACAACACATTAACCACAGAGCCACTGAGGGCATAGAGAAAATACAAAATAAAAAAAATATAAATCGCACAGGGCACTAAGGAACGCAAAGGTAAAAAGGAAGATTTTTTGATAAAAGTTATTGCCACGAATGCGCTAATTGGGAAGGGATGAAATAAGGAAATAGGGAGATATATTGAAATATTAATCGTGCATTAGTGGCTATTTTTTTGAATAACTGGTTCAGATTGCTTCACCCGGCAGTTTGAAAAATATTATTGCGCCGGGTTCGCAATGACGCACAATTGGCCTAGGAAAGCAGATCGTCATGCGGTGTACTTAGTACTTTGTACCTGGTACTTAGTACCAAAATAATAATGAATGATGAATGGTGAATTAATGAATAATGAAGTGAACTTACGTTACACTAAAACGTACCAAAACGCCAGCGTCACCATCCCCACCAATAATCCAAAACTGACCATTAGTGAAGCTAACCGTGGATTAAGGTTGTAGGAAATAGCTACGATGGAGCCGGTAATCATGGGAGGCATGGCGGCTTCCATAACGGTGACTTTGTAGACTATCCCTTCAAAGTTTAATAAGCTTCCGACCGCAAGCCAAATAATAAATGGGGCTAATAAAAGGGAATAAGCTAAACCGAGCCATAGCTTTTTTTCCTTTAGGTCGTTTACTGCGAGTTTCACTTGCATGCCTACCGAAATTAAGGCTACGGGACTCAAGGTCCAGGCGAGAAGATCCAACATATCTGCAAAATTTCCTCTTGCTTCCAAATTGAAAATGCCCATTACCAAGGCTAAAAAGAAGAAAAGAAATGGAGGAAAGAGTAATATTTTTCTACTGATATCCCGCTTTCTCAACTTTTTGTCACCATATAAAGCGGCAACTACTACAGCAAGGCTACTTACAATCAAGAAGGATCCTGGTTGATCTACTAAAAAGGCTATTTTTAACCCTTCAGAACCGTATAATGCTTCGATGATGGGGAATCCAAGAAAGGAAGTATTTGATAGGCCTGCAGTGAGAATTAGGCAACCTGTTGTGGATTTTTTCCAGCTAAATCTTTTTCCCAAATAACCAAAAAGCATCCAACTTACCAAAAACGAAAGCCATGCTGAAAGTGCTGGCAAGGCGAGTTCAGGACTCCATTCGATAGCAGGCAGATAACGCAACGCAACCGCAGGCAGGACCAGATAGATAAGGTACCAGTTTAGGTAACTTGGGGTCTGGGCCGGCAATATTCTTGATCGGCTGAGGGCTAAACCTAGTCCTAAAAAGAAAAATACCAAAAGAATATTGGTCACGGTTTACTGTTTTATACTTTTTGGATGGTATCGAAAGATTAAGTAGGCAAAGTTAAATTTTTAATTGAATTTTAGAGACTTTCTTGATGATTCCTATTTGATGTACCCTTTATTAAAACAATGGATACTGGCAGTGGTTTAATTACATTAATAGGACAAACCAGATTTTTTATGATGAAGAAAAGTAAGGAAGAATTTACTCCATTGGCTCGTCCGGATGAAAAGGAGTTTTTTGCTGGTCCACAGAGTAGAATCAAGGATTTTAAGTTTGCCCTTAAAGTAATGAGGGAATTCGTAAAAGGATTTCGGACCCTTCACTTTGTGGGTCCGTGTATAACAGTTTTCGGGTCTGCAAGATTCGAGGAAAAAGATGAATATTATCAGCTCGGAATGAATGTAGGACAGCGACTGAGCAAGATGGGCTTTACCGTCATGACAGGTGGCGGCCCTGGAATCATGGAGGCTGCCAATCGTGGTGCCAAGGAATTTGGAGGCAGATCAGTGGGCTGCAATATCGTACTCCCATTTGAGCAACATCCTAATCCGTATTTGGACAGATATATGAACTTCAATTACTTTTTTGTTAGAAAAGTCCTGCTATCTAAATACAGTTATGGATTTGTGGTGTTACCTGGTGGGTTTGGTACTTTGGATGAATTTTTTGAAGCTTTGACTTTGATCCAGACCAGGGTGATGCGGTCATTTCCAGTTGTGTTGATGTGCAGTGATTTTCACACGAAGATTTATGAGCATATTAAGTTTATGGCAGAATATGGCACTATTAAAAAGGAGGACTTGAAGTTGTTTTTGCTGACCGACAGCGTGGATGATATGGAAGACCATATTTATCACTATGCAGTAAAGGGGTTTAATTTGAAGCCAAGATCAAAGGTAACACCTACTTCTTGGCTGGGTGAAAAAGGAGTATGACTACTAAATGAAAATTGATGAAAATAAGCTATGGATTTCATTGATTATTATAAGATTTTAGAGCTCGACAAAAAGGCAAGTGAGAGTGATATAAAGAAGGCCTACAGGAGGTTGGCACGCAAGTACCATCCAGATCTCAATCCTAGAGACAAGTCTGCAGAGGACAAGTTTAAGCAAGTAAATGAGGCCAATGAGGTGTTAAGTGATCCGGAGAAAAGGAAAAAATATGATCGATATGGTAAGGATTGGAGACATGCTGATGCTTTTGAAAAAGAACAGTCCCAGCGTAAAACCTATGCTTCTGGCGGAGAACAACGTGCTTATTCTGGACATTATACTGAAGAGGATTTTTCAGAGTTTTTCAATTCTATGTTCGGAGGACAGGGGAGTCGTTTTTCTAAGGCAGGTGGAAGTGCTGGTGTAAAATATAAAGGTGCAGACTACAAGGCCGAACTTCACTTAAATTTGACCGATATATTGGAGACAAAGAAACATACCTTGACCGTAAATGAAAAGCAAATCCGAATTACAGTACCAGCAGGAATTTCAGACGAGCAAACCATTAAGATTAGAGGTTATGGAGGGGAAGGTATTAATGGGGGGCCGAATGGTGACCTTTATATAACCTTCAAAATTAGCAATGATACGGATTTTGTTAGAGATGGAGATCATTTATATGGCAAGTTTGATGTTGATCTGTTTACAGCTGTCCTTGGGGGAGAAGTAATCATTCCTACACTTAAAAGCAAGGTAAAGGTCAAAATTAAGCCTGGTACTCAATCAGGATCAACTATTCGATTGAAAGAAAAAGGATTTCCTAAGTACAAGATGGAAAACCAATTTGGAGACTTATATGTGGAATTACAGGTCAAAATTCCTGAAAATTTGACTGAGTCACAAAAGGAGTTGTTTTATAAGTTAAAAGAAATCAGTCATGGATAGAAATAGAAACGAATTGATAACCCTCCGAAGTTTTTGTCACTTTCATGAAATAGAAGTTTCTTTTGTAATTCAAGTGCAGGAAGAGGGGCTTTTGGAGTTGTTACAAATAGAAGAGGAGACCTTCATTCGGGAGGAAGAATTGAGCAAATTGGAAAGGATGGTCAGGTTATACAAGCAACTTCGTATCAACGCTGAAGGAATTGGGGCTATAATGCAATTATTGGAGAAAATTGAAGCACTCGAAGTGGAGAATGAGATGTTGAAGAAAAAGCTAAGCGATAAGTGAAAAGGGAAAGATTTTCATCTACTTACCTCTTACTTCTAACTATTTCAATCAACCCCAATATCCTCATTCCACAGCTCGGGTTTTTCCTCGATGAATTGGCGCATCATCTGGATCGTAGCTGGATCTTGGATTACCTCTACTTCTACTCCGTTATTTCTGAGGTGATCTTCGGCACCCAGAAAGTTTTGGTTTTCACCCACAATCACTTTGGGAATGCCATAAAGTAAAATTGCACCCGTGCACATAGGGCAGGGGGATAGGGTGGTGTAGATGACTGAATTTTGGTAAACTGAAGCAGGCTGCCTTCCGGCATTTTCCAAGGCATCCATTTCTCCGTGCAATACACAGCTGCCTTCTTGTACGCGTTTGTTGTGACCCTGACCTAAGATTTGGCCATTGAAAACCAAAACACTTCCGATTGGTATACCGCCTTCTTTCAACCCTTTCTTTGCCTCCTTTAAGGCCTCTTTGTAGAATTCATCCATAACCAAATATAGAGAAACTACATCGTAAGTAAAAAATTGGAAAAGGAAATTGAAAGTAAGAATGATGAATGAAGAATTGAGAGACTTTGAACCTAGTATATAGTATTTAAACTTTTTACCGCTTAACCAACCTATTTTTAGGCTTAGAAGACGCATTTTTTACGTATCCAATAGCTATCATCGAAACAAATATGGGATGGATTGCCATGAAGGATTTTTGGGTAGAAGGTATGTCATAAAAAGCTAAAAGAAAAAGCTGCATACACAAGGTAACTCCTATTCCAAAAAGTCCAATGATAATTAAGGGATTAATCTTACTCATTAATTAACAACTTTAAGTGATTTTATTAAGATATAATGTAAATTTAGCAAATAATTACAAATTTTTAAATTAAACGTTATAATTTATTTTTATTGTCAATATGGTAGCTTAAGGTATGAGGAACTTTAAATTGTGTGTTAATGTAAGTTTGGACCCTATAAATAAATAGAATCTGTAGTTGGGTATAAAAATAAAAGGCCAATAGAAATTTTCCATTGGCCTTTTAAATATGATGAGTGTAAGACTTTACACTTCTTTTGTCCTGGTATTAATGTCCCGTACAATTTGATCAAGCTCATTAGCAGAATCCATAATATGGGAGAGTAGATTTTTATGGTCTGTATCAGTAGCCTTTTCTAAGTCAATCAGGTTAACTAGTCCCATCAACCTGGCAATAGGAGCACGCACCACATGGGATTGTATCCAAGCAATTTCTTTAATCTGTTGGTTTTGTTTTTCTATAGTTTTGATATATTTTAATCTTTCAGTGATATCTGAACAGAGGACGAGCACAGCTTTTCTGTCCTTAAACTGAATAAGGTTGGTTTTCACTTCCACATTAATTATCTCTCCATTTTTCTTCCTATGCTTTGCCATTCCATAGAAAGGTTTCTGAGTTAGGATAGAAGATTGTATATGGTTTTCCAATTTGGCTACTTCATCTGCTGGTCTAATTTCTTTAATAGACATAGAAATGAATTCTTCTTTGCTATAACCATAATGATTAAGTGCAGCCTCGTTGACATCCAGAAACTGAAATGTCTCCAAATCAAAAACCCACATGGGCTGTGGACTCAAATGAAAAAGGTTACTATACCGTCTTTTGGATTCCTCTAAATCTTGACGAATTCTTTTCCTTTCAATATTGTAAACCAAACTCTTATATAGAATGGAAGGAGAGAGTTCATCTTTGATTAAATAGTCAGCAATACCCATGGACAGGGATCGCACACTGAATTCAAAATCTGAATAGCCTGAAAGGATAATTACAGGACAGCCAGGGTCAAGGGCTACTAGGTCGTTTATCAATCTCTCCCCGCTAACATCCGGCAGGGAAAGGTCAAGTAAGACTACATCATAAGGGCATTCTACAGTAGCGCAAAGACAAGTTTCTGCCTCCTTAAAACTTTTGGCTTGTAGGATGTCAGGGGTAGCAATGTATTCCTGTAGATAATCCTGTATCAACGCAAAATCCCCGGGATTGTCTTCTATGACTAATATCCTGTATTTCTTTTGGTCTTTGTACACTATTGCTTGTAGGTTGGTAGTTGAACAATGTTGATCCAAAAATCTTCTATTTTGCTCACCGCCTCGATAAACTCCTCAACTTCCACAGGCTTTGTGATATAGCAATTAGCGTAATTACTATAAGCACTGTTGATATCGCTTTGGGAGGAAGATGTGGTAAGCATGATGACTGGTATGCTTTTTAAATGTTCGGTTTGCTTTACATACTTCAATACCTCATGTCCATTCTTTTTGGGAAGGTTGACATCTAATAATATGAGATCTGGCCGAGAAGCGCGAATATGATCATTTCTTTTTTCCAAATAGTCTATCGCAGATTCACCATCTCTGATGACCTCTATTGTATTAAAAATTTTCCCTTCTTCGAAGGCTTCAAGCGTTAAAAGGATATCACCCTCATTATCTTCAATTAAAAGAATTTTAATAGCATTCATAAGACCCAAGATAAAGAATTATTTGGGAATGGTGAAATAGAAAGTGCTTCCTTTTCCCTCTTCTGATTCAACCCAAATCTTTCCGTTAAGATTTTCAATAATTTTCTTGGTGACTGCCAGCCCCATACCTGTTCCGCTATACTCTTCACGTTGGTGAAGCCTTTGGAAAATAATAAAGATTTTATCTCTGTATTCAGAGTTGAAACCAATGCCATTGTCCTGAATGGCAAACTCGTAAGAATCTTCATCTTCGCTGACCCTTATTTGTATCAAAGGTTTGTTTTTAGGGCTATGGTATTTCAGTCCATTGTTAATTAGGTTATGAAATACCTGTCTGATTGGCGCTTTAGGGGCTATAATGGTGGGCAGAGACTGGGTTTGGATTTCTGCATGGGTTTCAGCAATTTGTTGACGATGAAGAGTTTGTATTTCATCAATTATAACATTAAGGTTCACATCCTCAACTTTATCTTCCATTCTGCCAACACGACTATATTCTAATAAGTCGAGAATAATTTGTCTCATCCTTTTGGCACCATCAACAGCAAAATAAATGTATTTTTTCCCTTTTTCATCCAGCAGGTCATTGTACTTCCTCTCGAGTTGATTGAGGAAACTTGTTACCATTCGAAGCGGCTCCTGAAGGTCATGTGAGGCCACGTAGGCAAACTGTTCCAGTTCGGAATTAGAAAGGGCAAGTTCTCGGGAATGGTTCTCGAGTTCTCGATTGAGTTCCTTTAACCTTTGTTCGTTTTTGATTCTCTCGCTGATATCTGCATGGATACCATAGATAGCCATTAATTCTCCATTGTCATTATAGATAGGACCTGCACTCAAAGAGTAATGGAGCGACTCTCCAACTTTGCTAAGCAATTCAGCCTCCTCTTTTAGAAATTCTCCATTTAAAAGCCGTTCAAAAACCTTTTCTCCTTTCTTCGAGTCTGCATATAGTTTTACTTCCCCATATTCTTCAAGTTCCTTTGAAGACATTTTTAGGTCCTTTTCAAAAGTAGGGTTGAGATAGATACTTTTAGGGTTCAAATTAATAATACCAATGGCTTCCTGGCTGTTTTCGATTACCTTTTTAAATTTTAACAGCTCCCTTTCGGCATACTTCTCCTTAGTGATATTTTTGAAATATACAGTGAGACCTCCTTCGGCAGGAAATACACTAACTCCAAACCAGGCATTTAGGGGTGGGAAAAACTCCTCAAACCTTTTGGGTATACCTGTATTTTTTACCTGTTCATAAGAATCAAAGAATGCCAGTTTTGATGCCTCTGGGAAGTGATCCCAAAGCTTTGTCCCTATAATTTCATCTTTGGTTCGATAGAGAAGCTTTTCAGCCTCTTTATTCCAAAAGGTAACTATATAATTGTCATCCAAGGCATAAAAGCCATCCTGAATACTTTCGAGAGTGTCAGTGACTCTTTTATTGGAAGCTTCTAATTCTAGTTCATAATTTTTTCTTTCCGTAATATCCCTTGCAATTGCAAATATATGCTCTTCACCAGCCAGTGGCGTGGCTGTCCAAGACAACCAAATTACTGTTTTATCTTTTTTAATGTACCGATTTTCAAAGCTGTAGACAGTTTTGCCTTGTTCTAGATTGGTTAATGCAGTTTTAGTCTTATCAAGGTCTTCTGGATGTATAATATCCAGAAAATTCAATTCCTTAATTTCTTCAAAATTATACCCAAGGAGGTTAGTCAATGATTTATTAGCTCGCTTAAAGTAACCTTTCAAGGTGGCAATACACAGGAGATCGGGTGAAAGATCAAAGAAAAGGTTGAGATCTAATTCTGCCTTTTTTCTCTTAAAATCAAGGGCAAGTAGTTGAAGAGTACTTAGGGAAATACGCGGATGATTACTAATTGGGTCGTTGTTCTCATGCCTAAATAAACAAATCACTCCAATAATTTCCTTTTCGAATTTAATGGGGTATCCAATTGCACAAGTAAACTTGTTGTTAACTATGAATTCCTGACGGATAAATTTCTCTTCAGATTCAAGTTTTTCCAAAAGAACTATCTCACCGGATTGGTAAACCATTCCTGGAAGTCCTTCATCGTGCTTAAAGGTCATATTATAATGGGTAGGGGAGGTTTCCAAATCACCTTTATAAGTAATGAGCTTCAATTTGGTGTTTTCCAAATTGGTAACCCAAATCTCCCCATAGTCCAGTTCTGTAAATGCTAAAAGCTCCCCTAATGAATCATGAAAGATTCTTTCTACTGATTCCTCTTGGGCAAAGATATTGGTAAGGGCAAGTTTTATTTTGTCTTCTTTCTCCTTGGTCTTTTCAGCTGTGATGTTTTGAATGGCCCCCACCAATCGCGTAGCCTTCCATTGTTTGTCCCTAACTGCCACCGCACGGTCCTTTACGTAAATAACTTCATTAAAAGCATTGTAAAAGCGGTACTCTGCTTCCCAGTTATTGTCCTTTGAATGATGGATAAAATTATATATTGACTCATTAAGCCAATGAACGTCTTTCTCATGGATCCTCTTTTGCCAAAAATCATGGCCAAGAGTGATTTCTTTACCAGAAAATCCGAACATGCTTTTAAACCCTTCCGATCTATAAATTTTATTTTCGATCACATCCCAGTCCCAAACAGCGTCCGAGGTGGCCATTGTCACCAATTCATACCGCTGATTACTGGCCATCAACTCCATTTCAGCCTTTTTCCGTTCCGTAATATCTATCCCTACACATTGGATTTCTGTGATGTTACCGCTATAATCAGAAAGGGCCATGAATTCCCAAATGCTGGTAATAGGCTCGCCACTTTTGGTTTTCTTATCAATTTCTAACTTAAATGGCTCATTTGTTGCCTGTAGGCATTTTTCTATAGTCCGATGCAATCTTTCCATGTGATAAGGCATAATGGAATCACTGGCACTTTTTCCGATTAGGACTCCATCCGGATGTAACCATGAAAAGGTCTCTTCATATTTCTCATTACAGAAAGTGTATTTTCCTTCCAAGTCTGTTCGAATGACGTAACTGGTATGCGATTCAATGATAGCTCTGTAGCGAGACTCACTTTCTATAATCAGTTCTCTTGTCAGTCGATCGGCTGTAATATCCTGGATTGTCCCTGATAAAACCCAGTTTCCATGAGGATCTTGTTTAAAGGTTCCGTTTTCCCTTACCCATTTGAATGTATCATCAGAAAGTTTAATCTTATGCTCATATTGATAGGACCCTTTCTCCTTAATACAATTATTTACAATAGTTTTGAACTTCTCCTTGTCGGTATCTAAAATCAGGGTCCAGAAATACTCATCAGTTATCACAGTCCCCTTAGGAACTCCAAAAATATCGTAAACCTCATCAGACCATTCGATAATTTTTTCCTCCATATCCTCATGCCAATAACCGATTTTGGCTAATTTTTGGGCTGCTAAGAGTTTTCCTTCCCTATCCTGGAGTTGTGTTAAAGCCTCCTCCCGCTCGGTTACATCTATGGCAATGATCATTTTCGCTGGGATATTATGATAGGAAAGCGCATATCCAAAGATTTCCATCTTGGCTAATTCCCCATTTTTCTTTCTATGGGTAAAGATCCCGAATTTATGCGTAACATTTTGGTGAAGCATTTCTTGATGTGAGGCAACCATCTTTTCAATTTCCTCCTCAGGACGGATATCCTTTAAGGTCATTTTAAGAAATTCTTTTGCAGAATATCCATAGAATTCCACCGTAGCATGGTTGACGTCCAAAAACTTCAAAGTATCCAAGTCATAAATCCACTGCGGCAAGGGGCTGGAATTGAACAGTGTCCAGTATTTTTCTGCAGTTAGCTGTAAATTTGCCTCAGCCTCGATTCTTTCGGTTATATCTCTGGAATTAGCTACCACCCCTTTAATTGTAGTATCATCCAATCGGTTGGTCAATTCAGTTTCCAGCCACCTCCATTGGCCTTGTTTGTTTTTGAATCTGAATGGAGGCAGACTGATCCGCTTTTCGGTTTCTAGTTTAGTGAAATATTCACCTACGTACTCCACATCCTCGGGATGGATAAAGTCAAAAGCATTTTTACCAATGAAATCTTCAGGATACATTCCCAATACTGTAAAGGATGTAGGGCTAACGTAGGTGTAATTGGCTTGGTAATCTAGAATGGCAATAAGGTCATAGCCGTCCTGTACGAGTTTACGGAACCTATCTTCATTGCGTCTTAAAATGACCTCAGCTTCCATTTTTTCTCTTCCGTCACGGGCCACACAAAACATTGTGTTTTCTTCCTTGTCGTAGTGGGCTGACCATATCACAGGCAGAATTGTCCCGTCTTTTCTTATGTATCTGTTTTGAAAAGCAGTCACATCGGTGCCCTCCATTATGGCTTTGGCAGCAGCGATAGTAAGATCCCTATCATCTGGGTGTACCATCTCCATATAAAGCTTGCCGGTAAGTTCCTCTGGAGTATATCCCCACATTTTTAGGCACGCTAAACTGACCTCTTGAAATTTACCCTCTCCATCAATGGTGCAAATCACATCCAAGGACCTGCTGTAAACTTTCTCTAACCGTTCCTTGGACCGCACAATTTCAGTTTTAGCTTTTTCAGTAACTGTTACGTCTCTGGCGATGCCATATACCCCTACAATTTCATCATTTTTATAAATGGGAAGATTAGTAATGTTCAGGATTCTTTTGGTGCCTTTAAAGGAAGTGAAGTCCATGTTGTAATTCAGCTTTTCGCCATTTCTGGCCCGGCTAAAAAAGCTAAAAACCCGATCTTTTTCCTTCTCTGGAAGAAAAGTCATGAAATCAGTTGACAAAATTTCTTCCAGGGTTCCCTCGGCCAAATCTACTGATACCGAATTGGCATTTATAAAATTCCCATCTTTGTCAAATGAGAAAACTGCATCGGGGTGATGGAAAAAAAGAGATTCATATTTTTCTTCACTTTGCTTTAAGGCAATTTCATCGTTTTTTCTGTCGGTAATGTCTAAAATGTGGGAGACAAAATGATAGGGTTCCCCATTCCCTTTTCTCACCAAAGTGACACTTAGCCAAGTCCAGATCGTTTCCCCCGTTTTTTTTATATATCTTTTTTCAAGCTTATAGGATTCTTTCTCACCCTCGATAAGCTTTTTGACCTCTTCCAAATCTTTTTCCAAATCATCAGGATGGGTGAGATCCTGAAAAGTCATTTCAAAAAATTCTTTTCGGGAATATCCTGTCATTTCGCAGAGCTTGGGATTTACTTCAATCCATCGGCCCTCCAGGTCCAACATGGCTATGCCCGCAGAGCTATAGTTAAAAAGGGATTCAAATTTCAGTTGCGTTTCTTTTAATTGTGCTTTAGCGGAGTTTTTTCTAATTTGAAGATTAACATAAGCGGTAACTTCTTTGACTTGGTGAAGTAGACAAGAAACCTCCCCTTTATCATCTAAAATTGGCGTGTTGATAGGTTCCCAATAATGATCTTCAATTTTGCCCGTACGTTTGTTGCGCAAATCATATTTGACAATGGGCATTTCGTGGGACTTTTTCTCCCGGATGATTCTATTTAAACTATTGGCCAAATTTATCGGTCCATTGCTGTCCCCCAATTCGGGGAACGCTTCAAATATTCCTTTGCCGATTAAATCGCATTCCTCTCTATTTGTATCATGTAAGTAGGATTTATTGACATATAGTATGGTAAATGTGGGACTATTTGCATTTAATAGAAGGTAGGAGGTAGGGACATTCTCGAAAATAGTCTTGAAAAGATTTTGATCCATGTGGCAAGGCGACTGAGATGGTGATTTTATAAAACAGTATTACTAAGTTTGTAAAAAAGAGGCAAAATAAAAAATCCCCATAATGTATGACTCATGGGGATTCTGGTTTCAAATAATATATTTCGGTTTGATCAGCAACATTTTTGGAAACTGGGGATCCAAATGCAATTCTACTGAAGAATATGGTTTTCTTTTTTTATCTCCGAATGGATTCCAAAAACAGCCACCACTCTTTCTTTTTCGTCAAGTATAGGTCCGGCACTCAAGTGAAATTCTTCCTCTTCGCCATCATTTCTGATTAAGGTGACCACTCCGTCATAGTAGTTTCCTTCCAAAAGCACATCAAAAACCTCTTTGGCTTTTTTAGGATCTTTAAAAAATTGGGATGGGCGGTCAATCCCAGCAAAATTTTCATTCGAATAGCCAAGTTTTGAAAGTAGGGCAGGGTTGCGGTAGTGAGTTTTCTGCTCAAAATTCACAATTCCAACACCCTCTTTAGAGTTTTCAATCACTTTTTTGAATTGCAATAGCTCCAGCTCGAGTCGCTTGCGGTCATTAATATTTTTAAAATACACAGTAATGCCATCTTCAGAAGGATATGCCGTCACATCAAACCAACCTTCGACAGGAGGAAAGTACTCTTCAAAGTTTAGCGGTACTCTCTCATTCATAACTTTGTGATACTTTTCATAAAAGGCAAGCGTGACTGCTTCCGGGAATGAGTCCCAAATGCTTTTGCCTATCACATCATCCCTTTTTACTCCCAAGAACCTTTCTGCCTCTTGATTCCAATATGTAATATTCCAATTGCGATCCAATGCAAGAAAGGCATCAGTGATACTTTCCAATATTTGTCCTACTTTTTGATGGGCTTTTTCTAACTCTTTCTCCTGCTCTACTCTTTGAGTGATTTCCTTGAAAAAACAGCTCACCCCGTCTGCTTTTGGATAGGCGCTCATTTCATACCAGTTTTCTAAGGGATGGAAATATTCTATAAATGAAACGGGGGTTTTGGTTTCCAAAACTTCATTATACTTATCATAAAACATGAGCTCCACAGCGGCAGGGAATTCTTCCCATAGATTAGCACCGATCATTTCCTCTTTGGTTCGATGCAAGAGTCTTTCTGCTTCTTTGTTCCAGTAGGTTACTGTCCAGTTTTTGTCCATAGCATAGAAGGCGTCCTGAATACTATCCAAGGTCTCTGTCACCTCATCTTTGGAGGCTTTGAGTTGTTCTTCATATGCCTTGCGCTCAGTTATGTCCCGGCCAACCGAGAAAATCACACCTTCCTCAATGACTGAGGTGGAAGTCCAAGAAACCCAAATATATTGACCAGCTTGGGTTAAAATTCGGTTTTCAATTTTCTGAACAGTTGCGCCATCTGTCATACCCTTAAACACTTCTTTTGTCTTGGCTAAGTCTTCAGGGTGGACCCAGTCCATGAAATAGGAATTGAGCATCTCGGATTCTGAATAGCCAAGCAAATCTTTGGCTGCTTTGTTGACTTTTTTAAATTTCCCCTCCATGCCTGCGATAAAGAGCATGTCACCGGAGATTTCAAAAAACAGGTTGAGGTCATTTTCAGCTTTCTTGCAGACAAAATCTGTGGCCAACTGTTCACATATGCTCAAACTGATCTGTGAAGTGGAGCGAATTAAGGTGTTTTTATCCTGGGCAAATAGGGAATAAATGGCTATGGTCTCTCCGTTACAGCCAATAGGGAATACGACTGCGCTTTCAAGCTCATTGGCCATGGCAAATTCCTTCCTTTCGAATTCATCAGAGTTTTTAAGATCAGTAAAGAAAAGTTTTTGATTTTTATCCCACGCCTTTCCATGAATTCCTTCTCCTTTTGCAAAGCTAATTGGAAAATCTCTTGGTGAATGGATTATGTTACCGGTAAATGCAGACAGGGTGAGTTCATCCTTGTCGGATGGTTTGAACCATACTTCTCCATAGGTCAACTCGGTAAATTCCAAAATCACATCCAGGGACTGGCGCAAAGCCTTATGTGGGGTATTTTCGTTTCGAAACACCGCCCCTAAATCTATTCTTAGCTTATCTTCTCTTTCCAAGAATCTATCTTGGGTCACATCTGCTAGTGCCCCCACCATTCTTTGGGGTTCATAATTATGATCTCTTACGGCCATGGCTTTATCTAGGACATATGCATAGTCACCATCCGCCTTCATATAGCGATATTCTTCTTCCCAATTAGTCTCCTCACTAGCTAAAAATCTGGATATACTTTCTGTTATTCTTTCCTGATCCTTAGGATGTATTAGCTTCTTCCATATTGCGGTGTCGTTATCCATAATTGCATGATCATGACCGAATATTTTGAGAAAACCAGAACCTCGGAATACATGGCCGGTTTTTAAATCCCAATCCCAAATGGCATCTGAGGTGGCTTGGGTCACCAGTTCGTATCGGTGAAAACTTTGATTTAAAGCAGCCTCATACGATTTCCGCTCGGTAACGTCCTTGGCTACGCAAAACATTATTTTCTCTCCGAAGTCGAAATGTACAGACCAAGCCATATCAATCAAATGACCATCTTTATGAATATACCGGTTTTCAAAATTAGTAAGATCTACTCCTGAAAGTATATCCGAAGCGGCCTGGGCGGTTTTAACCTTATCATTTTCAAACAAGTAATTTTCATAGGGTTGACCTGCCAACTCTTCGGGAGAGTATCCCCAAACCTTCATGCAGGCATTACTAACGTCAATAAAGTTACCATCAGGACTGATTGTGCATATAACATCTAATGATTGGTTAAGTATTTTTTTCAACTTGGCCTCATTTCCCTCCAGAGCTTGCTGTGCATCTTTGGCCTTGGTAATGTCGGTCATTACACCCCGAAGAATCGTTGTTCGGCCTTTCCTTTTGATTATGGCCACGTTGTTACGTAACCATACCGTATTTCCATTAGCGGCAATCATACGAGATTCAAAGGTGAAGTTTTTCCCGGTTTCCATACCTTCTAAAAATGCCTTCCACAAGGCATTTCGGTCCTCTTGCAGGACGTGCTCAAACCAGAAGTTTTCATGATTGTACCATTCCTCCGGAGAAAATCCTAAGATTTCCCTAGTTTGGGGGCTAACGTAGATGGTTTTTAAATTTTCATCCGATTCCCATACCATCCCATCTATGGTTGAGATCAACTGTTCATATTGATCTTTGGCTTTAAGTATGGCAGTCTCAGCCTGCAGTTTGTCGGTAACGTCTTTGGCAATACCATAGACACCTACAATTTTCCCATTCGAAATTATTGGCATGTTGGTGACATGCATAGTCTTTGCTTCCCCGGTAGAGGTTAAAAAGCCTGTGTTGTAACTTAAAGATTTTCCCTCTGAAGCTTGCAGGAAGTTGTCAAATACCCTTCGTTTGTCTTCCAGCGGAATATAAGGCAAGAACAGGTTGCCCAACAATTCGTCCAAAGAAAGTTGGATCAATTTACAGGTCGCATCATTGGCACTGATAAACTTTCCGTCAAGATTGAAGGCAAAAACAGGGTCTGGGTTATGATGGAATAGTGACTGATACCTTTGCTCACTTTCCAGTAAGGCAAGTTCGATCTCCTTGCGGTCAGTGATATCAATAAAGTGCGCCACATAATGAAGGGGTTTGTATTTGCGGTCTTTGATCAGTGTAATACTTGCATAAAACCAAATGGTCTTACCTGTTCTATGGTAAAACCTCATTTCCGTGTTGAATATAGTTTTCTTTCCTGACCGGAGTTGGTCAAGACCAGCTTCGAATCCATCGATGTCTCCAGGATGGACAATCTTAGCGTATCTTTGGTTAAGGTACTCCCAGTGGCTATATCCCAGGTAGTCCGTCATCTTTGGATTGATCTCCACCCAGATACCGTCCAGGTTGAGCAAGGCAATGGCGACCGATGAGAGTTCAAATATGTTCTTGAATTTAAAGTCAATCTCCTCAGATAATGTAGATTGGATTTTTGGAGCCATCAGATTGATGATATGGTCGGTGATGTCATACGCTTTGACAAGGATAAGTTTAACTTCACCTGATTCATCCAAAATGGGTTGACTGGAAAACTCCCAGTATTTTTCTTCTTTTTGGTCGGAAATATGATTGTAAATATCATACCTAAGTACGGCCAGTTTATAATGTTCTTTATAATTTAACGTATGTTCAAGGGCGAATAGTAAATCCTCCGCCCCTTGCTCCTGATTTTCCAATGTAGGAAAAGCTTCAAACAAGGTCTTTCCAATTATTTGCTCGTGCGAGACAAAAGCAATTTTAAGGTAAGCATCATTGACATCCACAATGGTAAATTGAGGGGAATCAATATCAAATACCACTGATGGGGTATCGGCATGATTAAATATTTGCTTAAAAATAAGATCCATAGGAATGCGAAATTATAAACTTAAGGAAACTGAATACTATGCCAGTGATTCAATTTGCTGTAAATTACTGATAATTATTCTATTATTTGATGTTCATAAGGGGTAAAGTGTCTAATAAATTCCCTTATCATAGAATTATATTGGGAAAAGCGAATTGTTAAGTAATTTTGTAAATGGTTAAAATTCCTTATCAAGTTTTATTAAAATATATAAATCAGAATAAACATCTGTAAATTGTATAGTTATTAAAATAAAAAATGTACAATATGGTCAATTATAAAAACAAAATTAAATTTTTACGCTGGAAATAAAACAAAATTTTGAAAAGGTTATATCACTTAGATTATCCTTTATAAAAGGTTGATTCTCAAAAATAGACCAATTTGTTGGGAATTTCAAATTTCATTTATTTACAAAAAATAGGGTTTTATTTTTAAAAATTGCGAGTTTGTCAATGATTTTAGCATAATATTAAACAAAAACAACCCAATCATACTGAAGTAAAATGGGGTTGATAGATGTAAATTGAGGATGTAAATTGATTCCTAAATTCTACAAATGTGTGATTACCCTAGCTATTGAGAACATTAGCCTTTCATCCATCCCTGGACTGGTAGTCCAGGAAAGTTTAAGTGTAGTTCCGGATTTTGTGCGAATTCTGTTTATAAACTGTTGAACAGGATGGCCTGCAAGGCAGGCCTCCATCATTTTCATAGATGCAGCGTAATCATCGGGATGGATGGCTTCTTTAATTGTGATTTTTTTCATTTCAGCCTCTGAATAGCCAAATTTTTCCTCTGCGGCTTTATTCATTTTCCTGATCCTACCTTCAAAATCGGAAATAATAAGAATATCTTCAGAAAGATCGAAGAACAAGTTAAGCGTATGTTCAGTCTTTTTACGGATGTAATCTCTCGCCAACTGGTCTAAAATATTCTGATAGATAGGTGTAGTTTTCTCTATTTCCCAATTCTTATTTTGAGAAAACAGCAACATTACACCTTTGACCTTATCCTTAAATATCATTGGGTATCCAACGCAACTTTCTAGGTTGTTGGTTTTGGCAAATGTTTTTCTGAGAAACAAGGGATTTTGAGTTAAATCTTTGAAGTAAGATATCTTTTTATTATCCCAAACATTGCCTGGAAGAGAACCATGCTTGTCGGCGTCCATGGTTTGATGATTTGTACCTGCATCACATTTTCCGGCCGTCCCAATTAAGGTAAGTTTGGATCCATCTTGCTTTTCAGGTAGCCAAACCTCTCCATAATCCAACTCGGTAAATTCTAAGAGCATTTTCAAAGATTTATTTAAGGCATCTTGAGGGGAAACGTTTTCGGAAAAAATATCTGTCGAGCCTATGCGTAGCCTGTCCTCATCTTCGTGTGAAGTCTGCTTCGATATATCCTCCATGGCGCCCACCAACCTGATGACCTCCTGGTTTTGATTCCGTATTGCCATGGCTTTGTCTAAAACCATGACGTATTCTCCATGGGCCTTTTTGAACCTGTATCGGCACTCCCAATGCAATGCTGTACTGCTTAAAAAAGCAGCAATACTTTGTAATGATTCTTTCTGATCCATTGGATGGATCATTTTTCCCCATTCTTCCAGGCTATTGAAAGGAGCCTTCTCATAACCAAATATTTTTAAAAATCCCTCACCAAAAAGTATATCCTCCTTCTCCAAATTCCAATCATAAATAGCCTCAGAGGTAGCATAGGTTACTAATTCATACCTTCTATTGCTTTCTTCCAGTTCAGCTTCAGCTTTCTTTCGATTGGTAATATCTTGTACTGTCCCTTCGAAGATTCTAGCATTCCCGCTTTCATCTTTTACGACTTTTCCAATCGATTGAACCCATTTGGTTCGAAATTGCGGAAGTTCCAACCTGTACTCAATATCAAGTGGGTTTCCGGTTTCAAGAGAATGATTGATTTCTTCTCTTACAAAATTAACATCGGAGGAATGTACCGTGGAGAAAAAGGAATCTAAGCTGACTCTTTCATCCTTATCCATTTCGCAAATTTCATAGACACCCTCACTCCAATAAAGGCGGTTGTCTTCCATGCGAACTTCCCAATAGCCCATTTGAGCCATTTTTTGGGCGGTAAGTAATTGTTTTTGATGTTCTTGAATTCGTTTTAGAGCATTTTCCCGTTCGGTGACGTCCACTGATACGATCATTATCCCCTTTTTGTCATAAAAATGAAAATCGTACCCACTTATTTCAACTTCTATTGGAGTTCCGTCCTTCTTGAGATGGGTATGAACCCCATAGTTGTGAACACCATTACTTGGGTCATATTCATTCAGAGCTTTATTAAGTTTACTAACGTTTTCCTTTGGCCGGATGTCCTTTATAGTCATGGAGAGAAATTCTTCTCTCGAATAGCCATATTTATTAATGGCGGTTTGGTTTACATCAAGAAATTTTAGGGTCTCTTCTTCAAAAACCCATTGAGGAATGGGACTTGAATGGAAAAGTAGGCGATGCCTTTCTTCGGAAAGCTTAAGGGCTTGTTCAGATTCAATTTTTTGGGTAATATCTCTGGAATTGAAAACAAGTCCTTCAATGGCTGGATCGTCCAAGAGGTTGGTGGCACTAGTGTCCACCCAAATAAAATTACCATCCTTCTTAACGAAGCGGTGAGGTGGAATGGTGACTTGCTTTTCTGTGTGTATTCTTTGTAAAGCCTCCTTTAGGATGTGCTTGTCCTCTGGATGGATCAGTTCATCCCCGCTTTTACCTATAAGGTCTTCGGGTTTATACCCAGTGACTTTTTCCACATTATCACTTATGTAGATGAATTTTGCATCTTGGCTGGCGATGCCGATGATATCGACCCCGTTTTGGACTAGGTTACGGTATCTTCTCTCATTCAGTTGCATTTTGATTTCTGCAGCTTTTCGGACCGTTATATCACTAGCCACCGAATAAATAAGTCTGGTTTCCGGGTCATAGTGTGCAGACCATATCATTGGAACCTCATGTCCATCTTTATGAATATACCGGTTTTCGTGGGATTTAAGGTCTTCACCTAAAAGAATCTGACCGGTAGCCCTTACTGTATTATCATAGTCATCAGGGTGCAAATAGTTATAAAAGGAAGTCCCCGCTAGTTCATCCTTACTATATCCCCAGACCCTCTCACACGCATCGCTCAAATCAACGAATTTCGCATCTTCATCTATCGTGCAAATGACATCTAGGGATCTTTCCATGATTTTGGAAAGTTTTCCCTGCTGTGCTTCCAGTTCCTGGGCGGTTATTTTACCCGCTGTGATGTCTGTCATCACGCCTCTTAGTACGGTGGCTCTACCAGGTCTTTTGATTACGGTGACTTGGTTTCTGAACCAAACCGTTTGGCCTGAGGATCCTATCATCCGGTATTCAAAGGTAAAGTTTGACCCTTTATCCATTCCTTCCAAAAATTGCATCCAGAAGGTTTGATGATCATCAGGATGTATTCTCTCCATCCAGAAATTTTCATTTCTATACCATTGATCAGGTTTAAATCCTAATATCTTTTGAGACTGAGGGGAAATGAAAATGGTTTTGAGGTTTTCATTAGCTTCCCACACAATACCGTCAATGGTGGAAATAAGTTGCTCGTACTGATCTTTAGTTTTTTGAACAATTTGTTCTGCCTTGACCTTCTGAGTGACATCCTTGGCAATGCCGAATACCCCAATTATTTTTCCACCAGTTTTGATAGGCATATTAGTTACTGTCAAAGTACGTTCCGTTCCTTTTGCAGAAACTAGCCCGGTATTGTAGGTGATGGGGTTTCCCATGGAAGCCTGCAGAAAATTTTCGTAAACCCTTCGCTTATCATCAAAAGGGATAAAAGGAAGGAAATAGGATCCAATAAGGCTCTCCATTTTTGATTCACTTAGGTTAAGTGTTGCCTCATTTGCTGAGACAAAACGGCCATCCATATCGAATGCAAATACAGCATCAGGATTATTCAAGAAAAGGGATTGATAGCGCTGTTCACTTTCTTGCAGGGCCAGTTCAATTTCCTTTTTTTCTGTGATGTCAAGCAGATGAGCTACATAATGAAAAGGCTCCCCATCTTTTTTCCGAACAAGGTTCATGCTGACAAATGTCCAAACTATTTCCCCTTGCTTGCTGTAGAACCTGATTTCGGATTTATAATTATCCACATCCTCTTTGAGCCCTGCCTCTAATTCATCAAAATCAGAAGGGGGGATCATTTGCTTGAAGTTCTTTTTAAGAATTTCCCAACGGCTATATTCCAAGATTTTACAGGCTTTTGGGTTTACCTCTTTCCAGTTTAAGTCTAGGTCTACCAAAGCAATGCCTTCGGAAGCAAGGTCAAAAATATTTTTGAATTTAAGGTCTACTTCATCTAAAAGGGATGAAGTAGTGGGTGGGGAGACTACGGACTTGACGTGTTCAGTTACATTTTCAATTTTAGCTAAAATCCTAGAGACCCCACCTGTGTTGTCAAAAAGAGGTACATATACGCTTTCCCAATAAGTTTCAATTGGTTCTCCCGATTTGGGATCTGTGATGTCATATCGGATAATAGGCAATTTAACCTCACTATTAGTATCAATTACTTTCTTCAAAGCAGAATAAAGCTGAGTAGAGCCGCCACCCACATTCTTATCCTCTCCAATGTCTGGGAAAGCTTTAAAAATACTTTTTCCAACCAAATCTCCGATCTCAGCTTTAACTGCTAAAAGGTAGGAGGGATTAGCATCAAGAATGGTGAAAATTGGGTCATCAGCTAGACAAATGGCAGCAGGTGTAGATACATGCTGGAAAATCTGAGAGTATATCTTATCCATAGCTTATAAAAGCCTTAGTAAGGTTAGGTTATGTGGCAATTTAGCCAAAATAGGTAAATTTGGGCTAAAAGCCTTCTTTTAATAATATAACACAAAAGCCTGGCCTTTGAGCCAAGCTTTAATAGGGAATATTCTGAATTTCATCACGGCATATAAATGGATCGTTAATTTCAGGGGGCAAAAATTAAACCATTATTTTGATGAAGAATCGGACATGCTGAAATCCTCAGGATTTTTAATATACGCCTCCTTAAATCGCTGTAATTCCAATTCCATATTCTTATTTTTTGTATAATCCTTAAAGTATACAGATAGCCCTGATTCGGCCGGATAGGCAGTTACCTCAAACCATTTGTCCACTGGGGGGAAATATTCTGTAAATGTAACTTTAGTGTTTGATTCCATGGCTTCATGGTATTTGGGATAAAACTGTAGCTCAACGGCATCAGGGAAGACTTCCCACAAATTGTTTCCTATAACTTTATCTCTACCAAGACCAAGAAGTTTTTCGGCTTCTCTATTCCAATAAGTCACTGTCCAATCTTTTTCCACAGCAAAGAAAGCATCTTGAATACTTTCAAGGATTTGGTTTACTCTTTTTCTGGAACGCTCAATTTCCTCGTCTTTCTTAATTTTATCGGTTACGTTTTTGAAATAAACCGAAATGCCATTTTCAGAAGGGTAGGCGGTAAGGTCATACCAGCCCCGTAAGGGGGCATAATATTCTAGAAAGTTTGAGGGTTTTTGGGTGTCCATTACCTTTTTATATTCGCTATAAAATTTAAGGTCTTGACTTTTGGCTTCTGGAAATTCCTCCCATAGCGACTTCCCAATGACATTTTCTTTTTTCTTACCTAGCATTCTTTCTGCTTCGTCATTGAAATAGGTCACTTTGAAATCCTTATCCAATGCATAGAAGGCATCTTGAATACTGTCCAAGATATTGAAAACCCGCTCGGAACTTTCCTTTAGTTCCATTTCTTTCTTTTTACTCTCGGTAATGTCCTTAGCTACGCAAAACATCACGTTTTCCTGTTCGTAAGGACTCACTGTCCACGATAGCCAGACTGAATGTCCTTTTTTATGCTTATACCTGTTCTCAAAGTGGGCTAAGGATTTATTTTGCTTTGTTTGTAATATAAACTCTCTAGTTTTATCCAAATCTTCGGGATGAATCAAACTTTCAAAAGGCATTTCCATCATCTCTTCCGGAGTATACCCGATGATGGAATAGATTGCGTTGTTAACTTTTTTAACATACCCATCATATCCGGCAATTGCCAGTATATCCTTGGACAAGTCAAAGAAGAGATTTAATTCAGTTTCGGCTAACTTGCGGTATATATCACTGGCCAATTGTTCTAAAGTGGATGGGCTGATTGAGTTCAGTTCATCCAAACTCTTAATCTTATTTTTAGAATACAGTACAAGGACAGCTAGGCTTTTTCCAAGCGAATTAATTGGGTAAGCTACTGCAGCTTTCAGTTTATTTGCCTTGGCAAACTCTTTACGATAATAATGTTGACTTTCAGGTAAGTCATTGATCAAGGTGATGTTATCGTGATCCCATACAAAACCTTGTAAACCTTGGTTATTTTTCATAATTGTTGGGAAAACGGATGGGTCAACCTTCAATTTTCCCTTATGCGCCAACAATGTAAGTTTATTAGAGTCTTCAAAAGAAGTCAACCAGACTTCTCCATATGTCAATTCAGCATATTTTAACAACTTTTCCAAACAATTAGCCATAGCCAATTGAGGTGAGTCTGTTTTTGTAAAAGCCCGGCCCAATTCAAATTTCAATTGTTTTTCCTTTTCCTGTTGTTTGTGGCCAGTGATATTTTGGAGACTGCCTACCAAACGCAGGGGAATACCTTCATTATTTCTAACTACAATGGCATTAATATTAACATGGAAAGTAGATCCTTGATCCCCAATAAATCGGCACTCATGTTCCCAAGTTTTATCAGTGCTTTCCAGAAAATCATCCAATTTAGAGTCTAGCTCCTTCTTGTCATTGGGATGAATATATTTATTCCACTCCTCCCTAGATTGGCCAAGTGTATCAGTGGAAAGCCCGAAAATTTTCTCGAAACCCTGCCCGTGATATACCTCCCCAGTGACCATATCCCAGTCGAAAATGGCCTCTGAAGTAGCCTGCGTGATCAGCTCATAACGTTGGTTGCTTTCAGCAAGCTTATCTTTAGTAATCTTACGGTCTGTAATATCCTGAACGGTTCCCTCAAAGAAAACCTGTTTTCCATTTTTGTCGGTTACCATTTGCCCGAGCTCATGAATCCATTTTATGCGGTTGTCATTAAAAAGTATCCTGAATTCTATGTCCAGCTCTTTGCCCGTATTGATAGAGTGCTCAAAAGCCTCTTGTATAATATGTAAATCCTGCGGATGCACAGTGGTATAAAACCAATCTACATCGGTAACATTTTCGACAGATTGCTCCCAGATTTTGTAAGTTTCCTCACTCCAATAAAGTGAATTGTCTTTCAAATCAATTTGCCAATAGCCCATTTTAGCCATTTCCTGAGCTTTGATTAGCTTTTCCTTTTGGTTCTTTATTTCACGAAGTGCTTTTTCCCTAGCCGTCACGTCTACGGCCACAATCATCACACTGCTGGTTCCATAAAAATCCACCTCATAGCCGGAGATCTCCATTCTTACCTGAGTTCCGTCTTTTTTGAGATGGGTAAAAATTCCGAATGCCTTAGATTGTTTACCTTTGAATTTTTCTAATGAGGCAAGAAATTTTGATTCTTCATCTTTTGGCCGAATGTCCTTTACGGATAGGGATGTAAACTCCTCGAATGAATATCCATAAAAACTGATGGCTTTTTGGTTAACATCAATTATTCGGAGGGTTTCACTATCATATACAAATTGAGGGATTGGGCTTAACTGGAACAATAGCTTGTGCCTTTCTTCTGATTTACGCAATTCCTGCTCAGCTTGTATTTTTAAAGTGATATCCCGGCTGTTGAAGACCAAGCCGTTGATAGCTGGATCGGAGAGGTGGTTGGTGATCACACTATCCACCCATATATAGGAGCCATCTTTACATCTAAATCTATGGGGTGGCAGTAAAATCTTGTTGGTTACCGCTAATTCTTCATCAAAATTGGATACTTTCTCAATGTCATCAGGATGGACAAAGTCAAACCCATTGACCCCTACAATTTCTTCACTTTTAAAGCCAGTGATGATTTCTGTATTGGGACTCACATATTGAAAAATACCTTGGTCGTTTATGATGCCAACAATATCAGCACCATTTTGTACTAGGTTTTTGAAGCGTTGTTCGCTGCGGTGCAGCTGCATTTCCACGGCTTTTTTTTCGGTGATGTCCCTGGCAACAGAGAACATCAAATTATCCTTTTGGTCATAACTTGACGACCAGATATTGTCTACTAAAGAGCCATTTTTATGTACGTATCGGTTTTCAAAAGTCTTGACACTTTTACCGTTTACAATGGCCTCTGCTATGGCATGGGTTTTAGCAAGGTCTTCCTCATAGATGAAGTCATAAATTTTTTTGCCTCTCATTTCCTCCGGCTTATAGCCCCACATATCCTCACAGGCAGGATTGATGTCAACAAATGTCCCTTCACCATCGATGGTGCAGATGACATCTACAGACCTATCAATGATTTTTGTCAATTTAGCCTCATTGATTTCCAAAGCTTTAATAGCCTTTCGAGCCTCAGAGACGTCAGACAGAACACCACGGAGCAAGGTTTTTTTCCTTTGGCGAATTACAGCCACATTGGTTCTCAGCCAAACCGTGTTTTCTTTAGAATCAATCATCCTAAATTCGAAACTGAAATTGGCTCCTTTCTCCATACCATTGAGAAATTCCTTCCAAATCCTCAATTTATCCTCAGGGTGGAGATGATCCATCAGAAAATTGTCATTTGAATACCAGTCTTGAGGACTGTATCCCAAAATCTTTGTCGTTTGGGGACTGACAAAATGAAACTTCAAGTTGTCATCAGATTCCCATACTATTTCATCCACCGTTGATATTAACTGTTCGTATTGGTCTTTGGCCGCTATGATTTGCCTCTCTGCCAATACTTTGTCTGTAATGTCTTTTGTGATACCGTAAACACCTACAATTTTATCCTGAGAAAATATGGGTATGTTGGTGACTTGCGTTATTCTTTCCTTTCCGGTAGAAGTGGTGGCGCCACAAATATAGGTGACGGTCTCGCCTTCGGTTGCTTTCAAAAAATTTTCATACACCCTTCTTTTATCTTCAAATGGAATGTAGGGTAAAAACAAATTACCAATTATCTCCTCTTCCGTTGCCTCGACCAATTTGCAGGTGTTCTCGTTAACACTGGTAAACCGTCCTTCCAAATCAAATGAAAATACTGCGTCTGGATTATGTGTGATCAAAGACTGGTGTCTTTGCTCGCTTTCTAGGAGAGCAAGTTCGACTTCTTTTTTCTCGGTAATGTCCAGAAAGTGGGCGACAAAATAATAGGGTTCACCACTACTTTTCCGTACTAAGGCTACACTGGTAAAAACCCATATTACTTTACCATCCCGATGGTAAAACCTTTTTTCGGATTTAAATGAATCGGTTTCCCCTTCGACCAATTGTTCAAAGCTTTGCAAGCAAGCATCTAAATCAGCCGGATGGGCCATTTCGCGGAAATTCATTTTAAGAAGCTCCCAACGGCTATAGCCGAACATTTCGGAGATTTTGGGATTCACCTCCATCCAATAGCCTTCTAAGTCCAGTAATGCAATACCCGCAGAGGAAAGGTCGAATATATTTTTAAATTTAAAATCAATCTCTTCAAATAAAGACCCTGACTTACTCCCCATAAGTCCTTGAATGTCTGTGGTAATGTCATTAATTTGAATAAGGATATTATTCACATTTCCAGAATCATCTATCATAGGAGAGGAGCTAAGTTCCCAGTATTTTTCTTCGCGATGTCCCGTTTTCTGGTTGATTACATCATACTTGAGGACGGGCATTTTAAAGGTTTCTTTTGAGGCAATGGTCTCTTGCAGAGCATTCAAAAGATCACTACTGCCGTGGTTTTCACCTTCTCCCAAATCGGGAAAAGCTTCGAAGACACTCTTTCCTACAATTTTGTCAAAGGTAGATTTGACGACCTCTGTGTAAGCTTTGTTCACGTCCAAAATCGTGAACGTGGGAGCATCAACATCAAATATCGCTGTAGGAACCAATGACTCTTTGAACACTTTCTGATAGGCTTGTAACATTATGTGTAAGTCTAAAGGATGATGTCTATACCCTTAATTCAATAGGTTAAAACGGGATTAACCGCAAAGTAAAGATTTTTTTTGATTAAAGTCCCCAAAAATCAGGTAAAAGTATAATTTGAGGGTACAAAGTGTAGAATAGGGCTAATATTCAATAAAATCATCTTGTTTAAAATAAGAGCTATTAGGTTCAACATAAATCCCCCTTAATACGATTTTCCTTGGAACAAGTCTTTAATTTAGGGGAGTTCTTACCCAAATATCCCTAGATTGAGAAATGAATACCCAGGCTGGAAGTTGCTCTGCACCTTATTAAAGCCAAGTTGTGTAAGGAAAACCTTCAAAAAGTAATTCTGCTAATTTCGATAAAAAATTCTGTACAATATAATTTTTGCTTTGGAAAACATCCAAGTATAGCCTTAAAATAGGGCTGTAAAATAATAAATCAACCATATATTCAATATTAAATATATTCAAAATACTAGGTTAAAGCTTAGAATAATATAAAAAAAGATATGGATAATTATTTATGGCACTATTCTTACTAATGATATCTCGAATTACGAAACGAAAAGAAACTCAAATATATAAGACCTTAAGCCCTCGGGGTACTCTTCCACTCCAATAAGAGTCGGAACCCGAGGCACAAATTAAGATTTACCTCATAATAACCAACTAACCTACCACGACAAGCTGCTTTTCCTAAAGGCAGCTTGTTTCATTTACAGCTTCTCCACATTTCAGGTCCTGATCCACCCTCTTGCTAGCCTTAGGTAGGTATGCGATAAAAACCAGAAACGTTGTACCTTCCTTTAAGCTACTTTGACCTTACTTCTACTATGCCACCAATTCGCCTCCAGTATGACTCCTCTTCGAGTCCTCTATGGGAAAAGGCATAGCAAAGCCATGTATAAGACCTACAGAAATCATGGTGCAGTGAAAAGAGATGTTTTCCTAACTATGGGGATTTGTATCTCCAAGTAGCGTAAAATCTACCTTTTGTACCTTGGGTCTTCTGAGGACAAATAGGAGGAAGGCCATTAATTTCCCCCACAGCAAAGCTTTTTAACCTAAAAATCGCTAAATTTCATCGGAATAATGTGTTTTTAAGAAAAAACTGATGAAAAAGCTATTAAGCATTCTTTGTGTCTGTCTCAGCGTGCCCGTCTTTGGGCAGATGAAAGCTGATGACGTGCAGACCTTCACCCTGGATAATGGGATGAAGTTTTTGGTCATCGAGGATGGATCTATCCCAAATGCCAACATGTATCTATTTTATAAGGTGGGCTCCCGCAATGAGCATCCCGGCATCACTGGGCTTAGCCACTTCTTTGAACACATGATGTTCAATGGAGCGGAAAAATATGGGCCAAAGGAATTTGACCGGGTGATGGAATACAACGGTGGGGCCAATAATGCCTATACTACACAAGACGTCACTGTCTATACCAACTGGTTTCCTTCCTCTTCTATGGAAGTGATATTTGACTTGGAGGCAGACCGTATTGGTAGTTTGAGTATTGATTCTGCCATGGTGGAAAGCGAGAGGGGAGTGGTCCTTTCAGAAAGAAGTACTGGTTTGGAAAATTCGCCCTGGAGAGTCCTTGGTGAAGCTGTAAATTCCACTGCCTTTCTAGAGCATCCCTATAATTGGTCCGTTATCGGTTACGAGTCGGATATTAAAAACTGGAAAAAGGAAGACTTGGAGGAATACTTCAATACCTATTATGACCCGAGCAATTGTGTGGTTGTAGTATCTGGGGATGTACAATATGATGAGGTCAAAAGGTTAGCTCAGGAATATATGGAGCCCATCCCATCTACCAGACAGCCAAAGCCGGTGCATTTGGTAGAGCCACCGCAAACAGGGGAGAGGAGAATTACGGTCCAAAAGGAGGTAAGCAGTCCATACATGCTTATAGGCTACCATACCCCAGAGGCCCAGCATGAGGATTATTATGCACTTGACATTCTTTCCTCCATTTTATCTAGAGGAAACACTTCCCGTCTATATTCCGCTTTGGTGGACGAAAAGCAATTGGCCACATCAGTCTTTACTAATATGGGAGAAAGCTTTGATCCAAACCTGTTTCAAATATATGCGGTGTCAGCGAGTGGCGTGGAAGAATTAGATCTCGAAAAAGCTATTTTCGAAGAAATAGAAAAAATAAAATCCGAAGGCATCCGAGAGGACGAATTACAGAAGACCAAAAACCAAAAGTTGATGGATTTTTACGGCCAGATTGAAACCATCAATGGAAAATCCAACAACATCGGGACCTACGAACTGTTTTTTGGAGATTTCAGGAAAATGTTTGATGCCCCACAAGAATATGAAAAGGTAACCCAAGAGGATATCAAGCGGGTGGCAAATGAATATTTCAAGAAATCCAACCGTACTGTGGGAGTTTTAAAAGCTAATGTTGAAGACTAATTTTTATGAGACATATTATATATAGAGTAAGTGCGCTGATGTTGGCCTTAGGGATGATATCCCAATTGACCTTTGCGCAAACTGCCGGGACCTTTAAGCTTCCGGACTACGAGAAATTCACCTTGGAAAATGGGCTGACCGTTTATCTGATGCAACAATCCGAAGTTCCGACAATAAGTTTTGCGGCTATAATCCCTGCCGGAGCCATTCAGGACGGAGAAAAATCCGGGTTGTCTTTTTTGACGGCAACCGCTTTACAGTTTGGAACGGAGAATTATACCAAATCTGATATTGAGGAGGCGCTGGACTTTATTGGTGCTAACATCAATTCATCTTCCACGAAGGAGTATGCGCAAGTATCGGCAAGATTTGCCACAAAGGACATGGATACTGTTCTTCCTATTCTGAAAGATGTGATTACTGCTCCTGTTTTTGAGGAAGAGGAGGTTGAAAAGGAAAGAAAGAGGATGATTTCCAATTTGGAGCGGGACAGGGAGAGCCCTCGTTCTGTAATCGGTTCGTATTGGGACAGGTTTATTTTTGCCAATCACCCTTATGGAAATCCATCACGAGGAACTGTAACATCTGTGGAGTCTTTCAATACTTCGGATTTAAAAGAGTTCTATAGCAACTATTATCAGCCGGGTAGTTCAGCGATTGCACTTGTGGGTGATTTCTCAGTTGCCGATATGAAATCTAAAATTGAGGAAATGTTCTCTGAGTGGGAAAATGAAGGAGATCAAATTACAGAGGGTTTTGGAGAGCCTGAATTGGCTTTGGAATCCAGCAAGGTCATGTTGGTCAACAAGGGAGATGCCAGGGAAACTACCTTTCTGATTGGAGGAAAAGGAGTGAAAAGAGACAACCAAGATTATGTGGCCATCCAGGTGGTCAACACGGTTTTGGGCGGTCGATTTACCTCTTGGCTCAATGATGAGTTGCGGGTGAATACGGGGTTGACTTACGGGGCCAACAGCAGGTTTACTCCTATGAAGCATGCTGGGACTTTTGCCATTTCAACCTTTACTGCTACCGAAAACACTGAAGAAACCATAGATAGGGCTTTGCAGGTATATGAAAGAATGCATACGGAAGGCATAGATGAAGAAACTCTTACCTCTGCAAAAAATTATGTCAAGGGTCAATTCCCTCCAAATTATGAGACATCCCGTCAATTAGCGACCCTATTGACCCAGATGTTTTGGTATGGGTTTGATGAAAATTATATCAATACGTTTCAAGCGAATGTAGAAGAGCTAGATACCCAAAAAGCCCAACAAATAATTGCCGAGTATTTTCCGAAGGAAAACCTGCAGTTGCTTTTAATTGGAAAGGCTGAGGATATTAGAACAATTGCGGAAAAATACGGGGAAACGGTCGAAAAGGAAATAACATCAGACGGTTTTTAGTTGATATTTTGAAGTGAATTAATAATCCTGCAAAGAACCTTATTTTCTTTGCAGGATTTTTTTTATAAGTGGTCTAGGAAATATTTTAAATTTAATATTTAATCATTAGTTTTAAATATTATTTAACTAACCTTTTTTACTATGAAACGATATCTTTATTCCCTTATGGGGTTTTTAATGGCCTGTTCTGGCCCCACGGAGGAGTCTACAACTGATAGAGAATTGGGATTAACAATCCAGGACTCCGTGCAAATTGAGCATATGGGGCAGTTGGTTTTGATGGATATTGATCCCGAAAATGAGCGCATGCTGTTATTTGATTTTCAAACGCGGGATTTCATAGTAACTGACTGGGAGGGTGAAAAAATAAACACTTTCAATAAAACGGGGGATGGGCCTGACAGTTTTGGAAATTTTCCGACCACACCTGGGAAGTTCAATTCGAAAGGGAATTTCAACATACTTACTTACAATGGGATTTTCGAGTATGACATTGAAGGTAGCTTAGTGAGCAAAAATACCTATGAGCAACCGGTCAGCTATATGGGGAGAAGTACAGCTGAATGGGAGTTTTACCAAGTAGGAGAGGACAGCATTTTGTCGGTCGGTCTGCAAGCTTGGAGTGAACATCCCAGAAATACCCCGGAATACTATGAAAATTTTAAGCTTCTAAATTGGTTAGATGTAAACTCCATGTCCAATACACATTTTATGAACCTCGAGGAGAACAGTATTTTTAAAAATGGGAAAGGGCATGAACTTCCGGATATGATTCCAGCAATGCATTATGAAGATGGGAAAATCTACATGGTGGTGGGAAAGGATGCTAGACTACATGTGTATGAAGCTTATCCACCATATACATTACTTAAATCAGCTGATTTGGAGCTGGAAGGATTCAAACAAGATCCAGGGGTTTCTTTTAATGATTTGCATCCAGATATGATCAGAATAAATATAGAAGCTGGAAAAATTATTAGTTTGAAAAAGTATGGCGATTATTTGATCTTAAGTTATCTGCCAAGTTTTAATGAAGTTGATAGTGAAAGGTTAAAAAGTGAATCAGATGAACAAAAGCGGAATAAGCAGTTAGATGAGTTGGGGGCAAAATACCCTGCTAGGCTTCATATCATGAATGCAGATTTGGAGCCCCTTAAAAACATGGAAGTGCCCACTAAACTAAATAACCGTCAGTTCATTGTAAGAAATGACCAACTTTGGTTCATGGGCGAGCCAAACGCTGAGAAGGAGGAGGACTTTTTTAGGGTTTACAAAGTTGATATTAAGTAGAGACTTAGTAACCGCAGAGCCACAAGGGTCGCAGAGTTTTTTGTGGGTAGTAAGTGAGAAGTAAAAGGTAAGAAGTAAAAGGTGAAACTTCTTACTTCTTACTTCTCACTTTTTACTTTTAATCCAGCCTCTTCTGTTCCTCCGTGCTGCCGGAGCGGCTGCGGACATTGAAGTTTTCACCTCTGTTGAACTTATAACGTAGGGTAAATCTGATAGCCTGGTTGCTGTTGTATTGTTGGACGGAGGTGTCTATCTGGTCAAATAGAACATCGACACGGAAAACCTGAGTTCTGAAAATGTCGGTAGCGTTTACCGTTAAACTGATTTTGTCGTCCTTGAAGGATTTGGTCACACCCGCGTCTACCCAACCTACCCCTCTGATTCTGGCCTGACCTTCAAGAAATGGTGACAGGTATAAACCCATAAGTTCTACTTTAAAGCCCTTCGGCAAAGTAATGTTGTGCTGTGATCTAACCATGCCGGACCATTGCTCCATGTCCAGCATTTCATCACCAAGAGGAGATTGGAAGCGATTATAGTATATTTGAAGCATATTGTTGGTGCTCCACCACTCGGTTAGCTCAAATGGAAGGGTAAACCGTAAGCTAAAATTATCTGCTCGGTCAAGGTTTTGAACTTGGAACACAGACTCCCGGGTTTCTTCATTTTGGGACATGATCTGGTTGAAGGAATTGGTGATCCTTGCATAAGCCAAAGTGATCTGATAAGCACTTTTGATGTTGTGGCTCATTTCAAAGTTTTGCGCATATTGAGGTTGCAGGTTTGGATTTCCACGCTCAGTAGTCAATGGATCGACGTAGAAGACGAATGGATTGAGCAACCTGTAATTTGGGCGGGTAATGCGTCTGTTATAATTGTAAACGATATTATAATTTTCGCTCACGTTTTGCTTCAAATAAGCACTTGGGAAAAGGTCAAAATACCGTTGCTCATTGACCTGATTCATGGTGACTGAGTTGCCCGTGATGTCGGAGTGTTCCCCTCTCAAGCCTGCTTGATATTCAAACTTCTCGCTGAACTTGCCTTTATAATTTACATATCCGGCCAATACATTTTCATGGTAAATAAACATGTTGCTGTTTGGGTCGGGTTGGAGGGGCTCTCCGGTCACTCCTCGCTGAATGTCAAGGTTGTTATCGGACCTTACAAAGCTGCCTTTTACTCCCGTTTCTACCACATTACCATTCTTAAAAGCTTTGGTGAAATCCACTTTGCCGGTATAAATAGTATAGAGCATGTCGTTTTCAGTTCTAATGCGGTCGGATTCCAGGTTTATCCTTTCATTTAACCAATAAAAATTATCTAAATATCCGAGGCTGCCTGTTTCCATACGGGTGATGTCAAAATCAGACGTGATCTTGGTGCCGAGCGTATCTAGGTTACCGATATAATGAAAATTAGTAAATATTCGCTGGCTGTGTGTATTGTTATTGTTGATGGCCTCCAAGAAATTGAGGTCCGATGAGATAGGATTGCTGATATTGGTAAGGGAAATGCCCCGGTCGGGTCCATCTGATTTGGAAGCTTGTATATTCACGCCCACAGAATGCTTGTCGTTGATTTGGTAATCAGCGCCCCCATTAAAAAATAGTGTTCTCCTGCGTATGTTGATGTTGGCCTCTTGGTCAAAATTAGACGTACCGCCATCAACCTGGAATCTTCTATAAATGTCCAAGTCAATTATTCGAGCCCATTCATTATAGTTTAGATTGGCATGTGTGGTCCATTTACCTGACCGAACATTTACAGTTGCACCAGCAAAAGGGGCGTGCATTCCATTGTATTGATGACCCATTTGTACGCTGCCGTTTACCCCGTTCATGGTGTTCTTTTTGAGTTTGATGTTGAGCACTCCACCAGATCCTTCGGCATCATACCTAGAGCTAGGATTATTGATTACTTCTATGCTTTTGATATTGTCGGCAGGCATTGAACGTAAAAAATTAGCTAGGTCTGCTGCACTCATGTAAGTTTGCCGGTCATCGATCAGCACAATTACGCCAGAGCGCCCGTTGAGGTTGATATTGCCATCGCTGTCTACATAAACGCCAGGCGAGCGGCCGATAACATCGAGAGCTGTGCTACCTTCCGCCATTACAGTTCCTTCTACATTCACAATGGTCTTATCCGCTTGTATGATCACTGAAGGTCGGGATGATCGAACAGTCACCTCCCCAAGGTCGGCCATTTCCTCTTCCAAGACTATTGTCCCGAAATCCCTGGCCCCGTCATTTTCAATTTCAAACGGTTCGGAAAGATAGGGCTGAAAACCTATTGAGGTAATCTTAAGCTGAAAAATCCCCTTTTGGGAGGTAGAAAAATCGAATTTTCCATCGTCTTCAGATACGGTTCCGGTAATGAGTTTTTCACTTTCCTTTTCCACTAAGGCCACGTTGGCGAAAGGAAGGGCTTCTCCCTGTGAATCTAAAACTTGTCCGGAGATTTGAGTGTTAATCTTGGCTTCCCCCATGATAGGGTTGATGAAAAACACCATATAGAATATAATAATAGTAGAGGCTTTCATAACAGGATAAATAAAGGTAGATAACCGTATTAATATAAAAGCTATGCCGAACCGTAAAAACCTTTATTCTGCTCATTATGAGGTGAAAGCGCTTATTCTAATGTACGACAGCGGACATTTTAAATGGCTTCTCGGACACTTTTTTATCCTTGCCATTTATCCCATATTAGTACCGAGGGTCATTTAATCTACCAGATAGAACTGGGTCTACTACTTTTGATTTTTTTAATGTGCTATTTTTAATAAAAGTTTTATCTGCTAAGAATGTTGCCTTTTTTCGGTCTTCCTGATATGTCTATTAACCTACTTGATATGAAAAGATATTTTCTGCCTTTACTTCTCATTCTTTCCTTTCAAAGCCATGCTCAAACAACTGTTTTACCAGAAGTTCCAGATTCGGTTCGCACGGTTACCATGTCGCGACCGGTGCAAAAGCAATGGCGCGGGCAATATGAATTTGAGAAAATGGGGGTAACGGTAAGCAATGATTTTCCCATGGGTAGCCTCAATGGAATGTTTCAGGAAAATGATAGCACTTTGGTAGCATTAATTACTGCCGAAAACACACCAATAAATGAAAGTCCCTGGTATGCCTTTCAGATTTGGGGGAAAGAGGAGAAGGATATTTATGTGCGTTTGACCTATCAAGCCGGAAGCAAACACCGGTATTATCCCAAAATAAGCTATGACGGCAACTTCTGGTCTCCCCTGGATTCTGCTAATTTTCTGGTGCCCGATAGTTTGAAAAACTTCAACTTCAGAAACCGTCCTGAGGCTGCTACTTTAAAACTAAACGTTACTAAGGATACCACTTGGGTGGCTGGACAAGAGATCCATGATTCCAAAAGAGTGAAAGCCTGGGCAGACCTAATCAGCTCCAAGCCATTTGTCCAGCATGAGAAAATCGGAGAAAGTCTAGAGGGACGTGAGATTTCCGCTTTGACCATCGGTAAACCCCAGAATGATAAACTCGTGATGGTGATCGCTAGACAACACCCGCCAGAGGTCACCGGACAATTGGCCATGCAGTCATTTGTAGAAACTTTGACAAATGATTCAGAACTATCTGAAAGGTTTAGGGAAAACTTCACCATCCTGGTGGTTCCTATGGTGAATCCTGATGGGGTGGATAATGGGCATTGGCGTCACAATATGCATGGAGTGGATTTGAATCGGGATTGGGCAGATTTTCATCAACCTGAAACAAGAGCTGTTAAAGAGTTTATGCATAAAAAAGCAGAGGAAAACGACGCTACATTTTATTTCGGGATAGATTTTCACTCCACTTGGGATGACATTTATTACACAGTTGGAGATGATTACCAAACAGGAAATATTCCGGGAATGGTATCCGAATGGTTAGTGAACATTCAGTCTGCCATCCCTGGTTATGAGCCCAATATAAGCCCAAATAATAAGATGGAGCCCACTTTGGTATCCCGCAATTATTTCTATATAACTTTTGGAGCAGAGTCACTTGTCTATGAAATTGGAGACAATACTCCGCGTGATTTCTTGGAAGAAAAAAGCAGAGTGGCTGCTGAGGAAATGATAAAGTTGCTTTTAGATAAAGTGGATTAAGAAAAGTTTAAAGCATACTTTTATAAAAAAATTAATTAAGTTTAGGTAATCAATTAAAAAACTTATGAATGGATTGAAATTTTTCCTAGCCATGGCTTCACTTTGCATGGTAGGTTTTATAGGCTTGCCTAAAGATAAAGAGGAGCTTAAATTATCAGAGCATAGCATAATTCCTAAGCCTTTGGAGGTGACTGAGGGAGAGGGTGTATTTACCTTTAAAGAGGGTACGGGTTACCAGTTGATTGGAGAAGCTGATGATTTGAATTATGCACTTGACTTTTTCAAAGATTTTGCTCAAAAATCTATGGGAATTAAATTAGATCAGAAAGAAAATGGAAAGATTCAAATTTCCATGGATGATAGTAGAGCTGCGGAAAGCTATGAATTGAACATTAATCCCAATGGGATAAAAGTGACTGCAGCCGACGGTCAGGGTTTATTTTATGCCTTCCAGACAATAAGACAATTATTACCTGCTGATGCTGAAAAGGGAAGAGGCAATGGGTTTTCCATTCCTGCGGGAAAGATTAACGACAAGCCCGAGTATGAATACAGAGGTGTGATGCTGGATGTTTCCAGACATTTTTTTCCAGTTGAGGATGTAAAAAGTCTCATTGACCAAGTGGCAAAATACAAGGTCAATAAATTGCATTTACACCTTTCCGATGATCAGGGATGGAGAATTGAGATCAAATCTTGGCCGAACCTTACCAAAATTGGCGGAAGCACCCAAGTTGGTGGTGGCGATGGCGGTTATTATACGCAAGAAGATTATAAGGATATTGTGGCGTATGCCGCTTCAAAGTTCATTACTGTGATTCCTGAGATCGACATGCCAGGACATACCAATGCAGTTCTAGCCTCATACGGAGAGTTTAATCCAGGCGTGGAGCTACCGGAAACCGGAAGGGTTCCTGTGGATAGGAAAGCCCTTGGAGTGGATGGAGAGGATTCCAATGCCAGTGATTTGTATACAGGGATCAAGGTAGGATTCAGTACATTAGATACCAAAAAGGAAATTACTTATGAATTTATAGAGGATGTGATTCGTGAAATTGCCGAAATTACACCGGGACCATATTTTCACATTGGCGGGGATGAATCCTTGGTTACGGAACTGGAGGATTATAAGCCATTTATTGAAAGGGCGCAAGCTCTTGTAACTAAGTATGGCAAAACTAGCATTGGTTGGGATGAAATAGCACATGCTGATTTAGAGGAGGGGACCATTGCTCAGTTTTGGGCAAAGGAAAAGAATATCAAACTTGCTGCCGACCAAGGCAACAAGATCATCATGTCACCATCCAAGCATATCTACTTGGACATGAAATACGACACCACCACGAGGATTGGCCACACTTGGGCAGGCTTAATTGAGATAGACCAATCTTATAACTGGAATCCGACTCAATTAGTGGAAGGCGTTGGAAAAGAACTTATTTTAGGCGTGGAAGCTCCATTATGGACAGAGAGCGTTGAAAACCGTGATGATATCGAATATATGGTTTTCCCTCGAATTACCGCCCTCGCCGAAATCGGGTGGACTCCGCAAAGTCTCAGAAAATTTGATAATTATAAAAATCGGCTCCGAACTCACATGAAACGCTGGGACGCCATGGGGATCAATTATTATAAATCACCGCTGCTAGAGAAATAAGAAACTATTTGAAAGAAGGACATCTAACACGGTGTCCTTTTTTTTATTTATCAAGTTTTACCGTTTGTCATTTTATTTCATAATTGGTTTGGGGCTTAAGTTTAAAGATCTAAATTTAAAGGTTTAACAATTTGATAACTTTCAGTTAAAGGATATTTTAATTAGGTCAAAATAAGGAATGGTCAATTCTGCACAACAGCAAAATATGTGGAGAGGGCTTCGTGAGGGTAAGCGAAGTGCTTTGAAGGATATTTATGAATTATACTTTGATGATCTACATCATTATGGTTGCTGTATGTGCCAAGACCTTAATTTGGTGGAAGATGCCATTCAGGATGTTTTTGTGGATCTACACCATTATCGGGAGAATCTATCACCAACCGTAAATCCAAAGGCATATTTGATTTCCTGTTTAAGGAGAAAACTTCTGGCCAATATCCAAAAATTCAAAGCCTTCAGCCTCAAGATTGAGAAATTGGACTTGAAAGCTGAAGAAAGTCTTGAGAAAGAGTTGATCAGTGAAGAAACCGACGAGAGGATATTGCTCAAGTTAAAATTGGCAATGGAGAAATTATCAGCACGCCAAAAGGAAATCATTTTTTTGAAATTTGTAAAGAATATGAACTATGATGACATAGCGGATATTATGCAAATGTCAGTTTCCTCCTGCCGGACCTTAATGTACAGAACTTCCAAAAATCTACGAGAAGAATTGCAGGAAATGCAAATTCTTCAAAACCCCACCCTTCAAAAAAGCTCTCTTAGCAAAGTCCTGCAGTCATTTTTACCTCTCCTGTTTTAATTCCAGAAAAGTATTTTAAAAATAAATGTGAATTCTTGTCTATAAGAATGTTGATGCTCCCTCTATTAGTAAAAGAAGCAAATAGAGAATGCAAGACAAGGATCAGAAAAATGGCTTTAATGAGCCCGATGGATTTTTTGAAAAACACCTATCGGAAATAATCAAGATTTTCCGTAAGTCAAAAGTTTCTGCATATAGGAAACAAGTGATATGGGAAGGGATTGAAAGCAAATTGGATAATCCAGCCAAAAATCAATTCCCCTGGATGAAACTTGGACTGGCAGCTTCTGTAAGCTTGCTGATGGCATTTTTCACCTATCAGTTTATTTTCGAAAATATGGATTCCATGGAATCACTTGCAGACCTAAGTGATGTTGAATTGGTTACAGAAACCCAGTTGATTCTTTCGGAAAGTGAGACCTTGTTATTGGAAAATGACGAATCTGATCTCGATTATTCGGATAAAGGGCAAATCAGTATCAACCAAGAAAAGTCAACTCAAACTTCAAGTGAATACAATACTTTAATTGTGCCTTATGGAAAGAAAAGCAAGGTCACCTTGGAAGATGGCACTCGAGTATGGGTCAATTCTGGTTCAAAGTTAATTTATCCAGTTGCCTTCAGTCAGAAGGAAAGAAAGTTATATATAGAAGGGGAGGCATTTTTTGAAGTTGCCCCTGATGCATCCAGACCTTTTTTGGTTCAAAGTAAAAACATGGATCTCAAAGTTTTGGGCACCTCCTTTAACCTTTCCTCTTATGCCAATGAGCCTACCGTTTCAGCTGTATTGGTTACTGGTAGCGTGGAATTGACTGTGGACAAAAAATCACTTTTTAACAAGAAGAAGCAAGTACTAAAGCCCCACGAACGTGCTGTCTTTGGTCCCTCAACTGGGGAGTTAAGAGTCAAGCCTGTGGACATTGAATATTATGTAGCTTGGAAAGAGGGGTATATGAAGTTAAGAAAAAGTAACCTAAACCAAATATCGCAAAAGCTGCAAAAGTTTTACAATGTAAAAATTGAGCTCGCGGACCCATCGATTGGTGAGGAGACTTTTACAGGAAAATTGGACTTAAAACAAGATTTAGAAGAGGTGCTGGAAATTCTAACAGCGACAACCTCATTAAAATTCACTAAAAACGAAAGGAGGTATCTATTGATGAAATGATGGAAACCGATTAAAAAAAGTACACGGAATGTGCGCCAACACATCCCGTATACCGCCCCTTAAGTACTATTAATACTTACTGAGGCACATTAACTTATGTAAACAAAAGTCAATACAAAAGTATGAAAAAAATCTATTCAAAACCGTATCCCACGGGGATGGGGTACAAAGTCTTTCTATGTATGAAACTGACTTTCTTATTTATTTTTGTGGGCATATTTGGAGTAGCTGCTGAGAGCTATTCCCAAAACAACCGCATCAGCCTACAAATACAAGACGGATCTCTTTTTGAATTGTTTGAGAAGATTGAGGAAAACAGTGATTTTCTGGTCCTTTATAAGGAAGCCGTGATTCAAAAAAATCAAGGCAAAAAAATAAATTTAAGTGCTGAAAACCGTGATGTAGAGGATATTCTTCAAGAAGTTTTGAATGAAAGATCCCTAACCTACAAGATCTCAGGGAGACAAATCGCCATTTTAGAAGCTTCACCAATCGTAACAGCCTCTAACCCTTCGCAAAAACCCAAAAGCCAAGCAATTGATCAAGATCAGACAATTACAGGGGTTGTTACCGATGAAAATGGTGAGCCAATGCCGGGTGTTTCTATTATGGTCAGAAGGACAACCACCGGAACATCAACCGGGATAGATGGTGATTTCACCCTTGACGTCCCGGATAACGCCACGTTGGTAATTAGATTTATGGGCTACCGAACAGAAGAAGTAAGGGTAGGTAACCAAACAGAGTTTAATATTTCCTTGACGCCAGATGTATCAGATCTATCTGAAGTTGTGATTACGGGTTATGGAGTTCAAGAAAAAAGAGCCATAACCGGATCAATGGTACAGGTGAGCGGAGCGGAAATTGAAAACATGCCAGTTCAGTCTTTTGACAAAGCCTTACAAGGTAGAGCAGCAGGTGTCTTGGTGCAATCCTCTTCTGGGGTTCCAGGCGGACAAGTAAATATTAATATCCGTGGTCAGGGTTCCATCACAGCAGGTAACCAGCCCCTCTATATTGTGGATGGTGTTCAGATCAATGCTGAAAGCCAAAACACAAACAGGACTGAAAACAACCCGCTTTCCTTTTTGAATCCCAATGATATAGAGTCTATGGAGATTCTTAAGGATGCAGCAGCAGCTTCCATTTATGGTGCCCAAGCAGCCAATGGAGTGGTTTTGATCACCACCAAAAAAGGTAAAGCCGGTAAGACTCGATTTAACCTTAATTACTATAAAGGTGTAACCGAGCCAATGCCGAAAGTGGACATGATGAACTCTCAGCAGTACCTCAACTCTAGGATGGAAGCTATGGCCAACAGGTATCCAGGCAGAACTCAAGAAACCATTCGTAGAGGTGTATTGAATGAGTCAAGATTGTCTCCTGATTTGACTGATGCTCAGATTGCCGGGTTGCCTACTTATGATTGGCAGGATGTCGGGTTCAAAACAGGTGTTGTAGATAATATTGAACTTTCAGCCTCTGGAGGAGACGACCGTACTAATTTTATCATGTCGGGGTCATATAACACACATGAGGGAAATGTAGTAGGAATTGATTTTGAAAGAGCCACAGCAAGATTGGGTGTTACCCATAAGGCCAATGAAAGGCTTACCTTGGATATGAATATGAATCTAAGCTCCATCGTTCAAAACGGTAATGATGGTGTCGGGACAACAGGTTTGTTCGCAGCCCCTCAATTTGCTTCACCAATGATTATCCCTACAGAGCCTTTCTATTTGGATGATGGCTCGTGGAATGCTCCTTTGGGAGGTTTGCCAGGTACATTAAGGTACAACCCTGTTCAGACAGCAGAGCTAAATACAGCACAAACAAGAAGTAGATCTGCTATCGGTAACTTCAGTCTGAATTATAAAATTCTTGACAACTTGACATTTAAGTCTTTCTACGGAATTGATTTCAGATTGATGTCTTCGGAGTTCTATATTGACCCAAGGACAGAGGGTGGATATGGACGTCAAGGCTTTTTGCAAGTAGAAAACATGCAAAATACCAACTTCATCACCAATCAAACTTTGAACTATAACACCACTTTTGACGGTGGTCACAGTTTGTCTGTTTTATTTGGTGTTGAATATAGAAGTGACATTAGGGAAAGAGAAGGATCTACCGCTGAAGGTTTTCCTACTCACCAGTTTAGAAAAATGTCATCCGCATCTACGCCATTGACGGCTTTCGGAACTTGGACCGGATTCAGAAGATTTGGGGTCTTTACCCAAGCCAATTATGATTTCCGTAAAAAGTTCTTCGTAAGCGGAACGATGAGATATGATGGTTCTTCAAGGTTTGGTGCTAATAACAAGTTTGGTTTCTTCCCTGCTATTTCAGCAGGTTGGGATATGTCCCAGGAAGGTTTCCTTCAGGACAACAACTGGTTAGACCAGTTGAAAGTGAGAGCAGGTTATGGTGAGACCGGTAATGACCAAGTGGGTAATTTTGCTGCGAGAGGGCTTTACGGTGGTGCTGGTAATTATGGTGGCAATCCTGGCATCCAGCCTAGTGGAGTAGCCAACGTGGACCTAGGTTGGGAAAGAAACGTTTCCTCAAACATCGGTGTGGATTACTCCTTCTTCGAAAGAAGGCTGTATGGTGCAATTGATGTCTTTCATAGAACCAGTTCCAATCTTCTTTTGAACCAACCTCTTCCTTGGATAGGTGGATATGGAAACATAAGTTCAAATATTGGTGAAGTGGTCAATCAAGGTGTGGAAATTGAAATAGCTTCGGATATTGTGAGAAGACAGGATTTTTTATGGAAATCTGCATTTAATATTACTTTCTTGGACAACAAGGTGACTCAACTATTGGATGATCAAGATGTACTTCCTGGTAACCAATCTATACGAGTGGGCCATCCCCTAAGAACCAATTTTGAAGCGCAATATGCAGGAGTTAATTCGGCGACTGGTCGACCAATGTGGTATGATGCGCAAGGAGACATTACCTATAATCCATTGAATCCAAGCGATTATGCTGTATTCGGCAACGAGCTGTCCAGTTATTTTGGTGGATGGAGTAACAACTTTACCTATAAAGGATTCAACCTGGATATATTCTTCACATACGATATGGGTAGAGAATTCTATAACCAGGCAAACGTAGGCTGGTATAGAAACGGGTTCAACATCAGAAATTCATTGGCGAGAGTTTATGAAGACAGATGGCAGGAGCCTGGACAAGTCACTGCACACCCGAGACCAATGCAAGGTGGCGCTGAAGTAAACGGTGATAGCTACATCAGAAGATCAAGCAGATTCTTGGAAGATGCTTCATTCATCAGACTTAAGCAAGTTACACTTGGCTACGATATCAGCCCACAATTCTTGGGAAGATTCGGATTGACCAATGCTAGAGTTTATGCCCAAGCGATGAACCTATTGACGTGGACAGAATGGACGGGATATGATCCTGAGTTTTATTCTGATGGTAGCAATTTCACAAACAACCAAGGTGTGGTGCCACAGACTAGAAGCTATACTTTTGGTGTTCAGTTAGGATTTTAATTAATGACATTATGAGAAAAATCATATATATATTTAGTTCGGCTTTACTACTATTCGCTACCTCCTGCGAGGAGCTCATAGAAGTAAACCCCAAACAATCCATCGATGCCACAGAGGCATTGACAAGCCCTGAGGCAATTGAAGCGGCCAGTAATTCGGTATACTCTCGTCTTAGGCTGGTAAGTCAATATGGAAGGGACATGATTGCAGTTCCAGAGGTGCTTTCGGATAATTCCATACCAGCAGGAACAGGCATTCGTCTAGTTGGTCAAGCCAACAATCAGGCAGGAGCACATTTGTCCAATTGGCAATCGGCTTATTATGCGATAAACGAGGCAAACCTCATCCTTAGAGCACTCAATGAAGTCGAGGTGAATCCCGATTTTAGAAACAGGATAGAAGGTCAAATGCGTTTTCTTATTTCCCTTTACTATCATGATCTCATGAGATCATATGCTTATGACCCAACTGCAATAGTGGAAGCTTCAAATAGAGGAGGTGTTCCATTAATGACTCAAGGAGTAAGAGGAACAAATGAGATAGAGTTGGAAGCCAGAGCTCCAATCAGTGAAGTGTACGATTACATATACACTAACCTAGAGGCTGCTCAAAATTTACTTGGAGATACTCCAAATTCAAGAGCTCCTCACTATGCTACTTCTGGAGCTGCTTCGGCATTATTTACTAGGGTAGCACTATACAACGGCGATTATGATAGAGTGATTGCGGAAGCCGAAAATGCCTTGTCCTCAGGGGTTGGCAGCTTTCAGCCAAATGACAATTACATTAGCGCTTGGAGGCAAGAAGTTCATCCTGAATCCATGTTTGAAGTGGTTTTTATGACGAATGAAAACATTGGACAAAATGAGTCTTTAAGAGCTACTTTCACAACAAGGTTTAATGAAACTGCCACTACGGCAACTTCTCAAGGTCTAGCTGTACTTAGTGAGGATCTTTTAGCGCAGTATGACGAAGGAGATGTGAGAAGGGAGTTAGTATGGATGGGGTTAGGTGACAACAGCGACAAGTACGAAATCACGAAGTTCTTCAGCCGAGGAGGTATCAACAACCTTGACAATGTACCGGTCATCAGAATCTCAGAGGTTTATTTAAATAGAGCTGAAGCTTATGCTATGCTTGGTTTAGATGCTGAGGCAAATGCCGACCTGAACACAATCAGAACCAGAGCTGGGCTCGATGATGTGGAGCTTCTAGGCGAGGAACTTTTTGAGGAAATCCTTCGACAGAGAAGAGTGGAGCTAGCCTTTGAAGGTCACAGGTCTTTTGACTTGAAGCGTCATGGAAGGGATATTGTAAAAGAGTCTGGCACGATTCCATTTGAGGACTTTAGAACTTTAGCCAGAATTCCTATCCGTGAGGTAGACATCAATCCTAACTTAGAACAGAATCCAGGTTATTAAATGAAACTGAACATGAAAAGACATATATTATTGGTGTTGGTGGGGTTAATGACCCTAACTACATCCTGCTTTGAAAATTATGAAGAGAGGTATCTTTTCACTGATCTGAGGATTGAATTTCAAGAAGCAGTAGTGCGAAACAATGCGCCTGGAAGAGATTATCCCTTGTTGCCTACTCAGGCATTGGGGGACGCCGGTTACCAGGTCAATTTATTCGGCGGTCAGCTTGATTCTCCAGTGAACCTTCAATTTAGGGTAGCTCAAGAGGCTTCAAATGCAGTAGAAGGAACTCATTATACTTTGCCTAATGACGATTACTTTGAAATTGAGGCGAATAGCAGCTTTGGAGAAGTAGTGGTGGAAAGGCTTGAATTTGAAGAAGATGATCAAATTGTTCTGGTCTTGGAGCTAGTAGGTAACGAACAAGTAGAAGCCAGCAATAACCATAAGCGAATTGGTGTAGTGTTAAATTAACAATTCAGCCCCTGGCCGTAAAGGACCGGTCGGGGGCACTTATACTAATATGATTATCCACAATAATGTCAGTAACCATTAAATTCCTTGATTAAGCAGCCGGAAGTCAGAAGACCGATGACCGAAGTGGCCACGGATCTTGTTTTAAGCCATCTATCCATTAGTACATGGGAGCTTTTGCCCATAAAGCGGATATACATAAATGTTAATTCCTCAAGCATGAAAAAGATTATCGCCATATATATATTAATGTTGTTTGCGGGTAATTTGAAAGGACAAATTCTTAATCCATATTCTGAAAATAACCGCTTTACCCCTGAGCAGGTAAATAAAATAAATGAAAGAGCTGGGAAAATGGAAAGAATCCACAGCCTTTTAATATTGAAAAATGACTCCGTGATTTTTGAGGAGTATTACAACAACTTTGATCCAAATGATTTTAGCAATATTAAATCAGGGTCAAAAAGTGTTTTGAACTTATTGATTGGATTGGCCATCGAAAATGGTTATATCAAATCAATTGACCAACCGATAATAGATTTTTTACCCCAATTGTATCATCAGAGTATCGATCCCGCTAAGAAAGAAATTACAATCCGCCACTTGATGTTGATGCAAAGCGGACTTAAACCAACTAGCCTGAGCAATTACGCCCCCTGGGTAGCGAGTGAAGACTGGTTACAGTTTGCCTTGGATCAAGAACTGGAAGCTGATCCAGGTACACACTATGGTTATAGCACAGGTGATACCCACCTTTTGGCGGCTGCATTAACCCATGCGGTAGGTACGTCTGCACATGACTTTGCCATAAAGTATTTATATGAGCCTATGGATATTCAGCCAGGGGAGTGGAGTGAAGATCCAAATGGATACAACGAAGGAGGAAACAACATTCATCTAAAACCCATAGATTTTGCGAAAATTGGCGTTATGGTCAAAAATGATGGGATGTATGATGGGAGACAAATTATTTCCAAGGATTGGATTGAAAAAAGCATTTCCCATCAAGTTGAACCGCAAGGGATTTCAAGACCATTTGAAATCCTCGGATATGGTTATCTTTGGTGGTTAATTGAAGCAGCTGGGTATCCTACTTATTGTGCTATTGGTTTTGGAGGTCAATACATGATGACGATTCCTGATCTGGACATGATTGTAGTACTAACTTCCAAACCAAAAGGCAGTGCTCCCAGCGAGCATTTCCGCTCAATTGCCGATTTGATTGAAAATTATATCATTAAACCCTGAGTGGCCTCATGATCAAAAATAAAAAACATAATTTAGTGCTACTTGGCATTGCAGCAGCACTAGCATTTCAAGGTTGTCAACAACAGGAGACAATTAGAGAAGGTTCTGAACTTACCCCTATAGAAAAGGCAATTTTTGAAGAGGAAGACAGCTTCTTCCATATTGATTTTGAGAATTATCCTCACCGCGACAAGAGTTTGCCCATTGGAGTATTTGACTCTGGCACTGGGGGGCTTACCATTTTGAATTCACTTTTGGATTTTGATGAACATGACAATTTAAGCCGGAAAGTAGGAGCAGATGAGGTTCCAGATTTTTCTAACGAGAAATTCATCTATCTGGCCGATCAAGCTAATATGCCTTACGGTAATTATTACGCGGAAAACAAAACTGATTTATTGATCGAGCATATCCTCAAAGATGCCCAATTTTTACTTTCTGATAAATACTACCCAAATCAGTATGCTGAAAATTACAGTACAGACAAACAACAGGTAAAGGCCATGGTAATTGCCTGCAATACCGCTACTGCGTATGGCAAGGAAAACATAGAGGCATTCATTCAAAAATCCGGACTACCCTTAAAAATTATTGGGGTAATAGACGCTGGGGCAAAAGGAGCCCTAAGTCATTTTGAGGAGGATGAAGATGGTTCTATTGCTGTTTTTGCTACAGTCGGTACTATTGCTTCCAAAGGTTATGAAAATACCATACTAAAGAAAATGGAAGAAATGGGGTATAAGGGTAATATCCAGGTTTACAATCAAGGTGGACATGGAATTGCCGAGGCAGTCGATGAGGAGCCGGACTATATCAATAGAGACTTAGAAAGGCCAAGGGGCGATTATAGAGGACCTTCTTTGGACCATGATGAGTTTAAAATTGACCAAACCTTAATGGATGTCTATAACTTTGATTTTGACCATAACAAAATGCTATGCGATGCCCAAAGTGGTGGTGACTGTGAGGTTTTACAAATCAACAGCTCGGACAACTATGTTCGTTACCACCTAGTATCGATGATGGAGAAAATCAGAAAAGCTGAGGATCCCAAACCTTTAAAAGTGGTGATGTTAGGTTGTACACATTATCCATATTTGACCCAAGAGATCGAGGAAGTGCTTAACGAATTGCGGGAATATCAGCAGAATGGTGAATATGTATACCGAGAATTCATGGCTGAAAACATTGCCATTGTGGATCCAGCTATAAATGTGGCAGAGGAGCTTTATGCCTTCTTGGATGAGCAAGATCTTTTCAATTTGGATGGGAACATGGAAGAAAGTGAGTTTTACATCAGTGTTCCCAATATTGACAATCCAAATGTCAAAGTGGATGAAAAGGGGCGTTTTCCTTATGATTTCAAGTATGGCCGAAATGCCGGAGAGGTTCAGCAATACGTGAAAAGGGTTCCTTTTAATAATTCAAACATCCCCGATGAAACCTTGGAAAGGTTGAAAAAATCCGTCCCTACCACCTATCAAATCATTTCAGAGTTCAACAGCAGCAGTGAAAAAACTTCCAGTTTAGCTAGAGAGGAAAGGATACAATGAATAAGTTATTTAGAGCCACGTTAGTAGCAATGGCAGTTGCTTTCGCAAGTGACCTTGCTGCTCAGGAAATTGATATTTTGATTAAAGGAGCTACAGTCTATGATGGTTCCGGAGAGACAAGCGAGGTAAAGAATGTTGGTATAAAAGGGGATAGGATAGTATTCGTAGGAGAACAAACCAATGGAATCACAGCTCAAAGAGAAATTGATGCTGAAGGAATGGTGTTAGCTCCTGGGTTTATAGATCCCCACACCCATGTGGAAGGTGATCTGAGCCATCCTGAAAGAAAAAGCAACCTGGCCTATCTTATGCAGGGAGTCACGACTGTTATCGGAGGGAATGATGGAAGTGGACCATTTCCAATCGGTGAAAAACTTGATGAATGGGAGCAAAATGGAATAGGAACCAATGCTGGGCTATTTGTAGGCCATGGTACCGTTAGGCGTCAAGTGTTAGGTAATAACGATATCGCTCCCAACGACGCCCAACTCGAGGAAATGAAAGCTTTGGTGGAAAAAGGTATGGGTGATGGCGCCATTGGGCTTTCTACCGGCTTATTCTATAGCCCAGGAAGCTTTGCCAATAAAGACGAAGTGGTAGCATTAGCCAAAGTCGCCAATAATTTTGGAGGCATCTATGATACCCATATGCGGGATGAAAGCAGTTATTCCATCGGCTTGTTAAACTCAATAGAGGAGACTTTGGAAATAGGAAGGGAAAGTGGGATTCCGATCCATTTTTCCCATCTGAAAGCCTTAGGTGCTGATGTGTGGGGGATGAGCGATCAGGTAATTGAAAAAATCGAGGCTGCCCAATCTTCAGGATTAAAAGTAACTGCCAATCAATACCCATATGAAGCAAGTAGAACCAGTTTAATCGCTGCTGTAGTCCCCCGTTGGGCCGAGGATGGTGGGTATAAAGCTTTGTTGGAAAGGATCAATGACTCTAGCTTAATTGACACGCTTGCCGAAGGCATGACCGAAAACATAAGGAGGAGAGGCGGACCATCTTCTCTTATTCTTAGCGATGCGAAATATCCTGAAATAGACGGAAAGTCATTGGAGAGAATGGCCGAGGAGTGGGAATTGGAACCTTGGGAAGCTACATTTAAGATTCTAAAGGAATCTTCTGCGGTACGCGTAGTTTCATTTAACATGCAAGAAGAAGATATCATCAATTTCATGAAGCAACCCTGGATGATGACAGGTTCGGACGGCGTGGTAGCCCACCCAAGAAAGTATGGTTCATTTACCAAAAAGCTGGTAGAATACAGTTTGGAAAAGAATGTCATTCCTTTGGAGTTTGCTATTCATAGCTCCTCAGGACTAACAGCTGAAACTTTAGGCTTAAAGGAGCGGGGATTTGTCAGAGAGGGTTATTATGCTGATTTGATATTGTTCAAAATTGATGAACTGGAAAATAATGCAGACTACGATAATCCAAGTGCCTTTTCAGGAGGCATGCGATATGTCTTAGTAAATGGGGAATTTGCCATTGATGAAGGAGAGTATTCGGGCAAGTTGGCTGGCAGAGCCATCATACGAAAATAAAATATGGCGGGTTTATGACCCGCTTTTTTTTATTTCAATTGTGCCAATAAATGGTTATTTTTATAAGAACTTTTAACCCTTTGAAATTATGAAATCTGTAACTGTAGGCTGGTTTGAAATCCCTGTCCATAACATGGAAAGAGCCATGAAATTTTACGAGGAGGTATTTGACTGTGAGCTTTCACGCAACAAAATGGGGGATCTGGATATGGCTTGGTTTCCTTGGGACGAGAATGGAAAAGGCGCTGGTGGAAGCTTGGTAAAGCATGTTGAATATTATGAGCCTAGCGATCAAGGAAGCCTAATTTATTTCAGTTCCGAAGATGTAAGTATGGAATTGGGACGAGTGGAAGAGGCTGGTGGTAAAGTACTCACCCAAAAGGAAGAAATTGCGCCTGATATCGGATTTATGGGAATCTTTCAGGACACAGAAGGCAATAAAATTGCTGTCCATTCCAGACAATAATTAAATCTTTCCGGCTATTGGAGGAAAGAGCGTTCGGAAATCAGGACGCTCTTTTTTCTTTTATAACTTTATATAACTCAATTAATTCCTCTTCAATCTCTTCCCTTTCCCATTGATTTTTATCAAGTTTTTTCTTCAGATTCTTGATTTGATATCCGGGTTTAATTGTTAGAATCCGATAAAAGAAACTCGCAAAAATAAACCCTTGTCTCGCTTTCATTAGAATTCCTCGGAGCTTGTATCCCCTAGCCAACTGAGTCAATCGGGCTACTTTTATAAGTCGAACAGAGCGTACAAAAGCAATGAAAGGTAAAAGGATAATGACCACATCTATCCAATTGATTTTGACATATTCTAATCTTTCATTGGAAACTGAAATCATCAAGATAAACTCAAATGCAAAGGCCATCCAGATAAAGGCTTGTACCATATCGAGTACAAAAGATAAATCTGTGTTAAGGAATGCGGATACTTCATCGTAAAATTTCCATTCCACAACCAAGACAGGTAAAATTAACAATGCAATAAATATCATGGGAATGGAAAACTTCCTTTTAAGAAGTTTAAGCAGTCCCTCATTGCTTTTGCTCCAACCAAAAAACGGAATCCAAACTAATTCTACTTTTTGAATATGCCTCGAAACCATCCGAAGTGGGGGGAAGGCAAGGGCAAATACCCGGAACACAAACTCACCACTGGCAATTTTTTGTTGGTGCTTTCGAGCCAGAAAAATAATAAGTCCAAAATCTACTAAGTAAATAAGCCAAACCAACCAATAAACTAATGCCGTTTTGGCTTGAAAGACTTCAACAAATAAGTTTTCCTCAGTATGGGATATAGAGTTTAGGATAGCAGCAATTAGCATCAGCATAAATAAGCTGATAAAGAAAAAGTATGGCGTCACTTTGGTGTCATAGACGGATAGTGGATTGTCCTTTGGACCAGGGATTCTTTTTTTGATTCTCAAATCCCTAGACAGGCCATTTTCTAATAATAGTGGAAATTCTTCTGAAAAGTGCTTTAATGCAAAGACAGACCTATCCCTTTTTGTAATCGTTACCAGCTGATGGAGCAGATAGGGGTTATCAATATTATTTATTCTCTCGATTAATTCTTCTTTGACCTCTTGAATGGATTTAGCCATATGCGCAAATATAAAAACTATTTGGTAAAGGCTTTGGTAGACTATAGGTTGTTGAAAAATTGAGTAATGAAATCTTATGAGAATGGATGGATATGATCTTGCTCTCTAGTAAGTATTAAATAATTGGGAAGAATGTTATACCGGATCCACTCCCTTCCTTTGCCAGATTTAAGCTCTTTCTCTCTTTTCATAGCAGAGGATTTAAACTTGTAAACCTCAACATGAATACAATACCAAGGCCTATACTTCTTGGTAAAACCCTTGGTCGATTTGAAATTGTGAAAATTAAATCTTGTGATGAGATCGGAGGAAAACCCGGTGTAAAGTTTTCCTGCGGAAAAGGAGTAAAGGACGTAGACGGAGTAATCCATATTGAGTAGGTTAAAAAGTTTATTTAAAAATAAGGAAATATTAATAAATAGAATAGGCTTCCAATGGAAGCCTATTGAGTAGCGAGGAGCAGAATGCCGCAGCGGATATGAATCCTGCGCTCTACTTCAAAGTTCGAAAATAAAAAAAGCCTCCAGTTGGAGGTTTTATGTAGCGAGGAGCAGAATCGAACTGCCGACCTCAGGGTTATGAATCCTGCGCTCTAACCATCTGAGCTACCTCGCCATTTAATATTTTTATTTCAATTTATTCAGCTACTCGATACGTAAATCGAACTGCCGTCCGCCGCGGCGGATATAAATCCTGCGCTCTAACCATCTGAGCTACCTCGCCGTTTTGTTAATTTTTTACTTAAAAGTAAATAAATTAATTATTTTTTAAGTAAATTATGTTTCTATCGTTTAGAAACCTATTTTTAGGCCGCCTGAGAGTATTGCTGCTCTCAATTGGGACTGCAAATATGGAGGCTTTCCAATATAAATGCAAGTGCTAAAGCATAAAATTATTAGATTTTTATTCAATGATTAATCAACTGATATGGTAAAATATAAGTTTGTTTCTGACTATCAGGTGAATACTTCCAAAAAGGTAATTTTCCCTTATTTAAGCTCTGCCAGTGGACTTAATCAATGGTTTGCAGATAATGTCACGATCAATGAGGATAAGAGTTATATTTTCACCTATGATGGTGAGGAACATTACGCCAAAATGGTCGGTCTACGTTCCAACCACAGTGTAAAATTTGAATTTTTTGATCCCGCAATGCCTGATGAAACTGACAAGAGTTATTTGGAGTTCCGGCTTGATGAAAATGAACTCACGCAGACACTTTTTCTTAGAGTAGTAGATTATAGCAACGGCTATGATGAAGATGAGCAGGAGTCTATATGGGAAAGTCTAATCCACAATCTAAAAGAGATCATTGGAGGATAATTTAACATCAATTATCTTTTTTGCCATAATATTATGACCTTTGCAGCGTCATAAATCAGGAAAGGAGCGCTCAAGCACTTCATGAAAAAATTAGATAAATTAATACTTGGGTCATTTATTGGCCCTTTTCTCCTTACTTTCATAGTAGTAGACTTTATCCTGCTTACTGTTAATATGCTCAAGTATTTTGATGAGATATTCGGTAAAGGGTTAAGTTTTGGTATCTACATGGAACTGATCAGCTATTTTGTGATCAGTATAAGTCCTATGGCCCTCCCTCTGGCCGTTTTGCTTTCTGCTTTAATGACATTTGGGAATTTAGGGGAGCATTTTGAACTCACTGCCATCAAAAGCAGCGGCATATCCCTTCTGCGGGCCTTATTGCCAATTGGAATTTTTGTGGTGTTCCTTACTTTCCTCGCCTATCTATCAAACAACTACTTGGTCCCAAAGGTCAACCTAAAAACCTTTAGTCTTTTATATGATATACGGATGAAATCTCCTGCTCTGGACATTCAGGAAGGGGTGTTTTATAATGGTATTCCTAATTACAGCATTAAAGTTAACAGGAAGCTTGATGATGTTACTTTGCAGGATATTATCATTTATGACCACTCTGCCGGACAAGGTAATACAAGCGTAACTTTGGCGGATTCCGGAAGAATGGAGCCATTTTTCAATGACCGGTACATGAAATTGACACTTTTCAGGGGTAATAGTTACCAAGAAAGTGGTAATCAACGTAGCATCAAGGAAAAACCAGTGGATTTCAGCAGGACAAGCTTCAACCAAAACGAGATGATTTTTAGTTTGGATGCCTTTAATCTTAACAGGACTACGGATGATCAATGGTCTAACAATCGTAGTATCAAAAACATAAGAGAAATTCGTTTTGACCTCGATTCCATGGACAGAGACTTAAACTCTTTTCAATATTACAATTACATTAACACCGAGTCAAATTATTCCTATTTCACCAAGAATAGAAAAATATCGGCTCCTAGGGATATTCTAACCAAGAAAGAACGAGCAGATTCCATCCGAAATGAACGATGGAAACAAAAACTCATAGAAGAAGCACAGCAAGTGGACAGCGTAGCGCTTGCCAAAGGAGACTCTACGTCCCTGGAAGAAGTTGATCTTAATATCCCTATTGACCATGTAGAGCTGTTTTATCAAGAACAGGAATTTGATGAATTTGAGGATGAAGAGGAATATATGGAAGGCATCCCTGACTCATTGGCGGCAGCAGATACTTTAAGAGCTATTAGGGAGGGCCAAACATCCGTGGGAGAGGTATATGCGGACACTTTAAATACAGATACCATTCCTGCTGAAATTGGAGAGGAGGATGTCCCAGCCCCAGCAGTTACTCAGCCTGAATGGATGGATTTTCCGAAAACGAAAATAGCGGACCTGGATTCCTTGTTCGAAAATTCTCACACCAATGTGAGAGGGGCTTCCATTGCTCTCAATTCGGCCAGGACGATGAAAAACCAGTTCAATATCCAAAAAACCAAGATCGACAACCTGGAGAGAGAATTCAGAAGGTTTGAAATCGCTTGGTATCAAAAATATACCCAGGCCTTTGCATGCATCGTGATGTTTATGATCGGAGCGCCACTTGGGGCTATTATAAAGAAGGGAGGCCTTGGTATGCCGGTTCTTTTTTCCATCATTTTCTTCATTATCTTTTATATGTTGACTATAACGGGGGAAAAATGGGCTAAAGAAGGAATAGTCGATCCAATGTTAGGAACTTGGTTTGCAAATCTTTGTCTGATTCCAGTTGGATTCTTCTTTTTAAAGCAAGCAAGAAAAGATGCACGTCTATTTGAAGCAGAAATGTACCAAAAGGTATTTTCTAATATAAAAGGGCTCTGGGGCCGGATCAGGCTCAAAAGTTCAAAATAGGCTTTTATTATTAAAAATAAAACCGCTATCTTTGTAGCTGATTTAAAAAATATCATTATCTAATTAACTAAGCATGTATTTAACATCAGAGAAAAAAACAGAGTTGTTTCAAAATCATGGTAGGTTAAAATCTGATAAAGACACTGGTTCTCCAGAGTCTCAGATCGCTTTATTTACTTTCAGAATTAAGCACTTAACTGACCATCTAAAAACCAATAAAAAAGACCACTCTTCTAGACTTGGCCTTTTGAAATTGGTAGGTAAACGCAGAAGTCTTTTGAATTATCTTTACAAAAACGATATCGAAAGATACAGAGCTGTACTTGCCGACTTAGGATTACGTAAATAAAAACTTGACTGTAAGGTTCTTCCTAGGGAGAACCTTACTTTTTTGATTCTATTACCCCCCAGCTATTAAACCTTACTTTTAAAACTATCTTAAGTTATTCTTAACACAATCGTATGTTACCAAACGTCATTTCAAAGTCCATCAAATTAGAGGACGGGAGAGAAATTATTATTGAAACAGGTGCCTTAGCCAAACAAGCCGACGGGGCTGTAGTGGTAAGGATGGGTAATGCCATGCTATTAGCCACTGTTGTTTCTAAAAAAGAAGCTGCCGAAGGTGTGGATTTCCTGCCGATGTCAGTTGATTATCAAGAAAAATTTGCTGCTTCAGGCAAAATCCCAGGAGGATTTCTTAAAAGAGAAGGAAGACTTTCCGATTATGAAATTCTTATCAGCCGTATTGTAGATAGAGCTATTCGTCCAATTTTCCCGGATGACTACCATGCTGACACCCAGATTGCAATCACTTTGATGTCAGGTGATGCAGATGTACTTCCGGATGCCCTTGCAGGCTTGGCTGCATCAGCTGCCTTGGCTGTTTCTGACATTCCTTTCAACGGGCCTATTTCCGAAGTTAGAGTTGCCAAAATCGATGGCAATCTAATAATTAACCCTACTCCAACCCAATTGCAGTCAGCTTCTATGGAGTTGATCGTGGCCGGTTCTATGGAGTATATCCTTATGGTAGAAGGTGAAGGAGACGAAATTTCAGAAGATGAAATGGTTGAAGCCCTTCAGTTTGCGCATGAGGAAATCAAAAGACACTGTCAGGTCCAAAAAGAACTAGAAGCGGCAGTTGGCAAAGAAACTAAGAGAGAATACTCTCACGAAAAAGAAGATAAAGCTCTTTTTGAAAAAATGAGATCTGAGCTTTATGATAAAATCTACGAAGTGGTAGCTAGACAGCTGGCCAACAAATCCCAGAGAGGGGAGTTGGTAAAAGCCATCAAAACTGAATTCGTAGAAGCATTAGGGGACGAGCATGAATATGAAGCAAGCCTAATCGGCCCTTACTTCAGCAAGATCCATAAGGAAGCAGCTCGTAACCTGACTTTGAATGAAAAGAAAAGACTTGACGGAAGAAAAACGGATGAAATCCGTCCAATCTGGTCGGTAGTAGACTACTTGCCATCTGCTCACGGATCAGCTGTATTTACCAGAGGTGAAACACAATCTGTAACCACCTGTACCTTGGGTACCAAGATGGATGAGCAAATGGTGGATGGTGCTACTATTTCCGGATACAACAAATTCTTCCTTCACTATAATTTCCCAGGTTTCTCTACAGGTGAAGTTAAGATCAACAGAGGTCCGGGAAGAAGAGAAGTTGGTCATGGTAACCTTGCCATGAGAGCTTTGAAAAAAGTATTGCCATCTGAAGCTGAAAACCCTTACACCATCAGAATCGTGTCTGATATTTTGGAATCAAACGGTTCATCATCAATGGCCACCGTTTGTGCAGGTTCATTGGCTTTGATGGATGCTGGTATTAAAATTAAGGCTCCAGTAACTGGTATTGCAATGGGTATGATCTCCGATGCAAAAACTGGGAAATACAGCATTCTTTCTGATATTCTCGGTGACGAAGATCATCTTGGAGACATGGACTTCAAGGTAACCGGAACTGAAAAAGGAATCACTGCTTGTCAGATGGACCTTAAGGTGGAAGGACTTGATTACAACGTGCTGAAGGAAGCTTTGTACCAAGCGAAAGAAGGTAGATTGCATATCCTTAGAGAAATCAACAAAACTCTAGCCGCTCCGAAAGAAGAACTTAAGCCTCATACTCCAAGATCATTCAACATGATGATTCCTAAGGAATTGATCGGTGCTGTGATCGGGCCAGGTGGAAAAGTGATCCAGGAAATCCAGAAGGATACTGGTGCTACCATCATTATTGAGGAAGTGGACAATGCAGGTAAGATCAATGTATTCTCAAACAATGAGGATTCAATGAACGCTGCAATCAGCCGAATCAAAGGAATTGTCGCTCAGCCAGAAATAGGGGAGACATATACCGGCAAGGTGAAAAATATAATGCCATTTGGTGCGTTTGTAGAATTCATGCCAGGCAAAGACGGTCTGTTGCATATTTCTGAAATCAAATGGGAAAGACTGGAAAATATGGAAGGCGTGCTTGAGCCAGGTGAAGAAATCATGGTCAAATTGATTGACGTAGATAAGAAAACCGGCAAATTCAAGCTCTCCAGAAAGGTCCTATTACCTAAACCAGAGAAGCAGGAGAAGAAAGATTAAAATAATCTTAAACCATTTTTGTATTTTGAACTTATTTTCAATATACATCTGTTATATCACCAGTCTTTACAAAACAAAAGAAATTGAATGAGGCAGCTTAAAATTAGCAAACAGATTACTAACAGAGAGAGTCAGTCTCTTGATAAATATTTACAAGAAATAGGTAAGGTTGACCTTTTGACAGCCGATGAAGAGGTGATTCTGGCTAAAAGAATCCGTGAAGGTGACCAACTTGCTCTTGAAAAATTGACAAAAGCCAACTTAAGGTTTGTCGTTTCTGTAGCTAAGCAATATCAAAATCAAGGTTTGTCTCTTGGGGATCTTATCAATGAAGGTAACCTGGGCTTGATCAAAGCTGCCCAAAGATTTGACGAAACTAGAGGTTTTAAATTCATCTCCTACGCCGTTTGGTGGATCAGGCAATCAATTCTGCAGGCTTTGGCCGAGCAGTCTAGAATTGTAAGATTACCATTGAACAGAGTAGGCTCTTTGAACAAGATCAGCAAAACTTTCTCAGAACTTGAGCAGAAGTTTGAAAGAGAGCCATCTCCTGAGGAACTTGCCGAAGTGCTAGAGGTTACTGCCGGAGAAGTAGTGGATACCATGAAAATTTCAGGTAGACATGTATCAATGGATGCTCCGTTTGTTCAAGGTGAGGAAAATAGCCTTTTGGATGTTTTGGAGAATGATGGAGAGGAAAAGCCTGATGATGGGCTGATGAATGACTCTCTTCGCAAAGAAGTTCAAAGAGCATTATCTACCTTGACCCAGAGAGAAGCTGATGTGATTACGCTTTACTTTGGATTGAACGGTGAACATGCCATGACTCTTGAGGAGATTGGTGAAAAATTCAACCTTACCCGTGAAAGAGTAAGACAGATCAAAGAAAAGGCAATCAGAAGATTACGCCATACCAGCCGAAGCAAGACTTTGAAGCCTTACCTCGGTTAATACAATTTCATATTGGAAAACAACGTGAAAAGGGGATTTCTATCCCCTTTTTTTATTGTTTAAAACGTAAAAAGCCTATCAGGTTTTTCGCTTTTATTAGCTATTTTTAACAAGAATAACCTTTGTTAAAAGAGATAAATTGTTAAAATTTGCCAACCTTAAATTTTATGAATCCATGAGCCAAGATATAGAAAGTATAAAAGTTTTGATTATTGGGTCAGGTCCTGCGGGTTACACGGCTGCAATCTACGCTGCACGTGCTGGTCTAAAGCCTATTTTATATACTGGAGGCCAACCTGGTGGACAGTTGACCATTACTACAGATGTAGAGAATTATCCTGGATACCCAGAAGGGGTGATGGGCCCTCAAATGATGGAGGACTTCAGAAGACAAGCCGAAAGATTTGGGACAGATGTGAGATACGGATTGGTTACCCAAGTTGATTTTTCCCAAAGGCCGCATAAGGTAATTGTTGATGATCAAAAAGAAATTCATGCTGATACCGTTTTGATTTCCACGGGAGCTTCTGCAAAATGGCTTGGCTTGGAAAGTGAGACACGCCTAAATGGAAGAGGAGTTTCTGCCTGTGCAGTTTGTGACGGTTTCTTCTTTAGAGGGCAAGATGTCGCAATTGTAGGCGCGGGAGATACTGCCTGCGAGGAGGCAAGTTATCTAGCCAATATCTGCAACAAGGTCTATATGATTGTGAGAAGAGATGAGATGAGAGCTTCCCAAATCATGCAGAAACGGGTAATGAATAACCCCAAGATCGAGGTCCTTTGGAACTCTGAAACTGAAGAGATATTGGGAGAAGACGAAGTTACGGGAGTTAGATTATACAACAATCAAACAGGAGAAAAGAAAGAGCTACAAGTAAGTGGCTTCTTCGTTGCAATCGGTCACCAGCCCAATACAGATATATTTAAATCGTACATTGATATGGACGAGTCTGGATATATCATCACTCAACCAGGAAGTACTAAAACCAATGTAGAAGGAGTATTTGCTTGTGGAGATGCTCAAGACCATATTTATCGTCAAGCAGTTACTGCTGCCGGAACTGGCTGCATGGCCGCCTTGGATGCAGAACGGTATATGGCTGAAAAAGAGCTTGCTTAGGTAACCGAATGAGTATCCAAATTAGAGTTTTATTAATAGGATTGCTGTGTCTGAGTAGCTTTGGCTTGCAGGCACAGCAATTTCCACGTTTGTTTAAAAAAAACACCCCCAAAACCCAACCCATCGAGGCCCCTTCTACTAGGAGCCTTGAAACTTTCGATGTTCAACAATATCTGAAAAATCTTCGCAAGGAAACAGATTCCCTGATTTATAAAGATTACGTTAATCTGAAAAAAAGACTAAGCCCCATAAGTGAGGATACCACTACTTTGATATGGGCACCCACCAATCAATTAGTCAAGGTTTCTGAACAGATTATGATCGATAGCATTTGGGTGACAGCCTTTGAGTATTATTCATCCTGGGATAGTCAGAAGATTAATATATACAATTTCAATCCCAAGGATTTTAAGGATACAGTACAGATTAAGCTTTATGATCCGTTTTTTGGAAGCAACTGGCATGTGCCCTTACTCGAAACACGGATTACATCAGATTTCGGTTTTCGGAGAATCCGGTGGCATCACGGAACAGATTTGAAGCTAAACACCGGAGATCCGATTCACAGCACTTTTGATGGTATCGTTAGGATAAAATCTTATGACAGGAACGGCTATGGGTACTATGTAGTAGTAAGGCATAAAAATGGACTAGAGACGCTCTATGGGCATATGTCCAAGATTTTGGTGGAAGTGGGTCAGGAGGTTCGAGCAGGAGATGTGCTGGGGCTAGGTGGAAGCACTGGAAGAAGCTCTGGGCCACATTTGCATTACGAGATCCGCTACCAGGGACTATCCATCAACCCAACTGAGATCTTTGATTTTAATATAGGCAGGATAAAAGGCGACTCCTATACTATTACAGCCAACAGTTTTGACCATGTGATTAAGGCTCAGCAGGCGGTATTTCATAGGGTGAGAAGTGGGGAGAACCTTGGCGTGATCGCCAGAAGATATGGCGTCTCTATAAATCAAATCGCCCGCCTAAACGGAATTTCTACCCGATCAGTTATTAGGGTAGGGCAACGATTGAAAATCAAATAAGCACCTTTTTAATCCTTTAACTATGAAACTTGATATTTTGGCAATTGCAGCCCATCCAGATGATGCAGAACTTTCCTGCTCAGGGACCTTAGCTGCTCATGTAGCCAAAGGACATAAAGTAGGGATACTTGATCTCACTCAAGGCGAAATGGGTACCAGAGGTACTCCAACTATCCGTCTTGAGGAAAGCGCAGCAGCAGCCGAAGTTTTGGGGTTAAGCATGCGTGAAAATCTAAAGTTTAGAGATGTTTTTTTCACGGATGATGAAACCCACCATCTTGAAATTGTAAAATACATTAGGAAGTATAAGCCGGAAATTGTTTTAGCTAATGCGATATCTGATCGCCACCCCGATCACGGAAAGGGTGCGCAAGTTGCAACAAAAGCTTGCTTTACCAGCGGCTTAAGAAGAGTAGTAACTGAAATGGATGGACTAGAGCAGGAACCTTGGAGACCAAAATATGTCTATCATTACATTCAGAATAATTATATCAAACCTGATTTTGTAATGGATATTTCTGAATTTTGGGACAAAAAGGTAGACAGTATAAAGGCCTTCAAATCACAGTTTCATGACCCAGACAGCAATGAACCTCAAAGTTTCATCTCCTCACCCGAATTTATGGATTTCATTGAAGCTAGGGCTAAAGAATTTGGCCACAGCATCAATGTAAAATATGGGGAGGGTTTTACAGTGGAAAGAACCATTGGGACTGATGATCTCTTTAATATAAAGTAATACAAAGGCCTGGGATATTCCCAGGCCTTTGTATTATGGCGCAAGTCGATTGATCTGCCAGCTTCCGGTTTCATCAAGTTGAAACTCTAAACGGTCATGTAACCTACTGGGTCTTCCTTGCCAAAATTCAATCAAATTGGGAATTAGTCGATAGCCTCCCCAATGCGCAGGCCTTTCGATTTTTTTATCCCTGTATGTTTCCTTTAATTCAGAAAGTCTGTTCTGCAGAAACTCCTTATTAGGAATTACTTTGCTTTGGGGGGAAGTGATGGCCCCAATTTGGCTGCCTACAGGTCGGGAAGAAAAATATTCATCTGACTCTTCCGTAGAAATTTTCTCCAACCTGCCCTCTATTCTCACTTGTCTTTCCAACTCCGGCCAGAAAAAAGTGAGGGCAGCATGGGGGTTTTTGGAAATTTCCGCCCCCTTTCGGCTTTCATAATTTGTGAAAAACACAAAACCATGATCCACGCCCTTCAAAAGGACTACCCTGGCAGAGGGTTTGTTATTATCATTGACAGTAGCGAGGTTCATGGCGTTCGCTTCAACGGCCTTTACTTTCAAAGCTTCTTCAAACCATTCCTTAAATTGATCCACTGGATTATGGTTGACATGATCCACATCAAGAGTTTTCAGGGAGTATTCATTCCTAAGTGCAGCTATATTCATGTGTAAAAGTTGATAGTTGGATAATGATATAAAATTACTATACTTATTGCATTTAAAAAATTTTGTATAAATTGACAGAATAATGTAAACGTTATTTTTCATGGGATTAACTTCTAATAAAAGTCCAGAAGCAGGCGATCTTTTGATCTCCGAACCTTTTTTGCGAGACGAAAATTTTGTAAGGTCAGTCATTTTGCTCTGTGAGCACAATGAACAAGGATCTTTTGGGCTTGTGTTGAACAAATTATCAATAGTAAGGCTAGGAGATTTGATTCAAGATTTGGGCAATTATGATACGGCTGTTTATGTAGGAGGGCCGGTTGAGCAAAATACCCTGCACTTCATTTATCATGGAGATCAAGTGATTACCGGTAGCATTCCGGTTGCGCCGAATATTTGGTGGAGTGGCAATTTTACTGAATTGGTAGATAAACTTAAAAGCAATGATTTAGATGTAGATAAGTTTCGGTTTTTTTTGGGTTATAGTGGCTGGTCCGAAGGACAGTTGCAAGAAGAGATAGATATAAAGACTTGGATCGTATGTCCATCGGAGCATTCCCAACACATTTTTAATTCTGATCCCGATGAACTTTGGAAAATTATATTAAAGAATATGGGAGGGGAATATCAACTTCTGGCAAATTATCCAATCGATCCAAGATTGAATTAGCCGAAATTTATTACTTTTGTTTATAGCTTTTCAAAAGTTTTATAATACCCACGTTTTTATGGACAACGATAAAGAAATGTCAAAGCAAGATCAGGTGACCCCAGAAGTTAATGAAACTCAAGAGGGTATTCAAGCAGCTCAAAATTTGGAGCATGATTCCGATGATAACCAACATGAGGAAGATGACCATCATGTGGATTATTCTAACCATTCTAAAAAGGATTTGATCAATGCCTTAAAAGGTATAGTGGCATCAGATCAACTCATTAAGAAGGATTCGGAAGTTCATGAAATTAAAAACCACTTTGATGAATTTTATCATCAAGAAAAAAAGGAAGCTGCAGCCAAATTTGAGCAGGAGGAAGGCAATCCCGATGACTTTCAATATCGAAATACTGAAGAAGATAAAGAATTTTTTAAGTTTTATAACGAATTCCGAGAAAGAAGGTCCAACCAGCTTAAAGAGCTGGAAAAAAATAAGGAGAAAAACCTTAGTGCTAAGAACGAGATCCTACAAAAACTGCGTGAACTTGTAGATAGTGAAGAAACCACTCACAGCATCAGCACAATTAAAGATATTCAGGGAGATTGGAAGAAGATCGGACCTGTGCCGGCTTCACAAAACAAAAATCTATGGGCTTCTTATAATGCCCTGATGGACAGGTTTTATGATAATAGAAGTATTTACTTCGAACTAAAAGAACTTGATCGCAAAAAGAATTTAGAACACAAACTGGAAATCTGCCAAAGGGCGGAAAACCTTGTGAAATCTGAAGACTTGAAAGAAGCCATTAAATCTCTTAACGACCTTCATGATGAGTTTAAGCATATTGGTCCAGTGCCAAGAGAAGATCAAGAGCAAGTATGGCAAAGATTTAAAGCTGCTTCTGACGCAGTATATGCTAGAAGAAAAAATTACTACGAAGATCAAGTAGAAGTATTCAAAGCCAACCAGGTTCAAAAAGAGGCTCTTATCGATAAACTTGATACTTATAAGGAATATAAGGCTGATCGCATCAAGGACTGGAATAATAAGACTAAAGAAATTCTCGATATCCAAAAGCAGTGGGAGGCTATCGGTCCAGTTCCACGCGAAAATGGCAAAGAAATCAATAAAAAATTCTGGGGATTGTTCAAGCAATTTTTCCACAATAAAAACCTGTTTTTCAAAGAGCTGGATGAAATAAGACTTCAAAACAAAGCAAAAGCAGAAGCTCTGATCGAAAAGGCTAATGCTTTCTCTGAAAGCACAGACTGGCAGGCTGCTGGTAAAGAGTTAATTCAACTTCAGCAGGATTGGAAAAATATCGGGCCAACACCTGAAAAGGTTAGAGATGATCTATATAAAAGATTTAAAAAGGCTTGTGATTCATTCTTTAATAAAAGGAGACAGGCAAATAAGGAGCTTAACAAAGAATTTGATCAAAACCTTAAGGAGAAAGAAGAACTTTGCGAAAAAATCAAGACGGCTTCTGCATCTGGAGACAATCTTTCTCAAGAGGAATTGGAGGGTTACATAGCGCAGTATAACAATATCGGCTTTGTACCACGAAAAAATATTAAAGATATTGCCGCTAAGTTTAATGAAGCGGTGGATCAATATGTGGATAAATTGGGAGTAGAAAGTGGGAACAAGGATGAATTCCTGTTTAGACTTAACCTTACAAAACTTCAAGCTGATCCTCACGGTAGTAGAGAGTTGAACAAAAAAGAGCACGGAATCAGAAAGCAGATTGCTGATTTGGAAAACAATATTACGCTTTGGAAAAACAACCTTGAGTTTTTTGCTGCTTCAAGAACTGCAGACAAATTGAAGGATCAGTTTGATGAAAAAATTGAGAAAGCGGAAAAAGAAATTTACAGATTGAAGAAAAAACTTTCCATTATCAGGGAATTTTAAGGTCTTCACATTTAGGGAGATAGTCTAATCTCCCTAAATTTTCTTTCAAAATATTTGAATAAACTATGCCTTCGGCCTATATTTGCACTCGCAATAAGGGGAAAGGCCCTTATTAAAAATAGAAAAGCCTCCTTAGCTCAGCTGGTAGAGCAACTGACTTGTAATCAGTAGGTCGTTGGTTCGATCCCGACAGGAGGCTCTCTTTTTTTTTTGCCTCTTTAGCTCAGCTGGTAGAGCAACTGACTTGTAATCAGTAGGTCGTTGGTTCGATCCCGACAAGAGGCTCAAATTTATGAAAGCAGTCCTTTTGGACTGCTTTTTTTAGTTTATATCCCTTCGGGAATTACTTCCCATTTATATAAAATACTTTTAAATATTGGCTTTATTCATTTAGATTTAAATCCAATTAGTATTTGAACCCTATGATAAATTTTATGCGGTCGTTCTTCCTGGCATTTCTGCTTTGCTTGATCTTATTACCAGAAGCATTTTCTCAACACCGTAATAGGACCTCTTCAGAAATCTACCATGAGCTATTAAAGCTGAAGGAGACCAAAAGGGTCCTTTATGTGGCAGCCCATCCGGATGATGAAAATACCCGTCTGATCTCTTTTCTAGCCAATGAAAAGCATGCTCAAGTGGCATATTTGTCGCTCACCCGAGGAGATGGAGGACAAAACCTTATTGGAAAAGAACTAGGATTGGAGCTTGGGATGATTAGAACACAGGAACTGCTGCAAGCCAGAAAGGTAGATGGTGGAAGACAGTTTTTCACCAGAGCCATTGATTTCGGATTTAGTAAAAATCCAGATGAAACTTTCAATAACTGGGATAAAGAAACGATTTTAAGTGATGTGGTGTGGGTAATAAGAAACTACCGCCCGGATATCATCATCACGCGATTCAATACTGATGCTGGGGGGACTCATGGCCACCATACCAGTTCTGCGATATTAGCCGGAGAAGCATTCAAAATAGCTGGGGACAGTACCAAATTTCCTGAACAGCTGATTCATACTTCCACTTGGCAGCCTAAGCGAATCTTCTGGAATGCGTACAACTGGGGTGGGGACTACGAACCTGAAGAGAATAGAGTTTATCACACTTATCCTGTAGGTGATTACAACTATCTATTGGGTAGGTCATATTCTCAGATTGCAGCTGAGAGTCGTACTATGCACAAATCTCAGGGGTTTGGAGCAACTGCCCAAATAGGCGCAGGAAAAGATCACCTGCAACTTGTGGATGGTCCAAAATTTTCAGATGACCCATTTGAAAATGTATCCAGCCGTTGGGATGCTATAAAAGGTGGAAATGAAATTGATTCATTGATTTCTCAGGTTCTGGAAAAATTTGATTTCTTTAACTTAGATGCTAACCTAAAGGGGCTTTTAGATTTAAAAAGAAAACTGCAATTAGCAGAAGGCAAGGAAAATTGGCTCACCGAAAAACGTCAAGCACTTGATGAAATCATTTTTGATGTGCTTGGAATTACAGCTGAATTTAATGCAGATGAAGAATTGTCCTTTCCTGGAAAGGAAATTAAATCAACCCTGGTGTTCAATTCCCCATCCAAGGCCGGTATAAAATTAGAGTCCTATACCATTTTGGATAAAAAGCTGGACATTTCTGCAAAAGTAAACGAGAACAATCCATTTAAGAAAGAAATTAAAATCACACTTCCATTGGAATATCCTGTTAGCCAACCTTATTGGCTAGAAGAGGAAATTTTGGATAACGTATTTTCGATCAGTAACCAACAGAGCGTAGGACAGCCTTTCAATAAAGCAAGCCTTTCGGGTTTATTGGCCTTTGAACTTGAGGGTCAGAATTTTCAGTACGAATTGCCTCTAATGTATAAGTTTAATGACCAAGTGGACGGCGAAACTAAGCAGCCTTTTACCATAACCCCAGAAGTGGTCGTTCATGTGAGTACCAAAAATATTTTTCTCAAAAAAGGGGAGGAAACTAGAATTGAAATCGAAGTAGGATTTTTTGATGAGGTGAAAAACGGAACCTTGACACTGGAAGGCTTAAGACCACAGCAATACAAAGTCTTACACAATAGAACCGATGAGGTAAAAAAGAAGAAGATGTTTACCATTGCCATCGGTGAACTAGCTGCAGGTGTCGAAAAACAAGAAGTGGTTGCCAAATATACCGTAGAAGATGGTAGGTCATTTGATCAAGATATCATTAGAATCAAATACAAGCACATTCCAAACCTCACCTATTTCCCCAAAAGCAAATTCAACGTTCTTGATTTGAATTTGCAATTAAGCGAACAACACATTGGCTACATCCCTGGTGCAGGAGATGACATACCAGAAGTTCTAGGGCAAATGGGCTATAGAGTTTCCATGCTGGAAAATGGTAGCCTGACCTCCAATAACTTGAAGCAATACTCGACTATCATCACAGGAATCCGTGCGTTCAACGTCAATGAAAATCTTGCGAACAACATGGATCAATTGATGGACTATGTAAAAGAGGGGGGGAATATGATTGTACAATATAATACCAGTTCTCCCTTGCTTACCAGCCAGCTAGGGCCTTTTCCACTCAAGCTTTCTAGAGATCGCGTATCGGTGGAAGAGGCACCCGTGAAATTTGATAACGAAAGTAGAATAATGACCTATCCAAATCGCATTTCTGAGCATGATTTTGAAAATTGGGTTCAAGAAAGAGGTTTGTACTTTGTGGGGGAATGGGATGCGAAATACAATACTCCATTTACTATGAACGATCCGGGAGAAAGCCCTAAAAAAGGTTCATTAATTTATACAGATTACGGACTAGGAACTTTCGCCTATTCTGGCATCAGCTGGTTCAGATTGCTTCCTGCTGGGGTGCCTGGTGCCATCAAAATCTTCGTAAACCTAATCGAACAAGCTCAGGATGGACAAGATTGACTGGAATAAATATTATGTAGGCCTGGTTGGAGTATTGGCTCTTTTGATAATATTGTTTTATTGGATGACCCGATATTACTCATGAGCAATATCGATTGGATTATTTTATTCGGTACTTTGATTTCCATTGTTTCCTATGGTGTTTATAAGACCTATGGTGCCAAGGATATGGAAAGCTACCTGAAAGGTAACAACGACATGAACAGGTGGACAATTGGGCTGTCAATAATGGCCACCCAGGCGTCAGCTATCACTTTTTTAAGTACTCCGGGGCAGGCATTTGAGGATGGAATGCGGTTTATTCAGTTCTATTTTGGCTTGCCAGTTGCCATGATTATTCTTTCAGTTACTTTCATACCTCTTTATTACAGACTGAAAGTATATACAGCCTATGAGTTTCTGGAAAATAGATTTAACCTAAAAACCAGAACTCTTGCCGCTCTTTTATTTCTCATTCAGCGAGGATTAGCTGCAGGGATTACCATCTATGCGCCTTCAATTATCCTTTCCACTTTGTTGGGATGGAACCTGACGTGGACAAATATATTGATAGGGGTGCTTGTAATCATCTACACCGTTTCTGGAGGTACCAAGGCGGTATCCATTACCCAGAAGCAGCAAATGGCTGTGATGATGGGCGGGATGATCCTGGCCGGTGGGTTTGTTATTTACTTACTTCCGATCAAATTCACAGAGGCTCTCCATGTCGCTGGAAAAATGGAGAAACTCAATATTGTCAATTTTGACTTCGACCTCTCCGATAGGTATAATTTCTGGTCAGGATTGACGGGGGCACTATTCCTTTTTCTATCCTATTTCGGTACCGACCAAAGTCAGGTACAGCGCTACCTAACGGGAAAATCTTTAGCAGAGAGCCGAATGGGACTTATTATGAATGGATTCTTGAAAGTCCCCATGCAGTTTGTAATTCTCTTTATCGGGGTTATGGTTTTTGTATTCTATCAATTTTATCAACCACCCATTTTCTTCAACAAAGTACAAACTGAAAATATAATTGGGACTCCTTATCAAGATGATTTTTTACAGCTTCAGGAGGTTTATGATCAAAAGTTTACTGAAAAAAATCAGGATATTATGTCCATGTTGGAAGCTGTTAAGGCTGACGATGAGGTCAGAATCAGGAATTATCAGGCTGCTATCCAAAGGACAACTGAGGAACAGGAGGCTATCAGGACTGAGGTGAAGTCTTTGATATTGCAAAACAATCCAGCTGCCGAGACTCGAGATACAGATTATGTCTTCATGCGTTTTGTGATGGATTACCTACCTACCGGGGTGATAGGCCTATTGTTTGCCGTAATTTTTAGCGCAGCGATGTCTTCCACCGCATCTGAACTAAATGCACTTGGCTCTACTACGACTGTGGATGTATATAAACGCTCAATAAACAAGGATAAGAGTTCTGTTCATTACATGCTTTCATCAAAATGGTTTACAGCGATATGGGGGATTTTTGCAATCATTTTTGCCACTTATGCTTCATTATTTGAGAACCTAATCCAGGCGGTTAATCTTTTGGGGTCACTTTTCTATGGCACAATTTTGGGAATTTTTTTAGTGGGCTTTTATATGAAATGGGTAAAGGGTAACGCTGTATTTATTGCTGCGCTTCTTTCAGAAGCCTTCATTCTTATCATTCACTGGCACAATGGGGGTACACTTTTAGGCGTGCCAATCGATATAGGATTCTTGTGGTACAATGCGATAGGTTGCCTTTTAGTGATGGGGTTATCCATGCTCATCCAAGGGGTCAAAAAATAAACTTTCTGATTCCAAAATCACTTCCGGAGGCATTCTTGCAAAACTTTCTTTTGCCTTGCCTGTTCAGTAAGCATCATTCCTAATCCTACTGATAAAGAGTCAAAAAAGTAAAGTTTATGAAAATCCTCAAATTGGTTTTATTACTTTTCATTTGTACCCTTTTTGACTGTCTGGGGGGAAACACTATGGACAGCTTAAACAGGGCCTCCAAATATAAAGGGATCTTCGATAAGGAATATGGCTTTACCAAAGAGACTATTGAATTTGGAAACTGGGCCCTAAGGGAAGAAAACAAAGATACCACTTGGCTCAAGGTAGGGGGAGCATTTAGGCTCAATGCAATCTATACTTATTTTGAAGGGCAAACTTTTCCGCTGGGAACAGAACTGAGAAATGACTGGACTTGGGATACCTGGAGGCTCAATATAGATTCCTACTCTCAAGGGCTGCAGTTCTCTTTTGAATACCGATTTTACCCCACTTTCAATACCCACTTCATCAAATATGGCTGGATAGGCTATAGGTTCAATAACGAGTCCAATCTACAATTCGGCATTACACAAGTTCCGTTTGGGCTTTTGACCTATGCCTCCCATAGTTGGTGGTTCCAGGCACCATATTATGTCGGGTTGGAAGATGATCATCAGATGGGCTTTAATTACACCCACAGATTAGATATCTGGAGGCTTAATCTGGCCTATTTCCCGCTTTCAGAACCGAGGGGGACCAATGAACCGAGCTTCGGTGAGCTGTCGTCTGCCCGCTATTCCTATGATGTAATTCCTGTTAAAGGCAACTCCAATATCGAGAGAAACCAGTTTAATGTCCGGGCTGCTTGTGTCATCCCGGCCGGAGAGTTGGGGCTTTCCTTGCAAAGGCTGCAGATTTACAATCTGGTGACCCGCAATATTGGTAACCAGTTTGCCGTGGCCGGACATTATGAGCAGGATCTAGGAAGATGGAACCTGAAAACCGAAGCTTTGTACTACAATTACAGCAATGTGAGGGACAATGACGGGAATATGCTTAATGTCGTCCAAATGGGAGCATACGGTTTCGGCTCATATGACGTGGTCGCGGAAGCCGCCATGTATGTGGCCGGATTGGCCTATAATCTTCCAGTCAGCTGGGGCCCCATCAGCCATATACAGTTTTACAATGACTACACTTACACTCAAAAGTTCAATACCACCATCATCAGGGGGGAGTCGGTCAGGTTTGCACCCACTCAGCAGAACGTGCTTGGTGCGCTGGTTACAGCCGGAAAGATTTTCGCATACTTTGATATGGCATCCGGCTACAACCATCCATGGATCACGGATGCCTTTGGGGGCAATGCCTTGGGAACAGGCCGGGGGTTGGATTTCAGGGAGCCGATCAGTGACCAAAATCCTATTGACAGCAACCCAGGATGGAATATCCGCTTGAATATTAATCTTGGATATTATTTTTAAAACCAATGGCTCATGATCAAGAAGAAATACTTCGATATACATAAACCTGTTTTTTGGCCGGCCACTGTACTGATAGTGATTTTCATCACCATTACTTTAGTAGTGGGCCAACCCATGGAGGATGTTTTTCAGGGTATCAAAGCCTTCATTACAGAAAAAACAGGCTGGGCATTTATCATAGGAGTGAATGTCTTTATTATTTTCTGCTTTTACATAGGGTTCAGCAAGTATGGAAAAATCAAATTGGGAGGTAAACAGGCCGAAACTGAATTCTCAACTCTGGCCTGGTTTTCCATGTTGTTCAGTGCAGGAATGGGGATAGGTTTATTGTTTTGGGGGGTGGCTGAGCCGGTTTCCCATTATGCAAATCCACCTTCCGGGGAAAGCTTTTCCATACCTTCTGCCACTCGGGCCATGAATCTGTCATTTCTTCATTGGGGTTTCCACGCTTGGGCAATATATGCCGTGGTCGCTTTGTCTTTGGCTTTCTTTAGTTACAACAAAAAACTTCCTCTGACCATCCGCTCTGTTTTCCACCCTGTATTGGGAGATAAGATTTACGGCTGGATGGGAGACACCATAGATGTGTTTGCCGTTTTGGCCACTCTGTTTGGACTGGCTACTTCATTAGGGCTTGGCGTCAAACAGATTAGCGGTGGGCTGTTCTTCCTGTTCGGATTGCCAAACACTGCTGGTGTACAGATCATGCTTTTAATTGGAATTACCTTGGTTGCCACAATTTCTGTCTTTTCCGGGATTGAAAAAGGGGTGAAGTTTCTCAGTGAATGGAACGTCAGGATTGCCGGCATTCTTCTGTTGTTTGTGCTGATTGTTGGCCCTACATTGTTCATTTTTAAGTCTTTTATCCAAAACTTCGGAAACTATATTGACAACATCATTTCGGTCTCCACATGGGCTGAGGCTTACCAAGAGGAGGGCTGGCAAGGAGACTGGACATTGTTTTACTGGGCCTGGTGGATTTCATGGTCACCTTTCGTAGGCATGTTCATCGCCCGGGTTTCCAAAGGTAGAACCATCAGGGAATTCATTTTCGGGGTACTTTTGGTACCTACGATTTTAACCTTCTTTTGGCTTACTACTCTTGGAGGATCGGCCATTTACCTGGATATGCAGCAGGAAGGGCACCAACTTGCAGAAACTATAGTGGCAGATGAATCCACTGCCTTGTTTGTTTTCTTGAACGAATTTCCCTTTTCCACCTTGGGCAGCTTAATAGGTATCCTTTTGGTCACCAGTTTCTTCGTTACCTCTTCCGATTCAGGGTCACTGGTAATTGACACTATTACGGCTGGCGGAAAAACGGATGCCCCGGTGGGCCAAAGGATCTTCTGGGCCCTTTCCCAAGGAGCGGTTGCTGCAGTGCTGATCTTCGGCGGTGGGCTGGTGGCATTACAGACTGCTGCCATTTCCACTGGTCTGCCATTTCTGTTTGTGTTGCTCTTCATGGTATATTCCCTTTACAAGGGACTGAAAATTGAATACGCAAGAACCGTCGTGATCGGGAAAGAACATGACAGGAAAAATTATGAGAAGCGGCTTTCAGATGTCATATTAAAGAACCTTGCAAAAAAGAAAAAGAATGAATAAGCTGAAGAAAATTGCCCTCTTTGTGGATCTCTCAGAGATGGATTCGCTAATGCTGGACTATATCAAAAGTCTGGATGATTTTTTTGACTTTCAGGAGCTGTACCTGATCCACTTTATCCAGATGGAAGGGGTTTCCAAAGAAATCCTGGATTTATTGCCTTCTTTGGGCAAACCTCTCACGGCCTTGATAGAGGAAGAGGTAAGAGAATCTGCGGTGGAGTTCTTTGGTAGGAAAAATGAAAACATCAAAGTGTACATCCAGCCGGAAAACGACCTTGAGGCCCTCATTGAATGGTTTGAAAAGGAAAAGTTTGACCTTGCCATCCTGGGCCTGAAAGCCAGCCACAATGGTTCGGGGATTTTCAGCAGGAAAATAATCCGGCTGAACAACTGCACCACTTTGTTCCTCCCGGAAACTGTAAAGCCTAAGTTTGACAGGATTGTTGTCCCAGTGGACTTTTCCACCTATTCGGATAAAGTAATCCAAATGGCTCAGAGTATCGCCAGCCAGGCCAAAGGTGAAATTTATCCAGTTCATGCATTGAAAGTGGGTATCCAATATTTCCCATTTATCCAAAACACCGATGAAATCAAGTCCACATTGGAAAAGGAAGCCAGAGCGAATTTCAAGAAATATCAGTCTAAATATCCCTTTTTGAAGGACATGGCCATTCTGGGGAATCAAGAAGAAAAGATCAGCATACAACTTTACAAATATATAGAGGAGATTGACTCCGACCTGATTATAATCGGCCAAAAGGGGAGAACCGGAGACAGCGAATTGCTAATCGGCAGTGTGGCCGAAAAACTCATTTCCAATGACAAGGATTATCCCATCATGGTGGTAAAATAAAAGAGGGAGCCTCGGAGCTCCCTCTTTAATAAGTAAGTGGTAAAAGGTCAGAAAAAGGGGGCGTTCTCTGCAGTGCCCCACTTCTTACCGTTTACTTTTTACTATAAATCCATCTAGTAAGAAGTAAGTTTACCTGATCGATTTGATCAATCTCTCATTCAATCCCACATAATCCAGGTTTTTAGCTTCCCTTGCCATGGCCATTGAGCGCTGAGCCGTTTCTCTGGCCTCTTTTTTCATACCCAATTCGTTTTCGATTTTCGCTTTAAGGTGAAGCGTCCAGTATTTAGGATCGTCATCTACTGACTTGTTGATCCATTCTAACGCCTGGTTCATATTCTTCTTATTGGTATAATAGTAATTGGCAGCTTGGTAATATAATCCGGGATTTTCTGGGTCTTGATCTATTACCATTTCCTGTATCTGCTTCATCACAATGGGATCGACCTCAGTCTCGATTCTAAATTTAAAAGAAGTTCTTTCCCACTTCATAGCTAAAGAAGCCCCGGTGTCTGACATATCCACAAAGTTAAACTCTAGGGTTTCATAATTATTGGCAGTTCGAGAAGGCTTAACCCTGAATCTTGCAACATCATCAACTTCGTCATAACCTATTGAGCCCCAAAGTTTCGTATTTTCAGAAAGTATGATAATCCAGTCGTCTTTTTGAGGAATAGAGTAAATGGCATAGCTGCCTTTTTTCACATCCTTACCTTCCACTTTTACATCTGTTGAAAAAGTGATAATCGTTGCAGCATTGGCGCCAGTCCGCCAAACTTGTCCAAAAGGAACAAGCTCCCCAAAAATCCTTCTACCCTTCATGCTAGGGCGGCTGTATTCAATTTTAACATCAGTTAGGCCAACTTTTTGACTTAAAGTTGCTGCCGGGCTGGCTTGTGGCATTTGGATTTGTTGTGCGTTTACAGATGTGAATCCTATCATAGTCAACAGGATAACAAACAGGATAGAATTTCTCTTCATAAAATTTTATTATTAATTAATAATATGACTTATATTGTGGTAAAATTATTGCTTATAATTCAATTTATTCTTAAATTAAGCTAGTTTTTCTATGGTCGAAAGTCTAACTGTCTTGCCTAAAACATTCTTTTTGGAAAATGAGGTTACCCATATTTCCAAAATGCTGCTTGGCAAAGTAATGGTTTCTCAAATTGGAGACGCCATTACCGCAGGAAGAATTGTGGAAACCGAAGCTTATGACGGTAATAAAGATAAAGCATGTCACGCATATCTCAATCGAAATACGAAAAGAACTGAAGTAATGTTCAAAGAGGGAGGCCGTAGTTATGTATACCTTTGTTATGGAATCCATCATCTTTTTAATATTGTGACCCACTTGCATAATCAGGCCAATGCGGTGCTTATTAGGGCACTTGAACCCTTAGAGGGTGTCGAAGTCATGAAAGTTAGAAGGGGAATGCAGAAAATTAAAATGCTTTGCAATGGTCCCGGTAAGTTGGCCAAAGCGATGGGGATTCATAAACATTACAATGATACACTTCTTTATAATACAGAGTCTCCAATTTGGATAGGCAAATTAGAATCGGAACCTGAGTTTGAAATTGTAGAAACCACAAGAATTGGAGTGGATTACGCCGAGGAAGATGCCGCCTTACCTTGGAGATATTATATTAAAGATAACCAGTTTATCAGCAAAAAATGAATGTAGCTATTATAGCGCCGGGCAGAGATGTCGCGGCTTGGAAAGAAACAATAGAAAGGGAAGCCGATGGGGTCAATATTCAGGTTTATCCTGAAATAGACTCCCCAGAGAGTATAGATATGGTGATGCTTTGGCAACATCCAAAAGGAATATTGAAAAAATTTCCAAATCTGAAATTTATCAGCTCCATGGGGGCGGGAGTGGACCATATATTAAATGACCCACATTTACCCAAAGACGTGCCGGTAACTAGGATCAAGGATGAGAAGCTGACTTTCTCCATGACCAATTATGTAATCATGGGGGTGCTTAATTTTCATCGCAGGTTAGATCATTTTCGAACTAACCAAAAGAAAAAGAGATGGGACATGAAAAATCCCGAGACGGAAGTGAAGATTGGTGTAATGGGCGTAGGCGCCTTGGGCGGAGATGTCCTGGACAAGTTGTCATATTTGGGATTTGAGGTGTTTGGCTATGGCAACAGTCCAAAAGAAGATTTTCCTTACCCATATTTACATGGAAAGGAGGGGTTGCAACCCTTTTTAGAGAGTGTGAATGTAGTTGCCTGCCTGTTACCCTTGACAGAGGAGACGGAAGGGTTTTTGGATATAGAGTTTTTTCAAAAATGTAAAAAGGGAACATACTTAGTTAATGTGGCGCGAGGCAAACATTTGGTAGAAGAGGATTTGATTGAGGCCTTAAATAAAGGACAGATTTCCGGTGCTTTGCTGGATGTCTATAGCAAGGAGCCGCTTCCAAAAGACCATCCTTTCTGGGAAAATGAAAAAATCACCATGACGCCTCATATTGCTAGTGTGACCAACCCACAGGCGGCCGCGCCAAAGATCGCCGAAAATTGCAGACGTTGGCTGAAAGGTGAACCATTAACTAACGTAGTTAATAAGGAAAGAGGCTATTAAACTGAACGAGCATTTATGACTACTTTTAAAATTTTATGTCCGACCGATTTTTCTGAATGCTCACTTAATGCAATTGAGTATGCGGCAAAATTAGGCGAAAAATATAAAGCTGAACTGATTCTCTTCCATGTGCCGAATACGGATGATTATCAAAAACTGCTTTCGAAAGACCCCAAGGTATATGACCTTCTCAATTTCGCAGAGAAAAAGATTGAAAGCCTAGTGGCTGAAGTGGAAAAGGAAAGCATTCCGAATGGATTGGTTTCAGTTACCAGTCACATACGTGAAGGCAAAACCAGCTCTACCATTCTGGAGTTTGCTGACGAACAAAAAGTTGATATGATCATCATGGGCACTGAAGGCATTAATGATTTTAAGGCCAATTACATAGGCACACGGACTTCTAAAGTGGTGGCCAAATCCGATCATGATGTTTTCGTGGTTCCGCGAAAAGTATTTTTCAAGCGCCCTCGCAAGTTTGTTTATGCCACCGACTACATGGAAGAAGATAAGCTGGCCATCCAAAAAGTGGTGGAGCTGGCTAGCTTTTATGACAGCGAGATCGACATTGTTCACGTGGGCACCAAAAAGAAACAAATTGACAAGGCGCTTCACCAGACCATGATGGCAGAATTAGAGCCATTCATTCGCTACGAGAAAGTCAATTATGTATTGAAAAGCTATCGTGATGAGCCTGGACTTGGATTGGAAAATTATCTAATCACAGCGAAAGGCGATGTACTGGTCACTTTAAGCAAAAAAAAGAGCTGGTTTGACCAACTCTTTACTGAAAACTTGTCTAAGAAAATGTCCTATTTTATCAATAAGCCCTTGTGGGTTATCAAATCAGTTTAATTCTTTTTCCTAAATAAGAAATCGAAAAACTCCTTTCGGGTATTAGCATCAGTGAATACATCCTTAACGGTAGAAAGGTAATTCTTGAGATTGATCTTTGCCTCCTGAGAATCTTCTTTGCCACCAATGGTTGGAAGGTCCTCAGGGTTTTTTTGTGGTATTTCGGTTTCTTTCGGTTTGTAGCCAACCAGCTCATCTGCTCTGTTGAAACTTTTCTTGGCCCTCTGTTGATAACCGAGCTTTTCTTCTACCAAGCCTTTATTATTGTAGGAAACAGCATCCTCTGGATCCATTTGTATGGCTTTTTCATAATCATCGATAGAACCCTGCAGATCTCCGATTCTATCCTTGAAGTAGGCTCGGCTTGAGTATCTGTATGGATTTTGCGGATCCAAGTTCAACGCTTTATTGAAAGCTGCCAAAGCCTCCTCATTACGTTTCATGAGGTGCAGGACCACAGCCTTGTCGCTTATAAAATCTGTGTTGTGGGGTTCCATCCCGGTGATCGTTTCAAAATCATTCAGAGCTCTATCTAATTCTCCTAAACGGGATAAAATGCGGCCTCTAAACAGCATGTATTCAGTATTTTTAGGATCCTCGCTCACCAATTCATTGAAATGAACAAGTGCTTCCTCAAACTTCCCTATTTTATATAGTCCTACTGCTATTTCTAGTTTTTTCACAATTATTGGTTTGGTTTGATAAGAATACAAATTTAACAGGAATTAAGTTTAATCGGCAGTTATAGCCGTTCAATATCCCTTTTAAAAAGGCTAATAATTTATATATTTGAGTCAAATTCCGACTTATGCCCGCAAAACCAGAAGAAGTCCTCAAGAACTTAAAGGCAGGTAAGTATGCACCTGTTTACTTTTTGCAAGGAGAGGAGCCCTATTTTATAGATCAGATTGTCAACTTTATTGAAAAAAATGCTATCCCTGAACATGAAAAGGGATTCAATCAGGTCATGATGTATGGCAAGGATGCCAGCATGAGCACCGTGATTACCAACGCCAAGCGATTCCCGATGATGGCTGAGAGACAATTGGTAATCGTCAAAGAGGCTCAGACAATTTCCGACCTTGGGAAGGAAGCTGGGGACAGTTTATTGCTGTCTTACCTTCAAAATCCACTTCCAAGCACCATTTTGGTTTTTTCCCATAAATATAAAACCCTTGATGGCAGAAAACCATTAGCAAAAGAGTTGGATAAAAAAGCCATTTTGGTTAAGTCGGATAAGGTGCCGGAATATAAACTGGCCCCATGGGTAAATGATTATTTCAAAACCAAAGGCTTCACTATCGATGTGAAGGCCGCCCAGATTTTGGCAGAATCTATAGGCAACAACCTAGAAGTGTTGACCAATGAAGTGGATAAAATGCTTATCAACTTTTCGGAGCCGGTTGAGATCAATAGCCAGCATATCCAGCAATTTATTGGCATCAATAAGGAGTACAACAATTTTGAACTAACCAAGGCTTTGAGCTACAGAGATGTGATAAAAGCAAACAAGATTATTTCGTATTTTGCCCAAAATACCAAAAATAATCCCTTGATTCCGATCATTGCTTTGCTGTACTTACATTTCACAAGAATTTTATTGGTGCACGGTAACAAGGATAAGCCAGATTCAGCGTTAGCATCCATGTTGAAGGTAAATCCGTATTTCGTGAAAGAATATACCCTAGCGGCTAAAAACTACGCCTTAGGCAAGGTTATTGATAATATGGCCTATTTGAAAGAGGCCGATTTAAGGTCCAAAGGTGTAGATTCCGCCGGACTGGACGATGCACAGATTCTCAAGGAGTTGGTGTTTAAACTCACCCATTAAGCTTATTATTTTCCGTTTTGACCCAAGAATGAAGAAGTCTTCCTTATTACTCATTGCGTGTGGCCTTTATTTGCAAACCAACGCGCAGTCCACTTTATACCAGACCAGCACACTCAAACAGTTTGACGATGCCTATGAGCTTTTTCACAAAGAGCATCTCACTGCCGCAAAATTCAGCTTTGACCATCTGAGAAACCGAATTCTTTCCGAAAACAGAGAAGCGGCATCAGAGTATTTTCATGCTGTGTCGGCCCTTAAGATTGATAACCCAGACGGCCCAAGTAGGCTGATGGAGTTTACGGAAACAAACCCTGACCATCCTAAAGCAAATGAGGCACTTTGGGTATTGGGAAATTTCCATTTTGAAAAAAGAGACTACAGGGCTGCAATAGCTAGTTTCCAAAAGGTCAATGAAATTGCTTTGAGGGATGAGGATGGTGAGCAGGTTCCATTTAAGTTGGGGTATTCATTTTTCCAGCTGAAGGATTACCGTAATGCCCAGACTTATTTTGAAAGAGTTAAAAGGTCCAGAACTAATCTAGTTCCGGATGCATATTACTACTCTGGCTATATAGCCATGGAACAGGGTAATTTTGACAAGGCGATTTCTGATTTTAAAGAAGCGGATAAAAGCAGGACCTATTCTGATAAGGTTCCATACATGCTTTCGGCCATGTATTACCGTCAAGGCTACTATAACGAGCTAATCCAATACGCGGAACCCATTATTAACAGCAGAAATAATTTGGACCGAAAGGAGGAAATTTATCTATTAATGGCTGAGGCTTATTTTGAGCGCAGAGACTTCCCAAATGCAGCTAGATTTTACGACGCTTTTGTTGCAGCTAAAAGAAGACCAATGTCCCGAGATCAAAAATACAAGGCGGGTGTAGCTCAATTTGAAACCAAAAATCACGAACAGGCAACAAGCTATTTTAAGGAAGTAGCCTTAGAAAATGACAAGCTAGGTCAAGTAAGCAGCTATTATTTAGGTCATTCTTATTTAAAGCTCAACAATCCGCAATTTGCCGTTAATAGCTTCAGCGCGGCTTACAAAAGCAACCATGATAGCCGAATCACCGAAGAAGCCTTGTACAATTATGCTAAAGTGAGTCTTGAAAGAGGAGTGTTTCAAGATGCTATTTTGGCCCTTGATAGCTATCTGGAAAGTTATCCATCCGGTACCCATGTGCAGGAAGTGGGAGAGATGCTAAGTGATGCATTGGTAAACACCAACAATTACCTAAAAGCCATTGAGCATATTGAACGACTGCCACGTAAATCGGACCGAATCAAGGGTGCCTATCAAAAAGTGGCGTTTTATCAGGGAATCACCTATTTCAACGATTCCAAGTTTAAGCAGGCCATAAGCTATTTTGATAAAAGCCAGACTTACCCCTTGGACAGAGACTTGGTCAATCAATCCAATTTTTGGAAAGGGGAGGCTTATTCAGGTTTGGAAGAATTACCTGCCGCAATCAGGGCGTATGAGGCTGTTATCAATTCCAATGTTAGGGGAAAAGAGCCAATCCTAGTGAGTACACATTACGGATTGGGTTATGCTTATTTCAATAATGAAAATTACAGCAGAGCTGAAGAACAATTCAAGCAGTTTACCGATAAAGTAAACCCTAATGTGGAGCGGGAAAACTATGAGGATGCGATGATGCGCTTGGGAGACGCTCAATATGTTCAGAAGAAATTTGGACAGGCAGAAGCCACTTTTAACAGGGCCATCAATGAAGGTAATCGAAACAGCGATTATGCTTACTTCAGGAATGGTGTCGTTTTGAATTTTCAGAACAGAAACACGGATGCCATTCGATCATTGGGGCAAGTGACGGATAATTATCCAAATAGCCGTTACCTTGAGGATGCCATTTTCCAAAAGGCTCAGATTAACATGGAAGAAACCAGATACAGTGAGGCTGTGGATGGTTTCACCCGCTTAATTAACTCGAGACCAAACAGCCCGTTTGTGCCATTTGCACTTGAGAGTAGGGCTGTAGCCAATTATTCCCTGAAAAGGTACGACCAAACCATAAGCGATTACAAAAGGATCTTGGACAACTTCCCGCATTCTTCCAATGCCAATGCAGCTTTGGTTGGTCTACAGGAAGCCTTATCATTGCAAGGCAGGTCAGGAGAGTTTTCTAATTACTTGGCTACCTATAGAAATGCAAACCCCGGAAATGAAAGTCTTCAAGGCGTTGAGTTTGAGTCCGCTAAAAATCTTTTCTTCAATCAATCTTACAAAGAAGCAATTGGCGCATTCGAGGGGTATTTGAGAAATTATCCCCAAAGTGGGCAGCAGCATGAAGCCAATTACTTTATCGGTGATGCTTATTACCGAATGGGGGATAAAAACAAAGCCTTGGAATACTTCTATAATCTTCAAAAAGGTCCGGAATCCGCCCAAGCAATGCGGGCAACAACCAAAATTGGAGAAATAGAATACGAGGCAGAAAATTATAAAAAAGCCATACCGTTTTTGAGAACATCTTCCAAAAATGCCAGAAATAAAATTGAGGAATTTGAGGCCAACCGTAGGCTGATGCAGTCTTATTATCAATTGGATAAATATGACTCTGCCATCTATTTTTCTGACCAGGTAATCGCTCTCGGGAACGTAACTGCAGATGCCGAAAGCCAGGCGATGCTGCTTAAGGCGAAAGCTTATAAAAAGCAGAAAAAAGATTCACAGGCTGAAGAGGTGCTATCCAATTTAGTGAAGGCTTCACCAAGTGAACAGGGGGCCGAAGCGCTTTTCCTTCTGGCCAAAAGCCATCATGATAGTGGTCGTTTCAATAAATCTAATGAAACAATTTTCGACCTGTCCGGACCTTATGGTGCTTACGATTATTGGTATGGAAGAAGCTTCCTGCTTCTTGCCGAAAACTATATCGAACTAGGGGAGACCTTCCAGGCGAAAGCTACTTTGGAGTCCATCGTCGAGCGGTCCAACAATGAAAAAGTAAAAGAAGAGGCCAAGAAGAAATTGGAAAACCTTTAAACCTATCCTTGAAGTTATATTTTGAAAACAATGAATAAGCCATTAATATTCTTTACTTTATGTTTGGGTTTGATAGCACAAACGGCAATTGGGCAGGACACGAGAGGGGAGGTAAAGGACCAAGAGTTTGTAATTCGCAAAGACAGGGTTTTGACCTTGCCTACCATGCCGCGCAATTTTCAGCGAACCCCAAATTTGCCTTCAGCCCAGGGTATAGGAAATCTAAGGTATGATGTGCATAACTTCTTTTTGACACTTCCGCCTGTAGAGACCAATATTCAAGCCTATCAAAAAAGATTTGAAAGCCACAAGCCAGAGCTTTTCAACAGCTATACGAAGCTGGGTTTTGGTAATTACATGTCTCCACTTGCCGAAATCCATTTGAACAGCAAGGAAAGTGATTACATGAATTTTGGAGCTTTTATCAAGCACCAAGGTTTTTATCAAGGACCTGTAGATGGGGAAAACTCTGCTGAGGACCACACCACGGTAAGGTTGGACGGTAGTTATTATTTGGAAACAGCTGAGGTTTATGGCCATGTAGGCTATAATAGAGACAAATATCATTTCTACGGATATACGCCAGGATTGGAAGTCAATGCTGAGGATATTGCACAGGTTATGCATACGGCCTATGGTGATGTAGGAATCCGCAACATCAATCAGCAGCAATCATTTAACTATGATGCGGCATTTTCATCAAGGATCTTCAGGGATTCTTACCTGGCCAGAGAGGCTGAACTTGGGCTTAAGGCATATATGAGTTTCAGAGCCAATGAGAATTTAAGAGCTTATGTTAATACAGATGCTTTCTTTACAACTCCTCAGGACCAATTTTATGATAATATCAACAGAAATTTCCTTCGAGTGACTCCGAAGGTTACGTACATCAGGGATGGGTTAAAAATCAAAGCTGGGGCCAACTTTGTAGTAGAAAATGATGTGGTATCTAATAAGAATTCTGACTTCCATATTTTCCCGACCGTATATGCAAGCTATAAGTTTACCGAAGAAATTGGAATTTTCGCAGGATTGGAAGGAGATGTTATCAGAAACACCTATTATGATTTTGTGATGGAAAATCCATTTTTGGGTCCCAGCCAGGGTCTGTTAAATACCATTCAAAACTTTCAGATAAGTGCGGGCATCAATGGAGACATTTACGACGAAGTTACTTACACTCTCGGAGCCAAATATGGCAGGTTTAGCAATATGCATTTCTACGGAAACAACAGCAACGACAGTACTAGATTTGAGCTCATGTACGATGATCAATCCGATGTGCTAAATATCAATGCTGGGATGGGTTGGCATTATGAGGATTGGTATCAATTGGAAGCTACGGCGGATTATTACCAATATAACCTAAGTGACTTGACAGGAGCCTGGCACCGGCCAGAGTGGGAATTGAAAGTTAACAACAACATCACTCCTAACGAAAAATTGCTTATCAATGCATCTGCAATGGCAATGGGTGGAATCAGAGTTATTAATTTGGAATCGGGACGGCAGGATAAGCTAGGTCCAATTTTCGACTTAAGTGCAAGAGTTGATTATGCCTTTACCAAACAATTCTCGGCTTTTGCAATGGGAAACAATTTGTTGAATCAAAATTATCAGCGATTCTGGAATTACAGAGTGCGAGGGATTCAGGGAATTGGGGGGATTACTTTCAAGTTTTAGTCTAATCCAGGCCATTTATAAATATTGTAGGCAATATTGGCTAATTAAAGCTTTTGTCTTAGCTTAGTAGATTAATTGTCACCATATAATTTTTAAAAATGGCTGAAAAAGATAACCAAAATACTCCGTCAAATGACGATGCAGACAAGGATTTTGGACTTCCTAAGGTGAAGATTACACCTTTGCAATCTTCAGACAGCAAGGAGGAAAAACCTTCAGAACCGCCTGTTGCCCCGGTAAGCAAACCGGAGCAAAATGAACCGTCAGCCGAGGAATCTAAAAAGCCTGAACCTGAAAAGCAGGAGAAGCAAAGTACTCCAGTTGCCGCAGCTCCAAAAGTTGAGGATAAAGCTGAAAACAAAGACAAAACCTCAACTTTTGCTTCTACTTCCAAAAAAGAGGAATCTAAGAAGGAAGAGAAGAGCCGCAAAAAAGGATGGGTGTGGGCAGCATTGATTCTTTTGTTCCTAGGCTTTGCAGCAGTACTATTTTGGTATGTGCAAACTGAGGAACAGGAGCCAGAGCCCCAAGTAGCTGAGCAACCTGCCCCAACTCCGCCACCTGTAATAGAAGAAGAACCTGTAGTAGAAGAGGAGCCTGAAACATTTACCTTGACCCAAATAAAATCAAGAGTGGATGCTCCACGTTATTTCTTAGTAGTTGGCAGCTTTATTGATGAAGACATGGCGCTGGATTACTCTGAGCGCTTAAATGAAAATGAGAAAAATACTTATTTGATTTATCCATATGGACAGATAGCTTATTACAGGTTAGCCGTCGGGGAGTTTGAAAACGTCGCCTCGGCATTAGAAGAACTCAATAGAGTTCAAGCAGATTATCAAGAAAATTTATGGGTATTGAAATATTAACATGATCTTATTACAAACAATCTCAACCGACAACCAAGTAGTTGCCGACACCTTAACCAACTTAGATTCCGCGAGTTCAAACATTGGCCTACTAGATCTGATGATCAAAGGTGGCTATATGATGATTCCCCTCTATTTGTTGTTTATTCTAGCTATTTTCATCTTCGTTGAAAGGGTCATCACGATTCGCAAGGCAGCCAAAACTCCAAAAGGCCTTGTAGACCAGGTAAAAATGATGGTGCAGGGTGGTGACATCCAACGTGCCAAAATGGTATGCCATGGCGAAAATACTCCTGTAGCAAACATGATCGCAAAAGGTCTTGACCGTATCGGGAGTCCTTTGAAAAACATTGAAGTGGCCATTGAAAACGTGGGCAAGATTGAAATCTACAAGTTGGAAAAAAATCTGGGCCTTTTGGCAACCGTATCTGGTGCGGCACCTATGATCGGATTCCTTGGTACTGTAGCCGGTATGATCCGTGCATTTATCGGTGTGGCTCAAGAGGAGGGTATGGTATCTCCAAAGCTTCTTTCTACGGGTATCTATGAGGCCATGATCACCACTGCTACTGGTTTGGTGGTTGGTATCGTTGCATACTTGGGATACAACTACTTAGTGGGACAAGTCTCCAAGCTGATCCACAGTATGGAATACACCACAGTAGAGTTTATTGACCTTTTACAGGAGAAATAATATATGGCATTGCAATCCAAAAACAAGATCGAAGCGGCATTTTCCATGTCCTCCATGACGGACATCATATTTCTGTTGCTGATCTTTTTTATGTTGACCTCTTCCTTTATCACGCCATCCGGTTTGCCGGTCAACCTGCCCAGCAGTGAGACCTCGGATATCGTGATGCAGGAAGTGACAGTCACTGTAACCAAGGACTTGAAATTTTCAGTCAATGACAGAACAGTTAATCGTGATGAAATTAAAAATGAGTTAACTGCGTTGTTGAAGGAACACAAAGGAACAGTGGTGTTGCATATTGATAAGGAGGTTCCTGTTGAATACCTTGTTGAAATCGGGGGCATAGCGGCCACTTTGGAGGCAAATGTGTCCATCGCCACTAAACCATATAAATAATTATTTACAATGGCTTACTGGGAATTAAGTAAAGATGAAGCTGACAGCAATAAAAAGGCGTGGATAATTACCATTATTGTCAACGTCCTAATATTGGTGGCCATCTATTTCATAGTGGTTTGGAAACCGCCTGTGCCACCTATCCCTCAATTTGGACTTGAATTGAGCCTCGGCTTTACTGATTTAGGTAGCGGGACCACTCAAACCACCGCACCCCCTTCAGAAAGTGAAGTGGTGAGACCTGAATCTCCGGCCCCGGGCGAGGTAACTCAGCAGCCGAGCGAACCAGCAACGCCTGCTCCTCAACCTGAAACCAAAACTGCAAAACCGGCTCCTAGTCAATCGCAAACTACCTTTGAAACCCAGTCTAAAGTTGCTAGTCCTCTAAAAGGCGGCGAAACCGCAACTGAGGCAACCAAGGAAAGTACAGCGAAAGCCAAATCTGACCAACCTGTCACCCAGCCTCAAAAAGCTGAGGACGAAAAGACAGTAAAGCAGGCTGAAGAGACTCCGAAAATTGACCAAAGAGCCATTTTTGGAGCTGGCGGTTCTACAGGAAGTAGCCCACAACAATCAGCTGGCAGTAATCAAGGCACATCAAATCAACGTGGCGATGAGGGCAACCCCACTGGTTCCGTTGATGGAAGAGCGCTGATGCAATCTGGAGCTGGAAGTGCTGGCAGTGGTGCAGGTTATAACCTGGAACTTGCTGGATGGGATTTTGCATCAAAACCAAACATTAAAGACCAGGTTTCTTCTCGAAACGGAAGAATCGTATTTAGGATCACTATTGATGACAGCGGGAAGATTGTACAGGCGATCCCATTGGAATACAATGTTTCCAATGATGTGTTGGCTTACTACAGAACTGTTGTTAATCAATTGACCTTTAAGAGGCAAAGCGGAAACCCTTCAGCCGAGTATTCCACCGGAAAAATCACGTTTGTCATCCAAGTAGATTAATCAACAACTGCATGACTTATCCAGAAACATTGGACTATCTGTTCAATGCTTTACCCATGTACCAGAGAATCGGTGCGGCGGCTTATAAGACAGATCTTACCAATACGATTGCCTTATGCAAACATTTGGGAGATCCACAGCATAAATTCAAATCCATTCATGTCGCCGGAACCAATGGGAAGGGTAGTACTTCCCATTCACTTGCGGCGATATTACAGGAGGCCGGCTATACAGTCGGCCTTTACACTTCCCCCCATTTGAAATCATTTACCGAAAGGATAAAAATCAATGGAAACGAAATCTCGGAAGAGGCTGTAGTGGAATTTGTAGAAAAAAACAAAGAGTTCTTGGAGGACCTTCAACCAAGCTTTTTTGAAATGACGGTTGGGATGGCCTTTGATTTCTTTGCTCAGAAAAATGTAGATTATGCGATAGTGGAAGTTGGGCTAGGCGGCAGATTGGATAGTACCAATGTGATCAAACCTGAATTAAGCATCATTACCAATATAGGGCTAGACCACACCCAGTTTCTGGGCGATACATTACCCAAAATAGCCGCCGAAAAAGCTGGAATTATCAAGCCTGGAGTTCCAGTTGTTATTTCAGAACTTCAGCCCGCCACGCTAAAAGTTTTCATCCAAAAAGCGGATGAGAATGATTCCCCAATTTATTTCGCAGAAGAGTTTTACCAAGTCCAATTTTATGATATTGATGAGGAGGGGAGAGCAATATTTCAGGCGAATGGAAAACCAATATTTTTAGACCTTACCGGAAAATACCAAGAGAAGAATCTTGCGGGAATACTGAAGGCAATTGATGTATTGAAAGAGAAAGGTTTAAAAATTGAGACAAAGCACATAGCTGATGGACTACGAAATGTTGTATCATATACTGGTTTAAAAGGTAGATGGCAAAAGATTAATAATCAGCCTTTAATGTATTGTGATACTGGGCATAATTTTGAAGGGTTCAAATATGTTTTAAAACAGATAGAAGAGACCAGGCATGAGAAACTATTCATGATTTTAGGCATGGTCAATGACAAGGATGTGAGTAAGGTACTTGCAATGATGCCTAAAAAAGCTGAGTATATCTTTTGCCAAGCAAACATTCCTCGAGCAATGCAGGCTTCAGATCTTCATTCAGCTGCTTTTCAAGCAGGGTTGACCGGTTCAATTGTTCCTGATGTGAATCAAGCAATTGAGGAAGTTTTGAAAAAGGCGGGGAAAAATGATTTTATTTTTGTCGGAGGAAGTACCTTTGTGGTCGCAGAAATCGAGAATTTATAAAAAATGGGTAGAAACAAACTCGTCAGGTTTAAGGAAAACGAGGAAAATTATAACGTCGTTCAGGAAGGGAAACCTTCATTTGAAACCATAAAGGGAAACTGGAAAGCAGAACATTTTGAAAACCAAAATCCTATCGTCGTGGAACTCGCCTGTGGTAGGGGAGAATTCACCGTTGGATTGGCCAGAGAAAATTCCGAGCAGAACTTTATCGGGGTAGACATAAAAGGTTCAAGAATATGGAAAGGCAGCAAGACAGCCATTGCTGAAAAAATGGAAAATGTCGCCTTTTTGAGAACGCAGATAGAACAATTAGATAAGTTTTTTGACCAAAATGAAATCCACGAGCTTTGGATAACGTTTCCGGATCCAAGACCAAGAGACGGTGATGAAAAGAAGCGCCTGACATCACCAAGATTTTTGGAAATGTACAAATCTATGCTTGATGAGGGGGGAATCGTTCATCTGAAAACAGACAATACAGGCTTGTTTGAATATACCTTGGATCTATTAAACTCAAGAGTGGATATAGAAAAACTGGAACATACCTTTGATTTTTACCAATCTCCATATCAAAAAGAGCATTTTGGCATAAAAACCAGGTATGAGAAAATCTTCAGCGACATGGGTGAAAAGATCAAATATTTGAGATTTTCTTTCAAGTAAAAATTAAAAAGCTCTCGCCATATTCTAGCGAGAGCTTTTTAATGAAGAAATATAAATTATTCCTCTATTTCCAGCGCTTCCAAAATGTCAGCCAATTCATCAAAGTCCTTAATACCAGGTTTGATTTCATGACCTCCCTTTAAAGCTATTCCTTTGATCTGTGTGTTCTCCACAATGCCTTTCACATTTTCAGCATTTATATCAAAACCAACCAAAACATCACATTTGGCGCTCAGCTCATTGATTTTTTCTTTCGCCACCTCATCCATTTCAATATCTCCCTCAAGTAATACGACAATTCCACCGTCTTTGAGAGATTCAGCAAGGATTAGGATTTCATCCAAACGATCCACACTTTCAAGCTCGACCTTCCAAATCAACCCATAATTAGTATTTAAGAGCATTTGTAGATGCGCCTCCTCTTCAATCTGGATAAAGGAGAAGCCTTCATAGTTTTGCAGAGTCGAAAGAATATTTTCCGGATGGGAATGTTTGAATTCTGCCACAAACTCGACACCTGAAACCCAGTCGGACAATTCCTTGAATTTTTGTGGTGATATATAATTTGAGTCGTTTTCTTCCAAAGCAAAGCCCATCACATTGACATACATGCCAGCACAATAGCGTGCATCACTTAGATTGTTTACGCTGCTGATTTTAACAAAGGTTTTTAAAGCCATTAGTTGTTCGTTTTTCCTGTAAAATTCAAAGATACACAGAATTTATTTTCTTCCTTTTGCCTGACCACTTTCAAAAGAAAGATGTATTTTTGGAACAAACTGGAATCTATCCCAATTCATGAAAGCTCTCTATTTAGTCTTTCTCTTCTTTGTATTTTTCTCCTGTCAGAAATCCGAGGACATGCCTTTGGACCATGGGTATGATTATCAGCCACTTCAGCAAGGATTTAGATGGACTTATGAGTTGGCAGAGACCATTTGTTTTGGTGAAAATGACTGTGAATCGGATAGTTTTTTTCTAAGAGACTCCGTAGCACAAAGCTACAAATCCGAAAACAAGTTGGATATCTTTGTAATTGTCAGGAAAAAATCCACAGATAGAAGAATTTGGGAAATTGATAGTCAATATACCCTGCACGTAGATCAAGGTAAACTTTTGAGAAGAATGGAAAATGAATTTATCGTTCCATTAATATTTCCGCCTAATGAGAATCGACGGTGGGACGGAAACCTTTATAGTACTTCTCAAGAGGAAATCTTCGAAATTTTGAAAGAGAAAAATTATAGGGTGGGACAGCTTAACTTTTCAGAGGTGTTAAAGGTTTTACATGAGGATTTCGATGACAAAATTACTTCACGGGACATTCGCTTTGAGGTGTTTGCCAAAAACATTGGAATGGTGGAAAGTTTCCATGAGAGATTTAGCTACTGTTCACGAAATGATTGCCTTGGGGAACAAAGGATAGAATCGGGCCGTTTAACGCATATAAAGTTGCTTTCATATGATCAATAGTAAAATAGCCTTTCTTGGGATTACTTTTTGCCTACTGAGTCTTACCTTGATGGCTCAGGATAGGTTTGCCATACAGTACAAGTACAAGCCTCAAACTTCTTTCCAACTTGATTCTCCACTAGATTTTGTAACAGAGGAGACTTTGAAAAGAAGAGTTAGGGAGCAGGTTAGTTTAGATAGTTTAGACCTTCCTGTTTCGGAAAAGTACATTGAAATTATTGAACCCCTAGTGGACAAAATTCAGTACCATACCAAATGGTTGAATTCATCTATTGTGGTGGCCTCTGAAGCACAAATAGAAGAGATAAAAACATTGCCTTTTGTCGAAAATGTCGAACTGGTAGGACGGGGATTTTATGATTATGGCCAATCCGCTAGAAAAGAAGCTTTTAAAATCCCAATTAAGATTAGGTTAAAATCAAAAAATGATAAAGCCTACATATTCCAGAATGAATTACTGGGCATACCGGAAATGCACGAGGAAGGCTTTACCGGAGAAGGTGTCACCATTGCTGTTTTTGATGGGGGATTCCAAAATGCGGATAGGATTGATGCTTTGAAGCATCTTTTCGATAATGACCGGATCATTGCCACTCAAGATTTTGTTATTCCAGGATCTGATGAGGTTTACCGTACTGACACACATGGAACGGGTTCTTTGTCACTAATAGCAGCATTTGACCCAAATTCATTGGTGGCAGGCGCCTATAATGCCAATTACATTCTTTGCATTACTGAGGACATCAGTTCAGAATATAGAATTGAAGAATATAACTGGGTCAGAGCAGCAGAATTTGCCGATAGCCTGGGCGTGGATATTATCAACAGCTCTTTAGGTTATAATATATTTAATGAGTCCTCAATGAATTATACGAAAGAGGAACTAGATGGCAAAACTGCGGTGATCACCCGAGGGGCGAATATTGCTGCTGAAAAGGGAATAATGGTTGTGTCAAGTGCTGGAAATGAAGGAAACGGTTCTTGGAAAAGCATAACAGCTCCTGCTGATGCGTATGGAATACTCTCTGTGGGCTCAGTGACCAATAGCCTGCAGAAATCAAATTTTAGCAGTATAGGACCAACCTCAGATGGTCGGATAAAACCAGAGGTCTCCGCACTTGGAAGCAGTGTTACCCTTTGGAGAAATAATTCTGCCATCGGAACAGCGAGTGGAACATCTTTCTCTGCTCCTCAAGTGGCAGCATTGGCAGCTGGTTTGTGGGAAGCGAAACCAGAATTGACCAAAAACGAACTTTTAGATCTCATTCTTACCACCTCTAGCCAGGCTGAAGAGCCAGACAATGATTTGGGTTATGGCATACCTAACTTTACCAGGGCTTATTTTGGGATAGTAACAGAAGTGGAAAGAGAGATTGAAGAGGCAAAATTGAATATTTTCCCAAACCCATCAGACGGGAATGAGCTATATATCAATTACGGTCGCTTAAATGAATGTGAGTTTAGCCTTTATGATATAAACGGTAAACTACTTTCCACTGCTAGCCTCAACCGAAACTCTTACGACCAGCCCTATTCGGTTTCAGTTGGAGATCTGCGGGCAGGTATGTATATCATCCAAGTTAGGGAATCAAATCGCCCGCAACGAATTAAGTTTGTAAAAAAATAGTTTAATCAATTACATATAACCCCCAAGTAATGAGTGTATTAATTGCGCCATCAGTTCTGGCGTCTGACTTTGCCAATCTCCAAAGCGAGGTTGAAATGCTAAACGATTCCCAAGCAGACTACATCCACGTTGATATCATGGACGGGGTGTTTGTCCCCAATATTTCATTTGGTATCCCAGTAACTGAGGCAATTAAAAAACATGCTAAAAAGCCTTTAGATGTCCATTTGATGATAGTCAATCCAGATCAATATTTGGAAGCTTTCAAAAATGCCGGTGCGGAAATAATTTCAGTACACGTAGAGGCCTGCAACCATTTGCATAGAACCCTTCAAGCAATAAAGGATCTTGGTTGCAAGGCCGGGGTAGCAGTTAACCCTCATACATCGGTTGACCTGCTGGAAGATGTTATCCAAGATATTGACCTTGTTTGTTTAATGTCTGTTAATCCTGGTTTCGGAGGGCAAAAGTTTATTGAAAACACCTATAAGAAGGTTCGAAAGCTCAAAGAAATGATCAAAAAGGCAGGGTCATCTACTCTAATTGAGATAGATGGGGGAGTAAACCAGGAGAATGCACCTAAGTTATTTGAAGCAGGTGCAGATGTATTGGTAGCAGGAAGTTTTGTTTTCAGCGCCAGTGATCCAAAAGCAACTATTGCCCAATTGAAGAATATTAGATAAGTACAATAAAAAATGTGTTTATTTTGATTTAAGAAGCTTTAACTAACGAAATGGCGCATTTTTTGAAATATTTCTTGTTATCTTAACCGGAATCAATTTAATTGAAACCTTGAATTACGAAAATTAACCTAAACTAAATAAATACGATGAAGCGATTATTTGTATTAGCTATTTTACTTGCCGGCCTGATGAATGTTAATGCCTATGCGCAGACTGAAGCCAATTCCGATGAGATTACTGAGGAAGAGCTTGAGAAATTTGCCGCCATGGAAGATTCTGTAATGGCCTTCTATGAAAGTAAGAACGAAGAGCTTGTTGACATGATCAAAAACAACGAGACTATCGAAGGTGCAGGAAGATACAATGAGATCAAAGCTGCTTGGGGTGATGAGGAGAAAATGGAAGCTGCAAATGTAACTGATGAGGAAAAAGAGGCTTACCAAGAAATCCTTGACTTCATGGAGGAACTAGCCAAAGAAGTGAGAGAGTTGAAAACGAACATCATCATGGACAAAGATCAATTAGGGGCGGCAACCTATAACAAGATCAACAAAGCTATGAAGGAAGATCCTGAGATGAAAGAAAAGGTAGACACTAAAATTGCTGAGAAAAAAGAGGAGAGAGAAGCCAGAGCAGGTGAGGAGTCAGATGCAACTGATGCTGAGTAATACAAATCAGTAAAATAAACTTATAAAAAAGCCTTCTGTCACACAGAAGGCTTTTTTATTTCCATTATTGAGCGATTAGCCGTAATTTAGAAATTCAGTTTGACCGATAATGATGAAAGTTACAACAAAGCTACCTGGATTATTAATTGTCCTATTTTCCTTTTTGGCCATTACGGCAGAGGCTCAGGAGGACTATTTTGGGATTGACACCAAAGCACGGAAACCAAAGAGCCATACTGGTTTTGGAAATGCAGCTCGGAATGTGCTTAGTAGCATCAGTTTGGATGTAGCTGGCGGCTATGGATACCATTTTCATAAATTAGATTTTATTTCAACCGATTACTTGGCTTATCCTATTTCCTATTTAGGTGAAGAAAGCGCCCCAGGTATAGGAATGGGGGAGGAAGTAAGCTTCAGAGGATCAAACATTGCCCTTCCTGTCAATGCAGCTGTCAAAATCGACCTTTTCGGCATAGCAACCATTGGAGGAGGGGTCGCCCGAGAATGGGGAAGAATGAATGCTCCCACATTTGGGGATTATGCATTTAACTATGCCACGCACGCTTATGTATTTGATAAGCTGTATGGTTCTGTGGGAATTATCATATACGATGCTAGAAAAAGGGCTTCGTTTCTTAATTGGCGCTATAGAAAGTATTCAGGAAGCAACACCTATATGCAAGCTGAACGGAAACTTAGATTGAGGCAGCATTACCCTTGGAGGTTCATTTTGGAAGGGGAGGCCGGACAGATCATGATACGGGAATCTTTTGACCCCAACTTGGTGTCCGTTGATCCATTTTATGGTGTCGGTGTAAGAATAGAACGAGACCTTTCTGATTACGTGAAAGTGTATGCCAAGCCGAACTTTGAAGTTAGAAGAATGGAATTACAACATCCAACACTCGAAGAAAGTCAAATTTTCTCCCAACAGCTTTTCACCTTAAATGCTGGAATCTCATTGCGGTTGCCGGGCACAAAAAGGTGTAAGGTCAGTGGCTGTGGGGTGAAAATGAAGCACATACATGACGGCGTAGAATATCGCGGTAGTTCTATATTCAACATGCAAAACCGAAAGATAGGCCAGTGGTAGAATGAAATCCTTATTTTTGGTTAAATCACGCTTATTTACAGTTTTAAAACCTTATTCTTTTTATTATCTTGCAAACTAATATTGAGAAATTTACTTATGGCTCAAGGACAAAACGAGAACATTATACCAATTAATATAGAAGAGGAAATGCGCGGAGCGTACATCGATTATTCGATGTCAGTTATCGTCTCTAGAGCATTGCCTGATGTTAGGGATGGCCTAAAACCTGTTCACAGAAGAATTCTTTACGGAATGCAGGAATTGGGTGTTTCCCATAACAAACCTTATAAAAAATCAGCAAGAATAGTCGGTGAAGTACTCGGTAAATATCACCCTCATGGTGATTCAGCCGTGTATGAGACCATGGTTAGGATGGCCCAGCATTGGTCCTTGAGATACCCTTTGGTCGATCCACAGGGTAACTTTGGTTCCGTAGATGGGGATTCCCCTGCAGCCATGCGTTACACTGAGGCAAGATTGAAAAGGATCGCTGAGGAGTTATTGGTGGATATCAATAAGGAAACAGTTGATTTTCAATTGAACTTCGATGATTCCTTAAAGGAGCCTGTAGTTTTACCTGCTAAGATTCCTAACCTTTTGCTTAACGGTGCCAGTGGTATTGCGGTAGGTATGGCTACCAACATGGCTCCCCACAACCTGGGTGAGGTCGTGGATGGTATTACTGCCTATATCGACAACCGTGATATTACCATTGCGGAGCTGATGGAATTTATTATCGCCCCAGATTTTCCAACTGGGGGTATCATCTACGGTTACAATGGGGTAAAATCCGCCTTTGAAACTGGAAGAGGCCGCGTAGTCATGCGAGGTAAAGCTACCGTGGAAACCAAGGACAACGGTAAGGAAATGATCGTGATCCACGAGATCCCATATCTGGTCAACAAGGCCAATATGATCGAGAAAACGGCTCAATTAATAAATGAGAAGAAACTAGAAGGAATTTCCGCCATCCGTGACGAATCAGACCGTCAGGGTATGCGTATCGTTTATGAGTTGAAGAAGGATGCAATTTCAAATGTCATTCTTAATAACCTTTATAAGCACACAGGTCTTCAGACATCATTCAGTGTCAATAATGTAGCCTTAGTAAAAGGCCGCCCACATACATTAAACCTCAAAGATCTTATCGTCCATTATGTAAACCACCGTCATGAGGTAGTGGTCAGAAGGACTGAGTACGAACTTAGGGAAGCTGAAAAGAGAGCCCACATCCTTCAAGGTTACTTGATAGCCTTGGATCATTTGGATGAGGTGATTTCTCTAATCAGAAGTTCAAAGGATCCTGAAACAGCTAGAACTAGCTTGATGGAAAGATTTGAGCTTAGCGAAATTCAGGCGAGAGCCATACTGGACATGAGGCTTCAGAGGCTTACGGGCATGGAGCGTGAGAAAATCCAGAATGAGTATGATGAAATCATGAAACTTATTGAAGAGCTAAAAGAAATTTTGGCCGATGAAGGTAAGAGAATGCAGATTATCAAGGATGAGCTTCAGGAAATGAAAGACCGTTATGCCGATCCTAGACGTACGGAAATTGAGCATAACGCGGAAGATTTCTCATATGAGGATATGATTCCAAATGAAGAGGTGATAATCACTGTATCTCATCATGGTTATGTTAAAAGGACTCCTCTTACCGAATATAGAACTCAAAGTAGAGGTGGCGTTGGGTCCAAAGGCGTTTCTACCAAAGTAGACGACTTTACGGAGTACATGTTTACTGCTTCCACCCACAATTACCTTTTGATCTTTACTGATAAAGGGAAATTGTTCTGGTTGAAAACCTATGCTATTCCTGAGGGCAGCAAAACTTCCAAAGGCCGTCCAATCCAGAACTTGATGAACATCGAAAGCGATGACAAGATCCGCTCGATCATTCAAGTGACCGATCTCAACGATCAGGATTACATCAATAATAATTTCTTGGTGATGGTGACCAAAAATGGTATCATCAAGAAGACAACCCTAGAGCAATATTCCCGTCCTAGAACCAATGGAATCATTGCATTGAATATCCGCGAGGACGATCAATTGCTCAATGTGGAAATGACCCATGGCGATGCACACATCATCATAGCAGCTAAATCCGGTAGGGCGATTCACTTCCATGAATCCACAGTAAGACCGATGGGTAGGACCGCTACAGGGGTAAAAGCCATCTCTTTAAAGGACGAAAATGACTATGTCGTTGGCATGGTTTGTGCCTTACGCGAAGACGCGACCCTTTTGGTTGTTTCAGAAAAAGGCTATGGAAAACGTTCACCTTTGGATGAATATAGAATCACCAATAGGGGAGGAAAAGGTGTGAAAGCCATGAACGTAACCGAAAAAACTGGTAGTCTAGTTGCAATTAAAGAAGTGGTAGATACGGATGATTTAATGATAATTAACAAATCAGGCATCACAATCCGAACTCCAGTGGCCGATTTGAGGGTTATGGGAAGGGCAACTCAAGGTGTTAGGTTGATCAAACTAAACGAAAATGATGAAATTTCGTCTATAGAGAAAATTGAGCGAATTGAAGAAATAGTGGACGCTACCATTGATGAGGCTAACGACCAGACCGACAATGACGCTGAAGACAACAATACAGAAAAACCAAACAATATAGAATAAACATACGACAAATGAGAAAATTAATTCTATCGTTAATCTTAGTGGCCTTTGCCACGGTAGCCTTCGCGCAAAAGAAGGTGGTTCGTTCTGCAGAACGAAATTTTAAAAAAGGGCAATATGAAGAGGCATTGACTGATATCGAAGCAGCCCTTCAAAGTGAAGACACAGGTGATGATCCAAATACCCACATGGTTAAAGGAAAAATCAAAACCATGATGTTTGAGCAGGACGAAAACAATAATCAAGAAACTGTTACTACAGGTAGAAATGCTTATGAGTCTTTTGAGAAAGCAATGGAACTTGATGGAAATGATCAGTCAAGCAAAATTGGTAAAGAAATCTATAAGGATGTATTGCCAGGTATGCCTGAAAACCTGCAAGGTGAAGGCATCATGAGATTGAAGGCAGCTTCCCTTGAGAAAGCTATCGAAAGATATGAAGAGGATGATATGGAGTTAGCACATGAGTTTTTTGCCATAGCTGCTGATATTGATCCTGCTGATACTTCTATGGTTTTCAATGCTGGCTACACTGCCAATATGATCGAAAAATACGAGCCTGCTAAAAAATACTTCACTCAATTACTTGATGATGAAGAATACAACAAGCTTAATGCTTATTACTTCCTTATCCAGATTGCTACTTCTGTAGACGATGATCAGGAAGAGGCTTATAGACTAGTATCTGAAGCAAGAGAAGAATATCCTACAGATAAAGGGCTTCAAGAATTTGAGATCCAATTGTTGTTACAATTAGATAAAATGGATGAAGCAATGGCTTCTATTGAAAAGGCATTGGAAGATGATCCAAATGACACGGCTATCCGTTTGAGATATGGTTATTTGAAAGAGCAATCTGGTGATCTTGAAGGGGCACTTGAAGAATATAAAAAATCTGTAGAAGCTGATCCTGATTTCTTTGAAGGTAATTTTTACGCAGGTGCAATCTATCTTGATAAAGCAAGAGGTATTATCTCTGATGTAAACAACCTTCCTGATGATGAGTGGGAAGCTAAATCTGATGATATGTTGAAAGAGGCAGACGACTTATATGAAAGTTCTGTACCTTATTTTACTAAGGCTTCAGAATTACAACCAGAGAACACAGAGGTTTTGGAAATTCTTTTCCAAATTCATACTAGGTTGAAAAACACTGAGAAAGCTGAAGAATACGACCAAAAGCTGCAGGAACTTCTTGGTCCTGACTGGATGGAAGGATAATTCAAAAAATAGAAGGCCACTAATTAGTGGCCTTTTTTATTTCCTATTTTTTAAAATTAGCCTTTATTTGTAGAATAAAGAGATATTTATGTTAACTATTCAATTGCGACTTCTTTCGGTATTCTTTCTTGTTACTTTAACTTTAACTAATGCTTTTGCCCAAAACAAGCAACCTCATGTAATCCTCATCAGTCTTGATGGATTCCGTCATGATTATATCGAAAGATTTCAGCCGAAAAACTTAACTGAATTTGTCAATGGGGGAGTGGCTGCTGAATCGTTGATTCCTTCCTTTCCTAGTAAGACATTTCCCAATCACTATACCATTGCCACAGGACTTAAGCCAGAAAATCATGGTTTGGTGGACAATACATTTTATGATCCAAAAAAAGATCAAATCTATTCCATAGGCAACAGAGAAGTCGTACAAGACAAATACTGGTATGGCGGAACGCCGATTTGGGTTTTGGCAGAACGGCAAGGGATTACTTCTGCAAGTTATTTCTTCGTTGGCTCTGAAGCACCTGTCCAGGATACATACCCAACATATTTTCATCAGTATGATGGGGAAATTCCAAATCTTCAAAGAATTAGTAAAGTTTTCGAATGGCTAAATATGCCGGATGAGGAGAGGCCACGAATGATAACTTTATACTTTTCCGACATGGATGATGTGGGTCATATCTACGGACCAAATAATGATGAGAAGTTAGAAGCAAAACTCACCACATTGGATGCTCAATTAGGAGCGTTGTTTGAGGGAGTTAAAAGCTTTGACTTGGATGTAAACATTATTTTGGTATCAGATCATGGAATGACGGATGTGACTAAAGATAGATTAATTGCGCTGGATGAAATTGTAAAAGACTTGCCAGTTGAAGTGTATAACAACGGCGCTTTAGCACATATTCATCTTAAAAATTCAAAGGATAAAAAGAAAGTTTCAAGGGCCTTAAATAAGAATAAAGGAAATTTTACGGTAGCTGATATTGAAGACAAAGAATACTACAAGAATATAGACAAATACAGAGACCTGTTGGGAGATTTTCTGATTCTTCCAGATTTAGGTTATTACCTGGCTTTTCCCAGAGACATGATGCGTTATCAACAGAAGGCGAGTATGTTTGACACAGAGGCTTTTGGGGAACATGGTTATGATCCATCACATAAGGATATGCATGGAATCTTTTATGCAAATGGACCTGCTTTTCGGAGTGGGATTGAGATAGAATCCGTGGAGAACACAGATGTATATCCGTTGATAGCTAAAATTCTTGAATTGAAAATATCAGAAGAGATTGATGGCAAATTAGAGAGGATTGAGAAAGCATTAAAACCATAAGCCCCAAAGTGGGGCTTATGGTTTTAATCATAATTTAACATAATATAAATTATACAACAAATTAGGTAAACATTTGATTTCAGGCTGCGGTTGATATACTATGGAGATTTTATACAATTATAGAACGGTAACTCAACTCATCACTCATATTCTGGGAGGACATGCCTACAAGAAATTGGAAGACATTCTGGATGAGATTCCATTTGAGTTGATTCAGATAAATGTCCCAGGTGTTCCTTATACATTTTATGATATCCTAGAGCACATGCGAATTGCACAAAAAGATATTCTAGATTATTGCTGCAGCGATAATTATCAGGAATTAAGATGGCCGGATGATTATTGGCCCAAATCCAATGAAACGATTACAGAAGAAAAATGGGAATCTATAAAGGATAGTTTCTATCAAGATCGCTCAAAATTCAATAAATGGTTAAGCAATCATAACCAACAACTTTTCACGCCTATCCAAAGGAATGAAAACCATAATCTTTTACGGGAAGCACTGATCTTGATAGAGCACAACTCCTATCATACTGGCCAGTTAATGTTATTTACCCGTATACTAAAATTTGACAAGGAGAAAATTTAAATACGCTCCTCTCCTTGCCTTTTAAACTAATAATTTAAAATATAGCTGAGCTTACACTCTTTCCATTTTTATCTCCATATCGGAAAACTCCTTTTGCTCAATAAACGGTTGACTTCTCAAACGCCTACCTGTAGCATTATAAATTGCATTCGCAATGGCACCTCCAGTTGGCGGCAATGCGGGCTCACCCAATCCAGTTGGGTCAATACCATTATCAATGTAATGAACATCGATTTCAGGCACTTCCTTCATTCGGATAAGCCTGTAGGTATCGAAATTCTTCTGTTTTGGACTGCCGTTTTGAAAGGTCAAATTCCCAAACATGGCATGCCCCATACCATCCACAATACCACCTCTAACCTGATGGTTGGCTCCTGTAGGATTGACGACAATCCCGCAATCGGTAGCTGCGATGATTTTTTTCAGCACCGGCTGGTTATTTTCCATTACCACATTAGCCACTTGAGCTACATACGATCGGTGAGAAAAATAAACGCTGAAGCCCTGTTTTACTAAAGAGTCTCTCCCCCATTCTGATTTTTCAGCAGCCAACTCAATAACCCCTTTCATCCGGTCTATGTCATAATGAATTTCACCTACAGGTTCTGTTTTTGCTCTGGCCAATAGATCAAGCCTAAACTTAACAGGATCTTTTTTTGCTACCTCAGCCACCTCATCCAAAAAGGATTGCTCGGCATAGGCTAAGAAATTGGTGATCGGTGCTCTCCAGGCGTTGGTTGTCACATGGGACTTGTGCTCTACAGACTCAATCAATAAATTATCAACTGCTCCTGATGGAAAGTTGTCCTGACGAGTGGTGTTACCGGCATTTATACCGGCTCCCCGCAATTTATAACCGATCATATTTCCTGAAGCATCCAATGCAGCTTGAAATCTATATCTTACAGCTGGACGGTAAGCCCCACCTGTCATATCATCTTCCCGGCTCCACGTTACTTTCACTGGTTTATTAAGAATTCTAGAGAGTTCTACAGCTTCCACAACGAAATCGGCTCTCAGCCTTCTTCCAAATCCACCTCCTAATCGGGTAATCTCTACTGATACATTCTCAGGCTCAATTCCAAGCAGTTTTGCCGCTTCATTTCTCGCTCTTTCAGGGGTCTGAGTTGGTCCCACCAATTCCACTTTGTCACCTTTTACATGGGCAAAGAAATTCATGGGTTCCATAGGAGAATGTGATAGGAAAGGACATTGATATTCACTGGTTACTATCTGGGCGGCACCTTGAAACGCACGATCAACATTTCCGTCTTGGCGCATGATCTCTGCCTGATCACCATCCAGTAAGTCACGGAAAATTCTATCGTGATTTACGGTACTTTCTTCTTCAGAAATTGGTTCATACGCTATATTTAAAGCCTTTTTGGCTTTCATCAATGGCCATGTGGAAGTACCTACCACCGCTACATTTTCACCAAATTGGATGACATCCGACACTCCTTTAATATTTCTGGCCTCTGAATCATCAAAAGACTTTACCTTCATCCCAAACGGGGGCCTTTGGATCATGGCATGTACCATTCCCTCTCGGTAGAAATCAAGACCAAATAAAGCCTGACCTGTAAACATGGCCTTGTTGTCCACATTCTTGACAGGAGTCCCGATAATTTTAAAATCTTTTGGATCTTTTAACCTTACATCTTCCGGTGCCTCCAATTGTGAAGCGGCATTCACCAACTCGCCATAATTGATTTTTCGGCCTGAAGCAGCATGCACAACCTGGCCCTTTTCAGTAGACAAGGAATCGTAGGAAACATCCCATTGATCAGCAGCCGCGCTCACAAGTAGATATTTGGCTGTAGCACCCGCTCTCCGCAACCTTTCCCAAGAATGGGGCATGGCTCCACTGCCACCTGTAACTTGTCGTTCAAAATTATCGAGATCAAGATTGGCTTGAACTACACGAACCCTCTCCCAGTCAGCATCCAATTCTTCAGCCACCACCATGGGGAATGAAGTTTTAATATTTTGTCCTAATTCAGGATTTGGAGAGTAAATGACTACATCACCTTCCGGGGTAATGCTGAGGAATGCGTTAAATTGCTTAGCTGATGCTAGAATTTCTTCATTGCTCAGCACCTTCATTTTCGGAGAATCACAACTGAACCATTGAAATCCGATGAACAAACCACCGCCTGCTGTTGCGGCCATTTTTAAAAAGTCTCTTCTGTTAGTTTTAAAACTAGCCATATCGTTTATTTTTTAGCGGCTAATGCCACAGCTTCTCTAATTTTATGATAAGTGCCACAACGGCAAAGATTTCGGTTCATCGCATCTTCGATTTCCGCCATACTTGGTTGGGAGTTTGATTTCAAAAGTGCCGCAGCAGTCATAATTTGCCCTGCCTGGCAATAGCCGCACTGGGCCACGTCAACTTCTTCCCAAGCTTGCTGAACAGGGTGCTTACCATCTTCTGAAAGACCTTCAATCGTGATAACTTCATCCGATTCCAGACTTGATACTGGGGTGACACAGGAATTCCTGGCTTCTCCATTTATGTGGACTGTGCAGGCACCACATTGAGCAATTCCACACGAATATTTGGTGCCTACCAGCCCTAGATGGTCTCGCAGGACCCACAGAAGTGGAGTATCCTCCTCTACATCAACCTGAAACTGCCTACCGTTGATTTTAAGATTAAAATTAGCCATGTTCATCTTATTGGTGAATGAAGCTATAATTTAAACAAAATCCTTAAGTAGACGCTTATCTTGGCCAAGATTTTCCTGAGCATTTACACCAAACCTATAACTCCTTCTCTCAACGGTAAGAATATTTCAAAACCTTTTGTAGGCTTTTGGGATTTATGCAGTAGATTTTATTTAAATTAGTACAGAACTTTAAAACCTTAAATTATGAAAAGCAAAACTTTTATGAAATCCCTTACTCTGATTTGCGCCTTTTTAGTAGTTTCTCATCTAGCCATAGGTCAGGATCAGGAAAAGGCGAGCCCTGCCCGTACTGCTCAGGGTACTGTTGATGGTGCAAATATAGAAATCGGATATGGTAGCCCTGCAGTCAATGACAGGAATATTTGGGGCGGGCTGGTTCCATATGATCAAGTGTGGCGCTCAGGAGCAAATGAAGCCACTACTTTTACAACTGATCAAGCCATCAAAGTAGAAGGTAAGGAATTGGACGCTGGTCGATATGCACTCTTTACCATTCCTGGACAAAATGAATGGACAATTATATTTAACAAAGAAGCTTCCCAATGGGGATCAATGAAATACCAAGAAGCTGAGGATGCTCTAAGAGTAAAGGTTACTCCAAAAGAGTCCGCCGAAATGAATGAAAGACTAACCTACGATGTCACTTCAGATGGATTTGTCTTGAAATGGGAAAGACTTGAAGTTCCTGTTAAAATAACCAAAAAATAAAGTGAAAGGGGCTATCAAATTTGATAGCCTTTTTTCTTTTAAGCCATTCCGCTAAATTTGCATGCTAATCAATCCCAGTTTCCTTGACATTCGATCCGTTTTCAATTGACCTCCCTATTACAGACATTATTCCTTCTGTCAAAAATATTTTGGCAGAAGAGAATACCTTAATTGTAAAAGCTCCTCCTGGAGCGGGTAAAAGTACGTTACTGCCTCTAGCTCTGGTTAATGAGCCTTGGTTGAAAGGGAAAAAGATCCTCATGTTGGAGCCTCGGCGTTTGGCTGCCAAATCCATCGCTATGCGAATGGCGGATCTTCAATCAGGGAAAATTGGAGATCAGACCGGTTATATGATCAGATTTGAAAACCGCACCTCTCCAAGCACTCGAATTGACGTGTTGACAGAAGGTATTTTGACTAGGCTAATCCAACAGGACAATAGCCTGGAAAATGTCGGGATGGTAATTTTTGATGAATTTCATGAAAGAAACATTCATGCCGATATAGCCATGGTGCTTTGCCGGGAAGTTCAGCAGGTATTGAGGCCAGATCTGCGGATTATGATCATGTCCGCTACCATTGATCTCACTCAATTGGCTAAAATGCTTTCAGCCAAAGAGGTCGAAAGTAAGGGGCGACAGTTTCCCGTAGAAGTAAAATATTGGGGTGATACAGATGAATGGACCATAGTGGAGACCGTTAATAATGTTGTCTTAAAAGCAGTGAACGAGTTTGAAGGTGATATTTTAGTTTTCTTACCTGGTCAGGCGCAAATTATGCAATGCCATGATTTTTTGAAAAGTACTCTTCCCCATTTTGCCATACATCCGTTGTTTGGACTATTGCCCTTCCATAAGCAGCAGTCGGCCATTTTGCCCAATCCAAATAAGCGTAAGATTGTGCTATCCACAAGTATCGCCGAAACCAGCCTTACCATAGAAGGAATCACATTAGTTATTGATAGTGGCTTTGGTAAAACATCAAAATTTGACCCTAGGTCAGGGTTGTCTAGATTGAAAACTATCAAAATAACTAAAGATGCCGCCGATCAAAGGGCTGGTCGAGCTGGACGTTTGGGCCCCGGTAATTGTATTAGGTTATGGAGCAAAGCCACCCATGAAAGGCTAGAGCTTTTCAGAACACCTGAAATTTTGGAAGCAGATCTGGCAAGCTTGGTCCTCGATCTTTACTCTTGGGGCATTGAGGGTTATCGGCATATGGCCTGGCTCACGCCGCCTCCTCAAGGAGCTTTTGAGCAAGCAGTGGAACTTTTGGAAAGCCTTGAAGCCGTCCGCTACGGCAAGCTTACCGATCACGGCAAAAAGATGCAACGTCTCCCCTGCCATCCAAGAATCGCTCACATGCTGGTCAAGTCAGAGGAAATCGGACAGCAGTCTCTTGCTAGTGATTTGGCCGCAATTATTGAGGAAAAAGACCCACTTGGTAAAGATGCAGGCACAGATATCAATCACCGGATTGAAAAACTGAGGAGGCTTAGAAAAGAAAACAACGTTGATGGAGCTTTCCGGAAGGTGGAAACTGTTGCTCAACATTATAGAAGGATGCTGGGTATTGAGGCCTCAAATGATTTTTATGACATCTTTGAAACGGGAATTCTATTGGCCTACGCCTACCCTGACAGGATTGCCTGTGCCCGGCCAGGCAACAATGCTCAATTCCAACTCTCCAATGGAAGATTAGCCATGATCGGCCATCGGGATGATTTGGCACATGAGCCTTGGTTGGCTGTTGCGAATATGGACGCCAAAGATGGAATGGGGAAAATTTTTCTAGCCTCTCCGATCAATCCCAAGGATTTGATGCCTTTAGTCGAAGATAAGGAAATCATTGATTGGGACTTTAAGCAAGGTAAGTTGGTGGCCGAGAAAGTGATGCGGATTGGAAATATTGTGCTGAAATCACAGCCGTTGAAGCAAATTGATCCGGTAAAGGCTGAAAAGGCTATTCTCGAAGCAGTGAAAAATGAAGGTAGAAAACTGTTAAACTTTACCGAAGAAGTTATCCAATTGCAAAACAGGGTTATGAGCTTAAGGGCTTGGAACGGCATAGAAGTTTTTGAGGATTTTTCCACAGATTCGATATTAAAAAGAGCTTCTGAGTGGCTCTCTCCTTATATTTCCCAAATACGACGTGAGGAGGATCTTTTCAGGTTAAACTTAAAAGAGATCTTAACAAATTCAATGGCTTGGGATAAGCAACAGTTGGTGGCTGAGTTAGCTCCAGATAGGATTGAAGTCCCCAGTGGTTCATTCATCAAACTGCAATATCTCCATAACGGGGAATCACCCATATTGGCTGTTCGTCTTCAAGAACTTTTTGGGATGCTGGAGACACCGGTAATTAATGGTGGGAAACAGGCAGTTTTGATCCATTTGCTTTCCCCAGGGTATAAACCAGTGCAAGTAACAGCCGATTTAAAAAGTTTTTGGCAAAACACCTACTTTGAAGTAAAAAAGGAACTGAAAATGCGGTATCCAAAACATTTTTGGCCAGAAGACCCTAAAGAGGCGGAGGCTGTTCGGGGTGTAAAAAGGAAGCATTGAGCACTTAAAGAATAATTATGGGCTACAATTAGCTAAAGTCAAGTATATTCAAGACCTTTGTACCTCATTAAGAAATATTCCAAAACATACAATTTATCTGTACAGGACTATACTTTTCAATTTATCATGCTCGATGCTTTACACCTTCGCTCAGAATAAATAGGTTCCTTCCAGGATGTTGTTTTTGGGGTGTTTCTATTTTACAACCCTAAAAAACACTTATGGGAAGATCGAACAACAGTTTTATCAAAAAATTAAAAGCAGATAAAAAGGCGAAGAAGCGTAAAGAAAAACTCGTTAACCGCCTAGAGAAAAAAGAACAGCCTAGCAGTGGTAAACTCGAGGACATGATTGCTTATGTCGATGAATTCGGCAATATTTCCGACACTCCGCCTGAGCCACCTGTCGAGGAAAAAGACAAAAAGAATAAAAAGAGAACCGAAGAATAGCTTTAAAGCTCTTCCATCATCCCTTTGAAGTCAAACTGTAGATCTTCATGCAGTTTGCTAATAGCCTTTTCAATAGATTTTATTTGATTGTTATACAGGTTTTGCAAAACCGTAGAGCTTGAAAATCTAATTGAAGAGGTTTTCATTTTTTTACAGAAATAGATGAGTAATTCTACCTCAGTTTCTTTCTTTCCCGAGTATTTTATCTGCTTTTTCAGATTTCTTAATATCTTGCGGAGTCCTTTTTTCGCATAATAAATACCTGGGTTTAGGGAATCAAACTCCGAATCCAATTCCCTTTTTATGCCTTCTATATAATGGAACTCGTTCTCAGCTTCAAATAAAAGGTAACTCAACAACTCTTTATTATCCTTTTTCAGCTTTGCCAATCTTATTATTAAATTAAAAAGATCCTCCTCACAGAGAAATTTCAATTCTTTTTTTATTTGGACCAATGAGGCTGTTGTTGTCATTATGAATTTACTATAAACCGGATGTAAAGGTTTTCAACTTTTTCCCGAGCCCAAGGGGTTTTTCTTAAAAATGTAAGGCTACTTTTGATGCTAGGATTATGGGTAAAGCACCTGATATTTATTCTCTGCCCTAAAGACTCCCATCCAAAATAATCTACCAAAGCACTTAAAATTGCTTCGAGAGTTTTGCCATGAAGAGGGTTGTTTAGTTGAGTTTTATCATTCATGTCACAAAAGTAACATTATTCCACCAATTTTATATGCCTAACTGTACATGGATCTAAAACAAGTATGCAAACTCGCGAATAAAATAAATTAGCTATTTTAACAAAATATCAGGAATTTGTTTGCTAAATTTCATACAGATTCAATATATTCCCTTAAAGTACGGAGGATTATCCAAACCTACTTTATGATGTATAGAGAACTTTAAGTTCTATAAATCCAAAAAAATTTAAGCATCATGTCAAAAGAGAAAAGTATCAAAAAAGAGGGCGGGAAAAAAGAGCCTGCTAAAAACTTAAAGGAAAAAAGAGTGGCCAAGAAAGCCAAGCAAGAGGAGAAAAAGAAATCAGCTTGATAAGGTAAAGAGGTGCATTTGAGCACCTCTTTTTTATTATTCCTTATCCCTTGGAGGAGGAGTGATCATAATATGTGCTCTGTGCGTTCCCGGATCCATTATCCAAGGCATCCCTGGAGCCTGAGGTTTCAAAGGCAAACCTGTACTCTCCACAGTAGCAAACGGAATATACACCACCTATCGAAAATTAGTGTTTCGCACCTCCCCTTTCTCCGGGTCATAATCCTCCTTATCAGCAGAGAGTACAAACAAGGTTACACCATCTTTAGGCATTTCTAATTTACCGTCTTTTACTTCTTTTTCTCGGATATCAAAGATTTCCTGAAATGCCTTACCCTCTTTACTTAATTCTCGTCCACGTTCCATGAATGGTTCCAAGTCCTTGTGATAGCAGGATGCACTAAAGCCTTCCCGTTTTGGATCACTGGCAATACACACCATCTCATTTGAACCCTCTCTTAAAACCGTCCATTCACCGTTGGAATCGTAGCCATAGACTTTGGCTCCTTCCCGAAACTCCTCGGGAGCAGCCAAAACAGCTGTTTTGATCTGCGAATCAGCTGATGGAACATTTTGAGCCCAAAGAGTCGGACTCATCAAAAGCAATAATGAAAAAAGAGATATGGCTTTCATAAAATATTAAGTTTATGGTTAAAATCTGCTTATTAAATCTACCATTCTTTCCCCTCAAATGCTAGCTTTAGGCCCTATTCTTCCTCAAACATGCCTTTCATTTCTGAAAGCATTTCCTCTACTTCTGCTTTTTTCAACTCAAATGCCTCATCCAACTTGCTGTTGTTAGTGAAATGATTCCAATGCTTTTCAGCCTTCTTGATTACCCTGGGCGTGATGTCAAATTCTGTATAATCAAGGTAATACTTGGCAATAGCTGAGGCTTTGAAATTGCCAAACAAGTAGATTCTTAAAACATCCACAAATTTTTCGCTGATATCAAATCCCTCCAATGCCTGTACAAAGGCCCCATTTTGATTTTTATTTTCCTTATCATGGATTGCCTCTAAAAGAGGTTCTAAAGCAGATTGGTTGTTTTCCATTTTGGAAAGTGCCCTAGCGGCCAAAAATGCACACTCCTTATCTGCCCCCTGTATCAGTTCAACTAATTTAATTATGGTCTCTTCTCCTCCAACTTCAGCCAATTCATCGGCATATTTATACGCCTCCTCTTCCTGAGGATTACACATTTTTTCCAGTAAACTATCTATATTTATTTCCATAAGGTAAATCCAAACTATTTTTACAAATATAAGCCTAAAAAACGATTGCCGTAAACCTTGACATGGATCAAAAATTAATTTCAGCCGCGGAGAGTTCTCATTTATTGGAGATAATTCACCATATTCCTTCTGACAAGGATTTTAAGGATCATGAGTGGTATTTTTTCCAAGAAAATGAGACCGTCTTGAAATTTCGTCCTCCTATTCATTTCGATTTGGATGAGGAGGGACGGTTGAAGTCAGAGGATCTCCAGAATTACATCGTGCTTCTAATAAGATCAGGTATCGCGTCTATCGGCTATTTCGAAAATGGGGAAAACATTGACCACAAGGTTTTTAGATCATATATGGTCAGAAAAAAACAGGGAAAGAGCCAAATCAAACATCTCAAGACAAAAGGCAAAAGCCGGGCGGGTTCACGGGTCCGTTTGGCTGAAACTTTGGAGTTTTTTGAAGAGATTAATGAAAGGCTTGACCAATATTTTTCTCAATATTTTGTCGGTAAAATTGCTCTAAGTTGCTCCACCACGCTTATACCCTACCTTTTCAATAGCAAGACTCCTACCCCATTTGAAAAAAGCGATTCTCGGATTAAAACTGTTCCCCGTCATATCCAAAACCCTACTTTCGAGGCGTTGATGGCCACCAATGAATTTCTGAAAAAGGGGGAATTAAGGTATAAGCCGGAAGCCCTGGAGTTGCTAAAAGGCTTAATTTCGAGTGAGTCAAATTTGAGTTCTAATCCGGATGAAGAGGAGGATGAAAACTGGTAATATTTGGTTTCAGAGAAAACCTTGTCGAACTTTGCAGTAAAATCGACCGTCGTGCAACAACAAGTACTCCTCATCACCCCGCCCTTTACCCAATTAAACACGCCATATCCCGCTACGGCCTACCTTAAGGGTTTTCTTAATACGATTGGAGTGTCAGCAAAACAGGCTGATCTTGGCATTGAGGTGATATTGAGACTTTTTTCTAGAAGTGGACTTGAGGAAATGTTCGCTCAAATCCCAAAGGACCGAAAAGAAACCCTTACCCCGAATTCCAACCGTATATTTAAATTGAAGAAGGATTATATTGATACCATTGATCCGGTTATCAGTTTTCTTCAGTTCAAAAATCCAACCTTGGCCTACAATATCTGTGATGAGGATTTCCTTCCCCAGGCTTCCAGATTTCAACAATTGGAAGAGCTTGATTGGGCATTTGGGACTATGGGGATTCAAGATAAAGCAAGGCACTTGGCGACCCTATATTTGGAAGATTTAAGCGATTTTATCCAAGAGGCAGTGGATCCCAATTTTGGGTTCAGCCGTTATGCAGAGAGGCTCGGGAGATCAGCTAGCTCCTTCGATCCGTTATATGAAGCGATCCAATCAGCTCCTTCTTTTATCGATAAAATGATTTTTGAACTGTTGGAGCCCAAAATGCAGGGCATAACAACTGTTTGTATTTCAGTCCCGTTTCCTGGAAATCTTTTCGGGGCTTTAAGAGCTGGGCAGTTTATTAAAGCCAATTATCCCAAGGTCTCCATAGCCATGGGAGGCGGATATCCCAACACTGAACTGAGGTCAATTAAAGACCCTAGAATATTTGAATTTGTGGATTTTATCACACTTGACGATGGCGAAAGGCCTCTTGAGAACCTACTTCAATATTTAAATGGGGAAATCCCACAGGAAAAACTCAAAAGAACATTTTTTAAGAATGGAGAGAAGATCGCCTATTCCATAGGTCAGTCATTGGACGTTCCATTCAGCAAAGTAGGAACGCCTGACTACGAAGGTCTACCTTTACAGAATTATCTTTCTGTCATCGAGATTGTCAACCCCATGCACCGACTTTGGTCAGATGGAAGATGGAACAAGCTTACCATGGCCCATGGCTGCTATTGGAAGAAATGCAACTTCTGCGATGTTTCTTTGAATTACATTCAACATTATGAACCAATTAGCGCACAGTTGATTTGTGACAGGATTGAGGAGTTGATTAAGCAAACTGGTCAGACAGGATTTCACTTTGTCGATGAGGCGGCACCACCAGCCCTGATGCGGGAATTGGCGATAGAAATTCTCAGGAGAGATTTAAAGATTACCTGGTGGACTAATATTCGCTTTGAGCAAAGGTTTACATTGGACCTTTGTCGCCTTCTTAAAGCTTCCGGTTGCATAGCTGTATCGGGAGGTCTGGAAGTTGCCTCTGACCGATTGCTGAAACTCATGCAAAAAGGTGTAACGGTCGAGCAAGTCGCAAAAGTGGCTCATAACTTTACTGAGTCCGGCATTATGGTACACGCCTACCTAATGTACGGATTTCCGACCCAGACTGATCAGGAAACGATTGATAGTCTAGAAATGGTTAGACAACTCTTTCAATACAATGTACTTCAATCAGGGTTTTGGCATTTATTTGCCATGACCGCGCACAGTCCTATCGGTCATGAACCTGCTAAATTTGGTGTGACGAGGGTCGGTCCTGATTTCGGTGGGTTTGCCGACAATGATCTCATTCATGAAGATCCAACAGGGGCCGAACATGAATGGTACAGCGATGGACTTAAAAAGGCCCTATTTAATTATATGCATGGTTTAGGTTTTGATTTTGACTTACAGGAATGGTTCGATTTTGAAATTCCAGAAACATCCGTTCCCAGCAATTTTATCTATAATGCCATTACTGATGAGGCGGCCGAAAAATTGAGCTCAAATTCAAAACTTGTATGGATCGGAAATCAGCCTGAACTTAAGATCACGGGTCAAAATAAAGGTATCCTCTTTATTGAAAATAAGACTTCTTCCCTTCAAGTTAGGTTTAAAAAAGATAATGAAGCCATCTTAAAATGGCTGTTCGACAATCTTCAAGGACACAACTCCATTGCCTGGTCAGCTCTACAGGAAAATCTGCAAGAAAATCAAAATCCATCTTGGGATAGGCTCCACCAATCCAGGGTATGGAACGAGTTAAGGTCGGTTGGACTATTGATTGTTTGATGATTCCAATTCCGTTACTCCTGCCAAATTCATATCTGCTATCCTTTTCCGGACTGCTTTCATAAACTTATCCCCAGGGTCAGTTTTGACGGTAAGGTACCCCGGATCGGTTTCTTTCCAATAAGGATGCTCTTTGAATAATTGGTATTCATGGTGACCAATCACATGCGTGATGTCATATTTACTTTTCAGATAGCGAATGATCTGTTCATTGGCTTTTTCTTGAGCCTTTGTTAGGGGCATCTCGTCACTACCTATATTTTCAATCCCTACGGCACAGTGGTTCAAGCCAATGGTATGTCTAGCGAAATGATTTTCCGGCATCAACTTAAAAATGGTCCCATCTTGGTCTACAAGGTATTGGCTAGAAACGTTTAAGGCACTAGCTCCCTGCAAACCATCTCTAGCTGCAGGCAAGACTGATGGGTCAAACACATCGAAAGTCTTTTCAATTGTCGGGACCACGGTCCAGTGAAGGACCACCATCTTCGGTTCAATTTCAACAGTCTCTGTTTCAATCCCATGACGATCATTCAAGTATTTTAAACTTAATTCAATCCTTTCCTCGTCATAGTTGATAAATTTATCAAAAGTCCTAAAAGTTGCATTAGGTGCGCATGAGAGATTACAGAAAAACGCAAACCAAATCAGGATGGCAAACAATAATTTATAATTCATGTGTCAATATAAAAAAGTCCAAGTAAGAATTAGCACCAATACTATTTGAACGGCATAAAAAAAACCGGACTGAATCCGGTTTTTATTTTAATCCCATAAATCTTCCATTTTGTAGGGGGATCCCTCCATTGTCCAAAAAGAGCCATCCACAAATCGATAAGGCCCTTTTAATTTGGATATTTTTTCCATATCAACCTGATTTAGTTCAACATCCAAACTCTTAAAGTTTTCCCTAATTCTTGACTCATTTACTGATTTAGGAATTACAACAGTATCCCTTTCAATTGCCCAAGCAATCAAAACCTGGGCTGGTGAAATATGATGTTTTTGAGCAATACTCTTAATTGTTTCATTATCCAACAAATTGGGCTCATCATCTTTCTTCATTGCTGAGGCTCTATCAGTGCTTCCTAGAGGAGAATATGCAGTTACTTGAACTCCATTTTCATGACAAAACTCTATTAACTCATCTTGAGGAAGCAAAGGATGAAGCTCAATTTGGTTCATCTCCGGCATTACTTCACAATTATCGAGGATTTCAGTTAGGTGTTTCACATTAAAATTTGAAACACCTACATGATTGGCCAATCCTTCATGAAATGCCTCTTCCATGCCTTCCCAAGTTTCCATTAGTGGTGCTTCATCATAAGATAAAAAATCCCCTGGCTCACTAATATTAACCTTATCTTCTTTGTGAGAAACAGGCCAATGAATAAGGTATAAGTCAAGATAATCTAACTTTAAGTCCTTCAATGTTCTTTTCAATGCAGGGATAACTTGATCCTTTTTATGTGCGTTGTTCCAAAGTTTTGAAGTGACAAAAACCTCTTCTCGGCTAACTATTCCATCTTTAAAAGCTTTTTGCAGGGCTTTTCCTACTTCTTTTTCATTTTGATAAATAGGAGCACAGTCAATATGTCTATATCCACACTTCAAGGCATGAAGCACCGCATCATACACCTCTCCTGGCTTGCTTTTCCATGTACCAAGACCTAATATGGGCATCTCATCCCCATTCTCAAATTTTACTGATTTCATTGGATAATATTTCTTTAAAAATTAACATGAAGTCTCCTGCGTTTACTTATCAAAAGTGATACTACAATTTGCAGAGAGAAAATCTTATTTTAACTCAGTCTCCATTACAATAGGCTTTAATCCTCCATTTTGCTCCATATTGTGTTTAAGAATAATGGATTCAGCGGCCCTTCGCCCTGACCTCATTGCAGCATTCAAAGAGGGGTTTAACAGATAATCCCCAGCCAAATGTACATTTTCCCCAATCTTACAGTCCACGGCAAGTATATCATGTTTCAAAACAGGAATATCGGGTAATGCTTCTTCAATTTCATAAGTATGGATATGCTCAAAGTATTCGGATCGAATACCACTCAATACTTGTAGTTCTTTTGCCACTCTGGCAACAAGATCTTCAACTCCTACAGTATCATTTACTATGCTGACAGAAAGTAAGGCTTTTTCCGTTGTTGAATACGATGGACTCACATCTGTGTGGAAAACAAGATTATTGATCAAGAAATTTTCTCCTGGTACCAAACCAATAGATGGTTGAGCTAAGAAGGACCTGGAAATGGCATAATAAATATTAGTTACCTTATGATAATTAAACTCACCTTCCTTCTTGAAATCTTTCAAATAGGTTGGTAATGTTGTACAAATGATTTCATCAGCAACAATTTCTTCACCGTCTTCTAATGTAATAACGCTACCATCCACAAATTTCACCATGGTGTTAAAGCGGACTGCCGTGTTTTTCAGCTTTCCGTATAGCTGGTTAGGAATTTCCTGCATACCAAGTTCTGGGATAGCAACTTTTCCTTTATGAAGCATTTTAAATACAAATTCAAACATACTTGAAGGGGTTTTCAATTCACCTTCCAAAAAGATTCCTTTAAATAAAGGATTTAAGAAATTGGCTATAATTTCCGGAGAAAAGCCTCGGGCTAAAAAATACTCCCTGGTGGTAAGCACATCGGTTTTGAATATCTGCTCTTCCGATTTTTGCATCAGCCCCGCAGAAATTGTAAAAAGTTTGATCTTATCCTTGGTGTTACCCACTTTAGATAAAGCCATAGAGAAAATTCCCGCTGGATTGAGAAAAGGATCTGTCACGTGCATGGAGCCATCTGATCGCAAAATTACCATGTCAGGATCAAAATATTTTAGATTGAGGGCATCATAATCCAAATACCGTTTTCCCTCGGGATAACCGGTTAAAAATATCTGAAACCCTCTGTCCAACAAATAACCATTTTTCAGATCCGTTCTAACCCTGCCACCAACACTGTCAGAACTCTCTAAAATGACGGGGCGATATCCAACCGCCTCTAGCTCATAAGCAGCCACCAGCCCGGCCATCCCAGCTCCTATAATGTAAACCTTTTTATCGTTCATTATATTCTTTGATTTATTTATATTACTGCCTATTCAAAAAAATGTTTCTATGAATTATTTCTATCGATAAAACCAACCTATTAAAAATGAAAATCAAACTCTTCATCATAGCAACATGCATTTTGCTTTGTGGAATTACTGAATACGGACTATCCCAGCAATATTTCCCTGAAAAAAACTACTGGGAAAATAAAAAGCCTGAGGATGTCGGCATGAATGAAAAATTACTGCAAAAAGCCATCCAATATGCGCAACAGAACGCCAGTAAAGCAGATAAAAACCTGAAAAAAGCTCATTATCAATCGGCATTTGGACGGGAACCCTTTGGATACCCTATCGGGCCCATGAAGCAACGGGGCAAGCCTACCGGCCTGGTAATTAAAAATGGTTATATTATTGCCGAGTGGGGAGAACCTGAAAGAGTGGATCTTACTTTTAGCGTTGCGAAAAGCCTGGTGTCTGCCACAGTGGGGCTAGGTTATGACCAAGGGCTAATAAAGAGTGAAAATGACTTGGTTTACCCATATATGGCTCCTATAATTCCCTACTCCTCCCTTCAAGCTCAAAGAAACAAGGCTGATAATTTGGAGGAGGAAGATGTTTTCGAGCTTTTCAATACCGAGCACAACCGCAAAATAACTTGGGATCACCTCTTAAGGCAGACGTCTGACTGGGAAGGAACGCTGTGGGGAAAACCTGACTGGGCCGATAGGCCGGAAAAAGATTCAGAAAATTGGATAGATAGAGAAAGAAATGAGCCAGGGTCGGTTTACGAATACAACGATACTAGAGTTAACGTTTTGGCGCTAGCCAGCATGAATATCTGGCGAAAAGCCCTGCCTGTGGTGTTAAAAGAAAACCTGATGGATAAAATTGGCGCAAGTGACACTTGGAGATGGACTGGGTATGAAAACAGTTTTGTGATAATTGACGGTCAAATTCTTCAAGCGGTGAGTGGCGGATCCCATTGGGGAGGCGGCATGTTTATTAATGCGTATGATCAGGCTAGGTTTGGGCTTTTGACTTTAAAAAATGGCGCTTGGAATGGAAAGCAGATATTATCTGAAGAGTGGATTAAAAAATCATTAACTCCCACATCGGCACAGCCAACATATGGGTTTATGAATTATTTCCTAAACACTGACAAATCATTACTCCCTGATGCTCCAGAATCAGCATTTTACCATTTAGGAGCGGGTGTGAACATGATCTATGTGGATAAAGAAAACGATCTGGTAGTGGTCACCAGGTGGCTGGAAGGACCTCATATGAACGGCTTTATAAAAAAAGTTTTGGAGAGTTTAAATAATTAAGGGAAGTAAAACTTCCCTTTTTTTAATCTATTTCTGAATTTACATTCTTCCTTTCTCTAAACTTGGGTTTTGAGGAAGATTTTTGGTGGGAGCTACTTTTTGCCTCACCGATATTGTTTTCAGTACTAGGATTTGGAGTACTACCGCCTTCATTTTTGGCTGGCCTATTTTGTTTCCCTCTTGGCTTTGAAAACTTCTTATTGCCATTTGGTTTCTTCCGATCAAAATTTGCTTTCCTTTGGCCACTACCTTGATTATCTAATTTGGGAGCCTCACCCAAATGATCAGGTAAAGGATGCTGTTCTAATTCCAATCCAATCAACTTCTCAATGTTGTTGAATTTAAACTTGTCTTTGGAGTTTACAAAAGTAATAGCTTCACCTTGGCTATCAGCCCTGGCTGTTCTACCAACTCGGTGAACATAATCTTCTGGATCAGACGGGGTGTCATAGTTAATGACCAACTCAATACCTACTACATCAATTCCACGCGAAATAATATCGGTCCCAATCAAAATTTTGATCGCACGATTTTTAAATGCGGACATGATTTTCTCCCTTTCCAGCTGCTCAAGGTCTGAATGGAAAGCCTCAACCTCAAAATCTTTTTTAAGAACCTTATAAAGGGATTTCACCTTATCTTTAGTAGAAGCAAAGATTATCACAGCTTCAAATGCTTTTTGAGACAATATATGTTTCACTAAGCCCTCCTTTTGATTATCATGCACATGATAAACACTTTGGGTGATACCTTTGGCTGTTTTGCCCAATGCAATACTAATGGAAATTGGGTCCTTCAAAATCTTAGAAGAGAATTGTCTAATCTTTTGAGGCATAGTTGCTGAGAAAAGCACAGTTTGCCTTTCCTTAGGAAGATAAGTGACTATCTTAAGAAGATCTTCGGAAAATCCCATGTCCATCATCCTGTCAGCTTCATCGAGGATTAGGTGTTGCAAATTTTCGAACTTGATTTTGCCACTAGCCAAAAGTGCAATTAATCTACCTGGGGTTGCTACCACTATTTCAGCACCAGTTTCCAAAGCCCTTTTCTGCTGTTCCCACACAACACCATCACCACCACCATAGACGGCAATCGAACTAATACCAAGAAAATAGGCAAAGCCTTGGATTTGTTGGTCGATTTGAATAGCCAGCTCCCGGGTTGGCGCCAAAATTAAAGTATTAATGTCTGAAGAACCACTCTTGGCAATCTTGTGCAAAATTGGAAGAATAAAAGCTGCTGTCTTACCGGTTCCGGTTTGGGCTGTGGCGATAAGATCTTTACCTTCCATAATAGCGGGAATGGCCTCTTGTTGTATGGGGGTAGGTTTGTCAAAACCCATTGCATCGAGACCTTCTTGTAATGAGTCTACGAAATTAAATTTATCAAAAGTCAAAATCAATAATTGTTAATGGTGAATAAGTCAAAGAAATATAAGAGAATCCTTCATATTTCTAGTCCTAACAATAGAAGGATAAAAATCATTCAATTCAATATTTATAAAAAAATGAATGATCCTCAGCCTAAAGATAAAAATTTAAGCCAAGGATCAAGATCAAATGATTGTATTACTTCATTATTTTTTCCAAAATTTTATAAGTTATCAAGTAAGTCGGCCTGACGCCTTCCACTCCCAAGGCTCCTGATGCCAATGTACTTCCTGTTTCTAATGGGTTATCCGAGGCATAATAAGCATACAACACTTTTACATTTTTCCGGATGCTGTGCCTAATTTGACTAGCAGCTTGGATGGCTTTTTGATAATGAGCGCCTTCCATTTCTAGACCGGCAGCTTTCCAGCTAGACTCCATGAAGTAGGTAAGAACATCTCTGTTTTGAAGCGAAGTGCCCAATACAGTGATCATCGGACCTTCATATACTCCTAAACCAAACCCTTGAAAGTCTTTCACAGATAATTCATTCTTCAGTGGATAATTATCTGCAGTGCCTTCAAAAACATGGCTATCAGGAATCATAATATCACCTTTATTCCCTTTGAGAATCCCGGCCTTGCCCATAATTGACACAGAAACCACGTCCAAGGATATTTTATCCTCACCAGATTCATATGGCTTTAGCAGTTCATCCATGCATTCATAGGCTTGCTCTCCAAAAGCATAATCCATAACTACGAATACGGGTTTTTTCTTTTTGTCTGAAGGTATTTTAACACCCGGAATCAAGGTGTCTTTCTTCATTTTGGCTGTATCAAAAACCTGCACGCCAATATTGGTTCCCGATAGATCAGGAAGGTCATAAAAGCCATGTGATTTGGCATAAGAAGCAATTTCCTTCGACTTATTAGTTTTAGACATTACAGATATGTCCATCGCACTGGTTTCCAATTCTTCGTAAGTGTCTAGCCCCAAAGCCTGGTGTCCATACACGAGATTTAATACGCTGTGAAGATTTGCAGAGATAATATGAATAGGTCTATCTATAAGCTTTTCCTCCTCAAGGAAAGCCTTAATTCGATTCGCCCATAACTCACCGTAGACATGATGACCTACTCTTTCTCTTAAGGTTGCAGAAAAACTTATTTCCCGATCATTAGCATTGACAGCTTCGTCAATGGAGAGCTTGCCTAAGTAGTAAATAATAGAAAAAAGACTGTTGCTATTAGAAGAATCATCAAATTTGCGAACCGCTTGAATCGTCTCCTCATAAGTTCTGCCCGTGATATGGCTCAGATAAGAACATGCCGCCTCTCGGTCAAACTCCTCCCCTCTTTTTTCCTTATCCACAATTTCGGCAAGTTTCTGCCAATTCAGATTTTCCTTGCCTTTATGGTCAGTGCTGTTGTGGCGAATTATTTCCGCCTCGATATAAAGAAAAGTCAAATGGGTTAAAATATCATAGATATCACTTTTTCCCCTTGTCATCTCTACATACATCTGGCTTTTATCCACTCTGTAGCAATTACGTTTTCTTCGTGGTGGAACCAGTGTCGGGAAATCACTGTGTTCATATCCCTCACGGCTAATTAATCTTACAAAACGGCATTCCTCAATACCTTTAGGCAGCCTTTCCATAATATATAGAAGGCCATCAAGTTCTATTTTTTCCTTATCAGTAATAAGACCATATATCTCTGGACTTAACACTAAAAGTGAACTAATCAAGGATTCCCCTGAAACCCCCATTGGTTTATAAGTTCCTCTGGTAAACAAATGCCGCATGGTAATATAAAGTTTCTCAATGGCTGCCCGGGATTCTTGTGCTCTAGTTCTTTTCATAGCAAATAATATAAGATTAAAATTCTACAAAGTTAAATAAAAAAGTTTACCCAAAACTTTAATAGTTCAGGTATTGGACTTTAGCGCTTCTTTATCAGCCAAATAATTAGAGAAATAGGTGAAATAGGCCATTGAAACCAAAATACTGGTTCTAACGTTAAACTTTCAGCAATAATAGTATTACTTTCACGAATGAAAGGAGTTATTCCTATAATTAAACCACATGCCTAAGTTCAGCAATATCATTATTACAGCCGGAGTCATCATAGTTAGTGTGGCTGTTTCCCTTGGCTTTGTTTCTAACAATCCTGAAAATATCATCATCGGGGATTGGGAAGAAGCTGCTTGGACTTATGAAAAGGCCAACGAACCCTCTATGTTTTATTATGATCTCACTACTGTAAGAAAACACGAGGCTGAAAATTGGATTTTTGGAGATGATAATACCATCATATTTATGAAAAATGATGAAGTCGTAGGAAAAGGTAAATGGATATTAAAAGGTCGTGGGCATATTTTGAAATTGACCCATGAAGATGGTCATGTGGAGCGATATGATATTAAAGAATTGAATGACAATGAATTGATCTTGAATTTTGATATTGGTATGGAGTCACGAGGTATAGCAAAATTAACTTTTAAAAAATAATACATCCCAGAATGTTAAGAAACGATCAGAAAAAAAGATCAACCAAGGACAACCTTATGCTTGCCGGCTCTACTGCTACCGCAGCTGGTATGGTCAATGTAGCAAGTGTGGTAGCCTTTTTTGCTTTTACTTCAAATGTTACCGGTCATGTGGCAATTTTGGCCGAAGAAATAGTGAAAGGCCATTGGCATCAAGTGTATATCGTCTTGATTTGGTTATTACTTTTTCTCTTTGGAGCTTTTTTAGCGAATTACCTAATCTATTCAGTAGTTAGAAAAGGAACTTACGTTGCTCACTCTGTTCCAGTTATTATAGAAATTATCGTTTTGCTGGGTGTTGCTTTCTATGGGCATAATTATTATTCAGAAACCTTAAGAGAAACAGAATGGCTCGTGGGGGCTCTACTTTTTTGCATGGGACTTCAAAATAGCCTTGTATCCACTATAACTGGAGGAGTTGTCAAAACTACGCACGTTACCGGCCTTTTTACTGACCTTGGAGCTGAATTGTCCCAGTGGTTTCATCCTAAAACGGAAAGCACCAAGATTTTGAAGGACAGACTTACTCTGAGATTTACTATATTGTCATTCTATATTTTCGGAGGACTGGTAGGCGGATGGTTCTTTTTAAGATTTGACTTTCACGTATTTTATCTAGTTGCAGCTATTATGCTATTTGTGGCCTATTATGACATGACCATGCTAGTAACCAAAAAGACCATCATGAAAATTAAACGTCCGGCCCACGAAATACAGGAACAGAATTAAGCTTCAATTATCGTATGGAAATAGATATTCATTTACCAAAAAATGAGAATTTGTACCTCATTAATCCGGAAAATTCGGCTTTGGGCAAAAAAATCATCGTTTCAAGTATTGGTATGATCAGAGAATTGGGAATTGAGGATTTCACTTTCAAAAAATTGGCGCGAGAGATCAAGTCTAATGAAGCATCAATTTACCGCTATTTCACTAATAAGCATAACTTGCTGGTATATCTGATTTCTGTTTATTGGGAAGTGTTGAATATGAAAATTGAGTTTTCTACAGAATTCACCGTCACACCGAAAGACAAACTTGACAGGGTAATTGATATTTTAGTAAATATTGAATCGGCCTCACCTTCCATCAAAAACATGGATATCAGAAGTCTTCACGAAATTGTTCTTTCAGAATCCGCAAAAGCTTACTTGACAAAAAAAGTAGACCTTGAAGATCAACAAGGTTATTTCAAAAGCTATGAAAAGCTGGTTGATACAATTTCAAAAATCTTTATTGAGGTAAATGATGAATATGAATTTCCACGTGCATTAGCCTGCAACCTTATTGAAACAACTTACGAGCAGTTTTATTTCTCACAGCATTTTCAAACCCTTACTGAATTTCAAAATTCAGACAGTAAACCGAAAGTAAAGAGATTTCTAGAAACTTTGATGTTTTCAGTATTGACAAAAGGGACCCTAAATTAGGGTCCCTTTTTTTATTTTAGTTTATCAGCAAAAACCTTTTTGAATTTTTCAACCTTTGGTCTTATTACATATTGACAATAGGCCTGCCCTGCATTCAATTTATAGTAATTCTGGTGGTATTCTTCTGCCAGGTAGAAGTTTGAGAAAGGGGTAATCTCTGTTACAATCGGCTTTTCAAAAACCTTTTCTTCATTCAATTTACTCTTGAAGTGATCCGCTTGTTTACGCTGTTCTTCAGTGTGATAAAACACTGCGCTTCTATATTGAGGACCTACATCATTACCTTGTCGATTTAAAGTAGTAGGATCATGAGTTGACCAAAAAATCTCCAATATATCACTATAGGAAATGACTTTAGGATCAAAATAAAATTGTATAACTTCAGCATGACCAGAAGTTCCGGAGATTACTTTTTGATATGCTGGATTGGCTATATGTCCACCGCTATACCCGGACTTTACCTCTTCTACACCCTCAAGGTCTTGATAGATGGCTTCAATGCACCAGAAACAACCGCTGCCCAAAGTGGCCACTTCGTATCCATCGGGAATATTCACTTCTGTTTTGGGTAAATCATTCATGGGTTTGTTGGACTTGTTGGATGACTTTTGTCCGCAGGCGGAAAAAGCCATAAGAAATGCGAAAATAAATACAGTTAATCTTTCCATTGATATTTCTCAATTGGTAATTAGGGTTTAGGAACCTTTATCCTAACTGGGCCAGTGGGCATTTGGTTTTTATGAACCTCAATTCCTTTTTGCATAACGGAGATTTTCCCATCCCGATAAAGTCTCATCATTTCCTGCTGGACATCTGACATGAATTCACGCCAGGCCTGGGGAAATATCCATCTTGCAATTTCGGAGGGGCAAAAAGTGTTATCCCCCCTTTGCCTTCCCATTTCCATAATGGCTGATTCTAAAACAGAGGAAATTTTCCCCTCTTCCGTTAGGGTTTCTGAAGAGTTATATTTTTTGCTTGAATTCAATTTTTGCATATCAGAATAATCTCAACTGTTTTCTGGGATTGAAAAGTGAAAGATCATAATCAGGCATTTTCCTTTCTGCCATATACTTTTTCACCCCTTGGTCAAATATTCTTTTGATAACTTCTGCAATAGGTCCATCTCCTTTGATCCTTCGGCCCCATTCATTGTCTTTTAAACTCCCTCCATGCAAACTTTTGATTTGGTGGAGAACTTTATGCTTTCTATCCGGAAACTCCCTTTCCAGCCATTCTGTAAAAATTTCTTCGAGTTGCCCATTAAGCCTTACCACTGTATAGCCTGCACATAGTGCTCCAGCCCTTGAAGCCAGGCGTAAGATTTCAAGAATATCGTTATTATTAATCCCTGGTATAATCGGAGCAATCATTATTCCCACAGGAATATGATTTAAAGTGAATTTTTCAATCAACTTGATTTTCTTTTCCGCTGTGGCCGTTCTAGGCTCGAGAACTTGCTTTAATGCTGGATCAAGATGATTAATGCTAAAATATACATGAACTAACCGCAGCTTTGCCAATTCAATAAGGATATCCATATCTCTTTCAATCAGAGAATTTTTGGTTATCAAACTCACTGGATGCTTATTATCCAAACAAATTTGAAGAATCTTACGTGTAAGCTGAAATTTTTTCTCTGCTGGTTGATAACAATCAGTATTCCCTGAAAGCATTATTGGGGAAGGCTGATACCCCTTCCTTTCAAAGGTTTCTTTCAGCTTTTCGGCAATGTTGTGCTTGACCACGATATTAGTCTCAAAACCAAGTCCGGCATCGAAACCCCAGTAGGTATGGCTATTCCGGGCATAACAATAAATACAGCCATGTTCGCAACCCTGATAAGGATTAATGGAAAATGTCAATGGCAGATCGGGACTATCATTCTTACTCAAGGGATTTTTCACCGATTCCGAAAAGTACTTGGTAATGGGTTTGTCCTCATATTTGGGCACATCCAGACCTTCAGAGAATTGAGTTACCTCTCTTCTTTTCAAAAACCTGTTTTCTGGATGTATGTGGGATCCCCTACCCTTGAATTTGTCCGACTCCATTCTAATCTAAAATGCCTTAATTAATGACTTCAATCATTACTTATAGAAGGCAATTTGGCTGGAATTAGTTGCAAACCATAATGAAGGCTGGCGGGAAATTTTTCATTGTCCAGCTCGCTTTCACATTACTGAAATGTTTGGCAAATTGAAACTTCAGAAGATAGGAATAACATATCTGTATGAAGGGCCCTTTTCCATTTAGCTTTTGGGAGCTTACCGCATAGATTTTCTCTCTTTCTTCTTTGGGTATAAGGCTAAAAGGAAGGGAAGAAAATATTACATTAGGCTGACTACCATTGATATGGTTTTCAAAATTTGAAGCTGAATCACAGATAATGTGGATGTTTTTCTGAGGAAATTCCTTTTTCAAGGAATCGCAGAATTTTTCACTAATCTCAAAGACATACAAATTGGCATCATTATCCATTTTTTCAACAATGCCTCGGGTAATACTGCCATCTCCACCACCAAGTTCGACGATAGTCTTTGCTCCTTTCAATTCTGCGTAGGAGAGCATTTTATTGACAAGAGCCTTGGAACTAAATGTAATGGCTCCTGTAGTTTTAATATTGGAGAATAATTCTTTATGAAGAAGGCTTTTATCCATTGATTATAAAATTTTCAGATGATTACAATGAATAAATTTACTAAATTTTCTTCATTTAATTAGCCTTTTAACCCTTAAAGCAAGTTCATTTAGGTTGAACGGTTTAGATATGAAATCATTGGCACCCACATTAAACGTATCCACCACCGTTTTTTCTTCCTCTCCTAATGCTGAAAAAACTATCACAGGGACATTAGGGAAATGCTTTTTCACATAATAGGTGATTTCTAACCCAGATTTATAGGGCATCATGAGATCTGTGATCACCAAGTCAGGTTTTAAAGTATGAAGTTTTTCGATACCGTCCTTACCGTCCTTGCTGATGTAAACCTGGTAACCTTCTTTCTTAAGCTTATTCTCTGTAATCTTGAGGGTCAAAGGGTCATCCTCAACTATTAAAATTCTCTTCATTTTCTAAAATTTACTTTAAACAAAAATAGAGAAAAATTTCTAAATTAATATCAAAGTACATTTTTATAAATATAAACCACAGATTTTATAAAACAAAAGCCTTGCATATTTTATATGCAAGGCTTTTGAAATAGGTTTATTATATGCTATTAAAACTTGTAATGAACCATTAGATAAACCTCATATTCGTTTTGTTGCAACCCTGGCATTAATTCCTGGTAATTGAACGTGAATTGAGTCCCCGTTAAAATTCGGTCATTCCAAAGCCGAAAATAACCTATCCCAGTACGATAACTATCCATCGCTACTCGAGACTCAAATTGATTAAGAGTAGCCCGTTCATCAGGTGAAGTACCGTAGCCTACGATAAAGTTCAAATAATCAAATCTGCTTTCAAAATAATATCTAGTAGTAAGCTGGAACGCAGGAAAGTACTGAGAACCTTCGTTTTGTAAAAAAGTACGTCCATTAAGCCAAAAAGATCCAAAATATTTACCTACACCAAGTATACCTGACCTAAAATTTCTGCCAGCCATTTCTACATAACGTGCACCAACCTCTGTTTCCCAACCATTTCGAAAGTTGTGATAATAGGAATATCCAGCACGAATTGAAGGGAACACGATACTATTGCTATATGCTCCTGAAAAATGGCTATATCCATTTTTACCCATAAAGACATAGGATTCCAGTTCAAATTGATAACCAGAAGTGATACTTTCACCTGCAGACATCCTATCGGCATAATTGACTCGGCCGATAAGGCTGCCCCAGTTCCTTTCTCGGATGTACTGAGCTCCCACTAAATGCCAAGGACCTACATTTTCTCGGTCAAAAGTCGTAATACTATAATTTATTCCGATCCTATCGGCCTTGTTTTTGGTTTCAAGAAAATAAAGTCTTTGGCGAAATTCAGGATCATTAGGGAATTTCTCGAGAGATCTTTCTATAAATTGCCTTTCCTCTTTTTCCATTTCCTGAAGCTGTAGAGAGGCTATTTTTTTCCTGTAAAAAATTTTTTCCTCAGGATGCTTATCCAATGCCTCTTCTGCCACCAATCCGGCTTTTTCAGGTTTACCATCCCTAAGTTCGGTATCAATAAGAAATTGGAAGGCTTCCACATATTCTAAATTTTGCTCTACCACATGCGTCAAATAATATCTGGCACTGTCATAATTATTTTTCATCAAATGTGAGCGACCCAAAAGTAGGTGAAAATCCAAATAATCTGGGGCCACCTTTATTGCTTGATGAGCCTGTTGGATTACTAGATCATAAGATCCCTTCTGAAAGTCTTCCAAAGACTTATACAACAGACTATCGGTATTAATTTTTTGAGCCTGAACTTCAAAACTCAGTGCGCCAAGAAAGGCAAACGCTATTAATAAAACTCTTTTCATAAATGAACTAGGCTGCTTTGGCCACTTTTTCCACTTTTACAAATCCCTGCCTTTCCATATCTCCCCACTTTTGCTCTTTGGCTCTAAAGAAATGGTAGTAGCCTTTTAAAGTAGCAAATATATTGATTGGATGGTAAACGAACGGCTCAATAAAAGCCATAGCAATCAAAATTGCAACTTCTCTCACATTGGCGTAGTGATTATACAAGATTTCATCCCATAGAATGGAGAATAAGGTTACCGTCAAATAAAAGAAATACACAAAAATGGAAAGCAAAAGAAGGTGCTCATAGTCAGTGTTAAATATGATAAAACTTACCAATAGAGTTATAAAGCCAATTGCTTCCAATATAGGCACCAAAAATTCAAATAAAAGAAAATGTGGGAAAATAAGAAAGCCCGTTCTTCCATATTTCTTGTTGAAAAACACATCTCTGTGTAGATAAAGGGTCTGAATAAGCCCCCTGCCCCATCTGGATCGTTGACGTACAAGTACTTTGATAGTAGCTGGAACTTCTGTAAAACATAATGATTCCGGTATATACTGAATTATAAAATCTTCTTTTATGCTATACATGTGCTTTCTCATCCGAGTGATCAACTCCATGTCTTCCCCCAGCGATTTGTGCCAATAGCCACCGGCTTTTATCGCAATGTCTTTGTCAAAAAGGCCTAGTCCACCTGAAACCAGAAGCAAGCTATTGATTTTGCTCCATGCCATTCTTCCCAACAAAAATGCTCTTATATATTCAAGCTCTTGAAATCTTGCTAGCCAGTTTTTAGGATAGTGAATTTTATCTAAAAAGCCTTCTCTTACTTCGCACGAATTACTAGCCCGGATGGCTGCACCTGTCGCAATTACACGTCTTTTATTTTCCATGAAAGGCTTTGCCAGCTTTACGATTGTATCCTTTCTGAGAATACAATCCACATCGGTACATAAGAAAAGCGGATATTGAGCTGAATTTATACCAGCATTAGATGCATCAGCTTTACTCTTACCATTGACCTTGTCCACTACTAATAGCTTACTATATACTGGATTGGTGGATTTATAATGTCCTTTGACCGGTTGCGTGTGGATCTTACTTTCATAAAAAAAATCAACTTTTACCAATTCAAATTCTTCAATCAATTTTTCCAATGTGTCGTCTGTACTACCGTCGTTAATGATTACCACTTCAAACTTCGGATAATTGAGGGACAATAGCGATTGCACGTTGAAGACTATATTTGCGCCCTCATTGAATGCTGGTGCTACTACAGACACTCCCACTACATGGTTGGATTTAATGAGGATATCGTCCTTGATGTTGTACTTTCTATTGCTGTAAATTTTGATTGCAATAAATGAAAGCACTGATAAGCCGAAATAAAATAGTATATAGCTAAGAGCGTAAAAGCCTATAAAGACTTCATAACCTCTTAAGAAATCGGAAAATAAATTCTGAATCATTGGATAAAAGGATTTTCAACATGCATTTTGATAAGGCCAAGCTCGGAATTGTCTTCAAATTCCCTTTCATAGACTTCGCTTCCAAGTTCCTTGAGTGTAATCATGGTTTCAATTTTAACCTCTCGGCTGTTTTTTTCATCTAACAGTTGTTCTAGGAAAAAGGTAGAGGTAATTGATCCGATTGTTCTTAATGTTTTGAGTATTTCAATTTGATTATTCTCATTTTCTTTATTAAAAATTTCCAATAGCCTTTCCTCCGCTTGAGAAAGATAAAGTTTGCCACAAGCCACTATGGCCTCGTTCTTTATTTTTGAGGAAGGGTGATCTAACAAGCTGATCACTGAATCTCCGGCTTCTAAGTGGTTAAAGTAGGTTACCATTTTGAGTGTCATGGAGACTAAGGACTCATTTTTAGAATTAAGCCAATTGATAATATTTTTTGGAACCTTAATTCTACTTTTCTTAATAGTATCCAAAATTTTCAACTCATCAATTTTATCTATTTGACCTTTGTAATCATTAAATATTGATAAGGGCTCAGTTGGCTCCAAGCTGATATAAGCAATGATGGCCACGTTTCTTAAGAAATCATTAGGGTCTTTCGTGTATTTTTTAATGATGGGAAGGCCTTTCGTATAGCCGAGTTCTTGAAAGTGAAAAATGCCTTTGGTCTTTACATACCAACTTGAATCATTGATTAATTTTTCTGTGTAGCTCAATAGCTCAAGTTTAAGATAAATAGTGATAAACATATCAGCCATTTCTCCTTTGAAGTTTTTCTTGAGATCTACAATATTTTTAATCAAAAGCTCTTTACACCAGTCCTTCTCAAAAGGAATCTTGGTTTTAAATTTCTGAAGCTTTTTATCCAGAAGCTCATCGTTCAAATCATCCTCTAATAGCAAACTGGAAAGGAAATCATCTATTTTTCGTTGATAAACTTTTTTTCTGGCTTTGGCCATCTCCACCGATCTACGGTGAGAAATCAATACCATGATAAGTGATATCGTAGTGCCAAAGAAAATAATAATAAAATAAAGTGCAATGCTGTAAATCTTTCTTTCTCCCTCAAAGTATAGCAGCTTCTTAACAAATGATTTATCTGCATCTGCATAAAGCATAGTTTCCATTTCCTGCCTGATGGACCGGTCAGTTTTTTCGACAACTTTCACCTCAGGTACTTCAGTTTGTACAAAATTACTTTTTATATGTTGGCTGACCTCTGCAAGGCTAGCACGGGAGCCGGAAAGGTAAAAAGACACCCAAGAATCTTTAAATCCCACATTAATTAAACTATCTCTTGCAACTAATGCCTCATGATAATCCACAAACTCACCATAAAGCAATAGATGATTTCCTTCAAAAGTTTCCGTTGAAAATCCTTCTTTATTGATTGGCTTATTGTGACTTCCTACCTGCACCTTGTATCTCACGTCAGGCAAATATCCAGCGCTTTCCAACCAATAAAGGCTTTCTTTCAATTCATCTTTCTGAGATTGAATTAAATGGGATTGTACTAATGAATCCACTTTTTGATAAGTGGCTTTTTCACCATCAAAATAATAACTTACCCATGCATCAGGATGGTCAGCAAGTAACGAATCACGTACCTCTAAGGCCTCACGGAAATCCTCAAATTCCCCAAAAGTCCAAATAAATCCATCATTTTGACTTTCCAATTCGAAATGCTCATGGGGAACGGGATCCGAATAACTTGCCAGTTGGACTTTATAAGAAAGTCCAGAGACAGGATTGCCACTTTCTATATAAACCTGGCTATCTATATGATGCGGGTCCAATCCTTGCGAAAAAGACAACTGAAGATTCCCACATACTAACACGCATACAGCAATAGCTGCAATTTCAACCTTATATGCCATATAAGAAGATTGGAGAATAGAAAATTTATTAAAATTGATTATATCAATTTTTGATTAATCTTTTGACCCTAATGGCCAGTTCATTAGGATTAAAAGGTTTAGGGACAAAGTCAGATGCCCCTAGATTAAAAGCTTCCAATACCGTGTTTTCCTCTTCTCCCAAAGAACTCAGCACGATTATCGGACAATTCGGCTTGTGTTTTTGTGCGTAGTTAATAATATCGATACCGTTTTTGAATGGCATCATCACGTCGGTTATAATTAGATCTGGAGAACATTTATGTATGGCCTCAATCCCCGCATTCCCATCCTCAGCCACTGTGATATTGTATCCGTCTTTTTTTAGTCGGAACCTTACCATTGTTGAAATCAGCGCATCGTCTTCAATCAGTAAAATGTTCTTCATATTGCAGTCTTCTGGCAGTAAATATATACAATTCCCGAATAAATAAAATACAATTTAAAAAAATTGAATATTTTTTCATGTTCCAAGTTATAGTCCCCAAGCCCTTGATTTAGAATGTGCTTTTTTTGCCGTTCCTCAAAATACTGGGCAACTGACAAAAAAAACGGGTTACATTCCCTAAATCTTTTATTAGTTTACAGAATAAACAACAACTAACCAATCAGCATGAGTAACATTTACAACCTGCGCCTACTTTTAGGCTTGTTGGTTTTGGTAGGGTTTCTCCACATTTCTCCAGTCAAAGCACAAAGCGACAACACAGGAGAAAAGCGGGTAACCGGCACTTTTGCCATCACCAATGCCACGGTTTTCACATCACCTGGGCAATCCCAGCAAAACACCACTATAATTATTAAAAATGGACTTATTGAAGCCATTGGGCCCAATGTATCCATACCATCTAATGCACACCGTATTGCGGGAGATTCTCTCTATATCTATCCGGGGTTCATTGACGGGGCATCTTCTGCAGGAGTATCGAGACCCAAGGATGTAGAAAAGCCATCTAACTTCAACGCTTCCTCCCCTCCGGACGAGGTAGCAGGAATAACACCGTTTAGAAATGTACTTGATTACTTTGACGGAAATAGCAACCAAATCAACGAATGGCGAAAAACGGGTTTCACAATAGGGCAAATTCTTCCAGAAGGTGGAATGCTTCCTGGCAAAACGGCAATCGTGGTCTACGGCCATAAATCCTCAAGTAACATTTATAAAGAAAACGCCGCAATGTTGGCCACTTTCAAAGGTTCAAGAGGAATGTATCCTGCCACTATTTTAGGTGTTATGGCCAAATTTCGTGACCTATATAAAAACTCGGAATACAATAGCCAACATGCTAACCTTTTCGCGAGCAACCCAGGCATCAGACGACCTGAAAGAGATAAGACCTTGGAAGCCTTTTACAGTTCCCATGACGGTTCCACTCCTATTATCTTTGCAGTCGAGGATGATCTTACAACTAGAAGAGCTATACGACTTCAAGAAGAATTAGGCTTCAAATTGGTTTTGAGCGGTGTGTCAGGCGCTTACCCAATTCTACCTCAGATCAAGAACAGTCAAGTAGGCGTACTTTTAACATTAGAACTACCTGAAGACAAATCCTCTAAAATGGAAGATAGCGAAAGCGACGAAGAGCGTAAAGCTAGAATCGAAAGAGTGAAAGAAGCATATAAGGAAAGATTAGCGGAAGCAGCCAAATTCCATGAAGCTGGCGTGCCGTTTGGATTTACCACCCAAGGAGCCAAAACCAGCGATGTTAGAAAAAACATCAGGTTGATGATAGAAAATGGATTGTCAGAAGAAGCTGCATTAGCTGCTTTGACCATTAACACCGCTAAAATTTTAGGAATCGACAATTATGCCGGAACGCTTGAAAAAGGGAAACTGGCCAATATGGTAATTTCCACAGATAGCATTTTCAAAGAAGATAGCCAAATAAAGCATGTTTTTGCGGATGGATATATGTTTGATTATGAAACCTCCGAAAAGAAGAAGTCAAACGGTAATGGTGAGGCTGCTGAACTTGAAGGAAAGTGGGATTATAGTGCTCAATCACCTCAGGGTGATTCTCAAGGTCTCTTGGTTTTCCAAAAAGATGGGGACGATTACAGAGGGGAAATTACCCTCGACAACCCAGCTGGAAGCGGACAGATTACCTCTGAATTGAAAAATATCACACTCGATGGCAGCAGCCTTAGATTTGAGTTCAACATCGACGCAGGGGGAAATAATATTACTTTTAATGTTTCTGGGGACATTTCAGGAAATGAATTTGATGGAAATCTGACGGTTGCGGACTTTGGAAGCTTCCCTATGAGAGCCACCAAACAACCTGAGACTAAATAATTGATACAGATGAAAAAGATTATATACGCAATCGCTGCCCTAATGTGCTGGAATGCAGTAGAAGCACAGACAGACAAAGGGTCAGTATTAATCAAAAACGCCACAGTTCTTACTGTTACTAATGGCACTTTGGAAGACACGGACATCTTGGTAGAAAACGGAGTGATCAGAAGCATTGGTCAAGGCCTTTCTGCAGGTAGCAACGTAACTACAGTAGACGCCGCTGGCAAATATGTGATGCCCGGAATCATCGATGCCCACTCCCATATTGGTCTAGACGTGGTAAATGAGGCAACTAGCCCCATCACTTCAGAAGTCTGGATGGGTGATGTGGTAGACCCATATGATATAGGAATATACAGAGCATTGGCTGGTGGAACTACAATTTCGCACGCCATGCACGGATCAGCAAATGCCATTGGAGGCCAAAACGTAACCTTGAAACACCGTTACGGAACGCACGATCCAGAAAACCTTTTCATGAAAGAAGCCCCACGTACAATTAAATTTGCACTAGGCGAAAACCCTACCAGGGTTCACGGCCGTGGAAACAATATCCAACCAAGAACAAGGATGGGTGTAGAAGCTGTGATCAGAAATGGTTTTAATGAAGCTCTTCAATACAAAAAGAGATGGGAAGATTACGAACAGGCCAGCAAGCAACGAAATAGCAAGGCAATTGCCCCTAAATATGATTCTAGACTTCAGACCTTGGTCGACATTTTGGATGGTGACATCATCATCCATTGCCACTCCTACAGAGCTGATGAGATTTACATGCTTATTCAAGTTTGTAAAGAGTTTGACATCACAAACATCGTTTTCTCACACGTTAACGAAGGCTTCAAAGTAGCGCCGGAATTGGCTGAGTACACCATGGGAGCTTCGGTTTTTGCAGATTGGTGGGCTTATAAGTTTGAAGTTTATTATTCCACCGCTTTCAACGCTGCTATCCTTAATGAGAATGGCGTGTTGACTTCTATCAATTCCGATAGCGGTGAGCTGATCAGACACCTTTACCATGAGGCTGCCAAGACCCAACGCTATGGTGGCCTATCTGATGACGAGGCTTTGGCCTTGATTACCATTAATCCTGCCAAGCAATTGGGAATCGGTGACATGGTAGGATCTATTGAAGAGGGTAAACAAGCTGATTTGGTTATTTTTGATAACCACCCGCTTTCTGTTTATGCTATTCCTCAGATGACCTTTGTGGATGGAGTGAAATATTTTGATATCTCTGAAGATAAAGATGACCAAAGGTTAAGAGTAAACCCAACCGAATTGGTGGAGCCTATTTTCCTTAAGGAGCATGATCACAAATGCATGCATGATTTGGATTTTCTGTACACTGAGACAGAAAACTTATTCAATCTACACAACCATTGATAATCATCTGATTTAAAAATAATTATCATCGACATGAGAAAAATTAATTTAATCATATTATGCTTCCTTGCCTCCCTCTTGCCCTTTATGGCAAGTGCCCAAATTGATGGGGAGGTGATCAAGCCTAGGTCAGGAAAATTCCTACTGACCAATGCCACGATCGTCACAGTCACTAATGGCACCATGGAAAACGCCAGCCTTCTGATCGAAAATGGCAAAATCCAAGGTATAGGTACTGACCTTTCAGCCGAAGGAGCTGAGGAGATTGACTGCACCGGTCATTACATTTACCCAGGTATGTTTGATTCGGGGACCAAACTGGGCATGGTGGAGATTAATTCTGTACAGGAAACAGTTGATCACACCGAATTAGGGTCAGTAACGCCGAACATGCAGGCCTTGACTACCATCAACCCAAATGCGGTAGCCATACCAGTAACTAGAGTGAGTGGGGTGACTACTACCCTAGCCGTGCCAGGTGGCGGAATATTTTCCGGTACCGCAGCCTTGATCAATTTGAATGGTTATACACCAGATCAAATGTATGCAGGCTTTAAAGGCATCGTTATGAACTATCCCTCTTCAGCCAGAAGAAGTACTTGGGATAGAAGAAGCGACGAGGATATTAAAAAAGATGCTGAAAAAGCTATTAAAAACATCAATGAAGTATGGCAAAGAGCTAAAACCTATAATGAAATTCAATCCGCTGAAGGCGAGTTAGAATATTATCCGGAAATGGAGCAGCTTGCAAAAGCCGTTACAGGAGAATTGCCCCTTCTTATCGAAGTAAATGCGGCCAACGATATTTTGGAGGCTCTCAAATGGCTCGAGGATAAAGAGAATGTTAAAGTAATCCTGACCGGGGTAGCCGAAGGCTGGAGAGTGGCGGACAAAATCGCCGAGGCTGGATATCCAGTTATCACCGGACCAATGCTTTCCATCCCAACTCGTGGTTCGGACCGCTATGATATTGCTTATACAAACCCAAGCAAATTACTTGAGGCTGGGGTAAAAGTGGCCATAAGAACCAACGATACTGAAAATGTAAGAAACTTACCTTTCAATGCAGGTTTTGCCGCCGCATATGGAATGGGTAAGGAAGAAGCTTTGAAAGCTGTAACCATAGTGCCGGCTGAAATATTTGGAGTTTCAGACAATCTTGGATCTTTGGAAGACGGAAAATCAGCGACATTATTCGTAGCAGATGGTGATCCTTTCGAAACTAAAACACAGATAAAGCACGTATTTATCGACGGGTATCGAGTTCCAATGAGTAACAGACACATTCAACTTTACCAAGAATTTCTGGAAAGAGATCCAGGTTTGGAAAAGCATTCAAAATAATAGTAAATTAAGCCCTTGGATGTTTTCAAGGGCTTTTTTCCTTTTGAACCCATCCATACACACCCAAGTTCAAAAACAATAATATGCATTTCAGAAATAAAAAAATACAATTCAATTTATTTTTCGCACTATTTGTAGCTATATATGCATTTTCATCCTGTCAAGAAAACAAGCAGGATCCTGAAGACATTATTTCCGAAACAAGAAAGGAATATGCTCCCGACAAACGCGTGGCCCTATTTGACATCACTTATGATGATGGAATTTTGATGGGTGAGACAAACCTGCCTCAGGCTTTGGAGGACCTAAAAAACAGGTTAGATGAAAGGAGCATCAATTACTTGGATCAAGTTGAAGTACTTCCCAAGATGGAAGGGGAAAAGAATTTTGGTTTGGTGACCATCTCTGTAGCCAATATCCGAAGTGCGCCTAAACACAGTGCTGAACTAGCCACCCAAGCCACCTTAGGAACTCCGGTAAATGTTCTGAAAAAAGAAAACGGATGGTATTTAATTCAAACTCCCGATCAATATATCTCTTGGGTAGACGCAGCAGGGGTGGAAATTATAACTAAAGAAGAACTTGAGCTATGGAATACCGCTCCCAAAGTAGTTTTCACCTCCCTAGTGGGATATGTTTATACTGATGATTCCAAAAATCAAATGGTCTCTGACCTTACTGCAGGAAATGTTCTTGAATTAATTCAGGATAAAGGCAATGTTTATGAAGTTAAGCTTCCCGATGGAAGGAAAGGCATCGTGGAGAAGAGCAAGTCTGAACCTTTGAACACTTGGCTTGCAAGCCGTGAGACCAGCCACGAAAACCTAATTTCCACAGCCAAAAACATGATGGGTGTACCCTACCTTTGGGGCGGAACTTCCATCAAAGGCGTGGATTGCAGTGGTTTTACCAAAACCATTTTCTTTCTAAATGGTCAAATAATCCCTCGTGATGCCAGCCAGCAAATTCACGAAGGTGAAGAAGTGGATAGGGATAAACGCTGGGATAATCTCCAAGTTGGCGACCTATTGTTTTTTGGCAAACCTGCCACTGACACCACGCCAGAAAGAGTCATCCACGTGGGAATGTGGATCGGAAACAATGAGTTCATCCATTCTCGCGGACGCGTTAGAATTAGCTCTTTTGATCCGGAAAGTGAGCATTATGATGAATATGAACTAAATAGGTATTTAAGAACAAATAGGGTGCTTGGAAAGGAAAGCCAAAACATTCTGGCAGTAGAAAAATTCATTCAATAAATTAGATTTTACTTTAACCATTTCAATCTAACACCCTGACTATTATATGAACAAACTTTTATTCAATTGTCTACTTTTGTTTTTTATGGGCTCTTTACAAGCCCAGGATTATAATGGGTTTTATCAAAGCAGTGTCTCACGTCAAAAAGATGTGGAAGCAGAATTTTTGAAAACGGTTGATTTTGATAGTTTCAAAAAGCATCTCAAAATATTGACGAAGGAACCACATGTTGCTGGAAGTCCAGCCAACGAAAGGGTCAAAGACTACATGGCCAAAACTATGCAGGCTGCCGGTTGGGATGTGGAGATTTACCCCTATGATGTTTACATGTCAAAGGAGCCCGGAGAGTCAGTTGTAGAACTAGTATTGCCAATCCGCAAGCCGTTAAACCAGCAAGAGTACATTTTAGAAGAAGATCCCTATTCTGCAGATCCTAATTTGTTAAAAGGTTGGAATGCCTATTCAGGTAGCGGAGATGTTTCCGCCGAAGTGGTCTATGCAAATTATGGGACCAAAGCGGATTTTGAGTTGCTGAAAGAAATGGGTATCGACATAGAAGGCAAGATAGTACTGGCCAGATATGGTGGAAATTTCCGTGGTTATAAGGCCAAGTTTGCACAAGAATACGGAGCCGCAGGCCTTTTGATTTTCACGGACCCAAAAGACAGCGGTTTCGCACGAGGACTCGTATACCCTGAGGGGCTTTTTTATAACGAAAGCGCCATCCAAAGAGGTTCATTGCTAACGGAAGACTTTACCGGTGACCCTCTGACTCCATTTGAGCCAGCGCTGCCATTAGATGGAGACACTCAGGTGGAGCGCTTGGATCCAGAGGAGACCAACCTTCACAAAATCCCCGTGACCCCGATCCCTTATGGTTCCGCAAGCCAAATCTTAGAACACATGAAAGGAAAGCCTGTTCCTCCGACCTGGCAAGGCGGGCTACCTTACACTTATAGACTGGAGGGTGGACAAAACCTAAAAGTTAGAGTAAAAGTCGATCAGCCTAGGGATTTTGTAAGAGTCCACAATGTTGTAGGCACGTTAAAAGGAACTGAAAGACCTGATGAGTGGATTATCTTAGGTTGTCATTACGACGCATGGGGCCATGGAGCTACTGACCCAAATTCAGGCACAGCGATGCTTTTGAGCCTTTCCGAAACTTTAGGTCAAATGGGCAACAAGCCAAAAAGATCCATTTTGATCGGCCATTGGGACGCTGAAGAGCATGGAGTTATTGGTTCAACAGAATGGGTTGAACAAATGAAGGAGGAACTGGAAGCCAAAGCAGTGGCTTATATAAATCTTGATGCTGCTGTTTCAGGAAGAAATTTCGGAGCATCCTCCTCTCCTACTTTAAAAAAACTCATAATAGAGTCCTCCAAAGAAATAACATTTCCGGATTCTTCCAAAACTGTATTTGAAATCTGGGCTGGTGAAAAAGATGAACCTACTATTGGAAACCTTGGTGGTGGATCTGATCATATTGCATTTTATATGCATGTCGGCATACCTTCTTTAAGTGGAGGTACCGGGGGTCCTACTCTTTATCATACCAATTACGACACCTTTCACTTCTATGAAAAATTCGTAGACCCCACCTTCAAGATGGGACCAGCAGTAGAACAGTTGATGGGGTTGATATCCCTCCGACTGGCCAATGCGGAAGTGATCCCTTATGATGTAGCAAGGTATGGGAAGGATTTAAAACTTCATTTCGATAATGCAGAAAGCTTGGTCAAAAAATACAAATCAGATTTTGAAGGATTCGTAAAAACTCAAAAAGAACTGGAAAGACTTAGCGAATTGGGAAATCAATATAAGAGCTCACTGAATTCCAAAATGGCGAGTGAAGACTTATCTCAAGATGCAAGAAATGAGATTAACACAAAGCTTCTATCCCTGGAGAAAAGCTTCATTGACCCTAAGGGTATGTATTTTGGATCTTGGTACCGATCTCTTTATGCCTCAACAGATCCATTCAGTGGTTATGCTTCATGGATGTTGCCTGGCATCATGTACGAAGTTGAGCAAAAGGAAACCGAACGCTTGGCCGAATGGGATGAGAGATACTCGGCCGCTATAGCTGATCTAAATTCTAAAATTGAAGAGTTAAATAACTCGCTATAAAGCAGAAAAGGCCGGATGAAATGATCACCCGGCCTTTTTATTACTCTTTGCTTTCTTTACTGCCTTTATAAAGTTCATATTTAAAAAGGCGACAATCCAAGGTTCCATTGTAAAACTCCATCCTTCTCTTTGCTTTCAACCCGATTTTCTTGGCTAGGTCCATGTTGCCCGTAAAAATATATCCGGTATACCCCGCCCCTTTCTGCTTCATGTAATCGCCTATCCTTTTATACGTCTCCTCAAGAGCATCTTCCTCACCCAATCTTTCCCCGTATTCAGGGTTGATAAATATTATCCCATTTTCTGTTTCCGGAAGGTCCACATTGGCAAAGTCGCCAGTATCAAATTCAATATGGTCTTTCACTCCAGCAACCTTGGCATTTTCAATGGCGCCATTGATAGAGACCTCACTGATATCATTGGCAATAATGGTGAGAGAAACATTATCGGTTATCTTGGCCTTCAAATCTTCCTTCATTTGATCAAACACAGATTTGTCATACCCTACGACATGCTGAAAAGCATACTCATCTCGATAAAGGCCAGGGTATCTATTAGTAGCAACCATGGCAGCTTCTATAGCCACCGTTCCTGAACCACACATCGGATTGACCAAAACTCCTTCACCATTCCATTCTGCTGCCATAAGCGTAGCCGAAACCAAGGCCTCCAACATGGGCGCTTTTCCAGGGATTTTGCGATATCCGTGCTTGGCTATAGTGTCTCCAGAAGTATTGATGTATAAAATAGCCTGCTTTTCCTTCCAGTACATCTGAAAAACCGCACCGAGATATTCCGAACCCGAATCGGGTCTAGAACCTGTGTTTTCCCTAAACCTGTCCACAATGGCATCCTTTATCCGCACATTCACAAACAATGGGTTGTCAACACTTTCATTCTCCACATGGCTGGAAACTGAAAAATAAGTATCGTTAGCTATGTAATTTTCCCACGGAAGAGCCTTAACCCTTCTATAAATATCATCGGCATGCTGCAGATAAAAAGACTTTATCTCAAAAAGTACATGACTAGCTGTTCTTAAATGAAGGTTCAAATAGATGCACTCGTTCAATGAGGCATAAAGCTCAATACTGGTCCTGTTCACCGTTTTGGGCTTGAAACCCAAATCAACAAGCTCTTTTTCCAAATACGGAGCAAACCTGTCCTTGCAGGTAATGACAACCTTTCCTTTTTGTCCAAAATCATTCATAGCCACAAAAGTAGGGAAAAATTGATGAAGTGAATGATCCATCAGGAGTCAAACAATTGTTCGCCTAAAAGATTTTATAAATAACTTAACCTCTATAATCATGAAATTTGACAGAAATACCGCTAAACAGATCTGTAATTCCGCAGAACTGGAACTTTATGATGAAAGCATCGGAAGAAAGCTTGAAAACCAATCAGCAGCTGAGTTGAACCAAAAAATCAAACGAGCAAGGGAATTCCGCAACAAGTATCAGGACCTATTCCGAAGGCAATCGCTGGATATGCTTGATAATACGGGAAATAAAAAGGGAAATACCCTTGCGGCAAACAGCCGAACAGAACAAAAAATCGATCTAATGAGCGAAATTCTCGACCGGTTTGAAAAGCAATTGGAGACGATTGAAGAGAAGTAACTTTTTCTCCCCTATCTTTGTGAACCCAAAACAGTCACCTAACTGTTAAATGTGAAACCTCATGGGCCTTGAACCCATGAAAATTTTCAAAGATGAACACAAAGAAAAGAGTAGTCGTGGGCCTTTCCGGAGGTGTCGACAGCAGCGTTGCTGCAAGTTTATTGCTTGACCAAGGATATGAGGTCATTGGAATGTTTATGAAAAACTGGCATGACGAAACGGTCACCATCTCCAACGAATGCCCATGGATGGAAGATAGTACTGACGCCATGTTGGTTGCAGAAAAGCTTGGAATCCCCTTCCAGGCAATTGACCTCTCCGAAGAATACAAGGAAAGGATTGTGGATTACATGTTTGCCGAATACAGCGCGGGCAGGACTCCTAATCCTGATATTCTTTGCAACAGAGAAATTAAATTTGATATTTTCCTCAAAGCCGCCCAAAAGCTCAAAGCCGACTTTGTGGCTACCGGCCACTATTGCCAAAAGGACACCATAGAAAAAGACGGTACAGAAGTTCATCGTCTCATTGCCGGGGAGGATAACAACAAGGATCAAAGTTATTTCCTTTGTCAACTAGACCAAGCTCAGTTATCTAAAGCCCTATTTCCAATCGGGCACCTTCAGAAGTCCGAAGTAAGAGCAATTGCTAAGGAAAGGGATTTGATAACTGCGGATAAGAAAGACAGTCAAGGCCTTTGCTTCATTGGTAAAGTGAAGCTTCCTGATTTTCTACAGCAACAACTCAAACCTAAAAAAGGGGAAATAAAGGTGGTGCCCGAGGATTTGGCTATATATCAAAACCAAACCATTCCGGAGGGTGAACCGGAGACTTGGCCTAAAGAGGCTTTGGACGCCATTTGTATTCCAACCCACTACAGCCCCGATCAAGGTAAAAAGATTGGTGAGCACAACGGTGCCCACTATTTTACAGTTGGTCAAAGAAAGGGATTGAATGTAGGGGGGACTGGAAAGCCACTTTTCGTGATTCACACCGACACCAAAGACAATATCATTTATACAGGTCTCGGTGAAGACCATCCTGGACTGATGAGGAAAGGATTGTTCGTGAAAACTGAAGATATCCACTGGGTTAGAAATGACCTAAAGTTAGCCATTGGGGAGTCTGCCAAATATTTGGCCAGAATCCGCTATAGGCAACCACTTTCAGGAGCCACATTGATCATGAAAGAAAATGGCCTTTACGTCATATTTGACCAAGCTCAAAAAGGTATTGCATCCGGTCAGTTTGTGGCTTGGTATAGAGATGATGAAACAATAGGATCTGGGACAATATGCTAAATATTCTTTTCGAAGACGAACATTATATTATTATTGACAAGCCCTCAGGAATGCTGGTTCATCGCACCAAACTTGCCAAGCACGATGTGGCTGAATTCGCCATGCAGTTGCTACGCGATCAGATCGGGCAATGGGTTTATCCGCTGCACCGTATTGACCGTCCCACTTCCGGGGTGTTGATCTTTGCAAAGTCATCGGAAGCCGCAAGTGCTTTCGAAACACAGTTTTCCGAAAAGAAAATAGAAAAGTATTACTTAGCACTTGTTAGGGGATTTTTCAGTGATGATAAAGTGTATTTGGATTATCCATTGAAGAAAGAGGAGAGCGAGGAGATGCAGGAAGCCCAAACGTCCTTTTGGAAAATTGCTCAGTTTGAAGTTCCCCTTCCCTCCTCTCCAAAACATCCGACCAGCCGTTACTCTTTGGTGAAAGCTTTTCCGCATACGGGAAGGACCCACCAGATTAGGCGGCATTTAGGTCATCTCAGAAACTACATCGTAGGCGACACCTCACATGGTGACAACAAGCAAAACAAGTTTTTTAGAAGTCAATTTGACCTACACAAGCTATTGCTTCACGCTTTGCAGGTAGAGTTTATTCACCCTTTCACAAAGGAAAAAATAAAAGTAGAAGCTCCATTGCCTTCTTATTTCCAGGAAATCCTTAAAAAAATGGAAGCCCCTGAGATTATAGAAATCCCTTGATAAAAACAGAAAATAAGGCTTATCGACATTTTTACTTATATTTAGGGGTGTTACTAAAATCTGAAAAATGAAGAAAAAATACCTTTTTACCTTAAGTTTTTTACTTTCCTGTTCCTTGGCTTTTGCCCAAGATCACAAGGAGAAAATCGAACAATCCGTTGAAAGAAAGGAGGCACTCTCTCATTTTAGATACCTGGCTTCTGATGAGATGAAAGGCAGGGATCCTATGCGGCCCGAAATTGACCTTGCAGCCCGCTACATAGCAGAGCAATTTTGGCGCTATGGAGCCGAAGAAATTGATGGAGCTGATGGTTTTTATCAATTTGTGCCATTCCGGGTTTCAGGTCCTCCTTCAAAAGGTGAGGTTACCATTGATGGCCAAAAATACGAGCAAGGCACCGATATTTTGGTGCTAGATGGCAATGACTTAAGTGGTTCCTTCACCATGGTAGCCGCTGGCCATGGTTTAGAAGGTGACTACGAAAATATTGACGTAGATGGGAAAATCGTGGTAGTTAAAGTAGGCGCTCCTGACCAATTGAGCCCTGCAGAGTTGATGGCTCTGGGCAGAAGAAAGAAGGCTTTAGCTAAAGAACATGGAGCAGCAGGATTGATTGAAATGTTCAATGCCCCTACTGCCCCTTGGGGAATGTTGACCAATTATTTGAATAGAATTCAAATGACTGTCGATGCTTCTGAAGACGAATCCTCCCTACCCTACATTTGGTTGAAAGATTTAAGTGGAGAGCATTATGCTTCAGTTAATCAAGGAAATAAAACAGAAGCGGAAATAACCATTGAAGGAAAAGTGAACCGTCGGATCCAAGGTAGAAATGTAGTCGCCGTAATCGAAGGAACCGATCCAGAATTGAAAAATGAATACATCATGCTATCGGCCCATTATGACCATATCGGCGTAGGACAACCAAATGCAGAAGGTGATTCTATCTATAACGGAGCCCGAGACAATGCTGTGGGAACAGTAGCTGTAATAAATGCCGCCAAATATTTCGCAGAAAACCCACCTAAAAGATCGGTGTTACTTGGTGCATGGACAGCCGAGGAAAAAGGCCTATTGGGTAGCGCTTATTTTGCCGACAATCCTTTAATTCCGTTGGAAAATATTGTGTTCAACATGAATATTGACAACGGCGGATACAATGACACCAGCCTTATCACGGTGATTGGTCTGGGCAGAACGACTGCTGACCCTTTGATAGAAGAAGCTGTTAGGGCATTTGACTTGAAACCCACACCTGACCCTTCACCTGAGCAAGGCTTATATGATAGGTCTGATAATGTGAACTTTGCCAGAAAGGGTATTCCTTCTCCAACTTATAGCTTAGGCTTCACAGCATTTGATGATGAAATCGGGAAGTATTATCACCAGCAGGCTGATAGAGTTGAAAATTTCGACCTTGATTATGCCATGTTATACTGGAAGAGCTATCTATTGTCAGCACAACATGTGGCAGATATGGACGAAAGCCCATTTTGGTTACCAGGCGACAAATATGAAGAAGGCGGAAGGGAGTTATATGGTATGGAAGCAGTAAATGAGGAAAATTAAGCAAAATCTACACCCTGATAACATTCATAGGTTTGGATATGACTTTATGCTACTTATGAAGGCTGATCCAGCCTTGAAAGCATTTGTTAAACCCAATCCTTATGGAGACCTTTCAATCGATTTTGCTGACTCAAAAGCAGTGCTGGCCTTAAACCGGGCACTGCTTTTGACTTATCATCATATTCAAGCCTGGGATCTTCCACCGGGACACCTCTGCCCTCCCATCCCAGGGAGGGCAGATTATTTGTACTACATCCGAGACTTATTTGACTCCGAAGTTGAATTAATTGGCTTGGATATAGGCACTGGGGCAAGCGGGATTTACCCTTTGTTGGGAACAAGCCTTTTTGGGTGGCGCTTTTTAGCATCAGATATTGATCAAAAGTCTCTAAAAAATGTAGCTAAAATTCTTACCCAAAACCCCTCAATTTCGAATAAAATAGAATTGAGGCATCAGCCTAACGCTTCACATATTTTTAAAAATATCCTAAATGAAAACGAAATAATAGATTTCACTGTCTGCAATCCCCCATTTCATTCTTCGGCAAAAGAAGCCATCCAAGGTACCCAAAGAAAAAATAGGAACCTTAAAATCAGTCCAAGAACCCTAAATTTTGGAGGAAAAAACAACGAGCTCTGGTGTCCAGGAGGAGAAAAGAAATTTGTTTCTCAAATGATCAGGGAAAGTCTTGAGTTCAAGGAAAACTGTACTTGGTTTACTTCCTTGATTTCAAAAAAGGATAGCCTCCCATCTTTGATAAGAAGCGTTGAGAATATTGGCGCTAAATATCGCATCGTTGACATGTCACAAGGCCATAAAAAAAGCCGTATGTTGGCTTGGAGTTTTAAACAAAACAAAAAGGGACGCCGTTAAAGCATCCCTTTTTGTTTTATCGTCGAACTTTTTTAAGTCTCTCACCTACTACTTTACAATACTGATTTTGCCAGAGCTTACATTTCCGGAAATTGTATGATTTGAACCGTTGTCCAAATTCAGTCTTTTGCCAGTTTTCACATTTCCTACAACCAAGCTTCCGCTTCCAGCACTCAAGTTAAAGTTGTAATCTGAAAGTTCACTACTTGTGGTGATATCAATTTTGCCGGAACTGGCTTTAAGGTTAGTATTAGGACCTAAACCAACATTATTACCGCTCACTTTGCCGGATGAAACAGACAAATTACCTACTTCATTGATATCCTGCAAATTGATTGAGCCACTGCTAACTGTAGCGTTTACAATCCCGTTGACCTCTTTTAGACTAATTCTGCCGCTGGAAGCTTTGAAGTCCACATTACCGTCAACTCCTTCCAACTCTACTCTTCCTGAGGAAACTGACCCTTCAACATCTCCGCCTATCATCCGACCTTTGATTTGACCGGAAGAAGAAGTCACTTTAAGTTTGTCAACCATAATATCACTTAGTTCCATTCGGCCAGAACTAACCCTAACTTCCGCACTGCGATGATTAATGCCACTGAGATATACTCGCCCGGAACTTGACCTGATATTCACTTTAACTCGCTCAGGACCAGTAAGGCTAATGAATCCTTTCATATTCACATTTCCAGTATTTTTTCGTTCAAGCTCCACCTTCAACTTTTTCCCTGAGACAGTATATTTTATATCATGACTGTTATCCCTATTTGACTCCAAGAAGGCGTTCAGAAACACATTTTTATCATTTGACCTGCCTTCATATGTTACTTCTAGAGGGCCTCCTATAATTTCAATTTCTTCAACATCATGGAAGGTCTTCTCTATATCGACAAGAGTGTTCATCTGAGAAAACCCAAATGAAGGAAAAAGGAAGAGTGCGAATATGCCGTATAGACAAACTTTAAATAATCGGTTCATTACTAGCTGGGTTTTCTGGGTTGTTCATATGGGACATCATGGAAAGTGTTTCATGAGCTACTTTCACATTATATTCGTAAGCCAAACTCTTATAATTTACTAAATCGACTATGGTACCAATAAAACATAGACCTGCTGTCAATAAATAAAGGATACCTAAGCCTATCTGTCCAAGAACGAAACGGTGAAGACCTGCAAACCCCACAAAACCAACCAGGGAAAGGATCAGCACCATTTGGGCATCCTTGCGACGGGCCCTATAGACCTGGGCAAACATATGCGCTTGCTCTTCATTCATGTTTTTCAGGATACCTTGGATATACCCAAGCTCCATACCTTCCAATTCGGGCAGGTGTCTCAATACATTAGCCATAATAATAAATTTTAATGTTTCTAATCAAATTAATTATCCGAAGCAAGATTACCACAAAAGCGAATCCGGCCAAGGGGTGAATTTTGAATGAGGCAATCCATTCTCCATGCATAAGCAGATTCATTGCCCTGCCCAAGCCACAACCTGGACACCAGGTGGCGCCCATCATGTCTAGCGGACACAGAGAGAAATGGGAGTCACCAGCTGGTTCTAAATACCAAATTAGTATAAGAGCGCTAACCCAAAACAGTAGCTCAAGTGGGAACTTCCGTGCGATATGTTGAATGCTTTGCTTCATTCCGTACAGAAAAGTACGAAAAGAATGCCATTAGAAAAAATAGGCCATTAGGATAAATACAGGCATTTTTGGTAATTCTTACTGCACGGTTAGAATACATAAAATCGTACGATATTGAACAGTTTTATGTGAGTTTGGGCAAAGAAAGCTGTACGGTTCTCCCAAAGATCTCCTTAGCTTGTTTTTGAAGTTCGAATGCTAGTTTTTGATGGCTGCTGGTATAAAATGGACGGGTAAAACTTAAATTCAAAAGTACAGGGGTTAAATTTTCCGGGATTGGCCCTTGGGAAATCTTTAAGCAATCGGATATTTCTGGTCCTAAAAAGTATCGGACCAGATATTTGGACAGGGGCGCAAAGGGCTGCTTACCCATTTCATAAAAGCTTAACAGGTTTTTCATTAGAATCTGACCTTCAGCGGATGCTTTCAAATGTCGCTTTCTAATCGCTTTTTCCAAATAACTGGCTTCAGCCATGTTTTCAGGCCAATATTTAATCTCTAAGCCCAAATAGTGTCCAATTATTTTCCAATAATGTAGTAGGGCTTCTGCTATATCTTTTGATAATGGTTTTCCCATTTTTCTCAGTCCCCTAAAAACCATCAGACTGAAGGCTAGGTTAGTACCCAACATATCCTCCTGATTTATGGGCAGCCCCCAAGATGGGTTCCAGCCACGATCATGATTTTTTATAAAATACCTGGAGATAGCATGAATTAAGCGAACCTTGGCTATTGATAAAAGTGGACCACTTTCATGAAGGAATGCCCCCGGCTTAAAAGAATCGACTACAAACCACGCGGTTTCTAGGAGTCGTTCCCCTGGATGGTTAAGTATTCGTTTAGACCTAGCTAGCACCTGGGCACCGTCGGCAAAAGCATAGCAGTAAGGAAGGCTGTTTAAGCCCAATAATGCCAGGTACTTATTCCCTTCACGAGCAAAATACGATTGGCTGGCTAAAATCTTTGGAAGCTCCAATAAGGTGTTATCACTTTGATAAAATTCAAAAAATGAAGCCAATTCGGTCGGAAAATTTCCCGGCAATTGTGCTGGAATCTTTTTCCATTCGTTAATAGTATCAATTAGATTTGGTCTGTCAATTAAAGGTTTAACGGCTTTATCAGCCAATGGGTCTTGCAGATTTCTTAACTCTTCCAAGTCCTTCGAAGCATATAATTTTAATTTCTCCACCTAAATTCAACCCCTATTTGTTAATTTAGGTTTTCAATAATTTTATAAGATTGATGTGTAGATTAATAGCGTTTACTCTAGGGCTAGTTTTGGTAATCAATATCCAAGTGATTGCCCAAGGTTCAACAGACATTATTTCAGTCGAGACCAATTACCTTCCAGTACTTGGAAACTTTAAAGTTGACACTGGTTCAGCCAAAAAAATAACTGATAGAAAAGGATACGACAATCAGCCAGGATTCATCAATGACAAACAGATGGTATTTTCCAGTCAAGACGAAACTGGTTACCATGATATAATTCTCTTTAATTTTGAAACCCAGAAATTCACCAACATAACCCGTACGGAATCCAAGAGTGAATTTTCCCCATCCCTGACGGACTGTGGGCAGTATATTTCAGCCGTTACTGTAGAGGAAGACAGTACACAGCGCTTGTGGCTCTACCCCATCAACATGGGAGAACCTGAGGTGCTGTATGATGATATCGCTCCTGTGGGATATTATGACTGGTATGATAACAAGGCCGCCATGTTTATCGTAGGACAGCCGCACAAATTAATTTACCCTTACAGTCGCGAAGAGGTGGTAACCATAGCTGAAAACATCGGCCGCTCGATTCGAAAAAGACCCAAAACCGACCAGATTACTTACATTAACAAGGCAAACAATGTGGTTATTGACGGCAAACCGGTTTATGAAATTATGGCCTACGATCTTGAAAAAAGGACTAGAAAGGTTATTGGTCTGACTTTGACCGACTCCGAGGATTTCATCTGGGTAGACAAACATCAGATTCTTATGTCCAAAGATGATGTACTGTATGTCAAAAACGTACGAAAAAACGGTGATTGGCAAAAATTGGGAAAAGTGGAGATACATGGATATTCAAACATTTCCAGAATGGCCATAAGTCCAAAAAACAATAAGCTTCTTCTGGTTATGGACCGCCACGAAAACTAACATATCCTGCAATGAAAGCATTTTAAAATCCTTCATTTCTTAAGCTGCAAAATGTATATTTGCAGCTTTATTTATAAAAGCACGAACAGACACTATGAATAATTTTATTGAAGAGCTGAAGTGGAGAGGCATGATGCAGGACATGACTCCTGAAATCGAAGAGCACCTGGCCAAAGGAATGGCCACGGCCTATCTTGGTTTTGACCCCACAGCAGACTCTTTGCATATAGGCCACCTTGTCGGCGTTATGACTTTGTTGCATTTTCAAAGGGCTGGCCATAAACCATTAGCTTTAGTTGGTGGTGCAACCGGTATGATAGGCGACCCTTCCTTCAAATCTGCAGAGAGAAACCTTTTGGACGCTGAAACTTTGGATAGAAACATTGAAGGACTGAAAAAACAACTTTCTAAATTTTTGGACTTCAACGCTCAGAGTGACAACAACGCCGAATTGGTCAACAATTATGACTGGATGTCCAAATTCTCCTTTCTGGAATTCATAAGAGACATTGGCAAACACATCACCGTTAATTATATGATGTCTAAGGATAGCGTAAAAAGACGTCTAGAAGAAGGAAATGGTCTTTCTTTCACTGAATTTTCCTACCAACTTATACAAGGTTATGATTTTCTTCATCTTTATAAGGAGAAGAATTGTAGTGTACAACTTGGGGGTTCCGATCAATGGGGCAATATCCTAACCGGGACAGAACTTATCAGAAGAGTAGAAGGCGGAAGTGCACATGCCATGACAGTCCCTTTGATTACAAAGGCTGACGGGTCAAAATTTGGAAAGACAGAAGGTGGAAGTGTATGGTTGGATCCAGAAAAGACATCTCCATATGCATTCTATCAGTTTTGGCTGAATGTGTCGGATGAGGATGCTGCAAAATACATTAGGATTTTCACTACTTTAGATCAGGAAACCATTGAAAGCCTAGAAAAGGAACATGTGGAAGCGCCACATTTGAGAGTGTTGCAAAAGGAAATTGCCAAAGCCGTAACGATTATGGTTCATAGCGATCAAGATTATGAAATGGCTCTAAAAGCTTCTAGCATTCTTTTCGGAAAATCATCAACGGAAGATTTAGCTTCGCTTGACGAGCGTACATTCCTTCAAGTGTTTGATGGGGTTCCTCAACAACAACTGGCTAAAACCTCATTTCAAGAAGCCGAGAATGTGCTGGATCTATTGGGCGATAAAGTACAAGGGCTTGTATTCTCTTCAAAGGGGGAAGCGCGCAAAATGATCCAAGGTGGAGGGGTCAGCATCAACAAGCAAAAATTAGCAGATCCAAACCAAGATTTGAACTTTAATCTTTTGCAAGATAAGTATATGCTTATTCAAAAAGGTAAAAAGAATTATTACATCATAGAGATTGTCTAGATGAATTAAGGGGAAGTTGAAATATTTCCCCTTAATTCGTTAAAGAAATTAAATTAGATTCAAGAAATCTAAACTATATTTAAGCAGCTAATTCTATTAAAATGGGTGTTTACGAAAGACAGCAAAAGGAAAAAGATATACTCAGCGCAGCTATCAAACTTTTCACGGCAAAGGGTTACCATGCCACAAAAATGGACGATGTAGCCAAGCAGGCAAAAATGAGTAAGGGGTTGATCTATTTTTATTACAAAAATAAGGAAGACTTGTATATGGCTGTAACCAAAAAGGCTTACGATGAGCTTACTGATATTTTTTCAAAAATTGCTTTAAAAGGTAAAACTAAGAAAGGTATCGAAATTGTCGATGAGTTGGTGGAGACCTATTTCGTTTATATCCGGGAAAATACCATGTATCATGATGCCATTGTCAATTTCATGGGAATCATGAACCTTTATAACCATGCATTAAGCAGAGAAAAAATTGATCCTTTAATAATGGAGAGTCCTAACTTTCTTAAATTATTGGATCTACAGCATGAGCCGGCAAAGATTGGAATTCAAATGATATCACAAGGTGTAAGAGATGGAAGCATGCGACCTGATCTTCAACCAGAAATTACTTTTTATACCATTTGGTCAATGTTAATCGGGTTTGAAAGATTATATGGACCAGCAGATATGGACAGAAATGATATAAAAATCAACAGTGAAACTTGGAAGCATGGATTTCTTAGGCTGCTTCATGTGATGCTACGTGGCTCATTGGCCTCTCCCAAAACTGCGGCAGTACAAGGGAGTTTATTTTAACCTTAAATTGGTGAAAAATTAAATAAAATGGTTGAGATTAACATTTCAGGCATTTTTATTGTTATTTATTTATCAACAATTAAATTTTGTGTAACTAAATAGCAAGAATATGACTCTATTGTATGGAGCACTTATAATTCTCGGTGTGGCCTTAGTGCTTTTTCTGATATTCAAAAAAGTGTTTACAAAAAAAAGGATGTCAGGTGATGAAGTCTTGAAAAAAGAAGTCCATCACTTTGACCATAAAACCGGAGACGAAAAGATAGAAGGTAAGGATGAAAGCAAGACTCACCGCGAGGAGGCTGATCATAACAAGAAAATAAAGTAATACAATGGCGATCTTAACGATCGCCTTTTTTCTCTCTTACATTTACTCAAACCTCTTACTAATTTTCCCCTTTACGTCTCTGCGGCTTTATTTTTTCATCCTGATCAGCCTGCTCCTCATCCCTATCCTCCGCATTTTTAATAATTTTCCCACTCTTCCAATCTACTTCCATCAACTCAACCCTGACAGCTTCCTTAAGTGGCTTAATATTACCACCGGTCTTTTCAGCGATGTAGAAAGTGATCTGGGCACCGAACAGAAAAATTACCACGGAATAATAAATCCAAATCAGAACAAAAACTAATGAGCCCGCTGTACCATACGCACTTCCCACGTCTGAATTTGCCATATAAAAGCTGAGTAAATATTTACCAAATGCAAACATCAACATGGTCACAAAGGCGCCCATCCATACATACCGCCACCTCACTTTGGCGTCGGGAAGTATTTTATACATCAGGCCGAAAATTACAACCAGAATTCCCTGGGCCACCAAAAAATTTGCCGCTGAGGCCAACCATAATGTGCCTTCATCAATCAAATTGGATAAATACCTGAAGAATATAACTATCAAAGCATCTACTACAAGGGAAACGATAAGTACAAACCCAATGGAAGCCACCATAGAAAAACTTAAAGCTCTGTTAATGATAAATTTGAGCAGGCCCTTTTCAGGTTTTGGACGAATGTGCCAGATATGGTTGATGCTGTTTTGAAGGCTTACAAATACCGTAGTGGCACTAAAAATTAGAACTCCAATCCCCACCACTTTGGCCCACATGCTGGTTTCATCCACAACAGCGTTTTGCATGATCATGTCAAAAGTCTCCGCACTATCGCTACCAAGGGTTTCACTTATTTGATTGAGCATCTCTTCTCTCACCTCACCCTCGCTATAAAATGCAGCCGCAATCGTAAGAACAATGATGAGAAGCCCCGGCATGCTGAAAATGGTATAAAAAGCAGTGCTTGCCGCAAAGGTCATGGAGTCACTTCCAGTGAAATCCTTAATGCTTTCCTTAATAATCTGGAAGGCTGTGAAATTCTTGATTTTGCTAATCCCTTTTTTGATCATAAAAAAATAGGTCTACTTTTTATATAAAATAGACCTATTCTCAAAATGTTTATTAAATGCGATTATCTTATGCCTTTTTCTGGATGTCTGCCAGTCACTGTCCGTCCAAAAGCCATCATTTCCTGGATTTGCTCATCAATCATCCCATTAGGATAAATTACAGGTCCTATACCAGCCTCTTTTTTCTTGTAATCCAAAAACCCAATCACAACAGGCACATCTGCCCCCATAGCTATGTGATAAAACCCTGTCTTCCATCTAGGGGCATAACTTCTGGTTCCTTCTGGAGTCACCATGATTACCAGCTCGTCTCTTTGTTTGAGCATGTTGATCATAGCTTCAGTGTAGGTTTGCTTACGCTTACCTGACACCTTTTTCCGGTCAATGGCGATCCCTCCTAAGGCTTTGATTAACCAGCCCAGGGGTCCCACCATAATTTCTTTTTTTATAGTAAACCTCACCGGCACATCCATTATAAAAAACGCCGCTCTGGCATAGAGTAGGTCCCAATTGGAAGTGTGGGGAATGGCTATCAAGACGGCCTTTTTGAGGCCTTCCGGCCAACCTCCGACCACTTTCCAGCCGGCAATCCATAAAACAAACTTTGCTAATAATTTCATCATAATGTTTACTGTGCGGATGCTAATTTTAAAAGGGAAGGTGTATTTTCCAAATATTCTAGTCCACCCTCATATCCTGCCGTAAAAATATCCTTTGCCCGCTTAATATCAAAAGCCCCAAACCTTGCCATTCCCGTAGGTTCGATAAAATAATCACATTTTTCCCTTCTGCTATAGGCATTGAAATTCATGGAAAGTATCACCGTCCTCTCTATCAATTTCTTAATGTTTTGAATATTAGGTGAATCCGGTAGGTGATTACAATTAACTCCTATGATCACATCACATACACCATCCAAAGGCTCTATCGGTAAATTATTCAACACTCCCCCATCCACATAATAATTTCCGTCGATCAAAATAGGATCAAACATGCCTGGGATACATGAACTGGCCATGATTGCCCGAATAATTTCTCCTTCGGAAAAATAAACGGCTTTGCCTTTGCAAATATCTGTTGCAGCTATAGTAAGAGGTATTTTGAGTTTGGCAAAATCATTATGCTCCAAATATTGAGCAAATAACTTCTCCAATATTTCCATTTTAAGAATCCCTACAAGACTTACTGCAGGTCGGAGGAATTTAAAGAATTTAGTGTGTACAATGATATCAAAGATATCGTCGGGGGAATAACCCTCACAGTACATACTACCCACGATGGCTCCGGCACTAGTACCGGACACCCTGGTAGGAAAAATACCTTTTTCATTAAGAGCCTTTAGCACTCCCAAATGAGCAACCCCACGAGCACCACCCCCCGATAAAGCAATTCCAATTTTCTTCTTAGATTTCACTAAGCTTAAACGTTTTGTCAAGTCTTACTCCTTTCTCTGTCATTTTCACGGTGCAACACTCGTTTTCAGAATCATGTTCCAGAAAGATCACATACTCTTCGGAGGCTGCCTCCTCCAAAAATCTTTTCTTTTCATCTAGAGTGAGTAAAGGTCTTGTATCATAGCCCATTACATATGGAAGCGGAATATGGCCAACTGATGGCAAAAGATCAGCAGCAAAAACCAAAGTATGCCCTTTATAGTTGATTTTCGGAATCATTTGCTTATCAGTATGACCGTTAGCAAAGAAATATTCAAAGCCGTCAAACAGCTTTTTTGACTCCATGTCAGTAAAGTTTAACTGACCACTTTCTTGGATTGGAAGGATGTTTTCTTTTAGAAAACTGGCTTTTTCACGGGCATTTGGCTCGGTTGCCCACTGCCAATGGTCCTTATTACTCCAATACTTGGCATTTTTGAAAACCATCTCAGGCATGTCCATCTTTCCATTCTTATACTGAACTCCTCCCCCACAATGATCAAAATGGAGGTGTGTCAGGAAATTGTCTGTGATGTCATTTGCGGAAAAACCGGCACCATGTAGCGAATCATGCAGGTTTGCATTTCCATGAAGGTAATAATGACTAAAAAATTTTGCATCCTGCTTGTTTCCAATGCCGTTATCGATAAGGACTAATCGGTCACCTTCTTCCACCAAAAGGCACCTCATTGCCCACGTACAAAGATTTTTCTCATCAGCCGGATTGGTTCTTTCCCACAAAACTTTGGGCACAACGCCAAACATTGCTCCTCCATCCAGTTTAAAAAAACCGGTATCAATCACATGTAGATTCATAGCTATTAAATAAAAAAACCTCTGCGATTTTAAAACAGAGGTTTGATTAAAATATTAATTCAATTATTCATTTACCACGCCCATAGCGCAGAACTTATTGATTCGAGACTCAATGCGTTTTTCAGGCTTCATTTTATCCAACTCGGTCAAGGCTTTTGTGATAGCTTCTTTCAAATTCTTTGCCATGGCTTTCATATCCTTGTGTGCCCCACCAAGTGGTTCCTCGATGATGCCATCAATAAGTTTGTTGGAAAGCATGTCATTCGCCGTAAGCTTGAGGGCTTCAGCTGCTTGCTCCTTATAGTCCCAGCTTCTCCACAAGATGGAAGAGCAAGACTCCGGAGAGATGACAGAGTACCAGGTGTTTTCAAGCATAAATACCTTGTCACCGATGGCTATACCCAAAGCTCCACCTGAGGCACCTTCACCTATTATGATACAGATAACCGGTACGGTAAGCTTGAACATCTCCTTAAGGTTTCTGGCAATAGCTTCTCCTTGCCCTCTTTCCTCGGCTTCAAGACCTGGAAAGGCACCTGGAGTATCAATTAAAGTTACGATTGGTTTTCCAAATTTCTCGGCCATCTTCATCAGCCTCAAAGCTTTGCGATACCCTTCTGGGTTGGCCATTCCAAAGTTTCTTTCCTGACGCTGTTTGGTATTTCTACCTTTTTGCTGTCCAATAAACATCACTGAGCGACCATCGATATCACCAAGACCACCTATCATAGCCTTGTCATCCTTGACACTACGGTCACCATGGATCTCAATAAAATCCTGGGTAATCTCGTAGATGTAATCAAGGGCGTAAGGCCTGTCGGAATGACGTGATAACTGAACCCGCTGCCATCTGGTGAGGTTCTGGAAAGTTTCTTTTTTCAAAGCCTTTATTTTTTCTTCCAAAGACTGTATATCTGCTGATAAATCAATGCTCTTGCCTTGGGCCAAGTCTTTCATTTCCTGAAGCTTCTGCTCTAGGTCGGCAATTGGTTTTTCAAATTCTAATACCATAGTAAAAGTTTTAAGCTGATGACAAAGATAAAAATTAATTTTAAGAATAATATTCTGTTTGCAACACAGTTTCCATTTGCTTAAAACTCAGGGATGAAACATTGAACTCTGCCTATCAAACAGCCCTAAAATTAATATAACCGAAAGTCTTACCTATTAGAACCTGATACTCCCCTGGCTGTTTCAAAAATGATTGAGAAAGAGCGAAATACTTTGTGTGGTTTAGAAGTTTATATCCCGATTGGTGCTGCGCACATCAGGAAGGGTTAGAAGTTTAGGGATGGCAATTGGAGGGAATCTAACCCCCTAAACCGTCCCGCAGGGACATTAACCTCCTAAACCAATCCAACTCGCTCCACTGGATCATAAAACGTTTTCCCGAAATAACCTCTCTAACGTCCCTTCCAAATCATCAGTCAGCCCAGTATGTGGCCTTGAAGTTTGGATGATGGAGCTTCTGACGGCTGTCATCCACCGGAAGCGGGAAGCCAGATCGTATTTGGATATAGGGCCGCCATCTGGAGAAGCCGTACAGATTTTTTCAAAAGAGTTGAGATGATCCTCCAATAGTTCAAGGTCTGCTTCTTGGTCCAAGGCCTTAAGTTTTTCCTGGTTGAGGGCAATCTTGCATTGTAGAAAATTGCTTTTCCATGCGCACAACAGTATTCCCACATTTATAAACTCCTCTCGCTCTACCCGAGGTACCACCCGGATGACGGCATACTCATACAAGTGCTTTTCTGGCATTTTTAGCTTCATTAACAAAAGTTTCGGAATGATTTAGTCTAGTGGTAAGGAAAGACGCATACACCGATCTCATTTCCTCTGGATCTTCAGATTCTCCTGTTGCCAGCAGCCATTCATCCGGAATGGTCGCCACAATTTTATGGATTGCTTCTGGTTTCAACAAAGCGCAAAAGGCTTGGTCAACCTGCTCCAGATCTGCTGCAGCCGGTAAAAGCACATGATCCTTGATTAAAGGAAACGGACTCTTTGCTTGCTTCTCCCAATTGGTCCAGGAATGGTGGAAGAGAAACGAAGCCCCATGATCGATAAGCCAAAGCTCCCTTTTCCAAATGAGCATATTGGTATTTCTAAAAGAACGATCCACATTCGTAATAAAGGCATCCAGCCAGACTATCTTCGATGCCAGTTCCGCATCAATGTTCATCGCAACCGGATCATAATTGACCGAACCCGAAAGAAAATGTAGCGCGAGGTTCAGGCCTTGGCTACCCTTGAGAAGATCCTGAATCTCCTCATCCCCCTCAGAACGCCCAAAGGCTTCATCCAGCTGAGCAAAAACTATTTCAGGAATTCTGAACCCTAGCATCCGGGCGATTTCCCCTCCAAGCAAATCTGCAATCAATGCTTTTTCCCTTTGACCTGCCCCCCTGAACTTGATGACATACTTGAACCCATCATCAGCATCAGCCAAGGCCGGCAAAGAACCCCCTTCCCGCAAGGGCAGAATATACCGTTCTACATTTACAGTACGAATGTCGAGCTTTGAAACCATTTCGTTTATTTATCAGAAGACCAAAGATAGGGATTTCTGGTGGTTTAGGAGATTATTTCCCGATGGGTGCTGCGCATATCGAGAAGGTTGAAGGGTTTAGGAATGATGGAGCTGGTGGATGCGGAGAACTTAGAAATTTGATTTGTCGGGTTAGGTGTTTATGTCCCGATTAGCGCTGACGCGAATCGGGACGGGTTAGAGGTTTAGGTAATGAAGGCCTGCCGGGGTCAACTCTTGATGATTCCAGCAGCATCATACCCAAACTGCACCCCTTCGCCACGCATCGCGACTAACCCCCTAAATCTCCCACAACGCGTAGCGTCGGGATATCAACTTCTAAAAAAACGAAACAGAGCAACGAAAGCAAATTAGCGGGATCTAACCTCCTAAACCGTCCCGCAGGGACAATCAACTTCTAAACAACTTCTCATAAAACAAAAAAAGCCTTAGAAAATCAATTCTAAGGCTTGCGGAATGGACGGGACTCGAACCCGCGACCTCCTGCGTGACAGGCAGGCATTCTAACCAGCTGAACTACCACTCCAGTGTTGTCAATTTACAGTAATTTTTGCGGAATGGACGGGACTCGAACCCGCGACCTCCTGCGTGACAGGCAGGCATTCTAACCAGCTGAACTACCACTCCAATGTGTTATAAATTGACAATATTTTTATGCGGAATGGACGGGACTCGAACCCGCGACCTCCTGCGTGACAGGCAGGCATTCTAACCAGCTGAACTACCACTCCGTTTATTCCTTCTCGTTTGAAGTGTTGCAAAGGTAGCAGTTCTTCCTTTTATTGCAAAACAAGTGATTAAAAAAAACCTTGCCTAGAATCTACATTACTTAATGTCAGAGATATAAATTTATATTTCCCAATAATAATTAGCATTCCTATTAGTATATTTCATACAACCCTATTTTCACCATGCATAAATTCCACTATTTTCTTATATCAAGTCTTAAGTTTACTTGACACTTTTTCTAATTAAACCCGCTAGAGAATCTGGGAATAAGGAAACTCTGCGAAACTCCATTTAAACTCTGAGTAACTCTGTGTCCCTTTTGATTTCCTTATTTCTATTATACCTTCCCTCTACTCAAACCCTTCTACTCACATCTTATATTTCCATCCAAATTTCTTATCTTTGCAAATTCAAAAAAAAGCGACGACTTAAATGATTTCAGTAGATAATTTATCCCTCAAATTTGGGAAAAGAACACTCTTTGAAGATGTAAACCTAAAATTCACCCCGGGCAACTGTTACGGTGTGATCGGTGCCAATGGAGCCGGTAAATCTACTTTTTTGAAAATCCTTTCCGGAGACCAGGACAGCACCTCGGGCCAAATTAACATCACCCCCGGCCAAAGAATGGCTGTGCTTTCCCAAAACCACTTTGAATTTGATGAGGTGGAAGTCCTCAAAACCGTGATCATGGGCCATAAAGACCTTTATAAAATCATGGCAGAAAAGGATGCTATCTACCTGAAAGAGGATTTTTCCGAAGCCGATGGAATTAGAGCTTCTGAACTGGAAGGTGAATTCGCAGAAATGGACGGCTGGAACGCCGAATCAGATGCTGCATCCATGCTTTCTGGCCTTGGTATCAGCGAAGACTTGCATTACATGAAAATGAAGGAGCTGGCCGGTAACCAGAAAGTAAGGGTCCTTTTGGCCCAGGCACTCTTCGGCAACCCCGATATCCTGATTCTTGATGAACCTACCAACGACCTTGATTCAGACACCATCAACTGGTTGGAGGATTTCTTGGTCAACTTCAAAAACTTGGTGATCGTGGTTTCTCACGACAGACACTTTCTGGATGCAGTATCCACCCATATCGTGGATATTGACTTTGGAAAAATCAAAATATATTCTGGTAACTATACCTTCTGGTACGAGTCTTCCCAATTGGCTGCCAAGCAGAAAACCGATCAGAACAAAAAAGCAGAGGAGAAAAGAAAGGAGCTTCAGTCCTTTATTGAGAGATTCTCCGCCAACGTGGCCAAATCCAAGCAGGCCACTGCTAGGAAGAAGATGCTTGAAAAACTCAATGTGGATGACATTGAACCTTCTACAAGAAGATATCCCGGCATCATTTTCAAACCTGAAAGAGAAGCCGGTGACCAGATCTTCATGTCTGAGGAACTTTCACTTAAAGATGATACCACGGTTTATTTTACGGATGTAAACCTCATGGTGGACAAGGGAGACAAGATTGCCTTCATCTCCAAAACCAAACAGGCGGTTACCAAATTCTTCCAAACCATCATGGATGACCTTCCTGTTCAGAAAGGCAGCTTCAAATGGGGTGTGACGATCAATAAGGCATATTTGCCAAATGACAACAGCAAATACTTCAACTCTGACCAGAACCTAATCGACTGGTTAAGACAATATTCTACCAATCAGGAAGAAGCTTATGTGAGGACATTCCTGGGAAGAATGCTATTTACAGGCGAGGAAACCCTGAAAAAATCATCTGTTCTATCTGGGGGTGAAAAAGTTCGTTGCATGATTTCCAAAATGATGCTTCAAAACCCTAACCTTCTTGTAATGGATGAACCTACCAACCACTTGGATTTGGAGTCAATTCACGCCTTTAACAACGCCATCATTGATTTTAATGGCACGGTATTTATTTCATCTTTTGATCATGCTTTCGTGCAATCAACTGCCAACAGGATCATCGAATTTACGCCAAACGGGACTATTGACCGTCGCATGCCGTATGATGATTACTTGGAAAGTGAGGAAGTGAAAGCCCTAAGAGAAAAAATGTACCAAAAGGCTTAAAATAAATTGTTACTAACCGCTGTAATCATTTACATCCTGATTACGGTCAGCATAGGTGCCTGGTCGTCAAAACTTGTAAAAAGTTCTAAGGACTTTGTTTTGGCGGGCAGGCAACTTCCTTTATTCCTAAGTGCCTCTGCCCTATTTGCCACTTGGTTTGGGTCTGAGACCATTTTTGGGGCCTCATCCGAATACCTGGACCATGGCCTGCAGGGAGTAATGGAAGACCCATTTGGAGGGGCCCTTTGTCTGATACTTTTCGGCATGTTCTATCTTCGTCCCATGTACAGGATGAATGTGCTCACGCTCGGCGATGTATTCAAAAAGCTTTTTGGCGAAAGGGTCGCATTCCTTTCCTCCTTATTTATGGTTCCGGCCTACTTCGGTTATGTGGCTGCTCAATTGGTAGCCCTTAGTCTTATCCTTGGAGCCATTGTATCCATTCCCCTGACTACTGGAATTATAATCAGTGCCGCCATCGTAGTATTTTACACTTTCCTTGGGGGCATGTGGGCGATTTCAATTACCGATTTTATTCAGACCACCATGATTGTAGTCGGATTGCTTTGGGTAGCCACCATGGTAGCGAATCAGGCAGGTGGAGTGATGCCCATTTTGGAATCCGCACCAGAGGGAAGTTTTCAATTCTTTCCTGAACCCCGTTGGGACTCTTGGGTTAACTACCTTGGGGCGTGGATGATTTTGGGTTTAGGAAGTATTCCCAGCCAGGATATTTATCAAAGGGTAATGTCCGCCAAATCGGAAAAGGTTGCCGTCCGATCCACTTATATGGCAGGCGGTTTCTATTTAAGCTTTGGTTTGCTACCCCTATTTATAGCTCTTGGTGCCAAGGTTTTATATCCGGAAATTTACCTAGAAAACAAACAAATGTTGCTTCCAGAAATGGTACTTCAACATGGCGGGCTGACCGTACAGGTGCTGTTTTTTGGAGCCCTCCTCTCGGCAATTATGAGCACTACCAGCTCGGGATTATTGGCCCCAGCGGCCATCATTTCTGAAAACCTCATCAAGCCGACTTTTGGAAAAAATTGGAAGGATGAGCAATTTCTTTGGGTGCTTAGAATTACCGTCATTGCGGTTGCAGTCGTAGCCATATTCATGGCATCCTGGAAAGCCAATATTTATGAACTCGTGGCCGATGCAAGTATATTGCTTCTCGTTTCATTATTCGTTCCTTTGACGGCCGGATTGTATTGGAAAAAAGCTTCCCGATTTGGGGCGGTGATGGCAATTTTCATGGGCACAGGTTCCTACTTGTTATTGCTGATGGTGCCCCTACCCGTCTACCCACATGTTATCGCATTATTTATAAGTGCCGCAGGAATGCTAATTGGATCCTTCCTCAAGCCTAAAAAAATTAAAACAAAAAAATATGTACCCGAAAGTATATCTTAAAAAAGGTAAGGAAATATCACTAAAAAGACGTCACCACTGGGTTTTCTCAGGCGCCATTGCTAGAAGAGATGAGGATTTGGAAAATGTCAATTGGTGAAAGTTCTCAGCTCCAAGGAGGAATTTCTCGGGATCGGACATTTCCAAAATTGGTCCATCATGATTCGAGTGATCAGTTTTGAAGACAAAGAAATAAATGTGGCTTTCTGGGTGGAAAAACTCGGAAATGCCTATAGAATGCGCCACAACATTGGCTTGGCCAACAACAGCCAAACCAATGTTTTTCGCCTGGTCCACGGTGAAGGAGACATGCTACCGGGGTTGATCATCGATTTCTATAACGGAACAGCGGTAATCCAAACCCACAGCATCGGTATGTACCGCCACATTGAGGATATAGCTACTGCCCTTCAGGAGGTCATAGGTGAAAAATTAAAAGCTGTTTACGATAAAAGTGCTGAAACCCTTTCGAAAAACGTGGTGGAAACCGAAAACCGTTTCCTTTTTGGCGAACCCGAAACCAATCAGGTTTTGGAACACGGGGATAAATATGAAATCGATTGGGAGAAAGGTCAGAAAACCGGCTTCTTCATTGACCAGAGGGAAAACAGAAAGCTTTTTGGCCAATATAGTAAGGATAAAAAGGTTTTGAACACCTTCTGTTACTCTGGGGGATTTTCAATCGCTGCATTGAATGAGGGAGCAAGAGAGGTCCATTCTGTGGATATCTCCGAGAAGGCTATTGAGTTGACAGATAAGAACGTCGCATTGAACCCAAACCATTCTGGCCTGCATCAGTCAATTGTAGCAGATGTGGTAAAGTATATCCGTGAAATTGATGCTGATTATGATGTGATTGTTCTCGACCCTCCGGCATTCGCCAAAAATATTAAAAGCCGCCATAATGCAGTACAGGGATATAAAAGGCTAAATGCAGAAGCCTTCAAGCATATAAAACCAGGCGGAATCTTGTTTACTTTTTCCTGTTCTCAGGTAGTGGATAAGCAACTGTTTGCCAACACGGTTACGGCCGCAGCCATTGAGGTGGGTAGAAATGTGAAAATCTTGCATTACCTCTCACAACCGGCCGATCACCCTATCAACATTTATCACACAGAAACCGAATACCTAAAAGGGCTGGTGCTCTACGTTGAATAATCTAGTGGCATCTCCCCTTTTGAACTCAACTGGGGAGGTGTTTATTTTGGCTTTGTTAAGCTCCTGCCTCAAGTCTGAATCATTCTTGTATTCCCGTTTGGGGATGTTTCGAAACTCATATTCGAAACATACTTTCTCCTTTTCAAAAACCCAGGGGTAGACTACCAAATCAGCCTTTTTTCCTAAATATGAGGATTTACCCCGTGGCAACTTTTCCAAAAATTCTCCAGGGAAATTGTCCGGAAACTGCTCTTTGCAGATTCTCAGTGAGAGTTCATCACACCATTTTACAATCCTATAGTAAGCCTCTGCATCATCTTTTGGAAGATGTAACTGTTCTCTAAGATTTTTTTGCCGTTTTAATTCATCATCAATCAATTCTGCAGCTTCCTCCAGATCGCTGTACAGCTCTACTAAATGCATGGAAACCATCAAACAAACCCAGGAAGATTTACATTCGGCTGTATTAACTACTCTGGTGACTTGCTCATAGTCAAATTGATACTCGGTAAAATCCTTGGGAAAATGATGCTCATTGAGGTGGAAATCATCGTTCCATTCTCTCCTGCCGTCATCGTGATCGGCTATAGCCACCAATGTTTCTAACCAATATTTGGCGGGCGGCCTCAAGGCAGGTTCAAGTTTTTCGGCAATTTTTGCAGCGAGCATTCCATGGGCCCTTTGATAAATGATGCTAAAATGGGTGCCTCTATCCAAAACAATCATATCGGAGTTCTTATTATTTCCAATAAAGCCTCAAAACATTGACCAATCCCATAAATATCCTGTAGTTTCAACTAATCAATTCAAAATCTATATGAACCCATTATTGCAATCTTTTGACACCCCCTATTCTCTTCCACCATTTGAACTTATCAAAGACAGCCATTTTGAAGAAGCTCTTACTCATGGCATGAAGTTGCAAGCCGACCGAATAGCCCAAATAGCCCAAAGCAATGAGGTTCCTACGTTCCAAAACACGGTTATCGCATTTGAGGATTCAGGAAAGGAAATCCGACAGATACTGAACATTTTTTCAAACCTCAACCTTGCCCGAACCAGTCCTAAACTTCAGGAAACCGCCAAAAAAATGAATCCGATTCTTTCCAGACACGGGGATGCCATCAAGATGAATGTCCAGCTATTTGCACGTTTTGAGCAACTGTGGAGAGAAAAGGAAACATTAAACTTGGGGAAAGAAGAAGAAATGCTTTTGAGGAAATTCTATAATGTGTTTCAAAAAAATGGAGCTGGGTTGCCTGAAAAGAAAAAAGAAAGACTCAAGGAAATCAACAGTCAATTGGCAAAAGCCACTTTGGAATTTGGGCAAAACTTACTTGAAGACACAAATAATAATCAGCTACTAATCAGTGATTTTAATGAATTAAATGGACTCCCTAATAACATCATTGATGCAGCTGGAGAACTGGCAAAAAGTAAAGGTTACACAGACTCCTACCTTTTCACCCCAAATCAAAACACCTATTTAAGTCTCCTAACTTATGCCGAAAACAGAAACTTGAGAGAGAAAATTTGGCTGGCCTATACTCAAAGAGGAAAAGCTCGCAATGATAAACTCATCAAAAATATTGTGGACTTGAGGTTGGAAAAGGCCGATATGCTGGGCTTTCAACATTATGCTGATTTCACACTTGAAGATTCAATGGCTAAGAATGCTGCCACTGTCTATGACTTGCTAGACAGCCTTTGGCCCTCGGCAATTAAGCAGGCCAATTCGGAATATGAGGAGTTAGCGGGAATTGCAAAAGAAATGGGACTAAATAGTGTGGAACCTTACGATTGGTACTTTTTATCTGAGCGGATAAGGAGACAGAAATATGAGGTGGATGAAAAGGAAATCAGCGAATACTTTTCCCTGGGCAATGTGCAACAAGGCATCTTTTCTACTTGCAGCAAATTATTTGGCCTTGAATTCAAAAAATTGAATCAGGTCCCCGTTTATCATCAAGGTGTGGTGTGTTATGAAGTCAAAGAAAAATCTGGTGAATGCATTGGCTTACTTTATATGGACTTTTTCGCTCGCGACACAAAACAAGGTGGAGCTTGGATGACCAAGTATCGGGCCCAGAAATATGAAAAAGGTGTACGTGTGACACCTGTTATCTCCATTGTTTGCAATTTTACCCCTCCTGCTCCTGGATCCACTAGTTTGTTGACGCTTGACGAGGTCAATACATTTTTTCACGAGTTTGGACATGCGCTTCATGGACTCCTTTCCAATGTAAAATTTGAAAGTCTAGCAGGCACGGCTGTGCCAAGAGATTTTGTGGAATTGCCTTCACAACTTCTGGAAAACTGGGCAATGGAGCCACAAGTTTTAGAGAGTTATGCTTTTCATGCTCAAAAAGGAAACGTGATCCCCGAATTGTTGGTAGACAAATTGAAAGCAAGCCAGAGGTTTAATCAGGGCTTTGCTTTGACGGAGTATCTATTGGCGTCCTACCTCGATATGGCCTATCATACCCAAAAATCTCCATTGGTTTTCTCCCCTGAACAATTTGAGACGGAGCTTAACGAAAAACTGAAAAACTACCTTCCTATCCTTCCCCGATACAGAAGTACTTATTTTTCGCATATATTTTCTGGAGGTTATGCCTCATCCTACTATAGTTATATGTATTCCGAAATTTTGGATGCTGACGTCTTCGATTCCTTTCGGGAGGAGGGAATTTTTAACACTAGCCTTTCCAAGAAATTAAGGTATGAAATCCTCGAAAAAGGCGGAAGTAAGGAAGCGGAAGATATGTTTAAAGCATTTAAAGGCAGAAATCCCGATAAAAAAGCCCTTCTAAAAAGAAAATTTATAACCTGATAAGGCATATAAAGACTCGATTTCCATAAACGAATGAAAAATTACCTCTTAAAACTTTTAAAATCAGTGACTTACGTTTTTGATAAAACTATTTTATGAAAATTCCTTTATTTTTTATCACAGATCCCATGGTATTTTCAGATTTTTGGAATACTTTTGGAATATAATTCGAAGCATTAGAGCATAGGAACTGAAAAATATTGAGAATTTAAAAGGAATAATTTATGGGAATGTTGAACTATGATTTTGATCTAGGCTTCTATTCAAAAGGGTTTTCAAAAGCCCAAATTTTAGGATTTACAAGTAAGGATATCGAAAGACTGGAAGCTTTGGAAGGTCCTGCGATTCCGGACAAGAAAAAAGTGAAAGAAGAAGAGAAAAAAAAGAAGGATCCCAATAGCGGTGGTCCAAGACCTCCAAAAGAGGATGAATACAGGGAAGATGATAAATTCCCAGAAGTATCCAACCCTAATAAAAAGGATTAAAACCACTTAAGATTAACCACTACACAACCTTTTTTAATTTTTACTTCTTTTTGCCGTGTCACGATTACGGAAAAGTAAAGAGGAATTTTTGAAAAGAGCCTCCCCTAACCAGGGAGGCTTTTTTTTGTTTTGATTATATTTGTTCTTTCTAAACCCACATCACATTGCAAAACATCATCATCATCGGAGGAGGAATCGTAGGACTGGCTACAGGATTGAAGATCTTGGAAAAAAATCCATCCTTAAATATTACCTTACTGGAAAAAGAGCCTGAACTAGCCAAACATCAAACCGGTAACAACAGCGGTGTGATTCACTCAGGACTGTATTATAAACCTGGATCCCTTAAGGCCTCTAATTGCATCCAAGGCTATCATGATTTAATCCAGTTTTGCGAAGAAGAAAATATTCCATTTGAACTTACAGGCAAAGTGGTAGTGGCAACTAGATCAAACCAAATTCCCCTCCTCAATAATTTACTTAAAAGAGGGATAGAAAATGGCTTAGAAGGAACTAGAGAAATCAGCCTCACAGAACTCCGAGAATATGAACCTCATTGTGCTGGACTGGCGGCCATCCATGTACCTCAGACCGGTATCGTGGATTTCAAAAAAGTTGCTGAAGCATACGCCAAAAAGTTCCAGGATAAAGGCGGTACGATCCATTTGGGTCAAAAAGTAACAAAAGTCAAAACCAAGAATGGAAAAGTAGAAATCATCACCAGCAACAATGTTTATGGTGCAGACTTGGTGATAAATTGTGCGGGGCTTTACTCGGATAAAATTGCCGAGATGATAACTGGAGAAAAGTCCAACGTAAAGATCATTCCTTTTCGAGGTGAATATTATAAATTGAAACCGGAGAAGGAGTATCTTGTCAAAAACCTGATTTACCCTGTCCCAGACCCCAATTTTCCTTTCCTAGGCGTGCATTTTACCCGCATGATGAAAGGTGGCGTGGAAGCTGGCCCCAATGCCGTCTTGGCATTCAAACGGGAAGGTTATAAGCGTTCTGATGTCAACTTGAGCGAACTTGCCGAATCATTGGCTTGGCCTGGATTCCAAAAAGTGGCAGGGAAATACTGGAAAACAGGAATAGGCGAAATGTATAGATCTTTTTCCAAAGCAGCATTCACAAAGGCCCTTCAGGAGTTGATTCCAGAATTGACCGAAGACGACTTGGTAGATGGTGGCGCTGGAGTAAGAGCCCAAGCCTGTGACCGTGATGGTGGCTTGGTGGATGATTTCAGCATAAAAGAAAGCATGCATTCTATAAATGTGCTCAATGCACCTTCTCCAGCAGCGACGAGTTCTTTGTCCATTGGAAACACCGTCGCCGAAATGGCCCTGAAGAGATTTTAATCCTTTAAGAACTGCATGATCCGACCTTCTACCCAGGTAAATTCCTGCTTCTTGAGCACAAAACCTGTATGGCCGCCACGCTTTGGTGTTTCCAAAAACAAATGGGGATGATTCCTCGCAAGTTCAACTGGGAAACATGCATCGCCAAGAAGGGGATCATTTAAAGCATTGACCACCAATGTAGGGATCTGAATTTCAGTCATCCAATTATCGGCGCTTACAGATTTGTAAAAATCAGAAGCATCCCTGAAACCATGCAATGGCGCTGTGAAGTGAGTATCAAACTGGTCAAAATTGTTAACCTTTTCCAGAAGTTGCAAATCAATCAAATCTGGAAATTGTGAGGCTTTATTGATCATTTTTACCTTTAACTTACCTAAAAACCTTTTCTTATAGAAAGCATTTTTTCTGAGTTTCAAGGTTGCCGCACTCGAGGCAAGGTTACAAGGAGTGGAATATACAGCCGCTTTCTTAATTTGAGATGGCAGATTTCGGCCTGACTCACCCAAATATTTTAGTGTTTGGGCTCCACCCATGCTTATACCAGTAAGGTAAATTTCATTGTAGCTACCCTGAGCAATGACATGGTCAATTACAGCTTTTAAATCATCAGAAGCTCCATGATGATAAAGTTTGGGAGCAATGTTTATTTCACCGCTACAGGATCTATTGTTCCAAGCCAAAGCATCCATGTTTTTTGAATTGGCTAATTTTACCAATCCTTTTACGTAGTGCCTGTCGGAACTACCTTCCAAGCCATGGGATATAATAAGACGTTTTTTGCTGTTTACTTTAGACCAATCCAAGTCCAAAAAATCACCATCAGTTGTGTTGAACCGCTCACGGTGATACTTTACACCTTCAATTTTTCTAAAAATACTTGGAATTATGGTTTCAAAATGACCATTAAAAAGATAGGCCGGTGGACCCTGGTAAGTTGAAGACTCTATTAAAGGCATGCTTATTTTTTGTATCAAAATGATAATCCGGAGCGATCAGTTCCAGATATCCTTATTTTATTTTATGCAGGATGGAACTTTGCTAATCAGTATTGCGGTTAATACCCCAATTCCTCTCAGAAGCCTTTTTGAACTGAATAAATTTTATACCTTAAATTTTTAAATAATGAAAATTAAAATCACCCTAGCAGCAACCATGCTGCTAATCGGATTCATGTTAATAGATAAATTTAACATGAACGAAGAAGAAAGCTTCTTCCACAAGTCAGTTACTGTTGAATATTCGACAGCTAACTGATTTCCTTCGAGATTCACATAATTAATTCTTATTGCTGAATGCTGGTCAACTCTTCAAGAAGTTCACCGGTGGCAATCATAAATTCCTCCCTGTGGGGCTGGATGGCAGGAGCACCAAACCCTTGTCCCTCGATTATCTCCTTCCCTTCGTTAAGAATGTTAGTCAACTTATCGAGTCCAAACAGGGAAAGTGTAGGTTTGATTTTATGTCGGGCCTGCATGATCATTTCATCATCCGCATTGTCCAAGCCCGTAGAATATTTATCCCTTAAATCTTGAACAGAAGTAATGATGGCATCCAAGAGCTCGTTTTCGAAGTCCTTGTCTCCTTCTGCCATATCCAAAACCAACTGGTAATCTAAATTTGTAGAATTGTTATCCATATGTTTTTATTTTATTACTGAAACTCCTGCCAAAAACCCCGTACTCCAAGCGGCCTGAAAATTGAAGCCGCCCGTTATTCCATCAATGTTCAATACCTCACCGGCAAAATAAACGCCCGGGGTTAATCTACTCTCCATCGTGTTGGGGTCGACTTGTGACAACTCAACCCCACCCGCGGTGACAAACTCCTCTTTGAAAGTAGTTTTGCCTTCAATGGTAAGTACATAATTAAAAAGACATTCTACTAGCTTATTAAACTGCTTTTTAGGTAAATCTAACCACAAAGCAGTATTTTCAATGGATGCTCTTTCACAAAGGTGCTCCCAAAGTCTGGAAGGTAAATTAAACAAAGGATTTGAAATAATTTTCTTTTTAGGGTGATTTTTTTTGAAAATGGTAAGTTGAGCTCTTATATCCTCCTCATTTATTCCGCTATCCCATCGGATATGGGCTTTTGCCTTATACTCTTTCTCCGCAAGCCACTTGGCCCCGAAAGCAGAAAGCTTCAATACCGCCGGACCACTTACTCCCCAGTGGGTTATTAACAAAGGCCCTGTATATTCCAGTTTGCTCCCCTCAAGTCTAACATGTGCAGAAGGCACACTTATACCCGGCAAAGTTTTGATACTTTCGTTAGGGGTGTTGAATGTAAAAAGAGATGGTAAGGGATGTTCGACTTTGTGACCTAATTGCTCTACAATGCTGTATGCAGTGATTTTGGGACCACCACCCGTGGTGATGATGATTTTATCGAAGGTGTATTTACTTTCTCCTGAATAAAGGTCAAATGAACTCGACCCATTTTCAACTTTATCTATAGGAGTCTTGGAATGAAGGACAACCCCATGCTTTTCGGCTTCATTTCTGAGTGCATTGATAATTGTTTGGGAGGAATCGGTCACAGGAAACATTCTTCCATCTGGCTCGGTCTTAAGTACTACGCCCCGGCTTTCAAACCATGAAATAGTATCGGGAACGGAAAAGTGCCGGAAGACTTTTTTGAGGAATTTTTCACCCCGTGGATAAGATTTTAGAAGCTTTGATACTTCCCGGGCATCATGAGTGACATTACATCTTCCTCCGCCCGAAGCCTTGACTTTCGATAAAGTCTTTGGGCTTTTTTCAAAAATAGTGACCTGGGCACCCTGCTGAGCCGCAGTAATAGCCGCAAAATATCCTGCAGCCCCTCCTCCTATCACACCTACTTTTACCATGCCGCAAAAATAGACAATACATTTGTAAAGGAGTCAAGAGTTGGAGGTTTATTTTAGATTGTACAAAGTACCAAGTACTTGGTAACAAGCACATGCAGTTCCACACACTTTACCCAGCACTTTTAAACTTAATTCTTTTTTGACCATAACCTTCGTGTTCACAAGTTGTCGCATATTTCCCTCATAGCGATCTTTGTGCCCTTCCTTTCCTTTGTTTTCTTTGAGCCCCCTATATTTCGAAAAAGGAGCTTCCGAAAAACTTACTTTTAAAGTCTCTGTCCTTTTTTTATCTCACATAACTTTGCAAATCCACTTTTATCCCATTTTTTTGTAGCGACATGGCGAAGACGAAAAGATCAAGAAAGGTTCCGAAAAAGAAGAATAAGTATTCCTTCCTAATTTTTTTTCTTTTGGTGCTGACAATTTTTTCCCTCACCATCTACACCATGAATTACCTGAAAGGTTTCGAGGGTCCAACCATCAAGTCTCCAGAGGTCCGCAGGGAGATATCCAAACCAGAGCCTGGCAAGGAAGAGGAAAAACCTACCCCAATAACAGTCTCGGAGAAAGAGGTTTTCGAACTTGAAGCATTTCTTATGGACTTAACCGAGATGCCGGAGTTTTCCCATCCCACCTTTTCAGTGGATCAAAACGGTGAATTAATTTCTCACAGTGCATATAGCCTTTCCTACGATGAGGAAAACGAGCAGGCCTACTGGGTAAGCTACAAACTCACCGCCGACATGCTCAACGGGGGAATTAAAAGAGGAAACAATTTTCGGGAGGATCCGACCGTTTCAACCTCATCGGCATCTCCGCTAGATTATAGACTTTCGGGATATGACCGGGGGCATTTGGCTCCTGCCGGTGATTTCACCTATTCCAAGACTGCCATGGACGAAAGCTTCTACATGAGTAACATGTCCCCCCAGTTGCCAGGTTTTAACCGTGGAATCTGGAAAAAACTGGAGGATCAGGTTCGCTACTGGGCACAGGCCAACGAGCAAATCTTTGTGGTGACAGGACCTGTGATTAAGGAAAATAGTTTAACTTTAGGTCAAAACAAGGTGGCAGTTCCCGAGTATTTCTATAAGGTGATATTGGACATCCATCCCCCGGAATACAAGGCGATTGCCTTTTTGATGAAAAACGAAAAGTCCAACCGGCCTTTGTTGGATTTTGCTATTACTGTGGATAGCTTAGAGAGATTTGCCGGACTGGATTTCTTCCCTATGCTTCCAGACTCTTTGGAGAAACGACTAGAAAAAAGTAACAATCATGAAATTTGGTTTGAATAAATATTTTGCAATTCTCTGTTTGCTGTTTACTTTCTGCAATCTGCAGGAAAGTTATGCTCAGAGGCCAAACCTCGGCACTTCTTCCAGAATGATGAATTCTGCCAAGGATGCTATGGACAAAGAGGATTACGATAAGGCCAACAACATCTTTAGGCATATCATTGATAGTAATGCTCCTATTCCTCAAGAAATGCCATATCATTTTGCGGAAACCCTTTTCCACCTTAAGCAATATGACAACAGCTCCAATTTCTTGCAGAAATATATGGAAATAAACGGCTTCAATGGAGAAAATTATGAGGAAGCAAGGGAGCTGCAAACTAGACTTGAAGGCCCCTTAGCAGAAATAAGAGCATGTCAATTGTGTGATAGGAAAGGCTATGCATATGAAACCTGCTCAACTTGTGAAGGTCATGCCCACACTCCTCAAGACTGCAGCTACTGTAAGGGTAAAGGTATCGTGGGCTGTAGCCGATGTGCAGGAAAGGGCATGATAACCAAAAAAAACGTCTTTAATTTGGTCGAATATTACGAATGCGACCGGTGTAATGCAGAAGGAAGGTTGACCTGTCCGGAATGCGAGGGCAGCAAAACAGAACTGAAAACCTGCAAAACCTGTAAAGGCAGCGGAAGAGTGACTTCCGACAAGTTATGTAGCCATGAAGACAATCAAAGTTGACCACAAAAAAAGGCTTCCCGGAATATCCAGGAAGCCCTTTTACTTTTTTGGTTTAAGTATTTCAACTCTTAACTGCAATATTTGTCCAAAGCGCTTTGTGCAGGAGCATATCCCATTGACACCGCTTGCTTCAAATCATCGCAACCACCTTTCTTATTTTTAGTTCCCAATTTTAGAATTCCCCTATAATGATAAGCTTGGGAAAAACCTTTATCCGCTTTTATAGCAGCACTATATTCAGTAAGTGCTTCATCTGTATTGCCCAATTGATGAAGGGCTCTCGCTTTTAGGAAATTAGCCATGGCCGGAGCTCCGGAAGTCTCAGTAGCGTAGTCTGCATACAACAAAGCTGCAGAATGGTTTTTCTGCTTTTGGTATAAATTAGACAAGCTCATCATCACCTGTACATTTTTTGAATCATGTTCAAGAGCTTTTTTGAAATCGGCTTCTGCCTGTTCCAAATTACCCAGCTCTTCATGGGCGCGGCCCCTGTTGTAAAGGGCCTTAACATTTCTGGGGGATTTTTCTAAATAGCTATCATAAGAAGACACGGCTTGCTCATATTGCCCTTGGGCATAATAAGTGTCCCCTTGCTCAGAATCATCCTGACCACAGGCAAACATAAGGGTGGCCGCCCCAAACATGATAAGAATACTTTTTTTGAAATTCATTAATTATTCATTTGATTAAACTGCTACATTGTTTTCCCGCAGAGCCTCATTAAGTGAAGTTTTTCTATCTGTTGAGGCTTTTCTTTGACCGATGATCAAAGCGCAAGGAACTTGATATTCCCCTGCCGGGAATTTCTTGGTACGGGATCCAGGAATCACAACAGACCTCTCCGGTACGTACCCGCTATATTCTTTTGGTTCGCTTCCAGTCACATCGATAATCTTAGAACTGGCAGTCAAAGTCACCCCTGCTCCAATTACCGCTTCCTTACCAATCCGCACACCTTCTACAATGATGGCACGGGAACCGATAAATGCCCCGTCTTCAATAATAACTGGTGCGGCCTGTACAGGCTCCAAAACTCCGCCTATACCTACACCACCACTAAGGTGAACATCTTTGCCAATTTGCGCGCAGGAACCTACGGTAGCCCAAGTGTCCACCATAGTTCCACTGTCCACATAAGCACCAATGTTAACGTAGGAAGGCATCATTACTACATTTCTGCCCAAGAAAGCTCCATATCTGGCAATTGCATGAGGAACAACCCTTACACCTTGTTTGGCATAATTAGTTTTCAAAGCCATTTTGTCGTGAAACTCAAAAGGTCCCACTTCAATGGTTGCCATTTTTTGGATAGGGAAATAAAGGATTACGGCCTTTTTGACCCAATCATTTACCTTCCAACCATCGGCAGTTGGCTCCGCGGTACGAAGGGTACCAAGGTCAAGCTCACTGATAACGGTCTTTATAGCTATTATAACGTCCTTTTCTTTCAATAATTCCCTATTGTCCCAGGCTTTCTCGATAATCGTCTTTAATTCCATAAAATTTGGTAGATTCGCTAAGTTTGATTTTTCTATAGATGAAGAAGGTAATAATCGCATCAGTCCTAAAACCGGTCAACGATACCCGGGCTTTTCATAAGCTTGCCCTATCTCTGCGTGAAACAAATAAATACCATGTTAACATCATAGGATTTTTTGCAAAAAATACACCGAACGAGCCAAATATAGTTTTCACCACCCTCCAGCACAACCACCGTTTACATTACACACGGCTAACTGCATCATTAAGATTTATTAATTTTGTTAAAAGTTACAAACCGGACTTAGTGGTGGTAACCACCTATGAACTTCTCCCTGCTGCTGTTTACCTCAAAAAACGGATGGGATTTAAACTCATTTATGATGTGCAGGAAAATTACTCCCTTAACATCAAGTCAAACAAAACTCTTCCCAGCTGGCTAGGCAGAATACTGGGTGGGTCAGTTGGCTATTTGGAGGAAAAGGCATTCTCATCTATAGACCATTTTGTCTTAGCCGAAAGAAGCTACAAACTTGAATTGGGGTTAAGAGATAATTATACCATCCTTGAAAATAAAACCACCATTCAGCCAGTCAAAGTATCTCCATTCAAACTGACCTCTGGTCAAGCTTTGACATTCGTAATATACGGTACGCTCACCCCAGTGTATGGTGTTGAAGAAGCAATTGATTGGTTCTTAAATCTGAGTCAACACGAACCACTTTTTCGCCTTACCATAGTAGGCCATGTTCCGCTCAAAAGTTTCCATCAAACAATATTAGAAAAGGTAGAAGGAAATGTGAACATCCATCATAATCTTTCATCCACACCTATATCTTATCCACAAATTCTAACTACTGCCAGTATGGCAGACGTAGTATTATTACCTTATCAGCAGATTGCCAGCATTAGGTATAAAATACCTACCAAACTTTATGAATCCTTAGCCCTTGGAAAGCCAATAATTCATAGCCCAAATGCTTTATGGAAAGACATATCAGCACCGTATACTGCAAGCCTAGAACTTGACTTTTTGAACCCTCCTTCAAGCCTAGATTTCCTAAGGCAATTACACGCTCACACCTTCTACCAAAACTCTCCCGGGGAAAGCATTTCCTGGACCCCTGAATCCACTAGATGGACCACTCTTGTGGATAACTTATTGGGGTAACCCAATCTTGTCCACACTTATCAACTTTATACCCTTTTCAGAAACCCATCCAACCATACCGGAAACTCCTTTTCCCGCAAGAACATCACTCCTATTTCCCTATTTATCTATTTCCTTACTTCTATATACAACTAGTTGTCAATTATTTACAAATTATTTTAGTTTGGTCTAAACTTATATTTAGCCACTATTGATCCCGAGTTCACATTCCAAAATGAGTTTTCCACAATGGGATTAGGTTATATGGAAATATTTTTTTAGTATTGCCTAAACAATATTATACACCCCTATAATCCGGGCTATATGATCAAGCTTACTTCTGCTGAAGAAAATTACCTGAAAGCCGTTTACCACCTCTCTGAAGAAGGGAAGAAAAACGTCTCCACTAACGACATCTCGGCTGAGATGAAAACCAAGCCTGCCTCCGTCTCCGATATGCTCCGGAAACTGTCGGATAAAAAGGTCATAGACTATCGAAAATATTATGGGGTTAACATCACCGATGAGGGTAAAAAGTATGCCCTTCAGGTCATTCGTAAACACCGCTTGTGGGAGGTCTTTCTGGTAGAAAAGCTAAGGTTTGCTTGGGACGAAGTACACGAAGTGGCAGAGGAATTGGAGCATATCAAGAGCCCTATTTTGATACAACGCCTGGATGAATTCTTGGGGCATCCTAAGTTTGACCCCCACGGCGACCCCATCCCCGATGAGTTTGGTGACGTAAAGGCCAGACCTCGATTGCCTCTCAATGTACTAGCTCTAAATGACGGTGGTCAGATAGTTGCGGTGAAGGACAGCAGCGCAGCCTTCCTCCGCTACCTCGACAAAGTAGGCGCTTACATTGGCGCAAGGGTAAAGGTGTTGGACAAAGTTGAATTTGATGGCTCCTTAGAGATCTTAGTGGATAATAAGAAGACGCTGTTTATGTCGAAGGATGTAGCGGAGAATATATTGGTGTTGCAGCAATAACTTTGTACTAAGTACCAAGTACTAAGTACAGATGAAGGCTGCCGGATTATATTAGGTAGCGGGAAATAGGCCATTGTTGTTTTATGGGGGAATGGATCGTGATGTTAAGAATGGAAATATAGGAAACTCCAAATGGCTAAAATTATGGGCAATTGCTAAAAACACATAGTACATAGTACCTAGTACTTAGTACAACCCTAAATTCACATGAAATTAAATGAACTTCAATAAATACACCGCCCTTATCATCCTTGTGCTAGTTATGGGCTGTAAATCCGTAGACCGCAAGAGGAACGAGAAATTCCTCATCGTCACTACCACCAATATCCTGGCGGATGCAGTAAGGCATATTGTGAAGGACAGCGCAGAGGTGCAGTCATTGATGGCGATTGGTGTGGATCCACATCTTTACAAGGCCAGCCAAAGAGATCTTGACAAACTCTTTGATGCGGATCTGGTCATTTATCAGGGTATTTTTCTTGAAGGAAAGATGAATGAGGTGTTGAAAAAATTCTCTCGAACCAATCCGGTGGTATCTGTCGAAAGTCGACTCTCCCCCACCCTATTGCTAGAAGACGAGGAGTTCGAAGGGGCATATGATCCCCACATTTGGTTTGACCCTATGATATGGAAGGAGACAATCGAAAACCTGGCCTTTGACCTTAAGGAGGCCAAGCCTGAATGGTCAGAATACATTGACCAAAACGTGTCAGAATACAGTCAAATCCTTGATTCACTGCATTCCAGATTGAAAGAGCAGGTTGAGGCATTACCTGAAGACAGAAGGATATTGGTGACCGCCCATGATGCCTTTGCTTATTTTGGCAGAGCTTATGGACTGGACGTTCACGGTCTACAGGGCCTCTCCACGCTATCCGAACCCGGCTTGAATGATGTATCCAAGCTGGTAAATTTTATTGTAACAAATCAGATCAAGGCCATATTTTCGGAACAAAGCATTTCTCCAAGGGGTGTTAAAGCTTTGGTGGAAGGCTGTCGAAGACGGGGTCAGGAAGTCCTACTTGCAGGCCCGCTCTACACCGACAGCCTCGGCGAAAAGGACGGCCCAGCCGGTACTTACACCGATATGCTTATGTACAACATGGAAACTATCGTAGAAAACCTTAAATAGCATGATAACTCAAGTTCAAAAACCTGTATTGGAAGTTCATGACTTGACCGTGAGTTACGGAAGAAATCCTGTGCTTTGGAATATAGATTTTACTTTACCCAAAGGCTCACTGGCCGGCATCATCGGTCCCAATGGAGCCGGCAAATCCTCTTTGATTAAGGCCATTATGGGTTTGCTGGAAATCAACAACGGCTATATCAAAGTCTTTGACCAAGGGTTAAATGAGGTCAGGAAGAAAATAAGTTATGTGCCCCAAAGGGAATCCGTGGACTGGGATTTTCCTGCTTCCGCATTGGACATCGTTCAAATGGGAACCTATCATAAGCTTGGACTTTTCCGCCGGCCTGGTAAAGCAGAAAAAGCGCTTGCACTCGATTGCCTCAAAAAAGTAGGCATGGAAAAGTACCGTGACCGTCAAATCTCTGAGCTTTCCGGTGGTCAGCAGCAGCGGGTTTTCATAGCAAGGGCTTTGGCCCAACAGGCTGAAATCTACTTTATGGACGAACCCTTTGCCGGGGTGGATATCAGCACCGAAAACATGATTGTCGACCTCTTAAAAGACATGACCGCGGAAGGCAAAACCGTCATTGTGGTCCATCACGACATTCATTCAGCGCCAAAATACTTCGATTGGATCATCATGCTCAACATGTATTTGGTTGCTTCCGGTCCTACAGAGAAGGTTTTGACCGAGGCGCTATTAGAAAAAACCTTTGGAGGAAAGCTGAGTCTACTTTCTGACGCAGCACAATTAATTAAAGAGAAAGGGTTTAACCCATTGAAAAGCTGATATGGAGGACTTCGTTTACTTTTTTTCATTTCAGGACCCCAATGTGGCCATGGTGGTGGCAGGCATCACGTTGCTCTCCATCAGCGCTGCCATGGTGGGTACATTTACTTTTTTGGACAAAAAGGCTCTGTTGGGTGATGCCATTTCCCATGCAGTACTTCCTGGGGTCTGTCTAGCATTCATGTTTGCCGGAAGCAAAAACCCCTACTGGATAGTTTTGGGGGCTTTTATTACAGGTGCCATCTCCACCTATGCCATCGAATGGATCAGCAATTCGACCAAACTCAAGGAGGATACTGTGATTGCCGCAGTACTTTCAGTCTTTTTCGGTATAGGAATTCTATTGTTAACCCAGCTTCAACAAACAGGAGACGCCGCCTTATCTGGGCTTGACCATTTCCTTTTTGGGAACGCCATTTCCATAGTCTATGAAGATTTGATGGTATATGGTATTCTGGCTCTTTTGGTTATCATATGCATTTTGGTGTTTTACAAGGAGTTCAAGCTGATAATTTTCAATCCCAGCTTTGCCGAAAGCGTTGGACTTCCGGTCAAAAGACTTAAACTCCTGTTCAATACTTTACTTGTAATGGCTGTTGTGACTGGTATTCAAGCCATTGGGGTTGTTTTAATGGCGGCACTTCTGATCACTCCTCCAGCGGCGGCGAGGTTTTGGTCTAACCGTTTACATGTGATTTTGATGTTGGCAGTTTTATTTGCGGTGCTATCTGGAATTGCCGGCGCTTTCATTTCTTTTGCCGTGCCCCACATGCCTACTGGGCCCTGGGTGGTTATGGCTATTTCCTTTATCGCTTTCGCTTCCTTTTTCTTTGCGGGGAAAAAAGGCATCCTCTCCAAATGGTACAACCAAAGAAATTATCAGCAGAAGATCCATAGGGACCATATTTTAAAATCATTATTTCAAGCCTTAGAGAAAAATTCCAAAACCCTGGAGAAAGATGAGATCATGGAATATTTTCCTGGCAAAGAAAAGCTAACCCGAACTTACATTTCAAAATTGGAGCAGGAAAACAAAATTGAACTCGAAGGTGAAAAACTTAAGCTCACCCCTTCCGGATTGGTTGAGGCCAAAAGAGTAGTAAGGCTTCACCGTCTTTGGGAACTTTACCTGGCCCAATATCTGAACCTGGCACCGGACCACGTGCACGATATGGCCGAAAAGATGGAACATTTGCTTACTCCGGAACTGGAAGCCAAACTTGACGCTTCTCTAGATTACCCTACTCAAGATCCGCATCACTCCAAAATCCCGAGAGACAATGACCTTTGATGTTAACGCATTTCTGATTATCCTGACCGGAACCTTGATCGCAATTTCATGTGGCTTGCTTGGCTCATTTCTGATCCTGCGCAACATGGCCATGATTGGCGACGCCATTTCTCACGCCGTACTTCCAGGTATCGTGCTGGCCTTTTTCTTTTCCGGGCAACGTGAAGGAATTGCCATCATTATCGGCGCTGGACTATTGGGAATCCTTGCCACTATCATCATCGACTACCTCAGCAACAAAGTGAAGCTGCAGAACGACGCTTCTATCGGGGTCACATTTACTTGGCTATTCGCAATCGGCATCATCCTGATCACGGTATTTGCCGGGCAGATTGATCTTGACCAAGACTGTGTGCTTTATGGGGAAATTGCCTACATTCCCTTAGATCTTATCGTTACTGAAAACAACACCATCCTTGGTCCACGGGTCTTATGGATTGCTGTCATCAATGTGATCTTGGTGCTTCTGTATGTGGGGTTTATGTATAAGGAATTAAAACTGACTTCCTTCGACAGACAGTTTGCCCAAACCATAGGATTTTCTACTTCTTTCATAAACCTGAGTCTTATGGGCATGGTCTCCTATACCACTGTAAGTTCCTTCGAGGCAGTTGGGGCTATTTTAGTATTGGCACTTTTGGTAGTGCCCCCTGCCACGGCTTACCTTCTCACCAAAAAATTGAAGCCAATGTTGTTATTGACCATTTTGATTGGCTTCCTGACTTCGTTGATCGGGTATTATCTTGCCTACTTTATTGATGGCTCCATTGCGGGTGCAATGGCCAGCGTTTCAGGATTGTTCTTGTTAGTGGCAATAGTTTACGTCACCTTGCAAAAAAGAACAAGTAGAAAACCTATCGCGATGCCGACGGAACTAAAGGCATAAAGTTTTTATTACTAAATTTGATAAATATTGGCGAAAGCCAATTAAAGTAAATTTATTCGAGTATGATGCAGAAACTATTGCTTACGCTGACCCTTCTTCTGGCAGTTAACCTTTCCACCCAAGCGCAAGGAGAAATTAAGTGGTTGACATTTGAAGAGGCCGTTGAGAAAAATCAGGAAACCCCTAAAATGGTGTTGGTCGATATCTATACGGACTGGTGTGGCTGGTGCAAGAAAATGGACAAGGGTACCTTTACCGATCCTGAAGTTATCCGTTATGTAAACGATAATTTTTATCCGGTAAAAATGAATGCTGAGGATAGTAAGCGCAAATTCAATTTCCGCGGTCACGAATACACCGAGCAATCCATGTCAAGAGCAATGCGTATAAGTTCCTACCCTAACTTCATCATCATGGATGCTGCCATGGAGAATATCACCCAGATGCCAGGATACAGAGAAGCAGCTAATTTCCTAGAGACACTTCAAGCAGTACTTAAACAATTCAACCCTTAAAGCATGAGCTTTAATCTAAGCGAAAAAAATGACACCATCGTGGCATTGGCTACCCCCCAAGGAGTCGGTGCAATTGCAGTAATCCGCCTTTCCGGCCCTGAGGCCATTAGTTTATGCAATAGTGTATTCAAGGGAAAAAATCTGGAAACTCAAGATTCCCATACCATTCACTTCGGTACCATCCGTGATGGGGAAAAAATCATCGATGAGGTGTTGGTTTCGCTTTTCATTGCTCCAAAAAGTTTCACCAAAGAGAACGTGGTGGAGATTTCCACGCACGGCAGCTCCTATATAGTCAACCAAGTCATCAAGCTTTTTATTCGCAAAGGAGCACGACCAGCCAAGCCGGGAGAATTCACCCAGCGGGCCTTCATCAACGGACAGTTTGACCTAGCCCAGGCAGAAGCTGTAGCCGACCTGATCCATTCTGACTCTGAAGCTTCACACCAGGCTGCTCTCAATCAAATGAGAGGTGGTTTCAGTGGTGAAATACAACAACTCAGAGAAAAGTTGATACACTTTGCCTCTATGATAGAACTTGAGCTGGATTTCGTGGAAGAAGACGTAGAGTTCGCCAGCAGGGACGATTTGAGGGTTTTAATAGAGAAATTATTGCGCGTAATTGAGCAGTTGATTGCAAGTTTCGACCTAGGAAACGTGATCAAAAACGGGGTTCCCACTGTCATTGCCGGCAAGCCAAATGCCGGAAAATCCACACTTTTAAACGCATTGTTGAACGAAGAAAAAGCCATCGTTTCTGAAATTGCAGGCACCACCCGGGATTTTATCGAGGATGAAATTAATATCGGAGGAGTGATCTTCCGATTCATCGACACAGCTGGATTGAGGGAAACTACCGACACAATAGAGGCCATCGGAGTGAGCAGAACCCAGGAAAAAATGAAAACTGCCAGTCTCATCCTCTATCTTTTCGACCTGACGGACACCGATATGGTGGAAATCAACCGAGACGTCAACAAATTGGAAAATCTGGGCGTACCTTTCCTTAAAGTAGGAAATAAGATAGACAAAGCCAATGCTCAATTAATCAGTGACTTAAAGGAAAAGCACCCCGACAGCCTTTTCATCTCAGCAGGTCAAAAGGAAAACCTGGATGACCTTAAAAACAAGATCCTCGAGCTGGTCAACCTCGACAAGTTCAAGACCGGCAACACCATCGTGACCAACATCCGCCACTACGATTCCCTGGTTAAAACCCGTCAGTCACTGTTGGATGTATTGAACGGCCTCGACATCGAAATCACCAACGACTTCCTCGCCATGGACATCAGAAGGTCGCTGCATTACCTTGGTGAGATTACAGGAGAGATTACGACAGATGATCTGTTGGCGAATATATTTAGTAAGTTCTGTATTGGGAAGTAACGTAGAAAACCTGCCACGTTTAAATCAAAATCCCGAAAAACTTGGCAGGTTTATCTTTGCGACATAGCGCCTTCGTGGCAAGCTCCCTCTATTTTCCTAGCGTCTTCGCGCCTTAGTGGCAAGCCTCCTCCATTTTTCTTAGCGCCTTAGCGACTTTGTGGCTAACTAATCACTCATTATATAACTATTCCAAGAAAATCTACGGAAGCCCCCATCGATAATCACCCAATATCAAGCTTACCAAGCTCCTACGGCCGATTTCCTAGTCAATTTTCGGAAATATCCGTAACTGATCCGTAAGTGATGCGTAAGTGATCCGTAAGTGATCCGTAACTGATACGGGGGAACCTCGAAGGAAAGTGGGTTTTAAAGGACCCCAAATGCCAGCCCCCTGATCCAATCTCTCCAATTGCGCCCCTTATCTTCGGGCAAATCAGGCCTTTGAAGCCTGACGGCATCCAATATCTGTAAGGCAGCACCGGTTTTCAGTTCATAATAATCCCCATTGACGAGCTGGTAAAAATAAATCCCCACAACGGGGCAGCATAGCATTTTGGAATACTTCTGACTGAACTGGATAATACGGTTTTCCTCCCGTCCAAGGTTGCGTATTTCCTTAAAATTTTCTTGAAAAAATTCAGGATTGAAAATTTGGCCCATCCGCTTGCTGTTTTCCCCTAGCAGCACCACACCTGGGATGATCCTGCAATGTGTTGCCGATGGTGGAAGATGCTTTTTAGACAGGCCCTTTACTTGGCTGAAATCAAAAATGACTGTTTCCCTGCTGGTATCAATTTCCGCAGTAACTTTCCCTCTCAAATGCAGAGACACCTTATCATGGGTGGAAACTTCCAGCCCCTTAAGTAAGCCAAGATTCCCCTCCAAAACCTTTCTTTCGCCAAGATCATTTTTCAGATCTCCTTTCATTACTTTCCGTAGTAAAGCAGTCAGTCTGGAAGGGAAATAACCCGTCCGTATGGTGCAGATCATTGGATACAACACCCTTCGCAGTGCCGCACTAAAGGAACTTGATGTCCCAAATTCGGCGCAGGACCTTCTGCTTCCCTCGTAACTGTCGTTATCCCAAAACGCCTTTCTATTGAATGTTTTTTTCTGCCGGGCAAAGTACTTTCCATTCATTCTATAGAATGTAATGTCCGAAATAGTCCCGATCAGGGAGATAATACCCCTTGCTTTTGCCATTGGATTGTTGGATTAAAGTTGAAATTTCCTTCAAGTCGAGTAATCCCTAATGCGTGTTTAATCCGTGTTCAACGCGTGTTTAACCCACTATCAAGCCTACCCAACCCCCTAAATAACAACACTTTAATCTACCTCCCAAATGCACCCGGAATATACGGAATCTTAGGTAAAATTAGGAAAATGCGGAAAATACGGAAAGCCCCCGTTGTGCCAAGTCTCCGACTTGTGCACCCTGAGTCAGGAGTCTCCGACTCCAAAGCCATTGTTTAAGCCTCTAACACCTTGAATTTTCCATAGCTCCTCAAAGTCACTATCTTGGATGTCCTCATCATCTATAAAAAGCCAACTCAACCCCTCCTCTAAAGATTTGAGGGAATATTCAATGGCCTCGTAACAGTTATTTCGACCAATTTCCCTTTCAGCCTGTTCTAGGAAATTGAACATTTTCATGTTGCTTATTAAGTCCTCATTTCCAGCGTTCAGATAAATAATGGTATCCCGGTAAAATGAAAATTCGGATAAACGAAAGGCAAAAAATGAAGTGATCAATAACACAATTGAAACACGTAGGAAAATGTGTTTCAGATTACTTTCTAACCTGCTTTTTCGAAACAATTTTAGACAAACCCAGGCCGTGAGTGATAATGTGAAGATAATATTGATGTAAGGAAGAATTTGAAGCCCTGACCAATTTTGAAGAAAAATATTAAAAGGGATTGATATTATAGATGTTTCAATTGATATCCCCGCAATTATGGATATGATTTTTTCGGGTTTAGAACTAGAATAATGCCGTGGTAATTGAATAAGGTAATATAAACTCAAAATGAAAGTAGCTAGAACAAATAAAGCAGTACTCCCAGTAAAGTATACCCCTTTTAGAAGAAAAAACACAATCCAGCTAAATAGTAAAATTATTTCTGTTCGTTTCACAGGATTTCAAAATTTGAAAATTAACATAAGGCTTAGACTTTCCAAAAAAGCCTAGCATTGAAACTGAGATATACATTATTGTTCCAATTGGAATTAGCTTTAGAGGCTTAGATCCCCCCTTAAATCTTTGCCTTCAGCTCATAAACCTTTTTACCGTTGTCACTGGCCACTTCCTTCAAGGCAACCATTTCCCCCCGGTTTGTTGGCTTCTTGGTTTCCAGGATCACACCAACATTGCTATTGGCACTTTTACCATTGTGGATCACCACGTCATTTCTGCCCTTGGTGTTGAGGGAAAAATCCGGTTCGTAGTAAGTCCGCTTCAAAAATTCCGTCTTCGCGCCTTCGTGGCAAGCTCCCTCTATTTTCCTAGCGTCTTCGCTCCTTAGTGGCCCCCTTTTAATTATTCTTCAACCAAAGATACACCCCATTCGTCCACCCAAATCCATCCTGATTGGGGTATTCTCCCCCACCGGCTTCGGTATCAGGATCTACCACATTGTATTTTTCCATCATCTTGCCGGTTTCTTTAAAAACTTTATCATTATTTGCGATCCATCTCCTTTTCAGTTCCTCTGCAGTGTCATCAAACCCATAATTGCGCAGGGCCACATAGGTCATATACTGCATGGGGGCCCAGCCGTTGGGATAGTCCCATTGCTGACCGCTCTCGTGAAGTGAGGAAACTACTCCCCCTCTCTTTAAAAAGCTTTCTTTAATATGCTTGTGTACATGCTTTGCCTGTTCTTCCGTGGCGATTTTGAAGAAAAGGGGGAACACCCCGGCCAGCGACATTATTTTCGTGGGATTATTCGCTTCGGAATCATAATCCATGAAAAACTTCCGGTCATCATCCCAAAGATTTTCCAGCAATGCTTTTTTTCGCTTCTCTGCCTTTTCAAGGAAATAATCAGAAGGCTCTGAAAAGGCGCTGTGCCCGTAAGCTTGGGATAAAGTCATTTCAAGGTCGTACAGCAGGCAGTTAAGATCCACCGGTACTATATCTGTGGTGTGGATAGTTTCCATTTTGGTCTCGTCCCTGAACCAGCGGCAGGTAAAGTCCCATCCGGATTCACAGGCCGCCCTAATATGCCTGTAGAGGATCCCTGGCTCAACGCCAAAGGAGGCGGAACTATGCGCCATTTCCACATCTTCCACGTAGGATTCAGGGCGGGGTGCAGGAAGGTCATCCCAGTAACGGTTCAATATGCTGTCGTCCGGCATGAGGAAAACCCTGCGAAAACACTTTTCCCTGTCCGAAAGGCGAAAGTACCCGCCCATCCAATAGTTGTATTCCTTTTGCATGTGGGGCAGATATTTTGTGAAAACATCCGGACCATCGATTTCAGCAAGAAGGCGGACCATCTTGGCAAAAAAAGGTGGCTGTGAACGCGCTATATAATAACTGCGGTTGGCATTGGGAATATGGCCATAGGTATCAATCAAATGGGCGAAATTCTCCACCATGTCTCTGATCAATCCATGCTCCCCGGCACATTGCAGACCGAGCATGGTAAAGTAGCTGTCCCAATAATACAATCCCCTAAACCTTGCCCCGGGTACCACATAGGACTTGGGGACAGGCAACATGGAGCAATTTTCCTGTGATTTCCGGGTCAAAAGAGGCCATACTTTGTTGATATGCTCTGTGACCGGCAGTTGCTGGTCACTTTCATAATCACACTTAATAGGTGATGGAATTTCAAAATATTCATCGACAAATTCACCCAGATCAAAATCCTTCTTATGCTTTTCAATTTCATATAAGCTGAGGATTTCTTCTGGGGACCGCTTGGGGAAACAGTCGGCAAAAGTTATGGAATCATCAAAAACATGGTTCATCTGAACATCGTGGAACAAAGGCCCAAACAATTGGTCAGGTGGTAATATAGCAGGAACTACACTGTAAACTTGCGGGTCTTCCATAATCTCATTTCTTACTGTTTTACTTTGATCAAATAGATGCAACTCTTAGGTTAACTTTATTTACTATCTATGGTTTTGAACACCATAGCTAAACAAGCACCTTTCCCCATCCATTGCAAACCATACTTGCTGAGAACTAAGATTTATATTATATTTAATTCTTTAGTAATAAATCTGCCTAATGAAGCTTTTCAATTTTGCACTTTGCCTCTTCTTAACAACTTTTGCTTTTGGACAAATGAAAGTCCAAATCAAAGTCTTAGATGAACAGACAGGTAAACCATTGCCCGGAATATTCTGCACAATCCTTAAGGACCATGATCAATTTGTCAATTGTGGCAATACAAATGAGGATGGGGTATTGAGCTTTATTATCAGGAATTTTGAGGAGACATCCAGCTATCATATGGAAATCCTAAACCAGAGACAGAACTTGGTAAAATCTGGAAGACACGAGTTTTTCCCCGCAAAACAAGACCTTTCGGAAATATTGGTGGAAGTAACGGACTCCTCCGTACCTAATACTTGCTCTTCAATATCTTATTCCAATTACGTGGCCAAACAGCCATATTCTTTAGATGAACTTCCTGTTGAAATTGTGGAAAAGTTGAATAAAGTCCTTGTTGAAAAAGTTGGAGAAGAGTTTTATGACAGGCTCCAATTAAACGGAGGACAACTGGTGAACCTTGACCGATTTTTTGAATTAAACCCAGGAGCCAAAGAACGGGGAAATATTCCATATAGTTATTCCCTCTGCTTTATGGTTACCAACCATAATAGCGGAGAACATCTCTATAGTTTCAATTTGGCATTGGATGAAAATGGAAATCTGGCCAAACCAATAGAACTTCCCGATATAGTTAATTTTCCCGAAAAAGCCCATATCATGTCCTTATCGGAAACTACCGTATTGGCGAAGAAGATGGATTTACTTCCAGGCAGATACAACTCCAAAACTTTATTTGACTCGGCATCTGGATCGATTGTCCACCAATTTGAACTCCTGCATCATAAAGGATTCGGTAAATATTCTGCTGAGTACATCATCATGGATGCCCATTCCGCTACCATTGTCAGAAAGGAATGGAAAGATATAGAAATCATTTCTGACTAAACTAAAATGGAACTTTGCATTCCTGATCTTCAGGGTTTTCTTCATCTCATCCTTTTATCCTCGTTCCTTATTTACCTTTGCTGTTCCAGTGCAAAAACCAACCATCTTCCCGGCAATATAGGGTAATTGTCGCGGTCGTTTTCTCTTTCATGAGGGTCTTAAAGTTAAATCTCTTCTTTCTTCAAAAGTGTCTGGTTTTCAGACCTATACTGTCCATTACCGTACAGCCTTTTTATGCTAATTGCCCCTAGGGAACCCCAGAAGGGCATTTTAAGAATTGGTAGGTTTCTTGGCATATATGAAGTAGAATGATCAAAAACTTTAAATCACAGAAACCATGAAAAAGTCAATATTTAGCAGAATGAATGTAGGTGCCGTATTAGGGGTAATGTTGGCGCTGACAGTAGGGATAAATAAATGCACAAGATCCGGATAAAAGAATAGCGGAATGGAAAATGTCCGAAAGTTCGGTCCTCCCATTGGCCAAAGAGGAGAAAAAGGATGAGCTGATTGTAGATGAAATCGTACTTGACCTTCCGGAGGAAATGTCCAGTGTTACCTTTATCAATAAGGAGGGCGAGATGGTAGCTGTCCTACATGGAGACAAATCAGTACTAGAGGATATCTATACCGACCGGTTTTCGAAAAGCTATTTCCTATCCTCCTCAGGAAATCATGAGGTTTACCTGATCAAAGAGTAGGTTAAAACCTGCAACCGCGTCATAGCGATCCCGACTCTTCTGTATTTCCAGAGCTTAAGTCGGGAGAAGCTATCTGGGTCGTTTTTTAGTTCACGGCTCTAGATTGCTTCTCCCGACAATTACTTTCTGGAAGCTCAGGTGGTCGGGATCGCAATGAATTGTGTTAAATGTCAAGTTTTGAGTCCAAATTTTATTTCGCTACAGCATTGAAGTTTGAATAGCTTTTGTCATATGCAATACCTGATTTGGCAATGGCAAATGCCTGCTTGATTAGCTTATTCACTACAGCAATCATGGCCACTCTGTGAGCTTTTCCTTTTGCCCTTAGCCTTAGGTAAAGGTCCTTACAAGTGTTATTATGTATTTTGGCTGCTCTTGCTGCCATATAGAGACATTTCCGTACCTCTGCCATGCCCATCTTGCATATCTTTGCTTTTCCCTTCACAGAAGTTCCCGACTCATAAATTCGTGGAGAAAGGCCCAGGTACGATATGACCTGTTTGTAGGTTTCAAAACTGTCAAATCCCCTTAGAGCTACTATCAGTAGTAAACTTGTTTTGGGGCCTATACCTGGTACGGACTCCAGTTGCTTTTTTAATGCACCGTTTTCCTTTTCTATTAACATATTCATCTGTTTGTCAGCATCCTTGATGTTTTCTTCCACCCTTAGAAGCTCCTCCTCCATAGATTTTCTAATGAGTTTATTAACCGAACCGGTGGCTATAAAAGCTTCCAATTTCATCAGGATTGCATGCTGGTGTTTTAAAAGCTGTTTTCTATATACATACCACTGCTTGATCTCCATATAACACTCTTTTAATGGTTCCCATGGTTTAATGTCCATCAAACCTCCATAGGTGGCGATGCTGTGAGCGTCTGCGCTATCGGTTTTTGTCCTTTTCAGCTGCATCTGGGTAAATCTCTTAATAACCAGTGGGTTGATGACGGACAACTTCACTCCTTTGTCATAAAGAAAACTTGCCAGCTGGTAATAGTAAGGACCTGAAGCTTCCATAACCACCCAAGAATTCTCTGGTAACTTCAAGAAAAACTCTAGAAAGCCTTCGGCGTTGTTGACTACTTTTCCCTTAAGTGCTTTTCCATCAGTTGGTTTAAAATAAAAATCAAAATTATCCTTTGAGATATCGACTCCTATAAATACATGTATAGGTTTTGGCATAAACTTGTTAACTTTACGGTGATCCAAATGGGGTTGTTGCTATCAGGAGGACTTTTACCGTATCAATCTATACTTAAAACAGGTTCATTGACCTAATGAATTGTCCTGATTTCGGTAAAAAGCAGCAGAAGGGAACAGCATTGCGAAGAGTCTTTAATGACGAATGACGGGTACGGTTCTTAATCCTTCTGCTTTTACCTGGTAGCAGCGCCCTGCTTACTAGGCAAACCAAATAATATTCTGATAATTTACCAACACTTTTCTGACCTCTAACTTAGTATGACGGGA